>NZ_SDQC01000010.1 GCF_004153445.1 Allopusillimonas soli
TTTGGTATCTCTCATAAACGGATGTTTTTGAGAGAACTATCTTCGGCCTTCACACGCACGAAAGGCGGCGAAGCTCCGCCGTTAATCCGTCCGCCGGAGATCTCGCCCAGGCAGGCTGAAGGCCGAGCAAGCCTGACAGGCCCGAAAAGCCCGGCACGGGCGTCGGCGGCGATGACGGCGGCGGCATTATCCAGGGTTGATGATGGAAGTGGAGGATATCGACAACCTCTCGCGCAACCAAGACATCGCGGTCGGACTGCAAGTGATCTTGAAGCCACGGGCCCGTCCCACCCCGACATGGACCTCGATGCCCGAACGGACGTTAGATTTCGAGTTCTAGGCGTTCTGCGATGAAGGTTGGATCCCAGCCGGGATTGAAAGTGTCGACGTGGGTGAATCCGAGCCGCTCGTATAGGCCACGCAGGTTCGGGTGGCAGTCGAGCCGCAGCTTGGCGCACCCCTGCGTTCGCGCGGCATGGCGGCAAGCCTCGATCAGCGCGGAGCTGACACCCCGGCCCGCATGTGTCCGTCGCACCGCGAGCTTGTGCAGATATGCGGCCTCCCCCTTGAGGGCGTCGGGCCAGAACTCGGGATCCTCGGCCGACAAGGTGCAACAGCCGACGATGCCGTCGCTGCAACTCGCGACTAGGAGCTCGGATCTCAGGACGAAGGTCTCCGCGAATGTCCGGTCGATCCGCGCGACGTCCCAGGCGGGCGTTCCCTTGGCGGACATCCACGCCGCAGCGTCGTGCATCAGCCGCACAACCTCGTCGATATCACCCGAGCAGGCGACCCGAACGTTCGGAGGCTCCTCGCTGTCCATTCGCTCCCCTGGCGCGGTATGAACCGCCGCCTCATAGTGCAGTTTGATCCTGACGAGCCCAGCATGTCTGCGCCCACCTTCGCGGAACCTGACCAGGGTCCGCTAGCGGGCGGCCGGAAGGTGAATGCTAGGCATGATCTAACCCTCGGTCTCTGGCGTCGCGACTGCGAAATTTCGCGAGGGTTTCCGAGATGGTGATTGCGCTTCGCAGATCTCCAGGCGCGTGGGTGCGGACGTAGTCAGCGCCATTGCCGATCGCGTGAAGTTCCGCCGCAAGGCTCGCTGGACCCAGATCCTTTACAGGAAGGCCAACGGTGGCGCCCAAGAAGGATTTCCGCGACACCGAGACCAATAGCGGAAGCCCCAACGCCGACTTCAGCTTTTGAAGGTTCGACAGCACGTGCAGCGATGTTTCCGGTGCGGGGCTCAAGAAAAATCCCATCCCCGGATCGAGGATGAGCCGGTCGGCAGCGACCCCGCTCCGTCGCAAGGCGGAAACCCGCGCCTCGAAGAACCGCACAATCTCGTCGAGCGCGTCTTCGGGTCGAAGGTGACCGGTGCGGGTGGCGATGCCATCCCGCTGCGCTGAGTGCATAACCACCAGCCTGCAGTCCGCCTCAGCAATATCGGGATAGAGCGCAGGGTCAGGAAATCCTTGGATATCGTTCAGGTAGCCCACGCCGCGCTTGAGCGCATAGCGCTGGGTTTCCGGTTGGAAGCTGTCGATTGAAACACGGTGCATCTGATCGGACAGGGCGTCTAAGAGCGGCGCAATACGTCTGATCTCATCGGCCGGCGATACAGGCCTCGCGTCCGGATGGCTGGCGGCCGGTCCGACATCCACGACGTCTGCTCCGACTCGCAGCATTTCGATCGCCGCGGTGACAGCGCCGGCGGGGTCTAGCCGCCGGCTCTCATCGAAGAAGGAGTCCTCGGTGAGATTCAGAATGCCGAACACCGTCACCCTGCTGCGTAACATCGTTGCTGCTCCATAACATCAAACATCGACCCACGGCGTAACGCGCTTGCTGCTTGGATGCCCGAGGCATAGACTGTACAAAAAAACAGTCATAACAAGCCATGAAAACCGCCACTGCGCCGTTACCACCGCTGCGTTCGGTCAAGGTTCTGGACCAGTTGCGTGAGCGCATACGCTACTTGCATTACAGTTTACGAACCGAACAGGCTTATGTCCACTGGGTTCGTGCCTTCATCCGTTTCCACGGTGTGCGTCACCCGGCAACCTTGGGCAGCAGCGAAGTCGAGGCATTTCTGTCCTGGCTGGCGAACGAGCGCAAGGTTTCGGTCTCCACGCATCGTCAGGCATTGGCGGCCTTGCTGTTCTTCTACGGCAAGGTGCTGTGCACGGATCTGCCCTGGCTTCAGGAGATCGGAAGACCTCGGCCGTCGCGGCGCTTGCCGGTGGTGCTGACCCCGGATGAAGTGGTTCGCATCCTCGGTTTTCTGGAAGGCGAGCATCGTTTGTTCGCCCAGCTTCTGTATGGAACGGGCATGCGGATCAGTGAGGGTTTGCAACTGCGGGTCAAGGATCTGGATTTCGATCACGGCACGATCATCGTGCGGGAGGGCAAGGGCTCCAAGGATCGGGCCTTGATGTTACCCGAGAGCTTGGCACCCAGCCTGCGCGAGCAGCTGTCGCGTGCACGGGCATGGTGGCTGAAGGACCAGGCCGAGGGCCGCAGCGGCGTTGCGCTTCCCGACGCCCTTGAGCGGAAGTATCCGCGCGCCGGGCATTCCTGGCCGTGGTTCTGGGTTTTTGCGCAGCACACGCATTCGACCGATCCACGGAGCGGTGTCGTGCGTCGCCATCACATGTATGACCAGACCTTTCAGCGCGCCTTCAAACGTGCCGTAGAACAAGCAGGCATCACGAAGCCCGCCACACCGCACACCCTCCGCCACTCGTTCGCGACGGCCTTGCTCCGCAGCGGTTACGACATTCGAACCGTGCAGGATCTGCTCGGCCATTCCGACGTCTCTACGACGATGATTTACACGCATGTGCTGAAAGTTGGCGGTGCCGGAGTGCGCTCACCGCTTGATGCGCTGCCGCCCCTCACTAGTGAGAGGTAGGGCAGCGCAAGTCAATCCTGGCGGATTCACTACCCCTGCGCGAAGGCCATCGGTGCCGCATCGAACGGCCGGTTGCGGAAAGTCCTCCCTGCGTCCGCTGATGGCCGGCAGCAGCCCGTCGTTGCCTGATGGATCCAACCCCTCCGCTGCTATAGTGCAGTCGGCTTCTGACGTTCAGTGCAGCCGTCTTCTGAAAACGACAGTGGCGCGGATTCCCGGCGGTTTGAGCTAGGCTCATTTAGGTTGACTATTTCATAAATGCGCCATCACCGTTAATATGGCTCATTCAGGTATATCCAAAGGAGCCGCTATATGTCAAAAAAGCCCAAATATCAGTTCAAGATCGAGGAGCGCTCCGAAGGGTGGTTCGTGTTTTATTACATTGATAATTGGCTCATCCCCGGCGCTGACGGCCCTTTTGAGAATCCCGAAACAGCACAGATCACGGGCGAGCTTTGGTATGAGGCCGAAACCGGGCGCGCCTACCCGCGCAAACGGGAGAAGTCCGAGCCAGACAATCGGCAAGCCTCTTTTGATTTCGGCACGGACGACGACAAGCGATGAGCGGTCAGTCCCCTTTCCGTGTGGCGCGGGTGTATTTGCGGGTCAGCACCGATAGGCAAGACCTAGACCGCCAAGAACGAATCATCGAGGACGCCCGAGCGGCGGGCTACTACGTGGCAGGCGTGTACCGGGAAAAGGCGAGCGGAGCGCGAGCCGATCGGCCCGAGCTGCTGCGCATGATTGCCGACCTGCAACCCGGCGAAGTGGTCATTGCCGAAAAGATCGACCGTATCAGCCGCCTTCCCTTGCCCGAGGCCGAGCAACTGGTGTCTTCAATTCGCGCCAAGGGTGCCCGGCTGGCCGTGCCCGGCGTGGTCGATCTGTCCGAGCTGTCCGCCGACGCCTCCGGCGTTGCCAAGATCGTTCTAGAATCCGTGCAGGACATGCTTTTGAAGCTGGCCCTACAGATGGCCCGCGATGATTACGAAGATCGGCGCGAGCGACAGCGCCAGGGCATCGAGAAGGCCAAGCGCGAGGGCCGCTATATTGGTCGCCGCAAAGACAGCCGCCGTCACCAACAGGTGATTGTCCTGCGTCAAGCTGGACACAGCATTGCCGCCACGGCGCGGATTACTGGCTACAGCCCCGCCCACGTAAAACGCATATGGGCAGCGTATAGGGAGCTATCTTGATATCATGATAGCTTGATATCATGATAGCTTTATAGCAAGATATCATCTCCATCATTTTCGGAGGTGCACAGTGACGACCTATGCAGTGGTCAACACCAAGGGCGGCGTTGGAAAGACGACGGTTTCCGTTCATTTGGCCACCATGCTTGCCAAGCGTGGCCCAACGCTGCTGATTGACGGCGACCCCCAGGCCAGCGCCGCGAGCTGGGCCGCGTGGCGGCGCGAAAACTCCAATCTGACCCCTAGCCCGACGACAACTTGCCTGACCGGCAAAGCCGTTTTCAACGAGGGCAAGGCATTAGCGGGCGGGTTCGAGCACGTTGTCGTGGATGCCGGAGGCCGCGATACGGCGGGCCTGCGGGCGGCATTGCTGCTGGCACAGCGGGCCATCATCCCCGTGGGCGCGTCAAACCTCGATGCCGCCGCCATGACCGACCTGCTGACCGTGGTCGAGCTGGCCCGTGACTACAACCCTGATCTAGACGTGCGGGTGCTGCTGAACCGGGTCGATCCCCGCACGAAAGACACCGCTGAAATGCTGGAATGGCTGGCTGAGCAAAAACTGGCCGTTTTGAGTGCTCGCGTGTGCGAGCGCGTGGCGTTTCGCCGTGCCATCGGAGAGGGCGCGACCGTGCAGGAGTTAGGCCGTGACCATGCGGCAGTGAGCGAGATCGAGGCGTTTTTCGCAGAGGTGACGGCATGAAGAACAAACCGGACTTGAGCGGCTTTCAGCGCCCGGCGCTAACGAAAGACCCTTCGGCGTTTTTGGACGGCGCGGAGGCTGACCGGGCCGAGAGCCAAGCGAATGCACCCGGCAAGGCGGCCCCGAAAGACAAGGCAGAGCGGCAACCCACCGTGCAAAAACTCTTTCGCTTGCGCGTAGAGACGGCCACCGCGCTGAAACTGGCAGCGGCAGAGCGCAGCGCGGCGCTTGGTCGGCGCGTGTCAGAACAGGAGATCGTGGAGCAGGCCCTCCGCGAACATCTGAAGCTATCTTGATAGCATGCTAGCAAGATAGCAAGATATCAAGATATCAAGATAGCATGATAGCTAATTGCGGACGGAGTGTGCGCGGCTATTGCGGTTGCACAAATATTTGAAAATCTTGTGCTCTCGGGCATAATGGGGCATCTTCCCATGAAGGATTCGCAACAGTTGGGAGTAGTGAGCCAGAAGGATTTGCGGGCGCTAAGTGCGGCTGGCGCTGTACAGGGCGCGACGATTCAGACCGACGGCGAAGGAGGGTTGATCGTGATCCTGGAAATGGGCGAACAGCGCAGGCTGTTAGGGCACGCGAGAAAGCGTGAACCTAGACGGTTCATGAGCTTCGATGCGGCGGCCTCGGCCTTGCAGCAGAATGGCATCACTACATTTCGCGCTGAAACGAACGGCTGGACTCCGAGGTATCAAACATATCGAAACAGCGGAGCCTAGAAAAAGCAAAAGCCCCGGTGGCACGGGGCTTTGCGGAGATTGGGTCTAGCTTGGTCGTCGTTGTGGCAAACGGCGAGCCAAGCGAAGAACCGTAGAATGACAAGGCCCCCAAAGGGAACCAAAGCAGCCTCCATTCTACGGCCTGACCCTGATGTTGACAAGTATTGACGACGCGCGTTTTGCGCATGCAGGGGACTTATGGCTGGAATGGCGGCGCAACTGGCACTTTTTGGCCCTGCCGAAGAGGCAGCGGCCTATCATGACCCGAGGCGGCCCGGGTTTTTTTCCCTTCTCGTGGATGTGGACGGGCAAAAGCGGCAATCGAGCCATTTGCTCGCCAACATGCCGACCGTCCTAGAGCTGATCGATCCCCGGCGCGATACATGGATGACGCAGGCCGAATTTATCCGGCCTAATCGGCGGGTGGTGAATCTGGCTCGCGTGGGACTTTTATTTGCCGATCTGGACACCTACCGGCAGTCCTGGGCGCAAGGCAGAACGCCCGAGCAGTTAGCGTCTGCTGTGCTCTATCACTGCGCCCAAGAGGGTATCCCGGCCCCGTCCCTCTTGGTGTTTAGCGGGCGCGGCATTCAAGCCAAATGGTTGCTGGAAGGCACCCTTCCGCGTGCTGCGTTGCCCCGCTGGAATGCCTGCCAGCGTTACCTGATAGACCGCTTGTTGCCTCTTGGAGCCGACCCGCAGGCCAAAGACGCTAGCCGCGTGCTGCGTACGGTTCACACCACCAACAGCAAAAGCGGCGAAATTTGCCGCGTGGTGCATGTCGAAACCGCCGAGGATGGCAAGCCTGTCCGCTACGATTTCGAGTACCTGGCCGAACTGCTTTTGCCCGTCGCACGGTGGGAGATCGAGCAACAGCGCCGCGACCGTATCGAGCGGCGGCAGCTCAGGCTGATACGGGGTGACAAGAACGACAATTTGCGCGGCTTTTCTGGTCGCCAGCTAGCATGGGACAGGTTGGAGGACTTGCGCACGCTCGCCATGCTGCGCGGTGGCGTCCACGAAGGCGAGCGCATGTTGCACCTGTTTTGGCGGCTCAACTTCCTGCTGCTGTCCGGGGCTACAAACAGCTTTGAAATGTACCGGGAAGCGGGCGCCCTTGCTACAGAACTCGATCCGTCATGGAACACGCGCAGCAAGGAGCTGATGACGCTTTACCGCAAGGCCAAAGCGTATGAGGCCGGGGAAACCGTCGAATTGGGCGGCAAAAAGTACCCCCCGCTTTACACCCCCAAGAATGACACCCTCATCAACCTGTTCCGTATTTCCGACGAGGAACAGCGCCGCCTTCGCACCATCATCAGCACCGACCTTGCCAAAGAGCGCCACAGGAAGCGCGACGAGGCCCGCAGACGGGCCGCCGGGGCCGTGGATAGGGAAACCTACCTAGAAGCCGCAAAGACCAAGCAGGCGCAAGCCCAAGAGCTTAGGGAGCAGGGCATGACCCAAAAGCAAATAGCCGAAGAAATGGGTGTCGGTTTGCGGTCGGTAAAACGCTATTTGGCGGAAGGTGCCAAGTCCCTGCGTATTACTAATGGCGAAGCCTCGGGCCGTAGGCCCTCACCGCCGAAGGCGGGAGTAGCCCCGTGATTTATTTATCACGAGTAGCCCGCAAGCCTTGTGTGTCAACGCGAAGCGTTGTCCACATGGCGCGCAGGCCGCGTAGCGGCCGGAGAGGCCCGCAGGGCCGAGTAGCCCTTTTGTTTGGGAGGGTGTTATGAGCCGTGCCCGTCGATCTTTTTCCCCTGAGCTGCTGGCACGTCTGCAAGGTATGCCCGTGAAAACGGCGCTCGATCTGTTGGGGCTGTATTGGAAACCTGACCCGGATTTCAAGCCAGTCAAGAACTATGAGACCGAACGGCTTTATGTTTCTATCGGTGGTGGCGTGGTCGAACTGCTGGTAACCGGCCCGAAGTGGTACGACAGCAGGACAGAGAAAGGCGGCGGCGGGGCAATCGACTTGACCATGCACCTTTTCCGGCTGGATTTCGTTTCTGCCGTCAAACGCTTGCAATCGGTCTTGGGCCAGACTGCGTGATGCCCCTCAAGTGTCAACATCCGCTGCGCGGCCTGCGGCCTTGCCCAGTGGGGCGCTGCCCCTCTGGACTCCCCGCGTTCGCCACGTGGCAGGGGAGCAGGACGGGCGGCCTTTGGCCTTCGACCTGCCCCCATGCCTTTAGCGTGACCGGGTTCCAGCCGCATCAAGGCCAAGCCCTTCGGGCGGGCTGCGCCCGGCCTTGACCCGGCTTTCACCCTCCAAGCACGTGTAATCGGTCATGCCCGGATGACGGCCGCCCACAAGTGCCCAGGACGCGCAAACGAACGGCGACCAATGGTTGGGTGCCAGTGAGCCAGAAAATCGCGTCACGGCCCGCAAAACGGCTCAGAGGGCTTTCACGGCGATATTGACATTTGAGGGGCGCTGCCCCGTCTCTGGGGAGCGGTACAGGTACCTAATAGACGGTGCCGGGTGGTTAATAGACGGTGACGAGATCTTTTCCGGCAGGAATCAGGAGAAAGTGAACCGTTATTACCGGCAATTACCCCTGAAATTGCATCGGGCCTGTAGATAGACCGTCTATTAGCCACCTCCGGTTATCTGCCACACCGTCTATTGGGTACCCGCTGTCGTGGCGGATGGTGGGCTTCATGAGCGGAAGGCGGGTCAAGGCTCGCGCAGCGACCGCGTAGCGGCTTTGGCCTTGATGCGACTGAAGCGCAACAGCCTGCCTGCGAAGGGGCAGGCATAGCGTAGCGGCGACCTGCCCCCCGAGCTTCCCGGCGGCGAGGGCGGGGCGTGCAGAGGGGCAGCGCCCCTTGCCCAAGCCCGAAGGGCGCGGAGTGCATCACGTTTGCACAATCGCTGCATCATGGTTGCCTGACTGCTGCATCACACCTGTAGCCGGTGGCCGGTTTTTTAGCCTTGTAGTGCTTTTGTAGTGCTGGAAGGCCAGCATTCATGCGGGTTTGCGGCTGTTTTGTAGTGGTCGAACACTACAGGGGTTTTTCGCAGTCCGAGAAATATTGTTATTTTTCAATGGTTTACGGCCACCGGAAGGTGCGTATTGTGTATAGCCATTTTAAGGATAAGGAATGGGAATTTTTTTGCGACGTTCGGGGCCTGCATCACGTCGAGAGGGTCAAACTTTGGGACCCAATGCGCAGCATTGGGTGATGCATCAATGATGCAAGTATTGTGCAGAAGTGATGCAGATGTGATGCAGAAATCGGCCAGCAAAAGTATTGACAGCTATTGACAAGTGCTTGATTTATAAAGTCATTTTTGTTGACCAATACTGAATGTGCCTTCATAATCCTTCCTAAGACTTGGGTATTTTGGGAGGCATGTATGAAGATGCACTTCATAGTTATGACCGCCTCAGACGATGCTTCCGGATGGCGGTTTTTTGCTGGGATGAATGACGCCCGGCTTCCGGTCTGGGGCGGGTCAGACAAGGCCGCCCATTTCCCCACATTTCAGCAGGCCCTTCGCATCGCTCGCCGTGTTGGTGGTGCGGATATTTGCGCTGCTTTTCCCCACCACCAAGACCAGGAGGCGATCTGATGAAAGGAAAAGGAAGGTTGTTCGCGCTGTGCGTCGTGGCCGGCGTGCTGGCTGGTTGCAATGACCCGGCGACCGCACAGGAGAGCCAGAGCAAGCAAGAGACGGAAGAAGCGCAGAGCGTGGAGTTTTACCGGAAAAATTTCAGTAAACGGCTGCTGGTGGAGGCGGAATGCAAGAAAAAACCGGAGCTGGCCGAGACGCAGAAGTGCATCAATGCCCGTAAGGTCGCGAATGAGATCAATAAAAAACTAGGGCTGCCCCTAGAGTACCCGGAGGTCGAAGACGATGGCCGGTGACTTTCAGCTTGTCTCGTCTCTGTTCGAGACGATCGACAATACAACACAGACTTTTGTGACGGACATTTCGTCACGCGTCCTGATGGAGATCACGCCGGTTGTGTCCGTTGGGCTGACGCTGTCTTTTATCGCTTACGGCATGCTCGTTATGCGCGGGGCTATTGATATGCCAGTGGCCGATTTCCTCACGCGGAGTTTGCGCATTGGCATCATTGTTTCGATAGCCTTGGCAGGTGGGCTGTACCAGACGCAAATTGCCGACGCCATCATGGCAACCCCGGATGCTTTGGCGCAGGCCATCACAGGAAATCCCACCGGAATATCCGCAGCAAACATCATCGACAGCGCAGCAGAAGAGGGCGGGCAGTATGTCAATAAAGCGTATGAGAAAGCCGGCTTCTTTAGTTCCGAGGGGATAACCTATGCCGTCATTGGCACCATTTCGCTTTTTGCCGTGGCGGGCGTCGTTGCAACGGGGGCATTGTTCCTAGTTATTGCCAAGGTGGCGATAGCCATACTGGTGGCCCTTGGGCCGCTGTTTATCCTCGCGCTGCTGTGGCAACCGACTGCACGCTTCTTTGAACTGTGGGCGGGGCAAGTCCTCAATTACTCCCTCACGATCGTGCTTTTTTCCGTCGTCTTCACATTGATCATGCAGCTTTTTGGCGGGTACATGGCGCAGGCCGATTTGGATGGCGTGCAAAGCGTTGGGTACACGCTGCTTGGTATGGCGATAATCGCCATTGTTTCGGTCGGAATCCTGCTGCAATTGCCGAACATTGCAAGCGGTTTGGCAGGCGGAATCGGCATCAGCTACTGGTACGAATTGCGCACCATGGGACGGACTGCATCCGGTGCGGCTCGCGGCGCTCGGGCTGCTGGTCGCGCTGCAATGGCTGCACCGCGTGCGGCTGCTGGTGCTGCTCGTGGTGCAGCCCGCATGGCATCCGGTGCGGCTGGTGTCACTCGCGCAGCTGTCGGTTATTTCCGTGGTCGCAAGGCAGGGTGAGCAGCTATGCATGATCGCTGCATCACATCCGCATCACATCTGCCTCATAGCCGCATCATCCCAATGCGCCTTGCGCATTGGGGCCAAGGTTTGACCCCCTTAAAGTGCGGCGTGTCGCGGGCATGGCAAAACTCTAATTATTCCCATTCATTGGCCCTTAACACGTCTATAGACAATACGCACCCGCCGGTGCTGCGTAACATATTGATTTATAAGCATAGTTCGTACTTTGCATCATCGTGTGCTGTAGTGTTCGACCACTACAAAACGGCCGCAAACCCGCATGAATGCTGGCCTTCCAACACTACAAAAGCACTACAGGGAGGCGGCGATGTTGGGTGATCCGATAACGCTGCGTCTTTCCGTCGAGCAAAAGGCGCTTTTGGAGGACGAAGCGGCACGCCAGGGAAAACGGCTCTCTACCTATGTGCGGGAGCTACTAGAGAGCGAGAACGACTTGCAAGGGGAGCTGGCCGCGCTTCGGCGCGAGGTGGTCAGTCTGCATCACGTGATCGAAGACCTGGCCGACACCGGCCCGCGTTCCGGCCAGTCCGGGCCGGGGCCGAACGCGGTTCAGATTGAAACCCTTTTGCTGTTGCGAACCATTGCAGGGCCGGAGCGGGCGAAAGTGGTTTGGGGTGAACTGCGGCGAATTGGTTATGAGCCTTGGTCAGTGAGCGAGGCAGTATGAGTGGTGAACCCTACACCTTCAAAGTGCTTATCTCGCCCGCGCTCAAAGAGCAATTTCGGCAGATCGTGGAGAGCCAGGACAGGGCGTTAAGCCAAGTATTGCGCGACCTCATGCGCGAATACGTCTGGCGCACATCCAAGAGACGAAAACTGCACTTTGGACGGGTCTATTGGCGCTCAAGTGGTGAGGCAATTCGAGCCGTAATCGACCCGGAATTGAAAGCCCAATTTGAAGCCGCTGCACGGCAAAACAATGTTCTCCCAAGCCGCGTGCTGCGTGACCTCATCTGTGAGTATGTCAAGCGGCACACCAAAGGGGAAATTTGGGAGCCGGGCGCGGAAATCAAGCTCAAGCACATGCGGCAAACCCAAAGGAGCGGCAGATGAGAAAACTCGTAATCACGGCGGCAATAGTCGTCATTGTCGGAGCGGCCAGTCCGGTAATGGCCCAAGGTATCCCCGTGTTCGATGCGACGCGAGCGGCGGACTTCGTGCAGCAATTCACCCGCATGAAAGAACAGCTCGATACGGCCAGAAGTCAGCTCGCCGAAGCACAGCGGCTTTTTGAGTCCATGAGCGGCACGCGCGGCTTTGGTGACGTGCTGCGCAATCACCAGCTTCGCCAGTATCTGCCTGACGATCTGAAAACGGTCTATGACACTGTGAATGGTGGCGGCTATTCGGGCATTTCCGGCTCGATTGATGACATTCTGCGCGAAGAACAGCTTTCCGGCTCCGTGACCGAGATGGCCCGGGCCATTGATGAGCGCAGCCGCCGCACGATGGCAACCGACAAAGCCATTGGCTTACGGGCCTATGAAGGCGCACAGCAACGTCTCGATCAGATTGACGGGCTGATGGATGAAATCAGCCGTACCCAAGACCAAAAGGCCATTGAAGAGTTGCAAGCCCGCATTGCGGCCGAGCAGGCGGCCATTCAGAACGAGACGACCAAGCTGCAAATGATCGCGCATCTGCGCCATGCCGAGCAGACGCTGATTGCCGAGCAAAAGCGCGAGTTGAACCGGCGCATTTTGAGCAGTGAGAACCGGGCAATGCCCACCCTTCGATAACGGGAGCCGTTGCTATGGAAACAATCAAAACGAGGTTTCACCGTATCAATCGGGCCGTTCAGACGGGCCTTGCGGTGGTGTTTGCGGTGATGGGCGTGCTGCTGGCCTTGGCCTTCCTGCTCAATCCCGCGTTGTTTCTAGCAGGAGAACGCCCACTAGAAGGAATCCTTCATCTGGCCGGAGCATTGGGCTTGTGCTGGCTGCAATGGCGTTACCGCCATATCGTCTATCCGCAGCTTCGGCGCGACTATCTGGCTGAAAAACGGGCCTGATTAGCGATTTCACGCCCCGGCCTGGGGCGTTTGCGGTGTTGTATGTTGTAGCGTGTAGCCTACAACTTACAGCGCCGTTTTGTTTTGTTCAGCGAGGCGACGTCTGGCGCGTCTCAAGCGGGTTCCAGCTCATGCACCTGCATTTCAACGTGCAGGCCCGCCGCGGTCACCATGTTGACGAGCGTATCCAGCCCAAACAGGTTGATCTTGCCGCGCAGCAGGTCAGAGATTCGCGGCTGCGTGACGCCCAGGCGGCGGGCCGCCTCGGTCTGTGTCCATCCTTTGGTGCGGATGTGCTGCTCAAGCGCCATCATGAGCGCAGAGCGCAGTTTCATGTTCTCGGCCTCGGCTGCCGTGTTCTCGATAGCGTCCCAGACGCTGCCAAAAGTTTCGTTGCTCATTTGCCTAGCTCCTTCACAAGATCGGCGTAGCGTTGGGCGGCGGTGTCTAAATCCGCCTTGCGGGTCTTTTGTGTTTTCTTCTGAAAGCAGTGAAGCACGTAGACCGCATCGGCAAACTTGGCGACGTAGATCACCCGGAACGCGCCCGCTTCGTCCCAGACCCGGATTTCCTGCACGCCCTTCCCGACCGTGGGCATGGGTTTCCAGTCGGATGGCTCTAGACCGTGCTGCACCTTGTCGAGCTGGTAACCGGCTTCGCGCCGGGCTGACTCGGGAAACGCTCTCAGATCAGTTAGGGCGCTGCCCCGGAAATTCAGCACTTTCATAGGGGAATTATACAAGTAATTGTATAGTCCGCAATCCCCTTTCCTCTCCCCTCCCGAGGGCCACGTGAAATCGCTAACGCCTTTTGGCGCTAACCCTTGGGTGGC
>NZ_SDQC01000011.1 GCF_004153445.1 Allopusillimonas soli
GGTCTCGCGCAGGATCCGGACGATCTGCTCATCGTTGTATCGCGTCTTCTTCATGTGCCTCTCGCTATCGAAGAGGCCATTGTCTCAAGTTACCTTGGATCGAAAAAGCCAGGACAGGTCAATCTGAATATCTGTCTTTCCAGGATCTGTGATTTTGGTCTTCAGGGCTTCCCGCCATCCCTCGATTTGTTGGTCGATCTTCTCAGCAGCCGATGTGTATTCCTCCTGGAGCCTCTCTGCTTCGGCTGATACCCACAATGCAACCGACTACTGTGTAGGAAATTTGTTTAGAGCGTGTCGAACTCGTGGACGTGGCTGTGTTCGGTAGAGTGCTCGCAGCGCTCGTCGTAGCCTTTCCATTCTGGCGCTGTCCGAGGTATCAACGAGAGGTAAAGGCTGAAGGCAAGACAAAAGGGAGCGGCACCTGTCCGCTCTCAAAGCCAGTCTGCACGTGAGGGGAGTGCAGCACGCAGCGGTATAGCCATCGTGCCGCTTGGAGTGCGAAGCTTCCGCTAATACAGGCCTAGCCGCGTGCTTCGCACGACCGAGTACGCTGTGACTTCGGCAGTAGCGTTCATCAAGAACTAGAGAAATGAGCCTTCAACAAGGCTGCGAATTCGCCCAATGCCCGCCGCATTACTGCATCACCAACTGCCGCTGAATGAACTCTGACGGCGCGTGCCCAAACTGTTTTTTGAACGCTGTCGTATAAGCACTGTGGCTGTCGTAACCACTGTTCAATGCAACCTGAGTGATCGGCGCGCCTTGCATCAACTGAGTGAGTGACGACATCAGGCGCAACTGCTGCCGCCATTTGCCAAACGTCATCCCTGTGCTTTTAACGAATCGACGGTGAAAGGTTTTCTCGCCAATGGCTAACGTCGATGCCCAGTCTCCGGCGGTTGCTTGATGGCTTGGGTCGCCCATGAGTTGGTGGCAGACATTTTGTATCTGTGCGTCCTGCGGCCAGGGCAGATGAAAGGGTAGAGCGGGTGGGGTATTGAGCTCTTCGAGCAGCAGCTCGCTTAGTAAATGTGTACGGCGCGAGAGAGGTGTCGTGTAGTCCACGCAGGTCAATTCAGTAATAGTCTCTCGGAGAAGTCCAGACACTTGCACGACGCAGTCTGTAGTAGGCAGATTCGCACAGATATCCTTACGAATAAATAGGCCGTGCGCCTGCAAGGCAACTGGGACGATCAGACGATGAGCCACTTCAGGACGCAGCCACACGGCAGAGGTGGGAGGAACCAGCCATTGCCCCGTTTCTGCTTCAACACGTAGCAGCCCCTGGCTGGCGTAGATGAGATGGCCGTGTTGATGTTGGTGCATGGGTACGACATGCCCTTGTGGGTAGTGTATGGCTATTCCCGTGACCGGCAGCTCCGATGCTGCCACCGTATCTGGCCCACAAGATTTAGCTGGCTGAACTGTGGATGCAGCGCCCATGTTTGTCAAAAAATATAAAGAGAACGTCTATTTTTATGTAGATAGACAAAAAATACAAACATAACATGGCAAAGACATTCTCAATCAGGACTCGTTTGTCTCATGTCGCCGTTCGTTCGCCTTTCGCACCTGCTACGACTACTGACCTTTAGTCGGGGTCGGTACGCATTTGCTCGCGTCATGACCCATCCTGATTCCCCCTGACCCCGACCATAGTCAGCTTTGCTTGAGCCAGGGGAGTCAGGTGTTATTGACCCCTTGGAGTATTGTTATGCTGACCGACCCATCCCAAAAATACCGCCCATTTCCACCCGTCGGTCTTGCGGATCGACGGTGGCCGTCGCGTACCTTGACGCAAGCCCCTGTTTGGCTGTCTACCGATTTGCGTGATGGCAACCAAGCCTTGTTCGAGCCGATGAACCGAGAGCGCAAGCTGCGCTTGTTCCATGAACTGGTGCGTATTGGTTTCAAGGAAATTGAGGTGGGCTTTCCGTCGGCGTCACGTACTGACTTCGACATCGTGCGTCATCTGATTGACGATAACCAGATTCCTGCTGATGTGACGCCCATGGTTATCACTCAGTTGCGTGAAGATTTGATTGAAGAAACCGTGCGTAGCGTAGCTGGGGCTCGGCGCGTAATTGTGCATTTTTACAATGCGATTGCGCCTGCCTGGCGGGAAATCGTGTTTCAAATGAGCGTGCCGCAAATCGTCGAGATGGTTGAGCAGTACATTGCCCTGTTCAAACGGTTGACGGCAGCTCACCCTCAAACGCAATGGGTACTTCAGTATTCGCCCGAAACCTTTTGTATGGCCGAATTGGATGTGTCCTTGGCTGTATGTAATGCTGCGATTCGCGCATGGGATGCAGGGCCAGAGCATCCCATGATTATCAATCTGCCGACGACAGTGGAAGTCTCTACGCCTAATGTTTTTGCCGATCAGATTGAATGGATGGATCGGAGACTGGAGCGACGAGAGCATATTGTGCTGTCCGTGCACCCTCATAATGATCGAGGTACAGGCGTCGCCTGCGCCGAGCAAGCTTTGTTGGCCGGTGCTCAGCGGGTGGAAGGCTGCCTGTTTGGTAATGGTGAGCGCAGCGGCAATCTGGATGTTGTGACCTTGGCGCTGAATCTGTACACACAGGGCATTGCGCCGGGGCTGGATTTTTCGGATATTGCGGCTGTTGCGCGTGTTGCCGAAGAGTGTACGGCGCTGCCTATTCACCCACGCCACCCATATGTCGGTGACTTGGTATTTACTGCTTTCTCAGGCTCCCACCAGGATGCCATCGCAAAAGGGCTTGCCGCTCAAAAGCCTGATGCGCTCTGGCGCGTACCGTATTTGCCTGTTGATCCGCAAGACCTGGGCCGTACCTATGACAGCATCGTGCGCGTTAATAGCCAGTCGGGCAAAGGTGGCATTGCATTCCTGCTGCAACGTGATCACGGTATCGTTATGCCGCGCCGCATGCAGGTTGAGTTCAGCGCCATTGTCCAGGCATTGGCTGACGACAGTGAAACCGAATTGACCAGCGAGCAGATATGGGATGTGTTTGAACGTACCTATTTAATGCCTGTACGTGAGCAAGCCGGTTTTATCTATCGTGCTCACCGACTGTCTGAGCAGTCAGACGGCCAAGGTATTGAGCTGGACTTGATCGGTGCCGATGGCGCATCTGTACATTTTCAGGGCGTTGGAAACGGCCCGATTGCTGCAACGGTAGCAGCATTGGGATTGCCTTTGCGTATCGACAGTTATGAAGAGCGTAGCTTGGGAGCGGGGGCAGATGCCATGGCGTTAGCTATTGTGGAAGCAGCATGGCCGGGCGTACCGGGATCTCGCTTTGGTGTGGGACGGCATGTGAACATTGCTACGGCATCAGTGCAGGCTGTATTGAGTGCGGCTTCACGGTTTTCAGAGGCAATGGCTGATGCCGGTTGAGTAAATGTGAGTGGCTGACCCCTGGGCCATAGTGTTGGGCCAGGGGGCGAGCGCTACGGATCCATGTCATTGCTACGATTTGATCGCCTCATCATGCCCTTCACGAATTATTGGATTCGCTGCCTGCAGGCCGTTGCTCATTGGCAGGCCTTCTATTTGCCAAATGCTCTTAGGTGCGGCTAAGATTTGCATTATCGACTGAGTGACAACTAGGGTTCCGAACAGCACTGATTGCTGTTGGCTGGTCCAAGCGTTGTAGACACTGCGATTGATTCGCAGCTGCACCCGAGGGAAAAAAGCCCAGAGGAGGAGACGTCGAGTCCTCCCTATGGCTTCTCGGAGTGCTCACTCATGTCTTTATTTTCTCTCCTGTTGGTCGTTCTGGCCGCTGTTATCCACGCAAGTTGGAATCTTCTTGCGAAACGGGCTTCTGATGCTGGCCCTGTTTTCGTGATGGCTTACACTTGTATAGCCACTCTGGTCTATTTACCTTGGGCTGCCTGGATCTTCATTGAAAGCGAGCTTGTGTTTGGTGTGTTCAACACACAAATCATTGTGTGTATCGTACTAAGCGGCTTGCTGCATCTCGCATATAGCCTATTTCTTCAGCGTGGTTACCAAGTCGCCGATTTATCCGTCGTGTATCCCATAGCACGTGGCGCTGCGCCTGTTGTTTCAACCATAGGAGCATTTTTGTTTCTTGGAGAGCCATTATTCACCGAGCGAGTGATTGGGCTGAGCGCTGTTGTTATTGGAGTTTTCTTAGTCGCCACGAGAGGAAATTTAATCCAGTTTCGCCAGCCCTCGGCGTACAAAGGCGTGAGTTGGGGAGGAGCGACTGGAGCAATGATTGCTGGCTACTCCGTAGTCGATGCCTATGGTGTGAAAATACTTGGAATTCATCCCGTGCTACTGGATTGGTTTGCGAATCTGGTCCGGCTAGTGATGCTGTTCCCCTGGCTGCTATCTAATCGGAAAGCAGCGGTTGCGAGAATGAGCGGAAGATGGGGGCTTGCGCTAGCTATCGGTGTTTTGTCTCCGCTTTCATACATTCTTGTTCTTTTTGCGCTCGGCATGGGGGCCCCTCTGAGTGTGGTGGCTCCGGCCCGCGAGATGTCCATGATGGTCGGTGCGTTGCTGGGAATGATTGTTTTACACGAAGAAATAGGAGTTTGGCGTTTCGTTGGCTGCCTCATCCTTGTTGGTGGCGTCATCGTATTAGGTCGTTCGTAAAGGTGATCGCTGATGACGTCACGAAAATCATATTCAGACCTTGTAAACGGTGAAGTCTCAGTTGGCGGGAAGATTGACATCAGGCATCTTCGCTGCTTTCTGGCAGTAGCTGAAGAACTTCACTTTGCCCGTGCGGCCGAACGGCTACATATGGAACAATCCCCTTTATCACGAACCGTCAAAGAGCTTGAGGAAGACCTGGGTATTCTGCTATTTGCTCGCACTACGCGGAGTACGCGTTTGACCCGTGCAGGTCAGTTATTTCTTGATCATGTCCCGCGTGTTTTCGTAGCGCTACAGCAAGCGCGAAATAGCGCCCAGGCAGCGGTTAATGGCTTTCATGGACAGCTGCGTGTAGCCTTATCGGATAGCATTGCCCCTTCACGCTTGTCTGCATTGTTGGCCTTATGTCGCCAAGATGAACCGGAGATAGATATCCGTTTCTTCGAGGTGCCATTGTCTAAGCAGATCAAGGGGTTGAATGAAGATATGTATGACGTAGGATTCGCGCAATCGGATGAGGTGGGCAACGGTATTGTTGCTATGCCCGCATGGCACGATACGCTGATGGTTGCAGTGCCAGCACGTCATCCGTTGCTGGCCTACAAGCGCATTCCCATGGGGGAGTTACTTCGCTACCCGTTAGTGCTCTGCGATCCTCAGACATGTGAAGGGTATGCCAAGTACATTGATCGAGTGTTACGCCGCTCGGATATGGAGCCGTTGATCGTTGAGCGGGTTGCTTCTACCGAATTGATGGTGGCATTGGTGTCCTCAGGTTTTGCTTTAGGGCTGGTTGGTGCGGCATATATCTCTGCTGGCTGCGCTCAAGGCGTTGTAGCGCGACCTCTGGCAGCGCGACTGCCGTCCCTAATGACATATCTGTTGCGCCCAGAGGGAGAGCCATCTGATGTACTCATGCGATTTATCAAGCGTGTGCAAGCTATTGAGCCGTAAAACCTCTAAATGGCCGCTTTCGGCCAGAAGCCGCCATTCGTTTGCCATGCCGGATTTTCCCCGAAACAGCCAGTCAACAGATAAAAATAGAGCGATGCAGAGTCAATTTCACCCGGTACCTGTGTTAAACCTGTTTATGTAATCCAGCTGTCAAAAAATATATGAAAAGCATCAAATGAAACGCGATAACTTCCTTGCACCAGTGAAAACGGCATTAGCCAAGCGCGCAGGGTATAGGTGCTCATACCCTGGTTGTAACGCTATAACTGTTGGCCCAAGTGAAGAGGGGCAGATGGCAGTTGCGAACACAGGAACAGCTGCTCACATATCCGCAGCCGCGGGCGGCAAGGGATCGAGGCGTTTCGACAAGAACATGACCGAAGAGCAGCGCACTTCGATAGAGAATGGAATATGGTGCTGCAGAGATCACGGCACCCTCATCGACACTGATGAAGTGACCTATTCCTCATCGATGCTCCGTGGTTGGCGCGCCGTCGCGGAGAAAAAGGCACAACTTCGCCAAGCACACGGGGATGATGTCCAGCTGATTGAGCATCCCGATCTTGCAAAGCTGGGCTTGGTTCCTGACCGGCTCACCTTAGATGGAAATTTCCTAAATACCTCTGTTGGCAACGCAGTCGTATTTAGCTGTATTGCGGAGATATGGGGAAAGGAGGTCGCCGATTCAGCGCGCGATTTCCTAATTGAGTATGCGAGAAACTGCTTTATACACTCAAAGGCGCAAGCGGTCGTAATCGATTTTGTGGAGAACGGAATCACGGTTTGCGATGACGGCACACAATTTGATCTACACACACTCGCCCAGCCTGATTTTGGTCGCGGTGGAGGGTTGGCATATCGAGCCCTTCTATCGAGCCTTCGAATCAATGCGGTCTCAACAAGCAGGAATGCTTCGAACAACAACGTCCTGACCATTCCACTAGTAAAAGACAGTGCAGGCCTTCTTGCTCACAACCCATGCGCTCTAGCAATTTCGCACGAGCAACTTCGATTGAATATTCTTGATTTCTCGGAGCTTTCCTCGTGCAATAGGATCTACATAGTCGCACCAAATTTCATGACTTACAGCGATGGCCCGCGGTGCGAGACTGTGCTGGAAACTGCCATGAAGACGCATGAGAACGTGGTATTGGTTATTCCTCAAGTATCCTCCGCTGTACTCGAACACTTCCGAAAACGATTCCCGAGTACGGAAGTTCTGTCCTGGTAACGCCTGCCGCCTCTTCCATCGCAAGGCTCGCCTGACCTACTGGGTGAGCAATCTCCTCATGAACGTTCCAAATGTTTGCTCTTATCAGGTTAGGTGTCTGCCCTCTGGCGCAGCGTCCGCCTGCTATAGGTCGGTTTCAGCCCCGAGCTTTGGCTACAATCGGCCAACTGTAGCCGTTCATAAAATCTCTGCGAAGCAGGCACCCAATAAGATGTTTATTGTATGGACGACGTCAGTACAATGTTAGTTAGCACCATAACAACAATGGAATATCAAACGATGACAATAGCTGACTGGATCATGATAGCCGCCGTTTTCCTTGGTCCCATTGTTGCTGTGCGCCTTACTAGGTACCTCGACGACCAAAAAGAAGTGCGTGCGCGCAAGTTAGATATTTTCAAGACCCTAATGGCCACGAGGGCCTACAGTGTTTCATGGACACACGTTGAAGCGTTGAATCGAATTGATCTCGAATTTGACAGGAGTCATAAGAAAGAAAAAGAGGTTATCGAGGCCTGGAAAGAATATCTCGATCTCCTTGGAAATACGTCCATTCCAGCTGATCAATGGAACGTGAAGCGGGTTGATCTGCTTGTTGAGCTTCTGCATACAATGGCAAGTGTGCTCGACTATGATTTTGATAAAACCCACATTAAGAATTCCTCATATTCACCACGTGCTCACGGGGAAACCGAAGAACAACAGAGCGTTCTTAGAAAAGGGCTTGTTGAAGTTCTTGAAGGCAAACGCCCCTTGCCGATGTCAATCACCAACTGGCCTAGCAATGAATAGCGCTAACAATGCTCTTCAGAGGGACGCTCGGTCTGTAGACCCGCTCCGTCTTCCTTGAGCTTGCACGTTGAGCTCCCGTCTTCCCATTACCGCTTTGGGTTGATAATGGGCTTTCACAGGAGCAGCTTACAACTCACAAAGGACAGATGCTTTTCTCCACAACGGACGCTCGCACCAGCATTGCATCACACGTAAGCATCCGGTGAACACACATTGACGAACGGCCGCAGTTGCGGCCGTCAGTTCTTTAGTCATTGAGTTAACAGTGTTAACTATGCCGTTTCTGGTTGCCAGCGATGCGGCAACAGCTCCTCAATCCGGCTATTCGGATGCGTGGGCAGGCGCGTGAGAACATCTTTCAGATAGGCGTAGGGATCATGCCCGTTCATCTTCGCCGACTGGACCAGACTCATCACGGCAGCCGCACGCCGGCCCGCCCGCAGGGAGCCGGCGAACAGCCAGTTCTTGCGACCCAAGGCGATGGGCCGGATCTGGTTCTCGATCCAGTTGTTATCGATGGGTAATCGGCCATCGCCAAGGTAGCGGGTCAACGCCGTCCAGCGCTTCAGGCTGTAGTCCAGCGCTCGGGCACCTTCAAACGATGGGCCGTCATCCAGGCATGTAGTGCCTCGGCAATCGGTCTAGCCTGTTGTTCACGCATGCGCTGGCGCTCCTCAGGAAGCAAGTCTGTCCCCTGGGCTTCGATCTCATAGAGCTGGCCGATGGACTTCAGCGCCTGCTCGGCGATCAAGCTCTTTCCCGACTGATGCAGTTCGAAGAACTTGCGTCGGGCGTGCGCCATACAACCGACCTCGGCAATGCCTTGCTCAAAGCAACCCTTATATCCGCCATAATCGTCGCAGATCAGTTCACCGCGCCAGTCACCCAGGAAGGTCCGGGCGTGTGCTCCGCTGCGTCCTTCGGTAAAGTCGTAAACAACGGCCTTCAGATCCTGGAAGGCGCCGGGGGCATAGGCCCACAGGTACGCGCGATGGGTCTTTTTGCTACCCGGCTGCAATACTTGCACGGGCGTTTCGTCTACATGTACCACGGGCTCGTTGAGGATGACCTCGCGCAGGGCATCGACCAGCGGCTGCAAGCGCACCCCACACACGCCTACCCATTCAGCAAGCGTGGAGCGGGGGATCTTCACGCCGGCGCGCGCAAATGTCTGTTCTTGACGGTACAGCGGTAGGTGGTCGGCATACTTGGTCACCAGCACATGAGCCAGCAGCCCCGAGGTAGCAATGCCCTTGTCGATGACCTGTGCCGACATGGGCGCCTGGGTCAGTGTTTCGCACTGCCGGCAGGCCCACTTGCCACGGATGTGTTGTTCGACGCTGAACACCCCTGGGATGTAATCCAGTTTCTCGGTGATATCTTCGCCAATGCGCTGCATCTGGCAACCGCAAGCGCAGGTGGTGCAGTGCGGTTCGTGGCAAACCTGGATGCGAGGCAACTCCGGTGGCAAGACCTGACGCTTAGGCTGAGAGACCGTTTTCTGCGCAGGCGGCTGCCCGCCCAGATTGATCAATTCCTCTTCGATGGCAGCGATGTCGGCATCGACCGCGTCCTCCAGCAACAGACCCTGTTCACCGCCGAGCTGTTCGCTCTTCTTGCCGAAGCGATAGCGGCGCAGCACCGCAATCTCATGCGTGAGTTTGCAGATGTGAGTTTCTTTGAACTGGATGTCGTGGGCTTGCTGAGCCACCACCTGGCGGGTCTCATCCAACTCACCCATCAATTGCCTGGCCAAGGCCCGCAGGGCATTGGCATCAAGCTGATCGAGGTTGGCAACAGACTTCAGAGACATGGCCGCCATGATGCCATGCCTGTGAACGGTGCACCATTCGGATTGCACCGGATTGCAAATCCGTGGTCATAAGAGGGTGATCGACTCGTACTCGTCCAAGCGTTGCCACGGCAGGCCAATGACCAGGGCACGTGCCTGTTCAGCAGAGAGTTCTACCTGCGTTTCACCGGGCCGAGGCCAATGCACTGCGCCTTGATGCAGGCGGCGCACGGCCAACCAGATGCCGAAGCCGTCGCACACCAGGACCTTCAGCCGTGTACCGCGGCGGTTCGCAAACACGTAGGCGTGGTGCGGCCGTGAGGCGCCGAAGACTTCCACGACACGAGCCAGTAGCCGATCTATGCCGCTGCGCATGTCCACCGGATCCACTGCCAACCAGATCTGGTCGATGCGGATCACCGCAACCACTGGCGCATAAGTTCAGTACACTGCGCTGCGGCACCCACCGGCCAGAATATGCACACTGTCGTGGCACCACGCTTGAATTCCAGACGGATGGCCTCGTTGCCAACGGGTGACGGCCTTGGGCTCAGCGGTACGGGAAGGAACGGTGTGGCGGACTCAGGCACGGAAACCATGGGTGGCGTTGGGCCCTGCTCCTGCCGGTCAGCATCACTCAAGATGTGATGGCCGTAGCGCTCATGCTCCGTGACCCACCGATGCAAGACATTGGGGTTCATGCCGTGCTCCACAGCAAGCGATGCCAACGACACACCGTCCTGCAAACATTGCGCCACCATTTCGGCCTTGAACCGTCGCGTGTATGTACGCCTGCGACGGCTTGAGCTAAGAGAGTCTATGCTCATTATCGTGTCCACTTAATTATCGTGGATGCGATCTTCTCGTACTCACAGAGCACGACTCAATGTGTGTTCACCGGACGTACATGGACGCCCCCGTTTGTCAAGCTTCCAGACGTAATGACGAGGAAGGAAGATTGCACCCGTACATTCGGACTTTGCTTGCAAGCTGAGCTTGCTGTCCCTGATGGGTTTTG
>NZ_SDQC01000012.1 GCF_004153445.1 Allopusillimonas soli
GGCAATAAAAAACCCCCGAGCCGGTTGGGCACGGGGGTTTTGGCAATAAGAGCCTGACGATGTCCTACTTTCACAGACGAGCTGTCCACTATCATCGGCGCTAAGGCGTTTCACGGTCCTGTTCGGGATGGGAAGGCGTGGGACCACCTTGCTATGGTCGTCAAGCGTAACGGGTTGCCCTGCGGCGCGCTCTAAAAGCGGCGCGCCGCAGGGCCAATCTGGCAAGAAGCACACGAGAGGCCCTGGCCGGGCCTTCGAAGCGTCATGGTGTGTGTAGGGGTGTGTCGGTTTTGTTGCGTTGCGGGTTGCGTTATGCATTCTGGGCACGGCACACTTCGATCCGCACTAACCTGCAAGGTTATAGGATCAAGCCGCACGGGCAATTAGTACTGGTTAGCTGAACGCATTACTGCGCTTGCACACCCAGCCTATCAACGTCCTGGTCTCGAACGACCCTTCAGGGGGGTCTAGCCCCCGGGATACCTAATCTTCAGACGAGTTTCCCGCTTAGATGCCTTCAGCGGTTATCTCTTCCGTACATAGCTACTCGGCAATGCCATTGGCATGACAACCGATACACCAGCGGTACGTCCACTCCGGTCCTCTCGTACTAGGAGCAGGCTCCGTCAAGTATCCAACGCCCACGGCAGATAGGGACCAAACTGTCTCACGACGTTTTAAACCCAGCTCACGTACCTCTTTAAATGGCGAACAGCCATACCCTTGGGACCGGCTACAGCCCCAGGATGAGATGAGCCGACATCGAGGTGCCAAACACCGCCGTCGATATGAACTCTTGGGCGGTATCAGCCTGTTATCCCCAGAGTACCTTTTATCCGTTGAGCGATGGCCCTTCCATACAGAACCACCGGATCACTATGACCTGCTTTCGCACCTGTTCGACGTGTCAGTCTCACAGTCAAGCACGCTTATGCCATTGCACTATCAGCACGATTTCCGACCGTACCTAGCGTACCTTCGTACTCCTCCGTTACGCTTTGGGAGGAGACCGCCCCAGTCAAACTGCCCACCATGCACTGTCCCCGACCCGGATAACGGGCCAAGGTTAGAACCGCAAACAGACCAGGGTGGTATTTCAAGGTCGGCTCCCTCGCATCTGGCGACACGAGTTCAACGCCTCCCACCTATCCTACACAGGCCGGTTCACAGTCCAATGCAAAGCTACAGTAAAGGTTCATGGGGTCTTTCCGTCTAGCCGCGGGTAGATTGCATCATCACAAACACTTCAACTTCGCTGAGTCTCAGGAGGAGACAGTGTGGCCATCGTTACGCCATTCGTGCAGGTCGGAACTTACCCGACAAGGAATTTCGCTACCTTAGGACCGTTATAGTTACGGCCGCCGTTTACCGGGGCTTCGATCAAGAGCTTGCACCCCATCACTTAACCTTCCGGCACCGGGCAGGCGTCACACCCTATACGTCGACTTTCGTCTTGGCAGAGTGCTGTGTTTTTAATAAACAGTCGCAGCCACCGATTCTCTGCGACCCCTTCATGCTCGGCGCGCAGGCGCTTCACACTACCAGGGTATACCTTCTCCCGAAGTTACGGTATCAATTTGCCGAGTTCCTTCTCCTGAGTTCTCTCAAGCGCCTTGGAATATTCATCCCGTCCACCTGTGTCGGTTTGCGGTACGGTCTCGTGAAACTGAAGCTTAGAGGCTTTTCCTGGAACTGCTTCCGATCAGTCTAGAGCGCAAAGGCTCTATTCAGTCACACCCTTGAATTACGCGCCCGGATTTGCCTATGGCGCCTTCTTCGATGCAACAACGGGGACTTCCAACACCCCGATGACTTTCCGCAATCCGTCCCCCCATCGCATTTCACGACGGTGCTGGAATATTAACCAGCTTCCCATCAGCTACGCATCTCTGCCTCGCCTTAGGGGCCGACTCACCCTGCGCCGATGAACGTTGCGCAGGAAACCTTGGACTTACGGCGAGGGGGCTTTTCACCCCCTTTATCGCTACTCATGTCAGCATTCGCACTTCTGATACCTCCAGCAGCCCTTACGAGCCACCTTCTCAGGCTTACAGAACGCTCTCCTACCGCGTGTGACCGAAATCACACACCCGCAGCTTCGGTCTATGGCTTAGCCCCGTTACATCTTCCGCGCAGGACGACTCGATCAGTGAGCTATTACGCTTTCTTTAAAGGATGGCTGCTTCTAAGCCAACCTCCTGACTGTCTGTGCCTTCCCACTTCGTTTCCCACTTAGCCATAGTTTGGGACCTTAGCTGGCGGTCTGGGTTGTTTCCCTCTTGAGTCCGGACGTTAGCACCCGGTGCTCTGTCTCCCACGCTCATACTTGCCGGTATTCGGAGTTTGCCATAGGTTGGTAAGTCGCCATGACCCCCTAGCTATAACAGTGCTCTACCCCCGGCAGCAATACGTGAGGCACTACCTAAATAGTTTTCGGAGAGAACCAGCTATTTCCAGGCTTGTTTAGCCTTTCACCCCTATCCACAGCTCATCCCCTAATTTTTCAACATTAGTGGGTTCGGTCCTCCAGCACGTGTTACCGTGCCTTCAACCTGGCCATGGATAGATCGCCTGGTTTCGGGTCTACACCCAGCGACTCAAATCGCCCTGTTCGGACTCGCTTTCGCTACGCCTTCCCTATTCGGTTAAGCTTGCCACTGAATGTAAGTCGCTGACCCATTATACAAAAGGTACGCCGTCACCCCTTAAAGAGGCTCCGACTGTTTGTATGCACACGGTTTCAGGATCTATTTCACTCCCCTTCCGGGGTTCTTTTCGCCTTTCCCTCACGGTACTGGTTCACTATCGGTCGATCACGAGTATTTAGCCTTGGAGGATGGTCCCCCCATCTTCAGACAGGATTTCACGTGTCCCGCCCTACTTCTCTGACGCCTAGTTCCACGTCCCAGATTTCGTCTACAGGGCTATCACCTGCTACGGCCGCGCTTTCCATCGCGTTCGACTATCTGGCACGCTAAATCGTCAAGGCTGCTCCGATTTCGCTCGCCGCTACTGTCGGAATCTCGGTTGATTTCTGTTCCTCGAGCTACTTAGATGTTTCAGTTCGCTCGGTTCGCCTCCAGGCACCTATGTATTCAGTGCCGGATACCGCTTGCGCGGTGGGTTTCCCCATTCGGATATCTGCGGATCAAAGTTTGTTTGCCAACTCCCCGCAGCTTTTCGCAGGCTACCACGTCCTTCTTCGCCTGTGATCGCCAAGGCATCCACCATGTGCACTTAGTCGCTTGATCCTATAACTTTGCAGATTATAGGCTTGCTTGAGTGCGTTGTTTGTGCCGTTCTTTCGCTTTCCAAAGGGCGCGCCTTCTTAAGACGCGCGTCTTTATGAGAACTACTTTGAACATTTGTGTTCAATATGCAATCACAACCCGTATCTATGACACACCCGAGCCCGCGCCCGCCACTCTCCAGCCAAGGAAAGCGCGCTCGCGCACCCGAATCTGCACCATATTTACTTCGTTGTGCTTCTTCCAAATTGTTAAAGAACGAGTCCTGCCATCGAACCGACGAGCCTTGGGCTCGCAGATCCAATGAGTAGCGCTTCGCGCACCGCACTCCCGGCCCCTAAAGCCGGGCCTGCGCGCCCAAAACCCTATTCATTGCATCCGCACCCCGTGCCCAAAACGCCTGTGCGTGGTGGAGGATGACGGGATCGAACCGACGACCCCCTGCTTGCAAAGCAGGTGCTCTCCCAGCTGAGCTAATCCCCCGCACCGGTATAAACCGTACTGGTGGGTCAAGTTGGAATCGAACCAACGACCCCCGCCTTATCAAGACGGTGCTCTAACCGACTGAGCTACTGACCCAGTATGCGCAAATCCGCCTGGACTTGCGTATGCCTGTCGTGGCTTACTCTTTCTCTAAAACCTAACAGCCAATAAGTGTGGACGCTTTCGCTTTGTCCTTGTCACCTGTGTGTGCACTCTTAAAGGAGGTGATCCAGCCGCACCTTCCGATACGGCTACCTTGTTACGACTTCACCCCAGTCATGAATCCTACCGTGGTAATCGCCCCCCTTGCGGTTAGGCTAACTACTTCTGGTAAAACCCACTCCCATGGTGTGACGGGCGGTGTGTACAAGACCCGGGAACGTATTCACCGCGACATGCTGATCCGCGATTACTAGCGATTCCGACTTCATGCAGGCGAGTTGCAGCCTGCAATCCGGACTACGATCGGGTTTCTGGGATTGGCTCCCCCTTGCGGGTTGGCGACCCTCTGTCCCGACCATTGTATGACGTGTGAAGCCCTACCCATAAGGGCCATGAGGACTTGACGTCATCCCCACCTTCCTCCGGTTTGTCACCGGCAGTCTCATTAGAGTGCCCTTTCGTAGCAACTAATGACAAGGGTTGCGCTCGTTGCGGGACTTAACCCAACATCTCACGACACGAGCTGACGACAGCCATGCAGCACCTGTGTTCCGGTTCTCTTGCGAGCACAGCCAAATCTCTTCGGCCTTCCAGACATGTCAAGGGTAGGTAAGGTTTTTCGCGTTGCATCGAATTAATCCACATCATCCACCGCTTGTGCGGGTCCCCGTCAATTCCTTTGAGTTTTAATCTTGCGACCGTACTCCCCAGGCGGTCAACTTCACGCGTTAGCTGCGCTACTAAGGGCCGAAGCCCCCAACAGCTAGTTGACATCGTTTAGGGCGTGGACTACCAGGGTATCTAATCCTGTTTGCTACCCACGCTTTCGTGCATGAGCGTCAGTATTATCCCAGGGGGCTGCCTTCGCCATCGGTATTCCTCCACATCTCTACGCATTTCACTGCTACACGTGGAATTCTACCCCCCTCTGACATACTCTAGCCCGGCAGTTAAAAATGCAGTTCCAAAGTTAAGCTCTGGGATTTCACATCTTTCTTTCCGAACCGCCTGCGCACGCTTTACGCCCAGTAATTCCGATTAACGCTTGCACCCTACGTATTACCGCGGCTGCTGGCACGTAGTTAGCCGGTGCTTATTCTGCAGGTACCGTCAGCGGCGCCAGGTATTAACCGGCACCTTTTCTTCCCTGCCAAAAGTGCTTTACAACCCGAAGGCCTTCATCGCACACGCGGGATGGCTGGATCAGGGTTGCCCCCATTGTCCAAAATTCCCCACTGCTGCCTCCCGTAGGAGTCTGGGCCGTGTCTCAGTCCCAGTGTGGCTGGTCGTCCTCTCAAACCAGCTACAGATCGCAGCCTTGGTGAGCCTTTACCTCACCAACTAGCTAATCTGATATCGGCCGCTCCAATAGTGAGAGGTCTTGCGATCCCCCTCTTTCCCCCGTAGGGCGTATGCGGTATTAGCCACGCTTTCGCGTAGTTATCCCCCGCTACTGGGCACGTTCCGATACATTACTCACCCGTTCGCCACTCGCCGCCAAGAAAAGCAAGCTTTCCTCGCGCTGCCGTTCGACTTGCATGTGTAAAGCATCCCGCTAGCGTTCAATCTGAGCCAGGATCAAACTCTTCAGTTCAATACCTGTATTTACTCCGCGAACACAGTGCGCCCTGCCCATCCCCAGACCCTTCGGGCCCAAGGACAGCGCGGCGCAACCGCCTTCGCGGGTCGCGTCTTGCTCAAAGAAAAAGACAAGATTTCAAAAACGAATTTCCAAAACCTGACTTCTTCATTTGTGCGAGCCACTTGTGTAGTACTTCTTGGCACCGGGCCCGGACTCCCCTGCCCGGCCCATCGCTGGACCGAAAAAAAGAACCGGACGCCGCCGGTGCAAAGACGCATTCCAAGCGCCCACACTTATCGGCTGTTAAATTGTTAAAGAGCAGTTTGCCGGCCCCCGTACTGACTGACCATCGAGCAAAGAAACGAGATTATGAAGTAGTTTTTTTGACCTGTCAAATCGACCACTTCGCCCCGGCTTTCGCCCGCCTCACCGCACCGGCCTGAGCGCATGCCCGGCGGGCCTGCGTCTCGCGCCCTGTCCGTCAGGGTTAACCCTGAGTTCGTGTGCTGCGAAGAACAGAACTATAGCACAGCCTTTTTACCCCGCGCAAATCCCTTTCCCCCTTTTTTAACGCCCCCTGGCTACGGCTTGACCACTTTTTACGCTAAGCCCTTGAACCGGCTCGCAATTCTTTTTTTACGCCCGCACCCAAATATTTTTACCGGCCCGCGCCCCAGCCCCTGCCGCCCTTGCCACACCGGCGCGCGCCCCCCGGGGCCCGCCCACACGCGCCCCATCGGGCGCCACGCCGCAGGCTGCGCCACACCGCCCGCTACGGCCGGCAAAAAGAAAATTAGATGCGCG
>NZ_SDQC01000013.1 GCF_004153445.1 Allopusillimonas soli
CTTTATCTGTTTCCTGAGTACGGCCTTGCCGTGCTCGTCCACACCGTGAACTTGGAACACATTTTTTGCCAGGTCAATGCCAACGGTTGTAATCTTCATAGTGGACGCCTCTCTCGGTTGAGGTGGTGGCTAACACCTCTACTTTGGCACATTGATGCCGTTACGAGTGGGGGGCGTCCATCCCATTGCTTACCATCACACAAAAATAATGACAGCAGTTAAATGGAGGCTATGCTGATCATCCTCAATGTGGAGATTTAGCCAGAATTGCCCGAAGGCGAAGGCTACGGGAGCACTCTCGTGAACTTCCGCTTGCTTCATCGCCAACGGTCTGTGGACGACCGATGTTACGATCGCCAAATCGAGGGCAAGCAAGTGAGCAAGGGGTGGAGTGATAGAACAAAGTGCCGACCCACCGAGTCCTCTTCTGATCTCAAGGACTCTGTCAGCCACCTGAGTCATCTTCGTCATCGTCCATGCCGGTGGCGGGCGAATCAGCAGCATCGTCCCCGTCGAGGACAAACATCATCTGCGCCCACTCGTCCTTTCGGTAAGTAGCGATGTAGTCAGGGACATATCGAGGCAGCGGCACGTGCTCCTTTGGAATCCGCACAAGCGCTTCCGCGCAAGCAGCCTTCAACTTGGCATAGCCCTCCTTGTCGGCGTATTTCATGGCCTTTGCCAGCATGAGCTGGTGCATCGCCAGGACATAGTCGCGTCTGTTCTTTTGCCGGTAGAGGGCGTCGTAAGCGTCGGTACCCTTCTCCAGATCCTCGAGCTTGGCCTTGTAGGCCGCAGGATCTTCCAAGACAACGCGCTGGCGCAGCATGATCATCATCCGTCCGTAATCGCGAACGATGGCCAACAGGTCCTGCTCGGTCGGCGGAACCTGATCGGTCAAATCGTCCAGATCGAGCACGTCAGGCATGAAGAAATCGAAGTCGCGCTCAGCGAACTTGGACATCAAATCTCGAGCCAGTCGCCACTGATTACCATGACCGAGGGTATCGCGTGCAAAAGACAGCCGCTGCTCCTTGCTGAACGCGATCAAGTAGTTCTCGCCCAAATTGAAGGCGATGAACTCGAGCAGGTGATCAACGTTGAACTGCAGCTTTGGGTTTTCCTGGCCTTCAGGAGGTTCAGGCTCACCCGCCTTGCGAAACGGATAAAAGGGAATAAGGTCGAACTCGGTATACAGCGCAGCCCGACACGGCGAGGCGGCGAGCGCTGCGAGCACGTCTCGCAATGCTGTCTTATCAGCGTGACCAATCGCCATGGTGATCATGTCCCCGATCAGTGCCTTGAACATCAATGTGTTCAGTCCGCCCGTGTGGATGAGTGCCTGCCCAAGGAAGCGAATCGCCGCGTCCACAGCGCGGCGGGTATTGAATATATTGTCGCACGCGGACAAAACATAGAGGCACTCGCCAACGTTCTCAGTGAACTGAGCGGCATTGAAGAGCTCAGGCCAACGGTCGAGCTCGTCGATCAAGTTCATGTACATGCCACGTTGAACCGCGAACGGGTCCTTCGCACATGGATAGTCTGCGAGGTAGCGGTCAATGGCATCCAAGTCCATTGGAGTCGCCCGTATGGCCACTGCTTTCAGGGTCTGCGAACGGGCTGCATTGCGCGCGTCGACTGGTGTGGCAAGGCTGCGGTTCCTACGCGACTTGATGAACTGCGGCGTGCTGGTCAGCAGTGCTTCCCGATCAAACCGATCACCCTGGAAGACAGGCCCGTACTCGGGCTGGAAATCCGCAAAGTCGACAGTTGATTCGGCGAGCAAGAAGCTGATCGAATGGACGTGCGAATAGGCCTTGCCATTGTTGCCAGTCCAAGGCTGATCCCACGCGGGAAAAGCAGACATGATCTGATTGCCGCGCATTTGGACGCGTATTAGCATAGCCTTCAACGGGTCAGTCATCCTGGCGTAGCCGTACAGCACGCCGTCAGGCTTTTCCGCAGTGATCGAATCCGAGAGCTCCCGGTCGAGGTTCTTGAGCGCCTCATCGATCACATCGATGATGTCGTCCTCGGTGAATGTCACCGGAAACAGCGTCTTCCAGAGATAGCCAGACTTGTAGTAGTTGTCTGGTTGCTTGGTGATCCTGGCGGCCCCTTTGGTGAACAGCCGTCTGGGGATCTTGAGCGTGATGCACCCGTTCTGAAGCTCCCGCGCGAACCACCAGGCGTCATGGATCCCAAGGCGAAACTCCATCAGATGAACGACCTTTGGGTGCAGGGCCAGGAATTTCTTCCAGCCAGCGTAGGTGTGCAGGCCACCTGACAGCACCGTCTCTTGATCCTTGCCAGTCGGAGTCACCACAGGACGAATCGTCGTCTCGCCTGCGACGATGTGGCCAAACGATGCTTTACTAAGCTCGTACTGGCCTTGATCTCCGAAGCGCAACGGGAAAGATTTCGACATGGATACGCTGGTTGTGCTCGGGAAATTGCCTGAGGATATCAACGCCCTACTTCGCTCGCCTGGCTCCACTCAATTGACGGGCACTACGAAACGCATTTTCAAAGCGTGTTGGCACCGATTCAAAATTTGAGCTTCCCAGACGAAGCAGCATTATACGACGCCGGAAGCGTTGATTGTTGGCGATTTAGGTAGCGATGTCGACCGTCCGCTTCTGGCCGAAAGCTGTCATTATTAATTTCGGTGCAGCATGACAAGAAGTTAACCTTGCGATAAATACGGGTGAGTCTCAAGTTTAGTCGGTACCGGAATCGAGCTGATACGCCGAGAGGTTAGACGTTTTCTTCCTGCTTCGACTTGTGCGAACAGTACTTCGCGCCGTTAGTCGTTTGGAGCTTGCCTTTATATAGGCTCTATTGATAATAAGAACGGCCATCTGTTTTTTTGCTTCTTTGAGTCTCTTAATTAGTCAATAGCCTCTAATACTTTCGCTGGATTTTGGTGTTCCTTTGCTAGACTGCGCTGCAACAGGTTTACGTGTGGAGAAGCTTGGTGCAATCTGGTATCGAACGAAATATCGGGAGAAGCAGATGCATTACGCTGAGAATCTTTCAACTCAGTCCTACTCAAGAGCCGATACCGACTTGCCCATGTTTTATCGTATGCGAGAGGTATTGCGGATGACGGCATTGAGTCGGTCTACCTTGTATCGGCGTATCGCTGACGGTACGTTTCCTGCGCCGGTTTCGCTGGGTGGCTCGGCGAAAGGGTGGCGTTGTAGCGATTTAGAAGAATGGGAGCAGAATCCGGCTGGTTTCAAGCTGATGGAGTCTTGTGCGACGATTACGAGCTCTCAAGGTGCCAAGGTCCGGCAAGTGAGGTATTGAGTCTCCTGCACTTGCCAGGACAATACTGCTTCTTATTGCTTATGCCTGAGGAGTTGACGGGCGCGCTGTAGAGGGTATCGCTGAAGCCTTTTGCTCCGCCAATTGATCGAGATAATCTGCCCACGCCTGTGCCATTTCATGCCGCTGAGCGACGAATCGCGTCCGGTCGTAGGCTTCCCCTAACTCTTCGTCCGATACGTGCGCGAGGTGTTTCTCGATCATTTCGCGGTCCCATCCCAGCCTTTCACGTATGAGCGTTCTCGCCATGGCTCTGAAGCCGTGGCCAGTAATGTCTGTTTGTGTGTCGTAACCCAAGGCACGTAGAGCGCTGTTCATTGTGTTGTTCGAGATGTAGCGCGAATAGCCATTCTTGCCACGGCGACGCGATACGCTCTTGAACACAGGGCCAGTCGGACCTGTCACGGCATGGATTTGGCGAAGAATCTCCACAACCTGAGTCGGCAGGGGGACGATGTGCGGCGGCACGCGCCCACTCTTTTTGAGTGGTTCCCGCATTTTCATCATGTGCGGTGGGCATGCCCAGATGCTTGCGTCCAGATCAAGCTGCTCCCACTCCATCATGCGTATCTGCCCGGGGCGTTGGAACACGTAAGGCATGATCCGCAGGGCGCAGCAGACGATGTAGTGGCCGCGATATCCGCGGATGTCTCGAATCAGCTGTCCGATCTTTTGTGGCTCTAGGATGGTGGCGTAGTGCTTCACCATTGGGCTGCGTAGCTTGAAATCAGCTACGCCCTTTGCCATGAAGTTGTCGCCAGGTTTCAAGAGGCCGAGGGTGACGGCTCGGGCATAGACGCGTTGCAGGCTTTCTCGTAGGCGTATGGCGGTTTCGCGAGTGCCTGCGAGCGAGATGGCCTCCAGGCATTGCAGGACGTCTAGCTGGTTCAATGAGCCGATAGGGTGTCGGCCAAGTTTCGGGAAGGCATGTAGTTCCAGTTGGCGCAGAATCTTCTGGCTGTAGTCTTCGCTCCACTCATGCACGGCCTTTGCGTGCGTGTGCCAGTCCCTGGCGACTTTTTCGAAGGTGGCTAGGGCATGGCGACGCGCTTCTGCCCGTTCCTCCTTCGTTGTCTGGCGAGGGTCTTTGCCCACGTCCATAGCCAGCCTGTGCTTTTCCGCCAAGCTTCGAGCCTGCGCCAGTGATACTCTGGGATAGAGGCCAAGGGCGACTTTGACACGCTTGCCTGCGACGTTCAGGTAGATGAACTGCCAACTTTTTGAGCCGTTGGGCCGGATACGAAGATAAAGTTTGTCTTCGTCCAGTAACAGATACTCTTTTTCGGCGGGTTTTGCCGCTTCGATGGGCTCTTCATCATAAAAGGGGGACGATCAGCATTCATTAAACTTGTTTTTGCGAAGAAACACGTCTAATGGAAGGAATGCCGATGTCCCCAGTCGATTTTATCTTAGGAATCCGCGATGT
>NZ_SDQC01000014.1:0-596 GCF_004153445.1 Allopusillimonas soli
TGTCATTTTCAGAAGACGACTGCACCAGTTGATTGGGCGTAATGGCTGTTGTGCAGCCAGCTCCTGACAGTTCAATATCAGAAGTGATCTGCACCAATCTCGACTATGCTCAATACTCGTGTGCACCAAAGCGAGGTGAGCATGGCGACGGAGGCTCTGTTGCAAAGATTGGCGGCAGTCAGAGGTAGGCTGTCGCTCTGCGCCGATCAGGCGGCTGCTGCGAAATGGTGGTTGAGCATGCCCATGGCCTCCGTCAGCGCCGAGGGCCCAATGCCAAAAGCTCTCTCCACAAGGCGCACCTCGCCCCTGATGCCGGGCTGCAGGCACCAGGGGCGAGCCTGTCCTTTGCGCAGGGCTCGCATGACTTCGAATCCCTTGATCGTGGCATAGGCCGTGGGGATCGATTTGAAACCGCGCACCGGCTTGATCAGTATCTTGAGCTTTCCGTGATCGGCCTCGATCACGTTATTGAGGGCTCTGTTGCAAAGATTGGCGGCAGTCAGAGGTAGGCTGTCGCTCTGCGCCGATCAGGCGGCTGCTGCGAAATGGTGGTTGAGCATGCCCATGGCCTCCGTCAGCGCCGAGGGCCCAATGCC
>NZ_SDQC01000014.1:693-2383 GCF_004153445.1 Allopusillimonas soli
GCAGGCACCAGGGGCGAGCCTGTCCTTTGCGCAGGGCTCGCATGACTTCGAATCCCTTGATCGTGGCATAGGCCGTGGGGATCGATTTGAAACCGCGCACCGGCTTGATCAGTATCTTGAGCGCTTGAGTTAAGCCGCGCCGCGAAGCGGCGTCGGCTTGAACGAATTGTTAGACATTATTTGCCGACTACCTTGGTGATCTCGCCTTTCACGTAGTGAACAAATTCTTCCAACTGATCTGCGCGCGAGGCCAAGCGATCTTCTTCTTGTCCAAGATAAGCCTGTCTAGCTTCAAGTATGACGGGCTGATACTGGGCCGGCAGGCGCTCCATTGCCCAGTCGGCAGCGACATCCTTCGGCGCGATTTTGCCGGTTACTGCGCTGTACCAAATGCGGGACAACGTAAGCACTACATTTCGCTCATCGCCAGCCCAGTCGGGCGGCGAGTTCCATAGCGTTAAGGTTTCATTTAGCGCCTCAAATAGATCCTGTTCAGGAACCGGATCAAAGAGTTCCTCCGCCGCTGGACCTACCAAGGCAACGCTATGTTCTCTTGCTTTTGTCAGCAAGATAGCCAGATCAATGTCGATCGTGGCTGGCTCGAAGATACCTGCAAGAATGTCATTGCGCTGCCATTCTCCAAATTGCAGTTCGCGCTTAGCTGGATAACGCCACGGAATGATGTCGTCGTGCACAACAATGGTGACTTCTACAGCGCGGAGAATCTCGCTCTCTCCAGGGGAAGCCGAAGTTTCCAAAAGGTCGTTGATCAAAGCTCGCCGCGTTGTTTCATCAAGCCTTACGGTCACCGTAACCAGCAAATCAATATCACTGTGTGGCTTCAGGCCGCCATCCACTGCGGAGCCGTACAAATGTACGGCCAGCAACGTCGGTTCGAGATGGCGCTCGATGACGCCAACTACCTCTGATAGTTGAGTCGATACTTCGGCGATCACCGCTTCCCTCATGATGTTTAACTTTCCGTGATCGGCCTCGATCACGTTATTGAGATACTTCACCTGCCGGTGGGCCGTCTCCCGGTCCAGCTTTCCTTCGCGCTTCAATTCGGTGATCGCTGCACCATAGCTCGGCGCTTTGTCGGTATTGAGCGTGGCAGGCTTTTCCCAGTGCTTCAGGCCTCGCAGGGCCTTGCCCAGGAACCGCTTCGCTGCCTTGGCGCTGCGGGTCGGCGACAGGTAGAAATCGATCGTGTCGCCCCGCTTGTCGACTGCCCGGTACAGGTAGGTCCACTTGCCCCGCACCTTGACGTAGGTTTCATCCAGGCGCCAGCTCGGATCAAAGCCACGCCGCCAGAACCAGCGCAGCCGCTTCTCCATCTCCGGGGCGTAGCACTGGACCCAGCGATAGATCGTCGTATGGTCGACCGAAATGCCGCGTTCCGCCAGCATTTCCTCAAGGTCGCGATAGCTGATCGGATAGCGACAATACCAGCGCACCGCCCACAGGATCACATCACCCTGGAAATGGCGCCACTTGAAATCCGTCATCGTTCCGTCCGTCCAATCTCCGCCAAGCATGCTCAAGCTTCACGATTTTTGCAACAGAGCCCACACGAGTATTGAGCATAGTCGAGATTGGTGCAGATCACTTCTGATATTGAACTGTCAGGAGCTGGCTGCACAACAGCCATTACGCCCAATCAACTGGTGCAGTCGTCTTCTGAAAATGA
>NZ_SDQC01000015.1 GCF_004153445.1 Allopusillimonas soli
GAAAAAAGGGCCTTTTGAACTGCACCCCAAAAGTTGGACACTGATCCAACCTTTGGGGTGTTTTTCATGACGAAGTACGATGAGCAATTCAAGCTGTCCGTAGTGCAAAGCTACGAGTCGGGCGAGCGAGGCTATAAATCAGTTGCGCAGCGGTACGGCCTGGCTCATGTAATAGTGGAGCGCTGGGTCGCCGCCTACCGGCAACATGGGCTGCCTGGCCTGCGCAAAAAGTTCAGCCACTACAGTGCAGAATTCAAGTTGTCTGTGCTGCGCCGGATGCAGCAAGAGGAGCTATCGGCGACCCAGGCGGTAGCATTGTTCGATATTCGAGGTGGAGCAGGCGTCGTCATGAATTGGCAACGCCGGTATCATGAGCAGGGTCTGGCTGGAATCCAGCCCAAACCCCGAGGCCGCCCGAAGAAGATGACAGAATCGCCCAAACCCACAGATGCGCGGCCTGCAGAGGTGCGTTCACGCGAAGAATTGGAGGAAGAGGTCCAGTATCTGCGCGCAGAGGTGGCTTATCTAAAAAAATTACGGGCCTTGCTTCAGTCCAAAGAGCAAGCTGCGCAGAAAAAGCGCAAGTAGTGCTCGAACTGAGGCAAGGCCACACATTGACTCGGCTGTTGAAGGCAGCGAACTTATCGCGTAGTACGTTCTACTACCAAATGAAGGCGCAGCAAGCTGAGGACCCTCACGTTGGGTTGAAAGCACGCATCCGCGCTGTGTATGAGCGCCACAAGGGTCGCTACGGCTACCGACGCATTACAGCGGCGCTGCGCCAAACCGGTGAGGCGGTCAACCACAAGAAGGTTCAGCGGCTGATGCTGGTGTTGGGATTGAAGTCGCTGGTGCGACCGAAGAAATACCGTTCTTACCGGGGTCAGCAAGCCCGCGTTCCCAATGTCCTGGCTCGTCAGTTCCAGGCACAACGGCCCAATCAGAAATGGGTCACTGATGTGACCGAGTTCAACGTCCGGGGCGAGAAGCTGTATCTCTCGCCGGTTCTGGATCTGTATAACGGTGAAATCGTGTCCTATACGATGCAACAGCGACAGCACTTCTCACTGGTGGGCAGCATGCTCAAAAAGGCGCTGGCCAAGCTCTCTTGCGAGGAAGCACCACTCTTGCACTCAGATCAAGGCTGGCAGTATCAAATGGTGGCGTACCAGCGTCAGCTGGCAGCGCGAGGGCTAACCCAGAGCATGTCACGCAAGGGAAACTGCCTGGACAATGCCGCCATGGAAAGCTTCTTCGGCACGCTGAAGTCCGAGTTCTTCTATCTGAACCGCTTCGAGAGCATCGAGCAGCTTCAGGCCGGCATCCGCCAATACATTCACTACTACAATCACGACCGCATCAAAATAAAACTAAAAGGCCTGAGTCCGGTGCAATACCGTATTCAGGCCTTGGCCACCTAATCTGTAACCGTCCAACTTCTAGGGGTCAGTTCA
>NZ_SDQC01000016.1 GCF_004153445.1 Allopusillimonas soli
TCAACCGAGAGAGGCGTCCACTATGAAGATTACAACCGTTGGCATTGACCTGGCAAAAAATGTGTTCCAAGTTCACGGTGTGGACGAGCACGGCAAGGCCGTACTCAGGAAACAGATAAAGCGTGATCAGATGGCGAGTTTCTTCGTAAATTTGCCGACCTGCTTGATCGGGATGGAGGCATGTGGCAGCGCGCACTACTGGGCTCGTAAGTTGCAGGCAATGGGCCACACAGTACGCCTGATGGCACCGCAATTCGTCAAGCCGTATGTTAAGAGTAATAAGAATGACGCAGCTGACGCTGAAGCCATTTGCGAAGCAGTTGGGCGACCTTCAATGCGATTCGTTCCGATCAAGAACATTGAACAACAGTCAGTTCTGTCACTGCATCGCGTCCGCCAGGGATTTGTGAAGGCTCGTACTGCTCAGGCCAACCAAATTCGTGGCTTGTTGGGCGAATTTGGCTTGGTGGTTCCGCAGGGCATCGCATATATCAGTCAGCGCGTGCCCGAACTAATCGAGGATGCCACTATCGAGCTTCCGGGATCGTTTCGTATCCTGATTGTTCGACTGCTGGAGCATCTACAATTGTTGCATCGTCAGATTGATGAGATTGAAGCGCAAATTAAGGCCTGGCACCGCAGTAACGAAGCGAGTCAGCGATTGGCTCAAGTGCCGGGGGTTGGTCCGATAACAGCCACGGCGCTAGTAGCCACCATTGGCGACGCACAGAACTTCAATAGCGGGCGTCAACTTGCAGCTTGGCTTGGTCTCGTGCCGCGACAACACTCCTCCGGTGGTAAACAGAACCTCTTGGGGATGAGCAAACGAGGCGACGCCTACCTGCGGACCTTATTGATTCACGGAGCCAGATCCGTCATCTATCGCGCGATGCAGAAAGCCGATCCGGGGAATTGGGTCTTCAACGTGGCAAGTCGGCGCAATAAGAATATTGCCGCTGTTGCACTAGCCAATAAAACTGCTCGGACGATTTGGGCGTTGCTCAGTCATAATCGAGAGTTTAAATTTGACTATCGGGCCGTAAATGCGGCCACGTAGTCAGGCCGGGTCACCGTAATAATCTAGGTTTACCACGAAAAGGAGTACAGACCACCGATTGCTCAAGCGATCAGCACGTTGATGGCACGACAGGTTAGACCGTGGTTGGCATAGCCCTCGCCGGACGAGGCACCGAGAGTGCGTGTAAGCGATTGAGGCGCCGACCAGCAAAACCCATCAGGGACAGCAAGCTCAGCTTGCAAGCAAAGTCCGAATGTACGGGTGCAATCTTCCTTCCTCGTCATTACGTCTGGAAGCTTGACAAACGGGGGCGTCCATGTACGTCCGG
>NZ_SDQC01000017.1 GCF_004153445.1 Allopusillimonas soli
GGCTCTACTCCATTATCGGGGGATCAGGGCATTCATTAGACTCGGTTAATTACACCATTCCAACCGCATTGAGCCAAGACTCTCATACGGTAATTCTCAAAATTCCTGAACCCATACGCTCTGCGTGAAAGCATCTCCATCTTGGTGTGGAACCCTTCGGTGATCCCATTAGACTTGGTGAACCGCCACATGCGCACGATGGGCTCGAGCCGGCTCTACTCCATTATCGGGGGATCTGGGCATTCGTCAAACTCGGTTAATCACACCATCCCACCCGCACTGAGCCAAGACCCGCATGCGGTAATTCTCAAAATTTCTGAACCCATACGCTCGGCGCGAGAGCATCTCCATCTTCGTGTGGAAGCCCTCGGTGATTCCATTAGACTTGGTAAAGCGCCACATGCGCACGATGGGCTCGAGCCACGATGTTAACGTAGCGGCCAGCGCCTTGGCCGGACTTTGCTCAAACTGACGGATCAACGCCAGGAACTCGGGCAGCAGCTGCTTGGCCCGTTTGCGTTTCAAACTCTTCATCACCAGAAACCCGTTCAGTTGCTGTCTGGCAAAGTAAAGCGCCTGCAACACCGGCATTTGGGCCAGGTATCGATGCAAGCGCTCCTTTTGCACCGACGAGAGCTTCCAGTGATGACGGCGCATCAAACTGATCAACCCCCGGTTCCTGCGCCCTTCAGGATCGTGCTGCTGCCACAGCTTCAGAAAGTGCTGGTTCACCAGCCGCACGACGTGAAACCGGTCGGCCACGATCATGGCGTTGGGAAAGTACTGCTGGGCGATGCGCCGATAGGGTTCGGATAGGTCCATCACAATGACGCGCACATGCTCGCGGCCAGGTAGCCGCTTCAAATAGCCGCGCAGGCTCGCTTCCGAGCGGCCCAGCACCACATCGAACACCTTGTGGTGCCTCAAGTCAACCAGGGTGGTGGCGTAGCCCTTCTTGCGGCTGAAGAAATGCTCGTCAATGCCCAGCACCTGCGGACAACTTCGGCCAGAGAGCTCCGAGACCCGTTGCCCGATAAAGGACTGGTACCAGCGCTCGACGGTGGCGCTGCCGATCCGGTGCGTGCGCGTCAGTTGGCGCTGGCTCACGCCGCCATCGTGGGCCTCGAAGACCTCCAGCCGATAGGCCTCGGTGGCCCGGCGCCGTGGCCGGATGCCCGCAAAGCGATGGCGAAAATATCGATTGCAGTCGGTGCAGT
>NZ_SDQC01000018.1 GCF_004153445.1 Allopusillimonas soli
GAATGCGGCCGGATCTCATTGTAGTGGCGACGCCAGTCCTCAATGATGACTCTGGCCTCCAGGCGGTTGCGGAACCATTCCATAGACAGACATTCATCACGAAACTTACCGTTGAAACTTTCATTGGTACCGTTTTGCCATGGCTTGCCGGGTTCGATCAGGACCGTTTCCAGCTTTTCATCCACAGCCCATTGCAGCAGTTGTGTGCTGACGAACTCTGGGCCGTTATCGCTTCGTAAGTATCTCGGAGCGCCACGCAGACTCACCAGGCGGCTGAGAACCTCTATGACGCGGCTGGCCCGGATGCTTCCTGCCACGTCAATGGCCAGACATTCTCTCGTGTATTCATCGACCACGGTCAGGCATTTTAGCGTTTGGCCGTTCGCGCAGGCGTCATACACAAAGTCGTAACTCCAAACGCTGTTCCTGCCGGTGGGCTCGCATGGACGAGATTGTGAGCCAGCTACGCGGCGCCGCTTGCGCTTGGCTGGCACCTGGAGACCCGCCTCACGCCACAGACGCGAACAGCGCTCCTGGCCGACCTGAAGGCCTTCACGGCCCAGGAAGACTCGGATACGGCGCGAACCGAAACGCGGGTATTGACCTGAGAGGCGTTGCATCGCCCCGATCACAGGAGCATCCTTCACGGGCATCCTCAGCGTGTAGTACAAGCCGGAACGGGAAACATCCATTAGCGTACAAGCCCGACGTTGCGATACACCACGAGAAATGGCATATCTCGCTTGCTCAAGCCGGGCCTGCACGCTCACCACTTTTTTGCGTTGATTTCCTTCATGACATCGATTTCGAGTTCTCGGTCAACCAGCAGCTTGCGCAGCCTGGCATTCTCCCCCTCCAACGCTTTGAGCCGTTTGACTTCGTCGGTCTCCATGTTGCCGAACTTCTTGCGCCACGCATAGATCGTCGCCTCGCTCACGCCGTGGCGCTTGGCCACCTCTGCGACGGTGTCCTTATCGGTCTCGCGCAGGATCCGGACGATCTGCTCATCGTTGTATCGCGTCTTCTTCATGTGCCTCTCGCTATCGAAGAGGCCATTGTCTCAAGTTACCTTGGATCGAAAAAGCCAGGACAGGTCA
>NZ_SDQC01000001.1 GCF_004153445.1 Allopusillimonas soli
GGTCTCGCGCAGGATCCGGACGATCTGCTCATCGTTGTATCGCGTCTTCTTCATGTGCCTCTCGCTATCGAAGAGGCCATTGTCTCAAGTTACCTTGGATCGAAAAAGCCAGGACAGGTCACTAATCAGCTCTGAAACGGCGATATACCACCTATATTTCCACAGGAGGAGGTTGGCTGTATTTGACGGCGTTCATAGATCTGCTTAGCCGACAATAGTGGGATGGAGCATGAGGCTCCGTATGCAGATCAGCTTGGTGAAAGACGCTATGGCCATGGGCCGCATAGCCCCCGAACTAAGAGCTACAAAATTCAGGGGCAACATCAATCATATATGCCACTGCATGCTCTGAACTAAGGCATATATCCAACGCCAATATCACCCTCTTGATATTACGAGCCATATCCTTGACCCTGTAAGACGCGGCTAGGATACTACCCTCCATCACAAATGGAGGTAGGCAAATGCGCTTTCTTAAACATGCAGTACTTTTATCAACTCTTGCTTATGTCGCATATGTACCTGCATCGTATGCTGCAGATGATTATCCCAGCCAAAGTATACGCATGATAGTGCCTTATACGCCGGGGGGAGGTGCCGATACATTGGGCCGTTTGGTTGCCGACAAAATGGCAGAGGATCTAGGCCAAGCAATCGTTGTAGAAAACAAGCCCGGGGCAAACACGATGCTTGCAACGGATTATGTGGCTGGCCAGAAGAATGACGGCTATACGCTTCTATATGCCTCCAGCTCATTCACGATCAATCCCCACGTATATAAGACGCAATACAATCCAGAGACATCCTTTGAGCCCGTAGCGATTCTGTCCGAAATTCCGCTGGTCATGATCACGTATAAGGACTCGCCACTTAAATCGGTAAGTGATCTGCTAGCAGCAGCTAAAGCCAAACCAGGTGCTATTTCTTTTGGGTCATATGGTGCGGGAAGTGCGGCTCACCTTGGAGGAGCACTGTTTGAAACCCTGAGCGGCGTTAAACTCCTACACGTCCCTTATAAAGGAAGTGCACCCGCCGTAAACGATTTGCTCGGGAAGCATGTCGACATTGCGATAGTCAGCCTCACTGCGGCATTACCCTTGATGAAAGCTGGCGAGCTAAGGGCGCTTGGAATTTTTGATGGTGAACGCCTAAAGTCTCTGCCTGATGTCCCGACAGTGAGCGAAACAGTGCCTCATTGCGTGACTGTAGGCTGGAATGGAATCCTTGCGCCAAAGGGAACAAGTTCTGCCGTTATTAAAAGAGTCAATAAAGCAGCTAACTATGCTTTGACAACTCCGTTGCTTGTAGAGCATTTTGCTGGTCAAGGCCTGGAACCCAAGCCAAGAACGCCCGAAGCGTTCGCGAAAATCATCCATGATGATAATGAGCGTTGGGAACGCGTTGTCAAGGAAGCACAGATTAAGCTCCAGTGATCTCGTGACAAAGCCCTACTGGACGGGAGGTTAAAGTTTCCCCACCGAGTAGGGCTGCCCCACTGGCGGCATCCACGAACGGCTAATGTCGTTTGCGATGCGCTCGGGATTGAAATGCTCCGCGAGTTCGGAAAGCAAGATTTTCTGTATATGTTCTTTAACCTGCGAGAACTCCCGCGCATGAACCCCTACTCCGATTGCCAGCGGAACACCGGCCACATCGACTGGGACACGCGTTGCAATGACAGAAGAACCCGGCGTCACATTTTCCTCGCTATAAGCAAAACCGGTACTGCGACAAATAGCGATTTCCTCAAGTAGCTTCTCTATATCAACAGGAGGAGCCAGAGAGACATCCATGGCATTTGCATTTCGCGCAATCCTGGAGATCTCTTGATCATTCATAGCACTTAAGAGCACCTTCCCGACCGCCGCGCGACAAATCGGGCGCATCAAGCCCGGCTTCAATCCAACACGAGAAGATCGAGCTGAAACAATGTGCATATACTGGGCATAAAGCCCATTACGTATCGCAAGCAACACTACATGTCCTGTAATTTTGGCCAGGCTTTCCATTAGCTGGAGGAAACTACCCTCATGAAACAAGCGATTATGCATCCACATGCCGAGAAACGTAACGCGAACCGTTGGGTAGAAAGTCCGGTTGTGCCGATCATGGATCAAGTAGCCAAGATTATGAAGGCCATGCAACAACACTGATGTACTGGACTGAGGGTACCCGAGTTTGAGCGATATCTCATTAACAGTAAGTGGGCACTGCTCAACAGCGAAAAGCTCTAGAATCTCCAATCCCCGGTGGACAACACCCACCGACTTTCCATATGGTTCATTCGGAATGTAGGAAGTTAACGCAAAATCATCAGATGAGCACATTTCGAAGCCTCGTATGCGCCGTTATGGAATCGTTGCCGGAAATTTTCAACGAACAGCAGTGAGCCTTAACACTTTAAGTATGCTTCTAGAACGCGCTCTGTGTCGACGCCAAGGGAAGGCGCCGGTGAACGGTAAGATGGCCGCTCCTTGTCAAAACGTATAGGCAAACCAACGTGCTGCCGCCCCTGGCTCTCTTGAATTATACCGAGCTGTCGCGCATGCTCATCATTCACCAACTGCTCTACATTTTGCACTGGCGCGTTCGGGATAGAAGCCTCATCAAGAATTCTGGCCAAGGCTTCCCTCTCGTGTGAGGCGGTGAACTCCTCGATAACAGGTAGCAGCAGGTGTTGATTCAGTACCCGCTGACCATTGGAAGAAAACCGCGGATCACCAGCCAATTCAGGCCGGCCTATAACATCGCAAAGCGACTTAAACAGCCTGTCGTTTCCTGCGGCGATAACCAGCCAACCCGTTTTGGTGCAAAACGCCTGATAAGGAACGATGCCAGCCGCACCGGAGCCATGAGGCGACTGCGATCCGCCTCCCATGAGATAACGAGATATTGGCGTGGCCATCCAGGCTACAGCCGTTTCAAACAGGGAGGTGTCAACACGGCAACCCTGCCCGGATTCCTTACGTGAAAGTAACGATGCAAGGATTCCTATCGCCGACCACATACCGGCCCCCATATCCACCATGGAAACGCCAACACGCACGGGGGGTCGTTCGGAAGACTCCCCGGTTACGCTCATGACTCCACAATATGCCTGCATTAGGGGATCGTATCCTGGCTTACGCGACATGTGCCCGCCAAGGCCAAATGCGCCCAGCTCACAATAGATCAATGCCGGTTTTTCTGCCGTAAGTGTATCTGCACCCAGACCGAGCTTGCCGGCCGCTCCCGACCGTAAATTGCATATAACAACATCAGCACGCTCGATTATGAGGGCCTTAAGAGCGTCCCTCTCTCGCTCGTTCGCCAGATTTACGGCCACGCTGGCCTTGTTGCGATTGAACGCACTGAAATGGGGACCCATGTCACCGGCAAAAGGCGGCCCCCATGCACGTGCGGAATCGCCGCCCGCAGGGTTTTCCACCTTGATGACCTCAGCCCCCAGCTCTGCCAGAATTAATCCAGCATATGGTGCGGCAACGCTGTGGCCGATTTCAACAACAACATAGCCGGCTAAAGGCTGAGTAGAAGACATCGGAAGCAATCCTTTTTCCATTCATTTATCAAGACACGTTCTTTTGGGCATCCAATTGAGCGAGAAGGCGCCGCGCCCGCAAAACAACTGGACGATCAATCATTCGCCCGTCAAGCGCTGTCGCACCATCTCCCTTTTGCTCGGCACTCTCGTATGCCTCGACGATACGCCGGGCCTGATCAACCTGAGCAGCACCGGGACTAAATGCCTGATTCAATAGCGGCACCTGCTTGGGGTGTACGCAAGTCGCTCCCGAAAATCCTAAGCTTCGTGAACGGGAAACCATACGGATATATGCCGAGTCGTCATTGCCAATGCCTGCAACACTAGCAAGCACACCAATGGGTAAAATGCCTGCAGCGCGGGCCGCCAGGACCCCTAACATCTTTGGCACATACAAGGCATCTGCTGTAGGCTCCGCGTCCAATTCCGTCGCGAGGTCCTCCCCGCCGACCGCCAGGCCTACGAGGCGATCGTCCGCACTTGCGATTGCGTTAATGCGTGTCATCCCGTCAGCGGTTTCGACAAGTGCCAATAGCCGTGTATGCCCAACCCGCATACCCAAATCCATTTCGCGAGAGGCAATCACTTCGGAAATGAGTTGAATGTGCTCAGGACCTTTCGTCTTGGGTACAACAAGAGCCGATACATCGGGAGAAACCGCACACCATATGTCCTGCACCGCAAGCTCCAACTCGCGATTGATTCGAACCAATACGTCTGCGCCCGAGGATTTGATGCGAACGGCCGCCGGCTGCCAAAGCGTGCGAGCGCGCTGCTTCTCGGATAGTGCTACTGAGTCCTCAAGGTCAAGGATGACTGCGTCAGCACCGCGCTCATGTGCTTTCTCAAGAAAGCGCACGGAATTGGCGGGACAGAACATTAGTGATCGCCACAGGGGAAGTATGCGCTCATCCATTTCCAATGCTCCGCTTCTCAAAGAAAAGTTCTGCCGTCGCCGCTGTCGCGCCCGACCCACTGCGAGCCAGGGCTTTTATTGCCATACCGTCTTCAACGGGCTGTAGTGCAGTACCACCCAACTGGATTTTTTCGCCCATGAACATTGGACTGGAAAGGCGTGCCTTTATTCTCGTCAGAAACATGTCCTGACACTGGTTTAACGCCGCCCCAATGAGTAGGTGCAAAGTCAGGGCCCCATTAACGACACAGGTGGGATAGCCTTCCTTATCACGGGCATAATCGCAATCGTAATGTATGCGATGCCCGTTCCATGTCAATGCGCTGTAGCGATAGAGCAGCACAGGATCGATAATATGCTCTTCCGACCAAGCGGCATCAAGGCCGGGCGTACCCCCTGCTGCGACGACAGACGATTTCTCCGAAGCCGAAGCAGTGCTGGCCGATTTATAAACTACATTCTGCAACTCAACCAAAGCAGTGCGCCCGTCCTCCTTTTTCACTGTGTGCTTTATCTGCAGAAATACCAGCTTGCCCGAACGCCCTTCTTTAGGCGTAATAGACGCAATTTCCGATATCTTGTGCGCCTGCTCACCCACTACCAAGGGATGGAAAAATTCAACATCACGTCCCACGAACATGCGTCGCGGTAGCGGAATGGGAGGAAAAAAATCCCCCTTACGCGGATGCCCGTCATGTCCAATTTCGGATGCCCGGGCATTGGGTGTAAAGAACATTGAATACCAATGTGGCGGCAGCGCATCGCCTCGACTGAAAGAGCCTGGATCCATGTCAACCATTGCTGCTGCGCGACGCACTAGAGTAAGCCCTATTTCATCCTCGGTAATTTGCTGCCTGCCTATCCAGTCGTAAATATTATCCTGCATGTGAATTGGCCTCTACTACAGTAATGTGCGGTCTCAGCACTACAAGTTTTTAGAAATAGATGTCATGAAGAAAGCTAGTATGAGCGTGGCAAGCCCAGTGTATGCTGGGCTATATTTGCCAGGATCAAATTAGTTGAGACGGGAGCGATGCGTGCCAAACGCGCTTCACGCCATTTGCGCTCAATGTGATATTCCCGTGCAAAACCAAAGCCGCCATGAGTTTGCATGCATGCCTCTGCTGCGTTCCACAGGCACTCTGCGGCTAGGTAGCGCGCCATATTTGCCTGAGCACCACAAGGAAGATTTTGCTCAAATAATGCGGTCGCCCGGCGAATCATCATGTCTACCGCATCGGCCTGGATGCGGGCCTGCGCCAATGGGAACTGTATTCCCTGGTTGGATCCGATCGGCCGACCGAACACCACCCGCTCATTCGCATATTGTGTAGCCGCATTCAGAAACCATCTTGTCGAGCCAAGGGCTTCGGCTGCCGTGATCATGCGCTCTGCATTCATTCCGTCGAGAATGTATCGAAAGCCCCGCCCTTCCTCGCCAACCAGTGCATCGGATGGCACCTCAAGATTATCAAAGAAAACCTCTGTTGCATGATGGTTCACCATGGCCTTAATAGGCCTGATTTCCAGCCCCTTCCCCAAGCAAGCCTTGATATCGATAAGGAAAGTGGAAATCCCATCGACACGCTTTGGAACGTCTGATGCTGGTGTCGTTCTTGCCAGAACCAGCATCAAATCCGAATGCTGCGCGCGCGACGTCCACACTTTCTGCCCATTAATTACGTATCCAGCATCAGTGCGGGTTGCGCGTGTCCTGAGCTGCGTCGTATCCGATCCCGTTGTTGGCTCGGTCACGCCAAAGGCTTGCAACCTTAGCTTGCCGGATGCAATGTCAGGCAAATATTTACGTTTCTGTTCGTCGTTACCATGCCGAAGTACGGTACCCATGATATACATTTGAGCATGTCCGGCCGCTGCATGGCAGCCTGCAGCACATACCTCTTCCATGATCACGGCAGCTGCCCTTAATGGCAAGCCGGATCCCCCATACTCTTCCGGAATAAGCGCTGCGAGAAAGCCCGCCTGGGTCATAGCATCGATGAACTCCGTAGGATAGGCCTCCACTTCGTCCTTACTGGACCAGTACTCATTTGGAAAATCCGCACAAACGCGCTGAACCGATTCACGGATGTCTTTGTAGTCTTCACCGATGTCCATGAGTACTGCATCGTTTGTGTTGAATGTTTCTTTTGACGCCATATTTATTAACCTGAAATTTGTTTACTTAATAGGAGCTTGATCGCTTGCTTCCATTGGCAAGGATAAGAACGAAATAGCGGATACGGAAGGTCAGTGCTTCTCGCTATGACAGAATTTCTTTGATAATCCGGTTCGTCAGTCGTCCCACCCGGGACACTTCCACCGATACCCGATCTCCTTGCTTCATGAAGAGGGGCGGGTTCCGTTTAAATCCCACCCCGCCCGGCGTTCCGGTCACAATCACATCGCCAGGAAGCAGTTCCGTGAAAGTCGATATATACGCAATCAATTCGGGGATGGGAAATATCAGCATGCTGGTATCCGCCTGCTGCACCACAACATCATTGAGCGTTGTTTTAAGCTCAATGATTTCATTCTCATCGAACAGGCCGATGCCAACCAGCGACGGTCCAAATGCACCTGTTGCAGGAAAATTCTTTCCAGGCCCCCACTGCGTGGCATGCGCCTGCCAATCACGTACAGATGCGTCGTTGTAGGCCGATATGCCGAATATGTGGGACCACGCATGTTCAGGCTTGATACGCCGCCCTCGTCTTCCGATGACCAGCGCGATCTCTCCCTCGAAATCGAAGCTGTCTGATTCAGCTGGGCAGATTAAGGGTTGCCCGTGTCCCACCTGCGACTGGGGGAGGCGCAGGAAAATTGTGGGATGAGGAGTCCGTTCACGAACAGCCTCAATACGATGCGCTTCATAGTTGAGCCCGATACAGAAAATTCGCGCGGGATCTGGTATCACGGGCAGGTAGGAGACGATCGCAGACATTGGAAGATCTGCTTGTTTCCCGGATGCTTGCTCCAGTATGTCACTGGCGCCCACGGTACGCAGGGCGTGCCCCAGCTCATGAATGTTCATGCGGCCTGACAGATCTACTATGCCGTCATCTCCGCACACGGCGCAGAATGCAGATTCACTATGCACATTGGTATAACTGATCAACCGCATAGTCCACTCCATAGAGAGTCAATGTTTTCCTGCTCCAGATTCCAAAGCCTGTCCAATATCTCAACTGAATCTATTTCCATGGAACCCGCCCGTGCGCATGATGTGAATTTTTCATTAAGATCCTCACGTGCCAATGGTCGGGAAGCATGTCCCGCAGCGTACACGACGGGTTCTGTTTCCAGCGTCCGTCCATCGGCAAGCAATATTTCTACCCAGTCTGCTTTGGCCGCACCTTGCCACTGCTCCGAGTATTCGGTTGCGTGGACAGTTTCAACACGGCTCATCAGGGCTTGCATCCTGGGATTAAGAACAACGGTGTCGGTGAGATCAGCCAGCGACACTCTACTGTGTAGCAGTGCACAAGCAGCGGCAAATTCAATACTGAATTTGGCTTCCAGGCCAGTCCGCGGCTGATGATTGCAAAGCACAGTGGCGTGTTCCGAACTTATATGAACCTTTACGCAGTTGATCATTTCCTCGGAGACATCAACGTCCTTTACCAGCGCTAATATCGAATCTATCGTGCGATGCGTGTAGTAGCAGGTCGGATACTTCTTAATGCTCATTGGTTGGCTCTGAATGGTCCACTCTTTCCCTACTTCTGCAATTTCTGCGCTTCTAGTTACACGCCCAAATGGAGAAAACGCCTGCAAGAATCCTTGCGAATGATTCAACACATCGGCGCCAGCCGTGAACCCTTGCTGAGCAAGCTTCGCCGCCATGATTCCCGCCTGTGCTGCGCGACCTGCCTGAAAAGACTTGGCCATTGATCCAAAGTTAGCCATGAGCCCTGCGCTCTGAGTTGCACCAAGACCTATTGCGTGCGCAGCTGCGCCAGCATCCAGCCGAAGCAAGCGTGCGCAAGCGGCGGCGGCCCCTACAGAGCCAAATATGCCCGTGGGATGCCAGCCCTTCATGTGATGCATGTCCGATTCCCGCTGAGCCAGCTCACCCCATACTTGATATCCCACAACGTATGCGTCCAGCAATTCGCTGCCTTTTGCATTTCGCTCCTGTGCAAGGGCTAGCAACGCTGGCACCATAACCGCGCTAGGATGGCCTTTAAGCGAGACGTCGTCAAAATCGAGAACATGGGCCGCTGTTGCATTTATCAAGGCAGCGGCATCCGTGCCGACTAGATCGCACTCAAAAATCTCAATGGCATCACCTTTAGTAAAAGGCTTGTAAGCTCTGCTCAGTAGTGCAACAGCGTGCTCGACGCGCCCTGCCATCATCGTTGCAATAGAATCAATGACCCCTCGCTTCGCGGCATCACGCGCAGATGAGTCGATTCCATACGCCTTGGTTGACGCAACGAGCTCGCCCAGATTTTGTGTCAGCATCCCGAATCCATTCCATGCATGCATCGAAGCACCAATAGCCCCCTGCTTTGGTCGCTGTCATGACATGCATAAGCAGGATAGGGGGGATGGGGCCATTAGGGAAGGCCCAAAGCGAAGATATCAGGTGGCTGATATTGCAGGTGCAGTATCAGCCTTTCAACGCATGGATGATCAGGAATGGGGGCATCTGCTTTGACAACAATAACAGGCATCAATGCCTATCTGGTTGCCGCTCAAGGCGGTGGCTCCTTATCAGGCACCCTGTCTTTAGCTGGCGGTGTGGTTTCCTCGACCTTGGGCTCTTCCCATGTGCCGGTGATGTGGTATTGGGCAGTCATGGCTTCGGACAAGGGTGCCTGGAGGAAGAGTTGGGCAAGGAACGCGCCTATTCCGACTATGGGGTTGATGGCGATTCCGGCCGCGATCGCGGCGCCGCTGGCGTCGAGATCGGGGACAACGACGGCCTGCATATTGAGCGTTTCGTCGACAAGATTGGTATCGCCTTCGAGGACGATGGTGCCGGCGGGGCCAATGACGCGGTAGTCGTGCGTGGATAGCACACCGTCCGAGGCGACAAGGGTGCCGCGCAGGGTATCAAAAGGAAAACCCTCGCGCAGGAGACTGCCGGGACTGAAGTTCAATCGGGCAAGGCGCTTGACGGATTGCAGCGAAAGAAGTTCAAGAAGCCGGGCCGAGTATGAGTTGAGATTGCTGAAGCGGCCTTTGTCGAGCGCGATGTCCAGCGTGCCGCTGAGATCCTCGCGCTTGAAGGACCAGGGGATGTTCTTCCATTTGAATTCGCCGACCAGCGTGCCGTTTCCTCCTGAAAGAATATCTTTGTACTGAATGCGGTCCATGTAGGCTCCCATGTCCCGCACGGTGGCGGCGGCCTTCAGGCTCAGGCCGCGCTGGGGCCCTGTGAGTTGCCAGGCACCCTGCCCGGTCAGTTGGGCCTCCGGTGTGCTCAACAGAATATGATCCAGCCGCCAGCGCGTGCCGTGCGATTCTGCGCGTGCAGTCAGGCTCAGTGCGCCCACGTGGCGGCCATAGAGAGCAAGATCCTGCACGCGCAATGAAATGGGAGGAAGATCAAGGCCCTGATCCAGGTCGAGAGGCATCGATTTCTTTTCCTGCTCCGGCGCATCGGCGCTATGTGAGGCCGTTTTTGCCGGATGCGTGGCAAGTTGTTCGGGCGCATTGCCCAGGGCCAGGCGATTGAAGTCGGCTCGGATGGGTCCTTGGAGCTGGCCATGGTGTTCCTGCCAGCGTATGGTTCCCGCAGTGGTGCTTGCGCTGACGTCCGCCCGCCATTGTCCGGGTTCTGGCTGCAGTATGGTGAATGTAAGCTGGTCGAGCGCCATGCCGTGAAATTGTGCCGCATCACTTTGCAGGCGCAGCCGGGCCAAGGCAGGCATGAAGGGCTGGCCAGTGCCCGGCTTGGCATGTGCATTGCCTGGTGGCGGCTTGGCAGCTGCACCGGAGGCGCCGTCCGACGACTGTCCGAGCTCCCGCCTCAACGCATTCCATTCATCCAGATTCACATCCGTAAAGCGTGCCTCGATGTTGAGGCCTTTGGCAGGCAGATCGGGATGCGCATATATGCCCAAGGCACCCGCCTGAAAAAAAGGCTGATCCGCCGCGCCTTCGCGATGAAGAAGACGGATGTCGACATCCGGCCCTATCTGCATGGCAAGCAGTCTGCCGGCGCCTTTGCGCTGCGGCGCCCAGACAGCCTTCACCTTGAGCGATTCCGCGGCGGCCTTACCCAACGGCGGCGGCATATCCGCCGAGAGGCCGCGCATATCTGTGCGGACAGTCAGTATGGCGGCGGCATCTGTTTTTCTCTGAAGAACAGCTGTGTAGGCGGCCTGGCCCTTGAGACGATCCACCGCTTTTATGGCGGCGTAGCTGGACAGCGCCTTGGCGGTCAGTGTGCCCCGCATGCGCAGGCCCTTGCCCTGGCCACCCAGTGCGCCGTCCATTTTCATGGCGCCGCCCAGCACCGTGCCCTTGATGCCCTGGGCTGTGGCGCCGTCCTGGGTAAATGCCAGCACGCCTTGCATCTGTTCGAATGCAGGCACACCTGGCATGAGATGCAAGGTATTGCCCTGAAAATGGATGGCGCCATCGACTTGCGTGTCGCTGGCATGCGTCAACGGTATAGTCAGCGCAAGAGGTACTTGCCAGTCGCCGCTTGCACGCGTGTCCTCGAACACATTGCCAAGCAGTTGCCCGAGCGGCGAGTGCGTCATCAGCCCCAGGTATGCGGTCGCGCCCCCCTCTGTTTCGCCCGAAATATCGAGAATGGGATCATGCTCGAGATCGGGAATGCGCGCGGCAAGCCGCGTGACCTGAACAGCCTGTCCTGGCGCGGGCTGCATGATCGCATGGTCTATATCCAGCCGCAGGTCGGCCCTGTGCAATAGCGCCCTGCCCTGCATGTCCTCGACGGCCGGCCATCCCTTTTCATTGCCATGGGGTGGCAGATAATCGATGGTGGTATCGCTGAAGGCGCCCGCAATCCGAAAATCGCCCATCTCTGGCTGTTCCTGAAATGGGAAGTGCCGCAGGTTGCCGCGTAGTGTGAGCTCTGCGTCTTTAATGACGCCTTGAGTCAGCGCCTGGCTCATCCACTCTCGTGCGAGCTTGTTGACATGCTCCGGCAGGTAGTCGCCAATGGCGGCGACCCGGGCATAATCCACCGTGCCGGTGATATCGGCAAGACCGGCCAGGCTACCGCCGCCTTGAGACCACCAGCCCTTCAGACGAGCTTGCGCATCGGTATTGGCCACGAACATTTGCGAGGCCGCGATGCGCAGTTGGCCATTGTCCTCCCGCTGCACCTGGCCCTGGCCCATGATGTGCTGGAGCGCAATCGGTTGCGGGAAGGTGTGAGGATCAATGATCCGGACGCCTTGGCCGATCAGGCGATAGTTCAGGACACGGGAGCCGCCGGACTGCTTCTCGACGACCTGGCTGACCGGACCAGCCAGTTTTCCGACTCTGTGACCTTGAGCCAGGTGGGCATAGCCCCGGGCCGGACCGTCCAGGTATAGATGCAGCGCATCGCCGTCGATGGTCAGGTTCTCGGTGGGATGCCAGCGCGGCGCCGCCATCTGGATATCCGTGGTCAGCCGGTTGTTTTCCGTCCCTGTCAGCGTCAATACTGCGCGCACATCCATCTGCCGGGCAGTCCAGCTTTCGGACGGCGTTATCCACGGTGCCCAGGCGGCGGGATGTATGGCCTTCAATCGCAGATAAATGCGGCCGTTCGCCTTGGCCGGAAGTGGCGGCAGGCGGCCAGAAGAGTCTATTTCGGCATGATGGGCCGAAGCCCCAAGCCCGTCTTGTCCAGCCTCGGAGGGCTGCGCGCTGCCAGAGGCGGACTCACTCACATGCTTGCCTATGCCGTCGGGCAACGCCAGCGTGGCGCGCGCATCGATCAGCGCGCCAAGCTCGGATGGGGGTGTGGCGGAAACAGAAATATTATGCTGACCCCCGTGATTTTCAACAACGACGCGAACTTCGTTGAGAGTCAGCGGTCGTGGGTCCCGGGTCTCGTCCGTCCAGCGCACAGTGGCATTGTCCAGCGTAATACGGCGCTGGCCACCCAGCCAACGCAGGAAATCCAACAAGCGTTCGGAGCGGGTGTCCTGCTCGCTGAAATCGATCGTTTGGCCCAATACATGCAGCTTGCCCTGCTCATCCCGGCGCAAATCGAGCACGATACCTGATGCCCGCAAGTCAAGAAACACAGGCCGCAAATGCAGCAGGCTGCGCCAATCCAGCCGGATGTCCAATCGCGATACGCGCAGGCTGTCATTTTGGGCCGCATTGTCGGCGCCGGGGCCTGATGCCGCGCCCGCCGGTGCGATGGTAACGCCGATCAGGCTAATGCGGGGGGCCAGGCCCGCCCACTCCGCCTGGATATGGTCCGCGCCGACATCGGTATTGAATCGCTGTGATACATATTGCTCTATCTGCGGGCGCCACTCGTCGATATGAGGCAGGATCCAGTAACGCACCCCCAACACACCCAGGCAGACCACGACATACAGCAGCAGCGCCAGGGCGCCTATGAGCTTGAGGATGTGACAGGTGAATTGACGCACGTAGGAGTTCAGCCCGAGCAGTTATGATTTACAGTATTTCGTCATGTGCCCGGCGCCGGTAGCCATGCCGCGCCGGATACGTGGAATCCGCGCCACATCCAGGCCTTGCTGACACAAAGTGATAGACCCATGTCTCAACCCATTATATTAGAGTCGTCCCTGAGCTGGTCCGGCGCATTGCGACGCAAGCTGATGGCCGATGAAAGCTTTGCCTTGTGGCTGTCCAAGGCGGGGGGAGAGCCCGTGACGCGACGCGTCATCCAGGACTGGTTCGCGGAGCTGGGCGGAGGCGGCACACTGCCAGTAACAAACCTGCGGCATGTGCTGCGGCTGCTGCGCGCTCGGGTGTTTTATACGCTGATGGTGCGCGACATCAATGGCGAGGCCCCGCTGCACGAGGTCGTGGGTGCAATGTCGGCGCTAGCCGATCTGGCCGTGGCCGAAGCCTATAAAAGTGTGGTCACCAGCCTCGTCGAGGTGCATGGCGTGCCGCGAGATCCGCATACCGGTCTGCCGCAGGAGATGCTGATTGTGGGCATGGGCAAGCTGGGCGGACGCGAGTTGAATGTATCGTCGGATATTGATCTCATCATGCTCTATGGTGAGGAAGGCGAGACCGATGGGCGCCGCAAGATCAGTCATCACGAGTTTTATGGCAAGGTCACGCAGAGAATGATGCCTGTGCTCTCCGAGCCTGATGCGGACGGACAAGTGTTTCGCAGCGATCTGCGCCTGCGTCCGGATGGCGATTCGGGCCCACTGGCCTGGAGTCTGGACGCGCTCGAAAACTACCTGGTCGTGCAGGGGCGGGAATGGGAGCGCTACGCCTGGCTCAAGGGTCGTGTCATTCCCTGCAAGGCATTTGCCGACAGTGAAACAGCGGCCCAAAGAGAGCAACTTGAGCGGCTGCGCCGCCCGTTTGTTTACCGCAAATATTTCGATTTCGACGCACTGGCCTCTCTGCGCGGGCTGCGCGAGCGCATACGGCAAGACTGGGAACGGCGGGCATCGGCACGCAATGGGATAGACAGCATACACAACATCAAGCTTGGCGAAGGCGGTATCAGGGAGATTGAATTCGTCGTGCAGTTGAGCCAGCTGATACGCGGCGGCCGGGCGCCCTCTTTACAACAGCGAACGCTGCTTACTGCACTGCACAAACAGAATAAGGCTGGCGTGATTGCGCCCGAAGTAGCGGAGAGCCTGGGCGCGGCCTACATCTTTCTGCGGCGGGTGGAGCATATGTTGCAGTATCGCGAGGACGAGCAGACGCATCTATTGCCGCGCGATCCTTCGCTATGCGAAGGGCTGGCGGCCGTCATGGGCATGTCGCGCGAAGAATTCGACCAGACCTTGGCCGATCACCGCGCATTCGTGTCGCGCACCTTTCGTGATGCATTCCGCATTGCCGGCATGGGCGACGGCGAGGACAACGATCCGCCGCAACGCCTGCCTGAAGCACCCTGTGCGGATCTCGCCGATCACATCCGCCAAGTGCTGGGCGAGGACACGCCGCAGGCCAGCGATCTGTGCCGGCGCGTGGATTCGCTGCTGGAAAGCCACCGGATCCGCAGCTTGTCGGCATCCAGCCGCAAGCGTCTTGATGCGCTGCTGCCCGCCATCATGAGCGCATCGGCATCCACCGAGCAGCCTGCCATCACCGCGTCGCGCCTGCTGGAACTGGTAGAACAGGTTGCCCAGCGCAGTGCCTATCTGGCCCTGCTGGCCGAGTATCCGGAAACGCTGGCTCGGGTAGCGCGATTGGTAAGCGCCAGCCCCTGGGCCTCACAATACCTGCGCCGACATCCCATACTGCTGGACAGCCTGATCGAGTGGCGCACTCTGATGGCGCCCCCGGATTTTGAACAGATAGGCGCGCAACTGCGCAGCGAGCTGGACGCCTGTGTGCTGGCCGACGGGCAGGCTGACATGGAGCAGCAGATGAACCTGATGCGCGATACGCAGCATCAGGTCAGCTTTCAGCTGCTGGCACAGGATCTGGAAGGCGAACTGACGGTGGAGCAACTGGCCGACCGGTTGTCGGCGCTGGCCGATATGCTGCTTGCAGAAACCATTTCGCGGGTTTGGCCGCTGGTCCAGCCACGCGGGCAGCGGGACAACGTGGCGCCGCCCCGTTTCGCAATCATCGCCTACGGCAAGCTGGGCGGGAAGGAAATCGGCTATGCGTCCGACCTCGATCTGGTGTTTCTGTACGAAGATCCGAATACCGAAGCAAGCGAGCGCTATGCCAAGCTTGGCCGACGCATGGTGTCATGGCTATCGACTATGACCTCGTCCGGACGCCTGTATGAAATCGACCTGCGCCTAAGGCCCGACGGCGACGCGGGCCTGCTTGCGGTATCGCTGGAAGCATTCGAGCAGTACCAACTGAATCATGCCTGGGTATGGGAGCACCAGGCAATTACGCGTGCACGATTTGTGGCCGGCGACGCGCAGATTGGCCAGCGTTTCGAGCAAATACGCCGGCAGGTGCTGCTGGCGCCGCGAGAGGCTGGCAAACTCAAGGAAGAAGTGCGCGCAATGCGCGAACGCATCAGTGCCGGGCACCCTAATCGCAGCACGGACTTCGACCTGAAGCATGATAGAGGTGGCATGGTGGATGTGGAGTTTGTTACGCAGTACCTTGTGCTGCTGCACGCGCATGAGCATGCCGCCCTGCTTGAAAACCTGGGCAACATCACCCTGCTGGGCATCGCAGCCAAGACGGGGCTGATTCCAGCCGACCTGGCCGAGAAGGCCGCAAACGCCTACCGGGTGTTCCGCAAGCGCCAGCACGCCCTACGGCTGCAGGGCGCGCAAAAGGCGCGTATTCCCGATGATCAACTGGTGGAAGAACGCAACGCGGTAATGCAACTTTGGGATAAGGTGATAGGGGACTAAAATAGACGTCATTCGCTGATTTTCACCGGCGCGCCGGCAGGCGCGTCCATTGCCATGACAGATATTCAACGCCCTACGCTCGTACTCCCCGACAACCGCAAGAAGGTGCTGCTGCACTCCTGTTGCGCGCCCTGCTCCGGCGAAGTCATGGAAGCCATGACGGCTTCGGGCATCGATTACGCCATCTATTTCTACAACCCCAATATCCACCCTGATCGCGAATATGAAATCCGCAAGAACGAGAATATCCGTTTTGCGGAACAGCACGGCATTCCCTTCATCGATGCCGACTATGATCGCGACAACTGGTTCGAGCGTGTAAAGGGCCTGGAAAACGAGCCGGAACGCGGCCAGCGCTGCACCGTGTGCTTCGACATGCGCTTTGAGCGCACCGCGCTGTATGCGCACGAGCATGGTTACGACACCATCACCAGTTCCCTGGGTATATCGCGCTGGAAGAATATGGCGCAGATCAATGATTGTGGTGAACGTGCCGCCGCTCGCTACCCCGAATTGATCTACTGGACCTACAACTGGCGCAAGGGCGGAGGTTCCGCACGCATGATCGAGATCAGCAAGCGCGAGAATTTTTATCAGCAGGAATACTGCGGATGTGTCTATTCACTGCGTGATACAAACCGCCATCGTCGTGCCCAGGGGCGTGAGCGCATCAAGATCGGCATCAAGTTCTATGGCAAGGATGAGCTCGAGTTCAATCCGCCGCCGCAGTCCTGATTCCCATTCTCCACAGCAAACGCCAGATGCCTCAAGGCCAGGCGCTTGCAGCAAGAGGCAAGCCCGGCCATACGCCATAACTGGGCCGCATAATAAGAAAACCCCGCAGCGAGGCCGTCACCGCGGGGTTTGAACGAGGGCTGGCCATCGTGCAATGGCCTATATGCCGTCGGTTTACTGCAGAGTGCGCGAGAACACGTACTCGTCGTTGTCCCAGTCGACAGGCACGACATCGTTGGGCCCGAATTTGCCCTCGAGAATAAGCCGGGCAATGGGATTCTCGATATTCTGCTGTATGGCCCGCTTGAGCGGCCTTGCGCCGAACACCGGATCGAACCCTGCGCGCGCAAGCTGTGCAAGCGCGGCATCGCTGACCTCGAGGCGCATGTCCTTCTGAGCAAGCCGCTCGGCCAGGCGCTGCAACTGAATGCGGGCGATGGACTCGATGTGCTTGGCTTCCAGGCCATGAAACACCACGACCTCGTCGATGCGGTTGAGGAACTCCGGACGGAACGATTGTTTCAGTTCGCCCCAGATAACTTCCTTGACCACGTCGTAAGGCTGCCCCGCCATGTTCTGGATGTGCTGCGAACCGAGGTTGGATGTCATGATGATGACCGTATTGCGGAAATCGACGGTACGCCCCTGGCCATCGGTAAGGCGGCCATCGTCCAGCACCTGCAGCAGCACGTTGAAGACATCGGGGTGCGCCTTTTCAACCTCGTCGAGCAGAATCACGCTGTAAGGCTTGCGCCGCACGGCTTCGGTAAGGTAACCGCCCTCTTCGTAGCCCACATATCCGGGCGGCGCGCCTATCAGGCGGGCAACCGAATGCTTTTCCATGAACTCGCTCATGTCGATGCGGATAAGATGGTCTTCTGAATCGAACAGAAAGCTGGCCAGCGCCTTGGTGAGCTCGGTCTTGCCGACGCCTGTCGGCCCCAGAAACAGGAAGGAGCCATAAGGCCGGCTCGGGTCGGCCAGACCCGCACGCGAACGCCGGATGGCATCGGCCACCAGCATGACGGCCTCATCCTGCCCCACGACGCGCTTGTGCAGATATTCTTCCATTTGCAGCAGCTTGTCGCGCTCACCCTGCATCATCTTGGACACGGGGATACCCGTGGCCCGGGAAACCACTTCGGCGATTTCCTCGGCGCCAACCTGGGTACGCAGCAAACGAGGCCGATCAGGCTGGTCGACTTCCTGCTTGCCCACTTCGGCATCCTTCAGGCGCGCCTCAAGCTCCGGCAGCTTGCCGTACTGAAGCTCGGCGAGTTTGTCGTATTGGCCCTTGCGCTGCAGCTCGCCCATTTCGGCGCGCACACGGTCGATTTCTTCCTTGATGCTTTGCGAGCCTTGTACTGCGGCTTTCTCGGCCTTCCAGACCTCTTCATAGTCGTTGTACTCGCGCTGCAGGGACACCAGCTCGTCTTCTATGGCTTTCAGCCGGCGCTGCGAGGCTTCGTCGGTGTCTTTGTTGACCGCTTCGCGCTCAATTTTGAGCTGGATAATGCGGCGGTCCAGCCTGTCCATGACTTCGGGCTTGGAGTCGATTTCCATCCGTATACGGGCAGCGGCCTCGTCGATGAGGTCGATGGCCTTGTCCGGCAGGAAGCGGTCGGTGATGTAGCGGTTGGAAAGCTCGGCTGCGGCCACGATGGCGGGGTCGGTGATGGCTACCCCGTGGTGCAGCTCGTAGCGCTCCTGCAGGCCGCGCAAAATGGCGATGGTGGACTCGACGTTGGGCTCGTTGACCAGCACTTTCTGGAAGCGGCGTTCCAGCGCGGCGTCCTTTTCGATGTATTTGCGGTACTCGTCAAGCGTGGTGGCGCCGATGCAGTGCAGTTCGCCGCGCGACAGGGCGGGCTTGAGCATATTGCCGGCATCCATGGCGCCCTCGGCCTTGCCGGCGCCCACCATGGTGTGCAATTCGTCGATGAAGACTATGGTGCGGCCTTCGTCCTGGGAGAGCTCCTTGAGCACGGCCTTGAGGCGTTCCTCGAACTCGCCCCGGAACTTGGCGCCCGCCAGCAACGAAGCAAGGTCAAGCGACAGCACGCGCTTGCCCTTGAGTGTTTCGGGCACCTCGTTGTTGACGATGCGCTGGGCCAGGCCTTCGACGATGGCCGTCTTGCCCACGCCAGGCTCGCCGATAAGAACGGGGTTGTTCTTGGTGCGGCGCTGCAAAATCTGTATGGTGCGACGGATTTCGTCGTCGCGGCCTATAACGGGGTCAAGCTTGCCCTGCGCGGCGCGCTCTGTAACATCGGTGGTGTACTTGGCAAGCGCCTCGCGGTTGGACTCTCCCTCGGCATCGCCAACACTGGCGCCGCCGCGTACGGCCTCTATGGCTGCCTCGAGCGCCTTGCGCTGGAGGCCCGCCTCGCGCAGGATGCGGCCCGTTTCGCCTTTATCGTCGGACAGGGCGAGCAGAAAAAGCTCGCTGGCGATATAGGTGTCGCCACGCTGGGTGGCCTCTTTGTCAGTGCGCGCCAACACGGCCTGGAGGTCGCGGCTGACCTGGAGGTTGCCCTCGGAGCCCTGTACTTGCGGAAAACCGCTGATCTGCGCATTGACGGCACTCGTAAGGCGATTTACCGACACGCCGGCGCGCGCAAGCAGGCTGGACGCACCGCTGTCGCGGTCGGACAGCAAGGCGGCCAGCACGTGGGCGGGTTCTATGTACTGATTGTCATTCGCTACAGCCAGGCTTTGCGCATCTGCGATCGCCTGCTGGAACTTGGTGGTGAGTTTATCGAATCGCATAATTTCTTTTTCACAGTGGATCAGGGGGAGCTAGGCTCGGATATGTGTTATGTGCGGGCAATATCCGCGGATTTCAAGCCCCTGGGCTTGAACAAGGCGGGAATCGAAGGCCTTGCCGGGGCCGACGCCGCCCGGCGCGAAGATGCCATATTTGATACTATTCTCCGTACAGGCCAAGCCCTCTCGGAGATTAGCCTTCCAGCTGCTGTCGGCGCCTTCCGAAGGGGCAAGCTGCTCGCGTTTGCAGGGCCTCCCGGCCGCTATGCCATCATGCGCCTGCGGGGCGATACTATGCAAAGAACAATAGCCATCACATCTGAATCCACACGCTGCTCCACCTGCATGCTCAGTGATATCTGCCTGCCTGTAGGCATGGCGCCGGATGAGGTGGAAAAGCTGGATGAGCTTGTGAAGGAGCGCATCCGCGTAAGCAAGGGCGCCACGCTGTTCAGCCTGGACGATCCGGCCGATGCGGTATATGGGATACGGTTCGGGTCCCTGAAGACGCAACTCGAAGACGCCTCGGGGCACATGCAGATTACTGGGTTTCTTCTTCCGGGAGAAATCCTCGGCATGGACGGCCTGCTGGAAAACCGGCATGTCTCCAATGCGGTCGCACTGGAAGACAGTGAAGTGTGCGTCATCCGCATCCAGGACATCGACCATCTGTCGCGTCTCCTGCCTTCGCTGCAGCAGCAGTTCCGGCGCTTCATGAGCAAGGAAATCAACCGTTCCCACCAGCTTGTGATGTCCCTGGGTTCACTGCGTTCGGAGCAGCGCCTGGCGGCCTTTCTGATGAATATGTCCCAAAGGCTGACAGCGCTCGGATATTCGTCCACGGAGTTCCTGCTGCGCATGAGCCGCGAGGAAATTGGCAATTATCTGGGACTGACGCTGGAGACGGTCAGCCGGCTCTTTTCCCGTTTTGCCAGGGAAGGCCTGATTCGCATCCAGCAGCGCGAGGTGCACCTGCTGGACTTGCCGGCCTTACTTGCCCTGTCGGGCGGCGATTGCGACTGAGCGCCCGCAGTCGCTGCAGCCGTCGCGGCGAAACGCAGCCCGCCGACTGCGTCAATCCTCTTCCTGGCCGCTGAGTTCGTCGCGGATCCGCACACGCGGCGCCATGTGCAGGGTCAGTGCGCTGGACAGCGCCGCCATCAGCCAAAAGAAAAAGAATCCGCCTGCGTACACGAGCTGGCGGCCGGCTGTCACGTGCCCGAAAAACGCGATGTCCAGGGGATCGACCAGGGCAAATACGGTGGCGCTGGCCGCCGCCGCCACAAGAAAGGGCGGCCAGAGTATCCACATCCATGCATGGTTGCGCATGCGGTCTCCCATTTCAGAAAAAAAGATCCATGGCTGACGTCAACCGCCCTGCCCCTGCGACGTGCCAGGCGCTTGCGGGACGGCGATGGGCGCAACCTGCTCCATGGATACGATCAGGCCGCGCTTAACGCCGCCGTCGTGAATGGCTTGGTCGGAAAAATGCGTTATGGCTATCACAATTGTGATAATACAGCCTATCACAGCCAAAGCAGGGCCGGCCATGAGTATCCAGGGCCAGGGTTCACGCCACCATGGGCGCACCACCCTCGGCGTATCGGAACAGCGCGCGTTTTCAGACATGAGCACCTCGCACGCCCCTAGCGGGGCACAAAGAAACTGGTTTTCTCCAGGACATGGATCTCGCCGCCTTGCGGGTAGTGGCCGGCGCCAGAGAGCGCGATATTGTGCAGCCCCGGCGGCGCCTGGGCGGCGGGCGCCTTCACTACCACCGGAATCAGTGTGTTGGAGGCCGCCTCCAGCCTCACGATCGACGACCCGGTGCCGGTATCCTCGACAGAAAGACCGGGCATGCCCACTGCGGACAGTTCAAGCACAAGATCCGACTCGGCGGTATTGATGAACTGCAGGCGGTAGACGTTTTCTATGATCCCCCCTGGCACCTCGCGGCCCAGCGTGCCGCGATCCCGGATGATGTCCATGCGCAGGGTGCTGCGCGTGCTCAATGACACGACGAAGGCAACGGCGATGGCCAGCAAGATGGCCCAGTAGATCAGGACGCGCGGTCTCAGAAGCCGCCGTCGCGCCTGTTGTTGCGTCAGTCTTTGTGTGATGGCACGCCCGGAGGTGTAGCGTATGAGCCCCTGGTCGTAACCCATCTTGTCCATGACCTGGTCGCAGGCATCCACACACGCGCCGCAACCGATGCACATGTATTGCAGTCCATCCCGGATATCGATGCCGGTGGGGCAGACCTGGACACACAGGCTGCAGTCCACGCAGTCCCCCATGCCGGCTTCCTTGTGGTCTATCTTGCGCGACCGGCCGCCGCGCGGCTCACCGCGTACATGATCATAGGTGACCACAAAGGTGTCGTCGTCGACCATGACGCTCTGGAAGCGCGCGTACGGGCACATGTACTTGCACACCGCTTCGCGCATGAATCCGGCATTGCCCCAGGTTGCGAAGGAGTAGAACACCATCCAGAACCATTGCCACGGCCCCAGCGTGAAAGTGATCAGCCCCATGCCCAGCTCGCGAATCGGGGCGAAATAGCCTATGAAGGTCGAGCCGGTCCACCACGCGATGAATATCCAGACGATGTGCTTGGTGGCTTTGATGCGCAACTTGCGCCAGCTCCAGGGTGCTTCGTCCAAACGGATGCGCTTGATCCGGTCTCCTTCGATCTTGCGTTCAACCCACATGAAAATCTCGGTGTACACCGTCTGCGGACAGGCATAGCCGCAAAACAGGCGGCCAGCCATGGCGGTAAACAGAAACAGTGACAAGGCCGAAAGCACCAGCAGGACCGCAAGATAGATGACATCCTGCGGCCAGAGCACCATGCCGAAGATGTAGAACTTGCGCGCGGCCAGATCGAACAACACGGCCTGGCGGCCGTTCCATTGCAGCCAAGGCAGGCCATAGAAGACGGCCTGGGTGACAAACACCATGATGATGCGCCAGTGCGCATAGATGCCGGAGACCGAACGCGGGTAGATCTTGCTGCGCACATCGGAAAGCGCCTGCTCTACCTGAGGAGAGGGGCCGCCCTTGCCCAGCCGGGGTGGCTGCCATACGGGAGTGGGCGCCTTGTCCTCCCCGCGCGCTGGCCGGGTGATCGATTCGCTTTTCATGTCGTGCGCCGCCCGTCGTGAATTATCGTCCGCCTTCGCCATCGCGGCGGCCAAGGCCCCAGACCCAGGCGGTCAACATGCGGATCTGATCCTCGGTAAGGACGCCCTCCTGCGCCGGCATGATGTTCTCCCGCCCTTTCAGGATGGTCTCCACGATGGCCGCCTCCGAGCTGCCGTAGAGCCAGACGCGGTCGGTCAGATTCGGCGCGCCGACGGCTTGGTTGCCCTTGCCGTCCACGCCATGGCAGGCAACGCAGAAATTCTGAAATCCTTCCTTGCCAAGCACGACGCGCAAGGGATCGCTGGCCAGCCCCGAGAGCGAGCGCACATACTGCGCGATGTTGCCCGCCTCATCGGGCTTGATGGCTGCGGACCAGGCGGGCATCATGCCGTGGCGGCCCTTGGCAATGGTCTGCATGATTTGCGCAGGCTCGCCGCCATGCAGCCAGTCGTTATCCGTGAGGTTGGGAAAACTGGCCGCGCCGCGCGCATCGGAACCATGGCATTGCGCGCAATTATTGAGAAACAGCCGCTGCCCGATCTGGCGTGCGCTCTCATCCCCGGCGATGGCCTCAATGGGCATTTCGCGGTAGCGCGCATAGAGCGGCTCGATCTGCCGCCGCAAGGCCTCTTGCTGATCCTTGACCTGCTGTGCGCTGGTATAGCCCAGCGTCCCCCGGTAATCACCCAGGCCGGGGTAGAGAAAAAGAATGCCCAGAGCAATCACGCACAGGCCGATGTAAAAGACGGTCCACCAGCGCGGCACCGGCGTGTTCAGTTCAGTCAGGTCGCCATCCCATACGTGGCCGGTGTCCTGAGCCTGGGGCACGGTGCGGCCCAGCCAGGCGCGCTGGGTAAACAAAAGCCAGAGACAGAACGCAATACCGCCGAGCGTGATGATGGCGATGAAATAGCTCCAGAAGCCGCTGACAAAATGGCTCATGACGGGTTTCCTTCATTCTTCTTGCGCTGGGTATCGGACACAGGCTCGTCCGGCAGTGCGAAAGGCAGCATGGATGCTTCGTGATTGGCCCTGGCTCGCCCTGCGGACCAGGCCCACCAGACTATGCCCAGAAAAGTGGCAAGGGCCAGCAAAGTGGCAACGCCGTTTACGATTGCCATCATCACAACGCCCCCTTAACCACAGCCCGAGCCGCCTCATCACGGCCCGCCACGCCCAGGCCTTGCAGGAAGGCCACCAGCGCGTCTTCTTCGGTCTGCCCCTTCAGGGCCTCGGGCGCCTTCTCGATTTGCTCGTCGATATAAGGCACGCCCAGCTTGCGCAGCGCGCGCATGCGCTCGCGCACGTCCGTCTTCTCGACAGAGCGGTCCTGCAGCCAGGGATAGGCCGGCATGTTCGACTCCTTGACGACGTCACGCGGATTGCGCAGATGCACGCGATGCCAGTCATCCGAGTAGCGTCCGCCCACTCGCGCCAGATCGGGTCCGGTGCGCTTGGAGCCCCATAGAAAGGGATGGTCGTAACGCGACTCGCCTGCCAATGAATACGGACCGTAACGCTGCACTTCCGAACTGAGCATGCGTATTTGCTGCGAATGGCAGCTGACACATCCTTCTCGGATGTAGACGTCCCGCCCGACAAGGCGCAAGGGCTCGTAGGGCTGCACGCCTTGCACCGGGGCGGTGGTCGAATGCTGAAAGAACAGCGGCACGATCTGCACCAGCCCTGCGAAGGATATGACGAGTATGCTCAGGATGATGAGCAGGGCCACATTGGTTTCTATCAGCTTGTGGGAAAAGCCGGTGGTCTTGCGATTGGCCATCTTGTTCTCCTCAAGCAGCGGCAGGCGCCGGGACGGCGTAGTCCGGATCGCGCGCATCGGGGCTGTATAGCGGGACAGCGGGATTCACTTTGGACTGGCCCCGCACAGTGAGCCAGGTATTGAAAGCCATGAGACACATGCCGGACAGGAAAAGCAGGCCGCCGGCCAGCCGTATGGCATAGAACGGATACGTTGCCTTCACCGCCTCGACAAAGCTGTAGGTGAGTGTGCCGTCCGGTTCCGTAGCACGCCACATCAGGCCTTGCATGACGCCAGCAATCCACATCGAGGCGATGTAGAACACCACGCCCAGCGTGGCGACCCAGAAGTGCAACTCGACCAGCTGCATGTTTGCCATGGATTTGCGGCCATATAGCCGGGGAATCATGTAGTACAGCGACCCGAAGGTGATCATCGCCACCCACCCCAGCGCGCCGGAATGCACGTGGCCCACGGTCCAGTCGGTATAGTGCGACAGCGCGTTGACGGTCCGGATCGACATCATCGACCCCTCGAATGTGGACATGCCATAGAAAGACAGCGCCACCACCAGAAACTTCAAAATGGGGTCGGTTCGCAGCTTGTGCCAGGCGCCCGAGAGCGTCATGATGCCATTGATCATGCCGCCCCAGGATGGCGCCAGCAGTATCAGCGACAACGCCATGCCCAGAGACTGCGTCCAGTCGGGCAAGGAGGTGTACAGCAGGTGGTGCGGCCCCGCCCACATATAGGTGAAGGCCAGCGCCCAGAAATGAACGATGGACAGGCGGTATGAATAAATGGGCCGCTCGGCCTGCTTGGGCACGAAGTAGTACATCATGCCCAGGAAGCTTGTGGTCAGGAAAAAGCCGACGGCGTTATGGCCGTACCACCACTGCACCATGGCATCCTGCACGCCTGCGTAGATGGAATATGATTTCCATAGCGACACCGGCAGCTCCAGATTATTGAAGATGTGCAGTACGGCGATAGTCAGGATGTACGAGCCAAAAAACCAGTTGGCAACATAGATGTGACGCACGCGCCGCCGGGCAATGGTGCCGAAGAATACGACGGCGTAAGCCACCCATACCAGCGCTATGAGAATGTCCAGCGGCCATTCGAGCTCTGCGTATTCCTTTGTGCTGGTATAGCCCAGGGGCAGCGTGATGACCGCACCCACCAGTACGGCCTGCCAGCCCCAGAATGTAAATGCGGCCAGCTTGTCGGAAAAAAGCCGTGCCTGACAGGTACGCTGCACGACATAATAGGATGTGGCAAACAATGCGCTGCCGCCGAAAGCGAAGATGACGCCATTGGTGTGCAGCGGACGCAGCCTCCCGTAGCTGAGCCAGGGCGTGTTGAAGTTCAGCTCGGGCCAGATGAGCTGCGCGGCGATCAGTACGCCAACCGCCATGCCGACAACTCCCCAGAATACGGTTGCAATAGTGAATTGCCGCACAACGCCGTAGTTGAAGATTTCGACCTGCCCCGCGGCAGTATCGGACGCGTTCATGTGTTTCCCCTCAGGATTGAATGCATTCATAAGAATCTGTCAGGCTTGCTGTTGGTCTGGGTTGCAATGGGCCGCCTCATGCACGCACGTGCAAGGCGGTGCGGTACCTGCCGGCTGCCTGTGCGTGCTGTCGTCGTCCAGGAGAATGCCTCCACCATCGCCGCCCGCCTCGTCGAATTGCCCAGCGAAGATGGCCCACCAGAAAGCGATGCCTATCAGTGCAGCCATCAGAACGGAAATCGGCAGAAGCAAAAGCAGGGAGGCGGTCATGCTTCAGCTCCTGGCGGGCGCCACCGGCCAATGGACGGCGCAGATACGTGTCTCGCGCCTGAAAAAACGCCAAGCGTTGCCCGCGACGGCCAGCGAGGAAATCAGCATGGTGAGCGCGGCGACCCAGGGGGCCACCAATCCGGCCGCTGCCAGCGGTGTCATGAGCAAATGCCAGGCTATTGATCCGTAAAGGTTTTGCCGGGCAACGACGCTCGCCGCAGCGGTGAGCGGGTGCACGTGCGCGGGCGCTGCATCGCCCTGCACAGACAAGGTTGCATGAACGGCCGCCGTCACCGTGGGCACGGCCATGGCCATGGCACAGGGGCAACTCATGACCAGCAGCGCCACCACGACGGCGATCGCGCGTTCGGGCGCATACAGCATCCAGACGCCGCCGGCCGCCAGCGCCAGGAGCAACTGGATCGCGACAAACCACAAGGCCAGTCGATTGGCGTGAGCGGACATCACATCGCGAAAGCGCTCAATGGCCTGAACGTCTGTACCAACGAAAATCGATTGGCGCGCGCACAGAGCCAGATAGCGCGCGGTAAGCAGAAAGGCCACGAACATGGTGACCGAATCGAAATACACCTCCCCCCGCCCCGCCAGTGTGGCGTGCGCGCTGGGGATGAAGGCGGCGGCAATGCCCAGGGCCACAGGCACATCCATGCCGACGCGGCCACGCTTCAATTGGGCAAATGCCCCGCGCCATACGGGCGAGGCGCAGTAAAGCGCAACCGGTAGGGTCAACGCGAGGCTGACCCAGTTCATCATGTAAATGGCCTGATCGAGCAGTGCGGGATTATCCGTACCCATACCTGCGGAGCGCAGATAACCCGGGAACGCAAACATCATGACCTGCATCATGCCGAGCCAAGCCAGCCCCAGGCGCGCAAGCAGGCGACGCCGGGCCATCCTGTCCGCTACGGATAGGATTTGTGGTGTGGAAAATAGAGAATACGGGCGCATGCCCGGACTATAGATGTCCGGGTTTACCCGAGTATTGATTTAAATCAAAGGAGATGGTTTGTGGTCGCGGCGGCCGGCGCCGCAGGCCATGCACGGTGGCCGCATGGGCCGCGCGCCATCCTGGAGCCCGGATGGCGCGCGCGGTGCCTGCAAGAGACCAGCCGTTGGCCTCTTCTGCTCAAGCGGCGTGCAGCTTGGCCTTGGCCTCCTCGTCGAACTGCGCCTCCTCGGTGGAGCCGGTCAACGCTGTGGTCGATGAGCGCCCGCCCTCTATGGTTTGAGTGACGGCGTCGAAATAGCCCGTACCCACTTCGCGCTGGTGCTTGACGGCGGTGAAGCCCAGGTCGGCCGCGGCAAACTCCTTCTGCTGCAGCTCCACAAAGGCGCTCATCTGGCGGCGTGCATAGCCGTGGGCCAGCTCAAACATACCGTAATTGAGCGCATGGAATCCGGCCAGGGTGATGAACTGGTACTTGTAGCCCATGGCGCCCAACTCGCGCTGGAACCTGGCCACGGTATCGTCGTCCAGATTCTTCTTCCAGTTGAAGGATGGGGAGCAGTTATAGGCCAGCAGCTTTCCGGGGAACTGGCGGTGTATGGCCTCGGCGAACTTGCGCGCGTACTCCAAATTGGGCGTGGAGGTTTCGCACCAGATGAGGTCGGCATACGGCGCATAAGCCAGCCCTCGCGCAATGGCCTGATCGATGCCGGCACGGGTACGGAAAAAGCCTTCGACAGTACGATCGCCGGTGATGAAGGGATGGTCGTTGGGATCGATGTCGCTGGTCACGAGGTCTGCCGCATCGGCATCGGTGCGCGCCAGCAGGATGGTGGGCACCCCCATGACATCGGCTGCCAGCCGCGCCGATACCAGCTTGGCCACGGCTTCACGGGTAGGCACCAGCACCTTGCCGCCCATATGGCCGCATTTCTTCACCGACGCCAATTGGTCCTCGAAGTGCACGCCCGCTGCACCAGCCTCTATCATGCTTTTCATGAGTTCGAAGGCATTGAGTACGCCCCCGAAGCCTGCCTCGGCATCGGCCACGATGGGCGCGAAATAATCGACATATCCATCGTCGCCAGGATTGCGCCCTTCCATCCACTGGATCTGGTCGCAACGTGTAAGGGCGTTGTTGATGCGACGAACCACCGTGGGTACGGAATTGGCGGGATACAGCGATTGGTCGGGATACATTTCACCAGCGATATTGGCGTCGCCTGCCACTTGCCAGCCGGACAGATAGATGGCCTTCAGGCCCGCCTTCACCTGTTGCATGGCCTGGTTGCCCGTGAGCGCACCCAGACAGTTGATGAAGTCTTCCTCGTGCAGCAGTTTCCAGAGCTTTTCAGCGCCGTGGCGCGCCAGCGTATGTTCCACGGCGATCGAACCGCGCAGCCGGATGACTTCGTCGGCGCCATAGCCTCGCTTGATGCCCTGCCAGCGCGGATCCTCCGCCCAGGTACGCTGCAGATTGCGGATTTCAGTTTCGCGCGTCGTCATGTATATCTCCAATAAGTAGAAAAAAACCGTTAGCCGTTGGAGAAAAGTCTACCTGTATGCTGCGATGCACGAACGCACTATGTCTTATATAAGACAAATTATATTTCTATTATTTTTCAATATATTATGATATTTGTTTTGCATTATGAAATATATTTTCCTGCTATGAAATCATAGAGAAAGCGGCGCAGCATGGATTTTCCATATGGCAAAATACGCATTTCACGATATGGGATAGCAGTGCCAGCGCGCTACAATATTGCCATGCATATCATCGGCTCTCCTCTGGGGCGCGAAGTCGCCTATCCGCAACGCTATGACCCGGCGCTGCTTTTCCGCATAGACCGGGCAGCGAACCGCAGCGTCCTGGCTATTCCCGACGCATGGCATGGCGCGGATATCTGGAATGCCTATGAGCTGTCATGGCTGAATGCGCGCGGCAAGCCCGTGGTGGCAGTGGGACGCTTTGTCGTTCCATGCTCCAGCCCACGGCTGGTGGAGTCCAAGTCGTTCAAGCTGTATCTGAACAGCTTCAGCGAAACACGGCACGACAATGCGCAAGCGGTGCAGACGCTCATGGCTCGCGATCTGTCTGAGGCTACCGGCGCACCCGTAGACGTGACGCTCACGCCTCTGGGCGAAAAGAACAGCCTGGCCTTCCAACCCATGCCGGGCATCTGCATCGACGATCTCGATATCGAGATTCATCGCTACGATCCCGCACCCGAACTGTTGCGCTGTCTGCCCGACGCCGCAATAGTGAGTGAAACGCTGGTATCCAATCTGCTCAAGTCCAATTGCCCCGTTACCGGCCAACCCGATTGGGGCAGTGTGCTGATACGCTACACCGGGCCCGCAATCGACCGGGCCGCGCTGCTGGGCTACGTGGTGTCGCTGCGGCGGCACACAGAGTTTCATGAGCACTGCGTGGAAAAAATGTACTGCGACATCTGGCACGCATGCAGGCCCGCGCAATTGATGGTGCATGCATGCTATACGCGGCGAGGCGGGCTGGACATCAATCCGTGGCGCGGCAGCGACCTGGAGGGGCCGCCAGCGATCAGGACAATCCGCCAATAATCAGGGCTATCCGCCAGCCGAGACGCCCCGGTGCGACAAAACCCCCGCGAATAATCTTCTGACCATCCGCGAGCCCTCCCCGCAGATCGCGCAAACAGGGTGGAGGAGGCGGATCAGGCAGCCACGCCCTGGCTCGCGGATCTGCTTCCGCGGCTGGCGGCGCGCGCCACCTGCAGCGCCAGCAAGGAAGCAAGCACAAAGCCGGCTGCGGCGCCATACCATGGGCCCTGCGAGTAACCCACGTCGATAAGCAGGCCGAAGCCCACCGGCGCCAGCGAAGAGCCGACATCCATGCCGGAATAGACCAGGCCGTATACGGTGCCGGTGGCGCCCTTGGGTGTCACCCGCCTGATCAGCATGTCGCGCGAGGGCGCGGAAACGCCCGAGCAAAATCCCGCCAATGCCACGAGTGCGATGGCAAAGGCGGGAGGCACCGCCCCCAGCGCCAGCACCACCAGCAACGCACCCGCCAGAATCAGGGAAATGGCGACGGTGCGTTCGGTGTTTGGCGTGGCGCCGACCAGAAAGCCGCCGGCAACCATGCCCAGCGCCGCAGAAACCATATAGGCCGACAGGGTGGTGCCGGCGATGACCTTGTCGATATGATAGATATCGCCGAGCATGGGGATGGTGTAGTTCTGCACGGCGGATGTGGCCATGGTGGTGCAGGCAAAGAACAGGAATGCCCCCCATAGCGCGGGCTGCACCAACAGAATGGCCAAGGTTTGCCGGACCGATTTATGAGCCAGACTGGTGGAGGCGGCCGTGTCGCTTCGGGCTGCGGCCTCCTGCGGCTTGTCCGCGGCCTCGAAGGCATCGTCGCGGCCCGCCAGCAGCCGGCGCCCCGCCACGGTCAGCAGCAGCACCACGCCGACCAGGGCCGCAGCGGAAAAGGTGGCAATGCGCCAGTTGGCAATATGGATGATACTCGCCATGAAGATGGGCGTAAGCGCCCACCCAAGGTTGCCGGTAAGCCCATGCGCGCTGAAGGCATGCCCCAGCCTTTCCGGGCTTACACGGTGATTGATGAGCGAGTAGTCGACGGGATGAAAAATGGAGTTGCCTGCACCGCCTATGACTGCGGCCAGCATGAGCATCCAGTATCCGTTGGATGCGCCGATGAGTATGCCTGCCACCACAAAAGCCGCCAGGCCGAAGCGCAAGACCGGCGCGGGGCCGATGCGGTCGACTACGAAACCCGAGGAAGCCTGTCCCAGACAGGACACCAGGTAGAAGGTGGACGCCAGCAGGCCCAGCTGAGCGAAATCGTAGCCATATTCATGCGCAAGCGACAGGTACAGTGTTGGGAAAACCAACTGAAAGAAGTGGGAGCAGGCGTGGGCCGAGCTGATCAGGCTGATGAGCTTCCAGTCGCGGTGACGAACCGCGCGCGCTTCCTGCCCCAGGGCAAGACTGTTCGTAGACATGGCTGGCTTGCGGGCCGCTTTAGGGCGACCTGTCCGATTTGTTGCGAATTTCCGGCCATGCGCGCCGCAGGTAATAGCACATGGACCACACAGTAAGAATAGCAGCGATAACGATGAGCACCTGCCCCACCCATTGGACGGGTATGCCATACAGCGGTTGCCAGAAAAGCAGGCAAGGTATGGCCACCATTTGCGCCGCTGTCTTGAATTTGCCCAGACGATGCACCGCCACGCTGCCGCTGGCGCCGATCTTGGCCATCCATTCGCGCAATGCGGAAATGGTGATTTCACGCCCTATGATGATGAGTGCAATAAAGGAGTCGACGCGGCCCAGGTCCAGCAAGATGAGCAACGCGGCGCAAACCATGAGCTTGTCGGCCACGGGATCGAGAAAGGCGCCGAATGAGGATGTCTGATTCCAACGCCGAGCCAGGAAGCCATCGAACCAATCAGTGAGCGCGGCCACAATAAAGGCCAGCGCCGCCACGGCATCGCGAACCGGAAGCGCCAGCCATCCGTGCGGCACGTAGAAAAGCCCCACGACCAGTGGAATCATGGCTATGCGCAACCAGGTCAGGGCAATGGGCAGATTGATAGGCATAGGTGAATACTACCCTATCGGCTATCGAAGCGCATGGTAGATGCGCTCGGCCAACTCGTCGGATATGCCTTCCACCGAACGCAAGTCGTCGATGCTGGCATCAACCACGCCGGAAAAGCCGCCGAAACGCGCCAGCAGCCGCTGACGCCGCCTGGCGCCCACGCCCTCTATTTCCTCGAGCCGCGACACAGTCCTGGCCTTGGCGCGCTTGGCACGCATGCCGGTGATGGCAAAGCGGTGCGCCTCATCCCGGATCTGTGCCACCAGCATGAGGGCCGCCGACTCTATGCCCAGCGCAACGGACGGCCGCTCATCGGCAAATACAAGCGTTTCCAGCCCCACCTTGCGCCCTTCCCCCTTCGCCACACCCACAATGGTATGCGTATCCAGCCCCAGTTCGACAAAAACCTGCCGCGCGATCTCGACCTGGCCTTTGCCGCCATCGATCAGCACCACGCCCGGCAGTTCCGCATGACCATCGGCCACGCGGCTGAAGCGGCGCGTGAGCACCTGGCGCATGGCGGCATAGTCGTCTCCCGGCGTGATGCCCGCAATGTTGTAGCGGCGGTACAACGACGGCTGCATGTCGTGATGCTCGTACACCACACAGGAGGCCTGGGTGGCCTCGCCCGCGGTATGGCTGATGTCAAAGCATTCGATATGCAATGCGTCGAGCGCGGCCTCATCGGTGTCCAGGTCCAGCGCGGTGGCAAGCGCCAGCGTACGCTCCACCCGTGCTGTGGACTCCGAAAGCATGCGCGTCAGGGCCAGTTCGGCATTGCGCACCGCCTGCTCGAGCCAGGTGCGACGCAGACCTTGCGGGCGCACGAGCACGCGCGCCCGGGTGCCTGTCTGCTCACCGAGCAGACGCATCAACCCCGCATCGGGAAGCGGATGCGAGCACACGAGCACGGGCGGCATGCCGCCATCGGTGTAATGCTGGGCCACGAATGCAGCCAGGACATCGCCTGCGCTGTCATCCTCATGGATATGCGTGGGAAAAAAAGGCTTGTCGCCCAGGTGCCTGCCCCCTCGCACCATGGCCAGATTCACGCATACCCGGCCGCCCGCATTGGCAACAGCGATAATGTCCACATCGTCGTCGCCGACTTTTTCCATGGACTGTTGCTGCAGCACTTTGGCCAAGGCGCCCATCTGGTCGCGCAGCACAGCGGCAAGCTCGAAGTCCAGCGCCTTGGAAGCCTGGCGCATGCGCGCCTCGATATCGCGCAGCACGCTTTCCGCCTCGCCATCCAGGAAACGGATGGCCCGGTCGACGTCGGCCTGATACGCCGCGGTGTCAATAAGCCCGACACAGGGGGCGGAGCAGCGCCCGATCTGATGCAGCAGACAGGGACGGGAGCGATGCGCGTAGACGCTGTCCTCGCAGGTGCGCAGGCGAAAAACCCGCTGGAGTATCTGTATGGTTTCCCTGACGGCCCAGGCATTGGGATAAGGCCCGAAATACCGACCCTTGCCGCTCGTGCTGCCGCGGTAGTAGGCGATGCGCGGCACTTCATGGCCGCTGAACATCAGGTAGGGATACGATTTGTCGTCGCGAAAGAGAATGTTGTAGCGAGGCTTCAGGCGCTTGATCAGGTTGTTTTCAAGCAGCAACGCCTCAGCTTCGGATCGCGTGACGGTAACATCCACGCGCGCAACGCGCGCAACCATGTGGCTGATGCGTGGGCTGGGAAGGTTCTTCTGAAAATAGGATGTCACCCTTTTCTTCAGATCACGCGCCTTCCCGACGTACAGAATCTCGTCCTGTGCGTCGATATGGCGGTATACCCCCGGCAGGTGCGGCAGATCAGCCAGGAATGATTTGAGATTGAAGTCGTCGGGCATACTGATAGCGTTCGTCAGCCTGGAGAGCGTCCCAGTCGGGCGCGACTGTGCGCGGCATGAGCCGGCGGATGCGCTGCACGGACGCTTCGCTGTGCGGGAAGTCGAGACGGGCGAGCAAGTCGTCGGCCAGGTCGGGGCGGTTGCACACCAGCACCATGTCGCAGCCTGCGCCCAAAGCCGCCTGCGCACGCGCCAGGATATCGCCGGCCACGGTGGCGCCCTCCATGGTGAGATCGTCGGAGAACACAACGCCGTCGTAAGCCAGGTCCTGGCGCAGCACCTGCTGTATCCAGTGGCGTGAAAAGCCGGCGGGCTGGCTGTCGACTTTGTTGTAAATGACATGGGCGGGCATGACGGAAGGCAGCACCATGTCGCCCAGCCAGCCATAGGGTGCGGCATCCTCTTGCATGATGTCTTCGAAGCTGCGCTCGTCCACCGGAATGGCATGGTGGGAGTCCGCCTCGACGGCGCCATGGCCTGGAAAGTGCTTGCCGCAGGCCGCCATGCCCGAAAGCGCCAGGCCCTGGATGAGCGCGCGAGCAAGCAATGCCACAACACGCGCGTCACGGTGAAAGGCGCGGTTGCCGATAACCTGGCTGACGCCGTGATCCAGATCCAGCACAGGTGTGAAACTGAGATCCACGCCGCAGGAACGCAGCTCCGCCCCCAGGACGTAGCCTGTTTCCGTAGCCAGCCGCATGGCGGCAAGTGAATCTTCCGACCATAGCTCGCCAAATACGCGCATTGCGGGAATCGAGGTAAAGCCGTCGCTGCGAAAGCGCTGCACGCGGCCTCCCTCATGATCGACCGCGATCAGCAAGGGTTCCGCGCGCTCGGCATGGATTGCGCGGCACAGCTGCGCGAGCTGGCCACGGTCCTCGAAGTTGCGCGCAAACAGAATGACGCCCCCCACCATGGGGTGGTGCAGCCGCTCGCGTTCATGCGCCGTAAGCGAGGTGCCTTCCACGTCGACCATGACGGGGCCGGGCGGCAAGGAAAGACCTGTTTGTTTGTGGTTCATTCAGTGTGATCCGGTTTTGGCTGGTCTGCGGATGCCATGGTCTCAACGACGACAAACGCCACCACCATGTCGGTTTCGTCGGTAATGGAAACATGCGCTGCGCCAAAACGCGCCGCATACCAAGAAGAAAGAGGTTCGGAAAGCACGACAACGGGTCGGCCGCCAGGCGCGTTCAGCGTCTGCATGCGGGACCAGGCCATGGGGCTGCGCATGCCCAGCCCCACGGCCTTGGAAAAGGCTTCCTTGGCGGCAAACCGCGTTGCCAGAAAACGCAGGCCTCGAGCCGGGTCGCGCCGTGAACGAGCATGGAACTTGGCGATTTCCTGTTCACCCAGGACGCGGGCCACGAATTTCTCGCCATACTTGCCATATACGCGCTCCAAGCGCGCAAGCTTGAGGATATCGACCCCGATGCCCGCGATACGGGCCGGGGTGCCGGTGAGCCAGGTCGTTCCATCGGTGTTCATGATGGAATGATACCCTGCCCGACCGCCTTCCACATGGGATGGCCACCGGGGTGTTCAAGCCATGGGCGGGCTATCGCGGACGCTGGTCGAACACGCGCTTGGCCTTGCCGGTGAGCGTGCGCTCGACCTGGCCGCTGCGGCGCACCGTTACGGTGGTGGAGACGCCAATATGGCTCTTGACGGCCTGGCGCAGCTTGGCCTGCACCGCTTCGCGCGCCGCCTCGCTGAGATGGTCGTAGTCGGGCCGCAGCTCGGTCACGATTTCCAGCGCATCCAGATTTCCCTCCCGGGTCAGTACAAGCTGGTACTGGGCCGCCAGTTCGGGAATGGCGAGGATGAGTTCTTCAACCTGGGTGGGAAAGAGGTTCACGCCACGAACGATCAGCATGTCATCGCTGCGCCCGGTAATCTTGCCGATGCGTCGCATGCTGCGCGAAGTGGGAGGCAGCAGGCGCGTGAGATCCCGGGTGCGATAGCGCACCACAGGCATGGCTTCGCGCGTCAACGATGTGAACACCAGTTCGCCCTCTTCGCCGTCCTCGACCGGCTCGCCAGTAACCGGATCGATGATTTCCGGATAGAAATGGTCTTCCCACACCACCGGACCATCCTTGGACTCCACGCACTCCATGGCTACGCCGGGGCCCATGACTTCGGACAGGCCATAGATATCGACCGCATCCATGCCTGCGCGCGCCTCGATATCCTCGCGCATGCGGCCCGTCCAGGGTTCTGCACCGAAAATGCCGATGCGCAATGAACTCTGCTTCGGATCCATGCCCTGCCGCTCCATTTCTTCCAGAATATTGCAGAAATAGGATGGCGTCACCATGATGACTTTGGGTTCGAAATCGCGAATCAGCTGAACCTGCTTCTCGGTCTGGCCACCCGACATGGGAACCACGGAACAGCCCAGCCGCTCCGCGCCATAATGGGCGCCCAACCCGCCGGTAAACAGTCCGTAGCCGTAGGCAACATGCACGATATCGCCTGGGCGCGATCCAGCCGCCCACATAGAACGGGCCACCAGATCGGCCCAGATGTCGATGTCCTTGGCGGTATAGCCAACCACCGTGGGCTTGCCGGTGGTGCCGCTTGATGCGTGTATGCGCAACACCTGTTCCCGCGGCACGGCAAACATGCCAAAAGGATAGTTGTCGCGCAAATCCTGCTTGGAGGTCAAGGGGAACCGCGCGATATCCCGCAGCGCCTTCAGGTCGCTGGGATGCACCCCGGCCGCATCGAAGGCCTTGCGGTAATGTGGCACATTCTCGTAGGCGTGTTTCAGTGTCCACTTCAGGCGCTCCAACTGCAATGCCTGCAGTTCGTCTCGGCTGGCGTGTTCTATGGGCTCGCGCCCGGCTTGGCTTGTGGTTTGAGATGACATGATCGAGTCTCCTGCTTGAATTCTTATTGGGCGCGCCGCATTACCGCATCAATCGGCCGCGTCGGCCTGCGTGGCGACCTGGCCCTTGATGCGGTAGGAACGGCCACGGAACATGGCGATCAGCTTGGCGTCCTGGTTTTCCACCCGGATGTCGTAGACGCCGGTGCGGCCAGCCAGCGAGGTTTCTTCCGCATAGGCGGTCAGGACGTCGCCTTCGAAGGCAGGCGCCACAAAGTCAATGGTGGCCCCCGAGGCCACCGTGACCGCGTTGCGCGAGTTGCAGGCAAACGCAAAGGCGCTGTCGGCCAGCGTGAAGATAAACCCGCCGTGACAGGTCTGATGGCCATTGAGCATGTAGTCGCGCACGGTCATTGACATCGCCGAGCGGCCCGGTGCAACCTGCTCGATACGCATGCCCTGAGCCTGGCTGGCCGGATCACGCGCATACATGACGCGCGCCGTGAGTTCGGCCAAGGCCTGAGGATCTTCGGGCAGCGCGCCCTGGCCTGATTGCGCCGGCAGACCTTCTTCCGCCGCCAGGCCTGCCTGATTTTCGGCATCGGCACGCAAGGATGCTTCCGCCCTGGCCTGCATGGAACCCTGTGTTTCCGCTTGTTTCGTGGACCGCATTACTTCCCCTTGAATTCCGGCGTGCGCTTGGCGAGAAACGCGGCGACGCCCTCGGCATAGTCCGCGCTTTGCCCCAGCTCGCGCATAAGCTCGCCCTCCAGGGCCAACTGCGCCGCCAGCGTGTTATCGAGACTGCTTTCCAGCGCCTGTTTGGTGCGCGCCAGTCCGAGCGTGGGTGCGGATGCGAAATGCTGAACCAGCGCTTCCAGCCTGGCCTCGTATTCGTCGTCGGCCACGCATTCCCAGATCATGCCCCATTGCGCGGCCTGCTCGGCGCTGATGGCGTCGCCCAGCATGGCCAGGCCGCGTGCGCGCGCCAGGCCCACCAGCCGCGGAAGGAAATAGGTGCCGCCCGTGTCGGGGATTAGCCCGAGGCGGCAAAAAGGCTGAATGAAACGCGCGGATCGCCGGGCCACCACGATATCGCCCGCAAAAGCCAGATTGGCGCCCGCGCCGGCGGCAACACCGTTGACACCCACGACCACAGGCAGCGGCAGCGCCCTGAGCCGCTTCACCAATGGCGTATACAACGAGGACACGACCTCGCCCAAGTCCACCGGCCCCTCGCTGCCATTCATCTTGCCTTCGGAGAGATCCTGGCCAGCGCAAAAGGCCCGGCCGCTGCCTGTCAGCAACAGTACGCGGGCGCCGGACTGCTCGATCTCGCCAAGCGCGCCGGCAAGCTCGCGATGCATGTCCGTCGTGAAGCTGTTGAGCTTGTCGGGGCGGTTCAACACGATACGTGCCACGCCGTCCTGCTGCTCGAAAAGAATCGTCTCATACGTCATCGGTCTTTCTCCTGGCCGCCGAAGAGCGGTTGTTCGCTGCCCGGCCTTGTTTTCCCGTCATGCCACGTCGCGCCCGCGCATGCCCCGTCCGTACATGGGACGGACTGCTCATCTAGACATGCCAGCGCGTCTGCACCACCCGGAATCGGTTCGAGACATAAGCGGCGTCCGACAGCGCCGCATTGGCGGCCGGGTTGGCGCCGGTGCCGTGATAGTCGCTGTAGGCAGCGGTCTGGTTCACGAACACCGGCCCACACAGGTTAAGCGATAGCGCCACGCCCGAGCGCTCCGCGGCGCGCCGCGCCTGGCGGGCCACGGCGTCATCGGTGGTGTAGCAGGCCAGGGTCAGTGCGCCACGCTCGCGCACGGTCTGCGCCGCAAGGGCGATGCTGTCGTCGGTGGAATCCGTGGCGACCACGAAGACAATGGGGCCAAACCACTCGCGCAATATGACATCGCGATCAGTTTTCGCATCGGCCTTGAGCAGTAGCGGCGTGCGGGTGCGCGCTTGGGGAAATGCCGGATGCGCCAGGGGGCGGCTGTCGCACAGCACCGGCAGGCCCAGGGCCCGGGCCTGGTCTATGCGCTGCAGCACCGATCCGCTCTGGATGGCGCCGGTGATTTCCACCGCCCGCGCCGGATCGGCGATCAGTTTTTCCACGGCCTGGGCCAGTGCCGCGGCCACCTCGTCGAAAGCAAGATGGCCGTCATCGGACGCAATGCCGCCGCGAGGCACATAGATGTTCTGGGGTGCCGTGCACATCTGCCCGGAATACAGGGCAAAGGAAAAAGCAAGATTGCGCGCCACGGACTTGATATCGTGGACTGAATCAATGATGACCTGGTTCACCCCCGCTTTCTCGGTATAGACCTGCGCCTGGCGCGCGTGCGTTTCAAGCCAGTTGCCGTGCTCGCTACTGCCCGTAAAGTCGATGAGACGCACCGCCGGGTCCAGCGCCAGTCGCGCGGGCATGTCGTCGCGTGCTTCGTGCGCGGCCAGCAGGACGGTATCAGGGTCCTGGCCGGCCTCGGCCAGCACGTCGCGCAGGATCTGCACCGTAATGGCCAGCGGCAACGTGGCCCCAGGGTGCGGCTTGACGATCACAGTATTGCCTGTTGCCAGACTGGCAAACAGACCCGGATAGCCGTTCCATGTCGGAAAGGTTGCGCAGCCTATCACCAGCGCGACGCCGCGCGGAACAATAGTGAAACGCTTGGCCATACGGATGGGATCATGCTTGCCTTGCGGCTTTTCCCATTGCACCTCGGCGGGGACGCATTGCATGGCCTGCCATGCGTAGGCAACGGCCTCCAGGCCGCGATCCTGCGCATGTGGTCCGCCTGCCTGGAAGGCCATCATAAAGCCCTGCCCTGTCGTATGCTGAACAGCATGGGCAATTTCCATGCTGCGCCGGTTCAGGCGCTTGAGCGCCTCCAGGGCGACACCCACCCAGACACGCGGCCCCGCATCGCGCCATTGGCCCAGCGCAGCCTCCGAGCGTGCCACCAGATCCGGTGCCGCGATATGAGGATAACGCACGCCCAGCGCATCGCCATAGGGAGACACTTCCTCGCCCACGCGCCGCGCACTCTGCTGATCGGGCATGAAATCGCTGTTGCGATGGCGCGCAAAGGCGGCTCGGCCTTCTTCCTGCGCCGACTCCCCGTAGACACGCGGACTGGGCGATTCGGGGAAAGGTGTCCAGTAGCCGCGATGCGCGATGGCAGCCAGCGCTCCGTCCAGCATATCGTGGTTGGCGGTAAAGAAATCGGTAGGCACGCGTTCCGCTCCTCTGGCAATGGCCGGCTCCAGCCGGGCCGGGTAAATTCAGGTTTCCTGATCGAAATCGATAACCAGTCTGTCGGTTACCGGAAAACTCTGGCAGCACAGCACGAATCCGCGCGCCACTTCATAATCCTCGAGCGCGAAATTGGCATCCATGTCTACTTCGCCTTCCACGACCTTGCAACGGCAGGTGGAACAGACGCCCCCTTTGCACGAATAAGGCAGCTCTACGCCTTGGGCAAGGGCTGCATCCAGAATGCTGTCGCGATTCTTGTCTATGGTCAGCGTGCGCGTCAGGCCATCCTGCACGACAGTCAGTTCGCATTGCTGCCTGCCCGGCGCCTTACGCGCCTCATGACCGGTGCGCAATGCGCGCGGGCCGCGCGGCGAGCCGAACAGTTCGAACTTGATGCGATCCGGCGTCATGCCTGCATCCTTGAGCGCCTGAGTCACGGATTCGGTCATATCCTGCGGGCCGCAGACAAAGGCCGCATCCAGCCCGACCGGATCGACCCAGCTTGCGAGCAGTTGCCTGACTTTGTCGCCATCAAGGCGTCCATTGAAGAGCTCAATCTCCTGGTGCTCCCGGCTCATGATGTAGACAATGGAAAACCGTTCCATGTAACGGTTCTTCAGGTCTTCGATTTCCTCGCGGAACAGTACCGCCGACGAGGCGCGATTGCCAAAGAACAACGTGAAGCGGCTTGCCGGTTCGGTGTCGAGCGCCGTCTTGATAAGCGAGATGATGGGGGTAATGCCGCTGCCCACCGCGAATGCCGCATAGCGGCGCGCGGCGCCGGGCTCGAAATCGTAGGTGAAGTGCCCATCGGGCGGCATGACATCGAGCGTCTGGCCACTAGCCAGGGCCTCGTTCGCCCACGATGAAAACACGCCGTCATCCATGCGCTTGATCGCCACGCGCAGCAAGCCGTCCCCCGGTGCGGCGCAGATCGAATAGGAACGTCGCAGTTCTTCACCATCTTGGCGGGTGCGCAGGGTGAGATACTGGCCCGGCCGAAAGGCGAAGGCTTCGCGTAGCGCATCGGGAACATCGAAGGTCACGACGACCGCATCGCGTGTATTGCGCGCAACGGATGCGACTTTCAGAGGGTAAAAAGAAGCAGCCACGTCAGTGCGCCTTGAAATAATCAAAGGGTTCGCCACAGGCATTGCAGCGGTACAGGGCCTTGCATGCGGTCGAGCCAAAGGCGCTGATCAGCCGCGTGCGCATGGAACCGCACTGGGGGCAAGGAACGTCGGGATCGGCGCGGCGCACAATACCCGAGATGTCCACAGCGCGCTCGCGCGGCGGCGCAATGCCGTAGTTGCGCAGTGCCTCGCGGCCGCGCTCGCTCATCCAGTCGGTTGTCCACGCCGGCGCAAGGCGGGTGACGACGCGCACCTGTGTCATGCCGTGCGCCTTCAGCACGTTGACGATGTCGTCTTCAATGGCTCGCATGGCTGGGCATCCCGAGTAGGTGGGGGTGATGGTCACTTCACATACGCCGTCCTCGCAATGCACGGCACGCACGATGCCAAGATCCACAATGGAGACAACGGGAATTTCTGGATCGGGCACACGCTCCAGCCATGCCATGACGCGATCGGCGAGCGCAGGGCTTTCCCCCGGCTGAATGGCCACGGCGCTCACCACGATGCTCCCGGATAGGCGCGCTGCAGGAATTGCATCTCCGCCAGCAGATAGCCCAGGGCTTCCGTGTGCCGGCCGGCAATGCCGCCGGCGTAGGCGGGGTGGCGGCTTTCCTGCACTGGCGGCAGGGACAAGGTCGCCTCCTCGATCACGCCGCGCACGTGGTTTTCCCAATGCGGCGCCAGTTCGGCGTGCAGCGGCACGATCCCTTGCCCGGCAAGTTGCCGTGTCACCGCGTCGTCATGGAACAATTCGCCCGCGAAGCGCCAGGCGCCCTCAAGCGCCGCCTGCATGCGGGCATGGCTGTCGTCTGTGCCGTCGCCCAGTCGCACGATCAGATCCGCGGAACGGCGCGCATGGTAGGCGACTTCCTTCAAGCCTTTGGCTGCAATCGCCGCGACACGCTCATCCGTGGACGCCGACAGCTTCTCCAGCAGAAAGTAATGCCAGGTATCAAAAAGGAACTGGCGTGCCATGGTATCGCCATAATGGCCATTGTCCTGCTCCACAAGCAGATAGTTGCGGTATTGCGGCGCATCGCGCAGATAGGCGAGCTTGTCCTCGTCCCGCCCGCGGCCTTCGATGTCACCGGCCAGGGTGAGCCACATGCGCGCCTGGCCGAGCAGGTCCAGCGATACGTTGCTCAGGGCCAGCTCCTCTTCCAGCACGGGGCCATGGCCTGTCCACTCGGACAGCCGATGCGAAAGCACCAATGTTGTGTCGCCCATGCGCAGCGCATATTCAAACAAAGCGTCGTCCATGCGGCCTCCTACATGTGCTTGATTTCGTCCGGCATGGGAAAGAAGGTGGGATGCCGGTATATCTTGCTGCGCGCTGGCTCGAACAGGGGCTCCTTGTCACCCGGGCTGCTGGCGACGACATCGGCTGACCTCACAACCCATATGCTGACACCCTCGTTGCGCCGGGTATATACGTCGCGCGCATTATTGATGGCCATCTCGGCATCACAGGCATGCAGGCTGCCAACGTGCTTGTGCGCCAAGCCATGCTGGCTGCGAATAAAGACCTCCCACAGGGGCCATGCTTTCTCGTTCATGATATGGTTTCCTGGAGTGATTGCCGGACGCTAGGCCACCTTGCGCCGCGCCGCCTGCTTGGCCGCATGGGCCGAGAAGGCCTCTCGCACCCAGGCACCCGCCTCATGCGCGTCGCGGCGCGCCTGCAGCCGCTCCCGGTTGCAGGGGCCGTTGCCCTTGATCACGGCATGGAATTCGTCCCAGTCGATTTCGCCGAAGTCGTAATGCCCACGCGCCTCATTCCATTTGAGATCTGGATCGGGAACGGTCAGGCCCAGATATTCGGCCTGCGGCACGGACTGGTCCACCATCTTCTGGCGCAGTTCATCGTTGGAGAAGAGCTTGATGCGCCACTGCATCGACTGCGCACTGTTGGTGGAAGCGGCGTCGGGCGGCCCGAACATCATGAGCGACGGCCACCACCAGCGGTTCAGTGCATCCTGGCACATGGCTTTCTGCTCGGGTGTGCCGTGGCGGCACATTTGAATAAGCAGGTCATAGCCCTGGCGCTGGTGAAAAGACTCTTCCTTGCAAACCCGCACCATGGCGCGCGCGTAGGGGCCATAGGAACAGCGGCACAGCGGGATCTGGTTGATGATGGCCGAGCCGTCCACCAGCCAGCCTATCATGCCGATATCGGCCCAGGTAAGCGTCGGATAGTTGAAGATGGTGGAATACTTGGCCTTTCCGCTCAGCAGGTCGTCAACCATTTCCTCGCGCGAAACGCCCAAGGTTTCGGCGGCGCTGTACAGATAGAGTCCGTGCCCGGCTTCGTCCTGTATTTTGGCCTGCAGTATGGCCTTGCGCTTGAGTGTGGGCGCACGCGTAAGCCAGTTGCCCTCGGGCAGCATGCCAACAATCTCTGAATGCGCATGCTGGGAAATCTGCCGGACCAGCGTCTTGCGATAGGCCTGCGGCATCCAGTCTTTGGGTTCGATGCGAACCCCGTCGTCGACGCGCTGCTGGAATGCCTGCTCCGGCCCGCTGAGTTCCTCGGCGGAGCGTACGCGCTTGACGCCGGTGTCTACAAGCTGAGCATACATGTCGGTCTCCTGTATCGATGCCGCCAGGAGGCTTGGCAAAGCCCCTTGGCGAGGCCTGTGCGGCAATCTTCCATCTTATGGCTTCATTATTTAATACAAAAATATTGATGTCAATCAAATTTTAGTATCAAATAGGCAACCATGATTCAGGAAAAACCGTCCCTGCCCGCCCTGATCCAGGCCCTGCTCGAGCGAGACCCGCCGCGCGCCAAGTCGCTGTGCGTCACGCTGCTGGGCGATGTCATCCAGCCGCATGGGGGCAAGGTATGGCTTAGCGACCTCATCAGCCTTGTCACGCCACTGGGCATCAACGAGCGCCTGCTGCGCACCAGTGTGTTCCGGCTGGTGGCTCAGGACTGGCTGCAGTCCGAGCGGCATGGCCGACGCAGCCTGTATCAGTTGAGTCCGCGCGGTGCAGCACTGACGCTACAGGCGTCCACCCGCATCTACGACGGCGATGCGGCAGGATGGAACGGCGACTGGACGCTCGTGGTGGTGCCGCGATTTGGCAACAGCAGCCTGGACAGGCGCGGCGAGCTTAGACGACAGCTGGTGTGGGCGGGCTTCGGGGTCATTGCCCCCGGCGTTTTTGCCCTGCCCCGCAACCACGCTGGCGCAGCGCGGGAGATACTGGACGAGCTGGGGCTTGCTCAGCATGCACTGGTGCTCGGCGCCGGCGATCTGAACGAAGGCCATGGCGCAAACCGCCTGCTTATCCGGTCGCTGATTTCACAGTGCTGGGATCTGGAAGGGTTGGCGCGGCAGTACCAGATGTTCTCCGCCACGTTCAAGCCCATGCTTCAGGCGATGGACGTGCTCGCGCCCACGCCCGAACAGGCTTTCGCGGTACGCGCCCTGACGCTGCATGAATGGCGCCGCATTGTGCTGCAGGATCCTCAATTGCCGGGCGAAATGCTGCCGGCGGACTGGCCAGGCCGAACTGCCCGGGCGTTGTGCGGCGAGCTGTACTGGGCCGTGTTCGACCAGGCCGAAACCCACCTGCTGAATACGCTGGGTGCAGACAGCGTGCACTTCCAGGCGCTGCCCGCGCCCTATGCAAGCCGACGTTTCGGCGGGCGGCCGGCATAGGCCCGCGCATGCGTGACCATGGTCGTAGCTCGCACCTGCCACGTGGCATAGGTCGCAATCCATGGGCGTGGCGGCAGACTGGACAAGCCTTCGGCAGCCCGGCGGCGGAAACCCACTCACCGCACCGCCGGCCTCCTGGCGTTATAGCCGTATAAAGTGTTCGCGGTAATGTTTGAGCTCGTCTATGGACTCATAGATATCCGCAAGCGCCTCATGCTTGCTCTGCTTGACGAAGCTGCGGTATACCTCGGGCTTCCAGCGCAGCGAAAGCTCCTTGAGGGTGCTGACATCCAGATTGCGGTAGTGGAAAAACGCCTCGAGCCGGGGCATGTACTTGACCATGAACCGCCGATCCTGGCTTATGGTGTTGCCGCACAAGGGCGATTTTCCCGCCGGCACATAGGCGGAAAGAAAATCCAGCAATCGGGCTTCGGCCTCGGCCTCGGTCAGGGTGGATGCACGCACCTTGTCGATGAGGCCGCTCTTGCTGTGGGTGGATGTGTTCCATTTGTCCATGGCGTCGAGCAGCGCATCACGCTGATGAATAACAAGTACCGGACCTTCGGCCACAAACGAGAGATCTGCCTCGGTGACAACCACCGCCACTTCGATAATGCGTTCTTTTTCTGGGTCCAGACCGGTCATTTCCATATCCAGCCAGACCAGACGCTGGTCATTCACCGCCATATAATTCTTCCTTAAAAGAGTCATTTTCGCATACCGCGCCATTCCATGTTCACTGTACTGTTTTCCCTCTTCCTCCTGGCCGACATTCTGCTGCGCCTCTGGCTGGCCGCGCGCCAGATACGGCACGTGCGCCTGCACCGCGACCAGGTACCCGGTGCATTCGCCGACCGCATCCGGCTGTACAGCCATCAACGCGCCGCCAATTACACCGTGGACAAAATGCAGTTCTCCATGATCGAACGCATTGTCGACGCCGCCGTGCTCGTGATGCTGACCTTCATGGGCGGGCTTCAGGTGCTCGATTTTCAGCTGGGCCGCCTCATCGACAACGAAATGCTGCGCCAGTTGGCCCTGCTCGGCGCCGTACTGGCTATCATGGGCCTGACAGGCCTGCCGTTTTCAATCTGGCGCAAGTTCAAGCTGGAGGCGCGCTATGGCTTTAATCGGGTGACACCTGCTCTGTTTATGCAGGACACGCTCAAGGGTCTCGCATTGGCGCTGATCCTGGGCACACCCTTGGCCGCCTGTGTGCTCTGGATCATGGGCAGCGCCGGGCCGTCGTGGGTATGGTGGGCCTGGGCGGCCTGGGTGGTGTTCAATTTCCTGGTGATATGGCTGTTCCCCTCGGTCATCGCGCCCATGTTCAACCGCTTCACGCCGCTGGCCAATCCGGAGATCTCGGCGCGCATCCACGCGCTGGCCAAGCGCTGCGGCTTCGCCCTGGGCGGGCTTTTTGTCATGGATGGCTCGCGCCGTTCGGCTCACGGCAACGCCTACTTCACGGGCTTTGGCAAGACCCGGCGTATTGTGTTCTTCGATACGCTGCTGTCACGCCTGGACGTCGATGAAATCGAAGCAGTGCTGGCGCATGAGCTGGGCCATTTCCATCACAAGCACATCGTTCGCCGCATGGTGGTCAGTTTCGCGGCCGCCCTGGTTTTCTTCCTGGCGCTGGGCTGGCTGTCGCAGCAGGTCTGGTTCTACACTGGTCTGGGCGTCATCCCCCAGCTGGGCCGCCCCAACGATGCACTGGCGCTGGTGCTCATGTTCCTGGCCATGCCCGTGTTCACCTTCTGGATCACGCCTCTGGCGAGCTGGCTGTCGCGCCGCGATGAGTTCCAGGCCGACCGTTATGCAGCCAGCCAGTGTCCGCCCGAGAAATTGGTGTCCGCGCTGGTGAAGCTGTACGATGACAACGCCGCCACATTGACGCCCGATCCAGTACACTCTGCTTTCTACGACAGCCATCCTCCCGCCGTGTTGCGCATACAAAACCTGAAGCATGGATAAACGCATGCCCCTCCAGGGGCGCATTGTCGCCGCCCATGGCCGCCACTATACGGTGGAGATGCCAGACGGCGCGTTGCTCAAGTGCTTCCCGCGCGGCAAGAAGTCGGAAGCCGCTGTGGGCGACAAGGTGGAAGTTGCGGTACACGGCAACGACGAAGGCGTGATCCACCGCATTCTGGCGCGCCGGAACCTGCTGTACCGTTCCGACGACATGCGTGTCAAGCAGTTTGCCGCCAATGTCGATCAATTGCTTATCGTCATCGCGCCCGAGCCTCCGTTTTCCGACGATCTGCTGGGCCGTGCGCTGGTAGCCGCACGGGCCATAGACCTGAAAGCCACGATCGTGCTCAACAAGGCCGATCTGGGCGACGTGTTTGAGCAGGCCCGCGCCCGCCTGCAGGCCCTGGAAACGGCCGACACGCCCGTGGTGAGCGTTAGCGCGCTGTCGCCTCAAAACACCCGTGACACGCTCATGCCCCTGATAGCACATCAATGCAGCCTGCTGCTGGGTCAAAGCGCCATGGGCAAGTCCACCTTGCTCAATGCCCTGGTTCCTGATGCCCGCGCGGCCACGCAAGCGCATTCGCAGGCACTGGGCGCCGGACGGCACACCACCACCAGCACCCGCCTGTACCATCTGCCTGATGGCCAGGGCGACCTCATCGATTCGCCCGGCTTCCAGGCGTTCGGCCTGCTTCATCTTGAGCGCGAGGACATCGTGCGCGGGTTTCCAGAGTTCGAACAAGCGGTGAGGGAGTGCCGCTTCTACAATTGCAGCCACCGCCATGAGCCGGGCTGCGGCGTACTGGCTGCGGTCGAGCGCGGAGAGATTTCGCCGGAGCGCCATGCGCTCTATATGCGAATTCTGTCTGAGAACGAAGGGCAGCGACGCTATTGACCGGTAGCCGCCGGCGCGCTTACCGCGGCCTCGCGGCCGGTTTTCGATCCGTCTCGCCCAGCGTCAGCTCAGCGGCAGCCAGATAATGATAGAAATTGCGAATGAGGGCGGCCGTGGCCCCCCATATGAAATGAGACTGCCAGGTAATGGAAAAATAAAACCGGTGCCCTCCCCCAGGCAGCGACGCGCGATGCAGGCGATGGCGTCGGGTGTCCATCAAGACCGAGAGCGGCACCTCGAAAACCTCGGCCACCTCTGACGGATCCGGCGCCAGGGTATAGCCTGGCAAAATAACGCCGATGACGGGCTTCATGGTGAATCGCGTGGAGGTCAGAAAGGCGGGTTGGGTGCCTATAAGCTGAATGAATTCCGCACCCACGCCAATTTCCTCGTGGGTTTCACGCAATGCGGCGGCAATGACGTCTTTATCGGTGGGCTCGATGCGGCCACCCGGAAAGCTGACCTGTCCGGCATGATTGCTGAGATGAGAGGCGCGCTCGGTAAACAGGACATGCAGGCCATCCTGCCGCTGCAGCAAGGGGAAAAATACGGCTGCCTGGCGCAGGTCTTTGCCACGCATGGCATCAGCCTGGAAGGAGCGAGAAAATAGCGGCTCTACATTCCAGTCTATGGTGCAGCCAAAGGCAGCTCGGATGAAATCCAGCTGCAAACTCTGGGAAAGCAATGGAGGAAGGGTTTCAGCCGGAACGACAGGCTGCTGCTGCGGATCGAAACCCGATGACGCCAAAAGCGTGCGTCGAGGAGGAGATAGACTGTCCGGCATGTGTCCCACAAAGACAAAGGCACCCGACCGGGTGCCTTATTGCCTGCCGAGCAGGGAAACCGCTGATCAGGCAGCGGTTTTGGCCGACTTGCGAACCAGTTTTTCCTTGATGCGGGCAGCCTTACCCGAGCGGCTACGCAGATAGTACAGTTTAGCACGGCGCACATCGCCACGGCGCTTGACTTCGATGCTGGCGATCTGGGGCGAGTAAAGCTGGAATGTACGCTCGACGGCTTCACCAGAGGAAATCTTGCGAACAATGAATGAGGAGTTCAGGCCGCGATTGCGCTTGGCAATGACGACACCTTCATAGGCCTGCACACGCTTGCGGCTGCCTTCAACCACATTGACATTGACGATAACGGTATCGCCGGGGTTGAATTCAGGGGTGGATTTGCCTTCGGTAAGACGGGCAATTTCCTCTTTTTCGAGGGTTTCGATGAGATTCACAGTGGACTCCAGGTTCATCGTATTCGGGTTTTATAACGCGGCAAATTGCCTTGAATTTTGCGCAGTGACGACAAGCCCTGCGCCAACCCGCCAGAGGATGAGTTAGCAAAGCCTTAAATTATACAGCGAACACCACTTTGTGAAAAGCTGCATCTTGCGGCTGCAAGCATGGCACCCTGGCTTGGCCAGCTTGCGCACACACTGCGCATGGGCATCAAAAGCCACTGGCGACCCCAAGCCACATAAGCCCCGGAATGGTAGCCCCCCAGGCCAGCACCAGGCAGACATCGACCACCATGGCGCCACGAGAAAGCCCGGGATTGCCACGCGGGCGCCCACCCTGCCCCTTGCGTGCCGGGAAAGGCCATTTGGCGGGGGTGTTGCTGGATACGGCGGAAGTTTTCATGATGAGCCTCGCGATAAACAGTGTTTGTATAAACAGTACTGTATATAACAACAGCTTCGTTTGCAAGGCTTTTTTTAGCTGTGTGGATCGCAGGCAGGATGACGGCCATGAATGAAAACACCCCAGAAGGTTGGAGATTGATGTCCAACTTCTGGGGTGCAGCGCATTCCAGCCCTGGGGACCTGGACTTGATTTTCGTCCGTCCAGGTGTGTCGCCAGCGCCCTCGCGGGGCGCGGCAAGCCCGGAAGGCAGGCGCGCCAGCGCGCTCCGCCCTGGGGGGAAACACGTTAGTTATTGGGCTGAGGCGTGATGCGCAGGTAGGGACGCACCTCCTTGTAGCCCTTGGGGAACTTGGTTTTAAGCTCGGCTTCGTCGGTGATGGAAGGAACGATGATGACGTCTTCGCCAGCCTTCCAGTTCACGGGCGTGGCCACGCTGTAGTTGTCGGTAAGCTGCAAGGAATCCAGCACGCGCAGAATCTCGTCAAAGTTACGGCCGGTGCTGGCGGGGTAGGTAATGATCAGGCGCACCTTCTTCTTCGGGTCGATAATGAACACCGAACGCACCGTGGCAGTGCTGCTGGCGTTCGGATGGATCATGTCGTACAGGTCAGCGACCTTGTGGTCCGCATCGGCCAGGATGGGATACTCGACCTTGCAGTTTTGCGTGTCGTTGATATCGTTGATCCAGTTGCGGTGCGACTCGGCATCATCCACCGACACGGCAATGACCTTGGCATTGCGTTTGGCGAATTCGCCGGCGGAAATGGCGGTGTAGCCCAGTTCAGTGGTGCAGACGGGGGTGAAATCGGCGGGGTGCGAGAACAATACGCCCCAGCTGTCTCCAAGGAAATCGTAGAAGCGGATTTTCCCGATGGAGGAATCCTGCTCGAAATCAGGGGCGGTGTCGCCCAAGCGCAATGTCGTCATGGCTGCTCTCTTCTAAGAAATGATGAACAAAAAGCGATTTGCCATATATTGTGTCAGCATAAACAGGGCATTGGAAATATGATTTACATATAACCTTATGTCGCCAGGGCGCTGGCTGCATAGCGGTTCGCCAGTTCTCCTTCGACGATGCTTGCACACAGGGCACCGGCGCGCGGCAGGATATACGCGGCATAGAACACGCAGGTGGCAAACTTCTGTTCGTGAAAGCCAGTGGCGTCGCCTTTTTGGGTGTGCGCCTGGCAGGCCAGCGACGCCCGCGCCATCTGCCAGCCCGCATGCGCCACGCCCGCAAGCTTCAGATACGGCACGCTGCCCGTGAAAACCCCACGCAAGCCATCGCGGGCGTGCTCAAGAATATAACGCGTGGCTTTTTCATAAGCATCCGTGGCCGCGTCCAACTGCCGCGCGATGAGCGCCAGGCCATCGGCGTTCTGGCCGGCGCCCGCGGCCGCCTCATCAACCTGCCGGGCAGTGGCCCGCATATCGGCAGCAAGCTGGCTGGCGACCTTGCCGCCGTCGCGCAATACCTTGCGGCCGACGAAATCGTTGGCCTGAATGGCGGTGGTGCCTTCGTAAATAGGCAGGATGCGCGCATCGCGGTAGTACTGGGCAGCCCCGGTTTCCTCAATAAAACCCATGCCGCCATGCACCTGCAGGCCCAGCGTGGCCACCTCCACCGACAGTTCTGTGGAAAATCCCTTCACCACCGGCACCAGGTACTCGTACATGGCCTTGTTGCGGCTACGTTCCTGTTGATCTGGATGATGCCGGGACACATCGTTGGCGGCAGCGGCAACGTACGCCAGAGACCGTGCGCCTTCCGTCAAGGCCTTCATGGTCATGAGCATGCGCTGCACATCCGGATGGTTGACGATGGCGACGGGACCGTCGGACCCTTCCAGCGCCTGCCCCTGCAGACGTTCACGGGCATACTCAAGCGCGTGCTGCAGGGCACGCTCGGACACCGCCACCCCCTGTATCCCCACGGCGAAACGGGCGGCGTTCATCATGATGAACATGTACTCCAGCCCGCGGTTTTCCTCGCCGACGAGATAGCCGACAGCGCCCTCGCCCACTTCTCCCTTGCCGGAGCCATAGAGCAGCACGGCAGTGGGGCTGCCGTGGATGCCCAGCTTGTGCTCCAGCGAGGCGCACCACACGTCGTTGCGCGCACCCGTGCTGCCATCGTCGTTTACAAGAAACTTGGGCACAATGAAAAGGGAGATACCCTTGACGCCCTTAGGTGCGTCAGGCGTGCGCGCCAACACCAGATGAACGATGTTCTCCGCCATGTCGTGTTCGCCGTAGGTAATGAATATTTTCTGGCCGGACAGGCGATAGCTGCCGTCGTCTTGGCGTACCGCGCGCGTAGCCACCTGGGCCAGATCAGAACCGGCCTGCGGCTCGGTCAGATTCATGGTGCCCGTCCAGCGCCCCTGGAGCATGGGCGGAATATAGCGTTGCTGCTGGGCCTCGGTACCCACGGCAGTAAGCGCCTCGATGACGCCATCCGTGAGCAGGGGGCACAGCGCGAAGGCGAGGTTGGCAGCATTGAGGTTTTCGCCGGCACTGGCGCCCACAAGCTTGGGCAACCCTTGCCCGCCTATGGACTGTTCGTGCAGCAAGCCTTGCCAGCCGCCATTGGCAAACTCGCCAAAGGCCGCCTTGAAGCCCGGCGAGGTCTTGACTGCGCCATCGGCCCATTGGGCCGGCTGTGTATCGCCCACACGGTTGAGCGGGGCAATGGCCTGCTCCACGAAACGGGCATTCTCCTCCAGCACGGCCTCAACCAGGTCGGGAGACAGCTCTTCGAAGCCCGGCAACTGCAAAAGTGCTTCCAGGCCGGCCAGTTCGTTCATGACAAAGCGGATATCCTGCAGGGGTACGCGATAGTTCACGATTGCTCCATGTAATTGTCGTTTTGTGGTGCGCGGGCGCCCACGCCTGCCGTTGCGGCCGGGCCGCCACGGCATGCCGTCCATGCATTTTGCCACACGAAAACGGCGCAGGCTGCATGGGCGGCGAAGGCCGCGGCAGGCATGACGGCGGACGCATCGCTCCGCGCCTGTCACGCCCTCGCACCTCGCGGTCTGTGACGCCTCGTGCTGCGCAAGTGCCATGACCGGCGACAGCCTTTAACCCGCTTTCGCCAACGAAAAGGCCCGCGGGCATCAAGCCGGCGGGCCGGGATGGCGCGGCGCCCGCAGGCACCGCCAGCGCGTGCTACAGCGCCTGGACGAGTTCCGGCACAGCCTGGAACAGATCAGCCACCAGGCCGTAGTCGGCCACGCCGAAGATGGGCGCCTCGGCGTCCTTGTTGATGGCGACAATGACCTTGGAGTCTTTCATGCCGGCCAGATGCTGGATGGCGCCCGAAATACCGATCGCCACGTATAGCTGGGGCGCAACAATCTTGCCCGTCTGGCCTACCTGCCAGTCGTTGGGCGCATAGCCCGCATCGACAGCCGCGCGCGAAGCGCCCAGGGCCGCGCCCAGCTTGTCCGCCAAGGGGTCAAGCAGCTTGAAGTTCTCGGCGCTGCCCATACCACGCCCGCCGGATACAACCACCGCTGCACCAGCCAGCTCGGGGCGGTCGCTCTTGGCGACTTCACGGCCCACAAAAGACGACAGGCCGGAGTCGGCAACGGCTTCGGCCTTGTCGATTGCGGCACTGCCGCCTTCGGCCGCCACCGCATCAAACGCTGTCGTGCGCACTGTGATGACCTTGATCGCGTCCGATGACTGGACCGTCGCGATGGCATTGCCCGCATAGATGGGCCGCTCGAAGGTGTCGGCCGACTCGACGCCGATGATGTCGGAAATCTGGGCGACATCAAGCGTGGCTGCCACGCGCGGCGCAACATTCTTGCCCGAGGCAGTGGCCGGGAAAAGGATATGGGAGTAATCCTTGGCCACAGCCAGCACCTGGGCGGCAATATTTTCCGCCAGGCTGTCGCCCAGTTGCGCGCCATCGGCCAGCAGCACCTTGGCCACGCCGGCGGCCTTGGCGGCCTGCTCCGCCACGGTGTCTGCGCCACTGCCCGCCACCAGCACATGGATATCGCCGCCGATCTTCTGAGCAGCCGCGATGGTGTTGAACGTGGCGCCCTTCAGCTCGGCATTGTCGTGTTCAGCAATTACCAATATCGTCATTTAGATCACCTTCGCTTCATTCTTGAGTTTGTCGACCAGCGTGGCAACATCGGGAACGATGATGCCCGCCGAGCGCGCGGGCGGCTCCGCAACCTTGAGCGTCTTCAGGCGCGGTGCGACATCCACGCCCAGGTCGTCGGGCGTAAAGGTGTCCAATTGCTTTTTCTTGGCCTTCATGATGTTGGGCAAGGTGACATAGCGCGGCTCGTTCAGGCGCAGGTCGGTCGTGACGATGGCCGGCAGCTTGAGCGCAACCGTTTCCAGGCCGCCGTCGACCTCGCGGGTGACAGTGGCCTTGCCGTCGGCAACGTCGAGCTTGCTGGCGAAGGTGGCCTGGCCCCAACCCAGCAGCGCAGCCAGCATCTGGCCGGTCTGGTTGGCGTCGTCATCGATGGCCTGCTTGCCCAGAATGACCAGCTCAGGCTGTTCTTTGTCCACCACTGCCTTGAGCAGCTTGGCCACGGCCAGCGGCTGCAGCTCGGCGTCTGTCTGGACCAGGATGGCGCGATCGGCGCCGATGGCCATGGCTGTGCGCAAGGTTTCCTGGCATTGGGTCACGCCGCAGGAGACAGCGACGACCTCGGTGACGGCACCCTTTTCCTTGAGACGGGTGGCTTCCTCGACGGCAATTTCGTCAAAGGGATTCATGGACATTTTCACATTGGCGATGTCCACGCCACTTTGATCTGATTTCACGCGCACCTTGACGTTGTAGTCAACCACGCGCTTGACGGGTACCAGCACCTTCATCGAGCTTCCTCCGCGGAGATTTTAAGAAATGGCTAAATCACAAACCCTTGATTCTACAACGAGGCGAGCGCCCTGATATGGGCGACCGCGCTGCGGCCCAGGGCGGACAGCGCATAGCCACCTTCCAGAAAGCTGACGACGCGCCCGCCGGCGGTTTGTCCGGCCAGGGCCACAACCTGCTGCGTAATCCAGGAAAAATCGGCTTCCACCAAGCCAAGCTGGCCCATGTCGTCTTCACGATGACCATCGAAACCCGCGGAGATAAGCACAAGTTCAGGGCTGAATGCCCGAAGACGCGGCATCCAGAGATCGCTGACCACCTGCCGCAGCTCATCGCCCCGTGTATAGGCGTCGACGGGTATGTTTACCATATTTTCCGGGCAGGGTCGGCGCCAGGTGCCCGGAAAGATGGAATTCTGAAAAAAACTGCACATGAGCACCCGGTCGTCTCCCGCGAACATATCTTCCGTGCCGTTGCCGTGATGCACGTCGAAATCGACGATGGCAACGCGCGACAGCCCGTGACTGTCCAGGGCGTACGCCGCAGCGACCGCCAGATTGTTGTAGAAGCAGAAACCCATGGCTTGCGCCGGACGCGCATGATGCCCGGGCGGACGAACGGCGCAGAAGGCGGTCTGGTGTGAGCCTCCCAGGACCGCGTCCACCGCGGCAATGCCGGCGCCCGCCGCCACAGCGGCCGCTTCCAGCGTATGCGGATTCATGATGGTGTCCGCATCGATGGGAAAATATCCCTGTTTGGGCGCGTGTGAGCGTAGATAATCCAGATGCGCTGCAGTGTGTACACGCAACAGATCGGCCTCGGCGGCCACGGGCGCTTCGGCCTCGTCCAGGAAATCGAGCAAGCCGCTGGCCACCAACTGGTCGTGGATGGCATCGAGGCGCGCCGGGCATTCCGGGTGCCAATCGCCCATTTCATGCAGCTTGCATGCCGGGTGGGTAATATAGAGTGTCTCCATAAAGGATGATTATGTTCACACCCGTTCGTATTGCGCAAGCGGCCTCTGTTTTTCTCGTGCTGGCGGGCTGCGCCTCCCAACCCCACACCACGCTGTCGGACACGGCGCCCGCACAGCCTGCCCAGCCTCAGACAAGCGGCGCGCTGTCGCTGACGGCGCCACCCGAGCCGCCGTCCGTCCAGGCCGGTCAGTCGTTTGCCAATGGCGGGCCGCTGTTGCAGCCGGGCGGAACGCTGTCTCCCGAGCTCGAGGCCTTTGCGCGCGGCGTAGCCCGGACGCGCGGCGTGCCCCTGGCGCATGTCGAAAAACTGCTGCAGTCCGTTAGCTACAACGCAACGGCGGTGCGCCTCATGAAACCCAGCAAGCGCCGCATCCGGCGCAGTTGGACGGTCTATCGCAAGCGTTTCATCGAACCCGTGCGCATCGAGGCCGGGCAGCGCTTCTGGTCGGAAAACAAGGCATTTCTGGATGCCACGTCGCAGCAGTATGGCGTGCCACCCTCCATCATCGTCGCCATCATCGGCGTGGAAACCATCTATGGACGCATCACGGGCAACTTCCGCGTGCTCGATGCGCTGGCCACCCTGGGTTTTCGCTATCCCGACGCATCCCGCCCGGAACGCAGCCAGATGTTCCGCGATCAACTGGCGGACCTGATCCAGCTCGATTACGAAGGCAAGGTGGATGCCATGCAGGCAACAGGTTCTTATGCCGGCGCCATGGGCCTGCCCCAATTCATGCCGGGGAGTCTGATGCGTTTCGCCGCCGATGGCGATGGAGACGGCCACATCGATGTGCTCAACAGCACGCGCGATGCGATCGCTTCCGTGGCCCGCTTCCTGCGCGTGCATGGATGGGTACCCGGCCTGCCGGTATTTGCACCGGCCACGTTGCCGCGCGACCCCGCCGGCTTGGTGGACGGTGGGCTGCAGCCCACCCTGAGCTGGGCAACGCTACAGTCGCACGGTGCGGTCATCTCGCCCCATGCCGGCAATACGGCCTGGACTGCCTACAAGCTGGGTGTGGTGGACTTGGTGGACGAATCACGCAACCAGGCGGAATATCGCCTGGGCACGCCGAATTTCTTTGCCATCACGCAGTACAACCACAGCTATTTCTATGCCACTTCGGTTGCAGATCTGGCACGCATTCTTGCCGACAACATGGGCTATGGATGGCCCTGACCGCGCACCAGCGCTGCGGTGATCAAGGGTTTTCGTCCGAAGGCGGGGCCGGGCTGCATCACGGGCGCGCCGGCCCCCATGGACCAGGCGCCTGTCAGTTGAACACGCCTGTGGACAGATAGCGGTCGCCGCGATCGCACACAATGAAGGCGATCGTGGCGTTTTCGACACGCTGCGCCACGCGGGTGGCGGCAACCAGCGCACCCGCCGACGAGATGCCGCCGAATATGCCCTCTTCGGCCGCCAGGCGGCGTGCCATGTCCTCGGCCTGCGATTGCTCGATCAGTTCGAACTCATCGACCTGGTCGGGATGATAGATGCTTGGCTGATAGGCTTCGGGCCATTTGCGTATGCCCGGAATCTGGGAGCCTTCGGCCGGCTGAGCGCCCACCACACGAATATTCTTGTTGCGTCCGCGCAGATAGGTGCCCACGCCCATGATGGTGCCGGTCGTGCCCATGGCGCTGACGAAATGCGTGATGGCGCCATCCGTTTGCGCCCAAAGCTCTGGGCCGGTGGTTTCGACATGGGCGCGCGGGTTGTCGGCGTTGGCGAATTGATCGAGCACCCTGCCCTTGCCTTCGGACTGCATCTTCATGGCCAGGTCGCGCGCGTACTCCATGCCGCCTTGCTTGGCGGGCGTAAGAATGAGTTCCGCGCCGTAGGCCGTCATGGAAGCGCGGCGCTCGACTGAAAGGTTGTCGGGCATGATGAGCACCATCTTGTAGCCACGTATGGCTGCGGTCATGGCCAGTGCAATGCCCGTGTTGCCGCTGGTGGCTTCGATGAGCGTATCGCCGGGCTTGATCTCGCCGCGTTCCTCGGCGCAGCGTATCATGGAACTGGCGGCCCTGTCCTTGACGGAACCGGCAGGATTGTTACCTTCGAGCTTGGCGAGAATGACATTGCCGCGCGGTTCGCCGAACTCTCCTGGGATGCGTTGCAAGCGGACCAAGGGCGTGGCGCCGATGGTGTCTTCGATAGTGGGATATTTTTTCATGGGGAAAATCATACACCCATCTGAATTTCCGGATGGCGCCGCGCCGGCCTGGAAGGAAATTTCCTAGTCGCGCCGTGCCCATGCCGGTGCGGGATGCGCAGATTGGCCGCCTCGTGCCGCGCCGACGCGCAAACCCGACTGGGCCAGCGCCTTGGCCTTGCGGGGCCCTATGCCCCGGACACGATCGGAGAGGTCCTCCATAGACAGATAAGGCCCCGCGCGGCGCCGCTCCTGCACGATGATTTGCGCCATGCGCGGACCGATGCCGCGCACTGCCTGCAGTTGCTCCACGGTGGCGATATTGGCATCCACGCCTTCCGCCTGCACGCGGGTCGCGGCGGCGGCAAGCAGGCCCAGGGCGGCGCCGAGCAGGCGCCTGCGCACGGGACTTGCGGTGTCGGCTTGCGCGTGGGCCGCTGGCGCGTGCGATGCCAGCGCGGCTGGCTCAAGAGGCTGTGCGACCGTGGCGTGGAGAAATGGATTCATGACGAGGCTCCCAAAAGCTGGATGAAACGAAGCCTTGATCATGCCCGCCAGGCATCAGGCGGGACAGCTGTCTGGAACGGGAGCGCCCATGGGTATTTCTACGCGACCCACCTAGATCTGGCCGCGTGCAAGCAGCGCACGCGCATACTCAGCCACGCCACTCTGCACGTTGCGGAAGGGCTTGTCGTAGCCCGCCGCGCGCAGACTGGCCAGGTCGGCCTGGGTATGGCTTTGATAGCGCCCCTTCAGGTCTTCAGGGAAGGGAATGTAGTGGATGAACTCCTGCTCGATCTGCTCCTGAAGAGACAGTGGCTCCTTCCCCTCGTGTTCGCGCAGCGTGTTGACGACGGTCTGGGCGACATCGTTGAAGGGCTGGGCCACGCCAGTGCCGCAGTTGAATATGCCCGATACCTGGGGATGATCGAGAAAATGCAGATTGACGTCGACCACGTCGTCGATATACACGAAATCACGCATCTGGCCACCGTCCGAATAGCCATCCCAGCCGCCAAAGAGGCGTACATGTCCTTCCGCGCGAAACTGGTTCATGTTGTGGAACGCCACAGAAGCCATGCGCCCCTTGTGCTGCTCCCGAGGTCCGTACACATTGAAGTAACGCAGGCCCACCACGGGCGCGGCCAGATTGTCGAGATGACGGCGCAACACCTGATCGAACAGGAACTTGGAGTAGCCGTAGACGTTCAGCGGCGCCTCGTGCTCCGGCGACTCGATATAGTTTGGCCCCGCTCCGTACACAGCCGCCGAAGAGGCATAAACGAGGGGCACCCGCGCAGCCTGGCAGTATCGGAACACTTCCAGTGTGTAGCGGTAATTGTTGTCGAGCATGTATTGGCCATTGCGCTCTGTGGTATCCGAACACGCACCTTCGTGAAAAATGGCCTCGATACCCGCCAACCGGCCTTCGTCCAGGTGCTTGCGGAACGCATCCTTGTCTTGATAATCCGCGATCTGGCTGTCCACAAGATTAACGAACTTATCGCCCTCGGTGAGATCGTCAACAACCAGGATGTCGGTATGGCCGCGCGCATTCAGCCCGCGCACGATATTGCTGCCGATAAAACCGGCGCCGCCGGTAACGATGATCATGAAAGTTCTCCTGCCGTAACGATGGATGTGCCCAACTTGCCGACCACGATACCGCCAGCACGGTTGGCCCAGCGCATTGCATCCGTCCAGCCGAGCCCCGCGGCGCGCATGACGGCCAGCGTAGCCAGTACGGTGTCGCCCGCGCCGGATACATCAAAAACCTCATGGGCATACGCATCCACATGCTCGCGACCTGCCGCGGTAAACAATGTCATGCCCTGCTCGGAACGGGTCACAAGCAGCGCTTCGAGTTCAAGATGCTCACGCAGCGCCTGCGCGCGCTGCATGAGTTCGTTTTCGTCCTGCCAACGGCCCACAGCCTCCTGCATTTCCGCGCGATTGGGCGTAATGAGGGTCGCACCGTGGTAGCGCTGGTAAAGGTGGCCTTTCGGATCCACCAGTATGGGTACGCCGGCGTCACGCGCGGCGGCGATCAGCGCCTGCACGCCGCCCAGGGCGCCTTTTGCATAGTCGGACAGCACAAGAAGATCGTGCTGAGCCAGCAGTTCGCGTGCACGCGCCTCGATCCGGGACAGGCAGGAGGCATCGGGCCCCTCTTCGAAGTCCACGCGCAGCAACTGCTGCTGGCGCCCAAGCACACGCATCTTGAGCGTGGTGGGTGTGGCTGGATCCTGGACCAAGCAGGCAATGATGCCCGCCTCGTTCGCCATGCGCTCGACTTCCGCGCCGGCCTCGTCGGCGCCCACCACGCCAAGCAGGCTAGCCTGGGCGCCCAACGCCACGATATTCCGCGCCACGTTGGCTGCGCCGCCAAGCCGGTCTTCCCGGCGCATGACCCGTACGACAGGCACGGGCGCCTCGGGGGAAATGCGCTCCACCTCGCCAAACCAGTAGCGATCGACCATGATGTCGCCTGCCACCAGAATGCGTGCGGCGCGGACAGCCGATGTCGGAAAAGGCATCATTTGAGCTCCTCGAGACGCCTGGGTTGATAGGTTTCCCAGGCATTGCAGCCCGGACATTGCCAATAGAAATGCCGAGCCTCGAAGCCGCACACATTGCAAGCATAGCGGTCAAGCCGCTGTGTATGGCGATGAATGAGCGACCGCAGCAAACCCAGGTCGGCGCCGCTGGCCTGTTCGCCAAACGGTACGCCGCCGGGCAGCGAGGCAGGCGTGGCTGATTTCGCGTCGCCCCCCTGTCCTTCGGCCTGGCCATCGCGCGTTGCCAGCTCTGCTTCGAGCAGCCGGTCCAGGCCGAGCAAGGTAGGATGCGCGCGCAGCGACTCCCTGGCAAAAGCCCAGGCGGGTCCGAGACCCTGCTGGGTCCGCAGCTCACGAAAAACCACGTTGAAAGTATCCAGTGAAGGATAGCGCTGATAATGCGTCATCAACAGCGAAAGCCCCTCCTGTTGCTGCCCTAGGCGCCGGTAACTCTCCAGCAGCGACGGGGCCACCAGACTGGCATACTCGGGCGCGATATCCAGGACACTGGCGAGATAGGCACGCTCGGCCTCGGGTTTGCCATCCATGCGCGCCAACTGGGCGCGCAGCATGGCAATGCGGGCCTCGGAAGCCTGTCCCGCCTTCTGGCCTCGCAGCGGAGCCGCCGCATGATCGGCCGCATCCAAAGCGGCGCCGGCCGCATCAAGCCTGGGCGGGTTCGCGGACAGGGCCGCCACCGCCTGCTCGCACTGGTAGTGAGCCAACTGCGGCACCGGCTCGTCGACCAAGGCGCGCAGCTTCTTGACGGCCTCGATCGCGCGCGGCCAGTCATGCTCGGATTCGTAGATGCGGATCAAGGCGCGTACCGCCGGGACGGCAAAGCGGGTGTCCAGCACCTGTTCGTAGGCCTGCTCGGCCCGATCCAGCATCCCCGCCTTCAGATAATCTTGCGCCAGCTCGTGCTGCGCGCTTTCGCGGTCGGCGTGCGGCAGGTCGGCGCGCGAAAGCAGGCTTTGGTGCACGCGTATGGCACGCTCCATTTCGCCGCGTCGGCGAAACAGGCTACCCAGGGCAAAGTGCAGCTCGGTTGTTTCAGGATCGAGCTTGGCCACTTCGACAAAAGCGTCAATGGCGCGGTCGGGCTCCTCGTTGAGAAGGAAATTCAGACCCTTGAAATATGAGTTGGGCAGAGTCCGTGTCTCAGACAGCATCTGCCTGATGTCCACGCGCGAGGCTATCCACCCCAGCGCGAAGACCAGCGGTACGAATATCAGCCACCAGGTTTCGAAATCCACAGATCCTGCTCCCGCCCCGTTCAGAGAGGCGCCATGGGCGCGACGGTCTCGGGCGCCATGGCCTCGGCCGGCGCAGCCGGCAGTTGCCGGTTCTTTTCCTCAAGCCGGGCAATATCGCGGCGCAGACGCGCCTTCTCGCGCCGAGCGCGCAGCACTGCCGGCGCCGCGATAAGCAGGCCCAAGGCGATGCCCAGCACAAATACCACCAGCATGACCACGATGAGAGGCACATCGGTTACCACGTGTCCGGCGAAGAAATTGATGTCGACCGGGCCTGTGTTCTTCAGGGCAAACAACAGCACGATGATAAATACCACCAGCCGCAAGAGCCAGACGAGATAACGCATGACGAAGCACTCCAATAAATCGGGAATCTGCTAATTGTAAGGGGAATCAGCAAAAAGACAGGCCCTCGAGAACGAGGGCCTGTATCGACTTGTGTACCAATGCGGGGGCAACGCGAAACAGCTAGCCGTGCATGATGTCGGCGTCGAGCTGGGAGCGGAAGGCGGTTTCATCCGACCCCTTCCGAACCTGCGCATCGTAGGCCGAATCCACACGCTCGCGCAATTCCTTGCCCGGCTTGAAGTGCGGCACCTGTTTTCCTGGCACCATCACCTTTTCGCCTGACTTGGGATTGCGACCGACACGCGGCAGCCGCTCGGACAAGGAAAAGCTGCCAAAACCGCGGATCTCGATACGTTGGCCGTTGGCAAGCGCCTGGGCCATGGCATCGAGCACCGTCTTGACGGCATAATCGATGTCGCGGGCGGCCAGCTGCGGATAGCGGCTGGCCAGACTCGCGATGAGTTCCGACTTGGTCACAATCAGTTGTCGCGCTGCTGGTCGAGCTTGGCCTTGAGCAGAGCGCCCAGGTTGGTCGTGCCCGACGAAGCGCTGGCTTCGGACATGCGTTGAATGGTATCGGCGGTCTCTGCATTGTCGCGCGCCTTGATCGACAACTGGATCGAACGCGCCTTGCGGTCGATGTTGATGATCATGGCATCGACGGAATCGCCGACGTTCAACACGGTGGAGGCGTCCTCGACGCGGCCGGCGGAGATTTCCGAGGCGCGCAGATAGCCTTCCACGTCGACAGACAGCGTGACAACCGCGCCCTTGGCTTCGACAGACTTGATCGTGCCCTGCACCACGGCGCCCTTGTCGTAGGTGGCCACGTAGTTGTTGAACGGGTCGCCTTCAAGCTGCTTGATGCCCAACGAGATGCGTTCCTTGTCGGTATCGATGCCAAGCACCACGGCGTCGATCTCGTCGCCCTTCTTGAAGTTGCGGACAGCCTCTTCGCCGGTTTCCGCCCACGAGAGGTCGGAAAGGTGAACCAGGCCGTCGATGCCGCCAGGCAGGCCGACAAACACGCCAAAGTCGGTAATGGACTTGATCGCACCGTGAACCTTGTCACCGCGCTTGAAGTTCGTGGCGAACTCTTCCCAAGGATTGGGACGGCACTGTTTCATGCCCAGCGAGATGCGGCGACGGTCTTCGTCGATTTCCAGGACCATGACTTCGACCTCTTCGCCCAGCGTAACCACCTTGCGCGGATCGACGTTCTTGTTGGTCCAGTCCATTTCGGAGACGTGCACCAGGCCTTCGATGCCGGCCTCGACCTCGACGAACGCACCGTAGTCGGTAAGGTTGGTGACCTTGCCGAACAGGCGGGTGCCTTGCGGATAGCGGCGGGCCAGGCCGATCCAGGGATCTTCGCCCAGCTGCTTGACGCCCAGCGAGACACGGCTCTTTTCCTGGTCGAACTTGAGGACCTTGGCTTCGACTTCCTGGCCAACCTGCAGTACTTCGGAAGGATGGCGGACGCGGCGCCAGGCCATGTCGGTGATGTGCAGCAGGCCGTCGATGCCGCCCAGGTCGATAAACGCGCCGTAGTCGGTGATGTTCTTGACGATGCCCTTGACCACCGCACCTTCGTGCAGCGTCTCGAGCAGCTTCTGGCGCTCTTCGCCCATGCTGGCTTCGAGCACAGCGCGGCGCGACAGCACGACGTTGTTGCGCTTGCGGTCGAGCTTGATGACCTTGAACTCGAGCGTCTTGCCCTCGTACGGGGTGGTGTCCTTGACGGGACGCAGGTCGACCAGCGAGCCGGGCAGGAAGGCGCGGATGCCGTTGGTCATGACCGTGAGGCCGCCCTTGACCTTGCCGGTGATGGTGCCATTGACCAGATCACCGGATTCGAGTGCCTGTTCGAGCTGCAGCCATGCCGAGAGGCGCTTGGCGCGATCGCGCGACAGGATGGTATCGCCGTAGCCGTTTTCGAGCGAGTCGATGGCGACCGAAACGAAATCGCCAGCTTCGACTTCAAGTTCGCCCTGGTCGTTCAGGAATTCTTCCAGGGGAATGAGGGCCTCGGACTTGAGGCCGGCGTTGACCACGACGAAGTTGTGATCGATACGAACCACTTCGGCAGAAATGACTTCGCCGGACTTCATGTCCTGGCTCTTGATGCTTTCTGCGAAAAGGTCGGCGAAGCTTTCGCCGCCAGTGGGGTTGGAGGTTGCTATTGTGGACATTACTGTATCCGTAGGCCGCAGTGGCCATTGATAAAAACACACCAGGGTGGGCAGGCCGCCCCAGCGGAGTGAAAAAAATTCCGGCCCAGGAAATTACCGCGCCAGCGCGGTATCACTGCTACTCCTGTGGCTGGAACCCCAGACTCGACCAGAGGTCGAGTACGACACGGACCGTTTCGTCTATGGTAAGCGAGGACGAATCGACCGTTCGGGCATCGGCCGCCGCAACCAGCGGGGCGTTCGCCCTTGTGCGATCGCGCTCATCGCGCGCGCGCATACTTTCCAACAAGTCCGCAAGATTAGCAGAAAATCCCTTTTCCTTCAACTGCTTAGAACGCCTTTCGGCGCGCGCCCGAACATCGGCCACCAGGAAGATTTTCAAGGGTGCATCCGGGAACACCACCGTGCCCATATCACGGCCGTCCGCCACCAGGCCCGGCGCCATCCGGAAGGCCCTCTGCCGCTCCAGCAGGGCCTGGCGGACGGGGCCATAGGCGGCCACGCGCGACGCCAGATTGCCCACCTGCTCCTGACGTATCAGCGCAGCCACATCCCTGCCTTCCAGCAGGACCTGTTCGCCCTGAAAGGCCACATCCAGTTCCTGCGCCACGCGGGCCACGGCCATCTCGTCGTCCGGGTTCGTTCCATTTTGCTGCACGGCCAGCGCCGTCAGGCGATAAAGCGCGCCGCTGTCCAGGACTGACCAGCCCAGCGCCTGCGCCACACGGTGGGCTATCGTGCCCTTGCCGGACGCGGTCGGCCCGTCGATGGTAATCACGGGCGGCGCGGCGCGGGCGCCGGCGTTACCGTCCAGCATGTCGCCAAAGGCCGGGAAATAGCCAGGAAATGTCTTGCCCACGCAATCCGGATCCTCGATGGTGACGCCTTTGGGGCCGAATGCGGCCAGGGAAAAACACATGGCCATGCGATGGTCGTCGTACGTGGCAATGGACGCGGCGCGCCACTGGTCCGCCGTCACGGGATGCACGCGCAGCCAGTCTGGGCCCGACTCCACGCGCGCGCCCAGCTTCTCGAGCTCGGTGTGCATGGCATGGATGCGGTCGGTTTCCTTGACACGCCAGCTACCGATATTGCGCAGCGTGCATGGGCCATCGGCATACATGGCCATGGCGGCGGCCGTCATGGCCGCATCCGGAATCAGGTTGAAATCGCGGTCGAAGGCGCGCAGCCGCTCGCCGCGCGCCACGACCGGGCCGCTGACCTCGATGGATTCGGCGCGGCGCACCACGGTTGCACCCATGGCTTGGACGACATCGGCAAAGGCTACGTCGCCTTGTATGCTGTCCTGGCCGACGCCATCAATGACCACAGGGCCGCCGCCCAGCGCGCCCAGCGCCATGAAATAGGATGCCGTGGACGCATCGCCTTCGACTGCAATCCGTCCTGGCGCGCGGTATGCGGCATCCGCCGGCACCACGAAACGCGAGTCGCCGTCGCACGCCACATTCACGCCAAACCGGGCCATGAGACGCAGTGTAATCAAGATATAAGGACGGGAGATCAGATCTCCTTCCACCTCGATGACAAGCGGCCGTCCGGTACGGGCAACATGCAGCGGCGCAGCCATCAGCAAGGCGGTCAGGAACTGGCTGGAAACCGTTCCGCGGACTCGAACGCGGTCGGACGGGGCCCCGCCATTCTTGTTCTCTTCCATCGCCCGCAGTGCACCGATACGCAGGGGCGGATATCCTTCGCGGCCAAGGTAAACGATGTCCGCGCCGAGCGTACGCAAGGCATCCACAAGATCGCCTATGGGCCGCTCATGCATGCGCGGCACGCCGGAGAGCTCATAACGTCCGCCCATCAGGGACAGAGCGGCGGTCAGGGGCCGAAACGCGGTCCCGGCATTGCCCAGGAACAGTGTGCCTTCCTTTATCGGAAACGGATACTGCCCTTGAACGCGAACCCGGCCTTCGCCGGCCTCATCCACCTGTACGCCCAATTGCCGCAGCGCGGCAATCATGACGCGGGTGTCATCCGAATCAAGCAGGCCCTCCAGCGTGGTAGCGCCGCTGCACATCGCCGCCAGCAGCAATGCGCGATTTGAAATGCTCTTGGAGCCCGGGAGGCGGATGCGCCCCGACGCCCGCGTTGCCGGCGCCAGGTTCAGGCTGCGTGAAGGTTTCCTGGTATGGCTCATCGTCGTCTCCTGCCGACATGTCGAGTGGACGCCCTGCGCGTCTGGGTGTGAATCAAGACTGGCCGCTGCGGCTGGCCCAGAGCCGGCGTGCCAGCGCGGCACGCTCCAGAAAGGCCTCGAGCGCCGCCTCGTCCGAGGCCTGGAGCACCTGCTCGGCGTAGTCCAGTGTGGCGCGCACCGACCGCAGTTCGGCCAGGACAGCCTTGCGGTTACTAAGAAATATATCCCGCCAAACTTCAGCCGAACCAGCCGCAATGCGGGTGAAATCACGAAAACCGCTGCCGGCGAGCGCCAGCCGCGTGTCCGCGTCCGCCGCGGCCGCCACCTGTCCCATGTAGACCGAAGACAGAAAATGCGGCACATGGCTTACGGAGGCCAGCACCCGATCGTGTGCATCCGCGTCCATGGTTATGACGCGCGCACCACACAGGCCCCATGCACGCCTGACCAAGCCGCAGGCCGCGCCACCACTCTGCGCCAACGGTGTCAGGATCACATTGCGCCCGCGATAAAGATTCGCATCGGCCGCGCCAGGGCCCGTAAGCTCGGCGCCCGCTATGGGATGGCCCGGTACAAACTGCACGGCACGCTCGCCCAGTGTGTCGCGCGCGGCACTGGCCACGTCGGCTTTGGTGCTGCATGCGTCGGTTATCACCGCCTCGGCGCGCAGCACCGGTTTCATGCGCGACAGCATCGGCGCCACGGCGCTGATAGGCGTGGCAATCAAGATGAAATCCGCCTGTGCGGCCGCTTCTTCGGGTGTGGCAATGCTGTCGATGAGGCCCAGGCTTTCAGCCTGGGCAAGCGAATCGGCATTGCGTCCCACGCCGAGCACCCTGCCCACCGCCGAGGCCTGGCGCAGCGCGGCCGCAAAGGAGCCGCCAATCAATCCCACGCCGATCACGGCCAATGTGCCGATCAGGGGGCTGCGCCCTTCATCGGCCGGATTCGCCCGCGCCCGGCTGGCGCCGCGACCGGCGGGCTGGTCCGCGGCATGGCTCATGGCGCGGCCAGCACCTGGGTCAGCGCCTGGATGAAAAGGTCGTTCTCCTTGGGCAGCCCGATGGTGACGCGCAGCCATTCCGGCAATCCATCGCCCGCAACGGGGCGCACGATGATTCCCCGCTTGAGCAGCGCCAGGTTGACCGCCGACGCGTCGCCAACGCGGACAAGAACGAAATTGCCGTAGCTAGGGACGAACTCGAGATTGAGCGATGCGAAGGCATCAGCCAGCGTCTGCTTGCCAGCCTTGTTCATCTCGTAGGCCTGCCGCAGAAAATCCGCATCGCTCAATGCCGCGATGGCGGCTGCCTGGGCCAGCGTATTCACATTGAAGGGCTGGCGCACCCGATTGAGCAGATCGGTCAGGCGCGGCTGGCTCAACGCATAACCGACACGCAGACCGGCCAGGCCATAAGCCTTGGACAACGTCCGGGTAACAATCAGGTTGGAATATTGCCGCACCCATTGCGTGCTGTCGAATCGCAGCTCAGGGTCCAGGTACTCGGTATAGGCTTCGTCCAGGACCACGGTGACGCGGTCGCCGTGTGTCTTGTATACGCGCTCAAGGAAAGCCGCGATTTCCTCCGCCGGCTGGAAGGTGCCGGTGGGGTTGTTGGGGTTGGCCACGAACAGCAGACGCGTCTGCGGCGTGATGGCCGCGAACATGGCATCCAGGTCATGGCCGTAGCCGCTGGCCGGCACCACAATGTGGCGGGCGCCTCGCGCCTGTGTGGCCAAGCGGTAGACGGCAAAGGCGTACTGGGCGTACACAGAGTCCGTGCCCGGCGACAGCAGTGCCAGCGAGGCCAATTCAAGCAAGTCGTTCGATCCGTTGCCCAGGGTGATCCAGTTCTGCGGCACGTCATACCGCTTCGCGAGCACCGATTTGAGATCGAAGCCATTGGGATCGGGATAGCGCGCCAGATTGGCCGCAGCATCCATCATGGCCTGCTTGGCCGAAGGCGGCATGCCCAGCGGATTCTCGTTGGAGGCCAGCTTGACGATGCCGGCCGGATCCAGGCCGAACTCCCGCGCCAGTTCCTCAATGGGCTTGCCCGCCTGATATGGCGCGATGCCAAGGACATAATCGGGAACCAGCGCGGCCCGTGATGCGTCGTTCAATACGGTCGTCATGCGGATGCAGTCCTATTGCTGGGGATACGAGCCCAACACCTTGAAGAAGGCAACCTGCTGTTTCAGATCGGCCAGCGCGCGGGCCACCGACGGCTCGTTGCGATGACCCAGCAGATCGACATAGAAATAATATTCCCAGGCGCCCGTGCGTGCCGGACGCGATTCGAACCGCGTCATGGAGACGCCATTGGTGGATAGCGGCGCCAGCATTTCATAGACCGCACCGGCCCGGTTGGGCACGGCCAGAATGATGCTGGTCTTGTCCTTGCCGGTGGGCAGGGTTTCGATGGCGCCCACGGCCAGAAAGCGCGTACGGTTCTGGGGGTCGTCCTGAATGCCGGATGCCACCGGCCGCAGGCCCCAGGCCACGGCCGCAACATCGCCCGCGATAGCCGCCACGGTAGGGTCAGTGGAGGCAATACGCGCCGCTTCGCCATTGCTGGGTGCGGCATCGCGTACCAGGCCGGGCACATGCTGCGTCAACCATGCCTGGCATTGCGCCAGCGCCTGCGGATGGGCCATGACCCGCGTTACGCCGTCCAGCGTGCCGGACTGCGTGAGGAGATTGTGGTGAATCTTGATGGAACGTTCACCCAGGACCTTGAGCGGAGAGTTCAGCAATAGATCAAGCGTGCGGTTGACCGCGCCTTCGGTGGAGTTTTCCACCGGCACCATGCCCACATCGGCCTGCCCGGCCTCGACGGCTCGGAATACTTCGTCGAAGGAATCACAGCGAACGCGCGTGACGGCATGGCCGAAATGCTCGAGCGCAGCCTGTTCGGAGAAGGAACCCTGAGGGCCCAGATAGGCGACGGCAAGCGCGCTTTCGAGTCCGCGACAGGTGGAGATGATTTGCGTCCAGACCGCATCGACGGCCTGATCGGTGAAGGGCCCCTTGTTTAGCGCCTGAAGGCGCCGGATAACCATGGCCTCGCGCTCGGGCTTGAGAACCGGGCCGTCGACATCATGGTCCTGCTTGACCTTGCCGACCTCAAGCGCGGTGTTGGCGCGCTGGTTGAGCAAGTCGAGTATCTGTTCATCCAGCGCGTCGATACGATCGCGCAATGGCCCCAACCGGGCCTGCAAAGTGTCATCCATGTCGGCGTTCGAAGTCTTGCAGATAGTTGATGAGCGCCTGTACCGCTTCCATAGGCACCGCGTTGTAGATGGAGGCCCGCATCCCGCCTACGCTTTTGTGACCCCTGAGTTGCAGCAGACCGGCGGCCTGCGCTTCTTCGAGAAAACGTGCATTGAGCGATTCGTCGCGCAGGAAGAAAGGTACGTTCATGCGCGAACGGGCGCTGCGCTGGACGCGGCTGACGTAAAAGCCCGATTGATCCAGAAAGGAATACAACGCCTTCGCCTTCGCGATATTGGCCTGCTCGATGGCTTCGATGCCCCCCTGCCGCCTGAGCCACTTGAACACCAGGCCTGCAATATAGATGGCAAAGGTGGGCGGCGTGTTGAACATGGAGCCCGCGGCCGCCACATTGCTGTAATTGAATGCGGAAGGACATGCGGGCAGCGCATGGCCGATAAGGTCCTTGCGCACGATGACCACCGTGACGCCCGCCGGCCCGGCGTTTTTCTGGGCGCCGGCGTACACCATGCCGACCTTGCTGAAGTCGATGGGGCGCGACAGAAAGTGCGACGAAACATCCACGACCAGCGGCACGTCAGGCGCACCCAGGGAAGCCATGGAAGGCCAGGCAGCGCATTCGAGGCCGCCTATGGTTTCATTGCCGCAAATGTGCAGATAGGCGGCATCGCGGCGCGGCTTCCATTCGCCCGCATCGGGATACCATGTCCATGGCGCCTGCGCCACGCCATCGATGACTTTCTCCTGGCCGCTGGTGGCGGCCACGGCAATGTCGCCATATCGCTGAGCCTCGGCATACGACTTGTTGGACCAGATTCCAGTCAGGACGTAGTCGGCCTTGCCCGCGCTGCGACGGCCAATCAGATTGAGCGGCACGATGGCGTTTTCGGCAGTGGCGCCCCCCTGCATGAAGAGCACCTCGAACTCGTCGGGTATGGACAGCAGCGAGCGTAGATCCGCCACGGCTTCATCGCGGATCTGCGTGAACTGGACGCCCCGGTGGCTCATCTCCATGACCGACATGCCGCAGCCGTGCCAGTCGGTGAGCTCGGCCGCTGCCTGCTGCAGCACTTCCAGAGGCAGCGCCGACGGCCCCGCCGAAAAATTCCACGGTCGCATTACGCTTCGTCCTTGTCCTTGCCATTGTCCGCGCCGTCCGGGTTCGCTTGCGCGTTGTCCAGGCCCGCCTCGTCGGCCCCGCCTTCGAGCACCACAACATCGTCGTCGGCATCGCTTTCGACGACTCGGCGCACGCCCGACAGCATGCTGTCCTCATCCACATTGATGAGCGTGACGCCCTGGGTGGCACGCCCCATTTCGCGAATTTCGGACACCCGTGTACGCACCAGTACACCCGAGGTGGTTATCAGCATGATTTCATCGGATGGCCGCACCAGCACCGCACCCACCACGCGCCCATTGCGCGCCGAAGTCTGGATGGCAATCATGCCCTTGGTGCCTCGGCCATGGCGCGTGTACTCGACAATGGATGTGCGTTTGCCATAGCCGTTCTCGGTGGCGGTAAGCACGCTTTGATCTTCGCCGTCGGCCACCAGCAGCGCAATGACCGCTTGCCCTTCCTCGAGCATCATGCCCCGCACGCCGCGCGCGGTGCGCCCCATGGGCCGCACGTCGTTCTCGTCGAAGCGCACAGCCTTGCCCGCATCGGAGAACAGCATGATGTCGTGCTCGCCATCGGTGACGTCGGCGCCGATGAGATAGTCGCCCTCGTCCAGCGCCACGGCGATGATGCCGGCCTTGCGCGGATTGGAGAAATCGGACAACGGCGTTTTCTTGACCGTGCCGCGCGACGTCGCCATGAATACATAGTGATCTTCGCTGAACTCGCGCACCGACAGCACCACGGTGATTTTTTCACCGTCCTGCAAGGGGAACATATTGACGATGGGCCGGCCTCGCGCGTTGCGCGAACCCTGCGGCACCTCCCATACTTTCAACCAATAGACCCGGCCGCGGTCCGAGAAGCACAGCAGATAATCGTGCGTGTTCGCGATGAACAACTGGTCGACAAAGTCGTTTTCCTTCATCGCGGTTGCCTGCTTGCCCCGGCCGCCGCGCTTCTGGGCGCGGTATTCGGATAGCGGTTGGCTCTTGATGTAGCCCGACTGCGAAAGCGTCACCACCATGTCCATGGGGGTGATCAGATCCTCGGTATCGAGTTCGGTGGCATTGCGCTCGATCTCGGCGCGACGCACATCCTTGGCATTGGTCGAGAACTCGGTCTTGATGGCCATGAGTTCATCGGCAATGATGCTGGTAATGCGCTCGGGCCGCGCCAGGATATCAAGCAGATCGGCGATGTTCGCCATGACGTCCTTGTACTCGCCCACGACCTTGTCCTGCTCCAGGCCAGTAAGGCGCTGCAGGCGCATGTTCAGGATTTCCTGAGCCTGCACGTCGCTCAGGCGATACAGACCGTTTGACTGCAGGCCGTATTCGGCGGGGAGCGCGTCGGGCCGGTAGGCGGCACGCCCGCCCGCCGCGGCGTTTTCGTCAGCGCGGGCCAGCATCTCGCGCACGAGATCAGAGTCCCACGCCCTTGCCATGAGTTCCTGGCGCGCCACCGGAGGCGTTGGCGCCGCCTTGATAATGGCGATGAAGTCGTCGATGTTGGCAAGCGCCACGGCGAGGCCTTCCAGTACGTGGCCACGGTCGCGGGCCTTGCGCAGCTGGAATACGGTGCGGCGCGTAACGACTTCGCGTCGATGCGACAGGAAGTACTCGACCATCTGCTTGAGGTTCAGCAGACGGGGCTGGCCATCGACCAGTGCCACCATATTGATGCCGAAGGTATCCTGAAGCTGGGTGTTTTTATACAGATTGTTGAGAACGACCTCGGGTACTTCGCCGCGCTTGAGCTCGATTACCAACCGCATGCCGTCTTTATCGGACTCGTCGCGAATATCGGAGATGCCCTCCATGCGCTTATCGTTGACAAGTTCGGCGATTTTTTCCTGCAGCGTTTTCTTGTTGACCTGATATGGGAGCGCATCCACCACAATCGCCTGGCGGTTGCCCTTGTCCATGTCCTCGAAGTGGGTCTTGGCGCGCATGATGACGCGCCCGCGCCCCGTACGGTAGCCCTCGCGCACGCCCGACAAGCCATAAATGATGCCGCCAGTGGGAAAATCTGGCGCGGGAATCAATTCAATAAGCTCGTCAATGGAACAACCGGGGTTGCGCAGGCAGTACAGGCAGCCTTCGACCACTTCCGCGAGATTATGCGGCGGAATATTGGTAGCCATGCCCACGGCAATGCCCGAGCTGCCGTTGACCAGGAGATTAGGCAGCCTGGAAGGCAGGAGGACAGGCTCCTGCTCGCTGCCATCGTAGTTGGGGCCGAAATCGACCGTTTCCTGATCGATGTCGGCCAGCAGTTCGTGCGCAATCCGAGACAGGCGGATTTCGGTGTAACGCATGGCGGCGGCATTATCGCCGTCCACCGAACCAAAATTGCCCTGCCCATCCACAAGCATGTAGCGCAGGGAGAAGTCCTGCGCCATGCGCACGATGGTATCGTAGACCGCCGAGTCGCCGTGCGGGTGATATTTACCGATGACGTCGCCGACAATACGCGCCGATTTCTTGTAGGCGCGATTCCAGTCATTGTTCAGCTCATGCATGGCAAACAACACGCGCCGGTGTACGGGCTTGAGGCCGTCCCGCACGTCCGGCAATGCCCGGCCCACGATCACGCTCATGGCGTAATCGAGATAACTGCGGCGCATTTCCTCTTCCAACGATATCGGAAGCGTTTCCTTTGCAAAGGAATCCATAGTTATTTAAACAGTAAGGGTCATGACTAAGGCCGATACCGGGCAGAGGCGGATACGGGCGAATAGGAAATTCTAGCACTTCCCCACTGGCGGCCGGCTGGCCTGCGCCTTGCCGCGCCAGCGCCCGGCAAGGTCAGCCATCCGCCGGGTTTTCCCACCCGCAGTTCATAAACCACTTTAAGCCCCCGAGTGTGTGTGGCTTAAAACCAACAATATTTGCAGGGATAAAGGGGAAATCCATCAATCTCGCCAATATGTATCGCCTAGTCTTAACTTCGCGCCCGGAAATGCCGTAAGATTCCTCCTAACACGCATGAAACCCAGCGCAATTCTTTGAGTTACTCATAGCGTTGCTATACTGGCTCCGTTTTTTGATATGCGGCGGGGGTTCGCTGCGGTCACTTACCAGCATTAAGCTCAACGAGGAGAAACATGAATAAACCCTCCAAAATCGCACTAGCACTCGCCATTGCTGCCGTTACGGCCGCTGGTGCAGTATCCGCACAAACTGTCGACAACTGGCGCAATCCGTTTGGCGACGTTTGGAAAAACGGCACCCGTGAACTGTGCTGGCGCGACAACTTCTGGACGCCCGCCACCGGCATCCCCGGCTGCGATGGCGTACCCGTTGCTCAAGCTCAAGCTCCTGTGGTCGCCCCGACGGCAACGAAGGTCGTCCTGAATGCCGACACCTTCTTCGATTTTGACAAGTCCACCATCAAGCCCGAAGGCCGCCAGATCCTGGATCAGGTTGCTTCCCAGGTTCGCAGCATCAACCTCGAAACCCTGATTGCTACCGGTCACACCGACTCCATCGGCACCGAAAAGTACAACCAGGGCCTGTCCGAGCGTCGTGCCAATTCCGTCAAGCAATACCTGATTGGCCAAGGCGTTCCCGCAGACCGCATCTATGCGGAAGGCAAGGGCGAATTGCAACCTGTCGCCACGAACAAGACCCGCGAAGGCCGTGCGCAAAACCGCCGCGTGGAAATCGAAATCGTGGGTACACGCAAGCAGTAAGCGCAAACGTCTGCTCGACGTTAAACGCTACAATAAGGGCTCCCATCCGGGAGCCCTTGTTTTTTGGGATTTGCCATGAATGCAACAGCCTCCGACGCCAGCCAGGCGGATGTGAATGTCGATCAGGCCGAACTCGAGAAGTTCAGCGCACTGGCCTCGCGCTGGTGGGACCCCGAAAGCGAATTCAAGCCGCTGCACGCCATCAATCCACTGCGCCTGAAATGGATACTGGATCAGACCGGCCCGCTGGCCGGACGTACAGTGCTTGACGTTGGCTGCGGAGGAGGCATCCTGGCCGAGAGCCTGTCAAAGTCAGGCGGCAAGGTCACTGGCATCGATCTGGCAGCCAAGTCGCTGCAGGTGGCCAAGCTGCACGGGCTGGAATCCGGCGTGCCGGTCACCTACGAGGCCATCAGCGCTGAAGGCCTGGCCGCACGCCAGCCAGGCAGCTTCGATATCGTCACGTGCATGGAAATGCTGGAGCACGTGCCCAATCCCGCGTCCATCGTACAGGCATGCGCCACACTTGTCCGGCCTGGAGGGTGGGTGTTCTTCTCAACGCTTAACCGCAACCCGAAATCCTTTCTATTTGCCATCGTGGGCGCCGAGTATCTCCTCAAGATGCTGCCCAAAGGCACCCACAGCTACGAAAACTTTATTCGGCCCAGCGAGCTGGCGGCAGCCGCGCGCCAGGCAGGCCTGACACCCACGAGCCTGGCGGGCCTGGAATACAACCCGCTCACGCAGCACTATCGCATTACCCAGGACACTTCCGTCAATTATCTGGTGGCAACCCGCCTTGAAGACACCCATGAATAAGCTGGTTCTGTTCGATTTTGACGGCACATTGGCCGATACCGCCCCCGACCTTGCCGCCGCGGCCAACAAACAGCGTGACCGGCGCGGATTGCCTCCCCTGCCCTATGAAGCCTTGAGACCGTATGCATCTCATGGGGCTCGCGGCCTGCTCAGGGCGGGTTTGGGCCTGACGCCGGATGACGACGGCTATGAAGCCTGCCGCCAGCAGTTCCTGGACGACTACCGAGCCGACATGACGCGCCACACCACGCTGTTTCCGGGTGTATCCGAGCTGCTTGCCACACTGCGCAGCCATGGCTATGCGTGGGGCATCGTCACCAACAAGGCCGAAAGCCTTGCCCTGCCCTTGGTCGCGCATCTGGGCCTGGAAGACGAATGCGCCGTCACGGTGGGCGGCGACACCACGCCCCACGCCAAGCCACATCCCGAACCCCTGCTACATGCGGCCCGCAAGACGGGACATGCGCCGCAAGACTGTATATATATAGGCGACGATCAGCGCGACATCATTGCCGGCAAGGCCGCCGGCATGGGCACCGTCGTGGCTGCCTACGGCTATTGCGGCACCGAGACAGCAGTCCACAACTGGGATGCCGACGCCATTGCCAATGCGCCCAAGGAGATCTGGCCGCTCATACGCCATTGGAGCCCGCCAGCCTGAGCCCCGGGGCCGACCCAGCTCTCCTTTCAGCATGCTGCCATCTCCCGGCATGCCGACCCTCCTTCCAACACACCGCCCCATCCAGCGGGTGGATACGGCCCTTGTTTTTTTCCCGTCCTGTATATCGGGCCAGATCACGTTAGCGAGTGTTTCAAACAGCCACATCAGTCTCGTTGGGGTGTTACAGTAGCGCGTTTTTCAAAAACAACAAGGAAGAGGTACTAATGGAGTTTCTTAACAATCTGGTCAATAGCATCAATGGCCTAGTCTGGGGTCCTCCCATGCTGGTGCTCATTCTGGGCACAGGCTTTTTCCTGATGGTCATGCTCAGGCTGATGCCGCTGCGGCGCATAGTCACGGGTTTCGCGCTCATCTGGGGCGGGCGCGCCAAAGGCAGCGAGGATACGGGGGAAATCAGCCCCTTCCAGGCGCTTATGACCTGCCTTGCGGCCACCGTCGGCACGGGCAATATCGCCGGCGTGGCAACGGCCATTGCACTCGGCGGCCCCGGGGCTTTGTTCTGGATGTGGTGCACGGCACTGGTCGGTATGGCCACGAAGTACTGCGAAGTGGTCCTGGCCGTTCATTTCCGCGAGAAGGATGACCGCAACGAGCATGTGGGCGGACCCATGTACGCGATCAAGAACGGCCTGGGCAAGCGCTGGGTTTGGCTGGGCGCCGCCTTTGCGATCTTCGGTGGTCTGGCGGGCTTTGGCATAGGCAACATGGTGCAGGTAAACAGCATGGCGCATGCCCTGCAGACGACGTTCTCCGTGCCATTGTGGGTAACCGGCGTCGTGACCATGGTCTTGATCGGCCTGGTCATTCTTGGCGGCATCAAGCGCATTGGCGTCGTGGCCGCCTCCCTGGTTCCATTCATGTGCGTGGCATACGTGCTGGCCGGCCTTGCCGTTCTCGTCATCAATGCCGACCGCATCCCGGACGCGCTGGATCTCATCTTCACGCACGCATTCTCCCCGATAGCAGCCACCGGCGGCTTCGCGGGTGCGGCAGTCATGGCTGCAATTCGCTTTGGCGTGGCACGCGGCATTTTCTCTAACGAAGCTGGCCTTGGCACCGCAGGCATCGCGCAGGCGGCGGGCACAACAACCAACGCCGTACGCTCGGGCTTGATCGGCATGATGGGTACCTTCATCGATACCATCATCATCTGCAGCATCACGGGTCTGTCCATCGTGTGCTCGGGTGTATGGAGCAGCGGTGAAAGCGGCGCGGCGCTTTCCGCGAGCGCGTTCGAAACATCCATGCCCGGCATCGGCGGCGCCATCCTGACCATAGCCCTGGTGATTTTTGCCTTCACCACCATATTGGGCTGGAGCTACTATGGTGAAAAATGCTGGGAGTTCCTGCTCGGTACCCGCACCACTGTGCCTTACCGCATCATCTGGGTGCTCGCTGTGCCGTTTGGCGCCATTACCCAACTGGATTTCGCATGGCTGATGGCCGACACGCTCAATGGACTCATGGCCATACCCAATCTGATATCGTTGCTGCTGCTAAGCCCGCTCGTCGTGAAGCTAACGAACGAGTATTTCCTTACGCATAAAAACTAGTCCAATCACGCGGACTGCGCGTCCCAGGCCAAGATACACCCTGGCCTGGGCCACCGGCAGCACGGTCAGGATGCAGGCAAGCCCTCGGCTTGCCTTTTTTGTTCATGCTGGCGTCCAGCACGGCATGTTGCTCGCGCAGATGGCGCTGGCTGAGATCTCAGGTCCAGGGGAGGGAATAGGTTTTGATGTTGGTGAAGCTCTTCATCGCTTCCTGAACGCCTTCCTTGTAACCCAGCCCCGAATCCTTGATGCCGCCAAATGGCGTAAGCTCAAGCCGGTAACCCGGCACCTCGCGTATATTGACCGTGCCCGTGTGCAGGCCTTCCACAAACCGCGTAATGTAGTCGAGCCGGTTTGTGCAGACGCCTGAAGACAGACCATAGGGTGTGGAGTTGGCAATGCGGATGGCATCCTCCACTGTCCCGAAACGTATCACAGGCGAAACCGGGCCAAACAACTCCTCAGTGACAACATCCAGATCCGGACGCACATGATCCAGCACAGTTGGCGAGTACAGCGCGCCATCACGTTCGTTGCCATGCAAGAGCCTTGCGCCCTGCTTTACCGCACGTGCCACTCTCTCCTCGAAAGTGCGGGCCGCATGCTCATCAATGACGGTTCCCATCTGCACGCTGCGATCTGCGGGGTCGCCATGCCGCCAGGCCCGCGTCTTGTCCACCAACATGTCCACGAAACGATCGGCCACCGAATCCTGCACCAGGATGCGCTTCACCGCGGTGCAGCGCTGCCCTGAATTCTTGTACGATCCCGCCACAGCCAATGAGCTGGCCTCGTCCAGGTCCGCATCCTCCATCACGATAAGCGGCGCATTCCCGCCCAGCTCCAACACCATGCGGCGATAGCCTATCTTGGACGCAATGTATTTCCCTATGGCCACGCCGCCAGTAAAGCTGACCAGGCCAACATGCTCGTTGACGATCAACTCGTCGGCAATCTCACGCGGGTCGCCGGTGATGACCGAAAACATTTCCGGCGGTAGGCCCGCCTCGTAGAGCACGTCCGCCAGGGCCAGCGCGGACAGCGGTACTTTCTCGGACGGCTTGAGCACCATGCGGTTGTTGGTGGCAATGGCCGGCACAATCTTGTGCGCCACCTGATTCATGGGATGGTTGAATGGCGTAATCGCACTGATGACGTCCAGCAGAGGGTCGCGCTGTGTATAAACACGCCGTTTTTTTCCGTGCGGTGTCAGGTCGCATGAGAATATTTCGCCATCGTCCACCAATGCCTGGCTAGCGCCAAACACCAACACGTCGCACACTCGCCCGACCTCATAGAGAGAATCCTGCTTGCACAGGCCGCTCTCGGCGGTAATGAGATCCGAATAGGCCTCCGTGCGCGAGCGTATTATTTCGGCAGCGCGTTTGAGAATCTCGGAGCGCTCGTAACGCGTTAGCGTGGCCTTGTAGGCGCGTGCGATGGCAAACGCGCGACGCACATCCTCCAGAGTAGCCTTGGGTACTGTGCCCACCAGATCGCCGTTGTAGGGGTTGAACACCTCGATAACGCGATCGCGATATATCTTTTCGCCGGCAATGCGCAAGGCCTCTCTGCGCAACCCATCGGCCTGCTCAACAGCAACATTCATGTCCACCCCTTTCATGCTTGAACGTGATTGAATGCGAGATCCAGCACGTCGAAATTGCGCAGGCGCCGACGCGCCGGAATATTCTGCACAGGCCGATTGAACAGCATGGGAACGGTCTGCTCGGATATCCCGCCATGAGAGCGCAAAGGCGCATCCAGACCAGACAGGTCGTGCCGCTCTGGGCTGGTGCCCAGTACGTAGGCCTTCTGCGAAATAACCACGACATCCCCGATGCGATCGGGCGGCAGCTCGAACCAGGCGCAGGCGTCATCGCGGCCAACAGCCAACTCTATTCCATTGACCTTGACCAGTGCCGCGATCGCATCGCGGGCAGCCTCCGGTGAAGGCAGATAGATGGTGGCAAAGGACCCCAGAGCGCCATGGTGCACGACATAAGGGTCTGTGATGGGCAGGATGACGCGCGCCGCGCCTGGCCCCAGGCATTCGTCCATGAGCGTTTGCAGATACACCACATTGGGCTGCCCTGCCTCATCGTGCTTGGCATTCATGCCATGATCGGCGGTCAGCGCGACCACAGCGCCCAACTCGTCGAGACGGCGCAAATAGCCATCCATCATGCTGTAGAACGCATTGGCCTGGGGCGAGCCCGGCGCCGCCTTGTGCTGCACGTAGTCGGTGGTGGACAGGTACATGAGATCGGGCCTGACCGTTTCAAGCAGCCTGACGCCGGCAGCGAAGACGAACTCCGATAACTCGGCGCTGTAAACCGACGGTACAGGCATCCCCACCAGTTCGAGCACATTGTCTATGCCATGTGTCTGCCTGGTTGCTTCGTCGGCTTTCTCGGCGGAAAAACAGATGCCATTCAGATCTTTGCCCAGCAGCCTGCGCAGCTTGTCCTTGGCGGTGACCACGGCAACCTTTGCCCCTGCATCGGCAAATGCCGCAAATACGGTGCCCGCACGCATGTACTTGGGATCATTCATCATGACTTCCGCGTCGGCGTCGCGATCGTAGAAAAAGTTGCCGCAGATGCCGTGCACTGACGGCGGTGCGCCTGTGGCGATGGAGATATTGTTGGGATTGGTGAAGGCAGGCACGATGCACGCGGCCCGCAAGGCCCAGTCTGCCTTCAGCAAGCGTGCGATATAGGGCGCCTGCCCGCTGGCCGCGGCCTCTTCGAGATAATCGTACTCGCAGCCGTCGACGCAGATTGCCACGACGGGCGCGGAACTCTGACGATACTGCCGGCTGTTGGCCTGCACACCCTGGCGGCTGGCCCGGCCTGCGGCGCCGTCCTGTGCGCCCCGCGCACTCGCGCTGTCGCTTGTAGTCATACATTCTCCTTGGGGAATTGCTGGCCCGCGGACGCCATGCGCGTGTCGACAATGCGATGCAGGCGTTCCTGGCTTTCTATGGCATGTTCGTACAACAGGCGGCCCGCCGTGCGCCCGTCACGCTGGCTCAAGGCATCGACAATCTCGGTATGCTCTCGAACCGAAATGGGAAAGCTGTCTTCCGCAAGCGCCAGCGTCTCGCGCCGGAAAAGATGCAGCTCTTTTACGATGCGCCGGTAGGTGCTGAGTAGCGTGCGATTATTGGTGAACGAGGCGAGCAGATCGTGAAACTCGAAATTGAGCGGATAATAGGCATCGACATTGCGCGCCCTGGCCGACTCTTCCATGGAGACAATCAGGCCGCGCAGCTGCTCGAGCTGTTCCTCTGTTATACGCTTTGCGGCAAGGCGGCCTATCATTTCATCCAGGCCCGCGCGCAGTTCATAAATTTCATCCGCCTCCTGCACAGAAATCTGGCGCACCGACACGCCACGGTTTTTCTCTATGCGCACCAGGCCTGCCTGACTGAGCGCACGAAATGCTTCCCGCACCGGGCCGCGGCTGACATTGAGGCGCTCGGCCATTTCTTCCTCGCCGAGCTTTTCATTGGGCGCGAACTCTCCCGCAAGGATAAGGCGTTCGATTTCCTGCTGGACCACAGTAGCCAGTGACTGACTGCGCAGAAGCGTGATGGCGTCGGAAGTATTTCGTGTCATTTTTATATGCCAGCGATTTTGATGATTGACATTAGACCGTAAGCTATGTAAATTGTCAACAAAATCCAATATGCAATAAACAATAAACGAGACACGCCCATTGCCGGCCAAGCCGGCGCAAGGAGATCGATATGCATTTCCCCGTTGGCGAAAAACAGGTCACGTCACCATGACAGCCCACGCATTCCATAATCCGGTGGACATACGATTTGGCGCTGGCGCATTGGGCATGCTGGACGCGCTCGTCGGTTCGCGCAGAACCGTTCTGGTCACATTTCCGGAAGCCGAATCGCTGGGCCTGGTTGCGCGCATTCGCGGGCTGCTGGGAAAACGTCTCCTGGCAGTGGAAGATGGCACCGAGCCCAACCCTGACGTGGTTGGCCTCGGCGCTATGTATCGACGCTTCTGGTCCGATCACACCGCCTGCGAGGTTATCGTCGCGGCTGGCGGCGGAAGCACCCTGGATACCGCCAAGGCACTGATGGTAGGCACGGAAAACGACACCTTCGACACGTTGCTGGATCAGCTGAAATCAGGCGCCTCGTTCACGCCGCCTCGCGTAAAGAAGCTGATCGCCGTACCCACCACGGCGGGCACAGGCAGCGAGGTCACACCGTGGGCCACGATCTGGGACCGCGGCGCCGACATGAAGAAGTACTCGCTGCACTTGCGTGAGACCTGGGCTGAGTCGGCGGTGATCGATCCGGAACTCATGCTCAGCCTGCCGGCCTCGGTTACCTTGCAAAGCGGGCTGGATGCGCTGTCACATGCGCTTGAATCCATCTGGAATATCAACGCCAACCCGATCTCCGACACGCTGGCCGTCTCGGCTGCCCGACAAATGCTCGATACCCTGCCTCGGCTGATGCAGGCCCAGGACGATCTGACCCTACGCTCGGCAGCATCGCAGGCAGCATTGAAGGCCGGCCTGGCCTTCTCCAATACCAAGACCGCCCTTGCGCATTCCATCTCCTACGACATGACGCTGCGTCATGGCCTGCCTCACGGTATCGCCTGTTCCTTTACGCTGCCCATGGTGCTGGAACGCGCAACGGGCCAACGCAGCGACAGGGACGAAGTACTGCAGGCCATCTTTCCCTGCCGGCTCGCCGAGGCGCCCGATCACTTGAGACGCTTTCTGGAACAGCTGCAGGTCAGTACCCGGTTTGACAGCTACGGCGTCGACGACGCCGAGGCCCAGGCCATGATCGCCCACGCGCTCGATGGCGTGCGGGGAAAAAATTTTATCGGCGCGTTGGCGACATGAAGGCGCCGTATCCACCACGCTGCAGGTGTGCCATCGCTCCGGCCTGCCTGGCGATCCACAAAATAATCGGAGCGGCAAGGAGACCCCATGTCTGTTCAATTTCCAACGCAACACGCCTGTAGTCGACGGCCTGGCCTGCGGCGTCTGTTGTCCGTTGCCATGCTGGCAGGCCTTACGGGCCTGGCCAGCGTTGCTCACGCCGAAGATTGTGAAAATCCAAAGGCCTTGAAGTACTCCATCATTCCAACGCAGGACACCGTGCGCGAGCTCGCTCTGTACAAGCCTGTCCTCAAGCTGCTGGAAGAGGAGACCGGCAAGAAGATCGAGTTCTATATGCCCACGTCCTACTCCTCCGTGGTGGAGGCGCTTCTGGGAAAATGGGTGGACATTGCTACGCTCGGGCCTGAATCCTACGTCATTGCCCATGGCAAGGATCCTTCCATCGAGGTCTTCGCGACGTACTACAAAAAAGCCCACGGCGTACAGCCCGCCGGTCCGGGGTATAAATCCACGCTCATCACCAAGAAAGGCTCAAAGTTCGACTCCATAGAATCGCTGAAGGGTTCGGTGCTGCTGCTTGTGGATCCGGCAAGCACGTCGGGAGCCCTGATTCCGAAATCGCTGTTCACCAAGGAAATCAAGGAGCCGTTGGACCAGTATTTTTCGCGCGTCGCATTCTCGGGTGGCCATGATCTGTCTACGATTGCCATCGAAAACGGCAAGGCCGATGCCGCATTCGTCGCAACCCACCGCTTCATGAACACGGTGGACGCGGGCAAGGCGAAAGTCGATGATTTCAATTATCTATGGACTTCGCCGCGCATTCCGCAGGACCCGTTCGTATACCGCTCTCAACTCTGCCCCGACCTCAAGGCAAAGATCAAGAAAGCCTTTCTGGACCTGGACAAGACACCCGAGGGCCGCAAGTATCTGGATAACGTCGACTCGGAGAAATTCGTTTCCATGTCCGACTCGGATTACGACATTATCCGCGAAGCCGGCGTGAAGTAGGCGCTCCGCGCGCCGGGCCACTTTCCGCGCCCGGCACGCCCAACACCCGCAGGAGAAACAAGGTGGAATCTGTACTGGAAGTCCAAGGCCTGTGCGCGGGATACGCAGGCCGCTCTATTCTCAAGAATGTCGACTTCAAAGTCGGGCCCGAAGACTTTGTTGCGATTATCGGGCCCAGTGGTGCTGGCAAGTCTACGCTGATCCGCTGCATCAATCGCCTGGTGGAGCCCTCCGCGGGAACAATCCGCTTCATGGGCCGGGATGTGGTGGGCCTGAGCCAGTCCGAACTGCGCGAAACCCGGCGTCATATCGGCATGATTTTCCAGGAGTTCAACCTGATCGAGCGCATGTCAGTGATCGACAACGTCCTCACCGGCAGGCTGGGCTATACCGGCACCCTACGCAGCCTGTTCAGGGCGTTCAAGCATGAGAACGTGCGGCATGCCCTCACGTTGCTGGAGCGCGTTGGCTTGACCGAGCATGTGGACAAACGGGCCGATCAGCTCAGCGGAGGCCAGCGGCAGCGCGTCGGCATTGCCCGCGCGCTGATTCAGAACCCCAAGCTGATGCTTGTGGACGAGCCCACTTCCAGTCTGGATCCGAAAATTGCGCGTGAAGTCATGCGGCTGATTACCGAGATCTCCCATGAGCTGGGTATTCCCGTGCTGTGCAATATCCACGACGTCCAGCTGGCCACGGAGTTCTGCAGCCGCATCATCGGCCTGCAGGATGGTGTCAAAAAATTCGAAGGCACGCCGGCCTCCTTGGATAAAAGCGCGCTGGACGAAATCTACGCCATGGAGGTGCTATGACAAGCGCAACCATACTGGATGCAAAAACCGCCCATATCGCCTCCTGCAGCCGGCGCAATCGTGCCACCCGATACGGCATCTATCTTGCCATCTTCCTGGTCGTGGCCTGGAGCGTGGACGTATTGATCATCAAGGATACGGACTGGGCGCGGCTGGGCAACGGCACCGTCGGCCGCACCGTCATGCAGTTCCTGAATGTGGACTTCAGCATTGTGCCGGATCTGCTCTGGCCCGCTTGGGAAACGCTACTGATGGCCACCCTCGCAACACTGCTCGGACTTGTCCTGGCCATACCGGTGGCATGGCTGGGCGCCTACAACATCACGCCTCTTGGTCGCTTTTCATACAGCATAGGCAGAGTCTTGATGACGTTGTCGCGTTCCGTGCACGAAATCGTCTGGGCGCTGATATTCGTTTCCGCCGTGGGGCTGGGCGCCATGGCAGGGATACTGGCCATGGCCATCAGATCGATAGGTTTCGTATCCAAGACCGTATCCGAGGCCATAGAGGATATCGACTACGGCCCCGTCGAGGCATTAATGGCGGCGGGCGCCAACCGGTTCCAGATTCTGCTGTATGCGGTTGTTCCCCAGGTGATACCTGTGTTCCTGGGCAATGCCATTTTCGAATGGGATATCAACATCCGCCGATCCACCATCATGGGCCTGGTCGGCGCCGGCGGGCTTGGCTTCTCCTTGTTTCGCCAGATGGCGCAATTCAATTATGGCGGCATTACAACTGTTGTGCTTGCCGTCCTGGTTCTCATCCTCTTCGGCGAAATCGTCTCGCGCTATGCCCGTAAAGCCATTATTTGAATACGCCCCCGAACGCGGGCCAAAAGGAATGGACGTGCAAGAGAATGCGTACAACAAACGTACAGCAGCGCCGACGCAGCCAGATGCAACATGGCGCCGCTTCAAGTACCCGCAAAGCCTCTACAGATACTGTGCGCTGCTGCTCGTCCTGGCTTTCCTTGCCTATGCCATCCAGGCGCTGAATATTGATCTTGCGCGGCTGTCTGGTTTCTTCGGCCGTCTTGGTGAATTGTTCAGCCAGCGATACTATCCGCCTGATCTGGATTACATCATGCGGCCCAAGTATCTGCATTCCGTCATCGAAACGCTGCAGATGTCCTACCTGGCCGCCGTCCTGGGCATCGTGATATCCGTGCCTGTTTCGTGGCTGGCATCCTACAATATGTCGCCCTGGAAGCGCGTGGGCTATCCGTTGGCGCGCCTGTTCATCATGGGGTGCCGGTCCGTTCATGAAATGATCTGGACAATACTGCTAGTGGCCATACTGGGGTATGGTTTTCTGCCCGGCGTGCTCGCATTGACACTGTTCTGCATAGGCTTTACCGGCAAACTGTTTTCAGAGGCCATAGAAAAGATCAAGCGAGGCCCAGTGGAGGCTGTCCGCGCGACTGGCGCCGGTGAGCTGTCTGTATTCGTCTATGCCGTGCTGCCCCAAGTGCGCGTTGCCTGGGCGGGCATTTCCGTCTATACGTGGGACGTCGTCTTCCGCGCCGCCACGGTGGTTGGCTTCTTTGGCGCGGGCGGCATGGGCTGGTATTTGCGCGAAAGCATGCAGTTGACAGCCTTGCACGATGTAGCGGCAATTCTGCTTTCCATTATCATCGTTGTCATCATATCGGAAGTGCTGTCTGCCTGGGTACGCAAGCGCGTGGCAAGGGCCATGGCCTAAGCTTGCCCGCACTCCGATTTGATTTCCCACCATGGCCACGCTAGCGGTATTACTGGCACTTAGCGGCTACATTGCTCTGCTGCTTTGGGGCCTGCACATGGTACAGAGCGGTGTGCAGCGTACTTTCGGCACCACGCTGGCCATCTGCCTAAGCCGAGCGGCGCATGCGCCAATGCGCACCTTCGCAACCGGGCTCGGAATAACCACGGCCGTGCAAAGCAGTACCGCCACGGCACGTATGGTCGGCAGCCTGGTGGAGCGCGGAACCATGGCCCTGTCCGTGGCGCTGGCGGGCATGCTGGGCGCCAACGTCGGCACGTCGCTGGTCGTTCAATGGCTATCCTCCGGTCTGACTGCGCTGGCGCCGGGACTGATTCTGGCGGGTGTATGGCTGTTTCGCCATTACCCACCCAGCCGCCAACGCGACATGGGCCGGGTACTCATCGGCCTGGGCTTGATTCTGCTCGCGCTGCATCAACTGGTGTTCGTATTGGCACCGCTTCAAAACTCGACGCTGGCTAGTACCCTGCTCGCTCTGACGGTGAGCTACCCGATCTCCGCCCTGACGGCAGCAGCGACCATGACGTGGGCATGTCGCTCCAGCGCCGCCGTCGTTATCGTTGTCATGTCTTTAACGGGGCATGGCCTGCTGGATGTCCAGTCCGCATGTGTTCTGGTGTTGGGCGCCAACCTGGGCGCATCCGTAACCCCTGCGGTCGAGGCCCTACGGCATGGCCCTGCAGCGCGCCGCTTGCCGATAGGCAATCTGATGCTGCGCATCCCGGCCTGCGCCGCAGGCTTGGCGTTGCTGTACTGGATCCCCGACCTTGCTGCGCATCTGAGCACCCAGCCTGATCAGGCAGTCGCCAACTTCCATACCTTGTTCAATGTGGTTTCGGCGCTTGTATTCCTGCCCTTGCTGCCTCTTTATGCTCGCCTGTTGCACCGCCTATTCCCAGGCGCACCGGTGGCGCCAACAGCCGGTGCGCCCGTATATATTGGCTCGTCCACGACTACGCCACTGGCAAATGTAATGGGCTCGGCCGCGCGCGAAGCATTGCGCCTCTCCGATATGCTCCAAAACATGCTTTCGACGGCCCGTGCCGGACAGCGCCGGAATCTTAGCCAGATACGCGAGATGGGCGCAGCCATCGACCACTTGGCTGTGGAGCTCACGGCCTTTCTCGCGCGCATGGATACAAGCATTCTTGACGAGGACCAGCGCCTGCGCAGAGACGGCATCCTCACGTACGTAAGCCACATGGCCAGCGCCGCTCGTATTACCGCAGATCATTTGTTCCGATGGGCAACCGCGTTATCCGAGCAGCAGCCAGCTTGTGAGGCGGATACGCAGCACGACTTGTCGGCATTCATGGACCGCTTGATGGACAATCAGCGGCAGGCGGCGCTCTTGCTCATGAATGGCGATCTGGAATCCGCCCGTCGGCTGGCGCGCGAGAAAGAGCGTTTCCGTGCAATGGAGAGCGAAATCGAGTTGCGACAGATAGACTGCATACGCGGCGAATACCTGTCCAGCGACTGCGCGGCCTCACAGGGCCAGCCGCGATCGAATCATTTATACCTGGAGATTGTGCGCTGTATCAAGGCTATCAATGGGCATCTGGTCAGTGCGGCAGCCTACCCCGTTCTGGCACGCCATGACGAGTTGCTGCCGAACCGCTTGCGCAATGCGCGCGGCTAACTGTTTTGTATCCAGGCTGCCCTGTCAAGACATCTGGGCCCGTGTTATATCTTGTATGCCATCGATACACCCACCTCGCGCCTGTCGTGGGCATACAGCCAGCTTACATTGCTTCCGATCTTACTGTGCCGCAACGTCAGGCTGGGCGTAAAGCCCATGATCCTCCAGCGATCCGCAGTAAGCTCAAACGCATAGGCTTGCTCTATGTCGCGGCGCCTCGCTTCAAGCAAGGCATTGTACGCACCGTAACGGCGGTGTCGATACGATGCTTGCAATGTGCCCGTAAAGCCATGCCAGTGCACCGAAGCACCCAGGCGCGCACCGTGCTGGAAATAGCCTTGCGTGTCCTCTTTGGCCAGACTGCGCTCGACATCGACGCCGCCAAAAAGCGTTCTGCCTGCCCCGATATCCCTGATGTAGGAAGCGTATATGGCATGCGTGAAGCCATCAAGATAGCGTGCATAGATGCGCGGGCGGTAGGATGAATGCTTGGTTTCACCCTCCAGCCTGATCAACGAATTCACACCATGCAGATAGCGCCAAGCGGCATGCAGCCCCCATGTTTCATAAAATGCCTTTCCACCAACGGTGTTGTGCGTGTAGCGCGGCGCGACACTGAGCTGACGACTGCCTGCATGGTGGCCATACCCCAACTGCGCCACCAATGTGGTTTCGTCGTACTGGCCATGGCCGAAATAGCCAATACCATAAGCATGCATGCGCAGGTTGATTCCGTGCTGCCCGCCCAAAGGAAAGCGGCGCCGCACGCTTGCTTCCAGATCGGCGCCTCCAGCACCGATGCGACTGGGCAAAGTGCGCTCAACAAGGCATATGCCCGCCTCTCCTTGTAAAAGGCAAGCACGGCTTGCTGAGCTGCGATTGATGTTGTCAGCCCACCGAACACCAAACGTCACGCTTGCTGACCATGCCTGGCGGCGCGCCAGCGTCTCCAGGTACTGGGCAACTGTTTTCCTTACGCCTGCAGTGGTCTCGGACAAATCCAGGCGAGCGTATATGTCGGAAAACATCCGGACAGCTTCGAGGTCCTGGCCGCTTTCGAACAACACGCGGGCCAACTCAAGCCGAGCGGGCAGGAAACCCTGCTGTATAGATAACAGCGTTCGCAACTCGGCCTCTGCCGTACCCAGTTGCCCTTGGCCACGCGCCAGCAATCCCTGTGCATAGTGAAGCAGCAGCGGATCCCGGTCGGGCAGCAAGCGGTATTCGACAAGGAGAGCGCGAACGGCAGACCAATAGCGGGCCTGAACCGCCATATAAAGCGCCTGGCCAAGCGCGGATGCGCTGCGTTCGCCATGATATGCATGGCCACCAGCCCGTCCAGCTGAGAGATCGAGATTGTCGTCGCGTCCTTGAGCCCCGGCGTGCAATGCAGCGACCATACTGAAGGCCCAAAAAAAAGACACGCTGATTCGTTTCATACATCGCAACCCTAGGACAGGCATGTAAGCTGGCCACACCAACTGTGAGCCTCTTCAGTGCCAAATTTGGTATAGGTAAAGAAGCACTGGTACAAGATTATGTTCAAAAAATGCATCTCAGGCAGCGCTACCCGGGCTTGGGCGCATGCTGCCTGAGTATGCAGTACCTCCCTATGTCAAAGGTTAATGAGCTTTGATGCCGCCGAAGGCCGTATCGCGGTTGCGATCAGCGAATTTGACGATACCGGCAACGCCGGCCGCTCCTGTGCCGAAGAATCTACCGTCCAGGTTGCCGCCGCTTCCACCGCTGCTGGCCACGCTCACGCCCGAGGCAGCCAGGCGTACATCTTTGCCAACGGTGCGGATGGCGCCCTCCCGGAAACCGATATCGCCGCTGGCGCTCGCAACGCCCGTGGAGAAGTTGGCCGTTAGCGTGCTGACCGGCAGCGCGCCGCCGGTGTAGTTATTGATGGATCGTATGGTATAGCGGACTGGCTCCGCCAACGGCAATGTGGCGGCAACGTCGTTGTTTTCACCAACATACCAAACGGTATGCGTGCCAGGCGTCTTGCTGCCCGTTGCGCCGGTAGGCACCTCCGCGCTCCATTCGCCGAACCACACGTCCAGGTTACCCGCTTGAGCGAAGGACCATACGCCCAGCTTGCTGTGATCTCGCACACCGCTACCTGGCGCCCCGTCTTCAACGAGCTTGCGTCCGCTGAAATGGTACACACCCGTGTCAGCCTTGTATCGGGCATTTGCGAAATGCGAAGTCGCTGCGATCGCATTTCTCAATTGACCATCTACGCCCGCTCCCGGCTTACTTCTAACTGGAAATGTCGAAGAACCAACACGTATGCCGCCTGGATCAGTGAAGCTCTGTCCGCTCAGTACTTCAGCGTGAGCAATGCCTGCCGTGCCAGCGATGGCCAAACCCAAAACTATCTTCCTTGCTACTTGATGCATGACGATACCTCTGCAATCAATAAGGTTGTTGAACAGCTCGAACGTGTCATAAGTCCCTCAGCTTCCAGCACAGTAAGTAGGAAAGACTGTCCAATGGTCATCAGCGGTGCCATTGTTACGCCGATGACCACCAGTCTTCAGTGATATGGAAAATTCTATGGACAGAGATCGTCATTTTCAATTTGATCTTTTTATCCCACTGAGAATTCAGCACACACAGGCGACAACGCCGTACGGAAAGTCGAGGAACGGCTTGGAGATCGGCTAGGATGAAAGCCTCAAGCACGCATTGAGTACACCCCGCTGTCGCCAGGTACGGACTAGAACTGCACCGTGACATTTCCGCGAACAGTGCGTCCGGGCGCAGGCATTAACGCCGCGTTGAGCGCGTCCATGTAATAGCGGTCAGTAAGATTGTCGATGGAGAGAGCAAAGGAAACATGCTTGTTGAGCTTATATTTTGAATAAATATCCACCAGCGTGTAAGGCCTCCAGTTTGATGCCTGCATGCCGCCCACACCAATATTCTTGGAAATACCAGACGCCATTCGGCTTCCAACGTAGTTGACCCGCGAGCCAAGCTCGAGCTTTTTCTGCAGGAGACGTGCCCCCATATTCAAAGTGAACGTATTCCGGGGAGGAACCTGCTGCAAGGAATAGCTGTGAGGCAAGCCGCCAGCTCTGCATATTGGCTCTTCGTCCAGCAGCACGCCCTTTCTGGCGCAGAACATGATGTGAGTGTAGTGATTCCAGGCCAAGGAACCGAAATACCGACCTGTGTCGTATGCAACAGAAGCCTCAAATCCTCGCATCTTCGCATAGTCTAGATTGATTCTGCCCAAGACTTCCACATATCCACTTGCACTATTCTGTGACTCTCTGCGCACGCCAGCACGCGTGAGGTAATCGTCAATATGGTTGTCAAAATATGCCGCATGAATACGCACCCGGTCGTCACTCAACCAGACATTATCTCGGCTGAGATTAACGCCAAGTTCAAAGTTGTGAGCACGTTCAAGCTTGAGTGGATTCTTCTCAATGGGGTAGTAAAAAGAAGGGCTGGTCAGGGATTCAAAGATACTAGGAGCCCTCACCATTCTGCCGTACTTTGTATACAGTTGCAGACCTTCTTCGGGCTCAATCGTCAAGCTGAACAATGACGACCACCCGCTATCGTGGCGTTTATATGTCGACGTTCTTGTATGAAAATTGTCCTTGGTCACAAAATGCGAAAAACGTGTCGTCGCACCGGCTTTTAACCACTGCAATGGTTGCCAGTCAACGCCCACGAAACCGCTTCCTTCCTGGCGCGAACCATTGCTTGTTGGCTCGCCCCCCAATTCCCACATGTAGTATTGCAAGTCCAGCCCTCTAGGCTGACCAGTCTCCTCATAGACAAATGCTCCGCCGTAACGAACACTAACGCCGCCGACGGGCGAGATGAAGCCAGACGTATTCGACGCGGTAATACCCATGCGCTTTGAGCTAACCCATTGGAAATAAGGGTAGTACCGGTCAATCTGTGGATGCGTGGGATCGCTATAGTCCGTCTCAGGAGATATCTCCATTACGTTCACCCGATTCTCCACAGCGGAGAGAAATGCATCCACTTTCAAATTCAGGAAGTTACTATCCTCCGGGTTCCAGCGATAGCGAGCAGTGTATGTGTCCAAAGCAATCGTACTTAGCCAGCTTTGATATGCCATTCCCCAAAGTCGCGAGCTCAGAACATGGCCATAGTCACTGAGATATTTTCTATAGCCAAGCTCAAGATGATGGGTAGGATCAAAATTCAAGGTCGTCTTAAGCATCCACGATTTATTGTCTATGGATGTGTTAAGTATCTCCTCTCCGGCTCGATAACTGCTTAGCCCTCCATTTCCGACCACAGGCCTTTCATAATCGTCATAATCGACAATCAGGTGTGCGCCATCACCACCGCGTACGCCTGCATGATAATTGCCGTTCTTGCGTTGAGCATAAGCCACTACGATGTCGACCATCTCGGTTGTATTCGCAATGGCTATGCTTCCTGAGCCACCGGTCGGGGTCAGCAGCGGAGGACGGCTCATGCCGTCAGCAGAGAAGCGGGTATGGGCGGGAGGCAGCTCTTTTGTGTACGGCAAAGTGGACGCTATATGATCCCATCCTCCATATGTGCCTGCGGAGGGCACTGGCGAACTATTGGTATTGAAACCGCCTTTCAGCCGGATGCCATAACGCTTACCGGGCAGCAGAATGTCTTTAACCCCGATGGTCGAAACCCGGACGACTCCTCCCGTCGCACCGGTCGCGTCAGCCGCTGAACTCAAACCCTTTTCGATTGAAATATCACTGATAAAGTCGGGATCTATGTACGTGCGCGGTGTTGCGCCGTTGTATCCTTGCCAAATCGTAGTTTCCTGAGTAGCGCCATCAACACTGACAGGCACCCTGCCCTGTCCCTGCATGCCTCGGATGTTGACGTCGACGGCGCCCGAGTTGCGGCTGTCTGCATTCAGGACGCCGGGGATACCGGAAAGAAAGTCGCCGACGGAGGTGCCGCGAAAGCGTTCGACCTGCTCGCCGGAAATATACGCGCTGGAGCCGGGCGTTTGGTATGGCGCATCGGCGGGATCCGGCTCGGCCTTGCCTTTAACCGTAATGGTGTCGAGCACAAGCGGTGCTGTGGTTGCGGACGATTGGCTGGGCGTGCCTTCGCTGAGGGACCCGGCTTGCGATGGCTGGCCGTGTGCGGGCGACAGCATGGCCGAAGCCACAAAAGTGGTGCCCAAAAACGCCGTAATACTGATTTGGCCAGACGTGCGCGGCAATGCGCTGAGCCGATACCTGGATTTCATGTAACCCCCGTCGTGTTTCACATGCCCGGCAAGGCGGGATGACAAACCATTGCCTGCCAGGAGCTAGAAATAAAACGTGCGAGGTATGACTATTTTCTCCATGCCTGGACAGCCAACCTGGGCCACGGCGTTCCTCAGGATTTTCCTGATGCCGGATCAGCCTGCGCATGAACGGACTCGGATGCACTGTCGTGCAGCCTGGCCCTGATATGTGCGCCAGCGCGCTGAACAAGCGTCCAGGCACGCGATATGGACAGATCGAGTTCCTTGGCGACCTGGCTTATGGTGAGGTCGCGTAAACGGTGCAGCTCGAAAGCCTGGCGCGTTTTGGGCGGAAGTTCGGCTAATGCCCTTGCCATGGCTTCCAGTTGTTGACGCCCGGAAATGACCCGCTCGGGAGATGGCGTGGGATCGGGTATATCGAGGTAGTCCTCTGCCGGGACGTAGTCGATGCGCACGATGCGTTGCCGGCGATAGACGTCGGTGGACAGGTTGCGGGCAACGGTATAAAGATATGCTCTGAGATTGCTGTCGCATCCTGGGCGATCGGCGCTCAGCACGCGGGTAAAGACGTCTTGGGTGAGGTCGGCTGCCTCTTCATGGTTGTGGCCGCACTTGCGCAGATAGCGGTTGATTTCCCTGGCGTGGGTCTGAAATAGCAGCTGAGGGTTCCACATTCAATACCATCTCTTGAAAAGCGCCGCGCGCGGCCGTGGCGCAGGCATCGATTACGGTATTGCGGAGAATATAAAAAACACGTTCGTGATGGAAGTAATTTTCATTCGCGCAGCGGCAAGAAAATGAAATTTTTCATAGTCTGCCGAAGCGCATCTCGTCGTCATTGCAAGTCGGCGCTACGCAAAGAGAGCAATGGATTCAACGTGTGCCGTGTGAGGAAACATGTTGACCACGCCGGCACTGCGGAGACGATAGCCCCCCTTGTGGTAGAGGATGGCCGCGTCGCGCGCCAGCGTCGCCGGGTTGCAGGATATATATGCGATACATCGGGGCCGCCGCCCGGCCGGCAGCCTTGCGAGCGCCAGGGAAACAGCCTGCGCGCCTTCCCGGGGAGGATCTATCAGTATGCGGTCGAACTGCCCCAAGTCCAGCCACGATTCCGTATGTGCGGCAAAAAGGTCGCCAACCAGAAACCTGGCAGAGAGGCCATGTTGGACCGAGGATTCTCGGGCACGCGCCACCAATGCGTCACTGGCTTCCACACCCAGCACGTTGCAGCCCTGTGCGGCAAGCGGCAGAGTGAAGTTGCCCAGGCCGCAGAACAGGTCCGCCACGCGCTCTCCAGGTTCGGCCTGCAACAGGTTGAGCACACGGGAAACCAGAATGCGGTTGATGAACGGATTGATCTGGATGAAGTCCGTGGGGCGAAAACGCATATGCAGGCCAAATTCAGGCAGCGCATAGGCAAGTGTGTCGAAGTCCTCCGGATCCAGCGGCGCCGCCGTATGGGGGCCGCCAGGTTGAAGCCACCAGCTGACCGCGTGGCGGCTGGCAAACGCGCGCAGCATGGCCACGTCGCTGTCAGTCAGCGGCACAAGGTGGCGCAGAACCAGGGCAAGCGTGCCAGCGCCCACAGCGACTTCGATCTGGGGCAGGCGGTTAGGTGTGGAGAGCGCTGCCACCAACGCCCGCAATGGCGCAAACAAGCTGGAGACGGACGCAGGCAGCACAGGGCATTGATGTATGTCTGCGATGTAACTGCTGTCCCTTTCACGGAACCCGATCAGGATGTCGCCCCCAGAGGCCCTGAGATCGCGCACGGCCAACCGGGCGCGGTAGCGATAGCCCCAGGCGGGGCCGTGGACAGGCGGTAGCATGCACTCGGGCTCGATGCCGCCTGCTCTCTTGAAGGCGTCCTCGAGCAAACGCTGCTTGACGGCAACCTGCGCGCCAGGATCAAGATGTTGCATGCGGCAGCCGCCACAGATTCCGAAATGCGGGCAGCGCGGCGCAACGCGCTGGGAGGATGCTCGCACAATCCGATCGAGGACTGCAATTTCATAGGCGGGTTTGCTGCGCGCGGCGCAGGTCTGCACGTGCTCGCCAGGCAGCGCACCTTCAACGTAAATACGCTTTCCTTCCCGGTGCGCCACGCCGCGCGCCCTGTCATCGAGCGATTCAATACAGAGGTCGTCCATAAGGACGATATTTTAGAAGCATCAGGCTCCGAAGCAGACTGCCGGGGCCCCTGTGCGGAGCCCGCCAGCCCGCCAGCCCGCCGCTGCCTCAGCGGTGCAGGTTCAGTGCCTCGATGATGGGCCCGTAGCGCTCGGCTTCCTGCTGTATCCGGGCCTTGAAGTCGGCCTGCGACCCAGGCAGGGTCGTGAAGGACAGCGAGGCCAGCCGCTCCTTGACCTCGGGGTCGGCCAGGGCCGCCTCCACTGCTTCATGCAGGCGGTCCACGATGGGGGCTGGCGTTCCTTTGGGCACCACGATGCCCGCCCAGCTTCCACTGCTGAAGCCGGTATAGCCCAGTTCAGCTATCGTCGGCACATCGGGCAGCGATTGCGCGCGCTGCGGGCCGGTAACCGCCAAGGCCCGAATCTGGCCTGATTCGATGAAAGGCATGGCGGGCGCCACAGCCACGATGCCTATGCCCACCTGGCCGCTGGCCAGGTCGTTCAGGGCGTTGCTCCCGCCTCGATAAGGAATGTGTGTGGCGGGAAAGCCAAAATGCGCTTTAATTTCCTCGAATGTCAGCTGCATGGAGGTTCCCACGCCGGGGCTTGCATAATTGATCTTGTCGGGATTGGCCTTGGCATATTGCACCAGCTCGGCGAAATCTTTCACGGGCAACGCATTGTTGACCAGTACCGCATGCGGGGCAAGGCTGATGGCCGCAACGGGCTCGAAGTCACCCACGGGGTCGTAGCTCAGGTTCTTGGTAAGGTATTTGGCAATGGCGAAATTACCACCGTACTCCAGCAGGGTGTAGCCATCCGGCTTGGCGTTGGCGGCCTTGGCGCCGCCCACGTTTCCGCCCGCGCCGCTTACATTCTCGACAATAATTTCCTTGCCAAGGTTCTTAGTCATGGATGCAGCGACCAATCGCGCCAGAAAATCAAACTGGCCACCGGCGCTGAAAGGCACAATCAGCTGTATCGGCCGCGAAGGATAGTCGTCCTGCACCGCGCTGGCCGCCAGGGTCGGCAGCGAGGCGCCAGTGGCCAAGACAGCAAGCGCCGCACACATCAGCAATTTTTTCATCTAAGCCTCCTCCTTATTCATTCCGCTGCGAATGGATATCTGTTCAAAGTCTGCCAGTTATACTTCGCAGACTCATGCCGCCCGATTCCATGATGCAGCAGCGCCATAACCCAGAAGCATAATGCGGCACCGATAACGGCGCGTCATCAACATCAAGCGCGTGGTTATACAGCCGCGCGCTTTCTCCATGCACCATGTGGCCTCAATCGTTTTCGAGGCCACACCATGAACCAGGGACGTTTCATCAGCCGCAATGCGGTTTACTGGCGCGACCAGCCCGCCATACGCTTCAAGCATCACTCGATTACCTATCATGAGCTGGATACACGGTCCAACCGCCTGGCCAATGCCCTGCTTGGCCTGGGATTGAGCAAGGGCGACCGGGTGGCCATTCAGGCCTGGAACCGGCCTGAAATCATTGAGCTGGAATGCGCGCTCTATAAGGCGGGCCTGGTCAAGGTGGCGCTCAATGCACGGCTTGCCCCAAGTGAGCTGGCCGAAACCGTCGGCAATGCGCAAGCCCGCATCCTGATCGCCGACGCGGCGCATCACGATGCCGCCCATGAAGCCTGCAGGCATGTGGATTGCCTTGAACGTCTGGTGAATCTGGCTGCGGACTATGGCGCACCGAGCGATTATGAAACACTGCTTGCGGCTGCCGCATCCCATAATCCAGACATCGACATGCAGGCGGACGATCTGGCCGTGCTGCACTTCACCTCCGGTTCCACGGGCAAGCTGAAAGCGGCGATGCAGACAGTTGGAAACCGGTTGGCGTCGCTGAGAAAGGTCGTCATGGGACGCATGCGGGCTCAGCCTGGTGAAGTGCTGGCGCTGGCGGGCCCCGTGACGCACGCCAGCGGCATGTTCATGCAGCCGTTCCTGTTCCAGGGCGGCACCATACTGCTGCATGAGAAATTCGACCCTGAGGCGTTTCTCGAGTCCGCCCAGCGTCATCGTGCCGCGTTCACATTCATGGTTCCGACCATGATCAACATGCTGATCACGCACCCCGCCCTGCACCACTACGATTTGAGCGCCCTGCGCCAGGTTTCATACGGCGGGGCGCCCATGGCGCCGGCGCGCATACAACAAGCGTGGGAAGCATTGGGCCCCATTCTGAGCCAGGGCTATGGCGCCGGCGAGACGACCGGCGGGATGGTCATGCTGGACAAGCTGGATCATGCGCGCGCGATGCGCGGCGATCAGCAGTTGCTGATGTCCTGCGGGCGGGCATTCGGTGAAACCGAATTGTGTCTGCGCGATGACGCGGGAGAGCCGGTGGCTACCGGGGAAATCGGCGAAATCACGGTACGCGGGCCGGATATCTTCGCTGGCTATTGGCGGGAGCCCACGCTGACAGCCAATGCCCTGCGCGACGGCTGGTGCCATACGGGAGATCTGGCGCGCATGGACGAAGAAGGATTTCTCTATATTGTGGACAGAAAAAAAGACATGATCATCTCCGGCGGCTTCAATGTGTATCCGACCGAAGTCGAGCAGGCGTTGTACCAGCATCCCGAGGTTTATGAGGCCTGCGTGTTCGGCGTGCCCGACGATGTGTGGGGTGAATCGGTCAAGGCCGCAGTCGTGCTGCGCCCCGGAGCTCAGATCAGCGAAGAGGTACTGGTTGCGCACTGCAAGGCCTTGCTGGCTGATTTCAAGAAGCCGCGCTCCATCGATCTGCTGGGCGAAATGCCCAAGAACGCGAATGGCAAGATATCGCGCAAGGCGTTGAAAGACCCTTACTGGGAAGGACGGGAGCGTCTGGTTATTTGAACGATTGGTCCGGCTCAGCGGGCGCCGGGAGGTCCCCAGGCCGGTGCTGCTGCAACAATTCAATGAAGCGCTGCACCAATGGAGACACATAGGCGCCACGACGCAGCGTAACGCCCACGACCCGGGGCCATTTGGCCTCCCGCATTGGGAACGGACGAAGGCCGCCCCCACCGGCATGACGAAGCGACGATGCCGTGGCGATGGTGAGGAGATCGGTGCTGCGCACCATGCGCAGCAATGCGGAACTGGACGCGTTGGACTCCACCACCACATTCGGCGCCGGCAGCCCGTGCTCAATGAAACGCGCATCCACCCAGCGCCGCGCCACAACCTGCGTGCGGGGCAATATCCAGGAACACTGGGCCAGATCGCCGAACTTGATCGAGGCCTTGTAAAAGAGCGGATGGCCTTCGCGCGCGACAATATGCAAATCGTCTTCAAACAGCGGCTGCTGGTCAAAAAGCGCGCCCACCGGGTTGTGCTGACCGCTGATGCACAAATCCAGGTCTCCAGCCTGCAAGGCGGAAAAAAGCTGATCGTTCAGCCCCAGCGTGACCTGTACACGGGCGGCGGGGCGATGGCGCAGCAATAGTTCACAGATCGCCGAAAAATAGTCGGCATAGTTGGGCGGCACGCCCACCCTGAGCAAGCCGACAGCACCCAGATGCATGTCGCGCGCTTCGCGCACAGCCTCATCCAGGCCAATCTGTACCGCGCGCGTTCTTTGAAAGAAAGCATGTCCGACCGTAGTCAGTACCATGCCCTTGGCGGTCCGCTCGAATAATTGCAGCCCCAGCTCCTTTTCCAGCCGCTGTATGCCTTTGGTCAGCGCGGGTTGCGTCTGGCCCAGATGCCGGGATGCCCGACCCATATGGCCGGTTTCCGCCACGGCGAGAAAATAGTTAAGGTCCTCCAGGCGCACGATATTCCTTTCTGTTATTGAAAACGCCGAAACAATAATCCATCACCGCCCTGCCCTCTGTCAACATGACCGTTCTCTACGACGGAGTCACAACATGGATATTGCCTCGACCAGCCCTGCGCTTGATGCGCTACGCCATAAACTGCATCGCTACCTGCATGAGGAGCTTATTCCGCACGAACGCGCCCAGGGGTTTTCCTACGAGGACCGTTTTTCCAAAGAGACTGTACGGCGCGTCTGGCAGCGTTCGCGGGAATTGGGCCTGTATGGGCTTCAGGTTCCGGTCGAGCTGGGTGGACAGGCCATGGGTGCACAGGATCTATGCATCCTCAAGGATGATGTTGCCGCCTCCGGCGCCATCCTGTTCCCCCATGTGCTGGGGGATTGGGGCGGGCCGGCGCGCATAGGAAGCCTGGCAAAACATGCCACCCCCGATCAAGTGGCGCGATTCATACTTCCCGTTGTGCGCGGAGAGCAAGGCAGCTGTTTCGCGATGACCGAGCCGCAATCAGGCTCGGATGCGGCCAGTATACGGACACGTGCGGTGCGCGACGGCGACGACTATGTGATCAACGGCGTCAAGCACTATATCAGCGCCTCCGCGTTTGCGGACTACGCCATCGTCATGTGCGTCACGGACCCCGGCAAGGGTATGGATGGCATTTCGGCCATCTTCGTGGAGCTGGACAGGCCTGGCGTAAGCCTGACCTACGACTGCCTGCCCATGACGGGACAGCACGTGGACGCCGACATCACGCTGCGCAACGTGCGGGTGCCGCGCAACAACCTGTTGGGAGAGGAAAATCAGGGCTTCAGGAGCGCCATGGGCCGCATCAGCGTCAACCGACTGCTGCATTGCCCCACCATGACGGGGCTGGCCCGACAGGCCTACCGGATGGCCCTGGACTATGCACACACGCGGCAGCAATTCGGCGGCCCGATAAGCCGCTTCCAGGCAATTCAGCACATGCTTGCCGACATGGCGACGCAGCTATATGCCTGCACCGCCATGATCATGGCCACAGCCAGGCTGGCCGATGAAGGCAAAGACATCCGCATGCAGGCATCCATGTGCAAGGTGTTTGTATCGGAGAAGTGCTTCGACATTGCGGACAAGGCCATGCAGATACACGGCAATGCGGGCGTGACCAAGAATCATCCTGTGGAGTTCATATTCCGCCGCCTGCGCCTTTACCGCATTGTCACAGGCACCAGTGAAATCCAGCGCAATACGATTGCCAAGGCCATTCTCTCATAAGAAGGACAGCAAGCATGGCGGCGACCTGCCTTACAAATAAAATCATTCTGGACCTGGGCCAATTACATCCCGGCCCTCACACGGCCATGCTGCTGGGCCAGCTTGGCGCAACAGTCATCAAGGTTGAGCGGCCGCACACAGGCGACACCGCGCGTGCGCTGGGTGCAGGCACCTTTGCCAAGTACAACAGGGGCAAGCTGTCCATTGCGCTTGATCTGAAGGACGGGCATGATCGGGCGATATTGCTGCGCCTGGCACGGCGGGCGCATGGACTCATCGAGGGCTTTCGGCCAGACACGCTCGAGAGGCTAGGCGTCGGGCCCGACACGCTACTGCGCGCCAACCCTGCCCTGGTTGTATGCGCCATCTCCGGGTTCGGACAGACCGGCCCCTATGCGCACCGCCCCGGCCATGATCTCAATTATCTGGCCCTGGCGGGCTATTGGGCCGTTCCTTCACAGATCGAAGAAAAGGTTGCCCGGCCGCGCCTGCGTCTTTCCGATTACTGCGGGTCGATGTACGCGGCCCTGTCCATGGTGGTGGCAATCATGACAGCCGAAAAGACAGGCAAGGGTCAGCATCTGGATGTCTCGCTGCAGGACGCAATGCTTGCATGGACATGGCCGGGTATCGATATGATGCGGCGTTCACCATCGCGAGAAGCCTGCGACATGCCGCATATCATGCCCGACAATGATCTGTTCGAAACAGCAGATGGCGCTTTTATTGCGCTGGGTATCCTCGAACCGAAATTCTGGGACGCCTTGCGCAGTTGCCTGGGCGGGGAATATCCCGCCCTCTGCGCGCCGCGATTCCACAACAGAGACGGCCGCATGCGCAACAAGCATTCTCTGCACGCGCTCCTGAAGGCCATCTTCGCGGAGAAAACACGCAGGCAGTGGGCGCAGAGATTCGAAGGCAGCGATATTCCCTGGGCTCCTTTGCTCGACTGCGACGAGGTTGCCCAGGATGTGCACTTTCAGGCGCGCCACCCGGATGTCTGCGCACTACCCTTACACGATGCCGCCGCACTGGGCTTTCCTGTACGCTTTTCGCAGGGGCTACCCGCCCAAGACATGAATGCACCCGAACTCGACGCACACCGGGGGCTGATACTGGATTGGCTGGAGGATATGGCGCAGGACGTGCCGCGCTTTCGATCCGATGGCTGATGTGGCTCGCCGCCGCGACGGATCGCCTCAGGCAGCCGACGGCGCGGTCCTGGCCCGGCGCGCCACCAGTATCAACACGCAGGCAAGGGCCACAGCCACGCTCATGATAGCGGTGCCGGCCCATCCCAGGGAGCCCAACCCATAGGCCTGAATGGCGTGTCCGCCCACAAAGGCTCCTATGCCTATGCCCAGGTTCGCACCGGAAATGTTCAGCGATGCGGCAAAGGCGGGCGCTTGGGGCGCCGATTTCATCACACGCACATGGCATACCAGCAGCAGACCGGCCTGCGCCATGCCCCATATGCCGAGCACCAAGGCAAGCAGAGATGGCGACGACATCACCGGCGTGAGCGCAAGCAGACCCGAGGCGAGCAGGACGGAGAACAGCAGCGTACTGCCGATCGGGCTACGGTCCACGATCCGTCCGCCGGCCCAGTTGCCAATCAGGCCCACACCGCCAAATGCCATCATGGCCCATCCAACCCACTGCCCGTCAAAACCGGCCAAGCGCTCGAGCATATCGGCAAGGTATGTGTATGCGGTGAACATGCCGCTGAAAACCAGTAGTGACAATATGACGTGAGCAATGAGCACAGGGCTACGCAGAATGCCCAGTTGCTGGCGAAGCGGAACCGCCTTGGTCTGGACGGCTCTGCGCGGAAAGCAAAGCCAGAGCAGGATGGCTTTGCCGAAGGCAACCACCGCCAGGACAGCAAATGCGCTGCGCCAGCCGAATGCATCGGAGATCAGCACGCCAATGGGGATGCCGAAGACGGTAGCCGCCACTATGCCGAACGCAACCATGGAAATGGCGCGCCCCGCCCGCTCGGGGCCAACGAGATCCATTGCCGTGGCGCTGGCCAGAGACCAAAACACCGGCAACGCCACGGCAGGCAGGAAACGGGCAAGCGCCATGACGCCGATATTGGGTGCCAGGGCGGCCAATATATTGGCGGCACCGAAAAGAACCAATACGCCCACAAACAAACGCTTGCGGTCCATATTGGCCATCAATGCCGTCAGCCAGGGCCCAACCACGGCCACGGTGAAGGCAAACAGCGTGACCAGCAGACCCGCCTGGGAAACCGTGACACCCAGGTCGCGCGCAACCGCAGGCAACAGTCCCACAATGAGAAACTCTGTCGTCAGGACAGTAAAACCGGCAGCAGAGAGCAGCAGAATTGGAAGCACGAAAGACTCCGGATGGAGGCGGCAAAGCCGCGTCATCAAATAATTGGAAAGCAGAAAAATGGGGACGAAGAAGCACGGGACACAGGCGGTATTCCGCCATCAAGCAGCGTGGCTTGCTGCTGTGCGCTCAAAGCCCAGGAAAGATACCGAGTACTTTAGCCGTCTGCCGTATGCGAATAAATACAGAAAATACGTTATGACTATTCAGCCATGGCAAATAAATCTGTGGACGCCCTGGCAATGCGGCGATCCAGGCCTTGGCCTGCGATAGCCCACCCAGTCAAACACCGCGCCGCGTCGGGCAGCTATCACGGTGCGGTGGCCGTCTCCAGATCGGCCAGCCACAGCATGGCCTGCTCCCGGGTGTGTCCGCACATTTCCTCGGAAGGCTGCAAGCCGGCACAGAACGCGGGCCGCTCAGGCTGGCCAAATATTTTGCAACGATTGCTGTCATCAAGCTGGACACACCGTACCCCCGCCGGCTTGCCGTGAGGCATACCGGGAATGGGGCTATTGATGGAAGGCGCGGTACAGCAGGCGCCGCAATCGGAACGGCAATGCATCGGAAAAACAGGAGCGTGGGAATAAAAGAGAAATGACTGCAGGGTGTCGGAGAGCCCATTTGCGCCTCGCGACCCTTCCTGATGTAGGTGGCGCACTACGAAAAACACCGGGCGGTATCAACCGCCCGGCGTAGATTCTGGTGGAGAAGAGGAGGATCGAACTCCCGACCTCTGCATTGCGAACGCAGCGCTCTCCCAGCTGAGCTACTCCCCCAAGAGGAAGATAATTTTAGCAAAATTCAGTAGGTATTGCAGCGGGCGATATAATGCCGGGTTACGTGTATTTAATTATTCTTAGTCAGGGCCTTTACCTCATGAGCACCATTCTTGAAGACGTACCCGTCGGCCAGAAGGTCGGCATTGCCTTCTCCGGCGGCCTGGACACCAGTGCGGCGCTGCTGTGGATGCGCAACAAGGGTGCCATTCCCTACGCCTACACCGCCAACCTGGGCCAGCCCGACGAAACCGATTACGATAGTATTCCCCGCAAGGCGCGCGAATACGGCGCCAAGGATGCGCGCCTGGTCGACTGCCGCGCCCAACTGGTGGCCGAAGGCATCGCGGCCCTGCAATGCGGCGCCTTCCATGTATCCACGGCGGGCATAACGTACTTCAACACCACACCCATTGGCCGAGCGGTCACCGGCACCATGCTTGTGGCTGCCATGAAGGAAGACGACGTCAATATCTGGGGTGACGGCAGTACGTTCAAGGGCAATGACATCGAGCGTTTCTATCGCTATGGTCTGCTCACCAATCCAGCGCTCAAGATCTACAAGCCCTGGCTGGACCAGGCCTTCATCGACGAACTGGGCGGCAGGGCCGAAATGTCGGCCTATATGCGTGAAAACGGCTTCGACTACAAGATGTCGGCGGAAAAGGCCTATTCCACCGACTCCAATATGCTTGGCGCCACCCACGAGGCCAAGGATCTCGAGCACCTCAACTCGGGCATCAAGATCGTTCAACCCATCATGGGCGTGGCATTCTGGCGCGATGATGTGGCTGTCAAATCCGAAGAGGTGCGTGTCCGCTTCGACGAAGGCCGACCGGTGGCCTTAAACGGTGTGGAGTACAGCGACCCGGTCGAGCTGATGCTGGAGGCAAATCGCATAGGCGGGCGCCATGGGCTCGGCATGAGCGACCAGATCGAAAACCGCATCATCGAGGCAAAAAGCCGCGGCATCTATGAAGCGCCGGGCATGGCGCTGCTGCATATTGCCTACGAGCGGCTCGTTACCGGCATCCACAACGAGGACACGATAGAGCAATATCGCGTCAACGGATTGCGGTTGGGCCGGCTGCTGTATCAAGGCCGCTGGTTCGACCCCCAATCGCTCATGCTGCGCGAAACGGCCCAGCGCTGGGTGGCCAGCGCAATCACGGGCGAAGTCACCCTCGAGCTGCGCCGCGGCAACGACTATTCCATCCTCAATACCGAGTCGGCCAACCTGACATACAAGCCCGAGCGCCTGACCATGGAGAAAGGAGAGTCCACCTTCTCGCCGCGCGACCGCATCGGCCAGCTCACCATGCGCAATCTGGACATCGTCGACACCCGCGAGAAGCTATTCACCTACAGCCAGACCGGGCTGCTGTCCAAGCCGGCAGGTTCGGCATTACCGCAAATCAAGGATAAGCACGAAGACTGAGACGTTTTTTCAGATCGCAGCATGCAAAGGGCGCTGGTTGTGAACTGACTCCAGAGGTTGGACGGTCACGGATTAGCCGGCCAAGGCAGTTCATTGGTGCCCTTTATTTTATCTTTTGACGCGCTTTGCGCTGGCCGCTGTCAGTCCAGTTGTCCGAGCAAAAGAAATTCCATGAGCGCCTTCTGCACGTGCAGGCGGTTTTCGGCTTCATCCCAAACAACACTTTGCGGCCCATCGATGACATCGCCGGTGACTTCCTCACCACGGTGGGCGGGAAGGCAATGCATGAAGATGGCATCCGGGTTGGCCACCGACATCATTTCGGCATCGACACGCCAATCCGCAAAGGCCTTGCGCCGCTCTTCGTTCTCGGCCTCGTAGCCCATGCTGGTCCAGACATCCGTCGTCACCAGATCGGCGCCGCGGCAGGCTTCCATGGGATCGGCGAACTCGCGCAGCGTGCCTGGCGCTGGCTTGCCGACGCGATCTGCCTCAAGCCTGTAGCCATTGGGCGTGGAAACATGCAGGTGAAACCCCAGCAGCTCCGCCGCCTGCAGCCAGGTATAGGCCATATTGTTGGCATCACCCACCCAGGCCACCGTCTTGCCCTCTATCGGACCATGATGTTCAATGAAGGTGAAGATGTCAGCCAGTATCTGGCAGGGGTGAAACTCGTTGGTCAAGCCGTTGATGACAGGGACGCGCGAGTGCGCCGCAAAGCGCTCAATGCGGGTCTGCTCGAAGGTGCGTATCATCACCAGATCGACCATGCGCGAAATAACGCGGGCGGTGTCTTCAATTGGCTCGGCCCGGCCCAGTTGCGAGTCGCCCGTTGTCAGATGGATGACCGACCCGCCCAATTGGTACATGCCTGCTTCGAAGGACACGCGCGTGCGGGTGCTGGCCTTCTCAAAAACCATAGCTAGATTGCGGTCGTGCAGCGTATGATGAGGCTCGTATCGCTTGAATTTGTTCTTGATGAGTCGTGCCCGATCCAGCACGTACTGGGTTTCAGATTTCGACAGGTCCCGAAATTGCAGGTAATGGCGCAAGGGACCTGTTTGCGTCGAAGCGTCGGACATAATAAGCCTTGGGTAAAAGAGCTATCTTACCCCGTCGCTCTAAAGACGGCAAAACGTCTGGGCAAGCAGGCGCGCAGGGTATCGGATACAATTCGGGCCGCAGGGACGGGTTCGCCATAGCACCCCACGGCGATATTTTGCCCGCAGATATTTATGACACAGCGTGTACAGCAGTTGGTTATCCACGGCCTGACCAAAACAGGCCAACGGTTTCGCCCCAGCGACTGGGCTGAGCGCCTAGCCGGCGTCATGTCGCAGTTCCGGCCGGCCGGATCCACCGGTGGTCCCCTCACCTACTCTCCCTATGTCGTGCCTGTGGTCGTGGATGGCGTACGCTGCGTGGTCGTCGATGCGCGGCTGCGCGAGTTGGAGCCCCTGGCCTGGAAATTTGTGTGCGACTTTGCGCGGGACAACAACCTGCAGGTAACAGAGCAGGAAATCAAGACACCGCCCCGCTCATAGCGGGCTTTTTTTTGTACCCGAGCCAAACGATCTGCCGGACACTGGCGGGAAGAAACTAATGTTGACAGCCAACAACTGGCTGCAATATAACCGCGTATTGGCGTACCGTAAAAATTCAACATAACCGTTCCATTACTGCGCAAGGTTGGCGGATCAATAGCAGGATCGGGATTAGCGCACAGCGTTGAGCTATCAACGACGACGAAGCAATACCAGCAAGACCGTTATGCGCCCTCCCGCCGTTTTTGCCGCAATTAAAAGGTGTGGCATGCATCGGCAGTTCGCTTGCCTGTTTGGCTATGTGCCGAGCGCGCTGTTTGCCTACCGCAAGGAAGCCACATGCCCACCCAGCAGCCATACTTCAAACGCGCCGCTTGCCGGGTGCGCCTTCTAGCGCCTGTGGCCTTCTTCGTTGGCCTGTGGCCATTCGTACCCGCAGTGGGGCAAAGTTTTTATGGCTGCACCGGTCCTCAAGACGGCGGCAGCTCGTGCACCGTGCCGTCGGGCGCGGCCACGACTGGAGCAAGCGTCGTAGACACGGACATCTACATAAGCGACTACCTGTACACCCTGACCAACAATGCCGACATCACCGCGTCCGCCGCCGATCAGTCTATTATCCTGCAGCTGGAACTCGACGGTGCCCCAGGGAGTGACGACGGCGGCACGGATGACGCAACCGCCTACAATGGCGGCGCGCTGACGCTCACCAACAACGGCAATATCACACTGCAAGGAAGTGGCGGCGACTGGGGCCACATCACTGGGATCTACACAGAAGCCAACGGCGGAAATGGTGCGCGGCCCGACCACAATGGAGACGATGGTGGGCGCGGCGGTGACAGCGGCACGATCATGCTCACCAATAATGGCGCTATTACCATCGATTCGTCTGCGGGGAGCTCCAGGCCCACGGTAACGGGCATCTTCGCTGGCGCAAGTGCGGGCGCCGGCGGCGACATGAATTCGGGCGCGGGCGACCAGAAGGGCGGCAACAGTGGCGACGCGAAGACGGTCACGGTGATCAACAACGGCGAGATCCACATTGGCGCCGAAGGCAGCGCATTTACTGGCGACGGCGGAGGCCACGCCATTTACGCGTATGGCGACGGCAGCAACGGCGGCTCGGAGAATGGCGAAGGCGGCGCCGGGGGCACCATCTCCGTCACCAACAACGCTGCGATCTCGCTTTACTGGAACGGCTCGGACAACGCACCCCAAGGCGTGCATGGCATCTATGCCCGCAGCCAGGGAGGCTACGGCATTATCTCGGGCGACAACTCCGACCCGGGTGGCAAAGGCGAGTCCGGGCGTCCAATCACCCTGACGACCAACGACGACATCACGGTTGAGTCGAGCGGTGCTACGCCCTCCGGCCCGTCCGCTGCCATGTACGCCATCTCGCAGGGTGGCGATGGCGGGGCGGGCCCTGATAATAATAGTGATGGCGGGGCCGGCGGCGGTGCAAGCATCGACGCCAGCAGTGGGAGCGCGACCTACAGCACGATAACCGTTCAAAACGGTGCCACGATCTCAACAGCAGGCGCAGGCATCATGGGCGTCGCAGCCCGCAGCCTCGGCGGCGACGGTGGCGATGGAAGCGACGGCACCCGCGGCGGCGCCGGCGGCTATGGCGGCCTCATCCAAATCACGCTCCAGGATGGCGCCACCGTCACGACGGACGGCGACGAGGCCTACGCTGTGCTCGGCCAGTCTGTCGGCGGGATCGGCGGTGGCAATGCCAGTACGGCCGGTGCGGGGGGCAACGGCGGCGATGTCGGCGCGTACACATCATCGGGCACGACGATCACGACTCAGGGCGACTACGCCGCTGGCGTAACGCTGCACTCAATCGGCGGTGGAGGCGGTGTCGGGGGAGACTTCACCAACGTGCTCGCCGGTTCAGGCGGCGACGGTGGCAATGGCGGCGATGCCGGCCAGGTCGAGATCACCTCCGGCTCGAATGTGACAACGCATGGGCAGTACGCGCATGGTCTGCTCGTGCAGTCGATTGGCGGGTCCGGCGGTGCGGGTGGTGTAGGCGAAGGACTCGTTATCGCCCTCGGCGGTCAGGGCGGCGAAGGCGGCGGTGGCAAAAATGCGATCGTCAACAACACCGGCGCGGTGACGACAACCGGCTATGGTGCGAACGGCATCGTGGTGCAGACGATATCGGGCGGAGGAGGTGCTGCCGGTGCCGCTGGCGGCGCGATCAGCGTTGGCGGCAATGCCGGGGCAGGCGCCAATAATTCGTCAACCGCCTATGTCACGAACAACAACGACGTCACGACGACAGGCGATGCAGCTGTCGGTATCATCGCCCAATCGATTGGTGGCGGTGGTGGTACCGGGGCGGGCGCTGCCGGCATCGCATCCGTCGGTGGCTCTGGCGGTACCGGCGGCGATGCCGGCACCGCACGAATCTTCCACGTCGGTGGCACCGTGTCGACGTCGGGCGAGTTTTCGCACGGCCTCGTCGCGCAGGCGATCGGCGGCGGCGGCGGCTCAGGCGGCAATGTTATCGACGTATCGGTCGGCGCGGGTCTCGGTATCGGCGGCTCGGGCTCCGACGGCGGTTATGGCGGCTGGGCATGCGTCAGCAACACCTACGATGGCTGCGACTATACCGACTCCACGGGTGAAGTGAACGGCAGCCCGAGCGACGATGGTTCCAAGGCGCCTCCGCCGTCGCAGCCCGGATCGACCATCATCACCTCGGGCAACTTCTCGGTCGGCGCGATGGCCCAGTCCATCGGCGGCGGTGGTGGCAACGGCGGCACCGCGAACGGTGCCGGCGCCCTTGATGTCGCGTCATTGCAGATCGGCGGCTCAGCGGGTGCAGGCCTCGACGGCCGTCCGGCGCTGATGACATTCCACAGTCTCACGCTCACAACGAAAGGCAACAACGCCCCAGGCCTCCTCACGCAGTCGATCGGCGGCGGTGGCGGCAACGGCGGCAGCGCCAACTCGGCCGACGTGGAAGACCTTCTACCGGTACAGGTGGGGGGCACTGGCGGTGGCGGCGGAGGGGGCGACCTTGCGACCGTCGATCTCACTGGCGGCACACTCATAACAACCGGAACGCATTCATCCGCTGTCGTGGCGCAGTCCATCGGCGGCGGCGGCGGCAATGGCGGCTCGGCTTCCGGCTTCAGCACCTCGATCGGCCTTGGCATCAACACCTCGGTCGGCGCCTCGGGAGGCTCCGGCGGGGATGGCGACACGGTCAGCGTGGATATCGAGTCCACGACCATTTCCACGGGGATTGATGCGAACGGAAACGTCATCGACGGAATAACCGACTCCCACGGCGTGGTGGCGCAGTCCATCGGCGGCGGCGGGGGCAACGGCGGCACTTCCGTCGCCGATGCGATGACCGTCGCGTTTCCGGGCGCAGAGGTCGACCTGCCCCCCTTCGCCGCGAGCATCACGACCTCGGTCGGCGGTAAGGGCGGCGCAGCGGGCGCAGGCGGCACGGTGAGCGTCACGCTGTCGGACACAGCGCATGTCCAAACGGGTGGCGATGGATCGATCGGCGTGCTCGCCCAATCCATCGCCCAGGGTGGCGGCAACGGCGGCAGCGCCTCGTCATTTGCCGGCACAATAGGCGACCTCGACACCGTCTCGTCGGATATATCCACTGCAGTAGGCAACAGCGGCGGCGCCGGCGGCAATACGGGAGGCGCCAGCGTGGCGCTCAACAACACCGCTTCGATTTACACGGCGGGGGATCATTCCAACGCGCTGGTAGTGCAGTCCATCGGCGGCGGCGGTGGCAACGGTGGTGTCGGCAGTGCGAGCAACGACCAGATCGGCGGAGGCTTCAATCTGAGTGCCAACATCGGTCTTGGCGGTTCCGGCGGCAGTGGCGGCACGCCGGGCTCGGCCACGGTAGTTCTTCAAAAGGGAACGAACATCACCACATCGGGCTCGGGCTCTCGCGGCGTTCTGGCTCAGTCCATCGGCGGCGGCGGCGGCACGGCGCAAGGCGGCACGATCGGCCTGTCCGGCAGCGCCTCTATTGGCGGCGACGGTGAGACGGCCGAGGGAGAAGATGGTGATCCGATCTCCGGCAGCGTGACCGTGAACATCGGCTCCAACACCGGCGACGGCATGACAGGCGGCACCGTCAGCGTTATCGCGGACGGCTCGATCACCACGACCGGCGGCGATGCGGATGGCATTCTCGCCCAGTCCATTGGCGGCTCGGGAGGGCTCGCAGGCTCGGTCGGCAACGATGCCGGCTCCGATAGCGACGGCTTCGCAGGTGGCGACGAGAACACGAAGTACACCCTCACCGCGTCGATAGGCGGAAGTGGAGGCACTGGCGGCCATGGCGGCGAAGTGGATATCACGATCGATCAGGGATTTGTGACGACGACAGGAGACTGGGCGGACGGTATCGTCGCACAGTCGATCGGCGGCGGCGGTGGCGCGGGGGGCACCTCCACTGCGTCCGGAAGCGACGCAACGGCAAACATCGCCCTTGCGATTGGCGGCCATGGTGGAGCGAGTGGCGATGGCGGCGCCGTCAATGCCACATTCACCAATCCCTATGAACTCTCTGCCATCAGCACGTCTGGATTTGCAGCACACGGTGTGCTTCTGCAATCCATCGGAGGGGGCGGCGGCCAAGGCGGTGACGGTTCTGACAGTGCATCGGGCCATAGTTTCGTCGGCGGGGGTTTGGGCGGTGGCGGAGGAGCCAGCGGCAACGGCGGCGCGGTGACTGTCGCCGAGGGCAGCACGCTCGGCATCCAGACCACCGGAGACGATGCCTATGGATTGCTGGCCCAGTCGATCGGCGGTGGCGGCGGTATCGGCGGCGTGGGCAACGCAACATCCGCAGACAGCGAGGACACGCATTCGATTCAGGTTGCAGTTGGAGGCACTGGCGGCAGTTCGGGTGATGGCGGCAATGTAACGCTCAACCTGAGTCCCAGTATCTACACCACTGGCTCCCGCGCTTTTGGCATCGTTGCCCAGTCGATCGGCGGCGGGGGTGGCATCGGTGGCGCCGGATCAACAGACAACCTGACCAGCGTGAGTGTCGGTGGCACGGATGGATCGTCTGGAAATGGAAGCGCTGTCGATGTGACGCTCGGCCGCGGCTCCATTCAAACGAGTGGCGGAGCCGGACACGGCATCATCGCGCAGTCGATCGGCGGTGGCGGCGGTATTGCCGGCGCTTTGGAAGACTTCTATCAAATTGGCCGGTCTGTCACATCGAACGGATCAGGCAACGGTGGCAATGTGTCGATCAAATCCGGTGCACAAATCATTGCCAACGGCAGCAACGCCGTAGGCATTATCGCTCAATCCATCGGCGGTGGCGGTGGTCTGTTGGGCTTAAGTGGCTTGTCGCAGATGGGAGCGGGCACCAGTGGTACGGGTTCCAGCGGCGACGTCACTATTACGCAGAACGCCCTCATCTCCGCCACCGGCCACCACGCTATCGGTATCCTCGCGCAGAGCGATGCGCCCGGCACCCGTGGAAAAATCGAAATCAATGTCAACGCCGACGTCACCGGAGGGGCAGATGACGGCACCGGTATCATGATCATGGGGGGAACTGGCAACGTCCTGAATATCAATAACAACGCCACCGTCGGCACCTACCAGAACGAAGGCGTTCCCATTCGTTATTGGACCCCCGGAACCCTGGATATCTACGTCAACGACAGCGCCACCATCAGTGGCAACGTAGAGAGCAACGATTCAAGCCAAGTCCACATATACAACAACTCGACCAATTCGCTTCGCGGCGCCTCAGTCTACCAGGCATATGTGAACAATAATGGGCGCCTGGTTGTGGGCGACGGCGAACCCGACGATGAAACCCGTATTGCCCGCGACTTCACGCAGACCGATGCAGGCTTCGTCCAGGTGGGCGCCGATTTCGATGCGGGCCGCAGCGGCAAGCTGATCGTCGAAGGCAACGCCGATCTCGCGGGCGGCATTCATCTCGACACAAAGACACTTGTCAGAAACATCGAGGTGGGCGTGCTGGATGTGCAAGGAACACTCACCGGCAGCATAGACGCAATCGACAGTCCCGCGGTGAATTTCTCTACCCGGGCTCTCAACAATGAGATCCGCGTCAAGGCCATCGATTCGCGCTTTGCCAACGCCTTCGACAGGTTGTCGGATAACCAGCGAGAGGCGGGCCGCCATCTCGACGCGCTCTTCGACAGGAACTCAAGCCGCTATGCCAGGCTTCTGGGTAGCATCAACATGCTGTCTTCAGAGAACGATGGCGGCGCCTCCTACGCGGCGGCGCTCTCCTCACTGTCGCCCGGCAGCTCGCAGGCCGCGGCCGCCGCCCAGGCGATGCTTGCGGCCGGCCGGCTTGATGGTGCGCTGCGCTGCCCCACTTTCTCCGGCGACGCGACACGCAGTAACGAGGAAGGCTGTCTTTGGGCCAATGTCGGCGGCACCTCCATCGAGCAGAAAGGCCTGCCCGGCTATGACGGCACTATCTGGGGCTTTGGTACCGGCGGGCAAGTCAAGCTCAGTGACAACTGGTTCGCCGGCGGCGCCATCGGCTACGAGGACAGCCAGTACGACGGCACCGACGGCCGCACCAGCGCTGATGGAGGCACCGGCTATCTTGCCGTCGCTCTCGGTCGGCGTTTCGGCGACCTCACCCTGTCGTCGGCGGTGGCAGCCAGCTATGGCTCTTTCGACACCACGCGCAGCCTGGCCCTGCCGGATTTCTCAGGTACGGCGAAAGGAAATACCGATGTCACTACACTGAGCGCGCGTCTGCGCGCCGCCTATACGGTGGGTAATGAGCGGGCCTATGTGCGCCCATTGGTGGATCTTGATGTTGTCCATACCCGAGCCTCCGGCTACACGGAAAGTGGCGCAGGGATCTACAACCTCCATGTCTCCTCCCAGGATCAGACGGCCTTTATGGCTACCCCGGCGATCGAAATCGGCGGCAGCAGGCAACTCGAAAACGGCTGGTACATGGGTGGCTTCGCTTCGGCCGGCGTCAGCTTCTCAAGCAAGGATGCATGGGAGACCAAGGCCACGCTCACCGAAGCCCCTAGCGGCACCGGTACTTTCAGAACGACGCTGCCCATCGCCGATGTAGTTGCCAAGCTGCAGACTGGCATCTCCTTCGTCGATCAGAGCAACGATCTGGAAGTCAAACTCGAATATGACGGTGCCTTTGGCGATGACTACTCCAGCCACAGGGGTGTTCTACGCGTGTCGAAGCGATTCTGACGGCTGACATGCTGACTACCGGTGGACGGGCCGACGGGCCCGTCCTCGCAGAGCCAGCGGCAACACGTAGATTTCCAGCGCGCGACGCGAGCCGGCGGTCATGGCTGGCTCGCCGAACCGATGCGGTAAGGGGGAACGCCAGTAATCCCGTTCAGGGCAAAAGGCCGTCGTCCCAAGGTGTTGCGCGCCAACGCGCCAATAGAAAATCCATGAAGACGCTCAGGCGGCGAGGCACAGGCTCGCGGCGCGCGCGAACCAGGCTGATCTTGGAAGGAACAGCCTCCCATTGAGGCAGCAGACGCAGCAGCCGGCCGTCGCGCAGCTCCTCGTGGATATCCCAGGTCTCGCGCAGTGAAATTCCAAGGCCTGCCAGGCACCATGTGCGCAACACGTCGCCGTTGTCACTGCAAAGCGTCCCAGTGACAGCGGTGGGCCGATCGCGCCGTCCGTTGCGCAGCGGCCATGTATCGTGCCGAAAGCCCGGATAGGCGAATACCAGACAACGATGACTGGCAAGATCCTCCGGCGTCTGTGGCGAGCCGTGTTCGCGCAGATAGGCCGGCGCCGCGACAAGAATTCGGCGGTTCTCGGCAATGCGCTGTGCAACCAGCCGGGAGTCGGCCAGTTCGCCTATGCGGATTGCAAGGTCGAAATCTCCGGCGTAAATATCCTGCACCTGGTCGGAAAGCCGTAAATCAAAGGCCACACCCGGATGTAGGCAGCAGAAGTCGCCAATGGCGGGCGTGACGTATTTGCGGCCGAACGGCGCCGGCGCCGTTATGCGAAGCGTACCGCGCAATTCCGCACCGCCACCGCTTGCCAAAGCCTGCATCTCCTCCAGTGCCGACAACGCCATACGCGCCCGATCCGCAATGGCCCGGCCTTCGTCGGTTATACGCAGATGTCGCGTGTTGCGCTCGAACAGGCTCGTGCCCAACGCCCGCTCCAGCCGAGCGATGCGCGCGCTAACCAGCTTGGGTGCCAAATGCAGATCGCGTGCGGCAGCGGAGAAGCTGCGCTGCTCGGCCACGTGCACGAAAACTGCCAGATCATCGAGATTGCGTATCGACATTTGGTTTATTTTATGGAAAGTCTTTGTTTATTTACCTGCTTTTAATGATAAATCAAGCACGAGAAAATGGCATGCCTATATTCAACGAAGCCTGTCGCGTCAGGCCATCAAGGAGCTCAACAACATGTCACGCATTCTTTTCGTTCTGACCAACCACGACCGAAAGGGTCCACCGGGCAGCAACGCAGCGCCCAGCGGCTTTTATCTTTCCGAAGTCAGCCACCCCCACCAAGTGCTGACCGAGGCCAACCATGTCATCGACTTTGTCAGTCCCAAAGGCGGGAAGACGCATGTGGACGGCTTCGATCTGGAGGATCCCGTCAATGCTTCATTCTGGAATAATCCAACACTACGCAGCGCCACGGAAAATACTTTGGCGCCGGCGCAAATCAACCCCAGCGATTACGCAGCTATTTTCTATGCCGGAGGCCACGCAACAATGTGGGACTTGGCGGATAGCAAGGAGTTGGCCGCTATTGCGGCGCGCATCTATGAGCACGGCGGACTGGTGGCAGCAGTGTGCCACGGCCCAGCAGGCTTGATAAACATCACGCTGTCTGATGGACATTATCTGGTCGAGGGCAAGGATATATCGGCCTTCACCAACGACGAAGAGCGCGCCGTCGGGCTGTATGACACCGTACCGTTCCTGCTGGCTGACGCCCTGCAAGCACGCGGAGCCCGTCATTTGCCCACGGCGAACTTCCAGCCCCGGATCGTCGTCAGCGAACGGCTGATAACAGGCCAAAATCCAGCGTCAGCCAAGGGCGTTGCAGACGCCATGCTGCCCTTGCTGGCACATGCTTGAACCTGATGTTCTACTGTTTCAGTATGTAGGATATTCAGTTATAATCAATGCTCTGGGGCCGATCCGGCTTCGACGTGGGTCACAAAACAGCATAGGGCATGTCGAGCACCAGTAAGCTCGTAAATCCACTGGAACACTATAAACGCCAACGACGAGCGTTTCGCTCTGGCCGCTTAAGCGGTGAGCCGCTGCACTGATTTGTCTTTGGGTCAGGTAGGGAAACCTACAGCAGCGTCATTTACAAAGAATCGGATCCGGCTGGGTCACTCAGTCTGGTCTTAAATCCAAGTGAATCGCCAAGGAAGGGCCTGTCGGCTGGCACGCTCCGCGGTTAAATCCTAAAATTGGCCGACTAAACATGTAGAACTAGCTGCGGAGGGCTTGCGGACGCGGGTTCAATTCCCGCCGGCTCCACCAATACTAAAGCCCCAACTGTTATCAGTTGGGGCTTTTTCTTGGCAGGAGTCCAATGAAGGCGCTGTTATGCGCGTGAGCCAAACCTATTCCTGGGAACGCAGCTACTCCGGCAGATCGTTCAGCTCGTAGCTGGTACTGCGTCCACCCGCATCCGATTTGCGCAGCACGCTCCGCGTCAGCAGATCGTTGATGTCGCGTAGCGCCGTGTCCGGTGAACACTTGGCAATGGCCGCCCACTTGCTGCTGGTGAGGTTGCCCTCGAAACCGTCGAGCAGCCTGCTCAGCAACTTCACCTGTCGTTCGTTCAATGGCGTGGTCGCCCAGCGCTGCCAGAACCGCGCCTTGGTCAGCACGGCCTCGAGCGTGTGCTGCGCCTGATCGACGGCGCGATGCAGGGTTTCGAGGAACCAGACGAGCCACTCGGTAACATCCATCGAGCGCTTCTGGGTACGCTCCAGGATGTCGTAATAGGCCTTGCGCTCCCGCTGCATCTGCGCCGACAAACTGTAGAAGCGTTGCGGGCTGCCGTCGGCACGCGCCAGCAGCAGGTCGCCGATGGCCCGAGCGATGCGTCCGTTGCCATCGTCGAACGGGTGCAGGGTAACGAACCAAAGATGCCCAAGGCCTGCCTTCAGCAGCGGCGGTTCGCTTGATGCGCTATTGAGCCAGTCCAGGAATCGACTGGTTTCAGACTCCAGATGATCGGCGGGCGGCGCCTCGAAATGCACGCGCTGGCGGCCGATGGGGCCGGACACCACCCGCATCGGGCCATTGGCATCGTCTCGCCAGCCACCAACCTTGATCCTGGAAAGACCAGAGTAGCCGGTGGGAAACAGCGCGGCATGCCAGCCGAACAGACGTTCACGCGACACCAGCGCATGACAGTTCGCGGTGGCGTCGAGCACCATCTCGACCGCGCCCTCGACGTGGCGATCGACCGGAGCGAGCGCGCCGATGTCCACGCCCAGTCTGCGGGCAATGGACGAGCGCACGGATTCGACGTTGAGTTGCTCGCCTTCGATCTCGCTGGTCTTCACCACGTCCTCGGTGAGCGCTGCGAGGCTCGCCTGATCGCGCAGCGCCATGCCGACATCGGCCAAGCGCCCCATCAAGAGCCCCTGGGCACGACTAACCTCGGCCATCGGCCTGGCCAGCACAGCCAGGTCGAAGCGCCAGTTCGGCCAGTCACCGACCTGCCAGATATATTTGTAATCGCCGCTATTCATGCGGAGATTATGGCCTGCAATCTCCGCATGGGCAATTCATTCACCGCATTTTGTGCGGTGAATATGAGCACCATTCGCCGCATGGGATCGCCTTGCCCAGCAATAGGTGTAAATGGGTGCGTTATTGGTTGTGGCAACGGACGCGGGCGGGCTCGATTCCCGTTTCGGAAATTGAACTGGCCCCGGAAAGCAAACGAGGTTGAACGGCCTTTCCAGTGACCAATCAAGGCGAAAAGCCTGTTCGAACGTCCGGTACCGAATGGCACACCAGCAGGCTTTTCGATCCGGTTCTCACGGGTTCGCAGCAGCCCCCAGCGCTTCGATTCCGTACTTTCAATAGTCGTTTGGTGCGGGGTACCACCCCACCACCAATAACGAAACCCCAGCCATTGATGGGGATCTATTTTCCACATGCCGTGACCAGGCTCAAGACGGTGCAGGTCGGGCGCTTACGGTACGTCTGCATTGCTGGAATGCATTTATGCGGCAAATAAGTAGACGCAAGCAAATAGCCTGACTATCACCCTATACTGGGTGTTTTCTTCCATCAACAACCAAACTTAGTGAGAGTCTATGTGACTTGTCATGGTCTCTATGAGGTAAGTGTGTGGACTTCGATATTGCGAAAGAAAAAATAACTGCCCTAGTTGCTGAGGCAATATCATCGGACAGTGATTTGGATGATCTGAGATGGGATGTCAATACTATCGCCAAGTCTGGTAGGGTGAGCCTATCCGAGCTCAAATCCTTAATCATTTCAGGATGGGTGCAGGTTGTTGCCGCTCATCCTAGTGATGAACCCATTTCGCGGGAAATGGAGCTCCGCTTGCTCGAGCTGCAAAACCATTTTTCCTTGATGCGAAATGACTTGAATCAGTCTGGTGCCTACTCACAAGTGGTTAGGCTCGTCATCCTTAGAAATGTGATGGAGGGCCAGGTGCCGGAAGTGAAGCTTGATTTTCCAGTGCCATTTGAGCTTCAAGATGAACGCCTGGTATGGGCAATGCGTAATGTGGATTACTACAAAGAAAGATCTCGGACTGAACGTATTGGTGCCTCTCATGGCGTCGAACTAATGGCCGGTGAAGGGCTCCTTCTTCAGGTGGATGAGTCCAAAGGCGAGCTTGTCAGCATTACAGAACTTGTGTGCATGGGGGTAGGAACACTAGGCGTAACCGACAAACATGTCTACTTTGATACAGGAAATGAGCGTTTCTGCATTCCCTATAAGTCCATTGTTATGTTTGAATCGTTCAGCGATGGAGTGGTTCTGCATCGGGAAAATGCAGAGCCACTTGGGTTTGCCACTAGCGACGGAGGCTATTTATCCAAGCTTCTCATTGAGCTGAGTCATCTGCAAAATCAGTAGGTGCAACTTGTCACGCCCTCTGTTTTAGCGTCATGGCTGTATTCCAATCGGCAAAGGTTGCTGTCTGTCGATTGCAAAACCAACGCTCCAGAGATGCCGCTAGACCTTCGTCATCGTCACCTAACGCCAGAAACCCAGACAATGGTCATTGATGCTTGGCCAGGGCTTGGCGAATTTGCGGGCCGTGAATCACATGAACCTGGAACGGGACGTTATGCTTTACGCCACAGTTGGGCTTTTTTCTTGGCGGCCCTTCCCCATTTGGCTCTATCCCTTTAATGATAAAGAGCCTGCCATTATTTCCCGATCGGGAAATTATAGATCGAATCATGCCCGAATTACACCGAGCATTCCCGATCGGGAAATATCGCTGGCATATAGCCCCGTTTTGGCTCATAATTTCCCGAACGGGAAATTTAGCAAGCCATGATATCCATTCGATCACCTCAACAACTCGGCGATGTACTGCGTGCCGCCCGCAAGCAACTCGGGCTGACACAGCCTCAGTTGGCGCTGGCGGCAGGGGTGGGTGTGCGCTTCATTGTCGATCTTGAAGCAGGCAAACCCACGTTAAGACTGGAAAACGTACTGCGAGTCATTGATGCCTTGGGTGGAGAGGTCCAGTTGAGCGGGTTGCCATCACCCGTGGCCAACGATCAACGCGAGGAGGACAACCATGGCGCATGAGCTCGAAGTCTGGCTTTTCGCCGAACGTGTCGGCACGTTGGCGCTGGTCGATGGGCGCATAAACTTTTGCTACGCACCCGATTGGCTGTCACACAAAGACGCCGTTACCTTGTCCGCCTCGCTGCCCCTGCAAGCGGAGCCGTTCGACGATCGCAAAACGCGTCCCTTCTTTGCTGGTCTGCTACCCGAAGGGCAAATGCGTCGCCTGATTGCGCAGCAGTTTCAGGTGTCTGGCCAGAACGACTTTGCGCTGCTGGACCACATCGGTGGCGACTGCGCCGGAGCCGTGACCTTCCTTGAGCCGGGGCAGGCTTTGCCTGTGCCGACACACAGCGATGACGTTCAATGGTTGAGCGACGACGAAGTCGTTGCCATCCTGGATGAATTGCCGCGTCGTCCCATGCTGGCAGGCAAAGACGGCTTGCGACTTTCCTTGGCTGGTGCCCAAGACAAGTTGCCAGTGGTTTTCGATGGTGCGCGCATCGGACTGCCCCTCAACGGCACGCCCAGTTCCCACATTCTGAAGCCCCCTATCCACGCTGTTGAAGACAGTGTGATCAACGAAGGATTTTGCATGGCGCTGGCTGAGGCCATGCAACTCAAACCAGCAAAATCAAAAGTTCACCAGGTATTGGATCGCTCGTTTCTGCTGGTTGAGCGCTACGACCGACTGATCGACCCTCGGGGGAACCGGCAACGGGTCCATCAAGAGGACTTCTGCCAGGCGCTTGGCGTGGTGCCCGAAATGAAGTATCAGAATGAAGGTGGTCCGGATCTGATCCAGTGCTTTGAGCTGGTACGCAGCGCGACGCGCCCTAGTGCGCCACAGGTACTGCGGCTGTTTGACTACGTGATCTTCAATGCGCTGATCGGTAATCATGATGCGCACGCCAAGAATTTCTCTCTGCTTTACACAGGCAAAGCCCCTGTTCTGGCACCATTTTACGACACGCTCTCGACTGCGGTGTATCCAACACTGACGCAGAAGATGGCGATGAAAATCGGTAGCAAGTACAAGTTCAGCGAAGTTCAGGCGCGTCACTGGGAGCAGTTCGCCGAAGGCGTAGGCTTTACCAAGGCGCAGGCCAAACGGCGCATTCTGGAGCTGGCAAAGTTACTGCCAGCAACGGCGCGCAAGCTCCAGGCTGACCCTGGGCACAATTTTGTTGGCAATCCAGTGGTTGAGCAAATCAATACCTTGATTGAACAACGCTGCACCCTGACGATTCGGCGGCTCACCGATCACGCCGCCGAAAATGACGCAACCGCCGAACCCTCGGTCTGAACCACCATGCGGACGCTGTTCGATTCCTGAGGCCGTCTACTACCGTGTCACAGGCAGCCAGGTCATCATTTACCTGATTGCGGACGGACGCCGTGACATGCAAACCGTGCTTGCTCGCCGCCTCCTGGGTGCTTGACCCGCAGCAGATCAGCAGATAGCGGCGGTTCTCATACAGCACATTGAGCTGGTGCCCAAGCGCAGCCTGCGCCCTCCCCGCTTCATCCTTTAGGATGGCCACGAAGGCCAAGCCTTCTGATTCTTCACTCGCGGCAAGCGCAGACAAGCTTCACGCCAATGGTGAGAATTTACAGGATACGTCTCACCTTTAGCGTATTGGAAGAGGACTTAAAGAGGCTCACAAATAGAGGCTATATTGGTCATGATTCCAACTTCTTCAGGGATGCCATGCTGGATCGCAGTCGCTCGGCAGCAGATGTGGCCTCTTCCAATAGCTGATCCCAGTCGTCGGGAGGCTGGCCGCTGGCCAGCATCCTCCGAAACATTCGGTACGCATCATCACCACTTTCATAGGCGCGTTTCGTATCATCGTCGTTCACCCACGCCAGCACGATCACCTTGCTGGACGCGTGATAGCGAAAGAACAAGCGGTACTGTTGGAAGAACTTGGCGCGAAACCAATGTTTGCGGCCGTCACCGAGCGTGTTGCCTTGGCGGTATTCCGGCCGTGCCGGGTCTTGCGGAATGACGTCGAACGCCAGTTTGATGATCGCGGCCAGCCGCTTGTTGGTGTTCTTCTTTACGTATCCGGCGGGGTCTTTTGTCTTAAGCGCCTCGACCTGCTGAACATAGGTTTCAAGTTGCACTAGAAATAGCGGGTGCGCGAAAACTGTCCAGCCGTGAATGATTAGGGGCGCAGGCTTGCTGCTGCTCATTCATCATCCGCCGACAAGGGGGTGTCGAGATCAACTTCGATGCCGCCGGTCAGGGATTGGAGGCGCTGAACGAAGGCGACGTCGATAGCCTGCAGGCGCTCCGGATGGCTGGCGATGTCGCGCGCCAGGAAGTCCAAGAACTGACCGAGCACCGGGTCGTCAGCTTCGGCGGCGTCGACACGCGTCAGCACAACTTCGCCGCTGGTGCGGATCGTGTAGTGGATCTTGTCGCGCTTGCCGAGGCGAAGAGCGCGACGCACGGTTTCCGGCACCGTGGTCTGGTAACGGTCGGTCAGCGTGGATTCGGCTTCGAGAGTGACAGACACGGTGTTCTCCGGTCAAAGGGACAGACGCCCTGCATGGTAATGCAATTGGCTTGTCATGTCAATGCAACTGCATTACCTATAATTGTTGCGATTATGACCGGTTTTTCGGAAGGTGTTTGGCTACCCGTTGTCGGGGCTCCTGCGGAAGGATGGCTTCCTGGGTGCTTGACCCGCAGCGAACCAGCAGATAGCGGCGGTTCTCATACAGCACATTCAGTTGGTGCCCAAGTGCAGCCTGCGCCCTCCCCGCTTCATCCTTGGGAATGGCCACGAAGGCCAAGCCTTCTGATTCCTCACCCGCGGCAAGCGCAGACAAGCCTACTGCCTCCGCCGTGCCCTTCGAATAGAATTGTGCCGAAAAAGGGGGCCCGCCCAAGTAGCGCAGCGGAATGTGACCGTTGCCTCGCTGCAATGCATAGCGCACCAGGCCGCGTTCCGATTTAAGCGTGTCGGGACGATGCCAAGCGATACCCGTCCACATCAGCACAGCAACAGGTACGAGGACGAACAGCGGCAGAAGATGACGACGGGTAATGCAGCCTTGCACCAGCAAACGTTCAATCGGCAATGCCACCAGCACGCTGAGCGGCGCAATGGCGGGCAGTATGTATGTCCAGAGAATATTGGCGGAGAATGTAAAGAACAACGGCGTAAACGCAGCCCAAGCCAGCCAGTAAGGGAAAAGCGCATCGTGGCGCAACGGGCGCAAAACGCCTCGCACCCGCGCGCTGCGCCAGGAAGCCGCGAGCATTGCGAGTAGTGCAAGCCCCCACGGAAACGTGGCCTGCAGCCAATACAGCCAGATGGTGCCGTACGCTTCCCGATGCGCCGTGCCATAGAGATCGCCGTGCCAGCCAGCATCCAGGAAGCGCCGGATGTGTTCGCCAACGATGAAGTAGTCCAGAAAGCCAGGGGTCTTGAATTCGGCCAGTATGTACCATGGCGCGCTGATCAGCGCGGCAAGCAGCAACCCTTTTGCCCAGGCCATGCGGGGTTGCGGACGATTTGCGTATTGTTCCATCGCACACCAGCATGCTGAAGGCACGAGAATAATTGCCGCCGCCAGCGGTCCTTTGGCCAGCAAGCCGATGGCAACACCGACAAAGAAGCCGATCCGGCAAAACAGCAGCAGCCGTGACGAAAAGGCTTGCGTAGCGCATTGACGCCGGTGTTCGCTCGCGAGCACCGCAAATGTGACAAACGACAAGTTAGTGCCCAGCGCAAGAAAAGGATCGGTCAATACCGCGCCCGATGCGACGTATACGAGTGTGCTGGTCGCATAGATCAGGGCTGAAAGGATGGCGACGCGCCTTCCGCGCAGGATGCGCAGCCCGCGATACAGGATGAATACCGAGAGCAGCAGGCAAAGCCAGGATGGCAGCCGCGCGGCGAATTCGTTGACGCCCAGGTATCGCATGGAGAGGGCTTCGGCCCAGAAGGAAAGCGGCGGCTTACCCCAGAAGGGCACGCCGGGCCTGAACCATGGGGTAATCCAGTCCCCGGTCTGAGCCATGAGGCGGGCTATCTCCGCATATCTGGGTTCGCTTGTATCCGAAAACGGCACAAGCCACATCGATGCCAGCGGCAGCAAAAGGACCACGACGAGCAGGCGGCGGTACCAATCAATAGTTCGCGGCATATGGCTCTTTGGTGGTGATGGGCTGGCCTGCCCATGCGGTGGCTTGCCGCGGCTGGCCCCGCCGCACCACGTTTCGTATCAGGAAGACCGGACGCCGCTTGGCTTCGAAGTATGTCTTGCCGATATACTCCCCCAGCACTCCTATGGCCAAGAGCTGCGCGCCGCCCAGGACTGCAATCAGGGATATCATCGACGGATATCCCTGAACCGGGTCGCCCAGTACAAGCGTCTTGACAACAATCCAGAGTGTGAAAAGCACCCCGCCTAATGCAATCAATAGTCCGGAAATGGTCGCCAGACGCAATGGCGCAATCGAAAACGAGGTAATGCCTTCGAACGCCAGCCCTATCAGGCTGAGGTAATCCCATTTGCTGGCACCCGCAGCGCGCGCCGGGCGGTCGTACTCGATCTCGACTGTGGGAAAGCCAATCCAGGCAAACAGCCCCTTCATATAACGCTTGCGCTCGACAACCAGATCCAGCGCATTGACAGCAGCGCGGCTAAGCAGTCTGAAATCGCCGGTATCAGCCGGAATGTCGACTTCGCTCACCGCATTCAGAACGCGATAGAAACAATAGGCACTGGCCCGTTTCAGGAAAGATTCACCCTCGCGCGAGCGACGCCGCATATTGACCACGTCAGCGCCATTGCGCCAGGCCAGCAACATTTGCGGAATCAGTTCGGGCGGGTCCTGCAGGTCGGCATCCATCACGATGACCGCCTGCCCCGCTGATTGTTGCAGGCCAGCCGTCAGCGCCGCCTCCTTGCCAAAGTTGCGGCTGAGAAAAACCGCCGTGACTGCCTGATCGCTGGCGGCCAGCGTATCGAGCATATCGGAGGTTGCGTCCTGGCTTCCGTCATCGACCAGCACCAGCTCATACGTAATGCCCTGCGATCTCAAAACACGGGTCAGGCGTTCATGAAGCATCGGCAGCACTTCGTGCTCGTTGTACAACGGGACGACAACCGACAGTTCAGGGTCCACGCTTCTGCCAGCTCCAGAATGCCATAAGTCAGTGAGTGCGTTCATGAAAGACGAGCCTTTGATAGAAAGCGTAATTAAGAAGCGCCACGCAGGCCGTGGCGCAGAATTGCCCGAGCGCACAGCCAAATCCGGCGAAAGCCACAAGTATTCTGACAATGGCTGCATTAGTGCTCCAGCCTATGAGCACCACAAATATGTAGGCGAGCCATCTGGGCTGCGGCGCGTTGAATGTCCACCGCGACTGAAGCAGGTAATTCAGCGCGGATCCGGCGACCGCACCCGTGGTGGAGGCAGGGACGACACCCCAATTCATGGCAATGAGCACCGCCATCACCGCCCAATGCAGCAGGGTTGCGGCCCCCGCGCTGGCCCCGAACCGAGCCAGCCGTGCCGCAGCCAGGGTGCGGCGATGCGCGCGGAGGCCGCCCTCAGAAGCCACGGCTCCGGCGCACAGCACGCCGCGTAAACGAAAAAATACAGACATTACAGACCTTAGGCACTTCGACTGCGCAAAGGATAGCCATCAGGTCATCAAGAATTTATCAATCTGTTCTCAATAAACTATCGAAACCGGCATCACGGCCGAAGCAGTCATGAAGACCGCCGTCGGCCAACCACGGCACATCGTCCAGACGCGCCCACCCTTCAGCACCGCATGCGGGGCCGGGTTTGATAATTCCTTGATTTTTTCTTAATGATTTATTGATGCCCGGTTGGCTAGGCTTTGCGCTTCGTATATGCAATCGCAGCGCCCTGCCTGCCAATAGGCCATGCAAAATCCGATCTCTCAGCAAGTTCCCGGCACATTTCTTCCTGGCGAGGACGCCAGCAGGCGGCGACGCGCCCACCTGATTATGCCGCGTTTCGAAGTGCTGGCGTACTTTCTGTCCGTCTTCCTCATTGTCAACACATTGACGCGTGCGGTCCTGCTTGTCTATGAAGGCGACATGAGCAACCTTGCCCTTGCTCATCTGCTCGAGATATTCGGCGCCGGCCTGATCTACGACTTGGCTGCCGCGGCGTGGTTTCTGATACCACTGGCCCTGCTCGCCGCAATCATCCCCGATACGCGCGTTGGACGCCGTGTGCATGCCGTGGCAGCCAGCCTCGGATGCTTGGCACTGCTGGCGGCCATTCTCTTTACGGCGGTGGCTGAGTTTCTATTCTGGAATGAGTTTTCCTCGCGCTTCAACTTCATTGCCGTGGACTACCTGGTATACACGCGCGAGGTTCTCGGCAATATCGAGGAGTCCTACCATGTCAATCTCATCCTGTCCTGCATCGCCATTGCCACTGTCCTGATTGCCTGGCCGCTGCGCCGGCGCTTCTGGTCGACGGCCTCGGCCGCCGCAGGCAACTGGAAACAGCGCACGGGCATGTTTCTGGCGATCCTGCTGCTGCCCGCCGCCAGTTACTTCCTGGTCAACGACACCTTCAAGACGCATCAGGCGTCTGCCTCGGCAAGCCAACTTGCCGGAAATGGCGACTACGAACTGTTTCGCGCATTTCGGGACAATAAGCTGGACTATCGCCGCTTCTACAAGGTCCTGCCGGAAGCCCAGGCCAAGCAAATCATGCGTACAGCGTTCACAAAAGGAGCCGCTTCCGCACATTTCCTGCCGGATGCCAGGAATCCGCTTGCACGCAGCATCATTGCCGCAGGCCCAGAACGTCGGCTGAATGTGGTGCTGGTATCCATGGAAAGCATGGGCGCCGATTACCTGGCGTCGTTCGGCGGCCAAGAAGGCCTTACGCCCAATCTTGACCGCCTGGCGCGGGAAGGCATGATGTTCACGCAAACCTATGCAACAGGCCTGCGGACGGTGCGCGGCCTGGAGGCGCTGACACTGTCCATGCCGCCAACACCCGGTCATGCCGTTGTCATGCGCAAGAACAACAAAGGATTTCAGACTTTGGGGCAGGTATTTCGAGAGCATGGCTATGACTCTCTCTATCTTTATGGCGGCTACAGCTACTTCGACAACATGAAGGACTTTTTCGGCGGCAATGGCTATGCTGTCATAGACAGAATGGATATGCCAGACGATCAGATATCCCATGAAACCATTTGGGGCGTGGCCGATGAGGACCTATTCCGAAAAACGCTTCAAGTGCTCGATGCGCGTACGGCCGATGGCAGGAAGGTATTTGCCCATGTCATGACGACTTCGAATCATCGCCCATATACTTATCCAGAGGGGCGCATAGATATTCCGTCGGGTAGCGGGCGCGCGGGCGCGGTAAAGTATGCCGACTGGGCCATTGGCCAATTTGTCGAGCAGGCCGCCAGACACGCCTGGTTCAAGGACACGATATTCGTGTTCGTGGCTGACCACACATCGCACGGACGCGGGCGCACGGATTTGCCGCCCGAGGCCTTTCATATTCCGTTGATCATCTGGTCTCCTGCAAACATTCACCCCCAGCGCATAGATACGCTTGCATCCCAGATCGATGTCGGCCCGACACTGCTCTCGCTGCTGCATTTTTCCTACACTTCGCAGTTCTTCGGCCAAGACATACTCGCGCAAGGACGCAACAACCCGCGGGCACTCATGGCCAACTACCAGACCGTGGGGCTGCTCGAAAGCGGCATGGTCGTGGAGCTGTCGCCGCGGCGGCAGGTGCGTGTGCTGGACGCCATCAACGGCAAGCCCCGCATGCAGGATCCCCAGGCTGGGCGCCTGGTCGACGAAGCCATTGGCTATTACCAAGTTGCATCGGGTATTCTGCGCAATGGCGGGCTGCTCGGAACAGACAATTAGGCGGCGTACGACAAGGCACGCGTGCCGGCATGGCTGCCTCTGGCCGCATTTCCCGGTGCGAGGCACACACATTCCCGACGTGGGTGCAAGATAGGCAACTGATATTATTGGATTATTCCTTGACGTGCGATCCAAACCGAGAAGAACAACATGGCTTTGAAACATGCAGTACGAATGCTGGTCGTGGAAGACCATTCGGGCCTGGCAGCAAATCTGCTCGAATTTTTTGCGGATGGGCGCTATATCCTGGATTTCGCTTCCGATGGCTTGACGGCGATTCACCTCATTGCCACCAATGAGTACGACGTGATCGTCCTGGACGTGATGCTGCCGGGGTTATCCGGCTTCGAAGTTTGCCGCCGCATCCGCAAGGATCTTCGCTGCGCCACCCCGGTCATCATCATGACGTCCAAGGATCAATTACAGGACAAGGAAGAAGGTTTCACGGTCGGCGCAGACGATTATCTTGTCAAGCCTTTCAATTTGCGGGAGCTGCAATTGAGGGTGGACGCGCTCTACAGGCGCAAGGCGGGCTTTTCCAGAACGCCGGAAATCAGCATACCGGGAATGCGGTTTGATCCCGGCACGTTCATGGTGCACAGGGATAACGGCGACAAGCTTGAGCTTTCCGGCACGGCGGCCAGAATTTTCGAGGAGTTGCTCAAGGCCTATCCAGACTTTCTTTCCTATGAGGAGATCCAGGAGAGAGTATGGGGCGAGCGAGAGGTCGACATGAACACCTTGCGTACTCACATTTATTCGCTGCGCAAGCTGCTTCAGGATGCCTTTCATTATCCCGTCATCAAAACCATGCATGGACGGGGCTACAGGATCGTGGCGCCCGAACTCAACACGTCCGACCAAGATACCTGATGACGCCTAAATCAATATCCCGCCGGGTCTACCGCGCCATACTGGCGGTGAGTGTGGTGAGCATGCTGGCCATGGTTGCGACAGTCCTGCTGGTCAACGAAGACCTTGAGCAGACCATGCTGGATGTGGAGTTTGCCCAGGAGCGGGACTTCATTCTGGCGAACGATACGGGCGACGATGATTTCGTGTGGGACACGAAGAACCTGGCGATTGTCTTTGTCCCCTCGGGAAAACCTCGCCCCAAAGTTCTGCCACGCATATTCCAGGGGCTGCCGGACAATCATTCCGCGGAAATCGAGCTGGATGGCGAAACCTATCTCGTAAAGACCGAAACCGTTTCAACCGGCATTCTTTACATCGCCAAGAACATCACGCACTTTGAAGACAGAGAAACGCTGTTCACCATCGCCTTGCTGGTCATGACGCTTGTCATCATCACATTCAGCCTGCTGCTTGCGGTAGTTAGCAGCAGACGAATCGTCAAGCCATTAAGACGGCTGTCGGAGCGGATCAGCAGAACACCGGTCGGGGCGAACATGCCTCGCATGAAAACAGACTACGTGGACGCCGAACTGCACGCCATAGCCACGACGTTCAACCGGTTTCTGGACGAACTCGAATCCTATGTGCGACGCGAGCAGTCTCTGCTAAGCCTCGCAAGCCATGAGCTGCGCACCCCCATCGCCGTCATGTCCGGCGCCCTGGATATTATTGAGCTGCGCGACCAGCTAAACCCGGATGACCGGGCCACACTTGCCCGCGTACGCAGAGCCTGCGATGAAATGCGCGACAACGTCAACATTCTGCTCAGGCTGGCTCGACGAGAGCCGGGCGGCCACATCGAGGAGGTGTTCGATGTTCGCCCTGCCATACAACAAGTCATCGATGATCTGAAGATTAGCCATCAAGCGGGAGATCGCGTAATCCTGCAGTGCGCCGCGCCATTGACCGTTAAGACGGATCCAGCCATGGTGCGCATGCTATTGCGCAATCTCGTGCAGAATGCACTGCAGCACACCGCCAGCGATATCCACGTAACAGTGTCCCAGGGCGTCATAGAGATTGAAGACAAGGGGCTGGGGCTCAATACCAACCAGCAGTCCATACTGCTAGGGCAAAACACACGCCATGATGGGGCTTCGCTCAGCGGGCTGGGCCTGTATATTGTGACACTGATGACCGAACGGTTGGGGTGGCGCCTGGACATTGCGCGCACCGACAGCAACGGGACGCGGATCCGGTTGATCGTTAGCCGGGACGCGCATTGATATAGCGCGGGATGCGCGGGTGCATTGCTGCGGATGAGGGACAGACGTTTTTATATACATCATGATTTTTTGGAGACACGATGGCGCAGACCATTCAACAGAAGCGGGCAGCTTTCAGGGCACTTCACGCACAGGGCTGCTTTGTACTGCCCAACCCCTGGGATGTGGGCAGTGCCCTCTTTCTGCAGCAAATGGGATTCAAGGCACTGGCTACGACGAGCTCCGGCCATGCCTGGTCCCAGGGCTTGCCTGATGGATCGACGTCTCGAGACGAAGTGATTGCGCATATGCGCAAGCTTGTATCAGCCACCGATCTGCCGATCAACGCTGATTTTGAAAGCGGCTTCGCCGACGACCCGGCCGGCGTGGCGCAGAGTGTGCGAATGGCGCTCGACACAGGTGTGGCAGGGCTGTCGCTGGAAGATTCAACCGGCAATCCCGATGCGCCCTTACTCAGCATAGACGATGCCGTAGCCCGGTTGCGGGCGGCCCGCGCTGCTATCGACGAAGCAGGAGGAGACACGCTGCTGATAGGCCGGGCTGAGAATTTCTTCGTGGGACGCCCCGACCTTGACGATGCCATCACCAGACTAAAAGCCTACGCCGAAGCTGGCGCGGATTGTCTGTATGCACCCGGGATACGTACCCGTGAACAAATCACGGCGGTGGTCTCTGCCGTTGCACCCAAGCCTGTCAACCTTCTGGTCGGCACCACAATCGAGTTCACCCTGCAAGATATCGAAGCCATGGGCGTACGGCGCGTGAGCGTCGGCGGCGCAATGGCCCGCGCGGCATGGGGCGGCCTGCAACGCGCGGCCAGCATGCTTGCGCGGGAGGGGCGCTTCGATGGCTTCGCCGACGCGATGAGCCAGGCACAACTGAATGCCTTGTTTAAGAAGGAAGCCGGGCAAGCGAACGATCAGGCATAGCAGAAGCCCATGCGCCGCGCCGGCGTTGTGCACGCTGACTGCTCGCCTCGCGTGCCTGCCGGCCAAAAAGGTGGAAATCAACGTATGCTCAGGCGGCCTTGGCGCCTGCGCGGCAGTCGCGAGCGGCAAGTATTTCCAAGGTAGGCCCGCAAGGCTGGCGCACTTTCAAGGCCAGATGTGCATCCGCCCGGGTACGGCCCAGATTGACGGCGGCAATGGGCACGTGCAGATCAACCGCCGCCTTGATATACCGGTAGCTCGAATACACCATCAGCGACGAACCGACAACCAGCACCGCGTCGGCTTTTTCAAGTTGCCCATAAGCTTCGTCCACGCGTGTGCGCGGTACATTCTCGCCATAGAACACCACGTCGGGTTTCAGGATGCCGCCGCAGTGCGGACAGGAAGGCACGGCAAACGCAGAAAAATCCACACACTCGAGATCCGCATCGCCATCGGGCGCATCCATAGCGTCAAGATTCAGCCACTCTGTATCATTGAGTGCTTCCAGTTCTTCCTGTATAGAGGCGCGGGGCTGCACATGACTGCATTTCATGCAACGTACCCGATCCAGCCTGCCATGCAGATCAAGAACACGCTGGCTGCCGGCTGCCTGATGCAAGCCATCTACGTTCTGCGTCAGCAACAGCGAAATGCGTCCTTTTTGCTCAAGCATCGCCAGTCCGTAGTGCGCCGCATTGGGACGCGCGCTGCCGAAGCGGCGCCAGCCCACCATACTGCGCGCCCAATAGCGGGCACGCTGCTTGGGATTATCCATGAACAGGCGAAAGTCCATCGGCGCCGGACGCTTCCAGTTGCCCGCCGTGTCGCGATAGCAAGGTATGCCGGAATCGGTGCTGCAACCGGCGCCCGTGATGACAAACAGCCGCTGGTGACGCTTGATGAAGGCATGCAAATCGGAAAGGTCAGCCATATGCCAAACTCGCTTTAAACGCAAACAGTATAACGGCCACCTGGCACTATTTCGCCAGCAGAACGCCTCCAATGGAAATTAACCGTGATGCCCCCCCATGCATACTGCTTGCACAGCGCGAGGAATGCGGCACACTACAGACTCCATGCTATTTTCAACAGGACGATGCCATGAACCTTCGTCAACTGGAATATTTCATCCAGGTCGCCGATGTAGGGAGCTTCACGAAAGCCGCAATGCTGCTGGACGTTGCCCAGCCAGCGCTCAGCCGTTCGATACGAAGCCTGGAGGCCGAATTACACCAGAATCTGCTTTACAGGAATGGGCGGGGTGTCAGCCCGACAGAAGCAGGCAAGAGACTGCTGACACACGGCCGAGTTGTCTTGACGCAGTTAGAGCGAGCCCGGCAGGCCGTCGAGGCCATCAGAGACACGCCTGTCGGACGGGTTGTCATCGGCGTGCCGCATTCGATTGGTCGGATTATTATCGCGCCCTTTGTCACGCATTTCACTAAAGCTTTTCCCGATGCCACGATCTGCATTACTGCAGGCCTTACCGTGCATTTACATGAATGGCTGCTATCCGGGCGCATCGACATCGCCCTGCTGCATGACCCCTCACCATCTCCAGCCCTCGAAATTATTCCTCTGAGCGAAGATGACCTGTTTCTGATTGGCCGCAAGCAGGGTCAGCCCGGAAGGAGTCGTACCACTGTGCCGCTCAAAGCGCTGGCCGATATGCCGCTGATCATACCGAGCCGCCCTCACCCTCTGCGCATGCTGATAGAAACGCGACTTGCCAATCTCGGAAGAAAACCAACCATAAGATTGGAAATTGATACGGTGTCAGGCATTGTGGAACTCGTCATGCAGGGCTTCGGCAACGCAGTGGTTACGGCAAACGCCTTGCTTATTGCGGAAGACGCGGCGAAACTTTCCGCACGCAGAATCGTATCGCCAGGTTTGACCAGCATACTCGCGCTGGGAATCTCCGCGGAAAGGCCCATGACAACACTGGTTTCAAGCTCGATTTCTTTGCTTCAAGCTTTCTTACCAACCGTCCTCGTTGCCCCCAATACCAAGACACGCAAGAGGTAATGCTACCTGCTCTATTGTATTCATTTAATACATATCAGCTAGATTAGAAATTACATTTTTATCTGGCACCATCCTGACTATCATTGCTTTCGCCAGTTATAGAAAGGAAGCTCCAGTGCTGATTACAGATTCGCAGGTGCATTTATGGGAGGCACATCGTCCCGACCGTCCCTGGCCGACTGAAGAAGTGGGCCAACCGGTTTTCGTTGCGGAAGAAGGAGCTCGCCCTCACCGCAAAGAGCCTTTACAAGCTGACGAGTTGCTGCATGTCATGCGGCTCGCGGGCGTTCACCGCGCCATTATTGTTCCCCCGTCTCCAGTGGGGGACGAAAATCTAACCGCGATGGAAGCGGCAGCACGCTATCCCAAACAACTGGCAGTCATGGGCCGCTTCAATCCACAAGCCGCCAATGCCAGAGAGCGTATAACGCGTTGGTTGAGCCAGAAAAACATGCTTGGCATACGCATGACCTTTCACAAGGAAAAATGGAAGGAATGGCTTGAAGGCGACACGCTGGACTGGTTCTGGGAAAAGTGTGAGCGACTGCGCATACCCTTGATGCTGCTCGCGCCAGGTCTATTGCACAAAATCGAGCATATCGCCATCAAGCATCCCGATCTCATTATCATCCTGGATCATATGGCGCGTCAGAGCTCGTTGAGGGATGATGCATGTTTTGCGGATATAGAAAAGCTTATTACGCTCTCACGATATCCCAATGTTTCTGTGAAGGTATCAGCGGTTCCATGCTATACCACGCAGCCGTACCCATTCTCCAATCTAAAACCATTTCTGAGGCAAATCTACGATGCTTTTGGCCCCAGGAAACTGATGTGGGGATCCGATTACACCCGACTGCCTTGCACGTACCAGGAATGTCTAGACCATTTTCGCTATGCGCTGGATTTTCTTGGCGACGAAGACAAGGATTGGATTCTGGGCGGAACAATTGCTGAGCTGCTCCGTTGGCCAGAGGCGGAATTCCCGTGACACTTCTGAATACTTACCCTGCCAGATAGCAGACGCTATCTGGCACTGCTGAGCCGCACCCGCATCGACTGAATAAATATAGGAGACACACATGAGAATCATCTCAAAGATCGCCGTAGCACTGTCCATATTGACAATGCCTGTTGCCTCTGGCATATCTGCCGCGCACGCACAAGGAGAGAGTTTTCCGACCAAAGCCATCCATATCGTCGTGCCGTTTTCCCCAGGCGGCGCGGTGGATATGCTCGGACGACTGATTGCCACCCATCTTTCGCAACAGATGCATCAATCCGTTATTGTTGAAAATCGCCCCGGTGCAAACGGAAATCTCGGCACTGAATATGTAGTTAAATCAGCACCTGATGGCTATACGTTGCTGTTGGGCAGCAACGGGATGGCGAGCAACGGCCTGGTTTACTCACACCGTAGTTTTAATGAACTGAAGGACCTGACTGCCATTGGATATATTGGAAGCGCACCACTCATCATGGTGGTAGGAAAGAACTATCCTGCCGATTCGGCAGGTGAAATTATTGCAAAGGCAAAATCGGATCCGACTTCGGTCAGTTATGCGTCTGCAGGGTTTGGCAGCTCGGCGAATCTCGCATCGGAGGCGCTTAAGTTCGCAGCAAAAGTGGATATTCTTCACGTCCCGTACAAGGGTGGCGCACCTGCGATTGTGGATTTGAGTACGGGAAGAGTTTCCTTCATGATGCTTGACCCACTTCAAGCGATGCCGCAGATCAAATCTGATCGTCTGCGCGCGCTGATGATAGGAACGAACGACCACCTTTCCTTGCTTCCCAACGTCCAAACGGCAGGCGAAGCAGGTTATCCCGACTTGAATGCAACCGTATGGTGGGGGCTGGTGGCGCCAGTGGGCACACCGCCCGATGTAGTCCGGAAACTAAATGCCGAGCTTAATACCGTATTGAATAACGCAGATGTAAAAAATCAACTCATAAGCCTTGGCGTCACACTTCAACCAGGAACACCAGAGCAATTCGATAAATACATACACGCTCAAGTTGAGAAATGGGCGCCCATTGTCAAGGCAGCAGGCATCAAGGCGGATTGACCACAGACTGCCGATCAGGCACGCGCCTCACCCTGCCCTAGCCCCGCTCCGCCTTGTCGTCCGAGAACCGCGGCAAATTCCAATTGAAGCGCAACGATAGATACCGGATAGCAAAACACAGGGCAATGGCCGTCCAGGGTACCCATTGGAGCGACCAGCCAACTTCCTCTGCAATGGCCAGGAAAGCCGCCGCAAATAGCGCGGCTGAGGCGTAGATTTCTTTCTGGAGAATCACAGGCGTGCGGTTCAGGAAAAGATCTCGCATCACGCCGCCGCCCACTGCCGACACTGTCCCAAGAATAATGGCTGCACCGATGCCATGGCCGAATTGCAGCGTTTTATGGGCGCCAAAGACCGCAAAAAAGCTCAGCCCTGCCGCATCGAACAGGAGCACGGGATGGGAGAGCCTTCTTACCAAAGCATTCATGCTGATGACAAGCCCCGCAGCTATGACGGCAACAACAAGATAACGCCAGTCCGACAAGCCCGCCGGCGGTATGGCGCCTATGCAGATGTCGCGGATAATCCCGCCGCCGCAGGCAGTCACGTAGGCCAGCGAAATGACACCAAATAGATCCAGCTTTTTCTGATGCGCGGCAACCGCCCCACTAATGGCAAACGCAAAGGTGCCTATCAGATCGAGCAATGTGAACAAAGCGTGTGTGGTCATGGTGCTGAATCTTACTCTTTTGCCAGCGCACGAAAATATGCCCGTGTAATCCCGTGGGACTAAAGATTTGTTTTTAAGAACGGCGTCGAGGCTGCGGACCAACTCAGTTAATATTCATTTAAATAATAAATATATAATTTAAAGATATAACAAACTTTCACAAGGCGGCATCAACCATGGCGTTCCAGGTTTCGCCTGTGTCAAAGCCGACACAGACCACAGACGGCACAATCTCGGCGCGCCGCAATGTCGGACTGCTCATGGCCGCGCAATCGCTGGGCGGCGCTTCGGCGCCCATTCTGATTTCCCTGGGCGGCATCGTGGGCCAGACGCTGGCTGATGACGCATCCATTGCCACGTTGCCAGTCAGCCTGTATCAACTGGGCTTGGCACTCTCCACCATTCCCGCCGCGATGCTCATGCGCACGTGGGGCCGCAGAAGCGTCTATCTACTCGGTGCAATACTGGCCATAGCCGCTGGCCTGACGGCGGCTGCGGGCATCATACAAGGCAGTTTCCTGACGTTTTGCGTGGGCACTGCCATGGCTGGCTTTTATGGCGCGTGTGTGCAGAGTTACCGGTTTGCCGCTTCGGACACAGTCAACAGCGAGCGGCGCGCCAAGGCCATTTCCAACATTATGATCGGTGGCTTGATGGCAGCCATTATTGGCCCGCAGGTGGTCATCTGGACACGCGACGCGCTGCCAGCAAGCCCCTTCGCGGGCAGCTTCCTCGGTCAATCCGTGCTGGCCCTGCTGGCATTGCCGTTGCTCGCGCTGCTGCGCATGCCGCCCACGGCCTCTGCAACGGCATCCTCCGATGCGGGCCGCCCACTTGTCGTCATCGCCCGGTCACCCCGCTTCATCGTCGCTGTTACAGCCGGTGTGGTTTCATATGGCCTCATGAGCTTTATCATGACGGCGGCCCCCATGGCCATGGTCGGCTGCGGCCACACTGTAGGCGAAGCGGCATTGGGCATACAGTGGCATGTGCTGGCCATGTTCGGTCCGAGCTTTTTCACGGGCAGTCTGATCAACCGCTTTGGAAAGCCGGGCGTTACTGCGGCCGGCCTGGCGATGATCGCCGCTTCCGGCTTGCTGGCCCTCGCCGGACTCGACCTGCTGCATTTCTGGGGCGCCCTTGTCTTGCTGGGCCTAGGCTGGAATTTCGGCTTCATCGGCGCCACCGCCATGGTGACCGACTGCTACCGGCCCAGTGAGCGCGCAAAAGTCCAAGCCCTGAATGATTTCCTGGTTTTCGGCACAGTGGCGATAGCCTCATTCGGATCTGGCCAACTGCTGAATACTTCAGGTTGGAGCAGCATCAATACACTTATGCTGCCCATTGTAGGTCTCGTCCTGCTTATGCTTGGCTGGGCCGCCAGGCAAGCGCGCGCCGATAAGGCGCCCGCGTAAAGCCTGGCCCGCGTGGTCAACGCCTCACTGGAGCGCCAGATCGCCGACCATCCGGATACGTTCAAAATCGGATATCAAGGCATCCACTTCCACCGTCCAATGGCTTACCGCGGGCAGTCTCAGATCGGGAACGATCCAGACGCCATCCTGTTTACCCGCAGCGTATCGCACGGGTTCTATGCCGGCCTGCCGGTTGTAAAAGGAAATATCCACCTCCTGGGCCTTGAGCGGCAAGGACTGCGCATCAAGCAGTTCAATACGCAAGGCCATGGGCTGTCCGCCTTGTGCGTGAACGACGTCCAGTCGCGCGGAAGCGCGGCGGGCATGCAGTTCAGTGGCGGCATGGCTGCCCATGACATGGCCTGAGGCATGATGATGGTCCATAGCGGGTTGCGCCATGTCCTGAAACGCCATCGTGCGTGGCGGCGGTGTAAAGCGCCAGAAGGCCACCACTGCCAGGATGGCCGCCGCCACCACGATCTCGAGCAAGACTATGGACCGCATTCCGGCCTGGCCGACGGCATCGCCATCGAGTACCCGCTGCGTCAGTTTATAACGATTGAACGCGCCCAGCCCCAATAGAAGAGACACCAGCATTAGCTTGACTACCAGCACCACGCCATAGCGTGTGGTCCACAAGGCCGACAGATGGCCAAGCTGTAGGCATGCCAGTGTTACCCCACTGGCCAGCAAGCCGGCGAGGATCCAGGGAATCCAGGCGGAAAAAAGACGCAACCCTCTGGTATAGGCTTCCTCTCCGCTGCACGGCCGGACAGCCAGGCCCATCAAAGCACCTATCCAGAACACCACGGCCACGCCGTGAAGCCAGACCGCGGGGCGCGACAGCCATTGCGGCGGCGCCTGGCTGGCGTGGCCTGTAACTGCCAGAGACAGGCCAACCAGCACCACTGCCAGCGCCGCCAGGCCCCGTGCGGGGACAAGCCCGCGTGTCCATGTTGCGGTCGCGGCCGCAAAGCAGGCAATGATGGCTAGCAAGGCGGCCAGCCCAACTGTCGAGGACGCCGCCACACGCCAGGGATGGCTGTTCAGCAAACCCGCCCAGCCCAGGTCCAGGGCATCCAGGCCAAACAGGCCGGTGTACACAATGCCGGCAAACACGGCAAGCGCGAGTAGCGCGGTTACGATGCGCCGCTGGGGCCAGATCGACAGATGCGCGTGATCCGTCCGGGTCTGGCTCAGCCAATACCGGTGAAAAACAGCCCCGATACCCGAAAATAGCGCCATGTATGACATCAGCCGCAGCAGCCATATGCCCGCTGAACGGAAAGCATGATCGGCCTGCGCGCCGCCTGGCACCGCACTTGCCACAGCAAATGAAAACAGGGTCGTGCCGCCCACCGGGTGGCCGTCAGCCGACACCACGCGCCAGCTCAGGCCATAGGTGCCGTGCTGCTGCAAGCGCGGCAGATCCACGACAAAGGTATTGTCGTGCTGTGCCACCCGATCCAACACCACTGTCCTGCCGTCGGGCCTGAGCAGCTTGAGTACCGTGGGAGACACTGCCTCGTTGAAGGAGAAGGTCATCTTTGCCGGCGCCGCTGCAAGCAACGCACCGTTGGCCGGCTCGACCTCCACCAGAGAGGCATGCGCCCACGTTCTGGGCGAAACAAGCAAGCCGGCCAGACACAGCATAAGCGCCAGCAGCCCTGACGCCCAGGCCCGCGCGCGTCTTGCAGTCATCATTGTGGCGGCAGCAACTTCAGGCCCGGCGCGGGCGTGTCCTCATGCGTATCGCTGCCCTTGGCATGTCCGTCCGGTACGTCTATCCAGCGGGCAACGCCTTTTTCGCATTCCTGCACCACTGGAAAGTACAGCATGCCTCCCGGCTTCAGATCGCTCGCGAGATACGCGACAAATGCAAACTCATCGTATTCTTCATCGGGCAACACGCTGCCGGTCCATGCGATTTCTTTGACACCTGATTCTATCTTGCCGCCATGCAGTACATAGGATTGGGCGTAGTCGCCCTTGGTCGTCTGGATTTTCCAGCCGGGCTTGTGCTGCGGCTTGACAGAAATGACGCCCTCGGGGATGCGAACACGCAACGCGATCGTGGGCGAACCGTCGCAACCGTGCGGTACCTTGAGCACCGCCTTGTAGTAGCTGGCCACCGGCGCCTCATGGACAGCCAAGGTGACATGCGCAGAGGCCTGCGAAGCGGGAAACAGCACGGCGGCGCCGAGCGCGGCCAATGAAAGAAAAGACTTGAACATAAGATAAAACCTCGAAATCCCTGCCGGTGAAATCCATGACTGAGCATCACCGGAAAATAATGAATAGCCGGCGCAACCCAAGAGGCCGGCAAGAAGCAAGGCATTTCAGAGGAAGATGGGCGGTGCGCGCGGCCCCAGCGGCGGCCCCGCCGACATCTGGTTCGATTGCTGCGCATGCGCCGTGTATACAACTATCGTGGCGGCAACGGAGGTGGTCGACTCAAGCACGCCCCCTGAAAACGACAGGGCGGCCTGAAGGTTCAGTGCGCTGAACGGGCACACGGCATGCGCGCCTCGGTCATGATCATGCTTGTTGTTCTGTGGCGCTTCTCCGCCTTCCACGCCGGTGGCCATGCCCGCTGAACACAGGATCATGCCAGGCATGTCGCCACTTGCATTGGCGGAAGGCATGAACCCCACGGGTATCATGGCCCGGCATACAAACGCAAACAGCATCAGGCAATACACAACATGCCTGATGCCCTTGGTAACCGAAACGCGTGGTCGGCGATGCCGCACCGTCAGATACTTGTTCACGATGAGGCAAGTTATATCACGGTTCGCACACCGCTGTACGCCCGCAGCGGCTTCATGCATGTCTGCCCGCGCAGGCGTGTGGCGGGGACGTCTGCGCTCACAGCCGCCAATGGCTAAAGGTTGGCGGGTATCCAGGTGACTATGCCGGGGACGAAATATACGATAATCACACTCGCCAGCATGATCAATATGAAAGGCAGCACGCCACGCGCGACCACCCCCAGCGATGTGCCCGCAATCGCCTGGATGACAAATAGATTGAGACCAACGGGCGGCGTAATCAGCGCGAGCTCGATCAGGATGACGAAATAGATGCCGAACCATATCGGATCGATGCCCAAGCCGAGTACGGTGGGAAACAGCACGGGAACCATGATCAACAGCATGGAAAGGCTTTCAAGAAACAGTCCGATGATCAGCAGAATGATGGTGACAAGCAGCAGAAAGCCATCCACCGACGATATATGCACATCCACCAGCTCGGACAGCATCGACGGCACTTGATACAGCGTGATCGCCTTGCCGAATATTTTCGCGCCGATCACGATCAGAAACAGGACGACAGTCGTACTCAGGGTCTGCCTGACCGCGGCAATGAAAGTCTTCAGCGTCAAGGTGCGCAGCACGAAGGCAGTCAGGACGAAAGATGCGAAAGCGCCCACGGCGGAGGCCTCCGTGGGCGTAAAGGCCCCCGCATAGATGCCGCCGATGATCAGCACGGCCAGGGCAATGGTGGGCAGCGCCCGCGCCGTGGCAGCCATCTTCTCCTGCGATGAGGCTACTTTCTCTCCACGATGCATGCCGGTTACTTTGGCATGGATCACGGTATACAAGCCGAAGAATAGCAGCAGCATGACCCCGGGCCCGACGCCGGCCAGAAACAGCTTGCCTATGCTCTCCTCGGTGATGACGCCGTACACAATAAGTGGAATGGAAGGCGGAATCAGTATGCCCAGTGTGCCGCCCGCGGCCAGCAAGCCCAGCGTGAAATGTTTGCTGTAGCCTCTCTTGACCATTTCGGGTATGGCAACCGTGCCCACGGTCGCGGCTGTGGCCACCGAACTGCCCGAGATGGCCGAGAAGATGCCGCAGGATACCAGCGCCGACAGTCCCAGCCCGCCGGGCAGATGCCCCACCCATTTCTGCACGGCCTCGAAAAGATCCTTGCCCACACCGCCCTTGAGCAAGAGGTTGGACATGAGCAGAAATAGCGGCACGGAAAGCAGTACGAAGTTATCGAGTGCGCCATGCAGGTTCTGCGCCACCATGGCGAGCGGCAGCCCTTTTATCAAGAGCAGGCCGGCGCCCAGGCCGGCAAGGGAAAAGGCCACCGGCACACCAAGAAACAGGAGCGCCAGCAAGGCCAGGGCGATATACAGCAGCGTCACGCTCTCTCCCCTTCTGTATCTTCCGCGGCCAATTGGGAATCGGCCATATCCAGCTCACTCTCCGCGGAAATGGAAGGCGGACCACGAAATGGCAGCCTGACGATTTCAACGAAAGACTGCACGGTCAACAAGGCAAAGCCCAGCACGACTGGCAGCTCGGCAATCCAGTTCGGCAGGGCAAGCATGGTGGGTTGACGGCGCCCCAGCCTTATGGAGTCGGCAACGACATCCCAGCCCTTGACCGTCGCCATGAGAGAGAAAAGAAAAATGATGAGCAGTGCGAGTCCTTCGCACGCATACCTGAACCAGACCGGCGAAATACCCAGGATGGCGGTGATTCTTATCATCTTGCCGTCCTTCAGAACCATGGCCATGCCAATGTAGGTGAACCATATCTGCATGGTCACCGAGATATCCTGCGTCCATTGCGTGGGGGCATGAAAGAAATACCGGGCAACGGCCTCGTATGTGAGCGCCCCGGTGATGAAAATAAGCATCGCAATGCCCGCAGCCCCGCACAGGTCCGCAATGCGGTCTACGCAGCGCAGCAGCCTGCTGTTTTCAATGGCGTTCTTCGTGGGCATGGATAAAGTCGTGTCTGTTATACGGGCAGTCACTGGTCCGGCGGGCGCGCTTGCGTCAAGCCCGCCGGATGATCAAAGACAGCGCCAGTAATTCACTGGAGGGGATATCAATAGAATTTCTTGACTTCATCCACCAGGCGCTTGCCTACATCGCCCGCTTCCTTGATATATGCATCCACGGCTGGCGCCGCGGCAGCCTGCCATGCCTTGACCTGGGCATCATCAAGATGGACCACTTTCATCGAGGTCTTGTCAGCGATGAACTTTTCCGAATCCAGATTGTTTTTCTTGGTATCGGCGCGTATTTTCTGCTCGGCGCTGAGAGCGGCCTTGGATACCCAGTCTTTCTCCTGGTCGGAAAGCGAATCCCACAACTTGTCGTTCATCACGATAAGGAACTCGGTCTGGGCATGGTTTGTGATCGTCACATAATTCATGACCTCGAACAGCTTGCGAGACTGAATGGCCGTGGTGCCTGTCATCCCGATATCGACCGTACCGCGCTGATAGGCGATGAACTGTTCGGAACCGCCTATCTTCACGGGGATGCCGCCCACAGCCTCGATGAAATCACCAGAAGGCTTGCCCAGAACACGCACCTTCTTGCCTTTCATGTCCGCCGGGGAGGACACAGCGTGTTCCTTGGACAGAAGCTGTACCGGCCCGTAATCCTGCCACCACAGCACACGGGTGCCGGTGGCACGTATCATCTCGTCGATTTCCTGTCTTACAGGACTCTCAGGCGCGGCGGCCTTTGCGAGCACATCGTAGTTGGGGAAAAGGAATGCGACCGAGAACAGGCCCGTGGCCGGCAATGTCCCCGCATACTCGTCCACGAGCACCAAGCCCATGTCGATGGCGCCCGCAGCAACTGCCTGGGGAATCTCGCTGCCCTTGTAGAGCTGCGCCGAATCATAGATTTCGACCTTGATCTCGCCGCCTGAGATCTTTTCCACCTGATCCTTGAAGAAGACGACGTTGGCGCCCACAGGATGCTTGGTGTTGACCTGAAGGCTGACCTTGAGCGTACGCTCTGCCTGGGCCGACAGGGCTGTGCAGAGCATCAGCGCGGCGGCAGCCGACAGGCACAATGATTTCATGGGATTGAATTTCTTCACGGCATGTCTCCTCTTTAGCTTACGAAGCCTGATATTTTCATGGATTGTATACAACCAATAACCATGACGTCAATTTTGGCTTGAAAGAATCCACGCGGCAGGCAGACCTGTGGAATGATTGCAATGCTTGCGCGCCGAATCCGCCGGCACGGGGACGCGGCGGCTGACATGATTCCCGGCTTATTCGTCCGCGCCCCGGATCAACATGCGACGCGTTGCCTGATGGCCAGCCGAGAGGTGGGCGCGCATCACACTCTCCGCCCACACCGGATCGCGCGCGCGAAACGCATCCGCCAGCTCGCGGTGATGCGCCATGCTGCGCAATATTTCCGCTTTGTCGTAAATGGCGAAAGTGCGATAGACCAGAGGAAACGAGATGACCTGAGCCGTCAGGCTCTTCAGGCGTTCGCTGTGCGCGGCTGCAAGAATCAGCGCATGAAACTGCTCGTTGAGACGCGTCAGGGACTGCCGCGCCGCCATGTCGTCAAAGGACTTGGCCAGCAGCTCTTCCATCGCGTCACATAGGGCGCAGAGTTTGCCTTGCTCGTCATCGGTGATCCGCTGGGCCGCAAGCCGCGCGCCATGCGATTCAAGCAAAACCCGCAGGCCGAAGATCTCGTCCAGATCCTGGTCACTCCATTTCTGGAGCCGGCTTCCTTGATTCGGGATGGTCTCCACCAGCCCTTCGAGCGTGAGGCGGCGCAGTGCCTCCCTGACCGGAGTGCGGCTCACGCCGATTTCGCGGGACAGCGGGCTTTCCTTGAGCGATGCGCCTGCCTCCCAATGATTGCGCAGGATTCGTTCCTTGATCCACTGATAGGCGCGCTCGGCGGCGTGCCCGTGCGGCGTGTCCGTGCTCATGCCCTGCTCCGGCCAGAAAGGCGCAGTTTATATTCCATTTTTATCTGAATTGTATACAATCAAAAGGAGACATCCAAGAACTCAAGCTCACGCTCATACATCGGAGGAACCGCATTTTGACTACACCAGCATCCAAACGACAAAGCCTGGCTGCCAGGCTGGCCAAGCCGGGCTTGCTGGTCGCGCCGGGCATATTCGATCTGATTTCCGCGCGCCTGGCGGACCGCATGGGCTTCGATCTACTTTACATGACGGGCTACGGCACCGTCGCATCATACCTGGGCCTTCCCGATGCCGGCCTGGCAACTTACACCGACATGCTGGCCCGCGCCAGCGCCTTCGCCCAGGGCACCAGCACACCGATTATTGCAGACGGCGATACGGGATATGGCGGCTTGCTGAACGTGGCCCATACGGTGCGTGGCTATGAAGCGGGCGGTGTGGCGGGCATCCAGCTTGAGGACCAGGAGTTTCCCAAGAAATGCGGCCATACGCCCGGCAGGCGCGTGATACCCATGGAGGACATGGTCGAGAAGATACGCGTGGCATCCGATGCCCGATCCAGCAGCGACTTCCTGATCGTCGCACGCACCGACGCCCGCACCTCGCTCGGCCTGGACGAAGCCCTCAGGCGTGCGCAGGCCTATGCACAGGCTGGCGCCGACATTCTGTTTGTCGAGTCGCCGGAGTCGGAGGAGGAGCTTGCGCGCATCGCCTCGTCGCTGGACAAACCGGTGCTGGTCAACAATGTCGAAGGCGGCAGGACACCTGTGCTGCCCAAGTCCAGACTGGATCAGATGGGCTTCAAGCTCGCCATCTATCCGGCGACGGGTTTTCTCGCAATGGGGAAAGCGCTGGAAGAGGTCTATTCGATGCTGCAGCGCGATGATGCGCCCCGGTCCCTGGAAGGCAAGCTCTATGACTTCGAGGCCTTCAGCAAGCTCATGGGATTCGAGCAAGTGTGGGAATTCGATAAGGCCCATGCGCGCGACTGACTGAAATCGGCAGTGTGCAAATCGGCAAGGCAGCCTCGTTGCGTATGCCTGCGGCGCGGCGGGCCGCCAGCCCGATTCGACACCGCCGCAGCGGCGCTGCCCGGAACGCCTTGCTTACAAAGGGTTTAAACGCAGCTTACAGAAAGGCAAGCTTCGTAAAAACCCTGATTCCTGATTTCTGAACCAATCGTTTTGACGACGGTCACTTCGTGTGTGGCGCCTGGCCCGCCGGGCGCTGAAACCGTGTCCATAAACCCGGCGCGGGCCGGTGCAACGCCGCCGCGCAACAACCAGAAATCAAAACGCTTATGTACAAGTTCATCTCTTCATTGGTGTTCGCCATCGTGGCGTTCCTGCCTCTTGCCGCTGCGCACGCGGCACCTGACGTGCACTTGATCACACACTATCCCTCCTTCACCGCTCGAGCCGGCAACAGCACCACCCTCAACGTCACACTGCAAAACAACGAGAAGCAGCCGGCGCTTGTCGATCTCGATGTGAAAGGCCTGCCCGACAACTGGAAGGCGCAATGGCTGGGAGGCGGCCAACCTGTGAAGTCAGCCATGGCCAAGGGCGAGGACAGCGTTTCACTTCAGCTCAAGCTCGACATACCGAACCAGGCGGAGATCAAACCCTACGCCTTCGATCTGGTGGGTCAGATGGGCACCGACCAGATCTCTCTTCCACTGCACGTGACGCTGTCCAAGGAGCTGCCTGCCAAGCTCGCTGTCACAACCAAGCTGCCCGCCCTGCGCGGCGCGCCCGATAGCTCCTTCGACTTCCAGTTCACCGTCAAGAACGACAGCGGAAAGGATGTTGTCGCACAACTCGCCGCCGATGCGCCGCGCTATTTCGAGACGACGTTCACTGAAAGCTACGGCACACAAGAGCTCACATCCGTCCCCATCAAGGCCGGAGAATCCAAGGATCTCAAGCTGAACGTCAAGACGCCCTCCGCGGTGAAGGCGGGCAAGTATCCCGTGAAAATCCAGGTTGTCACCAACGAGGCGCAGGCAAGCACCGAGGTACAGCTCGATATCGTGGGGCAGCCCAAGCTACACATAAGCGGCCGCGACGGCCTGATGAGCACCGACGCTGAAACGGGCGAGGCCAAGACCTTGCCGCTCGTCGTATTCAACAGTGGTTCCGCCCCCGCCACCAATGTCGAGCTGTCGTCCAGCGCGCCGTCGGGATGGAAAGTGGCGTTCGAACCCAAGACAATCGAACAGATCGCACCCAATGACAAGGCCGAGGTCCAGGCCACCATCACACCGTCCGACAAATCGCTCGTAGGCGACTACATGACGACCGTGCGCGCGTCGTCAGAGGGCCAGTCCACATCCGGCGACTTCCGCGTCACGGTCAAGACGTCCAGCACTTGGGGCATTGCGGGCGCTATCATCATCGCCATCGCCGTACTGGTTCTGGTTGGCGCCGTTGCGAGGTTCGGACGCCGATGAACACGCCAGTCATACAGGCCAGTTCCCTATGCAAGCGATATGGAAAGCACCTGGCCGTCGACCATATTTCCTTCAACGTCAACAAAGGCGAAGTCTTTGGCCTGCTCGGCCCCAATGGAGCGGGCAAGACAACCACCATCCTGATGATGCTCGGCCTGACAGAGGTGTCGTCGGGCACTATACGGGTGCTGGAGCAGGATCCGCAGCGCGCGCCGCTGCAGGTCAAAAGCCAGATCGGCTACATGCCCGACGCAGTTGGCTTTTATGACTATCTCACCGCTTGGGAGAATCTTGCCTACACCGCGCGGCTGGCGGCCATTCCCGCCCGAGAGCGCGAGTCCCGCATCGATAATGCGCTTGCTCGCGTCAAGCTGGCCGACGTGGCGCATGACAAGGTCGGCTCGTTCTCGCGCGGGATGCGACAGCGCCTGGGTCTGGCTGAAATCGTGCTCAAGGGCGCAAGCATTGCCATTCTGGACGAACCCACATCAGGGCTCGACCCCCAGGCCGCCGAAGATTTTCTTTCGCTCATCGGCCACCTCAAGCAGGACGGCGTGACGGTGCTGCTGTCGTCCCACATGCTCGACCACATGCAGCGCATCTGCGATCGCGTTGCGCTCTTTCGCAAGGGGCGCATCGCATTGTCAGGCTCGGTGGACGAGCTTGCGCGGCAAGTGCTGGGCGGGCATCGCTATGTCGGCATCGAAGCGCATGGCGCCTCGCTGTTGCCTGCGCTGCAGGCACTGGACGGTGTGCGTAGCGCCGAACAGGTCGGCGAACACGCGTACAGGCTGCTCACCGATCGCGACGTCCGGGGTGACATTGCGCGCGCCGCTGTCGGCGCCGGCGCCGATCTGCTGCGGCTGGACGATGATGTGCCCAGCCTCGATGTCATCTACAACCGCTACTTCCAGTCCCTGGAATCCAAGGAGGTGCGCCATGCAGCGTGAAGGCTCTCCCTGGCGCGGACTGGGCGTCGTATTCACCAAGGAACTTGCCGACCATCTGGGCAGCGCGCGCATGCGTGTGCTCGAATGGCTCATCATCCTTACGGCCGCGGCCTCGCTGTACGGCGTGTTCCAGGCGATACACAATGCAACGCCCGACGACGCCTTCATCTTCCTGCGCCTGTTCACCATGGCCGAGTCGCCCATGCCATCATTCTCGGCCCTACTGTCCTTCATGATCCCGCTGGTTGCCATAGGCCTGGGCTTTGACGCCATCAATGCCGAGTACAACCGGCGCACCATGAGCAGGCTGCTGTCCCAGCCCATATACCGCGACGCTCTGCTGGTGGGAAAATTCCTCGCCGGGCTCGTCACCATCGCGATATCCCTGCTGGCGCTGTGGCTGCTCATCATCGGCGCAGGGCTGGTGCTCATGGGTGTGCCGCCCAGCGGCGAGGAAGTCGCGCGATCCCTGCTTTTCCTGGTCCTGGCGCTGGCCTACGCGGGCATCTGGCTGGCCGTGGCGCTGCTCTGCTCCGTCTGCTTTCGGTCGGCGGCCACCTCGGCCCTGGTCTGCCTGGCGCTATGGCTGTTCCTGACACTGCTTTGGCCGATGCTGGTACCCGCACTTGCCCAGGCATTCTCCACGCCAGACCCGATCAGCGCCATGTTGGGACAGCCCAGCCTGGACACACTGCAGTGGCAGCAGGCCCTGGGGCGTGTATCGCCGGCCCGCCTTTTCGAGGAAGGCATTCTGGGCCTGCTCAGCCCCGAAACGCGCACACTGGGCCCGGTCTTCATGAGCCAGCTGCGCGGCGCCGTCATCGGCAGCCCTCTCCCCCTGGCGGAAAGCCTGTCCATAGTCTGGCCCCAGGCTGTCGGCCTGATTGCGGGCGTCGTCGTCCTGTTCACAGCGGGATACGTCGTATTTCAGCGGCAGGAAGTGCGCGCCTGATTTATCTTCTCTCTGTCTGGTTGCGGCGCCCCTCGGGGCGCCGTTTTGTTTCATATGTGTTGCGATGCCGCCGATGGCAGAGCCCCGCCCGCCAGGCTGACAAGGGGGTTTTCCCGCATGAAAATTTATTTTCATAAATTGAGTTTTCATGTAAATTACTTATCTTTACAAGCAGGCGTCGATTTTTCCCCTGCGCTGACTTCCCTTGCATTGACCCAGCCTTTTCACTTTTCATCTTGACCAAAGCCAAGTCTTCCGGGCGTAAGCAAACGCCTTCCATCTCCGGCCGAATCGCCAATGTGATGGCGTCGCTTAGCGCCTCCCACCGCCGCATGGCCGACTACGTGCTGGCGCATCCATTCAAGGTGGCCACCATGTCCATCGACGAGTTCGCGCAGGAGTGCCAGGTATCGATAGCCACCGCCAACCGTTTTGCCCGGGCTCTGGGCTTGCCGGGCTATCCACAGTTCCGTGCGGAACTGGCGCGCGGCTTCGAAGAGGCACTAGAGCCAGTGGAGCGGCTGCGCCTTGAGCGGGGCAAGGCGGCCACCGCGGCGGATGTCATCGCGGCATCGCTTTACGAAGACCAGCGCAATTTCGAACTGACAAGGCTTGCGCTCAGCGCCGAACAATGCGAGCAGGCGGTGCGGGCCGTCCTCGACGCACGGCGGGTCTTCATTATCGGCTTCGGCTCCAGCGGTTTTCTGGCCGGCCTTCTGCAACGCGGGCTCAGCCTGCACTGCGACATGGTCGAATCCCTGGCCGGTCCAGGCGGCGTCTCTCATGCGGCGCGTGAGCTTTCACGCATCCAGCCCGGAGATCTCGTCATTGCGATCGCCTTTCCCCGTTACCTGGCCGACACCGTCACCCTGGCCAAGGCCGCGAAATCCGCCAAGGCAACGGTGCTGGCGCTCACCGACAAACCAACGTCCCCACTCGCGCCCATGGCCGACATCTGTCTGTATGCCCACAGCCAGCGGCAACTTCTTTCCAATTCGGAGACGGCCGCGCTGGGTCTCATAGAGGCTCTATCTGCGGCCGTCGCCCATCAATCCCAACACTCCCTCACCACGGCAGCCCTGCTCACAGAGTCTGTCATGCCGTGGCTGATACACGGTGAACAACGCAATGATTAAACCTGTACTCGCCATTCATGGCGGCGCTGGCGCCATGACGCGCTCCCAGATCACCCCCACGCAGCAGCAGCAATATGAAGACGCGCTGCGATCCATCCTGGCTGGGGGCGAGCGCGTGCTTGCCGGTGGCGGATCGGCGCTGGACGCCGTTACCGAAGCGGTGCGCCTGCTCGAAGAGTGTCCTCTGTTCAACGCCGGCCACGGCGCGGTCTTCACGCGTGAGGCACAGCACGAGCTGGATGCCGCCATCATGGACGGGCGCACGCGCGCCTGTGGGGCGGTCGCCAACCTTCGTACCATCCGCAATCCCGTACTTGCTGCGCGGGCCGTCATGGAACACAGCCCGCATGTCTTCTTCGTGGGCGACGGCGCGGAAGCCTTCGCCCGCGCACAGGGGCTGGAGTGCGTGGACCCCTCTTTCTTCTCCACCACCGCCCGGCGCGATCAACTGACGCTGGCTCAGCAAACCGGCGCCGAAACCATCATGCTCGACCATGACGCCGCCAAGCTCGCGGGCGAAGCAAGCACCGCGCCGCTTGATGAAAGCACGAAGATGGGGACAGTGGGCGCCGTGGCGCTCGACAGCCACGGCAATCTGGCCGCCGCCACATCCACCGGCGGCATGACCAACAAGTGGCCGGGCCGCATAGGCGACAGTCCGGTCGTCGGCGCGGGATGCTATGCCAGCAATGCCACCTGCGCAGTGTCCACCACGGGTAAAGGCGAAGCCTTCATTCGCGCCGTTGCCGCGTACGACATTGCGGCGCTGATGGAATATGGCGGCCTATCCCTGGCCCAGGCTGCCGACAAAGTCGTACATGAAAAGCTGCCACCCCTGGGTGGCGCAGGCGGCCTGATCGCCATCGACGGCCAAGGCAACGTCGTCATGCCTTTCAATACCGAAGGCATGTATCGGGGGCGCATTGTGGCCGGCGAAACGGCCGAGGTGGCCATTTACCGGCAATAGGCCGCGCGACCGGCCTCACTGTCCGATGGCCGGTCTTTCAAGATTTTTTCAGAGGATGAATTCGGCCCCATGCAGGCAGAACACAACTCGTATACCGACCTCGAAGCGGCGCGCGTACTGCGCGTAACCGATCTGAGCGTGCAGTTCAAAGGCGCGGAACGCACCGTGGACGCCGTCAAGCACATGTCCTTTCATGTGGACAGGGGCGAAACCCTGGCGATTGTTGGCGAATCGGGTTCCGGAAAGTCCGTGACGTCGCTGGCCCTGATGCGTCTGCTGCATTACGGCGGCGGCCGCATCCTGAACGGAGAGATGCTGCTGCGCCGGCGCAATGGCCAGGTGCTTGACCTCGCGCGAGCCAGCGGCGCACAGCTTCGCAGCGTACGGGGCGCCGACATGGCCATGATTTTCCAGGAGCCCATGACGTCGCTCAACCCGATTTTCACGGTGGGCGATCAGATTGCGGAAAGCCTGCGCCTGCATCAGGGCATGAGCGAGCGCCAGGCGCTGGCGGAAGCGCTGCACATGCTGGATCAAGTGCGCATTCCGGATGCAAAAGGTGTTTTGAACCGCTATCCGCACCAGCTCTCGGGCGGCATGCGCCAGCGCGTCATGATCGCCATGGCGCTGGCCTGCCGGCCCGCCCTGCTGATTGCCGACGAGCCCACCACCGCGCTCGACGTAACCATACAAGCCCAAATTCTCCAGTTGATTCGCGAATTGCAACGCGACATGAACATGGGCGTCATCTTCATCACGCACGATATGGGCGTGGTGGCGGAAGTGGCGGACCGTGTCCTGGTCATGCTGCGCGGAGACAAAGTAGAAGCCGGCCCAGCGCAGCAGATCTTCGATCAGGCTTCACATCCGTACACACGCGCCCTGCTCGCCGCCGTGCCTAGGCTGGGATCCATGCGGGGCACCGATCTGCCTATGCATTTTCCGGTAGTCGATGCGGCGGCCGCGATGAAAACAGGCGACGAGGCCGAGGCTGCTGTGGCCTATGACGCCGATGCCGAGGCGGCGGCGGGCGTCGGTCATAAAGCCAAGGCCGAGACAGATGCCGGACCTGCCGCCACCACACTGGCAGCCCCTGCCGAGGACACCCAGTCGGCGGATACGCCGCGGCAACCGATACTGCGCGTGCGCGAACTCGTAACGCGCTTCGATATTCGCTCAGGCATCTTCAGCCGCGTCACACGCCGCGTGCATGCCGTGGAAAAAGTCAGCTTCGATCTGTACGCCGGCGAAACCCTGGCGCTGGTCGGAGAATCCGGTTGCGGCAAATCCACCACCGGCCGCTCGCTATTGCGCCTGGTGGAGAGCCAGGGCGGCGAAATCGAGTTCGAAGGCAGGCAGATATCAGCCTTGCAGGGTACAGCGCTACAGGCGCTGCGACGGAATATACAGTTCATTTTCCAGGATCCGTTTGCTTCACTCGACCCCCGGGTCACGGTGGGCTATTCGATCATGGAGCCGCTACTCATTCACAAGCTGATGCCGTCCAAGGAAGCCGAGCGCCGGATGTTCGAGCTACTGGAGAAGGTAGGCTTGCCGCGCAACGCAGCTCAACGTTATCCCCATGAATTCTCGGGTGGGCAACGCCAACGCATCTGCATTGCGCGAGCCCTGTCCATGCGACCCAAAGTGGTTATCGCCGATGAATCCGTGTCGGCACTGGACGTATCCATTCAAGCGCAAATCGTCAACCTCATGATCGATCTGCAACAGGAGATGGGCATTGCCTTCCTGTTCATTTCGCACGACATGGCCGTGGTCGAACGCATCAGCCATCGCGTGGCCGTGATGTACCTGGGCCAGATCGTGGAAATGGGGCCACGCAGGGCAATCTTCGAGAACCCCCAGCACCCCTATACACGCAAGCTCATGGCCGCTGTGCCCATCGCGGATCCATCCCGCAGGCACTTGGATCGAAAGCTGCTTTCCGGAGAGATTCCAAGCCCCATTCGGCGTGTCGGCGATGAGCCCGTCGTACAGCCGCTGGTCGAGGTGTCAGCAGGACATTACGTAGCACCGCATCAATCCGATGCAACTTATTAGGAGGACATCATGCAACGCTTCAAAATAAAACGCACCATTGCGGTGCTTGGCTTGGCAGTGGGCCTGCTTGCGGGTTCGCCCGCCATGGCCACCGAAGACGTGACCATAGCCGTCAACATTTCCCTGGATTCGCTCGATCCCTACAATACCAATTCCACGCTGGCACAGGCCGTGGGCAAGAGCTACTACGAAGGCTTGTTCATGTTCGACAAGGACTTGAAGATCCAGCCTCTGTTGGCGACAGGTTACGAAGCCAGCGAAGACGGCCTGACCTACACCATCAAGCTTCGCGATGGCGTCAAGTTCCAGGACGGCACCGACTTTAACGCCGACGCAGTCAAGGTTAATCTTGAACGCGTGCTGGACAAGTCCAACGGCCTGGCGCGCTACAACCAGTTCAGCCGCATCGAGAAGGTGGATGTGGTTGATCCGCTCACTGTGAAGATCACACTGAAAGAGCCATTCTCTGCTTTTATCAACTCGCTGGCGCACCCTTCGGCGATGATGATTTCCCCCACGGCGTTGAAGAAATGGGGCAAGGACATCACCTTCCATCCGACAGGGACCGGGCCGTTCGAATTCGTGGAATGGAAACCGGCCACCTACCTGAAGGTAAAGAAATTCGATGGCTACTGGCAGAAGGGCTACCCCAAAATCGATACACTGACCTTCCGCACCGTCACAGACAACAACACACGGGCCGCCATGGTGCAAACGGGCGAAGCGCAGTTTGCCTTTCCGCTGCCCTTCGAACAGGCGAAGCTGCTCGAGAAGAACGACAAGCTGAAGGTGGTTGCCGCGCCATCCATCATTGCGCGCTACATTTCCATGAATGTGCAGCACAAGCCCTTTGACGATGTGCGTGTGCGCCAGGCCATCAACTACGCAATCAACAAGGAAGCGCTGGCCAAGGTGGCGTTCGCCGGCTATGCCTTCCCATCCCAGGGCGTCATTCCGCAAGGTGTGCAATACGCAAAGAAGATGGACCCCTGGCCGTATGATCCCAAGAAGGCCAAGGAATTGTTGAAGGAAGCGGGCTATGCTGACGGTTTCTCCACGCAGCTCTGGTCAGCCTATAACGACGGCACATCGGCCAAGGTGGTGCAATTCCTGCAGCAGCAGCTGGGCCAGGTGGGCATCAAGGCCTCGGTAGAGCTGCTTGAGTCGGGCCAGCGGGTGCAGCGCGTGCAGCAGGCGCAGGATCCGAAAACAGCACCTGTCCGCATGTACTATGCCGGATGGTCCGCCTCCACCGGCGAAGCGGACTGGGCGCTGCGCCCCTTGCTGGCAACCAGCGGCTGGCCACCTGTTTTCAACAACACAGCCTACTACTCCAATCCGGAGGTCGACGAGGACATCAAGAATGCCCTGTTGACCACGGATGACGCCGAGAAGACTAAGCTCTATGCCGACGCGCAAGACCGCATCTGGAAGGATGCACCATGGGCCTTCCTGGTTACCATGAAGCTGCTCTCCGCGCAGAGCAAGAATCTCACTGGCTTCAACGTCATGCCTGATGGCTCCTTCCAGTACAAGGATGTGGACCTGAAGCCCTGATGAGGCATTCCGTGCCGGAAGGCGCGCCATCAAGGGCGCGCCCGGCGGCACTCTGATTTCCGGCCGTGGCCGCCGGCCGTTCAACAACGCGGGCAGCGCCCTCACCGGCGCCGCCCGCAACACGGCTACCGACTTATGTTTACATATATCGTCAAACGTCTTTTCGGCATGATACCCACCCTGCTTCTGGTGGCGATCGTGGTATTCATGTTCGTGCACGCTCTGCCAGGGGATCCCGCGCGCTTGGCGGCCGGCCCTGAAGCCGACCAGGCCACTGTGGAAGTGGTGCGCCATCAGCTGGGGCTTGATCTGCCGCTGCCTCAACAATTCGTGCGCTATGTCGGCAATCTTCTGCATGGCGATCTCGGCGAATCGCTGCGTACCAAGCGCCCCGTATCCGTGGAGATAGGCGAGCGCTTCGTCCCCACCCTGCTTCTCACTTTGACCAGCATGGTCTGGTCAGTGATATTCGGCCTGGCCATAGGCGTGGTCTCGGCCGTCTGGCGCAACCGACTGCCTGACCGCGCAGGCATGACCGTGGCCGTGTCGGGTATTTCTTTTCCCGCCTTTGCCCTGGGCATGGTGCTCATGCAGATTTTTTCCGTGCAGCTTGGCTGGCTGCCCACAGTAGGGGCAAGCACTTGGCAGCACTATATCCTGCCGTCCATCACGCTGGGTGCCGGCGTGGCGGCAGTCATGGCGCGCTTCACGCGCGCGGCCTTCATCGAAGTCATGCAGGAAGACTATGTGCGCACGGCGCGCGCCAAGGGCCTGGCCGAACGCATCGTCGTCATCAAGCATACTTTTCGCAATGCGCTTATTCCCGTCGTGACCATGATGGGTCTGCAGTTCGGTTTTCTGCTGGGCGGCTCCATTGTCGTGGAGGCCGTGTTTGCCTGGCCGGGCATGGGCAGCCTGCTGATCGACTCCGTGAACATGCGCGACTACCCCGTGATACAAGGCCTCATCCTGCTGTTCTCGCTGGAGTTCATCGTAATCAATCTGATTGTTGATGTGCTGTATGGCCTCATCAATCCAACCATACGCTACAAATAGGTGACTGCCATGACGCACGCTACAACGACCGCGCACGCGCAGCCGCATATGGACGAAACTCCGGTACGCACGCCCATGCGTGAATTCTGGCGCAAGTTCCGCAAGCAGAAGCTGGCAATGTGGGCCGGCGTCTTTATCGTCCTGCTTATTGTCGTCGCGGTCTTTGCCCCCTGGATCGCGCCCTTCGATGCGGAGAACTACTTCGACTACAACGCGCTGAACAGCCCGCCCAGCCCGACTCACTGGCTGGGGGTCGATTCCCTTGGCCGCGATATCTTCAGCCGCATCCTGATGGGTGCGCGCATCTCGCTGGCGGCCGGCTTTGTGTCCGTGGCGTTGGGCGCACTGGTGGGTACCGTGCTCGGCATGCTGGCAGGCTACTACGAAGGCTGGTGGGACCGCATTACCATGCGTATTTCAGACGTGCTGCTGGCCTTTCCTGGCATTCTGCTGGCGATTGGCGTGGTGGCCGTGCTGGGCTCGAGCATGGTGAATGTGATCATCGCCGTGGCCATCTTCAGCGTGCCCGCCTTTGCGCGTCTGGTGCGAGGCAGCACGCTGGCCATCAAGAACATGACCTACATCGAAGCCATGCGCAGCATCGGCGCATCGGATCGCGTCATTCTGTTCCGCCACATTCTTCCGGGTACCATTTCGCCCATCGTGGTCTATGGCACGATGCGCATCGGCACATCCATCATTACGGCAGCCAGTCTGTCCTTTCTTGGCATGGGTGCCCAACCGCCCACGCCCGAATGGGGAGCCATGTTGAACGAAGCACGCGCCGATATGCTGCTGGCCCCGCATGTGGCCATTTTCCCCGCATTGGCCATCTTCCTGACCGTACTGGCCTTCAATCTGCTTGGCGACGGCCTGCGCGACGCGCTGGATCCCAAGATAGAACAATGACGAACACCTCGGCCATGGGACGGCCGAATTTTCTGGATGGACCATGCAGGATATGAATCATTTCGATGCGCCCCGCGTCGGCATACTGCCCGCGGGAGAGCGCAATCGCATCAGCGATGTGGCAGGCGTACGGGTTGGCCATACAACGCTTGAACAGGGCGATATCCAGACGGGCGTCACCGCCATTCATCCGCACAATGGCGATATTTTCCTGGAAAAAGCGCCCGCCGCCGTCACGATCATCAACGGCTTTGGCAAAAGCATAGGCCTGGTTCAACTGCGCGAGCTGGGCGTCATCGAGACACCCATCGCACTGACCAATACATTTTCCGTGGGTGAAATCGCCACCGCTCAACTCAAGCTGGCCACCGCCGCGCATACCGAGATCGGGCGCAGCTGGCCCACGCTCAATCCGCTGGTGCTCGAATGCCACGACGGCTATCTCAATGACATCCAGGCCTTCGCCGTGCGCCAGTCGCACTATGAGCAGGCCGTGGCTAGCGCCGGCGCGGATTTCGCGCAGGGCGCGGTCGGCGCGGGACGCGGCATGTCCTGTTTCCGCCTGAAAGGAGGCATAGGATCGGCATCGCGCCTGGCTGTGTGGGAAGATGGCGCACGCCACACCGTGGGCGCCCTCGTCCTGGCAAACTTTGGCCGCCTTCCCAGCCTGGTTGTGGGCGGTGTACCCGTGGGCCGTATGCTGGCAAGCGAGCAGGCTGCCCCCCAGGCCAGCGGCATGCTGGCCGAACAGGACAAGGGATCCATCATTATCGTGCTTGCCACCGATGCATCGCTGGACACGCGCCAGTTGGGCAGGCTGTCCCGACGGGCCGCCGCGGGCCTGGCGCGCACCGGCTCATTCTACGGCCATGGCAGCGGCGATATTGCTCTGGCCTTCAGCACCGCCTATCGCATTCCCTTTCAGGCCGACGCAGCCATGCCCAGCGTGACCACATTGCACGAAACGCGCATGGACGCCCTTTTCGAAGCAACCGCCGAGGCAACCGAACAGGCCATCATCAACGCATTGTGGGCGGCCATCACCGTATCTGGCCGGGACGGGCATATACGAACCGCCATCCACGAACTGCTGCCCGACTGGCGCGAGGTATTGGCACAGCAATCCGCCAAAGGGTAGCGTCACATTTCTTTTCCGTCTCGAAGGACGGAGCTTCTGGAGCAGGTAATGAAAATTCTGGTTTCTGTCGACATAGAAGGCGTGGCTGGCGTTACGCATGTCGAGCAGGTGCGTCCCGGCAATCCAGAGTATGAGCGCGCGCGTGCGTGGATGACAGCCGAGGCCGATGCTGCCATCCGCGGCGCGTTCGACGGTGGCGCCACTGAGGTATGGGTCAACGATTCGCACGGCGGCTTTCGCAACCTGCTGCTGGACCGCATGGACGAGCGCGCTTTCATGGTTACCGGAAAACCTCGCTATCTGGGCATGGTTGCCGGCGTGGAAGGCTGCGATGCCGTCTTTCTCATCGGCTACCATGCCGGCGCCGGCCATGAGGGCGTGCTGGCACACACCATCAACAGCGCCGCGTTCCGCTGCGTTACGGTGAATGGCGAAGAGCTGAACGAGGCGGGACTGTACGGCGCACTGGCCGCGGAGCTGGGCACGCCGGTCGCGCTGATGAGCGGCGACGATGTCTTTATCGCCGAAACCCAAGCCCGGTTTCCGGGGGCCATTGCCGTACAGACCAAGCGGGCAAAGGGGCAGTCGACCTGCGTATCGCTTTCCCCCGCGCAATCCTGCCGAGAAATCCGCGCCGCCGCAGCACGCGCGATGGCGGCCGCTCCCTCTCTTCAGGCCAGGCGCATGTCCGGGTCCGTTATGCACTGCGAGCTGAGAACGCAAACACCAGGACAGGCGGACCTGTTCTGTCAGTGGCCCGAGTTGCGGCGCGAGGACGCCACCGCACTGAGCTTTGATGCGCCGACCATGGAAGCCGTGATACGCGTTCTGAATTGCCTCTCAGCCATGTCGTTCATGCTGCGTTGACGAACAGAAACGCGTTGATGATATGAGTCGCAGCATCGAGGCTGACAAGATGCTTAAAAAGTAATTGTTGCAAGCGTCTGTAAAAAATACAATCGTCTTCTCCGCATAGAGAGTAACTCAACGCGGGAATGCGCTTTGCTGAGGTCGTGTCCGTAGTGCCATCCGGAGACAAACATGACCTCAGCAGAAAGAAAGAAGCGCATGCCTGTAGCGCGCTCCCCATCCTGTAGCCTATTCGCGACGCCTTCATTCCAGCAGGCGGCACTCGACCGAGGCATTACCCGGCGGCGATTCGTTCAGGCGGCATTGGCCTTGCCCACCATCATCGCCCTTCCCGCTTGCGGGAGCGATGACCGCAAGGCAATCAAGGTCAGCCGTACTTTCTTTTCAGCACGAGAACAGCGGTTCATCGAGGCGGCCACGGCGCGGCTGATCCCGGGCGACGCCTCCGACCCGGGCGCCCTGGAGGCAGGCGTGCCCTTTTTCATCGATCTGCAGCTTGCCGGACCTTATGGTCGCGCGGATCGATGGTACATGGAAGGACCCTGGGCATCCGGCACCGAGCAACAAGGCTACCAATTGAAAGAAACGCCCGCGCAGCTCTATCGCAAGGCCATTGCAGAGGTGGACGCATACTGCCGCAAGCATTTCAACGGCATGGATTATGCAGACCTGAAAACCAGCGAGCAGGAACAGGTGCTTCATGATCTGGACGAAGACAAGATCCAGCTCAAGGATTTTCCAGGCCAGGCCTTCTTCGCCATTCTTTGGCAGAACACGCAAGAGGGCTTTCTTTCGGATCCCATGTACGGCGGAAACCGGAATTTCGCGGGATGGAAGCTGATCGGCTTTCCGGGACCTCGCTACAACTACGTGAAAGAAATAACAGAGTATGGAAAGCCCTATCCCTTGCCGCCGGTCGGCTTACTGGGACGGGATGGTACACGCATACGCTCATAAGGACAGGCCATGGCAAAAAGACTGACCCCAGTAGACGTTGTTCTGGTCGGGTTTGGCTGGACGGCATCCATCATCGCGCAGGAGCTAACGGAAGAAGGGCTGCAAGTGCTTGCACTGGAGCGCGGCGTGGACCGCGCTACAGTGCCTGATTTCTCGACCACACATATTCAGGACGAGCTCAAGTACGCAGTGCGGGGCGGGCTCTTCCAAGCGCCGGTACGAGAAACACTGAGTTTTCGCAACACGCGGGATCAGCATGCGCTGCCAATGCGCCACCTTGGATCCTTTAGGCCCGGGGCCGGCGTAGGCGGCGCGGGTGTGCACTGGAACGGCCAGACATGGCGCTTTCTCCCCGACGACTTTCTCCTGCGTTCGCATACCGAGGCACGGTACGGGACTGGCTTCATTCCCGATGATCTGACCATACAGGACTGGGGCGTGACATATGAAGACCTGGAGCCCAGCTACGACCGCTTCGAATACTTATGCGGCGTCTCGGGCAAAGCCGGAAACCTGGACGGGACGCAGCAGGCGGAAGGCAACCCCTTCGAAGGCGCGCGGCGGCGCGACTACCCGCTGCCGCCGCTGGAGCGCAGTGTGGGTTCGCTGATGTTCGACAAAGCATCCAAGGAACTGGGCTATCATCCGTTCGCCGCGCCTGCGGCAAACACATCGCGGCCCTATAAGAATCCATTGGGCGTCCAGATGGGGCAATGCACTTACTGCGGGTTCTGCGAATGGTTTGGCTGCGGGAATTACTCGAAGGCGTCTCCACAGTCCACCATACTGCCTGTCCTGTTGAAGAAAGACAATTTTTCATATCGGACAGGCTGCGATGTCACCAGGGTTCTGCTGGACAATACCGGCAAGAAGGCAAAAGGTGTGCTGTACCGGGACCTGAAGGGAGATGAATACGAACAGCCGGCGCAAATCGTCATTTTGTGTGCGTTCGCCCACCACAATGTGCATCTGCTGCTGCTTTCGGGTATCGGGCAACCCTATGATCCGGTGTCGCAAACGGGCGTGACGGGTCGAAACTACGCCTACCAGATCACCTCGTCAGTGGAAGTATTTGTCGACGAGTTGATCAATCCTTATATGGGCGCCGGCGCACTTGGTCAGGCGATTGATGAATTCAATACCGATAACTTCGACCACGGGCCGGAGGGCTTCATCGGAGGCGGCTATATCGCGCTCTGGACTACGGGCGGACGTCCGATACTTCAGCATCATCTGCCCAAGGATGCACCCAAATGGGGGGCGGGATGGAAGAAGGCCATGGCGGAGAACTATCTGAAGAGCGTGTCGGTCTCCACGCACGGCAGCGTTGTCAGTCATCGGGGTGCCTATCTCGATCTGGATCCCAACTACAAGGATATCTACGGCAATCCCATGCTGCGGCTTACCTTTGATTTTCACGACAACGATTACCGAATGTCCGATTTTTTGACGGACAAGGCCGAAGGCATCGCAAAAGCGATGAAACCGCGCTCCATCAATGTCAAGAAGCGCAAGAAGCCATATTCGATCGTACCCTACCAGACCACACACAACACGGGAGGTGCCGTCATGGGCGATGATCCGCGCACCAGCGTCGTCAACCGTTATCTGCAAAGCTGGGATGTACCGAACGTATTCGTGGTGGGGGCCTGCAATTTCCCTCAGAACGCCGGCTACAACCCAACCGGTACGGTTGGCGCGCTCGCATTCTGGGCGGCAGATGCCATACGCACCATGTACCTGAAAAATCCCGGACCGTTGGTCCAGGCATGAATAGGGAGGCGTCATGCACGAAAATAGAAATCAGATCGCCGCTCTGCTGCTGTCTCTCTGTACATCCCTGTCTGCCACCCTCGCTTACGCCCAAGGCACCGAGATCATAGATATTCAACGTGGGCGTTATCTTGCCGCAGCAGGCGATTGCATCTCCTGTCACACCGTCAAGGGCGGCAAGCCGTTTGCAGGCGGCTATCCCGTGGAAACGCCCTTCGGCACCATTTATTCCAGCAATATCACGCCTGATCTGGAAACAGGCATAGGCAACTGGACGCGCGACGATTTCTATCGGGCCATGCACGAGGGAAAGCGCAAGGACGGCAAAAATCTCTATCCGGCCTGTCCTTACCCCTGGTTCACGAAGATGACGCGCGAAGATGTGGACGCGCTAAAGGCCTTTCTGGATACGGTTGAGCCAGTTCGCGCACGCCCGCCCGAGAATGCGTTGATCTGGCCGCTGGGATGGCGGCAACTGGTCACAGGATGGAATCTTCTTTTCTTCGAGCCGGGCGAGTTTGTTGCTGATCCCGATAAATCCGATCTCTGGAACCGGGGCGCGTATCTGGTGCATGGCCTTGGACACTGCGCCGCCTGCCACACGCCCAAGAACTTCCTTGGCGCATCGGATCACGATCGCTTCATGCAAGGTGGTGATGCAGGCGAGAGCTGGTTTGCGCCCAGCCTGACAGGAAATGGGCGCGACGGGCTCGGTAGCTGGTCGACCGAGGATATTGTGCAGTATCTGAAAACCGGCGCGAACCGAGATACCGCCAGTACCGGCCCAATGACCGAAGTCATCATGAACTCAACGCAGCATCTCAGCCGGAAAGATCTTCTTGCCATGGCAACCTATCTCAAGGATATTCCGGCACACAAAACAGAGGATAAGCGCCGTGAAGCAATCAGCGCCGACACCATGACGCGCGGCAAGGGCATCTACATGGATCAATGCATGGGCTGCCACATGGCCGACGGCCGGGGCCAGAAGCATGCGTTCCCGCCCCTGGCGGACAGTCCGCCCATACAAGCCGCCAAACCCCAGACATTGATACAGGTCGTGCTGACCGGCGATCATATGGCGGATCCGCCGGAGTTGCCCACAGGATTGGCCATGCCAGGCTTCGATTGGAAGCTGGATGATCAACAGGTGGCCGATGTCCTGACATATGTGCGCAACAGCTGGGGAAACCAGGCGCCCGCCGTGAGTGCCGAACAGGTGAAGGCGGTGCGGGAAGCTGTGCACGAGTATGGGCCGCGCTACAAGCGCCTTATTACCCATGAGCCGCACTAGAGTCTGTCATGCCGCAGTTGATGGAGCGCTCGCAAGTCCTGTTGGTGAAGCTCATCCTCTTTGTGCCCGCCGGCATGCTTGTTCTTACGATAGTCGGCATGGTCTGGAGCACAACATCGCCGGTGGAGCCGGGCGTAGCCGTGCCGCAGCCCATTCCGTTCAGTCACAAGCACCATGTGGGAGACGACGGCATAGACTGCCGCTATTGCCATACATCGGTCGAAACCTCGGCCTCGGCAGGGATGCCGACCACCGGAATTTGCCTGACTTGTCACTCACAGCTGTTCCGCGACGCTCCCGCACTGGCGCCGCTGCACGAGAGCATGCGCCAGGACAAGCCCATCGCTTGGAACCGGGTGTATGACCTGCCTGACTTTGTGTTCTTCAATCACAGTATTCATGTGAACAAGGGCATCGCCTGCGTGAGCTGCCACGGTCGCGTGGACCAGATGCCGGTACTGGTCCGTCAGCAATCGCTCGATATGCAATGGTGCCTGGGGTGTCATCGGGACCCATCGAGCAAGGTTGTGCCGCTGAATCATGTCACGTCCATGCGAACGCTGCCCAAGCTCACTGACAGCGAGCGTAATCACCTGCTGCGATTGCTGCAACTGGAAGACACGCAACGACTTACCGACTGTTCCACTTGTCACCGTTGAATAAAAGCCGACCATGAAACGCCAGGACGCCAACGCCATCGATGTACCGCCTCACGCCGGCATGGACAACGGCCGCAGGCGAGTGCTCAAACTCCTGGCCGCGTCAGCGGCGCTGGCCGGCGCGGGGTGCAGCCAGGCGCCCCAGGAGAAGATACTGCCCTATGTTTCCATGCCCGAAGGCCTTGTACCCGGTGACCCGGTTTTCTATGCCAGCACACTGCTGCGCGAAGGCTACGGTGTTGGCGTGCTGGTCGAAGCCGAGTCTGGCCGCCCCATAAAGATAGAGGGTAATACCCTGCATCCGGCCAGCCTGGGTGCGGCCGATGCGCAATCGCAGGCTTCGGTGCTGACGCTGTGGGACCCCGAACGATCGCACATCGTCATGAAGCAGCGACAATTGGCGACCTGGGACGCGGCGCTCGACGCTATTGCACACAGTCTGCGTGGGCCCGACACAGCGCGCGGGAGCGGACTGAGACTGCTGACCGGGCCAGTGTCCTCACCCACGCTGCTCGCGCAGATCGGCGCCATGAAGGCCCGCTATCCAGAGGCGGTATGGCATGTACACGACCCCGCAGGCTGCGATGCGGCATCACGACTTGCCAAGCGGTTGTTCGGCGGCCCCGCGCGCACCATTTATCACCTGGATCGGGCGCGGGTCGTTCTTGCTGTGGACGCAGACCTGTTCGGGCCCGCGCCTGACGGTGTACGCAACGCCCATGATTTCATGCAGTCGCGCCGCGGAACGCCAAGAGCCCATCTGTATGCACTGGAAAGCGCACCAGGCCTTTGCGGCGCACTTGCAGACCATCGTGTCGCGCTGTCCCCCGCCGGCATGGAGGCCGTTCTCGAAGCAATAGCGGCTCATCTCGGCGTGCAAGGCTTGAGGCGTCATCATATGGCCGATGCAGCCGACGAGGAATGGGTACGCGGGTTGGCAGCGCAGCTGCGTGATGCGGCTGGCACGAGCGTGGTTGCGCCCGGAAGCAGCCTATCGGAACACGGACAACTGCTGGCGTGGCAAATCAATGCGCATCTGGGGAATCTGGGCAGGACGCTCACAGTGGCCGCATCAGCGCTGCCAACCAACATCAGTACCGCCGGTGAGCCTTCTTCATCAGTGCGACCGGAAGACATGTCCAGCCTGGTGGATGCAATGCGCCATGAAGCAGTGAACACGCTGATCATGCTGGATGTAAACCCGGTCTATGATGCCCCCGGCTCGCTGGACTTCCAAGATGCATTACAGCATGTGCCGTGCTCCGTTCATATGGGCCTGTACGCCGACGAGACCGCGCACCAGGCAGTATGGCACATACCCATGACGCACGAGCTGGAGTCATGGAGCGACGCGCGCAGCTTCGATGGGACGCCCAGCATCATTCAGCCCGTTATTTCGCCGCTCTATGGCGGACGATCTCCACATACATTGCTCAATCTGCTTGCGCACGGCCAGACGCGTGATGCGCATGCATGCGTTCGCGAGACATGGCGGTCTCTATGGAGACCGGAGAACGACAGCGCGATGGCGGCAAATTGGGAGACATCGCTGCGGCAAGGCGTCGTGGTGGATGCGCAGCCCGACCCCGCATTGAATCTGGACATTCACACGCTAACCGAATTGGCGCTCGGGGGCGGCCACACCGTCTCGCAAGCAGCCGAACTCGTCGCCGTCTTCGCAAACGACAGCAACATCGTAACGGGAAGATATGCGAACAATACATGGCTACAGGAGCTTCCACGCCCTTATACCAAGATCAGCTGGGACAATGCCGCATTGATGAGCCCCGCCACCGCTCGTCGCCATGGGATTCGCAGCGGCGACATTGTGTCGCTTTCGTCTGCGGACGCGCATGCAAAATTGCGGGTGCCTGTCTGGGTTCAGCCTGGCCATGCCGATGGAGTCGTGACGCTACCCCTGGGATACGGACGGCGTCACGGCGGCAGCAACGCGCATGGCCGCGGATTCGACGCCTATCCGCTTCTGGATATGCAACATGCTGCCACGCGCCGCAGCCGCCCGGTATTGCTGCGTGCCACGGGCGATCATCACGCTTTCGCCAGGACCCAGCACGAGATGACCCAGGCGGGCCGCGAACCCGTACGCACCGTAGAGCTGCGGCGGGGGCCAGCCATGCCTGACGGTCACAACATCCAGGACGTACCGCCAACAGGCAAGACAGCGCATCATGGATCTGCTGCCGCTGCGCCCTCCCTGTATCCCGCACGCGAATATGATAGCTATGCCTGGGGCATGTCCGTGGACCTGGATGCCTGCATAGGCTGCAATGCATGCACGCTTGCCTGCCAGGCGGAGAACAACATCCCCGTCGTGGGCCCGGAGGAGGTTGCCCGCGGCCGGGAGATGCACTGGATACGCGTGGATCTCTATTGGGACGATGAGAAACACAAGTCGCAATTTCAACCCATGGCATGTCAGCATTGCGAGAATGCCCCCTGCGAGGTGGTATGCCCGGTCGGCGCAACCATGCATGACAGCGAGGGCCTGAACGTACAAGTCTATAACCGCTGCGTCGGAACCCGCTTCTGCTCCAACAACTGTCCTTACAAGGTGAGGCACTTCAATTTCTTCGACTACGCCAGCAAGGATCCAAGTTCGGCCGCGCATGCCAACCCAGACGTCACGGTACGCCAGCGCGGCGTCATGGAGAAGTGCACCTACTGTCTGCAACGGATCTCTCACGCACGCATTGAAGCCCAGAAATCAGGGCGGGCCATTCAGGACGGCGAAGTAGTGACCGCTTGCCAGGCAACCTGCCCCACCCAGGCCATTGTGTTCGGCGACACCAATGACCCCCAAAGCCGCGTGAGCCGCAGCAAGGCCTCGCCACGCAATTACGCCGTGCTGGACGAGCTGAATACGCGTCCGCGAACCACCTATCTCGCGCGCATCGACAACCCTCTGGCAAAGCTTGGAGACGGAGATGGCTGAGCGCGGCACCCAGGCTGTTTCTCCTGGCACGTCGGAACTCGGACCAGGATGGACCGCGGGCAGTGTTACGGACAGAATATCGGACATTGTTCTCGGACGAGGCGGCCCCTGGACGCACGGCTGGCACGCGCACTGGCGTTGGCGTGGGGCACTGCTGTTGAGCTTTACAGGTGTCGTTGTGCTGCTGGGCGCAAGCACCTGGCTTTTCGTGCGCGGTGTCGGGCTGTTCGGCGTCAATATGCCCGTGGCCTGGGGTTTTGCACTGGGCAATTTCGTATGGTGGATAGGCATAGGCCATGCCGGTACATTCATCTCCGCCATTCTGTTGCTGCTGCGCCAGCGATGGCGCACCTCCATCAATCGCTTTGCTGAGGCCATGACACTGTTTGCCGCCGGTATCGCGGGGCTGTTTCCGATTTTCCATCTGGGCCGCCCGTGGTTCGCATACTGGCTGCTGCCTTATCCAAATCGCATGGAGCTGTGGCCGCAATGGCGTAGCCCGCTGGTCTGGGATATCTTTGCCATCTCCACGTATCTGCTGGTGTCCTTGCTGTTCTGGTATGTGGGTCTGCTTCCCGATCTGGCTTCGCTGCGCGACAAGGCAGCCAGCCGGGGAAAGCGCCTCGCCTACGGTATCTTTGCACTTGGCTGGCGCGGGGAGGCTCGCCATTGGCACCATTATGAGAGCGCCTATCTGCTTCTCGCAGGGCTCGCAACGCCGCTGGTGGTTTCCGTGCATACCGTCGTATCGCTGGATTTCTCCATAGGCAACACACCTGGCTATCACTCGACCATCTTTCCGCCCTATTTTGTCGCGGGCGCGCTGTTCTCAGGCTTTGCCATGGTCATCACGCTGGCCATTCCCCTGCGGCACTACTTCCAACTGCATGCGTTCATCACGCAGCGGCACCTGAACCTGGCCGCCAAGGTCATGCTGGCTTGCAGTCTATTCGTTGCCTATGGCTACGCCTCGGAAATATTCACGGCTTATTACAGCGGAGACAGGTACGAAATCCACATGACGCAGGATCGCTTCACCGGCTTCTATGCACCGGTGTACTGGGCGTACATCGTCTGCAATGTCCTGATTCCCCAATTGCTGTGGTGGCGAAGAATACGGTGCAGCATACCCGCACTGTTTGTCATCAGCATACTTATCAACGTTGGCATGTGGATGGAACGATTCCTGATTGTCGTACAAAGCCTGCATCAGGATTTTCTGCCCTCGTCCTGGGGCAACTTCGTGCCTTCCGTGTGGGACTGGATTTTCCTGCTTTCCTCGATCTGCCTGTTCATATGGCTGTTTCTCATGTTCATTCGCTACCTGCCCATGATTTCCATGGCGGAAATGCGCGGACTGGTACAGGAAACAGCAGAGGAGAAAGCACGATGAAACCGATACTCTATGGAGTGATTGGCCGATTCGAGACGCCCGATGCGCTGCTTGAGGCAATTAATGCCTTGCGTGAGCAGAACGCCGCCATCCAATTGGAGGCTTATGCGCCCTACGCTGTGGAAGGCTTGTCTGAAGCACTGGGCCTGGGTGCCAGCAAAATACCGCTGTTCACGCTAATCGGCGGCGTGATCGGCGGGCTGGGTGGATTTTTCATGCAATGGTATGCCGCAGTCGTGTCCTTTCCTGTCAATATCGGCGGCCGGCCGCTAAACAGCTGGCCGATGTTCATACCCGTGACATTCGAGATGGCCATACTCTGCGCCGCCCTGGCGGCAACCTTCGGCATGCTTGCCATAAATGGATTGCCGCGCCTGTATCATCCGGTATTCAACGCCCCCTGCTTTGATCTCGCCACGCGCGATCGCTACTTTCTTTGTATTCGCACTACGCATCGGCAGGCAGGCGGATTTGACGCCGCCTACTATCGGCAGCGCCTCGAGGATCTGGGCGCAGCAGCCTCCGACGAGGTGTGGTCATGAAGCGGTTGGCGCACCTGCTGCTGGGGCTGCCTGTACTGCTGCAGCTTCCGGGCTGCGAACGCATGATGCACAACATGTACGACCAGCCACGCGGAAACACCTACGGTACGAGCAGTCTGTTCCCAGACGGCGCCGCGTCCCGCACACCCCCGGCTGGCAGCGTGGCGCATGCGCGTGGCGCGAGGCCCGGCTCGTCGAGCGGCCGCCTTGGCGCAGACCGCGCCGAGCGCCGCGCGCGCGATGAAGCCGCACAGACCCAACCGTACCCGATTGATATGAAGCTGCTTGCAAGGGGGCAGTCGCGCTTCTCCATTTACTGTCTTCCATGCCATAGCCCAGTGGGAGATGGCGATGGCCGCATTGTGCGGCGCGGATTTCCGTCGCCGCCCAGCTATCACAGTGAACGTTTGCGCAAGGTGCATGACCGCTATATCTACGACGTCATCAGCAAAGGATATGGGGTCATGGCCTCTTATGCAGACCGTATCGCGCCGGCGGACCGATGGGCGATCGTGGCTTATGTACGCGCCTTGCAAATCAGCCAGCACGCGCGAGTCGATCGTCTGCCAGTGGATATTCAGAAAAAGGCAAGACACGCCCTTTCCGGCGCTGCTTCCCTAACGGAGAATAAGCAATGAGCCTATCCTCTCAATGGAGCAGCATACGCTTGATTATCGGCGGATCGATTGCCATCGCGATCTTCTGCCTGGGTGTCATTGTGGATCGCAAGGCCTTCTTCGCCTGCTGGCTCGCGGCATGGTGGACCTGTGCGGGCGGTGTGCTCGGCGCCCGGGCCAATCTGTGGCTGCACGATTTGTCGGGCGGCGATTGGGGTGTACCGCTGCGCCAGACGTGGTGGCGGATTTCCGCCGCCATGCCAATGCTGCTGGCGCTGATGCTCCCGTTATTTGGCGCAATCTGGCACTTCTATCCCTGGAGCCAGGCGGGCTGGGCCCCGCACTCGTCTCATCCCGAATTCCAGACCTTGTGGCTTTCTCCGCGATTCGTCACGCTTCGCCTTGTTGTTTATGCCGTGTTATGGCAGGCGTTGGCATTGATGCCCATCCGGCGCAAGGGCTTCAGCGCCTTTGGCCTCATCGTCTATGCCATAACCATAGGTCTGGCCTCCGTGGATCTGATCATGTCGCTGGTCCCGCAATGGTATGCCAGTGGATTCGGCCTGCTGGCCATCGCCATGGCCATGAAGCTGGGCTTTGCGCTGGGCGTGGCGGCCGCAGCCAAGCCTGCGAGCCGCAACAGACCGCAGGCAGGTACATTCGCGCCCCAGATCGGACGCGATTGGGGAAACCTGATGCTGATGTATATATTGATGTGGGCGTATCTGGCGTTCACGCAATTCCTGATCATCTGGTCGGAGAACCTGCCTCATGAAATCGCCTGGTATGTGCCGCGGCTCCAGACAGACTGGCTCTGGCTGGGTATCGTACTAACGACGGCGGGTTTCTTCGCGCCGCTGCTGCTGTTGCTGTTTCGTGCCGTCAAGCAGAGCCGGCCGCGCCTGCGCAGTCTTGCCCTAATCCTGTGCGTACTGGGCTGGCTCGAATCCGTGTGGATCACCTTGCCTTCGATCAACGGCATGACATGGCACACGGCCTGGATGGCTCCTCTCGCCATGCTGGCGATGACGGCATTGCTTCTTGCCATGATTCTTTCACCATATCAGGAGATTGAAGCATGAAAAGGCCATTTGACAACGAGGTGCCAATCCGCCGAATGGGCTTGCTGCTCGTGCTCCTGATTGCCGCCATAGCCATTGTGCTGGCCGCAGTCGCTGCCCTGGGCAGAATCTGGCATGTGGGCAACCCACCCGACTGGCAGACAATAGATGCTCGCCGCGGCATTGCACCGGCACTGGAGACCACACCGCAATCGGCACTACGCGCCTACCTTGCCGAGAAGCAGCGTATTGCACAAGATTATGCCTGGATCAACGCATCCCGGCAGTTGGCGCGCATACCCGTCGAGCAGGCCATGCGTGCGCTGACCGAGACGACAGACATTCCAGCCGAACAGCGCAGCGCATACCTCATGGGCCTGGAGACGGACGATGGCGATCACAAATAAAGGAGCGCGGCGATGCGGGTGATTTCCATGCTTCTGCTGGCATGCGCCATGGCCATGGTGCATGCCAGCCCCGCGCCTCTGTTTCACCAGCGCCCCGGCACAGGCCTGCCGCTCGATGCCGTGTTCCGCGACGCGGACGGTCATGTCAGGCAGCTGTCCAGCTATTTTGGAACAAGCCCCGTCATCATGGTGTTTGGCTACTATCATTGCCCGCGCCTGTGCAGCACCATTATGGATGGCGTCTTGCAAGTGGCACGTGAAACGGGCTTGCCGTACACCATTGTCGGCGTAGGCATCGACCCGCGTGAAACGTCGGACGACGCCGCACGCAAACTGAAAGCATACCGCCGCAGCGGAGAAGATACAGGCGCGCTTCATCTGCTGACCGGACAGCAACACCAGATCGCCCGTCTCGCCAAAGCGGCCGGCTTCACCTACAGCTACGATCGAGAGCATGATCAATACAGCCACCCGGCTGGCTTTCTGATTGCCACACCGGATGGCGTCATATCGCGCTATTTCTCCGGGCTGCGCTTCGACAGCCGGGATGTACGCCTGGCCTTGATCGAGGCTTCGGACGAGCGTGTCGGAAGCTTGACGGAACAGGTTCTGCTGCTGTGCAGCCATTATGATCCGTTGGCTGGGCGATATACCGTCACAGTGATGACGGTGGTGCGGATGATAGGCCTCCTGACGCTGATCGGGCTCGCAGGCGGGATATGGATTGCACGCCGCAACGCGCGGAGGCCGTCATGAGCCACGCGTTCACACTCTTTCCGCCCGCGGCCTCCTCCGCCGCGCGAGACACCGATAAGCTCTATCTGGCCCTGGTCGCCTTCTCCACGCTGATAGCGATTGCTTTCATCGTGGTGATCATCATGTTTTGCTATCGATACAGGAAAAAGGCCCGCGTGGATCGCAGGAATGCGCCATCTCATGCCGGCGGCCTCGAAGCCGCATGGACCATCGCACCGATGTTGGTCTTTATGTTGCTTTTCGCATGGGCTGCCCGCGATTATGCGCTGCAGTTCCATGCGCCGCGGAATGCGCTGCGTGTTTTCGTTGTGGCCAAGCAATGGATGTGGAAAGCAGAACATCCGAATGGGCGACGGGAAATCAACACGCTCCATGTGCCTGTCGGCACCCCGGTGCGCTTGATCATGACCTCGCAGGATGTCATACATAGTTTTTTCGTGCCCGCATTGCGCAACAAGCGAGACGTGGTGCCCGGCCGTTACAGCACAATGTGGTTTACAGCGGATCGCGAGGGCGAGTTTCTACTGCTATGCGCCGAGTACTGCGGCACAGATCATGCGGAGATGAAGGGCAGCGTGGTTGCCATGGCGCCCGAAGACTATGCGCAATGGCTGGAGGCTGGCCCCACGCATGCAGGGCTGGCGGCACGAGGCTATACATTGTTTCGCAGGCATGGCTGCATGGGCTGCCACGCCGCTGCATCGTCCGTGCATGCGCCCGAACTGGCCGGACTGCTGGGCCGCACAGTGCATCTGTCCAACGGCGGCACAGTTGTCGCCGACGAGACTTATATCCGCGACGCCATGATGGAGCCCCAGAAAGCGATCGTGGCAGGCTATGACGCCATCATGCCTTCCTTCAAGAACCAACTCAACGAAGAGGAAATCATGGCCATCATAGAATATATCCGCTCGCTCGGTCCGGACACGCTTGCGGGAGAGCGGCCATGAGCAACACAACAGGCGTTGTCGATCCATCCAGAACGGCCCGTTCGGCGCGACCCAGCTATCTTCACGATGGCTATACACTTTGGTCCTGGCTGGTCAGCCACGATCATAAACGCATCGCCATTCTGTACGCACTGTCCATCACCGCCTTTTTCTTCATCGGTGCGGTGGCTGCGGCACTGATGCGGCTGGAGCTCTTCACGCCCGCCGCCGATGTGGTCGATGCCGATACATACAACCGGCTGTTCACCGCGCACGGCGTCATCATGGTCTGGATGTTTCTCATTCCTTCCATCCCATCGGTATTTGGTAATTTTGCGCTGCCTCTCATGATCGGGGCCCGCGATCTTGCGTTCCCTCGCCTGAATCTGCTCAGCTGGTACCTGTATGCGGGTGGCGGTTTGTTCACCATTGCTGCATTGCTGCTGGGTGGCGTCGATACCGGCTGGACTTTCTATACACCCTATTCGTCCGTATTTTCCAATACCCATGTCATCCTGACGCTGGCGGGCGTCCTGATCGTGGGATTCTCATCCATACTGACCGGCCTGAACTTCATCGTGACCGTTCATACGCTGCGCGCTCCCGGCATGGGCTGGTTCGGATTGCCCCTGTTCGTATGGGCCATCTATGCCACCAGCATCATTCTCGTGCTTGCCACACCTGTACTTGCCATAACACTCCTGCTTCTCGCCGCGGAGCGCGTTCTCCACATCGGCCTGTTCAATCCGGCACTGGGTGGGGATCCGCTTCTATTCCAGCACCTGTTCTGGTTCTATTCCCACCCGGCGGTATACATCATGGTGCTGCCCGCCATGGGCGTGGCGAGCGAGATTATTCCCTGCTTTGCGCGCAAGCGAGTGTTCGGTTACCGATTCATGGCTTTTGCCATCATCGGCATCGCAATCATCAGCTTCCTGGTTTGGGGACACCACATGTTTGTCAGCGGCCAGTCAGTCTATGCAAGCATGGTTTTCTCCGTACTCAGTTTCATGGTTGCCGTACCCTCCGCCATCAAGGTGTTCAACTGGACAGCCACCCTATACAAAGGCTCCATTACGTTTTCCGCTCCCATGCTGTATGCGCTTGGCTTCGTCGTTCTCTTTCTCCAAGGCGGATTGACGGGCCTGTTTCTCGCCTCGCTGGCAGTCGACGTGCACGTCACCGACACATACTTCGTCGTCGCGCATTTTCACTACATCATGGTGGGTGGATCGGTCATGGCCTATCTCGGCGCCATGCATTACTGGTGGCCGAAAATCACGGGGCGCCTCTATTCAGAGGCCTGGGCGCGGGCAGCCGCCATCATTATTTTCACGGGCTTCAATCTGACGTTTTTTCCCCAGTACCTGCTCGGCTATGAAGGCATGCCGCGCCGCTACCACACTTATCCCGAGCAGTTTCAGGTGCTTAATGTACTGTCTTCCAGCGGCGCCGCCGTACTGGCCATAGGCTATCTGCTGCCCATAGGCTATCTTCTCTGGTCGCTGTGGCATGGAAAGTGCTCCCCCGACAATCCTTGGCAGGCGACGGGACTCGAATGGAAGACCCGGTCGCCGCCGCCCCAGCATAATTTTGATGAGGAACCGGACGGCTCCGCGCGCCCCTATGACTACCCAGCCGCAGGGAGCGCGGGAGCATGAGCGCCGCATCCGAATTTGCTCGGGCTACCCACGATACGCGCGCTCGCATGGGCATGTGGGTATTCCTGGCATCCGAGATCATGTTCTTCGGGCCGGTGTTCTTTGCGTATGTATACGGACGCCACACCTGGACGCAGGCATTCGAGGCGGCGAGCCGCAGCACAGACCTGGTCTGCGGCACCCTGAATACAGCCCTATTGCTGACCAGCAGCGCTTGCGTCGCCGCGGCATTGCTGCTGGCGGAGCGAAACGCACGCACACAGGCACGGCGCGCGCTGGACTGCGTCATCGTGTTGGGCGCTGCGTTCCTGCTGATCAAAAGCTACGAATATGGCCAGGACTGGCACGAGCACCTAGTGCCTGGACCACATTTTCATGTGGATCAGGCCACTGATCAGGCAGCGGCTCAGCTTTTCTATTTCATTTATTTCTTTGCCACGCTGCTTCACGCTCTGCATATGATCATTGGCCTGGCCTTGATGCTGTACTGCCGCTGCCACCTGAAGCACGACAGCGGACACACAGCTGTACGCCGCCTCGAAATATGCGGGTTGTATTGGCATTTTGTAGATATCGTATGGATATTTCTGTTTCCAGCCTTGTACCTGGCTGGTCGCGCGTCATGACTTGTGCGCTGGACGGCCTGCCGGCTCGAGACAAGCAGGCGCAAATGGAAGGAGGAGTTGCGTGAAAATGCTCGTTCATGTCTGGATCTGCCTGATGGCGTTGCTTGCAGCCACCACCATCAGTTCGCTGGTGCCGCTGGGCGAGGCCAATGTCGTTCTGAACATTGTCATCGCCGTGGCGAAAACTGTACTGGTAGCGATGTTCTTCATGCATCTGCGCCACAGCATCCCTTTGCTGCGCCTCATTGCTGCCGTGGGCCTGGTCACGCTCAGCCTGCTGTTCATCCTCAGCGGCGCCGACTTCGTGACGCGCAATATCGAGCGCAGTGCCTGGCAAGCCACCCAACCCAGCACATCGGCGGCGGGGCAACAGAGCCAGTAGGCGGGGTATGCCGTTGCGCCATTCATCCACCGGCAGTCAAACTATTGCAATCTTGCATCGTCATACTGGGCGCCTCTATCTCAGCCGGTTACGAGGCCCCCATGCATGCTTTCGCCAGCGTCGACACCGAAGACATCTCCACCAATACCTCCGCCAATGAAGCATTCCAGGAGATCGTGCGGCGCGCAGTCGATCGGCGAGGCTTTCTAAAAGCCGGAGCAGGCTTGTCCGCGGCCCTGTTCCTGGCCGGCCCTCTCGCCGCCTGTGCATCGCGCGGCAGAGGCCCCGAGAGCGCACTGCTGGGATTCCAAGGCATTCCCGCCGCAACCGACGACGCCGTTGCCATCGCCCCTGGCTATACCGCCACTGTGCTCGCCCCCTGGGGTACGCCGCTGCTCACAGGGGCCCCCACATGGAAAGCGGACGGCAGCGACGACGCTGCCAGCCAGGCCATGCAGGTTGGCGACAATCATGATGGCATACATTTCTTCCCGATGGATGGCCGCAGCGATGAAGGCCTGCTGGTCATCAATCACGAGTACACCACGGTGGAGAATGGAGAATATATCTGGCTGTTCGGAAGGGAGCGCCGCAAAGCCCTGAACCCCGAGCGCGTTGCCAAGGCCATGAATGCGCATGGCATCTCCATCCTGCATGTCACCCGAAATGCCAAGGGGAAATGGCAAGTGAAGCCTCGCTCGCTCTACAACCGCAGAATCACGGCATCGACGCAGATGAAGTTGGCGGGACCTGCGGCAGGAGCGGCGGCGTTGCGCACGCGCGCAGACCCGTCCGGCCGGCGCGTGCTGGGTACATTCAACAATTGCGGCAACGGCTGGACGCCATGGAATACGTATCTAGCCTGCGAAGAAAACTTCAATACCTACTTCGGCAGCGCTTCCCAAAGCGATACTCGCACAGCCGCACAGAAACGCTATGGCATCGAACCCGGCGCCACCGCCTACGGCTGGGAAAAGTTCGCCGAGCGCTTCGACTATGCCCGCGAGCCCAATGAATGCAATCGCTACGGCTGGATCGTGGAAATCGATCCCTTCGACCCCAAGGTGCAACCGCGAAAACGCACCGCGCTTGGCCGGTTCAAACACGAAAACGCAGCCGTGACGCTGGCAGCCGATAAACGCGTTGTGGTTTATATGGGAGATGATCAGCGCGGCGAGTATCTGTACAAGTTCGTATCGGAGGCAGCCTTCCACCCAGGCCGCTACAATCCCGATCTGCTCGATGCCGGCAGGCTTTATGTCGCCCGCTTTGACGACGACGAGGTTGAGGGCGATCTCATGGGCCGAGGCGAATGGATACCTCTGGACAAGGCGGCCAATCCCGATCTCGCCGCCGACATCCGTTTTGCCAATCAGGCCGACGTACTTATTCACACGCGCCTGGCGGCCGATGCCGTGGGGGCCACAAAAATGGATCGCCCCGAATGGGTTGCCGTGCACCCGCACAGCGGTGAGGTCTATGCCACGCTGACCAACAACGACAAGCGCACCGAGGTGAATGCCCCCAACCCGCGGAAAGAGAATATCTACGGACAAATCATACGCTGGCGCGAAGCGGGCGGCGATGCGGCGGCGACTGCGTTCGAATGGGATCTTTTCGTGTTGGCGGGAAACCCGGCGGTATACACCGACCGTCTGGATCCAAAATCAGGGTCAGCCAATATCACGCCCGACAACATGTTCAACAGCCCCGACGGCCTAGCCTTCGATCAGGCAGGACGCCTTTGGATACAGACCGACGGCAAATACAGCAACCGCGGAGACTATGCGGGCCAAGGCAACAATCAGATGCTGTGCGCGGATCCGGTCAGTAAGGAAATCCGCCGCTTTCTTGTCGGGCCGGCGGAGTGCGAGGTAACGGGCATCAGCTTCACGCCCGACAGTCGCACCCTGTTCGTCAATATTCAGCATCCGGGTGAAAACGGCAATAGCCACTGGCCCGATGGCGGCACGGCCATTCCGCGCTCCGCCACGCTGGTGATTACCAAGGACGACGGCGGTATCGTAGGCACCTGAAAGGTCCGTCGCGACGGGATTCCAGGCGCCGGGCCGTGCTCTACGCGGGAATACTGGACGACCATCGCGCCAGCACGCCCGGCAGCACCTTGGGCAGTCGTCCGGCGAGGCGGCCGAACAACTCCCCATGCAGATTCAGCTCAGCGCGCCAGGCAGCGGCGTCGGACGCTATCACCTGCGCGTACTGATCGCGCGTGAAGGCAAGGCCGGCCCAGTCCAGGTCTTCATAGCGCGGCGAGACGCCGAACATATGCTCCTCGCCTTGGGCCTGCCCGTCGATGCGACCCAATATCCACTTGAGAACACGCATGTTCTCGCCGAATCCCGGCCACACGAAACGCCCGTCCGCATCCTTGCGGAACCAGTTCACGCAGTAAATGCGCGGCGGAATAGCGCCCGACTTCTCGAGCCGTTCGCCCAATGCAAGCCAATGGGCAAAATAATCACCCATGTTGTATCCGCAGAAAGGCAGCATGGCGAATGGGTCGCGGCGCACAACGCCCTGCTGCCCCGCTGCCGCCGCTGTTGTTTCCGACCCCATGGTGGCTGCCATATAAACGCCTTCTGACCAATTGCGCGCCTCCGTGATAAGCGGCACGGTCGTTGAGCGCCGCCCGCCGAATATGAAGGCATCGATCTGCACGCCCTGCGGATTTTCCCAATCGGGGTCTATGGACGGACACTGCGATGCAGGCGCGGTAAAGCGCGCATTGGGGTGCGCGGCCTTGCGGCCCTCCGACTTGCCAATCTCGGGCGTCCAGTCGCGGCCCTGCCAGTCAACGAGATGAGCCGGCGGCGCATCGGTCATGCCTTCCCACCACACATCGCCATCGTCCGTCAGCGCGACGTTGGTGAAAATAACGTTGGCGGCCAGCGTTGCCATGGCGTTCGGATTGGTCTTGATGCTGGTACCGGGCGCAACGCCGAAATAACCCGCTTCGGGATTGATGGCGCGCAGGGTGCCGTCGGGCTGAGGCTTGATCCAGGCAATATCGTCGCCTATGGTGCTGACCTTCCACCCCTTCATGCTCTCCGGTGGAATCAGCATGGCAAAATTGGTCTTGCCGCAGGCGGACGGAAACGCAGCGGCCACATGGCGCTTGCGCCCTTCGGGTGATTCGACGCCGAGTATGAGCATATGCTCGGCCAGCCATCCCTCGTCACGCCCCATGGTCGAGGCAATGCGCAACGCAAAGCATTTCTTGCCTAGCAGCGCGTTACCCCCATAGCCAGATCCAAAACTCCAGATTTCACGTGTCTGCGGATAATGGACAATATACTTGGTATCGTTGCACGGCCAGGGTATGTCGGCTTCGCCGGGCGCCAAAGGCTTGCCCACCGAGTGTACGCAAGGAACGAAATCCCCCTTGCTCCCCAGAATGTCGTACACCTTGCGCCCCATGCGCGTCATGATGCGCATATTGACGACCACATAGGGGCTGTCGCTGAGTTCGATGCCGATATGCGAAATGGGCGAGCCCAGCGGCCCCATGGAAAACGGCACGACATAGAGGGTACGGCCGCGCATCGCACCGTCAAACAGGCCATTCAGCGTTGCGCGCATTTCCTGCGGCGCGGCCCAGTTGTTCGTAGGGCCGGCATCCTCCTTGCGTTCCGAGCAGATGAAGGTACGGTCCTCGACGCGCGCCACATCGGACGGCGCGGACCAGGCCAGATAGGAGTTGGGACGCTTCTCGGGATTGAGGCGGCGCAGCGTTCCGGCCTGCACCATCTGCTCGCACAAGCGGTCGTATTCTTCCTGGGATCCGTCGCACCACACGACGCGCTCCGGCTTAAGCAAGGTAGCCATGCGCGCCACCCAGTCGATCACACCCTGGTGCCGGACATATTCCGGCGCACTGTCGTGCACCGCCCCATGTTTGTACCGTTGATCCATCTAACTGTCTCCTGGCTATGGTCTGAACAACAATATCTCCGGCCATCATCATACGGCAGAACCAGCGCCAGCCATGTTATTGCTCGTAACGCGTATGATTCCGGATTAGTGAGCAAGGAGAATTGATGCCGCCCGACCAGCATGCGCTCTGGAAGCGCGAAGCCGCCGCTACCCTGAGGCTGGGGCTGCCGCTCGTGCTCACCAATCTGGCGCAGATTGCCATGACGGTGACCGACGTGGTGTTCATAGGACGCCTGGGCCCCAAGGCGCTGGCCGCCGCCACCCTGGGCGCGAACCTGTACATGGCCATTGCCTTTTTCGCAATGGGGCTGGTGTCCGCCACGGCGCCCATGGCGGCCCGCGAGCTGGGCGCAGGCGGAGCCGGCGCCATGCGCGATGTTCAACTCACCGTACGCCAGGGTCTGTGGAGCGCAGCAATCCTGTCGCTGGCGGGCTGCATGGCACTCTGGCACGGCGAAGCCATTCTGCTGGCCATGCGGCAGCCTCCCGAGCTGGCCAGCATGGCAGGCACCTACCTGCGGGGCCTTCTCTGGGCCATGCCAAGCTTTCTGGGCTATCTGGTTCTGCGGTCTTTCGTCTCAGCCCTGGAGCGTCCGCGCTCCGCATTGTTCGCCGCCTTTGCGGGCATACTGTTCAATGTATTTGCAAACTGGGTGCTCATCTACGGCAATCTCGGTTTTCCCGCCCTGGGCCTGATTGGCGCGGGTATCGCCAGCGCATCTGCCACATTTGCGCTTTTGCTCATCATGTCCATCATCGTGCAGGTGGAACCCGGTCTGCGGCGCTACCGGGTTTTCAGCGAACTATGGCGAAGCGACTGGCCCCGCCTGCGGGCCTTCTGGCGGCTCGGCCTGCCCATAGCCATCACCACGGCCTTTGAGGTCACCATCTTCAATGCGGCCGCGTTTCTCATTGGCTGGCTGGGCGCGGTCGCGCTGGCCGCGCATTCCATTGCAATACAGATCGCCAGTGTCAGTTTCATGGTGCCCTACGGCATTGCACAAGCCGCGACGGTGCGGGTGGGGCTGGCGCTCGGTGCGGGAAACCGGAACGCGATCAGTCGTGCAGGCTGGACGGCATTCGCGCTGGGCACGGGGTTCATGGCCATGTCGGCCGTGGTCATGATCACCGCGCCCAGGCTGCTCATCGGCCTGTTTCTCGACCTGGCCGATCCCGTCAATGCCCCCGTCGTTGTTACCGCCTCGGCCCTGCTGGCCGTGGCCGCGCTATTCCAGGTGGTCGATGCCGGCCAGGTACTGGGCGCAGGCATGCTGCGCGGGCTCCACGATACGCGCATACCTATGATCTATGCCGGCCTGGGCTACTGGGGTGTTGGCCTGCCCAGCGGGGCCGCACTTGCGTTCTGGGCCGGTTGGGGCAGCGTCGGCATCTGGTGCGGACTCGCCATCGGGCTGTCGGTGGTCGCAGTGCTCATGACGCACAGATGGGCGCACCGCGACAGGCTGCATCTAGTGCCCGCCGCGCTACGCTGACGGCATCACCATCCGCCGCCCCCTCCTGGCGGCGCGCACGCTGACAGCCTCTTTCACCCCTTGCCGCCACGGCGGTGCCATGCCGAACCAGTCGGGATTCATCCATGGGTGGAAACCCGCATACATTGTCTGGCAAGTCCTGTGGTAAAACCACAGGCATGACAAGCACCATCAAGATTGTCCGGAAAGCGGACGACGCCAAGCAGGGATACGACAAGGTTTTCCAGTTCCTGCGCGAAAAGCTGCTCGACGGCAGCCTGCGGCCGGGCGATCTACTGCTGCCCGAACGCGAGCTGGCCGAACACTTGGAAGTCAGCCGTCCCGTCGTGCGCGAAGCATTGCGGGCGCTGGCCATGATAGGTGTGGTGGAAGTCCGGGAGCGCGTCGGAACCTTTGTGCGCAAACCCGATGCCGCAATACTCAGCGATATCTTTGCCTTCACGCTGGCCCAGGACAAAGGCGTCATCGACGACCTGATGCAGGCGCGCATTGCCATTGAGTGCCAGGCCATCAGGCTGGCATGCAAACGCATAACGCCGCAGGATCTGGAAGCCGTGAGCGAGGCCCTGGCTCATATACGAGCCACGATCGATTCCCCCTCCCATGGCGGCATTGCCGACTTCGCGTTCCATTCGGCCATAGTCCGCGCCAGCAAGTCCGAAACGCTGATCGGCCTGTACAGCGCGATGCAGCCGCTGCTGATCAAGCTGCATCGCGAACGGCGCGAGGTGGTGGATGTTGAGCCGGACCTGAAAGCGCAGATTATCGAGGACCATCGCCGCATCTTTCATGCATTGGCGGAAAAAGATGCGGAATCCGCAGACCGCCAGCTGCGGGACCATTTCAGCATTGGCGACGAAAGACGCTATCGCGCCACGATCAGGACAGCCCTGCCCTGACATTCATTTTTTCTTTCATTTAAAAGCGGGCGCAAGATCCGATATGCCACCAGAGCGAGACATGCAGTCACAGGATATCCACAAGATCGGTTTTATCGGCCTGGGCACAATGGGCCAGCACATGGCTGCGAACCTTTGCCGCGCCGGCTTCGACCTGATTGTCTACGATGTGCGCACCGAGGCGGTGCAGGCCGCTGTCCGGCAGGGTGCGCGCGCTGCGGACAGCGTGGGCGCGGTGGGCCGGCAGTCGGACATTGTTATTTCCATGCTGCCCAACACACCGGATGTCGAATCCATTGTGCTTGGCGAGAGGGGATTGGCGCACAATCCGCCCGCTCAACGCGTGATCATCGACATGAGTACCATATCCCCGGCGGCGGTTCGCACAGTGGCTTCGGCGCTGGCGGCGCAAGACATAGACTTCCTTGACGCCCCGGTATCGGGCGGCCCGGTGGGGGCTGAAAACGCGGCCCTGACCATTATGGTGGGCGGCGCGCGCGATGCCTTCGACCGTATCCTCACCGTGCTGCGCGCGCTGGGCACGACCATCACCCATGTCGGCGAAAGCGGCGCCGGCCAGACATTGAAGCTATGTAATCAGTTGGTGTGCGGCATCAATATCCAGGCCATCTGCGAGGCATTTGCGCTGGCCAGGGCGTCGGGCCTCGATCTGAATGTACTGCGCGATGTCCTGATGGGCGGCTCGGCCGGATCGTGGATGCTGGACAAACTGGGCCCAGGCATGATCGCGCGCGACACGCGCGCCGGCTTCCGCATAGACCTCATGCTCAAGGACCTGAAGCTTGTGCAGGAGCTGGCCTTCGGCCTGTCCGTGCCGCTGCCGGCCACGTCCCTGGTTACCTCCCAATACCTCGACGCCCGTGGTCATGGCGAAGGAGGCAATGGAAACCAGGCCCTGTTCACTGTCTACGACCGCATGGCGAACCAGTCGCTGCCCGGCTGAACAGCGGCACGCCAACGGAGGCCATGCAGCATGAACCTCGATTTTTCCGTATTGCTGGGCCGCGAGCCCATGATCATCCAGGGCCTGTTCCTGACGATCAAGCTGACGCTCGTCGCCACCCTTTGCGGCTTCTGTGTCGGCACATTCTGCGCCATCGGCAAGCGCGGCTCGATCGCGTGGCTGCGCCGGGTTTGCACGTGCTATGTCGAAGCCATACGCAATACACCACTGCTGGTGCAGATCTTCCTGGTGTACTTCGGCATATCGAATCTGGGGCTGTCCCTGAATGCCGTTACCGTTGCGATGATCGCATTGACGATCAACCTGGGCGCCTATACGGCAGAGATCATGCGGGCTGGCTTCGATTCGATAGAAAGAGGACAACTGGAGGCGGCCGAGACGCTGGGACTATCCAAAAGACAGATCTACTGGCATGTCATCCTCAAGCAAGCACTTGAGCGCGTATACCCTGCCCTGGCCAGCCAATTCGTGCTCCTCATGCTGGCCTCCTCCATCTGCTCGCAGATATCGGCGGAGGAATTGACCGCAGTCGCCAACTTCATACAGTCGGACACCTACCGTCCGCTGGAAACCTATGTCGTGGTGGGCCTGCTGTACGTGCTGCTGTCGCTCGCGCTGCGCGCGCTGCTCTGGCTTGTGGGTCTCGCGCTTTTCACCCGGCGCAGAAAACTGGGAACACTGATATGAGGAGGGTCGGCGCATGAATGCAAGCTTTGCAATGGGCTACCTGGCCTTTCTTCTGCAGGGTGCGCTCTGGACAGTTGGACTCTCGGTGATTGCCTTGCTGTGGGGCGGCGCATCAGCGCTCGTCGTCGCTCTCTGCCGCATATCGCCGCTGCGCAGCCTGAGGGTGGCTACCGCGCTCTATATACAACTCGTACAGGGCACACCTGTGCTGGTTATTATCTTCCTGATCTATTTCGGTCTGCCTTCCCTGGGCTGGTCGGTTTCGCCGCTGCTGGCAGCCTCGCTGTCGCTGTCCATTTACGTTTCGGCCTACCTGGGCGAGAGCTGGCGCGCATCGATACAGTCTGTGCCTCGGGCGCAATGGGAAACGGCTGAGTGCCTGGCGCTCTCGCGCCTGCAGCGCATGAGCAAGGTCATCCTGCCTCAGGCAGTGCGCATCGCCACGCCTCCCACTGTCGGATTCATGGTGCAGATCATCAAGAACACATCGCTGGCCTCGATTGTCGGTTTCATCGAGCTTGTTCGCGCGGGGCAGATCATCAATAACACCATCTTCCAGCCATTCCTGATTTATCTCCTCATTGCCATTCTCTATTTTGGAATGTGCTATCCACTTTCCATACTAAGCCGCCGGCTTGAAATCAGAGGAAGCGACAAAGCCTATGCCTGATGTCAGAGCAAATCCCGATGCCGAACCCATTGTCAGCCTAAAGGAAGTACACAAGCGGTTCGGGGACAACCATGTACTACGCGGTGTCAGCCTGGATGTCGGCCGCGGCGAGGTCGTGGCCATCATTGGCAAGAGCGGCTCTGGAAAGAGCACGGCGTTGCGCTGCATGGACTACCTGGAAACAATAGACAGCGGCGCAATCACCGTGTGCGGCCACCGCGTGGACCAGCACGATGTGGACCTCAAGGCCCTGCGGCTGGATATAGGCATTGTTTTCCAAAGCTACAACTTGTTCCCTCATCTCACGGTCGAGGAGAACATCATGCTTGCACCCAGGTCCGTCAAGAAGATGCCCAAGGCCGAGGCACGGCAGCTTGCGCATCGCATGCTAGGGCAGGTGGGCCTGCTGGAAAAGGCAAGCCAGTACCCGGAGCAGTTATCGGGAGGACAGCAACAGCGCGCGGCGATCGCCAGATCGCTAGCGATGGAACCGAAGGTCATGCTTTTCGACGAGGTGACCTCCGCCCTGGATCCGCAACTCACGGGAGAAGTACTGCGGGTAATCGAAGACCTTGCAGCCAAGGGCATGACCATGATCATGGTCACGCACGAAATGAATTTCGCTCGCAGGGTCGCAAGCACCATTGTTTTCATGAACGACGGCAAAATCTGGGAACAAGGGGATGCCAGCATCCTGAACAATCCCCAGACGGAAGCCCTGCAGGAATTCCTGCGCAACGAGCTCTAGCCGTCACCCACATATCAGGAGACACACCATGAAAAAACGCGAACTGATCAGCAGTCTTTTTCTCAGCGCCGGACTGGCCCTCGCGGGGCTGACGGCCGCCCACGCCGATGTTCTGGATAACATAGAGCAGAGCGGCACGATCCGCATCGCAACCGATCTGGGTATTCCGCCGGCCGGCATGCTCACCCCGGACATGAAGCCCACAGGCGCGGATGTGGAAGTGGGGCAGGCCCTGGCCAAGGACTGGGGACTGAAGTACGAGCTGGTGCAAACCACCGGTGCAACCCGTATCCCCAATCTTCAGAACGACAAGGCCGATATTGTCGTATCCACATTGTCGGTGACGCCGGAACGGGCCAAGGTCATCGATTTCTCGCACCGCTATGCCGTGCTGCAATCCATCGTGGCGGGCGGCCCCGGCCTGGACGTGAGCAGCCTGGAAACCCTGAAGGACCATACTGTGTCGGTAACTCGCGGTACGACCCAGGATACGGACCTGACGCGCAAGGCTTCCAAGTATGGCTTCAAGGTAGCCCGATACGATGACGATGCCACCCTGGTCACAGCGGCAGTCACCGGGCAGGCAAAAATGGTGGCCACCTCGCAGTCGCTGGTAGCGCAGATCGACAAGAAGATAGGCAAGAACAACTTCAAGCCGCTGTTCGTGCTGCAGAATTTCGACCTGGCCATCGGCGTCAAGAAAGGGGAAAAGCGCCTGCTCGACAAGGTCAATGCCTGGGTGGATGCAAATATAAAGAATGGCCGACTCAACGCCATACACAAGAAGTTCTACGGCAACGAACTGCCCGAAGACATGCGCGGCAGCAAGTAAAATTCTTCATCATCAATCAGGAAGCGATCATGCGTATAGTTATTGGCTCCGACCATGCGGGTTGGCCGATGAAGGCATCCATAGTCCAGTGCGTTCGCGCACTCGGCCACGAGGTCGTGGACGTCGGATGCCACAACGAGAGTCCCGTCGATTTTCCCGACATTGCCCGAACCCTGACAGGCGCCATCACGTCGGGCGATGCCGACCGGGGAATCATGGTGTGCGGAACCGGCGTTGGCGCATGCATCGCTGCCAACAAGGTCAGCGGCATACGCGCAGCGGTATGCCACGATGTGCATTCGGCGCATCAGTGCATAGAGCACGACGACGTCAACGTCATCTGCATTGGCGCTCAGATCGTGGGCCCCTGGCTGGCCAATGACCTGGTCACGGCATATCTCAATGCGCACTTCTCAACCGACGCCGATTTCCTGCGCCGCGTGGAGAAACTGCGCCAGATGGATGGATCGGCCGTCTCATGACCGCCGCACGGTCTTCGTCCAGGCTGTTCGTAGCCGGCATCTACGCAGCCGATCTCGTCTTTGCCGCGCAACGTTTGCCCTCCCTGGGCGAAACCATTCAGGCCTCGGGCTTTATGCGCAGCCACGGCGGAAAAGGCTCCAACCAGGCCGTTGCGGCTGCGCGCGCCGGCGCCGACGTGTGCTTCTTCACATTGATCGGCGATGACGCATTCGGAGAGGATGCCCGCGCGCTCTGGCGCAACGAAGGCGTGCGCAGCCTGGCGCGCGTCATACCCGGACAAGCCACCGGCGCTGCAGGCATTTTTGTCGAAGAGTCCGGAGACAATGCCATCGTGGTCTATCCCGGCGCTTGCAGAACCATGGGCGCGTGCGATCTTGAAATGGTCGAAGCCGAGATCGCCGCCGCAAAAGTGTTTGTAATTCAGCTGGAGCAACCGGTGGAAGCGGCATTGCGCGGGCTGGAGCTTGCACGCCGCCACGGCGTCATCACCGTACTCAACCCTGCCCCTGCCTGCCCCTTGCCGGAGGCGCTGTTTCCATTGTGCGACTATATCCTGCCCAATGAAAGCGAAGCATCGCGCTTGACCGGCTTGCCTGCCGAAACACCCACGCAGGCCGAGGCAGCCGCGCGAGCACTTCTGTCCAAAGGCGTCGGTAGCGTGGTCATGACGCTGGGAGATCGAGGCTCACTCTTCTGCAATAGCGAGACTTCATTCACGGTGGCCGCCCACAAGGCCGGCGCCTGCGTCGATACGACCGGCGCGGGTGATGGCTACACAGCCGGCTTTGCAACGGCGCTTGCGCAAGGACGCTCCCCGAGGCAGGCCATGCTATTCGCCACCGCCCTGGCGGGTATATCGGTCACGCGCCGCGGGGCAGCGGCATCCATGCCGACGCGCGCGGAAATCGAGACGGCACTGGCCGCCATGGCGCAGCCCCCCCAATAAAAACCCGACCGGCGTGTCTCGACGAACAGGCGCCGCGCAAGGCCGCATGTCAGTGCGCGGGCCGCGCAAGGCCCAGATGACCACGCAGCGTGGATGCCGTGTACTCCTTGCGGAACAACCCTCTGCGCTGCAGCTCGGGTACAACCTGCTCCACGAAATCCTCGATGCCATCGGGCAGCGAGGGCGGCATAAGATTGAAGCCATCGGCTCCCTCGTTGCGAAACCAGCGCTCCATTTCATCGGCGATCTGCACGGGCGTGCCGACCATGGTGCAGTGCCCTCCGCCGGCGGCAAGGCGCCCGAGCAACTGGCGCAACGTGGGCTGCTCTGTGTCCACGATGCGCAGCACTGTTGCGTAGCGGCCTTTGGGGCCCTTGAAGGCCTCCAGCGGCGGCAGCGCCGGTACCGGCGCATCCAGCGCCCAACCGGTGCAATCCTGGTCGATGTACATGCTCAGTTGCCGCAAGGCATCCGGCGCGGGCAGAAGCTCGTCCAGTTCGCGCTGCTTCGCGCGGGCCTGCGCCTCGGTGGCGGCAACATAGACAACCAGCCCGGGCATGATGGGAACGGGATCGCTTCGGCCTGCTTCGCGCACGCGCCGCTTGATGTCGCGATAGTAGGCCTGGGCCGACGGCAGGTCGTAGGCCACTGCATAGATGGCCTCCGCGCGCCGTGCCGCCAGGTCTCTCCCCTGCTCCGAGGCGCCAGCCTGAAACATAACCGGATGTCCCTGCGGTGGCCGGGGAACAGTCAGCGGTCCATCCACCAGAAAATGCCGACCTTGATGATGAATCGGCGCGACTGAACCGGGTCGTACGAAACTGCCGGCACGATCATGGAGCAGCGCGTCGTCCCGCCATGAATCCCACAGAGCCAGGACCGCATCCACGAATTCCTCCGCGCGCGCATAGCGCCACGCATGATCTGGCATGACCTCATAGCCGTGGTTGCGGGCTTCGCTGTCAAACATGGACGTGACCACATTCCAGCCCATGCGCCCGCCCGAGATATGATCCAGGGACGCCATCATGCGCGCCGCGTGAAAAGGCGTGTAGAACGTGCTGGACACGGTGCTGATCAGCCCGATGCGCTCGGTCGCGCGGCTCATGGCGGACATGGCTGTCAGCGGCTCGAGAAACCAGCGAGGACCATCCGACAGGTTTTCGGCGGACTGGCCGTCGGCAAAAAAAACCGCGTCCAGCTTGCCGCGCTCCGCCGTGCGTGCGAGCGCCTCGTAATAGGCGATGTCGCCCAGGCGTTCGGCGCTAGAGCGCGGATGCCGCCACGCCGCACGATGATGGCCGCAACCAAAGATGAACAGATTCAGATGCAACATGCTTGCGCCTCAATTCTTGACCAGGCCGCCATCGACCACGAGATTCTGTCCGGTTACGGAACGCGACCACGGCGAGGCGAAGAAGAGCACGGCGTCGGCGAACTCGGCCGGCGTTGTCACCCGCCGCAAGGGTGTGCTGGCGGCGATGAAATCGAACACCGCCTCGGGCGTCGCGGCGGAGGCATCCGTGGTGCGCAGCAAACCACCAGACACCATGTTGACCGTGATGTTGTCGGGCCCAAGATCCTGCGAAAGCGTGCGCGTCAACGACAGCAGGGCCGCCTTGGCTGCGGTGTAGTCGTGGTAAGGCACCACTGGATTCTGGAAGAGATTGGTGCCGATATTGATGACGCGGCCGAACCCCGCCTCGCGCATTCCCGGCAATGCTGCCTGCACGGTATTCAAGGCGCCGCCCACCACACCTTCAAGCTGCTGCGCCATGTCCTTCCACCCTATGGCATCGGCATGGGCACGCGCGTCGCCATTGAAGGAGAAAGACGGGAGCGCATTATTGACCACGGTGGTGACCGGCGCGCCAAAATGGCCGCGCGCAGCCTGAAGCATTGCGGACACCGCCTCAGCGCTGCGCACATCGCCCTGCACGGCGCAAACGCGCCCTTCCGCCTCGGCCGCCAGGGCCTCGGCAGCCTGCGCACTGTTGAGGTAATTGACAGCCACGCGCGCGCCCTCGCGCAGGAATGCATGTGCGATGTGCAGGCCCAGGCCGCGCGCACCACCTGTGACCAGCACGATTTGTTCGTTGATGGGGAAATGGGAAGTAGCAATCATGATGACATGCCTTGTAGCTGTGGCGTGGCATGCCCGCGCGGCTTTGCGCCGATGGCCTTCTGGCAGACATCCCTTCGCCAGTGTTAACTGGAGCAGGTTCGACGGGTGTGATCTCAGCCCCGGCCCAGCAGGCAGGCGGGCACCCCGTGTCGTGCCGTCACGATAGCACACTGGGACGCGGCGGAAAAGCGCGGCGATTGACAAGTGCTCCGCCCACCCTTAAGCTTGCGCCTGTGTTCCTGGGGGAGCCCTTGTGGGCTGAGACTCCGCCATATGGCGGTAACCCTTTGAACCTGATCCGGGTCATGCCGGCGAAGGGAAGGACGGCATACCGCAACAGCACTCCATTTTCCTTCTTCGTCATGGCGCGCCGCGCCCGCAGGCCGGCGCGCACGCCTTTCCGCAGACCAACCGAAGGAAACAGGAGCAGTCCCTGTGCAAGCGAGTTCCACCATACTTTGGCTTATCGCCTTCTCAGGCATATTTGCCCTGCTGGGCATGTGGTATGCGCGCCATGACCGCGACAGCCTCGAAGACTATGTCATTGCCCGCAACAGCCAGGGCGCCGTGGCAACCATGCTCACGCTGCTGGCTTCATCGCTCGGCGCCTGGGTGCTCTTTTCACCACCGCAAGCCGCGACCTGGGGCGGACTGGCCGCGGTTATCGGCTATGCGCTGGGCTCGATGTCACCAAGGTTGGTCATGATTCCCCTTGGGCGGCGCATGCGCGAGATCATCCCGCACGGCCATACTCTGACCGAGTTCGTCATCCTGCGCTTCGGCAAGCCCATGTATGCGCTGACGCTCATCATCATGATGTTCTACATGTTCATCTCGCTGACCGCGGAAATCACTGCCATCGCCAAGCTTGTCGCCATGCTGGCGCCAGTTCCCCTCTGGGTGACGGCGGCAGTGGTGCTGGGATCCACGCTCCTGTATACCTCCTATGGCGGCCTGCGGGCATCCATCTTCACGGACAAAGTGCAAATGCTGGTTATCGTGCCGCTGCTGCTGGTGCTGCTGTACTTCGGCTGGCAGGCAACAGGCGGTATTGCCCCAGTCGTTGCGGGGCTCAAGGAACACGCGCCGGAACTGCTCAACCTGACCAATCCCGTGGGTGTCAAGGCGGGCATCACATTTTTCGTTGCCATTCTGCTTACCGGCCTCTTTCATCAGGGCAACTGGCAGCGCGTTTATGCGGCCGGCACCACGCGCAGCATGCGGCGCGGCTTCCTGCTGGGCGGCCTGCTGGTGTCCCCGGTGATATTCCTGATGGGGCTGTTCGGGCTCGCATTTGTCGGCCTGGGCCATCACGACGACGCGTCGGTGGCGCTGTTCAGCGTGCTGATGCCGCATGTACCCACCTGGTTTGCCATTGCGCTCATTCCACTGGGCTTGGCCCTCGTAATGAGTACGGCCGACACGGCCATCAGCGCCGTATCCAGCATCATTGCGGTGGATGCGCGCCGCCTGGCGCCAAGCCTGCAGCGCGGCACACTTCTGGTCATGTCGCGCTGGCTGATCTTCCTGCTGGCGATCCCGGTGATGATCGTTTCCTCGCAGGGCTACAGCGTGCTTTATCTTTTTCTGCTTGCCGACCTTCTATGCTCCGCCGCAGCCTTCCCCGTTTTCTTCGGGCTGTTCAACCGCAGGCACAACGGCGCCATCGCCACCATCGCGACAGTATGCGGCTTGATCGCGGGCCTGGCCTTCTTCCCCGCCCCCGGTGCAAAGCCCACTTACCTGCTCGAATCCTTCCTGCTGGCAGCCTGCGTGCCGGCGTTGGTCACCGCGCTGCTTCTACCCCTGCGGCGTGCTCAGACGCTGTTCGACTTCGCCGTGTTCACGCGGGCTGTGCGCAGCCTGGACGACTGACCATCGCACATGGCGCCGCCGAGGCTGCCGGCCCAGGCGGCGCGCACCATCAATTGTCCTGCAAAAGCGCTGTTTCATTTCGGATGACGATATACTTATACGTTTTTATCCGTGTTGGACGCGGCGGCGCGTCCATCTAACGGGCTTTTCATGTGCCTAGCCTTGGCGCTGAAGTCTTACTCCAAGGAGCGTCGACACCATGCAGGGCCTGCACCTCACCGCAGATCTTTACTTGTGCGCCTGCGACAGCGCACTGCTCATCAATGCAAACACGCTGGCGGATCTTTGCCGCCAGCATACTCTGGATGCCGGGTTGACGCTCGTTGCGGAAAAATGGCATACCTTTCCGGATTTCCAGGGAGAGCCGGGCGGCGTCACCGGCATGCTGCTGTTGGCGGAGTCTCATCTTGCCCTGCATACTTGGCCCGAGCGCGGCGGCATCACCCTGGATGTCTATGTATGCAATTTCATGGAGGACAATTCCGCCAAGGCTGAGCAGCTGCTTGAAGCCCTGGTCGCGGCCTTCATGCCGGGTACCATCCAGCGCGAACGGCTGCTGCGCGGCGACGAAAACGGGCCAGGCTCCTCCGGCGAACTAACACTCGAACCCTTGAATCAGACCAGCGTCTACGGCTTCAGGTTCAACCGGCGGCTACATGCCCGCCAAACCGCTTATCAGCGTCTTGAGGTGCTGGAGTCTGCAGAGCTGGGCCGCACACTGCGCCTGGACGACCATTTCATGACATCGGAGGCCGACGAGTTCTTCTATCACGAAGCACTTGTGCATCCGGCCGCTATGGCGCACGATGCGCCTCGCCGGGCCTTGGTCGTGGGCGGCGGCGATGGCGGTGCGCTTGACGAGCTGCTCAAGCATCCCAGCATAGAACACATCACGCTGGTCGAACTGGACGGCGAAGTCATCGACGCGGCGCGCACCTATCTGCAGAACATACACCATGGAGCATTCGACGACCCCCGCGTTTGCGTCAAGGTCCAGGACGGCGCGCAGTATCTGGCTGCCGCGCAGCAAGCAAGCCAGGATCTGATACTGCTGGATCTCACCGACCCGGAAACGCCCGCCGGCCCGCTTTACACACGCGAATTCTTTGCGCAGTGCCAGCGTGTGCTTGCGCCGGGCGGCGCCTTGGTCCTGCACCTGGGCACGCCATTCCACGAGCCTGCGCAAGTGCGTGAACTGGCGCAAGCGCTGTCAGCCGTGTTTCCCCAGGTGCATGGCTACGGCGTGCATATTCCCCTGTACGGCACCTACTGGGCATTGGCGCTGGCCTCGAACGATCTTGATCCCACAGCGATCAGCCCTGCACGCATCGAACAGCGTCTGGACGATCGCGGCATCACCGGTCTGCAGTACTACAACGCGGATGTGCACGGAGCGCTTTTCGCGCTGCCCAATTACTATCGCAAGCTGATGCCCAAGGTGCGACGGTGAAATAAAAAAAGGCTCGCAAGCAACGATGGCTTGCGAGCCCAACAACCTGACCCGTAGGTCAGGCAGCACTGGCCGATACTCGAACCCGTACCCTAGACGCGCCACCTTGCGAGGTCAAGGCGAAAGATATCCATACGTAACGCACGCCCCGTCTTCGCGTGCCATGCGCTACATCTCCTTAATAAAGCCCCCGACTGGTAACAGGATCATGACAAGAATTCCTGTGCGCACGCCCATGCCGGCTGGCGCTGTTAAACTGTATAAAAAACCAGCTATCGCTTTTTCTCATGCCAGCCCAACGCCTGCCCGATCAGTGGTATTACCTCAAGAATTTCGAGTTCGTGCTGCACTGGGTTGCCCGGCGCTGCGACGACCTGCTCCTGGATGAAGAGCGGCATTTCATCAGACAGTTTCCCGCATTACCTCGGGCTTCGCGCGCACTGGCGGCCCGCATGATCATGCGCAAAGGCCCCCTGTTTCGCGCCAGCCGGCTGCGCTATCCCGAAATCGGCGATATCACGCTCGCCATGGCACCCTTGCTCGCGCAGCAATGGGTTTGCCATCAACCCGTCATCGACCTTCCGACCCTCTTCAGGCTACTCACGCGCCACGAGCTGTCGGCCATATTCCGCCGGAGCCTGACGCAATTGGGCCTGCAGTCAGCCAGCAAGGCCGTGCAATGCGACGCACTGCTGGCACTGTGGCCCGGAACTCGCACACTGGCGCAATGGCTCGCATGCAGCGACACGAATCAGCTCGGGCTCGATGAAACGCTTTACGAGGTGCAAGTTGTTCCGCTTTGCGAGCGGTTGCGCCTGATGTTTTTCGGAAACCTGCGCCAGGACTGGAGCGAATTTGTGCTGGCCGACCTTGGGCTGTACAGCTACGAGACCGTCGATTTCCACGCGAGCGCGCGCGCCTTTCAATCGCGGCACGACATCGACGCCTATCTGCACCTGCACCGCTGCCGCGAGCGGCTCGATAGTGCCGAAGATGCCGATACATGCGCAGCGGCGATATCCGACGTGCCCATCGCGCCCTATGATAGCGAATGGCTGGAAAACCGCCGAGCCAGGCTGCTGTATCATGCCGGCGGCCGCTTCGAGCGCATGCATCAGTGGCAGCAGGCATTGCACTGCTATACGCTCAGTACCGACCGCGGCGCCCGCGCGCGCCGCGTGCGCATGCTGGAACGGCTGCAGCAGGCCGAGCAGGCGCTTACCCTGGCGCGCGCAATTCTGGACACCCCGGCAAGCGAAGCCGAGCAGCAGGCGGTGCTGCGGATGCTGCCCCGCCTGCAAAGGCATTGCGGACACACACCCGATCGTCGCAAGAATGGCATGCCCACGCAGCGCGATGATCTTTCCCTCCCAGCGCCGGCCCAACCCATGCGCATCGAAGAAGAAGTGCGCCTGCACCTGCATACGACCCAGGCACCCGCCTTCTATGTCGAGAACACGCTCTTCAATACCTTATTCGGGCTGTTGTGCTGGGACGCCGTCTTTGCCAGCGTGCCAGGCGCTTTTTTTCACCCCTATCAGCAGGGGCCTGCCGATCTGCTGCGCAGCGGCTTCCGCCAGCGTCGCGGCGCCCTGTTCAACACATGCCTGGCTCAACTGGACACAGACAGCTACCGCAACACCATCATGCAGCGCTTCGAATCCAAACATGGCCTGCAGTCACCTTTCGTATATTGGGGCGCCGTCCCACGGGAGTTGCTGGAACTCGCCCTGCACTGCATCCCCGCCGCGCATCTCGGCGCAATTTTCCATCGGCTACTGGACGACATTCGCGACAATCGCGCGGGCCTGCCCGATCTCATTCAATTCTGGCCCGCCCAGCAGCGCTACCGCCTGATCGAGGTCAAGGGCCCAGGCGACCGGCTGCAGGACAATCAGATCCGCTGGCTCGGGTACTGTGTGCAGCACGGCATTGATACGCGTGTCTGCCACGTGAATCGCGCGGTTTCGTCATGATGCGGCTTGCCAGCATTAACGCGTGTCCTGCCCCGCAGGCCTTCGCATATGGATGCCGCGCCGGGAGTGTGTCATGAACTACACGGTGTCAGTGCGAGCACTATGCGAGTTCACCGCAAGGGAAGGCGACCTGGACCTGCAGTTTGCACCCGTGCCCACCGCGCTGGAAGGCATCGCTGGCCATGCCGCTGTGCGCTCGCGCCGGCCGAAGGGCTACGAGAAGGAGATCTCGCTGGAGGACACCATCGAGCTGGCGGGCGGTCGGCATACATTGCATGTGCGCGGCCGGGCTGACGGATACGACGCGCACCGCCAGCAGATCGAGGAAATCAAGACCTGTCGCCGGCCCCCCGAGATGCTGCCGCACAATCATCGCAGCCTGCATTGGGCCCAGGCGCGGGTCTATGGGCACATGTTGTGCAAGGCGCGCGGACTTGCTCGCTTACGCGTCGCGCTGGTGTACTACGACATCGATCAAGAGAAGGAAACTGTTCTCGAAGTACAGCACGAGGCGTCTGAGCTGGCCACGCATTTCCATGCGCTGTGCGCGCGTTTCGCCTCCTGGGCCTTGCAGGAGACCGAGCACAGGCTATGCAGGAACCGCTGCCTCGATGCATTGCGCTTTCCTTTTCCCGCCATGCGGGCCGGCCAGCGCCAACTTGCGGAAGCGGCATACAAGGCCGCGCTGCAATCGCGCTGCCTGCTTGCTCAGGCGCCCACTGGCATAGGCAAGACACTGGGCACCCTGTTTCCGGTGCTCAAGAGCATGCCGCGCGCGGAACTGGACAAGGTATTTTTCCTTACCGCAAAAACACCGGGGCGCCAACTGGCGCTGGACGGGCTCGCGCTGATCGCCGCCGGCATTGATACTGCCGATGATGCGGCAGGGTCAAAACCCGCGCCGCGCGTGCTGGAGTTGACGGCTCGCGAAAAGACATGTGAACACCCCGACAAAGCATGCCATGGCGCATCGTGCCCCCTGGCGCGCGGCTTCTATGACCGTCTCCCCGCCGCGCGCAGCGAAGCTGTGGCGGCCGGCCGCATGGACAAGGCTGCCGTCCGCGCGGTGGCCCTGAGCCATGGCCTGTGCCCCTACTGGCTCAGCCATGACCTCACGCAATGGGCCGATATTATTGTCGGCGACTACAACCATTATTTCGATATGAATGCGCTCTTGCGCAGCCTGACCGACAACCGGCAATGGCGCGTGGCGGTCCTGGTGGATGAAGCCCATAATCTTCCGGAACGCGCACGCAAGATGTACAGCGGAGCGTTGCGGCCATCGGCCCTGCTCGCGGCACAGCGGCACGGGCCGGGCAACGTCCGCAAGGCGGCCCGCGCTGCGCTCAAGGCCTGCCAGCATCTGTACCGCGACCAGACGACTACCTATCAGTCTTATACGGCATTACCGGAACGCCTGTCCGGCGCATTGCAGGTACTCAGCGCCGCACTGACCGACCATGTTGAAACAGGCGCAGACCGGTTGCAGGGACCGGGCCAGGCTGCGCTGGCGCTGTTCGACACAGCGACTTCGCGTACCGAACATCATCCCGAAACCAGCTCGCGCCAGCCTCATGATAAGCGCAAGGTACAGCATACGCAGGGGCTTGCTCATCCCGGCACACCTTATTCCGACGCGGATCTCCTGCGTCTGCATTTCGATATTCTGCATTTCCTAAGGCTGGCAGCCTGCTTTGGCCCTCACTCCGTATTGGACGTGACGCTGGCGGGGGAGAATCGGCTGAACGATGCAGGCACGCTGTTCAGCTTGCGCAATCTGGTGCCAGCGCCTTTTCTGGAACCCGCCTTTCGGATCAGCCACAGTACAGTGCTGTTTTCCGCCACATTGACACCGTGGGACTTCTACCGCGACACGCTGGGATTACCCGACGATACGGCCTGGGTCGACGTGGCATCGCCATTTGATGCCAGCCAGCTGCACGTGCGTATCGCGCGCGGCATCTCCACGCGCTATCGCGATCGACGGCAATCCATCACCCCGATCATCCGGCTCATGGCGAAGCAGTATTGCACGAAGCCGGGCAACTATCTCAGCTATTTCAGCAGCTTCGACTATCTGGAGCAGGTGGCGGATGCGTTTGCATTGCGCTACCCCGATATTCCCGTCTGGATGCAGGCGCGCAATATGGATGAAGCCGCCAGAGACCGATTCCTGCAGCGGTTCACCGCCGGGGGCTGCGGCATCGGCTTCGCGGTGCTGGGCGGAGCCTTTGCTGAGGGGATAGACCTGCCCGGCACGCGCCTGATTGGCGCCTTCGTGTCGACGCTGGGTCTGCCGCAATACAACGACAGCAATGAGCAGCTGAGGCAATGCATGGAGAGATTTTTTGGTCCCGAGCGCGGACATGACTATGCCTATCTGTATCCCGGCCTGAGAAAAGTGGTGCAGGCGGCCGGCCGGGTCATACGGAGCGACACTGACAGCGGGGTTGTACATTTGATCGATGACCGCTATGCCCAGCCCCGTGTGCGTGCCCTGCTGCCGCGCTGGTGGTCGGTGCGGCCCTAGCACACCGCCCCGTTACGGGCATACGGCGACGCCTATCATCCCCGAAGCCAGCGCCGAAGGTCGCAACCTGTTGCACGAGGCGCAACTAGTCGGCCAGGCCGCGCGCAATCCCCAAGAAGCTGGCCAGTGCCGGATTGTCGTCGTCCCTGCGCCAGGCCAGGGAGACTTCCTGACTCAGATACGGATAGTCATCGGCCAGTGGCAGATACTTCACCTTGGGATGCATGAGCGAGGCCAGGTTGCTGGGGATCAGCGCAACCGACAGGCCGGCGGCAACCAGGCAGATGACCCCGCCCACCTGGGCGCACTCCTGCTCAATATCCGGCGAGAATCCGGCGGATGCGCATACCGATATCAGCTGCGCGTGGGCGGTTGGTACCTTTTCACGGGAGAACGCCACAAAGGATTCCCTGGCCAACTGCCGCAAGGCAATGGCCGGCTGGGCCGCCAAGCGGTGATTGACGGGCACTGCCGCCATGAGTCGGTCATGTTTGTACAGCAAGGTGTCAAACAGCCCGGTTTCGTCCGGCAACGGCGTACGCAACATACCCAGATCCAGCGCCCGTCCCTTCAATTGCTCGACCTGGTCTTTGGTGGTCATCTCCACGACCCGCAGCCGCACCTGCGGATAGCGCGCGCGAAAGTGCCGGATGAGATCAGGCATGAAGCCATAGCCCGCACTGCCGATATAGCCGAGCGAGAGCTGGCCCGTGGCGCCGCTGCTTGCGTACTGGGTGCGTTCCAGGGCCAATTGCTCATAGCGCAGCCATTGATAGGCCTCCTCGAGAAAAACCTTGCCCGCCGGCGTCAACGACACCGAACGTTTGTTGCGCACGAAAAGCGCCGTACCCACAAAAGCTTCGAGCTTTTGAATGGCCTGGCTCAACGGCGACTGCGCCATGCCCACCCGCTGTGCGGCGCGACCGTAGTGAAGCTCCTCGGCGACGGCGATGAATTGACGTAGCAATCTGGCATTCAACATAAAGACATTTCTTATCTTACAGACCAACAAATTATATGTTGGACAGATATTACGAGCATGCCTACACTTTTTTCTCCAGATGAAATCTATTCGTTTCTTGCCGCAATCGGAGTATTTAATGAGTGCCACGCATACCCTGGCCGATGAAACCCGTCAGGCCGTCGATGCTCTGCTGGACGGCCAACATTGGGCCAACGCACAAAGCAGCCAGCGCCTGCATTTCCACGGGCATGTGCCCGCTTTTGATTCCGCCCACAAATTGACCGTGTCGGCAGCAAGCGCAATTGGTGCGTACGCGCTCGGCGTGGAACAGTGGTGGCACATGGCGCATGGCCAGCACCAGTCCGTGGCGCTGGACTGGATGCAGGCTGCCTGTTCCCTCAATCCGGGCCATTTCCAGAAACAGAGCGGCTATGTATTGCCCGCCCTGTCGCTGCTCACGGAACTGAAAGCGGATTTCTACCGGACACAGGATGCGCGCTGGTTCTTTCCCATAGGCTCGTATCCGCACTTGCGCGATGGCGTGCTCGACCTGCTTCAATGTGCCAACACCGCCGAAGCCCTGGCAAATGCGATAGGCAAGTGGGAGGCGCATGCGCTGGAGGAAGCTTTTGCCGAACGCAAGCTGCCGGGCATCTATGCACGGTCCGCGCAGGAATGGCTCGATCACCCTCAAGGCAGGCTGCTGGCGGGCAAGCCCGTCATCGAGGTGGAAAAAATCGGCGATAGCGAAGCCGAGGCGCCCCGCGCATGCACACGGCCGCTCGATGGTATTCGTGTGCTCGATCTGGGCCATGTTATTGCAGGTCCCATTGTTGCGCGGTCACTGGCCGAACATGGGGCGGACGTGCTGAGAGTCACCTCCCCCACCATCCAGGATCCTTTCCGCCAGACGGTGGACACCAATATCGGCAAGCGATCGGCTTTTCTCGACTTCGACAGGCCTGTCGATCTGGCCCGTGCGCGCGAATTGATCAGCGGCGCGGACGTTGTCGTGCAGTCGTGGCGGCCAGGGAGCCTGAAAGCCCGCGGGCTGGGCGCCGAAGACGCTGCAGCAATACGTCCTGGTGTCATCTACGTTACTGTCACCGCCTTTGGCGATGACGGGCCTTGGGGTGCGCGAGGCGGCTTCGAGCAATTGGGCCAAGCGGTCAGCGGCGTGGCAGTGAACGAGGGAGGTAACGGCAAACCCAGCGTGGTGCCGACCTATCTGCTGAATGACTATCTGACGGGCTATCTGGGCGCCGCGGGCGTGATGATGGCACTGATACGCCGCGCCGCCGAAGGAGGCAGCTACCACGTGCGCATCTCACTGGCCCGCACGTCGATGTGGGTGCAAAGCCTGGGCCTTGAGCCGGGCTATACACCCGGACAGCCACGGCGCCATTTCGCCGACAACCTTGCTCCCATGCTGGAGACGCGGGATTCCGCCTATGGGCCGCTCGAGCAGCTGCCTCCCGTTGCCCAGTTCTCTCACACGCCCGCCTCGTGGCGCCTTCCTCCCGCACCCAACGGTGCGCATTTCCCGCAGTGGTTGAAACCATAACAATCCGATCTCATCAAGGAGACAAGCATGTTGAAAGAAGCACTGATTGCCGCGGCATGCGCCGCCACAGCCATTGCCGCCCAAGGCGCCCACGCGGCCGGCTACCCCGACAAGCTCATCACGCTGATCATCGGGTTTTCTCCTGGAGGCCCCACCGATTCGATCGGTCGCGTGCTGTTCAAGCAAGTTTCCCAGGAACTGGGTGTGCCGATCGTGATCGAGAACCGCCCCGGCGCCGGCGGCACGCTGGGCGAGCAGGACCTGCTGCGCGCCAAGCCCGACGGCTATACCCTGCTTTACGGTACCTCGTCGATCACGACCGCACCCGCGCTGTTCGGGCGTGACGACCTCAATCCCAAGACGGCCTTCGACGCGGCTGGCTGCTCCGTTGCCGTGCCGCTCATCCTGCTGACTGCCCAGAAGCTGAATGCGCAGGATGCCGCGTCCTTCTACAAGGATGTGAAAGCAAGTCCCGGCAAGTACTTCATGGGTTCCTCAGGCAATGGCGCCATCGACCACCTGGTGGGCATGGATATCGCTGCAAAGCTCGGCCTGGACTTCCAGCACGTACCCTACAAGGGCAACGGCCCGGCGCTGACAGACCTGGCCGCCGGCACCACCAGCTTCATGTATTCTGGCTCCTTCAACAGTGCCATGCCCTTCATCAAGGACGGCAGGGTCAAGGCACTGGCTGTGACATCGGCCAAACGCTCCAACGCGCTGCCCGACGTACCCACGCTGAGCGAATCGGTACCCGGGCTGGAAGGCTACGACGCCGGCACATGGCAGGTACTGCTCGCGCCCAAGGGTACGGACCCAGACATTCTGCAGAAACTGGACCAGGCGCTGAAGGCCGCCATGAAGAACCCGGACGTCCTCAAAAGCCTGCGGTTCCAGGGTGCCGAAGTCATGGACAAGACACCACAAGAATGCCAGGCCTATATCAATACGGAATATGACCGCTGGTCCGGCACCATAAATAGACTGGGCCTGAAGGCGGGGGGTTGATCAGCCCGGCGCGCATGCGAGACCCGCGGGATCGACTATGTCGATCTCGCGGCCACGAACCACGATCAGGCCGCGATCGCCAAGGTCATGCAGTATGCGGGAAAAATGTTCCGGCGTCAGGTTCAGCCGGGATGCGATCACGGTCTTGCTGGCCGGCAGCGTGCAGGCGTTGAGGCGCCCGTTCCCGCTTTCGCGCAAGAGATAGGCGGCCACCCGTTCGGTGCCCGAACGCAGCGAATAGGCTTCGACATCGGCCATCAACCCATGAAGCCTTTGGCTCAGGCTAGCCAGCATCTTGCAGGCGAACTCCGGGCGCGCCCGGATTTCCTCCATGATGGCATTCTTGCCGACATGAAGCAGAAAGGTGTCGGCCAGGGCCTGGCATGACACCACATACGGCTTGCCCAAGAACATGACGGCCTCCCCGAAGCTGGCTCCTGGGCCGACGATGCGCACGACTTTTTCCGTTCCCGCAGGCGACACCAGCAGAAGGCGAACCTGACCATAGACCACTGCGTGCATCCCCACGCACGGCTCTCCCCGGCTGAATACCGTTTCACCGCGCGCAACCTTGATACCCGTGGTGCCTGCCGCGAGCCGGCCCAGCTCCGCGCTGCCCAACTCCCTGAACAACGGCAGTTGACTGAGAAAATCCTGTATTCGCGTCTTGCGAGCCTGCGCTGCGCCTGTCTTCATGGTACAAAATTACCTGTCAAGATATCCCGCCGGCCGGAAAACGATACGTGCCCAAACTGCTGCTGAACATCATCGGAACGATCGCACTTGTGCTCGGCATCATAGGTATTTTCCTGCCTCTGCTTCCGACCACGCCTTTCCTGTTGCTGGCGTCGGCCTGTTATGTGCGCGGCTCGCGCCGCATGCACGCGTGGCTGATGAATCACCGCCATCTCGGCCCCTATCTGCATGCAATATACACGGACAAGGGGCTCTCCCGGCGCAAAAAGGCTGTTGCGCTGTCGACGATGTGGGCGTCCCTTGCCGTATCGGCATGGATCATGCCGATACCTTGGGTGCGCCCGCTCCTGCTGATACCCGGCATAGGCGTCACAATCTATCTGCTGCGCATGAAAACCGCCGAACCCGAAGGAAGCACGCAGCGACTGGGCCACCACTGACGCCTTCGCCGACATGAATCGGGTTGCGCCGCATATGCCAACATCGCACAGCCCGCTATCATGTGGATACCTGCCCGGCCGTTCCATTGCGCCCAGGCGGCATTCTTTTTTCAACGCTTCGGGCGAAGCTGTCAGGAAGCTGAACAAAGCCATTGTATTATTAAGGTCGCCACGTAACACAGTCATTCCTCTTTCCCGCCAATGTCCCTGGTCCTGATACTCGCACTGCCTTTCGCCGGCAGCATCGTCGCCGCGCTGTTGCCTCCCAATGCACACAAAATCGAAGCATGGCTGGCCGGCATCGTTGCGCTGGCCTGCACGGCGCTAATCCTGCTGCAGTTGCCTGCCGTACTCGACGGACAAGTCATCAAGTCGACGCTGGCCTGGGTGCCGGCGCTGGGATTGGAACTTACCCTGCGCATGGATGGCTATGCATGGCTGTTCGCGCTGATCGTGGCCAGCATGGGCAGCCTGATCGTCCTATACGCACGCTACTATCTGTCGCCTCAGGATCCCGTCTCCCGCTTCTTTTCCTTTTTCCAGGCATTCATGGGTGCCATGCTGGGCATCGTGCTGTCGGGCAATCTGATCCAATTGGTGGTGTTCTGGGAGCTCACCAGCCTGTCGTCGTTCATGCTCATCGGGTATTGGTACCACCGCATGGACGCCCGTCGCGGCGCCCGCATGTCGCTGGTGATCACAGGCATGGGAGGGCTGTGCCTGCTGGCGGGCGTCCTCATGCTGGGCCATGTGGTCGGCAGCTATGATCTCGATCAGGTGCTGGCCGCGGGCGAGCGCATACGGCAGGACCCCTGGTACTCCTACATACTCATTCTCATTGCATTGGGCGCACTCACGAAAAGCGCACAGTTTCCGTTCCATGTCTGGCTGCCCAATGCCATGGCGGCACCCACGCCCGTGTCGGCCTATCTGCATTCGGCCACCATGGTCAAGGCGGGCGTATTTCTGCTGGCCCGATTATGGCCCGTGTTGTCGGGCTCCAGCGAATGGGCGTGGATCATCGGCACGGCAGGCCTGCTGTCGCTGACACTGGGCGCTTATGCGGCTACGTTCCAATCCGACATGAAGGGCGTGCTTGCCTATTCGACCATTAGCCATCTGGGGCTGATCACGCTACTGCTTGGGCTAAACAGCAAGCTGGCGCTGGTGGCCGCCATCTTTCACATGGTCAACCACGCCACCTTCAAGGCCTCGCTGTTCATGGCCGCCGGCATCGTCGACCATGAAACGGGCACACGGGATCTCACCCGACTGTCGGGCCTGTATCGCAGCATGCCGATCACGGCTACGCTTGCGGTGGTGGCAGCGGCCTCCATGGCCGGGGTCCCCCTGCTCAACGGCTTCATCTCCAAGGAGATGTTCTTTGCCGAAACCGTCTTTGTAGGCGATAACTGGTACAGCCGCGTCGGGCTGCCGCTCATGGCTGTTGTGGCCGGCGCATTCAGTGTGGCGTACTCTGTTCGCTTCATCGCCCAGGTATTCTTCGGGCCAGCCCCGCGCGACCTGCCCCGCACGCCGCATGAGCCGCCACTACGCATGCTGGTACCCAGTGCCGTGCTGGTCCTGGCCTGCCTCATCGTGGGCATGCTTCCCGGCTACACGCTCGGCCCATTCCTGAGCAACGCGGTGGTGTCCATACTCGGTGCACAAACCCCGCCATATGACCTGCGCGTCTGGCACGGCTTCAATCTACCTCTGGCCATGAGCATGCTGGCCATGGGAGGCGGCCTGCTGCTGCTCTGGACACTGCGCCGCTGGCATGCCGCCCATCCTGGCGCCGCGCCCTTCATCTATAGATTCGACGGACGGCGAAGCTTCGAAACGCTGCTCGAATGGCTGGACACCCTGGCCGCCTATGTGCTGGGATGGATACGATCTCCCCGGCAGCAGCCGCAGCTGGTGCTGGTGTTCCTGACTACCCTTCTGGTCGCCGCTCTGCCGCTGCGCCAGGCCGGATGGCTTCAGCCCACCGTCCATACAGACCTCAATCCCTTCTTCGCACTGCTGTGGTTGGCCGGCGGCGCCTGCGCCGTTGGCGCTGCGCGGCTGGCCAAGTATCATCGCGCGGTTTCGCTGCTGCTGGCCGGCGGCGCGGGCCTGGTGACATCGTTGACGTTCTCCTGGCTTTCGGCCCCCGATCTCGCGCTCACCCAGTTTGCAGTCGAAGTCGTCACGACTGTCCTGATCCTGCTCGGCCTGCGCTGGCTGCCTCCGCGCCTGCGCGAAGAAGACGAAGACAAGCCTATTTCCGGAACGCTGCTGGCCTACCTGCGGCGCTCGCGCGATCTCATCATCGCCGTGTGCGGCGGTGCGGGCATGGCGGCGCTCGCCTACGCCGTGCTCTCCAGCGGACACCCGCAAGGCATTTCTTCGTTCTTCGTCCAGCAGGCCCTGCCGCTGGGCGGCGGAGCCAATGTTGTCAATGTCATCCTGGTCGATTTCCGGGGTTTCGACACATTCGGCGAGATCACCGTGCTGGCTATCGTCGCGCTTACTGTCTATGCCCTGCTGCGCCGCTTCCGCCCGCCCCCCGAAAGCCTGCATCTGCCCCGGGCGCGTCTCGAGGACGTCAGCAACGCCCAGCTCAATTCCACATTTGACGAGCCCAACCCCATTTCCAGGGTGCCTCGCGGCGTCATGATGGTGCCGGCTGTACTTGTACGCCTGCTGCTGCCCATCGCCGTGCTGATTTCCCTCTACTTCCTGCTGCGCGGCCACAATCTGCCGGGAGGCGGCTTCGTGGGCGGACTCATCATGGCCACGGCCATCATTCTGCAATACATGGTGGGCGGCATCATCTGGGTCGAGGCGCGGCCACGCATCCATCCGCAGTCATGGCTGGCCGTGGGCCTGCTGGCGGCGGGCACGGCGGCCATTTCGGTATGGTGGCTGCACAAGCCGTTTCTGTCCGCGGCCAGTGCCGACGTCGTCCTGCCCGTAATCGGCACCATTCACTTGTCCACTGTGCTGCTTTTCGATGCCGGTGTCTACATGCTGGTGGTGGGCGCCACAGTGCTCATGCTCGTAGCGCTGGCTCACCAGTCGCTGCGCCTGTATCGCAAACCCGCGGCCGATAAAGGAACACGCTGATGGAAATCGTACTTGCCCTCGCCATTGGCGTACTCTCCGGCTCGGGAATCTGGCTGCTTCTTCGTCCGCGCACTTTCCAGGTCATCATGGGTTTGTCGCTCATCTCGTACGCCGTGAACTTGTTTATCTTCGCCATGGGACGCATTACGCTGAACGCACCGCCCGTCATTGACACGGCCTGGGGAGCCGATCCCGCCCGCTACGCCGACCCGTTGCCCCAAGCGCTGGTGCTCACGGCCATTGTCATCGGGTTCGCCACGACCGCCTTGTTTCTGGTGCTTCTGCTGGCATCCCGGGGCCTCTCGGGCACCGATCACGTCGACGGGCAGGAGCACAGCCAATGACAGCATGGCTGCAACATCTGTCCATACTGCCTGTCGCGGTGCCACTGGCCGCGGGAGCGGCCATGCTGCTTACCGGGGACAGCCGCAGGCGCTGGCGCCTGGCGCTCGGCCTGCTTTCCATTGTGATTCAGCTCGCGCTGGCGCTTACGCTGCTAAGTATGACGACGGGCTATATCACCATGCCGTGGCCCGACGGCGTGGGCGTCTATCTGCTTGGCGACTGGCCCGCCCCCTTTGGCATCGTGGCAGTGGTCGACCGCCTGTCCGTCGTGATGCTGCTGCTGACCGCCGTGCTGGGCGCAGCGGCCTGGACATACGCCACCGCGCGGTGGGACAGGTCAGGCGTGCATTTCCATCCTCTTTTCCAGTTCCTGCTCATGGGGCTGAACGGCGCCTTCCTCACCGGCGACCTGTTCAATCTGTTTGTTTTCTTCGAGGTGCTGCTTGCCGCCTCTTATGGCCTCATGCTGCACGGTTCAGGCCGCGCGCGCGTCGCGGCGGGACTGCACTATGTCGTCATCAACCTCGTTTCCTCCTTTCTGCTGCTCATCGCCATGGCGATCATCTACGGCGTCACGGGCACGCTGAATATGGCCGACCTGGCAGTGCAGGCGGGCCTGCTGTCCGGCCATGAGCGTCAATTGTTCGAGACCGGCGCGGCCATTCTCGGCGTGGCGTTTCTCATCAAGGCCGCGGCGTGGCCGCTGAACTTCTGGCTACCGGCGGCATATGCTTCGGCCTGCCCCCCGGTGGGCGGCATGTTTGCGATCATGACCAAGGTTGGTATTTATGCCTTGCTCCGGATCGGCTCGCTGCTGCTGCCCACGGGCGCGCCGGCGGCTTTCGGCGGCGCGTGGATGTTTCCCGTAGGCATGGCCACGCTGGCTTTCGGCACCATCGGCATTCTGGCCACCACGCAGGTTGAACGGCAGGCGGGCTACTGCATCATCATGTCCTCGGGCACGCTGCTGGCGGCGCTGGGCATGCCCGGCGTCACGCTCACCGGCCCCGCACTGTTCTACCTGATCGTCTCCGTACTTACGCTGGGCGCCTTTTTCATGCTCCTGGAGCTCATAGAACGCACCCAGCCGTTCGGCGCCGAGCTGCTCGCCGTCAGCCTGGAGGCCTTTGATGTCGAAGACGAGGAGTCGCCGGAGCGATCCGATGATGTCGTGGGCGTGGCCATCCCCGCCGCCATGGCCTTTCTCGGCCTGGCCTTCATTGCCTGCGGCCTGCTTGTCACCGGGTTGCCGCCCCTGTCCGGTTTCGTGGCCAAGTTCGCCCTGCTCTCCGCGGCGCTGGGCACATCGGCCCTGGACCTTCCCTCCGTGGCCAGTTGGTCGCTGATCGCGGGCATATTGATTTCAGGCATGTCCGGCATCATCGCCTTCAGCCGCACCGGCATCCGCCTGTTCTGGTCAAATGAAGACATGATTGTTCCACGACTTCGCATCAGCGAGGCTGGCCCGATCGGCGCACTGGTGCTGGCTTGCGTATTGTTGACTTTCTGGGCCGGCCCCGTGATGAGCTATCTTGACAATACGGCTCGCTACCTCGACAAGCCCGATGCCTACATCAACGCAGTCCTGTCGCAAAGCCCTGTACGCAGCGTCGGCGGAGGCCAGCCTTGAAACGCATTGTCCATATCCTGACCCTGCCCCTGCTGCTGCTGGCGCTGTGGCTGCTGCTCAACGACAGCCTGTCCGCGGGTCAGATCACGCTGGGCGTTCTGCTTGCGCTGACACTCACCGGTGCGCTGGCCGCCTCGCAATTGCGACCGCTACGCGCGCATCCTCGGCGCCTGCTGCTGGCTGTCAGGCTGCTGGCGCATGTTGCCTGGGACATTGCCGTCTCCAATGTTGCCGTCGCGTGCATTATCTGGAAAGGCCGGAAGGCGGACATCACACCCGGTTTCATACGCATTCCGCTGCGCCTGCGCGATCCGCACGGTTTGGCGGCATTGGCCTGCATTGTCACCTACACACCCGGCACGGTATGGGCGGAGTACGCAGAAGCCGAAGGTGTGCTCACTCTGCATGTACTAGACTTGAAGGACGAGTCGGCATGGCTGCGCATCATCCAGCAACGCTACGAACGTCCGCTTCTGGAGATCTTCGAACCATGAATACTCTGGCCGCATCCTCTCTCATCTACTGGGCAGCCAGCTTCGCGCTGGGATGCTTCGCGCTGGCGCTGGCCTGCGCGGCGCTGCGCCTGCTGCGCGGCCCCGCTGCATCTGACCGTGTCCTGGCGCTCGATACCATGTACATCAATGGCATGCTCATCCTGCTATTACTGGGGCTGCATTTCAAGTCGGAACTCTATTTCGACATCGCATTGCTGATCAGTATGTTCGGCTTCGTCAGTTCGGTTGCGATGGCCAAGTTCCTGCTGCGCGGCGAGGTCATAGAGCCATGAATCTGCTCGTTGCCTTCGCAGTATCGCTGTTGCTGGTATGCAGCGGCATTCTGGCCCTGACGGGCAGCATCGGGCTGCTGCGCATGTCGTCGTTCTTTCGCCGCATCCATGCCCCCACGCTCGGCAATACGGCGGGCGTGTTCTTCGTGTTGGTTGCCACCATCCTGCTTGCTTCGACAAGCGAACACCGGCTGGTCATCCATCCCATTATTATCACGCTATTCCTGATCATCACCTCTCCGGTAAGCGCAATGCTACTGATGCGGGCAGCCATCCGGCGCAAGGCACGAGAATTGCATCAGAATCCGGGCGACATCATTCTGGGTCCCAGCGACGAGCCCGCCGCTCCGACCCAGGCAGAAGCGACACGCGCTGCGGATGAGGAGCCCGCTAGAATGTAGATACCCGCTGTTACAACCAAAAACGCGGTATTTGTAACAGGCCTATATACTGGAAAAGTGGCTTCTCTCGAGGAAGCAATTCAAACCGCAATACGCCGCGCCTCCAAGCGGCGTATCGCCAGAAGAAGGAGTAGGCTTATGACGCTTTCACACACAACCCTTTCCCGCCTGATGCTGGCTGTTTTTGCCGCGGGCGCCTGCATGGCAGCTTCCACGGCAGCGGCGCAAGCCATCAGCCCCGAAGCACAATACAAGACGGATGTTGCCCGCTGCCAATCGGGCGATACCAACCAGGACAAGGCCACGTGCATGCGTGAAGCGGGTGCCGCGCTCGAAGAAGCGAAGCGCAACCGTCTCATGCACGGCAACGCCAATTATGACCAGAACCAGGTTCGTCGCTGCCAGGCGTTGCCGGCGGATCAACGGGAAGATTGCATGCTGCAGATGTCACCGGGGTCGAACACCCAGGTACAGGGCAGCGTGGCTGGCGGCGGCGTATTGAGGGAAACGACCATAACCATACCCGGCCAGCCCGCGACTTCCACCGCAGCGCCGACAGCACCCAATACGCCTCCCGTCATTGCGCCATCCGCACCGGTGCCAGCCACCAGCCAGCAAACGATGCCGGCGCCCCAGACCACCACGCCGCCCTCCGTACCCGCACCCGGCAGCCCGGTGCCACCGCCACCACCCGCGGTGCCTCCCGGCACAGGGGTTCAGTAGGCCTTGCGCAAACCCGGGAAGGCGCCTGGCCGCAGCGGCTGTCCGACCCGGATCGGACACCGGGCCGGCGCATCCGTGTTTCTGCAAGTACTCACTCCTGGCGTGTAAACCTGGCTCCGATGCGAGGGCCAGGAAATACCAGCGTGACGCGTGTGCCCGGAAACGCGGGGCGGCTGGAGAGATTCCACCATGCGCCGTGCGCGCGCGCGATTTCACGCACAATGGCCAGACCCAGGCCGGAGCCTTCCGCCACAGCTTGCGGCGAACGATAGAACGCCTCGAAAACACGCTCGGCATCGTTGGGGTTGATCCCTTTGCCGTCGTCCTCGACTGACAGGGACGGAGGATTGGCTGACACCTGAAGTTTGACCGCCGTGGCGCCCTCGCCATAGCGCAGCGCATTGTCTATCAAGTTGCTGAGCAGTTCTTCCAGCAGGATGGGATCAACATCGACCCACACCGGTTCGGATGGCGCCGACAGTTGGACATCGAGATGGCGCGTGCGCGCCTGGGGTATCCATTCGGCGGCGCTCTCGCGCACCCATTCGGAAAGATCCACTCTTTTGAAGCTATCCTGCGGGCGCGTGGAAGAGTCTGCCCGGGCCAGCACAAGCAGTTGCTGTCCCAACCGTATCATGCGATCGGTGACAGTCTTGATGCGCTCGGCTCTGCTGCGGACATCATCGGGCAATGTACGCTGCAACATGAGCTCGGACTCGAGCTTCAGCCCGGCAAGCGGTGTGCGCAACTGATGGGCTGCGTGCCCAATGAAGCGCTTCTGCGCCTGCATGGAGTCATCCAGGCGTATGAGCAAGTCATTGAAATGCGTGACCAGCGGCGCCACCTCGGTTGGCAGGCCTGCCACATCGAGCGGCTGCAGGTCTTCGATAGACCGCTGCCGTATCTCCTGGGAAAGCCGATTGATGGATGCCAAGCCCGACTGGACGCCGGATACCAGCACCCAGGCAAACAGAAGCACAAGCACGATCTGACCTACGACCATGGTCCAGAATATGTCGCGCAGCAGCCAGGACTCAAGCGATACCTTGCGCGTCATGACCCATGTTGCCCCCAGATCGATGACAACCAGCACAAATACCGCCGGAAACAGTCTCAACACGAGATGGCGCGCCAGAGACCCTGGCGGCATGCCTGTGGACCAGAGCCTAGCCAGCGGTATTTTCCACATCGAGCAAATAACCGAAGCCCCGCACTGTCTGGATACCCGCGCCCGTGCCTTCCAGACGCTTGCGCAACCGATAGACGTAGACTTCGACCGCGTTTTCGCTGAAATCAGCATCCCAGGCTGACAGCGAATTGACAATCTGCCGCTTTGTAACGACGCGGCCCACACGTGCCATGAGCATTTCCAGCACGGACAATTCCCGAACGGAAAGTGCAAGGCGTTCGCCGTTGGCGCGGACTTCGCGGCCAACGGAATCGAATACCAGAGGCCCTGCCTCGATGAAAGGCTGGGCCTGGCCTGCGCGGCGGCGGCCAAAAGCCCGCACACGGGCAGCCAGCTCGGCCAGCTCGAATGGCTTGGTGACATAATCGTCTGCGCCCGCGTCCAGGCCCGCCACGCGATCCTCCACGCCATCGCGGGCGGTGAGTATCAGTACGGGAACCTGCTCGTTGTTCGCGCGCAACTTGCGTAGAATCTCGAGCCCGCTTTCACCGGGCAGATTCAAATCGAGCAGGAGAAGGTCGTAGCTTTGCCCGGCGACCGCGCCGGCAACCTGCTCACCATCAGCCAGCCAATCCACGGCATAGCCTTGTTCCACCAGAAATTCCTGCAGCGCGTGGCCCAGGGTGGTGTCATCTTCAATAACTAGAACTCGCATGGCACGATTCTATATCGAAGCGGGGAATTCGTCGCGTCCTGTAATGCACGTGCATCAAAACAGAGCCGGGGCATCGGCGGCGCGTGTATTGCCCGCTGATGCCCCGGCATGGACGGACCGTCAGCCCGGTCAGTGCGCTGCTGCCGGGGTGACCCCCCGGGAGCCGCCTGCCTGCTGGCCTTGCCCTGCTCCACCTACTGCGCTGCCCGCCTTGCCAGCGGACGACTCGTGGGCTACGTCTTTGGCGGCGGGGCGGGTGATGAAGCCCATGCGTTTGAGGCCGGCTGCCTTGGCGCTGCTCATGATTTTTGCGAGAATTTCGTAGCGCGTGTTGAGATCTGCACGAATGCGCAGCTCTGGCTGAGGATCCTGGGTGGCCTCGCTGGCCAGGCGCGATTCGAGCTCATCAGGGCTGATGGCCTCGTCGTTCCAGTAGAGGATGCCCTCGGCATCCACCGCCAGATCTATGGATTTGGGCTCCATTTCAACCGGATCGGCGGAGGCCTGCGGCACATTGATGCGAATGGAGTGGCTGATGAGCGGCGCCGTGATAATGAAAATAACCAGCAGCACCAACATGACGTCGATCAACGGCACCATGTTGATTTCATTGACCGTGTGGTTGGCCGCCTTGGTGTCGAAGCTACCGAAAGCCATTTACTCTCCTTTGCTCGCGGCCAGGGCAACGCGGCGCCCCTTGCCGTTCCATTCGAATACCTGTTGGCCGGTCGAAAGGAATGTGTAGAGGTCATGGGCAAAGGCATCAAGCGAAGCGAGATAGACCCGGTTGCCGCGCACAAAGCCGTTGTATGCCAGCACTGCGGGAATGGCGACAGCCAGGCCCAGCCCCGTCATGATGAGCGCCTCGCCAACCGGGCCGGCAATGCGGTTGATGGTGACGCCGTCCACGGAAAGGCCGATGCCGACCAGCGCGTGGTAAACCCCCCACACCGTTCCGAACAAACCCACGAAGGGCGCCGTGGAACCTATGGAGGCCAGCACGGTCAGGCCGTTCTCGAGCTTGGCGGTTTCTTCGTCGATGACCTTGCGGATGGTGCGCGTGACAAATGCACCCGTGGAACCTTTTTCCTCGAGCTTTATGGCCCCGTACTTGGCATGGTGCTTCTGGGCGTGAATGGCGTGGCTGGTGACATGCGCGAAAGGCTCTGTGGCACCGTGCGTGGCGATTTCGTTTTCGACCTGCTCCAACGAGCTGGACGCCCAGAACTCGCGCAGGAACTTGTGCGTACGGCGCCGTGTGCGGAAATTGGTGAAGGACTTGACGAAGATGAGATACCAGCTGACAAGCGACATGACGATCAGGATGCCGAAGAGGGACTTGCCCACCACGTCGCTCTGGGAAATGAAATGCAGCACGCCCCCCTGATCGGCATTGGGCAGGGGTGGCGTGCCGACCACCCCCGCGACTGCCGACGCCGCCGCGCCGGTGGCGGCCGAGGCCGTCTCGGCAACGGAGGACGCCGCATCCACGGCGGACGAGACCGCCCCGCCCGCTGCGTTGGCGCCAGTTTGCGCGGCATCGCCTAGCTGTGCAAGCACGTGCAGTGCGCTGTGAAATAAATCGAGCATTCTCGTGTCCTATAGAACAAAGTCAAAGGGGATGTCGGCCATGGCCCGATAGGCAATGCCGTTTTCGGTGTAGGGGCGGAAGCGCGCGGATCGTGCAGCGTCGAGCGCGGCATCGTCGAGCCGGTGATAGCCGGACGACTTCTGGATGGTGGCCTTCAGCACCGTACCCTGCGGAGAGATCAGCACCCGCACCACGACACGCCCTTCTTCTCCACGCCTTTCGGAAGCGCGCGGATAAACGGGCATGGGACGCCGGCCAAGGTAATCGACCTTGCCGATGAGACGCGGCCGATCGGGATCCACCGGCTTCGGCGGCGCCTGGGGAACCGGAGCCGTGGCTTGCCCCGCCGGCGCCTGCGCAACCGGCTTGGGCTGAGGCTTGGGCTGAGGCTTGGGCTTGGGTTTTGGCTCGGGCTTGGGTTTGGGTTTGGGTTCTGGCTTGGGTTTGGGCGGCGGTGGCGGCGGCGTGATGGCCTCGGGTTCAGGCTCCTCTACAACAGGCTCGGGCTCTGGCTCGGGTTCGACGACGGGCTCGGGTTCCGGTTCGATAACGGGTTCGGGCTCCTCGACGACGGGCTCAGGCTCCGGCTCGGGTTCAGGCTCGACAACAGGCTCGGGAACGGGTTCTTCAACTGGCGCCGCATCGATGATTTCGTCGGAGATCTCCACGAAACGAACATCGACAGTCTCGTCCATTTCCATTTGAGGCTTGGGAGGCGGTGAGGCGATGATGGCGGCCAGTACGGCAAGGTGTACACCGAGCGCGCCAATAGCACCGGCCACTTTGGTTAGGGTATGGCGAGGTGTGGCCTGGGCTTGAAAACGCGACATGATCCAGCGCAAAGAATTAGGGTTGCACAGCAACCCAACACACCGGATTACTGCGATCCAACTGCGGAATAGTAGCATGAATGCGAACCATTCGCAATAAAGTAACAAGGCGTACTAGATCGTAGACGAATGCGCGCTTACCCTCATTCAAGTTTCAAACTCAAAACAGTAAGCTGGAGTACTCCAGCCTACAAGGACCCGCGCATGACGACAGTGCACACGCCCCGTCCAGACGGCGCACGCTGGAGCACGATCACCTCCGACGATGTCGATGATCATGCCCACAACCTCAGCCGCTGGGAGCAGGACTACAATCAATTTTCCGCTGGCGCCTTCTCCGGCCGGATCACGCAGCTGTGGCTGCCCCACACTCAGCTTTTCCTGGAGTCCACCAGCCAGGTGCTGCATCAATCGTGCGCGGCATGGCGCGATGCGCTGTGGTTCGGCATTCCGGTATCCGATACGGCGGGCGGCAGGCAGGCACGCCTGGCGACCCGGCACATCCCGTCCAACGGCCTCGCGCTGCAGCGGGGCGGCGCGCAGTTCGAGCTTTTCACGCCCGCCGACTTCGACATCATAGGCATCGTGATCCAGGAGCGTCTGCTTGCACGCTATCTTCAGGACGTCGAGCACCTCGACAGTCATGACATGCTGAAACGCCAGGGAATACTGGTCGTCGACCCGCTTGCGAAGGCAGACGTCTGCCGGGCGCTGCTGCGCATGCTGCACGCCACGCGCGGCGCGCACGCGCGGCGATCCTATCACAGGCTTGAAGAACGCATCCTGTCCTGCCTCGCGCCGCTGATCGTGCCCGCGGAACCCGAAGCCCACCGGGCGTCGCCCCGGCAGGCGAGGCGGCATCATGTGATCGAACGCGCCCGCGAACTGGTGCTGGCGCTGCCCGCGGAGGATATCAGCATTCCGCAACTGTGCCGGGCGCTGCATGTCAGCCGCCGCACGCTCCAATACTGTTTTCAGGACGTCGTGGGCATGCCTCCCCTGCGCTACCTGCGCATCGTGAAACTGAATCAGGTACGCCGCATGCTGAGGCACAGCGACGGCTGCCACGATCCGGTCACTCAGGCGGCCATGTCCTGGGGCTTTCATCATCTGGGTCAGTTTGCCGCGGACTACCGCCAGATTTTTGGCGAGCTTCCCTCTGAAACCGCCGGTCGCCACGTCAATGACTGATCGCCATGTCCGTCCCGGGCAATGGCCAGGCAGGAAAAAAATGCGCGAAACGGACCTTGCGCCGCAGGACCGGCTTTTTTTTGCCGAAATCCGATAGTCATCCGTCGGCCAAGGATGGAAAGTAGAAGCTGTACCTGTCCCGGCACACCCGGATAGTGCCCGCACACCGCGCCCGGGGTGCTTTTCGCAATCATCGCAAGAGCCTGTCATGCAAGAACGCACAGTCAAGACGACCGAAGATGCCATTGCGCTGGTCCAAGCCAGCGGCCTGACTCATATAAAACTCGGCCTGTCCGACATAGATGGCGTGATGCGCGGCAAGTATATGCGCAAGGATAAATTCCTGAGCGCCCTGCGCGACGGCTTCGTGTTCTGCGATGTTGTCATGGGGTGGGATTCCGAAGACCAGCTGTATGACAACACGGCCTTCACAGGCTGGCACACGGCCTATCCCGACGCGCATGCGCACATCGATCCCGCCAGCTGCCGCCGCCTTCCGCTGGAACACGGACCGAACGGCGAGGAAATGCTGTTCTTCATCGGTGAGTTCGAGGGTTCCGCGGCGCAAGTCTGTCCGCGCCGCTTGCTGCGACGGGTTGTGGACCGCGCGCACGATATGGGTTTCGACGCCTGTGCGGCGCTCGAATATGAATTCTTTGTATTCAATGAAACGCCCCACTCCGCGCGGGAAAAGCATTATCGCAACCTGACGCCCTGGACGCCCGGAAATTTTGGCTATTCCATTCTGCGCAGCACGACCAACTCGGAGTTCTACACCGCGTTGTGCGATCTGACCGAGCGCATGGATCTGCCCATGGAGGGCCTGCATACGGAAACCGGCCCAGGCGTGCTGGAGGCGGCGATTGCTGTGGACCGGATTTCCGACGCGGCCGACAAGGCCTTTCTGTTCAAGACCTTCGTCAAGGCGCTTGCCGAGCGGCATGAACTGATGGCCACGTTCATGGCAAAGTGGTCGCATCTTCACTCCGGCCAGAGTGGGCACATACATCTTTCCCTTATCGACAGGAATACTGGCAGAAATGTGTTTCACGATCCGGAGCAGGCGCATCACATCAGCACGCTGCAGCGGCATTTCATTGCCGGCCAGCAACACTACATGCCTGAGCTCATGGCCATGTACGCGCCCACCATCAACAGCTATACACGGTTGGTGCCCGGTTATTGGGCGCCGCTCGAAGCCAGCCTGGGCATCGAGAACCGCACCACCGCCCTGCGGGTGATCCCCGGTTCCGACAAGTCGCAGCGTGTGGAGATACGTATAGGCTCCGCCGATGCCAATCCCTATATTGCGTTGGCTGCCGGCCTCGGCGCAGGCCTGCTCGGCATTCGCGACAAGCTTGAGCCGGAAGTCATCACCAGCGGGAACGCCTATGCGCAATCGTTTCCCGATCATCTCAAGTTTCCCGCCACGCTCTGGGAAGCGGCCCAGCGGCTGCGGGCCTCTAGCGCGGCGCGCGAACTGTTCGGCGATGCCTTTGTCGAGCACATGGCCAGTACCCGAGAATGGGAGGAACGGAAGTTCCGGGAATATGTCACCGACTGGGAACTGCAACGCTATTTTGAAATCATCTAGCCCGCATCATGAATGAGCTTGTCACGATCAGCCCTGTGGATGGCAGCGTGCTTGTACGCCGCCCCTATGCCAGCGAGCATGAAATCGGCGATATGCTGCGCCGGGCGCGCGCAGCCGGTGCGGAATGGGCCGCCACGCCGCTTGATGCGCGCGTGGCCTGCCTGCATGCCTGCGTGGACGAGGTCGTTCGCCAGACCGGCGCCATGGCCGAATCCATTACCCGTCAGATGGGCCGGCCCATCCGCCACACACCAGGCGAATTGCGCGGCTTCGAAGAGCGAGCCCGTCATATGCTTGGCGCTGCGCCCGAGGCGCTCGCACCCATTGTGCTCGGACCGGCCGATGGCCTCGAACGCTACATGACGCGGGAAGCCGTCGGTACCGTACTGACGATAGCGCCATGGAATTATCCGCTGCTCACCGCCGTCAACAGCATCGTGCCCGCGCTGGCGGCAGGCAACGCCGTGATTCTCAAGCATTCCGATCAGACGCCGCTGTGCGCTGAGCAAATGGCGCAGGCCTTTCTGGATGCAGGCTTGCCACAAGGCGTCTTTCAGTTCGTTCACGGCACGCACGACACCATTCGCCGCATCATCGCCTCTTCCTGCATCGATTATGTTTCCTTCACCGGTTCAGTGCGCGGGGGCGCTGCCATCGAAGCGGCCATGGCGGGACGCTTCATTGGCAGTGGGCTCGAACTTGGCGGCAACGATCCGGCCTATGTACGATCCGACGCCAATCTGGCGCATGCCGTTGAAACCCTTGTCGACGGCGCCTATTTCAATGCGGGGCAGTCCTGCTGCGGCATTCAGCGCATCTATGTCGACGTCTCTGTCCATGACGATTTTGTCGAACAGGCACGTAGGCTGACTCAAGCCTACGTACTCGACAACCCTATGAATCCGGATACAACCCTGGGACCCGTCGTCCGGACTTCCGCCGCTGACGATATCCGCGCCATGGTCGCCAACGCAGAGAACAGGGGCGCGCGCAACCTCATCGATCCGGCGCGGTTCCCGCGCGCCAACGGGCGGGATGCCTATGTTGCGCCCGCGCTGCTGGTCAATGTCGACCACGACATGGAGATCATGAAGGAAGAATGCTTTGGCCCGGTCGTGTGCGTCATGCCGGTACGGTCGGACGAGCAGGCCATCGAGCTGATGAATGACAGCGATTATGGTCTTACGGCGTCCGTCTTCACGCAGGACGCCGATGCAGCCAAGCGCATAGGACGCCGCGTCAGGACTGGAACGTTCTTCATGAATCGCTGCGATTACCTGGATCCCGCACTGGCATGGACCGGCGTCAAACAGACCGGGCACGGCATCTCGCTGTCAGTGCTGGGCTACCACGCTCTGACGCAGGTCAAGTCTTTTCACCTGCGCACGCTTTAATGTCTTTCGCCACGGCAACAGCCGCGATAACCCTATGACAAACCTGCCAAGCACCAACTGGAACTATCCCACCGCCATCAAGGCGGGGCCCGGCCGCCTGCGCGAGCTCCCGCAACACTGTGCACCGCTCGGCATTTCACGCCCTCTTCTTGTTACTGACCCAGGGCTCGCCGATCTACCCATGGTAGAACGCGCCGTCAGCGCGTGCAGAGACGCAGGCCTGCCATGCACCGTATTTTCCGCCATCAAGGGAAACCCCACCGGCGCCAACGTAGAGGCGGGTGTCGAGGCCTATCGTTCAGGTTCGCACGACGGCGTCATCGCGCTGGGAGGCGGCTCGGCGCTGGATGCCGCCAAGGCAGTGGCGCTTATGGCGGGACAAGCGCTGCCGTTATGGGACTTCGAGGACGTGGGCGACAACTATGTGCGTGTGAACACGCAAGGCATGGCGCCGGTCATCGCCATACCGACCACGGCAGGGACCGGTTCGGAAGTGGGCCGTGCATCGGTCATTACCGACGAATCCACACATGTAAAGCGCATCATCTTCCATCCCGCCATGCTGCCCGCGCTGGTGATTCTTGATGCGGAACTCTGCACAGGCCTGCCCCCCCGCCTGACCGCCGCCACGGGCATGGATGCGCTCTCGCACAATATGGAAGCCCTGTGTTCGCCGGTATATCACCCCATGGCGCAAGGCATAGCCCTTGAAGGCATACATCTCATTCACAACTACCTGCCACGCGCGTTTGCCGACGGCAACGATATCGAAGCGCGTCACCACATGCTGGTCGCTTCCTGCATGGGCGCCACCGCCTTTCAGAAAGGGCTGGGCGCCATGCACGCCTTGGCCCACCCTCTGGGCGCGTTGTATGACGCGCACCATGGCACGCTCAATGCCATCCTCATGCCCTACGTGCTGCAGGCGAACCGCAGAGCTATCCAGGCGCCCATTCAATTGCTGTCACGCTATCTGGGATTGGGGGCGCCGCCCGGCCATTTCGACGATGTCATGGCCTGGGTGCTGGCATTACGCGAAAGCCTGGGCATTCCGCATACGCTGCGCGAGATAGGCATCCCCGACACGGACGTCGCGCTTATCGGAAACATGGCGGTGGCCGATGGATCGGCCGCCACCAATCCGATTCGATTCAGCACCGAAGAATATGCCGCCATTCTGCGCGATGCGCTCAATGGCACACTGCAACGCGGATGACGGCACACCATGGCGCGCATCGGCCTGCTCGGCTTTCTGCATGAAACCAACACGTTTGCCGCCGACGCGACGGGGCTTGCACAGTTCGTCGAGGCGGATGCGTGGCCAGGCTTGGTGCGCGGCACGGATCTGCTCGCAGCCACACACGGCATGAACCTGGCTATCAGCGGATTCGTGGCTGCCCTGCATGGCGGCACACACGAATTGGCGCCGCTGCTCTGGTGTTCCGCCAATCCCTCGGGAACGGTGCGGGACACCGCCTTCGAAGACATCACTGCTGCCATGCTCGAGGCAATCGACAATGCCCCGCCGCTGGACGCGCTGTTTCTGGATCTGCATGGCGCCATGGTCACGGAAAGCTTCGACGACGCGGAAGGCGAGCTGCTTGGACGCCTGCGCGAGCGCCTGGGCCCGGACACGCGCATGGTGGCGGCGCTGGACTACCATGCGAACGTCAGCCCCGCCATGGTTGCGCGGGCTGACGCGTTGGTGGCCTATCACAGCTATCCGCATACAGACATGGCCGCTACCGGCGCGCGTGCGGCTCGGATCATGCAGGGGCTGCTTGCGGACCAGCCCTTGCATGCAGCACTGCGGCGTGCGAATTTCCTGATTCCCATGCCATGGCAATCCACGCTGGCGGCGCCCGCAGCCGACCTCGCGCGGCTGGCGCGCTCATTGGAAAGCGACGCGGCGCCCGAGGTGCAGTTCATCCCTGGCTTTCCGCTGAGCGATACGCCCGAAGCCGGACCCTCCGTACTCGCCTATGCCAGCACACGCGAGCTGGCTGAAGCGCAGGCGGATACGCTGTTTGAACAATTGATGGCCGCGCGGCCGGCGTTCCAGGGGCATCTATACGAAATCGAGCAGGCGCTGGCACATGTGCACGGCAATCCCCAGCGGCGCATTATTCTGGCCGACACGCAGGACAACCCGGGCGGTGGCGGCACAGGAGATACCACCGACATACTGCATGCGCTGCTGCGCGCCAACGTACAGGACGCCTGCGCAGGCATATTGTGCGACGCCGCCTTCGTCCGGGCAGCTCACCAGGCGGGCGCCGGGCAACGGCTACAAGCACAATTGGGCGGCCGGCATCTCGGCGGCCCGCCGCTGGAAGGCAGCTTCGAGGTGCTCACCCTGGCCAACGGACAGTTCACTGGAACCGGACCCTTCTATATGGGTTGCCGCATGGATCTGGGCCTCATGGCGCGTGTACGCCTCGGACCGCTGCAGATACTCGTCTCATCAAGAAAACAACAGGCGGCCGACCAGGCCATGTTCCGCCACCTGGCCGTGCAGCCATCTGACTTTCGCGTCCTGGTACTCAAGAGCTCTGTGCACTTCCGCGCGGATTTCGCGACGCTCGCCGATGACATACTGATAGTGCGGGCACCGGGAGAAAACACCTGCGATCTGCATGATCTGCAATTCCGCCGCTTGCGGGCTGGCATGGCTCTGCTGTAGCGTCACTGCGGCAAGGCGGGGCCGCAACAGATGCCGGTTCATCGCCGGGTGCGGAGCGCACCGCGGGTTCACCACAAGGATAATCGTTCCCGGCCGAAAACGGCTGTGTTGGTGGGATTACAATGCCTGTCTGTACTCAGACTCAAGGAACCGCATGTCCTCCCAACAGGTCCTGGCTGGCTTTCATGCCGTGACGGCGCGACTGCGCCATGCGTCCGAAACCATTCAGGAACTCTATATAGAAGCATCCCGGCACGACAAACGCATGCAGGCCTTCGTTCAGCAGGCCCAGGCAGCCGGCATCAAGCCGCGTCCTGTGTCCGCGGAACGCCTGGACGGCATGGCCCGTGGCACACGCCATCAGGGCGTGGTGGCCCTGGCGAACGCGCGCTCCCTGGCGATCGACGTCGACGAGATACTGGACGATCTGGATGACCAAGGGACGCCGGCGCTGCTGCTGCTTCTGGACGGGGTAACCGACCCGCACAATCTTGGCGCATGCCTGCGCACGGCCGATGCGGCGGGCGTGCACGCCGTCATAGCGCCCAAAGACCGCGCCGTGGGCCTGAACCAGACGGTGCAGCGTGTAGCCTGCGGCGCTGCCGACACCGTACCTTACATCATGGTTACCAACCTGGCGCGCACGATGCGCCGGCTAAAGGAGCGCGACATCTGGCTGGTGGGCACCGATGACCAGGCGAATGGCAGCCTGCACCAGATCCACGGCCGGCGGGCCATGGCCTGGGTCATGGGCGCCGAGGGTGAAGGCCTGCGGCGCCTGACGCGCGAGACGTGCGACGAGCTTGTACGCATTCCCATGGTCGGGTCGGTCGAGAGCCTGAACGTCAGCGTGGCCAGCGCGGTGTGTCTGTACGAAACCGTACGCCAACGCCTGGATTGAGCGTTTTGGCACGGCATGCTTCCCTAAACCTGCTTAACTGTTGATTGAATATCATGGCCAAGAACGGCTTTACAACCACCATCGTCCATTCCGACAGACGCTCGGGCATAGAGCACGGCGCCATCCATCAACCCATGCATGCGTCCACCGAATACGCGTTCGCGGACGCGCGCGAACTTGCCGCCGTGTTCCAGGGTAAGGCCGGTTTCACCTATGCCCGTCAAGGCACGCCCACCACTGCCGCGCTCGAGGCCAAGATCACGCAGATGGAAGAAGGCGTCGGCACCGTCACTTTCGCATCCGGCATGGCCGCTTTGGCGGCGACCTTCTTTTCCCTGCTCAAGTCGGGTGATCACCTCATCAGCAGCCAACATATCTTCGGTAACACCAACAGCCTGCTCGGCACGCTGGCGGGCCTGGGCGTCGACATCAGCTTTGTGGATGCCACCGATCTTGCCAGCGTGCAGGCCGCCTGGCGTCCTGACACCCGGATGGTCTTCACGGAGACGCTGGCCAACCCTGGAACCCAGGTGGCGGATCTGGCAGGCATCGGCAACTGGTGCCGCGACAAGGGGCTGGTATATGTCGTCGACAACACGCTGACCTCTCCCCTGCTGTTTAAACCCAAAAGTGCCCATGCCACACTGGTGGTCAACTCACTGTCCAAGCATATCGGCGGCCACGGGAACGGTCTTGGCGGTGCCGTCACGAACACCGGCCTGTTCGATTGGTCTGCATATCCGAACATCGCGGAACCCTATCGCAAGGGCGCGCCGACGGGCTGGGGACTGACGCAGATCAAGAAAAAAGGCCTGCGCGACATGGGCGGCACACTGTCCTCGGACGTTGCCCACCGCCTGGGTGCGGGCGCGGAAACCTTGGTGCTGCGCATGAACCGCATCTGCGCCAATGCCCTGGCGCTGGCCCAGCATCTCGAATCCCATTCCAGGGTCATGCGCGTCCATTACCCTGGGCTGGACAGCCACGCCCAGCATGAACGCGCTGTCGCACTGTTCGGCGCCCGCTTCGGCGGCCTGATGGGCATAGAACTCGACCCGGCTATCGACGTGTTCGACTTTCTCAACCGCTTGCGCGTCCTGGCCCTGGCAACGCATTTGGGCGATAATCGCACGCTGGTGCTGCCCATGGCCCAGACCATCTATTACGAAATGGGGCCGGAGCGCCGAGCTCAGATGGGCATCTCGGATACCTTTCTGCGGGTGTCCATTGGCATAGAGGATATTGAAGATCTGATCGGCGATTTCGATCAGGCGCTGGCCCAGTCCTGACGCTTTCCGCGCGATTAGCACAAAACCCGATTGCTGTGTTGGCAGGCGTCCAATCCTTACAAAAATTGTCCGCGCATGTTGCAGGCATCGAGAAAAGTCAACAAATATGCGGGTTGTGGGGCCTCTTCCTCTTGACACGCCTTTTATTCAAAGGCTTAATACGCGTTAGCCAGCAGGGTGAAAGACCGTACAGGATTGCAACCCTGCTGCGCCTAAATTGTCGCTTGTGGCTATTGCTCGATGTCTGCATCCGGGCAATGTCCGTCAACCAAACACCAGGCCCTTCCCGGGATGGGCTGGGGGAAAATAATTTTTTAGGGGTAATCCTTAATGAACAAAACTGAGCTTATCGAACATATCTCCACCAAGGCTGATCTGTCGAAAGCAGATGCTGGCCGCGCGCTCGAAGCTTTCATTGGTGCCGTGAAGACGACACTGAAGAAAAAGGGTACGGTAACGCTCGTAGGTTTCGGCACGTTCGCCGTGTCGGAGCGCGCTGCTCGCAGTGGCCGCAATCCGCGCACCGGTGAGACCATCAAGATCAAGAAGGCCCGTGTGCCCAAGTTCCGCCCCGGCAAGGCACTCAAGGACGCCGTGAACTAAAATTAGATTACTGGCAGGCCAGGCGTGTACGCAATTGCACCATGCGGTCCGATACGCTATACTCCCGGCCTTGTCACAACGTCAGCAGTAGGTGGCCCGAGCCGTTCAAAGCGGCGGTACAAGCGGGTGCTTAGCTCAGCTGGTAGAGCGGCGCCCTTACAAGGCGTAGGTCGGCGGTTCGAACCCGTCAGCACCCACCACAAATGCTGATATGGAATCTGGCACTTGGCTCGCGCTAAGTGCCATTTTTCTTGCCCTGCGAAAACATGCCGGGAGCGACATCGTTCTTCGAAAAACCAATCGGCGCGCGGCATAAAAAAAGCTGACTGCCTTGCGACAATCAGCTTTTCCGGATTGGTGCCCAGGAGAGGACTCGAACCTCCACACCTTGCGGCACATGGACCTGAACCATGCGCGTCTACCAATTCCGCCACCTGGGCCATAACGTTGTATGCTAACGCTTTACTGCTTAATACGTTTGCGCTACGTCGTTAAGAGGCGCAAAGTATAGCGCATATTTTTTAGAAATGGAAATCACTTTTGGCCAAAAAATCCAAGAAAGATACTGACACGCCTGAGGTCGATGGTGTGCAACCCGAATTGCCGCTTGATTTCGATCCGGATGTGCCAACCCGAGAGGCGATACTCCAGCATTTGCGCAACGCCAACAAGCCCGTGCTGCCCAAGGTCTTGGCCCGCGCGCTGGCTGTGCAGGTCCCCCCTTCGGTCGGCTTTGAACGCCGCCTCAAGGCGATGGAGCGCGATGGCCAGATATTCTTCAACCCCAAGGGCCAGATATTGCTCAATACAAAGCTCGATTTCATTTCGGGTCGGGTGCAGGGCCACAGGGACGGATTCGGCTTTCTGATTCGCGACGATGGAGGTCCCGATCTGTTTCTGCCGCCAAGAGAGATGCTCAAGGTGCTGCATGGCGATCGCGTCCTGGCCAAGCCCGACGGGGAATACCGAGGCAAGCAGGAGGCGGCCATCGTCGAGGTCGTGGAGCGGCATACTAATCGGCTTGTTGGACGATTCCTGAAGGAGCGCGGCGCCTATATCGTGGTGCCCGAAGATCAGCGCATCAAGCATGACATCCTCATTCCGAATGCGGACACGGGCGCCGCCGAGAATGGTCAGGTTGTCTCCGTTGAAATCGTGCGCCAGCCCGCGCGCCATATTCAGCCGCTGGGCCGGGTTGTCGAAGTGCTCGGAGAAATCGACGATCCGGGCATGGAAATCGAGATCGCCGTACGCAAGTTCGATGTGCCCCATGTCTTTTCCGAGGCAGCTCAGGCGCAGGCCAATGCGCTGCCCGCCACGGTGCGCGCCGCCGACACCAAGGGCCGTATTGACCTGCGGGATGTCCCCTTCATCACGATAGACGGCGAGGATGCGCGCGATTTCGACGATGCTGTTTTTTGCATGCCGGTGGATCTGGGAACAGAGAAGCGCCGCCGTCCCGGCTGGCGTCTGCTGGTGGCGATTGCCGACGTCAGCCATTATGTGAAGCCTGGCGACGCGCTGGACGATGACGCCTTCGACCGCGGCACCAGCGTTTATTTCCCACGGCGCGTCATTCCGATGCTGCCCGAAACACTTTCCAACGGCCTCTGTTCACTGAACCCGGAGGTCGACCGGCTGGTGCTCGTTTGCGACATGGTCGTGGCCGCCAACGGCGCCAAGGCCGGACAGATCAGCGCCTACCAGTTCTATAACGCCGTCATCCATTCCCATGCGCGCACCACTTATACCGACGTATGGGCGGCGCTGCAGCAACCCGGCGGTCCGGCGGCTCAGTCCATGCAGCATGTGCTTCCCCATGTGCGCGACCTGTACGATCTGTATCAATTGTTTGCCCAGGCCCGCGTCAAGCGCGGCGCCATCGATTTCGATACGGTCGAGACACGCATCGTTTGCAATCCGCTGGGCAAGATTGAGCGCATCGAGGCATATACCCGCAACGATGCGCACAAGTTGATCGAGGAATGCATGCTTGCAGCCAATACGTGCGCTGCCGAGTTCATGACCCGCAACAAGCGTCTGGGCCTGTATCGCGTGCACGAAGGCCCTACGCCTGAAAAGCTCCAATCCCTGCGCGACTATCTGCGCAATCTTGGCCTGTCACTGGGAGGCGGCGACGATCCGACGACTCAGGACTACGCACAGTTGCTCAAGTCCGCGCGCGGACGCCCTGATTTCGAGATCATCCAGACCATGTGCCTGCGCTCCTTCCAGCAGGCCATATACAGCCCGGAGCAGGTGGGCCACTTCGGGCTGTCCTATGATCACTATGCGCATTTCACTTCACCCATCCGACGATATCCCGATCTGCTAACGCATCGCGTCATCAAAGGCATCCTGGCTGGCAAGCACTATGTGCCTCAACTCGATGATGTGCCCGGCGCGGCCGGCCTGTCCCGCAAAGAACGCGAACTTGATGTGTGGGAGAAGCTCGGTTTGATCCTGTCCGCCCGGGAGCGCCGAGCCGACGATGCATCGCGTGACGTCGAGGCATGGCTCAAGTGCTGGTTCGTGAAGGAACATGTCGGCGAGACATTCAGCGGCCGGGTCACCGGAGTGACCAGCTTCGGGCTTTTCGTTACGCTCGACACATTGTTCGTGGAGGGCTTGGTGCATGTATCGGAACTGGGCTCCGACTACTTCCAGTACAACGAATCCATGAACGAGCTGCGCGGCGAGCGCACCGGGATACGCTACAGGCTCACGGACGCGGTTCAGGTCCAAGTATCCCGCGTTGACCTCGAGGCACGCCGCATCGAGTTCCGCTTGGTCAAGGGCACGGGGTTCAAGGCGCTGAAGGCGGCCATGGATTCCGATGCCGCACCGGCCGCGCGCAAGGTCAAGCGCGCTGCGCCGGCCAAGCCTGCAGACCTGAAGGGTACGTCCAGGCAGCGCCGCGCCGAGGCCAAGCGCAGCGCCAAGGCCGCCAATGCGAGAAGCGCCGGGCGGGGGCGGTCCAACAAGCATTGAGCGCCGCGTCTTTTCTTCAGTCTGAGGCGGTCCGGCCTGGTATGTCCGTCGTGCGCCCGTATTCCACCTGCGTCTTTACATAGAAAACGTCGGCCTCCTCACGGCGGATGGCGCCAAGCAGGTGATCGCAGTTGGCTTCGTCAAGAACCACGACGATCCCGATGGGCTGGTCGGCCAGTTCGAAAAAATGCGCGGAATGAAAGCGGCCGGTGTGGCCGAAGCCCTCTCCCGCGCTGAACATCGTGCCTCCTAGGGCGCCATGCGCCTGAGCCAGGCCAAGCAGCCATTCCGCCATGGTCTCGGACCCATGCCTGCGATCCTGCTGAGTGTAGAAAGTGACCTGGTATCCTTTCATAATGCACCTGTGGAGATTAATGACATGGAGGGTCAGTGCGCTGACCGCATCAGGACGATTGTGCCGATGCCCAGCAGCGTCATGACCAGTGATCCGCCCACATGCAAGGCAATGGAGGTGGCCAGCAAGCCGAAGCGCGCCTGCTGCAACAACATGGCCAGCTCGCTTGAAAATGTGGAGAAGGTGGTCAGTCCACCGCAAAAGCCGGTAATGACAAATAGGCGCCAGTGCGGAGCGAGCCCGGGGTGGCCCGCGAAATAGCTGATGGCCAGGCCAATGATATAGGCGCCCACCAGGTTGGCCACAAGTGTGCCGGGCGGAATGGATGGAAACAGCATATTAAGGAGATTTCCCAGCTCCCAGCGCAGCAGGGCCCCCAGCGCCGCGCCGGCGGAAATGGCGATCAGCGTGCTCAGCATGCGTGGCCTCCGGCTTGTGTTGTTTTTGAGTCTTTCATGTTTGCAAACGGGCAGGTTGAATGGAAGTGCCCGAATCCGCCAGGCGTAAAAAATGCCTACAGCCCCTTGAGGATTCAAGGCCTGTAGGCATCATCATCCGCGAACAGCGCGGCGGTTAGGGAGGGAATGCCATCTCCGCATGTAGGCCCATCATAGCAGCGGCAAAACAGGGAAGGCAAGCACGGCGCATGGGCGACGTCCGAACTTTCCGGCAGACAGGATGCCGGATATTGCGGTATCGTGCAATCGTTCGCTCGTCGCGCAAGCGCCGCTACGCACACGCAGCGGGCAGCTCAACCACCAAGGAGAAAATGCCATGCCGTTCGAAGGAAGCTGCCATTGCGGTGCTGTACAGTTCACAGTCGACGCCGATCCGCCCGCGCAGGCCATCAGTTGCAATTGTTCCCATTGCCGCCGCAAGGGCATGCTGCTGTCGTTCTTTCCCGAGCAGCAATTCACGCTGACTCGAGGCGAGGATGCACTAAGCCGGTATACGTTCAACACGCACAGAATCAAGCATCAGTTCTGCCGGGAATGCGGGACACAGGCATTTGCCCTGGGAGCCGGCCACGACGGCGCGCCCATGCGGGCAGTGAATCTGCGCTGTGTGCCCTCCATTGATCTGGATACCCTGGAAATCAAGCCTTTTGACGGCGCCAGCACCTAAGGCGCATTTACGGTGCCGCCGCGCGACACTGATCTTCGGCAAGTGCGCCGCAAGCCCCCGCCCCAATTCCCGCCCCATTCTCTCCTTGGCGCCATCTTGTTGGCGCCATGCTGCCACTCTTGTTATTGATAATCATTCTCAATTAAAATAGGCACGGCCGGCCTCCCTGTCAATTTTCTTGAGTTTCCTATCCATGGCACGTTTCTCTTCACGGCGCCTGCTGCACGCCGGCGTCCGGGCTTTGCAAACCCTTATCCTTGCCAGCGCCGCCCTACTGCCGGCGGCCAGCCTCGCATCGACCAAGCCCGTCCTTCAGGTTGTCGCCTCCACCGCCATGCTGGCCGAAGCAGTACAGCAAGTTGGCGGCAGCCGTGTCGCGGCAACCGCACTCATGGGCACCGGCGTCGACCCCCACATCTATCGTCAAACCCACCGCGATATTGCACGTCTCTCCCGCGCCGATCTCATCATTTATCATGGCCTGCACCTGGAGGCCCAGCTTCTTCCCCTATTCCAGGACATGGCCAGGCACAAGCCAGTGGTTGCGCTGGCCGAAGCCGTCCCGGCCAAGCTGTTGCTGGCCGATGACGAACACCCCGACCTGCACGACCCGCACATATGGATGGATCCCTCCCTATGGCAGCAGGTCGTGCAGGCGGCACGCGATACGCTCACCCGGCTGGATCCCAGCGGCGCACGCGCATACGCTGAAAATGCCGAGCGTTACAACCAATCCATTGCGGCGGCGGCAGACCAGACTACGGCATGGCTGCACGCGGTGCCCGCCGAGCGCCGCGTCCTGGTCACGGCTCATGATGCCTTCCGGTATTTCGGACGCGCCTACGGTTACGAAGTCCTGGCCATCCAGGGCATTTCCACCGAAAGCGAAGCCAGCCTCCATCAAATCGAGCAACTTGTCGATACCTTGGTGCGGCGGCGCATAGGCGCAGTCTTCATCGAATCGTCCGTACCCGTACAGCACGTGCGCGCACTCACCGAGGGAGCCGCAGCCCGGGGCCATCAGGTCGTCATCGGCGGCGAGCTGTACTCCGATGCAATGGGAGAGCCAGGCACGCCCGAAGGCACCTACACCGGCATGATCCAGCACAATGCAAGAGTCATTGCCGATGCATTGGGCGGGCAGCCATGATGCCCTTGCCGCACGGTCTGCGAAGCCTGCCCACAGCGCAGGCTTGCGGTCCCGCCGCCGCACTCGACATCCGTGGCCTCACGGTAAGCTACGGCGGCACCTCCGCCCTCTTCTCGGTCGACTACAGTGTGCCCACCGGCTGCATGAGCGCCATCGTGGGCCCCAACGGCGCTGGCAAATCCACGCTGGCAAAGGCCGCGCTTGGCCTCATTCCAAGGCTCTCCGGCGACATCCGGGTGTTTGGGTCGCCGGTGGGCCAGGTCATGCATCGCGTCGCCTACGTTCCGCAAAGAGCCGACATAGACTGGGACTTTCCGGCCACTGTCTTCGATGTGGTCGCCATGGGCACGCACCGCCGTCTCGGCTGGCTGCGTTGGTGGCGTCGCACAAATCGGTCTGTCATACAGTATTGCCTCGAGCGGGTAGGCATGGACAATTTCGCCGACCGCCAGATCGGGGCGCTGTCCGGTGGGCAGCAGCAGCGCGTCTTTGTGGCACGCGCACTGGCGCAGGAGGCCGATCTTTATATACTGGACGAACCTTTCGCCGGGGTTGATGCGGCCGCTGAACACACTCTCGCGTCCGTTCTGCGTGGGCTCGCGGCGCATGGAAAGTCGGTCGTGTGCATCCACCACGACCTTTCAACCGTGGGCGAATACTTCCAGCACGGCATGCTGCTGAATGTGCGCCCCATTGCCTGCGGCACCATACAGCAAGCGTTCACGCCCGCCAACCTCCAGGAAGCCTATGGCGGCAGACTGGCAGCCAGTCAAATCGGCAGACTGCGCGGTGAGATGGGCAGCCAGGCACCAGTCCCCGCCCCCATGGGCGCTACGCCATGAGCACATTTCTCAGCGCACTGCTGCTGCAAGCGGGCTACAACACGGCCGTCGTATGTATCGGCGCCGCCATGCTTGGCGCCGCCTGCGGCACGATGGGCGTATTCATTCTGCTGCGCCGCCAGTCGCTTGCCAGCGACGCGGCCGGGCATGCCACCCTGCCCGGCCTTGCATTGGCATTCATCATCATGGCGCTGGCCGGCGGCAACGGAAGATGGCTGCCGGGCCTTATGGCCGGGGCAGCGCTTAGTGCCGCACTAGGGCTGCTTGCCATTCACACCCTGAGCCGCCATACGCGCCTGGGCGAAGATGCGGCCATTGGCGCCGTACTGTCCGTATTCTTTGGAGCGGGCGCCGTGCTCATGTCCGTTGTCCAGGCGCTGCAGACCGGCAGGCAGGCGGGCCTGAGCCACTACCTGCTGGGGTCGGCCGCCAGCATGCTGCGCGCCGAGGCCGAACTGGTCGCAATGCTCGCACTCGTGGCGGGTGCCACGCTGCTGATCCTGCGCAGGCCCTTGGCAGTACTGTGCTTCGATGCCGAATATGCCAGGGTTCTCGGTCTGCGCAGGCATCTGCTCGATCTATCGCTATCGGCCCTGCTGCTTGCATTGGTCGTTACCAGCCTCAAGCTCGTGGGACTGGTGCTCAGCGTCGCGCTCATTATCATGCCCGCCGTCACGGCGCGCTTCTGGGCCAATCGTCTGCATCACATGGTGCCCGCCTCCGCCCTCACTGGCGCAATCGGCGCCTACGTGGGTGCAGCCCTGTCGTCGGTCTCGCACAATCTGCCCACCGGCGCCCTCATTGTCCTGGCGCTTTTCGGGCTGTTTCTTTTCTCGCTGCTGCTGGCCCCCGCACGCGGGCTGCTGGCCACACTGATACGTTATCTGTTGTACCGGCGCCGTGTGCACCGACGCCAGGGGCTTCTGGCCATCGGTCGCCGCGAACCCATCTACGACGGGTTCACGCTCCGCCTGCTGCGGCGGACTGGCTGGATACGCAAAGACGGCGTGCCCACGCAGGCAGGCATCGATGCCGCCAATGCGGCCGGCTACGATGAAGCCCTCTGGGCATTGCACAGCCAGCTGCATCCCGGCGATGCCGCCGCTTTGCAGCGTTATCACGTGCTGCCCATATCCCGCGTCCTGCCGCCCGATGCGCTGCGCCGTCTCGAGCAGCATTTCCTGGCGCTGCATCCCGGCAGCAAGCAAATGCACCCGCATGGATACTGAATTCATCCGCCTGAGCCTCGCCCCGCTCGGCATCGCCGCGCTCGCCGCCGTTGTCTGCGCACTGCCTGGCAATTTTCTCGTTCTGCGTCGAATCAGCCTTATCGGCGATGCCATCAGCCACGTCGTGCTGCTGGGCGTGGTAGGTGCATTTGCGGTAACAGGCACACTGGCAGCCGGTGCGATGCTGGCCGGCGCCACGGCATCTGCCCTGCTTGCGGTGGGGCTTATCGCTGTCATTCAGCACCTGGGCCGCATCGAACCTGGCGCCGCCATGGGCGTAGTATTTACCGCCATGTTCGCCGCCGGCGTCCTCTGGCTGGAACAGTCACACGGCCGCAGCGTGCATCTGGACGTGGAGCATGTGCTCTATGGCAATCTTGAAAGCCTGCTGTGGCTGGACGCCACAGGATGGCAGTCGCTGCTTGACCCAGCAGCACTGCGCACGCTGCCTCCTGCGCTATACCGGCTGGCCGCGACGCTGTTCATGACGGTGCTGTTACTCGTCATCTTCTGGCGGCCGCTATGCGCCAGCACCTTCGATGCGGGCTTTGCGGCCAGCGCGGGCGCTCATCCATTCCTGACCGGCCTGGGGTTGTTGATAACCGTGGCCGTGGCAACAGTCATGGCCTTCCAAGCCGTGGGCGCCATTATTGTGGTTGCCATGCTTATCTGCCCCGCCGCCACTGCCCGCCTACTCACCAACCGCCTGGCCTTCCAGGTCCTCTGCAGTGCAGCGCTGGCATTGCTCGCGGCGCTGTCGGGTTTTATATTGGCTGCCTGGGGGCCAGGCTGGCTGGGCTACCCGCACAGCCTGAATGCCGCCGGCATGATAGCGACGGTTGGCGGGCTGTTTCTGCTACTTGCCGCCATGTTTGGGCCTTGCCGCAGACGCACAGGCACAGGCACAGGCACAGGCACGTGAAGGGCAAGTTCAATTCAACGGCGTTCCGCCACAGGATAGACGACAACGCCGTTCGCCTGAACGACAGCACCTTCTGTTAGGCGGGCCTCGCTCACATGTCCAGGCCCCATGATATGAAACACGTCCTCCCCGTGCGCCAGGAGATGGTCCGAGACAATGCGCCGATGGCATCTCCACCAAACGGCCTCAGCGCACATGATTGCGCAGCGCATGGTTCGGCCTTGGGTGATCAGATGCTGCAAACCATCATGAAAGGCGTCCGAGAGCGCATAATCCGCATAATTGTGAAAACTGTCATTTGACCAGAAGCCATTCACGTCGGCGCTCACGGTTTTCGACTTGCCCCTGAGCCCGCCCAACGCCGCCAGATGCTCATAGGAGATATGAAAAGGCTCGAGCGCGCCAGGCAGATAATCCTTGTTGAATTGCGGATTTGTCCTGGAGCGAGGCACTGTCCTGATATCGACGACATGTACCACTTGCGCCTCAGTCAGCATGTCGGCAAACGATTCAAGGGCACGCGTCGAGTGACCCACGGTGAAAAAGGGAAGAATCACGACCGGCCCTTGCCGCCAGTATGCGCGAGCGCGTCGCCTTTGTGAGCCGCGATATGGTCGGTCTTGTCGCTCTTGATCTCGTACTGAGGGTGATCTTTCGAGGCTCGGCGCCTGTGACCTTTGTAGTCAAAGTCCTCAGTATGAACCGCAATAATGGTACCCGTCACATGCCCCGCCTCCGAGTTCCATGTGACGTGATCACCAATCTTGAATTTCCGGGTCATGATTTGCTCGATAAGATTTCATTCCCCCGTTCCACCTGCCCAGAAATCGGCTTTGGGAGGTGTGCGGTCCAGGGAAGACAGCACTTTAAGCACAATGGCCATGCCCGTGTTACCCGCCGGCACGCCCGCATAGACCGCAGTCTGCAGCAACACTTCCTTTATTGTATCCAGATCCAGCGCGGCGGCGGCGGGATCGTCAGCAGGCGCCTGCAGTCCCGTGCGAATATGCAGCTCGAACTCTTCCCAACGGCCCATGGCCGCGGTGATGGCCAACACCATGATGCGGCGGGTGCGAGGCTCGAGCCCTGGCCGGCTCCAGATCCCGTCCCATGCGTAGCATGTGATCATGCGCTGGAACTCGACGTTCAGCGTGTTGGCATTGCCGATCGAGCGCTCGACCCAGGCATCACCCAATACGTTGCGCCGGTTTGATATGCCACGCTGAAGCGCGGCTCTGGTGTTCGAGTCAGTCATGGTGTCATTTCCGGTTCAAGTCGTGTGTGGGAGGGCGCTTCCAATGTTTCCAGCAGCAAGGCGCAACATGCGGCCGAGCCGTCCACGGCCCGTTGCTGGTCTGTTGCCCGGGCCAATGCCGGCGCCACTGATTCCGCCTGCAGAGCACCGTAATGTGCTTCCACCCAATTTAACAGAAGGCCGGACAAGGGTACGCCCTGCGCAAGCGCCTGCGCGGCAAGCCCTTCAACAGCCTGCTGGGCGGGACCCTGGCCCGCCACAGGCGTAATGGCTTTCGCGCAGGCCTCCGAGAATACGACTTCATGAAGTGCATCCACATGCGCCTGCATGCGGACGGTATTGATGCGCAGACCCTCGGCAGCGCGCCGCAGCGCGGCGGCGGCACCATGGACATGGCGCCACAATGGCGCCCACATCGTAAGCTCGGACTGCCACTCGCCCAGAGCCCGCTCGTGCGCCTGTGCCATGGCGCCGAGCAACGCGGCAGCCAAGCCCGGTACGGCCTGGGTCTGTGCGATAGCCTGCATGCAATACACCGGATTTCGCTTATGGGGCATCGCACTGGAAGTACGTCCACGCGTTGCCTCGGCCAATTCGCCAACCTCAAACTGAGACATCAGCGACCAATCCCGTGCCAGCTTCGCCATGCTTCCGGCGCATACCGCCGCCTCCATTCCCAGACGTATCCAGGCATCCCGCTGCGTATGCCAGCTGTACCCGCAAACCCATAAGCCCAATGCGCCGGCCAATCTCCGCTCCACGTCGGCAGCCTGTTTACCCAGTGCCGCCCGATTGCCCACGGCGCCACCCAGTTGCACGCACAAGGCCCGCGGCGCCAGCACGGCAAACTGATTGATGGAGCGGCGGAAGGCAGCAGCGGACTGCGCGCACTTCAACCCAAAGCTGGTAAGCTGGGCGGGCTGCATCAAGCTGCGCGCCAGCATGGGCGTGGCGGCATGATCGCGGGCAAGCGTACACAGCGCACGCTCCATGGCCTCCAGCTCCTCCAACAAGGCAGACAGCGCGGCTTTGGTCAGCAAGGCGTGGGCGGTATCGACGGCATCCTGCGTCGTTGCACCCCAGTGCAGATAAGGCAGCGCCTCAGGAGCATGCAGCGCCAGATAAGCCTTGAGCGGATCAACCAGGCCAATACCCAATGCGCCGGTGCGCCGCGAACACTCAATGAATTCGGCTCTATCCATCTCCACGGCGGCGCAGGCGCCGGAGATGGCCGCTGCCGCCGTCGGGGGGATCAGGCCGGCGCCAGCCTGAGCGTCAGCCAGTCCAGCCTCAAAGCGCAATAGCGCCTCCAGCCATTGCCGGTCCGTGAACAGCGCTGTGTCGCCAGCGGGGTTGAGACTTGCATCAATAAGAGAAACCATTGCAGCAGGCCCTGCCTCGCTCATACAGCAATGCCGGCAGCCTTCACCACCTCACCCCATTTACGGCTTTCCTCTTGTATCCTGCGGCCGTAGTCGGCAGACCCACCCAGCATGGGCTCGGCGCCCTCGACCACCAGCCTGGACTGAAAATCGGACGTGGCAGCAACCTTCAGTATTTTTCGCTCAAGCTCCGCAACCACATCCGCCGGCATGGATTTCGGAGCGAGAATGCCATATGTCAGCGTGCTTTCGAACCCCTTGAGTTCCCGCACGCCGGATTCACCCATGGTAGGAACGTCAGCCAATAAATTCATGCGCTTTGGACTTGTCACAGCAAGGGCGCGCAGCTTCCCGCCCTTGATCATGGCCATGGCGGCGGGGATGACGCTGAAACAAAAATCCACCTGCCCTCCAGCGACATCGGCCAGGGCAGGGGCGGTTCCCTTGTAGGGAACGTGTACCGCTTTGGCGCCCAGTGTCTGGAGGAACATCTCGCCGGTGAGGTGGCCGCCGGTGCCTGTGCCGCTGGAAGCAAAATCCATATCGGATCCCTCCTTGCGCAACGCATCGGCCAGCTGCTGCACACTCTGTATGGGAGAGTCGGCCGGCACAACCAACAGAAGAGCTGAAGAGGCAAACATGGCCACAGGCTGCAGGTCCGTGGACGCATTGAATTTCAAGTTCTGGTATAGCACGGGATTGATCGACACCGTGCCTGTATGTCCCAGGAGAAATGTGTTGCTCTGGGCCGAGGCGCGCACCACTTGTTCAGTGCCCAGATTTCCGCCGGCGCCCGGCTTGTTTTCAACAATCACATCCTCCTTGAACATCTCGCTCAGGCCGTGCGCCATCTGGCGGCCCAGAACATCATTGCCGCCGCCGGGCGCAAAGGGCACGATAATACGCATGACGGGACTGCCGCGCTGCGCCCAGGCAGGAGCCATCGACGCTGCAGTCAGACCAAGGGCGGCGGCCAGCACACGGCGGCGGGATGCAAGCTTTACGGCGGGACGGTTCATCGTATCTCCTCTGCACTGATATGGATTCTTGAATTGATTCCCTTATTTTCGTCCAGCATGGCCATGGCAATACACTATGTGCAGCTTTCATCACACAAAAGAAAATACAGGCAATGGACATACGCTATCTGAGCAATTTTCTGAGAGTCGTAGCCGCGGGCTCCATGTCCGAGGCAGCACGGCAATTGGATCTGAGCCCCGCCGCCATTGCTCAGCAGATGCGGGCGCTGGAGCGTGAGCTGGGGACGGCCCTGCTGCTGCGGCAAGGACGCAGCGTACGACCCACCGCTGCAGGAGAGCGTCTATTCGAACGTGGGCGCGCACTGGTGCAGGACGCCGAGGCGCTTCGGGACTGGACGATCACAGAGGAAAACGAAGGCGAGCTGCGCCTGGGTACTGTGAACACAGCGCTTCATGGCTTCCTGCCCGATATCCTGCAGGCCTTCACGCTGCGCCATCCAAGCGTAAAAATCGCATTGCGCATCGGCATCACCCCCGATCTGTACACTGCGCTGGTACAGTCCGAACTCGATGCGGCACTGTGCTTGAAGCTGTCGTTCGACCTGCCCAAGACTGTGAGTTGGACCCCACTGCATCAAGAACCCCTGGTCGTGCTCACCCACAAGCGCGATGCGCGACGTGATCCACTGGAGTTACTGCGGAATGGTCCCTTGGTGCGCTACGATCGCGAGCTCGCCGGTGGCAAACTCGCTGACCGCTATCTACAGGCACACGGCATACAGCCCAACGAGCGCTTCGAGCTCAATTCAGTCATGGCGATCGCCTTGCTGGTGGAGCGCGGACTCGGTGTGGCGTTGGTGCCGGACATAGGCCAAGGTCTGGCCAGCGGCGATCTGTGCAAACTTCCGGTGCCGCCTGTGCCCCGGCAAAGCGAAAGCCTGGCTCCACCACCCCGCGAACTCGGCATACTGTGGCGCAATCGCTCCCCGCGCGTACGCTGGGTGCGCACCTTGATGCAATGCGCGCAAGATGTGCTCGCGGCGCCGTGACGGCACACCTGATGCCCTGGAAACTCCATCAAGGCCGAGCACAATCCTATACCCGGCAAGATTGAAACATAGCCATTATTTGGCGAAAAGCTGGCTCATGTCCTTGAAAGCCTTGAACTCCAGTGCATTTCCACAGGGATCCAGGAGAAACATCGTTGCCTGCTCACCGACTTGCCCCTGAAAGCGGACATACGGCTCAATAACAAACTGAGTACCGAAGGATTTCAAGCGAGCAGCCAGCGCTTCCCATTGTGCCCACGCCAAGACAATGCCGAAGTGCGGCACCGGGACATCATGGCCATCCACCGGATTTGTGTGGGCGTTCTCCTGGGCCGCGGTCCTGGGATGCTCGTGTATCACAAGCTGATGGCCGTAGAAATTGAAATCCACCCATTGTGTGCTGGAGCGGCCCTCTTCGAGCCCGAACACTTCGCCGTAGAAGCGGCGCGCAGCAGGCAGGTCGTGAACGGGAATGGCCAGGTGGAAAGGAGACAGATTCATCGGGATTCCATGTCGAAGTTCAGAGATATTCTCAGGATTGTAAGCTCGGGAAATGGAAAATAAAATCAATATATATTTTCACAATTAACAATGGAAATTGATGAATGATCCGCGAACTGAATACGCTTATCGCTGTGGCTCGCGAGGGCACATTCGCCGCTGCCGGTCACAAGACGGGCTTGACCCAGGCCGCTGTCAGCGCCCAGATGCGGCGACTGGAGAATGAACTGGGCTTCACCTTGTTTGATCGCATCGGGCGCGCAGCGCGACTTAATGAAACGGGGCGTCAGGTACTGGCACAGGCACAAGAGCTGATTCAGATGTATAACAATCTGGGAGCCTCGCCGGTCGGCTCGCCGTCAGGCAAGCTGATCAATATTGGCGCCATTGCGTCGTTGCAGCGCACGCTTTTGCCGGATGCGCTGGCAAAGTTTCACCAACAATGCCCCGGCTGCCGTACTCGCATCATGCCAGGTTTGTCCGTCGCGCTGGTCAACCTCGTGGATGCTGGCGAACTCGACATGGCCGCCGTGATACGCCCCCCTTTCGCGCTGCAAGGTGACCTGCGCTGGACGCCCCTGGCACACGAACCATTCCGGCTTATCGTTCCACGCAAAGTGTGCGGCAGCGACTGGGCCCGGTTGCTGTCCAACCAGCCATTCATCCGCTACGATCGCTCGTCGTTTGGCGGCCGGCAAGTGGATCGATTTCTTCGAGACATGCACATCAAACCCCGGGAAGTATGCGAAGCAGACGAGCTGGAGGCTATCGTGAGGCTTGTTGCCAATGGCGTGGGCGTGGCGCTTGCGCCTCAAACTGCCATACATAGACGCTGGCCCGCGGCTTTGCGTGCCATCGATCTTGGCGACCATACCTTTCATCGGGACGTTGGCCTCGTCCATCGTCCCGATGAGCATTTGAATGATTCTGTAAAGTTGCTCACACAGATTATCAGCGCAGTGTCACAACGCGAACCGGCCCCAAGAGAAAATAATCGCATGCGTCACCCTTCATGACCAAGCCTAGCCACCGCCTGCCCAGACCGTTGAGACAGCGCCATCCGACTATGCCCGGGACACAATACGGTCGGCTTCCTGCTCGCTGGATATGCAGTGCCCTGAGGGCAACCATATCAGGTCTCTCTTGACAGTCACTCCCTTGACGGTTTTCATGACATATCCATGAAAAACAATCTGCCCGTCCGTGGATTCTTGCCGCGACCTCAGGAATGCAACACTTCCCGAGGCAGTCAGATACAGATCAATATGTGTGATGATGGGAGGTCTTGTATTCATGATTTCTTGTTGACGCTTGCCCTAAGAAAATTCACCGCTTGCCGTGGAATCATTGTTCAGTGCAGTATGGGAAAAGTCCACAAAAAACAGTGATTTGTGCAAAAAAGACGCAATGCCGACATCGGGTGATTACCACCGGGGAATGCAAAGTAGTCGCGATGCCCAGAATAGGTCGCGAAATAGCCATGCCGCAGGGACTGCAATCCGGCCGGCCCCCGTCGGACTACGGCATGGATGATGATGGAGCACTCGCCGATTCAGCCGTCGGCGTGCGGCTAGAAATATTGAAGCTCGCTACAGGCAAGCTACTGGCTGCGTGTCATCTGTGATCGGGCTGGGCGCCCAGATGCTGGACAATCTCTTCATTCAGTGCGAGGGATTTGGTTCGTGCATCAAACCACTGCTCACGTGCGCGCAAGCCCTGCGCAAAGTCTCCCGCGCGCTCTACCTCTTTCAGTGCCTTAAACAATGATGCTTCCTGGGCCTTGAGAACCTCAAAATCCTGCAAGGCCTGCTCCAGCCAGCTCCTCCATCGATCCATCTCGTCTCCAGAACTCTTGCTTTTATTTTGTGGAGAAAATGATATGCCCTGACAGGAAATAATACAAACGAGGGTCAGGGCATATTCGTCAAGACGAGTGCCACATTGACGCTAAGAATGGTCCTTATTGCTATTCACCCATTTCTGGAGCAACTGGTGTGCAGTCTCACGCCCACCCAAACCGAATGCTATGGCGCAAGCCACGGCAGCGGATCCCAAAATCAGACCAAATGCAAGGTGCACAATTTCATTGGCCAACCCCATGAACCGCAATCCCATGGCAACAGCCAACGCGATGATGGCGTACTTCAATATGGAGGGCAAACCATTCTCGCCAACCGCGTCTCCAATCAATCGTGCGACCAAGCGGGCCATGACGACACCCACAATCACAATTACACTACCGAACACCACGTGCCCGCCCAATTCTGTTGCCTGGCCAAGCATCACGGCAACAATTTCAAAATCAAGGAGGCTGGCGGCTTCTATGGCGGCGAAAAGCATGATGGCAACCAGAACAAGCCAACCTGCAATACGCGAGGGGCTCACATTTGCCGAGACATTGCGTCCGATGCTCGTCAGCGCCCTATCGAGCCCCAAAGTCATCAGTAATTGCTCAAGCAAGGCGCGAACCCACTGTGCAATGAAATACGCAATGAACAGCAGCAAAGCGGCGGCAATAATTCTAGGAATGGCATCCAGCACTGTTTGCAGAACCAGCACCGTGGGCTCGACTATCGAGGAAATGCCCAACGTCTGCAGCGCGGCAATAGCCACCGGAATAACGATGACAGCAAATACGATGGCGCCAACTGTTCGCGCCAACGCGGGGCAACCTTTAGCGGTATTTTGAGCTACTGCAGCGGCATTATCATCCTGGAAGCTATTGGACTGGCCGAGTTTTGCACACCACTTTTGGACGTTGATGGCGCCCAAGGCTGTCTCCACAATGGTCCTGACAATCTTGGCGATCAGGATGCCCACGAACAGGATAATGGCGGCGCCAACAATTCTTGGGAGGTACGTCATCACCTCGCCAGTCAAAGCCGTAATAGGATCCAGCGCTTGGGTTAGTCCCAGAGGCTGAACAGCAACCAATAACCCTATCAGCCACACCAGCCAATATCCCAGGGTGCCGATGGAGAGGGACAGATTCTGTTTGTGATCCAGCGACCCTTTTGAGAGGAAGGTGAGCCTGTCCATGCATTTGACGAGCCCCCATCGAACGGCCTTTGCGATGAAATACGTAATCACCAGAATAATGATCACGCCAAGCAACTTCGGCCCCCAAACGGCGAATTGATTACCCAGATATTCGATTTGTCCATTGCCTTCAAACATATGGCTCTTCCCCTCTGTATAAGTGACGTAGCGTGTCGCGTCCGCCAGCTACTTGCACGTTAATTTCACTACATATCATTGCAATAAGAACAATTTCTACACGACTTATCTGCCAATTACAAGGCTTGCGAGTGGTCAAATACAAAATGACATGTGCAGCGACAGATGGAATCATGAAAACTTGCGCGTGCGGGCCTCCAGCAACGCGACATCACCGATCCCGCAGTTGCTGGTGCGCCAATCGTGGCCACCGGCTCATCCGCCTGCGCGATGGCATTCACACCATTGAACCGGACATTTCTATTTTGCACAGAGGGGGTGCGGACATTCTCACGTTGCGCCAACACGATAGCTGCCGGGCGTTCGCACACAGCCCAAAAATATGTTAAATTGCCGGTCTTTGGCGCATTAGCTCAGCCGGTTAGAGCGACGGAATCATAATCCGCAGGTCCCCTGTTCGAATCAGGGATGCGCCACCAAAGATTTCTAAGCAATATCAAGCGCTTACGCCACTCTGACCAGTGGCTTTTTTTCTGCCATCTCGGTGGGTATTGACCAAAATTGACCGTCTCCGCAGGCTCTACCCCACCGCTTCAAGTAGCCGCGCAGGCTCGCTTCCGAGCGGCCCAGCACCACATCGAACACCTTGTGGTGCCTCAAGTCAACCAGGGTGGTGGCGTAGCCCTTCTTGCGGCTGAAGACATGCTCGTCAATGCCCAGCACCTGCGGACAACTTCGGCCAGAGAGCTCCGAGACCCGTTGCCCGATAAAGGACTGGTACCAGCGCTCGACGGTGGCGCTGCCGATCCGGTGCGTGCGCGTCAGTTGGCGCTGGCTCACGCCGCCATCGTGGGCCTCGAAGACCTCCAGCCGATAGGCCTCGGTGGCCCGGCGCCGTGGCCGGATGCCCGCAAAGCGATGGCGAAAATATCGATTGCAGTCGGTGCAGTGGTACTTGGGCACCGCCAGGTGCAACACCATCAACTGGTTGCCCTGGCGGGTGTGCTTGAGCGTGCGCTGATGCGTCGCTTTAATCCGTACCGCCTCTTGCTGGCAATGGATGCACGCCAAGCGCTTGGTTGGCCTGGCCCAGACATGAATCTCCCGGCCTCGCTCGAACCGTTCAATCACAACATCGCGGATTCCTAAGATAAAATCGACTGGGGACATCGGCATTCCTTCCATTAGACGTGTTTCTTCGCAAAAACAAGTTTAATGAATGCTGATCGTCCCCCTTTTATGATGAAGAGCCCTTTTTTTCTGCCATCTCGGTGGGTATTGACCAAAAATTGACCGTCTCCGCAGGCTCTACCCCACCGCTTCAAATAGCCGCGCAGGCTCGCTTCCGAGCGGCCCAGCACCACATCGAACACCTTGTGGTGCCTCAAGTCGACCAGGGTGGTGGCGTAGCCCTTCTTGCGGCTGAAGAAATGCTCGTCAATGCCCAGCACCTGCGGACAACTTCGGCCAGAGAGCTCCGAGACCCGCTGCCCGATAAAGGACTGGTACCAGCGCTCGACGGTGGCGCTGCCGATCCAGTGCGTGCGCGTCAGTTGACGCTGGCTCACGCCCCCATCGTGGGCCTCGAAGACCTCCAGCCGATAGGCCTCGGTGGCCCGGCGCCGGGGCCGGATGCCCGCAAAGCGGTGGCGAAAATACCGATTGCAATCGGTGCAGTGGTACTTGGGCACCATTTCAATCACTCCATTGCTGAAGGCATACGCCAATGTAAGTACGAGTGTAAATACCTTCTTGCTATCGAACAAGATGATGATTTTGCAGGTCATTACTGCATCTGACGCATTAATGTATGTACTAGCGATTTCACAGATGCGCACGCTGGACGACTAGCCGATTGTTGATCCACGCTGTCGCCCAACCTCCCAAGACACTCCACCGCCACGCACTATCGCTGCAATCTGTTGCCCCAGCCGCTGCTCGATCACTGGCCTCCACGGCACTAGGCTGAATCCCTTGGCCAAAGCTTACTATCTGCAATCAGTCCAAATTTTCTTGAACGTAGCTCAAAAGAGATACAGAATAGAGCCCCCCAGCGCTGCTCGTGCCCATCGCTATCCAACGAGCCACTGCGCTGGGGTTGTGGTCCACATTCCCTTAAACTCCAAAGGTATCCTGACATGGTGGAAAAAGAAGCGTCTACATTCAAGACTACGCTGCTTCGCCCCGAGAATCCCGGCAAGGACGACTCATGGGCGTTTCTTGTCTTGCCAAAAGCCGTCAGTGACAAGCTGCCCAGGCGCGGCAGGACATCGGTACAGGGCACGCTTAATGGGCACGCATTTCAGGCCACGCTTGAGCCGGATGGGCAGCTTAGCCATTGGCTAAAGGTAAGCAAGAAACTGCAAAAGGCTGCGGCTGCATCGCCTGGAGACGTGGTTGCCGTTCAAATTGCTCCGGCCGATCCAGAGCCAGAACCGCAGTTGCCCGATGACCTGCAAGACGCCCTTGCCGCGGCTGCGGACGCTAAATCCACCTGGGAAGGCACGACAACCATTGCGCGACTTGACTGGATTCATTGGGTTGAATCGGCAAAGCAGGCCAAGACACGGCAACGCCGAGTCGAGAATGCCTGCGAGATGCTTGCGTCAGGCAAGAAGCGTGTTTGCTGTTTCGATCCCTCGGGTTACTACAGTAAAAGCCTTAGCGCGCCCAAGGCGAAGGATTAGCGCAATAGCAGCGCTTTTGAGCACCGGCAGTGTCGTATTCAATTTCATTTCACGCTGGTACAAAACGCCGATACACTGGTATTAATAAGCTTGTAACCCATTGAAGTTATTACGTATTTTGTATCGGGCACAAATCCCAACATCAGGGAAACGCCACCAGAATACAGGCTGTCCGATACCGCAAAGTTCGGGCAATTTTTACCCGAAAATATCTAAATTATTGATTTTCAAGAAATATTTATGACCTAAAGTGGGTTACATTTTAGCGCCAACGACAAGCTGCTAGACGAAATAGCTGGTGCACAAGACTGGCGCACAAACCGTCCAACAACCAGCGACATCCAACGTAATAGCTTGACATGACAGGCTGTCCGTCCTGAGTTGCTGAGCGTCAGCGCTTGGCCGCTGCGGCGTAGACCGCATTGCGTTCGCGCTTGCCGATGGCGACAACCACCACAACCACTTCCTCGTCACGTACTTCATAAGCCAACCTGTAGCCACTGGCTTTCAGCTTGATTTTGTAGCGGTCGGAATGGCCGGACAGCTTGGCAGCGTGCACGTGAGGGGCTTGCAGACGTTCGGTGAGTGTTTTCTTGAACGATTCACGCAAGGTACCGTCGAGCTTGTGCCACTCTTTCAAGGCCTCATCTTTGAATTTCAGCCTATAGCTCATCCAGTTGGACCTCGATTTCCGCCTGACTTTGGCGAGCATCGGCGATGGCGTTCAGTTCCAGGTCTTCCAAGCGGTTCAGCAAGACTTCATAGGCCTTGGCAGGAACGCAATAGAATGCAGGCTCGTTGCGATTGAGGATGGCTACAGGGAACCCTTCTCCCGCCGCCACGGTGCCCATTGGATTACGCTTGAGTTCAGAGACGCTGGCCGTCGTTTCCGCAAGTAGGGTGTGAGCCATAATTAGCCCCTTAAATAGAACCATTAAAAGTACTTATATTAGCGCTTTTAATAAAGCTTATCAACGGATAAGTATGCCGTGTTCTGCGAATTCAGGCTAGGGATGCGCAACCAAGAATTCCCAGGTGATCTCAGCTAGTTACGCCAGCCCAGACGAGCCTGGCATTTTGCTTTTCAGGCCCGGCCTGTTCACCAGGTGCCAACGCAGAAATTGGGTTGAGCACTTTGCGCTGCACTCATTGCCCTCCCGTATCTATGAACACTATGGGTGGTTATTGAGTTTGTGTAGACAATCGTGTAGTATTTTCGTATGAAAGTGGCGGGATTTGACTGGGATAGCGGGAATTGGCCAAAGTGCGGAAAGCACGGCGTATCCCAAGCCGAAATAGAACAGGTCATGCTCGGATCGCCCGCCGTCATGGCTGATCCTCACCCCAATGAATTACGTATGCGGGCCATCGGAAAAACACAAGCCAAGCGTTACGTCTTTCTGGTGTTCACGATTCGGGTTCAGGACGAACAACATAAGATCCGCCCAATTAGTGCTCGCTATATGCATCAAAAGGAAATTGACCATTATGAGCGCGAAACCAAAAATCATGCCGCCGCTGCGAAGCGATAAAGAGGCGGAAGACTTCGTGGCCGACGCAGATTTATCACAGTATGACCTATCAGGCTTCAAGCCGATGCACTTTGAAGTAGAGCCGAAATCTGCGTCACTCAACATGCGGCTACCTATCTCACTACTCGACGCGGTAAAAGCGCGGGCACGCGCCAAAGGTATCCCTTATACCCGGTATGTGCGTTTACTATTGGAATCAGATGTGGCGCGTCACCGCCACCGATGATCGGGACGTGGAAGACCGCGACTCCAGCGATCAGCACACCCCGGAAAGGAAGAACATGAACAAGGGGTACGTGCCCAGCGCCAAGCGCCAGGCAGAACGGGAGCATCAGGCAAGGCAAGATGCGGTGAACTACGCGCGAGCCTCGGTAGAGCTCGAAGGCTTCAAAATTTCCGCCGGATGCGAAGCGCAGGCCCAGCGATACATTAATAATGAAATCAGCTTGGCCGAGTTCGTAAACATGCCGGACAATGCAAATCAAGGCTTGGCATAGTGTAAGGTAGATAGGTGGCAATACAGAAGTAAGCCGCAGGTCTTTTTATACGCAAGGTAACGCTCGAGGGACTTAACATGCCTCAATAGCTACTGGCTGAAGGTGTAGTAGCAAGAAACAAAAACGTGAAGCATGTGAAGATGTTAGGAGGAAGGAGCAATGGGTTGAATAGCAGGATCATGGGATGTAGCGCTATCATATCGCCCTCCTGCGAGGGGATCTGATAGCCCTACCTCTCCTCCTAAAAACTACCCATGTTCCAAAGGTCTGATCATTAATGCGGACGCGCCACTGCCCTTCCTGCAACGGTATTTGTATTTCTACGCGTCGACCATACTATCCATAGCCCCAGCGTTGCGGCGAGGCCGCCGACCAGGAAGACGGACGCGTAGCCGGAATGATCCGCCAGCACGCCAACCACCGGAGCAGTTGCGCCATAGGCCAAGTCCTGGAAAGCCGCGAACCCGCCAACCGCCGTGCCGCGTAGATGCGGCGGCACTCGTTTGACGACCTCCGCTCCCATTGCCGGGAACACCATCGAGCAGCCAATTCCCGTCAACAGCGCGCCGGAAAATGCCGCGTACGGCCCTGGCGATAGCCACAAAAGATATTGCCCGCACGCCTCCACGAACAGCGAAACGATCGCCACGCGCGTGCCGCCTATTCGGTCGGGCAAATGGCCGCAAGCCAGCCGCACCACGACGAAGCCCACACCGAAGAAAGTTAGTCCAAGCCCCGCATAGGGCCAGCCACGGCTGAGAAAATAAAGCGAGCAAAATGCCCCCAGTGCGGCAAAGCCCACGCCTTGCAGTCCGACGGCAGCGCCCAGGCGCCAAATGCGCCCGATGATCCGCCAAAAAGGCTCCCGTTTTCCCGTATGGGTTTCCACTGCCGGCAGCCAATGAATAGCAATCAAGCCAATAATCGGCAATAACGCGCAGGCAGCCATCAGCCAGGCGAAGCCCAAATGCTTGAGCAGGGCCAGGCCCAGAGGGCCGCCGGCAGCAAAGGCACCGTACATCCCGATGCCCACCAGCGCCATGACCCGTCCCGAGCGCGCCTGCCCCATGAGGCCAATCGCCCAGTTAATCATGCCTATCATGGCCACGCTTTCCCCGAGCCCAAGAAGAAGACGGCCGATGATGAGTACCGTATAAGCCGCAGCCTCCGACAAGAGCGGCAGGCTTGCCATCAGGCAAACCAGGCTTGCCGCGGTATAAAGCAGGAGCCCCCGTTGCATGCAGAGCTTGCCGCCGAGGCGGTCGGACCACACACCTGCATAGCCACGCGTCAAAATGGTCGATAGAAAAGCAATGCCAACCGCAAGCCCTCCCAAGACATTGCCGAAGCCAAGCGTCTGGACGACATGGATGGGCACAGCGGGAAGTGACATGGCGACAGTCAGGTATGAAAGGAACAACGCGGCTGTCAAGGCAACCACTTGTCGATAGGCCTGATCAGGCCTTTTATCATCCTTCATCTGCAAACATCCTCCATTTGCGCCGAAGCGTGTGTCGGCACTTGGCCAAGGATGTCAGCCTTATAGTGCTTGGCGTACTCATTCTCGATTGCGGGAACAATCTTCTCGATCGTGAAGTAAAAACTCCAGAACTTCGTTTCCCGCAATTCATTAACGGCGCCGTTATAGTCCTCCAGGCTTGTTACGGTCCACACCATGACATCGGTGCAGTCGGCCGTAAACGCCTCGGAATCGTAGAAGGCCATCCTGGCGCCGGGATAGCGCGCAAGAATGGGATCAAGGACGTTCTTGCCGAAGGCGAAGCGTCCGTTCTCTCCGAGGGGCGGCAGCGCCAACCATTCAGGCGTGGTCTTGATAAGCCAGAAAATGGTCAAGGGATTGGCAGCCAGATCATATTGTGCGTTTTTTTCAGTCATTTGATTTCTCATTAAAGAAAAGCGATGTATGGCGGTCGCGGGCCTTATTTTGTTCAACCCACCCGCATGGACAGCTCTATACCGTCGGCGAACGGTATGGACATGTAGCCACTCTGCGCTGCGCGAACACGCGCCAGATACGCCGGGCAGAAATCGGCATTGTCCGCAACGACGAATGCATTGGGCTTTAACCGGTTTTCCATCAAGTCGAGGATGTCGGGATAGAGCGGTTTCGCGCCATCGAGCAGTAGCAGGTCAATGGCATCCGGCAGATCTGTACTCAGTGTCTTGAGCGCATCGCCTTCGCGAATTTCCACTAGATCCGACAATCCACCTTCAGCCAGATGCTCATGCGATCGCGCCACTTTGGACGGTTCGAACTCGCTGGTTATGATGCGGCCACCTCCATTGTCGCGAAGGGCGGCTGCGAGGTGCAGCGTCGAGATGCCAAAGGAAGTGCCGAACTCAACAATGTTGCGCGCACCGGTGCTGCGCACCAGCATGTAAAGCAGCAGCCCCGTTTCCCGGGATACCGGAAGCCACAAGTCTTTCATCAACCCGTACAGATGCAGATAGTCTGTTTTGCTATGCATCAGCCGGTCTCTCTCCTCATGCGAGAGTGCTGCAAAGGCAGGGCTGGTTGCTGCATCCGCCTCTGCGAACAGGCGATCCAGAAGCGGCGCAAGTGGGGCTGTATTCAAAGTATTCATTTAGCGGTCCTATCCGAGAAAAGCATGTTGTGTCCCGAAAAGAAATATACGATTAATTCGTCGCATTTTCTAATCGCATTCGCATGCGCTTGCTTAACGGATAGAACAACCTTTTGAATTTAATCAAGAAAATATTCAAAACAGGCACGCGCAACGAATCTGCCCATAGCGGTTTTGGAGGCGCTGTTCAGGTTTAGTCGTATGAGGCGCATACTGAGGACGCCTTGAGATGGCTGCAGTTATGCACGAAGCCCCGTCCAATACAACGTAAGGAGCGCGCACAAATGGCAAGAGATAGGATGCTCGCGACAGAAAAGCGCGTGGGGAAACGCTCTCCCGACACGCCCCGCACATTGCCGGAGACTGGAGACTGGAGATTGCGCTGGCGGCAGGCTTGCTTATGGAATGGCCACCCAGCCTCGGAATCTCATCATGAGAGCAGAAAACAGGCGATGTTTACCTGGTGGCCCAAGACTGTTGATGCCAGCTAGACAGCCTGCGTCCCCTCCCGCCCTTCAGCACGATTAGCTTCGCTGGCGTCTGGCGGAAGCGAACTGGCGGCATTGCCCGACAGAGCGGCGCTGAGACTGTACAGCGGCGAAAAAGATTCCGCCCGAGCCATGGGCCAGGCCGTGCGAAAAATCGTGTTGCGGAATTTTCCTTGCAGAAGTTCCCCTTTTTCCAGATCTGGGAACAGGGCCGCCAGCACCCGCACTTCTCCGCCAGGCGTGCGTGTGGCAATATGATGCGGTCTGAGCTCGCCAGGATGCCGCAAGCCCGCCGCCCCAAGCAGCTCGGCCAACGCCTGCAGTGTATTGCGATGAAAACTCGCAACGCGCACGGATTTGTCGCCGACAACGAGGGCTTCCTGACGCTTGGGATCCTGCGTTGTAACGCCGGTGGGGCATTTGCCCGTATGACAGGCCTGTGCCTGGATGCAGCCGATGGCGAACATGAAGCCGCGCGCGCTGTTGCACCAGTCGGCGCCCAGGGCAAGAATACGCGCCATGTCGAAAGCGCTGATGATCTTGCCGGAAGCGCCCAGCTTGATACGCTCTCGCAAGCCTATCCCGACCAAGGTATTGTGCACCAGGCGCAGCGCTTCGCGCAGCGGTGTGCCGACATGGTCCACGAACTCTATCGGCGCGGCTCCGGTGCCGCCTTCCGCACCATCGACCACGATGAAATCGGGCGTGACGCCAGTCTTGAGCATGGCCTTGGCAATGGCAAACCACTCCCAGGGATGGCCTATGCAGAGCTTGAAACCCACTGGCTTTCCGCCCGATAGCGCACGCAGGCGGACAATGAAATCCATGAGTTCAACGGGCGTGGTGAAGGCGCTGTGCTGGGCAGGCGAATTACAATCCTGCCATGCGGGTACCCCACGCGCGGCAGCGATTTCAGGTGTGACCTTGGGGCCGGGCAAAATACCGCCATGTCCAGGCTTGGCGCCTTGGGACAGCTTGATTTCTATCATCTTGACATTGTCCCGGGTCGCATACTCGGCGAACTTTTCCTCGGAAAAAGTGCCTTTGCCGTCGTTGCAGCCAAAATAGCCCGAGCCGATGTTCCATATCAGGTCGCCGCCATGCTCCAAATGGTAACGGCTGACGCCGCCCTCGCCCGTATCGTGCGCGAAGCCACCCAGTTCGGCGCCCTTGTTCAATGCACGCACGGCATTGGCGGACAAAGCGCCGAAACTCATGGCCGAGATATTCAGTACCGACAGCGAATATGGCTGGCTGCAGTCCGGACCGCCCACCGTGATGCGAAAATCACAATCTTCGGGGTGCGTGGGTTCCATGGAATGGTTGATCCATTCATAGCCAATCTGGTAGACGTCGCGCTGGGTGCCGAATGGACGCTTGTCGATCTGCCGTTTGGCACGCTGGTACACCAGGGAGCGGTCCACTCGGGAAAAGGGTTGCGACGTCGTATCATCCTCGAAGAAATATTGGCGCATTTCCGGCCGGATATACTCGAACAGAAACCGCAAATTGCCGATGACGGGGTAATTGCGGCGTATGGCATGCCGGGTCTGGCGCAGGTCCATGACGCCGACAGCGGTCAGCGCCGCACAGAGCGCCGCAGGCAGCAGCCAGGCTGCCGAGGCGAAAATTCCCAGTACCAGAAAGACCACCGTCGCGGTAATAATCACGTAAAACGCCGTATAGCGTGTCAGCAGCGGACTCATGTTGTCTCCAATGTTGCGGTATGTTGCACGATAACAGATGCGCCACGCAGTAAAATAGCCCTTCATTCAACGCAGGGACGACCTTGCCGCCGTTCGCAAGTATGGCGCATCATTTTCAGGGACGGCCCTGCGGAGAATCGAAAATGGCTGTTTCCAGCGCATGGATAATCCTCGTCATCGCCGGCTTCTTTGAAGTGGGCTGGGCTGTGGGGCTCAAATATACTGAAGGTTTCACCAGGCTGTGGCCGTCGCTGGCCACAGCGCTGTCCATGACCATCAGCCTCGGTCTCCTGGGGCTGGCTATGAAACAGCTGCCTCTTGGCACTGCTTATGCTGTATGGGTGGGCGTGGGCGCGGTCGGCACGGTGGTGCTTGGCATCGTCCTGTTCAAGGAGCCTGCCGGCGCCTTGCGGCTTGGCAGCGCCGGCCTTATTCTTACCGGCATCATTGGCCTGAAACTGGCCTCTTGAAGAAGAAGGAGAAGCGCGTGAACCAGACTATCAGGATCGCGGTGGGCGACTGGGCAAGCAGCAAGCATGATGCGGTCGCCATTCGCCAGGAAGTGTTTGTCGAGGAACAAAATGTGCCGGTTGAGCTCGAGTTGGATGGCCTGGACAGCGAATGCGTACACGCCGTAGCCTACAATGAGCAGGATCAGCCCATTGCAACGGGCCGCCTGCTGCCTGACGGCCATATTGGGCGGCTTGCCGTGCTGGCCGACTATCGTGGCACAGGGGTGGGATCAAAGATACTGGACACACTGGTCAATGAAGCGCGGCGCCGACGCCATATGGAAGTCGTCTTGTCTGCCCAGACGCATGCACGCAATTTTTATGCGCGCCACGGCTTTGTTGCGGAGGGTGGCACCTATATGGACGCCGGTATCGAGCATGTCACCATGCGTCATTCGCTGACAGCCTGACTACACTCCTTACCAGCGGGACAACCTCAGATGGCATCCACAGACAGCAGCATCGCGCAGGAAGTATGGCGCACCCTGTTGCAAGAGTTCTCCGACGTGGCCGATGCTAGCGACGTCACACGCATTGTCCTGCGCTTGAGTATGGCCGTCCTGCTGGGCGGCATCATAGGCTATGAGCGGGAATCCAAGGGCAAGGCCGCCGGTCTTCGCACGCACATGGTGGTGGCGCTTGGCGCCGCGCTCTTTGTCCTTGTGCCGCTGCAGCTCGGCATGGATACGCGCGACATGAGCCGTATCTACCAGGGGGTGATTGCAGGTATAGGCTTTCTCGGTGCCGGCGCCATCATCAAGCTAAGCGAAAGCCAGCGCGTGCAGGGCTTGACGACGGCGGCTTCCATTTGGCTGGTCGCCGCCATCGGACTTGCAGCGGGGAGCGGCCTGGAAATGACCGCCATTCTTGCAACGTTGATTGCGTTGCCCATATTGGCGCTGCTAAGCGGCCTGGAGCCGCTTATCGACAATTCGCGTGAATGAGGCGAACGAGACGAGATTGCGAGACTGTTCAGGCCAGTTCGCGATGGCGCTCAAAAACCAAATGGCCTCCTTTGAGTACGAGTGCCATATCCCGTGAGCCCCAGTCTTGTGCACGAATGCGGCTTCGCAGGGCAGACAGTGCCTCGTCTTTCTGGCCGTCAATAACGGATTCCGCAACGGTGACTTTGGTGCAGCCGTCGTTCAGGTGCAGGACGCATCCCTCGTTCTGATAATCGTAGGCAACGATGCGGCCTTCGATTCCCTTGTTGAGCTCACCCACAAACTTTCCGTAACGCATAGGCCCTCCGTTTGTTTCGATGTGCTGGGACTTCCACGTTAAGGGGCTTGCAGGCAGCGAATCATCGCAATTTCGTGCTACTTGATTCGGGTTGTTACGGGAAAACCCGTAGACACCCCAAGATCAGGCAATGCATCTGGTGTAAATGCTTGATGCCATAGCAGAAATTATAGATATCGCACTATTCCGAAAATTTCAGCAACAATTCCTCTTTACTGGGCGTTACAAGGCCAGTTGCCTGCGCGCTTCCATGTACCCCATCCTGAGGCGGGAAACAATCTCGGCCACGGTGGGAATATCGTCGATCTGCCCGACGCCCTGCCCCGCGCCCCAGATATCCTTCCAAGCCTTGGACTTGGATCCGCCCGATTTGAAATTCATCTGACTCTTGTCCGATACAGGCAGATTGTCGGGATCAAGACCCGCGCGAACGATGCTGGCGCGCACATAGTTGCCGTGCACGCCCGAGAACAAGTTGCTGTAGATGATGTCGGCGGCAGCCGAGTCGACCAGCGCCTGCTTGTATTCAGGCGCCGCATGCGCCTCCTGGCTGGCAATGAAACGCGTGCCGATATAGGCAAGGTCAGCGCCCATGGCCTGGGCAGCCAGGATGCCGTTTCCGGTCGAGATGGCGCCAGACAATATCAGCGGCCCGTCAAAATGCCGGCGCACTTCACCAACCAGCGCAAAGGGAGACATGGTGCCAGCGTGGCCACCCGCACCCGCCGCAACCAGAATCAAGCCGTCAACCCCAGCATCGATGGCCTTGCGCGCATGACGCAGGTTGATGACATCATGGAGCACGATGCCTCCATAGGCATGGACGGCATCGATCAATTCGGGCACGGGCGCCCTGAGCGAAGTGATCAGGATGGGGACTTCATGCTTGACGCAGGTCTCGGTATCCTGCTGCAGACGCGGATTGGAACTGTGCACGATAAGATTGACGGCGATCGGTCCCACAACGGCATCGGGATTGGCCTGCCTGTATATGGCAAGATCCTGGCCGATATGCGTGAGCCATTCATCGAAGAGTTCAGGCTGCCGCGCATTGAGGGCGGGCATGGCTCCGACAATACCCGCCTTGCATTGCGCCAGCACCAGTTCCGGATAGCTGACCGTGAACATGGGTGCCGACATTACGGGCAGGGCCAGGTTCTGCAGGACGGCGGGGAGGCGGGGAGCAGCAGACATAAGCATGATATCTCCGGATCGTGGAGGGCCGGCCAAACACCGGCGCGGAGTTTGAATGGGAAATGGAGACGGCAGCGCGGCGACAGCCTAGCTGGCGCGCGCCTGCGCACCTTGCCTGGTCAGCACCAGCACATCGCTTTCGCCCGCCTGCACGACATCGCCGTGCTGGTTCACGAGTTCGAACCGGCGCCCCAGCTTGCCGCTGTTGCCGCTCTTGCCGGGCTCCACGCTGGTGATTGTAAGGCGCAAATGTATTGTGTCGTTCACGAACAGCGGCGCAAGAAACTGCCAGTTTCGGAAGCCCAGCATCGCGATGACCGAATCGTGGAAAATGCCCAGCTCATGCAGCATACCCGTGCTGACGGCCATGCCCAGAACGCCATGGACAACACGCTGTCCAAACCGGGTCGTGCGCGCGTAAGCCTCGTTGGCGTGGATGGGATTCCAGTCCCCCGACAGCATGGAAAAAAAGGTCAGATCTGCTTCGGTGATGGTGCGGCCTCCGCTTTCGAATACCTGATCGGGAGCAAAGTCTTCAAGATAATACGTGGTCATGCCTTTTCCATAATGCGTTCCCGCGCCATGTCGCGTAACTTGGCGCGCTGTATCTTCACGCCATTCGAGCTCTGCGTCGTGGGAAACCGGTCAACCTGCCAAATGTATGCCGGCACTTTGAAGGCCGCCAACCCGCCGGCAACGCTGCTTTTGAGCCTCTCTTCATCCAATGCGGCGCCAGGCGCCATGATGACAAAGGCTGCACAGCGCACTTGCGTGCCAACGTCCGCGGCGACAACCTGGGCATCCGCAACCCCAGGCTGCTGTTTGAGTTCGTTTTCGATTTCAGTGGGATCGACCAGAAAACCTGCCAGACGTATTGCATCGCCATGACGGGTCAAATAGACAAAGCTGCCATCACCGCGCAGGTAACCGACATCCCCACTGCGGAAGTAGCCCTCTTCGTCTATGGCTTTGCGATTAGCTTCGGGGTTGTCCAGATAGCCGGCAAAATTCGTGTCGGCACGAAACTCAAGCAAACCCGTCTGTCCTGACGAGAGAAGCTCCCCTGTTTCCACATCCCGCACACGGATGTGCGCATCGGGATTACACGGCATGCCGCCACCCTTGAGACGCTCCGTCAAGGGCAGTGAAACCGGACTGAAGGAAAACAGCGCCTGGACCTCGCTGGAGCCATACAGGCCGGCCATCGGAATATGACGGCGCCAGGCTTCCTCGCCTAATGCCTGCGTGCCGGGATGAAATGCCGCGAAGCAGCATAGGCGCAGGCTGGGGAATGGCCTGTCGCCCGTCGGCGCCGCATCCATGATGCGGCGAAACATTTCATCGCTGCCGAACACATGCGTGATGCGCTGCGCGATCATCTGCTTTACGGCATCGGCGGCATCGAATGTATCCTGCAGCACTACAGGACATCCGCCAGCAAAGGCGCCAAGTACGCTGTCAAAACCAAACACGCCGCAAAACGGCAAGGTGGCAAGAAGCTTAGCGCCATCGTCCTCCAGCCCGAAGCTGCGCGCCACATGTTGAGCATGCGTGGTGACACTGTATTGTGTGTGCACGACAAGCTTGGGACCGCTGGTCGTACCCGACGTGGTGAAGATAATATTGCTTGACTGGGCGCTGCCCGCCACGGACGGCACGGCGCCATCATTCAGCGCATCCAGATCGAAAGCCACCACCGGTTTGTCCAGAAGTCGCTCCGGCAGGGCATCCGCCCCCTTGCGGACAATAACAATGCGCTCGAGTTGCGCTGCCGCGGCCTCGTCCATGCCTGCCAGGACGGCGAAAAAATCGATCTTGCGAAAATTCAGCTCCAGCACCAGCATCCGGGCACGCGAATGCTCCAGGATATGTGCCAACTCGTGAGCGCGATAGCGTGTATTGACCGTCACCAGTACAGCGCCCAGATGACTCAGCGCAAAATACATGGCCAGCCATTCGATGCGATTGACCAGCCAGACCGCCACGCGGTCGCCTTCGCCTATGCCCTGTTCCGCCAGCCAAGCCGCGGTTCCGCGGCAGAGCCGATCAAACTCCCGGTAAGTGATGCGGTGGTTTCCATCGATGAAGGCGATGGCATCCGGGCGTTTGGCGTGCTGGCGGGCAAGCAGTGCGGGCACGCTGGCGGGGCGTTGCATATCAGTAAAGCTCCATGAGTTTGGCATTGTCGGCCAGATCCTGCGGCAGGGCTTCGCGAATAATGGCCCCCGATTTCATGACGATGACCCTATCGGAAATCTTGAGTGCTTCCTTTACATTCTGCTCGACCAGGAGAATGGACATGCCGGTGCGCTGCTGCAGTGTGCGTATGGGCTGCAGCAGGTCTTGAAACAGCTTCGGCGCCAGTCCTATGGAAGGTTCATCCATCAGCAGGCAGCGCGGCTGACTAAGCAACGCGCGTCCTATGGATACGATCTGCTGCTGTCCACCAGAGAGCGTGCCGGCTCGTTGCTGATAGAAGGTTTTCAGCGCAGGCAGCACGGACATGACCCATTCAAGCCGCTGCGGTCGCTGTTCCTTTGGAATACCCGCGGCCCACATGCCCATGCTCATGGTCTCGGCGACGGTCAACCCAGGAAACACGCCTCGTCCCTCCGGCACCAGAGATACGCCCGCCGCGGTCAGGGCGCGGGGCTGAACCACTGCCAGGTCGCGGCCATCGAGCAGAATGCGCCCTGCCTGCCTCGGCACCAGGCCAAAGAGTGTCTTGAGCAAGGTCGATTTGCCGGCACCATTGTGGCCGATCAAACACAGCACCTCGCCAGGGCGCAGCGCAAAGTCGAAACCATCCAGTACGGGCCGCCCGCCGTATCCCACCACAAGCCCATCGGTCTGCAGCACAGCGGCCGTCATGCCTGATCTCCAAAATAAATCGCCGCCAAGTGCGGATCTTTCAGAACCCTGTCCGGATCATCGTCGGCCAGCAGGGTGCCCTGATCCAGAAAGGCAATACGATCGGACACGCCAATGACAATGTCCAGATTGTGCTCGATGATACATACGGTGACGCCGCCCTCCACTTCCGCGCGCAGCAACTTGAGGAAACGGTCGTATGAGCTTCGGTCCAGGCCGGATGCAGGCTCGTCCAGCAGCCACATCCGGGCGTCCGAGGCCATGATGCGCGCCAGGCTCAGGAACTTGCGCTCGGCATAAGCCAGGTCTATGGCGCGCGAGCGCGCCTTGGACGACAGGCCGGTACGCGCCAGGATGCGCGCCACCTTATCCTCACGCTCGCGACGTTTTACGCGTCCGCCCGGTTGCCACAGCCAGGACACTGGCTCCATCACGGTCAGCACGTTCTCCTCCACCGTCATATGGTCGAACAGGCGCAAATCCTGAAAGGTGCGCGCAATGCCCTGGCGCGCAATCTGCCAGTGCGGCAGCCCCACGATGGATGTGCCGCGCCACAGGATGTCGCCGCCGGTCGGTTTCAGATGGCCCGTGATCAGATTGAAGAGCGTTGTCTTGCCGGCGCCATTCGGACCGACCAAAGTGGTCACGATGCCGGCACGCATGTCCAGGCTGACATCGTTAGTCACCTGAAGCCCGCCGAAATTCTTGCGCAGACCGCTGATGCGCAGCAGCACCTCCCTGTCTTCGTAGTTCATCCCACCTCCTTCGCGCGGGATGAACCCACCAGGCCACCAGGGCGGAAGATCATCAGCAACACCATGGCGAGTCCGTATGCAATCTGCTGGATGGCGCCCACTTCCGTGGACGGCAGGAAGGACATGTAGCTGAATGCGCTGGGCAGCAGCATAAGTATGCACGTACCCACAATGGGGCCGAGCAGCGTCCCCGTGCCGCCGATAATAACCATGGCCATGAGCAGGACCGACGTGTCCAACGTAAAGCTTTCCACGTTGATGAAACCCAGGTAAAAGGCATACAAAGCGCCCGCTATGGCCGCCAGCGCCGACGAAACAATGACCGACAATGTCTTGATGACGGCCACGTTCTTGCCGAAGGCGTGCGCGGCGGATTCACTGTCGCGTATGGCCTTGAGATTACGGCCGAAGCTTGACCGCAGCAGAATGTTGGTGATGGCAATGACCAGAACCAGGCAGGCCACCGCGAGCACCGTGAACTGCCTGGGATCGGCCAGCGCATAACCGAAAATGTCGGCCGGTGGAATGCCTATGATCCCGCCCAGGCCGCCTGTGAACGACTTCCACTCTGCGAAGATGGTCACGCCAAGCACTTGCAGCCCCAGCGACGCCGCCACGAAATATTCGCCGCGCACGCGCAGCGCCGGCAGCGCCAGGACAAGAGACAGCAGCCCCGCCGCCGCCATGGCTATCGGCACAGCTATGAATAGCGACGCCGTATAGTGCAGGGCTATGAATGCCGCCACGTAGGCACCCACGCCAAAGAAGACGGCGTGGGCCATGGAGAAGATCCCCGCATAACCCATGATGAAGTTCAGCGTGATGGCAAGTACCGCGTTGATGCTGATCAGGGTGACGAGGTTGAGGATATAGGCGAGCATGTACCGTTACCTCAGGATGCTATGGCGCGTCCGAAAAAGCCGGACGGGCGGAAAAGAATGAACAGGAAAAGCACGATGAAGGTCACCGCCTCGCTCCACTGCGAACCGAGATACATCAGCGCCAGGTTTTCGCTCAGTCCGAGAAGCAGGCCGGCGCAGGCAGCCCCTCTCAAGCTGCCGACCCCTCCCACAATGGTTGCCGCCAGGCTGACAAGCACAATATGATGGCCCACGGCGGGGTTCAGGCCCGAGCTGGCTGCACCCAGCACCGCGGCCGGGACAACCAGCAGCGATCCCAGCGCGAACACCATGGTCGACAACCGTCTCGGACTCAATCCGTATACGCGAATGAGCTCGGGGTTCTCGGCCAATGCGCGCAGCCCCATGCCCGTGTGCGTGCGCATCAGAAATATCTGCAGCGCCCCAAAGCACACCAGGGCGCACACAATTGCAATGCCTGAAAGCGGCGACACATACAATCCGGGCATCACCTCGATACTGACCGACAAAGGCGTGCTGACGGATACGAACCCGCGCCCGAACACCATGCCCACCACGTTCTGCACAACGATGCCCGCACCCAGCGAAGCGACGAACACGGTGAAGAACGAGCCTTCATGGCGCTGGATGGGCGCATATACCCAGCGATCAAGCGCCACGCCAAAGGCCACGGCGGCTGCCGCACAGGCCAATAGGGCCACGAACCAATGAACGTGAAGCACCGCGTACAGGTTGTAGAACACGTAAGCGGCAATGGTGAAGGTGGCGCCGTGAGCGAAATGAAATACTTTGGTTGAGCCGAAGATCAGCGAAAAGCCCACCGCAATGAGCGCATACATGGCGCCCGCCTGGACGCCATTGATCAGCAACTGAAGCAGCAACATAGCGGCGCGGTCAGTTCTTTTCCGAGACGGATGTCACTATCTTGCTGCCCTGACCGTCTCCCACGATCTCATTGATCTGTATGGGGCTAATGACGGTACCCTGCTCGGTAAACGAAATCTTTCCGCCCACCATATCGAAGGTCTTGCTTTCATTGCGCTGTGCCAGCAGATTCTCGCCCGTGACCGGCTTGCCCTTGGCCTCAAGCTCATGGGCAAGCAGACCGAAAAGACGCGTCGCGTTGTAATAGTTGGCCACATACGCCGTGGGCATCTTCTTGTATTTGGCTTGGTAATCCTCGACAAAACGCTTGGTTACCGGATCATTCGATTCCCAGTCCACAGCCTGGGTGGTGTACAGCACGCCCTTGGCTTCCGGCAGTGTCTGCATCTGCGGGATGGAGAATGCGCTGTAGCTGACCAGTGGCTGCTTGATGCCGTTGTCGCGGAACTGCTTGACGATCTGGGACTGCTGGGCGCCATAGGACGCGATGTAGACAACATCCGGATTGGCGGCACGCACGCGCGCGGCGATGCCACTGAATTGCTGCGCCGTGGTCGGGATGGACAGGGATTCAACCAGTTCAGCACCCACCTTGGGCAGTGTGGTGCCCAGGTCCTCATTGATCGCCGCGCCAAGCGGGTCGTCCACGTATACCAGGACGAAACGCTTGTACTGGCGCTCTTTCACCAGATACGGCACCATGGCGCGCACTTCATCGTTGGCCAGCGGGATCACGTTCCAGAAATAAGGCCCCAGCTTGGCAAGATCGGGACCCACGCCGCCGCCGTTCACCGCCACCGTCTTGGTGCGCGCCGATATCGTGGAGATCGCCTTGGAAACGCCGGTGAAAGCCGACAGCACATAGGGCACCCCCTCGACATTCACCAACTTGTTCATGCCGATAACGCCTTGCTGGGGCAGGGCCTGGCTGTCCTCGTACTTGATGGACAGCTTGCCTTCCAGCAGCTTGTCCGCATTGATATGATCGACGGCCAGGTTGGCCCCCGCGCCAAAGATGTCGCCATACATGGCATTGGGCCCACTCATGGGAAACAGGGCGCCGATGACCTGATCCTTGGCCTGGGCCGTTACGCTCCAAGCCGTCATGGCAAGCAATCCGATGGAAAGTATGCGGGCAACTGGCTTCATTGCAGTCTCCTGGTTATTGGTTTGATACGGCCCAGCCTCGGGCCCAGGTGGCAATTATTATGCGCGAAAGAACGGCGCATGGCTCACCATGGCGCCGTTCATATTTGTGAAAGTATCGATTCCATACCCTTGAACACTAGGGCAAACACTAGGACACGGAATGGACAGCCGGACGCGGGAATGCCCCCGGCCTGCTCGTTACGGCTCACTGTTTCGGCACATTGGCCAGTTTGACGAGCTCAGCCCACTTTTCGCCTTCGGACCGATTGTAGGCAGCGAACTCCTGCGGGGTCGAGCCAACCGGCTGGGCTCCCAGGCTTGCGTAGGTTTCGATCAGCTTGGGGTCCTGCAGCCCCTGGCGCGCATAGTCAGCCAGTTTTCCGACCACCTCCGGTGGCGTTCCCGCAGGCGCCCAGATGCCGTACCAGGTGCTGGTGTCGAATGTGGGATAGCCCGACTCGGCCATCGTGGGCACATCCGGAAGCACATCCACCCGCTTGGGCGTGGTGACCGCAATGGCACGCAATTGACCCGATCGTATAAAGGACATGGCAGACGGCATGGAATCGAACATCAGGTCCAGTTGCCCGCCGGCCAGATCCGTGAGCGCCGGGGCGCTGCCGCGGTAAGGAATGTGTTGCATCGTAATGCCGGCCAGATGCTTGAACAGCTCTCCCGAGAGATGCTGGGCGGATGCCGTTCCGGCAGAGCCGAAATTCAGGCCCTCAGCGCGGGACTTGGCCAGCGCCACCAGGTCCTGTGGAGTTTTGACAGGCGAATCCTTGGGAACGACCAACACAAGCGGCACGGCGGCCAGTTGTGTCACGGGCACGAAATCCTTGAAGGAATCGTAGCTCATGCGCTTGTAGATATGCGGGTTGATCACATGCAAGGAGGCATTGGCCAGGATGGTATAGCCGTCGGGGCTGGATCGTGCCACCTGCTCCGCGCCTATCATGCCGCTGGCGCCTGTTTTGTTGTCAACCACCACAGTCTGGCCGGCAACCTTGGCCATGGCGTTGGCCGCGGCTCGCGAGAGCAGGTCTGTCGGGCCGCCGGGCGGATATGGCACAACCATCTTGATGGGCTTGTCGGGGAAAACGTTGTCCGCCTGCGCCTGCGCGCCCAGGCCCATCAGCGCCAGAGACAGCAGCGCACCTTGTCCGATGCGACGAAGCATGCCTGCCACCGTGGGCCTCAGCCCGGCCTGCGGGTTACGCGAAAGTTGGTTCAATGACATCAGGAAATCTCCTCTTTGTTGTTGATGGCCAGTGCGAGTTTGCCGACGACCTGCCTGCCATGCAGCGCCTGCAGCGCATCCGCAAGGCCGTCCATGGGAAATACTTGCTGAATCCTTGGCTGGATGCGGCCATCGCGTGCCCAGCGCATCATGGTCGCCATGGCTCGCTGCAAGGCGGGCGCATGCGTCACTCGCTCGTCGGCAGGCGTCCAGCCTATGTAGCGTCCGTAGAAGAATCCATGCAGAGTCAGGTTCTTGACCAGGAGCAGATTGGGTTTCACATCGGGCAGGTCTCCGCTGGCAAAGCCCACGCTCAATAACCGCCCTCCGTGCGCCGCAGCACGCACGGCGGTGCCGAACAACGCGCCGCCGACGGGATCCACGACGAGGTCCGCACCTCGCCCCTGCGTCAGATCCTTGACCGCATTGGCCAATCCCGGGCCGGGTTCAAATGCGGCCAGGGCGCCATGCGCAAGCGCTGTATCACGCTTGGCCTCTGTGCTTGCGCAGGCAATGACATCCGCGCCCATCTGGGCCGCCAGTTCCACCGCCGCAAGTCCCACACCCGAACCCGCACCCAATACCAGCACAGCTTCACCGGGCTGAAGCCCACAGCGCCAAAGCAGGCCCGTATAGGCGGTGCCATACGAAATAGGCAGCGGCAAAGCATGCAGCAGCGGCAGGCCATCGGGAACAGGGTAAACAGTGTGCTCAGCCACCAGGATGCGCTCGGCAAAACAGCCCCAGCGCGCAATCGCGACCACGGGGTCGCCAGGATTGAAACGTGTGACGCGCTCGCCTACGGCCGCGACGCGGCCCACCGCCTCGGTGCCGGGCGTGAAAGGCAGAGGCGGGCGTGTCTGATAACGGCCCTCGACCATAAGCCCCACCGCATGACTGACACTGGCATAGACCACTTCGATCAAGACATCGTGCGGGCCAGGCTGGCCGGGCTCCGCACACGCCCGCAGCGCCACCTGCCGCGCTGGGCCAAACCGGTCACATTGCAATGCGCGCATGATGCTATGCCTCCTGGTGGCTGAAAGCCTGGCGCACAACGCCCGCGTCCATCAGCCTGTCAATTTCGTTCGCGGCCAACCCAGCCTCCTGCAGAATCTCGCGGCTGTGCGCGCCCAGCGCGGGCGCACCCTGCAAAGGGCGCATGCCGGCACCCTGGAACGCCGCAATCGGCACACCGCCCCACTCCGGCTGGATCACGGTCTGCAACAGGCCCAAGTGCTTTGCCTGGGGATGGTCGGCCAGCTGCGTGTAGTCGCGCACCGGCGCATGCAGGACGTCGTGCGCCTTGAATCGCGCTTGCCAGGTTTCGGTATCCGCCGTGCGCAACAGCCGCGCGATTTCACCGTGAAGGTATTCCTTATGCTGCATGCGCACGGCATTGCCCGCGAAGCGCGCATCTTCCAGCCATTCATTGCGGCCCAGTGCCTTGCACAGGCGGGCAAACTGGTCGTTGTTGAGCGCCAGCACCGAAATGCGCCCATCAGCTGTGTCGAACACCGCATTGGGCGCGCTGACGGCGCCCGCCTCCCGCCCGCCCTGGCGGTGAAACGCCAGGATATCCTGTCGCTGGAGCACAGCGCAGGCTTCCAACAGGCTCAGGCGAACGTGCGCGCCAGCGTTGGTGATGGCGCGCCGGTAAAGCGCGGCCGAGGTCTGTTGCGCGGCATACAGAGCCGTGGCGATGTCCGCCATGAGCATACCCATGCGCCGCGGCCTTCCCTCTTCATCCTGATTAGCGAACATCAGGCCCGAATCCGCCTGCATGACGGAATCGGAGCCAGGCGCCTGCGCATAGGGGCCATCCTCCCCGTAACCGCTGATGGATACATAGATGAGATCTGGGCGCAACGCCGACAGCGCCTCGTAGCCAATGCCAAGGCGATCTGCCACGCCCGGGCGAAAATTCTGCACAATCACATCGGCCGACCCGGCCAGCCTGCGCAGCACCGCACGCCCCTGCTCGGTGCGCGCGTCCAGGCAGAGACTGCGTTTGCCTGCGTTGTAACTGATGGATAGTGCGCTCTGCCCGCCTTCCATGACGCCGACATGGCGTCCCCAATCTCCGCCAGGCGGCTCAACCTTGATGACCTCCGCGCCCTGCTGCCACAGCATCTGGGTGCAATAAGGACCCGCGATGCCCTGGCTGACATCAAGTATGCGAAGACCGCTGAAAGGCAGGAAGGATTGCATGACGAAAACAGCTATTGAGTTGATGCGGAACCCATCCTAGCACTGGCATTCTATGTGTACAATTCCTAAAAAAATGGCTCTGGTGTTGAATATTAATGGACAATCAACTCGATCTGAATCTGGTCAGATTATTTGTCGCCGTCGTGCAGTGCCGCAACCTCAGTGCAGCCGCGCGCCGCACCAGCATGACCCGCTCCAATGCGTCGCGTCAGCTCAAGGCATTGGAACGCGCGGTCGGTGCGCAGTTGCTGCGCCGCACGACCCGGCATACGGAAGTGACGGAAGCCGGCCAGATTCTCTATGCTCACAGCCTGCGCATACTGGAGGAAGCCGAAACGGCATGCGCGTCCATAGACAGTCTTGGACAAACCATCCGGGGCGATGTCCGCATTCGCATTCCCACGGGGCTGGGGCATCTGTATCTTGAGCCTGTACTCATGACCTTTGCGCGCCAGCATCCCGATGTCAGCCTCAGGGTGCTCATCAACGACTACATCGGCGATCTAGTCAGCGCGGAGGTAGACCTCGCACTCAAGATTACCGATACGCCGCCCGAAGATCATGTGGCGCGCAAGCTGTGCAGGGTGGAATGGTGTCTGGTCGCGACACCGGGTTATCTGGAGCAGGCGGGCGCCATCGCATCGCTTGAGGATCTGACGCGCCGCACCCTGATTACACCGGTGTCCCTGGGAAGGCGGTTCGATCTTCCCTTCGATATCGACGACACCCGCATACTGCTGCGCGTTGCGCCGCGGCTGCAATCCGGAGACTACCCGTATCTGCTCAAGACAGCCCTCGCCGGGTTGGGCGTGGCGCTGCTGCCGCGCTACGCGGTGTGGCGCCAACTGGGTGATGGGACGTTGCGCGAGGTGCTGCCCGACTACGAGCCCATCGGCGTGGGCAACGGGCTTTTTCTGCTTACCGCGCCAAACCGTTACCCTACTTTGGCCACGAGAGCGCTCATGGAGTACATCAGTCAGCAGATCCGGGACCATGAAATACACTGGCGGCGGCCCAGGCCGGCCGACAACGATTCCGCCTGAACTGTCAACCCACCGTCTCCGCCTCCATCCGCGAGAGATGAAAATCCGTATCGCCCAGCAAGTAGCCTGCAAAGGTCAGCCGCTTGAAGTAGTCGCCCACCTCCAGCTCGCGCGTCATGCCCATGCCGCCATGCAGTTGAACCGCGCTCTGGCCCACATAGCGGCCGGCATCGGCCACGGCGACCTTTGCGGCGGACAGCAGCCGTCGGCGCTCGGCGAGATCTGTTTCGCTCAGCGCTCGGGCCGCCACATAGGCCATGGAAATGGCCACTTCCTGTTTGATCAGCATGTCGGCCAGCCGGTGCTGCAGCACCTGGAATTCCGCGAGCGGGCGTCCGAACTGGCGCCGCGTCTTCAGGTATTCAATGGTGATTTCCACCAGCCGCTCGATCGCGCCGGCCGCATGTGCGCATATGGCCGCCACGCCATAGTCCATGGCAGCAGCCAATGCCCTGCGCGCATTCGCGCCGCTGGCGACCAGGGCCTGGGCCGGCAATTGAACCGCATCCAGCGTGACACTGGCGCATCGGTAGCCGTCCATGGTCGGATAATCGCGCACAGCCAGGCCCGCTGCGTCGGACGGCACGAGAAAAAGCGCGGGCTCGGCGCCAAGCACCGCGCTCACGATGATGCGGTCGGCCTGGCCTGCGCCCCATGCCAGTTTCTTGGCGCCCGATACGACGAAGCCGCTGCCGGAGACTTCGGCCGAGGTATCCGCCGGCTCGGTGGCGTTGCGCTGATCGTCCTCGAGCCACGCCATTGCACAGATCATGCTGCCTTCTGCCATGGCCGGCAGGCAGTTATCCCGGATCTGATGGTTGCTGCTGTCCGATAGCAAGACCGTCGCCATAACCGAGCTGGGTATCACCGGCTCGCCGACCAGGCCCCGGCCCAGCTCAAACTGCGTCGCCAGTAGCGTTGCCGGCGATTCACCGAAGCCGCCCTGTTCCTGCGGCACGAGCAGGCCGGCCACGCCCAGATCCACCAGCATCCCCCATGCTCCCCGATCGAGCTCAGCGCGCTCCGACCGGGCGCGTCGCGCCTCCAGCGTCCAGGCATCCGACACCAGCTTGCGCAGGCTGTCGGCCAACATGCGCTGTTCTTCGTTATATGTGAAATCCATGATTCGTTTTCCGTGGAATGCGGCTTGCCCTGCAGCCGCTATACGCCGATGATCATCTTGGCGATGATGCCTTTTTGTACTTCGGTCGTGCCGCCGTAGATCGACGTCTTGCGCATGTCGAAATACCCTGCGCTGGCGGCGGCCGCGAAATCAGGGCCCGGGCCGAAGAAATCGGCGTCCGATTCCATCCATTGCGGATCGTAGGGCCAGCCGTCCACGCCCATGACCTCCAGCTGCAGCATGGCCAAGTCCTGTTGGATTTCAGATCCCCGTATCTTCAATATCGACGCCTGCGGTCCCGGCCCCTGGGCGCTGCTGGTGGCTACCCGAAGCAGTAGCATCTCCAGCGCCAGCAGATCGACTTCGATGCGCGCGATTTTCTCCTTCAGGCGCGGATTGGCGATTGCGGGCCGGCCGTCGGCGCTGGTGCGGGCGGCCAGATCCTTCAGGATGGCCAGTTCGCGATAGCACAGGCCGATTCCGGCGATGCCGGTACGTTCGTGCCCGAGCAGATACTTTGCGTATGTCCAGCCATTGTTTTCTTCGCCCACCAGGTTCTCGAAAGGCACCTTGACATCATCCAGCCAGACTTCGTTGACATCGACGCCGCCATCCAGCGTCCGTATGGGGCGCACGGTAACGCCAGGCTGGCGCAGGTCGATAAGCAGCATGGAAATGCCGCGCTGCGGCTTGGACTCGGAATCGGTGCGCGCCAGACAGAACATCCAGTCGGCATACTGCGCCAGCGTGGTCCAGGTCTTCTGGCCGTTTACGACATAGCCGTCCTCGGTGCGTGTAGCGCGGGTTTTGAGAGATGCCAGGTCAGAACCCGAGCCGGGCTCGGAGTAACCCTGGCACCACCAGTCTTCCACCGTTAGCATGCGCGGCAGGAAACGCTGCTTGAGCGACTCGCTGCCGTACTTCATGAGCACCGGGCCTATCATTCCCAAGCCGAAGGGCAGCAGGCGCGGCGCGCCACCTTTGAAGCACTCGATTTCAAAGATGAGGCGCTTCAAGGGACCCCATCCGGTGCCGCCATACTCCACCGGCCAGGACGGCGCGCCCCAGCCCTTTGCGGCGAGAATCCGATGCCACCGTATGTAGTCCGTATTGATCAGCCGCTGATGCCGCATCACTTTATCGCGGATGTCTTCCGGCAACTGCGCCGCCACGAAATCGCTGACTTCGTCGCGAAAGGCCAGTTCGTCGTCACTCCAGGTGAGGTCCATGTTTAGTTCTCCTTTGAGCGCAATGTAGCAATTCGCTTCATCGCGGACAATATCGGATTCCGAAAGCAAACCTTCCGATATGGCAAAGAAGGCTGCGCCGCGTCATGCATCGCCACGGAACTAGGGCAAACATGGATGTAGTGAATGCGAAAGCCCCGCTTAATCAAAACCAAATTGCCAAGATGCGGCGTTAGCCGCCAGACTAGCGTCGCTACCGTTCCAGTGCCATAAACAAGAATCGATGCAAAACGAATCGCTGCCCCAGTTCATACATGAAGTACCCGCCCGCCAGGCCGCCGAGCGGCCCGAGGCCATCTGCCTGTATCCTGAAAACACGGCACCCATGTGCTATGGCGATCTGTGGCAGGCGACCGGACAGGCTCGCGACTGGCTTGCGGGCGCTGGCGTGCAGCGGGGACAGCGTGTCATGATCGTGGGCGAAAACTGCCCCGAAATGATCGTACTGCTGTTTGCGTGCAGCCTGCTTGGCGCCTGGCCGGTAAGCGTCAACGCCCGCCTGAGCCTGCGCGAGATTGAAACGATTGCACACCACTGCGAGCCTGCATTGATGTTCTTCACGTCAGGCATATCGGCCAGCGCGGCCAGGCACGCTCAAGCACTGGCGGCGAAAGATTGCCCCGCGTTCTTTACCGGCGCCAATCATTATTTCGTGCCGGAGCGGCCAGGCAAGCCAGAATCAGGGGACATTGCGCGGCGCGTCGCCACCCTGGTCTACACATCGGGCACGACTGGCGCGCCCAAGGGCGTGATGGTCAGCCACCGTGGCCTGCTGCATTTCGCTGGTGTTTCATCGGCGTCGCGGCGCATGACCGGACAGGACATTGCCTACGCCGCCCTGCCGCTCTCGCATATCTTCGGCCTGGCAACCGTGCTGATGGCCACATTCCATGCCGGCGCAAGCCTGGTGCTGCGTGCGCGCTTCGAGGTGGACGACGTGCTGCGGTCATTGACCAGACCCGGCCTGTCCATCCTGCAAGGCGTGCCGACCATGTTTGTCCGCCTTCTTTCGGCTACCGCCGATCAGAAAAAAATTACCGCGCCCTCACTTCGCTATGTCTATACGGGGGGCGCCGCCATGGATCTGGCGCTCAAGGGGCGTGTGGAAAAGCGTTTCGGCCTGCCGCTGCATCACGGCTACGGCATCACCGAATACGCGGGTTCCATGTTTATTACAGACATTGATCATCCTCGCAACGACGCGGGCGTGGGCAAGGCCGTAGCCGGCGTTGAAATCGACATCCGGCATGATGGCGGGACGGTTGAACAAGGCGAGAAAGGCGGCATTCATATCAAAGGCCCCGGAATCATGCTGGGTTATTACCGCAACCCCGAACAAACAGCTAAGGCCCTGCTGCCAGGCGGCTGGCTCGACACCGGCGATATCGGATACCTGGACCGCGACGGCGTGCTGTTTCTGACCGGCCGCTCCAAAGACATCATCATCCGCTCTGGCTTCAATGTCTACCCCCAGGAAGTCGAGGCGGTAATCAATGCGTACGAGGGCATTCGAATCTCGGCAGTCGTGGGCCAGGCTGCCGAAGATGGCAACGAGGAGGTCATTGCATTCTATGAGCCGGAAACAGGCGTGCAGGTCGACGAGGCCGCGCTGATGCAGCATGTGTCCAGCGCCGTAGCGCCTTACAAAAGGCCCGCGCGGTTCATCAGGATCGACTGTATCCCTACCACCATGAGTGGAAAGATACAGAAAGAGCCGCTGCGCGAACAGCTCAGGCGAGAGTCGGCTAGTTGCTGACGCCCGAACAAATCGCTTTCCCACGACAATCCAAGGAGACCGTATGAAACTCACGACAGCACTATGCGTGGCGGCAGGCATGCTTGCCATCGGCGCCGCCCAGGCAGGCGAATGGCCCAGCCAACCCATCAAGCTTCTGGTCGGGTATTCGCCGGGCGGTCCGGTCGACACCAGCGCCCGCACCTTCGCCAAATACCTGTCTGATGAGCTCGGCCAGCCTGTTGTGGTGGAAAACCGTACGGGCGCAAGCGGCATGATAGCCGCGCAAGCGACATCGCGCGCTACCGCCGACGGCTACACCATCAATTTCGTGGCCAGCCCGACGCTGACCATCACACCCCTGATCCAGAAGAACGCCAAGCTGGATCTGGACAACGAGTTTTCCTACATCGGCACCATGGTGGACTACACCAATGTGCTGGTCATCAACAAAGACCTGCCGATCAAAAACGTGAATGAACTGGTCGCGTACGCGAAGGCGCACCCCGATGCCGTATCGTTCGGCTCAGCAGGCATCGGTGCCTCGAACCACCTTTCGGCCGAACTGCTGAAGCAAAAGACCGATGCACCCATGCTGCATGTTCCCTACCGCGGCAACTCGCCCGCCATGATGGACGTCATCGGCGGAAAGATCACGTTTATGTTCGACATCTCCAGTACGGCGAAAACGTATGTCGACAGCGGCAAGGTGCGCGCGCTGGCTGTGACATCGAAGGAACGGAACGAGAGCCTGCCCGATGTACCAACCATGATGGAAGCGGGTGTGAAGGACTACGCGGTCACCGGATGGTATGGCATGATCGGACCCAAGGGGCTGCCGGAGGCTATCCGTGCACGACTGGAATCGGCCATGAAGACGATCGCCCAGAACCCCGACTTCGTCAAGAACATGAAGATGGGCGGCTACACCATAGACGTGTACGATGGCGCAGCCCTGCACAAGCGTGCCAAGAACGAATACGCGATGTGGAAGGATGTGATACAGAAGGCTGGCATCACCAAGGATTCCTGATTTCCTTCATTCCGGACAACGGCTGCCTGCGGCGAACTGACCTCAAGCGAGTTCGTCCAAAAGTGGTCAGTAAAATCCAAAGAGGCAACCCCTCTCCAGTTTTAAACCGTTCAATTTCCGGGGCGGGTCATGAAAAACACCCTGGAGAGGTGACAAAAAACTGGACACGAAGTTAAGCTAACTGAAAAGAGGTCCAGCTATTGGGGTGCAGTTCAGAGGGCGGCTGTTTTTTGTCTGCTGCAAGCGGGAAACGCAAAATTTTCCCGCCATGCCGCGTCGCCGCCCGGACATCGCCCAGGCGGCAGGCGCCATCAGGATTGAATCTTGATATTGGCTTCGGTGATGACCTTGTTCCACTTCTTCATTTCATTGTCGAGGAAGCGCGCAAAGTCCTCCGGCGTGCCCGGCATGGGCTCCGCGCCAGCGGCAGCCATGGCCGGCCCCACCTGAGGGTCTTTGAGGATGCCGTCCAGCTGCTGGTTCAGCTGCGTGATAACGGCTGCGGGCGTGCCTTTCGGCGCGTTCAAGCCAGTCCAGGAATATGCCTCGTAGCCTTGAACCGTCTGTCCTATGGGCGGCACGTCCGGCGCCAGCACCGACGGCTCGGGGTTACCCACCCCCAAGGGAATGATGCGGCCCGATTTGATAAACGGCAAGGCCGATGGCGCGTCTGCGAACATCAGATCAACCTGCCCGCCAACAAGATCCTGCATGGCCGGGGCACTGCCACGGTAGGGAACGTGCATCAGCTTGACACCGGCCAGGCTGTTGAACAGTTCGCCGGCCAGATGTGTGCCGCCACCTGTGCCCGAGGAACTGAAGGCAATCTGGCCCGGGCTGGCCTTGGCCTTGTCGATAAGCGCCTGGAGCGACTTCACTCCCAGCGAAGGATGGGCGCAAAGAATGATGGGAAAGCGCGCCACGGTGCCAACTGGATCGAAGTCCTTCTGGATATCGTAGCCCAGGTCCGTGCGCAGGCTGGGATGCACGGCGTGGTGAATGGACGGGAAGAAGAATGTATACCCATCAGGCTTCTCTCGCGCGGCAATACGGGCCGCCACAATACCGCCCGCCCCAGCCTTGTTGTCGACCACGGCCGCCTGGCCCCACATTTCGCCCAGCGGCTTGGTGACGAAGCGCGCGGACGTATCCACCGGCCCGCCAGCTGGAAACGGGACAATGAAATTGACCGGCTTGGCAGGCCATTTGTCCTGCGCAAACACGCGGCGCATGGGCAGCGCCGCACCCAGCACGCCCATGCCGAGGCCCGCCAGGACCTGGCGTCGGTTGATGCGATTCATTTGAAAAACTCCTGATTTTGAAACGTACTGCTCTTGGAATGGATTACCGGGCGGCGGGCAGGATGCCGGCCTTTCGGCCGCTCTCTTCCAGCCCCAGTTCGCCAAGAATCTCCTCGGTATGCTGACCCAGCAGCGGCGGCGCCATGCGGTATTCGATGGGTGTGCCCGAATAACGTATGGGGCTGGCCGTTGTGGGTGCGGTGCCTGCGACGGGATGCGGCATGGTTTTCCAGATTTCGCGGTGCTTGACCTGCTCGTTCTCGAAAACCTGTGCGATATTGTTGATGGGCCCGCAGGGGACGCCGACTTTCTGAAGCGCGCCGATCCAGTCGTCGCGGGCGCGCGTCTTCATGATGGCTTCGAGTTCGGCAATGAGCGCCACGCGGTTCTTCAGCCTCTGACTGTTGTTGACATAGTCGGGATGCGTTGCAAGGTCGGGCCGGCCTATGGCGTTGCAATACGCGGCGTACTGGCCGTCGTTGCCCACGGCCACGATAAGGTGACCATCGCTTGCCGCGAACACCTGGTAGGGCACGACATTCTGGTGCGCATTGCCCGCCCGCTTGGGTGCCACGCCCGATGTCATGTAGTTCAGGTTCTGGTTGGCCAGCATGGTGACATGGCAATCCAGCAGCGACATATCGATGTGCTGACCCAGGCCACTGCGGTTGCGTTCATACAGGGCGCCCAACACGGCCACTGTCGCATACATGCCGGTAAAGAGATCGGTCACGGCCACGCCCGCCTTCTGCGGGCCCCCGCCAGGCAGATCGTCGCGCTCGCCCGTGATGCTCATGAGCCCGCCCATGCCCTGGATCATGAAATCGTAGCCAGGCAGTGGCGCCATGGGGCCGGTCTGTCCGAACCCGGTGACAGAACAGTAGATCAGCGCTGGATTGATCTCCTTGATGGCGTCGTAATCCAGCCCGTATTTCTTCAGGCCGCCTACCTTGAAGTTCTCGACCAGCACATCGCACTTAGCCGCCATCTCGCGTATCAGCGCGGCGCCTTCCGGCGTAGCGATGTCCACGGCAATCGAGCGCTTGTTGCGGTTGGTGCTCAGATAATACGCAGCTTCACTGGTATCGTTGCCGTCCTGATCCTTCAGGTAGGGAGGGCCCCAGCCGCGTGTGTCATCGCCTTTACCGGGACGCTCCACCTTGATGACATCCGCACCAAGATCGGCCAGGTTCTGCGTGCACCATGGCCCGGCCAGGACCCTGGAAAGATCCAGAACCCGTATGCCAGCCAGTGGCGCGCTACGACCATTCATTGATTGACTCCTGCTATTCCGTTGCTTAATACGACGACGCCGCGCTCCACCACCTTCGCCTGGAACTGCACCGTACCGCCGTCGCCCTTCCACATTTCCACCGACAGTGTCTCGCCAGGAAACACCGGAGCGGAAAAGCGGGTGTGCATGTAGGCCAGGCGGCCGCCGTCGTTGCCGCACAGCGTACGGACGATGGCATGCGCGGCAACGCCGTACGTGCACAACCCGTGAAGTATAGGACGTGGATAGCCGGCCTTGCTCGCCACGGCGGGATCGGCGTGTAATGGATTGTCGTCCCCGCTTAGGCGGTATATGAGCGCCGCCTGCGGCAGCGTGGCCAACTCGCATACGGCATCAGGCGGGGTGGCGGGCACCTTGGGCAAGGCCTGCGGCGATTCATCGCCGTTGCCGAAACCGCCGTCGGCACGGCAGAAGGTCACCTGTTCGACAGTGGCCAGCAAGGCATCGGTGGCTGCATCGTGAATCTTGCGTTCGGTGACAACCAGCGCGCCCTTGTCGCTGCCTTTGTCGATGACGTGGGTAATGCGGCTGCGGCCTATGACTTCGCCCTGTGCGGGAAACGGCGCGTGAAAATGCATGCGCTGCTCCCCATGCACGAGCTTCACCCAAGTTATGCCGGTTTCGGGATTCTTCATCCAGAAGCCCGGATAACCCAGCACCGCCGCCATGGACGGAAAGACCTTCAAGCCGTCTTCATAGACATACTGCAGTTGCCCCTTGTCCAAGGGGTCCTGGCCCAGACCGATGCCCAGGGCGTACAGAATGACGTCTTTCCCCGTGTAGGCGTGACGGACCTCGTCGAACTTCCAGTTCTTGATCAGCTTGTAGTCAAGCGGCATGTGTTTCTCCTAGATGGGATCCCAGCCGATCACCTCCGGCGAGCGTTCAAGCTTGTAAAAGCTGTTCTGCATGGCCGGGATGGCAATCTCCGCCACGGCCTCAGGCGTCCAGCCTTCGGCCATGTGCACCGAACGAACCGGGCGGGGCTGGCTGAAGAGCATGATCTCGTTGGCCCGTACGCTGAAAATCTGGGCTGTGACATCCTTGGCCGCATCGCTACCCAGGTAAACGACGAGCGGCGCGATCTTGCCGGCTTCCATCTTCTGCAGTTTCTGCACGCGCGCCTTTTCTTCGGGCGTTTCAGCGGGAATGGAGCTTGTCATGCTTGTCCACGCAAACGGCGCAATGCAATTGGAGCGCACATGAAAGCGCGACATATCAAGGGCGATGGACTTGGATAGGCCAACAATGCCCATTTTGGCAGCGGAATAGTTGGACTGGCCAAAGTTGCCGATCAACCCCGAGGTGGAGGTCATGTGCACATAGGCGCCCGACTCCTGCTCGCGAAAGAAGGGCGCGGCGGCGCGACTGACAAAGAAGGAGCCATTCAGATGCACGTCGAGCACCTGCGACCACTCTTCTTCGGACATCTTGTGGAACAGGCGATCACGCAGATTGCCCGCATTATTGACGACGATATCGATCTTGCCGAAGGTGTCCACGGCGGCCTGAACGATATGGTGCGCGCTTTCCCGTCCGGCGACGCTGTCCGTGTTGGCGATGGCCTCGCCGCCTGCAGCCTTGATTTCATCGACGACACGCTGCGCATTGTCCGCGCTGATATCGTTGACCACGACCCGTGCGCCCGCGGCGGCCAGGCCCACCGCAATACCGCGCCCGATGCCGCCACCGGCACCGGTCACCACGGCCGCCTTGCCTTCTACCAAACCACTCATGAATAATCTCCCTTGGATTGCGAAATGCGAAACATGCTGATGCGGACGCACTGGGCGCCACGCCAGCGTGGCGATTCACAATAGAGGAAAACCCGTCCGGCCTCAACTCTGAATTTCAAAAGCGGGCATTAATGAACAATTAAGCGGACGCCGGCACCGCATCATGTTTCGCAAAGCAAAACGTGTGCATGACCTGCCCGTCAAGTAACGCCCCCCTCCACTGCGGCCGCCGCCACGTCAGCGGCCGGTAAAGCGAGCCGGACGCTTCTCCGCGAAGGCCTTCATGCCTTCAAGATAATCTTCCGTGTAGCCCAGTTCTTTTTGCAGGTCGCGCTCCAGATTCAACTGTGCTTCCAGGCTGTTGCCGCCCGAGGCGTACAGCGCCTGCTTGGTCGCGGCCCAGGCACGCGTGGCCCCCCCGGCCAGCCGAGCCTGTACGGCGGCGATGGTCGAGTCCAGTTCCTCATCGGGAACGCAGCGCCAGATCAGCCCCCATTGCTCGGCCTGCTCGGCGGACACCGGTTCGGCAAAGAGCGCGGCGCCCATGGCACGCTGCGTGCCAACCCGGCGAGGCCAGACATAAGTGGCCCCTGCGTCGGGAAGCAGTCCGATGCGGGCGAAGGCCTGGATGAAACGCGCGGACCTGACCGCGTACACGACATCGCAGGCCAGCGCCACGCTCGCACCCGCGCCCGCGGCCACGCCGTTGACGATGCACACCACCGGCACTGGGAGCGCGCGCAACCTAAGGACCAGCGGCTTGTAGTTGCTTTCCAGGCCCTGCGACAGATCCCGTCTTTCGCCAGCGGCCAAGGGCTTGCGCTCGGAGAGATCCTGGCCGGCGCAGAATCCGCGGCCCGTGCCAGTAATGATGAGGCCGCGAAGTCCTTCCTGCGCCTCCATGAAGTCCAGCGCCGCCCGAATGTCTTCATGCATGACCTGCGTGAAGCTGTTCAGCGTGTCGGGCCGGTTCAGGACGATGCATCCGACGCCGTCCTCGAAAGTGAACTTGATATGTTGATATGTATGACCCATGTTTCTCCCCGGTGATCGTCCGCAAGTTGGAATATCCTGGATATTTGTGCTCAACCGAATTGTGACCTATTTCGACGCTGCCTTCGTTAATGACATCAAAAGCCCCGCCTAAGCAAAATGAAATTGCCAAAGACGGCAAACCACGGGACACTCGAATGAATGAGCGGCGCGGCCAGCACGCAGCCGCGCAAGAAATCATAAACTCCAGCGAGCAGGCCTATGTCCAGCAAGACAGATGTTCCAGTCTCCCCGGCGCCATCGGAAGTGGGCGCCGATCTTTATTTCCGTACGCAGCTCGATCAGGGTAATTTCCTGATTCAGCGCTGTACCGCGTGCGCGCGCAGCGTGTTTTATCCGCGCATGATCTGCCCGCACTGCGGCGATGACCATCTCGAATGGTATGCCCCCTCCGGCAAGGGCCAGGTGTATTCGACCACCGTGGTTCGGCGCAAGGCGGAGCATGGCGGCGACTACAACGTGGCGCTGATCGACCTGCAGGAAGGCGTACGCATGATGAGCCGCGTGGAGAATGTGGAGCCTGGTGCCGTGAAGATCGGCCTGGCCGTCAAGGCAAAGGTCGTGGACGCCGAAGGCGGCAAGCTCGTTATATTCAGTCCGGCGGAGGGCCAGCAATGATAGACAAGAGACTGAGAGGGGCCGCCGCGGTTGCGGGCGTGGGCCATGCAGGCCTCGGATTTGCCACCGGCTACAGCGAGATGGAAATTCTGGTTCAGGCGGCACATCGCGCCGTCACCGACGCAGGTCTGACCATGCAGGACATCGACGGCATCTGCACGGCCAGTGTGGCCGCGACCATGTGGGTCATGCCTGTCATCGAACACCTGGGCATCAGGCCCACCTTCATCGACAGCACCATGCTGGGCGGCTCGAGCTTCGTCGCGCATCTCATGCCCGCGATCCAGGCCCTGGAATCGGGCCAATGCAATGCGGTGCTGGTGTGCTACGGCAGCACGCAGCGCACATCAACACTCAGCCGCGCCGAGATCGGCCGCGTCCGCAAGCAGCTGGATCCGCAACCCTACGAAGCGCCCTACAACCCGCTCAATCCACTGAGCTCCTATGCGCTGGCTACCGCGCGCCACATGCACCAGTACGGCACGAAGCGCGAACATCTGGCCGAGGTGGCCGTGGCGGCGCGCAAGTGGGCGCAATTGAATCCCGAGGCCTTGATGCGCGATCCCCTGACCATCGAGGACGCGCTCTCCGCCCGCATGGTTTCCGATCCACTGACCGTGCGCGACTGCTGCCTGGTTAATGACGGCGCCGGCGCTTATGTGCTGGTGCGTGCGGACCGTGCCCGCTCGCTGAAACAGAAGCCCGTCTACGTCCTGGGCAACGCCACTGCGGTCTGGAATCGCCAGATTTCTTCCATGGACGATCTCACGGTCACCGCCGCGCAGCAGTCGGGCCGGATCGCATTCGAGATGGCCGGTGTCAAGCCATCCGATATCGACGTTGCCGAGGTATACGACGCATTCAGCATCAATACCATCCTGTTCCTGGAAGATCTGGGCTTTTGCAAGAAGGGAGAAGGTGGCGAGTTTGTGAGCGGCGGCGCCATCGCGCCGGGCGGTCGGCTACCCGTCAATACCAATGGCGGCGGGCTGTCGTGCGTTCACCCGGGCATGTACGGTATCTTCATCCTCATCGAAGCGGTGCGGCAGTTGCGCGGCAGTTGCGGCGAGCGGCAGGTCAAGGATGCGAAGCTGGCGGTGGTCAACGGCAACGGCGGCACGCTGTCCAGCCAGTCTACGGCCATACTCGGCACGGAGGAAACGCTGTAGCGTAACGCCATGGCGCCCAGCCGGCGTTCAGGCGCGGCTGCCCCAAAAGGGCTGCCGTGACCTGCGCTCAGTGTGAAAACCCCTTCCACAGCATATACACAGCCAGCACATACAGCAGGCAGGCAAACACGCGCTTGAGCGTGCCCACCGGCAACCGGTGGGCGGCCTTTGCGCCGAGCGGTGCGGTCAGTACGCTGCCCACCGCAATGCACCCCAGCGCCGGCAGCCAGATATAACCGAAAGAGCCCGGCGGCAGGCCCGTGGCGGAAGAGCCCGAGATGACGTAGCCAAGCACATTGGACACGGCAATGGGAAAGCCCAGGCCCGCACTTGTGGCTACAGCGGTATGAATGGCGATATTGCACCAGGTCATGAACGGCACGCTGATGAAGCCGCCGCCCGCGCCAACCAGGCCAGACAGAAAGCCGATGATGCCCCCGGCGGCCAACTGGCCCGCCGTGCCCGGCATCTCGCGGCTGGGCGAGGGCTTCTTGTTCAGGAACATCTGCGTGGCCGAAAAGGCCACGAATATGCCGAAGAAAATGGCCAGGTATACGCCCTTGAGCACGGAGAACACGCCGACGCTGCCGATAAGGCTACCGATGATGATGCCGGGGGCCAGTTTGGCCACGATGTCCCAGCGGACGGCTCCCCGCTTGTGATGGGCGCGCACGCTGGATATGGACGTGAAGACGATGACGGCCATGGAGGTGGCGATGGCTATCTTCACGGCAACGTTGTCGCCAACGCCCGCGCCCGAAAGCAGGAAAGTAATGATGGGCACCATGAACATGCCGCCGCCTATGCCCAGCAAGCCTGCCAGGAAGCCGCTGGCCAGTCCCAGTGCGAACAGTTCAATGAATAGGGTTGTGGTCATGAGCAGAATAATTCCCGAGAAGCAACAGAAGTAAGCGCTGGCACCCGCGAGTGGGTTCCCGGGCGATTCGGCGTCATCTTGCCATCGCTAGACCAATTTGGTCAACCAAATAGGCGATTTGACGGGAAAATGGTTTACCACTTATCATCCCCCGCATGTCTGGTTCCCGATCCATGCTTCCCGGCTCTCACAGTGTCCGCAGCGCTCGCGATGCCGCGCTTGATGCGGGGCTGGCCGCGCTCATGCAAGAGCCGGCCTATGGCCCCGGCGCCCGGCTGCCCAACGAGCGCACGCTGGCCGAGCGATTTCAAGTCAGCCGCAGCGCCCTGCGCGCAGCCCTGGCGAGGCTGGAAGGACGCGGCCGCATCCTCCGCATCATGGGCAGCGGTACCTATGTCGCGCAGCCGTCTCAGGAATCCGGGGCGGCAAATGCCGCCGGAAAGAGCAGCAGGCCGCCAGGCCGTGCTCCCGGTGATGCCAGTCCGCAGGAAATCATGCAGGCCCGCATGCTCATCGAACCCCAGTTGCCGGTTCTGGTCGTTGCCAACGCCAACGGCGCCGATCTGGACCGCATCGGCGCGGCCATGCGTTCAGCCGAGAGAGCGGAAACACTGGAGGATTTCGAGGTCTGGGACGGGCGCTTTCACCAGGCCATCGCCGACGCCACCCACAATCGCCTGGTTATCGAGATCTATCGCATCGTGACCGATGCACGCAATCACGCAGAATGGGGTGCGCTCAAGCGCCGCAACGCCACTCCCGTGCGGCGCGCTCAACGCGAAGCCGAGCACAAGGCCATTTACGCTGCCCTGCAATCGCGCGATGCGGACGGAGCCCGTCGCGCATTCGATGCCCATTTGCATCGCGTCAATCGCAATTTGTTCGGGCAGCCCGCGTGACGCTCCATTCCCGTCCTCATCCCATCCTTCATCATCCGGAATCACCGTGTCCCTGATCAGCATAGCCATCGTCGCCTTCATGGTCCTCGTCACCTCGTTTATTTCGGGCGTATTCGGGATGGCCGGCGGCATGATACTCATGGGTGGCCTGCTGTTCCTCATGCCGGTGGCAAGCGCCATGGTGTTGCATGGCTTCACTCAGATGGCCTCCAATGGATGGCGAGCCATATTGTGGCACCGCCATATCGTCTGGTCGATCGTGCTGCGCTACGTGCTGGGCATGGTCGCAGCGGCTGGCCTGTTCTCGCTATTGCGTTTTGCGCCGGCGCAAGCCATGGTGTTTTTATTTCTGGGACTGATCCCGTTCATTGCCTTGGCCATTCCGACGCGCATCGTTCCCCAGGCGGACAAGCGCGGAGGCGCCGAGCTGACCGGTCTGCTATGTACGTCGCTGCAATTGATGGCGGGCGTATCTGGCCCGGCGCTGGATATTTTCTTTGTACGCAGCCATATGGACCGGCGTGCCGTCGTTGCCACCAAGGCAGCCAGCCAGTCGCTATCGCACCTGACCAAGCTGCTGTACTTCGGCTATGTCGTGCACAGCACCGACGCCGCCCAGGTGCCCGGCTGGGTCATTCTTGGCTGCATCGCGCTGGCCATGGCAGGTACGACATCCAGCCGGTTGGTGCTGGAGAAACTGACTGACCATTCATTTCGCCGGTACAGCCGCTGGATCGTATCGTTGATCGGCGTGGTGTATATCTTCAAGGCCCTGACCACACTGCATTAGCCGCAAGCGTCACCTAGGCCACCCGGGCAGGCAACGGGATCACCCGGCTCTTGCCGCCCTCCCCGGCTGGCCGGCGCGGCAGCTGCGTAGGCGCCTGGTTGCAAGCTGCGGCCGCTTCACGCGATGCACCCGCAGTGCCATGCGACGCGCCGGCTACCTTGAGGGGCGTGACGGTATTGCCGCGTGGTCCGGGAGAGCCGCCTGCGTTGAACACCGCAATCGATTCCCGCAGCGCATATGCATTCCCGCCCAGTTGGGCCACGGTATCACCAAGCTCGTTGGCCAGAGCCAGGTTCTGGCGTGTGAACTCTTCCAGCGTGGATACTGACTGGCTGATGTGATCCAGACTGTCCGACTGCGCGATATTGGCTTGACTGATGCGCGCAATAATATCGGTGACGCCCTGCACCGATTCCACGATTTCACCCATGGTGGCGCCCGCCCGGGCCGCCTGCTCGGAACCGGTGGAGATGCGCTGCACGGAATCGTCTATCAGAACCTTGATATCTCTGGCCGCCGCCGAGCTCTTCTGTGCCAGGGCACGCACTTCGCCGGCCACCACCGCAAAGCCCCGACCAGCCTCACCCGCGCGGGCGGATTCCACTGCGGCATTCAGTGCCAGAATGTTGGTCTGGAAGGCGATGTCGTCAATCAGTGTGACGATATCGCCAATTCTGCGCGAGCTTTCGTGAATGGCCTTTACCGTGGACACGACCTCGTTGACCACCTCTCCGCCATGACGTGCGGTCTGCATGCTGCCCTCGGCCTGCTTGCGCGCCTGCTGCGCGTCGTCAGCATTGCGGCGCACGGCCGCCGTCAAGTCCTCCATGCTGTCCGCCGTGTCGCGCAGCGACGAGGCCTGATGCTCCGTGCGCGCCGCAAGCTGCGCATTGCTGGTGTCCAGCGCCGCGGCGCTGCGGGCGGTGGAGTCCGTGCCGGCATTGACATCAGCGGCAATGCCGACAAGGCTCTTGCGCATCATATCCAGATAGAAATACAGCTTGCCCACCTCGCCATTCTCGTCTGGATCGGCATCAATGACGATATCCAGATTGCCCGCAGCCACCTGGCGGGCAATGTCCGCGGCACCTTCCAGCGGGCGTATGAACCGCCGCGCCGTCTGCCAGCCATGCAGCAGTCCGGCCGCGGCCAGCACAGCCGCGGCGCCCAGCAGCCAAGGGCCTTGTTCGGCCGGCACCCCGCCGTGCGCCGCATACCATGCGATCGCAGCCATCGGCAGGCACAAGAGTATCGCCGCGCGCAGCAACCCTGCTTTCAAGCCGCGGCTGAATGGCCGGGCAAGCAAACTGGCGGCACGGCGCCAGCCGGTCGGCACTATACGGCCTTCCCGCAGGGCATAGCCTCGTTGTCCGGCGTTGATCGCGTCATGGAAGCGTTGCGCCTCGGCAATCTGCTCGTCGGAGGGCTTCAGCCGCACCGAGGCATAGCCCGTGACTTCGCCCCGCTCGCGTATCGGCACCACGTTGGCCAGCATCCAATAGAAGCCCCCATCCTTGCGACGGTTTTTGACCAGCCCCAGCCACGGCTTCCCTGCCTTGAGCGTATCCCATAAGTCCTGGAATGCTGCCGGCGGCATATCTGGATGCCGAATGACGTTGTGCGCCTTGCCTATCAGCTCTTCGCGGGTGAAGCCGCTGATCTGCACGAAAGCCGGGTTCGCATAGGTGATCCTGCCCTTCAGATCCGTCTTGGAGATTAGATACTGATCTTCCTGTACCTTGGTTTCAACGTCATAGACGGGATAGTTCTTGCGCACGGCTGACTCCACAGATGCGCCGACAGCGGTGCTTCGGCATGTTTGATGACACATCGTTCGCCTATCTTTACGGCCATGCCTTGCAAAACATTACCCCTGATCTAGCAATCTCTTCCGTAATTTCAGTGTTATTTCAGAACTAATCAGAATCTTGCCGTTCTCTGACCAAACGCTAATTCAAGACGCCGCAGGCACTGCCGTAACGACTGGTGAGCTGGCGGAATGCCGCTGACTGCGCAGCCTTCGCGGCGCTGCACAGTCGTCGGGGGCGGTCTTCAGGATGCTTGTACCGCAACAGATCCGTTGCGGTACCGTGTTTCTCAGAGGAGTTTCTATGTCTGTCATCAACACCAATGCCCTGTCCCTGATTGCGCAGGGCAATCTGTTCAAGGCGCAGTCGTCGCTCGGCAGCGCCATCGAGCGCTTGTCCTCTGGCTTGCGCATCAACAGCGCCAAGGACGATGCCGCCGGCCAGGCCATCGTCAACCGGTTCTCCGCCAATATCCGCGGACTGATGCAAGCCTCCCGAAATGCCAACGATGGCATTTCCATTGCGCAAACAACCGAAGGCGCGCTGAATGAAATCAACAACAACCTGCAGCGCATACGTGAACTGTCGGTGCAAGCGGCCAACGGCACCAATTCCAACTCGGACCTGCGCTCCATCCAGGATGAAATCAGCCAGCGCCTGAGCGAAATCAATCGTGTTTCCGAGCAAACGCAGTTCAACGGCGTCAAGGTGCTGGCCAACGATACACGCCTGAACATCCAGGTTGGGGCCAATGACAACGAGACCATTTCGATTTCGCTGCAGAAAATCGACAGCAACATGCTGGGCTTGGGCAGTTTCAATGTCTCCGGTCCTTCCGGCGCCACCACCGCGGTGAACGCGGCGGCTGCCAAGGAAGTCTTTGGCGCCACCTCGGCCATAAGCAAGGCTGCCCTGACGACAAATGGCGCCGCAGTCAGAGGGGCATTGGGTGTAACGACCGGCACCGTCGCCGACGGTACGGTTGTCGTCGACCAGAAAGGCAACTGGTATGCCCGTTATGAAGCGAGCGGCCTGAACGCGGCAGACATCAATGCCCTCGCGGCCCGAGGCATTCAGGTGGCGGCAGGCGCCAGCACCGCCACGATCTACTACGCGGTCAACCCCACTGCCGAAACAGGCGTGAACACAACGACCACCGCCGACACCGCTGCCTTCACCCTCGACCTAACTGCAACAGCTCCGGTCAACGGCGCCACGCCCAATGCGCTGGGCACCCTGGACATCGCACTGAGCCGCGTCGACGCAATGCGCAGCCAGCTTGGTGCGGTTCAAAACCGCTTTGAATCCACGATCGCCAATCTGAACAACACCATCACCAACCTGACCTCCGCCCGTTCGCGCATCGAAGACGCCGACTACGCGGTCGAAGTCTCCAACATGACGCGTGCGCAGATCCTGCAGCAGGCGGGCACCTCGGTGCTGGCTCAGGCCAACCAGGTGCCACAAACGGCGCTGTCGCTGCTGCGCTAAGCTGGCGGGCGCGGCGCCGCTTTCTCCGTAGCGGCGCCGACTTCCCGACAGCCTCGCCCCCTGCCCGGGCCGCTTCCTCACAGGCGGCCCGGGCAGGGGGCGTTTTCATGACCGGCATGCAGGCCGGTTTTTATTCTTCAAGGACCCAGGCGGGCCGTGTCCACGCAGGCGCTTTAATCAGTTTAAGCAAGATCATGCAATTTATGGCAAGGTTTATCTAAAGTTCTGTAACTCCTCGTCGTTAAGGGCAATGAACAGGAAGAAATCGTCTTATGGCGTTGGTTCCCCGGCCAATGCGCCGTACATAAGACGCATGGAAGCCTGCGAACCAGGCGGATCAACCGCCGATTTTCCCTCTGAGGAGCTCTCATGTCTGTTATCAACACCAACTCGCTGTCCCTGATCGCACAGGGCAATCTGCAAAAATCCCAGTCCGCACTGGGCAATGCCATTGAGCGCCTGTCTTCGGGCTTGCGCATCAACAGCGCCAAGGACGACGCAGCCGGCCAGGCCATCGCCAACCGGTTCACCGCCAACATCAAGGGCCTGACCCAGGCAACGCGCAATGCCAACGATGGCATCTCGATCGCGCAAACCACGGAAGGCTCCCTGAACGAGATCAACAACAATCTGCAGCGCATCCGCGAACTGTCGGTACAGGCTGCCAATGGCACCAATTCCGACTCCGATCTGGAATCCATTCAAGCGGAAATCACGCAGCGCCTGGACGAGATCAACCGCGTTTCCGAGCAGACCCAGTTCAACAATATCCGCGTACTGGCGGACGACTCCACGCTGAGCATACAGGTGGGCGCCAACGACAGCGAAACCATCGACATCAAGCTGCAGAAAATCACGGCTGACACGCTGAACCTGTCGAACTTCAATGTCACCGGCCCCACTGGCACACCAACCGCCGCCGTGGCAGCCGACTTTCAGAATGCCTATGGCTCCACGTCTCAAGTGGCTGGCGCCACGGTTGCGGAAGCCAGCGCGGACAAGCTGGCCGAGCGGCTGGGCGTGGACGCAGGCAGCGTGGTACTGGATGCGGCGGCCGCCTACGTGGATGACAATGGCAAGTTCTTTGCCAAGGTCACGATCACACCGGCGGATGCCACGGAAGTCGGCAACTTGGCATCGCGCGGCTTCACAGGCGAGGCGACCGTAGCCAAGGACTACTACATCGCCCTTGAACCCTCCGAGGCGGATGTCTCGACACCCACGGAGGCGGCATTCACCATCGACACGGACAACATGTCATTGAAATCGCTGTCGACGGGCGCCACAGCCAACCCTCTGGAAGCCATAGACAACGCCCTGGCCCAGGTTGACAATTTTCGTAGCGATCTGGGCGCAATCCAGAACCGCTTCGAGTCGGCCATCACCAACCTGAGCAACACCATCACCAACCTGACTTCGGCGCGTTCGCGCATCGAAGACGCCGACTACGCTGTCGAGGTCTCCAACATGACGCGCGCGCAGATTCTGCAACAGGCGGGCACGTCGGTGCTGGCACAGGCCAACCAGGTGCCGCAGACCGTGCTGTCGCTGCTGCGTTAAGCCTATTTGGGGTGAAGCCGGATCGGGGTACGCCCGGATCCGGCTTCGGTGCATCAGAGTATCGCCTGCAGCGCCATCTCATCGGGCGATTCGTGCCATGAGCCGGCGGACAATGCCGCGCGTATGCGCGCCACCGCCTGCGAACGCAATTGCGACACCCGGCCTTCGCTGACGCCCATGACGGCGCCGATTTCCTTCTGATTGAGGCTTTGCTCGAACTGCAGCGAAAGCAGCAGACGCTCGCGCTCAGGCAATTGCTCGATGGCCTGTACGAGTGCGGCGCGCAAGCCCTGCGACATCAACTGGTTCAGCGGGTTCGATGACCACAGCGGCAGGGGCGGCGCACCGCCTGCGACCGACGGGTCCGCGCCCTGCCCCGTCTCGCCGTCGGCGCGCTGCAGGTCTTCGAAATGCAATATCTGAACGCCGCAGGCATCTTCCAGCATGGCCTGGTAGCTTTCCAGAGACAGTCCGAGCTCCTGCGCGACTTCCGCTTCGGTGGGTGCGCGCAGCAGTCGCTGGTTGAGATGGCAGACGGCAGTCTCGATCTGGCGCGCCTTGCTTCTTACCGAGCGCGGAAGCCAATCCTGGCTGCGCAGCTCGTCAAGCATGGCGCCACGTATACGGGTGACCGCATACGTCTCGAACTGCGCCTTGGCGCTAGGCTGATAGCGGCGCACCGCGTCGAGCAGGCCCATCATGCCTGCCTGCACGAGATCGTCCAGCTCCACGCTGGAAGGCAGCCTGGCAATGAGCTGCAACGCCAGGCGCCTGACCAGGGGTGCGTATTGGCCGACCAGACGGTCTTCGGAACTGGGCATGTCTGCAGACAAAGGGCGTGAAAACGGAAACTCATTGTCAGCCGTCGCATCCGCACGCATAGCAGGAAGCAATCCACTATTTGGATGGCTGTTCAGGCGATTGGCCCTGGCCGTCCGCGGGATTAAAGTTTACGGCCTCGCTGCCGTAGCCTTCTTCATCAGGCACAGCCTGCCATTTCATTCACATATTCAGTGCGGGAGTCGCAGCATGCTTCAACCCATTCCATCCGGTGCCCCCCAGACGTCGGGCACGGCGCCACAACCCCCACAGGCGTCGTCCAGGCCAGATCCCATCGCGCCGATATCGGTTGGAGCCGGCGAATCCGCTGCTTCCCGCGAAATGCCGCAAGCGGGTACATCGATGCAGGTCGAGCCGGTATCCAAAGCGCTGGAGGCCATCAATGCGTCCATGCAGGCGTGGTCCACCGGCATGCGTTTCGACCTGGACGAAGACAGCCAGCGCATCGTCATCACCATTGTGGACAATGCATCGGGCGAAGTGCTGCGCACCGTGCCCACGGAAGCCGTGCTGCGGGTTGCCCGCATGATCACCCAGTTGCAAGGCGGGGCTGTCGATACACACGCGTGATGGGCGTGCACAGCAATGCGGCAAACTGCCAAGGCTTCGCGCCTCAAACACACGCATTGATCCCGGAGCATGCGCGGGACAATATCCGAAACAGGAGTACATCATGGCCATTTCATCGATAGGCGTCGGATCCGGTCTGCCGCTGGACGATCTGCTGAAGCAGTTGCGTACCGCCGAGAACCAGAGCCTGAGCCTTATCCAGGAACGGGCAAAGTCCCAGCAGGCGCGCCTCTCGGGCTATGGCACCATAAAGAGCGCCGTGGAGGCGCTTCAAACCGCCGCCCAGGCGCTGGGCAAAAGCGACACCTTCGGCGCCATGGCCACCAGCGTGAAGGGCGACAGCTTCAGCGCCAGCGCACAGCCGCCGGCCACGGCGGGCCAATACACCATCTCCGTGCAGCAGCTGGCCACGCCACAGACGCTCTCCAGCCCCGCTGCCGGGTATGCACGCGTGGACACGCCGGCTGGCAGCGATCTCGACATTACCGTGACGCTGGCCAACGGCGACACTGAAACCGTGCATGTCACGCAGGCCAACAGCAGTCTCGAAGGCGTGGTCAAGGCCATCAACGAGCACCCCGCCCTGGGGCTGCGCGCCACCATCATCAACGATGGTGGCGACACGCCCTATCATCTTCAGCTCACCGCGACCGACACGGGTCCAGATGCCGCTGTGCAGACCATTGCCGTGGCGGGCCTCGCCCCGAGCGGAGATCCCGGCGCACCCAATATCGCCGACATGCTGTCTTTCGACCGAGCCAACCCGTCGTCCAATCTCACAGAAACCGCGGCGCGTCAGGCGCAACTTACCATCAATGGCATTGCCGTCGTCAGTGACAGCAACACCGTCAAGCACGCCATCGCGGGCGTCACGCTCACCCTGGACAAGCTGACGGCCTCCGGCGCCACGGAAACCCTTTCCGTGTCCGCCAACAACGAAGCCACCGCCAAGGCGATCAACAGCTTCGTGTCGGCCTACAACAGCCTGCAGGGTGTCATCAAGACGCTCACCAGCTATGACGTCACCGCTCAGACGGGCGCGGCACTCAGCGGCGACAGTGTTGCCCGGCAGGTGCAGTCGCGCCTGCGCGACGCCTTGAATACCGTCAGCGCAAGCGGCACGCTGCGCACCCTTTCCCAAATCGGCATTACGACCAATCCCAAGGATGGCACCCTGACCATAGACAACGAAAAGCTGTCTGGCGCGCTTGCCGGCAACCCAGCGGATGTCCGTAATCTGTTCGCAGGAGAGCAAGGCATTGGCGCCCGCATGGCCGCGGCAGCCGACGATTTCGTCAAATCAGGCGGCGTACTGGCAACCGTTTCCGATCATGTCACCGACACACTCAAGGATCTCGAAAAACAGTACGACGCCGCCTCCGCGCGCATAGACGCAAAAATGGAAAACTACCGCAAGCAGTTCGTACAGCTGGATGCAATGGTCGCCCAGATGAACTCCGTCAGCAGCTATCTGACACAACAGCTGTCCATGCTGGGCAGCCTAAGCAAAGAATCATGACACCACACAATCCCAGGTCCTCGGCCGGACGCCTTGCCAGCAGCGCCTACACCAGCATCGGACTGGAAACCCAAGTACTCAGCGCCAGCCCCGAGCGGCTCATCACGCTGCTGTTCGATGGCGCGCGCGCGGCGGTCGCGCGCGCGCGCCTTCACATGCGGCAAAATAACATCGAGGGCCGAGGCATGGCGATATCCAAGGCCATCGATATTGTAGATTCCGGGCTGAAATCCAGCGTCGATGCGGAAGCGGGCGGTGAGCTCGCCACCAACCTGATTGCCACCTACCAGCTTGTCATTCGCAACCTCATGCAGGCCAATCTTTACAACGATCCGGAAAAGCTGGCCGTGGCCGAACGCATACTGACCGATCTCGGGGACGCATGGCGTCAGGCAGTCGACCCCGCCGAGGGCGCCAATGCGGCCCCATCTCTTTCGCCCGTCCGGGGCTGTCCTGTCCCGGCGAGCGAATCATGAACACATCAGTACTCGGTCACTATGAAACCATTGCCCGCATATCCCACCGCATGCTGGATGAAGCCCAGGCCAAGCGCTGGGATCAGGTGCTATCACTGGGCGAACAGTACAGACAAGCGGTAGAGGTGCTGCGCAACCAAGGCGTTCTCAGCGATAACGACCGCGAGGCACGCCGGGCGCTTATCAGTGGCATTCTGGACGACGATGCGCGCATACGCGCACTCATCTTTCCGGAACTGGAGCGGCTCGGAACGCTGATCGGTGATCTGCGGCACCAGCGCAACGTGCTGCAATCCTACTGTAAACAATCCGGACATCCATGACATGACGGCGGGTCCATCCGGATTGGGCACCCTGCTGGTTCAGCGGCTTGATGCCATGCTGGGCACCACGCTGTCGCAGCAGATGAACCTGGCCAACGGCGCCCGTCCGGACGCCGTGAGGCAGCCTGCTCAATCGGAAAGCACGCCACCCGGCCGGAACGAGATCCGGCGGCACCCACAAGAAGCGGTCGACCAGATTCAAGGGCGGCAACAGCCGTCTCGCGATGCCCGCTCCCTCGACCTGCAACGCACCGGCCCTGGCGATCAGGCACCGTTGCGGATGCCGTCGGCCACCAGCAGTGCTGCCACGCCTTCCGCACCGACCACGCTGGGCGCCGCCGCCCGCATTATTCTTGCCCTACTGACACGTTTCCCGGAATCAGCCGCAGCCGTTCAGCGCTCGCAACCTCTGCTGAGGCCCGCCGACCAGGGCTTTTCGCAGCCTGAGCGCATCAGCACACCGGGGCCGCAAGGCCGGGCCGAACCAGTTTCGACGTCACCGTCCCGCATGCAGGCCATGGCGCCATCAGGTGCCGATGCCCCGCTCCGGGAGGCATTTGCCGCGGCGCTATCCAGGGCATTGAAACACAGCGGCCTGTTCTATGAATCTCACCTGGCACTGCTTGCCCAAGGCAAGGCCGATATCGCGCAACTGCGCCAGGAACCGCAGGGGCAGCAGGCCGTGCGCAATCCGGGCACAGGCGGGGTTCAGGACATGCCGCTTCCCGTCCAGCACCTGGTCCGTCAACAGCTTGAGGCGCTGGCCAACCAGACCTTTGCCTGGCAAGGTCTGGCCTGGCCGGGCGTGCCCCTGTCATGGACCTTACAGCGCCATACGGATACGCCGGCCCATGAAGCGGCTCGCTCCGACCACTGGCATACGGCACTGGACCTGGCACTACCTGAACTGGGAGCGATACAGATCCGGTTGATACTGCGCGGCGACAGCCTGGATGTGTCGCTGCAGGCGGATCAGTCGGCAACGCTGCTGGGCCGGCATGCATCGACACTGCGAGCGCACTGCGCCGAGCTTGGGCTGACCGTTGGCCGCCTGTCCATCAAACGCGGCGCGGCGCACGAATCGGCATGACTGAAGCGCAAGACGACAACGTGCAAAAAGACGCGCCGCCTGGTAAACCGCTACGCCAGGCCGTGGCACTTTCCTATGATGCGCGCGACACCGCGCCTCGGGTCGTTGCCAAAGGTTATGGCACGGTCGCCGAGAATATCATCCGCTGCGCACGCGAACACAACCTGTATGTTCATGACGCACCCGAGATGGTCAGCGTACTGATGCATCTTGATCTCGACCAGCATATTCCCCCAGCGCTCTACGAAGCGGTGGCTGGCATACTGACATGGCTGTACAGGCTGGAGGAAGCCACGTACACCGAGGCAGAAAGATACGATCAATCACCTACCTGAAAAAAATGCCGCTGACTCCCGATGGGAAATCAGCGGCGCAAGGGAAAACCTGTGTTGAGCCTATTGGCTGGACCAGCCGTCAGACCGGCATGCTGGCGATCTCCTGGTAGGCGGCAACCAGCCGATTGCGCACTTGTACGGTAGCCTGGAAGGCCAGGCCCGCCGTCTGCATGTCTATCATGACGTCGTTCAGAGACACATCGGGCACACCCAGCTCAAATGCGCGCGCCTGAGCGGCAGCCTGGTTCTGCTGCGTCGAGACACGCTGCAGCGAACGGGACAACGCCTCGGCAAAGCCTTCGTCCGGTGGCGCGTGCACGGTATCGGCCCGCGTGGCGCCAGATGCCGAATGCGCCACGGCGCGCATTTGTGCAAGCATGTGTTCAATGGAGGCAATCTGCTGCATGGGCCATATAACGGAATTAAAAGTAAAGGCCTCTTGCGCGGGCCTGAGCATGGCATCACTTTAGCGCCGCCTGGCCGCTCCCAAGACACCTATCTGAGGCCAAAAGAGGGGGCTGTTCGCCCATTCGGGCCATATGGCCTAAATGACCCCCAAATCCCATGCTGTTCAGCGCTTGCAGCGCACCTGCCTACTTTCATAATGCAGGCTCGTTCAGTCTTATCCAGCGGCATGCTCATCTTGTTGAAACACTGCACAGTGCCTTTATCTTCCCGCCATTTGGCCTGTGGCCGTCGAGGATGCGCATGACATCATCGGCCGCATGGGCGGAACGCCTGCGCGTTCTCGCCCGCCCCCTTGCATGGCCGCGACCGGCTCAGGCGGTCGGCGCATCCGCGCTGATCGCTCTTGTGGTGGCCCTGCTCCTGTGGGCGCGCGCCCCCGAGTACAAGGTTTTGTTTTCCAATCTGGAAGACCGCGACGGCGGCGCCATTGTATCCACGCTGGCGCAGATGAATGTACCGTACAAACTGTCGGAGACGGGCACCGCCATCCTGGTTCCGGCGGATCGCGTTCATGGCCTGCGGCTGCAGCTAGCCCAGCAGGGGCTGCCGCGCAGCGGGGCTGCCGGGTTCGAGCTCATGGACAACACGCGCTTTGGCGCCAGCCAGTTCACCGAGCAGGTTACTTATCAGCGGGCGCTGGAGGGCGAACTGGCCAACACCATACGCGACCTGCATGCAGTTCAGGCGGCCCGCGTGCACCTGGCTCTGCCGCGGCAGTCCTTGTTTGTCCGCGAGCGCCAGGCGCCCACCGCGTCCGTCCTGCTTACGCTCTATCCGGGCCGAAGCCTGAGCGACGCACAGGTCAATGCCATTACCTGGCTGGTGTCATCCAGCGTGCCTCATCTCACGGCGGAGAATGTATCGGTCGTTGATCAGAACGGCCGCCTGCTTACCCAACCCGCCGGCGACGCGGGCGCGGACGGCGCCCGGCGCACCCTGATCGACGATATCGAACAGCGCACCATACAGCGTATCCTGACACTACTCAATCCGCTGGTCGGCGCCGGTAACGTGCGCGCGCAGGCCAGCGCCGACGTCGATTTCTCGCAGCGCGAGCAGACATCCGAAGTCTACCGGCCCAACCAGGAGCCAGGGCAGGCTGCTGTCCGCAGCAAGCAGACCAGCGCATCGTCCCAACGCAATGTGCCGCCGCCCGAGGGCGTGCCGGGCGCGCTCACGAATCAACCGCCCGCCAACGCAACCGCGCCGATACAGACGCCACCAGCCACTACGCAGGACGCCGGCGGCACGCAGGCCGGCGGCCAGGCCGATGTACTGTCCAGCGAAGAAAATGCGGCCGGCCACGGCAGCGGCTCGAGCCGGCGCGATGCCACCATCAACTACGAAGTGGATCGCACCATCAGCCATACCCGGCAGCCGCTCGGCACGCTGAACCGGCTTTCCGTCGCCGTGGTGGTGAATTATCGCGACACCGATACCGGCCCCGAACCGCTGTCCGACGAGGAGATGGCCAAGATAGACGCGCTGGTGAAGCAGGCCATGGGTTATTCGGCATCCCGAGGCGACACGCTCAGCGTTGTCAACAGCGCCTTTACGGAAACCGATATCGCCCGTGTGCCACTCTGGCGCGATCCCGTTTACATCGATATGGCCCTGCGCCTGCTGCGCTATCTCCTTGTGGCGCTTGTCGTCTATCTGATCTGGCGCCGTATCGTCAAGCCGATGTTGGCGCGCCAGGCGCGCGAGCGCGAGCAGGTCGAAGCGGACGTCGAGCAACAGGCCAGGGCAAGAGAACATGCCGAAGCGCAAGAGCGCCTGGCTGCAGCGCTCAGCCGCCATGAGGAAAACCTGAACACGGCGCGGGATATGGCAAACAAGGATCCACGCGCCGTCGCCATGGTGCTGCGCACGTGGATGGAGAAGAAAGATGGCAGTCTCTGAACCCGGTCTTGAGCGTTGCGCCATTCTCATGATGTCGCTGGGCGAGGATGCGGCCGCCGAGGTCTTCCGCTACCTCAGCGCGCGCGAGGTGCAGCAGATAGGCAGTGCCATGGCCAATCTGAAGAACATCACCCGCGCCGACGTGGACAACGTGCTTGAGGAGTTCCGGCAGGAAGCCGACCAGTTCCTGGCGGTCACGCTGGGTTCCGACGAATATGTGCGCGCCGTGCTGACCAAGGCGCTGGGCACCGATCGCGCGGCAGGCCTGCTGGAAGACATCTTCGAGGCAGGCGACAGCAACAGCGGCATCGACGCCCTGAACTGGCTCGATCCTCAGCAGGTCGCCGAACTCATTAGCGACGAGCACCCGCAGATTATTGCCACCATCCTGGTCCATCTCGAACGCGACAGGGCATCCGGCGTGCTCGCGCTGCTCAACGAGCGCCTGCGCAATGACGTGCTCCTGCGCATAGCCACCTTTGGCGGCGTACAGCCAGCCGCCTTGCATGAGCTGACCGAAGTGCTCAATGGCATGCTGTCTGGCCAGGGTGCCAAGCGCAGCAAGATGGGTGGCGTGCGCACCGCGGCGGAAATTCTCAATTTCATGACCTCCGCGGAGGAAGAAGCCGTGGTGCAGAATCTGCGCGAACTGGATCCTGATCTGGCCCAGCGTATTGTCGATGACATGTTCGTCTTCGAAAACATGCTCAATCTCGAGGATGCGGCGATCCAGCTCATTCTCAAGGAAGTCGATACGATCAGCCTTACCATAGCCCTCAAGGGAACCGAAGCCGCACTGCGCGAGAAGTTCTTCAAGAACATGTCGCGACGTGCCGCCGACATGCTGCGAGATGACCTGGAAGCCCAGGGACCGGTCCGCATGTCCAAGGTCGAGGAAGAACAAAAACGCATCGTCCAGGTGGCACGCCGGCTGGCGGAAGGCGGCGCATTCAGCCTGAGCGGACTCGGAGGCGACGAGTATGTCTGAATGTCACGGCACGGCTACCGCAGACATCGCACGCTGGTCTCTTTGGCGGCCAGCGCGATTCGACAACGCATCGACGGCACCGGTGATCGAGCCCGAAGAAGACGCCAACGGACAGCATCAAGCACACCCCGCACCCGGCCCCTCTCTCGAAGAAATCGAGTCGGCGGCGCGTGAACGCGGCTATGCCGACGGGCGGGCAGAAGGCTATGCACAGGGTCTGGAAAAAGGCAGAGAGGAAGGCCTGCGCACCGGCCAAGCAGAAGGCTACAAGGAAGGCTATCAGGCGGGGCGGCAAGCCGGTCTTGAGGCCGGAGCAGACACGGCAGCCGAACAGGCCCGCCGCCTGCAAGGCCTGGCCGATGCATGCGGCACCGCCCTGCAGAACCTTGACGCTGAAACCGGCCATGCGTTGACCAGCCTGGCACTGCGCATTGCCGAGCAAGTGGTCCGCAGCACCCTCGCATCGCAAGCCGAACTCATTACCGGGCTGGTGCGCGATATTCTGGACCTCGATCCGGCCCGGCAGGGCCTTTTGCGCCTGCGCGTGCACAGTGACGATGCCGAATTGCTGCAGCCATATCTGTCGCAGGACACCCGCATCGCCAGCTGGCAGCTTGTGCCCGACGACACCATGGAGCGAGGCGGCTGTATTGCGGAAACCGCCTTGGGTTCCATCGACGCCACACTGGAAACCCGCTGGCAGCGCGTGCTGTCCGCACTGGGCCGCACGCTTCCCGGCGAGGAAGGCTGACATGGATACCTACCCGGCCAGTCGCGCGGCGCCCGCCATGGCGCATCGCCCGGCATCGGCGCCGACAGCCCCCGCCGGCGATACGACCGGACCTCGCCTGCGCCGGCATCTGGAGGCGGATCAACATCGCATCGCCGCGACCGAATCATGGCTGCAAAGCGGACGCATCACGCGCGCGACCGGGCTTATCCTCGAGGCCACCGGCCTGCGTCTGGCGGTGGGCGCGGCCTGCCGCATTGAAATCACGGCCGGCACCAACCACTGGGCCGATGCGGAGGTCGTCGGTTTCAACGGGCAAACACTGTATCTGATGCCACAAGGCGATATTTCCGGCCTGCCTCCCGGCGCGCGTGTGTTGCCCATCGAGCCGGCAGCGCAGGGGACTGGCGGACCGGATCCGGCAAATGCCGCCAACCCCGCATTCCTGGACCTTCAGTCCCGCCGACTGCCCGTGGGCCCCGGCCTGCTCGGCCGGGTGCTCGATGGCGCGGGCCACCCCCTGGACCAGCGCGGCGCGCTGGCGGACGTCCAGGCGGCTTCCTTGACAGCCCGCACCCTCAATCCGCTCGCCCGCGCCCCCGTCGATACTGTGCTCGATGTCGGCGTACGCGCCATCAATGGCCTGCTTACGGTCGGGCGCGGCCAGCGCATGGGCTTGTTTGCGGGATCGGGTGTCGGCAAAAGCGTCCTGCTCGGCATGATGGCGCGCTATACCCAGGCCGACATCATTATTGTCGGGCTGATCGGCGAACGCGGACGGGAAGTCAAGGAATTCATCGAGCAGAACCTGGGCGCCGAAGGCCTTGCCCGCGCGGTCGTGGTGGCCGCGCCAGCGGATGTGTCTCCCTTGCTACGCATGCAAGGCGCCGTCTATGCCACGCGGCTGGCCGAGTATTTCCGGGATCAGGGCCAGCATGTGCTGCTCATCATGGACTCGCTCACCCGCTATGCCATGGCGCAGCGGGAAATTGCCTTGGCCATCGGCGAACCGCCCGCAACCAAGGGCTACCCGCCTTCCGTCTTCGCAAAATTGCCGGCGCTCGTCGAACGGGCCGGAAATGGAACCCCGGCACCGGGGCGCGCCGCCGCCGGCTCCATCACCGCGTTCTACACCGTGCTGACGGAAGGCGACGACCAACAGGACCCCATTGCCGACGCCGCGCGCGCCATTCTCGATGGGCATGTCGTGCTGTCGCGCAGCCTCGCCGAATCGGGCCACTATCCGGCCATTGACATCGAGGCATCCATTTCCCGCGTCATGCCCGCCGTCGTGCCCGCCGGCCAGCTTGCCGCCGCGCACCGCTTCAAGAAGATGCTGTCCCGATATCAACGCAATCGAGACTTGGTTGCCGTCGGCGCCTACACGCCGGGCAACGACGCCCAGATAGACGAAGCCATGGCCAAGTGGCCCCTGCTGGAAGCCTATCTGCAGCAGGATGTATCAACAAGAGCCGACTATGCCAGCTCGGCGCTAGGCATGGAACAGATGCTGACTCCCCAGGATGCCGCAACATGATCAATGCAGGAACATTGGACACGCTGGTTGACCTGGCCCGCCAGGCTGCCGAGAAGGCAGGCCTGCACCTGCGCCGGCTGGCGGACGAGCGTCTGGGCGCCGAGCAGCAATTGGCCATGCTTCACAGCTACCGCCAGGACTACATGCTGCGCCTGCAGAACACCATTGAAAACGGGGTTTCAGCATCGAACTACCAGAACTTCCGGCGCTTTATCGATACTTTGGACGCCGCGATTCTGCAGCAAAATAAAGCACTGGCGCATATGGAGGGCCGTATCCGCGAGAGCCAGCGTCACTGGAATGAGCGGCAGCGGCAACTTAACGCCTATGAGGCATTGGCCACCCGGCGGCAATGCCTGGTGCGAGACAGGCAGGCGCGGGCGGAGCAGCGGCTCTATGACGAGGCCGCGGCCAACGCATACCGCCGCCATCTGCATCCATTATCCTGAAGAGGCCACGTCATGCAGATTTCCATCCTGTCCACGTCACAAGGTGCGCAGGCCCAAACCGCACATGCCGGACGGGATGCCCCTGAAACCAATGCGCCGTTTGCGGATGCAATGGCGCGCCAGGCCAGGGCAGCACAGAAACCGCCAGCGCACCGGCAGGATGACGCCTCGCGGCAGCATCAGCCAGATGGCATTGCCAACGCTGAAACGCCTGCCGCCGCGCAGGATGGTCTCCGGCAAGCCGCATCGTCTCCTGCAGACGGGCGCAATGATGCTCAGGCCTCCGACGCAGGTGAAGACAGCGCCAGCGCGTGCCCGCCTCAGCTCGCCCTGATTATGGCCAGCCAGGCGGTCGGCGTGACTGCGCAAGCCTCCCGGCCAGCCGCTGGCGCCGCCGTGTCTGGCGCCGCGACGCCAGACACCAAACCGTTGGCACGGCGTACGCGCTCGCCGAACATGGACCTGGCCGGCATCCTCTCACACTCAGGCGCCGGCAAGCCGGCCGCTGAAGCTGGCACCAACCAACTTCCAACGACGGGTGTCTTGGCCGCCAGCCTGCGCGGTGCACGCGCGGCAGCCGAAGCGCAGGCCAGCCCGCCAGGCGCAGCACGAGCCATCCAGGCACGCACCGCACGCATGCAGTCATCCGAATCCGAATCCCTGACTACTGTCCTGCACGAATTCCACCGCGCCATGAAACACCCCTCGGCGCAGGGCAACACCCATGCGCTGCTGGACGCCGCTGTCCAGCAGACCGGACCGCAGAGATTCGTGGATGGGCCCGCGCCGTTGACGCATGGCCCTGCCGCCACCAGCCTGGCGGACCTATCGTCCCTGGCCGCCACGGCCCCGACAACCGGCGGTGTGCTGCAGGGGCAGAGTGTCCCGGGCACAACCGGCATGACGTCCGCCTATCTTTCCGCGCCGCTGGGCAGCCCGCAATGGGCGCCAGAGCTTGGCAAACATTTCATGTCCATCGTCCAGCATGCAGGCGGCCAATCGCATGCCGCCGAATTGCGGCTTGATCCGCCCGACCTGGGGCCGCTGCGTATCTCCATCCATATGGCCGACCACGTGGCCCAGGCCAGTTTCGTATCACCCCACGCGGCCGTGCGCCAGGCCATCGAAAATGCGCTGCCTCAACTGGGCCAATTGCTCTCCCAGGCCGGCCTCTCGTTGGGCCAGACCAATGTCAGCGATCAGGGCAATACCGCGGCACAGGATTTCGACAAGCCCAGGACCGCGCGGACGAGACGCTCCGATTCGGTGGCGGCCTCCACAAGCACTGTCGAGAGCACAACGATCGTGCGCCGGGCGATATCCGGCAACCTGATGGTGGACACTTTTGCCTGAAGCGAACACCCGGTCAATCGCCGAAGCTAGCGCGCTTTAAACCCCTTATTTAGCGGGATTGAAACATGGCCAGTGCGGCACAATGGTTTTCGATCATTACCATTCACGGCATGCGTCCATGTCCCAGAAACAAGCGAACGCCTTTTCCTCGGCGATCAAATCCGTAGTCGGCGTAGTCCTCATTGCCGCGGCCAGCGCTGGCGCGGCGCTGTTTTACCAGGACTATGCCCAATTGGGTGGCGCCCACGCAGACCCGGCCCCGGCGCCCACACCCGCGCCGGATCCCATTTTCTCCCCGCTCGAACCGTTTACCGTTACCCTGAACAGCGAGGATATGACACGCATACTGTATGTCGCCGTCACATTGCGCCTGGCCGACAGTGACTCGGCGGCGGTGATCAACACCTATATGCCCGAAGTGCGCGATCGCGCCCTGCGCCTGCTGTCGGAGCAGCTTCCTGAAACGGTGCAAACCCCTGATGGGCGGGCCAAGCTCGTTTCAGGCTTGCAAACCACCCTGTCGCAGCCGTATGAGCCGGCCCCGAAGCCGCCCAAGATAACCGATGTCCTGTTCACCGCCTTCGTAGTCCAATAATGTCCTACCAGAGCTTGCTGTCGCAGGACGAAGTCGATGCGCTGCTTGCCGGCGTCACCGGAGAGAGCCAGACACAGAAACAGGAAAGCGCCAGCCAGAGCGGTGTGCGTTCCTACGATCTGGGGTCTCCGGATCGCGTCGTCAGACATCGAATGCAGACGCTCGAGCTTATCAACGAGCGCTTTGCGCGTGGATTGCGCACCATGCTGCTTTCCTTCATGCGGCGCAACGCCGACATCACCGTCGGCAGCATCCGCATCCAGAAGTACTCCGAATTCGAACGAAACCTGCCCGTGCCCAGCAATCTGAATATGGTCACGATGAAGCCTTTGCGAGGCGCGGCGCTGTTCACCTACGACCCCAATCTGGTTTTCCTGGTCATAGACAGCATGTTCGGCGGCCACGGCCGCTACAACACCCGGGTCGAGGGACGCGATTTCACCAATACCGAACAGCGCATTATCCGAAGACTGCTCAATCTGACGCTCGAAAGCTATGCGTCGGCCTGGGCGCATGTATATCCGGTCGAATTCGAATACATCCGCTCGGAAATGCACACCAAGTTCGCCAGCATCACGAGCAGCAACGAAATAGTCGTGGTGACCTCCTTCAATATCGAACTGGGCGCGTCGGGCGGCAATCTGAATATCTGCCTGCCCTATTCCATGATAGAGCCGGTGCGCGACCTGCTCACACAGCCGCTGCAGGAAACCGGAGCGGGAGAAATCGATCAGCGCTGGACGCATCAGCTCGGCCGGCAGGTGCGCAACGCCGATGTGGAGCTGGTGGCAGAGTTTGCGCGCATACAAACCGACATTGCAAAGTTGCTTTCCCTGCGGCAGGGCGATGTCATTCCTTTCGAACTCAAGCCTTCCATCACTGCGCGCGTGGGCGGCGTACCTGTTGCCGAATGCGGCTATGGAACGCTGAACGGCCGCTATGCACTGCGCGTCAAGCAGATCTTGGCCAGCAGCGACGGCGAACTCTCCTGAACTCATCACAATGGCTAAATCAAAACAAGACAACGAAGTGCGCGACGACACACAGAACGCGGCGCCGCGCTCTCCCGCTACCGAGATGTCGGCCGAAGCCGATGCAACGGAACAGGAAAACCTGGCCGCGGCGGATGCTGCGCCAGCGCTGGACGACTGGGCCAGCGCGCTCGCGGAACAGGCAGCCGCCACACCGGCAGGCACGCCGGCTGCGCACGAGGACGCAGGCACCCCCTTTCCCGATAACGCAGACAGGATTTTCAAGCCGCTTACCGACAGCAACGCAAGCGGAAATAGTGAAATCGATATGATCATGGACATTCCCGTCCAGTTGTCGGTGGAACTCGGCCGCACGCGGCTCACCATCAAGAACATCCTGCAGCTGGGCCAGGGCTCCGTGGTCGAGCTGGACGGCCTTGCGGGCGAGCCCATGGATATTTTTGTGAACGGCTATCTGATCGCCCAGGGCGAGGTGGTGGTGGTGGACGAAAAATACGGTATCCGGGTCACGGATATCGTCACGCCTTCGGACCGCCTCAGTCGCCTGAACGGACGTAGATAGTCTCATGAACGAGATGGCCATTATCCGCATCCTCGGCAGCCTCGTGCTGATCGTGCTGCTGATACTGGGTGTGGCGTGGGCAGCCCGCAGGGCCGGCGTCCTGCGTGGCAGCAATATGCATATGATGAGAGTGCTTGGCTCCAGGGCCATAGGCGCGCGCCAACGCATCGCCATGGTTGAAGTAGAAGGCGTGCGCATGCTGCTGGGCATCGGTCCGCAACAGATTTCCCTGCTGCGCGTCATGTCGGAAGACAGATGCCCCCTCGACCATCCCCCTTCCGATGCCGATATGCAGCGGTTCTCAGCCACCCTGAGCAAGGCGCTGGAGAGCCGGTGATGTGCAATGTCACCGCGGCGCCATGCTTTCCCGCCGCCATCGACCGCCCTCGGATTCTGGTCCGGCCGGTGCCTATGCTCGCCGTCGCATTGTTCGGCTTATGCCTGACATCGACTGCGGCAGCGCAGATCGCGCTTCCCGCCCTCACCTCGACGCCAGGCGCAGATGGCAGCCAGACCTGGTCCCTGAGCATACAGACGCTCATACTGCTGACCATGCTGTCCTTTCTGCCGGCCATGCTCATGATGATGACAGGTTTCACCCGCATCATCATCGTGCTGGGCCTGCTGCGCAACGCCATGGGCACAGGGGCGTCTCCGCCGAACTCCGTTCTTATCGGCATTGCGCTGTTCCTCACTTTCTTCGCCATGTCGCCCGTATTCGACCAGATCTATGACCAGGCCTACAAGCCGCTTAGCCAAGGCACGATCGCACTCGAGGAGGCACTGGACCGCGGCGCCCGCCCTCTTCATGCCTTCATGCTGAAACAGACTCGCGAGACCGATCTTGCCATGTTTGCCAATATGGCCGGCATGGAGGACATCGCCTCGCCCGAGCAGACGCCCATGCGCATCCTTGTGCCGGCCTTTGTCACCAGCGAACTCAAAACCGCGTTCCAGATAGGCTTCACGATCTTCATTCCCTTCCTGATCATTGACCTGGTTGTGGCCAGCGTGCTGATGGCGCTGGGAATGATGATGGTTCCTCCCGTCACGATCTCCCTGCCGTTCAAGCTCATGTTGTTCGTTCTGGCGGATGGCTGGCATCTGCTGCTGGGGTCCCTGGCGCGCAGTTTCTTCCAATAGGATGCAGGCCACATGAATGCCGAAACCGTCATGTCCATGACCTACCAGGCACTGAAAATCGCACTGGTGATGGCAGGCCCCCTGCTGCTTGTCACGCTGGTCGTGGGCCTGGTCATCAGCATTTTCCAGGCAGCGACCCAGATCAACGAAATGACGCTGTCCTTCATTCCAAAACTGCTTGCGGTTGCAGCGGCACTGGTCCTGCTTGGCCCATGGCTGGTCACGACCATGGTCGACTATATACAGCGTCTGCTTTCCGGCATACCGGGCCTGGTATCCTGACAACAGGGCAGCAGCCATGATAGACGTGAATATAGGCCAGCTTCATGACTGGATGAACGCCTTCCTGCTGCCGTTCATACGCGTACTGGCACTGGTCGGATCCGCTCCCCTGCTGGGCGAGTCGTCCATACCAGCCAAGGTAAAGGTGGGTTTGTCCGCATTGACCGCCATCGCCATCGCACCAACGCTGCAAACCATGCCGGACATCGTCACCGGCTCCTATACCTTTCTGTGGCTGGCAATGCAGCAGGTGCTTATAGGCATCGCATTGGGCCTGGTAATGCGCATTGTATTTGCCGCTGTCCAGACCGCAGGAGAGTTCATAGGCCTGCAAATGGGCCTGTCGTTTGCCTCGTTTTTTGATCCGGCCACAGGCGCCAACACCGCGGTGCTGTCCCGCCTGATGAACACCATGGCCATGCTGCTGTTCATTGCCCTGAATGGCCATCTTGTCATGCTGGGCGCCTTGATACGCAGCTTCGACGTCCTGCCTCCCACCCCTGGCGCCCTGGACATCAATGGATGGGGCGTGCTCATGGAATGGAGCGGCCAGGTCCTGGTATCAGGCATGCTGCTTGCGCTGCCGCTTATCATCGTGCTCTTGACCATCAACCTGGCGCTGGGCATTCTGAACCGCACAGCCCAGCAGCTCTCGGTGTTTGCGGTCGGTTTTCCGATCACGCTGCTGGCTGGCCTGGTTCTGCTGGCGGTGGTGATGCCCCAGACCTCTCCGTTTCTGTCCCGCTTGTTCGACGCCGGCTACGAGGCCATGGCCAGGCTGGCCGGTGCCCTGGCCGGTTTATGAAACCAGCGCCATCTGCTGCTCCGCAGGCATCACAGCCTGCGGCGCGCCATCCTCCGAAAGCGGGACGTCAATGACGTCTCCGGGCCCTATCCTGAATACCGCCACCGCCTCGGACAGGCGCGCCGCCTGGGCCTGAAGAGATCCAGCCGCCGCGGCGGCCTCCTCGACAAGCGCCGCGTTCTGCTGCACAACGCTATCCATCTCCGTGACAGCCTGATTCACTTGGCCAATGCCGTCGGACTGCTCACGCGATGCGGAAGAAATCTCGCCCATGATGGTGGTGACGCCCTGGACCGATTCGACGACTTCGCGCATGATTTCCCCCGCCTGCCCAGCCTGCTGCGCGCCGGCCTGCACCTTGGACTGCGAAGCCTCGATAAGCACCTTGATTTCCTTGGCCGCCTGCGCGCTGCGCTGCGCCAGCGACCGGACTTCGCCCGCCACCACGGCAAAACCCTTGCCCTGCTCACCGGCCCGGGCAGCCTCGACCGCGGCATTCAACGCCAGAATGTTGGTCTGGAAAGCGATGCCATCGATCACGCCCACGATCTCCGCCATCTTTCCGGAACTGGTCGAAATATCCTTCATGGTGTGCACGACATCGGCCACGGCGCTGCCTCCCCGCTGAGCCACCTCGGACGCGCCCTTGGCAAGCAGGTCCGCCTGCGCGGCATTGTCGGTGTTCTGGCGTACGGTGCTGGCCAGTTCCTCCATGCTTGCCGCCGTCTGCTGAAGCGATGCCGCCTGTTGTTCGGTGCGGCTGCTCAGGTCCGTGTTGCCCATATATATCTCGCGCGAACCCAGTGTGATTTCTTCGACGCCTTGGCGCACCGTACCCACCGTATTCGTCAGGCTTTCCTGCATGCGCTTCAGCGCGTCAAACAATGCACCGATTTCATTGCGTGACCGCACTTCGATGCGCTGGGTCAGATCCCCGGATGCTATCCGGTCGAAATGCCTGCCGGCATCGCGCAATGGGCGCAGCACCGCGCGGCCAAATATGACGCGCATCACCAGCATGAGCAGGATGCCCGCCAGCACCGCCACGCCAATGGCAACAAGCGCCTGGCGGAAATCGGCCTCGGACTGATTGAAATACGCCTGATGCGCCTGGTCGATATGCTTCTGAAGCGCGTGCAGCGCCTCCTCGAATGTTTCGCTGCGGGGAATGCCGAACTGGTTGTTGACGAAGTAAAACGTGACATAGTCGTTGCCATGCAGCGCCTGCAGCATGGGATCGATACCGTCGTCGACATACGGCCTGAAGACACTGACGATCTTCATCGCCAGGCGCCGCCCCTCGGGGTTATCGGGGATGTTCCTGCGAAATGCCTCATAGGTCTTGCGCACTTCGTCCAGTTTGCTCTCCGCCGCTGACACCATCGCGGCCGCCTCCTTGCGCAGCCCAGCATCGTCACGCTGCGCCGCCTCCTGCTGATAGCGGGCGGCCACAAGCAGGGATACCCGCACATCCATCATCTTGGCGCTCATGTCCTGTACCTGGCGCGCCCGCTGATTCTGTTGCTCCATGGCGGAAACCTGCTTCAGCGTGGAAGATAGATACCAGACGCCTAGCCCGCCAACGGCCACGAGCAGCACCAGGAAGCTGCCCAGCACCATCATGAGCACGGTATTGACCTTGAGGTCCGCCAAACGAAACGGCGGGCGGCGCGAACGTCGCACGCCCTGCTTGCCTGCCTTGCCGGATTTATTCGAATTTTTACTCATGATAGGTTCCTGGATGAAAGAGGGAAGAGAATGTGCTCATTCAGAACCCAGACTGAAAAGGTTGGTGGACTGGATTTTCTGGAACGCCAGGGACGCGGCCTGGAGCGCGGACAAACGGAGCTGCAGCTGCGTCGAGGCGGTGTAGTAGTCGAGATCCTCGAGCTCCGACAGATGAGTGCTGTAGTCGAGTCCGCGCTGATCGCCGTTGGCATCCATCGCCTCCAGCGTCGTCATGCGCGCGCCCACCGACGCGCGTACTGTCAGGACATTGTCGTAATGAATGTCGATGCGCTGTATGGCGCCGGCCAGCATGTTGCGGAAACCCGCCTGGGCCGCATCATCCGCACCGATGGGGCTGGCCAACGACTGGACGAGTTGATCCAGTGTATTGAAGATATTGAAGCTGCCCGCCTGATCACCGTAAGTGGGGGTTATCTGAAAGCTGTCGCCGTTCTCAGGTTCGCCGGAGAGCTGCACCTGCACACCGCCAGGCAGCGCCAGTATGTTGTCGCGCCCTGCCGTGTAGCTGCCTGTCTCGGCGACCAGCGTGCCTTCGTCATCAAGATACTGCACCTGATAGGTGCCAGATCCGGTGATGGTCAGCGTGTATGCGGTACCAGCGCTCGCAAGATCGGGATCGGTGATATCGGGCTTGCCCAACAGGCCGGTGCCGGCATTCCCGGGGTCGGCGCTGGTCAGGTAGCTGCGCGTACCCGGCGCCGCGCGCTTGAAGACATCGGCGCCGGTATCGCCGCCCGCAATCAGGCTGGTCTGGTCCGCCTGAATATTGCGCTGCGCCAGGTCTCCCTGATAGGTGATGCCGCTGCCACTGTCCTGGAAAGGCGCCACATTGCCCCGAGAGCCTGAAAACAAGTACTGGCCGTTGCCGTCGGTCGCATTTGCGAGATTCAGAAGACTCTCGCGCGCGTTGGCCAGCACGTCGGCCAACGTGGCCCTGTCCTGATCTGACAACGTGCCGTTGCCCGCCTCGATAAGACGGGTCTTGACGTCCTGCAGCAGATTGGTGACGGAGTACAGGGTGTTTTCTTCTTGCCCCAGGCTGCGCATGGCCACGGCGCGATTCTCCGCATAGCGCTGGTTGAGTGCCTGCGACTGGCTGATGTTGATCGCCTGTGCGGCCGCCAGCGGGTCATCCGAAGGCGCGAGGATACGCTTGCCGCTGCCCAGCTGCTGATAGATGTGCATGAGATCGGTCTGCTGAGCCCCGATCGCATACAGACCGGTCTGATAGAACTGTGTTGTACTGATGCGCATGATGATTATCCTGGTGATTGCGGGCGCGTCCGGCGGACGGCTCAGCCGCGCAGGCCCAATAGCGTGTCAAACAGCGCGCCGCTGACGTCAATGAGGCGCGCCGAGGCCTGGAATTGCTCCTGGAAACGCTGCAAATTGATGTACTCTTCATTGAGGTTCACGCCGGATACGGCCTGTTGCGCTTCGTAGTTTTGCTTGATGAGCGCGGACTGGGCGTTGGCTTCGGTTGCGTTCTGCTGCGTCAGCACGCCAACCTTATTCACGATCTGCGAGAAGGACTCGTTCAGGCTCATGCTGCCATTGCCAAGAACCTTGGTGGTCTGCAACTGCGCCATCTCCAGGGCCACATCGCCGTTGGCCGTGCCCGTACCGGGTGCTGCCGCCGCAATGGCCGCCGGATCGCTGATGGCCAGGCCGATGCCGGCTGCCGCCTCGCGCACAGGCTGCACCACCCAACTGTCACCGACCGCGGCCGGACCACCGGAGAAATCGAAAGCCACCCCATCTATCACGCCGCTGTTACCTGTCAACTCGGTAGGGGTGCCTCCCGGAATGCGGGTGACTGTGTAGCCGGTGGCAGTGCGCGCCACGACATAATCCTGTGCCGTCAGTGCGTTGGCATCGTCTATGGTTGCAGTCAGCGTTGCGGTACCGGCATTGCCTTGCTGCGGAATGACCTTGGCCGGCGCCAGGGAGAAAAAGTCCTCGCCGGGCTCGCCCGCCAGATCCACCCCGGTGGCATGGGCCGTGTTGATGGCGGTGGCCAGGCCAACCGCAAGACGGCCCAGCTGGTTTTGCACCGTGTCCAATGCTTCGCGCCGGTAGTCCAGCAGGCCGCCCAGCTTGCCGCCGCGAATGCGGTCCTCGTCCATCTCCGCATGAATCAGGCTGCCCCCAGGCCCCTGGACCGAATAAGCAATGACTGTCCGCGCCGGATCTGCGGCGGATGGTTGAGCGGAGAGAGGATAGACCGTATCTCCGCCCAGCAGCACCTGTCCGCTGCCCACGGTGAGGTTGAATACACCGTCCTGCTCTACCGTTCGCACATCCACAAGCTGATTCAGTTCGCTGACCAGCTGGTCGCGCTGATCGAGCAGATCGTTCGGCTCGTGGCCGGTGGTGCCCGCGCGAGCCGATGTGATCTGCTGGTTCAGGTCGCGAATACGCTCGGCATAGCTGTTGATCTGGGTGACAACGGTGCTGAGTTGCGTATTGATATTGCCGCGCTGCTCGTCCAGGAAGCGGCTTGTGTCGTTGAGCTGCGAAACAAGCCCCGCGGCACGGCCCAGGAGCTCCTGCCGCGCTGCGCTGTCCGCCGGCGCCGAAGCAACCGCCTGCATGCCATCGAAGAATTTCTGCAGGGCGGGAGCAATACCCACGCTGCGGTCGGCAAGCAGGTTGTTGATCTGCTTGATCTCTGTGCCATAGCTGAGGCTGGCGGCACCAGCTGACTGGGCGGCGACCAATTGGCGGGAAAGAAAACTGTCGTAGGCACGCTGTACCGTGACGGCCTGCACGCCCCGCCCTATGTATCCGCCGGCGGTCGGGCTGGCGCCCGCCGTGGCAACCAGTACGGATTGGCGATTGTAGCCGTCTGTCGCGGCGTTATTGATGTTGTGTCCGGCCGTCTGCAGGCGATTCTGCGCCACAGTGATGCCTGCAAGACCCAGATTGGCTAGATTCATGGAGTTATCCGCTGGTTGAACGTGACCTGTATGGTCTTTACGGCAATACAGGCCGGATGTTTAGGCTGATTCACGCCCACCTGCGCCGCTGGCGGTCTCGAAATAGCCCATGATGGAGATCAACTTGCTGGCATAGGCAGGATCAGTGGCATAGCCGGCCTCCTGAATGCGGCGCGCCGCCTCCTCGGCCGATCCTGACGCGGCCACGGCACTGTAGCGGCTGTTTCCGCTGATGAGCCGGGCATAGTCGGCGAAGGATTCTGCGTAGGAGTCGTAGGCGCGGAAAGGCTGCCTGATCTTCACCGGCACGCCGTCGCGATACTCGGTTGTCATGATCTCCACCACCTTGCCATGCCAGTTTCCGCCCGCCTTGATGCCAAACAGGTTATAGGTCGTGCTGCCGTCCTCGCGGCGTATTTCCCGCTTTCCCCAACCCGATTCCAGCGCCGCCTGGCTCAACACAAGTTTCTCTGGCAGCCCGCTTTCCCGCGCCGCGCTGCGAGCCGCATCCGCCATGCTTGAAACGAAATCACGGATGTGGCGAGGCGCGCCTTCGATCGCGCCAATGATGTCATCGGCAACGGAATGGCTTGTCAGCTTTCCAAGCAGGGCGGTGATGGAAGATGCCACATACTGGCGCGCCTCGTCGCCAATGCGCGAGCGCAGTGCAGGCAGGCGCGATGCCGCCAGCTCGGGTGGGGAGCCGGCATCCTCGTTCGCAACTGCCTGATTGTGGCCCTGCATCTGATCGAGCAATGCCTGCGCCAGGCCTATGCCTGGCGTTGCCAGCGCCGACGCCATCTGCTCATCGCGCAGGCTTTGCGCCATGCGTGTCTGCGCGCTGTCGAACAGCGTATCCGGGCCCGACGCCTGGCGTGCCTGCTTGAGCAGCTGCTGCAGAAAGAGTGCCTCGAACTGATGTGCCACCTCTGCCTGGGCCGCTTCGGCACGGCCATCCGATTTGTACAGGCCTCGCTTGAGCCTGTCCAGGTTGCTGAAATCCAATGTTGACGCCTGCTCGGCGGGGCGAGGAATATAGCGTACGAATGCCATGGCGTCAGATCACCTCCAGGTCCGCCTTGAGCGCGCCTGCGGCCTTCAAGTTCTGCAGAATGGAAAGAAGATCCTGCGGCGTGGCGCCCAGGGAATTCAGCGCGCGCACCACATCCGACAGATTGGCGCTGGTGCTCAGGCGCCGCAGGCTGCCGCTGTCGGAACGCATCTCGATCTCTGTGCTCTGCGTCACGACAGTCTGTCCGCCGCCGAAAGGGGTGTCGGGCTGGCTGACCTGCGCGTCGCGGCTGATAACCACGGACAAATTGCCGTAGGCAATGGCCGCTTCATCTATCGTGACGCTGCGGTTCATCACAACCGAGCCGGTGCGCGCGTTGATGACGACCCGCGCCCTGGCTGGCGGCAGCTTGATCTGCAGATTCTGCACGCTGGACAGAAAGGCGGTCTGGGCGGATTCGTCCAACGGACCTTGAATCCGAATGACGCGGCCGTCGAGCGCCTGCGCTGTGTCCCGGCCAAAGCGGCGATTCACGGCATTGACAACGCTTTGCGCGGCCCCGAAATCCGTGGTATTCAACTCCAGCCTGATGATGCCGTCGCGCGCATAAACAGTGGGAACGCCGCGTTCGACGATGGCGCCATCCGGAATGATGCCGCCATTCAGCTGGTTTACCTGAACACTGGAGCCGCCCGCCTGCGCCCCGGCGCCGCCCACCAGCAGATTGCCTTGGGCTATGGCATAGACCTGGCCGTTGGCGCCCTTGAGTGGCGTCATCAATAGCGTACCGCCGCGCAGGCTCTTGGCGTTGCCCATGGAGGACACCACCACATCTACGCTCTGCCCTGGCCTGGCAAAGGCCGGCAGCGTCGCCGTCACGATCACCGCCGCCACATTCTTGACCTGCATGTTGCTGCCTTGCGGTATGGTCACGCCCAACTGGGAGAGCATATTGGTCAGGCTCTGCTGCGTAAACGGCGACTGCCTCACCTGATCGCCGCTGCCGTCCAGGCCCACCACCAGCCCGTAGCCGATCAATTGATTCTCGCGCACCCCCTGGATGGAGGCGATGTCCTTGACGCGCTCAGCCAGCGCGGGACTCCAGGCCAGCACGAAAATCGCCATGAACAGCAAAACCCGACGGATGGCCAGACCGCGATCACTTGAAAACAATGGCTTGCTCATGTCAGAACGGAGAAAGATTCAGGAAGATGCGCTGCAGCCAGCCCATGTTCTGCACTTCATCCATGGTGCCCTTGCTGCGGAATTCAATGCGGGCATCGGCCACCTGCGTGGACGACACGGTATTGGCGCCGGTTATCGAGCGTGGATCCACCACACCCGAAAAACGTATGTACTCGCTGCCCCGATTGATGGCAATCTGCTTATCGCCGGCAATGCGCAGGTTGCCATTGGGCAGCACATCGATCACTGTGGTGGTCAGCGTACCTTTGAACATATTGTCGGCCCGGGACGACCCCTTGCCACTCGCTGAGTTTCCGCCGGACAGATCGAACTGCTGTTTGGCGCCCAGCTCCTTCGGCAGCACCGACGGGTTCAGGCCGACGCCGAAATCGGCGTCGCCGCTGCGATCGGTAGTTGTTTGCACATTCTTGGCCGCATTGGTCTTTTCCTCGATGACGACCGTGACAATATCGCCGATGTTGCGCGGCCGTCGGTCTTCGAACAAAGGGTAGTTCCCATAGGCAGTGGGCTGATAAATGGCGCCGTTGGGTTCCGCAGGCGGCAGCCCGCGCATCGGCGGCGGCGCGGTGAGAGGCCCCGTGACGACCGGATCGGGTGGTATCAGCGCGCAGCCGTGCAGCATGGCCGCCAGGGTGACGCCTCCGATGCGGACAACGCGTGCCAGCGCCGAGCGCAGGCGATGCTGGCGGTTGGATGATGTCATCAAAGCTGCGTCAGGCGGGCCAGCATCTGATCCGATGTCTGCACGGCCTTGCTGTTCATTTCGTAGGCGCGCTGCGTGGTGATCATGTTAACGAGCTCTTCGGCCACGTTCACATTGGATGTCTCCGTGTACTGCTGCAGCACAAGCCCCGCGCCATCCAGCCCGGGCTGGGCAAAGTTGGCCGGACCCGAGGCGTCGGTCTCCACATACAGGTTCTCCCCCGCGCTCTGCAGGCCGGCGGGATTGATGAATGTGCTGAGCTGCAACTGGCCGATCTCGACATTGATGCCCGCCGCGCCAGGCTGGGTCACCGATACCGTGCCATCGCGCGCAATCGTCAGGCTCAGGGCGTTGTCGGGGATATTGATGGGCGGCTGGATTACATATCCGCCGGCCGTCACGAGCTGCCCGTTCTGATCGACCTGAAGACTGCCGTCGCGCGTATAGGCAAAGCTGCCATCCGGCATTTCCACCTGCAGGAAGCCCCTTCCCTGTATCGCGATGTCCATGCTGTTGCCCGTATCCTTGAGATTGCCCTGAGCGTGAATGCGCTCCGTGGCGACCGTGCGCACACCCGTGCCGATCTGCAGGCCGGACGGCAGCTGATTCGCCGCGCCAACCTGGGCGCCGGGCTGGCGCAGTGTCTGGTACATCAAATCCTCGAAAACGGCCCGGCTTCGCTTGAAGCCAGCCGTGTTGACATTGGCCAGATTATTGGAGATCACATCCATGTTGGTTTGCTGCGACTCCAGGCCGGTCTTGGCAATCCAGAGAGAACGTATCATTGAATATCCTTGGTTCAGATAGGGGCCACGCTGACGTGCATCAGCGCTCAGCCCGCGGAAAGAATGCTGTTGGCGCGTTCGGCGTTGGTGCCCGCATCCTGTATGACTTTCATCTGCATTTCGAATTTGCGCGCATTGGCTATCATGCCCACCATGGCTTCGGCGGCATTCACATTGCTCTTCTCGATGAAGCCCGGGATGATGCGCACCTGCGGGTCAGCCTGCACAGGCTGCGGGGTGCGCATGCGAAAGAGGCCGTCGTCGCCGCGAACCAGCTCGTCCTCGGTCGGATTCACCAGTTTCAGGCGCCCAATCACCTGCAGGTCGTTGGGCCTGTCGCCCGCGCCAAGCACCGTAACCCGCCCGTCGCCGGAGAAAGTGACAGCGCCGCGCTCCGGTATTTCCATCGGCACGCCATCCTCGGACAGCACCGGCAGGCCCTGCCGCGTTACCAGTTGTCCTTGCTCGTTCACGCCGAAGTCGCCAGCGCGCGTATAGGCTTCGCCCTGGGGAGTCCATACGCTGAACCACCCTTGCCCGCTGATGGCCGCATCCAGCGCCTTGCCGGTCTCGACCATAACGCCCTGGCCCATATCGCTGCCCGGCGTGGAAGCCACGGTGGACACCCGGGTGGGCATGCCAGCTTCGCTCAACAGAGGTACCGATCTGTAGATGGACATCTGTTCGCGAAATCCGGTGGTGCCGATATTGGCGAGATTGTTGCTGATGACGGCCTGCTGCTCCAGCACCCGGGCAGCGCCTGAGGCAGCCGTGTAGATCATGCGGTCCATGTCGACGGGCCTAGCGCATGTTGATCAGGGTCTGAAGCACCTGATCCTGTGTCTTGATCGTCTGTGCATTGGCCTGATACGTGCGCTGGGCAATAATCATGTTCACCAGCTCCTGGCTCATGTCCACATTGGATTCTTCGACGGCCTGGCCCTTGATGGCCGCCATGCCATTGGCGCCGGGCTGGCCAAGTATCGGCTGGCCGGATTCCGATGTTTCCGCCCAGGCATTACCGCCCACCGGCTTGAGTCCTTGCAGGTTGGCAAAGTCGGCCAGCACCAGCGTCCCCAGCGACTGGGTCTCGCCATTGGTGTAGCTGGCCACAATGGAACCATCGGCGGCAATCGACATGCTGGCATACTCGCCGGTGCCGTAGCCGTTCTGGTGAAAATCGTAGGTAAAGCCACCTCCGAACTGCGTACTGCCCGCATAATTGATCGTGAACTGCAGATTCCTGGCGGGCGAGTTGGTGCCGCCCATATTGGGCACATTGAAGGGCACTGGCGCCGTGGGCGCTATAAGCCGCCCGCCCTGGTCGAAGGACAACTGCGTGGGGTTGGCATCGCCATGCGGCGCCGGCAGCGGCTGCCCTTCCATGCGGTAATAGACGCTCCAGTTGCTCTGCGTGCCAGTGCCGGCCCGTTTCACAAAATACTGGTTGACCTGATACGAGTTGCCCAGGCTGTCGTAGACATTGATGGGAAAAGTATGCGAATAGGAGTCCGCATTGGCCGGGTCAAATACCGTCGCGGCCGGTATGACGTCGGCATCGGCATCCGCATTGATCTTCGTCGTGATGACCGATGTGGCTGACGGTGCGATGTTGCCCGAGGGCACCATAATGGGTTCGGGCGTGGTCGAGCCATTCAAGTAGCCCGTAAGGCGCTGGCCCTGCGCATTGACGATATAGCTGTTCTTGTCGGCGTGAAACTGTCCGTTTCGCGTGTAGAGCACACTGCCGCTCGGATCAACAATGCGAAACAGGCCCTTTGCGCCATCGATGGCCAGATCGAAGGGATTGCCCGTGCCCGAAACCGTGCCTATGGTGAACCGCTGGTTGATGCTGGCAACCTGGGTTCCGAGCCCGACACGCGAATTGGCATAGACATCGGCAAACGTGGCCGATGCAGCCTTGAAGCCCACCGTACCGGAGTTCGCGATATTGTTGCCAATGACATCCAGTGACTGCGCAGCGGCGTTCAAGCCGCTCAACCCTTGTCCGAAACCCATGATAAACCTCGTCTGTAAATTTTGAAGCTGGAAGCCGTGCGCGGACGCTACATGATCTTCCGGATATCCAGCAGGGAGTAATTGCCCGCAAGGCCAAGATCAAGCTGCAGGCCGTTGGAGGAATAAGCCACGCTCGACACCACGCCATAAGTCAGCGCACTGGCCGACACCGCCGAGCCGTCCTCGTTCGTGGCGGTGACTTTGGCCGTATATGCGCCATCGGGCAACGCAAGGCCGCCATCGCCTGTGCCATCCCATGTCACCGACAGCACACCGGCAGCCTGCGGCCCCAGATCAATCTGTCGCACCGCCTTGCCGGCCGCGTCCATGACCGTCACGACCACACTGTCGGCCGGTGCAATCAAATCGACGCCAAATGGCGTGGCTTCGCGCTGATCTCCTTCGCCGCCCAGCGCGATCTTGCTGCCCGGCACGAGCACGCCCTTGCCGATGAGGTTGGCGGCCTGCATGGACTGCGATACATCCATCTGCCCTGAAAGCGCCAGCAACGTATTGTTGAGCTGATTGATGCCGCTCACGGTGGACAGCTGCGCCATTTGCGAGGTCACTTCAGCGTTGTCCATGGGATTCAGTGGATCCTGGTTCTGCAACTGCGTAACCAGCAAGGTCAGGAAACGATCCTGGACGTCATCCACGGCGCTGGCTGTGTTCGCCCGGGCCTGGGCCAGTGCATAAGAGGTTGAACTGTCTGTCTGGTTGACGGTTGTCATTCGAAGGCTTCCCCAGAATTACTGCCCGATGGACAGCGTGCGCATCATCAGGCTCTTGGCCGTATTGATCACTTCCACATTGGCCTGATAGGATCGCGACGCGGAAATCATGTTGACGGTCTCGGCAACGACATCGACATTGGGCATGGCGACATAGCCATCGGCATTGGCCAACGGATTACCCGGGTCATATTGGAGGCGTGCCGGCGCCTCGCTTTCACGCACGGCGGCCACGCGCACGCCGCCGACAGCGGTCAGATGCGTCTGCCCGGGTGGCGGCGTCATCTGGAAAACAACCTCGCGCGCCCGGTAGGGCTGCCCATCGGGCCCCACGGCGCTATCGGCGTTGGCCAGGTTGCTGGCGGTTACGTTCATGCGCTGCGACTGCGCCGTCAGCGCGGATCCGGCAATCTGAAAAATACTGAGTGTGGACATGTATGCGCTCCCCGTCTTTCGGTCAGGGCTGCATCGCAGCCATCATGGCCTTGATGCGCTGGGAGATGATGGTGAGATCCGTCTGGTAGCGGAGCGTGTTGTCCGCAAACTGGACGCGCTCGACGTCCATGTCGACGGTATTGCCGTCCAGGCTGGGCTGCAGCGGCTGCCTGTATAACAGGCGTTCGGCGTCCGGCGTGGCGGCCTTGCCGGGGATGTGGCGTGGCGAGGTCAGGGACAATGCCGTATCCGGCAACCGCAGGCCGTCGGCGCCCGTCGCCGCGCGCAAGGCAGCTGAGAAATCGAAATCGCGTGCCTTGTAATTGGGGGTATCCGCATTGGCGATATTGGCAGCCAGCACCTCCTGGCGGTGCTGGCGCAGCCCTATGGCCTGTTTGTAAAAGTCGAAGTCGTTGCCTGCGCGATTGATCATGCGGCCTACCTGTTTCTGTTCAGCGGCTGCCGCCGCGATGGCGGGGCCGCGAACGGTACCCTCCTACACATGGCATCATGGTAATTGCGTGCCCAACAGTGCAAACGTCAAAACAAGCTGTCATTACATGGTCAGTTCCCGTGATGCACCAGCCACCCCTCTTTATAGAATGCTGTCATGTTCAGGCGTTCTCTTCTCATTCTGCCTCTTGCCGCGGCGCCGCTCTGCGCAGCGCTGGCAGCCGGCGTTCCCAGCGGCCACGCCTCTCAGGACCCCGCCATCGTGGCGGCCAGGGTGCACAGGTTTCTGCTGGAGCAGGCCGGCGGCTCGCCCGACAAGGTGCACATCGCCGTCCAAGCGCCTCGCGTCGGACGGTATGGCGCCTGCGGCCGGCTGCAATTGTTCACATCCGGCGCGCAGCATCTGCGGCCGCGCATGACGGTGGGCGTGCGCTGCATGCAGCCCTCCTGGACCACTTATGTGCAGGCCAGCGTCAGCGTCCAGGGCAGCTACTATGTCGCCGGCCGCAGCATCCAGGCAGGCGAAACGCTGGGGCGCTCCGATCTTGAGGAGCGCCAGGGCAATATCCTGCGCCTGCCCCGCGGCGTCGTGCTTGATCCCGCCCAGGCGGTGGGCTACGTGGCCGCACAGCGCATTGGCGCCGGCTCGCCAGTGAAGACACGAATGCTGCGCGATCCGGACGCCATTCAGCGCGGCCAGCGGGTCCGCACGGAGGCGCGCGGGCGCGGTTTCGTCGCCACGGGTGAAGGACAGGCCCTGGAAAGCGGGCCTCCGGGCGCGATCATACAGGTCAAGGCAAGTTCAGGCGAGATCATCAGCGGTACCGTCATCGACGCCCATACTGTGCGCGTCGCGATGTAGCTCGGCTAAAGTTCGCCGCCGAGCTGCCGTTACAGATACATCATGAGCAAGCCCTTCCATTCATTTGCCCGCGGAGAGCGTCCTTGAAGATTGCACCATTCCAGCCCGCCCCGCCCGGCTCCGACTCCATCCAGCCACGCCGCGGCCATGGCGCGGCCTCCGGCGCGACAGGTGTCGGCGGCTCCCCCGGCAGCGCGGTGGCCTTCAGTAGCGCGGGGCGCAATCTGGCCGTTCTTCAGGACGGCAGCGGCGACATTGATATGGCGCGCGTGCAGGCGTTGCGTGAGGCCATTGCAAATGGAAAACTCACCATGGACCCCAGCCGCATCGCCGATGGCCTGCTGGCCAGCGTACGCGAATTGCTCCGATAATATTCTCCGCCCATGCCCAATGCCATCGAACGCCTGAAACACATCTTGCGGGCGCAGACAGCGCTTTTACCCGATTTCGTTTCGGTGCTTCGGGACGAAGCCAGCCTTCTGGCTGCGGGGCGCACCCTGGAAGGGCTGGATGTATTGGCCGATCGCAAACTGTCGCTGGCCCAGCAATTATCGGATCTCGACAGCACGCGGGAACGGTCGCTTGCCGAGGCGGGTTACGCGAGCGGGCGTGCCGGCCTTGATCAGGCCATGGTCGACTATCCCCACCTGCGCGAAGCCAGCCTGGGCTTGTACGATCTTGCCAGCCAGGCCGCGAGCATCAACGCCGACAACGGGCGGCTCATCGCCCTGCTCCACCGCCGCAATACCCTGGCTCTCCAGGAACTGCATCGTTTGCTAGGCAACGATACACTGTACGATGCCAAGGGCCACAGCAATCCCGCGGCTGCCGCGTCATCGCGGTTTCGGGCCGGCTGACCGGTCATCCCTGGCCACGGCCTATGGTTGCGGTCATGCGCAACACGCGGTCCTCCGGGATTTCGGCGCTGGATAGCACACCCAACTGAGGAAAATGATGGCGCAGGAATCGCGCCATCGCGGCCCGCAGCACCGGCGGCACCACCAGCACTGTGGGCTCGCCCGCCACATCCTGCGCCGCAATGGCGCGCTGAGCACCCTGCACCACCGCCTCCGCCAGGCCTGGCTCCAATGCACCGCTGGTGGTCCATGCCTGTATCAGCACGCGCTCAAGCTGTCCGTCCAGACCGATCACATGCAGCTCGCCGTGTCCTGGAAACCAATGCTGGGTAATCGCGCGCCCCAGCGCAACCCGCACGCGCGCAAGCAACTCAGCCGTATCCAGCCCCGTCCCCGGCGTTTCCTGGGCTATCAGGCGCGGCGCATGCTCTGCCACGACCTCGATGATGCTGCGCATGTCCCGTATCGGTACGTCCTCCTCGAGCAGGCCGCGCAGCAGCGTGTGCAACTGCGTGAGGGAAATCGTCTTGGGAACAAGGTCTTCAACCAGGCGCGGCGCATCGCGGCCAATATGGTCGATCAGCTGCTGCACTTCCTGACGTCCCAGCAACCGCGCTCCAAAACGATGCATGAGATGATTGAGATGCGTGGCAATGACTGTGCTCGCATCCACCACCGTATATCCGGCAATCTGCGCCTCTTCGCGCATCGCCACATCTATCCAGACCGCGGGCAGGCCGAATGCCGGATCCGTCGTGGCGGTTCCCGGCAGCTGTGCGCCGGCTCCGCCGGGATCTATCGCGAGCCATTGGCCGGGCGTGACCGAACCCTTGCCGATCTCCACACCGGACAACAGAATGCGGTAGTCGTTGGGCTTGAGCTCCAGATTGTCGCGTATATGAACGACCGGAGGCAGAAAGCCGACATCCTGCGCAAACTTCTTGCGCAGGCTGCGTATGCGGTGAAGCAGGTCGCCATTCTGCGCATGGTCAACAAGTGAAATCAGGCGATACCCCACTTCCAGCCCAAGCGGGTCCACCATGGATACATCCTCCCAGCTCGCTTCGGCCGCGGCGGCCTCTGCGGCCGCCTGCGTCTGGGCGGGTTCCCTGGCGGCGGCTTCCTCCTGGGCACGTTGGCGCTGACGCAGCAGCCAGCCGCCTCCCGCCAGCGCTGCGGCCAGCAGCAGAAAGGCCACATGGGGCATGTTGGGAATAAGTCCCATGGCGGCCATGATGCCGGCCGTGATAAACAGCACATTGGCGTTGGCAAACAACTGACTGACCATTTGCTGGCCCACGTCCTGGTCGGTTGCCACCCGCGACACCACCACGCCGGCGGCCGTCGATATGACCAGCGCAGGAATCTGCGCCACCAGTCCATCGCCTATGGTCAGCAGCGTGTAGACACGCCCCGCATCGCCGAAACCCAAACCGTGCTGCGCCACGCCTATCACCAGTCCGCCGATGATGTTGATGACCATGATCAGCAGCCCCGCCACGGCGTCGCCGCGCACGAATTTGCTGGCCCCATCCATCGAGCCATAGAACTCGGCCTCCTGCCCCACCTCGGCACGCCGCCTGCGCGCCTCGTCCTCACCGATAAGGCCCGCATTCAGATCCGCGTCTATTGCCATCTGCTTGCCCGGCATGGCGTCCAATGTAAAGCGCGCGCCGACCTCCGCGATGCGCCCCGCACCCTTGGTAATCACCACAAAATTAATGATGACCAGAATCACAAACACGACGATGCCGACCGCGAAATTCCCGCCCACAAGAAAGTGCCCGAAGGCCTCAATCACATGGCCGGCGGCGTCTGGCCCCTTGTGGCCGTGCAGCAGCACCACGCGCGTGGATGCAACGTTCAGCGCCAGCCTCAGCAGCGTGGCGAAAAGGAGCACAGCGGGGAACGCGGCAAAGTCCAGCGGCTTTCTGGTAAACATGGCCACCAGCAGGATCATCACGGACAGGGAAATATTGAACGTAAAGAGCAGGTCCAGGATAAATGGCGGCAGCGGCAGAATCATCATGGCCAGGACCATGAGAATCAAAATGGGGCCAGCGAGCAATCGCGCTTGGCCCGCGCCGTTGTCCTTGAGCAATGCGAGTAATCCGTTCATGGCGTTTCAGTGTGTGCGTCTGGCGTGGGATCGAGGCCTGCCGGAATTTGTACATCGTGGGGCTGGCGCGGCTCGGAGGCATATCCGTCGCGCCAGCTGCGCAATTGAAAAACCCATGCCAGCACCTCGGCAACGGCGGAATACAGCGCCGCCGGAATCTCCTGGCCAAGCTCCACATGGTGATACAGCGCGCGGGCCAGCGGCGGCGCGCTGAGCATCGGCACATGGTGCTGCCCCGCCAGCTCCCGGATGCGCGCCGCTATCGGCCCCGCCCCCTTCGCGATGACGACAGGCGCCGTACCGGCGCCGTTTTCCTGATAGCTCAGGGCAACCGCATAGTGCGTGGGATTGGTCACCACCACATCCGCCTGCGGAACCTGGGCCATCATGCGCCGGCGCGCCATGGCTCGCTGCTGCTGGCGCAGGCGCCCCTTGATCTGGGGGTCGCCTTCACTTTCCTTGTGCTCTTGCCTGACATCCTCACGTGACATGCGCAGCTTCTTCATATGGCTGTACAACTGCCAAGGCGCATCAATGAGCACGATCAGCAACAGTCCGGCAACGATCAAGGCACAGCACAAGGCAACAAGCGTAAGTCCGGAAGCCAGCGCCTCATGCGGCGGCGCATGCATCAGGACCAGCATCCTGGCCTGGTAGTGCATGATCACCAGCACCGCCACGGTGCCGATTACCGCGGCCTTTGCCAACGTCTTGATCAACTCCACCATGGTCTGGCCGGAAAACATGCGCGCGATGCCTTTCAGCGGATCCAGGCGCTCGAACTTGGGCTCCAGCGCCTTGCCGGAGAACACCAGGCCACCCAGCAGTACCGAAGAGAGCATGGCAACCAATATAAACAGCACAAAAAGCGGCAACATGGCGCGCAGCGCGTGCTCCGCCGCCTGGGCGGCCACCGTGAGCATGACAGCCGTGTCGCGCGTCACGCCGGGATCGAACCACATTCCCGCGCGGATAATGTCCGTCAACGTGCGGTACAAGGCTGCCCCACCCAGCCAGAGGCCCGTCACGCCCGCTGCCAGCAGCAAGAATGTGGTCAGCTCGCGCGAACGCGCAACCTGCCCCTCTTCGCGCGCCTTCTCCAGGCGCCTCGGCGAGGCGGGTTCGGTTTTCTCCAGGTCGCTATCTTCGGCCATGCCGTCCCGCCGGTCCTAGAATCCGAGACTGGCCAGCAGATCGTCCACCTGCCCCTGGCTGGTGATGACATCGGCCTTGCCTTCCGGATTGACCTCGGGGCCATTCAGCAGCGAGGAGGCTTCCTCGCGGCGCTCCTGAGGAACATTGTCGAGCAGCACCTGCACGAGTTCGGTCTCGATGGCGGACACCACATTCAGCATGCGGGTAATAACCTGCCCCGTTAGATCCTGAAAGTCCTGCGCCATGATGATCTCCATCACCTGTCCCTGCGTTTCGCGAGTGTGCCGCCCCACATCACCCAGATAAGCGCGCGTGTCGTCGACCAGGCCGCGCGCCTCCTGCAATTCGATGGGCGCATCGAACCAGGCCTGCCATCGCGCATCCAATGCCCCCGCCCGGCCGCCCAATTGATCCTGCAGCGGCTGTATGCGCTCGGCCGCATTCAATACCCGATTGGCCGCCTCTTCTGTTTTGCTCGCCACATAGCGCAACCGGTCGCGCGCATCGGGGATGGCATGCGCCGCCTCCTTGATCGCCTCATCCAGTCCCAGTTCCCGCATGCTTTGGCGCAGCATGCGCGTCAGGGACGCAATACGGTGGATGAGCTCGGGCGCCACATTGATGTTCCCATCCTGGCTGGCCGCCATATCCATAGTGCCCATATGCCCCCCTCAACCCAGTTTCTCAAAAATCTTGTTCAGTTTTTCCTCAAGCGTGGCTGCGGTGAAAGGCTTGACGACATAGCCGTTCGCGCCTGCCTGCGCAGCGGCAATGATGTTCTCCTTCTTGGCCTCGGCTGTCACCATAAGCACGGGAAGATGCTTCAGCGCGTCATCGGCGCGTATATGCGTCAGCATCTGCAGCCCATCCATATTGGGCATGTTCCAGTCGGACACCACAAAATCGAAACTGCCATTGCGCAGTTTTTCCAGACCCATTGCGCCGTCTTCGGCTTCGTCCACATTCTCGAAGCCGAGATCCTTCAGCAGATTCTTGATGATGCGTCGCATGGTGGGAAAGTCGTCCACCACCAGGATCTTCATAGTTTTCTGTACCACTTGTTGCTCTCCAATAGTGTCTGTAAAGCCCGCCGCTTACACGCGCAGTCCGCGCGCACCGCAGGCCTGTAAAACCCGCTCGCCGATGGCAGGCAGCGGCACAGCTTCGTCCGTCGCGCCGATGTGCAATGCCTCGCGCGGCATGCCAAAAACCACGCTGGTGGCCTCGTCCTGCGCCATGGTGACGGCGCCTGCCTGCTTCATGGCAAGCAGTCCCTGTGCGCCATCCTTGCCCATCCCCGTAAGAAGCACACCCACAGCATTGCTGCCCGCCAATGCGGCCGCCGAATGAAACAGAACATCAACGGAGGGTCTGTGCCGGTTGACCGGATCGCTGTATTCGAGACACACAACGTAGTTGGCGCCCGAGCGTCCGAGCTTCATATGCGCCACGCCACCCGGTGCGAGATAGACATGGCCGGGCAGGACGCGCTGCCCGTCTTCTGCCTCATGCACTTGCATGGCGCACAGGCTGTCCAGTCGACGCACGAAGGACTTCGTGAATCCGGCCGGCATATGCTGGGTAATGAGAATGGCCGGACTGTTGGCTGGCAACGGCTGCAGGACTTGCCGTATGGCTTCCGTGCCACCTGTCGATGCACCGATGAGGATCAGTTTTTCGGTGGTGGTGAAAGGAATCCGCAGTCTGGGCGGCACCGCACCGGCCTGACGCGATCCCGCGCGCGGTCGCGCAAGCGCGGCGGCGCGCAGCTTTTCCGCAATGAGTTCGCTGTACTCAAGCAGGCCGTCGCGCAGGCCAAGCTTGGGCTTGGTGATGAAATCGACGGCTCCGAGTTCCAGCGCCCTGAGTGTGACTTCCGAGCCTTTGTCAGTCAGCGAGGACACCATCAGGACAGGCATGGGCCTCAGCCGCATGAGCCGCTCCAGGAAATCCAGGCCATCCATGTGGGGCATCTCGACATCAAGTGTCAGCACATCGGGATTGTGACGCTTGATCAGCTCGCGTGCCACCAGCGGGTCGGGCGCCACAGCTACGACCTCCATATCCGGCTGCTGGTTGATGATTTGCGACATGATGCCGCGGACGAGCGCGGAATCATCCACACACAGCACCCGGATCTTCCGCGGAGCCGCTGTTGAAACGCCAATACGATGGGCGGTATCGCAGGCAGGCATCAGGCCACCGCGTACACGGTTTGCCCCCTGAGCCTGAACGCCTCGGTCAAGTAGGTGAAGTTTTCGGAATGCCCCGCAAACAGCAGGCCGTCCCGCTTCAGCACGCGCGCAAACCGGTCCAAAAGGCGGGTTTGCGTGGGCCTGTCGAAGTAAATCATGGTATTCCGGCAAAAAATGGCATCGAAAGGCCCCTCGGGCCACTGGGACGACAGCAGATTGACCACACGGAAGTCGATCATATTGCGCAAGGCCGGCTTGATCCGCGCCATGCCGGCCTGCCTTCCCGCGCCGCGCTGGAAGTAGCGCGGCAGATAGCCGTCGGGCAAGGTTGACAGGCGTTCGATGGCATATACGCCCTGCCGGGCGTGATCTATCGCATGGGTATCGATGTCGGTGGCTGTAATGCGCACTGCAGTTTCGGTCATGCCGCACTCCGCATTCAGCGTCATCGCAATGGAGTAGGCCTCTTCCCCGGTCGAGCAAGCGGCGCACCAGACCGAAAGGGGGCGACGGCACAGCCTGGCATGACGGGCCAATGCCGGAAAATGATGGTATTCGCGAAAAAAGGCCGTGTGATTGATAGTGAATCCGTTGATGAATCCTTCCCAGTGCGGGCTACCCGCATCGCGTTCAAGCAGATCCAGATAGGCGCAGACCTGTCCAAGGCCAAGCTCACGGGCGCGCAAGCCCAGCCTGCGCTCGACCATCTCGCGCTTGTGCTCGCCCAGCAGGATGCCAGCACGGCCGTACAGCAGCCGCGCCGCGCGGTCGAAGTCCCCCGCCGAAGCCGCGGCGACAGGCTGATGAAAGAGGGAGGATTCACGGAGAGAATACATTACTGCACGGCGCTGTCGACCAGTGCCATTTCTTCGCTGGTCATGAGTTTTTCGATGTCGACCAATATCAGCATGCGTTCGTCTATCGTGCCGATGCCGGTGAGATACTCGGTGGAGAACGCAGTGCCAAATTGAGGCGCAGCACTGATTTGCGCGGACTGCAACAGCAATACGTCGGACACCCCGTCGACCACAACGCCGACCACTCTGGAGGCAAGGTTGAGGATGACAACAACAGTCTGGTGATCGTACGCCACCGTCTCCAGGTTGAACTTGATGCGCATGTCGACGATAGGAACAATGACGCCACGCAGATTGGTGACGCCCTTCACGAAGGCAGGCGCATTGGCGATCCGCGTAACGCCCTGGCTGTCATAGCCTCGAATTTCCTGCACCTTGAGAATGTCGATGCCGTATTCCTGGGCGGCCAGCGTGAACACCAGGAACTCCTGTCCGCCGGCATCCGCCTGCCCCGGCCTGGTTTCCAATGTATTGAGCATGAATGACTCCAATGAGTAAGGGCGGGCTAGTGCGCGGACTTGTCGCGGGTAAAACGCATGAGCGCAAATACGTCGACGATAAGCGCAACACTGCCGTCGCCCAGAATGGTTGCGGCCGACACCCCGGGTATCTTGCGGTAATTGGCCTCAAGGTTCTTGACCACGACTTGATGCTGTCCGATGAGGTGATCAACCTGCAATGCGAAACGCGTATCCTCAGCCTGAACAATGACGGCAATGGAGCGCGTGATGTCACGCTCCGCATTCTCGACAGAGAACACATCGTGCAACGGCACAAGCGGCAGGTACTCGCCGCGCACGAACAGCATCTGCTCCGCGTCGGACAGGCGGTGCACCTGATCCGCCGAGGGCTGCATGGATTCTGTGACATGGCTCAGGGGCAGAATGAAGGTTTCAGCGCCCACGCCGACCGACATGCCATCCAGTATGGCCAGCGTCAAGGGCAGGATAATGCGCGTAGTGGTACCCAGTCCTGGACGGGAGGCCAGCTGAATATGGCCGCCCATGGCCTGAATATTGCGCCGTACCACATCCATGCCCACACCGCGGCCGGAAATGTCAGTGACCTGCTCGGCAGTGGAGAACCCCGGCGCAAAGATCAGTTGCCAGACGTCCTCGTCGGACATGGTCTCGGACACCGCCATGCCCTGGGACTGCGCCTTGCGCAGAATGCGTTCGCGATCCAGGCCACCGCCGTCATCCGACACTTCAATGATGATCTGACCGCCATGGTGCTGTGCCGCCAGCAGCAGGTTGCCTTCCGGGTCCTTGCCAAGCGCGGATCGCCGCTCGGGTGGTTCGATGCCATGGTCTATGCTGTTGCGCACCAGATGCGTGAGCGGATCGATGATGCGCTCTATCAGGCTTTTGTCGAGCTCCGTGGCCTGTCCTTTTGTTGTAAGCCTGATGCGTTTTCCCAGCCGGGAGGCGGCTTCCCGCACCACGCGGGGAAAGCGGCTGAACACGTAGTCCATTGGCACCATGCGTATGGACATGACTGCCTCCTGCAGATCCCGGGCATTGCGCTCCAACTGTTCGATGCCATTGAGCAGGCGGTCATGTTCGACGGGATCGAGGGCACTGGACGTCTGCACGAGCATGGACTGCGTAATGACCAACTCACCCACCAGATTGATGATCTGATCGACCTTCTCCACACCCACGCGCAATGTGCCGCCCGAGGCTGTACCCGCATAGGGCTGCTCCGCGGCCTTGCGCACCGTGCCGCCGGAAGCATTGTTGCGCGCCGCGGACCCGGTGCCGTCCGGCGAGTCTTCCCGCACATCAGCGTCCAGGGTTTGGCCACCGACCTGTTGCGGCGCGCTGTCCTCGGGCACTGCCTCGTAGCCGGTCTGTATCTGATCCGCATTGATGACGAAGCAACACACAGCCGAAACATCGTCGGGCGATGCCGAGGTTTCCAGCCAGAGTGTCAATGCGCCGGCGCTGCTTTCACGATGAAGAATAGTCCCCAGCAATGCCATCTCCGCAACCAGTGCGTCGGCATCGGCAGTGTTGATACTGCTGATGCGCACGCACAACGGCAAGGCCCGGCCCGCAGTTGGGACGCCGTCAGCCTTTGCGCCAACCGGCTGCAGTGGTTGCTGGCGCGGCGCTCCCGCCTCGGGCTCCCTGCCCGTCCGCCCGTTGGCTTCCGGCGCTACGCCAGGCTGAGGGCCGCTCTCGCCGTCGGCCAAGGCCAAGGCCTGCAGCTGGGCACAGATGCGTTCGTACACTTCGGCATCAGGCTCCTGGGTATTGCGGTATGCGATGACTTGATCGGTTAGCACATCCTTGGTTTCCAGAAAAAGATCCACCATGTTTTCATTCAGACGCATTTCTTCCTTGCGGATGAGGTCAAGCACGTTCTCAAGCAAGTGTGTGGTTTGGGCAAGGGCCTGAAAGCATCCGAATGTGCTCGCGCCTCCCTTGATGGAATGTGCGGCGCGAAAAATTGCATTCAGCTGATCCATGGCCGGATCCTGGGGATTCAGCTCGATGAGCTGGCGCTCCATGTCGGCGAGCAGCTCTTCGGCTTCGTCAAAAAAGGTATCGAAAAACTGGCTGAGGTCGACACCCGCACTCATAGTTGCATCCTTGTAATCAGGGTTGTCCGGCGACACCGCCGGCAGGCTGCGCGCCATCGCCCGAAGTGTGGCCAGACAGGCCTTCGGCAGGCAGCTCCCGCCCGGGCGGGCTGGCGCTCAACGGTTTATCGGCCGAGGCCGTATCGGCGGCCGGGCTGTCGCCTGCGGGCTCGAGCAGTTCCCTCAATCTAGCTGTATCGGTACGGATGGCATATTGCTGATCGATGCGTCTTTCGGCACGCCGGTTCAGCACCACAATACTGATACGGCGGTTAACGGCGGCAGCGGGATCGTCTTTAATCAGGCTCACCGACGAAGAGAGTCCGATGACGCGTTTTACCTTGGCCTCATCCATGCCTCCCTGAACCAGTTCCTGGCGCGCCGCATTGGCGCGATCCGCCGACAACTCCCAGTTGCTGTAGCCACGCTCTCCATTGGCATACTGAATCGAGTCGGTATGACCGGAAATACTGATGCGGTTGGGCAGTTTGTTGAAAGTCGGGCCGAGCTGACGAAGAATATCCCGCATATAGGGCTGCACCTGTGCACTTCCGGTGCTGAACATGGGCCTGTTTTGCCGATCGATGATCTGTATGCGCAAACCATCGGGCGTCATGTCCAGGAGCAATTGCGGGCGGAAAGCCTTCAGGACCGGATCGGTCCTGATGAGCGCATCCAGTTCGGCCTTCAGATTCTCCAGCCGCTCGACGTCGCGCCTGTCTCCGTCTTCGTGCACATTGGGCCGGGGCGCGGGACGAGGTGCAACATTGGGGATGGCGCTGGGCTCGCCCCCGGGAATGACGCTGGGGCGGGAGCTGACCGAAGGCCCTGTGGTAATTGCCGTGATCAGCGGCATGCGAAAGTATTCTGCGATGGTATGCAGGTCTTTCTGGGGGACGATGGCCAGCAGCCACATCACCAGAAAGAAAGCCATCATCGCGGTCATGAAGTCGGCATAGGCGATCTTCCAGCTTCCGCCGTGCTCCGCGCTGACGTGCGGACGCCGGCGCCGCACCACGATGCGGGGTTCTGACTTGCTCATGGCGGGCAACTAGTCCTTCCTGCCCGTGCTGCGCGCCTGGCGCACATGGGCCTCCAGTTCCACAAACGAGGGTCGTGCATAGGTGAACAGCACTTTGCGGCCGAACTCTACCGCCAACTGCGGCGGATAACCGTTCATGCTGGCCAGCAGCGTGACCTTGATGCACTCAAGCACCTTGGCGTAGGCAGCGCTCCTGCGCTCTATGGACGAGGCCAGCGGCGCCACGAAACCGTAGGCCAGCAATATCCCAAGAAAGGTACCCACCATCGCCTTCGAAATAAGATCAGCTAGCACAATGGGCGGCTGGTCGGCCGAGGCAAGCGCCTTGATGACGCCCAGTACCGCCGCCACGATACCGAAGGCAGGCAGCGCATCGGCAACGGCGCGCAATGCGCCGACCGGTACATGTTTTTCCTGCTGCTGCGACTCGATGTCCTGATCCATCAGGGTCTCGATTTCGTAGGCACTCATATTGCCGCTGACCATAAGGCGTAAATAATCAGTGATGAAATCCATGAGATTCCGATCGCGCGTTATGCGTGGATACTCGGCGAATATCGGACTTGAAGCGGGGTCTTCGATGTCCTGCTCAATCGACATCAGACCGTCGCGTCGCGCCTTGTTGAGCAGCACATACAGCAGCGCCATGAGTTCCATGTACAGCTCCTTGCTGTACGGACTTTTGCGCACTGCCATGGGCAGGGACTGCAGGAGCAGTCCGACGGATTTCGCACTGCTGGCCGCGATATACGCGCCCAGTGCCGCACCCGCGATAAGCAGCAGTTCAAGAGGTTGATACAGCGCGCCCATGTGGCCGCCCAGGCCCACGAAACTGCCGAATACCGAAACAATGACAATCAGAAAGCCTAGGACGATGAACACGAACGCGCCTTGAACAAATACATTGTTCTATCTTCGCCCTATTTCGCGACAATGAAAGGCCCTGTCAACGGGTGTTTTCGAGGCTAGATCCGCCGGTTGAGGTGGCCACCGCGCGGTTGACCCGCCGAGGGCAGCCCCGCGCCCAGTGCGGGCTGGCCGGCGGTGCCGTCCGCCGCAAGCGCTGCAGCACGGTCGAGCGCATCATGCAGCACTTGCGCAGGCCGGGCACGACTGCGCGTCTTGCCTGCGCGTGGAGGAGGCCGGCAAATGGCACAGACGAAATCGTGATCCGGGTCGTGGGCGTGCGCTACGAAGCCCCCTTTGCAGCGCACGCATTGCGACAGCTGCAGCATGTCGCTGTCGAAAAACCGCACGAGCATCCACGCGCGGGTGAAACTGAGCACCGGTTCGGCCGGAGCGGTTTCGGGCCTGCCCGCGGACGCCTGCTCGAGATACAGCGCATAAGCGTCCACAAGCGCGTGGGCCTTCTTGGACGGCGTGTGTCTGTCGATATAGCAGAACATGCTGTAGAACATGGTCGAGTGGACATTGGGCAACCATGTCATGAACCAGTCGACCGAGAAAGGCAACATACCCTTGGGTGGGGAGCAGCCCTTGATTTCCCGATATAGCCGGGCAAGCCTGTCGTAGCTGAGGCTGGTTTCCGCCTGCAGAACCTGCAGCCGCGCGCCGAGGTGGATCATGCGGGTGGCCAGCACGATCTCCTCGGCTTCGCGCGCAACGCTTTTCGACGCCATGGCGGCCTCAGGAGGCCGCGGCCGCGCGCACTGTGCCACGCTGCGCAAGCAATATGGTGGAATGGGCCTGCTGAAGTATGCCGCCCAACACATCCTGTGTCAGGGAAGACAGCAGCTCGTAATCGTTGAGCCGGAAGCCGCAGATCAGCGAATTGGAGGCTGCCAGTTTCACCAACTGGGCCGGCGAAAGATTCATGACCAGTTCAGCGACGTCGGCATCGAAACCCAGCCGGTACATGCCGGTCGAAAAATTTTCGCGTAAAAGACGCTGCGCAAGCATGAGATAGGACAGATTGACTTCTTGTATGTCGCTCTGCAGCGTATTTTGCGTTACGGGCATCATGCTCTCCATTTGGACGGGAAACGGACGGACAGACGCGCGAAACAACATGATATTTACATTATGTAATGTATTTATTATTACATCTATAACGTTAAGTTACAGTCAGCTGAATACAGGAAAAACTCCTGTAACCCTCCTGAATAATGGAAATAATCAGTTCCTCCGTGCGCTGTATGCACGTCAAAAACATAACGATAGTATCAAACTTTGATATAAATTTATCTGACAAAAGTCATTCTTTTTACATTTCCGTTTCAATTTGAGGCTTTTGAGTAACAAGCGTTGTTTTCAAGCCCCGCAGCCGGCCATGCCCCCGCCATATTGGCGAACATGCTTTAAAAACCCCAAGCAATACCTTGTTATGTAAGGAATTTTCAGTCAATATACTGAAAATCGAGAAGGAAGCTGTTCATGGAACGACGCCGCCATGCCGGCCTGCGGACATTCCCCATGCGACGCACCGCAGGGCCGGCCATCATTGTCATGCTGATACTCGCAGGGTGTGCGAGCCCGCCAGCCAGGCATGCACGCGCGCCGGGCGCCCACGCCCCCCAGTCGCATGTTTCTCTGGATCCGGCTCAGCGCAACAATGTCGTCCTCACCGCGCTCAGCATGGTGGACACGCCTTATCACTACGGCGGGAATTCGCCGGACGAAGGATTCGACTGCAGCGGGCTCGTATCGTACGTGTTCGGCGATGCCACACAACACGCCCTCCCTCACCGGGCGGCAAGCATCGCGCGCATCAGCCGGTCCATACCGCGCACGCAGCTGGCGGCCGGCGATCTTGTTTTCTTCAACACCCTGAACAGACCCTACTCGCACATGGGTATTTACATCGGCGACGGTCAGTTCGTAAATGCCCCCTCTTCCGGAGGGCGCGTACGTGTGGATTCCTTATCCAACCCCTACTACGCGCGCCATTTTGAGGCGGCTGCCACACTGTTCGCCAACTGAGCGCACAAGCTCGCCCCTGCCGGTCGCGGCCCCCATGCCTGAAGGCTCTGACATCAGGCGGGCAGCGTGTGGTACTGCGCCGCCAAATCGAGAAAGGCCTCCAGGCCGGGATCCCTTCCCAGCTCGCTCCGAATAATGTCGGCAACGCGCGGTGCAAGCGCTGCCGCCTGCCGGGCATCCAGAAACAGCATGCGGGAACGGCGGGCCAAGACATCTTCCACGGTACGGGCGTACTCGTGGCGGACGGCGAACCGCACCATGGCCTCGGTGAGTCCCGGCGCCAGCTCGATATCGGCGCCAGGCAGCATCTGGAGAAAGCTGCCTTCCGTGCCATAGGCTTCCAACCCGGGATTGCCCGTCAGAGACTTGCGGCCCGAGCCATCGCGAGGCGCGCCGACCAGCGGGTAGTCCGAGGTGCGCGAAGCCCGAATCGCAGGCAGCAGCTCATCCTGCATACACTTGGCCAGGACGTCTTCCGCCATGGCGCGATAGGTAGTCCATTTCCCGCCTGTTACCGTCACAAGCCCACTTGCACCCACCAGCACCGTGTGCTCGCGGCTGATCTTCTTCGTGGCACCCTCTTCGTCCTCAGGCGGACGAACCAGGGGGCGCAACCCCACCCAGATACTGCGCACATCCTCGCGGGTGGGCGCGCGCCGCAGATACTTCGCCGCCTCCCCAAGTATGAATGCGACCTCCTGCGGGTAGGGATTGGGCTCGCGGGACAGATCGTGCCTCGGTGTATCCGTCGTGCCCAAGACCACCTTCCCCAGCCACGGCACCGCGAACAAGACGCGACCATCCTGCGTACGAGGCACGAGCATGGCATGATCGCCAGGCAGAAAATCGCGGTCAACAACCAGATGCACGCCCTGGCTGGGAGCAACCATAGGCTGGACCTTCCGCCCGATGGCCTGCCCGTCTTTGGCGCGTATTTCGTCTACCCAGACTCCGGTGGCGTTGACCACGCAGCCCGCCCTTATCTGAAACGACTGCCCCGTCTCGGCGTCGTGGCAGCGGATGCCAACCACCTTGCCGCCTTCGTGCTGCAATTCGGTGACAGGACAGTAGTTCACCAGCAACGCGCCACTGCTGGCGGCCGTCCGGGCCAGGGTCACGGCCAGACGAGCGTCGTCAAACTGGCCATCCCAGTACTTGACGCCGCCCTTGAGTCCCTGCTCCCGCACGCCCGGAATGCAGCGCTGGGTACTGGCGGCGCTCAGAAACTCGGTTGCACCCAGCCCGGCGCTGCCTGCCAGGGCATCGTATATTTTCAGGCCTACACCATAGAAAGGCGTTTCCCAGCATTTGTAGCCGGGCATGACAAATGGCAGCGGTCGCGCCAGATGCGGCGCATTGTGCAGCAGCGTATAGCGCTCGTGCAGCGCCTCCCTCACCAGGCCGATATCGCCCTGCGCCAGGTAGCGCACGCCGCCGTGTACCAGTTTGGTGGCGCGCGAAGAGGTGCCTTTCGCGAAATCGCAGGCTTCGAGCAATACCACGGAGAGTCCCCGCAGCGTCGCATCCAGCGCTACGCCCAGGCCTGTGGCGCCTCCGCCGATAATGGCCAGATCGACCTGGCCAAGCCCCGCCAAGGCCGAAAGCAGCTGGGCCCTGTCCGTCGCCTGCGGGGAATTGGGAGTTGTCATATGCGTCTATCAGCAAAAAAAATTGCAACCCGTTAGTTTAAATCAGGCGGGCCACCGGGGCCCAAGGCCCCGGACTTCAGCTAGCGGACACGGCCTTCCTTCCAGGCCGTCAGCAGTTCGTCGTAGTTGACGGTTTCGCCCTTGGGGTTTTCATTGTCCAGCTTCTTCCACGGCGCTCCCGTGTCGCTCAACCACTTGGATGGATCGCTCTTCTTGTTGAGCTTGGGCGCGCAATGCTTCATGCCTGCCCGCTGCAGGCGAGCCATCACCTTGTCCATCTCTTCTGCGAGATTATCCATGGCTTGCTGGGGCGTCTTTTCACCCGTAATGGCCGTGGCCACGTTCTTCCACCATAGTTGCGCCAGCTTCGGGTAATCGGGCACATTAGTGCCAGTGGGCGTCCACGCCACCCTGGCCGGGCTGCGGTAGAACTCGATCAGGCCGCCGTACTTGCTGGCATTCTTGGTGAAGTAGTCGCTGTGAATATCGCTGTCCCGAATGAATGTCAGGCCTTCGATCGACTTCTTCAGCGACACGGTCTTGGATGTCACAAACTGGGCGTACAGCCAAGCGGCGGCCAGTTTCTTGGGATCCTCGTTCTTGAAGAAGCTCCACGAGCCCACATCCTGATAGCCATTCTGCATGCCCTCCTTCCAGTACGGGCCGTGCGGAGCGGGTGCCATGCGCCATTTGGGCGTGCCATCCTCGTTGACCACAGGCAGGCCCTTCTTGGTCATATCGGCCGTGAAGGCGGTGTACCAGAAGATTTGCTGCGCAATATGGCCCTGGGCAGGAACGGGGCCAGCTTCGCTGAACGTCATGCCCTGAGCCTGCTTGGGCGCGTACTTCTTCAGCCAGTCGATGTACTTGGTCAGCGCATAGACAGCCGCCGGCGAATTGGTGGCGCCACCGCGCGACACCGAGGCACCGACCGGTGTGCACTTGTCTTCGGCCACGCGTATGCCCCACTCGTCCACCGGCATGCCGTTGGGCGTACCCTTGTCGGCCGAGCCCGCCATGGACAGCCACGCGTCCGTGAAGCGCCATCCCAGCGAAGGATCCTTCTTGCCGTAATCCATATGCCCGTAAATGGGCTTCCCATCGATGGTCTTGACATCATTGGTAAAGAAGTTGGCGATATCCTCGTAGGCAGTCCAGTTCACCGGAACGCCGAGCTCATAGCCATACTTGTCCTTGAATTTCTTCTTCAGATCGGGATCGTTGAACAAGTCGTAACGGAACCAGTACAGGTTGGCGAACTGCTGGTCAGGCAGCTGGTACACTTTTCCGTCTGGCGCGGTTGTGAACGATATTCCGATGAAATCCTTCAGATCCAGCCCCGGATTGGTCCATTGCTTGCCTTCACCGTTCATGTAATCCGTAAGGGACAGCATCTCGCCATAGCGATAATGCGTGCCGATCAGGTCCGAGTCTGAAATCCAGCCATCGTATATGGAGTGTCCCGACTGCATGGAAGTCTGCAGTTTCTCGACCACATCCCCTTCCTGGATAAGATCGTGGTGCACCGTAATGCCGGTGATCTCGGCAAATGCCTTGGCCAGCGTCTTCGATTCATACTCGTGGGTGGTGATGGTTTCCGAGACGACGGAAATCTCGTTGACGCCCTGATCCTTGAGCTTCTTCGCCGCATCAATGAACCACTGCATCTCCGCCAGTTGTTGGTCCTTGCTCAGCGTGGACGGCTGGAACTCGTCCGTGATCCATTTCTTTGCCTCGGCTTCTCCGGCCCATGCGTGGCCGGTAAGTACGCATGCCATGGCAAACGCCAGCGCAGTTCGACGAAACAGCATTGCACTCTCCTCTAGATTGGCCCCCAGGTTCTTGTCCAGCCGCGCGCCCTGGGGACGGCGCGCACAGCCTTGAAACGGCTAACCTTTGCGCATCACAAGAACGAGAACGCACATGGACAGCACGAAGCTGATCCATATACTGGGCTCCTCCTGCAATGCGAACCATGTCTGAAACTTCTCGCCCAGGCCGAGATAAGCCAGGTTGATATAGGCCACGATGAGCAGCCCGATGAAAAGACGGTCCCCGCGCGTCGTGGCAATGGGCAGAAAGCCCTTGCGCATCGCCGTCGGCGACTTTATCTCCCACAGCGTCATGCCCACCAGCATCAGCACGACGCAGATGAAGAACACGGCGGTGGGCAGGGTCCAAACCATCCAGTCGAACATGACCGCCTCCTTACACACGCCCCATTGCAAAGCCCTTTGCAATGTAGTGGCGAACAAACCAGATGACGATGGCGCCGGGAATGATGGTGAGGGTTCCCGCCGCCGCCAGCGTCGCCCAATCCATGCCCGATGCCGACACCGTGCGCGTCATGGTCGCGACGATGGGCTTTGCGTTCACGCTGGTGAGCGTGCGCGCCAGAAGCAGCTCCACCCAACTGAACATGAAACAGAAGAATGCCGCCACGCCAATGCCCGACTTGATCAGCGGCATGAAAATCGTGAGAAAGAAACGTGGAAAACTGTAGCCGTCGATATAGGCTGTTTCATCGATTTCACGCGGAATGCCGCTCATGAAACCCTCCAGTATCCAGACCGCCAGGGGCACGTTGAAAACCAGGTGCGCAAGCGCAACGGCCCAATAAGTGTCCATCAGACCCAGTGTGGTGTAGAGCTGGAAGAACGGCAGCAGGAATACGGCGGGTGGCGTCATGCGATTGGTAAGCAGCCAGAAGAACACATGCTTGTCGCCCAGGAACTGATAGCGCGAAAAGGCGTAGGCGGCCGGAAGCGCCACCGTCAGCGAAATGATCACGTTGATGCTGACATAAGCCAAGCTGTTGATGTAGCCGCTGTACCAGGAACGATCTGTAAAGATCGTAATGTAGTTGTCCCAGGTAAACTCGCGCGGCAGCAGAGAGAAACTGGAAAGAATGCCTGCATTGGTTTTGAAGCTCATGTTGACCATCCAGTAGATGGGCAGCAAGGCAAAAAGCAGATACAGAATCAGGAATATAGTGCGCACGCGCACAGGGCTGCGTCTACTCATCCGAAGTCCTCCGGTCCATGGTACCGACGCGCTGCATCCAGTTGTAGAGAACGAAGCACAACAGCAGAATCACCAGGAAATAAATCAGGGAGAACGCCGCGGCCGGCCCAAGGTCGAACTGCCCCACCGCCTTCTGCGTGAGGTACTGGCTGAGAAAAGTCGTGGCATCTCCCGGACCGCCGCCTGTCAGCACAAACGGCTCGGTATAGATCATGAAACTATCCATGAATCGCAGCAGCACGGCGATCATGAGCACGCCGCGCATTTTCGGAAGCTGTATGTAGCGGAATACGGCAAAGCGGCTTGCGCCATCGATGCTGGCGGCCTGATAGTAGGCATCAGGAATGGAACGCAATCCGGCATAGGCCAACAACGCGACAAGCGGCGTCCAATGCCATACGTCCATCAGCAGCACTGTCAGCCACGCCTGGGTCGGATTGGCGGCATAGCTGTATTCGATGCCAAGCGCATGCAGTGCACGCCCCATCAGGCCAATGTCCGTACGGCCGAAGATCTGCCAGATGGTGCCCACCACGTTCCAGGGAATGAGCAGCGACAGGGCAATCAGTACAAGCACGATGGAGGCACGCCTGCCCTTGGCCGGCATGCACAGGGCGAGCAGCACGCCCAGGGGAATTTCCACCAGCAGCACCGACAGCGAGAACACGATCTGGCGCACCAGCGCCGAATGCAGTTCCTCGTCACGCATGACCGTGGCAAACCATTCCGTGCCCACAAAGACGGGGTTGGACGGCATGATGATGTCCTGCACCGAGTAGTTCACTACTGTCATCAAGGGAATGATGGCCGAGAACGCAACACAGATGCACACGGGCAACACGAGCCACCAGGCTCGCTGGTTGACGGGCTTCACAGATTGACTCATTGCACCAGCTCCTCGTCACGATAAAAGCAGGTCTGCGGTGAGAGCAGGGCCAGATGCGTGGTCTCGCCGGGCTGGGGCGGCGTCTGCTCCAGACCTATGCGGGCGCGAAGCACGTGCTCACCCAGCCGCATGGTGAGAAGATGGCAAACGCCTATGTTCTGCACTTTCTCCACCACGACCGGCACGGAGCCCGCATCTCCCTTTCCGGTCACCCGGGTGTATTCTGGACGGATGCCCAGCTTCAGTTCGCCTTGCGGCAGTACGCCGTCGGCAAGGCCTGCAAGTCGATGGCCGGCGGCTGTGACGGCATCGCCGTCTATCGACACCGGCAGAAAGTTCATACCTGGCGATCCTATGAAATGGCCGACGAATGTGTGCGCGGGACGCTCGAACAGATCCTGCGGTGAGCCCACCTGCACCACCCTGCCACGCGACATCACCATGATGCGCTCCGCAAAGGTCAGCGCCTCAACCTGATCATGCGTGACGTAGATAAGCGTCAGCTTTAGTTCCTTGTGGATTTCCTTGAGCTTGCGCCGCAACTGCCATTTGAGCTGCGGGTCGATCACAGTTAGCGGCTCGTCGAACAGAATGGCCGACACGTCGGGGCGCACCAGGCCCCGTCCGAGCGAAATCTTCTGCTTGGCATCGGCGGACAGGCCCGCGGCGCGGCGGTCCAACTGCCCGCTGAGCTCAAGCATTTCCGCAATCTGGCCCACCCGGGCACGAATCTGTTCCGGCCGCGCCTTGCGGTTTTTCAGCGGAAAAGCCAGATTCTCGCCAACAGTCATGGTGTCGTAGATGACCGGAAACTGGAACACCTGGGCAATATTACGTTCCTGAGGCGTATCCGCGGTGCGATCCACGCCATCAAACTTGACTGTGCCCTCGGAGGGCGCGATCAAGCCCGAAATGATATTGAGCATCGTCGTCTTGCCGCAGCCCGAAGGCCCCAGCAGCGCATAAGCGCCGCTGTCCTCGAACGTCATGCGTAGCGGCAGCAAGGCATAGTCGTCATCCGAGCGGGGATTGGGGCCGTATGCATGCGCCAGATCGAGATCAATGCGTGCCATGATCAGTGCATCCTGGAAAAGCGGTTCATGCCGGCCTCCCGCCACGGGGCGCCAGTGCCAGATCGCCACCGGCGTCAAAGACATAGCAACTTGCGGGTGAAAAATGAACGGGCAACTGCGTCCCAAGCGCCACTTCATGCACACCCTGCAATTGGGCAACAAGATCGCCGAGTTCGGTGGCAAGATGAAGAAAGGTATCGGATCCCGACATTTCCGCCAGAGACACCCGCCCGCTGACCGTCAAGTCGCCGTCTCGCCCTGCCAGCCGCAGCGAGGCGGCGCGCAGGCCCACCGTGACGCTGCCCGTCGTGGCATGCGCATCTGCCCCCGGCGCTCCCTGATCCAGTTCCAGGGGCAGCAGCACCGAATGAGGCAGCTGAAGGCCGCCCGGAACGCGGAATGCCTGGAAAAAATTCATCGGCGGATCGCTGTACGCCTTGGCCACGTCCAGATTGCGAGGCGCCTGGAACACCTCGGCGGCTGGTCCGTACTGCAGCACCCTGCCCCGGTCCACGACCGCCGTATGGCCTCCGAGCATCAAAGCCTCGGCCGGCTCCGTCGTGGCATAGACAATAGTGCTCTCGCCGCTGCCAAATACCTGTCCCAATTCTTCGCGCAACTCCTCGCGCAGCTTGTAGTCGAGATTGACCAGCGGCTCGTCCAGCAGCATGAGCGGCGCATTCTTGGCCAGCGCACGCGCAAGCGCCACACGCTGCTGCTGGCCGCCGGACAATTCCTCGGGAAGGCGATCAAGAAACATGTCGATGTGCAAGCGCTGCGCCAGCTGCCGAACGCGCTCGCTCACATTCCGCTCGCCACGCAAGCGCAATGGAGACGCGATATTCTGCGCCACCGTCATCGATGGATAATTGATGAATTGCTGGTACACCATGGCCACATTGCGCTTGCGCACAGGCACACCGGTGACGTCGCGGCCATCGGCCATCACCCTGCCCGTCGTTGGCGCATCAAGGCCGGCCATGATGCGCATGAGACTGGTTTTTCCCGCTCGGGTAGCGCCAAGCAGCACAGTCAGGGCAGCCGGCTGCAAGGACAGGCTGGTGTCATAAAGCCAGGTCTCGGCTCCCTCCCTGCGGGTAATTTCCTCCAGCGCCAGTTGCATGGCTGCATCCTCGTTTCTTTTCTATTTGGCGCATTATTGTTCGTTTTGCGGCAAATTGCAGTCATCGTAAACCCTAAGACGGCTTCGTTTTCTTTCGTTGTACATTCTGAACTGTCCTTATTGGCCGGCACCACCATGAATCCCAACCCCAGGCAGCTTTTGCTGCTTCAGCATCTACGTGCATACAGCTCCTGTACCCTGGAGGAACTGGCCGTTCGTCTGAACGTCACCGTGCAGACCGTGCGGCGCGATGTACAGCGTCTGGCCGAAGCGGGACTACTGGCTCGTTTCCACGGCGGCGCGCGCGTTCCGAACTCCACCACCGAGAACATCGCCTATCGCCAGCGCGAGAGCCTGAATGCGGAAGGCAAGCGCCGCATTGCGCGGTCGGTCGCCCAGGCCGTGCCCAACGATTGCTCGCTGCTCATCAATATAGGCACCACAACCGAAGCCATCGCCCGGGCATTGCTTCAGCACACAGGCCTGCGGGTGATCACCAACAATATCAATGTGGCGGCCATTCTCAGCCGCAACGAACGATGTGAAGTCATTGTGGCAGGCGGCGTGGTGCGCCCGCGCGATAATGGTATCGTCGGGGAGGCGACCGTTGATTTCATCCGCCAGTTCGAAGTCGACATCGCGCTCATCGGCATTTCAGGCATCCAGGAAGACGGATCCCTGCGCGATTACGACTACCGGGAGGTCAAGGTGTCACAGGCTATCATCGAACATGCGCGCGAAGTGTGGCTGGCCGCCGATGCAAGCAAGTTCAATCGCAGGGCCATGGTGCGTGTGGGATATCTGGGGCAGATCCATCGTCTGTTCACCGATGAGGCACCGCCCGCTCCCTTCCCTGACGTCCTTGCGCGCGCACATGTGCGCTGCGATGTGTCGTGACGCCAGCCGATAACCTCACTCTTACGAATCATGACCTACATACTTGCACTTGACCAGGGGACATCCAGCACCCGCAGCATCGTGTTCGACAAACCGGGGAACATTGTTTCGGTATCGCAGCAAGAGCTTCCCCAGATATATCCGCAGGCCGGATGGGTTGAACACGACGCGAGGGAAATCTGGCGTGCGCAGTTGGCGACCGCGCGCGACGCCATCGGCAAGGCGGGGCTGTCCGCATCCGACATCCACGCGGCGGGCATTACCAATCAGCGAGAGACCACGCTGGTCTGGCGTCGAGACACCGGCGAACCCATACACAATGCCATCGTCTGGCAGGACCGGCGCGCCGAAGACACCTGCGCCCAACTGCGCGAAGCGGGCCATGAGAGCCTGATCCTCGAAAAAACCGGCCTGCGCATCGACGCCTATTTCTCCGCGACCAAGCTCAAGTGGATACTGGATCATGTCGATGGCGCACGCGAACTGGCCCGCAAGGGCGAACTGGCCTTCGGTACGATAGACAGCTGGTTGATCTGGCAGCTCACGCGCGGCCAGCGCCATGTGACCGATGTCAGCAATGCATCGCGCACCATGCTGTTCAATGTGCGCGAGAACAGCTGGGACCCCGACCTGATGGCCCTGCTCGACATCGACCCGTCGCTCATGCCCCAGGTACTGCCCTCGGGTGCCGAATTCGGCGCCATTGAAACCGACCTGCTGGGCCACCCCATACCCATCTGCGGTGTGGCTGGCGACCAGCAGAGCGCCCTTTTCGGCCAGGCATGCTTTCATGGCGGCATGGCCAAGAATACCTACGGCACGGGCTGCTTCATGCTCATGCATACTGGCGAGTCCTTCCAGACATCCCGCAACGGGCTGGTCACCACCAGCGCCGCCCAGGTCGATGCACGAAAGGAATACGCCATGGAAGGCAGCGTGTTCGTGGCTGGCGCAGTGGTGCAATGGCTGCGCGACGGCATGGAGGCCTTTGAAAAAAGCAGCCAGATCGAAGCCCTTGCCCGCAGCGTACCGGATGCTGGAGACGTCATGCTGGTACCCGCCTTTACCGGCCTGGGCGCGCCGTACTGGAAAGCCGAGGTCAGAGGGATCATCACCGGCCTCACACGCGGCACGACCATGGCCCATGTCGCCCGCGCCGCGCTGGACAGCATTGCCTACCAAAGCGCCGCGCTGTTGCAGGCCATGAGCCGGGATGCCGTGGAAGCTGGCGGCAAGCCATTGACGGAACTGCGCGTCGACGGCGGCGCGTGCGTCAACGACCTGCTCATGCAATTCCAGGCAGACCTGCTTGGCATTCCCGTCCTGCGCCCGACGATGGTGGAGACCACAGCGCTCGGCGCCGCTTATCTGGCGGGGCTGACAAGTGGTGTGTACAAGGACAAGGAAGAGTTATCCAGCCTGTGGCAAGTCGAACGGCGTTTCGAGCCGCAGATGCCGCGCGCGCAAGCGGACGCATTGATGGCGCGTTGGGAACATGCCGTGCGGCAGGCCTGCGCTGAATAGGAGATATGGCCCATGCTTCAAAAAATCGTACTCGCCGTTGTCGTATTCATTATCATCCTGGTTGCCCTGACATTCGGCGAGACCATTGCCGTGCAGTTTTTTCATTGGCTGTCCTGGCTTACGGGAAGGGTCATCAACAATTTTTCCGATCTCTACCTGATGGCGGCCGACTATATTTCGGCGCACACGGTCAAGGTCATCATCGCTTTGCTGCTTACCATACCCGTCACGATGTGGATCATCAAAAGCAAGGGCAGAGAAATGCGAAGGCCGGCCAGCCAGCGGAAGATGGCCATCGTGCTTGCCCTATTTTTGGGGTGGCTGGGCGCGCACCGCTTTTACCTGGGCCAGACGGGCATAGGCGTTGCCTATCTGATTATTCTGTATTTCTTTGCGCCGCTGGCCGTCATCCTGGGCCTTATCGACGCGATACGCTATATCTTCATGAGCGACGAGGCGTTTTCGCCGTCCGGCCTGCAGGCACGAGAATGACACCACCACTGTCGCGCCGCCTTCCAGCACAGATACAGATGCCTCGATCATTCAACGTTATTGTCCCGAAGCCGTGCCGTTCACACTGATCGTTCCCGAAGGACCGCAGGCACCCGACTACGACCTCACCCTCATCGCGCAGGCTGCCGCGCACGGTCCGGTGGCGTCGGTGTGGACGTCTCCCCAGGGGCTGGTTGTTCCCCGCACATACCGCCGATTTCCCGGCTTCGGCCCGACCTGCCAGCAGTTTGCCGACCAGGGCTGGCCGATTGCCGTGCGGCTGTCGGGCGGCGGCATCGTTCCGCAAGGGCCTGGCATACTCAATGCAAGCCTTGCTTTCCGCAAGGAGGGCAAACCCCTGGATCATTCCGATGCCATCTATCGCATGCTCTGTATTGCCCTGGCCGATGCGCTGTCCGGGTTCGGCATCACCAGCCACGCCGCGGCAGTGGAAGGATCCTTCTGCGATGGCCGCTTCAATCTGGCGGTGGGATGCGGCAAGGCACTGCGCAAGGTGGCAGGCACCGCGCAACTATGGCGCCGGCACCCCATTGCCCAGGGGTCTGGTGGCGCCGCCGAGGGCGGCTGGCAGCAGATCGTGCTGGTGCATGCGCTGGTGCTGGCCACGGCCGATGTGCCGTCGGTCACTGCGCAAGCCAATCGTTTCGAAGCTGGTATCGGTAGCGACAGACGCTACGATCCCAGCCGCGCCGCCTCTCTGTGGACGCTGTGCAAGCCGCCCGCCCCACCTGATGCGAAACATTTTCTCCAGAAACTCACCCTCGCGCTGGCGCACAGCCTCGCCAAGGCCGATACAATGCTAATTTGATTATCATTGTTTATGATTTCGGCCATGGAAAGCAAAACCGCGCGCCTGACCGTGCTTATCGATCCCAACAAGAAAAAGGCTTTCGAACAACTATGCGCGAGCCAGGACATCACGCCGTCGCAGGTTGTGCGGCAGTTGATACGCAATTACCTGGCCGAGCATGGTGTCAGCTACACGCCGTCTGGCCAGGAAGACGCCGGCATCGGCGCCCCCTCTCCGGACGTATAGCCTCAGCGTGTCTGGCGCAACAACCGCGGCAGCCACCTGGGAAGCATTGATACCGCAACGCCTGCGCCTACCGCAACAACCAGGTCGACAAATACCGTGAGCAGCAGCGTCAGCAGCATAATGGCGGCATCGGCCCGGGCACCTCGCGTCAACATGCGGACCACCAGTCTGACCTGACTCATGTTCCAGGCAACCATGAACAAGATGGCAGCAAGCACTGCCAATGGAATATGGCTGGCCAGCGGCGCCAGCGCAAGCAGCACCAGCACCAGCGTGGCCGCATGAATCAGGCCCGCAATGGGGCTGTTTCCGCCGCTTCGGATATTGGTGGCGGTACGCGCAATGGCGCCGGTTGCGGCAATCCCGCCGAACAAGGGGGAAACAATATTTGCCAAGCCCTGGCCAATGAGCTCCTGATTGGAATGATGCCGTGTGCCAGCCATTTCATCCGCCACCCGTGCGGACAGCAACGATTCAATGGCACCCAGCATAGCGATGGAAAAGGCCGGTCCAAGCAGCCCAAGCAGGCGTTCCGATGTCAACGGCAGCCATTGCGGGGAAGGCAGACCTCGCGGTATCTCGCCGAATACACTGCCCAGGGTGGCCACGCCCGCAAGGTCTGCCCATGCTTGCAGCAGCGTCATGGCAACAAGTGCCAGCAAGGGTCCCGGCACCCGCCGCAGCCGCCGCACATGTTCAGGAAGCAAGACGAGAATCAGCGATGCCATGCCTATCGCCGTGGTGGCCGGATTCAACTGGGGCAGGTGCGCAAGCAAGGCAAGTAGCTTCTGATGGAAACGATCACCGCTCACCTCCGGCAGGCCAAAGAACGCTTGCCATTGACCCACCCAGATAATGACACCGATGCCCGCTGTAAAACCGAGAATGACAGGCCCCGGAATAAGCCGAATGGCGCCGCCCAGCCGCAGCAATCCCAAAAGCACTAGCATGAGACCGGCCATGAGCGTGGCAATCTGCAACCCGGTCACACCATGGTGCGCCACGATATTGGAAAGAATGACAATGAACGCCCCCGTGGGCCCGGCAATCTGCACACGGCTGCCTCCAAAAAGCGCCACGATGGCGCCGGCAACAATGGCGGTGTACAGCCCCTGCTCCGGTCGCACGCCACTGGCTATCGCAAATGCCATCGCCAACGGCAAAGCCACCACGCCCACAATAATGCCCGCCATGATATTGGCAGGCCAATGGGCGGGCGCAAGCAGGCCCGCGCCCCGGGCTTCAAGCAAAGCAATCATGCAAGGGATCACCAGGAAGGGTTGTCTTACCGGAGGGATAGTCTTATTTTATGTATTTTTAATTATAATATAATTAACATGCGATGAAATATACACACACATAATCTCGCCCTATTTTGTGCACTACGACGCCAGGCATGACAATTGCTGCGACGAAGTATCCGAATCACAGAAGGAGGCGCAATGCATCTACCGCTTAGTCATCGCCATGCTGCCAAGGCCTCGCGCCGGCGCATGAATAGAGACGTTCGCAAGCTGATCGACAGCACCGAGGATCTGCTGCGGTCGACAGCCTCCTACACGGGCGCGGAAGTTCAGGAAGCTCGACTGCGCCTGAAACAGCAGCTTGATGCCGCACGGGATAATGTGGACGATTGGCGCGACTATGCGTCCGAGACCGCCCGCCGCGCTTACGACGACACCGGGGAATATGTGCGCGACCATCCATGGCGCGCTGCAAGCATGGCGCTGGGCGTGGCGGCACTCGTGGCCTGCATCATAGGCGGCGCCCATCGCCGCTGACCCTTGGCGCCACGGCTTTTCCAGGTACCAAGGCTGTACCCGGGCAGGCTTGATATAAAAGCACGTGTGACAACGTGCTTGTCCATAGAAAACACCCCAAAAGGTTGGAGATTGATGTCCAACCTTTTGGGGTGCAGTTCAAATCGCGGCAGAACTTTACTGTGCCACAGGCCAGCCCGCCTGAAGGCAGGCTGGCTGTGCGGCGGGATTCAGACGGATTCCCGCGAAGCTTCGGAGGACTCGGCCTTCTCGAGTTCGCGCATCTTGCGGGCGCCAAACAGCTTGCCCAATGCCACGACCAGCAGTGCGCCGCCTATCTCGGCGGCCAGTTTCACGCTGGTGGGTGCCGGCCCAAAGTGCTCGACATACACGACATCGGTGACAACCATGCCGCCTGCGATCCAGCCCAGCAAGCCCGCGCCGAACATGACGGCGATGGGAAAGCGGTCGATCAGCTTGAGCACGAGCGTGCTGCCCCACACGATGATGGGTACGCTGACGAGCAGACCGAATATGACGAGCCCGATCTGATGATCGGCATGGGCTCCCTGCGCCGCGCCCGCAATGGCAATTACGTTGTCCAGGCTCATGACGAAGTCGGCCACGATGATGGTCTTGACTGCCGCGAGAATGGATGAGCTGCCCTTGATTTTGTCGTGCGCGTCGCCCTCAGGAAGAAGCAACTTGACGCCTATCCAGAGCAGCAGCAGTCCGCCCACTATCTTCAGATAAGGAATCGCCAGCAGTGTCAGGGCGAATGCAATCAGCACGACGCGCAGGAAAATAGCGCCTGCCGTTCCCCACAGTATGCCTTGCATCCTTTGTTTGGGTTCAAGATTGCGACAGGCCAGGGCAATTACGACCGCATTGTCGCCCCCCAACAGGATGTCGATCATGATGATCTGGAAAACCGCTGTCCAACTGAGCGTCTGGAAAAACTCAAGCATGTTGTGTCCTCAAGGCAAGATTCAAATCGTTTGTTGTTATCGAACCAGGCCTCTGGCAGTACGCAAGGCGCCCCACGCGCCATGCCACTCCAGCAAGAAAAAGGCCTGCTCCGGAAGGACAGGCCATTGCATGCTTGCAGAAGATAGACCTTGCCCTTCATGGCAAGGTCTTGCTTACGATACCGAAGTACCGCCCGTGCACCGGGTACCGAACGAGCCGGCAAACCGTAATGACGATGCAGCGGAGGAAAGCTACTCCCCTTGATCGGGCAAGTATAGCTTGGGTATGGCGGCTCGCGCAAGCATGTTTCGCTTGCGCCCTCAACGCCCGGCTGCAAGCGCGCTGACGCCGCCGGCCATGCCCATATTGGTCTTGGGAAAATCAATAAGACGCACACGGACCTCCTGCTCGGAAATGCCGGTTATATCCGACCCCGCCTTGCTCAGCGCCGCAATCAGGGCCGCCTTCTGGGCCTCGGTACGCCCTTCTATGAAATCGACCACGAACATGAGAGCCTTGGTGCCGAATTGACCGGCATTCAGATAGTGCCCGTCAGGCAGTTCGTGCAGCATAACGCGCACGCTGGCCAGCGGCGCGCCTATGCTGTCCACGACAGCATCGCTGGCGCGCTGCAGAAGCTGCTTTTTTTGATCGGCAGGAATATCCTGACTGGCGGTAATGGTTACGTACGGCATGAATCCCTCTTGAGGTTGAAATGGAACGGCATTGGCCGATTATCGCCGCCACGGCGCTTTGCGCACAAGGGCAGCCCTTGCTAACATCCGGAACGACGGGGCGGACGACGCCATCCCATATCACGCCGACAAAGACGGGCCATCCATGAATTATCTCGTTATCAAGCACATACATATTACTGCCGCGGCCCTGAGCATTCTCTTCTTCGTCGTGCGGGCCTATTGGTCGGTCACCTGTTCAGGACGCTTGACCAGCCGGTTTGCCAAGATTGCACCCCACATCATCGATACTGTGCTGCTGGCGGCGGGCATCACGCTGGCCATCATGATCGGGCCGGATCAGCCCTGGATTCTGGCCAAGGTCGTGGGGGTGCTGGTGTACATCATCGTCGGCACCGTGGCCATCAAGCGAGGCAAGACGCCTCAATCCCGAGCCATGGCGGCCATCGCCGCCGTTCTGGTCTTTGTTTATATCGTGGGCATAGCGATACGGCACAATCCGCTGTCCTGGTTCGCCTGAAGCCCATAGGCAGCGTGCCGCGCGCCCCTTGCGCCCAGCCCTACCAGTTGCCCATCAGCGCTTGCACCATCAGGCTGCTGCCTGCAACGGCCACCCAGACACCCAATCCCAGAAGAATGGGCCGTATTCCCGCTGTGGCCATCCGGCGCAGATCCGAGGACAGTCCGATGGCGGTCAGCGCAACCACGATCAGGAACTGGGCCAGCAGATGCAGGCTCGGATAGAGACTTTCCGGGATAAGCCCGAGCGAACGCGATGCCGAAGCAAGCAGAAACCAGAGTATGAACCAGGGGAAAATGCGCGCCAGGCTGAAGCCCGCGTTGCCTTGCTTTTTCTCGCGCCAGGCGACGGCGAACGCCATGACCAGGCATATCGGCACAATCAGGGTTGCGCGCGTCAGCTTGACCACGGTCGCATAGTCGCCGGCTGCAGCGCTGTAGCTGTAGCCCGCCGCCACGACGGAGGAAGTGTCGTTGATGGCTGTGCCGGCCCACATGCCGAATCCCAGGTCCGACATATGCAGCAAATGACCGAGCGGAGGGAAAGCCAGCACAGCGACAATATTGAAAATAAAGATGGTCGATATCGCAAAGGCGGTTTCATGCTCGTCGGGCTTGATGATGGGCGTGACAGCCGCGATGGCCGAGCCGCCGCAGATGGCCGTTCCGACGCCAATGAGCGTCTTGAGGCGTGGCGCGATGCCCAACCACTTGCCAAGCAGCGCGGCGGAGGTAAAGGCCACCGCCAGCGTGATAAAGGTGACCCAGAGCGAGCTCAAGCCCGTCTGTATGACTTCCTGGAAGCTCAACCCGAACCCCAGCGCAATAATGGACCATGCCAGCACCTTCTTGGAGGCGAATTTCAGCCCAGGCACAAACACCGGCCCCACACCCACGGTATTGCGCAAGGCAATGCCCAGCAGAATACCGAAGACCGGCCCCCCGATAATGGGCATCCAGCGGCCCAGCACCATAGCCACAATTCCCACCGCAACAGACAGGGCGATGCCGTACAAGGCAGATGGCGGGCGCTGGGCCGCATCGTGCCGGGAGGCATTAGAAATGTGTGACTTGGCAGCAACGGGACGGGCACTCAGTGTGGTCTCTGGCATGTTAGGCTTCGCAGGGATATGAGTTAATAACGCAAAGTAATTTTACGAATCGTCAACCTATAAATAAATTCATAAATTTTTATTCTGGGTATAAACTTTACTGATGATCAGCATCAGCGTCCGCCAAATTGAGGTGCTTGTGGCCATTGCCAGCGCCGGCAGCGTCCGCGCTGCCGCCGAGCGGCTGTCCGTGACGCAGCCGGCGGTCAGCATGGCTCTGGCTGAGCTTGAACGCCTGCTTGGCGGACAACTCTTCGACCGTGAGCGAGGCCGCCTGCACCTGAGCCGCCGGGGCAAGGAAGTGCTGCCCATGGCGCAGGAGATCATCGAACGCCTGGAAGAGCTGATGCGCCAGACACAGGATGCCCAGCACACGCTGACAGGCGAACTGCGTCTGGGCGCCAGCAATACCGTGGGCAATTATCTGGTGGGAGACCTCCTGGGCCCCTTTGTTTCACGCCACCCGCAGGTTTCCCTGAATGTCAGCGTGGAGAACACGGCGCGCATCATCGACGGACTGGTAAACCACAGCTTGGACGTCGGCTGCATCGAAGGCCCTGCCAATCATCCACAGCTGGAAACCATTCCGTGGCGGGACGATGCGCTGGTTGTGTGTGCCGCCGTCTCGCATCCATTGGCGAGGCCGCAGGCACTGAAGCCGCGCCATTTCAAGGACGCCCAGTGGATACTGCGAGAGCCGGGTTCTGCGATGCGGGTCCAGGCCGAACAGGCCTTGGCGGTGTTGCCCGCAGGCCACATTGTGCTCGAACTGGGCCAGGTGGAAGCCATCAAGCAAGCCGTCATTGCCGGGCTGGGCATTGCCTGTCTGCCCCGTGCCGCGGCACAGGACTCCGTGGCGGCCGGCCGCCTGGCCATACTCGATACCCCTTTTCTGGATCTGCGCCGCCGGCTGTCCCTGGTGCTGCACAAATCGCGCTATCGGGGCGTGTTGATCGATGCCTTCATCCGCAGCGTATTGCCACCGGCACCCGAGAACGTCGCAGCCGCTCCCGGCTGAATACCCGCGCCGCCTGTATCGGCTTGCATATTCCAGGCATCAGGCGCTCGGCTTACGTCGCCCCAACACCACAGCCCCGGCAAGCGTGAAGGCGGTTCCCAATAACTGCAAGCCGGTGATGGGTTCGCCAAGCAGCCAGGCAGCAAGAAACAGCACCGATACGGGCCCCAATAGCCCCAGTTGCGAGGTAAGCGGCGCACCCACGCGCGCCACCGCCCACATAATCATGAAGGTGGGTATTACTGTATTGACCACGGCGTGAATCAAGGACAGGCCGTAAACGCCCACCGGTTGCACCAGCCCCTGCAAACCGTGCAGGGCCAGGAAATGTATCAGGCTGAATATGGCCGAGATCGACATAGCATAGGCAACAAGCCGCGTGGCGCCAATATGCCTGATGATTTCTCCCGAGCCGATAAGGTAAAAGGAATAGGAAATGGCCGAGGCCACCACAAAGGCGGCACCCAGCGCAACGTTCGCCCCGCTAAAGGATAGGTCCTGCAGAAATACGAAAACTACGCCCAGATAGGAAAGACCCAGGGCCAACCACTGCCCGCCCGAGATTCTTTTTTTCAAGAACACCGCTGAAAGCAGGAGCACGAACGTGGGCGACAGAAAAAGAATCAGCCGCTCCAATCCCGCAGATATATATTGCAGACCCATGAAGTCGAGCAGGCTGGCAAGGTAATAGCCAATAAAGCCCAGCAGCCACAGCAGCAGGCTTTCCTTGAGCGTGAGCCGCGGCAGCCTGCCGCGTCGGGCCCTGCGCGCCTGGAACCACGCAATGGCAGCAAAGAACGGCAGCGAGAGCAGCATGCGAAATCCGATGATCGTCACAGCGTCCACGCCATAGCGATAGGTGAACTTCACCACGATGGCCTTGGCGGAGAAAAGCACGGCACCCAGAGCGGCCAGAACGAAGCCGGTCCAGAACTCATTTCCGGCCGCCGGGGAATTTTGAACGGTTTGCGTAGACATGGATTTTCACGCGGACAAGGGCGATATTGTGCCTCAGACACAGCTATCCGCCAAATAGCTGCAAAAACAATAATTGCCCAGGCAGATATTTTGGCGTTAAAATCACCGCTATGAGCAAGCACGACACCTCGACTCCAGAAACCGGCAAACCTCCGCGCCGCGGCCGTTCCAAGCCCTATTACGCTGGCAACGCCACGTCGCTGGCGCCCGAGTCCAATATCGCACACCTGCTCAAGCAACTGCAGTCCTCCATGAATCGCAGCATGGATCAACTCATGGCGCCCCTGGGCCTGACGGCCATGCAGTGGCGCCCTCTCGCACTCATTCGCTATCGCGGCGTCAATACGCCCGCCGAACTGTCGCGCCATTCCTATATCGACACCGGCGCCATGACCCGCACGCTGGATCGCCTCGAGGCCAAGGGCTTCCTGGGCCGCCATCGCAGCCCCGAAGACCGGCGCGTGGTACAGGTCGAGCTCACGCAGGCGGGCATGGAAGTCGCCGAGCAGATCCTGCCCGCTGTGGCCGCCACGCTCAATGCGCACTTGCAAGGCTTCTCCAAGACGGAAGTCGATACGCTCATCGATTTCCTCAATCGCATGCTCATCAACGGCGGCGGGTTCATCGAAGACGGCTGTCCTTTTGGCGACTATAAGGGCAAGCAGAACACATGATTCCACTCAAAACCGGACGCACAGAATTTGCGTCGAATAATTGGCTCCATATATAATTGCCTAGGCAATTACGTACTAGGCAATTATATTCAGCTAGTTGTCAGCAAGCGAACGCCCTCTCCTTCCTCTTTTACAGCATGAAGATCATTTTCCCTCTACTGCTTGCCGCCTCACTCGCGGGTTGCGCGGCCATCGGTCCCGGCGACGCAAATGTCGAAAGTCTTGATGCAGGCCAACTGGGCCTGAAATCGGTGAACGTCGACTGGCCCAGCGACACCTGGTGGCAGCGCTACGGCGATCCGCAACTGAATGCGCTGATCGAGCAGGCATTGAACGGCAACCCATCCATGGACGCGGCCCAGGCTCGGCTGGCTGCCGCCAACGCAGCCGTGCGTGGCGCGCACGCGATTCGACTGCCACAAGCGGATGCCAGCTTCGTATCGTCGCGCCAGCGTTTCTCCAACAACTACATCTATCCACCTCCTTATGGCGGATCGATGATGACCGATGCCAATCTGCGCCTCAATGTGGGCTTCGATCTGGATTTGTGGGGACGCAATCGCGCGCGCTACGCCGCCGCGGTTTCCCAAGAAAAGGCTGCCGAGGCCGATGTCCAGATGGCCCGGAACACGCTTGTGGATGCGGTCGTGCAGAGCTATTTCAACCTGCAGAATGCGCTGGCGCAGCATGAAGTCCTCGCCAGAATCGTCGAGCAACAGCGCAACGTTCTGGACATTACGCGGCAGCGTGCCAACGCTGGCCTGGATACTCAAGTGGAAGTCAAGCAGGCATCCTCCGCCGTGTCAGCCGCGCGCGTGCAACTGAGCCAGGCAAGCACCAATGCTGCGCTGCTGCGCAACCAACTGGCTGCTCTGGCGGGCCAAGGCCCGGAGCGCGGCCAGCAGATACACAAGACCACGCCGAAGCATCCGCCAACGGGTGTCCCTGACAGCATTCCGCTCGAACTGCTGGCACGCAGGCCGGATATCGTGGCAGCCAAGCTGCGCGTCGAGGCAGCCTCCAGCCAGATTTCGGCTGCCAAGGCCGAGTTCTACCCCAATGTCAATCTCAATGCCTTCGCCGGTTTCATGTCGCTGGGGCTGAGCAATCTGCTTGAGGGCGCCAGCAAGGTTTACGGCGTGGGTCCCGCGATCTCGCTGCCCGTGTTCCACGGAGGCGAGCTGAATGCCCAACTGGATACGCGGCGCGCGGAACGCGATCTGGCGGTGGCCGACTACAACCAAACCTTGCTGGACGCCATCAGGGAAGTCGCCAACGCCACGGCATCCATCAACGCGCTGCAGCAGCAGACCCGCGACCAGGAAGACAGCCTGCAGGCCATCGAGTCTGCCTACCAGATCGCGGTGGACCGCTACAAGTCCGGACTGGGCAACTTCATACAAGTGCTGCAGGCCCAGAATGAAGTGCAGACCCAGGCAATCCAGACTACAGACCTGCATGTACGCGCCTACAAGCTTGACGCGCAGCTGGCCACCGCATTGGGTGGTGGCTACGGTGCCGCCACGAAGAAACACTGAAACGAGAAACAAACATGAGTAACGGAACGAACTCGGCATCCCGACGCAAATCCCTGCTTATCATTGCCGCCCTGATTTTCATCGCCATCGGTATCGTCTACGCCGTGTGGTGGTGGCTTTATGCCTCCAACTTCGAGGAAACCGACAATGCCTACGTCCACGGCAATCTGGTTCAGGTCACCTCTCAGATTCCAGGTACGGTCATTGCCATCGACGCGGATGAAACAGAGACTGTCGGGCAAGGCGCACCGCTGATCACCCTGGACCCCAGCGACACGCATATCGCCGTGCAGCAGGCACAGGCGAGTCTGGCACAGGCTCTGCGCCAGACTCGCACCATATTCGTGCAGAACCAGGCGCTGGAAGCCGATATCAAGATGCAGCAGGCCAACATAGAACGGGCCAAGGCAGATCTGGACAAAGCGCGCAGCGATTTGAAGCGCCGTCTGGCGCTGGCCAAGTCCGGCGGCGTCAGTGGCGAAGAGATTCTGCACGCGCGCACGGCGGAGAAGTCCGCTGAATCGGGGCTGGCACAGGCCAAGGCTGCGCTGGCCGTTGCCGAAGCCAGGCTGGAAACCAACAGAGCGCTTACCGCCAATACGACCGTGGCGCATCATCCGGACGTTCTGCTTGCCGCCGACAAGTTGCGGCAGGCCATGCTGGACGATGCGCGCACGCATATCCGCGCACCTGTGAGCGGCATGGTGGCGCAACGGTCTGTTCAGGTGGGCCAGCACGTTGCGCCCGGCACACCGCTTATGACCATCGTGCCTCTGGACAAGTTGTGGGTCGAGGCCAACTTCAAGGAAAGCCAGCTCGCACACATGCAGCCAGGACAGGAAGCCACACTGACCGCGGATATCTATGGCAGCGACGTCAGCTATCACGGGCACGTCATGGGGCTAGCGGCTGGCACCGGCTCCGCCTTCTCACTATTGCCGGCGCAGAATGCCAGCGGCAACTGGATCAAGGTGGTCCAGCGCGTGCCCGTTCGCGTCAGTCTTGACCCTGCGGAGCTGAAAGAACATCCGTTGCGCGTGGGCCTGTCCATGCAGGTCGAGGTGGATCTGACGGCGCCCAGCGACGAAGACCGCGCCAAAGCGTCAGCGCCAGCGCGCGACACCAATCTGAGCACCACTGTTTTCTCCGATGACGCAGGCACGGCCGACGCAATGATCGAGAAGATTGTCAAGGAAAACACCGGATCCTGACCATGCCGGAAAGCGCACAAACGCCCGACTCCACCCCTGCGCCGGCCACACCCGCGCAGCCAGCCCGTCCCGCACAACACAGCTACCCGCCACTGGAGGGGCGCGCCCGCACATTCGGCACCATTGCATTGTCCGCAGCGGTGTTCATGAATGTGCTTGACTCCTCCATCGCCAACGTCTCCCTTCCTACCATCGCCGGCGATCTTGGCGTCAGCGCAACCCAGGGAACATGGGTCATTACCTCCTTTGCCGTTGCCAATGCCATCACTGTGCCGCTCACAGGATGGCTCACGCAACGCTTCGGGCAGGTCAGGCTGTTCGTGCTCTCTGTATTCCTGTTCGTGCTGTCATCATGGCTGTGCGGATTTTCGTGGTCGCTCGAATCACTCGTCGCATTCCGTGTCCTGCAAGGCGCGGTGGCGGGCCCGATGATACCGCTTTCGCAGTCGCTGATGCTGGGCTCCTATCCACGCAACAAGGCCGGCATGGCGCTCGCGCTGTGGTCCATGACCATTCTGGTCGGCCCTGTGGTCGGGCCATTGCTGGGCGGCTGGATATCCGATAATTACACATGGCCCTGGATTTTCTATATCAATGTGCCAGTGGGCTTGCTTGCGGGCTGGGCTGCATGGCAAATTTACAAGGAACGCGACTCCGCGCGCAGTTCTCTGCCCATAGACCGCATGGGCCTGGCCCTGCTGGTCGTCTGGGTGGCCGCGCTGCAGCTCATGCTCGACAAGGGCAAGGAGCTGGACTGGTTTGCGAGCACAGAGATCACCGTGCTTGCCGTGGTGGCGGTCGTCTCCTTTGTTTTCTTTCTTATCTGGGAACTCACCGCCGAGCACCCCGTCGTGGACCTGACATTGTTCAAGTTTCGCAACTTCACGTCGGGCGTCATTACCATAGCCGTCGGCTACGGGGTCTTCTTCGGCACAGTCGTGCTCTTGCCGCTATGGATGCAGAACACGCTGGGCTACACCGCCACAGACGCCGGTATCGCCTCCGCGCCCGTCGGCATCCTTGCCATCATCATATCGCCCATCGTCGGAAAGCTCCTGGCAAAACACGATCCTCGCATCATCGCAACCTTCGCTTTCCTGGTCTTTTCGCTGATCAGCTTCATGCGCGCCGACTTCAACACCGACGTCGACATCTACACCATCATGCTGCCCACCTTCATACAGGGAGCAGCCATGGCTACGTTCTTTATACCGCTCACCACGCTCACCCTGTCGGGGCTGGATCCGCATCGCATCCCTGCCGCCGCCGGCCTGTCCAACTTCGTGCGCCTGCTATTCGGCGCATTCGGCACTTCAATTACCACCACCCTTTGGGAAAACCGGGCGAGCCTGCATCATGCCCACATGGCTGAAATGGCCAGGCCCGGGGAGCCCGCCTTCGATGCTGCCATGGCGGCCATGCAGCACCGGGGCCTGGGTACTGGCCAAGGCGCGGCAATCGTCAATGGCCTGATCAACCAGCAAGCCTTTACTCTTTCCGCGCTCGATATCTTCTATGCGTCGGGTGTGCTGTTTCTGCTTCTGATCATACTGGTATGGGTGGCAAAGCCCACCCCAGCCCATGGCCCGGGCGACTCCTCCGCGGCGGGCGCGCACTGACGAGAGCGCCGCTGGCAATACGCCGGCATCGCCTCAGCAAGAGCGCGCCTGCTGGCTGGCACACTATTTGCTGGCGATTTCCTTGTACGCCGGAAGGCCGCATTGCGCTGACCCTCCGGCGTCGACGTCATCCATCAAACGAAGCAAGGAAAATCATGAGCGCAAATTCAACGCAGAAACATTCTCATGCAGGCGGCATCGACGTGGACGCCATCCGCAAGGGCGCGCAGGATCTGGAGAGCGGCGCCGTATCTTCGGGATACAAGGGCAACCGGGAAGAGATTCTTGCCATGCTCAATGATGCGTTGGCAACGGAACTGGTCTGTGTGATGCGCTACAAGCGCCATTATTTTACAGCCACAGGTCTCAACAACGAGCCTATCAAGGCGGAATTCCTGGAGCATGCGCAGCAGGAGCAGGATCACGCCGACCAGATCGCCGAGCGCATTGTGCAGTTGAATGGCGAGCCAGACCTGAACCCATCGACCCTGACGGAACGCAGCCACGCCGAATATGACGAATGCACGGATATCAAAGGCATGATACGCGCCAACTTGATTGCCGAACGCGTGGCCATCGAGTCGTACCGCCAGATGATAGAGCGCATCGGCGACACAGATCCGACCACGCGCCATATGCTGATCGACATCATGGCTGTCGAGGAAGAGCATGCCGACGACATGAAGGATTTGCTGGGGCTCTAGCTGGAGCCTTGTCGCAGCGCCGCCTCTGGAATACAGGCAATGCGTACGCTCGGCGCTGTGACAGCCCCGCCCTTCTTTCACGAAAACCAGATCACTTGGCAATGCACCATGAAGGCGGAATCCGCAAGGCGCCCCCTGAAAAAGTGCCATTAAGCGTCAGTACCGCAGTCATAACACCGGTTGCGACGCCTGCCCCGGCGCCTGGGACAACATCGCAGATGCCCTGTGCTAGGCTCCTGTAAGCATCCCCGCATGTGCTTGCGCAAAATAAATTCACCCATCTGGCGCAGGTCGCCGGCGCTGCCTACGTAGGGCTGGCCGGCGCATGGGCTGCACGCAATGGCATTATGTGTGAAAAGCCTCGCAACGCTTCCCGATATGACACGCCGGCCGCTGCTGCATCGCCAATGAGAGCAATAATCGTCCAGATGCGCCGGCTTCGCATGTCAATCCATATCTAAGCATATTGTTGACTAACCATTCACTAGGGCTATCCTATTAAGAGCTGAAAGATCTGGCATGCCAAAGCATTAAATATGCTCAAAAACAGCTCTAGTCATATAAGGAACTAAAAAAATGACGACATTGAAGGACGTGATCGCTTTTGCTGAGTCGCATGAATCAACCTGGGACAGAGATGTCACTGGACGCTTTGGCGCCCATATCAATGAGGCGCCACCTTGGAACAGGTTATATGGCCCTCTCCACGCAAGGGGCCCAAATTCAGGGTTGATCCTGCAGCATGGTCACGAGTTAGCCGCCTGGGGAGAGCCCGATCGCGCAGACTTGACATATAGCGTGGTAAAGACTTATCTGGCCCTACTCGCCGGTGTTGCCCATGATAGAGGCCTTTTACCGGATGTGGACGAGCCGATCGGTGCAAGGCTCAGAGGAATCGGGTACGACCACGGACGCAATGCGCTGATAACCTGGCGGCATATGCTCCAACAAACCAGCGAGTGGGAAGGCACATTATGGGACATTCCCGATCAAGCCGATCACTACCATGCGGCGGCATTTGGTCCTCCTCCTGATATGCCCAAGGGCTCCGCTCGCCCGTTGCAAGCACCAGGCACCTATTGGGAATATAACGACGTCCGCGTCAATCAATTCGCCTTGACACTGCTATACCTTTTCCGCAAGCCATTACCCGAAGTGTTTGGCGAAGCGATCATGGATCCGATTGGCGCCACAAGAAATTGGCAATGGGTAGGCTATGACAATTCGTGGGTGGAGATTGATGGCCGAAAAATACAGTCTGTGACAGGTGGGTCGCACTGGGGTGGCGGCATGTCCATCAGCGCACGTGATCAAGCAAAAATCGGGCAACTGCTGCTTGAAGACGGCATGGCGGGCGATAAGCGCGTGCTGTCGGCGGAATGGATACGCGAAATGCGCCAACCTTGCGATATAGCACCATATTACGGCTATCTGACTTGGTTAAACCATGACCAGCTAATTTTTTCCGCGATCCCGGCATCTAGCTACCTTGGTATTGGCGCGGGTAGTTCATTCGTCTGGATTGAGCCAGAACGAAAACTCGTGGTCGTTATTCGATGGCTGGAGAAGGCGTATGCCAATGATTTATTCAAACTGATACTTGAGACCGTCGATACAGACCGATAAAGACAGAGCCTTACGGTCGCCACTTATGAGTCGCCTATTATTGGCAAGAGGAATTCCAAGATGAACAAGAAAATCACGCATCTTCACAAGCTGGTTATAGCGCTAGCAGGAACCGTGCTGTTGTCCACCGCATTCGCCCAAACGCCTTATCCGGCAAAGCGGATTAACCTAATAGTTGGATTTTCAGCCGGCAGCAGCATCGATCTAGTTGCTCGTGTCGTTGCCAATAAGCTGTCTGACAAGCTTGGACAAGCAATAGTCGTCGAAAACAAGCCGGGGGCCGGGGGAAACATTGCCGCAGAGCACGTCGCCCATTCAGCGGCAGACGGCTATACCCTGCTTGTCGTGGCTAACAGCATCGCAATCAGTCCAGCACTTTACAAGAATCTTGGTTTCGATCCGACAAAAGACCTGACGGCTATAAGCTACATAGGCATTGGCCCAGTCATTCTGAAAGTGAACAGCAAGACTGGATTCAACAATCTTGGAGAGCTCATTACGTACGCTAAAGCGCATCCGGCAAAATTAAACTATGGCTCTTCTGGCGTTGGTGGTACACCGCACATGGCTACTGTTCTGTTCGAACAGATTACAGGGACAAAAATGACACATATTCCCTACAAAGGTGGTGGAGATGCCTTGGCTGCGCTTCTGGGTGGCCAAGTTGACGTGCTCATCAATCCATTGCTTGGAAATGTGGAGTCGGACAAGGTCAAATCATTGGCAATCACCGGGGATAAGCGCTCGCCTCTAGCTCCCAGTGTTCCAACCTTTGGCGAGTTGGGATATCCCAAATATGACGTGGGCGTCTATTACGGCATCATGGGGCCTGCCGGCATGCCTTCCGATATTGTAAATAAGTTAAATAACGAGGTTAGTGCCGTGCTAGCGGACCCCGAGGTCGTTGAGAGCCTCACGGGCAAAAATGGAATAGTCCTTAAAGCAGAAACCGCCGACGAGTTTCAGACGTTCCTGGACAACGATATGGAACGCTGGAAAAAGGTTGTAGAGGCGGGCCATGTATCTGTCGAGTGAAGCCTCAAGGTGCCAGCCATGTGACCGGTACAAACCGTTAACGATATGTGCGGTATGTACCCATCGAGTGTGGTGCCGGCAAGAGGAGTCGAACCCCCGACCTTCTCATTACGAATGAGCTGCTCTACCAACTGAGCTATGCCGGCATGCCGTGCAACGCGGCACCAGGTGCCGCCGCAGGCTAAGCCCACTATTATACACATGTTTCTGCCACAACGAGAGGAAAAGCCCAATGGGAACGATTGCCACACTTATGCTCATTGCCGCCCTGTTGCCGCTGTTCCCGGCAGTGTGCGCCAAGGCGGGCGGAAGCAACTTCGACAACGAGGCGCCACGTCCCTGGCTGGCCCGGCAGGAAGGCTGGCGCGCACGGGCCAACGCGGCGCAAGCCAACCTGTTTGAGGGCTTGCCCTTCTTTTATGCCGCCGCGTTATTTGCCCTCTATGGACAGGCGGATCAAGGCTGGACTATCAGCCTGATGCTGACCTGGGTGGTTTTACGCGCCATTTATCTTGGCGTCTATATTGCGGGCTATGGCGCGCTCCGATCCACCGTATGGGGCCTGGCCCTGGTCACGAACATCGCGCTGCTTTTCGTGGGCGTTCCCGCTTAGCGTCAGGTCTCTGTGTTCATGCGTATGGCCGAAGGGAACAGGTCCCAGCAGGCAATGAACAACGCCGCAAACAAGGGGCCGATGACAAAGCCGTTCAGGCCGAATACAGCCAATCCACCCAGTGTCGATATCAGGATGACATAATCCGGAATCTTCGTGTCCTTGCCCACCAGCAGCGGACGAAGCACGTTGTCAACCAAACCGATGACCAGCACGCCAAACGTAATGAGCACAATCCCTTGCCAGATCGCGCCCGTGACAAGGAAGTAGATGGCCACCGGCAGCCAGATCAGCGCCGCGCCAACCGCCGGGAGCAAGGACAGGAAGGTCATGACCACACCCCAAAGCAGTGCGCCTTCTATACCCAACACCCAAAACATGATGCCGCCCAGCGTACCCTGGGTCAATGCCACGACGATGTTGCCCTTGACCGTGGCGCGAACCACAGTGGTGAATTTGCGGAACAGGTGCTGCTGGTGTTCATCGCTGAGAGGAATGAGTTGCTTGCTATGGCGCGCCAGATTCGACCCGTCTCGCAGCAGGAAAAACAGCAGATACAGCATGACCCCCATGCTGATGAGGAACTGGAATGCATTCTGGCCAATGCTGACGGCCTGGGAGGCAATAAACTTGCTCGCCTGCAATGCGCCCTGAGTGAGCTTTTCACGCAAATTGAATACATTGTCCACACCGAAGCGGCTGAGCTGCTCATGCACCCACGGCGGAAAAATACTCAGCACCTGCTCGGTGTAATTCCCCATATTCAGTTCGCCGCGATCCATGCGCTGGTAAATTGCAGCGCCCTCCTGAATGAGCGAGGCCGTTATCAATATCAGGGGAATGATCACGATGAGGATCACGACAACAAGCGTGATGAGGGCTGCCAGATTACGTCGTCCGTGCGTTTTCTCCAGCAGGCGCCGATGCAACGGCTGGAAGATGATGGCGAGGATGGCCCCCCAGAAAATAGCGCCATAGTAGGGCAGCAGTACGCAGACAAAGGCAATGCTGACCGCCGCGAGCAGCAGCAGGAAGGAGCGGAAATAAAGATTGGAATGATCCATCTGCGTCTGATAAGTAGGCTGGCCTCTGCGGTCGCGGGGCTCAAGGCGCGCTGCTGCTGGCGGATGCCACACGTGGCTCGTGGCGGTGATGGGCCAATTCTATGCGAAAACGTCCCTGTTGCGCTGCACCTCCGGTAACCGGCCGCAACTTTGCGATTAATGCTACACTGCCCGGTCTTGGGGAGTAGTCTGCTTCTTTTCGTGAAGCGCCCGCGTCAACACTCTCGGCATCCTCGCCGTGGCGCGCGCAGCCGTTACTGGCTTGACGAGACCATGAACACAGCCCGCGCAGAAGGTCAGGTGCGTTGGGCGTGTCATGGTTTTGTATCCTGGCCAGGAACCTGCCACATGGTATTTCCCTCCACTCTGCTGCTTGCCCTGGCCATGTCGGCCGACGCGTTTGCCGCCGCCGTCAGCAAGGGTGCCGCGCTATACAAGCCTCGTATCGCCGAGGCACTCAAAACCGGGCTGATTTTCGGCGTGATAGAAGGCATTACGCCTATTATCGGCTGGGCGCTTGGCACAGCCGCAGCCCCCCTGGTCAAGAATTGGGATCACTGGATCGCATTCACGCTGCTATGCGGCTTGGGCATTACGATGATAGTGGGCGCCTGTAGGAAGCCGCATGCCGACCCGCCCGAGCCACGAACCCGGCACTCGTTCTGGATGCTGGCCGTCACGGGGTTTGCAACCAGCATAGACGCCATGGCCGTAGGCATCAGTCTGGCTTTCCTGGATGCCAGCATCGTGCCCACCGCCATTGTCATAGGCTTGACCACCATGGTCATGGTCACGCTTGGCGTCATGCTGGGACGCGTCCTGGGCTCTATGGCTGGCCGGCGCGCAGCGCTTGTGGGCGGCCTCATTCTTATCCTGATCGGCGCCGCCATTCTGTATGAGCACCTGTATTTGAACGGGTGATGCCGCGGCTTTCTATCGTAGTACTTCGTGGGCCGGCGAGTTTGCATGGCCCGAAAAATCTATGCTATAGTTTCGCTTCTCTGGTCCCCGATAGCTCAGTCGGTAGAGCGACGGACTGTTAATCCGCAGGTCACTGGTTCGAACCCAGTTCGGGGAGCCAAGAATATCAAGGGCTTACGAGAAATCGTAGGCCCTTGCTTTTTGTCGATATGTGAGGTTTTATGTGAGCACTCACATATACAATATACAGTTATACAATATACAGTTATACAATATACAGTTGTTTCCATCCCGCTATTGAGCGGGCTTTTTTGTGCTAACTATACTGTATATAATTACAGTTATTAACCATGAAGAGAATCACCCCGATAAACGTAGACAACGGCATCCTGGCCAAAGTGCCCGGCCATTACGTCGCAATGATCAGCTAGATGCTCCAGCCACCCGCAACGGCGGAAGATCGAGACTACGATGTGGTCTTGGAGGCTGGCCATGCCGGCACGGTCCGGCTTTTTGCGCGAAAGGATCGCTACAGCCATGGCAAATCTTTCTATCGGTTTTGGCGGGTGTTTCGGGCCGAGCCGGTGGATAAGCGGCAGGCGAATCCGGGCGAGGACGCCCGCGAACCACTAGGGTAACTAGCCATCAAAGTATCTATTGGTTTTTCTATTGGCGTGATCTGTCGGTTGATTGCTCCTTCTCGAGCTTTTCAAATGCTTCCGTTCCGCATCGTTCTTGGCGTGCAGCCACTGCCTCTGGGGACATTTCCTCCTTCCACCGCGAGCTTTCTATCGTCAGCACACAGGGGCAGTAAGTCCGGCAGGCCTGCTCATTGAAATTTTTCTCCCTGGCCGATTCAGCGCACCCTTCCAGGCAGCCTGCCAAACCGGCATAGCCGCCAACATATCCTTTGACAGACATAGCGGGGCCCGGCGCAAAGGCGAGCAAACTTATGCACAGCAGAGCGATTCTTCTCATTATTGTCCCCTAACCTTATTTTGCGTCAGGGTATCCCGGAGAGTCTGCGTACTCAAGATGGCGTTTGGATTACGCCGTAGAGCCTACCTGAAACAGTCGGTTATGCGATGCATTGAATGACAAACCGAGCGCTGAGATTCCCATAGAAAAACTAGAGCGGATCGCCGGCGACGATTGGCTGCTCGAAGTCGCCGCGCAGGCGCAGCAGTTGCATGCAGACGCCGAACCTCACCCAACCAAGAAAGCTTTGATTGTCGTCACCCTGCGGAACGGAGAGACGCATCCTCGTCTCAAAGAACAACAAAGATAAGTCGGCTTGAACTACGATAACGCACTGAGCTCGGGCGCATATCTAGGCGGCGGAAACAATTCGATCTGATTCATCGCCGCCCTCTGTGCATTGGCCGGATGAACACCAAGTCATCTGGCGTCTGACGGTAACACCTCTGACGGTCTGCATGACATAACCCTGAAAGAAGACGCTTCCATCTGAATCGGTTTGACGGCGCTCCAAGAATGCAACATGCCCGCTAGCAGTAACGTACAAATCTATATGGGTAATTACTGCTCCTTCCCTGCGCATGTCGTTCAACTTTCAGCAGACCGAAGCTCGCATTGTTTAGCGCATAAGGAAAAAAGTCTAGTATTTTCAATATACTATCAAACTTAGCACTATTTTTTAATGCGGTGGCTGCTTGTCTAGATGCTCGACAATCTCGTTATTTAAGGCCAGCGTCCGTACCTTCATTCGGAACCACTGCTCCCGAAGGCTTGCGCTCAGAGCAAAATCGTTAATGCGTTCGGCTTCTTGGAGACGGGTATATAAAACTTTTTCTGCAGCTTTAAGTTCTTCGAATTGTTGTAAAGCTTGCTCCAGCCAGTTTTTCCACTGGTCCACTCCGTCTCCCAATCATGTCGTTTGATTTTTGCCGACATCATAGGTCGAGCTGACGCTAAACACAATTAAAACAGCACCTCAAGCTTGGCGATCGTATTGCAGCTGCTGCCATGTATATAACGATCAGACGATGCTACGATCACATGATCTGAGAAAGATTATTTCGCTGCTCGACAGGCAACATTGCGAAGGCTAGTATCTTTTTGCTAAGGCCCCTCTTCAGTGATTGGGAGATATTTCTGCCCACGCGCTTACCGGCAATGTTGAATTCCCTTAACCACAAATCTCGACTCGGAAGGCATCAATGAAAGTGCAAGGACAATGCCACTGCGGCGCAATCCAGTACGAGGCTGAAGTTCAACCCGGCTCCCTGCGGATTTGCAATTGCCTGGACTGTCAGATTATGTCGGGTTCGGCGTTTCGCACGAATATCGCTGCATCGGCAGAGACATTTCATCTGCTGCAAGGTAAGCCGCGGCACTATGTTAAGACAGCCGACAGCGGTGCGCAACGTGTACACGGCTTTTGTGAGCAGTGCGGCACACAGCTTTATGCAACCAATCCTGGCACGCCAAAAAATTACTCTCTACGAGCCGGCGCACTGGCGCAGCGTAGCCAGTTGGGCGGCCCGCGCGCGCAGATCTGGACGCAGCGCCGTGTCAATTGGATGCCATCATTGGATGGCGTCGATGAGATCGACGGACAGCCGTAGCCTTGCTTTAATCTAAAGTGCCTTTGTCTCTCCGGCGCAGGGAGCCGATCGCGGTACGTTCAGCACAATGCCAGTTATCGGTTTGACACCATTTCGCCCTCAATCACTTTACTGTTCATGATCGGAAGTCAATTTATTGCTGGGTCGCCGTGGTGTAATTCCGCAGGCCGGTTACTCGGCCTGCGCACCGCTATTGGCCAGATCCTTCTTGCTCCAAGGCTAACAGCCTGTTTCAATGAGAGAGGTGGATCTTCTATGAGCCACCCCTTATCTACCCATAAGCGCTAATAGACTTTATTTTCAGCCCCGTATAGGACGAGAGCGATCGTTTCTACAGGACAATAGTTTTCATGTTTTGAGCCCGGCTCTCGCACAATATAACCACCTGCATTAGCAACACCATCATGATCCTGCATACAACCTTCCAAAACGAAAGTTTGCTGTAACTCAGGATGTTCATGGGGTGGTATCCGTAACCCAGCCGGAAATTTCTGAAGACACGTCAAAGCCCCTAGTTCTTTATTTTCATAAAGAACTTTGTAGAAAACTCCTGGAATCTTTGGATAAGGTTGCCAATCCACCTTAGTAGTATCTATATAGCGAGATGCACCGGCAGTAGGCTGGTAAGTATCGTGTTCTTTTGTCATCATAATCTCCTCTGCAATATTACTAATGGTTTGAGAAATTAATTTGGCTCGATGCCTATAGTTCTTATCAGTTGCGACCATTCGGCGCGGTCATCTATAAGCTTATTTTTGAATTCTTGAGGAGGAATAGGATCGGGAAGCAACCCCAGTGCCTCAAGGCGCTCTATGACTGCGGGCGTTGCTAGCACCTGTTCAACCTCGTTGAACACGCGCATGCGAATGGCTTCTGGCGTGCCCTTCGGTGCCAATATTCCGTAGTACCCAGTGGCAGAGTAGCCTGGGACTACCTCGTTTATAGCTGGTACATCCGGGAGTGCTTGTACGCGCTGGGGTTCAGTTGTACCAAGTAAACGCACTTTTCCAGCCGCAATGTGATCACGCACATTCGCATAGGCGGTAAACATCATATCTATCGTGCCACTTAATAAGGCCACATTAGCTGGGGCCCCACCACGAAACGGCACATGTAGAATATTCACGTTAGTTTGCTTTTGAAATAGCTCAGCTGCGAGGTGAGGTATCGACCCGGTCCCTGCTGAGCCATACGTAAGACCATCACTTTCGTTCTTGGCAAGAGAGATCAGTTCTTGAATATTGCTTACCGGCAGAGTTGGCTTCACAATAAGTACGTGCAGAATATTTGTTAAGTTGCCGACTGGATCAAAATCATCTGTGCCATCAAATGGCATGGACTTAAATAGACTCGGATTGAGTACGTGGACGCTATTAGCAGCCAATAATAGCGTGTATCCATCTGGGGCAGATTTAGCCACAAAATCAGCCCCGATATTTCCAGATGCACCCGATTTATTGTCTATAACAATAGGTTGATTTAGCCGTGTGCCTAACCCTTCAGCGATAATTCTCGCTGCAACATCCGCAGAGCCACCAGGAGCAAACGGAACAACTAACCTTATAGGCCTTTCCGGCCAAGAGTTGGCTGACGCCGTACAGACTGTACCTAACACAGTAACCGCACAAAGCAGCGCAGTTTGAATAAATTTATATCTCATGCCGTCTCCCTTCCCTAGTTGCTTTCATTGGTTGATCTGAACTGCTATAGCTTGAATAAACTATATGAACGACAGCGCATACTCGCAATCGCTTTAATTTCAAGAATTCTTTACCTCAAGGAAAGAACTATGAGGGTCATTCCCAATCTAAACGCGTTGCGGATGTTTGAAGCCACGGCGCGCTATCAAAGCTTTGCCCGCGCTGCCGATGAGCTTTGTGTGACACACAGCGCGGTGTACAAGCAAATCACTGCCTTGGAAGAGAAACTTGATGTGCGACTTTTTAAAAGAGTCAAAAAACGAATCTTCCTAACCCCACAGGGAAGTGAATATGCCCTGAGAGTGCGCGCTGCTTTACAGCGCTTGGGTCGAGATACCGAGGAATTGGTTGCCCGGGGGCACTTGACCAGTAGTATCGAGATAGCAGTGCCGTTGAGCTTCGGTGTAGAACTACTAGTTCCCAAGTTGCCTGAATTCTGTAAGAAACACCCCGACATTCAAGTGCATCTGAGTGTTAGAAATCGCCCCTTCCTCTTTTCTTCTACACCATTTGATGGCGCCATCATTTTTGGTACCCGCGCATGGGAAGGGACCACGGGCTTTACTTTACTAAGAGAAGGAACTGTTGTTCCCGTATGCAATGAGGCTATTGGCGAAAGCATTAGCACGGCAACGGACATCCTTGATCAACCGTTACTCCATTTAACATCTCGCCTCGATGACTGGGAGCGATGGGCGGCCGCCAACAATATCCATGGCGACATACGGGTGTTTCGCGGCTTACGCTTTGATCAATTCGCCTTGTTAACTAGTACGGCTATAGCCGGTCTAGGAGTTTGCCTTGCCCCCCTAGTATTAGTCGAGCGCGAGTTAGCTGAGAAACGGCTTATGGTACCCATTGACACCCCCATGCACAGTGACAGGGAACTATTGTTTATCCGTCCCACACAAGCAGCTCCAAGCGATGCCTTAATGGCATTCCAGGACTGGTTAATTGGAGCTTACTCATGACGAAACATTTGTACCTCCGACGACTATGACCACCTTAATAGCCATCGCTGCTGATTATCTCCATGCAAGTACGCTCGCACGTCAGCCCCGATATCCGGGCCTTGCCTGCATACGCTGTCAACTCGACATTGCGTTCGATAGATTGGCCGAGCATGTAGGCAAGCAGATCGAGGGTGGAACCGGCTAACGGGCCTCCATTGGCAAGGGTGGGATCGCGGCTTCTTGCGTCGGCAAGTATCTGATCGACTCCTTTGTGCAGACCGAGATCATTGCTGCGGGCAGCAGAAGTATCAGCATACGCGCTGCGCGCAGCTTGTTGGGCTTTATCACGTTGAGCTTGCCTCGAGTTAGTCACTCACAATTAGCAATAAAGCGGGTTGCTTGAGGCTGGATCAGGCATTGGTCTATGGCAAGTGCGAAGAGTGCAGCGTGCGAAACGCCTTTGCGGTCACTTGGCATTTGACGCAGCAGTGTTGCAGTAAAAGACGTTGCTCCAATCCCGAAGGCCCCATGACCTGCGTTGCCTTGCCTGGGAAATATCGCCGGTTAGGACTACAGGTGATAAAGTTTTTCTAAACAGAGATATTTCGCAAGGCTCGTTTGAGCATTCCTGCGAATCTCGCTGCCCCCGGAGGGAGTGAACGCCCTTTCATTGTGATTAAGCTAATTTCGCGCGTCGAGTCGACGTCCACCACGTCGGGAGACCATACCTTTGGCAGTTCGCGCTGTGAAAGAAGCGTACTCGGGACTGCAGTTAGGCCTACACCCGCTTCCACCAGTCCAAGCAATGTGATGACACTGGTGGCTTCGAAAACAGGTGCATACACTTTGCCTTCTCTTCTCAGTGCATCGGACAATGTCCGCCACACTGCGGATGGCCTAGGCATCGATACATACGGATAGACACTGACGTCGGCGAAGCTGATTGGCTTATTGATGGGTATGGGTAAAGAGCGCGATGCGATGATACGCATCTGATCGGCAAACAGCGGCTGAACATGAAAGTCTCCCGTTATCCCACCGCATGGAGCCAATACGAAGTCGAGTTCCCCGACCAACAATTTATCCAGTAGTGGACCGGCCAAATCGTCGAGCATGGTAATGCGCACGCTGGGATGTGCCTTCATGAAACGCAGCAGGACAGGTGGCAACAACGATGCTGCGATTGTGGGGGAGACTCCAAATGCCAAATGACCATGCGCCAACTCGGACTCCAGCCGCAAGTCCTGCACGATCGCTCGAAGTTCGTTTACCGTGCGTTCGGCACGCCCTAATAAACGTTCACCGGCGCGCGTGAGTGCTACACGTCGCGTCGTACGGCTGAACAGAGCTTGCCCCAGCGTCTGCTCCAGGCGCTGAACACGTGCCGTAAGTGCGGGCTGCGAGATCCCCAATGTCGCCGCAGCCCCTCGGAAACTTGCCAGTTGGGCGACGGCAACGAATGCTTGAAGATCTCCGGGTGCGATACCAATCAGATTTCCGTATTGATCCATTTTGATGAATGATTATTAACATATTTAGGGATTGTGGATCAATATCATGTCTGATTCAATCCTTTTATGGTCTCAACGGTAGCGAGACGATTAGAAGGAGGCGAAAAGCCATGCATTTGGGCTATCTGATCGATAACGCAATCCTGCGTCACGGCAAGCACCTCGCGATTTACGACGACATACGACAATTGAGCTACGATGAACTCGATGTGCGATCCCGGCGCCTAGCAAATTGGTTCTTGGCGCAAGGGGTAGTCGCCGGGGACGCCGTGGCGTCGTTGCAGCACAATAGCTTAGAAAGTATCGAAGTAGAGCTTGCTACCACGCGTTACGGGTTGGTGAGAACACTGCTTAACGCTAAAGCTAGAACGGCAGACCATGTAGAAGCATTGAACCTGATTCAGGCACGGGGCTTGGTCTACGGTAGCGAATTTGAACAGGTCGCGGATCGCCTGCGAGAAGAAGTTCCATCACTTGCGTTCACGCTACGGGTGGAATCAGATCATGCGTCGGATAGCGCATATGAAACTGCCTTAAGGTCTGCTAGCGATGCTCCATCCGCGGCGAACTTGCACCTAGCCACACCGCATAGTGTGTACTTCACGTCAGGAACGACTGGTCGCCCCAAAGGGATTTTGTTAAATCACGGCAATTGGATAGCGGTAATCCGCAACCATTTGGTCGACACCTACTCCAGCACCGACAGGCGGAGCGTGGTACTGCACGCGGCACCGATGTCTCATGCGTCGGGAGCGCTAGTATTCACACATCTCATGCGTGGAGCAGCGCAACGTGTTCTTCGGCGTTTCGAACCAGAAGCTGTACTGGACGCCTTTGAGCACGACAAAATCAGCAATGTTTGGCTGGCGCCGACCATGCTCATCATGTTAATGGAAGACCCTTCTTTCGACCGACGCGATCTATCCGCATTGCGCAACGTCCGCTACGGCGGAGCACCGATGGCGGCCGAGCGGGTTCGCGAAGCCGTGCGCCGTTTTGGGCCGGTACTTTGCTCTGGGTGGGGTCAGTGGGAAGCGCCGCAACAGTGTACGTACCTTTCAAGCTCTCACATCGTTGAAGCGATCGCACAAAATCGCACCGATCTGTTGGCTTCGGTTGGCCAGTCTGTGACCTTCGGCAGGGTAGGTATTTTTGATGATGCGGGCAAAGCGTTGCCACCCAATACCGAAGGCGAGGTAGCTGTCGCTGGCGATCATTTGATGGTCGGATATATCGGTCAGCCTAAGCTCACAGCCGATCTGCGATTTGGACCCTGGCAGCGCACAGGCGACATTGGTCGTATCGATCATCAAGGGTTCGTTCATCTGACGGATCGTAAGAACGACCTCATCATAACCGGTGGAAGCAATGTATATCCACGTGAGGTGGAGGAGGTTCTCTATGCTCATCCCGCTATTCGAGAAGCCGTTGCCATCGGCATCGCGGATGACAAATGGGGACAGACTATCGGGGCCATTGCTGTCCTACGTAGTGGCGCCACATTGAGCGGAGAAGCTCTTATACAGTGGTGCAAGGAACGCCTGCCAAATTACAAGCGACCGCGCATCGTCGAATTCGTCAGCGATCTACCCAAGAATGCATACGGGAAGATTCTTCGGCGCCAAGTGAGCGAACAATATGGACCCAAGTCGGAGCGCGGCATCTGATCAGAACCTATAAGTATGACATGGACAACAGGAGACATAAATGAATATGAATCGAACAAAACTCGACACGGATCGCGCCATTCGCACACGTCGTACGCTGATCAAAGGAGCAGCGTTGGGTATTGGGATGTGGCTAACGGGAGTGCGAGCGCAATCGGAATATCCTAGCCGGCCTCTTTCGATGATAGTTCCGTTCGTCCCGGGCGGGCCTACCGATATCATCGCTCGCATGATTTCTCCATTGTTGGGCAATCGCCTAGGTCAGTCTGTGGTCGTGCAGAATCGTGCTGGTGCGGGCGCTATTGTAGGTACGGAGTACGTAGCTCGGGCGGCGCCTGATGGCTATACGCTGCTGTTAGGTACGATTGGCACCCACGGCATTAATTCCGGCATCTATAAGAAGCTTCCTTACGATCCTATTAACGATTTCGCGCCCATCAGTCTGGTGGCCAATGTTACCAACCTACTAGTAGTAAATCCTTCTGTCCCGGCGCATAATCTCAAAGAGTTGATAGCCTTAGCTCGCGCCCATCCCGGCCAATTGACCTTTGCCTCTGCAGGGGTAGGCAGCTCACAACATTTGGCCGGCGAACTGTTCAAAAGCATGGCGCACATCGACATCCTGCATGTGCCTTACAAGGGTGGGGGCCAAGCCATCGTCGACGTGTTAGGCGACAAGATCTCGATGATGTTCATCGGCATACCAACGGTGCATAGCATGGTCACAGCAGGAAAACTGCGTGCCATTGCGGTAACGACACCACAACGGTCTCCTGTCATGCCGGAAGTTCCTACCATGGCCGAGTCTGGCGTGCCGGGCTATGAGGTAGGTGCATGGCACGGACTATTCGCACCGGCGGGTACCCCGCGTCCCATTATCGATAAGCTTAACGACAATTTGCATGAAGTTTTGGCGCTTCCCGAAATAAAGACGAAATTAGAAGGCCTCGGCGCTGTGCCGCTACAAAGTACGCCGGAGGAGCTCGAGGCGTACGCAAAAAGCGAAATCGAGAAATTCGTTAACCTTGTGCGTGAAGCACACATCCCACAGCATTAATCCCATGCCTGCCATCTATACCGACCTGCGTGTAGTTGAGTTATGTGAAGGGGTTCCTGGCCCTTTCTGCGGCCGCTTTTTTGTTGATCTTGGTGCCGATGTCACACACATCGAACTCCCCGGCGGCGATTTCTGTCGCAACTGGGGCGATCAGCACACTGTAGGAGTATTGTTCGAGCATTTGAATCGGGGTAAGCGTCTGTTATCGATGACGCATGGCGAAAGGGCATACCAGCCCTTGTCAGCACTCATCTTAAACGCGGATGTGCTTATCGTTCATGGTGACTGGAGCCCCTCGATCGCAACGAACGGAGCATTCTCGTCGAGCTGGAAAGCTTTTGCTGCGCAGCATCCCCATATCGTGGTATGCGAAATCACCGACCTTGGCCATCACGGTTCGCTCGCCAGCCACGCCACTTCCGAATTGGTGTTGCAGGCCATGTCGGGGCTTACGCGCTATCTTGGCAAACGTGGCGAGGCACCTGTGCGCGTGGGTGCGGAAATAGCATGGCACGCGACAGGCATGGCAGCATTCCAGGCGACGGCCGCATCGTTGTTGGCCCGAACACGTACTGGTAGGGGCCGCTATGTGCATGTCAATGCTCTGCGGGCGCTCATGTCGCTGAAGTCGGTTCTGCTTGCGGCGCAAGCCGACGCCGATGAGTGGTCCGGGTTTCACGTTAATGGCCCATTCGTGGCGCCTGATCATGGATGGAAAACAGCGGACGGGTACGTCACTTTTGACTTTCGTCACGATCAACGTAATGCTTGGGTCGCTTTCTGTGAGGAAATTGGCGTCGGCCACTTGGTCGACAATCCCGCCTATTCAAATTGGCGAGCCACAATATTTACGGGGGATCGGCGTCACGATCTGGGGCAGGCATATCACGACTGGTTCCAATCGCATACTAGCCTTGAGGTCAGCGCAACGATCAATCGCTTGGGCGGAATTTCGGTACCCGTTCTGTCACTGGACGCCATTATGGAACATGAACAGGTGCGGAAACTTCGACCGTTCGTGGCCTGCATGGAACCACAACAGCACTTGGGCCTACCATTTTCCCTTACACCCGTCACCAATGCGCTCACATTGAACGGACACTCCCGCGCGCTCGACCCCATGCCTAGCGATGATTCGCCACTTGCTGGCGTAAAAGTAGTGGACGCGAGTATTGGTGGAGTCGGTCCATGGGCCGGCTCGCTTCTGGGAATGCTGGGTGCTGATGTCATCAAAATCGAGTCGCCTGCAGGCGATTTCATTCGTAACATTTTTCCGACCCAAGGTGGTTTGAGTACCACCTATATGTCATTGAATTTGAACAAGCAGGGCATGATTGTGGATCTCAAGCGCAACGAAGACTTGAATCTCGTTCGTGATTTGTTGCGTGACGCAGATGTCTGGATCGAAAATTTTCGTCCTGGGACGGCAGAAAGGCTGGGGGTAGGCTTTGAGGACTTGACGAGAGTAAACCCCGCGCTCATATATGCATCGGCATCGGGGTTCGGTGATGTCGGACCCATGGCGAAGCTGGGAGCTACGGATCCGCACGTGCAGGCATTTTCTGGGTTAGCGTCTTTGAATGGGGAGCAAGGAGGCGCTCCACAGCTGTGGCGTTGGTACGGTCATGTCGACGTCTGCACTGCGGGCAACATCGTCCAAGGTGTGCTCGCCGCTTTATACGCAAGACAGAAGAGCGGGCGGGGGGCGCGGGTGAACGTAACGATGCTTGGCAGTGCGTTAAATCTGCAACGATTGCGTATTGCGTTATCAGCCGCAGGTTCGCCGCAGCAGCCAGCAGGCAGCGCCTCATCGTATCTCGCGCCCGACCAGGCCTTCCAGGCATTGGATGAGCCCGTAGCGATCACTGCGAGCAATGATAGACAATGGCGATCATTGTGCCGTGTGCTATCACTCGACGGACTTTGCGCAGATCCTCGCTTCCACGATAACGCCGACCGGGTAGCTAACCGCGAAGCACTTACGGAAATCCTCGGTCACACGATCGCGACTCGCCCAGCGTGGTGGTGGGTAGACCGTCTACAGAAGGAGCTGGTGCCTTGTGGACGCTTCCTCTCATTTGCGCACTTCCGACATCATGAGCACTACGTGTCGAACGGTATTGTGGCCATGATTCCCTGTCCGACACGCGGAGAATTGGTGATCGGCGGCTCCCCATGGGAGTTCGATGGCTCCTCAGTGCTGCCTCGGCCGGGCCCCCGTCCCGGTCAGCACACAGACGAAATCCGTGCTGACGGTTGGGGCGTCTTTCGGGGAAAGAAATAAATATGCACTGCTTTATCAGAAATCTCGCGGAGGACGCTTTGGCAATCAGGGCCAAAGACATGCCGTCATCGGTACGGACCAAAGCGGGTGTTTGTCTTTTGGATTTTTTAGGCGCATGTATGGATGGAGTCGATCTGCCCTGGGCTCGGCAGGCGATGGCATCTGGTATCGTACTTGGCGCAGGCGGAGCGAGTCGTGTGATAGCACATACAGCGTGCATAGGGATTATGGAAGCAGCGTTCGTTAATGCCACACTCGCGGGGGCCACGTCGCAGATGGACACTTTTGCCGAAAGTGCGACTCATCCTGGAGTGAGTGTGTTACCTGCAGTACTTGCTGCAGCGGAATTAGAGAACAGTCGCGGAGATGATGTGCTTTGCGCCATTGTCGCCGGCTATCACGTAATGTCGCGCTTGGGTGCTTCCATGTATCAAGGTGCCACCACATTTCGAGCACGGCCGACCGCGATCGTCGGTCCAATCGCTGCCGCGGCAGCGCTATCTCGTTTGGTGAAGTTGGATACAAGACGGACCATTCATGCTATGGCGCTAGCCGCAAATACCGCAGCAGGTCTAATGGAATGGGCAAATCAAGGAACAATGGACTTGACTTTTCACGCAGGCACCGCAGCACGCAATGCGTTGTCGAGTTGGCAGTTAGCCCGAGTGGGTGCGATCGCAGCGGACACGGCGCTCGACGGAGCGCATGGCTTGATGGCGACATTTGACACCGGTAGAAAACCAGTGCCCTGTGATTCGAAGTATGACATCCTTGGCGTAATTCACAAGCCAGTGCCGGCTTGCGTGTTCGTGCAAAGCCCATCACAAGTCGCTATGGCCATTGTTGAAAGGCACAAGCTGCGGATACAAGATATCGGAGCGATTCGCATTCATGTGCATGCGACCGCAAGGGCATATCCAGGTTGCGATCACGGACGCCTGCCGAGGGACAATCAAGCCGCTCGGATGAGCATCCAGTACGCTGTCGCGGCGGTACTATATCGCCGAGCTTTATCTGCGCGAATCTGGGCTGCACCGTTCGATTCCGAGATTGGCGAATGGATTGAAAAATGCGAGCTTTTAGCTTTCGAAGATGACGATCGCGCGGGTGTTCGGGCTTGCTCCATCGAAGTCGTTTTGTGTGACGGCTCGGTTATTGTTCAGACGGCCGATGATTTCCATACAGCGACGGATGATAGAGTGCGCAAGCGTTTTCACGAGTCAGCTAAACGGGTGTTAAAAACGGACGTAGCGGCGGGCGTCGAGAATCAAGTCATGAATCTTATCTCCCTTAAGAACTTGCATACGCTCCTGCAGTCGATGCAGACACTTAATGGAGACGACATTGATTGATTTCTCAGGTTCCGCATATTCGGCTGATCGTACTACCGCGGTCGTTGGAATAGGTAACACCGCCTATGGCAATTTTCCTGAACTCTCGCCGTACGATTTGGGCGCATCGGCCTTACGCGCAGCCTTGGATGACAGCGGCCTAAAGCTATCTGACATCGACGGATTAGTCGTACATCGCATTCCGAACTACCAGCGCTTCTGCGAATTGGTCGGACTAAACCCGACGTTTGTGACGGGTTTGGCCGGACAGGGACGAATGTCGGGCACTTCAATTCATCTTGCCGCCATGGCGATAAAACAGGGTGCCGCTCGTAATGTCGCGCTAGTTTATGGCAACAACGGTCGCAGTGCAGGTGACAAATACGGTGGCGTGGCTGACCGCTACGGCAGCGACGGGGCGAAGCTTTGGTTTCCCTACGGCATGACCTCACCTGGAGCGGTGCACGCGATGATGTTCCAGCGGCACATGCACCTCTACGGCACCACATCGGAGCAATTGGCTGCGGTTGCAGTAGCTTGTCGCAACCATGCGCTTCTCAATCCTAACGCCGTCATGAAAAAGCCCATAACCGCAGAGGACCATCGCACGGCACCCTGGATCGTAGAGCCGTTACACCTCTTGGATTATTGCATGATCAACGATGGCGGTGTAGCGATGATTCTGACGTCCATTGACCGTGCTCGTGACTTGCCCCAGCCCGTCATCCGCATCAAGGGTATAGCTCAAGCCACGGCCATGACCCACTCGACTTTTCCCCCAGAAGACTTTTGGCACGCTCCGCTTTCGCAAGCCGGCACTAAATCGTTGCACCAAGCGGGAATTGGGCGCGAAGACGTGGATGGTCTCATGATCTACGACAACTTCTCTCCGACCGTTCTCTTCAGCCTAGAAGGGTTGGGCTATTGCCCCGCAGGGGAGAGTGGTGCTTGGGTCCAGGATGGCCGCATTGAACTGGGGGGGGAGTACCCACTCAATACGAGCGGTGGGCATTTGTCAGAAAGCTATATGCAAGGCTGGGCATTGAATATCGAAGCAGTCCGCCAGTTGCGGGGGCAAGCTGGGGCTCGGCAGATTACGGGTGCCAGACACATCCATTACGCGTGCGCGTCACCCATCGTTTCTTCAATTATTTACGGATTGGATTGATCATGGATCTTAACGTCCCGACCACTTCCGCATCCTTTAGCGACCATCTGGCAACTTACAGTCATTTTTTAGCAAAAGGTCTTATTGCAATGCAACAATGCAAGCAATGTAAGACGTTTCGGTTCCCGCCCGCGAACATATGTGCTTCATGCAGTTCCGATCAATACGACTGGCACGCGCTTTCTGGTCGAGGAATTATTTGGTCTTATTGCGTGTTTCATAAAGACTATTTTCCTAACGAGTCACGCAAGATTCCCTATGTCGTCGTATTAATTCAACTGGAGGAAGGGCCGAGGGTCTTTAGCAATATGACGGACGTGGACGTTAATTCCTTACAGATAGGTTTACCGGTGCGAGCCATATTTGAAGATCAGCCAAATGCAGAAACGTTATTGAGGTTCCGGCTAGCTGGCGGTGACACATGATGCGAATCGCGCCCGTACCAAATTGCGGCAGTAACCTGGGCGAGTCGCCGATTTGGAATGACCTTGATCAAGCATTGTATTTTGTCGACGTCACGGCTTATGCATTATGTCGATACACGCCAAATGATGGGCTATGTCGACGTTGGGTGTTCGGTAAACCCATCGCCGCTTTAGCGCTCACGGCCAGCCCAAAACTACTGCTTATTTTCCGTTCAAGCATTGCTTTTTTCGATTGCACAAGTGGCGACTTGGTGGACCTACCGGTAAGTCCCGTCGACTCCGACGAGCGTTATAACGACGCACGGATTGATGCGCAAGGCCGATTGTGGGTTGGCACTTTCGATCGCTTGATGAAGCGGCCGCTAGGCAAGTTGTACTGTTTGACAAATAAAGTCCTTCGTTGCGTAGATGAAGGTTTCATGCTTTCCAATGGAATCGCATTTAGCCCCGATCGATTGACAATGTATTTCGCGGATACATGGTCTCGCTGCATCCATGCCTACGATTTTTGCTTGGAATCCGGCGCAATAGCGAACCAGCGGGAGCATATCCGTTTCGATGGCGATGGCGGTCCAGATGGTTGTGCAATGGACAGCGAAGGATATCTCTGGGTCGCAGTAGTCGGCGGTGGAGAGATCGTACGGTACGATCCTGAAGGGATACCTCATACTCGAGTGAAGGTTGGTGTTAGTAAACCAACGAGTTGCACATTTGGAGGTCCTCTGCATGACCGTTTGTACGTCACATCGATGCGCCATGGGCTGACGTCCGCCACGCTGGCAAAGCAGCCGTTGGCAGGGCAGATGTTTGAGATCGAAGGGACACAGTCGATCGGCATCGCGGAAGAGCGCTTTCAACAGTAAACGCGTTTTGACACGGCGGCATTGGCGACAGCTGTCCTTGCAGCGTGTCCATGATCTGACTGCCTGTGAACCGCGACTTCTTCATCTTGTAGAACTCCTCAATGAGAAAATTCTACCTCTGACTTCAACGCTTTTCTGGAGGGGATTACCATACCATCGTAACTGGCTCGATATGACGCTTGAACAGTTCATCCGAGAAGTGGACTCGTATATTCGCTGGTACAACCCGCATCGTATCAAGCTCTCCCTCGGCGGCAGGAGTCTTTGGAAGGCCGCCAGCAACTGCGAATTGCAGCATAATTCGCCCAAGCATTTGTCCACGCCCCCGAAAATCAAATCCCGGATCGAAATATTTCGCCGCTTAAAAAGCTTGACCTTCCCACTGTAGGAAGCCTTAAAGTATGAGCCCTTGAGCACCAGCCGCTATCTTTAACAGGAGAATACAGCTTGAAAGCATTGATGAGTTTCACCGGTATAGTCGCGGCGCTTTTTGCGCTTGGCACGCCAGTATCCATGGCGCAGGTTGCACACGGCGATCATGCAGGCCATACGGGCATGAGCATGCAGCAGCCCTCCGCCGCGAACGAAAGTCCTTCGACCCTCGCTTATCGTGAAGCATCCGCGCAAATGCACGCGGCGATGCAAAGCGACTACACCGGCAATGCAGATATAGACTTCATGAAAGGAATGATTCCTCATCACCAGGGCGCTATCGACATGGCCAAGATCGTACTTAAGTATGGTAAAGATCCGGCAGTACGCGCATTAGCCGAGGAAATCATTACCGCCCAGGAGGCGGAGATCGCTCAAATGCGCGCATGGCTGGCGCAGCACAGTCAATAGAGGGCGCTGCTCCGCTCGGCCCGCCGTAGCAAGCCCTCATCCCGCGTACCGCTGCTGCGCGGCGATGCCACACAAAAAGAGCACCATTGTGTGGCAATCCGGCTCGGCTTCGGCACGATGCCGTGGAGTATCTTAAATCAGGGCGCTCAGCGTACAATCGGCATTTTCTCGACCAGGGACATCATCATGTCGTTCAAGAATCTGCTGCGCCTGCTGACCGCAGGCCTCTTCACCGCATGCCAGGCCACGACAGTCTGGGCGGGCAATTGGCCCGAGCATCCCGTACATGTTGTCGTGGTGTATTCGCCTGGCGGTGTCAGCGATACTGTCACGCGGGCCATATCCGAAAAGTTGTCCCAGAACCTGGGCGTAGCATTCGTGGTCGAAAACAAGGCGGGTGCTGGCGGAACCATAGGAATGGGCACGGTTGCCAAGGCCAAGCCCGACGGTTACACCATTGGGTTTTCCTCGGTAAGCCCGCTGGCGCTGTCTCCGCTCTTTTCGCAGGTATCCTACGATCCTCGCAAAGACATCACGCCAGTGGCCAGCGTCATGGTCTCTCCTGTGGTGCTCCTGGGCACCCAGGCCTTTTCCGGGAAGACGCTTAACGACGTGATTGCCCAGTCCAAGGCAAATCCAGGATCCCTGCGGTGGGCTACTTCCGGGCATGGGTCGCTGGGGCATCTGATGCTGGAACAGTTTCAGCATACGGCAGGCATTAAGCTTACGCACATTCCCTACAAGGGCAGCGCACAACAAAAGAACGACGCCCTGGGCGCCCAATTCGAGCTCACCTCCATGAATCTCAGTGCGGCCGTGCTCTCGCATGTCAAAAGCGGCGAGTTGCACGCGCTGGCCATGGCCGCCCCCTCGCGGGTCGACGCCCTGCCGGATGTTCCCACGCTCACCGAACTGGGCTACGAGAAAGCCAATATGATGTCGAAGTTCGGGTTCTTTGCACCTGCCGGCACGCCAAAAGAAATCATCGATGCGCTAAACAAGGCCATCAACGAAGCGGTTGCCAGCCCCGATATCCAGAAGCTGCTGACACAAAGCAGCAATATTCCGCTTACCGGCACACCCGAATCGTTCGCGAACGAGATTGCCCACGAATATGACGACAATCGCAATCTTATCGAGAGCGCGGGGCTCAAGCTCGAATAGTCGCGAGCCGTGATTTCCATCTACTCGCTGAAGCCGCGATTCCAGAACCTTCTTCGGCCGCTGGTTGTATGGCTGCATGCCCGCGGCGCAACCGCCAACCAGGTCACGCTTGCGGCAGCCGCGGTCTCCTTGCTGGTCGCGCTTCTCGTCGCTTGGAACGCACCGCTTGCCTGGCCCTTTTTGCTCATTCCCGTGTGGGTGTTCCTGCGCATGGCCTTGAATGCCATTGACGGCATGCTAGCGCGCGAGTTCGGCCAGCAATCCAGGCTTGGCGCTTATCTCAATGAGATGTGCGATGTGGTGGCCGACAGCGCCCTCTATCTGCCATTCGCCTTGCTGCCGGGCGTTTCCCCGCTGCTGGTTGTCTGCGTCGTGCTCATGGCTGTTTTCTCCGAATATGCAGGTGTGCTTGGCCTGATGGTGGGAGCCTCCCGCCGTTACGACGGCCCCATGGGCAAGAGTGATCGGGCTGCCGTGTTCGGCCTGCTGGGCGTAATCGTTGGCTGCGGCGCGCCCACGGGGGTATGGTTCAATGTTGTGCTTGCCGCGGTGCTTGCGCTGCTCGCCCGTACCATATATAACCGCATACGGCGAGGGCTGGCGCAATCGTGATCATCCGCCCGTAGCCGGTACCCCGCAACCCTACATGGCGACACTTCATGCGCAATGCCGACATGCTCTCGTTTTCCACGCACGACGGCGTGGATCTGACCTACCGCACTGGCCTGCCGAACAAATGTCTGAACACGCGCGCGGGGCCATGGGTTGTCTCCGGGTGAACGCGGCGCTGCGCTAGCTCGACTTACCCCTATGAGGCTCAGGATGATCGACTCTCTGTTTGCATTCGTCATTACTTCCGCCGCCAGGCTGCTGACGGGCGCGCGAGCGTTGTGGCTGGGCTGTGAGCCCACGCCCAGACAGCGCATTTATTACGGTAATCACAACAGCCATGTCGATTTCGTGCTGATCTGGGCCTCGCTGCCCCTGGCGTTGCGCCAGCGCACCCGCCCAGTGGCAGGCGCCGACTACTGGCTTACTGGAAAGTGGCGCAAGTTCCTGATACAACGCGTATTCAACGGCGTTCTGGTCGACCGCAAGCACAGCTCCCCGGATAATCATCCATTGCAGACGCTGCTCGATGCCCTTGAACATGGGGATTCCATGATCATCTTTCCCGAAGGAACACGCAACCAGGGAGAAGAGGGGCTGCTGCCTTTCAAGAGTGGCCTGTACCATCTGGCTCGCCTCAGGCCAGACGTGGAAATCATACCGGTATGGATTGCGAACCTGAATCGCGTGATGCCTAAAGGCAAGGTTGTCCCGCTTCCCTTGCTGTGCACACTGCATTTCGGTGCGCCCCTTGTTCTGCAGAAAGACGAGACCAAGCAGGACTTTCTGGATAGGGCCCAGAGTACATTGCTGGCCTTGGCCGCCCAGGAGAACTGAGATGGACCACAGCACACTCTTTCTGTTTACCGGCATAGGCTGCCTGCTGCTGGTCGCGACGGCCATCGGCCAGCTGCTGAAATGGCGGGCTCCATCGCCAAGCCCCGTCATCGACAATCTAAATGCGCGGATCTATGCCTGGTGGGTAATGGTGGTGGTGATAGGCATCGCATTCCTGATGGGGCGGGCCGGCATCATCATTCTCTTTTACCTCATTTCTTTCTATGCCCTGCGCGAGTTCATTACACTGACTCCGACGCGACGCAGCGACTACCCCGCACTCGTGGCGGCGTTCTACTTTGCACTGCCCGTACAGTACCTGCTGATATGGGTAGACTGGTACGGTCTGTTCGCCATTTTCATTCCAGTCTACCTGTTCCTGCTACTACCTATTCTTTCTTCGTTCGGCGGCGACACAGTGCGCTACCTGGAGCGCGCGGCAAATGTACAGTGGGGCCTGATGATCGCCGTATACTGCATTTCCGCCGTTCCCGCGTTGGTAATTCTGCCTATACCCGGTTTCGAGGGCAAAAACCTGCTGCTTGTTGCCTGGCTCATTCTCGTCGTGCAGATATCGGATGTCCTGCAATATGTATGCGGCAAGATTTTCGGCAAGCGGAAAATAGCGCCGTCGCTGTCACCATCGAAAACCGTGGAAGGGTTTGCCGGCGGCATCGCGCTGGCCACGCTCGTGGGAGCCTGCCTATACTGGATTACGCCATTCAAGCCTTGGCAGGCCGCGCTCATTGCCTTGCTGGTGTGCCTGCTGGGTTTTGCGGGCGGTTTGGTGATGTCCGCCATCAAGCGCGACCGAGGTGTAAAAGACTGGGGTCACATGATCGAAGGCCACGGCGGTATGTTGGACAGGTTGGATTCCATCTGCTTTGCCGCGCCGGTCTTTTTCCATGTGCTGCGCTATTGGTGGGTGTAGCGCATAGTGCCGCCGTCTCAGGCGCTGCCTCGATGGATGGTGTAGCGATGACAGACCGAGTATTTGTTTCGGTGAGTCATGGCTTCCTGGTACTCGGGAGATTGATAGAAAGCGAGCGCCTGGTCATAGCTGTCGAACTCCAGAATGACAATGCGGTTTGAACCTGGATCGCCGCTCGCAGCCGTGTATTCACCTCCTCGAACCAGAAACCTGCCGCCATATTTTTGCACGGCCGGCGTCGACCTCGACATGTAGTGTGCTCTGTAGTTGTCGGGATCGGTTACCTCGATTTCAACATAGATATAACCGCGCTCGTTATCTTCAGCCATTGTGTGCATGCTCCAGTAGACGGGACCCGCAGCAGATCACCACTGCCCAAAAAATACGCCCGCCTTCTTGTAGGCGTTGGTGCCCTTCTCCACCATCTCGTCCGTGACCGTGGTACGACGCTTCAAGCGCGTGAACCAATCCATCAGCCTGCTGCGGCACTCGGCCCGCACCGCCTCATGGTTCGGGCTGCGTCCGAGGTCGATGAATTGGTCCGGGTCGGATTCAAGGTCGTAAAGCTGCTCGGGTTCGTCCATCCAGTATACATAGCGCCAGCGGTCTGTGCGCACTGACCAGGCCCGCGCATTCTGCGTGGTCTTGCCCACGATCTGACGTGCAAGGCGATAGCTGTAGTCAAGTTCGGAAAAAACGCAATCGCGCCAATCAGTGTGCTGTCCGTATAGCAGCGGCAACAGGTTGCGGCCTTCCAGGCGATGCGTGGCCAGCGGCAAGCCCAGCCAGGAAAGGATCGTCGGCAATATGTCCACAGACTCGGCCATGCGCGGCTCGACGCCTCCCCGCGTTGCATCTGCGGCGGGCGATGGGTCCACAACGATAAGCGGCACGCGTTGCACCTGCTCGTAAAATAGTTCCTTCTCGCCAAACCAGTGATCCCCGAGAAAGTCGCCATGATCCGCTGTGAAGATGATCAACGTGTCATCCATCAGGCCGCTGTTTTCCATATAGTCGAACAGCCTGCCTAGATTATCGTCCAACTGGGTGATAAGCCCCTGATAGGCCGGACGAACAGTGCGCTGGCACTCGTCGGAAGAAAAACTGATGCTTTCCTCCTGTTGGCGGTAGGCCGCCAGCACGGGATGGGCATCATGTTTTTCCGCCTCGTTGCGTACAGGCGGCAGGCACTCCTCGTAGCCATACATGGCATGGTAGGGTGCGGGCGCTATATACGGCCAGTGCGGCTTCACATAGCTCAGATGCATGACCCACGGCGCTTCGCCCATGCGTTCCATGAAATTCAGCGCCTGGTCCGTCATGTAGGCTGTTTCGGAATGCCGCTCCTCGACCATGGAAGGGTAGCGCGCATTGCGCATGTGCCAACCGCTTACGGGCTTGCCATCCGGGCCGCGCGCGGCGATGACGAAATCAGTCCATGGATCGTCGGACACATAGCCGTGCCGGCGCAGATAGGCTGGGTAGCCGCTTTCCTGCCCCGGCTCATGATGGCCATCGTAACGATCGATTTCCTCGAATCCGCCCGCACTCAGCAGTTGCCCCAGTTCGCTGCCGCCATCCAGGGCAAGGCGTTCAAGTCCGGCATGGTCAACCATGACATGTGTCTTGCCCGCAAGCACAAGCGTGCGTCCGCTGTTGCGCAGATACTCGCCCAGCGTCACTTCGTCCACTGACAGCGGAACGCGGTTCCAGGTCGCACCATGTGTGGATGGATAGCGCCCCGTGTAATAGCTCATGCGCGAAGGGCCGCAAACGCCCGAATTGACAAAGGCCCGGTCAAACCGCACGCCACGGCGCGCCAGCGCATCGATATTGGGCGTACGTATATGCGGATGGCCATAGCACGCCAAATGATCGGCACGCAATTGATCCGCCATGATGAACAGTACGTTGCGTGGCCGGTTCATATGCGGCTATTTCGTGACGACAAAGCCGGAGGCCTTAACTACAGGCTCCCATTGGCTGCGGAAGGCATCGATCAGCTTGCCTGATTCAACCGCATCCGCCGAAACCGGAATCAGGTCATTCTGGACCAGAGTCTGGCGCACTGAAGGCTCGGCGGTCACCGCCTTGATGGCCTGCCCCAGCATCTTCACTTTGTCGGCCGGCATGGAAGCAGACGCGAAAAAGGCATTCCAGCCGGATGCCACAAGATCGATGCCCTCGTCGGTGAAGGTAGGCACATCGGGCAGCGCCTTCTCACGCTCCTTGCCGGACGTGGCGAGAATGCGGATGCGCTTGCCCTCGTGCTGGCGCGTCAGCACGTCCAGGGTATCGATGGCCACCGGTATCACGCCGCCGATCAGATCGGTAATGGCGGGCGCCGAACCGCGATATCCGACAATTTCGCCCTTGACGCCCATGCGATCGGCCAGCATGAGGCCAAAAAAATGCGGCAGGCTGCCTGTGGCCGGCACGCCGATGTTGAACTTGCCCGGATTTTCTTTGGCCCACTTCACCAGACCTTGCATGTCCTTGATATCGTTGTCCGCGGACACAGCCACCCCAAAGCCGTACTGCGTCACCATGGATACGGGCTGGAAGTCCTTGACGGCATCGTACTCGAGCTTCTCAAACACCAGCGGCGCCACGACCATTACTGCCGGGTTGCCGAGAATCAACACATTCTTGTCCGCTGGCGCGGATTTCACATACTGAGCCGCAATACGGCCTCCTGCACCGGTCTTGTTTTCCACAACGACCGATACGCCCAGCTTTTTCTGCAGAGCTTCGCCCACAATGCGCGCGGCGCGATCCGAGGCGCCGCCGGGCGCATACCCCACGACGAGCGTAAGGGGTTCCTTCAGTGCGGGTGTATCCGCCTGGGCCGAACCCGCCAGCATCAGGGCGGACAGCACACACGGCAGCGCGGCCTTCAAGGTTATTTTGAGCATGAGTGTCTCCTTGGCGTAGATCTGTTTGTTTCCGCCAGCTTATCAAGCCGGGGAATAATTGATCTAATCAAGCATTCGATATTTAAGGGAAAACCCCCGAGGGGATAGCTGCCATGTCCACATCCTTGCAAGACGGAAAACCCGGCCCGCATGACGCGCACCCATTGCCAACACTCCATGACATGACGATGTTCCGCCTGTATCGCGCCTGGTCTGCCGCCAATCCCATCTTCACACGCCTTTGCGAGGGGCGGTTCGGTATCACCCGGCGGGAATGGCGCATCCTGGCCATCGTTTCCCAGCATGAAACCCTGACGTCCACACAGGCCGCGCATGCGGCCGCCCTGGATGCAGCACGCACTTCCCGGACCATCGGAACGCTATGCGAGAAAGGCCTGCTGACCCGCTCCCGCGAGGCCGCCGACGCCAGGATGGTGCGCATTGCGCTTTCGAAAAAGGGCCGGGAGCGCTATAACGAGATCATGCCGGTTATTGCCTCCTTGAATGAGCTTGTATTCCAGGATCTGGATGAAACGGAAATTTGTGCATTCAACAATATGCTGAATCGCGTCGTGCTGCGCGCCACGCGCATGCTCGAGGAGGATCTGGTGAAAGAGCGCCTGCACCGCGGGCATCCAGGCAAGCGCTGAAAGCCGCTACTTGCCTGCGCGCGCCGGCAGCGTGTTGTCCAGCCAATTGACGCCGGGCTCGCCCTGTTCGCGGAGCCAATCGTTGGCAGCCCGGAAATGGCCGCAACCAATGAAGGGGCGCGGCGGCCGCAAGGCCGACAAGGGTGAGGGGTGATTGGCACACAGGACATCCACCGGCCCAGCCGGAGTGTGGGTACGCAACAACGACTGCTTGGACTGCGCATGGGCGCCCCACAACAGAAATACCTTGGGGCGCGGCTGGCGCAATACATGCAGCAGTATGGCATCGGTGACGCCTTCCCATCCGCGCCGCGCGTGCGAGCCTGCCTCGTGGGCCTCCACTGTCAGGCTGGTGTTGAGCAGCAAAACACCCCTTCTCGCCCAGCGCACCAGGCTGTTGCGCTGTGCCTGAAACTCATCGGGGTACTCGCGCTGCAGTTCCGCAAACATATTGCGCAGGCTGGGCGGCGTGCGGCAATTGTCGGGAACGGAGAAAGCCAGGCCCTGGGCTTGGTTGGGGCCATGGTAAGGGTCCTGCCCCAGCACAACAACCTGAACATCCTGGGGTTCTATTTCGAGCAGCGCGCGAAAAGGCCGCAATGGAAAAATCGTTACCCCCGCAGCCAACCTGTCATCGAGAAAGCAACCCAAGTCGCCTAGTACAGCCTGCACATCTTCATCCAGAAAGGCATCGCGCCAGGACGCCGGGAGTGAGTCGACATGGGCGGGAAGATCCCCCTGAAAGGCATTCTGAGGCGCATCAGGCCCACCGGAGGCCGGCGCGGCTGCCGCTGCGCCGGCCTCCGATGGCGCGTCTTGTTTCTGCGAGGAGTGTCCGTGTCGTTCAGCCAAAGTCTGCCCCTGTGCGTCGGCGGCGCCCCATGCACCGCCCTTCTCGAGCCATCAGGTTATACAGGATACCTTGCCCGCGCCCGCAAGGCGAGTGAGACTATCCGTACAGGACACCCGCGGCGCGCCACGACACCACGCATTGCGCCCACCGTCGCGTCTGGCGATTGGCCGGCATTCGCCGTTTGACGGCGCCCCTCTGCGTCCAGCAGAATGACGCCAAGCCAGCCCGCGAATGAGGTGCGGGCAAGACAACGACAAGGATTGCGCCATCCATGGGTGAACACAACGTATTGATGCTGGCGGGCATAGGCGTGGTCGGCATGTTTTGCCAATGGCTGGCCTGGCGCATGAAATTGCCGGCCATTCTTTTTCTCTTGCTGGCCGGCCTGGCCTTGGGCCCGCTGGCCGGCATTCTGGATCCGGACGCGCTATTCGGCGAACTGTTGTTCCCATTCATCTCGCTATCGGTGGCCGTCATCCTGTTCGAAGGCAGCCTGACTCTGACATTCCAGGAAATACGTGGCGTTGAGCGCGTAGTCCGGCGTCTGGTTACAACCGGTGTAGTGATCACTGGCGGCATTACTACCTGCGCAGTCCACTGGATCATGGATTTTCCATGGGAGCTGGCTTTTCTGTTCGGCGCCATCACGGTGGTCACCGGACCCACGGTGATCGCCCCCCTGCTGCGTACAGTGCGGCCCGTTGCTCGCGTGGCCAGCACCCTGCGCTGGGAAGGCATCATCATCGATCCCATCGGCGCGCTGCTTGCCGTTCTTGCCTATGAGTTCATCATCGCCCTGCATAACACGCATGCATGGGACCACGCCTTGCTGGTTTTCGGCGAAACCGTGCTGGTGGGCGCGCTGGCCGGCGTGACCGCGGGATGGGCCGTAAGCGAAATGCTGCGGCGCCATTGGCTGGCGGACTATCTTCTCAACATCACCGTACTGGCACTGGTGTTCGCGGTTTTTGCCATCTCGAATGAAATTCAGCATGAATCCGGCCTGCTTGCCGTCACCATCATGGGAATTTGGATGGCCAACCGCCAAGGCGTACCTGTCGAGGAGATCCTTGAGTTCAAGGAAACGCTTACGCTCATGCTGCTGTCAGGCTTGTTCATCATCTTGGCCGCACGCATGGACTTGGCCAGTCTGCAGGCCCTGGGTTGGCGCGCCATTGCGGTGCTGGCCATTATGCTTTTCGTCGCCCGCCCGTTGAAGGTGCTGTTTGCCGCTTGGAATTCGCCCATGCCTTGGCGCGAACGGGCGCTGCTGGCGTGGATCGCGCCGCGCGGCATTGTGGCCGCCGCCGTGTCGGCCCTGTTCGCACTCAAGCTTGAATCGCTGGGGCTGCCTCATGCCGAGCAGCTTCTGCCGCTGACGTTCCTGGTTATCATCGGGACTGTCATACTCCAGAGCGCCACGGCGCGTCCCATCGCTGTGGCCCTGGGGCTGGGCGAACCCGAGCCAACAGGGTTCCTCATCGTGGGCGCGAACCCATTGGCGCGGGCCGTGGCCACGGCGCTGAAAGCGCAGGATGTTCCTGTACGCCTGTGCGACAGCGACTGGGACAGCATCTCCAAGGCACGCATGGAAGGCTTGCCCACCTACTACGGAAACCCGATTTCCGAGCACGCGCACCGCAACCTGGATCTGGCGGGCTTGGGCCGGATGCTCGCGCTTGGCGCCTGGGATAACTTCAACGAGCTAGTCACGGCACGCTTTCACGATGAATTCGGCAAGAACAATGTCTATGCATTGCCGGAGGCCAGTGACAATGGCAATCCCGACAAGCACCGCGCAGCAGCACGCCATCGCGGGCGCAATCTGTTCTCCCCCCAAGCCAATTACTGGACGCTCTCCACCCTGCTGGCGCGCGGCGGCAAGATCCGCGCCACGACACTCACCGATAGCTACGGCTTTGACGATTATGTGAACGGCTACGAAAACCGCCAGATTCCCCTGTTCGCGCTCAATCCCAAGGGCATTGCTGAGCCTTTCACGCTGGACGCAACACTGTCTCCGCAGGAGGGATGGACCGTGTTGAGCCTGTTTCCGCCTGACGTGGAAGCTCGCCGGCAAGACGAGAAACTGGCTCACAACGGAAACGGAAAGTAAGAATCTTGCCTAATCCTGACACACAGCGCCAAATTGGCCTATCGGGTAACGGCAGGTTGCGCATAGTCAAGTCTGTCAACGCCATACGCTTGTAATCGTCGCTCAGCTTGTCATCATGAACCCTTGGCAGTTGCAGATTCTCTCAGTTGCAGAAAAGGAGCATGCATGCACAAACATATCCGTACAGCACTTTCCAGCGCCGCCCTGATCATCGGCCTGAGCGCCGGTGGTAGCGCCGCGGCACAGCAGGCCCAGCCGCAAACATCACTCCCGAAGTCCACTGTTCCCGCACCCGACTATTCCGATCAGCAGCTCAAGCGATTCGTCAGCGCATCGCAGAAAGTGGCCATGATCTCCCAAGAATACACGCCCAAGCTCGAAGCAGCCGCCAGCGACACCCAGAAGAAGCAGGTGTTTCAGGAAGCCGACGACAAAATGGTGAAGGCGGTGCACGACGAAGGCATGACCGTGGACCAATTCAATGGCATCAATCAGGCGCTGCAGCAGGATCCAAAATTGCTTGAGCGCGTTCAGGAAATGGTGCAACAGCCCTAGCAACAGCGCTGCGGGGGTATAGCGCCTCTGCCTGCAATCGGCTCCAGCCGACGGAATGGGGCGCGCAAGCCAGCGGCCCCGCCCTACTACATAGCGGCCAGCATCGCCCGTTGTAGAAACTCTTGCACAGTCATTTTCGTGCCGTTCACATCGACGGCGTCAGCCGTATATACCAAATGGGTGCTTGCCTTGTCGTCTGCGGCTTTGGCCAAGCCGGCCATGGTCAGCTTGCCGACATAGCGGTCGAACATCAAAGCGCCCATGGCCTGGAGCTGATCGCGCTGTCCGCCCTTTGCATCGAGCTTGCCAAACACTTCTATGACCATCGGGCGGGAAACACTGAGATCGAGCTCAGCGCGCCTGATCATGGGCGGAACAAGCGAAGGCTGCATCAGTGCATCGGCGTTCGCCACGCCCAGGTCTAGCTTGAGGCTGCCACTGCTCTCGCCCTGCGCGTTCTTCCATAAGATGGGGTCCAGTGCCAGTGTGGGACTACTGGCCAGGACAGCCTCAAGCCGGCTCAGGAGCGCCTGCTGGTCGGACTCTGTCAGTTCGACATCTGCGTCGCGCTGCACGCCCTGCCGCACCTTGATTGCATCGTATTCGCTGGCGAGGGCCATGAGAGCCTTCATGTCAACGTTGTCAATCTTGCCGCCCAGCGAAAAGCTGCCCAGCTCCACTTCGCCCACAAGCACCTTGCCGAAATCGTAGCGCATGGAAGACTGGAGCATGTCGTCTTGTTGCAAGGTATCCATATGCATGGTCACCCCGCGCAGCGAAATGATGTCGGATGCGCTGCCGCCCACCTGCAGCGCATCCACTGTGACATCGCTGCGCGATTTGAGGGCGCCCGCCTCGTCCTGCGCAGTCTGGCTCTTCGCCTGGATGTTGGACAGGCTGATGACTTCGCCTGAGTTCTCGTCGGACATCAGCATGGAACTGAAGGAGGCCGCACTGTCACTGTCCTGGAAATCGTTATGGAAATCAACCGACAGTGTGCCCGCACTCATCTCGAAACGCGTGCCTTCATTAGAGAAGCGCAGCGGGGAAAACGTCCAGTGCGACTGCCCATCGCCTGAAAAACGCAGAATATTTTCACCATGGACCGGTGTCTTGTCTTCCTGGCTGTCTATCCACGCCTGAGTGCTGAGCGTTGGCTCAAGCCTGGATACGCTGTAAACCAGCAGAGGTTGAATATTCCCTTTCTTGAGCATGGCCAAAGGAAAGGGGCCATGCTGCATGTGGTCACGCAAGTGGATTTCCATGGGTTTGCCCTGTAGCCCCTTGGTCTTGATGCCATACACCACATCGGAAGAAAAAAGACCGCGATCATAGCGCTCGATGGTCATCTCGAAGGATTTTTCCGCTCCTTGCGCGCCCAATACGGCTTCCATGCGCTCGTTGGCCTTGACGACCGCATCCCGCACGACGTCTTCCGCCCGCTTCCCGACATACCACGTCGCCCCCAGCCAGGCGGCACAAAGAATTAAAACAACGCCCGCGGCGCCTGTGGACTTTTTCACTATTTCCCCTGTTCGCGCATATCACGCGGAAAACACACGCATTATCGCCGACATTGCGCCCCGCTGAAAACGCCCCTAACATAGGGCGGCGGACAGCACCCATCGGCAATGACAGGAATACAGAGACGGACATGGCCAACGCATTGGACTTTTATTTCGAATTTTCCTCACCCTACGGCTATTTTGCGGCGACGCAAGTCGAAGACCTCGCGCATGAAGCCGGCCTTGCGATCAACTGGCATCCTATACTGCTCGGCCCTATCTTCAAAGTCTCGGGCAGCGCCCCGCTGACGGAAATTCCAGTCAAGGGCGCCTATGCACTGCGCGATTTTGCACGCACTGCACACCTGTTCGATATCCCCTTTTCCCAGCCCGATCAGTTTCCCATCGGCACAGTCGCAGCGGCCCGGGCGGCCATCTGGGCGCGGCAGCACCACCCAGACCGCTTGCCGACGCTGATCAAGGCGTTATACAAAGGCTATTTTGCCGATGGGCGCAACATCGGCGACGCCGACACCGTACTGGATATTGCAGCCGGGCAAGGGCTGGATCGCCAGAAGGCCGCTGCCGGCATCGCTGACGAAGACGTCAAGAACAGATTGAAGGAAGAGGTGGCTCAGGCCATGGAGCGAGGCGTATTTGGCTCACCTTTCATTATCATCGACGGCGAGCCTTTTTGGGGCTTTGATCGCTTCCCGCATATTCGCAGGTGGCTGCAGGCTCGGCAGGCGGCCTGATCACGACTTCGGGTCAGCCCTCTGCATCGGGCTGGCTCGATGGCGCTGCCTTGCGGAATGCATCCAGCTCGGCGCATGCGGCATCGATGCGCAGCACGGTCGGGAAAGCGCTGACATCGCACTCCATGCGACGAGCGTTGAACAACTGCGGCACCAGGCACGCATCGGCCATGCCTGGCTCGTCGCCACAACAAAAGCGGCCTGTTAGTGCCGATCGGACCAGCATGGCTTCAAGGCTGGCCAGGCCAAGCGCAATCCAGTGCCTGTACCAGCCATCGCGAGCCGCGTCATCCAGCTGCAGGTCATGTTTCAAGTATTTCAAGACCCGCAAGTTGTTCAGCGGATGGATATCGCATGCGATGAGCTGAACCATGGCCCGCACATGCGCACGCGCCGCGGCGCCCTTGGGCAACAACGCGGGCTTGGGATGCGTCTCTTCAAGATACTCCATGATGGCCACGGACTCGGCCACGGCACGATCTCCGTCGACCAGCGTGGGCACAAGCTGCGACGGGTTCAGCGCCGTGTAGTTGTCCGACAACTGCTGGCCGCCATCCCTGAGCAGATGGACCGGCACGATATCGTACGGGATATCTTTCAGATTGAGTGCAATGCGGACCCGATAAGCCGCTGAGCTGCGAAAATAACTGTAGAGTTTCATGAGGACTCCGCGGGCTTTTCCACCAGTTTACGCGACAGCTCTCGCGGCAAAGGGAAGGCCACATTCTCCGGGGTACCTGCGAGTGTCCGTATTGAGATAGCGCCCAATTCCTTCAGGCGCGCAAGGACTTGTTCAACCAGTACTTCGGGCGCCGATGCGCCAGCCGTGACGCCAACGCGCTCTACGCCCTCAAGCCAGGCCGGGTCTATCATATCGGCGCCGTCCACAAGGTATGCCTTGGCGCCCTTACGCTCGGCTACTTCGCGCAGGCGATTGGAGTTGGAGCTGTTCGGGCTTCCCACGACCAGCACCAAGTCGCAATCGGGCGCCATCAGCTTGACGGCATCCTGGCGATTCTGGGTGGCGTAGCAAATGTCGCTTTTCTTGGGTTCAGCGATGGTAGGAAAACGCGCTCGCAGCGCATGCGCAACTTCAGCCGCGTCGTCCATGGATAGCGTGGTCTGTGTCACAAAGGCCAGATTGTCCGGGTTGGCTACCTGGAGGGCGGCGACATCCTCGGGCGTTTCCACCAGGTGCATGCCCTCTTCGGACTGCCCCAGCGTACCCTCGACCTCGGGATGGCCCCGATGGCCGATCATGATGATTTCCCGGCCTGCAGCGCGCATGCGGGAAACCTCGATGTGTACCTTGGTGACCAGGGGGCAGGTGGCATCGAAGATCTTGAGCCCCCGGCGCTCGGCCTCTTTGCGCACGGCCTGCGACACCCCATGCGCGGAGAACACCACAATGGCGCCAGCCGGCGCCTCGTCCAGTTCGTCGATGAAGATGGCGCCCTTCTGGCGCAAATCCTGCACGACATAACGATTGTGAACGATTTCGTGGCGAACGTAGATAGGCGCGCCATGCAGCTCCAAGGCGCGCTCGACGATATCGATGGCTCGATCGACGCCGGCACAGAACCCTCGGGGCTGGGCCAGCACGACCTCGGGTCCGCCACGGCTTCTTACCTGGCCTGCCATTACAGCACTCCCAACAAAGATACATCGATGTGCAGGTCCACGCCCGCCAAAGGATGATTGAAGTCGAACAGCATGGCATCCTGGCCCGTCTCTTTGAGGACGCCGGCGTAGCGCGCGCCATTGGGTGCGGTGAACTCGACCATGTCGCCGGGTTGGAAACCCGCCTCGGCGCCGGCATTTTCCTCGACCACGGTACGTGACACCCACTGGAGCAGATCGGGATTGCGATCACCATAGGCCTGCGCGGCGGGAATATCCAGGGAAAACCGGGCGCCTTCGGCTCGGCCCACCAGGGCGGCCTCCATGCCGGGCGCCCATTGCCCCATGCCCAGCTGCAACGTGGCCGGATTGCCGTCGAAAGAATCGGCAAAGACCGACCCCGCCGCTGGACCAGAGTCAAGGCGGATACGGTAGTGCAGGGTTAGGTATGAGTCCGGCTGGACAATTATCGGCGCGGAATCAGTCGGAGAAGTCAAAATATGTCACCGTAGCGGATCGTTTGCATGGCTCTATTTTAGAGCCATATTCATCCTGCTTCCCGTTCCGCCATGCCAGCCTCCATTTCATGCTCGCCGTCCCGCCTGTCCAACGCCGCCCCAGAGACGCAAGACGCCCCGCCACGGGGCTGCCGGCCACGCCCGCCATTAAAGAAACACGCACGCCAGGCCAGCCGGCACATCGGGCACGAGCGCCCTCGTGAACGCCTGCTGGCATTCGGCCCGCAGGCACTGACCACCGCCGAACTCGTGGCAGTCGTGCTTCGCACCGGCACGCGCGGCTGCGGCGCACTCGCGCTTGGCCACATGCTGCTGGATCGTTTTTCAGGACTGCGCGGGTTGCTTGCCGCACCCGCCGACGCGCTGATGTCCAGCAACGGACTGGGCGCCGCCAAGGCCTGCGTCATGCTGGCCATAGGCGAACTGAATCGCCGCGCCCTCGAAGAAGCACTTGCCGCGGGCCAGCCTCTGGCCGACCTGCACCAGGCAAAGCGCTATTGCGCCTGCCGGCTAAGCCACCTGACTGTCGAGCACTGCCTGGCCCTGTATCTCGACAATCAATTGCGCCTGATCAGTGCGGAAGAGGTCTCGCGAGGCACGCTCACCCAGGCCGCTGTCTATCCCCGCGAAATTGTCAAGGCAGGCCTGCAGCATCATGCCAGCGCTGTCATCCTTGCGCACAATCATCCATCGGGCACCGCCCGCGCCAGCGAGGCGGACATCAACCTCACGCAGCATCTGAAACGGGCGCTGGCACTGGTTGATATCCGCTTGCTCGACCATCTCATTGTTGCCGGCCCCGCCGTGGTTTCGCTGGTGGAACAAGGAAAACTGTAGCCTCTGCGTGCCTGCTCGGCAGGTCGCAGAGGCGGAGCATGCGTCCCATCCAGGCAAACTAGTATAGGTTTAAAATAAATAGGGCTTTAACATTGCAGTATCACGGCACAAGGACAAGAACCATGCAGACACTGTGGGATATCTCGCCGCAAGTTTCGGCTGCCTCGCCCGTGTTTCCAGGCGACACGCCCTACTCCCAGCGCTGGAACGCATCCATCGGTCCGGGCTGCCCGGTCAATGTCAGCGCAATTACGCTGTCTCCGCATGTGGGCGCACACGCGGATGCGCCGCTGCACTACAGCCCGGACGGGCAAGCCGTCGGCGCGCTTGACCTGACGCCTTTTCTGGGCCCTTGCAGGGTGGTCCATGTGCTGGACAGCGGGCCGTTGCTAACCTTGCAGCACCTGCGCGACAGCCTTGCAGACTTGCCGCCGCGGCTGCTGGTGCGTACCACAAGAAAGGCCAATACGCACAAATGGTCCGATGATTTCACGGCGTTCTCTCCGCAGGTGCTGGAACATCTGGCCGGCCTTGGCATCCTGCTGGTGGGCCTGGACACGCCCAGCATCGATCCGGCGAACAGCAAGACGCTCGACAGCCACCAGGTCATCCGGCGCCACGATATACGAGTCCTGGAAAACCTGGTGCTGGACGATGTCCCGCCAGGCGACTATGAGCTCATCGCACTGCCGCTGGCCCTGTCGCAGGCAGACGCAAGCCCCGTGCGCGCGGTACTGCGCAGTCTTCCCCTCATTCAATCCATGCAGGCTTCATCATGACCTCCTCCATATCTGGCGCCGGGCAATGCCCGATGCATTCCTCCTCTTCCGATTCCGCCGCCTGTCCGGCGCCATCCGTCCAGACGGAGCGGATCGTCCGAGACGAGCAAGCGCAGCTCGACTTCTCGCGAGACATGAGCTACGGAGACTATCTGCACCTGGACGCGCTCCTGGACGCTCAGCATCCCTTGTCGCCCGAGCACAACGAGATGCTGTTCATTGTTCAGCACCAGACCAGCGAGCTGTGGATGAAGCTTATGCTGCACGAGCTGGAGGCGGCCAGGCAGGACCTGAAATGCGACCTGTTGCAGCCCTGCTTCAAGAAACTTGCCCGGGTCAGCAAGATCATGGAACAACTGGTACACGCATGGGATGTGCTGGCAACCATGACGCCGCCCGAATATTCCGCACTGCGCCCCTATCTGGCCCAGTCCAGCGGCTTCCAGAGCTACCAATATCGCCAGATCGAGTTTTCGCTGGGCAACAAGAATGCCGCCATGCTCAAGCCCCACGCCCACCGTGCCGATCGTCTCGCCCTGGTGCAGCAGGCCTACGAAACCCCGTCCCTGTACGATGAAGCGCTACGTGCCTTGCACCGGAAGGGCTTGGCCATCCCTGCCCAATGCCTTGACAGGGATTGGACGCAACCCTACACCGCGAACGACGCTGTCGAGCAGGCTTGGCTGCAGGTCTATCGCCAGCCCGAAGACTATTGGGATCTGTACCAGCTCGGAGAAAAGCTGACCGATCTGGAGGACGCCTTCCGCCTGTGGCGCTTTCGCCATGTCACCACAGTTGAGAGAATCATCGGATTCAAGCGCGGAACCGGGGGCACGTCAGGCGTGGGCTATTTACGCAAGATGCTTGATATCGTGCTGTTTCCGGAACTCTGGAAGCTGCGCACAGACCTGTAGAAAGCAGACTGAGCTCTTGGCAGCTTGCGTACCATCTGGCAATAAGCTAGAATTCCAAGTTACCTTGGATACGTTGCCGGCTTGGGCCGGCTGGCGACCCGCCCATTTAAAGGATCAAATCATGAAAGAAGGCGTGCATCCCGAATACCGCGAAGTCGTGTTCCTGGATCAACAAACCGGCAATACGTTTATCTCGCGCTCCACGCTCAATAGCCGCGAAACCATGGAAGTGGACGGCAAGACCTATCCGCTTTTCAAGTGCGACGTCACCTCCGAGTCGCATCCGTTCTACACGGGCGCACAAACACGCATCGTCGAAACCGGCCGCGTCGAGAAATTCCGCGCCCGTTTCGCCCGCACCGCAGGCACTGTGCGCAAAAACTAAAACAGCTGGCACATTGCCCGAAACAAAAGGCAGCCTCCGGGCTGCCTTTTTAATTTAAGATACCCCCATTCCTCATCAACAGCGTATCCCTCGTGCCTTTTCACGATACCGTTTCGACACCAGCCCGTCTTACAGCCACCGCCACAGTAAAGCTGCCGCGCCTGGCCCTGCTGCTGGTGGGGCTTATCTATATTCTGGCAGGCCTGTTCTTCCGCGATCCCTGGAAGACGGATGATGTGGCAGGCCTGGCCACCATGCTCACGGCCCTGCACGAGGGCGGCAAAGCCTGGCTTCTGCCACAGATCGGCTCGTTGGCCTACGCGCAGGACGGCCCGCTTATTACATGGGTAGGCGCATTCTGCATATGGGCCTTTGCACCCGTCTTCGAGCTGTTCACGCACGATAGCCTTGACGCCGCCATCATTGCCTCACGCCTGCCCAATTTCCTCTGGTTCGGTCTGCTGACCGCCTCGGTGTGGTACGGCAGCTACCTCCTGGGCCGACGACCCGAGCCGCAACCGTTGGCGCTCCCCTTCGGCGGCGAACCCACCGTGCGCGACTATGGGCGCATGATCGCGGACGCCGCGCTGCTACTCATTGTTGCAACGGTGGGTATCGTCTGGCGCATGCACGAAACTTCCGAAGTACCGGCACTCATCGCTTTTCAGGCTTTGGCCTTCTACTCCGTTGCGCGCATGCTCGATCACCCCGCATCGGGCTCCATCAGCCTGGGCCTGGCACTGGCCGCCGCTTTCCTTACGCGCGGCTGGATCGGTGCCCTGCCCATCATGCTGGGCGTCCTGTTTGTTTTCACGCCGCGCAGCGTGCTGTGGCGCGAGAAGAAATGGCTAATTGTCACCGTGGCGCTTTGCACCACCCTGATACTGCTGTGGTGGATACCCGCGCAGCGCCTGGGCGAATATTGGACGCAGCAATGGGTGCTGTGGAATACATCTTCGTTCACATGGCCGCACTTGGGCGAAATGCTGAATGTATTTCGCGATCTGCCCTGGTTCCTCTGGCCAACGTGGCCGCTGGCCCTGCTTTCCATCTGGCGCTGGCGCGACTGGCTCCATGCGCCGCACATCCTGATTCCGCTCATGTTCACGATATGGCCGCTCGTGGTCATGCTGTGCCTGGTTGACGCCTTCGAACCCGAGTATGCGCTCATGGCGGTGCCCACCGCGGTGCTGGCGGCCTTCTCGCTGCCTACCCTGCGCCGAGGCGTGGTCAACTCGCTCGACTGGTTCGCCATCATGTGCTTTTCGCTTACCAGCGCCACCGTATGGCTGGGCTGGATCGCGCTTCAAACCGGATGGCCCGAGCAGATATCAAAGAATATTGCCCTGCAGACACGCGGCTATGTGGTGTTCATTTCCTGGCCGGCTGTCTTGATTGCCCTCGCGGGCACGCTGGCCTGGGTGGCGCTGGTGCGCTGGCGGCTGCATGCCAAGCCGGCCGAGTTGTGGCGCGGCACCGTGCTGTCGGCCGGCGGTCTTATTGTCACATGGCTACTGCTGGTCACGCTCTGGATGCCCGCACTGGACTACGTGCGCAGCTATCGCACTGTATCGGCGCAACTGTCTCAGGCGCTGGCAGATCACGTCGGCCCCGGCGAGTGCGTCCGCACGCACGGCGTGGGCATAGGCCAGCGCGCCTCGTTCCTGGTTTTCAACGGCATCAATTTCAGCTACGACCGCGACTGCAACCTGGTCCTGCAGCAGACCTCTCCCGACAAGCTGCGCGAAGGGTCGGCAGCCTACTCCGATACAGGCAAGGTGCTCTGGGTGGGCAAGCGAGGGCCGGACCGCCATGAGATCTTCCGTTTGCTACGCTTGCGCAAACCGTGAGCAAGCCCGATACAGCACAGCTGCGCCATTACATCAAAGAAACCCTCAGGCAGGCATGGCCTGTACTGGTCACATCCTGGGCCGGGATCGTATTCGGCGTCATGGACACGGCCATGGCGGGGCATGCGGGCGCCGCTGATCTTCAGGCCATGGCGCTCTCGGGGTCAATCTACATTACGGTTTATGTGGGGCTCATGGGCGTTGTACATGCGCTGATACCCATCATCGGCCAGCATTTCGGCGCCGGACGCCACCTGGATGTGGGACGCGCCTGGGGCCAGGGCGTATGGGTGGCGGCCAGCCTCTCCCTGGTTGGCGGAGCGGCCATGCTTTTTCCCGACCCATGGCTTGCCTTCTCGGGCGATGTCGAGCCCGCTGTCCGGCACAGTATCACTTGGTATCTGCGCGCACTGGTGGTTGGGCTGCCCGCCATGCTGCTGTTCCGTACCATCTACGCCCTGGGCTCGGCTGTGTCGCGGCCCAAAACCGTCATGAAAATCAATCTGGCCAGCGTGGGCGTGAAATTTCTACTCAACTGGGTTTTCATCTTCGGCAAGCTGGGCATGCCCGCGCTGGGCGCAGTTGGTGCAGGCGTCTCCACGGCGATGGTGGGTTGGCTTATGCTGGCGGCCGGCCTATGGGCCATTCATCACGACCCCTATTTCCTGCGCTTTCGGCCTCGTGTGGAACGTCCCGACTGGGCAGCGCAGAAAGAGCTGCTGCGCCTGGGGCTGCCCATGGGAGGCTCCTACCTGATCGAAGTGTGCGCCTTCACGTTCATGGCCTTGCTGGTGGCGCGTGGCGGTATGTATGTATCGGGCGGCCATCAGATCATGGCCAATCTGGCCGCCCTCTGCTATATGATGCCGATGGCTGTGGGCGTTGCCTCGGCATCGCTCACGGCCCAGGCCATCGGTGCCCGCGACACGGTGCGCGCACGGAACACGGGCCGCGCGGGCATACTGGTAGTGCTGGCTGGCGCACTGCTGACAGCCATCGCACTGGTGGCAGGCAAGTCAGCCATTCTGCGCGTCTACACCGACGACGCACAGGTTGCGCTGATTGCCGCGGCGCTCATGCAGCTGTTGCCATGGTTTCATTTGTGCGATGCCATGCAGTGCATCAGCTCATATCTGCTGCGCGCCTACAAGGTGGCGGTCGTGCCGCTCATACTGCAGGTGGCTGCCCTGACCGGGCTGGGGTTGGTAGGCGGATGGTGGCTGGGTTTCGGGCCCAAGGCCGGTGCCTTGGCGCCCGCGCTGACACGCATGGCTCCCGGCGCACCGGAAGGCGCCGGCACCATGTGGCTCATGGCCATGCTGGGCCTCGGATTCTCCGCAGCCCTGCTTTTCATCTGGTATCGCCACATCGTGAGGCGCCAGGAGCGCCTGGCGCAGGCGGGTGCATAGAAAGAGGAAAGAAAGCACCAACTGCGGCGCGCGGCGATACCAGGGGCCGTGCCATCCGCAAGACGCCTGCCCCGGGACGGAATGAGCCCGGGCCCCTCCACCTAAGCAGCGTGATTCTCCACAGCGCCCGCCGCGTCGTGCTCTTCATCGGACTGCTCCAGTGCGGGCGTCACGAGCTCAACAACCTTGCTGCGCGATAACAAACCCAGGAACTCTTCATTCTCGCCTGTAACGGCCAAGGGCTCCGTGCTGCGCAGCATTCTGCCCAGCACTTCATCCAGCCCCGCCGTGGCAGGCACCGAGGCCATGTCCTCCACATAACGCGCCACATCACGCGCGCCGTCGCGCATGGCGCGCTCGCCTGCCTCGCGCGTAAGAATGCCCGATAGACGCTTGCCATCCAGCACCGCCGCGTACTTGAAATTCAGCGCGGCCATGCGCTCGACGGCGTGCGCGGGTCGCGTGCGCATGGTAAGCGTGAGCGAGGGCTCGGCGCACGCATGTGTCGCATTGAGCACCTTGCCGCGATTCACATCCTGCAAAAATGCCTGTACGTAATCGTTGGCGGGCGAAAGCAGAATGTCCTCGGGTGTGCCTTCCTGGATCAGTTCGCCGTCCTTGAGAATGGCAATCCGGTTGCCAAGTCGCAGCGCCTCATCCAGGTCGTGCGTGATAAAGACGATGGTCTTGTCAAGCTGCGCCTGAAGCTGCAGCAACTGATCCTGCATTTCCCGTCGAATCAATGGATCGAGCGCCGAGAAGGCCTCGTCCATGAGCAGTATCTCCGCATCGGTGGCCAGCGCGCGAGCCAGTCCCACGCGCTGCTGCATTCCACCCGACAGCTGATGCGGGTACTGGTTTTCGAATCCGGCCAGCCCAACCTGTTCGAGCCAGTGTTGTGCACGCTCGCGGCGCTCTCGCTTCCCCGTTCCCTGAACACGCAGGCCATAGGCGGCATTTTCAATCACGCTGCGGTGGGGGAACAGGCCGAAACGCTGAAACACCATGCTCATCTTCTGCTGGCGAAAGCGTTCCAGTGCTGTTTTGCCGAGGGACAACACATCCTCGCCGTCCACCAGTATCTGCCCCGCACTGGGTTCGATCAAGCGATTGAAGTGGCGGATGAGCGTCGACTTTCCCGAACCTGACAGCCCCATGATGACAAAGATGCTGCCTTCCTCGATGGACAGGCTGATATCCCGCAGGCCAAGCGTATGACCGCTTTTTGACAGCAGCTCCTCCTTGCTCATTCCGCTGCGCGCGGCATCCAGCCAGCGCGACGGATGAGACCCGAAGATCTTGTAGACATTGCGTACTTCGATTTTGCTCACGTCAGGCTCCTTTCCGTTGTCGACGGCCGAATTCCTGGGTAATGCGGTCGAAAATAATGGCGATAATCACGATGCCCACGCCGGCAAGCAGGCCGCGGCCGACCTGCAGGCGGTTGATGCCCTGCAGCACCTCGTACCCCAGCCCCTTCACGCCTATCATGGAGGCGATAACCACCATGGCCAGTGCCATCATCGTGGTCTGGTTGATGCCCGCCATGATGTTGGGCATGGCCAGCGGGAGCTGCACGCCGAATAACTGCTTGGCCCGATTGGCACCGAATGCCCTGGATGCTTCCAGCACCTCGCTGTCGACCAGCCGTATGCCCAGATCCGTCAGGCGGATGACCGGCGGCACGGCATAAATGATGGTGGCGATGATGGCGGCGATCTTGCCCAGGTTGAACAGCATCACGACGGGAATCAGATACACGAAGCTGGGCATCGTCTGCATCACGTCGAGAATGGGCAGCATGAAGGAGCGCATCCATTTGAAGCTCGCCATCAGAATTCCGACAGGTATGCCGATGGCCACGGAAATGATGACCGCCACAATCATGAGCGACAGCGTCTGCATGGCCGCATCCCACAGGCCAAGCAGGCCGATGATGCACAGCATGACGCCCATTGAAACCGTGAACAGCGCCCTGCGGCTGGCAAACCAGGCCAGCGCCATGATGACCAACATGACCAGCCACCACGGCGAATCGCGCATCAGGTGATCCATCCAGATCAGCACATCAAGCAGCGGCTGCGTAAGCGCGCGCAGGAAATCGGAATAATTGGCAACGAGATTGCCCACGAAATCGTCAATGGGCGCGCGAAGGGATCGCGGGGGAATAAATTCGGGAAACATAAAAGTTCGCTCCTGGAATCCACAAGGGCGGCGCACCCGAAGGCACACCGCCCGATTCACATCCGCCCGCCGGCTTTGCCGCCGGCGTGCGGGGCATCATGAAGCGACTAAAGTGCAGCTTTCACGCGTTCAGACACATCCTTGGGCAGCCAGCCTTCCCATACGTCGGTTTTGTTCTTCAGGAACCATTTGGCCACGTCCACCGGCTCTGCTTCGTTTTCTTCCATGTAGGCCATGGTTTCGTTCATGACCGGCAAAGGCACCGAAACCTTGGAAAGGAAATCGGTGAGCTTGGGCGCTTCCTTTGTGAACTCAGTGGTTACAGCAGTAAACACCGGATTTTCGGGGTAATCGCTGGGCTGCGGATTCGCGCAGTTCGGGTCCGTCAGGCATTGATGCTTTTCCTTGTCGTAAGGAGGCAGCTCCAGCTTGACCAGATCCATGGAGCCAACAAGCGGGGTCGGATACCAGTAATAGAACACGATGTTTTCCTTGCGCTTGTACGCCGCCGTCAACGCCGCCTTCTGTGTCGCCCCTGTACCGGGCGAGAACAGCGTGAAAGTATCCTGCAGACCCAACGCCTTGTACAGGTTGGTGCTCACGACCTCGCAGCCCCAGCCGGCCGGGCAACCATAGAAGCGCCCCTTGGAAGGCTCTTCCGGATCCTTGAATTCGTCCTTGAACTTGGGCAGATCGGATGCCTTTTTGAGTTCGGGCAGGCGCTCGGCGGTATAGCGGGGAATGAACCAGGCCTCACCGCCCATGTATATGTCGCCAATGCGCTTGACTTTACCGGTTGCCTGGGCTTTCTCCCAGGGCTCGGCCACACTGTTCAGCCAGATCTCGGTGTTGATGTCCAAGTCGCCACGTTCGAGTGCGGCCAGCGCCGGCAGCGTCTCGGTGGGAAGCACCTCGGAATCGCAACCGTAACCCTTGTCCACAATGAACCGCTCCACCTCGACCAGGACGAGGTTGGACTCCCAGTTCATGCCGCCGAAGCGCATGGGCCGATCCAGTTCGCACTGAGGCTTATCGGCGGCGCTGGCCACGCCAGGCGCCAGGAACAAGCCCGACACCGTGGCTGCAAGACCCAGGGCAAGGGAAAAACGTCTGGCACGCGCCCCGAGGCCGCTGACGGATGCGGCTGGACGCTGTGCAGAACACATATTGAAAGACATGGCTATTTGCCTCCTTGAGTTAGGTGGACGCGCGAAAAAAACAGGGTGCGCCAGGACTAAATGGGAGGTGTGCGGAAGACGGGGTGAAGTCCCGCCGATACATACCAGCACTAGCGTGGAAAGTACGGAGTACTTATTGACAGGTAACGGGGCCGAAGCGGCCTACCATACGCCAGAATTGAATAAAAACTACGAAGTTTGCAGCATTTTATTAAAAATTAACCACAAATGTAAACCGGGATTACCCCGAGCGTTCCGCCCGGGGCTACCGGCGACGGCACGAATCAGGCGTAGATATAGTTTCTTCGCCAGGGATATGCGAGGTCTTCTGGGTTGTCGAGCTCGTCGGGCCGACCGCTCTGAGCGGGCTGCGCCAGCACCTGATGCAGCGCGATCCAACCGTGCTGGAAGCCCATGGCGCAACCGGCAAGATACATGCGATATGCCCGCAGCGAACGCTCGCCCTGCGCCCCAGTCAGTATCTGGCGCGCCTGCCCCAGCTTCGCTTCGAGGGCGTCGCTCCATGCCCATAGCGTGCGGGCGTAGTGCGGGCGGATATTCTCTATGTCCAGGCCTTCCAGGCCACCCTGCGCGAGATGTTCCAGCACATGGCTGATGTGGGTCAACTCCCCGCCCGGAAAAATGTATTTCTCTATGAACTCGCCCATGCCGGCGCCCAGTTCGGCGTTGTCCACGCCCCCGGCTGTGATACCGTGGTTCATGACCAGGCCGCCTGGACGCACCAGGCGCCTGAGCTTGGAAAAGTAGCCGTCGAGCTGGGCGCGACCCACGTGCTCGAACATGCCCACCGACGCAATCTTGTCGTAGGGTTGGCTTTCGTCCAGCTTGCGATAATCGAGCAGACTCATGCGCACGCGCCCGGAGAGGCCTTTTTCCTCAATGAGCTTGTTGACGTAGGCATGCTGGTTGCGCGAAAGCGTAATGCCGGTTGCATCCACCCCATAGTTTTCGGCCGCCCAGAGCAGGAGCCCGCCCCAGCCGGCGCCCACATCCAGGAATTTCTCGCCTTCGCGCAGACGCAGCTTGCGACAGATATGGTCGAGCTTGGCCTCCTGCGCCTGGGCGATGTTCATATCCGGCTCTCGAAAGTAGGCGCATGAATAGACCCGCCGCGGATCCAGCCACAACGCATAGAAATCGTCGGACAGGTCATAGTGAAACTGGATCTGGCGTGCATCGCGCTCGATGGAATGGCGCCAGACGGACACCAGACGGCGAATGAGCTCGGTAAGGCGCCCGACCCTGGCCGCTTCGATGGGCGAACCCGGCAGGATGGCAGCCGCAATCCGCATGAGATCGCGCATTGAGCCGTCAACATCGAACTTGCCCTCCACATAGTCCTCGCCCAGTACACCGACCTGGCCGGCCGCCAGATGCGCCAGCGTGGCCTTGTCTTTGATGGTGAGGGTGACATCAGGGCTGGAGGAGCCGAGTTTCTGTCCGTCGGGCAAAATCAACTGCACAGGCAACGGTAAAGAAGACAACTTTGATTCAACTGCTGACAAAACTGGATTCAAGACCAACTCCCCTTTGTTTGCAATGGCTTCAACAAAAATATTGCCACATCTTGCACACAAAGGAAAACGCGCGCGCACTGCGTGCGCAAATACCGGCCCGAAACGCCCGTCGCGGCGGCATGCTAAGATTCGAACGAGCGGCCGCACCGGCGCCCGCCGCACAGCATTTGCGCCCGCATCCCCGCGTTCGCACGCCTCACACTCTCCCGTACATGCCGCCGCCTGCAAGCTCGCTCACCACCATACCCCGCTGGCTGATCCTGATGGGCCTGCTCACCGCGTTGGGGCCACTGGCCATCGACATGTATCTGCCGGCCTTTCCAGCAATTGTCGAAGGCCTGGGCACGACACAGGGCGATGTCGAGCGCACCCTGGCCAGTTATCTGCTCGGACTGGCCTGCGCCCAGATATTCTATGGCCCCCTGGCCGATCGCTTTGGCCGCAAGCCGCCGCTGCTGCTGGGCCTTGCCATCTATACGGCCGCCGCCATCGGCTGCTGCCTGAGCGCCAGCATCGAGCAGCTGTCATTCTGGCGCATTGTTCAGGCTTTCGGAGGCGCCGCGGGCATTGTCATACCACGGGCGGTCATCCGTGATAATTTCGATACCCGCGATGCCTCCAAGGCCTTGTCCATCCTGTTGCTGGTCATGGGCGTTACGCCCATACTCGCCCCCCTGCTGGGCGGCCAGGTTCTCGCCTTCGGCAGCTGGCGCGGCATCTTCGCCATCATGGCCGCCGGCTCGGGCGCCATGCTCTTTGCCGTCATCTTCACCATGCGCGAAACCCTCACGCCGGAGCGTGTCGTTCCGCTGCGTATCAAGACCATCAAAGACAACTACCTTGCCTTGGCCCGGCACAAGCAGTTTCTGTGCTACACCCTGGCCGGCGGCATGGGTTCCGCCGGCATGTTCGCCTATATATCCGGCTCCCCGCGCGTCTTCATCGACGTCATGGGCGTGGATCCCCGCTACTTCGGTTTTGTCTTCGGCGCCAATGCGGCCGCGCTCATCTTCGCATCCCAGGTCAGCGCGCGCATGCTCAGCCGCCACAGCCCCGAAACCCTGCTGCGCACGGCGCAGATCACGCTCGTGCTCATGACCCTGGCCGGCGTCGTCCTGTCTCTGGCCGGCGCCATCAACCTCACTTTGCTTATGATCTGCCTCATCGGATTCATGGCCAGCCAGGGCTTCGTCAACCCCAATGCAGCGGCGCTGGCCCTGGCAAAGCAAGGACACAGGCTCGGGGTTGCATCCGCCATGATGGGCGCTCTCCAGATGCTCTGCGGCGCAGCCGCCGGCCTGGCCGTCAGCGCCTGGCAGGCCCACACGGCCCTACCCCTGACAGCCATCCTCGCCGTGTGCGCCACACTGTCGTGGCTGTTCGGCCGCATTGCCCTGCGCGCTGCTTGATCCTAAGGGGATTTTCATAGTAGAATGCTTGGCTTTACAGCTATTAGCGGGTTTGCGTGTTTCGACAAGCCCTGCAATCACGCAAATTATCAAGGGGTATGACCATGGCACGCGTATGCCAAGTTACCGGCAAGGGCCCGATGGTGGGCAACAATGTCTCGCACGCTAACAACAAAACCAAGCGCCGCTTCCTTCCCAACCTGCAATCGCGCCGCTTCTGGGTCGAAAGCGAAAACCGCTGGGTGCGTCTGCGCGTATCCACGAAGGCGCTGCGCACCATCGACAAGAACGGCATAGACGCCGTCCTGGCCGACATGCGCGCCCGCGGCGAACTGGCCTGACGCCAGCCGTAACCCAAGACTAGGAGCTCAACATGGCAAAAGGCATTCGCGAGAAAATCAAACTCGAATCCACAGCCGGCACCGGCCATTTCTATACCACCACCAAAAACAAGCGCAACATGCCCGAGAAGATGCTGATCAAGAAGTTTGATCCCGTCGCGCGCAAGCATGTCGACTACAAGGAAACCAAGCTCAAGTAATTCCGAGCGCTGCCCGGTTTTCCCAACCCCGCTGCATGCGGGGTTTATTTTTGCCTACCGCTCAGTCTGCCTCTGCCGACCAGGCGCCAGGCACAGGCCTATTCCATGCGCAACAGGCAGTCGTCACCACCCTCTTTGCTTCCTGCCAGCCTATAATGGCTGGTTTACACAATCCACACCCTCACGATCGCCCCATGCAGGAACGCTACAGCCCCTCCGACGTCGAACAAGCCGCTCATCAAAACTGGGATGCCCGCGACGCCTACCGCGTCACTGAAAACGCCAAGAATCCCGACGGCTCGCCCAAGCCCAAGTTCTACGCGTGTTCAATGCTTCCCTACCCCAGCGGCAAGCTCCATATGGGCCACGTGCGAAACTACACCATCAATGACATGATGGCGCGCCAATTACGCATGCGCGGCTACAACGTCCTCATGCCCATGGGCTGGGACGCCTTCGGCATGCCGGCCGAGAACGCCGCCATCAAATCGCAGGTGCCGCCGGCGAAGTGGACGTACGACAACATCGCTTACATGAAGAAGCAGATGAAATCCATGGGTCTCGCCATCGACTGGTCGAGGGAAATGTGCGCCTGCGACCCCGAGTACTACAAATGGAATCAATGGCTCTTTCTCAAGATGCTGGAAAAAGGTATCGCCTACCGAAAGACGCAAGTTGTCAACTGGGACCCTGTCGACAACACCGTTCTCGCCAATGAGCAGGTCATCGACGGTCGCGGCTGGCGCTCAGGCGCGACCGTCGAAAAGCGCGAGATTCCAGGATATTACCTGCGCATCACCGACTATGCCGAAGAGCTTCTCCAACAAGTTCAGAACGGCTTGCCGGGCTGGCCGGAGCGTGTGCGCCTCATGCAGGAAAACTGGATAGGCAAGAGCGAAGGCGTGCGCTTCGCGTTCACTCACGATATCCATGACAGTAGCGGCGCCCTCATCCAGGATGGCCGCATGTATGTGTTCACAACACGCGCCGATACCATCATGGGCGTCACCTTCTGTGCCGTCGCACCCGAGCATCCCTTAGCCACGCACGCCGCGCAGTCCAATCCCGCGCTGGCCGCCTTCATCGAAGCCTGCAAACAGGGTGGCACTACAGAGGCCGAGCTTGCCACACGTGAAAAAGAAGGCATGCCCACCGGCCTGAGCGTCACGCATCCGCTGACCGGCATGCCTGTCGATGTGTGGGTGGGCAACTACGTGCTTATGACCTACGGCGACGGCGCTGTCATGGGCGTACCTGGCCACGACGAGCGCGACTTCGCCTTTGCGCGCAAATACGGCCTGCCTATCGTCGATGTCATAGGCATCGAAGGCAAAGCCTACTCCACCGAACAATGGCAAGACTGGTACGGCGACAAGCAGCAAGGCCGCACTATCAACTCAGGCAAATACGATGGCCTGAGCACCCGACAGGCAGTGGACGCGGTTGCCGCCGACCTTGCCGCCATCGGCCTGGGAGAAAAACAGACCACTTACCGCCTGCGCGACTGGGGCATCTCCCGCCAGCGCTACTGGGGCACACCCATCCCTATCATCCATTGTCCCGATTGCGGCCCGGTGCCAGTGCCTGAACAGGATCTCCCCGTAGTCCTGCCCGACGATCTCATACCCGACGGCACAGGCAACCCGCTCGCCAAGAACGAGGGCTTCCTGGCGTGCGCCTGCCCGAAGTGCGGCAAGGCCGCCCGCCGTGAAACCGATACCATGGATACCTTCGTCGACTCGTCGTGGTATTTCATGCGCTACACCTCGCCAGGCAATGGCAACGCCATGGTCGACGAACGCAACGACTACTGGATGCCGATGGACCAGTACATCGGCGGCATCGAGCATGCGGTACTGCACCTGCTTTACGCCCGGTTCTGGACGCGCGTGATGCGCGACCTTGGCCTGGTCAAGTTCGACGAACCCTTCACCCGCCTGCTGTGCCAGGGCATGGTGCTGAACCATATCTATTTCCGCAAGAATGCCCAGGGAGGCATCGAGTATTTCTGGCCCGAAGAGGTCGAGAACATCGTCGACGCGAAAGGCGCCATCGTGGGCGCCAAGCTGCTATCCGACGGATCGCAGGTGAACTATGGCGGCATCGGCACGATGTCCAAGTCCAAGAACAACGGCGTTGATCCGCAATCGCTCATCGATGCCATGGGGGCGGACACCGCGCGCCTGTTCGTCATGTTTGCAAGCCCGCCCGAACAAACCCTGGAATGGTCGGCGTCGGGGGTGGAGGGCGCCAATCGCTACCTGCGTCGGCTGTGGGCTTTTTGCCATGCCCGGCAGGCCGCTATCTCGGCGGGCGTGCGCAGCGACGCAAACTGGGCCCAAGCCTCGGAAGCTGCCCGCACGCTGCGCCTCGAGGTCCATACCCTGCTCAAGGTGGCCGATTACGATTATCAGCGCATCCAATACAACACAGTCGTATCGACCAGCATGAAGATGCTGAATGCGCTTGAATCGGCCGATCTCGATGCAAGCAACCCCGCCGACCAGCGGGCCCTGGCGGAAACCACTTCCATATTGCTGCGTATTCTGTATCCCATTGTGCCGCACATCACGTGGCAGCTCTGGCTGAATCTTGGCTATGAGGCCGTGCATGGCGACATGCTCGACGCCGCCTGGCCCGCGGTGGATGAGCAGGCGCTGATGACCGACGAGATAGAGCTCGTGCTCCAGGTGAATGGCAAGCTGCGCGGCGCGCTCAGGGTCGCCAGCGATGCCGCGCGCGGGCAGATCGAACAGGCCGCGGCCGCGCATGAGTCTGTAGCACGCTTTCTTGAAGGGCGTACCCCGAAACGAATCATTGTCGTGCCGGGCAAACTCGTCAACGTTGTCGGATAAAATCCCTCCATGTACTTATACGCCCTTCAAAGACCCTCGATATTCGCTCCGGCTTGGCTGCGCATCCTGCTGTGCGCAGCGCTGTGCATCATGCTGGCCAGTTGCGGATTCCGGCTCAAGGGCGTTGCCCCGCTACCTTTTGACACGCTGTATACCAACATCTCGGAAAACAGCGAATTCGGCGCGAACCTCAGGCGCGCCATCACGGCCAGCTCACCCAACACGCGCTTCGTCGGCAGCAGCAGCGAAGCGCAGGCCGTGCTCACTCAGCTAAGCAATAAACAGTTCCTGCGCGAGCTATCGCTCGATCCGCAAGGCCGCGTCGAGGAATACGAACTCAACCTCCAGTTCACCTTCCAGCTTACCGACGCCAAAGGCCGGCTAGCCCTGCCGCCCACGACGCTTTTCGTTACGAGAGAAATACCCTACGACGCCACTGTGGTGCAGGCCAAGCAAAGCGAAATAACAACCGTGTTCAAGGACATGCGCAAGTCGCTCATCGACCGCATTGTGCGGCATCTGTCCGCCCCTGATGTGGTCGAAGCATTTGCCAACCCCGCAAACCTACCCATGGCCGAGGAGCCGCCTTCCGGCGCCCCCGCGCAGGAACCCGAAACGCCCACGCCATGGTCCCAGCCTGGCCTCATGCCCGGCATGGGACTGGAATAAACCGGTATGGCGCGCCGCGTCGATGCCGACAGTCTCATCGGACAACTTGCCGGCGCATCGCCGCGGTTGGAGCCGCTGTATATCATCTCCGGCGACGAGCCCCTGCTGGCCATTGAAGCCAGCGATGCGCTGCGTGCCGCCGCAGCGCGTGGCGGCTACGCCGAGCGCGTCAGCCTGAGCCTGGATGCGCGGGGTGACTGGTCCAGCGTCACAGGCGCAATTCAGAACGTTTCGCTTTTCGGCGACCGTCGACTGGTCGATCTGGCCGTACCCTCGGGCAAGCCGGGCAAGACCGGGGCAGATACGCTCACGCGGCTCGCCGCACTAGCTCAGGATGGCGGCCTGACCGACACCATGGTCATAATTAACCTCCCTCGTCTTGACAAGGCCACCCGCAGCGCGAAATGGTCGCAAGCGCTGTTTGCCGCCGGCGTCAGTGTCGAAGTACCCACCATAGACCGCGGCGCCCTGCCGCGATGGATTGCCCAGCGCCTGGCTCGCCAGGGGCAGCAACTCGATCGCGAAACGCTCGAATGGATGGCCGACAAAGTCGAAGGCAATCTCCTGGCCGCATTCCAGGAAGTCCAAAAGCTGGGCCTGCTCTATCCCGAAGGCAGCCTCAGCGCTCAGGACGTGGAGCGCGCCGTGCTCAATGTCGCGCGCTATGACGTGTTTGGGCTGCGCGACGCCATGCTCTCGGGAAACGCGGCCAGGGCGCTGACGATTCTGGACGGCCTGCGTGCCGAGGGTGAGGCGCTGCCGCTCGTCCTGTGGGCGGTAGGCGACGAGGTGCGCGTCTTGGCGCGCCTGTCGGCGGCGCAGCAGGCTGGCCGCGATCTGGGCGGCGAAATGCGGCGTCAACGCGTATTTGGCGCACGCGAACAACTGCTGCGCCAGGCCCTGGGACGCGTACCCGCACGTCTCTGGGCTGGCGCGGTGCAGCAGGCACACGATATCGACCGGCTTATCAAAGGCCTCAAGACCCCTGGACGACTCGCCGACCCATGGGAAGAGATCCGCCGCCTGACATTGCGTGTGGCGGCGGCCCGACCGCGCCAGCGCGCGTGACCGCAGCCGAGCCCGTCCGGCACACGCGGCCAAATGCTGAGATAATGCCATATTGGACTGCCACATCCCCAATCACCATGAACACGCCCACCGCCAGCCAAGCCATTCGCGACACGCAAACCGCCCACAAAGGCAGCGGCTTGCCCGCCTCCCAGACGGCCAGCATGCAGACGCTAGGGCGGCAGGCCCGCGACGCAGCTCGCCGCATGCGCAATGCCTCTGGCCAGGCCAAGGCCCAGGCGCTGCGCGCAATGGCCCGCCTTCTTGGCGAGCAGCGCGAAAACCTGAAAGCCGAAAACACCCGAGATCTGTCCGCCGCACAGCGCAATGGTCTTGAACCGGCGCTGCTTGACCGGCTCCGGCTCTCCGACAAGGCGTTGGACACCATGGCGGCGGGCTTGCTGCAAATCGCCGACATGCCCGACCCCGTCGGCAGCACCACGGCAAGCACGCTGCGGCCCAACGGCATGCGCGTCGCGCAAATGCGGGTTCCCCTGGGCGTCATCGGCATCATTTACGAATCACGCCCCAATGTCACGATAGACGCAGCCGCGCTCTGTCTCAAATCAGGCAACGCCACCATCCTGCGAGGCGGCAGCGAAGCCTTTCATTCCAACCTCGCGCTTGGCGATATCATCGGCCAGGGGCTGGCCTGCGCTGGCTTACCCGCGCATGCGGTACAAGTGGTCGGCACCACCGATCGCGCAGCCGTTGGCGAAATGGTCACCATGACCGACTATATCGACGTCATCGTCCCACGCGGCGGCAAAGGACTCATCGCACGGCTATCCGCCGAGGCGCGCGTGCCGCTCATCAAGCACTTGGACGGCAACTGCCATATCTATGTCGACCGTGCAGCCGACCTCGATACGGCGCATGATGTGGTGGACAACGCAAAAACCTACCGCTACGGCATATGCGGCGCCGTGGAAACGCTGCTTGTCCATGCCGATGTGGCGGAAACATTTCTTCCCCGCATCGCCGCAACGCTGCTGGCAAAAGACGTGTCCCTGCGCGGCTGCGAACGTACCTGCGCACGGATACCCCAGGCAACCCCCGCGACCGAGGAAGACTGGGAAACCGAATTCCTCGCGCCCATCCTTGCCGTACGGGTCGTAGACAGCCTGGACCAGGCCATGGACCATATTGCGCGCTACAGCTCGGAGCATACCGAATCCATTATTACCGAAGATCTGGCCGCCGCCACCCGGTTCCAGCGCGAGGTCGATTCGAGTTCTGTCTACGTCAACCTGCCCACCTGTTTTGCGGACGGTTTCGAATACGGTCTCGGTGCCGAGATTGGCATATCCACCAATCGACTTCACGCGCGCGGCCCCGTCGGCCTGGAAGGTCTCACGACGCTCAAGTGGGTGCTGTCCGGAAACGGGCAGCTGCGCGGCTGACGCACCATGCTTTGGGTCAAGGCTTTTCATATTCTCTTCGTTACGTCCTGGTTCGCCGGGCTTTTCTACCTGCCGCGAATTTTCGTCAATCTGGCCGAAGAAACACATCCGCAGGCACTGCAACGCCTATTGGGCATGGCGCAGCGCCTGTACCGATTCATGACGCCCCTGGCCGTGCTGGCCATAGCACTGGGCCTATGGCTGTTCATGGGTTACGGGCTGGGTCGGGGCCAAGGCTGGATGCATGCCAAGCTGGGCGTCGTGATCCTGCTGGTTGCCTATCATTTGTACTGCGGGCGCCTGCTCAAGGCATTCGAGCGAGGCATCCAGCGCCACGGCTCACGTTACTACCGCTGGTTCAATGAAATTCCGGTCATCCTGCTGCTGGCTGTTCTTATTCTTGTCGTCGTGCGACCATGAGCGAAAAACATGAAAAACAGGGCGGCGAAACCAGCAAGACGCTGACCCTCAAGAACAAGCCACAGGCAAACCGCACGGCGGACGGCGAGAAACGCAAGCGTGCCGGCGCGCGCGCGCGCCAGGTGGCCCGGCGCGAATGGGACAAGGACAGCACACCCGCAACCCCTGCCCGCCCCGGCACAACGGATCAAGGCAAGCGCCGCGCCGGGCGAACGCATACCGAAGCCAATGAACAGGCGGCCCGTGCGCATCCGCGCGCCGCCAAGGCCAGCGCCAGGCAGGCGCGTTCCACCGAAGCACCCTCCAGGCAGGCGCCTGGCGGCCCATCCCATGCCGAAGGCGCCAGGCAACGCCGCCGCGCGGAACCATCTGGCCGTGCAGGTGCTGCCGCGCCGAGGCAGAACGACGAGATCGTGACGCGCGAGGTCGAGCGAGGCGGGCACGCCATCAAGATAAGTCGACGCGACACCGACCGCCAGCGGCGTCGGGGCACCGCCACGCGCCGCAGCGAAATCCACGTGCTATTCGCCTCCTGCCCACACGGTCTGGAAGACGCGCTTGCCGCCGAGCTGCAGGCTCTGGGTTTCGAGGATGCGGAGACATCTCGCGCTGGGTGCCGTTTCCACACCAACTGGACGGGCGTATTGCGCGCCAATCTGTATTCGCGCCTGGCAACGAGAATACTGGTACAAGTCGCCCATGGGCCGATTCGCACTGAGGACGACATCTTTGCGCTGGCCCTGGATACGCCCTGGGAACAATGGTTCGGACCCGAACACACCTTACGCGTGGACACCTCCGCCATTCGCAGCCCGATGCAAAGCCTGCAATACTGCAATTTGCGGACCAAGGATGGCATCTGCGACCGGCTGCGGGAACGCGAAGGAGCGCGGCCGGATATCGATACCGTCCGTCCTGACGCACGAGTCCATCTTTTTCTGGATGAATCCACCGCTACGCTGTATCTGGATTCATCCGGCGAGTCGTTATTCAAGCGCGGCTGGCGTCTTGACAAAGGAGAGGCGCCTCTGCGCGAAAACCTGGCCGCCGGCCTGTTGGCCCTTTCAGGCTGGGACCCCGCCCGCCCCCTGATGGATCCCTTCTGCGGCAGCGGCACCATTCTTATCGAAGCGGCGTGGATCGCCCTTGGCGTTCCTGCGGGAATCTGGCGTCCATTCGGCTTCGAACGCCTGCGCAATCACGATGCGCGCCACTGGCGAGACCTAAAGGATGAGGCGCGCAGCCATATAGCCACACGGCTTGAAACACCGCTCATGGGCTACGACCTGGACCCGCGCGCCGTCGATGCGGCCAAGGCCAATCTGGAGCGGGCGTGGCTCACGCCCGACACCATCCGCTTCGAAACCGGCGATGCGCGCAGCGTCGTCCCCGACACAGAACTTCCTGGCTGGGTGGTGAGCAATCCCCCCTATGGAGAGCGCTTACCCGAAGACACCTCTCTTTGGGCGGACTGGTCTTCCAATCTGAAGCAGCATTACAGTGGCTGGCGGATCAACGTCATCTCCAGCGATCTGGATCTGCCCAAGCTGCTGCGGCTCAAGCCTCTGCGGCGATGGCCGCTGCACAACGGCGCCCTGGACTGCCGTCTCTTCAGCTTCGATATGGTGCAGGCCGGCTACCGGCAACGCTGAACCGCGGTCGCACCTCATCCAGTACATGCGCGTACCCCGGTTCGCGCCGCGCGGTGATGCGGCGGCGCAACAAAAACTTGCCTTCATTCGGGGTTTACCCTATAATTCGGGTTAACCCTTATTAATGAACGAAACGTTCAATATTGTGCAAGAAGGCAAAGCCATGACACACATCCCCGCAGACATCCGTCTTACCGACGAACTCGAACGCCAACTCATGCAGCAAGCCATTGAAGAGCAGTTTCGCTTCAAGCCCATGGTTGCCCTGAAGAACCTCTTCGCGAAGATCTCCGGTTCGGCGCACAAGGCTGCTCCCGCCGCCATTGCTCCCCGCACTGTCGAGCACGCAGGCTGATTCGCTTGCCCTCCTTCGACAGGGGGTAAGCATTTCGCGCAGTTGTTCGCTGCGCCGCAAGACCGCTCCGGCAAGGGCGGTCTTTTATTTTTTCCGTCCATCACTAGGCAGCGTGAAGGCAAAGCCGCAACGGCTTCCAGAAAATTGCAGCATAATAGCGCGTTGCGTCCACCCAACCCGCCATCGCGATGCCCCATATCTCTCCCGCAGCACCTTCTCTTGTCAGCCGGCGCCGGCGGTTGGCCTGCATGATGTACGAAGGCGTCCTGCTCTTTGGCGTCGTCTTCCTGGCCGGCCTGGTTTTCGACGTGCTCACCGACAGCCGCAATGCGCTCATGCTGCGTCATGTGCGCCAAGGTGTGCTCTTCTTTGCCATTGGCCTTTATTTCGTCATCTGCTGGCGCCTCAAGGGCCAGACGCTGCCCATGAAAACATGGCATATCAGGCTTATTGACCGCCACGGCGGTATCCCCCCCCTGCATGTGCTCATCCTGCGCTACCTGCTCGCCTGGCCGCTCCCGCTCATTGCAGCCCAGATCGTGATGGCCGCGGCACAGGCGACTGGCTATAGCTCGACTGACATGTTCATTGTCTTCGCGCCTTTCGCGGGCTTCATCTGGGCCTGGTTCGACCCCGACGGCCAGTTCGTTCACGACCGCTTGCTGGGCACCCGCCTGGTCGATGCGCCCAAGCAGCAGCACGCATCCGTATAAACCCTAGTGTGTCCCCATTTCTGGGACCCAGGGATTGCACAGTTTCCGCTTGTCGTTCATGCTTCGGGGTACAGAAGCTCGCGCCCATCAGGCCAAGTCGAACCCAGACCATAATGAACGATCAATATCCGGAGCTTTACCAGACATTCCAGTGGTTGATTCCCTCCCAGTTCAATATCGCGCAGGCGTGTGTGCACCGCTGGGCCGAGAATTCCGTGGAGGGCAGGCGCATCGCCATATACCATGAAGATGCCGCGGGTATTCGAAGTATCTGGACTTACACGCGCCTGGCCGAGACCACGCGTCAACTGGCCAACGGATTGATCAAAATGGGCGTGCAGCCCGGCGACCGCGTGGCTATCGCCATGGACCAGCGCCCGGAGGCCATCGCCGCCTGCATGGCAGCCTTCAGCGTGGGTGCCGTCGCCACGCCTTTGGCTTCGGGCCTGCCGGTCGACAGCATTGCCTCCCGTCTGCAGGATGCAGGTGCGCGCGTAGCCATCGTCGATACCGAAAGCGGCGCCAGCGTGCTTGCGGCCCAAGCCCGCTGCCCTGCCCTGTCCCAGATCGTGGCGCTCGATTTTGCGCACGAGGCCGTGATGTCCTGGCGCACACTACTGGCGCGGCAACCCAGCACGTTCAGGGACGTTGCCACACGGTCAGACAGCGCCGCGCTGTTGCTGTACACCTCTGGCGCAACCGGCGCACCGAAAGGTGTGCTTTTGCCGCATTCGGCCTTGCTGGGCAGCCTGCCCGGCTTCGTTGCATCCCAGAACTGGTTTCCCCTGAAGGGTGATATTTTCTGGACCCCCCTGGAATGGGCCAGCAATGCAGGCCTGCTGAATGGCATATTGCCAGCGCTTTATTTCGGCCATGCCGTTGTTGGCGCGCAGGGCGGCTACCCGCCGGCGCGCGTTCTTGAAATCCTGGCGCGGTACCGCATCACCAACGCCTTTGTGTCACCCGCCATGCTGCGCGAGTTGGCCGCACAGTTCCCCGCCCCCAGGCAGGATCATATGCTTACACTCCGGGCCTTGGCCGTGGGCGGCGAATCGTTGAGCGTCAGCAATTTCGACTGGTGCGCCAAGGCGCTGGGCGTGACACCGAATGAGGTTTATGGGCTGGCCGAAACAGGATGCGTCATCGGCAACAGTGCGGGCAGATGGCCTGCGCGCCCGGGCAGCATGGGTCGGGTCATACCTGGCCATCAGATTGCCCTGCTCGATAATCGCGGACGCCCATGCCGAGCCGGTGTCGTCGGTGAAATCGCCGTGCATCGGCGCGACAGCCACGGCCATGCCGATCCATCACTCTTTCTGGCTTATTGGAACCGGCCGGAGGATACGCAATCGGCTTTTAGCGGCGACTGGTACCTTACCGGAGACCTGGCATCCCTCGACACGGATGGCTACTACTGGCATGCCGGCCGCCGCGATGATGTATTCCGGGTTTCCGGCCATCGCGTGGGACCGGCAGCCATAGAGGATTGCCTGCTTACCCATGCGGCCGTGGCGGGCGCGGCGGTCGTCGCCAAGCCCGATCCGAATCATGGTGCATCCGTAAAGGCCTATGTTGTGCTGGCCCCTAACGCCCATCACGAAAATGACGGCGCCCTGCAAGCTGAACTGCAAGCATATGTCAGGCATCAATTGGCGTCCTACCAGACGCCACGCGAAATCGAGTTCGTCGACAGCCTACCCACCACACCTGCCGGCACACTGCGCCGGCACGTCCTGCGGGCGCGTGAATTACAACAGGCAGGCGTCACGGGGTGAGACGCCACCCGCAGCGCCCGCCGCTGTGGGAAGTGGCAAAAGCGGTGCGCTCCCATGGGCTAAAATCCATGAATGAGCGACCTCTTCAAGAAATACCTTGTGCAGGATCACAGCACACGCATCCAGGCGGTACGCCTGACCGAAGCATGGCAAACCGGCTTGGCCCACCAGCATTTTCCGAGCTGTGTGCAGTCGCTATTGGGCGAACTCGCGTCCGCAGCCGTGCTGCTTGCCTCCAACATAAAATTCGACGGCACACTCGTTCTGCAGTTGCAAGGCGGAGGGCCGGTCGCGTTGATCGTGGTTGAATGCACATCCGCGCTGACCATACGCGCCACCGCCACGCTGCGCGAAGGCAAGACCGTACCCGAACACGGAACATTACAGACGCTGCTGAACGCCGACGGCCAGGGGCGCTTTAGCGTAGTCCTTGATCCGGGCAAAAAAGCAGGCATGGCGCCTTATCAGGGCATCATCCCGCTTCAGGGCGATACGGTAGCCCTTGTGCTTGAAGACTATATGCGCAATTCCGAGCAATTGGACACACGTCTTTGGCTGGCTGCCGATGCCCAGCATAGTGCGGGACTGCTGCTGCAGCGTCTGCCCGATCATGGCGGCCATGCGCAGCAGACCGCCGGCGCCGAAACCTGGAACAGGTTGAAACAGCTCGCCGCCACACTTAAACACGATGAGCTCCTTGCTCTCGACAGCGACGAGGTCATCCATCGCCTGTTCTGGCAGGAAGCCCTTGAACCCTTCGAACCGCAGGCGGTCCGTTGGTACTGTCCCTGCACCCGGGAGAGAGTGGCCGGTATGCTGCGCACATTGGGGCAGCAGGAGATACAGGAAATCCTGGCCCAGGAGGGCAATGTGGAGATTGTGTGCAACTTCTGCGGTAAGCCCTATCATTTTGACGCGGTCGATTGCGCGGGACTTTTTGTGGAAAAACCCGGGCCCCACGCATCCGACTCGTCCCTGCACTGAGCGCCACCGCATGCGCCGCGCTGTTTGATCCAGCCGAGGAAATGCACTGGCATCGGGCGCCCAATAAGGCCAGACTGGCTGCATGGTCACGCTTTCCGTATTGCCACTAGCTCATATCCGCCAAGGCGGCTTGCCGCATTGCGCCGCGCGGCACATACCCGATACCGCGCGACGCGGCCGCATGTCACAGCAAGGCGCTGGTACGGCCGAGTTCCTGCTGGCCGGCTCCGCGCTTCTGGTCTTAGGCTGGGCTGGCATCGAGACCTTGCACTGGCACTCAATGCGGCACATGCTCAGTATGGCCTTGCACGAGGCCGCGCGTGCCGCCATCGTAAACCATGGCAATCCGGCCGTGATCGAACGCGCCTTCGAGCATGCACTGCTGCCGCTGTATGCAACGCATGCGCACGCATCGCATGCACGAACCAACCTTGAAGCGGCATTGGCCCGCCGCCAGCGCATCATGGCCGCACCTGCATGGCAAATAGAAATACTCTCCCCCACACCGGCCGTATTCCAGGATTTCGCCGAGCGCGGCCTGCGCGTCGCTGGCGCGGAAGCGCACCCCGCCATCAACAACAATTACCTCGCCCGGCAACACGACCTGCGCCTGGCGCAAGGCTGGCCGGAAGGACGAAGCCCGGCGTCCGGACAAACCACGTTGCAGGCCAACACGCTGACCCTGCGTCTCAACTATAGCCATGCTCCCCTTACCCCATGGGCGGCACACATTCTGCGCCCCCTGGGCAAAAAGAATGGCGGCTACGCCCCGCATGCCTTGGCTCACGGCTATGTGCCCATCGTACGGGAAATCAGCCTGGTGATGCACACACATCCGGTGGCATGGCCCTTGCCACGTGCCGGGAAGGTGGTTGCCCATTCCGGCAGCGCGGGCACGTCATTGCAACCCCATGTCGGCGGCCTGCCGTCACAGCGGCACGCCCGCCCGCTTCGGTTCCCACACACAGACACCGGCAGGAAACAGACGGTCGGCGGGACACAGGCGATGGCGAGTTCAGCCCACGCAAGCGCGGCCGCCGCTTGGCATGATGCTGCAAGCGGACAGGCTGCCGCAGCCAGCGCCTTTTCTGAGGCCCAGGGAGCTGCGTCGACGGAAAGCAAAATGCTGCTTGAAAAAACGAGAAGAGGAATCGCCGACGGCCCGCTGCGGCAATGGGTGGCTCCAGCAAGCCGGGTCCAAGACGCCGAGACAGGCCCTCAAGCAGGCCCAAGCTGCCGCATACCAGGCGCATGACGCGTCAATTGCCTACGCGGTCAGGAATCTTGGGCGTTTTAACGTGAGGCTGCTCTTCGTGGGGGGACAGGATCTGGACATAGATTTCACCGTCCTTGATCATGCCAAGCTCCGCGCGGGCACGCTCCTCAATGGCGGCCGTGCCCGACTTGAGATCCTGTACTTCGGCCTGCATGGCATTATTGCGCGCCAGCAAAGCCGCATTGGTTTCCTTCTGCGCCGCCACCTTGTGTTCGAGTTCATGCACACGCAGCCAACCGCCCTTTCCCAGCCAGAGCGGGTACTGGGTGAGGATGGTTGCAAGCAGCAGGACAATGAAAAGCAAACGCATGAAAGGTACGAAACAGCCCGGTCATGGCCGGGCTGTGCGTTTTATCGCAGGTTATAGAATGCGTCGCGCCCCGGATAGGACGCAACCTCGGCCAGCTCCTCCTCGATGCGCAAGAGCTGGTTGTATTTGGCCATGCGATCAGAACGCGACAGAGAGCCCGTCTTGATCTGCATGGCGTTGGTTGCTACAGCGATGTCCGCTATGGTGGAATCCTCGGTTTCGCCGGAGCGGTGAGAGATCACGGCCGTATAACCGGCCCGCTTGGCCATCTCGATGGCGGCGAAGGTTTCCGTAAGCGTGCCGATCTGGTTGATCTTGATCAGGATGGAGTTGGCAACACCTTGCTGTATGCCTTCCCGCAGAATGGCGGTATTGGTGACGAACAAGTCGTCGCCAACCAATTGCACCTTGTCGCCCAGCTGCTGGGTCAGCAGCTTCCAGCCTTCCCAGTCGTTCTCGGCCATGCCATCTTCGATGCTGATGATGGGATACTTATCGCACCAGTTCGCCAGCAAATTGGCAAAATCCTGAGAGGAAAGAGAAATGCCGCCCTCGCCAGCCAGGTGGTACTTGCCTTCGCGGTAGAACTCGGAGCTCGCGCAGTCGAGGCCCAATGCAATCTGGGAGCCCGCTTCGTACCCCGCATCGGCAATTGCTTGCAGAATGAGCTGAATGGCCGCTTCATGATTGGCGACATTGGGCGCAAAGCCGCCCTCGTCACCCACCGCGGTGGACATGCCCTGGCCATTGATGATTTTCTTGAGCGCATGGAACACCTCGGCACCCATGCGCAAGGCTTCCCGAAAACTGCCCGCGCCCAGCGGAAGAATCATGAACTCCTGCAGATCAAGCGTGTTGTTGGCATGTGCGCCACCATTGATGACGTTCATCATGGGCACAGGCATCTGCAGCGGCCCGCTGCCGCCAAAATAGCGATACAGGGAGAGCCCCGAGTCGTCTGCGGCGGCGCGCGCCACAGCCATGCTGGCTGCAAGCATGGCATTCGCTCCGAGGCGGCTCTTGCTGTCCGTGCCATCGAGGTCTATGAGCGTGCGGTCGACAAAGGTTTGTTCCTGTGCGTCCAGGCCCATGAGCGCTTCGGAAATTTCCGTATTAAGGTTCTCGACCGCGCGCAGTACGCCCTTGCCCTGGTAACGCGCAGCATCACCGTCGCGCAGTTCGATTGCCTCGCGCGATCCGGTGGATGCGCCCGACGGTACGGAGGCGCGGCCCATGGCACCCGATTCAAGCAGGACGTCACACTCGACGGTGGGGTTGCCGCGTGAGTCCAGAATTTCGCGTCCGATAATATCTACGATTGCACTCATAACTTGACTATCCTGCTTTATGTATTTGGTAAACGCCCGATTGTACCTGTGCCGCATGGCCTCGGGCGCAAATAAAGTTTATAGGAAAAGAGATTTTACGGTTGGCATTCCTGTGGTAACAAGAAACGGGCGGTACGCCCGCCGGCATACCGCCCATATGCATGAAGCGCAATGCAAGACCGGCTAGCGCCCGCCGCCCAGCAGCACCCCCACCGACTTGCGGGGAGCAGCGGCGGGCTTGGGTGCAGGCCTTGCCGCGCTGGATGACGAAGACGGAACGTAGGGCTTGTAGAAGAACTCGTCCACCGGTTTGGCGGGCGTGGCGTAGGCACCATGGCCGCGCCGGTCGGGCCGGCCGGTAGCGCCTCGCCTGCTGGATGGCGGCAACGCGAGGCTGCCACGCGGCACACGCGACTTGATGAGCTTCTCGATGTCGAGCAGGTAACGCTCTTCGTCGGGCGAGAAAAAAGCGATGGCCTCGCCCTTGTTGCCGGCGCGGCCCGTACGGCCTATACGGTGGACGTAGTCTTCCGCATTGTGGGGCAGGTCGTAATTGATGACGCAGGGCACGCCGGCCACGTCCAGGCCACGCGCCGCGACGTCCGTGGCAACCAGCACTTCGAGGTCGCCGGCCTTGAAGGCATCCAGCGCCTTCATGCGGTCAGCCTGGCTCTTGTCGCCGTGGATGGATTCGGCCTTGACACCGTCGCGCACCAGTTCACGCGCAAGACGGCTGGTACCGATCTTGGTGTTGGAGAAGACAATGACCTGATTGAAGCCGCGCGACTTGACCAGATGCACCACGGCTTCGCGTTTTTGTGTACCCTGCAGCGGATAGGCGATCTGTGTGACGGTATCGGCGGTGGCGTTGCGGGCGGCGACTTCAATTTCAGCCGGACTGCTCAGATAGCTGCGTCCGAGTTTCCGGATTTCGTTGCTGAACGTGGCGGAAAAAAGCAGTCCCTGGCGCTTGGCCGGCAGCAGGCGCACGATGCGGTCGAGATCGGGAAGAAAGCCCATGTCGAGCATGCGATCGGCTTCGTCCAGCACCAGAATGCCCACCTGGCCCAAATTGACGTTTTTTTGCTCGACGTGATCCAGCAGGCGCCCAGGCGTGGCGATGAGGACCTCGCAGCCACGGCGCAGCGCGTCGCGCTGCGGCCCGATATCCACGCCGCCAAAGACCACCGTGGAGCGCAGCGGCACGTCTTTGCTGTACGCGGCCACGCTTTCCGACACCTGGTCGGCCAGTTCGCGGGTAGGTGTGAGGATAAGCGCGCGCACCGGATGGCGCGCGGGCGATGCGCTGCTATTAGCAAACGGCATGAGCCGATGCAGAATGGGAAGCGTGAAGGCCGCCGTCTTGCCCGTGCCGGTCTGTGCGGCGCCCATAACGTCTCGCCCATCCATGACGACGGGAATGGCCTGGGCCTGGATGGGGGTGGGCGTGGTGTAGCCGGTGTCTGTAACAGCCTTGAGAAGGCCGGGATGCAAACCAAAATCGGCAAAGGAAGTAACAGATACGGCGCTGTTGTCTGGATTCGTGATAGTCATTGCGCATAATTTTACCCCCGCCAGCCGTGCACTGCCAGAATATAGATAGACAGACAAGCCGGTATTGCCCCTGATGCGGCGCTGGTGTCGTTAAAAGCCGACGTTTTGCCTAGAAAATGGCTTGGAGCAGCCACAGGGCCACCATACCGCCAACAATGATCAGTACCGCGCTGCGGGTGCGCAGAAACAGCAGGACGGCAATAATGACCGCCACGATGCGAATATCGAAGACAGGCCCCTGGCCTGCCACCCAGGGAAGTATCTCTGGCACGACGATGCCTGCAAGCGCGGCCGTGGGGGCATAGCGCAGCGCCCGGCGCATACCTTCGGAGAGAGGCAGGCGGTCTCCGAACAAAAAGTAGGTCGCCCGGGTCAGAAAGCTGCTGACGACCAGCAGCGCGATGGCACCCAATACGTAAAGCGTGTGCGCGAGCTCGGGCGTGACGGTCATGCTGGCCTCCCCGTTCGCTGTTGCATCAGCTCAGCCACGACGCCGGCCGCCACCCCGCCGACGACTGCGCCCACCAGTCCCAGCCGCAACGGCAGGGGCTGGCCAACCCAGGCGATCACGCCCGATACGGCCAGGCAGACCACCATGGGACGCGTGCGCACCAGAGGAATGATAATGGCAAGCAACGCCAGTATGGCCGCAAAATCAAGCGACCAGGAGGCAGGGACGAAGGTGCCCAGGAAAATGCCCAGCAGCGAGAAGAAATTCCAGGACAACCATCCCGTTACCACGATACCCAGGTAGTACCACAGCTGGCGACGCGTACCGATGTCATTGCCCTCTCCGTAGCGGCCCATGAATACCACGAAGGAAATATCGGTGGAAAGATAGCCCAGGATCAGGCGCTTCAGCCAGGACATGTGCCGAAAATACGGCTGGAGCGCCGCTCCGAAGATGACGAAGCGGATATTGACGACGGTGGCCGCAAGAAAAATAACCCAGAGCGGCTCATTGGCGGCGATAAGGGGCAACGACGTGAGCTGGGCTGAACCCGCGAACACCAGCAGCGTCATGAGCGTGGACATGGTCTCGGTAAGCCCCGACTGGAGCATGGCGATGCCCGTGACGAAGCCCCACACGCTGGTTGCCACAAGCGCTGCGCGCGCGTCGGCAAAACCACTGATGAACTGATGCCTGCATTCGGTGTCCGGCCACCAGGACGGATATCGGAGAGGACGCACTACGCTGCTGCTCGAGTGAGGGGTTGCTGGGGAAACCGCTATTGTAAGCCACCCGTGCTTGGTACAATCTCCCCGTCATGTTCTGGAGACTGCAATGTCCATGTCCGACCTCGATGGGTATATCTGGTACGACGGCAAACTCGTACCCTGGCGCAACGCCACAACCCATGTACTCACCCATTCCCTCCATTACGGCCTCGCTGTATTCGAGGGTGTGCGCGCCTACAACACAGATATCGGCACGGCCATCTTCCGTCTCCAGGATCACACCCGCAGGCTGTTCAACTCCGCGCACATCTACCAGATGAAAATCCCGTACGACCAGGCTGCCATCAATCAGGCCCAGGTCGATGTGGTACGCGAGAACAAGCTGGAGTCCTGCTATATACGTCCGCTGGTTTTCTATGGCTCGGAAAAAATGGGCGTGTCGCCCAAGGGTGCCACGGTACATGTGGCCATTGCAGCCTGGTCCTGGGGCGCCTATCTCGGCCAGGAAGCCCTGGAACAGGGCATACGCGTCAAGGTGTCGTCCTACGCTCGCCAGCACGTCAATGTGACCATGCCGCGTGCCAAGGTGGCCAGCACCTACGCCAACTCGATACTCGCCAACGCCGAAGCGCTTGATCACGGCTACGACGAAGCCATTTTGCTCGATACCGAGGGTTTTGTCGCCGAGGGTTCGGGTGAAAACATATTTATCGTGCGCGACGGCGTGCTGTGCGAACCCGAAATCGCCTCGGCGCTTACCGGCATTACGCGGTCCACCATCCATACCATTGCAGCCGATCTGGGCATACCGGTCCAGACCAAGCGCCTGACGCGAGACGACTTGTACATCGCCGACGAAGCCTTCTTCAGTGGCACCGCCGCCGAGGTCACGCCCATCCGCGAAATCGACGGCCGCGTCATTGGCGCTGGCAGCCGGGGGCCTGTCACCGCCAAAATCCAGCAGGCGTTCTTCGACATCGCCAATGGCCGCAACGCCAAATATCATCATTGGCTGACCAAGGTCTGAGTCCACGCCGCCTCCCGCAGTATTCCGGCCGCTTTCGCCGCCTTACCGACACCCAACGCATACCAGGACATCTCATGAGCAGCGCCCCCGACAACGTCGTACCAAAGGACGAAACCATCTACCTTGATGCCTCCGATCTGCCACTGTATTGCCCCGGGCCCAAGGCGCCACTATGGAGCATGCACCCACGCGTATTCATCGAGGTCGTCCAGACAGGCAAGACACTGTGCCCCTATTGCGGCGCCATCTACCAGTTGAAGGAAGGCGAGAAGGTCCTGGGCCACGAACGGCACTGATTGCAGCGCATTGCCATATCTCTCAACCGCAGGTCCATCCGCCATGTACGCCACGCCCCAGGAAGCAGAGCAAGCCTTCTACGATGCCCTCAGAAAGGCAGATCTGAGCCTGATGATGAACGTCTGGGCCGATGACGACGAAGTCGTCTGCATACACCCTGGCGGCATGCGCACAATAGGGCACAACGCCATGCAAAGCGCCTGGCAACAGATATTCGTCAACGGCCCGGTATCCATCGTCCCGCTGCGCCCCATGATCATGTCGGGGGTCATGACCTCCGTGCATGTGCTGCTCGAGCAGATAACGGTACATACGGCTCAAGGCGAGCAGACAGCACACTGCTATACAACCAACGTCTTCCAGAAGGGCCCTGGAGGATGGAAAATGACTTTGCATCACGCGTCCCACGCGCCACGGGAGGCAGGCCTGTTCGACCTGCAGGATTTCCCCGACACTTTGCATTGAACGCGGCCGTGACAGCCCAAATAGATACCAGTCCCTGCCCCTGCCCGGTCTGGCTGCCAGGCAGCCATTTACAGACGCTTCACGGCGCGCTGGGCGCAAACTATCACCGCATTGCCTTCGTGCGCGAGCGGGTCGATACGCCCGACGGCGACTTCCTCGACTTCGACTGGACGGCCCCGGGACTGTTTCCCGATCGCCTGTCCAATGGCCGTATGACCACGCCCGATCCGCAATTGACGCATACCGCTGCGCGGCGCTGGCTGCAGGCGGGCGAATGGGAGGCCCTGCCACGGCCGGCAGGCGCACCGGCACTGGTGCTGTTCCACGGCCTTGAAGGCAGCAGCCGCAGTCATTATGCGCAAGCAATTGCGCAGCATTTCCGAGCCCGGGGCTGGACGGTTGTCATCGCGCATTTCCGCAGTTGCTCGGGTTTTCCAAACCGCATGGCGCGCGCCTACTATTCGGGCGACACTGCAGACATCGAATTCATGCTGAAAACCGTGCGTCAACGCATGCCCGACGCACGCTGGCATGCCGTTGGCGTGTCCATGGGCGGCAATGCCATGCTCAAATATATCGGCGAGCAAGGTGAGCAGGTCGATGCGCTGACAGCCTGTGCGGCCGTATCGGTGCCGCTTGACCTGGCGGCCTGCGGACGGCATCTGTCCGAGACATTCCTGGGCAGAGCGCTCTATTCACGCTACTTCCTGCGCACCATGAAGGTCAAAATCATAGAGAAAGCCAGGCGGTTCCCTGGCAACATCGACAGTCTGCGCCTGTCCCAGGCGCGCACGCTGCGTGAATTCGATGATGCCTACACCGCGCCAATGCATGGCTACAAGAACGCCCTCGATTACTGGACGCGCGCGGCAAGCAAGCAACATCTCTCCGAGATCGCCATTCCCGCACTGGTTCTGAATGCCCGCAACGATCCTTTTGTTCCCGAAGCCTCGCTGCCTGGATCCCGCGACTGCTCGGCCAGCGTGCTGCTGCACCAGCCCGCCGAAGGGGGGCATGCAGGCTTCGTGACCGGCGGCTTTCCGGGCAACCTGAGCTGGCTGCCCAACCGGCTGGCACGCTTCTTCGACATGCTGCCCTAGGCGGCAATGCCTGCTACGGCGCTTTCCCGCCTTCTCATGACTTGAAGCGCTCAAGCAGCGCGCGATCGTCCTCCAGGCGTTGCTTCAGGTTGCGAATCTGCACGTCCAGTTCGGACTTGACGTAGAAATCTTTGCTCATGTCCCGGGCCTGGCGCAGCTGCTCGACCGCGGTGGGCAAGGCGCCCGTCATTTCGTAATACTGGGCCATGCTACGCCGCGCTTCGACCTGCATGTTCAGCCGCTCCTGGGCCTGGGCGCGCAATTTATACAGCGTGGCCATATCCGGCCACTTGCGGATCAAGGTATTCAGGAAATCGACCATATCCTTGTCGCCACCCGCCTTTTGCATGACCTCCGCGCGCTTGAGCGCCAGTCCCTGGCTTGAAGGCCATTTGCGCCAGGCCGCATTCACCATGGAAAGCGCCTCCTGGATATTGCCGCGAGCCAAGGCGATCTCCACAGCCAGGCTGGCCAATTCCGGCGCCTCGCGCCCGCCCGCCTGCGCCTTTCGCAGCGCCTGGTCGGCGCCTTCGATGTCGCGCTTGCGCCAAGCGGCATAGGCCAGGCCGTACCATGCCGCGGCCTGTTGCACCCCCGACTGGCCCTGCGTTTCCATGCGCAGTGCGTCTATCGCCGATCCTTGGGCAAGCCCGCCTTCGGCCTGCATTACCCGCAGCTTGGCCCGTACGTACCAAAACGTGTCCGAATCCTGATGCCGAACCCGAGGCGCCTCGGCAAGGCGATTCTCGATATCCGAGAGGCGTTGTATGGACAAGGGGTGAGTGCTGGTGTATACACTGCCACCGCGCCCTTCATTGAGGCGCGACGCGTTGCCAAGGCGCTGGAACATGCGCACCATGCCTTGCGGATCAAATCCCGCCTTGCTCATCATGGCGAGCCCGACTCGGTCCGCCTCCTGTTCGGCCTGGCGCGAAAAACCCAGCTGCTGATCCACGGCAGCCGCCTGGCCGAATGCCGCAACCCCCATGGCCAGATCGCCGCTGCCCGACAGCGCGGCCAGCAGGGCCGCCGCCAACGAGGCAATCAGCACATGATTGCTCTGCGACTGCTGCGTCATGCCTCGCGCTATATGGCGCTGCAGCACATGGCCGATTTCGTGAGCCACGACACCCGCCAATTCGGATTCGGAACCCGCTGCCACTAGCAAACCGCTGTGCACGCCGATGTAGCCGCCCGGCAGCGCGAAAGCATTGATCTGCGGGTCGCGCACACCAAAAACGGTAATCTGCTGGCTGGTTCCGCCGGGGGCATTGGCCACCAGCTTGCGTCCCAGCGATGTCAGATATTGATTGACATCGGGATCGGAGATATAGGTCGGGTCGCGCCGGCCCTGTTCCATGATGGCATCGCCCAGCGTGCGCTCCAGCGCGGGCGACAACTCCGCCGAGGACGCCGCTCCCATGCTGGGAATGCCAGCCGGCTGCGCCGCCACTTGCGCCGGGGCCATGCAGGACAAGGACAAGGCCAGGCCCGCACAGGCACATCGCAGCGGGATGGCATGCCTGTTTTTTTGTAGCGCGGAAATCAGCATCATCCTGTCAGAGACCCCGCCATGCAGTCAGGTTGCAGCCATGGTGCCGCCCTGCCTGCGATTCTGTCGCTCCCGCTTCGAAGGCAGGCGATTCTTGCCGGACAGGCGCATAAGCGTGGACAAGGCAAACAGCAGGCCAAAGACCTCTATGAAGCCAGCCAGCACCCACATGGTAAGGCCGCCAATGGCCTGGTCGGTGAGCGCCGACATGCCAGGAATGGCACGGCCGCACAAATCGAAAATAGGATAAAGATCGTGCTCGGTAAAGGTAATGATGGCCCCAACGACCATTTGCGGCACCATGGTAATGACAGGCGAAATAACCCGCCCTCCGGGCGACATGGCTGCTGGCGGACTGGGCCGGCGGTCGAGTATAAGATTCCAGTACATGAAACCGCTGATGACCACCGACCAGTTCATGAAACGGTACAGGCGCCAATCGAGCATGGAATAGAACTGGGCCGTCGGCACAAGAAAGCCCAGCACCAACACCACGAACAGCAGCGGTACCAGAAATTTGTTGGTCAGGACGGCTTCGATTGCGCGACCGGCCACGGTACGGCGAAAATCCCGCAAGCGCAGCCGCCAGGCCATGGGCAAGCCGGCACGCATGACTTGGCCCGGATATGCCCCCATGATGAGCAAGGGCCCCAGATGATGCAAGACCAGATGCTGCAACCGATGGATGAAGAACATGCGCTCGGCGTAGTAATCCAGGTGCGTGTGCAGCATGAGATAGAGAATGAGCGTACCCGACCAGAAGAAAGCCTGGCGCACCCGGCTGACCCGGTGGACGCGCGTGCCCCGGGCAAACAGCCAGATGCCTGCGGCAAAGAGCAGCAAAAGCGTTGGGGAGAATTCCCAGGGCTTGAGCCAGTCGATAAAATCCATGGAGGGGTCCGAAAAGCGCAACGCCTCCTAGTTTAATGCAAGGTGGCGCTGGTCGCCCCAACGGACCTGGTGCACACCCGGATAGTCCTTGACCTGGCGCGCCTGCATCATGAGAACGCGTCGCTTGTCCGGCGGGCAGGACACGGTGACACATGCGGTTGCCATGTCGTGCCGATGGGCATGATCGACACGCAAACCCGATACTGTCAGGCCGGCCGCCTCGAAATCGAGATATATCTGCCGGCGGATGTCAGCCAGGCTGTTGCGAGGACATACCACCGTGAAACGCGACAATTGGCTGGCTACACGGGCCGGTGCCTGGCGCACACCCGCGCGGCGAAGGAAGAGATCGAAGAAACGCATATTGCCTCCCATGACATTAGGCGCCAGACGCATGGCGCAGGAATCGCCGGCCAGCGGCACGGTGATTCGCGGTGTAAACGACGGGAGTTTTGAATACGAAGGTATTCTGGAAACTGCCACGCCCTTGAAGAAGCCAGGGGCGCGGCATGGACAGCTGGTGGGCTAGCCTACGCGGACGCGCGCCTGGAGATGAAAAGGCCGAAACAAGTTCGACTATTACTATCGCCGGGGTCGGAATTCACCACACAGCTCCTTGAAATTGAACACGCATTATTGTAGCCCGCAGCGCCATCCCGGACAAGGCCGAGGATGTATCGCCATGCAAATGCGGCATCCATCAAACAGAAACAGCCCGCCGGCAGTCAGTTCAGATAACGAGCCCATCGAGCCAGCCTAGCGCCTTGTATACATGAAGGACGATGAGGGCAATACCAAAGGTGAGCACAGCCGCGCCGACGAGCGTGGAGAATATGGCTGCGAATACCGCGCTCCATCCCGTTTGATTGCAGCGGCCCGATCGCGGGTTATAGCGCGCATCGAACCATTCGTCCGTCTTGAGCGCAAACACAAGCGACTCGATGAACCCGGCGGTGATAGGTATGATGAGAATGAGAAAAGGCGGACTGTCCCACCACACCGGGTAAAGCCGGGACAAGGCCAGCATAAGCACGCCGAATGCCGTGATCGCCCAGGCGCGAGGCCTGCCCAGATACCACCAGTGGGCGCCAATGACGCCAAACAGCGATGCCAGCCAGGCAGCGGCCACTTTGCTGCGGTGATAAGAGGGGGATGTCGTGGTCATCATGGCCTTGCGCGACGCGCTGTGAAACAGAATTGACGAGCTGGACAATGTCGCCGGGACACCACCAAGCGTACACCTTAAAATCGTAGGCATTGTAGTCAAGCCAGGAATAGTTCGTGAAGCCGCACACATTCGATATCGTCATCAGCGGCGCGGGCCCGGTGGGCAGCGCGCTTGCGCTGATGCTCGCGCGCCGGGCCGCTGAACCGCAGCGCATCGCAGTGGTGGGGCGCGCACTTTCGACGAACTCCGCCGCGGCTCAGCAAGGCAGGCCAGATCCTCGCACCCTTGCGCTTAACCACGGCAGCCGCAGCCTGCTGGAGCAGTTGGGCGCCTGGCCGGTTGCGGCCGCAGACATCACCACCGTGCATGTTTCCCAACGCGGCAGGCTGGGCCGAACACTGATCCAGCAGGAAGAACTGGGCGTACCGCGCTTGGGCAGTGTTGCCACCTATGATGATGTTTTGGCCAGCCTGCATCGGGCGCTGGCGCGCAGCGGGGTCACTGTGCTCGACGAAGCCGAGCCCACAGGCGCGCAACCGGAAGCCGCGAACCCGCGGGCCGAAGGCACCGATCCGCATGGCGTCACGCTGCCCATTGCCGGGGGAACGATACGTGCGGCCCTGCGCGTGCGCTCCGATGGGGCGCGACCGCGGGGCCTGACACGCAGTTATGGACAGCACGCGCTGCTGACGCTGGCCCGGGCATCGCGACCTCGGCCGGGCTGGGCCTACGAGCGGTTCACGCGTCACGGACCACTGGCATTGCTGCCCCACCCTGCGGGAGAGGGCATCTACGGCATTGTCTGGTGCAATACCCCGCCCGAAGCTGAACGTCTTCAGGCATGTTCGCAAGCCCAGTTCAACACCGAACTGGGCTGTACCTTCGGCGAACGGCTAGGCCGCCTGGAAATACTTGCCGACCGGCATGTATTTCCGCTGCAGTTGCATGCCGGGCCTTCGCAGCTGGATGCACGCAGCGTGGCAATAGGGAATGCCGCCCAGACGCTGCATCCGGTCGCGGGCCAGGGCCTGAACCTGGGCTTGCGCGACGCTGCGCAGCTCGCCCTGGCCCTGGCGCCCTGGCTGGCCCAACCAGATACCGATCCATCCCCCGCGCTTGCGGCCTTTGCGCGACTGCGCCGTCCCGACCGCTGGCTGACCGCGGCCGTCACGGACTTCCTGCCGCGCGTGTTCGCAACCGGCAACCCGCTGGCCGAGCACGCGGCCGGCCTGGCCCTGTTGGGCCTTGACTTGGCATCGCCGCTGCGCATACCGCTGGCCCGCCATCTGCTTCAGGGCCTGCGCCGATAGCATCCATGCCCGCGCAGCCCTTGCGCGCTTTTCCGGGCGTCCGTCACCCCGGTTGGCAAGAGGGTTAAAATCCCCCCATGCGCATCGGCTCCTGGTCTTTTTCCAATCCCGTCTTCGTGGCACCCATGGCGGGCGTTACCGATCGCCCCTATCGCAAGCTATGCAAGACGCTGGGGGCCGGTTACGCCGTGTCCGAGATGGCAGCCAGCAATCCCCGTCTGTGGGAAAGCGTCAAGACATCGCGGCGTCTGGACCACGAAGGGGAAATCGACCCCATTGCCGTACAGATTGCCGGCTCCGATCCCGGCATGATGGCCGAGGCTGCTGTCTTCAATATCGGCAAAGGTGCGCGCATCATCGACATCAACATGGGCTGCCCCGTCAAGAAGGTCTGCAATGTCGCGTCGGGCTCGGCGCTGCTGCGCGACGAAAAGCGGGTATCCGATATCCTGCGTAGTGTGGTCGCCGCGTGTCATCCGCTGGGCGTGCCGGTCACCCTCAAGACCCGAACCGGATGGGACCGCAATACGCGCAATGCGTTGCGCATCGGGTTGCTGGCGCAGGACATCGGCGTGGATGCCTTGATTCTGCATGGCCGCACGCGCTGCGACATGTACCAGGGCGAGGCAGAATACGACACGATACGCGATGTCAAGCAGGCGCTGGACATCCCTGTGGTCGCCAATGGCGATATCGACAGCCCCGAAAAGGCCCGATATGTACTAGACTACACAGGCGCCGACGCAATCATGGTCGGAAGAGCAGCCCAGGGTCGGCCCTGGATATTCCGCGAAATCAGCCATTACCTGCAAACCGGCACTCATCTGCCGCCACCCACGTACGGCGAATTGCGCGACTGCCTGCTCGACCACCTTGAAGACCACTACCGCTTTTACGGCGAATATACTGGCGTACGTTCCGCGCGCAAGCATATAGGCTGGTATCTGGCCGATTTGCCCGATGCACAGGATTTCCTGCCGCACATCAAGCAACTGGACAGTACCCACGAACAAACGCGCGCGATTGAGCAATGGTTTGACCGCCATCCACGCAGCGCAGCCATGGTGGCGCAGCCTGTCACATCGGCCATGGCTGCCGGCCATCGCCATATCCAACTCCATGCATCATGAGAAAAACAAACCTTCTGCAACAATCCGTCCGCGAACAATTGCAACGCTATCTGGCTGACTTGGGCGATTCCGAACCGCGCGACATGCTTGCCATGGTCGTCAATTGCGTCGAACGCCCGGTGCTCGAAATCGCGCTTGAGCAGTCGCGGGGCAACCAGTCCAAGGCGGCTGAAATGCTTGGCATTACACGCAGTACCCTGCGAAAGAAACTGCAGGCCCACAATCTGCAGCCCTGAGCCCTGGCATCCGCACCGTATCCCTATTTCACTACCTTCACCTTCTCCATTCATGAAAATCCAGACTGCCCTGCTTTCGGTTTCCGACAAAACCGGTATCGTTGAATTTGCCCAGGCATTGGCCCAACGCGGCGTAAGACTGTTGTCCACCGGCGGCACCGCGCGCCTGCTGGCCCAAGCCGGCCTTGAGGTCACGGAAGTGGCCGATCACACCGGCTCGCCGGAAATTCTCGATGGTCGCGTCAAGACGCTGCACCCCAAGATCCATGGCGGCCTCCTGGCGCGCCGTGACAGCGAGCAGCACATGAACACGCTGCGCGAGCAGGGCATAGACCGCATCGACCTGCTGGTCGTGAACCTGTACCCCTTCCGGGAAACCATTGCCCGCGACGACTGTACCTTCGCCGACGCCGTCGAGAACATCGATATCGGCGGCCCCGCCATGCTGCGCGCCGCCGCCAAGAATCACGGCACGGCGCAGGGCGGCGTGACGGTCGTGATTGATCCGGCGGATTATTCCCGCCTGCTGGCGGACATGGACGGCCCCGCTGGAGCGCCCTCCTACGCTCTGCGCCTGGAACTGGCCGCGAAAACCTATGCCCACACTGCCGCCTACGACGGCGCCATCGCCGCCTACCTCACCAGCCTGAGCGAAACGGAACCCGCCCAGGATAAAACACCGCAGCGTGCGCCGTGGCCGGGCGTGCTCACCATACAGGCCCGCCAGCAGCAGGTGCTGCGCTATGGCGAGAATCCGCACCAGGCAGCGGCCTTTTATATAGACCAGCCCTTGCCTCCCGGCTTGCTGGGCAGCTACCGCCAATTGCAGGGCAAAGAGCTGTCCTACAACAACATCGCCGATGCGGATGCGGCATGGGAATGCGTGCGCAGCTTCCAGGAAAGCGCCTGCGTCATTGTCAAGCATGCCAACCCATGCGGCGTGGCGGTTGCCGACAGCCCTCTGACCGCATATCAAAGCGCGTTCAAGACCGATCCCACGTCCGCATTCGGTGGCATTATTGCCTTCAACCGTCCCGTCGACGCGGCGACAGCACAGGCCATCAGCGCGCAGTTCGTCGAAGTGCTGCTGGCACCGGGCTACTCGTCCGAAGCCCTGGCCGTCTTCGCCGCCAAGAAAAATGTCCGTGTGCTGGAAATTCCGCAGGGCGGCGCGCATAACGCATTCGACGTCAAGCGCGTGGGCGGCGGCTGGCTGGTTCAAAGCCCCGATGCCGCCGATGTCGACGAAAGCGGACTGAAGATCGTGACCAAACTCGCCCCCACCGAGCAGCAGATGCGCGATCTGCGCTTTGCCTGGACCGTGGCCAAGTATGTGAAATCGAATGCCATTATCTTCACCGGAAACGGCATGACGCTGGGGGTGGGCGCCGGCCAGATGAGCCGTGTGGATTCCGCCCGCATCGCTGCCATCAAAGCGGAGAACGCGGGCCTGAGCCTGGAGGGTTCCGCCGTGGCTTCCGATGCGTTCTTCCCCTTCCGTGACGGCCTGGATGTCGTCGTCGATGCCGGTGCGCGCTGCGTTATCCAGCCCGGCGGCAGTATCCGCGACGATGAAGTCATTGCAGCCGCCGACGAGCGCGGCATCGCGATGGTCTTCACCGGCATGCGTCATTTCCGCCACTGACGGCCGGCTGTGCGCATACTCGGCATCGATCCCGGCCTGCGCCGCACCGGCTTCGGTGTGATCGAAGTCGAGGGCAGCCGGCTGCGCTATATCAGCAGCGGCACCATCGTCGTGCCGACCGATCAGCCGCTGGCGGGTCGGCTCAAAGTCATCCTCGACAACATACGCGAGGTTGTCCAGTCGACCCGGCCATCGGTATCGGCGCTGGAAAAAGTGTTCGTCAACGCCAACCCCACGTCTACCCTGCTGCTCGGACAGGCACGCGGGGCCGCGGTATGCGCCCTGGCTGACAGCCTGCTCGAGGTGCATGAATATACAGCGCTGCAAATCAAGAAGTCGGTCGTAGGTAACGGCCATGCCGCCAAGGAGCAAGTACAGAAAATGGTGCAGCATCTGCTGGAGCTGGACGGCATTCCCGCGCCCGACTCGGCTGACGCGCTGGCCTGCGCCATCTGCCACGCGCATCTGTTTCCTTTGTCCGAACGTCTGCGCCAAACCGCCGGCATCGCACCCAGTCGCCGCACGCGGGTGCGTGCAGGCAGAGTTCTTGGCTAGCGACGCCCGGCGGCGGATTCTCCTTCACCTTCTTCAGGACTGTGCCACATGATAGGACGCATAACAGGTATCTTGCTCGAGAAAACACCGCCCGTGGTATGCATAGACGTGGGCGGCGTCGGCTATGAAATCGACGTCCCCATGAGCACACTGTACGATCTGCCGGAGAACGGCGCGCGCGTGACGCTCTTTACACATCTTGCCGTGCGCGAGGATGCCCATACACTGTACGGTTTTCTCTCCAACAAGGAACGCATGGCTTTCCGCTCGCTGATCAAGGTGACTGGCATAGGAGCAAGGACAGCCCTGGCCGTGCTTTCGGGCATGACGGTGGAAGAACTGGCCTTGGCCATTACACAACAGGAGACCGGACGCCTGACGCGCGTGCCGGGCATAGGCAAGAAAACGGCAGAGCGCCTGTTGCTGGAGCTCAAGGGCAAGTTGGGCGCCGACCTGCCCGCCAGCCCGGGGGTGCAGGCGAACGGACGGGACGATATCCTGAACGCCCTGCTGTCGCTGGGCTACTCTTCGTCGGAGTCGACGTCCGCCATGAAAAAACTGCCTCCGGACGTGGATGTGGCCGAAGGCATACGCCTGGCGCTCAAATCGCTGTCGCGCGCCTAGCGGCCCACCCGCGGGCGGGCGTCAGCCAGCCTGCAAATGCTGGCCATAACGGGCCAGGTCCACGTTGCCGCCGCTGAGCAGCACCCCGACCCGCATGCCCTTCATAGGCACGCACTGGTTCATGGCAGCGGCGGCGCCCAGGCAGCCGGTGGGTTCCACCACGATCTTCATGCGTTCGGCGAAAAACTGCATCGCGGCCACGAGTTGTGCGTCGGACACAGTGAGAATATCCCGAACCTGATCGCGGATAATGGGAAAAGTGATCTTCCCCAGGTACTGCGTGACGGCGCCGTCCGCGATGGATTGCGGCGGCCCGATGCGGACGATTTCCCCTTTACGCAGCGACTGCAGACCGTCGTCGCCAGCCTCGGGCTCTACACCGTACACGGCACAATCGGGCGCGATGGCGCGGGCGGCGAGCAGGGATCCGGACAAAAGGCCGCCGCCGCCCAGCGGGACAAACAGCGCGTCGAGGCCGCCCACGTCTTCCAGCAGCTCCTTAACGGCGGTGCCCTGCCCCGCGATGATGTGCGGATGATCGAAAGGCGGGATAAGCGTGAGCCCCTCCTTTTGCGCCAGGTCCAGCGCAATGGCCTCGCGATCTTCGGTATTGCGGTCATAGTCGATGATGCGGGCGCCATAGCCCTCGGTAGCAGCCCGCTTGGCGCGCGGCGCATCATTCGGCATGACGATGGTGGCGGCAACGCCCAACATGCGGGCGGCAAGCGCTACGGCCTGCGCGTGATTGCCGGATGAAAAGGCCACCACGCCGGCCCGGCGCTGCTCAGGTCCAAGCCGGGCAATGGCGTTGTAACCACCCCGGAACTTGAAGGCGCCGATGCGCTGCAGGTTCTCGCACTTGAAGAACACCTGTGCGCCAAGCCTGTCGTTGAGTGTGGTGGAGGCAAGAACCGGCGTGCGATGGGCAATGCCATCGAGGACACGGCTTGCATCGAGGACGTCTTCGTAGGTGGGCAGCGCGGCAGACATGTATTCAGGAACCGGATAATGACGAAAATAGGATTATGCTGCAATTTGATGCGTGTGCAAGGGTGCCCGCGATAGAGTACCATTCGATACTGTAGATATACTCAGCATCTCTCACAGACGACATGGCCATACATTCCGATTCGCTCTCCAGCACGCCCGCGCCAGAACGCATCGTGACACCGCACAGCGCCTCGCCCAATGAAGATTCCATCGAGCGGGCCCTGCGCCCGCGCCGGCTGGACGAATACATAGGCCAGCAGCGCGCACGGGAGCAGCTCGAGATATTCATTCAGGCGGCACGCCAGCGCGGCGAGGCGCTTGATCACGTACTGCTTTTCGGACCGCCGGGGCTGGGCAAGACCACGCTGGCCCATATCGTGGCGCACGAGATGGGTGTGCAGTTGCGCCAGACGTCAGGCCCCGTGCTGGAGCGCCCGGGCGATCTGGCTGCCTTGCTTACCAATCTCGAACGCAACGACGTGCTGTTCATCGATGAAATCCACCGCCTTTCGCCTGTGGTCGAGGAAATCCTGTATCCGGCTCTGGAAGACTTCCAGATCGACATACTCATTGGCGAAGGCCCTGCCGCGCGCAGCGTCAAGATAGACCTGCAGCCTTTCACCCTGGTGGGCGCCACCACGCGTGCGGGCATGCTCACCAATCCTCTGCGCGATCGTTTCGGCATTGTTTCGCGGCTGGAATTTTACAGTGCCCAGGATCTCACGCACATCGTCACCCGCAGTGCGCGGCTGCTCAGTGCCGACACCACGCCTGAAGGCGCCATCGAAATCGCCCGCCGTGCTCGCGGCACGCCTCGCATTGCCAATCGCCTGTTGCGGCGCGTACGCGACTACGCCGAGGTCAAGGCGGGTGGGCGCATCGATGCCGACGTGGCCGGAGCCGCATTGTCCATGCTCGAAGTCGATCCGCAGGGCCTGGACCTCATGGACCGCAAGCTGCTCGAGGCCATTATCCACAAGTTCGATGGCGGCCCGGTGGGGGTGGACAGCCTGGCCGCGGCCATAGGCGAAGAACGCGATACCATCGAAGACGTCATCGAGCCTTATCTCATTCAGCACGGCTACTTGCAGCGCACGCCACGTGGCCGCATGGCCACGCAGACAACATGGCGCCATCTCGGCTTGGCCGCGCCCCAGTCGGCGGGCGGCACGCCTGATCTGTTCTGAGCGCAGGCCGTCCTTGCCATTGCCTGCCTCAGCCGCCAGGCGCGGGCTCCACGGGCTTGCGTACCGCTACCGCGCTACGCAACGCAGCAGATCTTCTCCATACGCCTCGCGCTTTCGCACGCCCACACCGCTGATCTGGCCCAGGTCATCCAGCGTACGCGGCGGATCCAGCGCAATCTCGCGCAAGGTAGCATCATGGAAAATGACGTATGCTGGCACGCCATGGCTGCGCGCTACTTCGGCGCGCCAGCTGCGCAAGGCCTCGAAACGGGCCTGGGCCTCCGGTGGCAGCACGATCGCAGCCTTGCCGCGCGATGCCGATGCCCGGCCGCCCCGCGTCTTTTTCTCGGATTCACGACGCAGCATCAACGTCTGTTCGCCCTTCAGCACAGCCCGGCTGCCTTCGGTAAGCGCCAGGGTGCCGTAGCCTTCGTGATCCACAGCCAGCAGGCTTTGCGCCAGCAATTGGCGCAGCACCCCGCGCCAGGCGGACTCTGAAAGATCCGCGCCAACGCCGAACACCGACAGGCTGTCATGCCCGTATTCCTTGACGCGCTCAGTGAGCTTGCCGCGCAGGATGTCGATAAGGTGTCCCGCGCCAAAACGCTGCCCGCGCTCGCGCCACAGCCGATAAACCGCAGACAGGATTTTCTGGGCCGCCACCGTACCATCCCATGCCTGGGGAGGCTCAAGACAGGTGTCGCAATTGCCACAAGGCTCGATATGCTGATCGAAATAATCCAGTAGCCGCTGGCGCCGGCAGTGTACGGTTTCGCACAGCCCCAGCATGGCATCCAGCTGCGCTCCCAAGCGCCGACGAAAACTGTCATCGCCTTCCGATTGATCGATCATGCGCCGCTGCTGTACGACATCCTGAAGCCCATAGGCCAGCCAAGCCGTGGCGGGCAGGCCGTCTCGGCCGGCCCTGCCCGACTCCTGATAGTAGCCCTCGACCGACTTGGGCAGATCGATATGGGCGACAAACCGCACATCGGGCTTGTTCACGCCCATGCCAAAAGCAATGGTGGCCACCATGACCAAGCCGTCTTCGCGCAGGAAACGGGACTGATTGGCCGCCCTGACAGGCCCGCTGAGACCGGCATGATACGGCAGCGCCGGTATGCCATGCTCGCAAAGAAATGTCGCGGTATCCTCCACGCGAGCACGCGACAGACAATACACGATGCCGCAATCGCCATCGTGCTCCGCCTTGATGAAGGCCAGCAGTTGCTTGCGCACCTCGCTCTTCTCGACAATACGGTAGCGGATGTTCGGACGGTCGAAGCTGGCCACGAAATGCGGTGCATCGTCCAGCATGAGCCGTTGCGCAATTTCACGCCTGGTGACGGTGGTGGCCGTTGCGGTCAGCGCCAGGCGCGGCACCCCTGGCCAGCGCTCATGCAGCACCGACAGGCCCAGGTATTCCGGCCGGAAATCGTGGCCCCATTGAGATACACAGTGCGCTTCATCGATGGCGAACAGGGCGATACGCCCGCGCTCGAGCAGATCCATGCAGCGATCGGTCAACAGGCGCTCGGGCGCGACGTACAGCAGGTCAAGCTGGCCGTTGAGAAAGGCCTGCTCCACCTCGCGCGCTTCGCGCCAATCCTGCGAGGAGTTGAGATATGCGGCCCGCACGCCGAGCTCCAGCAATGCATCGACCTGATCCTGCATCAGGGCGATGAGCGGCGAAATGACCACGCCTGTGCCCGCCCGGACCAGGGCCGGAATCTGATAGCAGAGCGACTTGCCACCTCCGGTGGGCATGAGCACCAGCGCGTCGCCGCCGCCTATGACGTGGTCGATGATGGCTTGCTGGTCGCCGCGGAAGGATTCATAGCCAAAAACAGTCTGGAGCGTGTCCAGGGAAGGTGTGGTCATGCCGGAAATCAGAAAACGGGTATGGAAAAGCGTATGCCTACATCATAATCCCCGCTTTCGAACTCGCGCTGGGCGCGCAGGCCAACACGCAGGTTGGGACTGTACCAGAATTGCTGCGTGAACCCGAAGCTGCGCACCGGCGATGCCGCGGAACGGTCCAGGCTCTCGAATGTGCCGCTGATATCGCCCCAACGCCCCGTCGGCACAGTGGCCGACCATTGCTGGCGCGTTGCGCCGCCGCCTGGGGTGCCGCCGTAGGTGCTGAGGTCGGCATAGCCCGGTGTAAGGCGCTCGTTCAGCCAGCTTAATTCGATATCGTCAAGGACGCTGACCCGATACTCGGTCTGAAAGCGCCAGCCCTTGTACAGACCCGCGCTGGCGCGCGCAACCCCAGCGGTCCATGCGCCCCAGTCCGTCTGATATTCCCCGCCTACCCCGGTATTGACCAGTCCAGGCGCCACGCCCATTTGCGACTGCAATGTCAATCCGGGCTCCAGGCCATAGCTCACGAATGCATGTCCAGCCCCCTTGCCGTAGGAGAGGTCGCCCTGCGACTGATCCACTGCTTCGTCCAGCGCCCCCAAGGCCACGGAATACCGCCACACGCTGTCGGCATCCTGTCCCGGTGCGCCAGCGATATTGATCCCACCCAGGCGTGCTTCACGGCCCCAGTCAGGCACGGCAATCTGCTGGCTGCCAACGGAGACGTCGAAATCCTGCTCCCCTGTGAACAGCCAGCTGCTTGCCCCCACACTCCAGGGCAGGCCCGTCGCATCGTCGATTGGGCCGGGCATGCGCACGACCGGCCTGAGGCTGAGCGCGCCGCGCAGGCCCGGTGAGGCAGGCGATACGCGGTCTGGCGCAGGCCGCCATGCATCGCGGCGCTGCCAGGTATAGCGCTGAGGAATGTAGCGTGCCGGCGGCGGGCTGCCCGCTGGCTGCGCGTTGGGGTCGGGAATCTGCCGGATGACGGGAGGCGGATCAACCGGATAGACCTGTACCGTGCTCCAGCCGAACCACGCCCTGCTCTCGGCCTGCGCAGACCCCGGAAACAGACATAGCATGCCAGCAAGCAACAAGGAAGATCGCAGCGGGAAGTTGGCAGGAGACATGAACACAAGAGGCATACAAATTGAACGGTGCGGGCGACACATCGCAACCAGCCACCAGGCGGGAGAGCCCGCCCGGGTCAGGGCTTGCGCCGCTGCAGGTCGAACTCGAACATCGCTTCCGCGCTGGCGTCCATGGACCGCTTGAGCGCGCTATAGCGCTCCAGCACTGCAGATTTGTACACAACGCCCAGCAGGCGCGGATCTTCCTTGCTGCTGACGACGGGCAGGCGCTCGCCGCGAAACTGAACGAAATAGTCCTGGGCCTGGTCCAGCGACATATCGGGCCGCAGGGTCTTGACGAAATCCGTACGCAACACATCGCCCGCATGCTTTTCATCCAGGCCGCCCTGGCTCAACAATAAACTGGTGAGGTCTTGCTGTGCAATCACGCCGAGGTAATTATTGTTTTCGTCCACCACATAAAGATAGCGGACCGGGTACTCGACAAAAAGCTGCACCGCGCTGCTGAGCGGCGCATTTGCGGCCACAACGGTGTCGGCGGGCCGCACCAGGTCGCCGATGAGCGTATTACGCAGGCGCTGGCGCAGCACCGTGTCGCGTTCACGCACGACGGTGACCTCGTACATGGCGATCTCAGCCAATGCGCGCGAAACAAAATAAGCGATGACGCCAGCCACCATGAGCGGCAGGACAATCTGGTAACTGAGCGTCATTTCGAAGATCATGATGATGGCCATCAGCGGCGCGCTGGTCGCGGCGCCGAGGAAACTGCCCATGCCAACCAGCGTGTACATGTACACCGGCGCATGCAAGCCCGGCAGGAGCGCCTCCATGCCTATGCCGAACAGCGTGCCCAACGCGCCGCCCACAAAGAGCGAAGGTGTGAATACCCCCCCCACCGCCCCCGATCCCACAGTCAGCGCGGTGGCCAGTATCTTGCAGACGAGCATTACCAGAACGGCATGCCAAGCCCAGTTGCTGTGCAGAAAGGCATAGACCACGCTATAGCCGTTGCCTGCAACCTGCGGCAGCACAACCAGCAGGCCGCCCACCAGGACGCCTCCCGCACCCAGGCGCAGCGGCAGCGCCAGCCCGGTGCGCCGGAATTGCCGGCGGGTGAAATCGAGCACCTTCAGGAACACAGGGGCGGCCACGCCGGACACCAGCCCCAGAAACACAAACGGGAGCACCTCCGGGCCCAGCAGCTGGGGCATTTCAGGCATGGCATAGATCGTGTGATAGTTGCCTGTCATGCGCATGACGATATTGGCCGTGGCAGCCGACACCATGAGCGGGCCGAAAGACTGCATGCGCATGGTGCCGATAACGATTTCGGCCACGAACAAGGCGCCTGCAATCGGCGTGCCGTAGGCTGCGGCGACCCCGGCCGAGGCGCCACAGGCAACCAGCAAGCGCAGACGCGACGTACTGAAATACGTAAGCCGGCCTATGGTGGAGGCAGCCAATGCTCCCAGGTGCACCATGGCGCCCTCCCGCCCTATGGAGCCACCCGAGGCCACCGTGCACAGGGAGGACAGTGATCGCAGCAGCCCCTGCCTGATCGACAATCTGCCGTCTCCAATGGCAACCGCCTCCATGTAGTCGGAGTTGGCGCCGGCGTGTATGCGCGCCGCCGCCCAAAGCAGCAGGCCCGCCGCCATGCCTCCCGCCATGGGAAACAGCACGCGCCCATACCAGGGAAGACTGGAAATGGTCTGCACGATGGAGCCGCTGCGGCCCGTGGCCAGATGCTGCAGCACGTGGATGCCGACATGGAAGCCGATGGTGGCCAGGGCACCCAGCACGCCCACGACGACCGCCCAGCACAGCATGGCCGGCAGATCGGAAAGCCACGAGTAGGCCGCCAATTGCTGGCCCATGGACTGCACGCGCTTGCGTATCATGTATGTTCCATCCGGAAGACCCGCCACCATACCGCACTGCGAGCATCCATTTCAATCCATTTCCACGCGCTTGCAAGCGTTTCAACCGCAGGGCACACTTGAAGCCTATGGAAAATCCGCTAGTGAAAGTATTGGTCGTTGACGACGATCCGGCCCTGCGGCAACTATTGGCCGACTACCTCAATCGTCACAACTACGACACCTTGCTGGCGCCCGACGCCAGCGACCTGGCTGGGCGCATACAGCGCTACTCGCCCGACCTCATCGTACTCGACCGCATGATGCCCGACGGGGACGGTGCTGAGGCCTGCCGCAAACTGCGCCAGCAAGGGGAAGACATCCCTGTTATTTTACTGACCGCGCGCGACGAAACCGTGGACAGGGTCATCGGCCTTGAAGCAGGCGCCGACGACTACCTGGGCAAGCCCTTCGATCCGCGCGAACTGCTCGCCCGCATCGAGGCTGTATTGCGGCGCAAGCGCGGCGCCTCCGCGCTCAATAAGGACAAGCCCGTGGCTTTTGGACCATTCGTGTTCGATCCGGCCACGCGCCAGCTCTACCGGGGAGAGGAAATCATCAAGCTCACGGGCGGCGAGGTCAATCTGCTCGAAGCGCTGGTCAGCAATCCGGGCAAACCGCTGTCACGCGACCGCCTTCTGGCGCTTGCGCGAGACGACGATGAAGGAGAGCGCAACGACCGCGCCATCGATATCGCCATCCTGCGCCTGCGTCGCGCCATCGAGGACGATCCCAAACAGCCGCGCTGGATCCAGACGGTGTGGGGAGTCGGCTACCGCTTCTCGCCCTGATTCCACATGTGGCGTTCCCTGCTGCCCCTGTCTCTGCATTCCCGCATGGTGCTGCTCACGCTGGGCACCATTCTGCTGGTGCAGGCGGCCACTTTTGCGTCGGTGGCGTACTTCCGCAAGAAGTTCACCGAAGAAGTCGCCGTGGAACTCACGGCGACCACGATCCGCACCCTGCGCGCATCGCTGGCCGAAATTCCGTCCCGTGAGCGCGCCGATTTCGTGCAGCGCGCATCGCAGAACGAATGGCGGCTCTGGTCGCGCAATCTGCCCTCCAATGCCAGTGTCGAAGAGCACCGACCCAGGCACCGCCCCCAACGCCCGCCTCCGCAGGCCAACGACATACGCGACAATCTGCGCGCCTTCGTCAAGGCGCTGAATGCCAGGCTGAACGACGGCACCCGCGTGGCGCTCTCTCGCGGCCCCGAACCCCGACTGTATATTTCACTGCTGCCTGACATCGATGAGGACGAAGGCAACTATAACCGCGAGTGGCTTGTCATCCCGCTAGACCGGATTGCACCACCCGTGGCCACGCCGGTCATCGTGGTCTGGCTTACCGGCATGGGCCTGCTGCTCCTGCTTTCGGCCGCCTTCTCCTGGCATATCACACGGCCGCTAACCCGGCTGGCCCAGGCCGCGGACCGACTGGCCGCTGGGCAGCCAGAGCGGGTCACACCGTCGGGGCCGCGTGAAACGCGGGCCCTGGCCGAACGCTTCAACGCCATGCAGGACACGCTGGCTGAAACCAGCGCCGTGCAGCGCACCCTGCTGGCCGGGCTTCCCCACGATCTCAAGGGCCCGCTATCCAGAATGTGGCTGCGCATAGAAATGGTGGAGGATGCGCCGTTCCGAGAAGGCATGCGCAAAGACCTGCAGGACATGCAGCGCATGGTGGACCAGTTCATCGGTTTTGTGCGCGGGTCTGATCCCGGTTCCTACAATTTTGCCCGCATGGATCTCAGGGCCTGGCTGAAGGAACAGGTCGATGCCTGGGAAAGCGTCGGCAGTCCGGTTTCCATGCTGCCGTGCGCCGTGCAACCCGTGTGGATACAAGGGGATCGTTCCGCGCTGGGGCGCCTGCTCGACAATCTGATCACCAATGCCCACAACCACGGAGCCCCGCCTGTGGAAGTGGGCCTGCGAACAAATGGAGACATGGCCGTCATCGAAGTGTCCGACCACGGAGAGGGCATCAGCGCCCAACGTCGGGCGGAAGCCTTGCGGCCTTTTTCCCGCCTGGACGATGCGCGCACACGCACCGGCTCCGTGGGCCTGGGCCTTGCGCTGGCGGACGCCATCGTGCGCGCGCACCATGGCGAGATGGCGCTCGACGAAGCCGCCAGCGGCGGCCTCATGGTCAGGATTTCGGTTCCCCGGCTCCCTGCTTGACCGCGTGGCCAGGATAGGCGGGCGGCTCGGGACGCTTCGATAGGCCGAACATGCGCCAGTACACGCGGATATTAAATACCAGGGCGGCCAGCAGCGCGATGACGGCACAGTACAACACCAGCGTCAGCGACGGCACCGAGGCCGCTGCGTCCCATATGGTAATGTTGTCGAGCACCAAAAAGGGAAAGAAACTGTAGCCCAGTCCGCCCAGCACAATCAGGAAGATGGCCAGGGTCATCGAAAAAGGAAGCGCCGTATTGCGGAAGCTGCTGTTGATCATTCGCTGCAGACACATTTCGGTGGAAACGAAACAGATCAGCAGACTCGCCCATAATATGGGCACGGCAAGCGGATGCTGGCCATCGCTCCATTTCAGGAAAACACCTGTGTTGGCGAACGCCAGCATGATGGTCAGGCCCACGGCGCCCGCAGCCATCCAGCGGATGGCGCGGCGGCCCCAGAATACAGCGCGCGCGCGCAGCGCCCCACCCTCGCGCATGATAAGCCAGCCTGCACCCAGCATGCAGTATGCGGCAAATACGCAAATCCCCATGAAAACCATGAACCAGATGAAATCTGGCGCATCCTCCAGCGGCATAACGATTTGCCCCAGCAGCATCCCGTGAGCGAGCGCCGTGCATAGAGAACCCGCGGCAAATCCGCCCATCCAGCGGCTTTGCCGGGGCCGGGGGGCGCGCAGACGCATCTCGAAAGATATCGAGCGCAGCAGCACGCCCAAGGACAGCAGCGCCAAAGGCAGATACAGCTGCCCCATGATGGCACCCACCGCCCCCGGAAAAGCGGCCACAAAAAGGCCCAGTCCAAGGAAAAGCCAGAACTCATTGGCATCGCGCCAAGGGCTTAGCAGTTCGAGCATGCGCCCCCTGAGCTGCAGGGGCGCAAACAGCACGAGACAGCCCACTCCGATATCAAAGCCGTCGAGCACCGCTGCCGCGATAATCACCAGATAAAGCAGCCCCATGAGCACCAGCGGCATCCAGAATGCCGGATCGGTGGCCCCATAGCCCAGGGCCTGAGCCAACGCGTCGATCATGCCCGCCCCCTATGACGTGCCACAGGTACGACCCCATAGCGGGCAATATGGCGCACCATGCGCAAGAACCCCGCAATGAACAGGCCATACAGAAGCAGGCTGGCAACCAGTACGGAGGCCAGTAGAGAGAAATCGGCGGATCCTGCGATTTCAGCCACGGTGATGGTGCCGGTGACCGCATACGGGTAGGCCGCCAGGAGAATGTAGGCAAGGCCGGCCAATATCAATATCCAGCTCATAAATGACGTGGCGCCAAGCACATGCCGCCATGCGCGGGACAGGACACCCGGATCGTAGGCCGACCGATGGATGCGCACCAGCGTGACGCCCGCGACCAGCGCCAGCGCCAGTCCCGTCAGGACGGCGGCGCGAAAGAACCAGAATGTGGCGGCGACCGGAGGGGCCATGCCTGAAAATTGGTCCAGCCCCCGAGGCCTGCCGTCATCGTCACGTGCCAGCCAGGGCTTGCCGGCCTCGGGCAGCGACCAGGCTGCGCGATTCCGGGCCGAGCCGGCGTCGGGCCAGCCGAAGAGCACCATATCGGGGGCGTGACCGCTGTGCCAGTACCCGGACACCGCCGCGGCCTTGGCAGGCAAATAGCGGGCAGCCACCAGACCATCGCCGGCGGCGCAGAGGCCTTGCAGCACAATGCAGGCACAGGCGACACGCAAGGCCATACGGAACGCGAGCCGCTCGCTGGGCTCGGAGGGCCTGCGCAGGGACTGCACGGCCACGACGGCAATGACCAGGAAGGCGGCGCACAGCAGGCTGCCCAGGAGATAGAGCCCCGCGTACCACGGAAAAGCGGGGTTGAAAACCACCTGCAGCCAGTTTTCGACCTGATACCGGCCTTCGGTGAACTGCGCCCCTGCCGGGATGTGCATCCAGGAAACCAGCACGACCAGCCACAGCACCATCAGGGTGGAACCCACGGCCACCAGGACCACGACAGCCGCGTGTGCACGGGACGACAGCCGTCTTTCACCGAAGAGCATTGCGCCCAGAAAACAGGTCTTGAACACATATACCGTGGCCAGGCCAGCGGCCAGGAGCGGGCCGGCCACATCGCCGATCTTGCCCAGCAGGCCGGGCCACAGGCTGCCCAGTTGCACCATGACCGGTATGCTCGCGGCGAACGCAACGAATGAAGCCAAGGCGAACACCCGCACCCAAAACCGGTAGGCGCCCATCCAGGGCGAAACCGGCGAGGCCAGCGAACGGACGCGCATGTAGGCCAGCATCCAAGCCAGACCCAGCTCGAGAGCAAGGAACAGCAGCATGAAAGCGAGGCTGGCGAAGAACTGGATCTGCGATAACCACAAGGTCGACGATTGCGTCATGGCCGCTAGTTTAGAGCCAGAAGCGGGTTTGTAAAGTCATACGACGGGCAAAAGTTCGCGAACGTGGCAAAATGTTTACTTTGCTTGTTTTCGCGTTTCCACCCAGAATGACATCTGCGCCCACCCCACCCCCCGCCTCGAATTTCCTGCGCACCATTATCGACAGCGACCTGGCGCAGGGCCGCTACGCCGGCAAGCGCTGGGCCGGCAAACCCGGTCCGGCGGACGTCCATGCCGATGCGCCGGCCGATACGGCCCGCATCCGCACCCGGTTTCCGCCCGAACCCAACGGCTATCTGCACATCGGCCACGCAAAGAGTATTTGCCTGAATTTCGGCCTGGCTCAGGACTACGGCGGCGCATGCCATCTGCGCTTTGACGACACCAACCCGGAGAAAGAAGAGGACGAATACGTCCGCGCCATCATAGAGATGGTTCGCTGGTTGGGCTTCGACTGGCGCTTCAATGGCGAAGACAATTGCTACTTCGCCAGCGACTATTTCGATTTCATGTATGGCTTTGCCGAGGCGCTGGTCCAGGCCGGCCATGCCTACGTCGACGAGCAAAGTCCCGAGGAAATGCGCGCCAGCCGTGGCACGCTCACGGAGAAGGGTGTCAATTCCTCCTGGCGCAGCCGCCCAGCGGAAGAATCCCTGCTGCGGCTGCGCGAGATGCGTGATGGCAAGCATCCGGATGGCAGCATGGCCCTGCGCGCACGCATCGACATGGGCTCGCCCAATATCAACCTGCGCGATCCCGTGCTGTACCGCATCCGCCATACACCGCACCATCGCACAGGATCCACCTGGTGCATTTATCCCATGTACGCGTGGGCGCATCCAGTGGAGGATGCCCTGGAGGGCATCACCCACAGCATCTGCACCCTCGAATTCGAGGATCAGCGGCCCTTCTACGACTGGATACTGGAACGGCTCGCCGAGCTTGGACAACTGGCCCGTCCCCTGCCACACCAGCATGAGTTCGCCCGCCTGAATCTCAGCTATGTTGTCACCAGCAAGCGAAAACTGCTGCAACTGGTGCGCGAAGGCCGCGTCAGCGGCTGGGATGATCCGCGCATGCCCACGCTCGCCGGCCTGCGGCGGCGCGGATATACGCCCTCCGCCATCCGGCTGTTTTGCGAGAGGCTGGGCGTTTCCAAGGCCGACTCCCGCATCGACTACAGCATCCTCGAACAGGCACTGCGCGACGATCTGGATCCCGTGGCGCCCCGCGCTGTTGCGGTGCTGGATCCGCTCAAGCTGGTACTCACGAACTACCCCGAGGGGCAAACCGAGCTGTGCCATGCGCCCCGTAACCCACATGCACCGGAAGCCGGTTCGCGCGAGTTTCCGCTTTCGCGCGAGCTCTGGATAGAACGCGACGACTTCCGCGAGGACCCGCCCAAAAAATATTTCCGCCTGTTCCCGGGCAACACCGTCCGGCTCAAATACGGCTACATCGTGCGCTGCACCGGCTTCGTCAAGGATGACAGCGGCCAGGTCACGGAGGTTCATGCCGAATACCTGCCGGACACCAAGAGCGGGACACCGGGCGCCGATTCGGTCAAAGTCAAGGGCAATATTACCTGGGTCAGCGCGGCGCATGCGGTGCCTGCGGAAGTCCGCTTGTACGACCGCCTGTTCAACGATGCCCATCCCGATGGCGCGGGCAAGGATTTCCTCGACGCGCTCAATCCCGATTCCTGCCATGTACGACAAGGCTGGCTGGAGCCGGGCACCCGCGCCGAGCCGGAAACCGTCTGGCAATTCGAGCGCCTGGGCTATTTCGTGGCCGACCGCGAACTCTCTACGCCGGAGAAGCCGATCATCAATCGCGCCATCACGCTCAAAGACTCCTGGGCGCACGTCAAATAAGGACAGACCTTCAGTGAGCGATACATCCACCTCATCCAAAACCCAGCCCGCGCTGGATTTCAAGAGTGCCACCCTGTACGCGGTGCGGGTGGTGCTCAACAGCAATGACAACAGTGCCTTGCTGGCCGCGCTGGACCAGCGCATGCACGATGCCGGCTCTTTTTTCGAGAACGAGCCTGTTGTCATAGATGCCAGCCGGCTGGACGGCCCCATAGATTGGCCCGCACTCATCGAATCGCTGCGGAATCACAGCCTGCATCCGGTAGGCGTCGTGGCTGAGGGCGATAACCTTGAGCACGCCCGTCAAGCGGGCCTGGCCGCTGTGGACCTGGCCAATCCGGTGCAGCGTCCCACGCCTGCCCCGGCCCCAGAGGCGGAAGTGCCTGTGGTCGCACCGCCGCAAGAGCCCGAAGTATCCCCGGCCAGCTCGCGCGGGTCGCGGGCAGCCAAGACGGCCAAGAGCCCGGAACCCGACACACCGCCGGCCATGCCCGAGATGGCGCCCGCCGCCATGGTCATCAACCGGCCGCTGCGCTCGGGCCAACGTATTTATGCGCGCAATACGGATCTGATTGTCATCGGCGTGGTCAGCCAGGGTGCTGAAGTTATCGCCGACGGCAATATCCATGTCTATGGACCGTTGCGGGGCAAGGCCATGGCGGGAGCGCGCGGCGACACCGCCGCCCGCATCTTCACCACGCAGCTCGATCCCGAGCTCCTGGCGATTGCGGGCGTGTATCGCGTCATTGAAACACGGCTTGAAAAGGGCCAGCAAAACCAGCCTGCCATCGTCAGCCTGCAAAACGATACACTCAAGATAGACGCATTGGTCAAGTAACAGATCCTGTATTCTTGACAGCAAAATTTAAATTAGTGCAAGCCGCGCATACAGGGGCGCGGATTTGCATTACGATTACGTGATTTGAAAACCAACAAGGATATTTATCGTCATGGCGCGAATTGTTGTGGTGACTTCCGGCAAAGGCGGGGTGGGCAAAACAACCACCAGCGCAAGTTTTTCCGCGGGGCTGGCCATGAAGGGCCACAAAACTGTTGTCATCGACTTTGACGTCGGCCTGCGCAACCTGGACCTCATCATGGGTTGTGAACGCCGCGTGGTCTATGATTTCGTCAACGTCATTCAGGGCGAGGCCAGCCTCAACCAGGCGCTCATCCGCGACAAGCAGCTCGAGAACCTCTACATCTTGCCGGCTTCACAAACACGCGACAAAGACGCGCTGACGCGCGAGGGCGTGGGCAAGGTGCTCGAGGATCTTGCGGGCATGGATTTCGAATACATCGTGTGCGATTCGCCCGCGGGGATTGAAACCGGTGCCCTGATGGCGGCCTACTTCGCCGATGACGCACTCGTGGTTACCAACCCCGAGGTATCCTCCGTACGCGATTCCGACCGCATCCTGGGCATTTTGTCGGCCAAGTCCCGGCGCGCCGAGAACAGTGACGAACCCATCAAGGAGCACCTGCTGCTCACGCGCTATAACGCAAAGCGCGTAGCCGAGGGCGAAATGCTGTCCCTCAAGGATATCGAAGACATCCTGCGCATCAAGCTCATCGGCGTTATTCCAGAGTCGGAATCGGTCCTCCAGGCGTCCAACCAGGGCATTCCAGCCATCCACTTGCGCGACAGCGAGGTGGCCATGGCCTATCAGGATGTGGTGGCACGCTATCTTGGTGAAGAAAAGCCCCTGCGCTTTGTCGATTATGAAAAACCCGGCCTCTTCAAGCGCCTGTTCGGGGGGAAATAAGTATGTCCTTGCTGTCTTTTTTCCGCAGCCAGAAGAAAACCTCCGCCTCGGTGGCGCGCGACCGTCTGCAGCTCATTCTCATCAACGAGCGCGGCGACGGAACCACGCCCGACTACCTGCCGCGCCTGCAAAAAGAGCTGGTGGAAGTGATTTCGCGCTACGTCAAGATCAATCCCGACGACATCAAGGTCAACCTTGATCGCCAGGATTCCCTGGAAATCCTTGAGGTGAAAATCGAAATGCCGCAGGTAGACACGGCCAAGGCCTGATCCGCTCCGCTTCCTTTGCGTCAAAACGCCTGGCTCAGCCAGGCGTTTTTTTTGATCGCGACCAGGACACCGTCATTTATGACCATTACAAACCTTATATTCAGCTTATTGTAAGTATTTACAAATAGAATGCGAATAATTCTTATTTTAATAACATGTTTTAGGGAATTTCGTCTTGTCCTCCTCTTCTCTGCCGTCGCGCACACTGCTGGGGTCTTCCCTGGCGCTGGCGCTGGCAACGCCTGCCGCCTTTCTGCCTGCCGCCGTTCAAGCTCAAACAGCCGCTAACCCGCCCTCTCCCGCCACACTGAGCCCAGTTCGAGTTCAAGGCAATGCGGAGCACGATTATCAGGTGCAGGAGGCGTCTCAAGCCAAATTCACGGCACCGCTCGTTGATACGCCCAAGTCCGTTCAGATCATCCCACAGGCCGTTATGCAGGATACCGCCGCAACCTCCCTGGAGGACGTGCTGCGCAATGCGCCGGGCATCACATTCGGCGCGGGTGAAGGTGGCCAGCCGCTGGCCGATCGGCCATTCATACGCGGCGCCTCATCGGCCAGCAATATTTTCGTCGACGGTATTCGTGATTCGGGCGGCCAGACACGCGACATGTTCGATGTGGAAAACGTCGAGATCGTGCGCGGCGCCGACTCGGCGCTGGGCGGACGGGGCACAGGCGGAGGCAGCATCAACCTGAGCACCAAGCATGCGCACCTTCGCGATGCCGCCAGCGCGACCCTGGGCATCGGCACCGACCGCTACTTGCGCGCCACCGCCGACGGCAACTGGAAAATGAGCGATACCTCGGCCTTTCGCCTGAATGTGATGGGCGCGCGCGGCGACTTCCCTGGGCGCGACGAAGTCGACTACAAGAACTTCGGCATTGCCCCCACGCTCTCCTTCGGCCAGGGCACGGACACCCGCGTGTTCGTCAGCTACTATCACTATCAGACGGATGGCATGTCGGACTATGGCGTGCCTGTCATCAGGGAAAACGCGAACCGCGACTTCCCTTACCAGACTGACACCGGCATACTGGATGTGGACCGCGACACCTTCTACGGCGTTCTGGATCGGGATTATCGCAAGACCCAGGCCGACATCGGCACCATCGAACTGGAACACGACCTTGCCGACAATCTCATGCTGCGTAATGCAACACGCTACGGCGAGACATTGAACGACTATGTGGTGACCAACCCCGGCGACGGCTCCGTGGCCTTTGACGCACCCACCAACCAATATTGGCTGCTGCGCGGCACGAAATCGCGCTGGCAACGCAGCACCATGCTTGCCAACGTAACCGAGTTGTCCGGGAAGCTGGAGACCGGCAGCCTGAAGCACAGCTTCACGGCAGGCATCGAGCTGTCGCGCGAAACCAACAAGAACGCCAGCTATAAAGTCAATACCATAACCGGGTCGGCATGCCCCTCGGTCTTTGCCGGCAAGCTCGACTGCACGCCGCTGTACAACCCCAATCCCAGCGATCCCTGGACCGGATCACTGGAAAAGGGGCCACTGAGCCAGGATACGACATCCACCACCAAGGCAGCCTATCTGTTTGACAGCATCACCCTGTCGCCGCAATTCCAGCTCAACGCAGGCGTGCGGGTGGATCACTACACCATTTCGGGGGACTACGTCTCACGAGGCGCCTCGGGACCGCAATCCACCGACAGATCATGGACCATGTACAACTACCAGTTGGGACTGGTCTACAAGCCGGCGCCCAATGGCAGCGTCTATCTGAGCTACGCCACGGCTTCCACGCCCCCCAGCATGAGCGGCGGCGACCAGGACAGCCTGTCCGCAGATACCAGCGTGCTGCGGCCTGAAAAGAGCCGGACACTGGAACTGGGCACAAAATGGAATGTACTGAATGAACGCCTTAGCCTGACGGCAGCCCTGTTCCAGAACGAGCGGCGCGACGCCCAGATCGAGGTTGAGCCTGATGTGTTCGCCCAGGCAGGCGAGACGCGGGTGCGGGGCTTTGAGCTGGGTGTCGCAGGCCAGATCACCCCCAAGTGGGGTGTATACGGCGGCTATGCCTACATGGACAGCGAACTCGTGCATGGCGCCTATGACAGCGTCAATGAGGGCGATCCGTTGGCCAACACGCCCAAGCACAGTTTCAGCCTGTGGAGCACTTATCGTGTCCTCCCTCAGTTCACCGTGGGCGCAGGCGCCTACTATGTGGGCAAGATGTACGGCGGCTCCGGCACAACGGGATCGGCAGGCGGCGGCGCGAATGGCACCTATATACCCTCGCACTGGCGCTTCGACGCCATGGCGGCCTACAGGGTCAGCAAGGCCCTGAGCCTGCAGCTCAATGCGCTTAACCTGACCGACAGGGTTTACTATGCGCATAATAACGGCAATCACCATGCGGATTTCGGCCCGGGCCGGCAGTTCATCCTCAGCGCCAGCTTGAGCTACTGACGGCGTCCGCCCTGCATGGCATACAGGGGGAATATCCGGCATGATGCTTGCACTACCCGGGCTGCTCGACGCGTCGCAGGTGCGAACGTGCCGGGCCGCCCTGGAACAGGCCCAATGGACGGACGGCCGCAGCACCGCTGGCCATCTTGCCATGGAGGCAAAGGACAATGAACAACTGCCACTGGATCATCCTTTGGCTGATGAACTGGGACGGCAGATTGTCACCGCGCTGACCGCAGACCCCTTGTTCATGTCCGCCGCGCTTCCACTGCGCATATTGCCGCCGCGGTTCAACCGGTATCGCGGCGGCGGGCAGTATGGCGACCATATCGACAATGCCATTTTCCAAGTACCGGGTTCGCCCCAGCGCGTGCGTTCGGATATCTCCACGACCGTGTTTCTGAGCGATCCAGCGGAATACGAAGGCGGAGAACTGGTCATTCACGATACTTTCGGCGAAAGACAGGTCAAGCTGCCCGCTGGCCATGCCGTGCTATACCCGGGTACCAGCCTGCATCGTGTGGCGCCTGTCACCCGCGGGACGCGCTACGCCGCCTTTTGCTGGACACAGAGCCTGGTCAGAAGCGACACGCAGCGTGCCCTGCTCTTCGAACAGGATGTCGCCATACAACGGCTTACGCGTGCCGGAGCGTCGGCACAAATCCTTTCGCAGCTTACTGGCGTGTACCACAATCTCCTGCGCATGTGGTCCGAATTGTGAGCACACCATGAAGTCCGCCACTTCGCCTTCCCCAGCCGTCCCGCCGGGTATCGCCAGCGCCGCCGACTATGAAATCTGGGCGCGCGATCACATGGACGCCGGCGCATGGAGCTATCTCGACGGCGCCGGCGCGGATGGCATCACAGCCCGCGCCAACCAGGCCGCCTTCGCATCCATCCGCCTGCGCAGCAGGGTGTTGCGTCCATTGGGCGGCGCCCATACGCGCCTTTCGCTGCACGGGCATATGCATGCGCACCCCATCTTCATTGCGCCGACCGCCTTCCAGGCCCTGGCGCACCCGGACGCAGAGCACGCCACCGCTATGGCTGCCGCAGCCACCGGCACCGCCATGGTGCTCAGCATGCAGTCAGGCACGGCCATCGAGGCCCTGCAGCGCACCGCCACGCCGCCACTGCTATGGTTTCAGCTGTACGCGCAAGCCCAGCGCCGGGACACGCTGGCCCTGGCGCATCGGGCGCTCAACGCCGGAGCGCGCGCATTGGTATTGACAGTGGATGCGCCTGTCAACGGCGTGCGCAACGCGGAAGTGCGCGCCGGTTTTCGCATGCCCGCCGATATCCGGCCGGTCCATCTGGATGGGCTTGCGCCCGCACACGCCAAGCCTGCCCCGCTGGGCGGGCAGCCTTTGTTCGATACAGGCATGCTCGACGCCGCACCGACCTGGGATGACATCGCCTGGCTGCGTGAACAGATCAACGCCCCCTTGTGGCTAAAAGGCATCATGGACCCTGACGATGCCAAGCGTGCAGCCGGACTGGGCCTGGATGGCCTCATTGTGTCCAATCATGGCGGGAGATGCCTGGATACCTTGCCCGCCACCATAGAAGCCCTCCCCGCCATCGCCTCGGCCGTCGGAAACAGCCTGCCCATCCTGATGGACGGCGGCATAAGACGCGGCACCGATATCCTGAAAGCCATTGCGCTGGGCGCACGGGCAGTGCTGATAGGCCGTCCTGTGCTGCACGCGCTGGCGACGGCGGGCGCGCCCGCCGTCGCCCATCTCATCCAGATGCTGCGCGGCGAACTCGAAGTCGCCATGGCGCTGACCGGCTGCCGCTGCCTCGACGACATCGGCCCGGACGTGATTTGGCCTTGAAGGCAATAAAAAAGCTTCCCCGCCGAGGAAGCTTTTTTTATCAGAGGACGTGTCCCGTCTTTGCGCGGATCGCCGCCCAGCCCACTGGCCTGGCCTAGTGCTTGCCTACCTGATCACCAATGACGCCACCGATGGCGGCACCCCCGACCGTGCCGAGCACACCGCCGCCCGTTACCACGGCGCCAGCCAGGCCGCCGAGACCGGCGCCCGTTACAGTGCTCTTCTGGCGATGGCTCATGTTGTCCCAGGAAGAGCAGCCGGCCATTGCAAACGCCAGAAGACCTGCCGCGCCAAATTTGCCGAGAGTGACCAGTTTCATGTGTTTTCTCCAAATGCAATGCTGTTACATGTATAAGTTACCCGATTTGGCCAGCAGACGCCAATACTTCCAGCATCACCTTGTGAGCATGGGAAACAGTTGTTTCAATCGGGTTCCCCTGGCCGCTGGGGGATCGCCGCAGGCGGATCCGCGTCGACCGCCGCCTTGACCAGCGCCAACACATCCCGAAACTGCGGATGGGCCGGCGTACCCAGCCACTCATACATGGCCATTTCCGCACTGATGCTTTCCAGCCGGTGATGCGCCCAGCGGGCGCAAGCCGCGGCATGGTCGGCCATCCTCCGCGAGCCGATGCAATCGGTGACCAGCACTGGCGCAAGGCCCTGCTGCGCCAGGCCCAGGCCCGTCTGCAATACGCATATGTGCGCTTCGGCGCCCAACAGCAATATACGGCTGCGACCCCTTGGCAGCTCGGCCAGGAAATGGGCTTCGCGGGTGGCATCGAAATGTGTCTTGTGAATGACATGATCCACCAGCTTCCCGAGCTGCGGGCAGGTGACGCCTATCTTGTCCGCACAATGCTCAGTGGCGAACACGGGCACGCCCAGCAGTTGGGCGGCACGCAACAGCCTCTCGGTACGGGACAGCAGGCCCTCGTGATCGTGGACAGCCGGCAGCAATGCCGCCTGCATATCCACCAGCAACAACATGGAATCGTGAGTGCTCAGCGTGGGCATGGGGCCTCCTTGCGACAATGGCCGTGCAGGCGCCTACGATAACCGAATCGGAACTATTTCAGCGCCTTGTAGCGAATGCGGCGTGGTTGGGCGCCCTCCTCACCCAATCGGCGCTTCTTGTCGGCCTCGTACTCCTGATAGTTGCCGTCGAAGAACACGACCTGGGAATCGCCCTCGAACGCCAGGATATGCGTGGCAATGCGGTCGAGAAACCAGCGGTCATGGCTGATGACCATGACGCTGCCGGCAAACTCGAGCAAAGCATCCTCCAGCGCACGCAGGGTTTCGACGTCCAGATCGTTAGACGGCTCATCCAGCAGAAGCAGGTTGCCACCCGCGATCAGGGTCTTGGCCAGATGCAGACGGCCGCGCTCGCCGCCGGAAAGCTTACCGACCAATTTGTTCTGGTCCGCGCCCCTGAAATTGAAGCGCCCCAGATAAGCACGGGACGACATCTCGAAGCGGCCGACGGTAATCAGATCCGCGCCGTCCGCAATGGCGTCGAATACGCTCTTGTCGTCGGGCAGCGACTCGCGCGACTGATCCACATAGGCCAGCTTCACAGTCTGGCCCAGCTTCAATGCGCCCGAATCGGGTTGTTCCTTGCCCGCAATCATGCGAAAGAGTGTCGATTTGCCCGCTCCATTAGGCCCGATGATGCCCACAATGGCGCCCGGCGGCACCTTGAAGCTTAGGTTGTCGATAAGCAGTCTGTCGCCGTATGCCTTGCTGACCCCATCGAACTCCACCACCTCGTTGCCCAGCCTGTCCGCAACGGGAATAAAGATTTCCTGGGTTTCGTTGCGCTTCTGGTATTCGTGCGACGACAATTCCTCGAAACGGGACAAACGCGCCTTGGCCTTGGCCTGGCGCCCCTTGGGATTCTGCCTTACCCATTCCAGCTCCTTTCTGATCGTGCGCTGGCGGGCCGATTCGGCCGCCTCCTCTTGCTTCAGGCGATTGTCCTTCTGCTCAAGCCAGGAGCTGTAGTTCCCCTTCCAGGGTATGCCGTGTCCGCGATCCAGCTCCAGTATCCATTCGGCGGCATTGTCCAGGAAATACCGATCGTGCGTGACGCCCACCACCGTGCCCGGGAATTTACGCAGAAACTGCTCCAGCCATTCGACACTTTCCGCGTCCAAGTGGTTGGTGGGTTCGTCCAGCAGCAGCATGTCGGGCTTGGACAGCAGCAGGCGGCACAACGCAACACGGCGCTTCTCGCCGCCGGACAGATTGCCGATGATGGCATCCCAAGAAGGCAGGCGCAGCGCGTCGGCGGCGATTTCCATTTGATGGTCGATATCGTCGGCGCCACTCGAAGCCGCGGCCGCAATGACAGCCTCGAGTTCGGCCTGCTCGGCCGCCAGCTTGTCGAAATCGGCGTCCGGCTCGGCGTAGGCAGCGTAGACCTCATCGAGCCGCTTGCGCGCAGAGAATACATCGCCCAAGCCCTCCTCCACCGCCTGACGCACGGTATGGGCGGGATCGAGCACGGGTTCCTGGGGCAAATAGCCGATCTTGATGTCGGCCATCGGGATGGCCTCGCCTTCAATCTCGCTATCGACACCCGCCATGATTCTGAGCAGTGTGGACTTGCCCGATCCGTTCAGGCCCAGCACACCGATCTTGGCGCCTGGGAAGAATGACAGGGATATATCGCGCAGGATCTGCCGCTTGGGCGGCACGATTTTGCCGACGCGATTCATGGTGTATACGTATTGGGCCATGGCAAAACAAATGAGAAATCGTTGAAACAAAGCCCCGATTGTAGGCCGGGCAGAAAAATAAAGGGCGGTGAAAGCATTGAAACAAAGGGTTCCGGCGCCGGGATGGGTGACTTAAAATACCTGTTTGTCCAGATTCACCGGACGGGCCTCATGACCAATACACCTATCGCTCCGCTTGTTTTCACAGCCGATGAGCTCGATCTGCTCGGACAGACGGCGGATGCGCTTAGCGCCTACATGGGCAAGCCCGTGCTTGCCGAAGTCATGGACGCGCGGGAAACAGGCTTCGAATGGGTGATATTCGCGGTGCCGCTAGACGTGGGCGAGGACGCAAACGACCTGGTCACAGTGCAAATCGGGGGCCAAGGCGCGCGGCTGCTGGGCAGCAAGGGCGGCATGGAAATCCTGGACGGCGATGTCTACGCCTGCGAATATCTGTGGGCCATACAGCTGACCGACCTGGACGGGCTTCGATTCATCAAGCTGGATCAGACCGGCGATGAAATTGCCTGGGCCGAAACACTGCAGGAGGTCCTGCCCTTTGCCATGGAAGACGATGAAATCATCTCGGCGGAAGACGACGAAGATGAGGACGAGGATGGCGATGAGGGCGAAGGCAGCGATGGAGCGCCTGCGCGCGACGTGCCCGGGAGCCATGGTCCGGCAGCCTGAACCGTAGCGCTGGCCGGAGGCTTGAGGTCAGTCCGATGTGCGGATGCGATCACGAATATACAGCAGAGCGCCCAGCGGCCACATCAGGCCGACCAGCAGGCGCGGCCCGATGCCCCTGAGCCGCCGTCCACGCGGCCGGGCCTGCCGCCCGTGCCGCATAAGCAGCGAAAAGCGGGTGTAGCGCGCACCGGCCATCAGAAACGCTTGCGGACGATACCGAAACCACGGCAAGCACTCCATCACCGTATCCTGCGCCAGCAACCAAAGCCCGAGCGCATGCTGCTGCCCGTCCCGGCCTTGACGCGAAATGGAATCGGCACTGTCGTAATACACCCTGAACACCTGATTGACAAAGCGAGTCAGATAGCCGGCACGCGCAATGGCGCGCCAGACAAGGCTCTCGGGCACAAATCCCGCGATCTCCTCCGGAAAGGGAAAGCGGCGCAACACGTCCGTGCGCAGGCATCCGAATTTCTCGCCCCGCACATGGTATTTGAATGTCATGTCCAGCGACGTGGCATCGAATACATCGGCGGGAAACATATCGCCCACAATGCTTCCGTCGGGACGCGCGCACAGGCCCGTAATAGCCACATAGCGGTCGCGCTCATTCGGCGGAATTTCTCCCCAGGCCGTGGCCATGCTGTACAATGCATTGGCATCCAGGCTGTCGTCGCTGTCCAGCGCCACCACAAGCTCGCCGCTTGCCTTTCTCACGCCGCGGTTGAACGCCGTTTTCTTGTGCTGATTGTTTTGCCACATGTAGTGGATGGGAAAACTGGCTTCCTGCTGCCAGCCCATGACCATGGCGCGCGTGTTGTCCGTAGAGCCGTCATCCACGATGACCCATTCGAAATCCTGGAAGGATTGCTCGCGCAGCGAATGATAGACGCGCTCCAGCGTATGCGCCCGATTATAAGTGGGCGTAACAATGCAAAATAAATGACGCCAGCCAGCCATAGACAACTTCGCCTTGGTTATGCCATACCCGCAGTTCTTATAATTCACGCCTTGATGATAGGCCAAAAAAAAACCGCAACCCTTGAAGGCTGCGGTTTTTTGCCAACATTACATCAGGATACAGACGCTACCGGGTTAACCCGGCATGATCTTTGCAAAACTGACATGAATGCCGGCCATCAGTCGCCGCTCAGGCGCGCTTGACCTTTTCGAGCATCTTGAACACGCCCTTGGGTTGGCGCACAAAAAGGCGCTTGAATGCCTTGCCCAGGCAGCGGCGCTCAAGAGTATTGCGACGCGTGCGTTTGATTTCTGCCATGATGATCTCCGATCTGATATGCCCAGGGCGATGCCAGAACCAGCAGCGCCGCAAAATCCGGTAAACATATGATTTTATCCTGAATTTGCCGCCGATGCACAATCCTGCGCCAAGCGCGCCGCAGCGCTCCCGAATATCGGCCGCAGCCGCTCGAGCCGGAACAGCGCAATGGCGCTGGGGTGATGCCGCCGAAGCGTTTATGATGGGTGCTGGAGAACGCGTGTCGGTTTTCCTGCGGACACGGAAAAACAGCAGACAAAACACCTGTTTATGTATACAGTTTAAACTGTAGCCGTTTCCGCCGTCCCAACGGGCCTCTGGCCCAGAGTCTGCCAACGCACCCATGACTTCACAAATCCGCATCTTTGGCGCCCGCCAGAACAATCTCAAGAATCTCGATGTTGCCGTCAACACTGGTGAGCTGCTTGTCATCACCGGCGTATCCGGGTCGGGCAAAAGCTCGCTGGCCTTCGATACGCTGTACGCCGAAGGCCAGCGCCGCTACGTCGAGACATTTTCCCCGTATGCCCGCCAGTTCCTCGACCGCATGGACAAGCCGCAGGTCGAGCGCATCGAAGGCATTCTGCCCGCCATTGCCATAGACCAGGTCAATCCTGTGCGCAACTCCCGCAGCACCGTGGGCACCATGACTGAGCTGAACGACCATCTCAAGCTGCTGTTCGCCCGCTTGGGCCGCCTGTACTGCCAATGCTGCGGACAACCCGTATTGCGCGACAACGCGGAATCCATACGCCAACAGTTGGCCGTGCGCACCCAGGCCGAAGATCCCCGTCTCGTCGTCACCTTCCCCATCGTCATCCCGGCCAACTACACCGAGGAGGAAGTCCGAGGCTTTCTCGAGCAGCAGGGCTACACCCGCATACACCACGAGGAAACACGCCTGCACACGCCGTCGTCCCGAAGCAAGGGCAAAAAAGGCAAGGCTGCCGCCACCAAGCCGGAGAAGCTGCGTGTGCTGCACGTCATACAGGACCGCTTCCGCTTCGGTTCCGCGGAAACCGGACGCGTCATGGAAGCGCTCGATACCGCGCTCAAGCAGGGCGATGGGCATGTTGCCATCCATGTCATACCGGACGACGCCAGCCATGCAAATGGCGGCGCGCCCCTGGATGCTGCCAAGGCCCCGGAGAGCCCTCCGCCTGCGGAGGCCGCCGGCGCCAATGGCCTCGTATGGCGGTTCAGCAGCCGCCTGCACTGCGCGCAATGCGATATCGAATACGCCACGCCGCTGCCCAGCACTTTCTCCTTCAACTCGCCGCTCGGAGCATGCGAATCCTGCCGCGGCTTCGGCCGCGTGATGGGCATAGATTATGGCCTCGTGGTGCCCGACACCACCAAGACGCTGCGCGGCGGGGCTCTGCGGCCGTGGCAGACTGCCAGCTACAAGGAATGCCAAACCGAAATGGAGCAGTATGCGCCCAAGGCGGGCGTGCGCCTCGATGTCCCCTGGCAGGACCTCACCGACGACGAACGGCGCTGGGTCATTGACGGCGCGCCCGACTGGAAGGGCGGCCCCCAGGCCTGGAAGCACCAATGGTATGGCGCCCAGCGCTTCTTCGATTGGCTGGAATCGCGCGCCTACAAAATGCATGTGCGCGTGTTGCTCTCCAAGTACCGCAGCTATACACCCTGCCCCGCGTGTGGGGGAGCCCGGCTCAAACCCGACGCCACGCTGTGGCGCATCGGCGATGAAACAGCCGCCGCCGGCGACGGCAGCTATCCGCGCTTCATGCCCGTGCATGCCACCTGGACGCGCGCGCAGCTCGATGCCATGCCGGGGCTGGGCATCCACGATCTCATGCGCCTGCCCATAGAGCGGGTTCGCGATTACTTCCAGCAGATCAGCTTCGGCCAGCAGATGGACGCTGCACTCGATCTGCTTCTCACCGAGGTTCGCACGCGGTTGAAGTTCCTGTGCGACGTCGGGCTGGGCTACCTCTCACTAGACCGGCAAAGCCGCACGCTCTCCGGTGGCGAAGTCCAGCGCATCAATCTCACCACGGCCCTCGGCACATCCCTGGTCAATACCTTGTTCGTGCTGGACGAGCCGTCCATAGGCCTACACCCCCGCGACATGCACCGCGTCGTCGAAGTCATGCACCGCCTGCGGGCCAACGGCAACACCCTGGTAGTGGTCGAACACGACCCGCAGGTCATGATCGCCGCGGACCGCATCATGGACATCGGGCCGGGTCCGGGCGAGCGCGGCGGACACATTGTGTTCGATGGCACACCCGAACAACTGCGCCATGCCGAAACCCTTACAGGCAACTACCTGGGTGGCCGCCTGCGCGTCGAGGCGCCGCGCCCCATGCCGGTGGCCAGCGGCACGCCGCGCCTGCTACTCGAGGGCGTCCGTGCCAACAACCTGAAGAACATCTCGGTTTCCATCCCTCTTGGGCGACTGGTCTGCATCACCGGCGTCTCGGGATCGGGCAAATCCACGCTCGTGCAGGATGTCCTGTATCCAGCCATGCTCAAGCATCAAGGCAAGCCAACGGAGGCGCCTGGGCCCTTTGACCGCCTGCTGGGCGCCGAGCAGCTGGCCGGGGTCGTCATGGTCGACCAAACCCCAATAGGCAAGACGGCGCGATCCAATCCGGCCAGCTATGTGGGCGCCTTCGATCCCATCCGCAAGCTGTTCGCCAACGCACCCACCGCCAAGGAACGGGGCTATACAGCGGGCACGTTCAGCTTCAACACGGGTGACGGCCGTTGTCCCACCTGCGGCGGCACTGGTTTTGAACACGTCGAGATGCAGTTTCTGTCCGACGTCTATTTGCGATGCCCCGACTGCGATGGCAAACGGTTCCGCCCCGAAATCCTCGAGGTGCGCGTTGAGCACATGGGGCGCAGCGCATCCATAGCCGACGTGCTGGAAATGACCATTACCGAAGCGCTCGCGTTTTTTCAGGGGCTGCGCGATGTGCAGTGGGCGCTGTCGCCGCTGGCCGACGTGGGCCTGGAATACGTGCGCCTGGGCCAACCTGTGCCCACGCTGTCGGGCGGCGAAGCGCAGCGCCTCAAGCTGGCCGGCCACCTTGCCGAAGCGGCGCGCAGCGGCATCTCGTCTGCCCGCGTTGCAAAGAAGGGCAGCCTCTTTCTTTTCGATGAACCCACCACTGGCCTGCATTTCGACGACGTCGCCAAGCTCATGCGAGCCTTCCGCAAACTGCTTGCGGCCGGGCATTCGCTGCTTATCATCGAGCACAATCTCGACGTGATACGCGCCGCCGACTGGTTGATCGACCTTGGGCCCGAAGGCGGCGACATGGGCGGCGAGCTGGTGGGCGCGGGCACGCCCGAAACGCTGGCGCGCAACCCCGATTCCCATACCGGCCGCGCGCTGGCCGACTACACCAGCAGCATTGTCTACGAAGACAAATCGCAACAGGCGCGAAAGCTCGCCGAACCGGCTGTGGCATACGGCGACGACACGGGCAAGCCGCTGCAGAGCATTCTGCGCCGCCGCCGCGCGGGCAAGAACAGCATCGACATCCTGAATGCCCGCGAACACAATCTCAAGGGCGTCAATGTCAGCATTCCGCGCGACACCTTCACGGTGATCACCGGTGTATCGGGATCGGGCAAATCCACACTGGCCTTCGACATTCTGTTCAACGAGGGACAGCGCCGCTACCTGGAGTCGCTCAACGCCTATGCCCGTGCCATTGTGCAGCCGGCAGGCAAGCCGGACGTGGATGCCATCTATGGCATACCGCCCACGGTGGCCATCGAACAGCGCACCAGCCGCGGCGGACGCAAGTCCACGGTCGCCACCATGACGGAAATCCACCACTTTCTGCGCCTGTTGTACGTCAAGCTGGGCACGCAGATGTGCCCCACCTGCAATATCGCCGTACAGCCACAAACGGCCGACCAGATCGTGGCCCAGATTCTTTCCGAATACCGTGGCCGTCACATCGGCATTCTCGCGCCGCTGGTCACCGCCCGCAAAGGGTATTACACCGATCTGGCCAAATGGGCCGGCGGCAAGGGCTATACGCATCTGCGCGTCGATGGCGCATTCATTCCGGTATCGCCCTGGCCTCGGCTTGACCGCTATCGCGAGCATACGCTCGAACTGCCTGTTGCCGACCTGCTTGTGGATCCGCGGGAAGAAGCCGCGCTGCGCAACGCCGTACGCACCGCGCTTGAGCATGGCCAAGGCACGCTGACGCTGCTCGCCGACCTGACCGACGGCGCATCGCCTTCTCTGAACGACAGGCGTGCCGCCGGGCTGGCCCATGTCCCGCAACAGCGCCAATTCTCCGTGCGGCGCGCCTGCCCGAGCTGCGGCACCAGCTTTCCCGAGCCCGATCCGCGCATGTTCTCCTACAACTCCAAACACGGCTGGTGCGCAAGCTGCTTCGGCACCGGCCTGCAACTGGCCGGTTTCGATGCGGAACAGACGGGTGAGGAAATCACCTGGAACGCCTGGTACGAAGGCAGCACCGAACCTTGCCGCGCCTGCAATGGCGAGCGCCTGAATCCGGTGTCGCGCGCCTTCCGCTGGCGCGACCGATCCATTGCGCAGTTCGCCGCCATGCCCGTGTCCGAAGCGCAATCCTTCTTCACCGGGCTCATCAGCCGCGGGCGCGAGGCGGATATAGCGCGTGACATTCTCTCCGAAATACGGGGCAGGCTGAACTTCATGCAGGAAGTGGGGCTGGGCTATCTGGCCCTGGACCGCGCAGCGCCCACGCTGTCGGGTGGCGAAGCGCAGCGCATACGCCTGGCCGCGCAACTGGGCTCCAACCTGCAGGGCGTATGCTACGTGCTGGACGAACCCACCATCGGCCTGCATGCGCGCGACAACCAGATATTGCTCAATGCGCTGGCCAGGCTCGAAGGAAACGGCAATACGCTGGTCGTGGTGGAACACGACGAAGACACCATACGCCGTGCCTCGCACATCATTGACATCGGTCCTGGCGCCGGGGTGCGCGGAGGCATGGTGGTGGCGCAAGGCACGGCGCAGGAAATCATGGATAATGCCGCATCGGTCACAGGCCGCTATCTGCGCGAGCCCCTGCCACATCCGCTGCGCGCGCGGCGCCCGATCGATGCCGGCGTTCCCATGATCACCGTGCACAATGCGCATATGCATAATTTGCGCAATGTACAGGCCAGCGTGCCCATCGGACGGCTCAGCGTCGTCACGGGCGTATCGGGTTCAGGCAAGTCCACGCTGGCGCGAGAAGTGCTGCTCGATAACCTCGCCCTCGCGGTATCCGCCGGAAGGGCGCCGGCCTGGCGTGGATGCACAGGCATCGAAGGCTGGAAGCAGATCGACCGCGTGCTCGAGGTGGACCAGACCCCTATCGGCAAGACGCCGCGATCGTGTCCCGCCACCTATGTCGGATTCTGGGACGACGTGCGCAAGCTCTTCGCCGGCACCCGCGAGGCGCGGCTGCGGGGATGGGCGGCAGCCCGCTTCTCCTTCAACACCGGCGACGGGCGATGCCCTGTTTGCGAAGGCCAAGGCATGCGCACACTGGAAATGAGCTTCCTGCCTGACGTGAAAGTGCCTTGCGATGCCTGCAATGGCGAGCGTTTCAGCCGCGATACACTGAATGTCGCCTGGCGCGGGAAAAGTGCCGGCGAAGTGCTGAAAATGGAAGTCGATGACGCCGTTTCGTTCTTCTCCGCCCACTCGAAGATACTGCGCCCGCTGCAGCTGATGCAGGATGTGGGCCTGGGATACTTGACGCTGGGCCAGCCCTCTCCGACGCTGTCGGGTGGCGAAGCGCAGCGCATCAAGCTGGTCACTGAACTGGCCAAGGCGCGGCTCACCGATGGCGTCATCAAGACCGGCAGGGCCTCGCGCATTCCCCACACGCTGTATGTGCTGGACGAACCCACGGTAGGCCTGTCCAGCGCCGATGTCGAAAAGCTGATCCATGTGCTGCACCGCCTGGTCGACGCTGGCAACACCGTCGTCGTGATCGAGCATAATCTGGATATCATTGCCGAAGCCGACTGGGTGCTGGACCTGGGCCCCGAAGGTGGCACGGGCGGCGGCAGGCTTGTTGCGCAGGGTTCGCCCGAAAGCATCATGGCCAACCCTCAATCCCACACCGGCGCGGCGCTCGCACAGTTCATGCGCGGCCATGCCTGCACCGGCCAGGCGGGAAGCCACGCCGCCGCCCCTCTCGGCGAGGATGATCATGCCTCAGCCTGAGGTCCTGTGCCGGTTCGAGAACCGGCTCTCGGGCACTGCGCTGGCATTGTCCGGATTGCGCACGCGTATCGAGGCGCGCTCATCCGATGAACTGAGCCTGGCCTTTGCGCGCATCGACCAAGCGCGCCAGGAGGGCCACTGGGTTGCGCTGCTGCTCGACTACGAGCTGGGTGACTGGCTTGAGCCGGCCGCCGCAGGTTCTCCACGCGTGCATCCGCCGGCGAATCATCCGCCGCTGACCGCTTTGGTCTTTGCTCAGGCACACCATGAGGCCGTCTGGCCGGCCCTCGGCGCACCGCCGGCCCTGACCGCGTCCGCGCGTATCGGCCGCCAACACTACATGGCGCATGTGCAGGCACTGCGCAACGCCATTACGCGCGGTGAGATCTACCAAGCCAACTACACCTTTCCCATAGATGTAATCAGCGACATGGCGCCCCGCGATCTCTATCGCAGCATCTCCGGCAGGCATCCCACGGCCTTTGGCGCTTATATTCAAGATGGCGAGCGGCACGTACTGTCGTTTTCACCCGAGCTGTTCTTCAAGCGGCGCGCGGGCACCATCACGGTCAGGCCCATGAAAGGCACTGCACCGCGCCGGCCCGATCCCGAGGAAGACCAGCGCGAGGGCCGTGCGCTGCTGCAAAGCATTAAAAATCGCGCGGAAAACGTCATGATCGTCGATCTGCTGCGCAACGACCTTGGTCGGCTGGCGGTACCCGGCTCCGTCGAGGTGCAGTCCCTATGCGAACTGGAGTGCTATCCGTCGGTGTGGACACTGACATCGACCGTGACGGCGCATGCACCCGCAGCCAGCCTGGAGACGCTGCTTCGCGCACTGTTTCCTTGCGGGTCCATCACCGGCGCCCCCAAGATAGCGGCCATGCGCAAGATACGCCTCCACGAGGCATCGCCACGGGGCATCTATTGCGGCAGCCTGGGGTGGCTGGCGCCGAACGGCGACTGCACTTTCAACGTTGCCATACGCACCATCGAAATGCACAAGCCTGGCCATGGCGTAATGGGCGTGGGCGGCGGCATTGTCCATGACTCCGATCCTGCGCTGGAATGGGAAGAATGCTTATGGAAAGCGCGGATACTGAACACCGCAGCAGCCACGACGGAGGAAAAGTCGATTACCATGGTGTAGAACAGGCAGGGATGCAGACATGACTCAGAACCAGCACAGCGCACCAGACCCGGATATCGACATCGCCCTCATCGAAACCATGCGCGTGGATCCGGGGCCAGCCATTCCGCTGCTTGCCGGCCATCGAAGCCGTCTGCAGACATCATGCCAGGCATTGGGCTACCCTTGGCCCGGCGAACAACTCTTTGCCGAACTTGGACGCCATGCCGCGGCACTTGATCCGGGCAAATCGCATCGCATCCGCTTGCTGCTTGATCGCAGCGGCCGATTCACATTCACTTCCGGTCCACTGACGCCCACGCCCGAACCCGTCCAGATCCGCCTTGCTCCCCAGATGCTGGAAGCGCCTGTCTTCTGGCTGGCCCATAAAACAACGCATCGTCCGTGGTATGAGCTGGCGCAATCGTGGCTGGCCATGCATCCCGAGGTGTTCGATCTCGTGTTCTGCAACGAGCGGGAAGAACTCAGCGAAGGTAGCCGCTGCAACGTATATATTCAAGACGACCAGGGAGTCTGGCTGACGCCCCACACCGACAGCGGCCTGCTGCCCGGCGTGATGCGCCAGGCCCTGATTGAGCGCGGCGACGTGCGCGAAGCGCGCATCAGCCGCGCCGATTTCCTGCAAGCACCGGCATGGCGCGTCTCGAACGCCCTGCGGGGCTGGCTTGACGCACGCCTTCGTCTGGGCGCCATCAAGGCGCCGGGAAACAAAGAGCAGCAATAGGCACCGGCTCGTCCAGCTAGCCGGCGGCCTTAAGCACTTCGCGCGCGATGATCAATTTCTGTACCTCGGTGGCGCCCTCATAGATGCGCAGCGCGCGAATGTCCCGATACAAGCGCTCCACCGGCGTGTTGCTGCGCACGCCCTGCCCGCCAAACATCTGCAGCACGCGATCTATGACCCACTGCGCCGATTCGGTCGATGCCATCTTGGCCATGGCGGTGGGCGCGGTCGACGGCTTTCTCAGCACGTCACGGGTCCAGGCGGCCCGATAGGTCAGCAAGGCGCTTTGATCTATTTCCGTGGCAATGTCTCCGAACGCAGCCTGGGTCAATTGAAAGTCGGCCAGGGTCTGTCCAAACATCTTGCGCTCACGCGCATGGGCAAGACCCTCGGCCAGCGCACGCCGCGCAAAACCCAGAGCAGCCGCGGCAACCGAACAGCGAAAGATGTCCAGCGTGCGCATGGCCAGCTTGAAGCCTTGATTCAGCTCTCCGATCATCTGGCTGGCCGGAATCCGGCAATCGCTGAAACGCAGCGTGGCAAGCGGATGCGGCGACATCACGTCCAACGTTTCCTCGATGTCGAAGCCCGGTGTGCCCGCCTCGATCACAAAAGCGCTGATACCCCGGGAGCCTGCTTCGGGATCGGTGCGGACAAACACACAGTAGTAGTCGGCAAGGCCGCCATTCGAGATCCAGGTCTTGCGCCCATTCAGAATGTAGTCGTCGCCGTCCCGCACCGCGGCGCAGGAAAGCGCAGCCACGTCCGACCCTGCTTCGGGCTCCGACAAGGCAAATGCGGCAATAGCCTTGCCGCTGGCGGTCGGGGGCAGGTATTGCCGCTTCTGCGCATCGGTGCCCGCCAAGGTCAGCGCGCCTGAGCCCAGCCCTTGCATGGCGAAGGAAAAATCGGCCAGCGCGTGATAACGGCCCAGGGTTTCACGCAATATGCACAACGAACGCGAGTCTATATCCGGCAGTTTGCCGCCCAGGACACCCTGCTCGCCCGCCGGCACACAATAGCCCAGCCACCCCGCCTCGCCCAGTTCCCCGACCAATTTGCGGCAGGTGGCATTCAGATCGGAAAAATCCATGCCCTCCAGATCCGCCTGGCTACACCAGACGTCAAGATCGCGCGCCAGACGGCGATGCGCATCGTCGAAGAAAGGCCAGTCCAGCCAGCTCGTGTCGTGATACATGAATTGTGTCTCCTTTCCGCTGCTTCAACGATTCTGAACAAAAATAATACTTTAAACCTAAATTATTTTATCCGCAGCCCTTGCGCGGACGTCACGCGGAGAATTTTCCATGAAGCAGCCACTGCATCGCATCATGCGCCGCGGCCATGCCCATGGAGGCGGTGACCGTGACCAGCGAGCCATAGCCCGCACAGGATAGGCCTTGCAGTATCGCCGCCTCGGGCGCGTGGGCAGCCAGCTGACCCGGTTCGTCACGGGGCGTTGGCGTATCGCCGACGGCCTTGAGCGCCGTGCGAGCCTGCAGCCATACATCGGGCAATTGCGCGGGCTGGTCGAACCACAGCGCGCGTACCCCCATGCGCGGCACGCGGCGACGCGCCTTGCCGCCACCCTGGCCCCCTCTGGGAAAACCATGCCGCCGGCGCAGCGTATTGCGCAGCTTGGCCAGAAGCGCATCGTTCACGGCCTGCGAAAGGTCACCTGCCGTAAGCGCCAGCGGATTCGTCTTTCCGCCCGCGCCGCCGCACACCACGATGGGCAGCGTGCGCTGCCGCGCTTCCAGTATCATTGCAATCTTTGCCTGGGCTTGGTCCGTGCAATCAATGACGACATCAAGCGGTCCCGTAAAAAGCGAGCCGACATTGTCAGGGCTGACGAAATCGTCGACCAGCGTGAGCGCGCACGCTGGGTTGATGCCCCGTATGCGCTGCGCCATGGCCATGATCTTCGCCTGGCCCAACGTATCGCCAAGCGCATGCAATTGCCGATTGATATTGGATTCGGCGATATGGTCCAGATCCACCAGCACCAGCCCGCCCACGCCCGACCTTGCCAGCGCCTCCGCACACCATGAGCCCACGCCCCCTATGCCGGCCACCAGCACCCTTGCCTGTCCAAGGCGCGCGGCGCCCGCCTGCCCAAAGATGCGCTCCACACCGCCAAAGCGGCGCGCCGCATCGATGCTATTGACATGGGGAGGGTTGCTGGAACCGGGCAGGCTGTTCATGGCGTTGGGGTTGATTTCTGGTTGCGTCAAGCGCTTTATTGTCCCATGCCTTGCGCCGGCCGGCACCGGCGCAAGGCGGTTCATCGCTGCCCCGGCACGCCTGAAAGGCAGACAAGACCTGCCGCAAGGACGACGCCCGCACCCGAAAAACAACATCGGTCGCGAGGAATCTTCATCCAGGCGCTTGTGTCCGGATACTTGTATCCTAAAATAGTGCCAGGCCGCGCACTCACGCGGCACCTGAGGCTTCAGAATACAACGCTGACGTGAACACCGCTTATTCCCCCGCTGCCCAATCCCTGCCTTCCCCAGCCAGTTTCCGGCTGCTGACCGAAGCCGAACGCAAAGCCTCCCTCCAGGCGGCGCTGGCACATTGGAAACCCGATCAGGATGTCTGGGTATACGGATACGGCTCTCTCATCTGGCGTCCTGAATTCGACTTCACCGAAAAGCGCATCGCCCTGCTGCATGGCTACCATCGCGCCCTGTGCCTGTGGTCGCGTGTCAACCGGGGCACACCAGACCAGCCTGGGCTGGTCTTCGGCCTGGACGTGGGGGGATCCTGCCGGGGCATGGCCTTCCGGATTCCTGCCGCAAGCGTACCGGCTGACATGGAGGCCTTGTGGCGGCGCGAGATGCCCAGCGGCGCCTATATCCCGAAATGGATCAATTGCCGCACGGACCAAGGCGCCATCAGCGCGCTGGCCTTCACCATGAACCGCAACACCGATGCCTATGTGCGCGGCCTGTCCAACGAACATCTGCTTCATATCGTGCGCAACGCACATGGAAGCTACGGGCCCTGCGTCGAGTATGTGCTCGAGACCGCCGATGCGCTCAAGCGTTCGAATATCCATGACAAACGGCTGCAGGCGCTCGTGGGACAACTGGCGCGGCCCGCACCCAGCGCCTGAACCGCCCCAGCAAGACACTGGGCACCAACGGGCGGGCCGCCCCCGCCATCCAGTACACTATACATTCAGCCCTACAGAAAGCGTCGCATCATGTCTGTTGCCGATATCCGCCAGAAATATGACAAATTCGAGTTGCTCGAATCCGCCGTGGCCGACACACCGCTGGACCAGTTCGCCCAATGGATGGACGAAGCCATCAAGGCCGAGGTGCCCGAGCCCACAGCGATGACGCTGGCCACGGCTACACCCGATGGCCAGCCTTCCGCCCGCATTGTCCTGCTCAAGGGCTTCGACATGCGCGGCTTCGTCTTCTTTACCAACTACACATCCCGCAAGGGCCAGGAACTGGCTGCCAATCCGCATGCCAGTCTGCTGTTCTTCTGGCCGGCGCTGGAGCGCCAAGTACGCATCGAAGGCGGCATTTCCAAGATAGCGCCCGAAGAGTCGGACGCCTACTTCCGCAGCCGCCCGCTGGGTTCGCGTATCGGCGCCTGGGTATCGCCCCAAAGCCAGCCCATCACGCGCGACGAGCTTGAATCCCGGCGTGCTGCGCTGACGGAATCGCTGGGCGAAGACCCTGCCCGGCCGGAGCATTGGGGCGGCTACCGCATCGCACCCGACCGCATCGAATTCTGGCAAGGCAGGCCCTCCCGCCTGCATGACCGGCTTGTGTACGAGCGCGCCGAAACCGGCTGGATCCTGCGGCGTCTGGCACCCTGAGCGCCCCCGGAAAGCCGACCACTCGATGCCCGCACAGCCACACAACTTCGATTCGACCTACTTTCGCGCCGCACTGGGCCGCTTTGCAACGGGTGTCACCGTCATAACATGCGAATCAGCCCATCCAGCCACGCCCGTGGGCCTGACCATCAGCTCATTCAACTCCGTATCGCTGGATCCGCCCATGGTGTTGTGGTCGCTGACACGCAAAGCGTCGAGCCTCGCGCACTTCCAGCGCGCCGAGCGCTACGTCATACATGTGCTGGCCGCCAGCCAGCTGCATCTGGCCAGGCAATTCGCCTCCGGGCCGCAGTCCCTGCGTTTCCGCGATCTGCGCCTCAAGCGGGCGCCCGGCGGCACCCTCATGCTGGATGATCCTGAATGCGCAGCCTGGTTCGAATGCTACAACCTCACGCGGCATGAGGCTGGCGATCACCTGGTCTTCATCGGCCAAGTCGAACGCTGCGGACGCAGCTTCAACCAGCCGCTGGTTTACCATGCCGGTGATTTCGACCTGACTCCATCCACCGAGCCGCTGTCCAACAACTGACGGGCGACACCTTCCTTTTCTCAATAAACAAGCATGAGTGCAGATATAGACACCATCGTCCTGGGCGCCGGCGTCATCGGGCTTGCCGTTGCACGGGAACTCGCCTTGGCCGGACGCGAAGTGCTGGTGGTCGAACAGGCCGAAGCCATCGGCACGGGCACCAGCTCGCGCAATTCCGAGGTGATACATGCGGGCATCTATTACCCCCAGCACAGCCTGAAGGCGCGTCTTTGCGTACAGGGCAAACACATGTTGTATGACTATTGCGGCGCACGCGGCATCCCCTGCAGGCGTCTGGGCAAGCTGATCGTGGCGTCCACGCCCGCGCAGAGTGCGGGGCTGGACGCAATCGCCCGGTGCGCGCGGCATAACGGCGTGAATGATCTCTATCGCATCAGCGGCGAAGAAGCCCGCAGCCTAGAACCGGAGCTGGTTTGCGACGCAGCATTGGTATCGCCGTCGACGGGCATCATCGACAGCCATGCGCTCATGCTGGCGCTGCAGGGCGACGCGGAGAACGCAGGCGCGCAATGCGTCTTTCACACCCGCTTCAGCGCCGGCCGCGTGCTGCCTGAAGGCGGCTTCGAATTGACCTTTTCCGGCGATGAGGCCATGATGCTCACCGCCCGCCAGGTCGTCAATGCCACAGGACTATCAGCACCCGACAGCGCGCGCAGGCTGGCCGGGCATCCCGCGAACGCGATACCCGACGCCTACTTCTGCAAAGGCAGCTATTTCACACTCACCGGTCGTGCTCCTTTCGAACACCTCATTTACCCCATGCCCAACGAAGCCGGCCTGGGCGTGCATCTTACGCTGGACCTGGGCGGCCAGGCAAAATTCGGGCCAGATACACAATGGGTGGAGGGCGAAGACTACACCCTGGACGCAGGCCGCGGCGAACGCTTCTACGACGCCGTACGCAGCTATTGGCCCGGCCTGCCGGACGGCGCGCTGCAGCCTGGCTATACCGGCATACGCCCGAAAATCGTCGGTGCCGGATCACCCGCGGCCGACTTCGTCATCGCCGGCCCCGCTGCGCATGGCATACCGGGCCTGCTCAACCTTTTCGGCATAGAATCACCCGGCCTGACCGCATGCCTGGCCATTGCCCAGGCTGCCCGCGAGGCGCTGGAACACACTGCCTGACCGGATTCCCCTGCACATGAATGACTACATACTGACCCTTTCCTGCCCTGATCGCATTGGCATCGTTCATCACGTGACGGGATGGCTGCTCGGCCTGCAGGGCAATATCGTCGATGCGCAGCAGTTCGGCGATCTCGCAACGCAGCGATTCTTTCTGCGGGTTCATTTTTCGCTGCCCCAGGACGTGGCTTCCGCCGAACTTGAGCAACGCTTCGTGGCGGTGGCCGACCGCTTTGATATGCAGGCGAGCATTCATGACGCGCGGCGCAAGGCCCGGCTGCTCATTCTCGTGAGCAGACAGGGACATTGCCTGAACGACCTGCTGTTTCGCACGCACAGCGGCCAGCTGCCTGTGGAAATAGCGGGTGTGGTATCCAATCACCAGGATTTTCGCGGCATGGTGGAAGGCTATGGCATTCCCTTTCACCATATTCCCGTCGACGCGGCATCCAAGCATGCGCAGGAGCGGCGAGTTCTGGATCTGGTGGAACAAGCGCAGGTGGATCTTGTGGTGCTGGCGCGCTATATGCAGATTCTGTCCGATTCGCTGTGCGTCGCGCTTTCAGGCAGAGCCATCAACATACACCACAGCTTTCTGCCCAGCTTCAAAGGCGCACGCCCCTATCACCAGGCGCATGAGCGGGGCGTGAAAATCATCGGCGCCACCGCGCACTACGTGACGGCAGACCTGGACGAAGGCCCCATCATTGAACAGGACATCCGACGGGTAGGCCATGAAATGAGCCCATCGGATCTGGTGCGCGTGGGCAGCGACATCGAATCTCTCGTGCTTGCCCGCGCTGTGCGCTGGCATGTCGAACATCGCATACTGCTCAACGGGCAGCGCACCGTGGTATTCCGCTAGACGCCTGCGTACAGGCGTCGCACAATCATCCGCCGATAGCCAGGCCTTCGCGCCGGGGATCGGCGCCGCCTTCCAGCCCCTGCGGCGTAATGGCAATACCCTGCAGCCCGCTGGGAAAGTCCATCTCTCGCACACTATGACCCATTGCCTCCAAGGGCCTGCGCAGCGTTTGCAGCACCGTGCCTTTCTCGAGCTCCGTTTCACGGTTGCGGCTGCCGAAATTGGGCAGATCGATGGCCTGCTGCACGTTCATGCCCCAGTCCAGCACGCCCAGCAATGCCTTGGCGACATAGTTGATGATGGACGATCCTCCGGGCGAGCCGATCGCCAGCACCGGCGCATCCTGGCGAAACACAATCATGGGCGACATGGAACTGCGCGGGCGCTTGCCGGGCTCGACCCGGTTCGCCACCAGCCTGCCTTGATCATCGGTATCGCTCAAGGAAAAGTCCGTAAGCTGGTTGTTCAGCAGAAAACCATCGACGAATATCTTGCTGCCGAATGCGGTTTCTATGGATGTGGTCATGGACACCACGCCGCCGTGTGCATCCACCGCCACAATATGGCTGGTGGACGGCAATTCGGGAGAGGCGTCCTGGCCACGCACCGCCTTTAAACCCGCGGGATCGCCGGGCCGGGCATGCCCCATGGCCTGATGCGCATCAATCAGGCCTGCGCGCAGACGCAGATAACGCGGGTCCAGCATGGCTTGAACAGGCACATCGACAAAATCGGGATCAGCAACATACAGGCTTCTGTCGGCGAAGGCCAGGCGCCCCGCCTCTGCAAACAAATGCACCGACTCAAGGGAAAGCGGCCGCAGCGATGCAATCGATGTGTGCGACAGGATACCCAGCATCTGCATTACCGCCAGTGGCCCTGAACTGGGCGGCGGCATGCCGCACAAGCGATAGCCCTCGTAAGGCATGCACAAGGGTTCGCGGACCCTGGCGCGATATCCGGCGAGATCGGACAGCGTCATGTCACCCGCCACAGGATGCGATGCGATGGCCCGCACCATGTCGCGCGCGATGCGCCCCTGGTAGAAGGCCTTGGGTCCCTGCGCCGCGATGGCACGCAGGGTACCGGCCAACGCGGGGTTGCGAAGCACATGCCCCACAGGCCACGGCTGGCCTTCGGCGTCATAGAAATAGGCTGCCGCAGCCGGCTGCTGACGCAACCACGTATTGCTGGCCAGCAGCGCATGCAGGCGCGGCGAGACAGCAAAGCCCTCTTGGGCCAGCTTGATCGCGGGCTGGAACAGCGCGGCCCAGTCAAGCCTGCCGTGGGCCTGATGTGCCAGCGCCAATGCGTGCACAACGCCCGGCACGCCGACAGACAGACCGCTGTTGACGGCCGCCTGGAATGGAATGGCCTTGCCATCCCGCATAAAGCGGTTGCCGCGCGCCGCAGCCGGCGCCGTTTCGCGCCCATCGTAGGCCTGGAGCGCGTGCGTTTGAGCGTCATACACCATGACGAATGCGCCGCCGCCAATGCCGGACGATTGCGGCTCGACCAGGTTGAGCACCATCTGCATGGCGATGGCGGCATCGATGGCACTTCCGCCATTGGCCAGTATCCGGGCGCCCGCCCGAGAGGCCAGGGGATTGGCGCTGCTGGCCATATAATGCGGCGCGCGAACAACCGGATGTTCGATACGCCCCGTGGCCGCTTCCGGATTCGCATACCTGGCCCGAATCTGGTCCGCCGAAGGCACGGGCGCCACCCGCGTCCCAGGCTGCGGCGACGCGGGGCAGGCGCTGGCCTGGCCTTCGAAGTGCGGCGCCCCAGGCCCGGCGCAGGCGGCCAACGCAAGCGAAAGTGCTAGGCCGGCGCTCGCGCAGGCACGGCGCCAGGCGGCGCCTGACCACCACCGCGCGGTACGATATATCCATGACGCATGGTGCTGCTTCATGATGGCTTCTCTTTTTCGTTAGTTACTTGCCTCAACCACGTCTCGAAGGCGAGCAGCGCATCTGGCCGCTCGGTATCGGTGGGATAACCGAAATAGTAGGCTTCGGGAACGCGCAGCACGCCAGGATGCGGGATGGCCAGCCGCCCTGCCGCCAGATCGGGTTCCGCAATAAATTGGGGGACCAGGCCCACCCCCAGCCCGGACTTGACTGCGGCCAGCACCATAGTGAAAAGCTCGTAGCGGGGCCCCGCGCTGATGGACGGCGCATAGGCCAGCCCTTGCGCCTCGTACCAATAGCGCCACGCATCGGGCCTGGAAATCATATGCAGGTGTGTCAGTCCGGCCAGCGCCGTGGCTGGGCCGGCATCGGTATGCTTGCTCACGCCCGGCGCGGCGTCCAGCAGCTCGGGCAGGCATACCGGAACCAATTGTCCTTCGTCGAACAGCTTGAGGCCAGCGGTTTGGGGCCAGAGCTGGGTCGCATGATAGATGGCGGCATCGAACGGATGGTCCTTGAACTGGAATGGCAGGGTGCGCGCCGACAGGCTGACTGCGATATCCGGATGCTGCCGATGAAATGCAGCCAGCCGAGGCAGCAGCCAGGTCGCGGCAAGCGTGGGCAAGACGGCCACGTGCAGGCTGCGGCCCATGCCCGAACGTGTCATCAGCCCGAACGTGTCTTTCTCCAATTGCTCCAGATGGTGACGCACACGCGCCGCATACTCGGCGCCCGCATCCGTCAGCGCTACCCGGCGCCGCACTCGGGTGAGCAACTGCACGCCCAGACGCTGCTCCAGCCCCGTGACCTGGCGGTACACTGCACTGTGCGTGAGTGACAGCTCCTCGGCTGCGCGCGAGAATGACCCCAGGCGAGCCGTGGCTTCAAATGCCTGCAATGCGCCCAGATTGGGTACGCCGTTTCTCATGAAGACTCCAGGACTGCGGCATAAACAGCCGTATTCTTGCATAATAGGCAAGACATTGTGCAATTTTATCAATTGCGTTGTGCGCACAACGCACATATCCTTTTCCATCTATGAACGCCGAACCTAATCAAATTCCCGCCCCCGCCCGCATGGGCGGCCATCTGCTTGTTGATCAGCTTGTTGCCCATGGCGTCAGACACGTGTTCTGCGTGCCCGGCGAGAGCTATCTGGCCGTGCTTGACGGCCTGCACGACGCCAACATCCAGGTCACCGTATGCCGCCAGGAGGGCGGCGCAGCCATGATGGCCGACGCGCACGGCAAGCTCACCGGAGAACCCGGCATTGTCATGGTCACGCGCGGGCCAGGCGCATCGAACGCCCTGGCCGGCATCCACATATCTCATCAGGACTCCACGCCGCTCATTATGTTCGTGGGGCAGATCGAGCGCGGCATGCGCGAGCGCGACGCATTCCAGGAAATGGATTACCGCGCCGTGTTCGGCACTCAGGCCAAATGGGTGACCGAAATCGATCAGGTCGAGCGCATTCCGGAAATCATTTCGCGCGCATTTCACGTGGCAACGTCCGGCCGCCCGGGCCCCGTGGTCATCGCCCTGCCGGAGGACATGCTGGTCGAGTATGCACAGGTTGCCGATGCACCGCATTACCAGGTTGTGGAAAATGCGCCCACCGCGACGCAGGTACAGTCGCTGGGCGAACGTCTTGCCAAGGCGCGCAGGCCCATTGCCATCCTGGGAGGCAGCCGCTGGGATCAGGATGCCGTCGACCGGTTTGCGGATTTCGCGCAGCGCTTTCACCTGCCGGTCGGCGTGCAGTTTCGCCGTCAGATGCTGTTTCCCACTACGCACCCCTGTTTTGTTGGCGATGTCGGCTTGGGTGGCAACCCCGAACTCATGCAATACATCCGCGATGCCGATCTGATTCTGCTTGTGGGCGGACGCATGTCGGAAATCGCCAGTCAGAGCTATACGCTCATGAATATCCCGGTACCCAGCCAGGCACTGGTGCACGTACATCCCGATTCCGAAGAACTGAACCGCGTCTACCGGGCCACGCTGGCCATCAATACTTCGCCGATCGCTTTCACGCAATCGCTTGCTGCGCTGCAGGCGCCCGCTCAGCCCGCATGGGCCGCGCAGGCCGATCATATGCGGGCAAGCTATCTGGCCTGGACCGACTCGCTCAAAATAGAAAACCCCGGCAGCCTGCAGATGGGCCAGGTCATGGCCTATCTGAAATCCGTCCTGCCTCCGGATGCCATCATGACAAATGGCGCCGGCAATTATGCGACATGGCTGCACCGATTCCATCCCTTCCAGCGTTTCGGCACCCAGCTGGCGCCCACCTCGGGCTCCATGGGGTACGGCCTGCCCGCCGCGGTTGGGGCCAAGCGCATACAGCCTGACAAAACCGTCGTGTGTTTCGCGGGCGACGGCTGTTTCATGATGCATGGCCAGGAGTTCGCGACCGCTGTTCAGTACGGCCTGCCCATTGTCGCGATTATTTTCGACAATGGTATGTTTGCCACAATACGTATGCACCAGGAGCGTCACTATCCTGGCCGTATTTCCGCCACAAGCCTGCAGAACCCGGACTTCGCCGCCTACGCCAAGGCCTTCGGCGGACATGGCGAGCGCGTGGAGACAACGGAACAGTTCGCCCCTGCGTTCGAACGCGCGCTGGCCAGCGGCAAGCCGGCCATCCTGCACTGCATCCTGGACCCGGAAGCCATCACGCCGACAACCACCATACAAAAAATACGCCAGCAGGCGCTGCGCGACCAGGCCAAGTCCTGACGCCGGCCCAGGCCGCCACCTTATTCATTGCCATTATCGGAGTCTCCACATGTCTTCCTCTCCCTCCTTTCATTGGGACGACCCGCTGCTTCTGAACAGCCAGCTCACCGACGAAGAGCGCATGGTGCGCGATGCCGCCCACGCCTATGCCCAGGACAAGCTCGCGACACGCGTCCTGGAAGCATTCCGCAACGAGAAAACAGACCCTGCCATCTTTGCCGAAATGGGCGAACTGGGTCTGCTGGGCGCCACCATTCCTGAAGAATACGGCGGCGCAGGCCTGAATTATGCGTGCTACGGCCTGATTGCCCGCGAGGTCGAGCGTATCGATTCCGGCTATCGGTCCATGATGAGCGTACAGTCTTCCCTCGTCATGGTGCCCATCAACGAGTTCGGCAGCGAGGCGCAGAAGCAGAAGTACTTGCCCAAGCTGGCCCGCGGAGAATGGATAGGCTGCTTCGGCCTGACCGAACCCAACCACGGCTCCGACCCTGGCAGCATGGAAACCCGCGCCGTCAAAGATGGCAGCGGCTACAAGCTAACAGGCAGCAAGATGTGGATCACCAATTCGCCCATTGCCGACGTCTTCGTCGTGTGGGCGAAGGTGGTTGGCGGCGAGGACGACGGCAAAATTCGCGGTTTTATCCTGGAAAAGGGCATGAAAGGCCTGAGCGCTCCTGCCATTCATGGCAAGGTCGGCTTGCGTGCCTCCATTACCGGCGAAATTGTCATGGATGAAGTGCCCGTGGACGCGGAACAGATGCTGCCCGATGTCAAAGGCTTGCGCGGCCCCTTCACCTGCCTGAACTCCGCCCGTTTCGGCATAGCCTGGGGCGCGCTGGGTGCGGCCGAGGCCTGCTGGCACACCGCCCGCCAGTACACCATGGACCGCAAGCAGTTTGGACGCCCGCTCGCCGCCAATCAACTCATTCAGAAAAAACTGGCCGACATGCAGACCGAGATCACGCTTGGGCTGCAGGGCTGCCTGCGCCTTGCGCGCATGAAGGATGAGGGCAGCGCGGCAGTCGAGATCACCTCCATCATGAAGCGCAACTCCTGCGGCAAGGCGCTGGACGTTGCCCGCATGGCTCGCGACATGCTGGGGGGCAATGGCATTTCGGATGAATTCGGCGTTGCCCGCCATCTGGTGAATCTGGAAGTGGTCAACACCTACGAAGGCACCCATGACGTGCACGCGCTCATTCTGGGCCGCGCGCAGACAGGCTTGCAGGCCTTCTTCTGAACAGCGCCTCGGCACGCTGGAGATCGACCGGCGTGTTGATATTGAAAAACGCATCGGAGTCCGCGCTGAATGGCACGGCAAGCGCTTCGATGCGGTCCAGCCACAGCTGCACCTTGCGATCGCCGCGCAGCAGGTAATCGCGTACATCACCGGCCAGATCCGTGCGTGCCACAAGGCACAACGGATGCGCACGCCCGCCGTGCATGACATAGGCGGCGCGCACGCCCGCCCGCCTGGCCGCGGCAGCCAGAATGGCAACCAGATCCACCGGCACATTCACCACATCCACAGGCAGCGCGGCCAGCCATGGCGTCTGCGCGCAAGCCAAGGCGCGCGCCACGCCCGCCAAAGGACCGACATCCTCGCCCAGGGCGGGATCGTCGCGGATAACCGTACCATGAAGCCCATAACGATCCGTCTCGCGATTCGCGCTGATCAGCATGGTTTGGACATATGGCCGCAGGACGCGACAGGCCCCGGCCACCAGCGGCTCTCCGGCCAGCATCAGCAGCCCCTTCTCGCGCCGTGAGACCGGCATTGTCTCGGCTTGCGCAAAAGCGCCGCGGACCGCGGGCTGCGATGAATCCGGTGCGGGCACAGACACGCCACCGCCCTGCATGCGCCGGGCCAATCCGCCGGCCAGCACCACGCCAGTGAGCAGGCTGCGATCCATTACCCGCCTATATAGCTCATTTCGATCTTGCGATGAGCGCTGGATTCCCGTCCACGAATTTCGGAGTAATGGTCATCGCGGCCCGACCAGATATTGGCGATGCGCGCCGCCAGCGCACCGGTATCGGCACCGCTGCGTACCAGCGCGCGAAGGTCATGGCCTCGGTCGGCAAAGAGACAGAGAAAAATACTGCCCTCCGGCGACAGCCGCGCCCGCGTGCAATCGCCGCAGAACGGCTGCGACACACTGGTAATCAAACCGATTTCGCCGCCCCCGTCAACATAGCGCCAGCGCGCCGCCACCTCCCCGCGATAGTCCGCCTTGACGGCCTCCAGGGGAAAATGCGCCCGCAGCAGCCGAAGTATTTCCGCACCGGACAGCACTTCGGCCATGTTCCAGCCATTCGTCGTTCCCACATCCATGAACTCGATAAACCGCAGGACATGGCCTGTGTGGCGGAAGTGGCGCGCCATGGGCACGATCTGGTCGTCGTTCACACCCTTGCGAACAACCATGTTCACCTTGACGGGTGACAGCCCCACTCGCGCCGCTTCGTCAATGCCGCGCAACACCGTCTTGACGCTGATGCGGCTGTCGCTCATGCGCTCGAACAAATGCTCGTCCAATGCATCCAGGCTGACCGTGACCCGCGTCAGCCCCGCATCCCGCAACGCGGCCGCCTTCTTCTCGAGCAATGTACCGTTGGTGGTAAGCGTCAGATCGATGGCTTCACCATCCGGCGTACGCAGCATCGCAAGCATGCCGACCAGGCGTTCCAGATTCTTGCGCATCAAGGGCTCGCCACCCGTAAGCCGGATCTTGCGCACGCCCAGTTGGATGGCCGCCTGCGCAACGCGCGTGATCTCCTCGAAGGTCAGCAGCGAGGCATGCGGCAGGAAGGTATAGTTTCCATCGAACACTTCCCGCGGCATACAGTAGGCGCAGCGGAAATTGCATCGATCGGTGACCGATATGCGCAGGTCACGCAAGGGCCGGCCGCGCCTATCCAATGGCGGAACGCCAGCATGCGAGCCGGGCGACAGCGCGTCCTGCGCAATTTCGCCGTTGGGCGCAAGAAAAATGACTTTGCTCATAACCTCATGATAATCGCTGCACGTTGATTTTGCCGGGCTGCGGCAACACGCCACACACTGTCCCTCATTGCCCGCCTCTGGTCAGGCGCCCGCCAGCGCGGCGGCATAATCGGGCCCGAAAGCCTCTTCCAGCGTCTGCACCTTGCCCATCAAGGCGGCATCATAGCCCACCAGCTGCGATACATAGGCCTGGTATTGCTCGCCATTCATCAGATCCAGCAAGCGCCGCATCTGCGGTTTGCTCAGCGTATCGCGATGGGCGGCAAAGAAATACCGCTCCTCCACCAACGGAATGAAGGCAAGCCCGCATCGCCATGCCGCGGTCTCCACGCCTATGCCCACGTCCGCCATGCCGCTTGCAATATGCGCGGCAATGGCCATATGCGTGAACTCACTGCTGTCGAATCCCTGCACGCGGCTCGTGTCGATGTCCAACTGGCGCAGCATGTAGTCGACCAGATACCGTGTGCTGGATCCGATCTGGCGATTCACGAAACGAACATTGGGATTCACCAGATCGGCCACCGATCTGATCTTCTTGGGATTGTCCGGCTTGACGAACATGCCCGTGTTACGCACAGCCAAGTGAATGAGCACATGGCGCGCCGGATCCAGCCATTGGCTGTAACGCTCGAGTATGGGCAGTTCGAACTCGCCGACAGGCACCTGAAAGCCGGCGAGGTCGCACTCGTCGCGGTCCAGTGAAGCAAGGGCCTCAATGGCCGTGCGGTAGCGCAACTCCAGCGGCGACATATCCAGGCCGTTGGCCAGTTGCATCAGGCCCTCCACCGCAAAGCCATGGCTGGCATGCAGGCGCAGCCTGGGCTGGCTCTCCGGATACAGCCGCTGCAACTCCTCCTGCAACTCCGATGCCATGCTCTCCAGTGTTGGCATGAGCCGCGCATCCACGCGCCGGTTGGCCCAGATCAGGTGCTGCCCGAAGGTCGTCAACTTGGAACCTTGCCTTCGCGATGTTTCGATGAGCGGCGCCTCGAAAGCTTTTTCCGCATTGCGCAGAATACCCCAGCCATGCCGGTAGGACAGGCCACAGGCCTTACAGGCGCCGGCAATATGACCGGTCGCATCCACGGCTGCCAGCAGACGCAAAACCTCGCTGAGCGGCAGCAGGACCCCAGAAGGTTTCTCCAGCACCCACTCAGAACTAAGACGGGCCTTGAAGCGGTAAGTCATGTGTCTCCTCTGCCTTTATATGTTTCATATTGCATATAAGAATTGCCTGCCTGCCAAGTTTATATGTCAATTTTTTCTTATTGAAGCCAAGTGTTTTAGGGGTTAGATTACCTCAACCGCATAAAAAAGGTAATGCTCGCAATACAAGTAAATATGCATTACCAAACATATTAGAGACGATGAGAGCTGTGAAACATGCTCGCATCCAGCAGGAGGAAAACGCCATGCATACGCCCACGGATTCCAGCGAATTCACGCCATCCGACGAAACCGCGCAGCAGATCGCGCGCCAGGTACTAGCCCGCTTCCAGGGCCAAAAAGGCAATCTCTTGCCGGTATTGCACGCCATCCAGCATGTACTGGGCTGTATACCGGCCAGCGCCGTTCCGGTGCTGGCCGAAGGCCTCAGGCTGTCGCGCGCCGAAATACATGGTGTCATCAGCTTCTATCCTCATTTCCGCGAGAAGGCGCCGGCACCCATCGTGCTGGAGATATGCCGGGCGGAGTCCTGCCAGGCCATGGGCAGTGATGCGTTGGCGCAACATGTCCGTGAGCGCCTCGGCTGCGATTTTCATGGCGAATCGCAGGACCGCAGTGTCAGCCTGGAACCTGTTTATTGCCTTGGCTTATGCGCCCAATCGCCAGCCGTAATGATCAACGGAAGGCCTCACGCACGGATCACACCGCAGAAATTGGATACCTTGCTCAAGGCGGAGGGGTGGGCGGCATGAATACTCCTGCTCGCATATTCGTTCCCCGCGATACCGCAGCCATTGCGGTAGGCGCCGATGAGGTCGCAAAAGCAATCGATCTGGAGGCGCGACAGCGCGGCCTGGACATTCATATCGTGCGCAACGGCTCGCGCGGCATGCTCTGGCTGGAACCGCTGGTAGAGGTGGAAACACCGCAAGGCCGCGTCGCATATGGGCCGGTGGAACCTGCCGACGTACCCACCCTGTTCGACGCGGACTGGCTGCAGGGTGGCCACCATCCGCTCGGACACGGTCCAACCGACGACATCCCCTGGCTCAGGAAGCAGGAGCGTCTGACTTTCGCGCGCGTCGGTATCACCGACCCGCTGTCCATCGACGACTACATCGCGCATGGTGGCTTTGCGGGACTGGAGAAAGCGCTGGCGATGACACCGGCGGGCGTCGTGGATGCGGTGACCGAGTCCGGCTTGCGGGGACGCGGTGGCGCGGCCTTCCCCACGGGTATTAAGTGGAAGACGGTCCTGTCCGCCTCGGCGGACCAGAAATACATCGTCTGCAATGCCGATGAAGGAGACTCGGGCACATTCTCCGATCGCATGCTCATGGAGGGAGATCCCTATGCGCTGATCGAAGGGATGATTATTGCCGGTATCGCAGTACAAGCCACTTATGGCTACATCTATGTGCGTTCCGAGTATCCCTGTGCCATCACCGTCCTGGAGGACGCCATCGCTCGCGCACGCGAGACGGGCTGGCTGGGCCAGGATGTGAACGGAAGCGGGCGGGCCTTCGACCTGGAAGTGCGCGTCGGCGCCGGCGCCTATATATGCGGGGAAGAAACCTCGCTGCTCGAAAGCCTTGAGGGCAGGCGCGGCCTGGTGCGCGCCAAGCCGCCGCTGCCGGCGCTCAAGGGCCTGTTCGGACAGCCCACCGTTGTCAATAACGTGATTTCGCTGGCATCCGTGCCCATCGTGCTGGCGCGCGGGGCAGCGTGGTATCGAGACTACGGCATGGGCCGTTCTCGCGGCACCCTGCCCTTCCAGCTTGCCGGCAATCTCAAGCAGGGCGGCCTGGTGGAGAAGGCCTTCGGACTGACGCTGCGCGAACTGCTGTATGACTTTGGCGGCGGCAGCGCAAGCGGACGTCCGCTGCGCGCCGTGCAGGTGGGGGGGCCGCTGGGCGCGTATCTGCCTGAGTCCCAATGGGACGTGCCGCTGGACTATGAGGCCTACGTTGGGATTTCCGCCATGATTGGACACGGCGGCCTGGTTGCCTTCGATGACACGGTCGACATGGCGAAGATGGCCGAATACGCAATGGCGTTCTGCGCCGTCGAGTCCTGCGGCAAATGCACACCATGCCGCATCGGTGCGGTACGCGGCACCGAGGTGATCGAGAAAATCCGCAACAACGACCAGCGCGAGGCGCAGGTGGTGCTGCTGCGCGACCTGTGCGACACCATGCTGTCCGGATCTCTATGTGCGCTTGGCGGCATGACACCCTATCCCGTGCTGTCCGCCCTGGAACATTTCCCCGAAGATTTTGGCCTGCCTGCCGCCACAACGGCGGGCACGCCGGTGGCCTGAAGGAGCCCGACATGCTCGAAACCGTACTCAAGCGCGATCGCGACTTTGGCACGCCCGCATCCACGAGCACCCAGTTGGTGACGCTTACCATAGACGGTGAGGAAATCACGGTGCCGGCCGGTACATCCGTCCTGCGCGCTGCGGCCGAAGCGGGCATCAATATACCCAAGCTGTGTGCATCGGACAATCTGGACGCCTTCGGCTCCTGCCGTCTTTGCCTTGTGCAGATAGAAGGCAAGCGCGGCTACCCGGCTTCCTGCACCACGCCTGTGGAAGCCGGCATGGTGGTTCACACCGAGACCGCCAAGCTGCATGATCTTCGCCGCAATGTGATGGAACTGTACATCTCCGATCACCCGCTCGACTGCCTGACCTGTCCCGCCAATGGCGATTGCGAGCTCCAGGATATGGCAGGCGTGGTCGGCCTGCGCAATGTGCGCTACGGCTACGAAGGCGCCAACCATCTGGACGACGCCACCGATGCATCCAATCCCTATTTCGATTATGACCCGTCCAAATGCATCGTCTGTAGCCGCTGTGTGCGCGCATGCGACGAGGTGCAGGGCACGTTTGCGCTGACGGTGGACGGGCGCGGCTTCGCCTCGCGCATCACCGCCGGCCAGAACGACGGCTTCCTGGGCAGCGAGTGCGTGTCCTGCGGCGCCTGCGTGCAAGCCTGCCCCACGTCGTCGCTGATTGAAAAATCTGTTGTTGAAATGGGCCAGGCGGAACACGCGGTCATCACAACCTGCGCCTATTGCGGCGTGGGCTGCGGCTTCAAGGTCGAAATGAAAGGACAGGAAGTGGTGCGCATGGTGCCGTGGAAGGACGGCAAGGCCAACCGCGGGCACTCATGCGTAAAGGGCCGTTTTGCCTGGGGCTACGCAACGCATAAGGACCGCATGCTCAAGCCCATGATACGCAAACATATTTCCGAGCCATGGCGCGAGGTGAGCTGGGACGAAGCCATACAGTATGCCGCATCGGAAATCCGACGCATCCAGGCCAAGCACGGGCGCGACGCGGTGGGCGGCATTACGTCCTCGCGCTGCACCAATGAGGAAACCTACCTCGTCCAGAAGCTCGTGCGCGCGGCATTCGGCACCAACAACGTGGATACCTGCGCCCGCGTATGCCATTCGCCCACCGGCTATGGCCTGAAGACGACAATCGGCGAGTCTGCGGGCACCCAGACATTCGATTCGGTCATGCACACGGACGTGGTCATTCTGATGGGCGCGAATCCGAGCGCGGCGCATCCCGTGTTCGCTTCGCGCCTCAAGCGGCGCCTGCGTGAAGGCGCCCGGCTCATCGTCATCGACCCGCGCCGCATCGAGCTGGTCAAAACCGCTCACATCAACGCGGCCTATCATCTTCCCGTGCGGCCCGGTGCCAATACAGCGCTGCTGACAGCCATGGCCCATGTGATTGCCACCGAAGGCCTGATAGACGAGGCATTCGTCGCGGAGCGCTGCGAAACGCCAGCATTCGAGCAGTGGCGCGACTTCGTCTCGCTGCAGGAAAACTCACCCGAGGCCATGGAAGCCGAAACCGGCGTGCCCGCGGCCGACCTTCGCGGCGCCGCAAGGCTTTATGCCACCGGCGGCAACGGCTCCATTTACTACGGCCTGGGCGTCACCGAGCACAGCCAGGGTTCCACCACGGTCATGGCCATCGCCAACCTGGCCATGGCAACCGGCAACATCGGCAAGGAAGGCACTGGCGTCAATCCGCTGCGCGGCCAGAACAACGTACAGGGCTCCTGCGACATGGGCTCCTTCCCGCATGAACTGCCCGGCTACCGCCATATCTCCGACCCCGTTGTGCGCGGCGAATTCGAGCGCGACTGGGGCGTGACCCTGCAGGCGGAGCCAGGCCTGCGCCTGCCGAACATGTTCGACGCCGCCGTGTCCGGATCCTTCAAGGGCCTGTACTGCCAAGGCGAGGATATCGTGCAGTCCGACCCCAATACGCAGCATGTGGCAGCCGCGCTCACGGCCATGGAATGCGTCATCGTGCAGGACATATTCCTGAATGAAACCGCAAAGTATGCGCATGTGTTTCTGCCCGGTTCCTCGTTCCTGGAGAAGGATGGCACCTTCATCAACGCCGAGCGCCGCATCTCGCGCGTGCGCAAGGTCATGGAGCCCATGGGCGGCCTGGCCGACTGGGAGGCCACCTGCGCGCTGTCCAACGCCCTGGGCTATCCCATGCACTACAGCCACCCTTCCGAAATCATGGACGAGATTGCACGTCTCACACCAACGTTCGCGGGCGTGTCGTTCCGCCGCATCGAAGAGCTGGGTGGCAGCGTGCAGTGGCCATGCAATGATGCAGCGCCTGAAGGCACGCCCATCATGCATGTGGGCGAGTTCGTGCGTGGCAAAGGCAGGTTCATGATCACGAAGTATGTGCCCAGCGACGAGCGCAGCACCCGTAAATTTCCATTGCTGCTCACCACCGGCCGCATCCTGTCCCAGTACAACGTGGGCGCCCAGACCCGGCGCACGCCAAATGTCGTGTGGCATGACGAGGATATGCTGGAGATACATCCCCATGACGCCGAAGACCGGGGCATTCGCGCCGGCGACATGGTCGCGGTTCAGAGCCGCGCGGGTGAGACCGTGCTGCGTGCCGATGTGACGGACCGGGTGCAGCCTGGCGTCGTCTATACCACCTTCCATTTCCCCGAATCCGGCGCCAACGTGGTCACGACCGACAGCACGGACTGGGCCACCGACTGCCCGGAGTACAAGGTCACGGCCATTCAGGCGCGACGCGTCACCGAGCCTTCGCAATGGCAGGCGCGCTGGGCGCGTTTCAGCGACGCCCAGCTGGAGCTGCTGCGCAAGCGCAAGCGGGAGGGCGAGGATCACGGTGCCGCACCCGGGCCCGAGAAGCCGGCCGTCACGCCGCGAACCGAGCCGGCGTCGCCCGTCACCAGTACGCATGATTGATGGAACAGGCATGAAACGGGAGCAAATAATCGTGCCGGCATGGCGCAACAGCGATGCCCCGGAGGCAGCCAGTTCACGGCAGACACTGGTCATGCGATGCGATGCATCCGGCCTTTCGCAATGCGAGCCCGATGTACTGGCGCAGGAAGTGCCCGTGGCGCTGGCGTTCAACGACATCAGCCATGCCACCTTGCTGGCATCGCCATCGGATCTCGAGGACTTTGCCTATGGCTTTTCCTACACCGAGGGCATCATCCGAGGGCCCGAAGACATCTATGAAATCAATGTGTCCAGCCAGCCTGTCGGTATCGTGCTCAATGTGCGCATTGCCAGTGCCTGCATGCAGCAGCTGAAACTGAGGCGGCGCAATATGGCTGGCAGGACGGGATGCGGTCTCTGCGGTGTTGAAAGCCTCGATGCGGTCGAGCGCGAACTGATGCCCGTGCCGGGGCAATCGGCGCGCTATGACGCCCACGCCCTTTCCGCCGCCGTGACGCAGCTACGCGAACGCCAGCCTCTGCATCAAGCCACCGGCGCCACGCATGCGGCTGGCTGGGCCGCGCTCGACGGTCACATCGACGCGGTGCGCGAGGACGTCGGCCGACACAACGCGCTCGACAAGTTGATTGGCGCGCGACTGCGCCAGGGCCTGTCGTTTTCGGACGGGTTTGCCGCCATATCCAGCCGTGCCAGCTTCGAGATGGTGCAGAAATCGGCTGCCGCCGGCATCGGTGCCCTGATTGCGGTTTCCGCGCCGACGGCCTACGCCGTGGACCTGGCGGACCGCCTGAACCTACTGCTCGCGGGATTCGCCCGCGGCGACCGTTACACAATCTACAGCCATGCCGAGTATCTGCATGATGGGAGCCCAGCATGAATATCGAACACCTCATACGCCTGGCCAATCGCATTGGCGACTTTTTCGAAGCGTTTCCCGACCGTGCCGAGGGCGAGGAAGGCATCGTCAACCATATACAGAAATTCTGGGAGCCGCGCATGCGACGGGCCATGCTTGACTTCCTGGAATCCAGGCCGGACGGACAGTCCGGCAATGCCGGCCTGAACGAGATTGTCTTGCAGGCCATTCTAGCCAACAAGGAGCGGCTCAGGCCCTCCTGACACTCACACATCACTCTGCGTTTCAACCCAGCATCGACCCGCTTTGTGCAGCGTCCCCTCTCACATATTCAGACTCACCCGTCGCCGACAGGCGGCAAGGAGACAAAATGAGTACAGAACATGGCTTTTTCAGCAAGGAACGTATCGTCGCCCCACCCGGCTTCAACAGGTGGATGATTCCGCCGGCAGCCCTGGCCGTCCACCTGTGCATAGGGCAGGCCTATGCGTTCTCAGTATTCAACAATCCCATGACGCGACTTGTGGGCATTACCCAGTCCGCGCCTGAGGACTGGAGCCTGCCTACCCTGGGCTGGATCTTCAGCCTGGCCATACTCTTCCTGGGGCTGTCTGCGGCCTTCGCCGGCAAAATGGCTGGAGGATGTCGGTCCCCGCAAGGCCATGTTCGCGGCGGCGTGCTGCTTCGGGGGCGGCTTCCTGGTGGCTTCGGTCGGCATATCGTGGCATCAGATCTGGCTGGTCTACCTGGGATACGGGGTCCTGGGCGGCATAGGGTTGGGCATAGGCTACGTATCGCCCGTGTCGACACTCATCAAATGGTTTCCGGACAGGCGCGGCATGGCCACCGGCATGGCCATCATGGGATTCGGCGGCGGCGCATTCATCGCATCCCCCATGTCTGTGGCGCTCATGAAGCACTTTTCCAGCCCCACATCCGTAGGTGTCGCGCAGACTTTCGTGGTCATGGGCATTCTGTATTTCATTTCCATGTCCATAGGTGCGCTCGCCATACGCATCCCGGCGAAGGACTGGAAGCCCGAAGGCTGGACGCCTCCCGTCACGCAGAATGCGATGATATCGCGCAATCATGTGCATATCGACCAGGCCCTGAAGACGCCGCAGTTCTGGCTGCTGTGGTGGGCACTGTGCCTGAACGTGACGGCGGGCATCGGCGTGCTTGGCCAAGCTTCGGTGATGATCCAGGAAAGCTTCAAGGGCGCAGTGACGCCGGCTGCCGCCGCCGGTTTCGTCGGCCTGCTATCGCTGGCCAACATGCTGGGGCGATTCTTCTGGGCATCGGTATCCGACTTCCTGGGTCGCAAGAACACCTACTACACCTTTTTCGTCCTGGGCGCCGTGCTCTACTTCATGGTTCCCGGCATGGGATCGGCGGGCAATGTGGCGCTGTTCGTGCTCTTCTATGCCGTCATCATTTCCATGTACGGTGGCGGATTCTCCACCATTCCCGCCTATCTGGCCGATCTCTTCGGCACCCGCTACGTGGGAGGCATCCACGGCCGCATCCTCACCGCATGGGCCGCCGCCGGTATCTTCGGACCGGTGCTGGTGAACTATATCCGCCAATACCAAGTCGACAGCGGCGTGCCGCCGTCCCAAGCCTATACCACCACCATGTACATCATGGCCGGCCTGTTGGTTGTCGGCTTCATCTGCAACATGCTTGTCAAGCCGGTGTCCGCACACCACCACATGAGCGCCGATCAGGGCGATGACGCCGCAATCGGCGATCCAACGAAACTCACGCCCGCCATGGCGGGCTCACTCGGCAACAAGTAAGGAGTCGCCATGAGCACAAAATCGACAACTCCCACCGCCCTGGTCGTCGTCTTCTGGCTGTATGTCGGCATTCCGCTGGTAATCGGCATCTGGGAGACGCTATTGAAGGCGGGCGCGCTATTCAAGTAACTCCACAGACGCAAAAAAGGCCGCAACGCATGCGGCCTTTTTTGCGAACTCCGGCCTGCCGGGAAGCAGGCCGGACGCCCCGGACACACATTAACCCGGGGCGGTTGCCTTCATTGAGGGCCGCGCCGAAAACCCGGCATACCACTCGCCCAGCCCGCCATGCGCCGCACGCCACTCGTAGTCGGCATAGCGGAAATCCAGGTAGCCCAGCGCGCAAGCCAAGGCGATGGTGCCGATATCCACGCGATCGGCAAGTGTTTCGACATGCTGTTCGAAATGCTGCAGGCCGTTGGCGATTTTCTTCATCTGTCCATCGATCCAGGCCTGCCACTGGAATTCGCCCGGCCGCGTCGCCTTTTCGTATCGCGCCAGCAAGGCTGCATCCAGCATGCCGTCGGCCAGCGCCTGTTCGGCAAGCACTTGCCAGCGCAACGCGCCCTCGCGTGGAAACAGGCTGCCACGCCCCAGGTCGTCGAGATACTCGCAGACCACGCGGCTGTCGAACAAGGCCAGGCCCTCGTCGGTCAGCAAGGTGGGAACCTTGCCCAGCGGATTTGCCTGGGCCACGTTCATGTCCATGGTCACAGGACTGGCCGCGCTGTCAAGCTTCTGGATACGGTCGGCGAGGCCCAGCTCGTGCGCGGCCACCATGCATTTGCGCACATAGGGGGAAGATGGCGAATAATAGATTTTCATGCCTATGCCGGCTCCTTCACGCGATAGACCAGCACTGCCGTCTTGGCCAGGCTAAGCACCTTGATGGTGACGCTGCCCAGCAGCAAACGGGACAGGCCGCTGCGTCCATGACTTCCGATGAAGATGAGATCGCATCCTTCTTCCTCGGCGGCCTGCACCAGCCCGTCTGCCACATTGAAGTTGGACACGGACTTGCCTTTGGCCTTAACACCGGCCGTTTCAGCCCGATCGAGTACCGCTTTCAGATATTTCTGAGCCTGCTCCTGCGCGGTCTTGTCGTAGTCTTCATCGGTAATGGCGTAGGCGGCTGCCATGCCATCAAAACCCACCGTGGCCGCAAACGGCTGAGTCACGTAAAGCGCCACGACTTCAGCTCCGGTTTCGCGCGCAAAACATACGCCCTTGTTGGCCGCCTGGGCCGACAGCGCGGAGCCGTCGGTTGGAATAAGAATTTTCTTGAACATGGTGGTAGCCCCCATAGAATGCACTGCCTCCGTAGCTTAACGTCATATGGACAAAATAATACTGGTGAATACTCGGGTGCGCGGACCGGGCGTTTTATGCCCGTCTCAGACGCCGGCCGCTGCCTGGTACAGATGGGTACAGCGCGTGCCCGTGCGGCAGAATGCCAGAACGGGGCCGGGCAACTCCTTGAGCAGCACAGCGAACCGCGCAACATCGTCGGCCGTCATCCCCCCGCTGACCACCGGCTGGTATTCAATTTGCAGGCCGGCCGCCCGGGCTGCCGCCATGACATCCGCCGACAGCGGCTGCTCGGGGCCACCTTCCATATCGGGCCGATTGATAATGACGCTCTTGAACCCGGCGTCGGCGACGGCCTGCATGTCGTCGGGAAAAAGCTGCGGGGCGACCGCGAAATCGTCACTGAGCGCGTTGATCTGAACCGGCATGGATGGCTCCTGGTGTTTAATAAGAGAAGCGCGAAAATATCGCTATATTCAACAAGGAAATAGTATGACCACCTCTCCTGACGTGCAAGTCCGGGATGCGGCCGGCAAAAGCGGTGCAGCGGGCCGTCTCGCAATCCGCGACGCCACACCGGGCGACATGGACGCGGTGCAGCGCATTTACGCGCATCATGTCGAGAACGGAACAGCCACTTTCGAGGAAGCCGCACCATCCGTGCAGGAGATGCGCGCCCGCTTGAATCACATCACCAGCCAGGGCCTTCCTTATCTGGTGGCTGAGCAGGACGGCGTCATAGCGGGCTACTGCTATGCCGGCCAGTACCGCCAGCGCATTGCCTACCGCTATACGCTGGAGAACTCCATTTATCTGGACCCCGACCAGGCGGGCAAGGGCGTGGGCAAGGCGCTGCTCGCCGCCCTGATACGACGTTGCGAGCAAGGCCCATGGCGGCAGATGGTCGCCGTCATCGCAGGCCAGGACAACAAGGCGTCGGTCGCCCTGCATCGCAGTGCCGGCTTCTCGCATGTGGGCATCCAGCCCGCCACCGGCTACAAGTTTGGCCAATGGATAGACGTTGTGTTCATGCAGCGCGCACTCGGCGACGGCGCAGGCACGCAACCCGAGCCCTGGATGCCGCCACAGGCCTGACGCCGCATCTTGACTGCCAATAAGATTACTTTAAAATATATCTTATTGCGCGGTTGCGCCCCATCCAGATACCCACGTCCATGTCCCGAGAAGAACTCTGTACCGAAGCGGAAATCACCACCCTTGTTCATCAGTTTTATGCGCGGGTGCGCGAGGACGCGCTGATAGGCCCTGTTTTCGACGCCCATGTTCACGACTGGGACTCGCACCTGGCCACCATGGTCCGCTTCTGGTCTTCGGTATTGCGGGGCAGCGGCACCTATCGCGGCACGCCCATGCCAAAACATGTCGCCCTGCCTGGCCTGAACCCTGACATGTTCCAACGCTGGCTGGCGCTGTTCCACGAAACCACCGAAACGCTGCCTAATCGTCCTTTCGCCGAGTCCGCCGAGACTGCTGCGCAGCGCATTGCCCGCAGCCTCTGGTATGGCTACCAGATGAGCCGCGACCCCGAGCGCATGCCTTCGGAGCTTTTCAATGGCTGATACCGGCATGCCGGGTGGCCTGGCCTCGGCCGGTTCCAGGCCCGCCATGGCGGCCTTTCTGAGCCTGGGGTTCCGGCCGCTCTATATGGCGGGATGCGCCTGGGCGCTGATCTCCATTGCGGTTTGGATATTCGCGCCCAGCCTGGTGCGCCCGCCCATGTGGGGGCTGGCCTGGCACGCGCACGAAATGCTGTGGGGTTTCATCGCCACCATCGCTGTCGGCTTTCTGTTCACGGCCAGCAACGCATGGACCGGCATCAACCCGCTCAAGGGCGGCTGGCTGGGGATGCTGTGCCTGCTTTGGCTGCTCGCGCGCGCCGGCTATCTGGTCGGCGGCGAGCTGGCCTTCTGGCTGGCCATGGCTTGTGAAACCGCATTTTTCATGCTGGCCAGCCTCTGTGTGCTGCGCGTCGTGGTCAAGAAGCACAGCACGAGAAACTACGGCCTGCCCATGTTGCTGGCGGGACTGTGCGCCGCCAATGTGCTGTATCTGCTGGCCGCGCGCCAGGGCAACTATGTATCGCTCATGCACTATTTCGAGCAAGGGCTATTGTGCATGGCCGTCATCGCGCTGCTTATCGCGCGCCGCGTCATCCCGTTTTTCTCCATGCGCATGGTGCCCGGCCTGCAGATCCCCATGCTGGCCGGCAGCGGCAAGGCGCAGATGGTTCTTGGCGTGGCCGCCATTGCCGCCAGCCTGGCCGGCCTGCGCTGGCCCGCCGCGCTCGCGCTCGCCGCAACCGGCATCATTGCGCTTTGGCAATTGGCGCGCTGGAAGCCTTTGTCGGTCTTGCACAAGCCCATGCTCTGGATTCTCTACCTGGGCTATGTCTCGCTGGCCGTGGGGCTCATCTGGGCCGCCGTCTACACGGCCGGCCTTACGTCCGGGCCACTGTCCAGGGCGGCCACGCACGTACATATCATCGGCGTCGGCGGATTTTCAGTGCTCATCATCGGCATGGTTACGCGCACCGCATTGGGGCATCTTGGCCGGCCGCTGGCGCTGGACCGCAGCATGCTGGCCAGCTACTACCTGATGATCGCCGCCGCCGTGCTGCGATTGGCAGCGCTGTGGCCTTCCACCGCAAGCCTGGGTGTGCTGCATGCCGCGGCACTTTGCTGGATGGCCAGCATGGCCCTGTACCTATGGCGCTTCGTGCCCATGCTGATACGCCCGCGTCCCGATGCACAGTTGCATCGCCCTGCTGTTGCCACGCAGCGGGTAGCGCCCGTAGTCAGGCCAGGCGCCTGAGGCCGACCCGGCTCGTCCGTTATGCGGCTAACCACACTCACCGACTACGCGCTGCGCCTGCTCATGTATGTGGGCAGGCATCCTGATCGTCTGTGTACGATTTCCGAGATCGCCCAGGCCTACGAAATCTCCGAACCCCATCTCATGAAAATCACGCATCTGCTCGCGCAGCGGGGCTGGCTTGAGACTGTACGGGGAAAACATGGCGGCATGCGTCTGGCCCTGGCGCCAAAGAAAATCAATCTGGGCGCCGTTGTGCGCGACACCGAAAACGACCTGCACCTGGTGGAATGCATGGGCGATGCCAACCGGTGCACGCTGCAAGGCCATTGCGCACTGACAGGCATCTTCCAGGAAGCGTTGGATGCCTTCATGGCACGACTGGATAACCATACCCTGGCCGACATACTGCCCGCGCCGTCCACGGGCGCCGACATGATGGCGCCCGTGGAGCATGTCGTGAAGTTTGCTGGAGGTTGACGCCTGATTCCGCTGTGGCCGCTACACGCGGTCGCAGCGTACTGTAATGGGATGCTCGCGCAGCAGCGACATGATTTTGTCGTCTACCTTGCCCTCGACATCGGAAATCGCATAGCCAATCTGGCCGCGCGTCTGCAGCTGCTGGCTGACGATGTTCAGCCCTTGTTCCGCCATGAGATTGCTCAGCGTGCCGATCGCACCGGGCAGGTTGCGATGGACATGCAGAATGCGCGCCTCGCCGGCCGGCTCCTGATAGGAAATCTCGGGGAAATTGACCGCCCCCTTGCTGGTGCCGGTCTGCAGGAAGCGCGACAGCTTCTCGGCAACCTCGCGCCCGATGTTTTCCTGGGATTCCTGTGTGCTGCCGCCAATGTGCGGCGTAAGAATGACATTGCGCATGCCGATCAGCGGGCTTTGCAGCGGCTCGTTGCGACTCTTGGGCTCCGAGGGAAAGACGTCCAGCGCCGCGCCGGAAAGATGGCCGGACTTGAGCGCCGCATGCAGGGCCTCGATGTCCACCACCGTGCCGCGTGAGGCATTGATAAGGATGGCGCCCTTCTTCATGGCGCGAATGGCCGCCTCGTTCATGATATTTTCGGTGGCTTTGCCGCCCGGCACATGCAGCGTGACGACGTCCGACTGTCCCAGGAGCTTTTCCAGGGATGTGGTGGCGCGCGCATTGCCCAGCGGCAGCTTTGCCTCGACATCGTGGAAGATGACACGCATGCCGGCGGTTTCGGCCAGCGTGCCCACCTGCGAACCGATGTTGCCGTAGCCGATGATACCCAGTGTCTTGCCGCGCGCCTCGAAGGCGCCGTCGGCCGTCTTGTCCCAGAAGCCCTGGTGCACGCGGTCGTTCTTCTCGGGAATGCGGCGCAATAACAGAATGGCCTCGCCCAGCACTAGCTCGGCCACCGAACGGGTGTTGGAAAACGGCGCATTGAATACAGGAACGCCACGCATCATGGCTGCGTCGAGATCGACCTGATTGGTGCCGATGCAGAAGCAGCCCACCAACTGCAGGTCCTGCGCCTGGGCAATGATATCGGCATCCAGCTGCGTACGAGACCGTATGCCCAGCACATGCGCGCCTCGCACCGCCTCCCGCAGCTCGTCGTGAGGGAGTGCCGAGACGTGCGTGACGACATCATCGAAACCAGCGGCGTTAAAGACCTCCTTGGCGCTTGGATGGATGTTTTCAAAGAGAACGATGCGAGTCATTGAATTTCCGGGAATTGCTGAAAAATGAGGGGAAACGATTATTGTGGACTATTTTGGGACTGAATGCAGGGACAACCCCGCTGAGGCAATGGGAAAGTTCGATGTGCCATACGGACAACAAAGGGACAACAAAGCGCTAATTGTCGGGCGCGCATTGCCGGGCAGCCCGATCTGCCGGGGTACAATAATCGCTTTACAGGCGACGTTGGCGCGACTTGGCCTAACGCGGCTCGGCCTAACGCGGCCCGGCCTCTACACAATGGGATGCAAAGCGGGGAAGCAGACATGGCAATCAAGGTATTCATCGATGGGGCAGCCGGCACGACAGGGCTGCAAATTCGCGACCGCATGGCCGCGGAAACCCAATTCGAGGTCGTGCAGCTGGAGGGTGAGGACCGCAAGTCACCCGAGGCACGCGCCCGTGCGCTGAATTCCGCCGACTTCGCCATCCTGTGCCTGCCCGACGCCGCCGCGCGCGAGGCCGTGCAAATGATAGACAGCGACGTGCGTGTCATCGACGCAAGCTCCGCGCATCGCACCTCGAAAGAGTGGGTCTACGGCTTGCCGGAACTTTCGGCTGAACAAGCCGAAGCCATCCGCGGCGCCAAGCTGGTATCCAATCCTGGCTGTTATCCCACCGGCGCCATTCTGCTCATGCGCCCCCTGGTCGATGCCGGCATCCTGCCTCCATCCTTCCCCGCACCCGTGGTGGCCGTTTCAGGATACTCCGGCGCAGGCAACAGCCTGATCAAAGAGTACGAGGACGCCAGGGCGAGCGGTGCCGACATCGCGCCCCTGCGTGGCTATGCGCTCACCATGGGCCACAAGCATCTGCCTGAAATGCAGGCCTATTCGGGGCTGGCCTCCGCGCCAAACTTCATGCCCATGGTCGGCGCCTATGCGCAAGGCATTCTGCTGTACATCCCTTTTCATGCCTCCGCACTGGCGCGCCCGGCAAGCAAGGACGACCTGCACGCTGTGCTTTCGCGCCACTACCAGGACAGCCCTTTCATCAGCGTACAGCCGCTGATCGAGGCCGGATCCACAGAGTATCTGCGCCCCGACGCGCTGAACAACACCAACAAGGTCCACTTGTACGTGCTGTCCAATGCGGACGAATCCCAATTCACGCTGGCTGCGGTCTATGACAACCTCGGCAAGGGCGCTTCGGGCGCAGCCCTGCAGAATCTCAAGCTCATGGCCGGCGTATAGCGCAGAACCGCGGTTGCGGGCTCACGCAAGCGCGGTTCGAACCATGCCGCAAGCCGCCCTTCAAGCCACCTGCGGTGTAGCGTGCCGTCCCCGATCGATGCCCAGCACCATCACGGCGGCCACGATACATAGCATCCCGGCAATGAAAAAAGCGGGCAGGTAGCTCGACAGTACCGTACGCGAGAGTCCTGCGCCATAGGCAGCAGTCGCTGCACCTATCTGGTGACTGGCAAAAACCCATCCGAACACCAGGCCCGCCTTCTCCGCGCCAAACCGATGCGCAATGAGCTTGACTGTGGGCGGCACTGTCGCGATCCAGTCCAGGCCGTAGAACACGGCAAATAACGACAAGCCATAAAAAGTGAAATCCGAGAACGGCAGCAGCGCCAGTGAAATGCCGCGCAGGCCGTAGTACCAGAACAGCAGCCAGCGATTGTCGTAGCGATCGGAAAGCCAGCCCGAGCCGACCGTGCCAATGAAATCAAACAACCCCATCATGGCCAACACGCCCGCTGCCGCCACGGGCGCTATGCCGTAGTCACCGCAAAGCGCGACAAAGTGCGTTTGTATCAAGCCATTGGTACTGGCACCGCAAATAAAAAACGATCCGGCCAGTATCCAGAACGCCGGCACCCCCGCCGCCTCCTTCAACACCCGTATCGGAGAAAGCATATGGTCTCTCAAGCTCATGCCATCGCTCGCGGGCGGCGCAACGGCCGCCTCGCCATACACAGGCAGGCCGAGATCGGCGGGACGATCGCGCATCAGAAGAATGGCCACAACCGCAGCCACCAACAGCACAGCGCACACAAACATGACGGTGGCGCGCCAGCCATGGCGCTCCGTCAGCTCCGCCATGAGAGGCAGAAACAGCAGTTGACCAGTGGCCGAACTGGCGGCGAGCAAGCCCATGACCAGCCCGCGCCGATGCACAAACCATCGCGCAGCCACTGTTGCCGCAAGCACCATGGCCACAAGGCCGGTGCCCACACCGATTACGATGCCCCACAACAACAACAGTTGCCATAGCTGCGTCATGAACATGGAACCGAGGTAGCCTGCAGAGATCAACAGCATTGCCGTGCCAACAATGGCCCGCAAGCCGAAGCGATTGATGAATGCGGCCGCAAACGGTCCCAATGCGCCGAAGAGAATCAACCTGATGGCCAATGCGAAAGAGACCTCGGCAGCACTCCAGCCGAATTCTTTCTGCAGTGGTACGATCAATACACCCGGTGCGCCCACTGCGGCTGCCGCAACCAACATGGTCAGAAATGTGGCGGCAACCATCACCCATCCGTAATGAATATTGCGACGCGACAGCATGGCGGCTAATGCGCTTGAAATCATGAAACGGCTCCGGGCGGTATCGGATTTTTTAGATGATGATTGACATCAATATTATCATATTGATGATGACCATCATATGATTAACAAACAACACGTTGTCAGCGGGAATCACTATGCGTGTCACCAAAGAACAATTCGCCGAGAATCGGGAACATATTCTGGTTGCCGCCGGAGAGCTGTTCCGCGAGAAGGGCTTCGACGGCATCAGTATTGCGGAGGTCATGAAGGCAGCCGGCCTGACTCATGGCGGCTTCTATCGCCACTTCGAGTCCAAGGAAGACCTTTTGTCCAAGGCCTGCGAGGCCGTGCTCGAGGGCGGCGCGCAGCGCTGGGCGCAGACCGCGCAGGCTGAACCTGACAAGGCGTTGGACATCATTGCCCAGCGCTATCTGTCGGAAGCCCATCTCGAAAGCCCCGGCAAGGGCTGCATCTATGCCACCATGGCCAGTGACGCCGCACGCCAGTCGGACGCGATCCGCACCGCATTCGGCAATGGCCTGCAGGCCATGCTTGGCGTCCTTGCGCGCATTGTGCCGTGCCGCTCGCGCGCCGCCCGCCGCAAGCGGGCCATCGTCACCATGTCCCAGTTGGTAGGGGCCATGGTGCTGGCGCGCGCGGTGAACGATCCCGTGCTCGCCAGGGAGATTCTTTCGGCAAGCGCCAATGATATCAAGACCCGCGAAAGCGACTGACCAGCGCGCGCCATGCGCATCGGGTCAATGGCTGTGAATGCGAGGGAGGACTATGAGCGACGAACCCTTACGGCGAATCAGCACGCTGACCCTGGCGCACTACGATGCGAATGCGGACAGCTTCCAGGCCGGTACACGCGATCATGACGTCAGCCAGAATATTGCCGCCCTGCTGCGCCATATCGAGGCAGCGCCTCCCTATACCCTGCTGGATGTGGGCTGCGGCCCCGGCCGAGATCTGAAAACGTTCACTGCCATGGGACATCGCGCCATCGGCCTGGATGGCGCGGCGCGGTTTGTGAAAATGGCCCGCCGGGAATCCGGTTGCGAAGTGTGGCAGCAGGACCTCTTCCATCCCGATTTACCGCCAGGCTTCTTCGACGGCATCTTTGCCAACGCAGTGCTTTTTCATGTGCCCACCCGGATCCTGCCCAAAGTCCTCAAGGCCTTGCGCGCCTCACTAAAGCCCGGCGGCGTGCTCTTCTCCTCCAACCCACGAGGGAATAACCACGAGGGCTGGCATGGCTCGCGCTACGGCGCGTATCATGATCTGGCTGGATGGCGGGCCTTGATGCGCCACGCGGGCTTTGAGGAACTGGAGCACTACTACCGCCCCGAAGGCCTGCCCAGGGAACAGCAGCCCTGGCTGGCCAGCGTGTGGCGGCGCACGCTCAGCCCGCCTGTGCCGGCAGATCGGGAATGAGGCGACGGCCCAAGCTCACAGCCTCGTCCTGCGCGTAGCCAAGGCTTTCATAAAAGGCGATGACCTGCGTGTTGGTGTTGCGAACCAACAGATTGATCTTGGGGCAGCCGCGCTCGATCAACAGCCGTTCGGCTTCACGCATCAGCGCCTTGCCATGGGACTGACCGCGGAATGCCGGATCCACCGCCAGGTAATACACCCAGCCGCGATGGCCATCGAAGCCCACCATGGCGGTCGCCATGACGCGCCCCGCTTCCGTGCCGACGAGAAACAGCTCCGGCTGCTCGGTCAGTTTGCGCTCAATATCGCGATGCGGATTATTCCACGGGCGGATAAGCCCGCACGCATTCCACAGCGCGACAACGGACGCTTCGTCCCTGGATTGATATGGTCTGATTTCCATGATACGGAGGCCTTCCAATGTGCAGGCGAAATATCTTATCCGTGTTTCGCGCCGCCGGCAAAATACGGCGATCATGTCTTTTGTCTGCGTTCGATGCTACACTCGGCTCGTTCCTCGCAGACCTTGCCATGAGCCACGCTCTGGCACGACGAATGCGCAAATCAAGACCACAAGGGGACGCCCATGTACCATATATTTCAAATTCTCGGCGCCATACTTACCGGCGCTGCACTTGGCACCATACTCGGCCCTCGTGTCCCGGCTCGTTTCATCGGCGGCATTATCGCCATAGCGCTGGGGCTCATCACTATCTTCACCGGCCAATGGCTCACCCTGGCTGTCGGCGCCGCCGTGCTGTTCGTTGCGCAGATCCTTCCGGGCGGCAACGCTTCATCCAAAGCCTGATCGCGCAGAAACCAGCCAGAGCCTGACACGCCGCAAGCAATCAGGAGTCATCATGTTCAGGAAACTGTGGAAGCCCATTTTGTTGACTGTGGGGCTCGCGTTGCACATGGTGCCAGTCCAGGCTCTCGAAGTGGGCGACATGGCACCCGACTTTCAGTTGCCAGGCACCGACGGCAAAGTGCACAGACTCGCCGATTATCGGGGCAAGCAGGCCGTTGTGCTGGCCTGGTTTCCCAAAGCCTACACCTCAGGCTGCACCATCGAATGCAAATCCCTCGCCGAAAATGGGCATCGGATTCAGGAGTTCGATGTCACCTACTTCATGGCCAGTGTCGACCCGCTCGAAGCCAACACAGGCTTCGCCGCCGAGAACAACGCAGACTTTCCGCTGCTGAGCGACGAGGATAAATCCGTGGCCAAGGCTTATGGCGTGCTGGGCATGCTGGGTGTCGCCAAGCGGCATACGTTCTACATAGACCGGGACGGCCGCATCCTGAAGATCGACACGCATATCAATCCGGCCACCTCGGCCGAAGACATGATAGCCAACCTTGTCAAGCTAGGCGTGCCGCGCCGCCCCGGCGCCCGGTAGACGCCCTGGCGCGAAAAGCGACTCCATCTCGCTGCGCAGCCGATACGCCGAGGTCGACGTATCCATATCCACATCATTCTTCAGGCGCCGCTTACCATGGCAGGCGGCCAGACGCCTGCCATGGCCGGGTCAGCCTGCCACGTCCACCAGGACGAGCTCGGCATCTTCGACAGCCGTGACCGTGATGCTGTCCACATCCCGAATGGCCGCGCCGTCGCGCGCGTTGAGTTCGACGCCATCCACCATGACCCGCCCGGTAGCCGGCACCAGGTAGCCATAGCGGCCACTATCTGCAAAGCGATAGGTGGCACTCTCGCCCGCCTTCAGCGTGGCGCCCAGCACGCGGCCATTGGCCTGAATGGGCAATGCATCATCGTCACCGTCGATGCCGCTCGCCAGCGCGATGAACTGGCCGGATCGATCAGCCTTTGGAAATGGCTTGGCTCCCCAGGCCGGAGGATTGCCGCGCCGGTCGGGCATGATCCATATCTGGAATATCCGGGTCGGCACCTGCTCCAGGTTGTATTCGGAATGGCGTATGCCCGTACCCGCGCTCATGACCTGCACGTCGCCGGCCTCGGTGCGGCCGTGGTTGCCTTGATCGTCGCGGTGCGAAATCGCGCCTTCCCGCACATACGTGATGATTTCCATGTCGGCGTGCGGATGAGGCGGAAAGCCGGTACCCGGAGCAATGGTATCGTCATTCCAGACACGCAGGCCGCCCCATTGCACGCGATCTTCGTCGAAGTAGGATGCGAAGGAAAAGTGATGCCTGGCGTTCAGCCAGCCATGATTGGCCGCACCAAGACTGTCAAACGGACGGCGTTCGATCATGTCGATCTCCTTGAAAACTGGATTCAATGCTTGCAGTCTAGGCGCATTTTTATATAAATAAAATAGAAACAATCGAATAGCAAAGTTTCCATTTTTGATGGTTAATGCGGCTTGAACCCTAAACGCATCCGACCCACCCGGCATGGCGCTTTCATGCATGCCCGCCGTCAAATAGGGTATTGATGGCCAAAATTACCCTATTTAATGATGGCATTACCCTATTTCGTGCTCCCCGGCCCCAGCACGGACAAATCCGCGAAGGCACTGATCCAGGAATAAAGCGACTTGGACCGCAAAGCGCTGCCGCCAAGCGTTGACCGTGGGCTTTATGGCGATCGTAAGTCAGACGTTGAACAAGAAGTTCAGCACATCCCCGTCTTTCACCACATACTCCTTGCCCTCGGCCCGCATCTTGCCGGCCTCCTTGGCGCCATGCTCGCCTCTGCAGGCGATGTAGTCGTCATAGGAGATGGTTTGCGCACGGATGAAGCCGCGCTCGAAGTCGGTGTGGATGACGCCGGCTGCCTTGGGGGCGGTGTCGCCGATGCGGATGGTCCAGGCGCGCACTTCCTTGACACCCGCAGTGAAGTAGGTGTGCAGGCCCAATAATGCATATGCAGCGCGGATGACACGGTTCAGGCCTGGCTCGTCCATGCCGATGTCTTCCAGGAAGACACGCTTGTCTTCGTCATCGAGTTCCGCAATATCGGCCTCGACGGCGGCGCACACGGCCACCACGGGCGCATGCTCGGCTTGCGCATACTTGCGGACGGCGTCCAGATGTGGATTGTTTTCGAAACCATCTTCGCGCACATTCGCCACGTACATACAGCGCTTGGCGGTGATGAAACAAAACTGCCTGATGAGCGCGAGCTCGTCCTCATCCAGGTCAAGCGAACGGACGGGCCGTGCCTCGTTGAGCACAGGAATGATTTTCTCCAGCATGGCGACCAGCTTGATGCCTTCCTTGTCGCCTGCTCGCGCGGTTTTCTGGTGGCGCTGCAAAGCCTTTTCGGCAGTGGCCAGGTCGGCCAGGGCCAGCTCGGTGTTGATGACTTCGATGTCGGACACGGGATCGACCCTACCCGCGACGTGCACCACATTTTCATCCTCGAAGCAACGCACCACATGCACGATGGCGTCGGTTTCCCGTATGTTGGCCAGAAACTGGTTGCCCAGCCCCTCGCCCTTGGATGCGCCCGCCACCAGGCCTGCAATGTCCACGAATTCCACTACGGCCGGCAGGATGCGTTCGGGTTTGACGATCTCGGCCAGGGCGGCAAGGCGCGCATCGGGTACTTCCACCACGCCCACATTGGGCTCGATGGTGCAGAAGGGATAGTTCTCGGCCGAAATGCCAGCCTTGGTCAAGGCATTGAACAGCGTTGATTTTCCGACGTTGGGCAGGCCAACGATGCCGCATTGCAGAGCCATGAGTGTCCTGAATAAAGAAGAATGAATAAAGGGTCTATTGTAGTAGGTAGCGCACGGCCGGCGGCCTACATGGCCTGGGTGGCGATATCGGTGAACTGCAGCAGCAGCCATACCACCAGCAACGGACCTCCGTTGAATGCGCCATGCAGCAACATGGAAGCGCCTATGCCGCGCCGCACGCGCATCCATCCCAGCACCAAGCCAGTCACCCATTGCGGCAGCACCAGCAGCGGCAACAACCACCAGGGCGTTTGATGCAGGTTGAAGTTGTACAGATGCACGGCGGCAAACGCCAACGACGCCAGGTGGAACATCAGCGGAAAAAGCCGCAGATAGGCACGCCGGTACCGCCAGGGCGTGGGCTGCAGTCCCCAAAGCCAATCGGGTCCGAGGCGTCGTCGCTTGCCGCCAGGCAGGCCGCTTGCCTCGGGCATTTCCCTCGTCATGTACGCCGATGTAGCGCCTGCAGCCGCGCCAGCCGGCGCCGCCGTATCATCGCCAGCGACAACGGCCTCCTTCTCAGCCGGTGACGCATGAGGGAATGCAGGCCGCCGCATCGGCGCCTTGCGGCCAATGAGCATGGGCCGCCAGCACAACAGCAGCAGCGCGGCCAGCGCAAACACCGCTGGCCATTTTGGGCCCGAAAGCATGATGCCAATGGCCGCAGGCAGCACCCACCATGCATTCACCGGGCGCCGCAGCCAGTAGCGAAAGACCAGCTCTTCCACGATAGGCGCCCAGAGCAAGGCCTGTAGCCACGGCATATTGTTGATGTCAATACGATGCGTCGCCCCTCCTAGGCCTGCCGCGGACACCGCAATAGGCCCGAGGAAAACAAGGTTCACCAGCCACAGCAAGCCAGCCCATTGCACGATGCGACGCAGGGGTACGCCGGGGAACCAATCGCGCCAGGCGCCGCGCGCTGGTCCCCGGCAAGGCAGCCTTGGCGCCACTTGCGGCTTGCGGACAAAGCGCAGGAAGTCGCGCCACTCGGCGCGCAGGCCCCGCTTGTCAGACACGGTTGGCCTCGTGCAGTTGGTTGGTGGCTTGGGGAAAGTCGCCGCGCAACAGCGCGGGTGTAATGGCGCGGCAGCGGTCGATCACTGACTCGATGCCTTTCAGCTCGTCGGCACGGGGACGTTCCAGCACAAAGGCGATGACCGGCTCGGCCAGGCCCAGCGTGCGAGGGTGGCCGATACCGATGCGCAAGCGCCAGAAATCGGAACTGGAGAAAGCCGATTGGATGTCGCGCAGGCCGTTATGCCCGGCATGGCCGCCACCGCGCTTGAGTTTGACGCTGCCTGGCATGAGGTCCAGCTCGTCGTGCAGCACAAGCACCTGGTCGGGCGCCAGCTTGTAATAGCGCATGAGCGCCCCCGCCGCCTGGCCGGAACGATTCATGAATGTGGTGGGCTTGGCGATAATGACATTCTCGCCTTCGAACCTGGCCTTGGCCACCTGGGCGAAGAATCCTTTTTCCATGGAAAAGCTGGCGCCCAGGTCGTCGGCCAGATGGTCGGCAAGCCAGAAGCCAGCATTGTGCCGAGTGGTTTCGTATTGCGGGCCCGGGTTGCCCAAGCCTATGATGAGACGGATCGCTGACGTTGTCATGGGGGAAGTCTACACAATAAAAACCCCTGTGGGCCAAGCTGGCCGCACAGGGGTCGCAAAGCACAGCGAAGTGCGGAAGCCGCTTCCGCGACGATTCGCCTTACTCGGTCGTACCTTCGTCCGCGGGCGCTTCGCCATCGGCTTCGCCATCGTCGCCACCGCCACCAGGCTTGGACAGCGCCGCAGCCAGGACCAGCTTGCTTTCCGCGCCGCCATGCGCGACGTGCGCAATATGCTTGACACCTTCGGGCAGCGTGATGTCTTCAAGGAAGACGTTGCCGCCGGATTCCAGGTTGGCAAGGTCGACCTCGATGAACTTCGGCAGGTCGGAGGGCAGGCAGGTGACCTCCAGCTCGGTAACCACCTGGCTGATGATCTGGCCGCCCAGCTTCACGGCGGGAGATACGTCGCCATTGATGAAGTGCAGAGGCACCTTGGTGGTGATGGTTTGCGCAGCATCGACACGCTGGAAATCGACGTGCAGCACCAACGGCTTGTAGGGGTGCCATTGCACGGCACGCAGCAGCACTTGCTGGCCCTTGCCCTCGAGCTGCATATCCAGGATGGACGAGTGAAAGTCTTCCTTGCGCAGGGCATGGAAAATCTCGTTGTGATCCAGTTCGATGCTGAGGGGCTCGGCGTTGCCGCCATAGACAATGGCGGGAACACGGCCCGCGTGGCGCAGGCGGCGGCTCGCACTCGTACCCTTGACGCTACGCGTAGTGGCGTTGAATTGCATGGAAAAGCTCCAAAAATCAGGACCATGGGTCCTATTGATAAAACACGACCTCGCGGCCGTGTACGTTTGCCATCCGCCGCGACCAGCGGATGGCGGGAGAAAAATGTTTCAGTCGACGAACAGCGAGCTGACCGATTCCGCGTTGGAAATACGCAGCATGGTTTCACCCAGCAGCGACGCGCAGGACAACTGACGGATCTTGCCGCACTCACGCGCCGCATCGGTGAGCGGAATGGTATCGGTCACCACCAGTTCGTCGAGCTCGGACTCGACGATGCGCTGCACCGCGCCGCCCGACAGGACGGGGTGCGTGCAATAGGCATAGACGGAAACGGCGCCGCGCTCTTTCAGCGCCTGCGCCGCCTTGCACAGCGTGCCAGCCGTATCGACCATGTCGTCCATGATGATACAGGTGCGGCCATCGATCTCGCCTATGATGTTCATGACCTCGGACACATTCGCACGAGGACGGCGTTTGTCGATGATGGCCAGGTCGGCCTCGAGCTGCTTGGCCAACGCCCGGGCCCGGACCACGCCGCCAATGTCAGGCGACACCACGACCAAGTCCTTGTAGTTGCGGCGCCAGATATCGCCAAGCAGGATGGGGCCGGCATAGACGTTGTCGACCGGAATATCGAAGAAGCCCTGGATCTGGTCGGCGTGCAGATCCATGGTCATGACGCGATCGACGCCGGCGACCTGCAGCATGTTGGCAACGACCTTGGCGGAAATGGCAACGCGGGCCGAACGCGGGCGCCTGTCCTGTCGGGCATAGCCGAAATAAGGAATAGCCGACGTGATACGCCCCGCCGAAGCGCGGCGCAGGGCATCCACCATGACCATGATCTCCATGAGATTGTCGTTGGTGGGCGCGCAGGTGGGCTGAAGCACGAAAACGTCCTGGCCGCGGACGTTTTCATTTATTTCAACCATGACTTCGCCGTCTGAAAAGCGGCCTACCGTCATTTTCCCCAGCGACATGTCCAGGTGATTGGCGACATCGACGGCCAAGCGTGTGTTAGCCGTGCCGGTGAAGATCATGAATCGGTCGTTTGCCATGGCAATATATGTGGCGTTAAACGACAAAGCTGTTGACCAGCACCTTCTGTGGGGGCCGACTCAACAGCTTTGCGCTAACATTTAAGCCTTATTCAGGACTTGAGTGGCTGGGGAAGAAGGATTCGAACCTTCGCATGCTGGAATCAAAATCCAGTGCCTTAACCAACTTGGCGATTCCCCAAATTCAATTGCGTGTCCAGTGTCTCAGCGGATGGTCTTGCAAGCCCTGGCATACCCAGACATTGCCGATTACCGCTTCGCCGCCTGCACGACTTTTTATTTTACCGATTTTTTCGCTGAATCGGGCGGCCTCGCCAGGTGTTGCGAACTCCGCAAACAGGCAGGCTCCCGAACCGCTCATCCTTGCACTGACACCCTGTACGGAAAGCCATTCGGCCGCCCTTGCAACCCTGGGGTATCTGGCAAAGACCACAGGCTCAAGATCGTTGCGTCCGAAGAACCCATTTTCATGGAAACCCTCGACGGGCGCGTTGATTTTTTGCCAATCGGTAAAGACCGCTATTTTGACGTGGGCTGAGTTTCTTGTCAAATCAGGCGCTGAAAAGACAGCCTGTGTCGGGACGCGTTGCTGCGGCTGCACGACAACATAGGTTCGCTCGGGCAATTGCACGGGGTTCAATACTTCCCCGATGCCCGTGGCAAAGGCTGCGCTGCCATGAACAAACACCGGTACGTCGGCGCCCAGCGGCAGGGCCAACGCCATGAGCTGATGGCGGTCAAGGCCGGTATTCCACAGCCTGTTCAAGGCAATAAGCGTGGTGGCGGCGTCGCTGGAGCCGCCGCCCAGACCGCCACCGGCTGGAATGCGCTTGGTATAGGCAATATGGGCGCCCTGCCGCGTGCCGGTGGCGCGCTGCAGGGCCTGGGCCGCGCGTACGACAAGATCGCTGCCTGGATCGATGTCGGCCAAGTCCGGCGCGCCAAGCAATTCGCGCGTTATCCGCCCATCGCGCCGCGTCTCGAAATTCAGCACGTCGCAAAGCGCGACAAAGCGGAAAACGGTTTCCAGCAAATGGTAGCCATCCGGCCGCCTGCCCGTAACATGCAGAAACAGATTGATCTTTGCCGGGGCCGGGACGTCGTGCAGCACCATGGTCCAGCTGCGCGATCAGTTCGGGTTCACGACCAGGCGCGCGCTGATGTCGCGATTGGCATCGCGGCGGTTCAATTGCAGCATGCCCGGACCCAGCGCATCATAACGGGACAGGCGCACACGCCAGCCGTCCTGTGTGAAGGACACAGGCTGGCCTGCCTCATTCTTCTCGAGCGCGCTCACCGCCTGCGGGCCGGTCTGCCCCCTCAGCCAATAGCGCAAGCCCGACACCGGCAGGGGGCTGCCCAGCACCTTCTCGACCAAGCCGTCCGCCGTGGCGGCCTGCTCCTGCTCGCCATTGCTGCGCGTCACCGTCGCGCGCCCGGGCGTGACCTCGATGCGCGCCAGCGTGCTACCCAACGGATTGGCTAAGTCCAGCGTCAGCCGGGTGCCCGCGTCGCGCCAGGCAAAGCCGCCTTGCAGTGCATCCCGCTGCCCGTTGGCATAACCGACATTCATGGCGAAGCGCCCTGTGCGTTCGAAGACGCCTTCGCCCGGCTTTCCGCCGATCTTTGGCGGCGTGGCGCAGGCGGCAAGCACCAGTGCGGCCGCGGCGGCAACCAGCGCCGCTTTGCTCCGGTTCAGCCAGGCAGGCATCATTTCAGTGTGACTCCCAATCGTTTCAGCGTTTCGTTGAGTATCTCGTTGGAGGCGTCCATGTCATATGCCTTGCGCCAGACCGTGATGGCCTGGTCTCTGAGGCCGTCCATCCACAGCACTTCGCCCAGATGCGCGCCCACCTCGGCTGTCGGCAGGTTGTCGTAGGAGCGCTGCAGGTATTCAATGGCTGCCTGGTAATCGCCCGTGCGGTAGAGATACCAGCCTACGCTGTCGAGTATGTAGGGATTGTCGGGATCCAGGTCGAGCGCGCGCTCCAGCAGATCCTGCGCCTGATCCAGATTGCGGTTCTGGTCCGCGTACGTGTAGCCAAGAGAGTTGTAGGCATTGGCATTATCGGGGTCCAGCTCGATCACGCGCTTCATCAGCTTTTCGAATTGATCCGTATTGCCCTGGCGCTCATACAGCATGGCCAGGTCGTACTTGATCTCCGTGGAATCGGGCATCTCGCGGTCGGCCTTCTGCAGGATCTCCACCGCCTTGTCCGTCCGGCCGGATTCGCGATAGATGGAGGCCAGAGTCAAGGCCACCACAGCCCTTTCGTGCTTGTCCTTGGGATCAAGCCGCCCAATGGTGGACTCGGCCCGCTTGAGATCGCCCATGCGCCCCTGCAACACCGCCTTATGCACCTGGGCCTGAAAGGCAAGCGCCGGGTCGTCGATGCGGTCCAGTTGGGCAATGGCCTCTTTCAGGTTGTCCTCTTTCTCGGCGATCTGCACCAGCAGCAGCCGCGCATCGGACGCATCGGCGGCGGCATTCGTGGATTCGTCATTGATGGATTGGCGCCTTTGCGTCTGCACGCTGATGTATTGATTCAGCAGCGCCCTGGCCTCTTTATAGCGCTCGGCCCGGATGTTGACCTCCGCCTCGGTGTAGAGCAGATCGAAGTTTTCGGGGTTGCGGGCGCGCATCTGTCTCACCTGGAATAGCGCGTCCTCGTATCTGCGCCGCTCGACCAGGCGATTGACCAGCATCAGTTGCAGTTTTTCCGCATCGGGATGGCCAGCCACATACGCTTGAGCCTGGGCAACGGCCGTGTCGGGGTCTACCTTCATGCCGTATTCGAGCAGGCGCTGGGCTGCCGCTTCCAGATTGGGATCGAGCTCCAGCGCCTTGTTCGCCTCCTCGACCGCGCGATAAGGGTCGGAGGCTCCCCAGGCCGCATCGGACAGAGCCAGATGCGATACCGGCAACGCCATGACGGGGTCGTGCAGCGCCTGTTCGAGAACCTCGAGAGCCAGTTCCCTGTCCTGCATCTTGCCGACGATGGCGGCCGCCTGCGCCACGGCCTGTTCCTTGTTGCTGGCCTTTTCTATGCGCTGCCACAGCGCCTTGGCCAGCCCTTCGGTTTCGCCGCTTGAGGCGGCCAGCGCCAGCGACGAGGCCACGGCTTCGGGATCCTTGGGCGACAACAGCGCCCACTCTCGCGCGGCGCTGAGGGCACGCGCCACATTGCGGTCGGCCATGGAATATTGGAAGGCGCGCTTGGCGAAACGAGGGTCGGACGTATCGCGCGCCAGGCCGAGCAGCGTACTGCTTGCCAGATCGTAATAGCCGCGCGCGGCGCCGATCTCGGCCAGAAGCACCCTGTACAGAATGTCGGGCGTGAGGGATACAGCAGGCAGCTCGCCAGCGCGCAGCGTAATGGTTTCCGTTTGCTCAGGGGGTGCGAGCTTGTGCGCCTGCTTCGCAGCAGCCGGCCAGGCAAGGGACAGAGCGGATATGCACAGCGCAAACAGCAGAGGGTGGGAACATTTCATTCAGGAAAACCATCGCCGCTGCGCCCGTCTAGCGTCAGGTGGCAAAATATCTAACTCGTTCATACAGATTTGATGATCTTATCACCCCCTCATGCCCGAATTGCCAGAAGTGGAAACCACGCGTCGCGGAATAGCGACGATTATGCCCGGCCAAGTCCTGGAAGCCTTCATTGTGCACGAGCCGCGCATGCGATGGCCCGTCCCTCCCGATATGGCCGCGAAAATGGCCGGCCAGCGGGTATTGTCCTGCGGCCGGCGGGGCAAATACCTGCTTATCGAATTCGCCGCGGGTACGCAGATCGTCCACCTGGGCATGTCGGGCTCCCTGCGTCGCGTAGCCAGCGATGCGCCCCGCCTGCGCCACGATCACGCCGAGTGGGTATTCGCCCATGCGCGCTTTCTCCTGCATGACCCGCGCCGGTTCGGCGCCATACTGTGGCACGATGCCGCCGATGGCCCCATTCAGGACCACCCCTTGCTGGCACGGCTGGGGCTGGAGCCCTTCGACCCCGGCTTCACGCCCGACTATCTCCACGCCGCCCTGCGCGGCCGGCGGCAAGCCATCAAGCAGGTTCTGCTGGGCGGCAATATCGTGGTGGGTGCCGGGAATATTTATGCCTCCGAAGCGCTTTTCAAGGCGGGGATCAGCCCGCGGGCCAGCGCCGGCAGCCTGTCCCGCCCCCGCTGCGCCGCGCTCGTGGCGGCCTTGCGGGAAACGCTAACCCAGGCGCTTGAGTCCGGCGGCAGTACCCTGCGCGACTACGTGGATGCCAGCGGCCAGCCCGGTGCCTATTTCGCGCTGCACGCCGCGGTTTATGAAAAAGCCGGAAGCCCCTGTCCCGCGTGTGGAACGCCCATCCGGCGCATTGTCCAGGGCCAGAGAGCCACTTATTATTGCCCAAGGTGCCAGCGCCGCTGAAAACAGCTGCTGGACAGCACACTGCCCTTGTCGCGCAGACGGAACGTCGCCTGGCGCCAGCGGCATGGCCGCCACATTTTCTTGCCGTGAGGTAGCCATCCGTCGACACGAATTCACAAATAACAAACTCATTGCATATATACGAACTATCTACTATAGTTGCCACATCAACCAGGAGACATCATGAGCAAACAATTCGCTTCGCATGCCGACCTCGAAGAGAAGGTCGTTTCCTTCGAGAAACTGTCAGACAATGCCTATGCCTACACCGCCGAGGGCGATCCCAATACCGGCGTGTTCATCGGCGACGATGCCGTGCTGGTGGTGGACACACAGGCCACACCCGTGATGGCCCAGGATGTCATCCACCGTGTTGCCGAGGTCACCGACAAGCCCATCAAATATCTGCTGCTGTCGCATTATCATGCGGTGCGCGTGTTCGGCGCCTCGGCCTATCATGCCCAGCAGATCATTGCCAGCCGCGACACCTACGACCTCATCGTGGAGCGCGGCCAACAGGACAAGGACAGTGAAATCGGGCGGTTCCCGCGCCTGTTCCAAAACGTCGAATCTGTGCCCGAGGGCCTCACCTGGCCCACCATCACCTTCGAAGGGCACATGACCATAGACCTGGGCAACCTGGAAGTGCACATCATGCAAGTGGGCCGCGGCCACACCAAGGGCGACACCATTGCCTGGCTGCCCGAGCAGCGCATTATGTTTGCCGGCGATCTGGTCGAATACGAATCCACGCCCTACGCCGGCGACTGCTATTTCCGCGATTGGCCCCAGACGCTGGATCGCCTGGCCGCCTTCAACCCCGAAAAGCTGGTGCCGGGCCGCGGCCCCGCGCTGAAATCAGCCGATGAAGTTCGCAAGGCACTGGCCGGCACTCGCAGCTTTCTCACCGATCTGTATGGCAGCGTCAACAACGGCGTGGCGCAAGGCAAGGATCTGAAGACCATTTATCGCGAAACCTACGATTTCATGAAACCGCGCTATGCGCATTGGGTGATCTTCGATCACTGTATGCCATTCGATGTGTCGCGCGCTTATGACGAAGCCACAGGCCACGAACACCCGCGCATCTGGACCGCGGAGCGCGACATGGAGATGTGGCAGCAACTCGAAGGCTGATACAAGGTCAAGGAGCAGGCTGTGGGAGACATCGATTATCAGAGCCTGGCGTTCACATACGCGCCTATCGACACAACAGGCGTTGAACACCATGCCGTCACGATCGTGGGTGCGGGCCCGGTCGGCCTGACGCTTGCGCTGGATCTGGCCCGCCACGGGCTGCGCGTCCTTGTCATCGACGACGACTACCGGCTGTCTACCGGCTCACGCGCCATTTGCTTCGCCAAGCGCACGCTGGATATCTGGGATCGCCTGGAAGTGGGCGAGCGCATGGTGAACACCGGCGTGTCGTGGAATGTGGGACGCGTCTTCTTCAAGGACGACGAGGTCTGGCGCTTCGATCTCCTGCCTGAACAAGGGCACAGGCGTCCGGCCTTCATCAACCTGCAGCAATACTATTGCGAAGGGTATCTGCACGAGCATGTGGCGGCGCACCCCAACGTCACTTTGCGATGGAAAAACAAGGCCGTCGCCCTGGCGCGACACAAAACCCACTCCGAAGTGACCGTGGACACACCGGATGGCCCCTATACGCTCACCACGGACTGGCTGCTTGCCTGCGATGGCGCCCGGTCTCCGCTGCGCAAGATGCTGGGCCAGGAAAGCCATGGCCGTATCTTTCGCGATCGCTTCCTGATTGCCGACGTCCGCATGCAGGCCGACTTCCCAACAGAAAGATGGTTCTGGTTCGATCCACCCTTCCATCCCGGACAATCCGTGCTTCTGCACAGCCAGCCCGACAATATCTGGCGCATCGATTTCCAATTGGGCTGGGATGCCGATCCCGTCGAAGAGGTCAAGCCTGAGAACGTCTTGCCGCGCATACGCGCCCTGCTCGGCGACAATGTGGATTTCGAGCTCGAATGGGTCAGCATCTACACCTTTGCCTGCGAACGGATGGACCACTTCCAGCATGGCCGCATTCTGTTCGTGGGGGACTCGGCACATCGCGTATCACCCTTTGGCGCCCGCGGCGCCAACAGCGGCGTGCAGGATGCCGACAACCTGGCATGGAAGCTCGCGCTGGTGGTGCAGGGTAAAGCCCCTGAATCACTCATCGACAGCTACGCCGCGGAACGCGAGCCGGCGGCCGACGAGAATATCGCACACTCCACACATTCCACGGATTTCATCACACCCAAAAGCGAGATCAGCCTGCTTTTTCGCAACACCGTGCTGAAGCTCGCCAAGCATCACGAGTTCGCGCGCAAGCTTGTCAACAGCGGCCGCCTGTCCACGCCAGCTGCCTATACCACGTCACCCCTGAATACGCCGGACAGCGACGATTTTTCACCGCAGTTGCCTGTAGGCGCAGTGGCCCCAGATGGTCCGGTCACGGTGGACGGCGTATTGGGCTGGTGGCTCGGGCAGCTGGAAAGCCGCTTTGCGCTTGCCCTGTTCTGCAATACCCGCATACCGGAGCCCGACACGCTGCGGGCACTGGCTGCCCTGCAGGATGAAACGCCCGGCATGAAAGTCGTGCTGGCGCTTTCTCCCGCCCTGGCGCCTCGTGCGCCCGCGGGGCTGCATTGCGTGGTGGACCGCCAGATGACGTTGGCGCGCCGGTATGACGCGGGCGACGGCGCCTGTTACCTCATTCGCCCCGACCAGCATATTGCCGCGCGATGGCGCACGCTGAACGTCGGACGCATCCGCGCCGCCCTGAAACGGGCGACCGGCGCGGGCAGCCAGGAGGCCGCATCATGAGCCAGCTGAACACCCAATCCGCCTTTGCCAATCCCGACGATTTCTACGAACAGCTGATCGAGGCACATCGCGACCTCAGCACAGACCAAAGCCATGCCATGAACGCCGCGCTCGTCTTGCTGCTGTCGAATCACATCGGCGATCCGGACATCATCTCCCAGGCGCTCAGCCACGCCCGCGCTGCTGTCCAGAACGACGGTTCAACCTCCAAACAGGACGCCAAGCCATGACCTCTCTCGACTACCAGACCGGTTTCGGCAATCACTTCAGCACCGAAGCATTGCCAGGCGCATTGCCGACAGGCCGCAACTCGCCTCAAAACTGCCCTTACGGCCTTTATGCCGAACAGCTTTCGGGCACGGCATTCACCATGCCACGCGCGGAGAACCGCCGCAGCTGGCTGTATCGCATCCGCCCCACCGCGCTCCAGGATGCCTTCGAACCCTATGAGGGCGCCGCGGGCTGGTCCGGCGATTTCGGTACGGAACCCATATCGCCCAACCGCCTTCGCTGGAACGCCCCGGACTTGCCCGAAGCGCCCGCCGATTTCGTCGATGGCATGCAAACCTGGGCGGGCAACGGCCACAGCAACGACCAAACAGGGGTGGGCATCCATCTGTATACAGCCAACCGCTCCATGAAGCGCCGCGTGTTCTACAACGCCGACGGCGAGCTGCTGATCGTGCCTGAACAAGGGCGCCTGCGCATTGCAACCGAGCTTGGGCTCATCGACCTTGAGCCGTGCGAAATCGCGGTGATACCGCGCGGCGTGCGCTTTCGCGTCAGGCTGCTGGATGAAACCGCGCGCGGCTACGTGCTGGAAAACTACGGCGCTCCGCTGCGTCCACCGGAGCTGGGCCCCATTGGCTCCAACGGGCTGGCCAATACACGCGATTTTCTGACGCCGGTAGCCTGGTACGAGGATATCGAGGAGAGCTTCGAGCTCATCGCCAAGTTCTCGGGCGGCCTCTGGCGCACAACGCTGAACCATTCGCCGCTGGATGTGGTGGCGTGGCACGGCACCAATGCCCCCTACAAGTATGATTTGCGCCGCTTCAACGTGATCGGCTCAATCAGCTACGACCACCCCGACCCCTGCCTGTTCACGGTGCTCACGTCGCCCTCGGACACGCCGGGCGCCGCCAACGTCGACTTTGCCATCTTCCCGCCCCGCATTCTGGTGGCGGAAGACACCTTCCGCCCACCCTGGTTCCATCGCAATTTCGCCAGTGAATTCATGGGCCTGATCCAGGGTGTCTATGATGCGAAAGCCGAAGGATTCGTGCCTGGCGGCGCCAGCCTGCACAACTGCATGAGTCCGCATGGACCCGATGCCGAAACATTCGAGAAGGCGATACAGGCCGATACCAGCCAGCCGCACTATATTCGTGACACCATGGCCTTCATGTTCGAAACCCGGCGGATTATCCGTCCCACGCGCGCGGCGCTGGCCTCGGCCACCTTGCAGCAGGGCTACGATACGGTATGGTCGGGAATACGAAAGCATTTCGATCCCGCCAAGCCCTGAGCAACGCCGGGCAGGGGCAAGCCCGAGGGCTGCGTCCCCGAGCATGCCTCTATCACCACAGACTTCGACCACAGGATTCCCCGATGCCATACCTGAACGAAACCCATGACCCAGCGCTGAAAAGCTGGGTCGAATCCGCCAACATCGCCGATAACGGCTTTCCGGTGCAGAACCTGCCTTTCAGTGTTTTCCGGCACGCGGGCAGCAGCGAGCCGTACCGGCCATGTGTAGCCATTGGCGACCAGGTACTCGACCTGGCCGCACTGTCCGATGCGCAGCCCTGGGAAGGGCCGGCGGGCGAAGCCTTGCGCGCCTGCCGGACCGACACACTCAATGGCTTGATGGCCCTGGGCCAGAAGCACTGGTCAGCCCTGCGCCTGGCTCTTTCACGCGCCCTGCGCACCGGTGAAACCGCCATGCAGCCCCTGCTCGAGCCGCTGCTCGTTCCCATGGCCGAGGCCGAGTTGGGCGTGCCCGCGCACATAGGCGACTACACGGATTTCTATATCTCCCTGCATCACGCAACTTCGGTGGGCAAGCAGTTCCGGCCAGACAATCCCCTGCTGCCCAACTACAAATGGGTTCCCATCGGCTACCATGGACGCGCCTCGAGCATAGGCGTGAACCAGGCCTTTCCGCGCCCAGTGGGACAGACGCGCCCCGCCGGCGACGGCGCCGAACCGGGCTTCGGCCCCTGCCGCCGGCTGGACTACGAGCTTGAGCTGGGCATATTCGTGGGTCAGGGCAACCCTCAGGGAACGCGCGTGGATATCGCCGATGCCGAGTCCCATGTATTCGGTCTGTGCATTCTGAATGATTGGTCCGCACGCGACCTGCAAGCCTGGGAATACCAGCCCCTAGGCCCTTTCCTCGCAAAGAATTTCGCCAGTACCATTTCACCCTGGATAGTCACACTGGAGGCCTTGGCGCCATTCCGCACCGCCTTCGAACGCGCCGAGAGCGATCCGCAGCCGCTGCCCTATCTGCGCATGCCCGACGCCGGCCATGGCGCCTTCGATATTCAACTCGAAGTGCTGTTGAGCACAGAACAATCTCGCGCGCGTGATGTCGCTCCCGCTTTGATCTCCAGCAGCAACTTCGGCAACGCCGCCTACTGGAGCGTGGCCCAACTGATTGCGCATCACACCGTGAATGGCTGCAATCTGGCTGCAGGTGATCTGCTGGGCACAGGTACCTTGTCGGGCCCCGGCGCAGGCCAGGAAGGCTCGCTGCTGGAATCAAGCCAGGGCGGGAAAAAGCCTTTTGCGCTGCCCTGGGGCGAAGAACGCACATTCCTGGAGGACCAGGACGAGGTCATACTGCGCGCGCATTGCAGCAAGCCAGGCTATCCCACGCTGAGCCTGGGAGAGAGCCGCGGCCGGGTACTGCCCGCCCTCGTCTGACCGTTGCGGGAGGGGGCTATCCCCTCGCCTTTGCGGCGCGTATGCTTGTTCGGATTTCTGGCGGCCTGGATGCCGCCGTGCATCAGGCCAGCACCTTGCCAGGATTCATCAAACCATGCGGATCAAGCGCGGACTTGATGCGGCGCATGAGCGCGATCTCGACCGGATCCTTATAGCGCGGCAACACATCCCGCTTGAGCTGCCCAACGCCGTGCTCTGCACTGATAGAGCCGCCAAACTGATGCACGCTTTCATGCACCAGCTCGTATACGGCATCCTGGCGCTCAAGCAGCTCCTGCTCCGTATAGGCTTGTCCGCGCGCCACGTTGTAGTGCAGATTGCCGTCGCCCAGATGACCGAATGTCACGTGCTCGATGCCTGGAAACTTCGCCTGCAGGGCCGCGTTGGTGGTCTTGACGAAATCGGCCATGCGGGACACCGGTATCGACACATCGTGCTTGATGCTCTTGCCGAAAGCCTTCTCGGCCAACGGTATACTTTCACGCAAATGCCACAGCGCCTTGCTTTGCGCCATGTTTTCCGCAATGACCGCATCCTGGATCAACCCGTCTTCGATGGCTTGGCCCACGACCTCCTCGAAGCGCGCGCGGGCATGCTCGGCGCTCTCGCTGTCCGACAGCTCGAGCAGCGCATACCAGGGCTTGCCGGCCGACTCACCCTCGAATGGAATGCGCTGCTGCGGATAACACTTCACCACACCCTGCAGGCAATTTCCCGCAATAAGCTCGAAGCCGGTAAGCGCCGCGCCGAAGCCCTTGCGTGCATGCGACAGTACTGAAACGGCATCATCCACGGAATCGAGCGCAAGCAACGCTGTGCACTGCGCGACCGGCAGGGGAAAGAGCTTGATCGTGGCAGCCGTGATTATGCCCAGCGTCCCTTCACTGCCGATATACAGGTCGCGCAGGTCATAGCCGGTATTGTCCTTGCGCAGACCGCGCAGGCCGTGCCAGATATCGCCGTCAGCCGTCACGACCTCCAGTCCCAGCACGAGCTCGCGCGTGTTGCCGTAGCGCAGCACAGCCGTGCCGCCCGCATTGGTGGCCATATTGCCCCCCAGGGTGCAACTGCCCTCGGCCGCCAGGCTCAGCGGAAACAAGCGGTCATGCTCCCGGGCGGCCTGCTGCACAGACTGCAGGATGCAGCCCGCATCCACCACCATCGTGTCATTGTCCGTATCGACACTTCGCACCTTGTTCATGCGAACAAGCGAAATGACAACGGCGTCGCCGCTGCCATCAGGCGTGGCGGCGCCACAGAGGCCCGTATTTCCACCCTGAGGCACCATGGGCACCTTGTGCGCGACGCACCAGCGCACAATCTCGGCCACCTCCTGCGTCGAGCCGGGACGCAGCATAGCCAGCGCACGACCGGCGTATCGGCCACGCCAATCGTTTACATAGGACTCGACATCCGCACCCGTCAATACGTTGTCCGGCCCCAGCATCTGTTTCAGCTCGTCGACTCGACTCATTATCCCGCCTCATTGCAAAGTTTTATCAGCCTGGCCATTTTAAGACAGTTGCAGATCCATACACCTTCGCGGTCTTCGCCCGGCAAAATTTCACTGAATCCGGGATAATTCCCTACTATTGATTGAAGATGCAAGGATATGCCGTGACAACTACACCTCCACCCTCTGCTGTATTCAAGGCCTACGACATCCGGGGTATCGTGCCTGACCAACTGAATGCGGACTTCGCGCGCCGTCTCGGCCTGGCGCTGGCGCAGCAGGCCCGCGAGCGCGACGTAACGGCCATGGTGGTGGGCTACGACGGGCGACTGAGCAGCCCCGAACTGGCGGCGGCGCTGCAGGAGGGTTTGAACCAAGGCGGCTTGGACACGATCGACATCGGCATGGTCCACACACCGCTTGTGTACTACGGCACCTTCCACGAGAAAACCGGCTCGGGCGTGGCGATCACGGGCAGCCATAATCCGTCCGACTACAACGGCTTCAAGATCATGCTCGACGGCAAGGCCCTGTATGGCGATGAAATACAGGCCCTCGGCCGCATCATGGCCGCCCCCGGATCCACATCGGAAATCAAGCCCGGCACCCGGCGCGCCCTGGACCTGGCGCCAGACTACATTGCCCAAATCCGCGACACCGTCCGCCTGACGCGGCCCATGAAAATCGCCATCGATTGCGGCAACGGCGTGGGCGGCAAGCTTGCTGCGCAGCTTTACCGGGCACTGGGCTGCACTGTGGACGAGCTCTATTGCGAGGTGGACGGCCGCTTTCCGAACCACCACCCCGATCCGGCCGATCCGCATAATCTGCAAGATCTCATCCGCCATGTGCGCGACACCGACTGCGAGCTGGGCCTAGCCTTCGACGGCGACGCGGATCGTCTTGGCGTCGTCACACGCTCGGGCGAGATCATTTGGCCGGATCGCCAGCTCATCCTGTTCGCACGCGACATACTGGAGCGGGTTCCGGGTTCCACCATCATCTTCGACGTCAAATGCAGCCGTCACGTGGCGCGCGAAATCAAGCATGCGGGCGGCAAGCCCATGATGTGGCAGACCGGCCATTCCCTCATAAAGGCCAAGCTGGCCAAAACGGGCGCTCCGCTTGCTGGCGAGATGAGCGGCCACATCTTTTTCAAGGAACGCTGGTATGGTTTCGACGACGGCCTCTATGCCGGCGCCCGCCTTCTGGAGATTCTCTCCCGGCACGACCATCCGTCCAGCGTGCTTGAAGACCTGCCCGAGGACGTCTCGACACCGGAAATCAAGCTGCAGATGCAGGAGGGGCAGCCGCATGCGCTCATCGCGCGCCTGCAGAAGGAAGGCCAGTTTCCCCACGCAACCAGTCTCAGCACCATAGACGGCGTGCGCGCCGAATACCGCAGCGGCTTTGGGCTTGCCCGCGCCTCCAACACCACGCCTGTCATCGTCCTGCGCTTCGAAGCCGAGACAGCCGAGGATCTGGAAAACATCAAAGGCGAGTTTCGCGCGGCCTTCGAGGCGCTTGATCCGACGCTTAAAATGCCATTCTAGGAGCGGGAGCGCAGCAGCGTGTCATAGATGCCCAGGTGCGCCTGGGCAATCGCCTCGATATCGAAAGCCCGCTCGGCAAGCGCGCGTCCAGCCTTCCCCATTGCGGACCGCTTTGCGCCATCCTCCGCCAGTTCCAGCACGGCTTCCGACAGCGCCCGCGCATCCTGCGCGGGCACCAGCAAGCCCGTTACGCCGGGCTCGATTGCGTCGCGGCAGCCCGGCACGTCGGTCGTTACCACCGCCCTGCCGCAGGCGGCCGCCTCAACCAGCGACTTGGGCAACCCTTCGCGATATGAAGGCAGTACAACGATGTGCGAGCGTGCATACAATGCAGCCACGTCAGCACACTCGCCCAGATATTCAATCACGCCTTCCTTGCGCCAGCCATCCAACTGCGCTTCGGTGACGCTGGCCGGATTGCCGGGATCAGGCGAGCCGGCCAGCACCCAGCGCAAACCCGTGCCATGCCCTGCAGCGGCGCGGGCGGCATCCACGAATTCCCTCACCCCCTTGTCGAACAGCAATCTTGCGGCCATCACCGCCACAGGCGGCCCAGGCGGCTCGGGTAGAAAACGGTATCGATCCAGATCCACGCCCGAGCCGCGTATCATTACCGCCTGCCCCGCCTTTACAACGCCGGCCCGCATCAGCACATCACGATCATTGGCGTTCTGGAATATGACGCGGCTGTTCGGATGACCCAGCGCCAACCGGTACAAACCTGTCGCGGCAAGACGCAGGATATCTAGCCCTTTTTTCTTGCGCGTGAAGATGAACCCCAGCCCGGAAATGGCTGCAACGTAGGCGGGTACGCCGGCCAGCCTCGCGGCAATGCCTCCATACAGCACAGGCTTGATCGTCACCGCGTGCACGACGCCGGGCCGCACAGTTCGGCACAGACGCCACAGCGCATGGATCGTAGCCAGTTCCTGCGCCGGGTTTTTCCCGCTGCGCGACATGGGGATGGCGTGATGCGTCAAGCCATGCCGTACGATCTGCGGCACCGATGGGCCATCCATGGTGGCAATATGCACTTCATATCCCGCCGCCTTCGCGCCCAGAGCGATTGGCAGCCTGTGGGAGAGAAAAAATGCAGGGTTGTTCACAACCATCAGCAGGCGCCGCGCCGCGGAATCGCCCGTCTGGAGAGGTCCTGGCATGCCTCGTTCCGTGCCCTGCAAGCCGTCGGCGTCCGGCATTGCCTTCGCCTCATCTGCGCCAAATGCCGCCATGTTTCCGACAGACCATAAGGCATGCGCCTGAGCTTCAGGCCTTGTCCGCGCCGGATAATCCCGCGCCAGTCGCGCCCATACCATGTGGTAGGCATCCACCATGGCCTGCAAGCTGTACATGTCTTCCACCCGCGCCCTGCCGCGAGCCTGGCGCTCGGTCTGCTGGGGTGTGCCCAGCGCCCTGATCGCCGCCTCCATGGCGCCAGCCAGCGCCTGCGCATTGCGCGGCGCCGCCACCCAGCCAGCATCGCCCACCATGGCCGCGGCATCGCCCACATCCGTAACCGCGCACAGTACGCCGGTTGCCATCGCCTCGGCCACCACATTGGGAAAGCCTTCGGCCCGACTGGACAGCACATGAACATCCAGCCCGTTCATCAATGCCGGCACCTCATCGCTGCGGCCCAGCAGGATGACCCGATCACGCACACCATGCGTGTCCAGCATCTGCATCAAAGGCAGATTGGCGCCATCCATGCCCTCGCCTATCAGCACACAGCGCACATCGGGCACTGCCCGGGCGCACAGCGACAGCGCCTCGATGAGGTTTGCATGGTCTTTCAGGGGATTGAATCGCGCCACGCTGCCAAGCACCGGCGTCGACGCGCCCACGCCCCACTGCACGCGCACAGCCTCGCGCACCTGCGCATCAGGGTGCCAGCGCGACAAATCATAGCCATTCGGTATGACCAGCATGCGATCATCGCTGTAGCCCGCCTGACGGTGCAGCGTCCGCGCCTGCTGCGCGCAGGCGATGATTACGCCCGGCACGAATCGGGACAGCGGCGCGCTGGCGGCCTGGCAGATGCGCGCGGACCGGCTGGCCTTCTCCAGATCCAGGCCGGAGTTGCGAATACCCCAGGCCACTGCCTTGATGCCTGCCAGCCGGGCAACAAGACCGCCCACAAGGTCGGCGTGGTACATCCAGGTCTGTACGATATCCGGGCCAAGCGCACGCAACAGGCGGTACAGGCGCACAAGGCCGCGCGCCACGCCGCCCGGGCCCCGCATGTGCAGTGCATGCACGGCAACACCGGCCTCGCGCAGGCGCGGGCCGAACACGCCCTCGTCACTCATGGAGATGACGCAATGCGTGTCTGTCTGCCCGGGCGCGCTGATCAGCCGGTACAGCACGGTCTCGGCCCCGCCCTGATCCAAGCCCGAAATAATATGCGCGATCCGCAAAGGCCGGCGTTCACCGTTCATGTATCCGCTCCGAATGCCGTCGTCCCGTTTCTTCAAACAGCGCATCCCAGCGCGCCAAAATCTCCGCAATACCATAATGCTGCCTGACCCACGCCGCTGCGCGCCGCCCCATGACCTCGCGCAACAGCGGATCGCGCATCAGACGCGCCAGCGCATCTTCCAGCGCCTGCGTATCGTGCAGCGGGACCAGTTCGGCGAACTGGCCGTCGCGCGTGATTTCCCGTGGACCACTTGGGCAGTCCACGGTCACGCAGGCGCGTCCAAGCGCCATGGCTTCGATCAGCACATTGGGAAACCCCTCCACCTCGGAGACCAGCGCGAAAGCATCGGCCTGGGCCAGGGCCTCCCAGGGCGCCTCGGTGCGGCCAGGCAGGAGCACCCTGCCCGACAATCCGAGCGCCTGCACGAGTCGCTCCAGCTCGGGCCGCAACGGCCCCTCCCCCCAGATGGTGAGATCCCAATCAGGGAAGGCGCCGGACAGCGAGGCAAAGGCTTCGATCAGAGAAGCGAACCGCTTGCTGGGCACCATCCTGCCCATGGCCATTAATTGGCGGCGTGAGCCTGGCGACTGCGCGCGGGGCTCGGGCGGTTCCGGCATACTGGGCGGCAACGGATTAGGCATGACCGCCAGATTGTGCACACCTGGCTCAAGCTTCTTGAAGGATGCCAGGCCATGGCGCGACTGCAGTACCACCAGCGAGGCCCACGGGTAGAGCCAGCGCCGAAGTCGACTGAACACAGCCCCCGCGCTCGTGCTGTATGCGGCATTGGTTCGTTCGCTGACAATGACGGGCACGCCCAGCTTGTGTGTCGCCAGCAGCACCATCACATTGACGTTGGTGAGAAACGACAGCACGACATCAGGCCGGAATTCCTGCACCAATCTGCGCATGGCAAACCACTTTGCCAATGGCGGGCATACGCGGCCAAGCCAGCCCATGCGGTCGGCCAGCCAGTCCAGTTGCACGCCAGGGTGCAGGGTATAGAAGCATGTGCCCTTGCCGGTATAGGTGGGCACCAAGCGTATCGTGTCTCCGCGGGATGCCCAGGCGCTTGCGAGCGTGGCAGCCACGCGTTCCGCGCCGCCCGCATGCATGGAACTGACAAAAAACAGTATTCTCATGCAGCCTTATCCTCCCAACCCATGACGTTCGAGCCACGCCTGCGTCATCAACACACTCCAGAGATGGGTGCTCCAGTCGCGTTTGCCCGCCTGGTGTTCCTGCCACTTGCGCTGTATCCAGTCGGGCCTGAACACCTCTTCGCGCTGCAACCTTGCCGGGTCCAGCAATGCAGCCCCCCAGTCCTTCAGCGGCCCCCTCAGCCAGTTCGCCAGCGGCACCGAGAACCCCTTCTTGGGCCGGTCAACCATCTCTTGCGGGACATGGCGGTACAGCAGCTGACGCAAGAGCCACTTGCCCTTGCCATCGCGCACTTTGTATGTCTGCGGCAGGCGGCGGGCGAATTCAAATACGTGATGATCCAGCATAGGCACACGGGTTTCCAAGCTCACAGCCATGGCCGCGCGATCTACCTTGACCAGAATGTCATCCGGCAAATACGTGACCGCATCCAGCATAAGCATCCGCGTGAAGAGATCGTTGCCACCCGGCTCGTCAAACAATGTCTCAGGCATGTCCGCACGCAGCAGTGCGCTGGCCGGATCCCGCCAATACGACACGAACTGCCGGTAGAATGCGCCCGCATGCCGGGCCGACAAGACATCGGAGAGCTTGCCCAGCTTGTCCCGGACCTCGCCGCCCGGTGTCAGCAACGCGCCGGCGCGGGCCGCCAGCGCCAGCGAAGGGCGCATCATGCCTGGAATACCTTCGCGCCTGCGCCACCACGACAGCGCCCGGAAGTAGCGCGAATAGCCACCGAACAATTCATCGCCGCCATCGCCCGACAGGGCGACGGTGACATGCTGGCGCGCCAGGCGCATGACCAGGGAAGTCGGGATCTGGGAGGCATCTGCAAAAGGCTCGTCGTAGATATCCGCCAGATGCGGCACGACGGCCAACGCATCATTCGCACCCACATACAGTTCGGTGTGCTGCGTGCCCAAGTGGCGGGCGACAGCCTTCGCGTGCTCCGCCTCGTTGTAGGCAGGGTCGTCAAAACCGATGGAGAATGTGCGCACCGGATTCGGATTGTGCTGCTGCATCAGCGACACCACAACCGAGGAATCTATGCCGCCTGACAGAAAAGCGCCCAGGCTCACATCCGATATCAATTGACCCTGCACAGCCTGGCCCAACACCGACTCCAGAGCATCCACAGCCTGCGTGTCATTGCTGAAGGACAGCATCGACTCGATATCTGTCAATGGGCCCGAAGCGCGCCAATAGGGTTGCGCCGCAGGTCGCTGCCCAGCGTGAAAATCCACTTCGGATATCACCAGCAGCGTGCCCGGTGGGAGCTTGCCGATGCAGCGATAGATACTGTATGGCGCAGGGATGTAATTGTGGCGCAGCAGCAGCGCCAGCGCCCGCTGGTCGAGCTCGCGGTCGAAGTCAGGCAGCCCCGTCATGGCCTTGAGTTCGGATGCAAACAGCAGGCGGCCGCCGGTGTATCCCCAATACAGCGGCTTCTCGCCCAAGCGGTCCCGCATGAGGGTGAGCACGCGTGCCTGCCTGTCCCAGAGTGCCATGGCAAACATGCCCGTGAGCGCCTGCAGCGTGGCCGTCACGCCCCAGGCCGCGAAAGCCGCCAGTATCGTCTCGGTATCCGAGTGGCCTCGCCAAGCCGCGGTGCATCCTTCGCGCTCCAACTGTCTGCGCAGCGCCAGATGGTTGTATATCTCACCGTTGAGCACAAGCACATAGCGGCCACAATTGGATACCATGGGTTGGTGGCCGGCCGCCGACACATCCTGCACAGCCAGGCGCACATGACCCAGCCCGAGACCGGCCGCCTCGTCCTCCCAATACCCTTCACTGTCGGGACCGCGATGGCGTATGCGGCGACAACCCTGCTCCAGCGTGGGCCGTTTGTCCCGCATGGTCCCCCAAATTCCCAAGAATCCACACATTGCGCCGCCATCTCCCGCCTAAATTCGAGCAGAACCCTGCCCTTCGAACAACTGCCCCCACAATGCCATTACCCGCGCCACGGAGAAACGGTCGCGCACATCGACCGCGCGGCGCGCACAGGCCTCGCGACGCGCCGGATGCGCCATCATATCCGAGAGATGCGCCGCCAGAGCCTCGTGATCGTTCACCGGACGCACCAACACACCGTCAATGCCGTCGCGGATGATCTCCCGCGGCCCGGTGTCGCAATCAAAAGCCACAGGCGCCAGCCCGCTGGCCATGGCTTCGATCAAGGTATTCGACAGGCCTTCGAATCGGGAGCTGAGTACATACAGATCAGATTGCACATACCAGTCTGCCACGTTGCCCACCCGTCCGGGCAGACTGATGCGGTCCGTCAGGCCGGCCTCATCGATCTGCGTCTGCAGCACCTCCCGGTCGTCGCCTTCCCCGAGGATGATCAGGTCCCAGTCGGGAAAATAATGCGCTATCAGGCTGAACGCACGGATCAATACATCGAAGCCCTTGTGTGGATGCAGACGGCCCACTGCCAGCATACGGAAGCGCCCTTGCCGCGCAGGAGGCTCGACCACAGGCTCCACGCACTCCAACGGCCACCGAACCGCGTTGGGGATGACCGCCAGTTTCGCGCCCGGGACATGATCTCGCAGCCATTGCGCCGTGCCCGAGGTCAATGCAACCACCACATCCGCCTGCGGATATGTCTTGCGGCGCAGCCGTTCCCATATGCCAGGCAGATCCTGGGATGGCGGATGCGTGTGCTCGGTTGCAATCACCTTGCAGCCGCTGCCGCGAGCGGCAAGGATGGCCAGGATGGAAGCCGTTGTCATCATGCCCAGCACTATCGTTGGACGTTCGCGCCGGATAATGCGGCGCAGCCGCCGCACGCGACGGAAGTTGGCGAACAGGCCTGCCAGCCGGCCCTGGCTGGCGCCGGCGGTGCCCAGCACATGTCGCGACACGCCGTCATCCAAGGGATAGGCATCGCTCTCGGGTCCTTCCTGCGTCACGACAGTGACACGATAGCCACAATCGCGCCAATACGCGCTCAAGTCCGCCGCCACCCGCTCCGCGCCGCCTCCGCCCAGGGAATGGATGACTATCATCAGATGGGGTTGTGTTGCTGTCGAAATCAAATCTATACCTGCTTCAAGGAAGAATCACGCGGCACGTGCCAGGCCACGATTGCGTAGCATGTGTATGACGTTGCGTACATCAGGCTGGTTGCGAGCATGATGCCCTCCGGTCCCATCACCGGCGCCAGAAAAAAATTCATTGCCGCCTTCACCGCAAAGTTGCATACTGCGATAGCCGCCATGATGCGATAGCGGTTCTGGCTTGCCAAGAGCTGCACCAATACCAGCACGCCAAAGTAGAATGGCAGCTGCAGCAGGCCCCAGCGCAGCACCCCCGCGACGGTTGCGGTATCCTGCGCGGTGAACTGGCCGCGCTCGAACAGAAAGGCAACCCCCCAGCTCGCCAGCAACCAGCCAATCAGGGTGGCCGCGGCCCCGGCCGCCATCATCATCACCGACCACTTCAGCGCCGTCGCGCGCGCGCGCTGCGCATCGCCCCTTTCATGAATATCGGCCAGCACCGGCAATGCCGCCCGCCCCACCGAGGCCGCGCCCACACCCAGCACAAGCGAGAGCAGCCTACTCGCGTAGCCCAGCGTCGCGTTGGCATTGGCGCCAAGATTGGCTGCCGTGTACTGATCGATCGGCCCCACGAAGCTCATTGCGATCTGGCCCACCAGCATGACGCCGGAAGCCTTGACCAACTCAGGCCAATGGCGCGATGTAAAACCCAGCCGTGGCCGCCCCCACATGCCATCCGCCCTCGCGGCCAGCTTCAGCAGCCACACCGACTGGATAAAGTAGCCGACCAGCGTGCCCCAGAGCAGCGGCCCCACATTGTCCACAGTTGCGGCCAGCATGACCCAGATCAGGATGACCAGGGCCGGGACGCTGTCGAGCAAAGTGTTGATATGGCGCTCGCGCGCGCGCAGCCGCGCGGCGCTGACCCCCGTCATGAGTGTAAATAATGCAGCGGGAGAAAACGCCAACATCAATTGCGCGCTCATGCGGCGCGCTTCCGCGTTCAGGCCCTGTCCGGCCAGCTCCAGCACCCATGGCCACGCCACATACAGGCCCGCCGCCAGCACGACGCCCACGGCAATCGTCCAGCCCTGCAGCTCTCCCAGAAAACGAGCCATGTCCGGGCGAGTGTCGCGCCGCGCCCGCACCAGCACGGGAATGAGCACCACCGACAGCGCGCCCACGATCGTGATGGGAATCCAGTTCGCCATGACCATCGTGAACTGGTAGGCGTCGACCGCGTTGCTGACGCCATAGCGGTAGGCAACCGCCATCTCCTTGAAGGCCCCCGCCGCCTTCCCCAGCAACAGAAAGAAGGCGACCCGCATCGCCCCTTGGGCAATGCGTCTGTGGTCGGAGTGCAGGCCGGCAAGCCGCTGCTTCAGAGACTTCAAATCAACGTAGGAATTGCGTATACCAGGGCATGGAGACCTCAAGGCCCTGAATAATATTGTGCATGGGCTCGTAGCCAAGCAGCTCGCGCGCCTTGGTGATGTCCGCCTGGGAATGCCGCACGTCGCCTGGGCGGAAATCACCGTGAATAGGCTGCTTGTCATAGACAATGCCGTTGCCCGCCAGCGCCTTGGCCAGATGCTCGAACAGCTCGTTCAGGCTGGTGCGCGCATTGTAGGCAACGTTGTACACCTGATTCACGCCTTCAGGCTGAGCCAGCGCAGCCAGAATATTGGCCTGGACGACATTATCGATAAAGCAGAAATCGCGGCTGGTCTCGCCGTCGCCGTTGACGACCACATCCTCGCCGCGGATCATCGCGGCGATCCATTTGGGAATGACGGCGGCATAGGCGCCATTTGGATCCTGGCGCTTTCCGAATACATTGAAATAGCGCAGCCCAATACTGCCGAAGCCATAGGCGCGCGCAAAGACATCGGCATACAACTCGTTAACGAACTTCGTGACGGCATAGGGTGACAGCGGCCTGCCGATGCGGTCTTCGACCTTGGGCAGTGCCTCGTGGTCGCCATAGGTGGAGCTGGACGCCGCATACACAAACGACTTGGCCTCCGCCTCTTTGGCGGCCACCAGCACATTGAGAAAACCGTCGACGTTTACGCTATTGGTCGTAAGCGGATCTTTGAGGGAGCGCGGCACAGAGCCCAGCGCGGCCTGGTGCAGAACATGGTCCACCCCGTGCAAGGCCTTGCGGCAGACGTCCATGTCGCGGATATCGCCCTCGATGAACGTGAACGATGACCAGAGCGCGGGGCCAACTGTTTTTTCCACCTCGTCGAGGTTGTATTGATGTCCGGTGGAAAAATCGTCCAGACCAACCACGCGCTGGCCCAGCCGCAACAGCGCCTCAAGCAGATTCGAGCCAATAAAACCCGCACAGCCCGTCACCAGCCAGACTCTGGGGTCCTGCTGCAGGTTTGCGGTAACCTCCTGATAACGCGTACTCATAAATCTCTTTCCTTGGTTTGAAACGGAAACGGCCGATGCGCCGGCATCAAAGCCGCAGATCGGATTCATCCGCGGCCAATGCGTACTTCAGGTCGTACAGTACATGCTCAGGCTTGCCCAGCGCGCGGATGGCCTTGACACCCATGTCGACAAATTGTTTGTGGGAGACGGCCAGGACAATGCCATCGTAGGTACCCGCTTCCGGCTTGGATATAGGCGTAATGCCGTATTCGTGCCGGGCCTCCTCGGTATCGACCCAGGGATCGAAGACGTCGACGGCGATGTTGTATTCGCCCAGTTCCCGCACGATGTCCACCACGCGGGTGTTCCGAAGATCGGGGCAATTTTCCTTAAAGGCCAAGCCCATTACCAGCACCTTGGACCCCTGGACCTGAATCCGCCGCTTGGTCATGGCCTTGACCAGTTGCGACACTACATAGCCGCCCATGGAGTCGTTGAGCCGGCGCCCTGCAAGGATGATTTCCGGGTGATAGCCAATGGACTGCGCCTTGTGCGTCAGATAGTAGGGGTCGACGCCGATGCAGTGGCCTCCTACCAGCCCTGGACGGAAAGGCAAGAAGTTCCATTTCGTGCCAGCTGCTTCCAGCACCGCCTGAGTATCGATGCCCATGCGGTTGAAGATCAGGGCAAGCTCGTTGATTAATGCGATATTGACGTCGCGCTGCGTGTTTTCGATAACCTTGGCCGCTTCGGCAACCCTGATGGACGGAGCCTTGTGCGTGCCCGCGACAATGATCTGACTGTACAGCGCATTGACCAGATCTGCGACTTCGGGCGTAGAACCGGATGTCACCTTCTTGATGGTCGAGACCCTGTGTTCCTTGTCGCCCGGGTTGATACGCTCGGGGCTGTAGCCAGCGTAGAAATCCTCGTTGAACCGCAAGCCCGACACCCGCTCGAGCACCGGAACGCAATCTTCTTCCGTTGCGCCCGGATAGACCGTGGACTCGTATATGACAATGTCGCCGCGCTTGAGTATCTTGCCTATCGTTTCACTGGCGCGAATCAGCGGCGTCAGGTCGGGCTGCTTGTATTCGTCGATGGGTGTGGGCACCGTAACAATGAAAACATTGGCTTGCGCCAGCGCCTCATGCTCGCTGCTGAAATCCAGTTGCTTTGCCTCGGCGAGCTCCTCGCTGCTGACTTCCAGCGTGTGATCCTTGCCCTCCTTGAGCTCCGCTATGCGGCGCGTGTTGATGTCGAAACCAAGCACCGACCGCTTCTTGCCGAATTCAACTGCCAGAGGAAGGCCCACATATCCAAGCCCGACTATCGCGAGTTTCACGTCTTCGATCTGCAAGTTGTATCTCCCGCGCTTTGCGCTAAATAAGAGGAATAAGGAATTTTAATGCGTGGCGCCGAACGCGATGCTAGCGCCGCCTATGGCCTCTGCCGAGCGATGGCAGCAACAGCCAGGACGGCCGGCGCCAGGAAACCAGACGGGAGTAGAGCCACAGGTACACCAGGGAAAACGCCAGAATGCTGGCACATAATATCCATGTGTTGTCCCACCAAATCGTGGCCGGCACCAAGCCTATCAGTGCCAGCACCCAAAGATAGGGAGAGGTCATGGCATTGCACAGGGCCGGCACCGCATGCCGCCGATCTCGACTGAAGGTCACGCGCACCAGCCGCCGGAAAACCAGCTGATGCAGATGCAGGGCATCGGGCTGATCCACAGGCGTTCCGCGCTTGAACCTGCGCCGCCAGATTGAGAACCCTGTTTCAAAGACTGGATAGAACAGCACGGCAAGCGCATAGAACGGTGATACGCTGGGGTTGCGCACCACCAGCTGCACGGCCAGCTCGGCAAGCATGAAGCCCAGGAAATAGGCTCCGCCGTCTCCCAGGAAAACGCGCCCGAAGGGAAAATTCCACACCAGAAAGCCCAGCGTGGCCGAGGCCAGCGCCGCGGATACCAGCATGATGGGGATGTCCTGCACCTGCAGCGCCACCAACGCGAGCGAGACGGACATTAGCGTGGCAATCATGCCCGCGAGGCCGTTCATGCCGTCGACGATATTCAGCGCATGCGTACAGCCGCCGACAGCCACCATGGTGAACAGGAGCGAAACAGGCCAGAACGACAGCAGCCAGTCCGCCCACGGCAGGCCGACCCGCGATACCCCGCCCAACAGCCACCAGGCGATGGCAGCCGACACAAACGCCGCAATCAGGCGTTTGCCCGAACCAATGTCCTTGGTGATGTCCTCAAGAAGGCCGGCAACGAACACGGGCATCGCGGCGATGAACAGCACGGGCCACAGCCAGGTCAGCGTCATGTTGCTGGGGCCAAGCACCAGCAAGCCGGCCAGACTACCCGCCACGACAGCCAGCCCGCCCACGCGCGGCGTTGCCCGCGCGTGATTGGCCTGGGGCTTGGAGAGATCTGTATCGCCGGTGAACATGCCATGCCAGCGCTCGGAGGCAACAATCAGCCCACCCACCATGAAGGCCACAATACAGATATAGAACCAGGTGAAGGATTCCCAGAACTCAGGTGAAAACACACAAATCCTATGCAATGGGGAGGGAAGCCAATATTATCGGCTCCAACTCGAACAAATCGGGCACATCGAGGGTAATAAATGTAACAATAACTGATTCCCACGAAAAAGCGAAAAAAAAGCCCGAGATCGTAAGATCTCGGGCTAAATCCACCAAAGGAGGAGGGTGGAGGAGACAACCTTGGCATGTCGCCGCTTCAAAAGCCTGGATTGTTTACCTTGGCTCGAGACTGTGATGAGGGTTTTCCCGCTGCAATCACGTTGCGACATCCGATAACTGAATTGTATAGCCTTCTTTTGTGCAATGCAAGGTCTGAGATCAAAAAAACTGTAACAGCACTGCTTTGTGGCGTTTTGGATACTATGCCACGGTTGGCAGCGCAAATCCGTAATTAAGTGTTAACCCGGTGTACGTTAACCCTGCGAACCGGCGTGCCGCCGGCAAAGGTCGCTAGATGCGGTACGCCGTTGTGGTCATGACGCGGGACATGGCGCGCATGGCCAGCCGTGCGGGGGCCGGGAGACGATGCGCCCCGTTGACTTCCGCCGTGTCGCGATGATGGATTTCATCCTCGCGCATCTGTGCAACAATGCGCCGTGAGCGGTAATCGTTGGGCGGCAGCTCGCGCAGATGCCCTTCCAGATGCTGCTCGACCTGCCTTTCGGTTTCAGCCATAAAACCCAGGTTGCGCGGCACGCCGGCATGGCTTGCCACCACCCCCAGCGTGAACGACCCGGCATACCAGAGGGGGTTGAGCAGACTGGGTCTGCCACCCAGCTCCACGACGCGCTCGCGGCACCAGGCAAGATGATCGACTTCCTCGGAAGCAGCCTGATACAGCAAATTGCGAATTGATGCATCGCCGCAAAAAAGCGCCTGTCCGCGATACAGCGCCTGCGCGCAGATCTCTCCCACATGGTTTACCCGCATGAGGCCCGCCGCGTGACGCGCCTGTTCGGGTGTGAGCGCATCGGCCTGCGCAGCCGCCGACGCCTCCGCGCTCGCCCTTCCCGCCCCGGCGTCCTCCGGCGATGCCATGGGGGCGGCCGTTGCATGCGTCTGTGCAGCCACGGGTGCCTGCTTGCCCGCTGGATTGGGCCGGCTGGCCTGTGCTACGCCCGCAAGTACCTGCGCGGCGCGCCCTATTTCCGACAGGATGCGGTCAACCGTACCGAGGCGACGCTCGAACATGGAGGGAGTGGAGGGAATCGCAGTACGCGTCATGGCCGTTCCTCTGTCAGATGATACCTACTCATCATTATCGCAAAAGCCCGCACAATGTTCAGCGCAGAAAGCGCCAGATACGACGGCGCCATGCCCACAGCCAGATAACGGGCAGCGCAATGGCCACGGCAACCAGCCCGGTTCCGGCTATTTCCTGATCATTCATCAAATAGAAATTGCACAATCTTGTCGGATTCTCGCGGTACAACAAGCCCACAATCGCCATCATCCAGCACATATTTCCCAGAAAAAACAGTTGCACCACGATATTGGCCCGGCGCAAAGAAAAATACAGCACCAGTCCCGCGATAAACACGCTGGCGAATTTCGACAGATCGGCCGCATGAAAGAGCAGCACCTCGTCGAGCGCCTTGGGTATCATCCAGTAGGTGACCACCAGGCTGAAGAACAGCAGCCCCGCAAGTCCATATGGATCAAAGGATCCAAGCAGCGCGCGCAGGCGCGGTGCAATGCCTGCCATGGACCATGCCCTGCCCGCAAGAATGCCCGACAGGAGAATCAGGGGGATATGCACCAGCATGTGCAGGAACATGGTTGCCGTCAGTGGCGCGCGCAATGCAAAAGCTGCCAGCAACGCAGCCGCGCCGGCCCATCCCCAGGCCGCCGGCCGCCCAAGCCAGGCGGCTGCCTTGCCCGAAAACCGCGCCAGTAGTTTCATCGCGGTTTCCTTTCGCCCGCCGTGGCCGGCGACTGCGTCGACAACGCCCCTCTTTGCCCGGGGACGCCGCGCCCGCCATCTTCAGCATCCGGCAATGCAATGGCGGCGCCATTGCCGCGCTCAGCGCGACGCATGACATAGTCCAGCACGGGATCTATGTCGTTCAGATCAAAAATGCGCAACAGGCGGCCATCGGGCGATACAACGTGATAGGCGGCGTTGTGTTCATATTGCCCGTAGGGTGCGGGCACAACGATGATCCCCGCCGCTTTCAGCAGGGCATCGCGCTCCCGCTTGTTCCCAAGTGTGGCAAAGCGCCAGATATCAGGATCGGCGTGCATGACCTCGCCATAGCGCGCAAGGTATGGCGGCGTGTCGGCGGGATCGAAGCTGAGGCTGAGTACACGAACATGCTCCGCCCCTCCGTTGCGGCGCAGGGCGTCTTGCAGTTGCTGCATCTCGGAACCCATGGCCAGGCAAAGCGACATGCACCGCGTATAGATGAAGTTGACGATGGCGATGCGGCCATCTTCGCGCAGATCACGCAGCAGGCCAGTCTGCCCGCCCGAGGGCAGCGTCAACGCGGCATCCGGCAAGGCCCGCGGCTCGCGCGCGATGTCGGCGCGGCGTGCCGTCTCCGTCGTGAATGTCGTCAGCCCGCGCGTCTGCGCATGAAACGCGCCCGCACCAAGCATCGCAACCAGCAACAGAGACAGCAAGGTCTTCATGAAACTCCAGCACATCGGCCGCCGCTGCGCGGATCGGCAGTTCGAGCGGTCGCCCGTTCGCGGCGCAGCCGCGCCACCCCGCGCCTTATTTCAAGGCATTCAATTCCTCGTCGCCGTTCCAGGGTGCTTCGTGCGAGGCCGTGGCAGCCCGCTCGCTGGCCACCAAATTTTCGTCGACTTCGCCCGCATCATTGCCAAAGCTGGTTCGGATGTGGCTGACTACGGCGGCAATCTCCGCGTCGCTCAGCTTGTCCTTGAACGTAGGCATCAAGCCATTGTAGGTTGTGCCCTCCACGGTCAATGGGCCGTGCACGCCATGCAGTACGATCTGCACCGTGGTCGAGGCCTTGCCCGTCACCCATTCGGATTTGGCCAAGGGCGGAAACACGCCAGGCAGACCGCCGCCCGTTGCCTGATGACAGGCCACGCAGTGCGCGGCATAGAGCTGAGCGCCATCCACCTTGCCGCCCTCGCTTCCCGAGGCACTTTTGAAGTCGGCGGCTATTCGCTGGTCGCCATACTCTGGCGGCACAGGTTGATAGGTTACGTAAAGATAGCCAATTGCCCAGACAAACAGGCCTGCCACGATGAGGATCACGATCCAGGGCACCGGACGGTTGCCCTCGTAAGGCTCGGGCATCTCGCGCTTTTGCGCCTGGATTTCCTTGGATTCGTCCGTCATTTCGCTTCTCCCGACGCCGCATTGTCGGCCAGTTCCGCTGGCGGCTTGATCGGATAGGTCCGGTCAAGCGACAGCAGATATTCAACCAGGTCGATCGCCTCGGGCCGAGCCACCACCACCTTGCCCACCGGCTCGTAGCCGGGCGGCAACGTAATAACCCGGTCGCCCTTGTCGGCCTTGTCCTTGATCTCGAACAGGAAGGGATAAGAGGGCATGATGCTGCCGGGCACATAAGCCCGCGGCTGATACAGGTGACCCAGGTTCCAGTCCGCGCTTGGCTGGCGCGCCCCGATGTTCAGCAGATCGGGGCCGGTCCGCATGGTGCCAAGCAAATGGGGATGATCGTAATAATAGTCACCCGCCACCGGCGCACGTCCCCAGCCGCGCTTGAAGTCGGGCGCCTGCTGCTGCGAGCGCGGCTGCTGGCTGTGACAGTAGACGCAGCCATTCTCTATATACACTTCGCGCCCGCGCAACTGCTGCGACGTATAGGGTTTCAGCCCCTCGGGCGGTGTCACGTCCGACAGTTGCATATAAGGCAGCACAACCAGGGTTGCCGTGGCAATCGCCAACGTGACCATGGCGCCGGATAGCAGCTTGTATTCGCTTTCCATGATCAAGCCTCCTGGGTGCGGACAGCCGGACCGGCATGCCGGGGTTTATGGAACAGCGCCGGACCCACGCGCTTGCGGCCATAGCGCAGGGCCATCGCCACGAAGTGGAAGGCAAAGACCAGGTGGCCCAGCGTCATGAGCGCTCCGCCCACACTGCGCGACTCCAAATAGGGAATCGTCACGCGAACCGAATCAATGAAGGGACGTGTGGCATCGAGCATGGCCAGTCCTTGCAGCCACCCGCCTATGGTCAGGCCGATGAAGTACACGGCGAAGCCGCCAACCACCAGCCAGAAGTGGGCGGCGATCAGGCGCGGATAAGGCCATTCCCAGGACATGACGCGCGGCATCACGAAATAGATGGCGCCGAACATGACCAGCGAGAAGAAGCCATACAGCCCGAGGTGCGCGTGCGCCACGGTGAAATGCGTAAAGTGCGTCACGGTGCTGATTGCGCGCAGTGCCTCGAAGGAACCCTGCACCGAGCTGAGGGTGTACATCATGCCGCCCAGCACGATGAAACGCAGCGTGGGCGAATAAATCAGTGTCTTGAAGTGATGCCGCATGGTCAGGTGCTGATTGACCGAGAACGCCAGCACCGGCACGATCATCATCATGCTCTGCACGATCGATAGGGTGATCAGCCAGCTGGGCACGGGGCCGCCCACCAGATGGTGGCCGCCGACCTGTCCGTAGAAGAACGCCAGCGCCCAGAAACCCAGCAGCGACAGGTTGTACGACTGGATGGGACGGCCGATGATCTTGGGCAGGAAGTAATAAATGGAGGCCAGCGCGATCGGTGTGTAGAACAGGCCCAGCACATTGTGGCCGAACCACCAGTTCATGGTCGCCTGTTCCACGCCAAAGTGAACGCTGGGCAGATTGCCGACCAGAAACAGAATGGGGAACCAGAACAGCGCGGCACCCATGTACCAGATCGAAACATACAGGTGCTTGACCTTGCGGTTTTGCAACGTGAACACCAGCGGCAGCCCGATGAGCGCGCCGCCGATCACGAACAGCACATCGATCTGCCAGGGAATTTCCAGCCACTCCAGGCCATCGTTGATGCCGGCTGCGATACTGCCCAGGCCTGCGATCAAGGCAGCATTCCACAGCACCGCGCCCAGAAGGGCGAAGCGGCCCCCTATCAGCGGCGTCTTGAGCAACCGCGGCAGGGTCCAGAGCGCGATGCCAAAAGCGGCCATGGGCGCCCACCCGTAGGCCACCGCATTCAGGTGCAGCGTGCGCATCCGCCCAAAGGTCATCCATGCGTACTGCGTCAGGAAGTCCGGCTCATGCAGCTTGATGGAGCTGACCAGGCCCGCAGTCGATGCGAAAATCAGCCATACGATCGCACAGGACAGAAATACGAAGGTAACCCAGGTCGTCGACTGGTCGGCTTGGACCCGCGCGGCCAACTCGGCCTTGGCACGCGCATCGCTGGCCACATCGCCAATGGGTGCATGCGTGGCGTCCACGGTCTTCTGCAGGGCGGCTTGCTGCGCCGGTGTTGCCGAAGGCTCTTCAATCCGGCCTATTTCGCCCTCGTTGAAAATAACGTTGGCCGCTTCCGGATTGTCGTCGAACAAATGGTGCCTCAGGGACCAGATGAAGACAAAAAGACCGGTAACTGACACGATGAATGTCAGCAGTAGGATCAGGGTGGTATTCATGAATGTTTCCAGGAAGAGGGGAGCGTCCCGCGGGACATATAACCAAACTCCACAGTTCACTTCAGACTTAAAACATTGCCATATTAAGCAGTTTTCCCCGCTCGACTAGGTAATTACCCTATAAACAATACTGGTAATCCGGCATAAGTGTCGCTGCGGTGCAACATAACGGGTTTATGCCTCCCGACTAGCCCGCATTACCCCGCATGTGTTCTCGACATCAGGACGACCCCGATGCAAAGCCAATATGCCCGGCAGTCCGGCCGCCACGGCGGAGTTGGGGTACGATTGCCTTTTGTCTTCCGAATGCAGGAAAACCACAATGGAATGCACAATTGACTGGCATGGTCCAGACGGCATGCTGTTCGTGGCCCGTACGGGCAGCGGACATGTCACAGCCATGGACGGCTCACCAGACGGCGGCGGCAATGACCTCGCTCCCCGACCCATGGAGATGCTGCTGGCGGGCACCGGCGGATGCGCCGCCTACGACGTCGTGCTGATCCTGAAGCGCGGCCGTCACGAGGTCAGCCATTGCCGAGCCAAGCTTACGGGCGAGCGCGCCGAGACCGACCCCAAGGTATACACGCGCATTCATTTCGAATTCATCGTTACCGGAAGGAATCTTCCGGTGCCGGCTGTCGAAAGGGCCGTGAAGCTGTCGCACGAAAAATACTGTTCGGCTTCGGCCATGCTTTCGAAAACAGCCGAGATCACCCATTCGGTCACTGTACTGGAGGGCTGAACGGCTCTCGCCGCCATCGCGCCTGCCTCATTTCGACGGCGCGATCACACTCCTTCCCAACCTCCCCGCATGAAACAATACCTGGACCTCATCCGCGATATTTTCGACAACGGCAGCTGGCAGGAAAACCGCACCGGTATACGCACACGCAGCATTCCCGGCGCCATGATGCGCTTCGACCTGCAGCAAGGCTTCCCTGCTGTCACGACAAAGAAGCTGGCATTTAAATCGGCCGTTGGAGAAATGGTCGGCTTTCTGCGCGGCGCCCGCAGCGCGGCCGACTTCCGCGACCTGGGCTGCAAGGTATGGGATCAAAATGCCAATGAAAATGCGGCCTGGCTTGCCAATCCCTATCGCATGGGCCAGGACGATCTTGGCCCGGTGTACGGCATGCAGTGGCGGCAGTGGCCCGCCTACAAACTGATCGACCCCAAGGCTGCGCGCGGCCAGGATCAATTGCGCGACGCCCTGGCCCGCGGCTACAGCCGAATAGGCCTGGTGGAGCAGACGGAAGGCACGCACGTCCTGCTGTACAAGGCGATCGATCAACTGCGTCTCTGCCTGGATACCATCATGAAGGATCCCGGCAGCCGCCGCATTCTGTTTCATGGCTGGAACTGGGCCCAGCTCGAGGAGATGGCGTTGCCTCCCTGCCATCTGCTGTATCAGTTTCTGGTCAACAAGGAGGCAGGCGAGATTTCGCTCTGCCTGTATATCCGCAGCAATGATGTCGGCCTGGGCACGCCCTTCAATCTTACCGAGGGCGCCGCCCTGCTGCATCTGGTCGGCCGGCTGACCGGCTATCGCCCAAGATGGTTCACCTATTTCATCGGCGACGCCCACATCTACGAGAACCACGTCGACATGCTGCAGACCCAGCTGAGCCGCCGGCCCTACCCCGCCCCCCAGCTCATTCTGTCCGACCGCATTCCCGACTACGCCCAGACCGGCCGCTACGAGCCCGAATGGCTCGAGCGCATCGAGCCCTCGGATTTCATGCTGGACGGGTACAAGCATCACCCGCCGCTGACGGCGCCCATGGCGGTATAGGCAAAGCAATATGACACATCCCGTAATCCAGATCGTCGTCGCCTATACCGACAACCGCGTCATAGGGCGCGACAACGGCCTGCCATGGCGGCTGCCGTCAGACCTGGCGCATTTCAAGAAAACCACGATGGGCCACCCCATCATCATGGGCCGCAATACCTGGGAATCGCTGGGCCGCCCCCTGCCCGGCCGCCCCAACCTGGTGGTCAGCCGCAACGCCGCCTATCGGGCGGAAGGCGCCACGGTGTACCCGTCATTGCAAGCCGCACTGGACGACTGCGCGCGTGCCGACACGGTATGCATCATCGGCGGAGCGCAGATATTCCACCGCGCGCTTCCGCTTGCCGACCGCATCATTGCCACCGAAATCCATGCACACGTCGATGGAGACACATGGTTTCCCGAACTCGACGGCGCTGCATGGCGCGAGACAAAGCGCGAGCCGCAACCGGAAGAAAACGGCTATGCCTTCGATTTTGCCGAGTACACTCGCGTCCGGCCATAGGCCGCGCCGCAAGCGGCAAGCGGTATGAGGTAGGCATCCATAAACAGGATTTTCCATTGTGTATCACCAGCGGCGCCCGCATGACCGGGCTGGCGGGCTTTGGCATCCGTAGCGCGAGCATCCGGTTCTTGGCGTTCAGTCTAGCAGGCTGCGTTGCTTTGAACCCGGTAGCATGCCCGCCTGCACCGTCTTGCTGATGAACTTCCACAATGCCGGATGGCGCGAATAAGCGACATTGAAGCGCAGCCATCCTGTGTCGGCCTGCCCCGGGTCGAAGTAGGAACCCGGCGCAAGCCATATGCCGTCCGCCAACGCCATTTCGGCCAGTTGCAACGCTCCGCCCGTCCGCCAAGGGTCGGGCAAACGCGCCCACAGAAAAAGTCCGGCGCCAGGCCTGGCATGGATCTCCAGGCCATGCTCGTCCATCAACGCGCAGACCTCATCATGAGCCTGCCGAAGACGAGCCTGTATGCGCGCAAGATGCGCGTGATAACGGCCCTGTCTCAGCACCTGGTATACCGTGCGTTCCATGAGCGCGGGTGTAGTCAACGCAAGCGCCATCTTGGCTTCCGCAAATTCGCGCACAAAACGGGCGTCCCCAATCATGTAGCCCACCCGCATTGACGGGGTGATGCTCTTGGAGAAGCCCGATAGATACACCACGCGACCTGGCGGCGCGAGCGCCGCCAGCAACGGGCCGAGATCGGGCAGCAGATCGCGCGAAACATCGTCTTCAATGATGCGGAAATCATATCGCTCTGCCAACTGAAGCACTTGAAAGGCATTGTGCATGCTCAGGCTTGCACCCGTGGGATTCTGAAGCACGGTGTTCACAAACAAGGCCTTGATCGCGCGGTCGCGCGCAGCCTGTTCCAGCGCCTCAATGGAAAGACCCGATGCATCCCGCGGTATCGCCCGCATCTGCATGCCGGCCAGTCTCAGCGTAGGCAATATATTGGCATAGCACGGCGACTCCACCGCGATGACATCCCCGGGCCGCAGCAAGCAGCGAATCGCAATGTCCAGACCCTGTCCCGCACCCTGGGTCAGCAGCACCTGATCAGCGGACACCGCCATACCGTGCCGCGCCATGGCCTGCGCCACGTATTCACGCAATGGAAAATAGCCATAGGGATGGCCGTAGCCCGCCAGCTGATTGACCGGCGTACGGCTGACCTGGCGCAGCGACTGGCGCAGGCCGGCTTCGTCGAGCCATTCGGGCGGCAGCCACCCACAGCCCGATTTGATGGGAATGGAATGATCGGCAAAGACATCGGACAACAGCCATGCGGCACCCAAACGCGGTGGTGTCCAGCTTGCGGCGCCTCGCCCCGTGGCAGACGCGCCGCCGGCTTCGTCCGTGACCGAAGAACGCCGGCCAATAGGCCCCGCGCGCGCGTCGGCACGCTTCGCGCCGCTGGCCTCGGCCAGCGGCGCCGTGGCCGAGGGTGCGACCCAATACCCCGACCCAGGCCGTGAAAGCAGCCAATTGCCCGCCACAAGACGCCCATAGGCAGCCGATACAGTGTATGGGCTCAGACCATGCGCGCGCGCGAATTCACGAATGGACGGCAGAGACATCCCTGGCCGGAGCACTTGGCCGCGGATCGCTTTCTCCACCGCCGCAACCACCTGATCAACAAGCGGTTCGGCCCCGCGGCGATTGCGGACCGGCGTGAAAAACTGCATGATTCCGCCTTTGACAATACACTTTTATTTATATTGCCAGTACAGTTGGTAAATATCAATACCACTGTATATTCATTTGCGTGCTCAGCCGAATGAGAATAGACACAGCGCTGACACACAATATTCGCCTACGGCATATTCAGGCATCGTCAGCACAAACTCCCAACAAGCTTTCTTTTTCCCGAGGCAAGCCATGACCAGCCAAGCCAATATTCCCGATCTGTCCCACATGTGGATGCCATTCACTGCGAACCGGGCTTTCAAGGAAAAGCCCCGGATGCTGGCCTCGGCCAAGGGCATGTATTACACGGCCACCGACGGCCATCAAGTGCTCGACGGCACGGCGGGCCTATGGTGCGTAAACGCCGGGCATGGCCGAGAGGAAATCATCGAAGCCATTTCCAGACAAACGGCCGAAATGGACTACGCGCCCAGCTTCCAGCTGGGTCATGCGGCCTCTTTTCGCGCCGCATCGGCCGTAGCCAAGCTCATGCCGCAAGGCGTGGACCGTGTATTCTTCACCAACTCCGGATCTGAATCGGTGGACACGGCGCTAAAGATTGCATTGGCCTATCATCGAGCCCGGGGAGAGGGTCAGCGCACCCGCCTTATTGGACGCGAGCGCGGCTACCACGGCGTGGGATTTGGCGGCATCTCGGTGGGTGGTATCTCGCCCAATCGCAAGACGTTCTCCGGTGCCCTGCTTCCGCATGTGGATCACCTTCCCCACACCCACGATCTGTCGAAGAATGCCTACTCCAGAGGACAGCCTGCATGGGGAGAACATCTCGCGGATGAGCTGGAGCGTATTGTGGCGCTGCACGACGCCTCGACCATCGCCGCTGTCATCGTCGAACCCCTGGCCGGCAGCACGGGGGTTCTCATTCCGCCCAAGGGCTATCTGGAACGCCTGCGCGCCATTACCGAAAAACACGGCATCCTGCTTATTTTCGACGAGGTGATCACAGGCTTTGGCCGCCTTGGCGCGGCAACGGCCAGTGAATTCTTCGGCGTCACCCCCGACATCATTACCATGGCCAAGGGCATCAGCAACGCGGCGGTGCCCGCCGGCGCGGTTGCCGTCAAGCGGGATATCCACGATGCCATTCTGGGTGCCGCCGCCACCGGCATTGAGTTCTTCCATGGCTATACCTATTCCGGACACCCTCTTGCCACTGCGGCCATGCTGGCCACGCTGGCCATCTATGAGCGCGATCAGCTTTTCAAGCGCGCCAAGGATCTGTCCGGCACATTCGAGAACGCCGCGCACTCACTGAAGGGTGCAAAACATGTGATCGACGTGCGGAACCTGGGGCTTGTGGCAGGGATAGAGCTGGAATCGCGCGACGGCGCGGTGGGCGCGCGCGCAGCCGAGGCATTTGGAAAATGTTTCGATGCCGGTGTCATGGTGCGGTATACGGGAGATATCATTGCCATTTCACCCCCTTTGATCATCGAGGAGGCGCAAATTCAGCACATTTTCTCAACCATAGGCGACGTGCTGGATACCATAGCCTGACGGTTTCCACGCCGCATTCAAAAAGGCCTGCGCCAAGGGTGCAGGCCTTTTTTTGTGTTCAGGCAGCCCAGCCGGCAAACCGGCTAGGCTTCAAGCCTGGGCAGCAAGCGGCTCGCCAGCCTCTTCCTCGTAGTCCGACATGGGCGGGCATGCGCAGACCAGATTGCGATCGCCATAGGCGTTGTCCACCCGGGCAACGGGCGGCCAATACTTACTGTCGCGCAGGCTGGCCACCGGGTAGGCGGCCGCTTCGCGCGTATAGCCATGTGCCCAATCCTGAGCCAGCAGTCCCTGCGCGGTGTGCGGCGCATTCACCAACACGTTGTCGTCCAGCTTCTGCTCGCCACGTTCCACGGTGGCAATCTCCTCGCGGATGGCGATCATCGCGTCCACAAAGCGATCCAGCTCGGCGAGACTTTCCGACTCAGTGGGTTCGACCATCAGCGTTCCGGGCACGGGGAAACTCATCGTCGGAGCGTGAAAGCCGTAGTCGACCAAACGCTTCGCAATATCCTCGTTGGAAATGCCGCAAGCGTCCTTGATGGGCCGAATATCCAGAATGCACTCGTGCGCAACCCGTCCATTCGCGCTGGCGTACAGTACAGGGTAATGATCGCGCAGGCGGGTCGCAATATAGTTGGCGTTCAGGATGGCCATCTCGGATGCTGCCAGCAGCCCCTCGGCCCCCATCATTGCAATATACATGTACGAAATCGGCAGGATGCTGGCCGAACCAAAAGGCGCGGCAGCCACCGGCCCAATCTTCGCATCGGCGGGCAATACGCCGTTCTCGGCAACCACACCGGGCAGATAGGGGGCCAAATGCGAACGCACGGCCACGGGGCCCACACCCGGGCCACCGCCGCCATGAGGAATGCAGAATGTCTTGTGCAGATTCAAATGGGAGACGTCGCCACCGAACTTGCCCGGCTGGGCGAGGCCGACCATTGCATTCATGTTGGCGCCATCGATGTAGACCTGCCCGCCGGCATCGTGCACCAGCGCGCAGATTTCCTTGACCGCCGTTTCGAACACCCCGTGCGTGGACGGATACGTGATCATCAGCGCAGCCAGGCGATCTCCCACCTTGGCAATCTTGGCCTTCAGATCCGCCACGTCCACATTTCCCTGGCTGTCGGACCCGACAACCACTACGTCCATGCCGGCCAGTTGGGCCGACGCCGGGTTGGTGCCATGCGCCGAGGATGGAATCAGGCAAACATTGCGCTGCGCCTGGCCATTGGCCAGGTGGTAGCCGCGGATGGCGAGCAAGCCGGCAAACTCACCCTGCGCGCCGGAGTTGGGCTGCAGGCTGACCTCGTCGTACCCGGTGATTTCGCACAAGGCCGCCGACAGTTTGTCCACCAACTCCTTGTATCCCTGGGTTTGGGCTGCCGGCGCAAAAGGATGGATATTGCTGAACTCGGGCCAGGTGATGGGAATCATCTCCGCCGTCGCGTTCAGCTTCATGGTGCAGGAACCCAGCGGAATCATGGTGCGGTCAAGTGCGAGGTCCTTGTCCGCCAGGCCACGCAGATACCGCAGCATGTCAGTCTCGGACTGGATGCGCGAGAACACAGGATGCGACAGTATCGCCGATTGACGGCGCAACGCGCCGGGAATGCCGTCATGCGCGGGAACCGCCTTGCCGGCAGCAGCGTCCCAGGTTTTTCCCAGCGCCTGGGCGAAGACATCGAGCAGTACATCGACATCGGCGGACGTAACCGTTTCATCCAACGACAGCGCCACATGCTGGCCGTCGACCTGGCGCAGGTTGATATGCGCGGCCTGCGCGGCACCCACAACCGCCGCAGTGTGCGAACCCGTTTCAAGCAGCAGGGTGTCGAAGAAGGAATCGTTTACCACCTTGACATCCATGGCGGCGAGCGAATCACGCACAAAAGCCGTTTGCAGCGCCACGCGCCGCGCAATGCGGCGTATTCCTTCGGGCCCGTGCCACACCGCGTACATGCCCGCCATCACCGCCAGCAGCACCTGGGCCGTGCAGATATTGGACGTGGCCTTTTCACGGCGGATATGCTGTTCCCGTGTCTGCAAAGCGAGGCGCAGCGCGGGCGCCCCTTGCGCGTCCCGCGACACGCCAACCAGGCGGCCCGGCATATTGCGCTTGTAGCTGTCGCGGCAGGCCATGAAGCCCGCATGCGGGCCGCCAAAGCCCAGCGGCACGCCAAAACGCTGTGCCGAGCCAACAGCGATATCGGCGCCCCACTCGCCAGGCGCAGCCAACAGCGCCAGGGCGAGCAAATCGGTAGCCACCGCCACCACGCCACCCTGCTCATGCACCGACTGCGCCAGTGCACGATAGTCGGCAATATCGCCCAAGCTATGCGGATACTGCAGCAGCACGCCAAAGCACGGCGGCACGCCCTGCGCCTCGTTCCCGATCTGCAGGTCTATGCCCAGCCCGTCAGCGCGTGTGCGCAGCACTTCCAGCGTCTGGGGATGGCAGTGTTTCGACGCGAAGAACACATCGGTCTTGGCGCGCGAGCTGCGCCTGGCAAGCGCCATGGCTTCGGCCGCGGCTGTACCTTCGTCAAGCAGCGAAGCGTTGGCGATGTCCAAACCTGTCAGGTCGGACACCATGGTCTGAAAGTTGAGCAGCGCCTCGAGGCGGCCCTGCGAGATTTCCGGCTGGTACGGCGTATAGGCGGTGTACCAGGCCGGGTTCTCCAGAATGTTGCGCAGGATCACGTTCGGCACAGCCGTGCCGTAATACCCCTGGCCGATATAGTTGCGAAAGACCTGATTGCGCCCTGCAATGCGCCGCAGTCCCGCCAGGGCGTCCGCCTCGCTGCGGGGGCCGGGCAGATTCAGCGCGCCGCGCTTCAGAATGCTGTCGGGCACCACTTCCCGTATCAGGCTCTCAAGGTCCGGCGCCCCGATAACGGCCAGCATACGGGCCTGATCGTCGGCACCCGGCCCAATGTGGCGGGGAATGAAATCGGATTGGGGATCGAGATTGCGCAACATATTCATCAGCCAGCGTTGACCAATTCCTCGTACGCCGCGGCATCCAGCAGGCCATCGGCATCGGCCGGGTTATTGGGTTTGATCTTGAATATCCAGGTATCGAATGCAGCCTGGTTGATGAGGTCGGGCTGGTCATTCAGCGCCTCGTTGAAGGCCACGATCTCGCCGTCCACCGGCGCATAGATGTCGGACGCCGCCTTGACAGACTCCACAACGCCCGCCGTATCGCCCTTGGACAAAGCCGTTCCCGGATTGACATCGCCCACGAACACCAGGTCGCCCAGCTGATCCTGCGCAGTCTCGGTAATGCCTATCACCAGCACATCGCCCTCGGCCTTGACCCACTCGTGGGAGGATGTGTATTTACGATCGTTCGGAAAATCCATGCTGTACCCCGTATAGAAAAATAGTTGTATTCAGACCACCACGGCGCCGTTGCGCACGAAAGGCATTTTTACCACTTCCGCCGGCAACCATTTGCCGCGGATTTCAACCTGGATGGCGTCTCCGGCCTTCACGCCGGCAGGCACGCGCGCCATGCCTATGGAGACTCCCATCGTCGGCGACATGCTTCCGCTGGTGAGCTCTCCGTCGCCCAGGCTTGTGCGCACCTTCATGTGGCCGCGCATCACGCCGCGCTCCAGCAGCCGCACGCCTACCAGTGTGCGATCGGCCGGCGCGGCCTCCAGCGCCTTGCGGCCAATGAAATCGCGCTCGGGATTCTTGAACGAAACCGTCCAGCCCAGCCCCGACACCAGCGGGTTGACCTGCTCGTCCATGTCCTGGCCATAAAGATTCATGCCAGCCTCCAGGCGAAGCGTGTCGCGCGCGCCCAGGCCGCACGGCCGTACGCCCTGCCCAGCCAGATCCTTCCAGAAAGCCGCTACCTGATTGGCGGGCAGAACGACCTCAAAACCATCCTCGCCGGTATAGCCCGTACGCGCAAGCAGCGTATCGTCACCGACAAACACGCCATTGAATGGCTTGAGTCCGGCAGAGGCCGCTTCCCAGGACGGGCGCACAGCCCATACGGCGGCACGCGCCTGAGGGCCCTGCACGGCCACCATGGCCAGGTCGCGGCGCGGCGTAATGTCGACCTTGAACCCCTCTTCGCCAGCAACCTGCCGCATCCAGGCCACATCCTTGTCGGCCGTGCCCGCATTGACCACGGCACGCCAGTGGGTTTCCTCGAAAAAATAGACAATCAGATCGTCGATGACGCCCCCGTCGGGCTTGAGCATGCACGAATACAGCGCTTTGCCGGGTTCGGAAAGCTTGGCGACATCGTTGGCCAGCAAGCGCGACAGAAATCGCCGCACGCCCTCGCCTTCAATATCGACGTTGAGCATGTGGGACACATCGAACATACCCGCCTCGCGGCGCACAGCATGATGTTCCTCGATTTGCGAGCCGTAGGACACGGGCATGTCCCAGCCGCCAAAATCGACCATTTTGGCACCGGATTCAAGGTGAACGGAATGCAGCGGTGTGTGCTTGAGCGTATCGGACATGAAGACCCCTATGGCTGAGAATGACGATGCGGCCTGGCGCATGCCAGCCGCGTCGCCCTTCTGTCCTTTTGCCTGAGAGTTGGCCCCTGGTGCGGGGGTTCCCCTTCGGCGCCGCCAGGCGCTCGGGCGCATGGGGTCTCTCCAGAATGCTGGCCTGCGTGCCGAAAACGGACGCAACACGCGAGCGGTACGGGGTGCCTGAGCGATTCCGGGCGAATTGCGCCTTCGGCGGCCATGAGTTACTGGCGCTCTCCCACTCTGTGCAGAGACAGCAACGGATGAGTTTAACCGAAAGCGGACCCGCCCTACAATTGAAAAAGCGGGGTTGTCGGCCGGCGGCGACATTCAGGCCCGGCGCGCGCATCAGACCCGCGTCTTACGGCCCCGCCAGCAGAGCGAGGGCAAACACCGGCAATCCGAGGTGCCGCGGCCAACGCCGCCTGTTCAGCGCCGCCCGAGCGCCCTGCCGCAAGCAACGCCGGAGGCCCAGGCCCACTGGAAATTGTATCCACCCAGCCAACCCGTGACATCAACCGCCTCGCCGATGAAATACAAGCCCGGCACTGATTTCGCTTCCATGGTCTTCTGGTTCAGACCGTCCGTGTCCACGCCGCCGCGCATCACCTCAGCCTTCCGGTATCCTGCCGTTCCCGAGGGCGTCAGCGCCCAGGCATGAATGGCCTGCGCCAGACGGCGGAGCACCTTGTCGGGCACATCCGCCAGGCGCATTGCCGAAAGGCCCGGAACTTCAGCCATGGCATGTGCCAGCCACTGCTCGGCCAGCCGGCGCGGCCACAGCCCGGCCAGCACCGTGCCCAGTTGCTGGCGATTCCCGGGCTTGGCGCGCAACAGTGCGCCAGCCAGATCGCACTCCGGCGCCAGGTCCAAAGACAGCGGCTGGCCGGGATTCCAGTAGCTGGATATTTGCAGAATGGCGGGCCCGGACAGGCCGCGATGCGTGAACAACAGGTCCTCGGGAATGACCATGCCGCCTTTGCCACCGCTGTCTGCCGGCGCCACGGACACTTTGGCTTCCAGGGCCACCCCGCTCAAGGCGGCATAGGGTTTCCACTGCGCCGAATCGAATGTCAGCGGCACCAATGCGGGCCTGGGCTCCACCACTTTCAGGCCAAACTGCCTTGCAACGCCAAGTGCAAAATCCGTGGCGCCCAATTGCGGAATGGCCATACCGCCCGTCGCCAGAACCAGTTGGTGCGTTACCAGTTCGCCCCGACTCGTATGCAGCAGGAAAAGTCCTTTGTCCTTCCCGGACTGTTGTGGCGGCGCCGCCCGCGCCAGGGTGTCCCGTCCATGGCCGGATCCGAATGGTGTATCCGCCAGCGCATCCGCCCCGATGCGTTCGATGTCCCGCACCGTGCACGGCGTGCGCCAGGCAACACGGCCGGCGTCGCATTCCGCGCGCAGCATCTCGATGATCTGTTCGCTGGATTCATCGCAAAACAGCTGCCCCTTGTGTTTTTCATGCCAGGCTATCCCATGGCGTTCGACCAGATCGAGGAAGTCGCGCGGTGTATAGCCAGCGAGGGCCGAACGGCAGAAGTGCGGATTGCGGGAGATGAAGTTGGCCGGGCCCGCACCGATATTCGTGAAATTGCAGCGCCCGCCGCCCGAGATGCGGATTTTTTCGGCCAGACGCTCAGCATGGTCCAGCAGCGCCACCCGCAGGCCGCGCTGCCCGGCCACAGCCGCAGCCATCATCCCGGCCGCTCCCGCGCCGATGATGGCGACATCGAAAACGCCGCCTTTCACGCGCCTCAGTCTTCCTTGATGCAGTCCACGTAATAACGCTCGCGGCCATCAGGACCGATGTCGCGAGCCAGGCCGTGAACATAGGTTTCGAAACCCGGGAAACGGGCATTGAACTCGCGCGCGAAACGTAGGTAGTTGACGATGCGCTGGTTGAAGCGCTCCCCAGGGATCAGCAGCGGAATGCCAGGCGGATACGGCGTGAGCAGCACGCCTGTGACGCGGCCTTCGAGCTCGTCGATATCCACCCGCTCCGCATCGCGATGCGCCATCTTGGCGTAGGCGTCCGACGGCTTCATCGCGGGCACCATGTCGCTCAGGTATACCTCGGTAGTCAGGCGTGCCAGGTCGTACTTGCGATAGGCTTCATGGATCTGCTGACACAGATCGCGCATGCCCATTTTCTCGTAGCGCCGGTGTTCCTTGCAGAAGTCGGGCAAAATGCGCCATAGCGGCTGGTTGCGGTCATAGTCATCCTTGAATTGCTGCAACGCCGTCAGCAACGTGTTCCAGCGGCCCTTGGTAATGCCGATGGTAAACAGGATGAAAAACGAATAAAGCCCTGTCTTCTCTATGACCACGCCGTGCTCGGCAAGATACTTCGAAACCAGTGCGGCCGGAATACCGGTCTCGGCAAAGGTGCCCTCGATATCGAGGCCTGGCGTCACCACCGTCGCCTTGATCGGATCGAGCATATTGAAGCCTTCTGCCAGGTCGCCAAAGCCGTGCCATTTGTCGCCGGATTGAAGCAGCCAATCGTCGCGCTCGCCTATGCCATCGGCCACCAGGCGGTTGGGACCCCACACCTTGAACCACCAATCGTTCTTGCCGAACTCGGACTCGACCTTGCGCATGGCGCGGCGAAAGTCCATGGCCTCGGTGATGCTTTCCTCGACCAGTGCAGTGCCGCCCGGCGGCTCCATCATGGCAGCCGCAACGTCACAGGAAGCAATAATGGCGTATTGTGGCGATGTCGACGTATGCATGAGATACGCCTCGTTGAATACATTGCGGTCCAGCTGGCGCGATTCGGAATCCTGCACCGTGATCTGCGAAGCCTGCGACAAGCCGGCCAACAGCTTGTGTGTGGAGTGCGTGGCAAAGATCATTGCGTCCTTGGAGCGCGGCCGATTCTCGCCGATGGCATGCATATCCTCGTAGAACTCATGGAAGGCCGCGTGCGGCAACCATGCCTCGTCGAAATGCAGCGTATCGATATACGATCCCAGCTTTTCCTTGATCATCTCCACGTTATAGATAACGCCGTCGTAGGTGCTTTGCGTGAGCGTCAGAATGCGCGGCTGCTTGTTCGCGGCATTGCGCGCAAAAGGGTTGGCCTCGATCTTCTTGCGGATGTTCTCGGGATCGAACTCCTCGAGCGGAATGGGACCGATGATGCCCAGGTGATTGCGAGTGGGCCGCAGAAACACCGGAATGGCGCCCGTCATGGTGATGGCATGCAGAATGGACTTGTGGCAATTGCGGTCAACCACCACCACATCATTGTTGGCCACATTGGCATGCCAAACGATCTTGTTCGACGTGGATGTGCCGTTGGTCACGAAAAAGCAGTGATCAGCATGGAAAATGCGCGCGGCGTTCAACTCCGACTCGGCCACCGGGCCGGTATGGTCAAGCAACTGGCCCAGCTCGTCCACCGCATTGCATACGTCGGCACGCAGCATATTCTCTCCGAAGAACTGGTGAAACATCTGCCCCACCGGGCTCTTCAGAAAAGCAACGCCGCCGGAATGCCCGGGGCAATGCCAGGAATAGGAACCGTCCGAGGCGTAATCCAGCAACTCTCGAAAAAAAGGCGGTGCCAAGCCATCCAGATAGGCGCGCGCCTCCCGGATGATGTGCCGCGCCACGAACTCCGGCGTGTCCTCGAACATATGGATGAAGCCGTGAAGCTCACGCAGGATGTCGTTGGGTATGTGCTGCGAAGTGCGTGTTTCCCCATACAGGTAAATAGGGATGTCGGCATTGCGAAAACGCAGTTCGCCAATGAAGGCGCGCAAATTCTTGATGGCATTGGCCACATCCTCGGGCGAAGCCACCACGAACTCCTCATCGTCAATCGACAAGATGAACGCGCTGGCCCGGCTTTGCTGCTGGGCGAATGAACTGAGATCGCCGTAGCTGGTCACGCCCAGCACTTCGACGCCCTCGGCCTCAATGGCCGCGGCGAGCGCGCGAATGCCGAAGCCCGACGCGTTCTCGGAGCGGTAGTCTTCATCGATGATGACGATGGGGAAACGAAATTTCATGCGCTTGTACTCCTGCTAGGTGCGAGGCAGGGTCACCCCTTGCTGCCCCTGGTACTTGCCGCCGCGATCGCGGTAGGAGGTCTCGCAGACCTCGTCGCTTTCCAGAAACAGCATTTGTGCGCAGCCCTCGCCGGCGTATATCTTGGCGGGCAGCGGCGTCGTATTGGAAAACTCCAGCGTGACATGGCCTTCCCATTCGGGCTCCAGCGGCGTCACATTCACGATAATGCCGCAACGGGCATACGTGCTCTTGCCCAGGCATATGGTCAGCACCGTGCGTGGTATGCGGAAGTACTCCATGGTGCGGGCCAGTGCAAAGGAGTTGGGCGGAATGATGCACACATCGCCCTTGAAATCGACAAATGATTTCTCGTCGAAGGCCTTGGGATCGACAATCGACGAATTGATGTTCGTGAAAATCTTGAACTCGTCAGCACAGCGCACGTCATATCCGTAGCTGCTGGTACCGTAACTGACGATGCGCCGGCCATCCACCGAGCGGACCTGGCCGGGCTCGAACGGTTCTATCATCCCGGCCTGCGCGGCATTACGTATCCAGCGGTCGTTCTTGATGCTCATAGCCCTCAACCTTTAAACAATGGCGCGTATTTTAGCCCCACGCGCCCCCCTGTGCCGGGAATCATGCACATTGCATGGCTAGTCGCGCGAAAACCAGCGGTGCACCAGCGCCAGGCCGTTCACTGTCCCAACGCTCAGCTCGGCCGTCAGGCGCCGTGTCAGCTTGTAGCTCAGGTGGGCCACCGTACCCGTGTCGGCCAGCGCCTGCCGCAGACTGAGCGTCACGCCATAGCCCAGGCCCTTGCTGACCTGCACAAAGCGGTTTTCTATGTCGCTGACGCCACTTTCCACGCCCTTGACGACCGTATCGGTGGGCAGTACGCTGCCTGCGCCGCCCAACTCGCCCGAGCGCATCGACACCTCGTCGATCCCGAACTTGCGGTAGAAGGGTTCGCCGTCGCTCAAGAACGATGATCCCACCGAAAACAGCAGCGCGATGTCGCCACCCGACTCGTCGGGCCCATGTCCCAGCAACAGCCACGACAGCTTCTCGATCTCGCTGACGGCCGGATAGGATATGAGATCAATGCGCGGACGCTTTGCGGTTCCCGCCACTCTCACGCCGGCCTCTACGGCAAGCCCTGTTCGCAGCGCCTCTATATCGAGAATGGGACTGGTGATGTCGCCCTGGAAAGTGATAGTGCCCCGGCGCAGCTGCAGCCGCTGTCCGTAGGTCTCGATGGCGCCCCCGCGCGTATGCAGCGCTCCCATGGCCGATATCTTGTCGCCGCGCATACTGATGTGCATCTTTCCGATCAGGCCGGAGTTCACACCGTAGCCTGTCAGGTAGAAGCGCGGCCCCAGATCCACGTCCAGTTCCATGGAAACATCCATGGGCACGCTGGCCTCCTTCTGCTCATCGCCCGGGTGCACCACGACCACATCGCCGTCCACGGTGGGGATGCCGCCCAGCATGTCCAGGTCGAACCACCCTGCATCGGCTGTGATGCCCCCGGAGATCGCCACACGCGGCAACTCGGCGTCCAGGGAGAGCTTGCCTGTAATCATGGCGTAGCGATCGGCACGCTGCAAAATGGGATAGCGGTAGAGATCCGCGTTGATAATGCCTTTGGAAGCAAAGAGATCCCAATGGCCGGTCAGCGTCAGGCTGCCGCCCTGCGCGTCGGGATTCTCGCTGACCCATGTGGCTGTCCGCCACTCCTTGGGCTTGGCGCGCAGCCGGGCCGGAAAGGTCAGCTTGTCCAACACCAGAATATTGTCTTCGACATGGGCAGCCAGCGTGCCATCCAGCAGGCGTATGCCGTCGTCTATGCGCACGATTTTCAGATTGGCGCCCTGGAGCGCGCCGTTGCTGTTCCAGGTGCCGTCGGGCCGCCCTTCCACATCGAGTTTTGCGTGCAACGACCCGCCAAACTCCATGGCATCGCCTGTAAACAGACTGAGCCAATCCAAGTCGCCGATATCGGCATCCAGGCTGATCTTCTTGCTATCCTTGGGATTCAGGTACAGACGCCCGCCATCGGCATGCAGCAGCGTGGCCGCCGTGGCCTTGATGCTGCCCTTGCGGTCGGTCGACAGATTCAGCGTCGCTGTCAGTGCGCTGCTCGCCGCACCGGCCTTTTTCGCGCGCAGGTCAATTGCGAGCGTCTTCAGGCCTAGCGGGAACGGCGGTTCGGCGGGCACCATCAAATCACCCGCAAGCCGCTTGACATGGGCCTCCCCCTCAAGCACGCCATCAAACCGCAGATTCCAGTCCAGGCCCAGGGTGATTTCACTGGTCCTGGGGCGCTTTTCATTGCGGACCTTGACTCCGCCACGCTCCTCGTCCTTGCTCTTTGCGGGCGCCAAGCCCAGCTTCTGGCGCACCGTATCAATGATGGAAGGCGAAAGCACCAGCTTGCCGACCGCCCCTTGTGTCTCCCACCTGCCGCCGCCGCCACGCGACCGCGTGTGGTCAAGCACAAACAGCGATCGCCCGTCCAGCATGAGCGCGATTTGCCCCTGGCCCACCTGCCATTGCCAGGCCGGCGCAGTTGCCCCCGGCACAAAAGACACAGGAATCGCACCGCGGGAGCGCAAGGCCATTCCTGCATGGCTGGCATCCAGCGCGTTCAGCACGCCGCGCCAGCCTTCGGGCTCTGTACCGCCGGCACCACGACCCCAGCCGCCATCCACAGCCAGATGCGCTTCGAACGGCCCTTCGCCCAGCGAGCCTTTGGCAACATGCTCAAGCGTGTACCTGGCCGTCAGATCGGCCTTGTGGCGCGCCAGCGAGCCCGTGACGGCACCGCGCAGCGCGGCGGCGCCCGGCAAGCCGGGCCAGAACGCGGACAGTTGCGGCGCGGACAGGTCCAGATCAAGCCGGCTGTCTGCCTGGCCCAGTGACCCCTTGGCTTTGAGATGATTCTTGCCCAGAACCACATCCATATCCAGCGCGGCAAGTCGCAAGGACTGCCACATGGGTCCGTCCGTAGCAACCGTGCCGGAAGACACATCGTCCGCCGATGAGCTCGCGCCGGACGACGCCGAAGCAGGTGCGCTGGTCGCGCCGGAAGCGGGCTGTACAAGCGCATCGCTGACCACCTGGGCGCCGAAGTGGCCGGCCAGCGCCTGCCGGTTCCAGGTCGACCCCTTGGCGAATGTGATGTCCAGCTCGGCACGCTCGAGCGCTTGCCGGTCCTTCAGTGCGATGTCGAATTTCGACTGCATGGTCAGCACAGCGTCGGGAATGATGCCGCCCGCCAGCTGGCCTATATCGAGTTTGCTCGCAGACAGCGTGCCAGCCAGCCGATCGCGCACTCCGCCGCCGGACGGCTCGGTTTCCCAGTTGACGTCGCCTTTCAGTGCCGAACCGTCCGCAAGCTGGATATCCGCTACGGCATGCTGCAAGGGAAAGGCGGCGCGCGGCGTGACGACGGCCTGCACCTGCGCCTTCATCCCTTGGCCCGCCCCATCAAGCATTACCTCCAGACGATCCAGATTGCCGCGCACCCTGGTGTCCAGCTTCAGCTCGCAGCCAACCGGTACGGCCAGCTTTGCCGCGCCGGGTGCCTCCGGCGCAGCCATTTCGCGCGCTGGCCGGTTGGATTCGCCTGGCTTGCCTTCCGCCCGTGCCGGCTTCACACGGTGGGACGCGCCGGTCTGGGATATATCCGCCGGCGTCCCGGCCGCTTTCTCCACAGCGGCCTTCTGTTCGGGCGGCAGCGTCGAAAGATAATTGCGTGCGCACAAAGGTGAGTCGTCTGTCAGCCCCGATGCGACTGTGACCAGTTCGATGTCCATGGGCCAGGGATCCTGCAAGGCACGTACCCGGGCCTCGCCTTCCAGCGAGGCACGCATTTGCGTATTGCCCACATCCAGGTTCTCCAGACGGAGCTGGCCGCCCTCGTTGTCCAGATACACGGAAGTCGCCAGGCCACCAATGTCCACTGGTATAGGCTCGCCATCCTGGCTCAACTCGAGTCTGCCGAGCGCCAGCTTGTCGACGGCGACCCGCAGCGGCAGTTGCGGCATGCTGAAGGGCTCGGAAGGCTGCGCTTTCTTGGGCCCGCTCGCCAGATCCACCTTGACCAGGCCGGCCGACAGTCGCCGCACATGCAGCCTGCCTTCCAGCAGCTCGCGCCACTGCGCCTGCAGGCTGATGTCATCCAAATGCAATGTCAGATCGGGCAGCGCCACATCCACTTTACCTACGCGCAGCCCATGCCACACCGTGCCCGACACGCCTTTCACTGTCGCGCCAAAAGGCTGCGCAGCCGTCACCAGCGCCCATCGCGTCCCCGAAGGCGTCGCCAGCACCCAATAGCCGAATCCCGCCAATACTGCCAGCAGCAGCACAACGATAGGCCCCACCCAGATGAAAACTGACCTAAGCCAGCGCTTGGCACGTATCAAAACGCAATACCCAGGGAAAAATGCAAACGCAGTTTCTTGTCTCGCTGGCCATAGGCCAGGTCAACGAAAAAAGGGCCGGCAGGCGTGCGTACCGCCAGGCCCGCGCCATAGCCCAGATGCCAGTCCATGCCGCTGAATGTCTGTGATGCATCGCCCACATCGACAAACAGATTCATGCCCAGACTCTCTGTGTAATAGTGCGTGTACTCCACGCTGCCCACCACCATCGAGTAGGCGCCGACCACGGCGTCACCCACTTCGCGGCCTATGCTCTGGTAGCGGTAGCCGCGTATGGTGCGGGCCCCGCCGGTGCGATAGCCGAAGTCATAGGGAAGGCGGTCGGTCTGGGACCACACGCGCCCCACCTCGCCGCGCAGGGTCAATACGTCGCGCTTGCCCACCGGCCACCACTTCTGCACCCGCAAGCCCGCGCGCTGGAAGGGCTCCCCCTTGTCTAATGTGACACCCGCACCCAGACCAAGTTCGATCAGATTGCCTTCGCGCGGATCATATTTCTTGTCCACATCCCGGCGAAGCAGCCGGTACGTCGCCGTCAGCGTGGGCACCTCGTAGCCGTAGCCTCCGCTGATGTGCACGTCGTCGTGCGCCGCCACCAGGCCCCATTCCGACTCGTAGTCGACCCGGCTTGCGCCACCCGCCTTCCAAGCCTTGGTGCGCTTGAAGCCAAGCCCTACACGGCTGTTTTCAAGTCCCTCGATGTCGGAGTGCTCGTACAGCACCCCCACGCTGTCCTGGTGACCGCTGAGCGACGGCGGCAGATAGACATCGAAAAAAGCGCGCTGGCGATCTTTGTCGACGCCGGCCCCGGTTTCTATCCATACCGGCTGGCCAAACACCACATTCTGCCGGTACAAACCCTCCACGCGCACGCCGTGGTCGCTGTCCGCGCCGATGGAAGAAGCCGTGCGCCGCGCCGGAGCCTCGGATACCTGCACCCGCACGGGCAACTGCACCTCACCGTCCGGCAACTGCGTGCGCGCGGCCTCGTCCTGGCTCAAAGTGACAAACGCGCCCCGGAAAAAAGAGGTGGACTGTAGCGCCTGCTGCCACTCGTCCAGGCGGTCCTGATCGTATGGATCTCCCGGCGTGTAGTGGATATAGCGGTGTATCAGCTTTTCCGGCACACGCTTGAGCCCCGTGACCGTCATGGGCCCCATGCGCACGCGTGGGCCGCTGTCCACCTTCAGAAAAAGATCGGCCCTGGCTTGCTCCGCATCCACGGTCGCGCGCGTGGTGTCATAGCGCGCAAAATAGAAATCCTTGCGGCTCACGCCGTCCAGCAAGGCGGTCTTGGCGTTGCCCCATTCCTCGTTGATGAACACATCGCCCGCCACCAGTTCCCAGTCGTGCCTCAGGCCTATCAGACGTGTCTTGAACTCAGGTTGGCTGATCTGGCCCTTGAATTGGATGTCCACATCGCGCACGGTCGTGCGCTTGCCCGGTTCGATAATGATGTCCCAGGTTTCGCCGCCGATGTCCTCGCCCACCTCCAGCGTTACAACGGGAGAGAAATAACCCTGGGTTTCCAGGGCCGAAACGGTGGCGTCATGCGCGCGCCGCCGCAGGCGCGTCACTTCGCCGCCATCCTGGTCCTCGGCCAGGCGCGTTATGGCCTCCACCGCGCCATTGATCGCCTGCAGGGCCTCAGGCGGCACGCCGCCCGGATCGATGACGACTTCGGGGCGCCGGCCATGTACATCCGGCGCTGCCTGGGCCAACCCGGCAACCAGAAGCAGAGCTGAGGCTGCAACTCTGCGCATGCAGCTCAGCGCTTGCGCGCAATGACGGTGGGCCCCTGAGCCGAACGGTCGGGCGGCAGATTGGCAACACATTCGGCCAGGCGCGCCGCGATGTCCATGTAGGCCCGCGCAACATCGCCGTCCGGCTCGGCCACGACGCTGGGTGTGCCCGAATCCGTCTGCGTGCGGATACTCATCATCAGAGGCAGGGAGCCGAGCCAGGGCACCTGATACTCCTTCGCCAGATTCTGGCCTCCGTGTTCGCCGAATATGGGTTCGACATGACCACACTGGCTGCAGACATGCGTGGACATGTTTTCGACCACGCCCAGCACCGCCACGTCCACTTTCTGAAACATGCGCAGGCCCTTGCGGGCGTCCGCCAGCGCCAGATCCTGCGGCGTCGTGACGATAATGGCGCCGGCCAACGGCACTTTCTGCGCCATTGTCAGGGCAATATCGCCGGTGCCGGGGGGCATGTCGACGATCAGATAATCGAGATCATCCCAGTTGGTCTGATTCAGCAATTGCTGCACGGCCTGCGTAACCATGGGCCCACGCCAGATCGCCGGCGAATTGTCGTTGATGAGAAAGCCAATGGAATTGGCCTGCAGGCCGTGGCCCACCAGCGGCTCCATGGTCTTGCCATCATTGCTCTTGGGCTTGCCCGACAGGCCAAGCATAATGGGCACGCTGGGCCCGTAAATATCGGCATCCAGCAAACCCACGCGCGCGCCCTGGCGTGACAGGGCGAGAGCCACATTGACGGCGGTTGTGCTTTTGCCGACTCCGCCCTTGCCCGATGCCACCGCAATGATATTGCGCACGTTGGACATGGGCCTCAGGCCGGGTTGGACGGCATGGCTGACTATCTGCATAATGGTTAGTATGTCATTCAGAACGGCGCGCGGGGCGTCGCGGCGGTTTCAACAGGTTTCCGATCGGGCCGTTTACCGTTGTGCCGGGGGCGCGCTCGGGGTACAGTGGTAACTATAGCGGATTACATGAATCATTTTCCCTGACGGGGATCCAACTACGTATGAATATATTTAATCAGATTATCCGCGGCATACTGTTTTTTGTCCTTGCCATCTTCGGCATGGTCATGGCCTTTGTTTTCATGGTTTCCACGGCGATCGCTGTGGGCATTCTGTATGTCGTCGCCCGCATCAAGGGCCGCCCTTTCGGCGTACGCGCCTACTGGGAAGAACGGCGCAGCGCAGCGCCTCGCGCGAGAGGGCCGGTCTTTCACAATAAAGATGTCACCGACGTGGAAATGCGCGAAATCCACTAGGCGTAAAGGGCAAACAACCCTTTTGATACGGTCGTAAGCATTTGTGCTGAGTTGTAAGCCAACGCCGCCAGCGCCGAAAATTCACGATTCCTGACGTTTGACAACCAGGCTGGCCGGCGCTTTTTTGCCGGCCGCGTCCTATGTCTGGCATGCGGCACTCTCCCGTCGCACTTGCCGTCGGCTGTTCACACCCGCGCCCTTCCCAAGCATGATCTCCGCGAAAACCCTAAAATCGGTCTTTTGCGCTTCGCGCCCATTCCACTCATTCACCGCTTACGCCACAACATGCCGCGCACGATTTTCGTCACCACCGCACTACCCTACGCCAACGGATCCTTTCATATCGGCCATATCATGGAATACATCCAGGCCGACATCTGGGTGCGCGCGATGCGAATGGCGGGGCACACCGTGCATTTCGTGGGTGCCGACGATGCGCACGGCGCCCCCATCATGCTCAAGGCTGAAAGCGAAGGCATCACGCCCCAGGCGCTGGTGGCGCGCTATGCCGGCGAACGGCCACAGTATCTGGATGGCTTTCACATCCGCTTCGACCATTGGCACAGCACCGATTCAGCCGAGAATATCGCGCTGTCCCAGGACATCTATCGCAAGCTCAAGGCCGCCGATTTCATCTACACCCGCAGCATCGAGCAATTCTTCGATCCGGTCAAAGGAATGTTTCTGCCTGACCGCTACATCAAGGGCGAGTGTCCACGCTGCCATGCCAAGGACCAGTACGGCGATGCCTGCGAGGTCTGCGGTGCCGTCTATGCACCCACCGATCTCATCGAACCCTATTCCACGCTAACCAGGGCGCGTCCGGTCCTCAAGACGTCCGAACACTTCTTCTTTCGCTTGTCTGACCCGCGCTGTGTGCAGTTCCTTCAGGACTGGACCACCGGCAGCAACGCCAATGGCCAGAAGCGTCTCCAGGCCGAAGTCCTGGCCAAGACCCGCGAATGGCTGGGCAGCGGCGAAGCGGACAGCGATGCCAACCTGGCCGACTGGGACATTTCCCGCGACGAGCCCTATTTCGGCATCCCCATCCCCGATGCGCCCGGCAAGTACTTCTATGTATGGCTCGACGCACCGGTAGGCTACCTCGCTTCACTCAAAGCCTACTGTCAAAAACAGGGCATCGATTTCGACGCCCTGCTCGATCCGGAAGGCGATACCGAGCAGGTACACTTTATCGGCAAAGACATCGTGTACTTCCACGCTCTGTTCTGGCCGGCCATGCTCAAGTTCTCGGGCCGCAAGACACCCGACGGATTGCATGTGCATGGGTTCATCACCGTCAGCGGCGAGAAAATGTCCAAGAGCCGCGGCACCGGCATATCGCCGATACGCTATCTGGACATAGGCATGAACGCCGAATGGCTGCGCTATTACATGGCCGCCAAACTCAATGCCCGTGTGGAAGATCTGGATTTCAATCCGCAGGATTTCATCGCTCGCGTCAACAGCGACCTGGTGGGCAAGTATGTCAACATTGCCAGCCGCGCCGCCAACTTCATCAGCCGCCACTTCGACGGCAAGCTGAGCTACATCGGCGACGAGCAGGCGCTTGCCGCCGAACAGAGGCAGATCGCCGACGATATCCGCAAGGATTTCGAACTGCGCGAATATGGGCGCGCCATACGGCGTATCATGGCGCATGCCGACCAGATCAACCAGGCATTCGACGCTGCCCAGCCATGGGTGCTGGCCAAAGGCCTCGCAAGCGCAAGCGACGAGCAGAAAGCGGGCCTGCAGAATATCTGCTCGCGTGCGCTGGCGGGCTTCAAGGCCTTGACCGTCATGTTGACGCCGGTATTGCCGGCGCTAGCCGATCGTGTGGCGCGCGAACTCTTTGGCGAAGCGCGCGCCTTTCTGTGGGCCGATGCGGGCGTACTGCCCCGTCATATCGCACCCTTCAAGCATCTCATGCAGCGGGTCGAGCCCAAGATGCTGGATGACCTGTTCGAGCCGCCCGAGCAGCCCGTCCCCACGCCCGGCGGCGAAGCTATTGCCGACACCATCGATATCAAGGACTTTGGCAAGATCGACCTGCGCGTTGCGCAAATCGTCGAATGCGAAGAGGTCGAAGGCTCCGACAAACTACTGCGGCTTACCCTGGATGTCGGCGAGGGCCGCCATCGCCAGGTATTCTCGGGCATCAAGTCCGCTTACGCACCGTCAGACCTCAAGGGCAAACTGACTGTGCTGGTGGCCAACCTGGCTCCGCGCAAAATGCGCTTCGGCGTGTCCGAAGGCATGGTGCTGGCCGCAAGCCACGCCGACAGCAAAACCGACAGCGGGCTCTACATTCTTGAACCCTGGCCTGGCGCAAAGCCGGGCATGCGCATCAGCTAGGAAGGCAGGCCGCACACAACCGCGCCGCTTCACGGCGAGGCGGTCCGTACCTTGCCAGGATGGCGCCTCAAGGCGCCTCCGTGAACCGCGGCGCCGGCACAGGCCAGGGATGTCCGTCCCGGTCCTGAAATGCGCCGCGCGCCCGCAAATGAGGATGCTGTACTGCTTCGTCCAGCGTCAGCACGGGTACACAACACGCGTCGGTGCCGTCAAAGCACTTGGCCCAATCTTCCCGGGTCCGCGTGCGAAACAGCGCCTCCAGCCGGGCGCGCAAGGCTGGCCAGCGTTCCGTATCATGCTGCGCTTCAATCCACTCGGGCTCCAGCCCGGCCTTCTCGCAAAATAGACGATAGAAGTGCGGCTCGATCGCGCCCAGAGACATATAGCCACCATCGGAGGTCTCGTAGGTGTCATACCAGGGCGTGCCGCCATTGAGCATGGAGGTGCCACGCTCGTTTCTGTTGCCTGTTGCCGCCATAATGCCAAAGGCGCCGGTCAGCATCGACAACGTGCCGTCCACAATGGCGGCATCCACCACACGCCCACGCCCGCTCGCCCGGGCATCGACCAAGGCGGCGGCGATGCCCATCGCCAGGTAGAGCGCTCCGCCGCCGAAATCACCCACCAGATTGGAAGGCGGCGACGGCTTGCGGCCTGGCTCTCCAATCGCGGCCAGCGCGCCCGTCACGGCAATGTAATTGATATCGTGCCCTGCCATCCCGCTCATGGGGCCGTCCTGCCCCCAACCCGTCATGCGGCCATAAACCAGCGAGGGGCGCAGCTTGAAACACGCATCGGGGCCGAGCCCCAGCCGCTCCATCACGCCGGGCCGAAAGCCTTCCACCAGCACATCGGCCTGTGCAATACGCTGGCGAACCGCCTCCATGCCCGCTTCGCTCTTGAGATCGATATCGATCTCCTCGCGTCCCGCAATGGTTGCGCGGCTGCCCACAGACACCACATGATTCGGCCGTGAAATACGCAGCACCCGCGCTCCCATCTGCGCCAGCAGCATGCAGGCAAAAGGCGCAGGCCCTATGCCTGCAAACTCAATAACCTCGATTCCATTCAAAGGCCCCATCCGTTATGCTCCTCGATCCGATTTCAATTTTATGGCTGTTCGAGGCAAACCATAGCATGCAAGGGGTGAAAATGCTCCGTCACAAAACCGTGCGCCTTGCTCCGCGCATACGCCAACTCATCGCCTCCGCGCGCCGTTCCTTCCACGGAAAAGAAGGTGATATCGACCAGACCCATGGTATTCAGGACAGCGGTCAGATAAGGCGGCAGGAACCAATTCGCGACGCATAATGCTTGCATCGGGATGCCGCGCAAGCAAATGGCCCATAACCACTTCGGCAAGCCGGTAGCTTTTGGCTTCGCTGCCGCGAGGGCTGCAGCTTATGTGGAGAATCTTCATCCATGAACCCCCTCGAGCACCTTGCTGAAGCGCATGGCGCCTGTCAGCAGGCCTTGCCGGAAGTAAAACCGCTGCGCCAGCGCGTTCGCAAGCCCCGTATCCAGCACCAGTTTCACGCAGCCCAGGCGCATGGCGATGCCATCGAGTTCGGCCAGCAGCCTGGCACCCAGATTCTGCCCGCGGCTGGCCTGCGTTGTGACCAGATCATCGACATAAAGAAACCGCCCGTAGATCAGGTTTTCCTGAAGCCGGTAGCCCGCCAGGGCCAGCGGCACGCCGTCGTGCCATGCGGCAAGAATCCGGTAATGATCGCCTTGCATACGGCGCACGCGCGCAATGAAGTCTTCCGGGCCTTGAAGAGCCGGGCGCAATTGCTGCATTACCGGAAAGCAGGCAGTCAGCGCTTCGTCCGTCTCGATATGCTTCAGAACAATGTCAGTCACTTTTGCGGCTCCAGAGTATTGCGGGCGGCGGCGCCCTGAAAGCACCCCATGGTAAGCAGGTGATGCCATAATAGAAAGAGCCATGAACAATCTAATCAAGTAGGCCATGTCTTCGCCCCATCTCGATGCGCTTGCAGCCCTGGATCAGCAGTCCACCGATCCGCTGTACCGCCAGATCTACGACCGCTTCCGCAGGGCCATCTCCAGCGGCGTACTGAAGCCCGGCGACCGCATTCCGTCGGCTCGGGCATTGGCCAAGGACCTTGGCCTGGCCCGAGGTACGGTAGAAACCGCCTATGCCGTACTTGCCGCCGAAGGCTACGTACAAGCCAGAGGCCAGGCAGGTACCATCGTGACACCCGGCCTCGCCATTCATGCGCGTTCGCCCAAACACATATCCGCTGCCCCCGCTCCCGCGGAACAGACGGCTTCCTCGCCCACTGCCCTTCTCCCCTTCCAACTGGGGCTGCCCGCCCTGGATGCGTTTCCCAGGAAAATATGGGCCCGGCTTGGCGCGCGCCATCTGCGTGCCATGCACCCCATAGACATGGCCTACCCTCCGCTGCATGGCCTGGCCGACCTGCGCCGCGAGATTGCCGCCTACCTCCAGGTATCCCGCGGCATACATTGCATGCCGGCGCAAATCATCATCACCTCCGGATACAGTCAAACCTTGCGCCTGATCATTCAGGCTTTGCTGCATGAAGGCGACCAGGTATGGATGGAGGATCCGGGCTATCCCATGACGCGAGCGCTGCTCACGCACGCGCGGCTGCACATCAGGCCAGTGCCCGTGGATCAAGACGGGCTGCGCGTGACCGAGGGAATCAGATCCGCAGGGCATGCCCGAGCAGCGGTAGTCACACCTGCACACCAAAGCCCGCTGTGCGTGTCCCTTTCCTTGCCGCGCCGGCTCGCATTGCTTGACTGGGCCTCCCGGGAAAATGCCTGGATTATCGAAGACGACTACGACGGCGAATACCGCTATGCCAGCCGACCGCTTCCAGCCCTGAAGAGCCTGGATCGCGAAGGGCGCGTGCTCTATGCCGGCACTTTCAGCAAGGTTCTGTATCCGGGAATACGACTGGCATACCTCGTCGTGCCGGAAAACGAAATCGAGCGCTTCCGGCATATCGTCCAGAGCAATCCAGACAGCGCTCCAGCCCTGCATCAGGCCATCGTAACGTCCTTCATCACCGAAGGACACTTCGGGCGCCACATCCAGCGCATGCGCAAGCTCTATGGCGAACGAAGAACTGCCACGGCAGCAGGCCTGTCCGCGATACTGGGACATCTTGCCCGAGTCGTGCCCCAGCCTGGCGGCATGCATCTCATCCTCCAACTGCTGCCGCACATCGACGACACAGTGCTTGCGCAACGCATGCGCAAAGATGGCCTGTACGCACATGCACTGTCCAACTGGGCACAACACGTGGAGATCAGCCCGGCGCTGCTGCTGAACTTCACCAACGTGGCGTCCGAAGCCATGGCCCGGTCGCTGGCCCAGCGGATACTGCGGCTGGTGTGATGCCGGGCTCTCATGGCCCAGGCCGGTGCACCCGACGCTACACAAAGCCACTTCAGCGACCGCGAACTGGCAGACCTGACTTACGCCATCTGCTTGATGAACGGCTTCAACCGCCTGGCAATCGCCTTCCGGAAAACACCCGCTGGCGTCGCAAACGAGTGTCCGCCATTCAGGCGCTTTCCACAGCCCGGAATTCGCCCTGGCTTTGCGTCATCAGGCTGACGGCATAGATCGCGATCCAGGATACGATAAAACCCGGAATGATCTCGTAGACGCCGTCTCCGCCCAGGAAGCTGTTATTCCAGCCCATACCTATCCAGATAATGACCGTCACAGCGCCTGCCAGCAGGCCGGCGACAGCACCCGCGCCAGACATTCGGCGCCAGGTCAGTGCGAGAATCACCAGAGGCCCGAAGGCCGCGCCGAAGCCCGCCCATGCATGGCTGACCAGCGTAAGCACCTCGGAATCGGGATTGCGCGCAATGATGGCGGCCACAATGCCAACCGCAACCACACTGATGCGGCCCACATTCACACTTTGCTTTTCCGTGGCCTCCTTGTTCAGGAACAAGCGGTAGCAGTCCTCGACCAAGGACGAAGACGACACCAGTAACTGGCTCGAGATCGTGCTCATGACGGCCGCCAGTAGCGCGGCGTAAAGAAAGCCCGTAATCAGCGGATGAAACAACAAATTCGCAAGGACGATGAAGATTGTTTCCGGGTCTTGGATCTCCAGGCCATTGCGGATGGCATAGGCACGCCCGAATACAGCCATGGCAATCGCACCGAAGAGAGAAATAAACATCCAGGCCATGCCGATGTTGCGCGCGGCTGGCACGTCCTTGACTGATCGCACAGCCATGAATCGAACGATGATATGCGGCTGCCCAAAATAGCCCAATCCCCAGGCAACCGCGGACAGCCACGCGACAAACGTCAAGCCCTGTGTCCATGAAAGATAGCCAGCCGGCTCGGTAATGCTGGACAGCGTTTCCGTGGCCTGGGCCAGGCCACCGCCGCCCTGCCCATACAGGACCACGACAGGCATGATGACCAGTGCCAGCATCATGATGCATCCCTGCACGAAGTCGGTCAGGCTGACAGCCAGGAAGCCGCCAACGGAGGTGTAGATCAGGACGATGATCAGCGTCAGCCAAACGCCGGTTTGATAATCGCTAAGGCCGCCAATGTTGAACAGGCCGCTAAAGGCCATATCAAACAGCTTGCCGCCCGCGACCAGGCCCGATGCTGTATAAACCACGAAAAAGACCACGATGACCACCGCTGATACTACGCGCAATGCCATGGCTCTTGTGGGAAAGCGGCTGGCCAAAAAAGCCGGTATCGTCAATGCATTGTCGTAACGCTCGGTCTGCTCGCGTAGCCGGGGTGCCACCACGATCCAGTTAACGAGTGCTCCGCACCATAAGCCTATGCCAATCCATGCTTCCTGTAGGCCCGCAATGAAAATCGCCCCCGGTAAACCCAGCAGCAGCCAGCCGCTCATGTCCGAGGCGCCCGCAGACAATGCCGCAACCGCCGGATTCAAACCCCGATCGGCAAGCAGGTATTGCTGCGACGACGATGTAGCCTGGCGCATGGCATAAAAGCCGATCGCAAGCATCAATAAAAAGTACAGACCCAAACTGATCCAGACACCAACCGCCATGACGCGACTCCCTGGTTTACACCCTGTCGGCCCAGCTCGCATCTGTGCGATATCGCGCGCTGTTCACTGGGATTAGCTGCGCAGTCATACAATTTGATTCTCTGCTGTCACGGCTTGCGCTATCTTGTGCTGATCAGCTTGCCGTTGTATTGGTGCCGCATAAACCGATACTGACTGCTATCGCGGCACACTACCACAAGTAGCCGCTCATGCAAAATTTTCAATGCATGTTGGATAACAGCAACACATCCAGTTATCGGGCGACATCTGCCCCCGCACTCGTCTTCAAGCCTGGGAAAAAGGGCAACGTTTACTCGAACAGCGCATTCAAGTCCGGCGCTGGAGACGAGCCCGACAGCGGGCCGCTGTCCGAGCCGGCAGGCCTGGTCCTGCCAAAATTCCCGAACGACGACGTGTCGATTTCAACGCTCTCGACATCCACCGCGACGCGGCCCGCCTTGTAATGGGTCACCATGCCGGGAAAGGCCAGCACGGCCATAACCATGATGATCTGCAGCACGATAAAGGGAACCGAGCCCCAGTAGATCTCGCCCGTGGTCACTCTTTTTATGCGCTGGCCGCTAACTCTGTCCGTGTAGTCATCCTTGGGCGCGACCGAGCGCAAATAGAATAGCGCGAAACCAAAAGGTGGATGCATAAAGGACGTCTGCATATTGACAGCCAGCAGCACCCCGAGCCAAATCAGATCGATGCCCATCTTGTCGGCAACCGGCCCGATCAAAGGTATGACAATAAATGCCAACTCGAAGAAATCCAGAAAGAATGCGAGGCCGAACGTCAGAACGCTGATCGCGATCAGGAAACCCATTTCACCGCCCGGCAGGCCAATCAGCAGATCTTCCACCCACAGATCACCGTTAACCGCGCGGAAAGACAGGCTGAAGACGGATGAACCAATCAAGATAAAGACCACAAAACATGTCAGCGCAGCGGTTTTGTTGACGGCCTGACTTAACAGCGACCAGCTCAGACGCCTCCGGGAAATCGCCATGATCAGCGCCCCCACCGCGCCCATGGCGCCTCCCTCTGTCGGGGTAGCAACGCCAATGAAAATAGTTCCCAGCACCAGAAATATCAATGCCAGCGGCGGTATCATCACGAACGTGACACGTTCGGCAATCTGCGACAACAAGCCCAAGCGCAAATACTTATTCAGCAGCGCACATACAAAAGCCGTGCAGCCCCAGATCAACACACCGGTGACGATAAGCTCGTCTATATGGGCGCTGCCAGGCAAGAACATGTTGACGCCCGCCACTGAGGCCAACACCGCCACTGACATCAAGGCCAGCAGGGAGGGAATGCCGTGGCTGCCGCTGGGCTCGACAAAATTCCTGTCCTCCGGCGGTATGGCAGGCGCCGCCTTGGGCCGCAGTATCGCAACGATCACCACATATAAAACATACAGGCCCGTGAGCAATGCGCCCGGAACAAAAGCGCCTTTGTACATATCGCCCACGGAACGCCCCAACTGGTCGGCAAGGACAATAAGCACTATCGACGGCGGGATTATCTGCGAAAGCGTTCCCGATGCGGCGATGACACCTGTCGCGAGGCGGCGGTCATAGCCGTAGCGCAACATGATAGGCAAGGAAATGAGACCCATCGAGATGACGGAGGCGGATACCACCCCGGTTGTCGCTGCAAGCAACGCCCCCACCAGCACCACCGCAATCGCCAGACCGCCTCGTAGCGGCCCAAACAACTGTCCCACCGTTTCAAGCAGATCCTCCGCCATTCCCGAGCGTTCAAGGATCAGGCCCATGAAGGTAAAAAAGGGCACCGCCAGCAATGTGTCGTTTGCCATGACACCAAATACGCGCTGCGGCAGCGCCTGAAACAATGCCACCGGTATCAGGCCCATTTCGATGCCGATCAGGCCAAACAGCATGCCATTGGCAGCCAGCGAAAACGCCACGGGCAGGCCCGTCAACAGCAACACGACCAGCGTGCAGAACATGATCGGCGCAATATTGGCCAGGAAAAAAGCTTCCATGCTCAGGACTTCCCGCGAGGCGAAGCCCGTTCGGATTGCGTCGCAATGCGGCTGATTTCGTCAGCGAGCTGTAGCTCGCTCGACTCGCTATCGGCAACCTGAGTGGGATCGGCGCATAACCCCAACAGATAAGCAACGCATTTGATCAAATGAGAAACAGCCGCGGCGACCAGCAGCGCAAAACCAACCGGAATCAACAGCTTGGCCGGCCACCGAATCAACCCTCCGGCATTTGAGGACTGCTCGTTATGAATGAACGCGTCCACAAAAATGGGCCACGATAGCCACATGATGACTATCGCCGCGGGCAATATGAACAGCAATACGCCGAATATTTCAATTTTTATGCGCGTACGCGGTGAGAAATGCTGTGACAGGACGTCGACGCGCACATGCTCGTTCCTAAGCAGCGTATACCCCGCCGTCAAAAGAAACACCGCGCCAAACAGATACCATTGCAGCTCCAGCCACGCATTGGAGCTCATGCTGAACAGTTTGCGAATCAACGCATTGGCAGCACTGACGACGACAGCAACAAGAATCAGCCATGCCGCCGCACGCCCAACAACGCTATTGACCGAATCAATCAACCGCGACAACGCGAGAAATGCTTTCATGATTGGATAGGGCTCAGGAAATAAACGGCGGCACGCCTCAGGCATTGCTGCGCCGGGCAGCAAACACATGCGGGCTGTTTCAATACCGCAAGTGGCTTACAAACCCTGCTTGCGCGTGGCCATCAGATAGCTTTCCGCCGTACCGTCGTTGACGCTGGCCCACAAAAGCTGATCATCACGGAAGGCCCGCCATGACTTCAGCACCTTGGCAAAGCTTTCGTCCTTGGCGCTGTAATCTTCCAGCACGTCCTTGGTCGCACTCTGCATGGCATCCATCACCTCGCGCGGCCAAGACTTGAGCTTCACGCCTTGGCCCACCAGCAGTTTGAGGGCGTGAATGTTCTTTGCATCATATTTGGCAAGCAGATCGTTAGCGGCAATGGCGCACGCTGCGCGCAAGGCCGCCTGGTACTGCGGCGGCAGCTTGGCCCAACTGTCGCGATTTACATTGAACGCCAAATTGGCCCCCAACTCCATGACACCAGGCCCGTAATAGTACTTGGCCACTTTGGCGAAGCCGAGCTTTTCATCATCGTAAGGCCCCACCCATTCGACGGCATCCAAGGACCCTTTCTCCAACGCCGGATAGATATCGCTGCCGGCAATCTGTTGGGGAATTGCGCCGAGCTTCTCGTACACCATGCTCAACAGGCCTGGCGTGCGAATGCGCAAACCGTTAAAGTCTTCCGGCTGTTTGATTTCCTTTCTAAACCAGCCGCCCATTTGTGCGCCGGTATTCCCGCAGGGCATGACAATCGCGTTGAACTTGCCATAGAGCTCTTCCATCAACTCCTTGCCGCCACCATAGGCAAGCCAGGCTGTCTGTTGGCGTGGGGTAAGCCCAAATGGCACGCCGGTGTCGAAGACCAGCGCCGGCTCCTTGCCCAGATAGTAGAAGCCTGCAGTATGCCCGCACTCAGTCGTACCGTTCTGCACGGCATCCAGAACCTGCAAGGGCGGCACCAACTCGCCGGCGGCAAAGGGCCGAATCGTGAATTTCCCATCAGTCAAAACCGACGTCTGCTCCGCTATGACTTCGGCCGAACCCCACACAGTATCCAGTGATCGCGGGAAACTGCTGGGCATACGCCAATTGACCGTTGGCGCGCTTTGTGCGAGAGCCGGCGAGGCAATGGCTACGCCTGCGGTGCTGGCAGCAAGCGTCAAGAATTTGCGTCGTTGCATCGAAGGCTCCTTTTAATCCAGACAATCGGGCGTTTCACGCAGCACACGCCGCGCGAAGTAAGCAAAGGTCAATTCAAGAATTCGCGGCTTGACCAGAAAATCATGCGATTCACGAGCCCGATCAGCGGGCACCGGTTTGACGGGACCAAGCGCACGAGCCTTGAGCTGCAAGGCAGCGACCTGTTCCAGCCAGAGCGCCATCACGGCGGCCTCTTCAATCGACTTTCCCACTGTCAACAGACCATGATTAGCCAGTAGGATCGCGCGCTTGTCGCCCAATGCCTCTGAAATGATCTGGCCTTCATCATCGCCAATGGGCAGGCCGGGCCATTCCGGCAAATAGGCGCAGTCCTCGAAGAAAGGCGTCGCGTCCATATGCGCTACGACCAACGGCTCGCCGACCATGGACAGCGCCGATGTGGCCGGAGGGTGTGTGTGCACAATGCATTGCACATCGGGGCGATGACGGTATACCCACACATGGAAACGGTTTGCCGGGTTTGCCAGAGACTTCCCGTCCAGCGGATGGAGATCCTCGTCAATCAGTATCAGTTCGCTGGCACGCGCCTCGTCCGCGCCTGTGCCGAAAGGCAAAGTCCAGAACGTGCCCGGCTCTTCGCCTCGGGCAGTGAATTGGCCCGCAAGACCACTGTGCCAATGCCCCTGGTCTGCCAGCATGCGACACGCCAGCGTCATCTTTTGTGCGGCATTCCACTGATCTGTCGGCGCGGCGCGCTGTTCAATTTCACGATCGACACGCTCTTTCAAGGCGTGCTTTTCTTGAGGGGTATATGGCTGCATGATATGGGTCCTGATAAATAGATCACTTGATACCCGGTGTCCACAGGTCAACAAGTTGTCCAACAATAACCCATCTGAGAATAGGGCAATATCGGGTTTATCCCTATATCTCGCTCCGATAACATACAATCCCGATTGTTGAATTGATGATGTCATTAATGCCTACAAGCCCCTCCATCAACACAGGCCTTCCCGATGTACGCCAGATAGGTTTGCGCATTCGTTCCACCCGTCGCCGAAAAAACCTCACGCAGGTCCACGTGGCTACCCGTGCCGGCATAGACAAAGCGCACCTGTCGCGTATCGAACGCGGTGAAAAGTCCGCCTCGCTCGGAACGCTGCATATGCTGGCGGTTGCCTTGGACACCAGCCTCTCGCTTCTATTGGGCGAAACCAATCCGAAGGATGATATTCGCGTCACCCGCGCGGATGGACATCAGCCAGGCACGAACCCCAAGACACTGGCGCCACATGGCCAGTACACAACCATACCGGTGGGAGGCCTTGACAGCCATCTGTCAATGATGATGGTTCAAGTCAGCAAGCAAGGCCTTCAGGAAACCGCCGTTCACGGCGGCGAGGAAGTCATATTCGTACTCGAGGGCAGCGTGCGCGTTCAGTTTGACAAGTACGGCGTTGTGCTCGCCCGATATGACAGTGTAAGTTTCCCGGGCTATTTATCCCATAGCTTGTGTGCGGAAGGCACTAAAATCGCTCGCGTACTGATCGCAATTGCCGGCGACACGCTGTAGGCAGGCTCAGGTTCGCCTGGGCGATCCACTTGCCACCTGTGCCTGGTATGGGTAGCTTGCCTGCTGGCAGGCATGGGCCGTGCATTGATCAAAAGAAAGGTGAAATGAAACGCTTGAAGTCATTCGTGTTCGGGCTAGCCCTCGCATTGCTTCCAATGGCAGGCAGCCAGGCGAATGAGCAGAATGAGCAGTTCGTTCAAGAGAAGGCGCAGAAGGCATTCGCCAACGCCTTGGCAGAATATAAGATACCCGGGCTTATCGTCGGCGTTACAAGCAATGGCAAGCATTATTTCTATGCAACCGGCCTTGCTTCGCGCGCCGACAAACAGCCTGTCACGCCCGATACGCTGTTCGAACTGGGTTCGATCAGCAAAATCTTCAACGCAACATTGGCGGCGCTTGCGGAACAGCGTGGCCTATTGTCTCTCAACGAAAAGGCAGCCCACTATCTGTGTGCCGATACCTGCGAGATCGGCAACGATATGACCTTGATGGACTTGGCCACACACCATTCCGGCGGCCTCCCCTTGCAGGTTCCGGACGAAGTGAATGACACGGATAGCCTGGTGCGCTGGCTGGCAGCATGGCAGCCGCCCCAACCCGGAACCCGCAGCTACTCCAACATCAGCATAGGCCTGTTGGGCCACATCACGGCGCAGGCGTTCGGAATGCACTATGCCCAGGCGGCGGAAACCATGCTCTTCCCGGCACTGGGCTTGCAGAGCACCTGGATCAACGTTCCTGATCAAGCCATGGATCGATATGCCTTTGGCTACGATCGCAAAACCGACCAAGCGATACGCGTAACGCCTGGCGTGCTGGATGCCGAGGCCTACGGTGTGAAGTCAAGCGCACGGGACATGCTCAAGCTCCTGGATGCGGAGCTTGGCAGTACAGCCGCTGATCCCGAACTGGCAGCCGCCATTCAGCGCACCCAGGAAGGGCAGTTCAAGACAACCGCCTTCGTACAGGACATGGTCTGGGAGCAATATCCCTGGCCTGTCGATGTGGAAACAATGGAATCAGGCAACGGATACGACTTCATCCTGCACCCCCAACCCGTTGAGAAACTGAACCCCGCACTTGCGCCACAGCAGAGCGTTATCCTCAACAAAACAGGATCAACAAATGGCTTCGGCGGATACCTGGCTATGCTTCCAGGAGAAAACCTCGGCGTCGTCGTCCTGGCAAACAGAAACTTTCCGATCCAGGCACGGGTCAAGGCGACCTACTCCCTGATTGAAGCGCTACTTGCTGATAGGGAATGACCCATCAGTCGGGGCGCGCTGTATCAACCCCGCGCCGATAAACACTGTTTGACTTGTTCGGCTACCCGCACAATGGCCTGCACAATAGCTTTTTCCCGCTTCTGACCCAGGCGGTCGGTGGGGATCGACGTGCTGACCGCAATCCTGCGCCCCATCGGGGTTTCGCCGGCGTAGACCGCAAAGCAGTTCAGCCCCGCGGCCACCTCTTCTTGATCGAGCGCCAGTCCGGATCGGCGGACCGTCGCCAGTTCCGCCAACAATACTTCATGCCGGGTAATCGTACGGTCGGTGATGGCTACGAGTTCCCGCGGCAGCAAGCGCAGCACCTCCTCGTCGGACATTTGAGCAAGCAGCGCCTTGCCCAGGGCACAGGTATGAGCAGGCAGTCTCGTCCCCACATCGGACACCAGGCGGACCGGGCGGTGGGCATCCTCGCGGGCCAGATAGACCACCTCTCCGCCCTGCAGCACGGCCATTTGGACGACTTCGTTGTGCGCTGTGACGAATTCCGCAGCGGCTGCCCGGAAAATATGCTGCAGGTTATCGAAATGGACATAGGAGCAGCCAAGCATGTAGAGCCCGATGCCGATGACGTAGCCGCTTCCCTTTTTCTCTATCCATCGGCGCTGTTCAAGCGAAGTGAGCAACAAGTAAAGCGTGCTTTTTGCAAGGCCGGTATGCAGGGCCAGGTCGGCTGGGCTCACGGGCTCGCTGCTCGAAGCCAGCACTTGCAGAACGGCATCGGCCCTGTCCACTGCGGGCACTGGGGAATTGAAATCACTCATTTCTATCTACTGCACCATGAAAGTCCCAAAGTCATGCATCCCAGGCAGCTACTTTGCCTGGACCGACGAACAGCCGCGTCAAATCGTAGCCCCGAATGCCTCTTTGAATTCGGCAGCGCCTTGAGGCGGCAGGCTTCGCCGCTTGGTATTTTCAAAACTGCTGTTCATGCCTTCCCATCCTGTTCCGATCCTGTTTCATGACGGTGCCATTCGGGATTGTGCGGAACCCGATGCTCGCTCAATGGTTATTGCGGGCCTCTCCGCGCGTCTCCAGAATATTCAGGTAGAGCGTCGCCGGCTCCAGGCAGGCACCCGTGCCGTGCTGGCCGATCATGCTGCGGTAAATCTCTTCCCATGGCGTCTGGTTGATCAGTTCGGGCGGCCGCCATGCAGCGCGCCGCTGTTCGAGCTCCGCCTCGGGAATCAGCACATCGACCCGATGCGCATTCAGGTCGAGGCGAACCTTGTCTCCCGTTTTCAGCAGCGCCAGGCCGCCCCCGATGGCGGCCTCAGGCGATACGTTGAGAATAGACGGGCTGGCTGACGTACCGCTCTGCCGGCCATCCCCCATGGTGGGCAATGTGTCGATGCCCCGTGCGATCAAGGCGGCCGGCGGCTGCATGTTGACGACCTCCGAGCCTCCTGGATACCCTACGGGGCCCACGTTGCGAATAACCAGCAGGGTGTGTTCATCGATCCCGAGCCCGGGATCCTCGATCCTGGCGTGATAGTCCTCCGGACCCTCGAAGACAACTGTATTCAATTCCGCCACATTCGGATGCCCAGGATCGGACAGAAACCGCTCGCGAAACTTGTCATCGATGACACAGGTCTTGATGATGGCGCTGTCGAACAGGTTTCCTCCCAGCACCACATAGCCGGCATTGTGCCTGAGCGGGTTTTCATAGCTCCGGATGACCTCGTGGTCGGGTTCCCGGACCTGGTTCAGGTTCTCAGCCAGCGTCTTCCCCGTGACCGTCATCACATTCGTATCCAGCTTGCCGGCCAACATCAATTCCCGCAGTACGCCCGGTACGCCGCCGGCACGATGGAACGCCTCGCCAAGATACCGCCCCGCCGGCTGGCAGTCCACCAGCAAAGGAATGTCCGGCCCAAGTCGATGCCAATCGTTCAACGTATGCTCGACGCCCATGTGGCGTGCAATGGCGATCATATGGATCGGGCAGTTGGAGGAAGCACCAAGCGCCGCCGCCGCAACAACGGCATTCTCAAAGGCGGCCTTGGTCATGATGTCCGACGGCCGCAGGTTTTCGTGCACCATATCGACAATGCGGCGGCCCGTTTCATACGCCATCCAGCCGCGCTCCCTGTAAGGCGCGGGAATGGCAGCACATCCCGGCAGCGACATGCCCACGGCTTCGGCCAGCGAGTTCATAGACAACGCCGTACCCATCGTGTTGCAGTGCCCAATCGATGGCGCTGAGGCGGCCGCCGCATCCATGAAATCGTCATAATCCATTTCCCCGACCGCCAGGCGGCGACGCGCCTCCCAGATCACGGTACCAGAGCCCGCCAGTTTGCCGTTCCACCAGCCGTCCAGCATCGGACCGCCCGATAGCACGATCGCGGGGATATTGACCGTTGCCGCGCCCATCAAGCATGCAGGCGTCGTTTTGTCACATCCGGTCGTCAAGACGACGCCGTCGATCGGATAGCCATGCAACACCTCCACCAGGCCGAGATAGGCCAGATTCCGGTCGATGGCGGCTGTCGGGCGTTTGCCTGTTTCCTGGATCGGGTGCATGGGAAATTCCAAGGGAATGCCGCCGGCATCTCGAATGCCTTCCCGGACCCGTTTGGCCAGTTCGATATGGTGGCGATTGCAGGGGCACAAATCAGAGCCGGTCTGCGCGATACCGATGATGGGCTTCCCTGACTGCAGTTCAGCACGCGTGATGCCGTAGTTCATGTACCGCTCGACATACATGGCCGTCATCCCGGGATCAGCCGGATTGTCGAACCAGCGACGGCTGCGCAAGGGGGATTTTTCAGAATCAGACATAAAACGCCTTCAAGTACTCTCGACGGCGAAGAGGGAAATCGATCAATCACCTGGCGCCGTCACCCGTGATCGAGCCACCCGCGCCTTGCGGGCGGCCTTCAGGCACGAAACAGCATGGCTCTCAATGGTGCGCCATGCCGCCGTGAATGCTTATTGTGCGGCCTGCGCGGCCTTCATGATGCCGTCCACCGTATCCGGCCCGATTTCCATGCGCAGCTTGGCCACGATGGGATCCAGCGTCGTCCGTATCTTCTCTTTTTCCTCGGGAGAGAAGCGGGACACCTCTACACCATGATCCTTGATGAATTGCAGCGCCTCGCTGTCCGCCTCACGACTGATCTTGCGCTGATAGGTCTGGGCGGTTTTGGCGGCCTGGGAAATAACATCACGCTCATCGGCTGTCAGGCTGTCCCACCAGCGCTTCGACGCCAGCAGAACAAAGGGTGTATAGACGTGGTTGGAAATCGTCAGGTAGGGCTGGACCTCGTAGAACTTGCTGGTCTTGATCGTGCTCAGGGGATTTTCCTGGCCATCGACGGTCTTGGTTTCCAGCGCAGTGAACAACTCAGTGAAAGGCATGGGAATGGCATTGGCTCCCAGCCCGTTGAACACCGCCAGCGCCACTTCATTTTGCATGACACGCAGCTTGATGCCCTTGATGTCTTCCATCCTGGAAATCGCATGGCGCGAGTTCGTAATGTTGCGGAAACCGTTTTCCCAGTACAGCAGCCCGATCAGCCCCTTCTCGGGCAGCGTGTCCAGCAGTTTCTGCCCTTCGGGTCCGTCCAGCACCGCATCGGCGACCTTCTCATTGTCGAACAGGAAGGGCAGATCGAAAACGCCATAACCTTTGACCATGCCAGCCAACGGCGCGGTGGAGACGAAGGTGATCTCCTGCGATCCGCCGATCAGCGCATTCTGCATCTGTTCGTCGGAGCCCAGAGAGCCATTGCCATAGGTCTTGACTTTCATTTTGCCATCGCTGAGCTTGCCGACCTCCTTCGCGAAGAAGCGCACGGCGTGACCGGACGGACTCGAATCCGCCAGGCCATAGCCGAAGCGGATGATATGCGAATTAATATCCTTGGCCATGACGTCGTGAGTGACCAGACCCATGGTCATGACCATCGCCATCCCCAACACCGCCGCTTTGAGACTCAGCCTTTTATTCAAATCTACAGACATTTGCCATCCTCCAGAAGATCACCGGTTTCCAGCCGCGGCCCACGGCCGCGGTCATTGCGTTCCGGTCTTTAATAAAACCAGTCCAGGGGGACCAGTACGATTTGCGGAAAAATCACCATTAAAACGACAAGCAGCGTGTAGGCGATGACATAGGGCATCACCCCTTTGATGACATCCTCCATCCGCACGCGCGCCACGCTGCACACGACGTTCAGCACCGTGCCCACCGGAGGGGTCAACAGGCCCGCGCAACCAACAATGACGAAGATGACCCCGAAATAAGTCGGATCAATGCCCGCCTTCTCGATGACCGGCATCATCACTGGTGCCAGAATGAGGATGGTGGGCGTCAGATCCATGGCTGTGCCGATGAGGGTCAGCAGGATGACGATGCAAAACATCAGCAAGGTGGGCGAATCCGTGAGCGGGCCCAGCAGATCGATCAGCTGATCGGGCAGATCAGCCAGCGTGATCATGTACGACGCCACAAGCGCCGCCGCCACCAGATACATCACGATACTGGTCGTCTTAGCCGTATTGACCAGCACCTGGAAGAGTGACTTGAGACCGATCTCCCGATACACGAACACGCTGATCAGCAAGGCATAGGCCGCAGCGACGGCCCCTGCTTCGGTCGGCGTGAAGATACCGCCACGCAGCCCTCCTATGATGATGACCGGCAGGAACAAAGCCCAAAGCGAATCCCTGAATGCCTTCACCCGAACGGCGCCACTTTCCTTGGGCGCCATCTTGATGCCGGTCGAGCGACGCGCCGAATAGGCCCAGACCGCCGTCAACGTCAACCCCATCAGCAGGCCGGGAACAATACCCGCGATAAACAGTTTGGTGACCGACATATTGGCCGCCACGCCGAAGATGATGAAGGAGATCGAAGGCGGAATGATGGGGGCGATGATCCCTCCGGCGGCGATCAGGCCGGTGGATTGGCCCATGTCATAACCTTGTTGGCGCAGCATGGGGACCAGCAGTGCGGCCAGCGCAGCCGCATCAGCGACCGCCGATCCGGAAAGAGCCGCCAGCAGAATACTGGCCATGATGGCTACATAGCCCACCCCTCCCTTGATATGGCCGACCAGTGTGGTCGCCATGAAGACCATACGTCTGGACATGCCGCCCGCATTCATGACTTCACCGGCGAGAATGAAGAGCGGGACCGCCATGAGCGAGAAATTGTCGGCCCCCGTGAGCATGTTCTGCACGATGATCTGGGGGTCGAAAAAGGACAGATGGAACATCAGCCCGATGGCGCCCAAAATCAACGCAAAGGCGATCGGCATACCGAAAACCATGAAACCGAGCAGCGTGCCGACGAAAATAAGGACATCCATGATCAGATCTCCTCCACGCTATCCACCGAGGTACGGAACACCTCGGTATTTTCCGGCGTCGCGGGCGTGCGCAAGGCCACGAAAAGATCCAGAACCGCCATGATGGCCATGGCCACCGCCGAAAACAGGACGGCGCCGCTGAAGACGGCGATCGGCATACCTGCCACGGGCGTTACCGTACGCATGCTGATGACAGTCTGTTCCCATCCTCCCGTGATGATCAGCCACAGCACCCAGAGGATGAGCAACTGCCGGACTACATGGGTGAACTTCTGCATTCTCGGGGAGAAACGCGCAATTCCCATATTGATGGCCAGGTGCTCCCGCGTCCTGAAGGCGAGCACAGCCCCGCCAAACGTCAGCCAGACGAAAGCCAGGCGCGCGATCTCACTGGAGATATTGATCCCTGAATTGAATACATAGCGCAGCACCACATTGCCAAACACAAGCACCAGCATGACGAAAACACACAGGGCCAAAGCGGCAGTCAGTACCGCAAACATCAGATCGGAAAGCGCCCGAACCTTCGACGCCGTCGCACTGTCTTTGTCCTCCAATGACATCTCCTTATTTCTCTTTATATTCGTCGCTCGTGTTGTCGAGCTTTTTGACAATCAGGCGTTCGGGTTCGCCCGGACTAGCCGGACAATAGTCCACGCGCGCCCAGATTCCTGTACAGCGCCCGCACACCAAACGTCCAGCGGGGGATCTTCGTGGATAGTTGGACCTCATTGACCAACGCGCCCAGCAGTGGCGATGAAATGGTCACGAGGTCGCCCAGATGATGAGTGAATCCGGCGCCGGAAATCTCGCGATCCTGAACGGGTGAAAACATCGTGCCGAGGAACAGCATGAAGCCGTCCGGATACTGATGGTGGTCGCCGCAGGCCTGGTTGATGAGATCCAGAGGATCCCGGCTGATCAGATTCATATGACTGACAGCCTCCAGCCTGAAGCCATCCAATCCCTCGATCAATAACGAAACTTCGGCTTGGCGGACGGAATCCAGGGTGTAGCGCTCATCGAACAAGCGGATGAACGGGCCGATGGCGCAGGATCCATTGTTGTCCTTGGCCCGCCCCAGCAGCAAAGCGCTGCGGCCCTCGATATCACGCAGATTGACGTCATTGCCCAGCGCGGCACCTCGCGCTCTCCCCCGACTGTCCACGGCCAGCACGATTTCAGGTTCCGGATTGTTCCACCGGGAATCCGGATGCAGGCCGATCCGTTCTCCCAGCCCTACCGATGCCATTGGCGGCGCCTTGGAGAAAATCTCCGCGTCCGGGCCGATGGCGACTTCCAGGTACTGCGACCACTCGCCGCGCCGAACCAGCTCTCTTTTCAACTGCCGAGCGCTGTCGGATCCGGGGCGCACCGACGACAAATCGGCGCCGATTGATTGCTGCAAGGAATCGCGAATGACTTGGGCCTGCCGGGCATCGCCGCCAGCCCGTTCCTCGATGAGTCGTTCGAGCAGACTGATGATGAAAGTCACACCCGACGCCTTCACGGCCTGTAAGTCGCATGGCGCGCACAACACGGGGTACATGCTTTCCGGCGTCCGATCGAGGCTCTTGCGGACCAATTCGGTGACGGGGCCGATAGGATTGCCCGCCACACCGCGTACGAATCCGACGCAGTCATCCTGGTCGAGAAGGTCTGCCATGGTGGGCGCATAGGCCGAAATATCAAAGACCATGCCCTCCCTGACGACGACCGTGCCGGGGCCGCCATTCGGCCCCGGCAACCATACTCTGCCCACAAGCGTGGCCTGGTCGACATCGACAGGCACGTGACTGACCGCATTCATCTATCTGATTCCTGGTTTTCAGCGCATTGCACACTCCCCATATCCATCAGCCAGAGTGACCGTGTGGCTGAACCCTTACGGACAGACAAGACACAGGGCGCAAGACAATCCGAAAGGATGGGTGGGGAAACCGGAAGCAGTCTAGTGTCGGCTTTTCAGAAAAACAATATATTGTTCTTATTTCCAATATATTGGAAATACTGATGTACATCGGAAGACTTGCGAACTTTCATCGCGGAGCTTCTGATCCCTGCGCCTAACATCGACGCCCTGGATGCAATGCTCGACGTCTACGACACGCAGCGCAGTGCCCTGCCGTGGGCATGCGCGGGGCTGGCAGCCCAGGCTTTCCTAAGCTATCGTCGCAGCGGCGGTACACGCCTTATTCCATTGCCAGATTTCTACATTGGCGCTCACGCGGCGGCTACCAACTTGAGCGTGCTCAGCCGCGACTTGCGTCTCTATCGCAAATATTTCCCGCGCTTGCGCTGCACCGGTCCTGACACGCAGACCTGATGACTTTCTAAACAATTGGAGCAGCCCACAGCGTCGACGTAGTAGTGTAGTGTGATCATGATCTTGCCGTGATGGTCTTACATCGCTGACGGCGCCTTCTTGAACAGGTCCTGGAAGATCAGCGGCCCCCAGATCTTGTCCCGTGCGTGCACAAGCGCACCACCCTCGTCGAGCTTCCCAAGATTGATGGGTGAAAAACCGAGCCGCTCGGCCAGGGCCGCCACTGATGCTGCTGCGCTTTCATCGTCGCTCGTCAGGAACACGACTCTTCTACCGCCCTGTACGGCCGGATCTTGGTCAAGGACGGCAGCAGCCAAATGGTTGAAGCCCTTAACCAATCTTCCCCCAGTGAAAGCCTGTGCGACGAGCTTGGACGAAGGCCGTCCTCCCAGTTCCTCAGGGGACACGCCGTAGGTATTGGTCACATCAATGATGATCTTTCCCTTCCAGGTCGGCAGCGCGTTCGCGACATCCCGGTGCGACTCGTAACGGACAGCCAAAAAAACGGTGTCCGCCTTGACCGCTTCCGCCAGTGTTTTAGGAATGATGTCGGGTCCGATCGCAGCCGCGGCGGATGCAAAGCTTTCCGGGTCGCGAGTGGTTGCAACGGATACTTCGATGCCGCTTCGGGCAAACGCCTTGGCCAGAGCCTGGCCGATCTGGCCGAAGCCAATAATTGCATAGCTCACATATTCTCCTTAGATTTGTGCCAGGCCGCCGTCGACGGCGACCTCACTGGCGGTCATAAAGCTGCTGTCCTGTGACGCGAGAAAGGCAGCCGCCGCCCCGAGCTCCGCCGGTTCGGCCATACGCTGAAGCGGATTCATCGAGGCGAAGACCTTCATGCCTTCTTCGCCTACCGCTTCTTTCGCGAGCTCGGTCGCCGTCGGTCCGGGCGACAGCACATTTACCCGGATACCAGTGCCCTTCAGGTCCTGTGCCCAAGCCCGTGCGAGGTTGCGTACTGCCGCCTTGCTCGCGCTGTAGGTGCTGAATGCCGGGGCGCCCGTCGTACCGGCGCTTGACCCGGTCAAGATGATCGAGCCGCCCTGGCCCATCAACGGCAGCGCCTTCTGGACCGTGAAAATCGAACCCTTCACATTGGTGTCGAAGGTTTCATCAACCTGCTCGCCTGTGATCTTGCCGAGCGGAAGCAGGCTTCCCGTCCCGGCATTGGCGAAGACGATGTCGAGCGTTCCGCGCTCGGCCTTCACCGCCGCATATAAGCGGTCGAGGTCGTCCGGATCGGAGACCGAGCCCTTCACCGCGCGTGCATTGGGCCCGAGGTCGGCCAAGGCGGCGTCGAGCGCTTCCTGCCGGCGGCCAAAGATGAAGACGAAGGCGCCCTCGTCAATAAAGCGCTTTGCCGCGGCATGGCCGATGCCGGTGGCGCCACCGGTGATCACAGCGGTCTTTCCATTCAGTCTGTTCATGATGTATTGCCGAATTGGCGTCCTTTGTTGAAACAAGAAAGCAGTCTAGACCCCTTGACTAATCAATACAATTGACGAAAAATTTCTAAATTCAATCTAATTTTTAGATCTATATGCTAGACAATGTCACCATCAACCAACTGCGTGCGTTCGTTGCAGTATGCGATCAGGGGAGCTTTTCAGGTGCGGCGCGGAAACTCAGCCGCGCGCAGTCAGCCATCAGCCATGCGATCAAGGCGCTAGAAAGCGCATTTGATGTCGAGTTGTTCGAGCGAAATACACGGAAGGCGCAGCTTACTGCGGCAGGGCACAGCCTTTTGCCGGACGCGCGGGCGGTGATCTCGCGCACGGAGGAGATGAAGAACCGTGCCAGCTCGATCGCCAAAGCCGGAGCGCCACAGGTTTCAGTCGCGATCGATGCCTACTTTCCTCGCGCCCATCTGATCGACTGCTTGTGGACACTGCAAGCGGAGTTCAGCACCGCAGCGATCAACCTGCGAATCACGACCATGCAAGGCGGCGAGAACCTGGTGCTCGAAAGAGTGTGCGCCCTGGCCGTCACGATCGAGAACGTGCCGGAGGTGAATCCGGATGCCATAGAACGCCACTGGCTTTGCGAGGCGGAGATGGTGACGGTATGCGCACCATCCCATCCACTGGCTTCGACACCAAAACCCATCCCGATGGACGAGTTTGGTAGACATGTTCAGATCGTCGTCACGGACAACCAGCCGGGAGCGGAAAAGACCCAACAGGGCGTCGCTGGCAAGCGCCAGTGGCTGGTCAATGATCTAGGCGCCAAGCGTGACCTTCTCAAGGCCAGTCTCGGCTGGGGGCACTTGCCACGGCACCTCGTTGACAAGGACCTGGTGAGCGGACAGCTCGTCGAGCTTGAACGTCGCGCCTGGCACATCGGTTCGCTCACGTTCATGATCTCGCAACGGCGAGGATATGACCTCTCTCCATATGAGTCGCGGATGGTCGAGCTCCTTGGCGCACCGCATACTGCTCGCGGGCGAACGCCCGCAAAGTAGATCGACGACAGTCTGCTTTCGAGGATGAGCAATGACCGCTTAGGGTCTGAAGCGGCCATCAACACAAAATTCTTATTTCACTCTATTATGGACAAATTATATCTATATAGACCATAATAGCGAACATGCCACGCAAACCACCTATCGTCTTCCCTCAAGAACAGCGTCTCCTATCCGCTCTGGGAGAGCGGCTGCGCCTTGCCCGTAAGCGACGCAAGCTAAGCAATGCCGTCGTCGCACAACGAGCAGGAATTTCAAGGACCACCTTGTACAAGGTTGAGGCGGGTGATCCAGGGGCCACGCTGGGGTCCTATGTTCGGGTTCTGGCCGTGCTAGGTCTTGAGGGCGACCTCAATCAGCTTGGGGCCGACGACAGAGTTGGTCGGAAATTGCAGGATCTGGAGCTTGAACCAGCTCCCAGGCGCCGCACGGCCACCCGTACCAAAGCGATCAAACCTTCGCCAGCCTCAAACAACGAGAAATCGCCATGAGCGCGCAGGACAATACCCTGGAAGTCTGGTTGGATGATAATCTCGGCCCTGCACGCCAGGTCGGCACGCTTGCCCATGATCGCGGCCAGATCCGCTTCCATTACGAACGCGATTGGCTGAAGGATCCGCGCGCCTTCGCACTGGACCCCGATCTCTCTCTCGACGAGCACCCCTTCTTTCCCAAGCCTGAGCTAGGCAACTTCGGCATTTTCCTGGACTCATCGCCCGACCGTTGGGGACAAACCCTGATGAAACGGCGCGAGGCGTTGCTGGCCAAAGATGAGAAACGCCCTCCTCGGACGCTATATGCCTGGGACTTCCTCATCGGCGTGCAAGATCTCACCCGCCAGGGTGCGCTACGCTTTCGTCGACCCGATACAGAAGCGTTTCTTGGCGACGAGAAAATGGCGGCCCCGCCGGTGACAACGCTACGAGAGTTGGAAGCCGTGGCCTACCAACTCAGCAACCGGCGTATCGACGACCTAGATGCGCTACGAAAGTGGCTCGCCGTACTCGTCGCACCTGGCGCATCTTTGGGCGGAGCCAGGCCAAAGGCCAACTTTACCGAGACCGACGGCTCACTCTGGATCGGCAAGTTCCCAGCCAGGGATGATGATCGAGACGTCGGCGCTTGGGAGTATGTCGTTCACCAACTCGCGCAAGAAGCGGGGATAGACGTACCACCTGCGAAACTCATCAAGTTAAACAACGACTTCCATACTTTCTGCGTTCAAAGGTTCGATCGCACCAACGGTTCGCGACGCTTCTATGCCTCGGCGATGACATTGCTTCGCAAGACTCAAAGTGAAGGTACAAGCTATCTGGAATTGGCGCAGTTCATTCGCGCTCAGGGTGATGCCGAGCATGCAGATGCAGACTTGGAACAGCTATTCCGGCGCGTGACGTTCAACGTCGCGGTTGGCAACCGCGATGACCACCTTCGCAATCACGGATTCGTGCTTGGCGAGACCGGGTGGAGACTCGCGCCCGCTTTTGACGTCAATCCGAATATCGACAAGGCGGAACATGTCTTGAACATTGACGACGTCGACAATCGACCTAGCCTAGAGACGGTCCTCAGCACGGCCGCTTTTTATGGAATGGACGATGTGCAAGCTCAGCAAATTGTGGATGAGATAGTCATGGTTGTCGATCGTTGGCAGGACGCTGCTCGTCGGATGCGCATTAGCCGTGCGGATATTGATTTGACCGCAGGGGCGTTCTCGGCACAAAAAGCATAGAAAAGAAGGCTGCCGCGCGGACGTCTGCTTTCTGCTCTTCGCGAATGCCCATTTTCGACCCGTTTCAGCCTTGGCTGGGCAAGAATTCAACGCCCGGAAGCTGTCACTCAACGGACAGCGAAAACGATTCAAAGAAACAGCCGTAATGGGTTGCTGCTCCTAGGTGAATCGACTTTCCTTATAGGTTCCTCTCGATTTGAGAGCTATCTTGCTAGAAATCATCGATCCGTGGATCCGGCAGGTCATAACATGGGTGCAGGTATGCGCGGTACTATTCGACTCAAAAATAGGAGCAAGAGAGAGCAGAGATGGCAGCTATGAGCACCGAGATCGAAATCGCCTATCGCAAGCTGAAAAGCTACGTCTATTACGATAAGACCGATTTACGCCTGCGTGAGCAACTGGCCAAGTTCGAATGTTCGGACAAGTTCGAGGCCAATCTAGAGGCCGTGCAGCAGGTTGCGGACGCTGCTAATCCTGCGATAGACCGACGATTCAAGCGCTGGCTGCGGCAGATCGATTGTCGTGTCGTGCCGAAGAAGCTTGGCCCCCCACGGTCCGCGGCCTTGGCTGAGAATGAGGCCACTGGCAAGTTCATCACCAATGTCACCTCGGCGCCATCCGTCGACATAGAGACCGTCAACTACTTCTTCGACGGACCGATTGAACTGCACCTGATAGCTGTGCTCTGGTTAATCCGAGAAGGCCGGCACCTGGATGCGAAGTTCGTTCCCGAGTGCTGCGGGTCTAGGTTGTCGCCGAAGCTTCACGAAGAGAACGACTATTCGCTTCAACTCTTCACGAAATACCATGAGCAGTATTCGCGCTGGCGTGACAGCGGCATACGGAAGGCAAAGCAGTTGCTGGTGGAGGAGCAGCGCAACGTCGCAATCCTTGGCCTAGACTTGAGGGAGTACTTCTATAGGGTGGACCTCGACTTCGGCGAGGTACGAGAGGCACTCCGGGCGGCAGGATCATTAGGGGGGGAGAGTGCACTTCTCGATTGCATCGAAGCAATTGGCAAGGCGTATCGCACTCGCATCGCGCCGCTCTTGGCGCGGACGCATCCCGACCTTGCCAAATCGGAGGGCGGTCTGCCAATCGGACTGTGCTCATCCCTGGTGCTCGCAAACTGGTATCTGCAGGATTTTGATGTGGCGGTGTTGAAGTCGGTTAGGCCGGCCTACTATGGTCGCTACGTCGATGACATCCTGTTGGTGGTGCCAACCAGCCAGAACCCGAACAAGTGTGATAAGAATCCGGTCGCGGCATTCATGAACGAGCTTCTTGTTCGCTCTCATTTGCTTAAATCGCCAGTCAATGGCGTCTATCACCTGCGCGAGCGCCCCACGCTTCAATTGCAGCAGTCCAAGTGCATCCTGCAGTACTTCGACGCGCGCCACTCAATCGCCGGACTGGAAAAATTCAAGAAGAAGCTGGAGCAAAACGGTAGCGACTTCCTCCTCCTGCCGGTCGACGAGGCCGATAATTCGATGGAGGACGTGGCCTACGAGCTTCTTTATGAGGGCTCGGTCAACAAATTTAGAAGCGTCAAGGGCGTTGCGGAGAATCGCTACGAGCTGGCAAAGCACCTCGCGCGCCAGACCATCCTTCATTTGGTGACTGATGACCCACCGGATCGAAAGGTGAGTCAGGGTCTGCAGAACTTCTTCAAGGGACGCTGTGCGATTGAGTACTTCGACTTGTGGGAGCGTGTTTTCACGTTGTTGGGAATCGCCGAAGACAAGGCTACAGCGAAGGCGTTCTTGATGCAGTTGAAGGCCGAGATTCGCAGGGTACGGCACCCAGACAATCAGGTCACGCAAGAACTTGTTTCCAACCTTGAACAGCATTTGAAGCTGGCACTGGCGCTCTCAGACTCCGTCTGCAAGGAAGACATTGAGCTGTCGGACCTTATGGAAGACGTTCCCTCGGAGGAGTTCCGGCGGGCAAACTTGCTCCGTCACCACTTCGTCAAGGCGCCGCTGCTGAACTTCACCACGTACACCGGGCCTTTGAATGAGCGAACGCTGAAGACCCCGGCCAGACGCGATCGGCACAAGCTAGTTTGGACGCCGAGATTTCTGAACTTTGACGAATGCATGTTGCTTGCCTACAGCGGCAACGTTCAGCTTGGCAAAGCAACGCCGTTCGATTTTGCCTGCAGTGTCTTTGAGGCAGCCAACCGCCATGCGCCCACTGGTGTCACATGGGTCGACGGCGGAGATATGGCTGATTTGATCGAAGAGGGGGGGAGAGTCTGATGGATGCCCACCAATTCGACGAGGTGACGGTAGGCGTTGGGGCAACCGACCTGCATGATTCCATTCAGATCGCATTGGCTAACGTGCCAGTCGACGGGAAAGACATCGAGGCGAGTTACTTGGGCTCGCCCAAGCTCGGACGAGCGCGTTTGAAGCCGGTCACCACATTGCTGAACGAAGTCTCCCGGTATCGCACTGCATCCAAGCGGAAAGTTGATCTTATTGTTTTCCCCGAGGTGAGCGTTCCACACGCATGGGAAGGCATGTTGGCCGCTTGGGCGCGTAGGCATCGGATCGGCGTAGTTTGTGGCCTTGAGCACCGCATCGACCACAAAGGCCAAGCGCTCAATGAGGTTCTTGCTTTGCTGCCGTACCAAACCGTCAGTGGGCACTGGGCATGCGTTCCAGTTCGGCGCCTGAAGCGCTTCTATTCGCCAGCGGAGGAATTCATCCTCAAGAACGAACACTTGGTCGTGCCCAAGCCCAAGAGCAGCCGATATCACTTGTTCAGGTGGCGAGGCGCGAGCTTCGCCATATACAACTGCTTCGAACTTGCTTCGATTGAAGATCGGGCGATCTTCAAAGGACACGTTGATTTCATCGTGGCCACAGAGTTCAACCGCGATACGAGCTACTTCTCGAACATCGTCGAGGCAGCTGCACGCGACCTACACTGCTACATCGTCCAAGTCAATGATTCCGGCTTCGGCGACTCGCGGGTTGTCTCCCCTTCCAAGTCTGACTTCATGAACCCAGTGCGCATCAAGGGGGGTGACAATCTAACGTTCGTCACCATGTCACTAGACCTCTCTGCCTTGCGATCACACCAGCGCAAGGGATACGGCCTGCAAAAGGAGGCAAAGGAGTTCAAGCCAACACCGCCTGACTTCCCCATCGCGGCATTGAAAAAGCGTATCGCTCTTGGAAAGTAGGGGTTCTACTAGGGTGAATTACCCTAGGGTCGGTAGAGACATTTGAGCTTTACCTTCCTGCTCGAAAGGTGCTGCTCACCAGAGGTGGCTTCTGGCCGATTGTAATCAAAGCTAAAAGAGCTGAAATGGACCCAAAGCAGTCTTCAATGTCTCCTAATGCTGCCGATCAGAGGATCATTGGTTCGCTTCTGTTACATTTCTCGCAAGATTGTTCTTGCCCTAGAGTTGGTACGCTAGCCGCGCGAGTATCGTGGCTGCCATGGCAATGTACACTTGTACCTATCGTTCGCAGCTGAGCTAGATAGCAAGTCGTACTCGATACTTTGGTCAGTCTAATTTAGACCGCAAACGCAGATATGCGCCTGCGGTACCCAGAGGCCTACATTACTCTAATGACACCGTCAAAAATCATAGGTGATCTTGTGGACTCCGCCATCGGCGCAAAGGCACATTACGAAATCTGGTGGGCGCAGGCAAGCGAAGCCAAGCCACATCTGTTGCGCGTCATGAATGCCCACAGTGATTTCTTCCGAGCCTCTTACAACGCGCACTACACGGCTTTCTTCGTACATTTTGCGCACCTTTTTGACCCGAGACCAGACTCGTCATCGATCCCCACATACTTTTCGGCTATTCGCGCAACGGCTGATCCAATGGTGCTAGCAGCGCTCGAGGCGGAGTTCGAAAATCTGTTTGTGCGAGCACGTCCACTCGTCATCGCGAGACACAAGACCGTCGCTCATGTGGATGCGCGGCTTACGGAGAAGGATGTGTTTGCCCCACTAAAAATCACCTGGAACGAAGTGCGAGACATCATCTACGAATCAGTTCAGTTCGTTGCGAAACTCGCATCCTCAGATAGTGGAAGTCTAGGCATTCCGCGAGACAGACGACTCATTGAGGTCACGTTAAAGATGATCCGAGCGCTCGACAAGTCGGATATCTAACCGGTCGTTACCTGACGCCAGATTCGGGTCTCCAGCGCGACAAGGCTGAGCACCCCGTCAGCAGTCGTTCCCGTCGGCCAGTAATCGCCCCTGAGCTGCCTCACGCGCTGTTGTGCTGGGCTGGTCGCAAGCTGACGTGAAAGGTCGAGGCAAGGCTTAACTCGAGACTGCAACAATGTGTCTTGCGCGCTCAAACAGCTCGTCGAAGGTCAATATTTCAGGCGAGGACAGGTTGCGCCTGAAGAGCTCGAACGAGGAAAATTTGTCCTCGTTGATATCAACCTTGCCTTGAAATTCGGAGAGCGAACCGATCAGCAGGAAAGAACGTGGTCGATAAAGGTACAGCTTCTCGCCCGTTCGCTCTCCAGAGCCGTCCTTGGGCTCCAATCTTTCGCTCAACGAATACAACGCCTTTTGCACGCCGCGCTGCAACTGCGCAATAGCACCCGTTACCTCATCTGACACCTGCCAGGCCTCCGACCGATATGGGTCGGCGACCCTCTTTAGTAACGGCGTTTTGTGTGTCTTGATTTCACCGAACGACAACGTATTTACCAATCCCTGCGACTTTAGCAAGGAGTCAACACGTTTGCCTGAGCTCGCAACGTCATATCCCTTAACAACTTGTTCTAGCTTTTTCCCCTCGAGCGGAGCATTCAGCACGTAGTTAAGGCCGTATCCAAGAATCCATATGTTGGTCTCGACGAAGTCCTGCCAGACATCTTCTGGTCGAGCATTTGGCTTCAGATACTTCTGGCAGTTTTCAAAGTAAACATCGTCGGTGAGAAGCTTCTCGAAATCCATCAACGCAAGTTTGCGTCTATTCAACTCATTTATGTCTTCGGCGTGAACTTCCATCAGCCGTAGCGCTGCTCCGAGCTTGGGTTCGGAGACAAGACGTTCGACAACAAAAAGTAGTTCGTCCTTACCTAGTTGCGCCAAGCTGCCACCTTGGCGGAGCCGCTCAGCAACTTCCGTAAGCCCTACCTCCTCCAAAGCCAAATAGGCTGCTTCCGCACGTTCGAAGCTAACGCGCTCTTCGAATTGTCTTTGCTCTGCCCATTGCTCTTTCATGCGTCCCATTTCTTCCTCCTATCTTGGTCATTGAGTATCGGCGAGGAACACCGGATGTGATCCCAAATTGTTACCGTCGACAGAAGTTTAGTGGTCGGTTCAATCTGCAGTTGGCGCGAACACCTTTCGACCGTTGTCGGCTTGATAGCTTGCCCGAAAGCCGTCCTTGGTGGCCGTCTGCTCATGGCCGTTCGCAGACGCTCATTACTGAGCGCCTCTTCCTCAACCTAGATCCGCTCACGAACAAAGCATACAGCTCAAACTAGTAAACAAAGGCGTCAGAGACTGACAGTTATATCGGCCCCCAATATGCGTAGCAATTCCAGCATTCATGTTCTCCGTCGGATCCTGCATGGCTTTTTGCCAACAAGCGTCCATAGGAGATGACGCATAAACTCCCAACCGCTGTGAAGTCCGATCACCCCGCCAAACCATCTCCGCCACCCCTTGCAAATGCACAATAAGATGCCGGCTCGCCGCCTCCACCTCACCCCGCTCGAGCAGATCCAGCCGATTCGCCCAGTCCTGCATCATCACCCTTCTCTGCTCCACGTACTGCGCATAGCTGTAGATCGCACTGATCCGATTCGGATCCACATGCGACAACTGCGCATCTACCCATACTCGCGGATACCCAATCTCATTCAACGCCGTTGACATCGTCGCGCGCAACCCATGTCCGGTGAGCCGCCCGTCATACCCCGTGCGCTTCAACGCAAAGTTAACGGTGTTTTCACTCATACGATCCGTCAATCGCACCGCGCCTGCGAACAGGTACTTCTGTGCAGGCTTGAAATCATTCAACATCTGGCGAACGATCGCCTGTGCCTGAGTCGATAAGGGCACAATATATGCCGGCAGTTCACCCTATTAATGGACTGAAAAATGTACTTGTTTGGAGTGGCTGTAGGTAGATTTCCCTGGATGTCAGTGGACACCCATAAGGAGGAAATTTCCTTTTGGATCAAAAACTTGATCACTCAGTGGCCAGCCATGGCTTTCCTTGGCCTTCAGTGTGGAGCGGGTGAAGGGAATCGAACCCTCGTATGCAGCTTGGGAAGCTGCCGTTCTACCATTGAACTACACCCGCGCTGGGGATTGGCATTATAGCGCCTGGCACGATCATTGCAGGGAAGCAGTCCGCCTTACGGCTTTCCCGGGCGCATCGCATTAAAATGCCGGCCATGAACAATCAAACACATCCTACCGACGAGCACAGTCCGCCGCCGGACGAAAAACAGCCCCTCTCCACCGGCGCAGCAGGCGATGACGACACGACGCAGATTCGTACCTCCTCGGCGCCATCCGGGTCCAGCCATATCCGCAGTTTCGTTCACCGACGCGCGCACATAACGCCCGGGCAGAAGGAAGCGCTTGACCGTCTGCTGCCGCAATGGTCCATTCCTTACCAGACCAGCGTGCTGGACCTGGCCCAGACATTTGGTCGCCAGGCCCCCACTGTGCTGGAGATCGGGTTTGGCATGGGCGAAACTACTCATGCCATCGCCGCACGGCGTCCCGAGGACAACTTCCTGGGCGTTGAAGTGTTCAACGCCGGTGTGGGTGCGCTGCTCAAGCGCATAGACGGCTCGGATGTGCGGAATATCCGCATTATTCAGCACGATGCTGTTGAGGTCGTGCGCGACATGATCGCGCCCGGCACCCTGGCTGGCGTGCATATTTACTTTCCTGACCCGTGGCCGAAAAAGCGCCACCACAAGCGCCGGCTTGTGCAGCCGCCGTTTATTGCCCTGTTGGCCAGCCGGCTGGCGCCCGGCGGTTATATTCACTGCGCCACCGACTGGGAAAATTATGCCGAGCAAATGCTCGACGTATTGAGTGCGGAGCCCCTGCTGGCCAATACCGCGAACGGCTATGCGCCGCGCCCGGATTTCCGCCCCCAGACCAAGTTCGAAACGCGTGGACTGCGCCTGGGACACGGGGTATGGGATCTTATTTTCCAGCGCACAAGTCAGGCAGCCCCGGCCGCTTGAGTGGGCGCCTGCGTTTCGATGACAGTTGCCGGAGGCGTGAGCCCCTGCCCGTCCCAAGAACAGCCCATTCATTCGTACAAGGATCGAATATGTACCCTGAAATACAACCCTATAAACATGGCTATCTGGACACCGGGGATGGCCACAAGGTTTATTGGGAACTCAGCGGGAACCCGCAAGGCAAGCCCACAATCTTCCTGCACGGCGGCCCAGGCGGCGGGTGCTCGCCCACACACCGGCGTCTTTTCGATCCCGCCGTCTACAACATCCTGCTGTTTGATCAGCGCGGCTGCGGCAGGTCTACCCCGCATGCCAGCCTGGAAAACAATACGACCTGGCATCTCGTGGCCGATATCGAGCGTCTGCGCAAGGAAGTCCTGAAAACGGAAAAGCTGCAGGTATTCGGCGGATCGTGGGGCTCAACGCTGGCGCTGGCCTATGCCGAAACACATCCCGAACGCGTCAGCGAACTCATTGTGCGGGGGATTTTCACCCTTCGCCAGGAGGAACTCCATTGGTTCTATCAGGAGGGCGCATCCTGGTTGTTTCCCGATCTCTGGGAGGGTTTTCTTGCACCCATCCCCGACGCCGAGCGCGGCGATCTCATCAATGCATACCACCGCCGCCTGACGGGCACCGACCGCGCGGAGCAGATCAAGGCCGCACATGCTTGGACACGGTGGGAGAGCCACACCATTACGCTGCTGCCCAGCGCCTCCCATGTACAGGCGCTGTCGGCCGATGACACGGCGCTGGCTTTTGCCCGCATCGAGAACCACTATTTCGTCAATAAAGGCTTCATGGATGAAGGGCAGCTCATACGCGATGCCCACAAGCTTGCCGGCATACCCGGCGTCATCGTGCAAGGCCGCTACGACGCCTGCACACCCGCACGTACCGCATGGGATCTGCACAAAGCCTGGCCGCAGGCGGAGTTCCAGCTGATCCAGGATGCCGGCCACGCGTTCGACGAGCCCGGCATCCTGGCGCGCCTGATTGCCGCGACGGACCAATTCAGGACCTGATCACGCCCGACGCTGCCATGCCGGAGCGGTGCTGGACCGCGTTGTTCATTCATATCTCATGAATAGTATAATCATACAATATTACTAATATGAAGCATATGAAAAGGAGCAGTACATGGCGCCGCTGACAGCTTCCACCCCGGACACGGTCGTATCCCTGGCGCTGGCACGCTTCATCCAGGAGACCCGCTGGGACGCGGTACCCCAAGGCGTCCGTCATGAGATCAAGCGCGCCTTGATGAACTATTTCGCGGTGGCGCTGGCTGGCAGTTCGGACCCCACAATCGAAAAAGCCGTACACACTTACGGCCGGTTTTCGTCGGCAAATGATGCAACACTGGCAGGCCGTGCCGAACGGATGGATGTTCTGAATGCATCAGCCCTCAATGCCATGAGCGCCAACGTCTTTGATTTCGACGACACGCATATCCCCACCATTATTCATCCCACGGCGCCCGTGGCGGCCGTCCTGTTTGCCTTGAGCGAAACCACCCGGATATCCGGTCCAGCCTTCATGCTTGCCCTGCTTCTGGGCATCGAGGCCGAGTGCCGGATCGGGATGGCCATCTCTCCCTTTCACTATGGGAAGGGATGGCACATCACCTCCACCTGCGGTGTCTTCGGTTCGGCCATGGCTACCGGCAAAATCCTGGGATTGACCGATACGCAGCTTTGCTGGGCACTGGGCACCGCAAGCGGCCAGGCTGGCGGGATGGTGGAAACGCTGGGTACGATGGCGAAAAGTGTCAGCGTGGGCAATGCGGCCCGCAACGGCCTGCTCGCCGCCTTGCTGGCGCAAGAGAATTTCGATGGTCCAATCGCCCCGCTGGAAGGCAAATACGGATTCCTGCGCGTTTTCGGAAACGAGCCCGACCTCGGCATGATCACAGCAAGGCTTGGCCAGGCATGGGAAATCGAGAAAACCGCCTATAAGCCCTACCCTTGCGGCGTCGTGCTGAATCCGGTGCTGGATGCCTGCCTGGCGCTGGCGGAGAGGCCGGAAATGCAGCATATCGATATGTCGGACATTGAATCCATCGAACTGACCGGCCACCCCTTGCTGCGACAGCGCACCGACCGGCCTGGCGCCCGCAACGGCCGTGAATCCCAGGTCAGCGCCCAGCATGCCGTCCCCATTGCGTTGCTGCGCAGGCGGGCGGGCCTTGAGGAATTTTCAGATCAGGCCGTCAGCGACGCCGATGTGAGAGCGCTGGGCCGGCGCATCCGGTTTCAGGACGACGAATACATGTCCATCGACGCGGCGGTCGTGACGCTGCGCCTGCGCGGCATGGCGCCCATTGAGCAGCGTGTGGATGTCGCGCGTGGTGCCCTGGAGAATCCTCTGACGGATGTAGCGCTTGAAGCTAAATTGCGCGATCTCTGCCGGTACGGGAGATCGGGATGCGATGCGGACCGCATCATCGATGCCGTCTGGCATATCGACAGCACCGAAGACGCGGGCAGCGTGATTCGCCTGGCCGCCGCGCCGCAGGCTGCGCGGCGCTGAGGGCCAAAACTGCGCTATTGCTCGACAGACAGTCCTGCACGCTTGGCGACCTCTCCCCAGCTATCGTAGTCGCGGCGAATTTGCTGCCCAAACGCCTGCGGTGAGCTCGGAGACGGTACAAACCCCAACGCCCGGACACGTTTCTGAACATCCGCATCAGCCAATGCCTCGTGAATGTCCGCGTTCAGCGCCGACACCACATCCGACGGCGTGCCCGCAGGCACAACAACGCCGTACCACTCGGGCATCTTGCCAAGATCCGGGAAGCCTGCTTCCGCGGCGGTTGGCGCGCCTGGCAAAACTTCGTCAAGGCGATCCGGCCCAAACAGCACCAGCGCTTTGAGTTTGCCGCTCTTGACGTATTGGGAAATGGAGGCCGGGTTCGCCACCAGCAGGTCGATATTGCCCGCCAGAATATCCAACAGCGCGGGCGAAGCCCCCTTGTAGCCGACATGCAGCATTTTTATATCCGTCGCGTTCTTGAGCAGTTCGATAGTCAATTGAGGCGCGGACGAGCTGGTTCCGTAAGTCAGTTTGCCCGGCTTCTTCTTTGCCAGGTCGACCAGCCCGGCCAATGTCTGCACCGGCACATCCGGCCGGGCCACCAAGGCAAAAGGCTGTTGCGTGGCTCTGCTGACCGGCTCGAAGTCCTTGAATGAATCGAAGCCCGTATCCTTGTAAATATGAGGGTTGACGGTGAACACGCCCTGGTGCGCCAACAACAGACTGTAGCCATCCGCGGACATTTTGGCGGCATGCGCCGTGCCTATACTGCCCTGTGCGCCGCTTCGGTTCTCAACCACGATCTGCTGTCCCCACATGCGGGATAATTTATCGCCCAATATGCGCGCAAAGCTGTCCGTACCACCACCCGGCGGAAACGGCACCACCAGCCTCACCGGTTTGTCGGGATGGAACGCAGGGGCCGCTCCTGCCGCGGGCGTGCCGCAGCATAGAAGAAGGCCCAAAATACCAATGAATAATCTCATGACAGTATCCTTTCAAAAGCACATCAACCCGCCTGCCCGGGCAACCATGTAACAATCGCCGGAAAGGTATAGATAATGACCAGGAACAACAGCATCACAACCACAAACGGCAGCACGCCATAAATGATCTGCGTAAAGCGGATTTTTTCATTCATGCCATGCAGCACGAACAACACCATGCCCAACGGCGGCGTAATCAAGCCGATTTCTATCATCAGCACCAGGAAAATGCCGAACCAGATCGGGTCCATGCCCAGGGCCACCGCAATGGGGTAGGTTACCGGCAAGGTCATCAGCATCATCGCAATGGATTCGATAAACATGCCCAGCACCAAGTACGCCAGCGTCATGCAGGCCATGACCAGTGAGGCGGGCAGCTGCGCATCGGTGATCAGGCCCACAATTTCCCGGGGCAGCCGGATATAGTCGAATACCCAACTGAAAATCGACGCGCCAACGACTATCAGCAGCAGCATTGCCGTCACTGTTGCTGTGTCCAGGGCGATATCAAAAAGGCTGCGCAGGCTTATTCTTCCCTTAACCAGGCAAAGCACGAAGGCGCAGAGCGCACCCAAGGCGGCGGCTTCGGTGGGCGTTGCTATGCCCGCATACATCGATCCCAGCACAACCACAATAATGAAGGTGAACGGCACCATGCCGCTGGAACCAGCCAGCTTCTCGCGCATGGTGTAGGCTCGGCCGGCCGGGGCCGATCCCCGCCACACCACGGCCCACACAAGGGCCGTCAGCATGAACATGCCCATCAACAGCAGACCCGGCAGCATCCCGCCCATGAACAGATGCGTGACGGAGGCACCCACCGTGGTTCCGTAAATAATCATCGGTATGCTGGGCGGAATCAAGATCCCCAGCGTTGCGCCCGCACCGGTTATGCCGTATGTCAGCCGCGGGCTGTAGCCACGCTCGATCATCTCGGGGCAAGAGACCTTGCCCAAGGTCGCAGCCGTTGCCAGGCTGGATCCCGAAACAGCGGCAAATATGGCCGACGCGCCCGCGCTGGCATGGGCCAGGCCGCCGGGGGTGCGCCCGAACCATCGAATCAATGAGTCGAACATGCCCGACACGATGCCGCTGCGAAGCAGCAAGCCGCCCATGAAGATGAACATGGGCACGGCTGAAAGCGTAAATGTGTTTGTGCTGCTCCAGGCACGCTCGGCCAACACCGACAGCTGAGGCCGCGACAGCAGGAAATAAACGCCAAACATGCCTGCCAGGCCCAGCGCCACTGCGATGCGAATACCAAACAGCAACATGAACATCATGGCAGCCACCAGCAAGGCGCCAACCAGCACCAGCGACTGCCCACGCGCCAGCCAGAACAACAACGCCATGACGCCCATGATCGCACTGACCTGGAGTGTGGCTTTCAGGCCACTCCATGCGAGCATGGATGCCAGCAAGAAAACAACGATGACCACCGACCCCCAGTCCATGCGCCCGCCGGCAATGGACATCGGCAGGCGCCCGAGCAGGCAAAGCGTTGCAGCCATCGCAAGGACGAAAACAGGCACCGCCCAGCGGCGACCGTTATTCGCTGGAGGCTTCAAACGGTATATGTCCAGCAACAGCGACAAGGCATATATGCACAGGCCGATCGACACCGACAGTTCGGGAATCCACTGCGGTGTGGACAGCAAGCCCCAGTCGCGCGTGTCGTTCACATATTCGCGGACGTTGAAGGACACCATCTGCCACGCACAAATCGTGACAAAGAGAAGCCCGCACCACTGGCTGACCAACTCGACATTGCGCCGCTGCCGTTCTGCCAGGCGATCAACCCACAGTTCCACCTGCACGTGGCTGTTGCTGGCCTGCGCCGCACCCAGTCCCAGAAACACGACAGCCACCAGCAGATAGGTGGAAATTTCAGTGGCCCAGGAGGTTGGCTCGTTGAAGAGCGAGCGCGAACCAATCTCGTAGCACATGATCAATGACATCGCGACCAAAGCCAGCCCGGCCAGCGTCCCGCCCGCGCGAACAAGCCGTGCCATAACGCGTATCGCGACAAAGTCATTGGCATCCGATAGCGGGTACAGGGTGGCGCCCGATGCCGCTGGCGCGCCATAAGCTGGTGCATCCTCGAGGACTTCTTTCTCAACCATATTGTCTCCTGATAGCGAGCAGCCGATTGTCCGGTTCCGCCCGTGCCGCTTATGTCGCAGCTTCGTTTTCGTGTCGCTCACCGCAACCGTACATGCTGCATGGATGGCCAGATTAAGAGGCAATGTTTCTTAAATCATTGCAGTGTATCTATGCATATTGTATTATCGAATTATGCAATGACCAGAAATTTTTTGCTGGCCTTGCACAACACTGAGTCATCCGACGTTGTTCGATGCTGCAACGCCACAACCTCCCCCATTTTTAAAACATACGAGAACTGGAGAAGACAATGAGAGGCTCCCTACAAAGAAACGGCACGCCTGCCCACGGTGCCGCAGTCGGCCAGGCTCGCCTGGCCACAAAGCTGGCTGGGGCTATGCTTTGCCTGGCCGGATTGGCCATGACACCCGCTGCCTGGGCGCAGGAATTCGATCTGACCATGTCGGTGATCACTTCGCCTGGAGACGGCTATTCGATCCTGACGCAGTCGGTGCCCGACCGGGTGAAAAAAGCCACCAACGGGCGCGTCAGAGTCACCGTCAGCGATTCCCTTGTGCCACCAGCCCAGATCGCCACGGCCATCCGCGAGGGCCGGGTCGACATGAGCGCGGCGCTGCACACCTATCTCGCCGCAGACGAGCCCCGCATGGGCATATTCAATCTCCCGGGCCTGATCAACGATGTGAAGGAATACAAGAAAGTAGGCGATGCTTTCTGGTTCGAAGACACCCGGAAAATATGGAAGGAAAAATGGGACGCCATCCTCCTGGCCAATGGCGTCTGGTGCACCCAGCAGCTCTTCTCGAAAGAGCCAATCAAGAAAATAGAGGATTTCAAAGGCAAACGACTGCGTGTTCATAATCCGCAAACCGCCGAAGTGGTCAATGCCCTGGGCGGAAAGCCCGTGCCCCTGCCCGTGCCCGAGATCTATCCGGCGCTCGAGCGCGGCGTCATCGACGGGCTATTCACATCCACTTGCGTCGGCAATGCACTGGAGTACTGGCGCCTGGCCAAGAATGTGCAGAACTGGAGCCTGGGCCCCCTGAACGGCTGGGCGATACTGGCCAATCCGGACAGCTGGAACAAGCTGCCGCCCGATATCCAGAAAGCCATCTCTGGCGTCATGGACGAAATTCAGCATGAAGCGTTCTCCCGCTACGATGAATTCGTAGGCAATGCCATGAAGGATATGGAGTCGCACGGGGTTACGTTCTGGGTTGCGCCCGAGGATGAGCGCAATCGTCTGATGCAGGAAAAATACATCGGCCCTTCATACGATGCCTGGTACAAGCGCGCAGAGGAAGTCGGGTTTGACGGTAAGGCCTATATCGAGCATGTCCGCCAGGTTCTCGGGAAGTCTTCGGGCGGCTGATATTTGTTTCGCCGCTACGCGCTAAACTAATGGCGCCCGCATGTTCCACCGGCTAGGCCAGCACGCTGGCGGAACATGCCTTACAGACCTTACCCATAAGTAGAGAAAACCGCATGAATGCCGACGACGCAGATGTTGATTTCAAGGTTCCCCGCGCTGCCGCGGTACTGCGGCATAGCGTCACGGACAGCATACGCAACGCAATTCTCGTGGGCCGTTTCCAGCCTGGCGAACGCCTGCCCGAGCGGGAATTATGCGAAATGACCGGGGTCAGCCGCACGCTGGTGCGTGAAGCGCTGCGTCAACTTGAAACAGAACGGCTGATCAAGGTCATTCCGCATCGCGGACCGATTGTGGAAACGGTGACACCCGAACAGGCCGACGGCATTTATCGGGTGCGAGAGGAGCTGGAAGGCCTGGCCAGCCAGCTCTTTGCCGAACGCGCCAATGAAAAGCATCTTGTCGCGCTCAGAAAGTCGTATCAGGCACTGAAGGAATCCCACACCCAGAAAGACGCCCTGCTGCAGTTGAAGGCGAAAAACCACTTTTACCAATGTCTGCTCGACGGCGCCGGAAACGAGGCGCTCACCAACAGCCTGAGACTGCTCAATTCGCAGATCATGCTGTTGCGTTCAATGTCGATGGGCGCGCCGGGGCGCGCGAACAAAAGCCTGGCCGAGCTGGGCGATCTGCTCAAGGCATTGGAAGCCAAGGACGCCAAGGCAGCGCGCAAGGCCGGGATCAAGCATGTGCGCAACGCTTCTCTGGTGGCCATCAAGCTGCTGCGCCAGAGTCAGGAAGAGGAAGACCGCAAGCAGGCCTGACGCGGCCTGACACATGCATAGGCCGGGCGTACTCGATATGCCGCCTGACTGTGGATACGTGGCTTCTGCCACCCTTCATATCGACAATACACTGCGTCATTCTTCTGCAAAAAGAACGCCCTATTCTGTGCCAAATAGGCGCTCAACAATCGTTAATACTATAATACAATTATATTGTATTTACTATTGCCCGTAGAGCCATAGAATAGCGGAAGAACCGCCGCGGCGCGGCAGTCACCTGCGGCAATAATTAAAGAAGGGAGACACCATGAACGCGCAAGAACCCGCTCCGTTTGAACTCTATGCCGTCCGGTATGCGCGTCACAGCGGCCGCAAGGCCCAGGACAATTACATAGGCGGCGGCGACTTCCACGATGCTGAATCGGACCTCGAGTATTTTGTATGGGTGGCGCGCCGTGGCCGCGAAACCTATGTCATCGACACCGGCTTCGAGGAGCAGGCGGCCATCGAGCGCGGGCGGACGCTGCTGATACCGGTGCAGGAAGCGCTTTCTCTGGTCGGCGTGGACAGCCAGACTGTGGAGAATGTCGTCATCACGCACCTGCACTACGACCACGCAGGCACCCTTGAGCGGTTTCCGGCTGCACAGTTTCATATCCAGGACGCCGAGCCCGCGTATGCCACCGGCCGCTGCATGTGCCACCCGGTGTTGCGCCACCCGTTCAATGTCGACGATATTGTCAGCTTCGTGCGAAAACTGTACAGCGGACGCGTCACCTTTCATCGCGGCACCGCGGAACTTGCGCCCGGCTTGACGGTGCACCTGGTCGGCGGCCACACCGCCGGGCTGCAGATCGTGCGCGTGTGGACCCGGCGCGGCTGGGTGGTCGTTGCATCGGACGCCACCCATCTATACGGCAATATCAATCGCCGCATTCCCTTTCCCGCCGTATACAACGTGGGCGACATGCTTGAAGGGCACCGCCTGGTGCGCGAACTGGCCGATTCCGAAGATCACATCATCCCGGGTCATGATCCGCTCGTCATGCTTCGCTATCCCGCTCCATCGCCAGCCCTGCAGGGCAAGGTTGTCAAACTGGATGTGGCCCCAACCAGCGCCGAAGACTGAATCCCCTTCCGACACACACCGAGAGAAACCATGTTATTGGAGAACAAGTGCGCACTGGTTACCGGCTCCGTGGCCGGGCTGGGCTACGGCATTGCTGACAAATTGGCCAGCGAAGGCGCAAACCTTGTCATCCATGGGCTTGAGGAAGACGCGGCCCAAGAGGCCGCTGCCCGCCTGCGGCAGGCACATGCGCGTGGCGTGCTGGTTCATTGTGCCGACCTGCGGCAGGTGGATCAGATCGAAGACATGGTGCGGGCGGCCAGCCAGGAATTCGGCAACATCGACATCGTCATCAACAATGCCGTCGTCCGGCATTTCCTGCCCACCGAAGCGCTGTCAGCCTCGCAATGGGACGAATCCATGGCTGTCAATCTGTCCGCCGCCTTCCACACCGCGAGGCTCACGATACCCGGCATGCGGCAACGCGGCTGGGGCCGCATCATCAATATGGCGTCGGTCTACAGCGCATCGGCGACGGTCAACCGGATAGGCTACGTCACGACCAAGACCGCGCTCGTGGGCATGACCCGCGCTATCGCCCTCGAAACCGCAACCAGCGGCATCACCTGCAATGCGGTCTGCCCAGGCACGGTACCAACGCCCGCCATCGTCGATCGCATTGCGGACATCGCCCGAAACAAGGGCATCCCGGAAGAAGAAGCCACGCGCGACTATCTGGCACAGCGCCAGCCCACGGGCAGGTTTGTTGCGATCGAAAGCGTCGCAGCCATGGTGGGCTTTCTGTGCAGCGATGCGGGAAACGATGTGACAGGTTCTGTTTTACCCATAGACGGCGGATGGACGGCGGCCTAGCGCCGCCTTCGAAATCCACAACAAGGAAAAATCAACCAGGAGCAGGCATGAATGCAAACAAGGAAACTGCGCTAGGCTTCGTGGGCCTGGGGCGCATGGGCGCCCCCATGGCCGAGCGGCTGCTGGCGGCAGGCTATGCGCTGACAGTATTCGACACCAACCAGACGGCGCTTGCGCCGCTGCTTGAAAAAGGCGCCGTACGCGCTGACTCGCCCAAGGCCGTGGCGGATGCAGCACCCATTGTCCTGATGTCCCTGCCCATGCCGGACATCGTCACCGAAGTGGGTTTGGGCAAGCAGGGCCTGATCGAAGGCAGCGCGGTGCGTATTGTCGTCGACTTGTCGACGACCGGACCGGAAGGCGCCAGGAAGCTGGCCGAAGGCCTGGCCACCCGCTCCATCGAAGCCATAGATTGCCCCGTAAGTGGCGGCGTTGCGGGAGCGGCGAAAGGCACGCTTGCCCTGATGGTTGCGGGCGCCGAGTCCGCCTACGAGGAAGTGCGCCCTGCGCTGGATCAGCTTGGCAAGCAGTTCTATGTGGGTGTCAAACCAGGCATGGCGCAGACCACCAAGGTGCTGAACAACCTGCTCTCGGTTACCGCCCTGATGGTCACGTCCGAAGCGCTGGTCATGGGTGCCAAGGCAGGCCTTGACCCGGACATACTGGTGGACGTGATCAACGCCGGGTCCGGCCGATCCAATGCCTCAGAGACCAAGATTCCCAACTTCGTGCTGTCGCGCAAATTCAATTTTGGGTTTGCCCTGGGCTTGTCCGCAAAAGACATACGCCTATGTATGGAGGCTGCCGAGCAGCTGGGCGTGCCTATGGCTGTCGGCCAATCGGTGCGCAGCTTCCTGAATACGGCCGCCGAGCGGCTCGGAAGCCAGGCAGATATGACGGAAATGATACGCGTCATCGAACAGGAGGTCGGCGTCGAAGTGCGCGGCAAAGCCGCCGGACAGGCCGCCTCGTGAAAGACGCGGCTGTCGTAACGGGCGGGGCGAGCGGCATAGGGGAAGCATGTGCACAGCGCTTTGCGGCGCTGGGGCATGCCGTTGCCATTCTGGACGTCGAAGACGACAAAGGCACGGCGGCAGCGGCGCGGATCAACGATGAGGGCGGTCACGCACGCTTTTATTCCTGCGATGTGGCCGATGCGGACGCCGTCAACGAGGCTGCTGAGCGCATCGCGCAGGACATGGGCCCGGCAGCCGTTCTTGTGACATCCGCGGCATTGATACCCGACACCGAAGCCATACTCGATATGGACATGGCACGGCACGAGCGCATGTGGCAAGTGAACTACCACGGAACGCTGCATGCCTGCATTGCGTTCGGCCGCCAGATGCGGGAGATGCAGCGCGGCGCCATCGTCACGCTGGGCTCCATCAATAGCATGATGCCCCTGCCGCTGCCGGCCTACAATCCTGGCAAGGTCGCCATTGCAAGACTGACCCAACTGCTGGCGGTGGAACTGGGGCAACATGGCGTGAGAGTCAACAGCGTCGCGCCCACCTATGTCATGACCGAAGGCTTGCAGGACAAGATAGCCTCCGGGTTACGCGATGCGGGGAAAATCATGGCGCCACACGCGCTGGCCACATTGCCCAACGCCGTCGACATAGCCGATGCCGTCGCCTTCCTGTGCTCGGACCAAGCCGCCTGCATCACAGGCGTACTGCTGCCTGTCGATGCCGGTTGGGCGGCGGGCGTCAGCTACAAGAGCTATGCAGGGGGCGTTCCATGGGATCCGCCCTCATAGTGCCAGCATTCGCATCAGACTGCCGACCCATCCCACAGACTACTCTTCCTTGAAAACCTCGCCAGCCGCGGCGTCTATCACCTTCTGGTCCTGTGCCAGGCGCTGCGCAAACTCCTGCGGCGAACTGCCCACCGGCGTCAGGAGCAAGGGCTTGAGCACCTTCAGTACCTCAGGCGCATTCGCCGCCTCGTGGAAGCCTGCGGCGATCTTGGTCTTCACATCCTCTGGCGTGCCGGCGGGCGCGAAGAGCCCGTACCAATTGTTGCTGAACGCCACATCACCCAGACCGGCTTCGGCATAGGTCGGCACATCCGGAAGCTCAGCCAGGCGCTTGTCGCCGCTGACGGCCAATATGCGCAAGTCTCCGGACTTATGATGAGAGAGCACCGACGATGTCCCCGTGACCAGGGAGGTCACATGGCCGCCAATCACATCATTCACCGCCGCGGATGTGCCTGCATACCGCACATTCGTGACTTTGCCGCTCAAACCCAGGGAAGCCATCATGCCCGAGCCCACCATCAGCGTGAAGGGTTCCCCGCTCGCCCAACTGCAGTTGTTCTTTTCATCTGTGCAGAACCGCTTGTAATCTTCCACGGTCTTGATATCAGAGCCGCCCTTCACAACGAGCGCCGTTGGCCCTGTTGCCATCATGGTGACCGGCGTAAGCTGCGTCAGCGGGTCGGTTTTCAGGGATTTGTTGGTGTACTTGAGCATGGCGATCGCGGGAATCGACACCAGCAGGGTGTAGCCGTCCGCCTTGGCGCGAATGGTGTCGTTGGTGGCGATCAAGCCATCGGCGCCCGGCTTGTTCTCCACCACGACCGACTGGCCCCATAGCTTGGACAGATGCCGCGCCATGGCACGCGACACATTGTCACTGCCGCCGCCCGGCGAATATGGCACGATGATAACCACCGGCTTCTCCGGATACTTCACGGTGTCGGCCTGCGCGGCCGCGGCGGTCATGAGCGAGAGGCAAAGCCCCATCGCCAACGTCTTTATCCTCATTTTCTCTCTCCTGATGCCTGCATGCGCAGGTCTGATTGAATGCGGTGCCGGTCTAGCCCGCATCCGCGTATTTCCTTTCCACGGCCACGGACTCGTCCAGGCCCACGAATCGGTTGAAGTCCTGGAAGGACGTGATCTGGTCCGCGATGGCGTTGGTGGAACACCCTTCGCGCATGAAGGTCTCCATCATTTCCTTGACCGCCTTGTGCATGGCGAACATGGGCTCGATAGGACAAATGGCAAACCCAAAGCCCAGTTCTCCCACTTCCTTCAAGGATAGAAACGGCGTTTTGCCGGAGCGCGCCATATTGAAAAGAATCGGCTTGCCCAAAGGCTTGAGCCTCCTGCCGATTTCCTCCAGCTGTTCCATGCTTTCGGGGGCGTCGGCATAGAGACCGTCCGCCCCCTCCTCCGAGTAGGCGGCAAGGCGGTCCAGCGCATCCTCCAGGCCGTTCACAGCAATCGCATCCGTGCGTGCCACGATGAAGAAATCGGGATCGCGCCGCGCATCCAGCATCGCGCGCAGTTTGAGTCGCATTTCCTGCTTGGATATGAGTTGCTTGCCCGAAAAATGACCACACTTCTTCGGCAACGCCTGATCCTCCAGGTGCAGGCAGGACGCTCCCGCCTCTTCCCAGAGCGCCATGGTTCGCTGTACATCAAGAATGCCGCCATAGCCGGTATCCGCATCGGCAAAGACCGGCACAGTCGAGGCGCGGCATATGCGGCGAATATGCTCGAACATTTCCGTCTGAGTAAGCACGCCGATATCGGCCTTGCCGGCAATAATGGCGGAGGCTGCAAAGCCGCTGACGAAAATGGCGGGCGCTCCGGCCTGCTCCGCCAGCTTGGCTGTCACCGCATCATGCGCCCCCATGCAGACGAACGGCCCCTGCTTGAACAACTGCCGAAACTGGGCGGAACGAGGATTCATATACCTTTCTTCCTTAATCAATAAAACTGGCTCACGCCTGCTTATTTAGCATTCAATAATACAATCCTATAGTATTCTAAATTAAGCTGCAATAGTCATGAAAGAAAACAGGATGGCCAGGCAGCATCGCGACCGAGAATTGGACGGCACGCGGCCAGGCCAGCGACAAAGAAAAAGCCCGGCCGAATGATCAACATCCGGCCGGGCTTTTGTCGTCGCCGCGGAATCAGGAAAAGCGCGTCATCAAGCTTCTGAAAAACCCTTCAAATGCCTTTCATCAGCATGACTGTTCCGCGCCAGCTAGCGCTTGAACCCTCCAAAACCACCCTTGCCCATGCCTCCCAGGCCTTTCATGCCGCCCATGGCGCGCATCATCTTGGACATGCCGCCCTTCTTCATCTGCTTCATCATGCCTTGCATCTGGTCGAACTGCGTCAGCAGGCGGTTCACATCCTGGACCGGCACGCCGGCGCCAGCCGCAATGCGGCGCTTGCGTGAGGCCTTGAGCAGCTCGGGCTTGGCGCGCTCGGCGGGCGTCATGGCATTGAGAATGCCTTCCTGGCGTCGCAGTTGCTTGGTGGCCTGATCCGTCTGCAACTGGCCCGCCGCCTGGGCAAACTGCGCCGGCAGCTTTTCCAGCAGCGAGCCCATGTCGCCCATTTTCTTTACCTGTTGGAGCTGCTCGCGGAAGTCGTTCAAATCGAAGCGATTGCCCGACTTGAGCTTGGCCGCCAGCTTCTGCGCCTCGGCGACATCGATATTCTTTTGCGCCTGCTCCACCAGCGAAACAATATCGCCCATGCCCAGCACGCGCTGCGCCATGCGCTCGGGATGAAAAGGCTCGAGGCCGTCCAGCTTTTCCGACACCCCCACGAATTTCAGCGGCTTGCCGGTCACATGCCGTACCGACAGCGCCGCGCCGCCCCGCGCATCGCCGTCGAGTTTAGTGAGCACCACGCCTGTGAGCGGCAAGGCATCGGCGAAGGCCTTGGCCACATTCACCGCATCTTGGCCCTGCATGGCATCCACCACGAATAGCGTTTCGACGGGATGAAGCAGATCGTACAAGGCGCGGATTTCGCGCATCATGGCCTCGTCCACGCCTAGACGGCCCGCCGTATCGACAATCAGCACATCGTAGTGATGGCGCCGCGCATGATCGAGCGCGCCGCGCGCGATGTCTTCGGGCTTGCTGCTGGTATCGCTGGGCAGGAAGTCGGCCTGTACCTGTGTTGCAACGGTCTTGAGTTGCTCGATGGCCGCGGGGCGATAAACGTCGGCGCTGACGACCAGCACTTTCTTTTTGCCCGTCTTGCGGCCATTGTGCACATGTTGACCGTCGAGCAGCCACTTGGCCAGCTTGCCGGTGGTGGTGGTTTTCCCCGCCCCCTGCAAGCCCGCCATCAGGATAACGGCCGGCGGCTGGGAGGCCAGCGACAGTTCGCTAGCCTCAGGGCCCAGATCGCCGCCCATGAGGGATGTCAGCTCCTTGTGCACGACCCCTACCAGCGCCTGGCCGGGATTCAGACTGCCGACGACGTCCTGGCCTAGCGCTTTTTCTTTCACACGGGCAACGAAATCGCGCACCACGGGCAGTGAGACATCCGCCTCCAGCAGGGCCATGCGCACTTCGCGCAACATGTCCTGCGTGTTGGTTTCGGTCAAGCGCGCCTCGCCGCGCATGGTCTTGACCACGCGCGACAGGCGTTGAGTGAGATTGTCGAGCATAGGGATGTATCGCTTAAACTAATCAGATTCGTCCGTAATCCGGACTAAAATAACCCAGGTCGGGGCTGTGCCCCCGGTTCGCAACCATACCCAGGGGACCATGTCTGCAGGCATTGTATTTCACTTGCTGGCCGCGCTGTCTTACGGCGTGCTGGCCATCGCGCTCTGGCGACCCCTTGCCAAAACACAGGAAGGCAGGCAGATCCGCGCCGGCACCGTGCGCCGGGTGTGCCTGGGCGGCGCCATCGTCCTGCACGGCGTCGCCCTATCCCAGGCCATTACCCCCAACCATAGCCTATTCCTGGGCTGGATGCTTGCGCTTTCGGCCGCCGTCTGGCTGGGCCTCATCGTATTCTGGCTGGAAAGCCTGGTCATGCGCATAGATGGCCTGCTGCTCATCCTCCTGCCAGCCGCCACCCTTACCACGCTGCTGGCCGCCGTCTTTCCGGGCGGCCACCTGGTGGATCATGCCCATAACGAGTTGCTGCGCATCCATCTGCTCATTGCCCTCATGGCCTACGGCCTCATTACCGTGGCCGCGCTGCAGGCCATGCTCATGGCTGCTCTCGATCGCCAACTGCACCGCCCCGTCGAGGCGCAAACCAATCGAGGCCTGATGAGCCGCGCACTGGACTCCATGCCACCCCTGCTCATCCAGGAGGTCCTGCTGTTCAGGCTCATCTGGATCGGTTTTGCCATCCTTACCCTGACCATTATCACCGGCGCGGCGGTCTCCATGAAGCTGACAGGCAGCTTCATGCCCATGGACCACAAGACCGCCTTCACCCTGTTGTCATGGATCACTTTCGGCGTGCTGCTGGCCGGCCGCTACACACGCGGCTGGCGCGGGCCCGTCGCCCTGCGCTGGACGCTGGTTGGCTTTGCCTTCCTGCTGCTGTCCTATACAGGCAGCCGCTTCGTGCTGGACGTCATTCTGCATAGGGGTTGAGGTGGGCAAACTACTTTTCTGGATCATTGTCATCATTGGCGGCCTGCTCGCGGCACGCCTGATCGCGCACAACCAGGCACGCCGCGCCATGGAAGCGAAGCGGCCGCGCGCGCCATTGGCCAAATCCGACACATCCGAGGCCATGGTGCGCTGCGCGCACTGCGGCATCCACCTGCCGCGCTCGGAAGCGGTACTCATGAATGGCCAAACCTGGTGCAGCCAGGAGCACGCCCGCCTGGGCGTCAGGCAATAGGGGCGCGACGTGACGCATCTGGTGCTGGATCGACACGGCTGGCTGCGGCCCAGCCCCGGCGTATCACACATCCCATCTCCCAACCACGACCTGCGGCCCGGCAACGACGACGCCACGCTCCTGATCATTCACAATATCAGCCTGCCACCGGGCAAATTCGGCGGCTGCGAGGTCGCCGGGCTGTTCACCAATCAGCTCAACTATGCCTCCCATCCCTGGCTGGAGCGCCTGCGTGGCCTGCATGTCTCGGCTCATTTCTTTGTGCGCCGCGACGGCAGCATCATCCAGTTCGTGCCTACCGTGAAACGCGCATGGCACGCAGGCGTGTCCTTTTTCCAAGGGCGCGAGCGCTGCAATGATTTTTCGCTGGGCATAGAACTCGAAGGCACAGATACCCTCGCCTATACCAATGCCCAGTACGGCACACTGGCAAGCCTGCTGCCGGCCTTACGCGCACGCCATCCCTTGCGGGCGGTGCGTGGCCACGAGCACATCGCGCCGGGCCGCAAAACCGACCCAGGGCCCGCTTTCGACTGGCGGCGCTTCAGAACGGAAAACGCCCTACCCGCGCGCTGGATGCCACCGGGCATCTAGTCCTCAAGCCACCGTGTCCAGCCTGAGCAGTTCCGCGTAAACACCGTTGTGCCGCAAGAGCTCGTCATGGCTGCCGGATTCCGCCAGGCGCCCATGCTTGAGCACCAGGATAAGATCCGCATCCCGCACGGTGGACAACCTGTGCGCAATGATCAGCGTGGTACGACCGCGCATCAGCGAAGACAGCGCCTCGCGAATCTGCGATTCACTCAGGGTATCCAGATGCGACGTGGCTTCGTCCAGCACCAGAATCGGTGCGTCCTTTAGAAAGGCCCGCGCAATAGACACCCGCTGACGCTGGCCGCCCGACAACTGCGCCCCGCGCTCCCCCACTCGTGTGCGGATGCCGTGGGGCAGCGCATTCACCACGGACGACAACGCCGCGCGGTCTATCGCCAGCCACAGATCGGCGTCGCTTGCATCGGGGCGCGCCAACCTGATGTTGGCTTCCAACGTATCATTGAACAGATAGGTGTCCTGATTGACCAGGGCCACACGCTCACGCAGATCGTCCAGCCCCATTTCGCGCAAATCCATGCCGTCGAGCCGAATAACGCCCTGCCGCGGATCCCAGAAACGTAGCAGCAGGCTGGCCACCGTACTTTTCCCCGCGCCCGATGGCCCCACCAGCGCCACCACCTTGCCGGCCGGAATCGTGAAGCTCAGGTCAGACAGCACATCGGCCGATCTGCCCGCATAGGCAAATTCCACGCCATCGAACGTCACCGACATTCCCTGCCGGCCCGCCTGCGGCGCCGCCTTCGGCCCATCCTTGACCGCCTCCTGTGCATGCGACACCACATGCAGGCGCTGCACGGCGGCAAATGTATCGGCCAGTTGACGGCTGACCTGCGAAATCTCCGATACGGGCAGGAATGTTGCCACGGCCACAAGCACCAGCAGCGGCGCCATGGCGGGCGGCAGTTGCCCTGCCGATGCCTGCTGTGCCGCCACCACTGCCACGGCCAGGCCGCCCAGCCCCGCCGCCACTTCGAACCAGGCATGCTGCGATGCCAGGCTGCGCAGCAAAGCCAGACGGTGCGCGCAATAGCGGCTGCCCACCTCCATCAGACGCGCGCGTTGCCGCTGCGTGGCCTGCAGTACCCTCAGCTCGGACAGGCCCTGTATGCTGTCCGCCAAATGCGCGCTCATTTCCCCCATCCATCGGCTGGCGTGCCCGCCAAGTCCATCGATATGCGCACGCCTCAAGAAGGGAGACAGCATGGCATAAAGCAGAAAGGGCAGCAGGGCCAATGCCACCGGCCAGCTGTAATAGAACAGAAAACCCAACACTGACAGCGGCACCACGATGGAAACAATGGCCGGCGCAACCGTGTGCGCATAGAAGTACTCCACCACCTCCACATCCCGCGTCGCCAACGAAACCAGGTCGCCTGAGCGCCGGTGCTGAAGATATGCCGGAGCCAGCCGCTCCAGCTTGTCGTAAAGCTTGATGCGCATATCGGCCAGCAGGGAATAGGCCATGGCATGGGCCAGCCAGGATTCCAGCCAATGCAGCAAGGCAGCCATGGGCGCGCATATCAGCAAAGCCAATACCACGCCCGAAGGAAACTCGCCCGCGCGCACGTCAGCCACCACGAGCGCGCTGAGAACGCCCACGCCGATGAAGGCCGAGACCCTCGCCAAGCCCAACACAATGGTCAAAGCCAAGGAGCCCTTCCAGGGCGCGATCAAAGCAAGCAAGGTGGTCAGCGCATCGCGCCAGGACACGGACTTGGCTTGCTCGGCCAGAGACGCACTGTCTGGGTCGGACGATGCCGCGTAGGTTCTGGCGGCCGCCTCGGGCCGCGCCTCGCCAATGCCCGTTGCCTGCGTCCCGGCGGGCCCAAGCGCTTCGCCGCTACCTTCCTTTGTCTCCGAGGCCTGTTCGCCGCCGCTCATATCAGGCGTGCTACGCCCACGCCGCTGCGCCTGATCATGCATGAGCCGGTAGTAAAGGCCGCGCTGCGCCATCAAGGCCGTATGCGTACCCGCCTCGACCACCCTGCCCTGGTCCAGCACCAGACAGCGGTCGGTTGATAGAACACTGGCCAGGCGGTGGGCCAAAATCAAGGTAGTGCGCCCCGCCATCAGCCGATTCAGCGCCTGCTGAATGGTCGCCTCATTTTGCGTGTCGACCGACGACAGGGCTTCGTCCAGAATCAGAATCGGCGCATCCCGCAGCAGGGCCCGCGCGATCGCAAGGCGCTGACGCTGCCCGCCAGACAACTGCAGGCCCCGCTCGCCTATCTGCGTGTCGTAACCATCGGGCAGCGACATGATGAAGTCATCAAGATTCGCCGCCTGAGCCGCGCGGCGCATCTGCGTGGACGAAGCGTCGGGCCTGGCCATGAGCAGATTCTCTGCGATCGAACCATGAAAGAGCGTGATGTCCTGACTGACCACGGCAATACGCGACAGCAGCGTACTGGTATCCACATGCCGAATATCATGCCCGCCCACACGTATGGCGCCTGCCTGGAGCGTGAACTCCTTGAGCAGCAGGCGAACCAGGGTGGATTTGCCGGCGCCGCTCGGCCCCACAATGCCCACCCGCTCGCCAGGCGCGATCTTGAACGAAAGCGCCTGGTGCACAGGTTCACGGCCCGCATAGCCGAAGCGCACAGCATCGAACTCGATGGATGGCTCCAGCGCCTGCGTGCTTGCGTGCGCCGGCGATGCCGACGCCTGGTCGTCATCCGCCTCGCCCCTGGCATCAAGCAACGCGTGAATACCCGCGGCCGCCGACTGGCCCAGCATGCCCTGGTGAAGAATCGCCCGCAGGTCGCGCAGAGGACGAAAAATCTCCGTGCCCGCCATCAGCACGATCAGGAGCGCCTCCATGCTCATCTGACCTGTATATACGCGCCAACCACCCAAGGACACCGCCGCCGCGGAACCCAGCGCAATACCCAGGTCGGTAATACCACGCGTCAGCACACTGACGGCCAGCACCCGAAATGTGTTGGTGGACAAGGCGCGCGCCCGCCGAGCCAGCCGCTTGCCCCAAGCCTTGCCTTGGCCGAAAGACTTGAGCGTCGGCAGCCCCTGGCACCCATCCAGAAACTCTTCGCCAAAAGCCTTCAGCGTTTGCGCGCGCTCCAGCGCTGTCCGCCGATCCAGCCGATGTACCGTGGCCGGCCCCAACAAGGACACAAGCGCCCCCGCCAGCAACACCGAAGCCGTCGGCAAGTCCCAGAAGGCAATGACCGCGAAAATGGCGAACGGCGCCACGATGGAAATGGCAAGCTGAGGAAGGTATTGGCCAAAGAAAGTCTGCAACTGCTCCACGCCGTCGACCATGCGCAGCATGATGTCGCCCGTGCGTTGGCCGGTGAACCACGCGGGCCCCAATGCCACCACACGATCGTAAAGCCGCAAGCGCAGTGCCTGCTGTATGAACGCCGCACAGCGGTTGGCCTGCACAGTGCGCCTGTCATCCAACCATGCGCGGGCCAGCACGGCCAGCGCAACCCCCGCAACTGGCCAGACCCAGTCCTGCCAGGGCGTGCCGTCCATCACTCGCACCAGCAACTGGCCCAGGAAAACATAACGCGCTATGCCGCACAGCAAGGCCAGCAGTCCCAGTGCGGTGCCACCCAGCATGCCGGCACGCATGCCGGCCGTCATGAGCCAAAGTCGGAAATCGAAATACATGAGGGGCGCCCCGCAGCAAGAGATTCAGTGTTGCGCGAGCCCCCACTATAAACCGGAATGCCAAGGCCTGACCCGGCCCGAAGCTGAACCTATTGAGGCTGGAATCCCGAGATCTCCACCACTTTCTTCCATTTCTCGTAGTCGAGGCGGGAGCGTTTCGCCAACTGGCCGGGGCCCTCGCCCACCACCTCGATACCTTGGGACAACAGGAACTTCTCCATGTCCGGTGCATGCAGCACCTTGTCCAGGCTGGATGCAATTTTGTTCTGCAGCGCCGCGGGCATTTCCGCCGGGGCATAGATGGCAAACCAGATGATGGCCTCAAAATCTTTCAAGCCCAGCGCCTCCTGCACGGTGGGCACATCAGGCATCAATGGCGACCGGCTCGAGGACGTAACGGCCAATGCACGCAGACGGCCATTCTTTACCGGCTCAAGCGATGTCATGATCACATCAAGCATCATGTCCACATGGCCACCCAGCACGTCGATGAGCGCCGGGCCGCTGCCCTTGAAGGGAATATGGTTGAGCTTGATGCCCGCCTCATAGGCGAAATACTCGCTGCCCAGGTGGCTGGACGTGCCCGGGCCGCCCGACGCATAAGTAATCTCTCCGGGCTTGGACTTGGCCAGTGCAATGAACTCGCCAAGCGTTTTTGCGGGTACATCCGGATTCACCACGATCAGGTCGGGTATGGTGCCAACCATCGTGATGGGCGTAAAGTCCTTGAAAATATCGTAAGGCAGCGACTTGAAGACGCTGGGATGGATGGCGTGGGTGGAGATGGTGCCTATCATCAGCGAATAGCCGTCCGCTGGCTGGCGTGTCAGATATGATGCGCCTATCGTACCGCCCGCGCCCGCCTTGTTCTCGACCACAACCGGCTGTCCTATTTCCTTGCCCAGTGCTTCGCCCACGCGGCGCGCAACGAGATCGGTGGACCCACCGGCCGCAAACGGCACGATCAAATGCACCGGCTTGTCGGGCCAGGCGGCCACGGCGTCCTGCGCGAATCCGGGCTGCATCGACATGCACCCAAGCAGCGCTGCCGCCGCAGCCTTGCAGATAAACCATTTTTTCATTTCTTCTCCCATCCTTCCAATGGTAATGTCACAATCTTGTTGTATGCCGTGCCGCCGATGTCGAAAACCAATGGTATGTACATCGACCTGAGCAGTCCACAAGCTCTCACTTATAGGCCTATAGACGACACTATGCGCCCCACCGACCTGCACCTTCTGCCTCATTTCGACGCGCTCATTTCCTTGCAAAGCGTATCGAAAGCGGCCTCGCAAATGGGCATTACGCAGCCTGCCATGAGCGCCGCGCTCAGCAAACTGCGCCACATCTTCGGCGACCCGCTGCTCACGCGCAGTGGCAACCAGTGGCGCCCCACAGCCAGAGCGCTGGCATTGCATCAGACCTTCCGGCCCATGCTCGATGCATGGCAGATGGAAACCACCCCAGCGCAGGATTTCGACCCATCCACCGCCCACAAAACCTTCAACCTCTACGCCACCGACTACATACAATTCGTCGTCATGCCGCCGCTGCTGGGAAAACTTCGCAGCGTAGCGCCGCACATCAAGCTGCAGCTGCTGCCGCCCCGCCTGCATGGCGGCCAGGAAATGCTGGCCGAAAACCATATCGAACTGCATATCGGCCACTATCCGGATCCGCCCGAAAGCCTGCGCGCCCGCTTTCTCTTCGAAGAACCACCCTGTTGCCTTGTCCGATCGGATCATCCCCTGCTAATCCAGGAATGGAATCTGGACACCTTCCTGGCCTACGAACATATGGATGCCGTAGGCTACATCGGCTACTTCAACAGCCAGCTGGATGCCCTGTTGCGCGAACAAAACCGCAGCAGACGAGTGGGCGTCGTGCTATCGAGCTATCTCGCCGTTGCCTTTGTGCTGGCTTCATCCGACATGATTGCCACATTGCCCGCCAGCGTGGGCCGAGCACTCGCGCCGCTCAGCGGCACCATCGCTCTGCCCGCCCCTGTACCGCTACCGCCCCTGCGCATCTCCATGTTCTGGCACGAGCGCTATCAGACGGATCGCGCGCACAGCTGGCTGCGGCAGTACATCTCGCGTGAACTGGAAACGGTACGGACGGGCACGCTGCACGATGCACCTTGAGGCGCAGACATCCGCAGCCAGCGCTAGCTGTCGAGAGAGACCGCCGGCAATTCGCTTACTGCTTCATCCGCCAATTGACCTCCATACCACTTGCTGGCAGCCTCCGCGCTGATTGCACCGTCCGCCAGATCGCGCAGCACATCTGCCTTGGCGCGCATGTCCGGCATGCCGACACCTCCCCCGCCGGGCGTCTCAATACGTATGCTCTGCCCCGGTTCAAGCACGATGCTCGATGCCTTGGAAGGCAGCGTCCTGACAGTGCCGTCCACCTCGCGCAGCGACATGGCGGCGCGCCGGCCAGCCTGAGCGCCAAGCGCGCCGCTGGGTTCGCCGACCAGGTGGGAATCAGAACGCGCCGTAAACACGATGCCGGGCGCCAGCGATGCAATCTGCCTGGCCAAACCCATGCCGCCACGATACCGGCCCGCGCCACCCGAATCCTGCACATAGCCGTACTCCTCGACACGAAGCGGATACTCATTCTCAAGCGCTTCGACCGGCAAATTGGACGAGTTCGTCATGTGCACATGTATGCCATCCATGCCATCTCCATCCGCGGTCGCGCCCGAACCGCCACCGACGGTTTCCAGATACACATACTCACCGGCGCGGCGCGGATGCTTGCCCGAAAATACAATAGCCGGGCAGACATCATTGCCCGCCCCCATGACCTGCGATTCCGGCAGCACACCGCGAAAAGCGCCAAATATCGCGCCAGCCACCTTCTGCGCCGTGATTGATCGCGCTCCAACGGCGGCGGGCAGCTCGGGATTCACAATGCTTGCAGGGGGCAACTTCACGGAAATAAGCTCGAACAGCCCCGCATTCGCGGCCAACTCCGGATCCAGCAACGCCTTGACAGCGTAATACACGCAGGCATTCAAGGCATTGAAGGGCAAATTCATTGCACCTCGGGCCTGCGGGCCCGAGCCCGAGAAATCGAACACCAGGCGATCGGCTTGCACAATGGCCTTGACGCGAATCGGCACGGGCTCGCCGTCGCCCAGCCCATCATCATCCAGCCAGTTCTCGAACGTATAAGAACCCGGCTTGAGATCACCGATACGCTTGAGCAAGCGGTTCCGCGTGTAAAGAATGATGTCGTCAACCGCCTGCAGCGTCTTCTCCAGCCCCATCTGCTGGATCAATCCCTTGATGGCCGCACTGCCCCGGTTATTGGTGGCGATCTGCACCTTCAGATCCAGCGTGCGTTCCTCCGGATCCCGCGTATTGTTTGCAATCAGGTTGAGCAAATCTTCATCAAGCACGCCTTGACGCACAATACGGATCACCGGCAGGCGCAAACCCTCGGCGAATATCGAACGCAGCCCACCCGCAATGGATCCCGCCACCACGCCACCGAAATCGGAATGATGGCCAACGTTGGCCGTGAAGAACACCAGCCGCCCCGCCTCGAATACGGGTGTCACGATATTGACGTCTGGCAGATGACTGCCCGCCGCCAGATACGGATCATTGCAGATAAAGGCATCGCCGTCGCTGATGTCCTCCAGCGGGTAACGCGCCAGCACCGTCGCCACGGCACCATTCAGTGAACCCAGGTGCAACGGAATTTGCGTTCCTTGGGCCACAAGACGGCCTTTGCCATCGAACAGCGCCACTGAGCAATCCTTGCGCTCCTTGATGTTCGTCGAGAACGACGAACGCACCAGCGTATTGTTCATGTCCTCGGTAATGGACAAAAGCCTGTTGCTGAACACTTCCATCTCTATTGGGTCGCGGACCCGTTCCTGCCCACTCATCTTCCGCTCCTGCTCTTATGCTATATCGACAACCAGATTGCCGTAATCGTCCACCATCAGCGACTGGCCCGGCCGAATCACAGTCGTGGAACTCATTTCCTCGATTACCGCGGGGCCTTGTATCCGCACGCCTGGCGCCAGCGCGGCGCGCTTGTACACCTTGCTCGCACACCAGCCCGCCTGCGCCCCGAAATAGATATCCCGTTCATCCATGGGCTGGTTGTCACCCCGCGACTCCAAGCGCGCCAGAGGCGCCTTGCCAATTACACCCACCGCCTTCATGCGGCAGTTGATGATCTCTATGGCGCGCGTTGGCACCTTGTAGCCGTACTCCTTCTCATGCGCATCGTGAAAACCGGCTTCGAACGCAGCATGGCTGTCCGGCCCGACGTCGTCCATGGGCACCTGCACCTCGAAATTCTGGCCCACATAGCGCGCATCGATAATGCGCTGGTAGCGCCGGTCGGCCTCGGCCACATTCTCCTCGTCCAGCCACGCATCCGCATCCTGCTGCAGTTGCGCAAAGCGGCGCTCGATGCGCGGCCAGGCGCCGGCATCGATCAATGCGATCTCGCTTGCCACGAAGTCGAAGGAAATATCCGTCAACAGAATGCCGCGCGCGCACATGTTGCCCGGCTCCGGCGGAATGATCACAGTGGGGATGCCACACTCACGCGCCACGTCCAGGGCATGCAGCGGACCCGCGCCCCCATAGGCGAACAGCGCAAACCCCGCCAGATCGTATCCCCGTTCCGTTGACACCGACCGGATGGCGCGACTCATATTGGCATTGGCAATACGGATAATGCCCTCGGCAGCTTCCTCCAGCCCGATGTTCAGCGCATCGGCCACATTCCGCCGCAACGCCTGCTTGGCCGCATCCGCATAAATGGGCATCTTGCCATCCAGAACCGCCACAGGATTGAGCCTGTGCAGTGAGATCTGCGCATCGGTAATGGTTGGCTCCGTGCCGCCCACGCCATACCCAACCGGGCCTGGCACCGCTCCCGCGCTATGAGGTCCCACCTTGAGTGAGCCTGCATCATCTATCCACGCCAAGCTGCCGCCACCCGCGCCGATAACGTGAATATCCACCATGGGTGTCTTGACCGGATATCCCGCCACACTGCGGCTCGAACTGAACATGGGCTCGCCATCGGCAATCAGGGAGACATCCGTGCTGGTGCCGCCCACATCAAAGGTGACCAGATTGGGATAGCCAATTTTGCGGCCCACCATCGCCGCCCCCACCACACCCGCTGCCGGCCCCGACAGGCAGGTGCGAACCGGAAACCTGCGCACAGCATCCACCGACATCAGGCCGCCATTCGAATGAATGGTAAACGGCTCGTGCGCCACGCCCAGCTCATGCATGCGCTGCAGAAAGCGGCCCAGATAGCGCTCCATGTTCGGTCCCACCTTGGCATTGAGCGTGGTGGTGGAAAAACGCTCGTACTCGCGAAACTCCGGCAGCACTTCGCTGGAAAGGCAAATGAACGCATCGGGCATCGCCGCCTGGATAATGTCGCGGGCCCGCAGTTCATGAACCGGATTGCGATAGGCATGCAACAGGCAGATGGCCACGGCCGTCACGCCGTCGCGACGAAACTCGCCGGCTATCTGCCGCAACGCCTCTTCGTCCAGACCCTGCAGCACCTCACCATCGGCGCCCAGGCGCTCCGATACCTCCTTGCGCCAACGACGGGGCACAAGCGCATCCGGCTTCTTGATCCGGTAGTCGAAATTATGCGGACGCGTCTGGCGGCCAATATCGAGCACATCGCGAAAACCCCGCGTTGTAATCAACCCGCAGCGGGCGCCTTTCCCCTCGATCACCAGATTCGTAGCCACGGTCGTGCCATGACCGATGTGCCGGATATCGCTGGCCGGTACGCCATTGTTCTCGATCAGCTCCGAAATACCCCGATAAATCGCCTCGGAAGGATCCTGCGGCGTCGACGGCACCTTGTGAAACACCGTCTTGCCGGTACCGCCGTGCGCAAGCACAACATCTGTAAACGTACCGCCTACATCCACACCTACTCTATACATGGTTGATTCTCACATCACTGCCAGGAAGTGCAGCCATGTTAGAAGAGGCCAACCCTGAGCGCCACGGCAACAGGCTTTATAAGGTCATGCACTGCCGTTTATACCGCAGCGAAATCCTGCCACCGCCACTTGCGCCGCGCGGCGAGCCGGATACGACAAGAGCCGCTGTGTGCGGCTCTTGTCGGCATACCGAAGCGGATGTCAGCGACGCTGCATGGCTCAGGCGGACTGCCCCAGCAGCAACTTGTTCATGCGCTTCACAAAGCTGGCCGGATCCTTCAAACTTGCGCCCTCGGCCAACATGGCCTGATCCAGCAGCAGGAGCGACCACTCATCGAAATCCGCATCCGGCGCATCCTTCACCCGCGACACCAGCGCGTGATCAGGATTGATCTCCAGGATGGGTTTCACATCCGGCGCCTGCTGACCCGCTGCCTGCAACATTCGCTGCAGATGCGGACTGAGTTCATTCTCATCCACGACCACGCAAGCGGGAGAATCCACCAACCTGCCCGTAACGCGCACTTCCTTCACGCGCTCGCCCAGCGACGTCTTCAGCCGCTCGACCAGCGGCTTGAAGTTCTCGGCCACCTCGGCCTGGTGCTTCTTCTCTTCCTCGTCGGCCAGCTTGTCCAGATCGAGGCCGCCCTTGGCAATGGAGGCCAGCTGCTTGCCGTCGAACTCGCGCAGAAAGGACAGCATCCACTCATCGACGCGATCGGACATCAACAGCACCTCGAGCCCCTTCTTGCGGAAAATCTCCAGATGCGGACTGTTGGCCGCGGCTGCATGGGAATCGGCACTGACATAATAGATCTTGTCCTGCCCTTCCTTCATGCGAGACACGTAATCCGCCAGCGAAACCGACTGCACGGCGCCGTCGGCGCTCGTGGATGCGAAACGCAGCAACTTGGCAATGCGATCCTTGTTGGCCGCATCCTCGCCCACGCCCTCCTTGATGACTTGGCCAAACTGCTCCCAGAACAGCGTGTAGTCTTCCGCCTTATTCTCTGCCATATCTTCCAGCAGCGACAACACCCGCTTGGCCGAGCCTTCGCGTATCGCCTTCACATCGCGGCTTTCCTGCAGAATTTCACGCGATACATTCAATGGCAGATCCGCCGAATCGATGACGCCGCGCACGAAACGCAGATAGCCCGGCAGCAACTGCTCGGCATCGTCCATGATGAAGACGCGCTTCACATACAGCTTGACCCCGCGCTTGGCATCGCGATCCCACATATCGAATGGCGCATGCCTGGGCACGAACAACAACTGCGTATACTCGCTGCGCCCTTCCACACGGTTGTGCGTCCACGCCAGCGGATCGTCGTAATCGTGCGCGACGTGCTTGTAGAACTCCTTGTACTGCTCGTCGGTGATGTCGCCCTTTGCGCGCGTCCACAGCGCATTGGCCTGATTCACCGTTTCCCATTCCGTGGTCTTGACCTGCTGGGACTTTTCGCTGTCCCACTCTTCCTTCAGCATCTGGATGGGCAGCGAAATATGGTCGGAATACCGGCGCAGCGTCTCGCGCAGGCGCCAGCCGTCCAGGAAATCGTCCTCGCCATCGCGCAGATACAGCGTGACCGACGTACCCCGGTCCGCCTTCTCCACCGTGGTCACGGAAAACTCACCCTGCCCATCGGACTCCCACAGTATCGCCTCGGTTTCGGGCGCGCCGGCCCGGCGGCTCAGCACAGACACCTTCTGCGCCACAATGAAAGATGAGTAGAAACCCACCCCGAACTGGCCGATCAGTTGGGCATCCTTCTGCTTGTCGCCCGTAAGCTGCGAGAAAAACTCCTTCGTGCCTGAACGCGCAATCGTGCCCAGATTGGCCACGGCCTCCTCCCGGGACATGCCGATGCCATTGTCAGAGACGGTGACAGTGCGCTGCTCCTTGTCGTATTCCACGCGGATGCGCAGATCGCTGTCGCCCTGGAAAAGTTCTGGATTATCAATGGCTTCGAAACGAAGCTTGTCGCAGGCGTCGGACGCATTCGACACCAGTTCACGCAAAAAGATTTCCTTGTTGCTGTACAAGGAGTGGATCATCAAATGCAGCAGTTGCTTTACTTCCGCCTGGAAGCCCAGGGTTTCCGACGAAGCGACGTTAGTTTCGGTTTGACTCATTGTTGACCACATATAAGAAAAAATTGTTCAAAAACAGTGCATTAGCGAAAACCAAGTGGGGAACAGAAGCTCAACCCTGTAGCTACGCCATCGGCACTGGAGGGGATATGGGGGCAGTGCGTCGGATTTCAAGTATGGGTATAATTGCCGTTTTCCTGCCACGCTCCGTGTTCTACGGCGCGTAACGCCCGGGTGGTGAAATTGGTAGACGCAGGGGACTCAAAATCCCCCGCCGCAAGGCGTGCCGGTTCGATTCCGGCCCCGGGCACCACTCTAAAAATATCAATAAATACAAGTTTTTAGAGCGGTTTCAGCTCCAACCCCAAGACTGGGGGATTTTCCAAGTTTGCGAGCCAGGTACAGTTTCGGTACAGTGGTGAAGCGCCGAGTGTACTGTTCGGAGCTTTTACTCGCATGGCTACTATCGTTAAGACCCCTTCTGGCACATGGAAAGCCGTCATTCGAAAGACGGGCTGGCCGACTACGTCCAAAACATTTCGGACGAAGCGTGACGCCGAAGACTGGGCTAGACGCACCGAAGATGAAATGGTGCGCGGGGTATACATACAACGGGCACCCGGTGAGCGGCTAACACTTGCGTCGGCCCTGAAACGCTATTTAAAAGAAATCACACCGACAAAGCGCGAGTCAACGCGCGTCTCGGAGTACAAAAAAGCACAGCCACTGTTGAAGCACCTTGGCAAATACTCTCTCGCTGCTCTCAGCGCCGATACTGTCGCTCAGTACCGCGACATGCGACTAGCAGGTGATCCCGACGAGAACGGCAAGCTGGTACCACGTAGTAACAACACGGTGCGCTTGGAACTGGCGCTACTCAGTCACCTGTTCACCATCGCCATCAAGGAGTGGGGGCTGGGCCTGCCTTTCAACCCCGTATCCCAGATTCGTCGCCCCGCACCTGGCGCTGGCCGGAACCGCCGACTGACACCAGCCGAGAACAAACGGCTACGCATTTGCGGGCTGAGGACTTGGTAGGGAAGCTGGATAAGTTAGCTCAATAAAAGCTGCACTCACACCAATGTTGTACTGATCCGTCTTTATACGATAAGCTATAACAATAGTAACAATTAATGCCTTGCCGTATAAAGATGTAATTTTCAAAACTTAATTGCCGCTGAGCGTGCCGAGCAGCGTCGGTGTACATCCTAAATGCTGACCTACTACTTGCCTTACCTATATCTTCTGCTGATAGGTATAACAGGGGAGAACCAATGGCGGATAAGAAACCATACCGATATCTCAATGCCCTTCTAGCAAAAACCGAATTTTCGAAGCAGAATTTCCGTGATTTTCTCACTCCGGGAGCTGATATCGACACTCTGGAGGTTTTGCCAGAACACGATCTTGAGGGAATAATCTATATCAAAAAACCACAAGAACGTCGACCACGATGGACATCGTTAATAGATGCAATTGCTGGCAAGCCTAACATCAGGCGCGTCAAGGACAACAACACCATTCAAAACTTAGATGCGCTCTTACTCAATGCGGTAAAAACAAAGGACCCAAGTCTAGTAATCACCATCCCAGAGATCATACAGTGGGATCGTGTCCTTGGCTTCAGTTTTACTCGTTCGAAAAAAGAACTGTCCCCAACACTGGACTCAGAAAAATACCTAGACAAGATTGACATTGCTTCCATATCTATTGAGTCCATTAAAAAAGACCGGTTATATGTTACTGACGTTGATGAAAACACATTCAATCACTCAATCTATACATGCTTATATCTTGAGTTAGACTCTGCCGAAACAAAGAGAGTTCTTTTTGGCGGCAACTGGTACGAAATCGACAAATCATTCATGAAGGGAATTGATGCTTCGCTGACTACCATTCAGCTTTCAGATCTCGACTTTCCAGGTGTTCGATCTTGGGAAGAAAACAACAAAACAAAAATCGAATCCGAAGGTGACTATAACGAACGAGCAGCTCTTCATTTGAACTGCCACCTCCTTGACAGGAAGCTCGTTAAATGCTCAACGACAACATCTCCGATTGAACTCTGCGATCTACTGACAGCCAATAAGCAGTTAATCCATGTAAAACACCGTAAAGGCGGATCTGCAGGACTGAGCCATCTTTTCGCACAAGGAGCGGTAGCCTCTGAAGTACTAATAGGCGACAAAGATTTTCGCAAAGAAGCTCGAAAAGTCCTTCGTGATAAAGTACATCAGGACGCTCCCAAGCTAGTGCCACTAAATGCCATAAAAAGCTCCGAGTATGAAGTTATATTCTTAATCCTCGGCGACAAAAAAAACCAGGTCAAAAACAATCTTCCATTCTTCAGCAAGGTCAATCTAGTTAGAACTCACGACAACCTAACCCAAAAAGGATTTCGTATTCGTGTAGCAGGAGCTGAACGAATAGCATGGGTTAAGCCGTGACTAAGTATTTTTCCCTTTCCTTCAAACCCATCTTGCATCAAGAAAAAAGCTGGTTTGAATGAGAGTCATGGACTCATTCAATTTCCGCAACAGTAACGAAGCTCTTGATGGTGCCCGAGGCTAGAATCGAACTGGCACGCCTTGCGGCGGGGGATTTTCTTACCACTTCGGCTTTCACCGCCGCCATATCGAAAACGACGTTCGTGGTCTGGAGCACGCCTTCACCTTAGCCTTTCGACCGTAGGTGCCCGCCGTCTACTCTCTACACCTTCCTGGCGTTCAACCTACCAGGCTTGGCTCGGTATTAGCTCGGATTATTCATCCAGGGCCTTCGCCGAGTTTGACGGGCTTCACCTAAAAGGTTTCCCTTTGAGGGCTCAATTTTCTCTGAGTCCCCTGCGTCTACCAATTTCACCACTCGGGCATCTTGTCTCGCACTTTATCATTATGCGACAAGGGTTAATGCGCAGATTCTCCTACCAATGAGTCAGTAATCAGCACGCGTTCGAACTCAGTGGCCGGGTGACCGAATGGGGATTAAATGCGTGCGCTATATTCCACGCATCGGATCGGTGCGGGGACATTACATCGCAATGGAGTTCGCACCACTCGTACTAGACTAAATGTGCGCCCATGCCATTGCATTGCTGACCGACTGATAGTCTGGAATTGCAGCCTTATATGTGTCGTCAGCAAGGCCAGCTATAAAAGCCATGTGCGCCGCGTTCGTCTTGGCTATACCGAGGTGCGCCTCAATTGCACCCTTTGTCCATATCCACACGCCGATGGTTTTTAGTTCCTCATGCAGCCTGGTAATGCAGGGAATTGCGTCAGCCTGCCTCGCAAGCATTTCGTAGGCGACGGCTGCCGGTACCCCATTATGTTTGGTGGGAAGCCCATCTGCGTCAAGCCCGACATGTCCATCGTTCCTCAGCTGACCGAGAATGGTTTTGCAGGCTGCAAGGTCTGCATGCGCCGGATCGAGAAGGCCTTTTATCGGAGCAATTCTGAACGCGAAATCCAGATCGACGATGGCTTTGCAGGGCACTCCCATAGCTCTGAGAACCTTCATCGTGTCCGGAATATTGGGTGTTCCTCCGATATCCACTAACCCGATCTTATCCTCGCCTGGCGTGACTCCCAGCACATCGTAAAAAATTGCGGGCAGGATCGTACGCTCAGTCTTGCCTTCCGTGATCACAACTCGCTCCGAGAACAAGATTTTGTTCGAGTTCGAAAGAGCGAAGAGCGCCTCCGATTGATGATCCGCATCATCAATCGCTGTCTTCACTGCATCCTGCATTCGCGGATAACACTTTGTCCCTTCCGCTGCGCTCCTGCGAATCAAGAGGGTGTTCGGCGCGTCTGAGCGCGAGATCATATTTGCCGAGTGCGTCGTGATGACGATCTGATAGCCGTCTCCAGCTAGGCGGTTTAGGGCCGCACGCACCACTTCTATCGCCTGCGGATGTAGATATAGCTCTGGCTCATCGATGAGGAGAAGCGTTGTTCTACCTGCATTTTCAACACCCGCTCGTCGAACTTCAGCGAGGCATTTGATGAGCGCTATCTGGATGGACCGTTGAGCACCATGTCCGAAGGACGAGGCATCTCGACCATCAGGACTCTCATATCCCTCCTCGAATATTCGGAGTGTCGCTGATTTCATAAAGTCAGCGAACTCGGGCACTGGTATGTGGGTCTTTGCTGTAACGCCAGGGAAGAGCTTCGAGAGTTCACTCTGAATACGTCCGTCGAGATCGACCAGTGTTTCGTCTTTATCTACAGCATTCGCGGATAATCTTCTTCCAACATCCAGGAGTGCTTCCGCAACGACAGGCGAGTGTCTGTCTATGACTGGCGTCATGATCTCTTTTAAGAGTTTGCCAATGGTTGTGCCACTGCCGAATTTCCCCACATCCTCAGTGGCATTCTCCATCGCTCCGATGAAGATGGGCTCAGGAAACAGAGCGCCCATCGCGGCGTCGATGCCCGCCGGGTTCACAGCCCATTCGTCTTGACCGTTTTCACGCCTAAGAACCTCGAAACGTATGGCGGTGGCGGTCTGTCCGGGAGTCGTTTGGGTGCGCCTCATGCGTATGCGGCCATCGACGATAAGCGGCTCGATGCGTCCACGATGTGCGTTGCCGATCGCATCAAGGACCTCGCCAGTTATCCCAGATATCTCAGCCTCGACAATGATGGGTTGATCTGCATGATGAAAGTCATCTATGGGGAGGCTTGACCGTTTGATAACCCAACCAATTGCCCGAATGATGTTCGTCTTGCCAGCGTTGTTGTAGCCCACCAATGGGGTGTAGTGTGAAAGCGGGAACAGTCCGTCCGATATGGATTTAAAGTTCTGAATCCGAACCTCGGAAATGTGGTGCATCTCTTCTCCCTCGGAATTTCGCCCAAAAAATTTTCTACATCATCAAACATCATCCCAATATATTTTGTTTCTTTTTTATTATTAAAGTTACTTTAACCATTTTTTCAGAGATCGGGAATACAAAGACAAAAAGTCTTTGCATACAGATTTGGAGGATTTCCGCACTTGCCATATCGACGCAGTCGTCGATAGTTCCCTTGGGAACGAGTTCATGCGAACTCACAGCAGACTAGTTCGCCTTGGGGGTAAGAGAGCAGGAGCCGGTGTGCTATACCAAGAGGGTCTGTCATTAATTTCGTGTTTAGAGCCATAACATACCGTCAAGGAGTATGTATGCCACGCAAACCCAAGACCCCGCTGGCCGAGTTTGCCGAGCATGCCCGCTGGGTTACTGAAGTCGTTTGGCGACGGGTCGGTAACGGCAAAGACGATCAACGCCGCGTCCTTGGCGTTTAAAAGGCGCTGATCGAACGTACGCTGAGTGGGGAGTAGGGAGCTTGATCACCACCTGAGCTATCCGGCTGGAGCAAGAGAGCCCGCAGAGGCGACCAGCTAGCGCCATGGCAAAGGTACCAAGACCGTCATGACCGAGGAGGGCGTGATCCGTATCAAGGTTCCTCGGTCATGACGGCAGCTTTGCCCCTTTACTCATCCCCAAAACACATGAGCGGCGTTTTACGTGATGACAAGACCATTACCATGTATGCCCGGAACATGACCGTGCACGAGATTCAAGGATTTCTGCAGGAACAGTACGGCACTGAGATCTCGCCCGACTTCATCAGCTCGGTCACCGCTGAGGTGATGGCCTAATACCAAAGATTCCGGACAGCGCCACTCACCGGCCCCGACGAAAGACCGGACTGCGGCTTCTATGCCTGGTCTGGGCAAGAGACAGTTGATGGCGGAATTGCCTTTCGGAGACTGGAGTATGCCCACCCAAATGTAACTTCATGAAATTCATGTAACATACACTTGTCTGTATCAGTTGTGCACCGGCCAGGGTTAACAATGACCACGAAATCTCAAGTCAACAAATCAGCCTTTAATCCTAATCCAGAATTGCCTTATGAGTTACGCATTAGCGACTTCGAGCATGCGATGCAGGATATTTATGATTTCTTCTACGATGTGAACACTCTGCTGTCAGCCAAGGGACTGCATCGTTTGGATGACATGATGAGGCCAGCGGCGATGTCGGGATTGATCTCGGACATGGTGACGGCATCTCTGGCGAAGTTCTCTCGCGGGCTCGTTGAAAACACACATTTCAACGGCCATCCAGACCTGATCGTGCGAGGGATGTATGCGAGCGACTCTGTAGCGTCTGGCAGCAGTGGCGTCGAAATTAAGTCCACTCGAAAAGCTGGCGGTGCCGTCGACACGCACGGCGCCCGAACTCAATACATGTGCGTATTTGTGTATGTTGTAGACAACAAGACAGAGCCGGCCTCAGCGCGGGCACCAATGCGGTTCACTGAAGTCTATTTAGCGCACGTTGCCGAAACAGATTTCCGCAAGAATGCGCGAGGAGAGCTAGGCACGCGAACTGCGACTCTCCACAAAGAAGGGGTTGCCAAATTGCGAGCAGGATGGGTTTATAAGGAAGTCACCGGCAGCTCTGCTCGCTCTGCAAGCTAGAGAATGTCGATTTGGCCATCTTTAGTAGAAAGATTAGAAAGAAGTGGCACCGCCCGCGTGGCCAATCCATAAAACTCTTCGTCGAGTTCAACGCCGTAACTATCGTAACCAACGACATTAGCTGCTGCGAGCGTTGAGCCCGCCCCCATGAAAGGGTCGAGTATGACCCCTTTACCTAGAGGAAGCACTGCTCGGACCAACTGCCGCATAAACGCTTGGGGCTTCAAGGAAGGATGTGGCGCAATCTTCTTTTCATTCGCAGGAGTCGGGTGTGATTTGATCAGATCACCAAAGGGCCGTTCTTTTGACAGCCGACGAAAACCGCCTGTCCCCCAGCGGCGCAGATTGTCCTGAACTCTACCATCTAACGGCGCACGCAAGACTACCCAAGGTTCCCACTGCGATCGAGGCATAACGGAGACATCATCAAACTCGATATGCGCATTTTTGGGACGATCCCCGCCGCGCATTGTCATCACCTGACGAGCTATGTAGCCACGCAACTCCAATCCGGCTTGCCCCATAGCGTCAGCAACGATGTGGGCTAGTAGAGGGTTGGAAGCAATCACGACATTTGCACCCGGCACAATCACCCGCGCGACTAGCGTACCAAAGCGTTTGAAAAATGCATAAAGCGATCTTCGGTCTGCATCAGTGAGAACGGTAAAGCGTGGAAGAGGCGCACGCTGGTGACCATCAAATGACGGAGGGATACGCCACACCCCTCCTCTACCTGCACGCAACTTCGCTGTTTCCTTGCTCGTATATTCGACAAGGCCATAGGGCGGATCGGTAACAACTGCATGGATGGATGCTGATTCTTGGCTAGCGAGCCATTCAAAGCAATCGCCCTGAACCAGTTGAGCTCGCCCAACTCGCACGACTTTCTTCTCAACGATCGCTTGAGAATGAACAGCGACACTTCGAAGTCTATATCTGCCCCGACCAGTGCGCTCAAAAACCGTGGGCGTGTTGAGGCTAAGATATGATCGCACTGAGGACTTGGGAACCTCACCAATGGTTCGGCTGACAGCAGCTGTGATCTCGTCGGTCGACGCATCCCCCCCAATCAGGGACAGGTATTGAAAAATTGAATCTCGGATGACACCAGGGGCGAACGACATTGGTTACACTTTTACTAATGCAAACTCGGATACTTTCGATTGTATAGTTTTGACGTCTAGACGTCAATTTATATACTTCAAAATACAGTCGAATATCCCGAAGCTAAATCATGGTTCGGTAGAGGTTATGGCAGTCTTCAACGTATGCAGCAATGACAACTACATCATTTCAATATGCTGAGCCGCTAAATACTTCCCCGTCGATTGGGGCTTCGGTCGAGGCGCTCTTAGCCGACCTAGATGCCTTCATCGAGCAGCAGAGCACATTGAGAGAGTTGTACTGCGCCGAAGTTTCGGTACAGTACGAGTACACACATCAGTTTGTGCCAATTTTCAAAAATTTCGCTAGCCTACTGTTTTTAAACTACTTTTACCTAACTCAGTCTACGCTCGCATTCGCACCACTTCCCTACACAAACACCTTCGCACGCAAACTCAAAATCCCCCGCCCCAAGGCGTGCCAGTCCGATTCCGCTCCCGCACCAATTATAAACACAAATGAAAGACCCACAGATCATTGATTTATAGGTCTTTTTTATTTTTGTGAGGATAGAATTTTGGGGACGCTGCTTACATAAAAAACCATAAAGGGCACCTTGACGATCAAGGCACTAGTGGCCACAACCCCTCCGATATAGGAAACCAAGAAAGAGCAGGGTAATCAACGGAGCCTCATATAGGAGTGTGATTGGTCAACCACGGCTATCCACATGCTCTCGCCGCCGCCGTCAATATGTCGCGCATTTTTTGTCGGTCCTTATGCGTAACGAGCCCAATACCGACACTCAGCTCCGAGCCCTCGAGCAGAGACCTGTAGATGACGCCTGTCCGTCTCAATCCAGTGAAAGACTTGGGCAGTAGGGCGACACCGCGTCCGCTGGCGACGTCACTCAGCAGAACATGATGGTCGGCTGGCTCCCTTAGCTTTGATGGAGCAAAGTCATGGCGCGAGAAGACCTTCTGGCAGTAGTCATAGAACGCGGGCTGTCGCGCACGCTCAAACCAGAAGACCGATTCACTCGCCAGGTCTGCGAGGCTGACCACCTTGCGCCTCGCCAACTGATGTGACGACTGCATTGCTACCACCATTGGCAGGCGGTCGAGCTCTAGGATATCCAACCCATGTACATCCGTAGGCAGCGCGACGAAGGCCGCGTCCAGTTTGCCCGCGCGAAGCTGGCGAACGAGCCGAGGTGAGGTATCGGACGCGATTGATACGGCCGTTCCAGGAAGCGTTGATTGCACTTGTTGTGCCAGCCCGCGGAACCAAGCCGGCTCTGCCGCGCTGGTCAGGCCAAGCCGAAGCGTGGCGGGCATGCCTCGGCTTGCGAGCTCCGCTTCGGCCTCGCGAAGCAACTTTCCGATAGTCCGAGCATAGGGCAGCAGCCGTTGTCCAGCATCGGTGAGCGTTACCCCTTTCGTGTTTCGGTCGAACAGCCGCGTTCCCAACCGCTCTTCCAGCTCTCGAATCGCCCGGCTCAATGGCGGTTGTGACAGGTGCAGGGTCTCGGCCGCTTGACGAAAGCTCAGCGCGTCCGCAACGGCAAGGAATAGCGCCAGTGCCCGTGAATCTAAGAGGTTCGACATATCAAAAAGGTATCACAAACTTGGTCATTCCGCATAGCGGATCTCGATTCTAGAATGACCTTCATTAACACTCGTTTTGGAGGAATTCATGACCTATTTTTGCGATGCTACAGCGGCCGACATCGCTCGGCCGCACCAAAATGGAGATGCACAATGAGCACCGAACGTTACGAGCGTGGCGCGCGAATGTTGGCTGCCGTGGATGGCCCAGCGGGCCTGGAGGTGGTCGAGAATCTGGCGAAGTCGTTTCCAGATTTCGCTCGCTACGTGCTTGAGTTCTCGTTCGGCGACATCTACGCACGAGAAGGCCTGGGCTTGCGAGAGCGTGAGTTGGCAACGGTTGCAGCGTTGTGTGCACTGGGCAATGCTCAGCCGCAGTTGCGTGTGCATGTGCATGCCGCATTGCATGTTGGTTGCAAGCCAGCAGAGTTGGTCGAAGTTGTGATGCAAATGTCGATCTACGCGGGCTTTCCGGCAGCGCTGAACGGGCTTGCTGCCGTGCGAGAAGTGTTTGCAGAGGTTGGAATTCAGCTTCCATTGGCCTGATGCAGTCAGCCGGATAAGCGGTCGCTTATGGCCGATCTCAGCCGGCCGTAACGACCTGACCAGTGTCTGTCTGCGGGCCAACCCGTGTGCGTTCCCCACGCGGCGCTGATGGTAGTAACATTGAGGCCGACGACAGCACACAGGGTGACCCCTATGCGCGTGAAAATGCCCTCATACGTCCTGACACCACCGAGCAACAACGAGAACTTGGCCGGTCCGCCCTCGATGGCGCCGCTCGCGTGGCGAGATCGCCCCGGCAGTCAGACATCGAACCTGCTTCCCAGCGAGTGGGAAGTGCCGGACTTCCTGGTGCCGAGCGTGCAGCGAACGTTACGCCGCGCCGACTCCGGGAAAAAGTAGGCGTCCTTGGCTCACGCCCTCTAGCAAATTTCCGTGCGGGCAAGCCCAATCAGCTGGTGGGCCAGACCGCGCGTTCCACCGGCGAACTGGCTGTCCTGGCCCAGGTGTATCGTGATCCTCGCTTCGGGACGCTGCGTGTTGTCTATGTGGACGGCGCCGGCAAGGTTAGCCTGATAAGCGTCGTTCCCTTTGTCTGGCACCAACGGCAAGGTCACCGGCAACAATGTACGACTGTCGCCGCTATTACCCAGTAATCCCGCACATAACTCGACTCCACTTGAATACCATATTGGTCTCGCCGCGCTGGAGACCGTCGCTCACAAGAACATGCAACATACCATCGATGCAAACCACGGCTCCCCTCCAATTTTCAATTACAAGCAGGTTCATCAGGGCGCCAGGCTGCAACGCCCCGCATTGACCGCAATACCAGTTAAAACCGCCAAGTAGCCTTCACAGACCCTGAATGACTGCTGACCTTGCTCGACAACAGCCCATCGTACTGGAGCTTGACGTCCATGCCTTTGCCACTCAGCACTTGAATCCCCGCCGATACCTGGCCAAACACGCGCCCGGTTTCCAGGGTGGAGGTAAAGGGATCAGCACTCGTCGGCGCGCTCGCGAAGCGGGCGCGACTGTCCCATTTATCGGTGTTGGAAAGCGAGACCTCCGCGCTGGCATAAGGACGAAGGATATAGCCGTTCTTCAGGTCTATGCGCCCGCCCAGCTCAACGCCTGGTGAGATGATGGCTGACCACTTGCTGACGCCTTCCACGTGCAGATTCAATGCGCCGGCACCACGCTCGTCAAACGAAGGCATGTGTGTATGCATGACGTCCAGGTCGATGAATGGCTTGATGTAGGAACGATCCATGGCATGGGTGTAGGAAGCACGTAGACGTTGGCCGATGGAGATAACGCGGGAATCACTTTCCGCCTGTACACCCATCAAATCAATATTGCGCGTGTTGTCGAACGATCCATAGCTTCCAGTCAGTGCGCCCGCGAAGGTCCAGGGCCCGTCCTCGTACTTGAGCGATACGCCTAGATAGCCGCTGTCACCCTTTATATGCTGGCGATCGTCATCCGCGTGCAAGCTCGTGTGCTCATAAGCGCCCGCCACGCCGACGAACCAATTCGGCGCTATGCTGCGCTGCGCCCCCATCTGATACAACACGCCGTCGGACTTCAGCCCTGATGTACCGCCGCTGCTGTCCATCTGGGTCGTATTGCCGGAGACGCGCCCCCAGACGCAGTCGTGCTCGCCCATCCGAGTACTGGCATACTTGAATCCGGGACAGCTCAGCAAGGAATTCGAGAACGAGATCATGCCGGCCTGTTTGAGGGCAGCGGGAGCTGCCAGTACACCAAGCGAGAGATCATTCAGCGCATTGGCATAGCTTACGCTGCCTTTGCCGGCAGAGCGGTTCAAGGCGGCAAACATGGTGCCGAATTTTTCGTCGCTCCCCCGATCCCATACATCTTGCAGGTGCTGGCCAAGCGCATGGAGGTTGCTTCCGACGCCATACGATTCGGATACTTCGTTGAATTTCGCGGCGTCAACGGATACGTTGAGCGAATTGCCGGCTTGACGCGTCTTGTACGTAAACAGCGGCGACTCACCCTGCACCGCAGCGCGCGGGGTAAGTATGCCCGCCTGCAGAAAGGTGAGCTCCCGATCGGGCATGAGGGTGCTGGCAGCGATGCTGATCTTGCCGTCGAGCTGTGCACGCCCGCCCACCGACAGGAGGTCGGTGGTCTTCGCTACGAAGTCCGTGGCCACGTGCAGCACACCTTGGCTGCGCTGTATAAAGTCTCCCGTCACTTGCATGGTATCGCTGCCTACAGGCTCGCCGATAAATACATGGCCCTGATTGGCGATATCGCCTTGTACAAGATCAGCGCTGGAAAACGTACCAAAGTTAGACAAGAAGATGGGCTTGCCTAATACGGCCAGACTCGCCGAGGAGGCAGAATCTGCAGAAGCAGCCTTGCCCACCAGGTTACCTTTCAAGGAACCGTGGTTCACTATGCTGGTTGACCCACTCCCCGTCTGCTGGACGGCGGCATAGCCCTGAGAGCCATCCACAGCGCCGCCCGTGTTGATGGTAATAGTGCTGGCGGCAGGGCTGTCTATCCATACTGCACCACCGGTTTCCGGACCCGATGCCTCGGTCCCGCCTGTCAGGTTCCCCGATATGGTGATATCCACAGGCTTGGGCATACTCGACTCCGTATCATAGGTTTGCGCGAACACACCCCAGGCATCTTTCCCCTGAACCTGAACCGTACCATCCATCTCCATTGTGATGCCGCCTGAAACGCCGCCTGAGCCCCCCTTGGCCTGGCTGAGGGTGCCTGCGAAGCTGCCTGTGCTGTTGCCACCTAGCCCGCCTGGCGCACTGAGCGATTGTGCAATGACGCCATATGCACCGTCCCCAATTGTAGTGATGGTGCTGCCGCTTCCCATCGTCAACGAGATGTCTCCGCTGACCTGCCCAGAGGACGGCGCTACCACGCCATCCTGCCATCCCAGTGCCAACGGACCGTTGGCGGTGTCGCCACCAATGCCACCTCCACCGGCTATGGACTGCAGCACCATGCCGTGCGAGCCGCGCCCTGTGGTAGCGATCGCACTTGGGCTTTCATCGCTTGATGCTGAACCTGCATCATTATTGCCCAGGGCGATCGTCAGGTTGCCGCCATGCTGGGAACTACCCGTGTACGGCGCCGCCAGATTGACTGACTGGACGTTTGCGCCAGGGCCCGCGGACATGATGCCACCACCGCCGCCGATAGACTGTGCTACAAAACCAAAGGCATGATCACCGGTGGTGTTGATGTTCATCCAGGAATCCACGTTGATGTCGCCACCGTTGCTGTCTCCTGAGCGACCTCCGCCACCCATTTGCAGCTTTAGCTGCGGGTTGTTCGCCGTGCCGCTCAGGCTTGCGCCGCTCATCGCTGCCGTGCCCCCACCCCCGCCTATGGACTGTAAGACCACGCCGTGCGAATCGTAGCCCGATGTGTACACCCATAGTCCGCTATTGCTGGCGTTCATGTTAACGGTACCGCCGTTGCCGCCATTGCCGCCCGATCCCCCCCATCCCAGAACGATGGAAGGGTTCTTAACCGTAGACTTGGTGATGATGTCTGATCCGACGGCGCCTTGTCCGCCGCCCCCGCCAATGGATTGCGCAAGCAGCCCGTAACTTTCGTCTCCTACCGTGTATAAAGTGCCCTGACTGTTGGATGGATCGCTAGTCATGTTCAATGTGATGTTGCCACCGCTGCCTGCAGCGCCGCCGCTGCCGCCCACAGCTATAACTGCCTGTGAGCTGCCTTTCGCGCCTTTTGCCGTGGAAGCACCGCCCACGCCGCCTCCACCGCCTATCGACTGAGCCACCATGGCATCCGCATGATCGCCCTTCGTGAAAATCGAGCCGGCATAGTCAACCTCTACGCTGCCGCCTTTGCCAGACGCGCCACCTGAACCACCCACGGCAACAGACAACGAATACTTGCCTAGATTTGTGTCGTTGGAAGGAGGAGGAGGGTTGTCTGGCGTAGTGGGCAGCTTGTAAGAAGATGGTCCTGCTGACGCATCTGCGCCCGCATTGCCGCCGAGGCCACCCCCGCCGCCTATGCTCTGGATGAGCACGCCATCCGCGTCGCCTCCTACCGTAGCTATGCTGCCTTGGGAGACATACTTTATGCTGCCTCCGTCACCGCCGCTTCCACCTGTCGCGCCAACAGAAACACCAACGGCAGCGCTGAAGTTGGTGGCGTCCAGAGCGGATTGATCCGCGGACGAGCCGCCGCCAACGGATACCGGGCCGCCAAGATCGACAGTAGTGCCTTGCGCCGCACCACCGCCTCCGCCAACGGAATGCATGACCACGCCCCGCGATCCCGAACCATAAGTCTGAATGACTGACCCTGCGTCCAAAGAGGCAGCGATATTGCCACCAACATTCCCCGAGCCAACACCACCGCCCACACCCACGGAGACGCTGTAGGTTTTGCCTTGCGACAAGCCGCCGGAACTGCTGCTCCCCGCGCCCGCATTGCCACCGCCTCCGCCAATAGACTGGGCCAGTATGCCATTGGAGGTATCGTCAAAGGTCACTATAAGTGCGGATGACCCCACGGCCAGGTTGACATTTCCGCCCAAGCCTCCGGATCCACCGGTACCACCCACGGCGACTTTGGCACTGATATCGACGCTTTGCGTGGGGATGGATACATCCGTGCTCATAGCATTGGATCCTCCACCATTGCCGCCACCGCCGCCTATGGATTGCGCAACCACCGCATGCGATCCCTGGCCTCCGGTGAAGATGGCAGTCTTCTCGAGCAGGTCGACGTTGATGTTTCCGCCATCTCCGCCCTCGCCTCCGCTGCCACCGACGGCCACATTGGACGAAATCGCAAAACCACCGCCATCGGGATTAGGCGCCGCAACCACAACGCTCTTGTCCAGGGCGCTGCCGCCATTGCCACCACCGCCCCCAACGGATTGCGCCACAATGCCATAGGAATCCGAGCGGACAATTGAGGCATTGCCCGCTTGATTGCTGCCGTGTGATCCAACACCAGCTGTGCTGATTGTCATGTCGTCCAGCTGGAAATTCACTATGCCACCGCTGCCCCCATTGCCTCCGTTCCCGCCAACCGCAACGCCAATATCGATGCCCACATTGGCTGTGTAATTATGCGCAGCGCCTCCGTTGCCGCCGCCCCCACCTATGGATTGCGCAATGACGCCGGCCGCCGCGATGCCTTGAGTTTCAACAATATGATGGCTCAAGGTCGCATCGACCTCACCGCCCCCACCGCCGCCGCCCGCTTTTCCGCCCACCACCAACGTGACTGGCGTTTGCACACCGTCCAGTTCCGCAGAACCGCCATTGCCGCCACCGCCGCCCAGGGACTGGGCTAGAACCGCAATCGAACCATCGCCCGAGGTACTAATAGTGCCGTCCATCGTACTTTGAACAGTGACTTTGCCGCCGGAACCTGCTGCGCCAGCACTTCCGCCTATGGAAGCCGTCGCCACAGGTTCGCCGGGTGAGATCGCCAGTGTTGACCCCCCATTGCCACCCCCTCCGCCGACCGACTGGGCAACAACACCCAACGCGTACTCGCCTATGGTAGAAATATTGGTACCAACGTCAACGGTAACCTGGCCTCCTGAGCCGCCCGAGCTTCCCGATCCTCCCACAGCGGTGATGCCGGCTGCCGAGCCGCCGTTGCCGCCACTGCCCCCGATGGATTGCGCCAGTATGCCGATAGAGCCATCACCCTTTGTGTCAACACTGTTGACAGCAACAGAGACTGAATTTGCATCATTGCTTTGCGAACTGTTGACTGATCCACCCACGGAAAACAGGCCGGAGGCCGAACCTGCCGAGCCGCCTCCGCCTCCAATCGACTGCGCAATGACGCCGATGGCAGATTCTCCGCTGGTTGACACGTTGGACGCACCGCTGATGGAAACCGTCCCGCCTGTGCCGCCCGCACCTCCCGCACCACCCAGTGACACCAGAGAATCCGACATCGCACCTGCGCCGCCGCTCCCGCCAATGGACTGCGCCACCATGCCATGGGCATACTGACCCTGCGTCGTGACAGTTGCAGAGGACGCTATCATGGCATTGGCGCCATCGCCGCCGTTGCCACCCTTTCCACTGCCTCCCGGCAAGCTGCTGGTGAAGTCCTGACCTGTTCCACCACCACCGCCGATGGATTGCGCAAGCATGCCTATGGAATAGTCTCCCTGTGTAGAGACAATGCTGTTTGCATCCGCGGTGATCTTGCCCTGCGCACCGTCCTGCCCTATCCCTGCCTCCTTGACAGCTGATCCGCCGTAACCCCCAATACTTTGAGCCGCTATGCCGATGGCCTCAGCGCCTGTGGTGGACACGCTGGTCTGTTGTCCATCCTGGCTACCTTTGGACTGAAGCGTAACAGTCACATCGTGGGACAGCCCCCCGTTGCCACCGTCGACACGGTAACTATCCTCACTGTCAGAACCGCCGTAGCCGCCGCGGGAATACGCCGTCACGCCAGCTACCCCATCGCCGGTAGCGCTCAGGTTGACCCAATAAAGGTTTGTGGTCACCCCGCCGGCATTGCCGCCATTACCGCCATAGCCGCCATCTGAATCCATGGACCCCCCGTTGCCAGCTATGGACTGTGCCAATATCCCCGCGCTCGTACCTGACACCGATTGGTTCACGCCAACGTTGATATTCGTGACCGCACTTAGATCCTCATGCCCAACAGTCATCGTTACAAACCCACTATCCCCGCCTGCGCCTCCGTCGTCGTATTTCCAGGTAGTCTCGCCGCCGTCGCCACCCATGCTTCTTGCGAGCAGACCCACCACACCGTCCGGTGCATCGCTTGTCTGTGTCAGGAATACGTCTACATTGCCGGTGTTCAGGAAACTTATATCTGCGCCCGCCCCGCCCACGCCCATCGGGGGTTTACCGTGGCCTGTTGCATGGAAGCTGCCGTTGCCGCCAACTGCCTGAGCCGCAACGCCCCATGCTCGGGTTCCGCCTTGCAGATTCGATGCCGAGCTGCCCAATTTGACATCGGCGTAGTTGTCCATTTCAATGCTTTGAGTGTTTCCGCCGTTTCCGCCGTAATAATCGATGAAGTCCGTGTAGTCGGCACCGCCGTTGCCACCACGGCTTTCCACCAAGGCCCCTGTCACGCCCGAATTCAAAATACCACCGGTAATAGTTACCGCAGATGAGTTCTTTAGGGTTGTAGACCCGGCGTTTCCTCCATTGCCGCCGTTTTCTTTGTGGTCTGACTGGTTATAGCCATCGCCACCAACGCTGCTCACCCCGACCCCAGTCACCATGCCTGATGGCGTCGAGTTTCCAAGTGACAGGCTAACCGAGCCGCTTGTGATAAGCATGGCGCCCTGACCGTCTTGTCCATCCCGATGATCGCTATCGTAGTCGTCGCCGTCCGCGCCATGACTTTCCACCATGATGCCGTTAAGTGGCGGCTCGCCACCATAGATCATTTCTTCGGAACTGCCCAGGTCGGTCGTGACTTTACCCAAGCCAGTGTCGCCTATGTCGAAACTGGCAGTATTGGTTATTTGCTGTGGTAAATAGAGGTTGCTTAGCGTGAGCGCACCGCTCAGCGGAGAAGGTGCCGACAGGCTGCAAGTCATGATGCCGGAAACTAGTTTACAGTCGTAGCCCAGATCCGCGTGAGCGGCTGCCAGCGGCAATAGTGCACCCGATACGCACAGCAATATATGACCACGACGTCCCAGTGCGCGGACCAACGGCCGCAACACCAAGGGAGGGCTAACGGAGTGCGAGGATACATGGCATCGGCGAATATAACTTTGCTCGTTTGTTTGCTTCATGGCGTTTCCAATTTATGACAAGCTGTGGCTTCCGCGTCTCGGGAATCAGCACCGCCTTGACAGCCTCAGACATCAAGACAGGCACGCACGTTATGGTCGAGCCAGCTGTAGGACCCGTCTATCGGTTTTGCGCCAAGGGCTATCGGAAAAACGCGCTTTTTCATTGCAACAGGGAGATTGTCCGGTACTATGTAAAGCACTCTGCATACAAGTGAAATCAAATGATCGCCTCACTATTTGCCCAGGTGCCCTTCGAGCAGTATCGGATTGTGAACACGTCTGACGTTGACGAAGCGCGGCAGCAAATAGGCCAGGTGCTGAATTCTTACCGACTGCAAGTCGTCCGTGGGCGGATTCTTCACAGCCGACTGGACCTGCTTCCTTGCGGACGCCTGTCATTGATCAAGCTCAGGCACGGGTATGGAGCTGACATCAGCATCGACCCCGATTGTCAGTGCCTGGACGGCTATTACCTGCTGGTACTACCCACCCAGGGATTGGCGGAGTTTCATTTTGATGGGCGTCTCATAGAGGTTTCGCCGAATAAGGCCTTCCTCATCAGTCCCGACAGGCGGTTTCACTTCCAGGTCAGCCATGATTACGAACAGGTGCTCCTGCGCCTGGACCAGGCTGCCATCGCCGACGCTTGGCGTAGCCTGACGACACAAGAGCAGGCTCCCGAGATATGTTTCGATCCTGTGATCCCCCTGAGTGCAGCAGGCTGGCAAGCACTACTACCCATGCTGCAATGGGTGGTACGATGCGCGGGACTGAAGGGACAAAATCTCGCACAGGCAGCCTTACTGGCCCAAACCGAAATGCTGATCGCCACCACCCTGCTGCTACACCAACCGCACAGTATGGCAGCCTACCTATGGCCAGCGCCCCCGCCATCCGTACCTCATGCCATCGGGCGCGCCCAAGCCTATATGCTTGAGCATCTGGGCGAGCACCTGCCGATTGCCATGGTCGCCAGCCAATGCGGCCTGTCGGTAAGGCGACTGCAGGCATTGTTCAAGGACGAATGCGGGCAATCTCCACTGCAATGGCTGCGCATGCAACGTCTGCACGCCGTGCAGCAAGCGCTGTCGCAGGACGAAGCTGCCGGTAGAATCGGCGAAACCGCAGCACGTTTCGGTTTCACTCATCTCGGCGAGTTTTCCCGGGCGTACCGGCAGGCATTCGGAGAAACGCCGCAGCAGACGCGCAGCAGGTGATGGGCCCAGGCCAGGCGCGTACATTACCACCCAAGCAGCGCAGGTAAGCCAAGATCAATCAGGGGTCTTGCCTCGGATGTGACCTCGCACAGATCATCCAGCAACGCCGTGTAGGCTAGCACGGCATCCCGGAAATTTGACGTCTGGAGGAAAGTGACTGAGAGTGCCGACTTCAGTGTATGCCGCGAACAAAGCTGCCCCCCTCCTCCAATCACCGAACAGAAATCACATAAATAAACAGAATCATCGCCACAGTGGACGCGACAGTGCGTACGTGATTCCAGCGCGTCCAGTCCCGCAGATAATGCCCCCATACGTTCCCGCCGTCTGCACTGGCGGGATCCACTTTCGCAAGTGCGTTGTTGAGCGGAACATTGAATGCCATGGTGCAAATAAACATGCCCCCAATATAGATGACACCGCCGGCAAACGCTGCGACCGATCCGGGTTGATGCCATTGGAACAGGGAGATAACCACAAGCATCAGGGCGACAAGGCTGCTGCCCAGGAACAGCGGCATGAAAAGCGAGCGCTGGATCACAGCGTTGACCGAGTTCATTGCGGCCATGCCGGCCGGCGCTTCAACCCGGCCAAGTGCCCGCATGATGAACGTGGAGAATGAAAAATAGAGGCCGGCAAGCAGGCCGCAGCTTATCGCGGAGAACCAGAGCAAAATGGTGATGATCGCATGTGTCATTGCCTTGCCTTCCACCTGTAGTGTTTATGCCCCGATACTGGCCTGGAACTGCCCGGTGACATACCCCACCAACAGTGCAAACAACTCATCGGCAAAACAATCATTATCCCGCAATCGCGCGTCCGTCTGCACAGCGCGATGCACTGCCGATTCCAGCGCGCTCTCTACAAGCAGTGCCACCAGAACGGGTGAACGGTTTGGAGGAAGGCGATGGGAACTGATACAGCGACGCGCTGCTGGTTCCACACGGCTATTCCCACTCCGCGCAATTGCACTCGCCGTATATCGACATCCTGTTTATTACGCCCCAGGAAGGTAACGAAGAGTGGACAGAGCCGCATGCCTGAGCAATATTGGCCGGCTTGCCGTAGCTGCTCAACGGACTGTGGGCTTGCGCGTAACCCTTTTCTTCACTGATGGTCCATTCGTCTTCCTGGTAATACGGCCCCGACCGCAAGACGGACGCACAACCAAGGGCAAGAAAATCTCATCGACCCAGGTCTTGCGCAACGCCTTGGGTGGCGCGGCTCGATGCATTAACGCGTAATGCCGTATCAAATCGGTCAAGAGCGACGCTACCGGTTTGCTTAGCTTGCTTTCATCGATTTCCTGGCGTTCGATGGCTCGACGCAGAATCGGGCCCACCATATCGCCTGCCCCATCACCCATGAGCGCCAGCCGCAGCGCATCGAGCGACGGGTAGCTTTCGCGGAATGCCTCGTTTAAAGAAACTGAAAGGCAAATGCAGAGGACTGGGACAAGATCGCTAAGATGGTCGAGATACGTTAAAAGCTCTTGCCGGACACTCCCTTGATCCGGAATGTCTAAGGAGCGTTTGGCCAGCTGATATTGAATCGCCGCGACTGTAAGAGATGCTTTTCCGTCCCAGCGCCGTGCGAGCACTGAACGGCTTGTATGGGCACGAGCGGCGACCGTTTCCATGGTTAAGCCACTGTAGCCATGTTCGGCAAGCTCGGCCCAGGCCGCTTCAATGATCGCCTTTTCCAGTTCAGCCCCGCGCCGGCGGGTTTTCGATGAGCTAAAGGCACACAATGATTCAAACTCCTGAAGATTTTTCTCCCAAGTGTACGCCTTCATGTCCGAAAATAAACGCAGCTCAACACCCAGCGGTACGAGCATGCGTTTAGCGACTGTATCAAAAGGTATAGGCGATGCCGACAACCCCCTGAAATTGCGATTCCCGCTTGACCAGAGGACTATCCGCCGCATCTCCCAACAATCGGCTCGCGCCCACGGCGCCGACCACGCTCCACCGCTTATTGATATCGTAGCTGACAGCCAGGCGGACGGACACGTCTCGAATGCCGGCGGAGGGGCTATATTGCGCAAGCCCGGATCTAGCCGACTGATCCGCACTGATCCCATAATAACTGTCCATGTACTTGGCGTTGGCCCAGTTCACTGCAACACTGGGAATAAGCTTTAGACTGTCGGTGATCGCGTACGGGTACGACAGGCGCACGTTGGCCAATAACCCGCGCTCGCTCTTGGTGATGGCCTGGGTAACGGAGAGCGCAAGCTCAACATCCGCCAAGTGGGTGGAGACCGAAAGCCTTCCGCCAAGCGCATCCGATAGCTTGCCTATGCCATCGGGCACGTCTTCGCTGCGGTATCCGGACATCCAGCTTACCCCAGCCCCCACTGTCAGGCTGGGCGTATCAATAATACTGAAACCCACGCCTTTGCCACTCTTCGCATAAAACCGTCCATATCGATAGTCCAGTATCGGGGCTGGCTGGACGTGGTATTCGTCTGAGCCAACGTAACGCGGCTCGACTGCGGCCCCCATACCCAGCTTGAAGTGATCGCCATCGCCAGCATAGGCCGCCTGCGCGGCCGCCATCCCGCACAGGGCAAAAAAGATCTGATATTGCTTGAAGCGGCCGGAACGGGCCGGCACGGGACAAGATGATTTCATGTGAAAGCCCTTCCTAAATAAGATACGAGATCGAATCTTATTTCGAAGCACTCCGTCAGTCAAGATACATTTATGTATCTTATATAATTTCCTCTTCTTGCCTTGTTCCAAGCCTAAGATGCTTCGGTGACCGCCTTCCGCGCATGTTCTATTTCATCCGCACGCACAGCCTCGGATGATTTAAGATTGCCAATAGAAATTCGTAAAAAGGCACAGAATCGGAGAAGCGAGTGGCAAGCCATGCATTCAAGGTGAAACGAATCACAGATCTGGGCGTGGAGATAGTCGAGGCCGACTCCGACCGGCAATTCGTCCGGCATATGCACGACCATTTCGGCATTGGATTGGTCGTGCATGGAGCGCAGCGCTCGGCAAGTGGCCGCGGACAGGTGGAAGCGCACGCTGGCGATCTCATATCGGTCAATCCCGCCGAGGTGCATGATGGCAAGCCCATTGGGGATGGCGCCCGCCGCTGGCATATGCTGTACTTCAGCCCTCAGCTTATCGCCGAGAATTTTGCGGATATGGCGGCAGACCTCGGTTCGCGCCCCTGTGAACTCGCTTATCCTGTATTACGCAACCGGCAGGCAACGGTACTGTTCGGCACCCTGTACCAGACCGCCACCCAGGCTGTGGAAAAAAGTAGCCAATTGCCGTTCGAAGAGAATCTATCGCTGCTGCTCGAACACATGTTGGATCACACCGTGTCGAAACCGCCTGTGTCGGGTGCTGCCGCCAGCCGTGCCAAAGCCATGATCGATGATGATCCTCTGGCAGCAGTATCGCTGGCATCGCTGGCCAAGGAATCGGCGTTGAGCCGGTTTCAGCTTGTGCGTGCGTTTGCCCGCCTGACCGGGCTTACGCCCCATGCCTACCTGATTCAGCGGCGTATCCAGCGGGCGCGGCATCTTATCGCATCGGGTGTGCCACTGGCCGAGGCGTCGCATGCCAGCGGTTTCGCCGACCAGAGCCATATGACACGCCACTTCGTGCGCAGCTTTGGATTCTCACCTGGCATATACGCACGGCAATAGCGCCAGGCGCGCCCGCAATTTCATTCAAGAAAATATGAAGCGTCAAGCGCATAGTGCTCGAAAACAACCGCGCCACCGCAATGAGCTTCGATTTTTTTCTTACATCCCTTGTGATTATTGCCGCTCCCGGAACGGGAGCACTCTATACAATGGCCGCCGGACTCTCCGATGGCAAGCGCGCGAGCATCATTGCGGCCTTCGGCTGCACGCTGGGAATCGTCCCGCATATGCTGGCGGCCATCAGCGGCTTGGCGGCGCTGTTTCACACCAACGCCGCCGCTTTTCAGGTGCTTAAGTATCTGGGCACAGTATATTTGCTCTATATGGCCTGGACCATGTTCCGCCATCGCGGAATGCTAACCATCGATGGCCAGTCAAATATTAAAAGCGCTCGCCAATTAGTTGTTTCAGCCGTCCTGATCAATCTGCTGAACCCAAAGCTATCGGTTTTCTTTCTGGCTTTCTTGCCTCAATTCATCGGAACAGAGGAGGCTGCTCCCATAGCACGCATGCTGGTGTTGAGTTTGGTTTTCATGACCCTGACTTTTGTGATCTTTGCCGGCTATGGCACCGCCGCCGCAACCCTTCGGCGGCACGTGCTGGCCAATCCATCCGTCCAGGTCTGGATACGACATGGTTTTGCCATCGCATTGGCCGGATTGGCATTACAACTTGCATTGGCGGAACGCTAGCGGGCTTATGCCGCATGCCATTCGAGGAAGTAGCCTTGGGGGAAAGCCCCTCATCGATAATCCAGCATCACTTCATACCCCACCAACCTGCCTTTTGCTTTCACTTTCGTCACGCGGGCCTGAACGCGGGTGAGATCTGCCTTGGCGCCGTCTCGCATCCGCATTGCGGTCTGCTCGGTCTGGCCACGGTGACTGCGGCAGCCAATTTTCAGGTTATGGATATTCTTGCCTGGCGTTGCAATACAGGGCGGTTGAACGATGGCGCCCCGAAAATGGACAACACCGGAGGCGCCTGATACGGTTGCGGGCCAAGCAAGGGGGACGATACAGGCCATGGCTGCATTAACGAGCGGACTTCTGAGCATGAGCATGCTCCTTATTGAAGTGCAACGGAACCGTGATGGCTGCAGTATCTATAAAAACCCACCAACGATGTCCCGATGGCTGTTTTGATGTTCCAAATTGTAATTCAAGTAACGGATAATGTCACCAAACCCGAGCTTATAACCATGGGAAATGGAAGAATAAATATTTATTCGTTTCCGTCGGAGCCCTCTCTCACTATCCTTGGCTGTGAGCTCGCGGCGTCAAGCGCCTGCAGCGCCTTTACTGAATCTGCACCTGAATCCAGGAAACTAAAAGCCAAACCCACATGCCCAAAATTTATGTAATACACGAGAACACGGCCTGGGTCGAACCCCTCAGGGTTGCGTTTTCCCAACAAGCGTTGCCGTACGAAGAGTGGTTTTTGGACGAAGGTACGCTTGATCTTACACAAGCGCCGCCAGACGGTGTGTTCTATAACCGGATGAGCGCATCGTCACACACTCGCAATCATCGGTATGCGCCCGAATACACAGGCTCTGTGCTCGCTTGGCTGGAATCACACGGACGACGCGTCGTCAACAATAGCCGCGCCCTGCAACTCGAGATCAGCAAAGTCGCCCAATACGGCGCCCTGTCCAGACATGGCATCCGCACGCCTCGCACTGTTGCTGCCGTGGGAAAACGTCATATCATCGATGCGGCCAGGAAAATGAGTGGTTCGTTCATTACCAAACACAACCGAGCTGGCAAAGGGCTTGGCGTGCGTCTTTTTCACAATGTGCAGGCGCTGGAAGACTATGTTGAGGGCGACGCCTTCGAACCGTCCATTGACGGCATCACATTGATACAGGAATATATACGCGCCCCCGAGCCCAGCATCACTCGCGTCGAATTCGTGGGCGGAAAATTCCTGTATGCGGTGCGTGTCGATACATCGCTGGGTTTTGAACTCTGCCCTGCTGACGTCTGCCAGGTGGACGACGCATTCTGTCCCGTTGGAGAGGCCACGCCTGCAACGCCCACGCCCCGTTTTCAGATCATTCAAGGCTTCGATGATCCGATCATCGGCCAGTACCAGCGCTTCATCGCTGACAATGGCATTGGTATCGCAGGTATCGAATTCATTACTGATGAAAGCGGCGAGATCTACACCTACGATGTAAACACCAATACCAACTACAACAGCGATGCCGAGGCCGTGGCACGCAAGCATGGCATGCAAGCCATTGCCGAATACCTGGGCCGAGAACTCCGCGCACTGCACGCCTTGGAAAGCGCACCTCGGGCCGCCCTCGCAACAGCCTGATCACCCAGCGAACAGCGCCTTGAATGACCCGCTCATTCAAGGCCGCTGATCCGCCCTGGCTGCTTATCCAGACAACTTCCGCAGACTGAGCCGGAAGGATTGCCCTCGCACTCTGCGACACGCTTGTGACGACTAGGCTGTACAAAGCCGGCTCAAACCCGGTTGCATGCCAGTTCATGCCCGCCGCCTGATAATATTTGAAGTAAACCATTCGACGAGCCGAGCCTCTCGTCGGCGCAGAGGGCGCTGCCACGTACAGTATTCAAGAGTTGTCATGCCAAAACTACTACACACTGCCGATTGGCAGATTGGTCGCCAATATGGGCGATTCTCGCCGGAGGATGCCGCAGTCCTGGCCGAGGCCCGGTTCTCGGCTGTGGAGCGCATTGCCGCATTGGCGGCACGAGAGCAGGTTGACGCTGTACTGGTGGCGGGTGATGTATTCGATGCACAGACAGTTTCAGACCGCACTATCCGCCGCCTTTTCAATGCGCTGCAAGGCTACGCCGGCCCCTGGATCATGATTCCTGGCAATCACGACGCCGCGCTGGCGGAAAGCGTCTGGCGCCGGTCCGAACGGCTTGCCGCCATTCCATCGAATGCCCATATTATTCTCGAGCCTGCCGTGAAGTCGTTTCCAGAACTCGGTTTCGCAGTGCTGGCAGCTCCGCTCACTCAGCGCCAAACGCATAATGATCTGACCGCGTGGTTCGATACCGCCGAAACACCTGCCGGCCTGTTCCGCGTCGGCCTGGCCCATGGCAGCGTCCAGGGTATTCTGGCAGAAGACATCGACTCGCCCAATCCCATTGCCGCCGACAGGGTGGAACGTGCCCGGCTCGATTATTTGGCGCTGGGGGATTGGCATGGACTCAAGAGCATCAACGACCGTGCATGGTACAGCGGGACGCCGGAGCTGGAGCGATTCAAAGGCAACAATGGTGGTCACGTGTTGATCATCGAACTTTCGGACACGGGCGAAATGCCGAACATCGCGCCGCACAGCATCACACAATATGAATGGACAAGCTGGCATGAAACGCTGGCCATCGAATCCGATCTCGACGCGCTGATACAGCGTCTGGAGCAGCTGCCCGCCAATACCGTACTCGACCTGACGCTTTCCGGCCAGATCGATCTGAGCGGCGAACAGCGCCTACAACAGGCGTTGTCGGTGATACAGGGACGATGCCGCAGTGTGCAATGCCATCAGGCTGATTTGCATCTGATGCCCACTGAGCAGGATATCGTGGCCTTGCATGCAGACGGCTATCTGGGCGAGGTCATCGCCGAACTTCAGGAACGCCAGCAAAGCAGCGCCCCCGAAGTCGCCCGCGATGCGCTGGCCATTCTGGCAAGGCTATTGCGCGACCGCCAGGCGCCGGAGACACAGGCATGAAACTGCATCGCCTGCGCGTGGAGCAGTTCCGGCAGTTCCGCCAGCCGGTGGAAATCCGCAATCTCGGGTCAGGTATCAACCTTTTCACCGGGCCTAATGAGTCGGGCAAGAGCACATTGGTCCGGGCCATTCGCGCAGCATTCTTCGAGCGTTTCAAATCCAGTCGCATCGACGATCTGCAGCCATGGGGAGACTCATCATCATCGCCAAGCGTTCAGCTTGAATTTGATTGGCAGGGTGAACGCTGGAAGCTCAGCAAACGCTTTCTGAAGAACAAGCGCTGTGACCTGGAGATCGGCGGCCGTCTGTTCAGCGGAGAGGAGGCCGAAGAAAAGTTGGCCGGTCTGCTGGGTTATCAGTTTGCTGCGCGCGGCGCCAGCAAAGCCGAGCACTGGGGTATCCCTGGACTGCTATGGATAGAGCAAGGTTCGGGGCACGATATCCACGGGCCTGCTACATATGCCGGCAACTATCTGAAGTCAGCATTGACGGAAAACCTGGGCGAGATCGCCAGCAGCGCAGGCGACGAGCTGATTGCCCAAGTGGAGCGCGAACGCGCAATCCTACTGACGCCGACAGGCCGCGCCACCGGCGACTATGCGGAAGTCCAGAAAAAGTTCGAGGACAACGGGGAACGGCTCGAGGCGCTCGACCGGGATATCACCGTCTACCAGCAGCAAGTGGATCGTCTGGGCGAGTTGCGTCTGCTTGAACAGCAAGATGCGGGTAAGCCATGGGAACACTATCAGCAGCAAGCCCGACAGGCCGAAGCCAAATTGATCGAAGTGCAGCATTGGCTGCAGGCACAAGAAAACGATACGCAGGCACTGAAACAGTGCATGGCCAGCCAGGAACACTGCCGAGAACAACTGGCCGCCTTTGCAAGACAACAGGCTGACCTCGCTCAAAGAGCCGCGGACAGACAGAAGGCGGAGCAGTGGCTGAGTGACATGCAGGCACGCCGCCCGCCTGTCGAGAAGCAGTTGGACGCTGCAAGGACTGTCTATCAGTCGGCGCGGCAGACGCTCAAGCAGGCCAGGCAACATGAACAGCACGCCGCGATCACGCGCGAACTTGTCCAGATCAACCAAGATCTATCGGAAATCGAAAACAGGCTGAATCAGTCGCGTACATTGCAAACCCAATTGCTCGCACACCGGGCAAAGTTGCAAGAAAATCGCGTTGATGCCGCGGCGCTCACGCGGCTGCAAAAGACCGAGCGCGCATTGGCCGATATCGATATTTCCCAGCAATCCGCCGCAACCAGGCTGCAGTTCGCGCTGCGGCCTGCTCAGCACATTCAAATGGGAGACGAAGAACTCTCCGGCCAGGGCGAACGCCTGCTGCTCGAGCCGGTCGATATCACGCTTCCCGACATGGGCACACTGCGGATTCAGCCCGGCGGAGAAGACATTGCAGAACTGGCTCGCCGCCGGCAGGCTGTGCAGGACAGCCTCGCCGCCTTGCTGTCAGCGCTGCAGGTAAGCAGCGTCTCTCAGGCCGAGGAACGGGCTGAACAGCGCCGGATATTGCAGGAAGAAATCAAGCAGGGAGAGTACCAACTAGGCAATCTCGCGCCCAAGGGCATCGATGAGCTGGCCAGCCGGCAGGCGCTGCACAGGCAACGACAACAGGCATTGAACGCAGAACGGCGCGATCTGCCCGCACCGGGCGCAGCCAGCATCGATGTCGCCACGGCCGAAAGCCGGCTGGAAGCATCGCTTGAACAACTCAGGACAGCCGAGCAAAGCATCAACCAGTTTGAAAAAGACCTCGGCCTGGCCATGCAGGCAAAGCACAACGCACAAACCGAATGGGAACGGCTTCAGGCTACGATACAGTCCCCTGATCGTGAGCGGCGCGAGAAAGCGCTGAATGCGCAACTGATGGAACTGCGTGCACGGGAAGCCGCTTTGACTAATGCCTTGGCGCAGCGCGAGAAACAAATCAATGAGGCCGATCCAGATATTCTGCGCCAGGATAAGCTGCGGTTCTCCAGTACGGCTGAAGCGATGGAGGCCGAAGCCCGCAAGCGCAGCTTGGAATTGGTGGGTCTGCAAAACAGACTGGAGGCGTTGGGCGCAAGCGGCCTGGAGGAACAACGCGCCGAGCTTGCCCAGCACGCCGAGTATATAAGCCGGCGCCGCGACGAGCTCGAGCGGCGCGCCAACGCCCTGAGCTTGCTGCTTGATCTGCTGAGCGCCAAGCGCCAGGCGCTGACACGCCGCATTCAAGCGCCGCTGCAGCGTCATTTGAATCATTATTTGAAACTGCTCTTCCCGCAGGCCAACCTGAGCGTGAATGAAGAGCTGATCCCCGAGCGCCTGGTTCGGGCAGCCGGCAGCAATGAAACGCATGACGATTTCACGACCTTGAGCTTCGGTGCGCGCGAACAACTGGGACTGGTCAGCCGGCTTGCCTATGCGGACCTGTTGCAGGAAGCGGGCAGACCCACCCTCATCATTCTGGATGATGCTCTGGTGCACAGCGACCCGCATCGTCTGGCCCAAATGAAGCGCATACTATTCGATGCGGCCCAGCGACATCAGATCCTGCTGTTCACCTGCCATCCCGAGAACTGGCGCGACCTGGGGGTGGCGGCGGTGGAAATGCAATCGCTAAAGACGGCGCTCTGACTCCACGCCAAGGTATGCACCATCGCATCGCCGTCAAATCCCGGCGCCAGCGCCAGCCTCCTCTGGCAACCAAGTGGGCAAATTCACGCAATGGGCGGACGCGTACATACCATTAGGACAGTCGGGCAGCATCAAGGGCTGCGGATGCATGGGCGTTGTAAACCAGACGCCAATTTCACAGCCTAATTTCTCGGAAAATGCGGCTGGGTTGCGTTTCGTCTCGGCATCAACCAGGATAGGAAACCGCAACCAGGTCGGTTCAGCACCATCGATAGCCGCAGCGTGCCGGACGCCGCTCCGGGCCGCCCATTCGAGCCAGTGCGCAGCGCCCGCCCGCCGCCGCTCCAACAGGCGAGGTAAGGACTGCAGTTGTTGCAGCAGGATCGCCGCGATGCAGGCTGGCATCTTCCAGCGATACTGGGGTGTGAACAAGCCACTCAGCTCCGCCGGTTGCATTTGAGGCACTTTCGAAGAAGGCGGTATCGCGGGCATGTCTCGCCACTCGGGCGGCAATGGCTGGCCCTTGAGATTCTGCAGACTGACCCATTCCTGGCAAAGCGTGCGCAATAAGGCCCGCACATAAGCCTCGTCCGGCTCGGTGGCCGCCGCATGGACGGCAGCCAGCCTCTCTCCAAGTCTTGGGTCACGAGTTATTACCCAGCCCCCATGGATCGTGTTGACCATTTTGGAGCGTTCACTGCTGAAAAAAGCAATATCCCCAAGCGTACCCAGTTTGTCGGTCTTGTATGCGCCGCCGGTTGCATGAGCGCAATCCTCGATAATGGCCAGGCCATGCTCCCTCGCCAGTGCGCAAAGCGCGTCGGTATCCCGGCAGACAGCGCCAAAAGTATATTGCAGCAGCAAAGCCTTGCAACGAGGCGTGACGGCCTTCCGAGCCGCCGCGGCATCCATGCCGAAGGTTTCCAGTTCAATATCCACAAATATGATCTCAATACCGTGGAATGAAAATGCATTGGCAACAGCCTGACAGGTGAATGCTGGAAGCAGTACCTGATCCCCGGCTTGAAGACCGAGTACCTCGACAATGGCATAGAGAGATGCCCTCCCTCCCATGAAGCTCGCCACAAAGGGGGATTCCCACGCTTCTGCGACATACCGGTGCAGCATATCGGTCGAGGGCTTCAGATGATCTTGTTTATTAATACAGTTCATGGCCAATGTAGCACTTTCCTGTGAAAGGCTGGCATTGAGAAGCGGTATTTTGTAGCAAAATTTCCAGTTATTCATTGAATTTATTAGGGTTGTCACGCATATCCGCGCCGACACCCAGCTGTATTAAAATTACATAACACTTTATTGCTTTTTTGTTTTTCCCACAAGAATTCCCATTTTTGGAGGTGCGCAATGGACATGCGCAGCAACGCGTTCGAAAGAAAATGGTTCTACATTTTCATGTTCATGTACGTGTTCATCATGATTCCCTTCCCGTTCTACTTCAATACGGAGTATGTACCGGGCTGGCTGGGAGTTCCCATCTTTGTATATGGCTGGATAGCCCACGGCATTGTTGTACTGCTGCTGATTCTGCTTTTTGCCCATCAGTGCCTGAAACGGCCGGAATATCGCGACTTCGATGACAACCAGACAAACGGGAAACAGCCATGAATGAAGCCACCACCATGGTGCAACCTGACCCCGGCCCGTTCTATTTCACGCTGGGTATCTTCTTTCTTATCATGCTGGGGATAGGCTGGTATGCGCAGAGCAAAACCAAATCACTCAGCGACTTTCTCGTTATGGGAGGCAAGGCAGGCGCGCTCGTGGGCGGATTTGCCTATTTCGCCAGCCAATACAGCATGAGCACTTTCATGGGCGTGCCCGCCATCACTTACGGCACGGGTTTCGCAGGCATGAGTATTTCTGTGCCCGGACTGGCATTCTCCATGATCATCCCTGCCCTGTTTGTCGGACGCAAACTCATGATCATGGGCAGGCGCTATGGTTTCATGACCATGACCGACTATCTCTCTGACCGCTACGAGTCAAACGCGATACGTGGCGTTCACGCCATCATGATGTTGATTTTCGTCATTGCCATGATGGGAGCTCAGACAGTTGGCGCTGGCGTCATCTACAACGTGTTCACTGGCGGCCCCGAGTGGGTCGGTGTCGTCATCATGGGCATCGTGGTCACCATCTACTGTATTGCCGGCGGCATGCGTGGCGCAATGCTGACCGATGTGCTTCAAGGTGCACTGATGGTGGCGACGGCCATCGTGACGTTCGTGGTAACCATCAAGATGGGTGGCGGAATGGAAGCCATTACCAGCAAGCTCGCAGCCACCCAGCCCACTCACCTCACGCACCCTGGCACGAAGGACAATTTCCCCTGGGCAACCTATGTCTCCATGATCGTCATGTGGAGCTTCTTCACCATCGGCCAACCCACGCTGTTCACCAAGTTCTTCACCATGAACAGCTATCGCACCATGTACAAGGCAGTCATACTGGGCACGATGGGCATGCTGTTCTCCGCAACGCTCATAGAATGGTCGGGCGTGAACGCTTCGACATTCATACCTGGCCTTACTGGCAAGCAAACAGATTTTATTGTGCCCATGGTGTTGCAGCAAAGCCTGCCGCCTTTCGTCGCTGCGATTTTGATTACAGGCATCGTCTCAGCGGGCATGTCAACGATTTCCGCACTATTGGTCGTCGCCACCGGAGGCGTCACGCGTGACCTGTATCAGAATCTGTTCAACCCGCGAGCTTCGGCAACACACCTACTGTCGCTATCACGCTGGATGACTGTAGTACTGGGCGCCCTGGCTGTAGTCATCGGCATAGAGAAACCGGCAGGCATCTTTGCACTGATCAGATTCGCCTTTGGGGGCCTGGGCATCTGGGTCGCGCCCGTGATTCTGGGTATGTATTGGAAACGCGCCACGCGCACCGGCGCCATTGCCGCTGTCATATTGGGAGAAGTTTCCTATATCGTGATGGTCATCTGGTATAAAGAATGGGCATTTGGTTTCGACCCCTTGATCATCTGCTGGCTGTGCACCATGGTTATCATGGTTGGCGTCAGCCTGTGCACGCGGGGGGCGAGCCAATCGACGCTGGACCGCCATTTCGACAGCCTGCTCCGGGCCGAGCGTGGCTCAACCGGGGCAACCGCCTCGGCAGAGCGCGCGGTGGGGGCTCGCACCTGATTGTTCCTGGAAGCATGCGTCCCGCCATATAGGTGCGGCTGTATGTTGCCGTTGCGAAAACCTGCCATGATCACCATAGACCGTTCCCTGCCCATTTCATTGCATGTGCAAATTGTGGGGGCTATCGAGTACGGAATCATGGCCGGCAAGTTTCGCAACGGTACTGCATTGCCGTCTGTGCGCGAGCTCAGCCGCGCACTGCATGTAGCGCCGCTCACCGTCAGCGCAGCCTACCAGGAACTGAAAGACAAAGGATTGATAGACGCTCGCCAGGGAAAAGGCACTTACGTCTCCTCGGAAAGCGTCGACGCCTCTGTCGAGCAACGCATCATATCGCTTCGCACCCGTTTTCAGTCTCTACTGGACGAGGCCGCCGAACTGTCAGTGGGGCCCTCCTTTTTTGCTGAGATGATACGCCAACAAAGCGACAGCCGGGACAATGCGGCGAGCGCCACCATCACCATGATGATGGTGGGCAATTCCAACCGTATGACCCAGGCATATGTGGCGATTATCAGGAAGCTTTTGCCCGAGAATCAGTCCATCTCGGTCTGCACCTTCGATCAGTTCGATGCCATGGCGCAGTCGGAAGTGGATGCCTGTCATTTCTATTTGACCCTGCCCCACTGCGTGACCCGTATCCGCAAACGCGTGTCAGATAAAACCATCGTGCTGGCACCCTACCTCATCCCGGCCGAGGCAACGCGACGCAACTTGGCCGGCCTGCGCACAGACAGCAATGTCCTGCTTGTATCCAGGTTTCGTACCTTCCTGCCGGCCATGCTGGAAGGGGTGAAGCGATTCGCGCCGCACCTTGGAAATATCGACGTATACGCCGTCGGCGAGTCGCATTTAGCCGACAAGATCGCCCAATGCCAGGTACTGATATACAGCACGGGTTGCCACCATCTGGTTCAGGATTACATTAGCGTCAAACCCGCCTTCGAATACATTCATGTACCCGAATCCAGGTACTTGAGGGAAATACTGCAGCCAGCCTATTTCAATTTCACGGAAAGACTGTCTGCCAGCAGCAAGGAACAAAAAAATGTTGATTAAAGATATGAACTGGTTTCAGGTGGAAGATTATCTGAAGCACGACGATCGCGTCATTATGCCGATGGGCAGCACTGAGCAGCACGCCTATCTGAGCCTATGCACGGATTTCATATTGTCCTCTCGCATCGCCGAGGAAGCTGGAACCCGGATGAATATACCGGTATACCCGGGCCTGCCATTTGGCATGGCCTCTTACTTCACAGGGTTTCCAGGCACAGTCAATATTCGCCCCGATACTTACGGTGCGCTTATTACCGATATCCTGGATAGCCTGCACGAAAGCGGTTTTCGCCGGATATTCCTGGTCAATGGCCATGGCGGGAACAGCCCCGTGCAGACCTTCATTGGAAATTGGCTGAACCAGCATGAGGACGCTCGGGTCGTTATCCATAACTGGTGGGCATCGCCTGAAGTCATGAAGCGGGTGCGAGCCATTTCCAGCAATGCATCGCACGCTTCCTGGATGGAAAATTTCCCCTGGAATCGCATTCCGGGCATATCTATGCCACAAGAAGAGAAGCCAGGCATCAATCCAGCAAAGCTGGGCCAACTGCCAGCCAGCGCCGTGCGCGCCTATATAGGCGACGGCAACTACGGCGGCGAGTACCAGCGCCCCGACGAGGAGATGATGGATATATGGTCTGCAGGGGTGGAAGAGACCTGCCATCTGCTTGAGAACGTGTGGGTAGCACCCATGCACAACTGAGCAACATGCGGCAACGCTTTGGCCAAGACAGGGGCCGGATTCGCATGGTATTCCCATACCAGATCAACTAGTATCCCCTTCACTTACATTGACCGACAGCGCATTCTATAGTCCAGACGTCCGGCACTGTTTCACGCAACATGGGCAGTTCCGGACGGTTTCTTAATGCTTTACGTACGGAGATGATCATGGACAACGATCGTATCAAGGGTACTGTCAAGGAAGTAAAGGGTTCCGTCAAGGAAACGGCGGGCAAGGTCACCGGCAACCGCCAGACTGAAGTGGAAGGCAAAGTCGAGAAGAACGTCGGCAAGGTTCAACGCAACGTCGGTGAAGCAAAAGACGAAGTCCGCGACGCACTGAAGGATCAGAAATAACAGCCTTCCCCACTTGGGGTTTGGACACCGGCGAGGTTTGCAACCCGGCGCGTCAATCGCGAATGAGGAAACGAACAGAGGGCTACCGACAGCGGCAATAGATCCAGTGGTAGTAAATCTGAAACCTTCGCAGGGCATTATTCAGTTCAACCCACGCCAGCGGTCACTGGACGCTGGCGTGCCTCAAATGTTCTGGCCCTCTGGAGTCTGGGATGCATGAGTCCGTTCGTACCCTTTCCATATCTTCCGGCAACAATCGCAAGCCCTATTCCGTTCCATCGGCGATGCGCATCCTGCAGGCGCGCGCCGAACAGGTTCAGCCGCCATTACTGGCGCTGCGCCCACACACCCTAAAGGCGGGCCTTCTTTCGGACGCCGCCGGCCAGCAAAGCCAGCCTGACGACGAGCAGCAGGAACTCGCGCCGCAACCCTGACAAGCAAGGCCCCCGTTTCCTTCATCCGGTGGGCCGCACACTGGCACTGGCACACCGGCACTAGCCAGCGACAATCGACATCCAACGCGCTGCGACAGCGCACATAAAAAATTTTTGCCGGCAGGCCGCATTCCCTCGACAGTCCAAGGATATGGACTGCACGCGCCATTCAGCCAGTGAAAGCGCTGGCTCATCGCAGTACGATGGGCATCAGGTTTCCAAGGCCGTGTCCTCGGCCTCTTTGCACGCCCATTAGATCGCTGCACAAGACTATTTGAGACCGCTTCTGTTGGCGTTGAGCCAACAGGCTGCATGCCATGGGGCAAGGCATTTTCCCCGGCATCGTGACATTGCTTGCCAAATGCTGGGCATTAACTACAATAATATTGTCGTACAATAAGACATATCAGACAGAAAGGAAATACCCATGAGCACCAGCAAGAACGCCCTGGACGAACTGTTTCAGCAAGGCCTGCAGACCCGCCGCGAAGTCCTTGGTTCGGAGTACGTAGATGGCTCCCTGGCCAAGGCAAACGACTTCATGATGAACTTCCAGCACATCACGACCGAATGGTGCTGGGGCTATGCATGGAATCGCCCCGGCCTGGAGCGCAAGACCCGCAGCATGCTCAATCTGGCCATGCTGACGGCGCTGAACCGGCCGGCGGAGATCCGGCTGCATGTCAAGGGCGCCCTGACAAACGGTGTTACGGTTGACGAGATCAAGGAAATTCTTCTGCAGGCAACAGTGTATTGCGGCATTCCGGCGGGCCTGGATGCATTCAAGGTCGCCAATCAGGTTCTTGAGGAAGAAGGCGCTTTCGAGTCTTCGAAGGATTGATGCCATGGCCTCCTCCATCGCAACAATCGGCTTTATTGGCGTGGGCAATATGGGCACGCCCATGGCGCAATGCCTGCACAAGGCCGGCTACAAACTCGTGCTCATGGACGCCAACGTCGACGCAGCCAAAGCCCTGGCTGAGACAGTGGATGCCGCCTGCGTTGATACAGGTTCGCAGTTGGCGCCCTTGTGCGACCTCATCATTACCATGCTTCCCACCAGCGCCATCGTGGAAACCGTGCTGTCGGGTGATGGCGGTGTCCTCAGTGCAATCAAGCCGGGCACGCTCATTCTGGAAATGAGCTCTGGCGTGCCCTCGCGCACACAGGCGTTAGCCGACGCCGTTTCACAAGCAGGCGCGGTATTGCTTGATGCGCCGGTTTCCGGCGGCGTGGCGCGTGCGGTCACCGGCGAACTGGCCATCATGGTGGGCGGCGATGCCGAACACGTGGAAACGGTCCAGCCCGTGCTGCAGGCCATGGGCAAGAGCGTCCTGCATACAGGTGGCGTGGGCAGCGCCCATGCCATGAAGGCGCTGAACAATCTCGTGTCGGCGGGAGGCTTCCTGATCGGCGTGGAAGCCCTCATGATCGGACAACGGTTCGGCCTGGACGCAGGCGTCATGGTCGATGTGCTGAACTCCTCCACCGGCATGAACAATTCCACGCAGAAGAAGTTCAAGCAATTTGTGCTTTCACGCAAGTTCAACTCTGGCTTCGGTCTGGATCTCATGGTGAAGGACCTGACGATTGCCCTGGGTATTGCGGAAGAATCGGCAACCGCCGTGCCATTCGCATCGCTGTGCCGCGAGTTGTGGGCATCCAGTGCCGGTCTGCTCGGCCCGGGGCAGGACCACACGGCGGTTGCAAAACTGGTGGAGGCCCTCGCGGGCGCCGAGCTGTCAACCAGGCAGACGCTCTGATACTGGCCTCGGCAAGATCATGAAGCCGCTTCTTTCTGCGTTGAAACGGCGGGCCATGCTTCATGCAGCATAGCCCGCCGGCATAAACCTCATGCCGGCTATATCTCAAGCCAGCTGTTCGCGCACCACCAACGCAATAAAGACAATGCCGGCGGCAAGGCTAGTATGACCGCTGTAGCTGACCAGCCCAAAGCTCCAGCCCTGGCTGCGCACCGCCACAAACAAGGCTATGCCAAGCAGCGCCCAGCCCGCAATCCTTAGCATATGCGTGGCCCGGGACGACAGCAAGCGGCCAAATAAGTTTTCCTGGTGACGCGCCATGGCCAGCGCCAGCGCGGCAAACCCCATCAAAGATAAAACAAACAGCATAAGATGCGTCACGCTGCTCCTCCGGCACGGGCCGCTGCGCCCGGCTGCGGCATACGCCTGGCCTGCGGCCGCTTCCTGGGTTTGTGCCGCGCCGTCCGTATCGCCAGCATCGCATGCAGCGCCGCAAATGCCAGCATCGACAGCTCGAGCCCGGCATAGGCCCAATCGCCGTGCGCAATGCTGTGCCATATGGGTCGGTCTGTGGTGAGCGCATTCAATACTGGCAGCAAGGCCATAAGCCCTGCCGCCAGCCAGAACAGCTCTATCCATGCCCTCCGGGCTGGGCGCAGTATGGCATAGGCAAGTGACAGGCCCCAGACAATGAAGAAGGTATGGATTTCCCATTCACTGCGCTGAGCCATGTCAACAGGCAACAGGCGATTGCCCCAGAAGTAAGCTGTCATGGCAACGGATAGACCGGCAATGCTGGCAATATTGAGTCGCTCCACCAACCGGAACCCAAAATGGGGGCGATCGGGATCCGGCAGTTTGGCGCGCCGCTTTACAGTCCATAGGACAAGCCCACTGCCCACCATCGCCGTGCCGGCGAGACTGACCAGGAAATACAGCCAGCGCATCACGATATCGGCGAAGCGGCCCATATGCAAACCGTACAGCACACCTTGCACGGTGGCGGCCGGGCCAGCCGACGACTGGTCCTTCAGCAGCGCGCCGCTGGCGCCATCGAACACGAGATAATGCGGGGTCGTTGATACGCGCCGTGACGCCTGAAGCACGACAGCCACGCGTGCGTTGGCATGCCCGGCGTGATGGATACGCACTCCTCCCACACTTCCTTCCCCCCACCGTTGCTCGGCCTGACGCACCATGCCCGAAAGGCTGGCCAGCGGCACAAGCCGGGGCGAAGGTTGCTCATCGGGCAGGATTACGCGCGTCTCGCTCGTTACCTCAAGCCGCTGGTCCGGCGTCTTGAGCGCCTGCAGGCCCCAGGGCATGTAAAGAAACATCAGGGTTATGAGCCCGCTATATGTGATCATGAAATGAAAAGGCAGGCCCAGTACGGACAACGCGGCGTGGGCATCCAGCCAGCTTCGCTGTCCTTTTCCCCACCGGAAGGTGAAAAAATCCGTGAAGATCTTCTTGTGTGTGATGACGCCGCTGATGATGGCCACGAGCATGAACATGGCGCAAAAACCCGCGATCCAGCGCCCCCACAAGGCCGGCATATAGTGCAGGTTGAAATGAAAGCCGTAAAAGAAATCACCGCCTTCGGTGTCACGCGCGGCGGGCTCCTTTCCTGTGTGGGGATCAAAAACCTCGAACTCGAACCTGCGGTTTCCTTCCGCATGCGGATTGCGCCAGAACGCACTTGCCATGGGATCGCGCTGCGTAGGCAAGGTGATGCCTATCTGTGGCGTGTCGGGTGTTTGAGCAAGAACAGTCTGCGCGATACGCTCGGCCACCTCCGCCGCGGGCGGCATGGGGCGAACCTCGCCCATCTCGGGGCGCATGTATTGCGTGATTTCTTCCCGAAAATAGGAGACTGTGCCTGTAAGAAACATGGCATATAGAATCCAGCCGACCAGCAAGCCCGTCCAGATATGCAGGTCGGACATGGTCTGGCGAATGCCGCGGCCCTTTTTTGCCGTCATGCCAGGCCTCGCCATCCAACCAGTGCGGCGCCCGCCATCAGCGGCAACGCCGCAACCAGCAAGCCCGCCCAGGCACGCCGCGCCGAACGCACGGCGAACACCCAGATGACAGCGCCGGCATAAACCAGGAAACTGAGCAGCATGCCGCTGAATACCGCATTCGAACGCTGCATGGGCAGGGCAAGCGTTGCCACCGACATCAGTGCGGCCAATGCATATCCGCCGAACAGCGCGGCGATGATGCGCGATACGAGCGCCGCCCTGTCATGAAGTGTGAGCTTATTCATGTAGTGTATTTCGCCGCAGCGTATCCATTCGCCGGATAAAGGCATTCGGGAAGCCTGTACCTGCCGGGGATGAGGCCATCGTGCGGGCTAGTCTTTTCTTTCCACGGGGAGGCAAGGGCGCCATGTCAGTCACAATGAATGAGAATAATTTGCATTATTATATAGATACTTTTTTGGCATTAAATGGCGGCAAGAATCCCGGGTGAAATGACATTCAGTTGGAAAAAGACACATTCATATTAAAATCCGCGAATGCTTTCCCCTCGACAACCCTTCCGGCATAAGCGCCCGTCTGTCTGGCAAATTGTTTTCTGCCTGACATTTGTGTCGTTCATGTGCCGTGCGGTTGTTCCCGCGGGGTACATGCCAGATCTGTCCGGCGGGCGGGATGGCAGGTTCACCATCACGTTGTGTACCATGCTGGGCAGTCTGCAAACCCAGCAGATCGATCTGGCGGATGATGCCGGCAAGTCGTCCTCCAGCGACGGCGTCAGCGCCCAGGACTGCCCATTCGGTCTTGTCATATCGCAGGCCTTGATGCCTGCCCAGGATGTGCCGCTGCCGGCGCAGGCGATCGTCCACGCCACTGTGGCAGTGGTCCATGGCCACCAGGCGCTGCCTCCCCTGCCCCCTGTCGGTCCTCCGCTTGGGTCTCGCGCCCCCCCTGTAGTCCTCGGTTGATCTCTTCCTGCGGCGAGCTGTCAGGCGCGCCGCATTCCGATGCTATTCACACCGAGGTTTTCATGTCGATATTCCATATTGATGCACGCGCCGCGCTTGCGCTGGCCGCGGCCACCGCATTGTCCCCGTCGCGCGCGCAAACGCCACCCCAGCCCGCCGTCCTGGCGCCCGTCGTGATCAAGTCCAATCACAACCCAAGCCTGACCGCGCCCACCGCGCATCAGGCCAAGACGCTGATAGAGCACACGCCGGGCGGCGTCGAACTCGTTCCCGGCACCGCCTGGCGCGAGACCCAGGCAACCACCATCAAGGACATTCTGGGCTATACCCCCGGTGTGTTCGCCCAGCCCAAATGGGGCGAAGACACCCGGCTATCCATACGGGGATCGGGTCTATCACGTTATTATCATTTACGCGGCATCGCCCTGTACCAGGACGGTGTGCCCATAAACAACGCCGACGGCAGCGCCGATTTCCAGTGGATCGACCCGACCGCCTACGCCTACACCGAAGTCTACAAGGGCGCCAACGCGCTACGCTACGGAGCGGGAACGTTGGGCGGCGCCATCAATTTCGTGACACCTTCCGGGCGCACGGCCAGCCCATTTCAGGGCCGCCTGGACGCCGGCAGCTTTGGCTGGCGGCGCGCCCAACTGAGCAGCGGCTTTGCCGACGAAAGCATCGATGGCTTCATCACGGGCTCATGGCAGCGCCAGGACGGATATCGAGATCACAGCGCCGGCGATTCCTTGCGGGTCAGCGGCAACCTGGGCTGGCGGCTGAACGGCAATGCGGAAACCCGTTTTTATGTAACAGGCGTACGCATACGCCAGGAAATCCCGGGGTCGGTCAGCCGCGAGCAGGCGTTGGACGACCCACGCCGCGCCGCGCCGCAGAATGAAGCGAACGACTGGCAGCGCAACATCGATGGCGCGCGGGTGGCCAACCGCACGGTACTTGTGTCGGGTGATTCAACCTATGAGTTTGGCGCCTGGCTGTCTCAAAGCCATCTGCATCACCCCATCTACCAGTATCTGGACAATGTCTACACCGACTACGGTGCGTACACCCGCCTGGTCAATGAAACGCCGCTAGCCGGCCATGACAACCGCCTGACGCTGGGGCTTACCTGGTCGGCAGGCAAGGTGGATGCGGAAAACTATGTCAACGCGGGCGGACACCACGGCGCCCGCCTGTCGCATACGAATGACAGGTCAGACAACTGGACACTGCATGGCGAAAATGCCTTCTCCATCACGCCGGACGTATCCCTAATCACGGGACTGCAATACCAGCATGCCCAGCGCAAACGCGCGGATCTATTCAATGGCGGGCAGCCCACGACGCGCTCAGGCGACAAAAGCTATGACTTCTTCAACCCCAAGCTGGGCGTGCTCTGGCAGGTGGACCCCGGTTGGCAGGTCTTCGGCAATATCTCGCGCAGCGCCGAACCGCCCACATTCGGGGATATGAACTTTTCCACTGCCAATGATCTGGATCGCCTGCAGCCACAGCGGGCGACCACACTGGAAATCGGCACGCGCGGCCAATCGGGCGATCTGGCCTGGGACCTGGCCTTGTATCACGCCCGCATCCGGCACGAGCTGCAGTGCATCAGTTCGATGTGGAATATCTGCGATCAGACCACCAACCTCGACCGCACGATACACCAGGGCATTGAGCTTGGCCTGCAATGGACGGCGCTGCGCGGCCTACTGGTGACCTCGGGCCAGACGGACAGCCTGGATCTGAATCTCTCGTATACATTCAACGATTTTCATTACGACGATGACAGCACCTGGGGGGATAACGAGATCCCTGGCGTCCCGCGCCACTTTCTGCGGGCCGAGCTGCTCTACCGGCATCCGGATGGCTTCTACTTCGGACCGAATGTGGAATGGGTGCCGCAGGCCTACTATGTGGACAACGCCAACAGCGTCAAGACACAGTCCTACGCGCTGCTCGGGCTGCGTGCGGGCTGGGAGACGGGACCCTATTCCTTCTACCTCGATGCGCGCAACCTGACCGATCGCCGCTACATTGCCAGCGTCAGCATTACCGACCAGGCCAACGCTGGCTCCACATTGTTCGAACCGGGCACGGGAAGAGCGGTGTTCGCGGGTGTGCAACTGCGGTACTAGGCCGCTTTAACGGACCATGCCGCCTGCCTCCCGCAGTCGGCATCTCTCCAGCTCCGCGCCCAGCGCCTGGAATTTTGCATGCTCGCGCTCGGGCACCAGCGAGCCGCCCGTGGTCCAGATGATATGGCTTGCATTGGGCATGTCGGACACCAAACCCTGAGCCTCGAGATAGGCCCGGCCTGCTTCGCTGTGCGCCAGCCAGCGAGGCCCGCCGATGCCTGCGGCGGCAGATGGCTCCAGCGCGATGCTTTCAGTCCTGGCCATGCGGTGAAGCCAGCAATGCAAGTCTTCATCCGTTGCCGTGTAGATACCTGACAGTTGTTGCAGCATAACGGGACTGACAAGCGGCGAGGCCAGACCCACCGCCAACCCGTCAGCCTGGGTCTGGTTGTCAAGGCCGACGTCGTAGACGGACACCGCTTTCTCCATACCCGAGGCAAGCTGCACAAGCATGCAGGGAGAGGCTGCGGGTTCCGCAAAAAAACAGTGCACATGGGGGCCATACAGCACCTTCAGCCCAAAAGTGATGCCCCCTGGCGCACCGCCCACGCCACATGGCAGATAGACGAAGAGAGGATGCCGGGCATCCACTTGGCGTCCGGCGGCGCTCAACTGGCGCGCAAGCATTTGCGCTGCGGCGGCATAACCATAAAACAGGCGCTCTGAATGCTCATCGTCCACAAAATATCCGTATGGATCGGCAAGCGCCTGGGCGCGGCCCCCCTCCACCGCGGCGGCGTAGTCGCCGGCATGCTCCACAACCTCTACGCCACGGTCGCGAAGCCGCGTCTTCTTCCATGCCTTGGCATCGGTCGACATATGCACCACGGCCCGGAAACCCAGGGCAGCCGCCATGACGCCAATACTCAAGCCCAGGTTTCCCGTGCTGCCCACCGTTACTGTATAGCGTGAGAAGAGCGCGCGCGCAGCCGGCCGCGCCAAAGCCCTGCGGTCCTCGTCAGGCTGGAGGATGCCTTGTTCAAGCGCAAGCTTCTCGGCCAGCGCCAGCACTTCGTGAAACCCGCCTCTTGCTTTTATGGAGCCTGCAACAGGCAGCGCATGATCGCCCTTTACAAACCATTGTCCATCCCGCGCGGGGTCGCTGCCCTGCGCCCGCTGAAGATGCGTCACCTCAAGCAGCGGGGAATCCACCGGGCCGTCCAGGCCCGCCAGCTCGGCGAACAAATCGGACAAAAGCCCCGCGCACCGCGTCAATCGCGCATAGGCATCGGCAATGCCGTCGGCGGAGACAGAAAGATCACCCGCCTCGCCGAACGCGGGATTCAGCCAAAGCTGCGGTGTCTTTGATCGCAGCGCTTTCAATGTGCTTTCCGAAATTGTCATGCATGTGCCCAGGATAGCGCCGGCTTGCGGTGCCGTGTCTTTGCGCCGATCAACAGTCCAATAAGGCCGCAACCTCTGAATAGTCGAGATCATAGCAAGACAGCCGCAACGGTAGGCAGGGCGCGGCGGCGGGCACCGCCGCGCCTGAAGGCACAGCGAGACAGGAGGCTACCGGCGGTCCAGGCCCAGTATCTTCACCATTTCGCCCATCTGCTTGTATTCGTCCTGGATATGCTGCTTGAACACATCTCCCGTCTCGATGGCCTTGGCAACCCCGGCAGTCTTGAAAAACGCCACCATTTCAGGTGAGTCGGCCGCTTTTTCAAAAGCCTGCTGGATCTTCAGTACCTTGTCCTTGGGCGTGCCCTTGGGAACGATGATGCCGTGCCAAAGCATGGTCTGTTTCTCCGGTATGCCCAGCGCTTTCAGCCCCATGGCGTCAGGCAGCGCCGGCACCGGATCCGCGGAAGTCGCCAGCAGGCACTTTGCCTCTCCGGATTTTTCCATGGAGACGGCCGGCGGCACGGAACCAGAGTAGATGTCCACCACACGGCTGAGCAAGGCGGGCATGGTTTCTCCAGCGCCCTTGTAGGGAATGTCCCGCGCCGTCACGCCCAGCGCCTTGAAGACACGCTCGATCGACAACTGTCCCGGTCCCGCCACCCCATCGGTGCCATAGGTGTACTTTCCAGGATGCTTTTTGAGTTCCGCAATGAACTGCTTGCCATTGTCGGCGGGAAAATCCTTGCGCACGCACAGCACATAGGGCGCGCTGTCGATCTGAATGACTGGAATATAGTCGTCCATTCCGTAAGTCACGTTCATGCTATGCGGCGCCACGGTTATGGGCCCCATCCAGACGCCAGCCATGGTGAGTCCGTCCGGCTTGGCGCGCGTCAGTTCGCTGACACCTATGGTTCCGCCCGCACCGCTGGCATTCTGAATGACGATGGTGGCATCGAGATAGGGTTCCGCATACTTTGCTATGGCACGAAACAGCGTATCGGTACCACCGCCGGGTGAAGTGGGCACGATGAGCTTGATCACATCTTTTGCCATCGAGAAAGGCGCCACGGCCATAAGCAACGCCGCACATATAAAGTTCAGTTTTCGCATGATGTCTCCTGACTATGTCGGTGGAAAATACGTCGGTACATCAATCTGCTTACAGGGCGCCTGCCCAGACAACGCCGCGCCTCTAATTATTTTTTATCGAAAGCCGAACAGCGCCTGAGGCGTGTCCACGGCCACTGCTTGCCGCACAGCGGCATCCGGTATCCAGGCATGAAGCCAGTCTATGCATTGCTGGTAGGTAAATGCATCTTCGAACCCCACCCACGGCCAGTCTGTCGCCCAAATCGCGCGTTCGCGTCCCAGCCCCTCCAGCAATGGGCCAACATAGTCTCGCGGATCCGCCTCGCCCAGGCGATAAGGCGCAGACAGCTTTACCCATGTAGTGCCGGCCTGTATTGCCTCGCACAGCATGACAAACCCCCGGCCATGAACACCCTGGGCCGGATCGGGGCTGCCGAAGTGGTCTACGACGATGCGGGCGCCGCTTGCCTGTAATACAGGCAGCACGTCCGGCAGCAGGCTGCCTTCAAGATAAAGCTCGACGTGCATTTCCAGTTCGCGTAGCTTGCCCAGCAAGGACTGATAGGCGGCGCTGCGAATATCCGGCACCGCTGCGCGCTTCACCCAATTCAGACGGACGCCGCACACGCCCTGCGCCTTCAGCTGCGCCAATTGCATCTGGGATATGGCCGGGTCGACAATGGCTGTGCCCCGCAGCCGCCCGCCAGCGCGCGCCAGCGCATCCAACAGAACCGAGTTGTCGGTGCCGTAGAAGCTGGGTGCAGTCAACAGCCCATAACGCACCCCATGCGCATCCAGAACGCCAAGATACTCCTCCACACTAACATCGCGGGCAGGCGCGGAATGCCTCAGGGTCGAGAGCGGGCCATCTTTTCTCATCACATGGGCATGTGCATCGACCGCTCCGGGCGGCAGCCGGCTGGGTATGGAATCAGCCATGTCAGCCTGCCGTGCCGGCGACGGGCGCGGCCTCCTCGCCATGATATTTAGCCAGCTTCTGTGCTGGCGTCAGAAACCGCTCCTCCAAATCCCGCACACCTTGCATGCCCATGATCTCATTGAGCGCCTCAAAGCTGACCGCGGCATCCGGACGATCCACCACCTGGCCTGATTCCAGGGACTGGCTCAGCAAATCCAGGCCGTTTCTCATGCCCATGAGTGCGCAGGAAGTCAGCATGCGAGGAAAAATGACCACGGATACACCCAGGTCCTGCAGTTCGGCCGCCGACAGCAGAGGGGTCGTGGAACGGCGGCGTATGCCAAAGCCCATATTGATGCATAGGGGCTTGGAGATGTTGGCAACCACCGTCGATATTTGCTCGCGCGTCAGCAGTGCATCCGCAAACAGAAGATCCGCACCCGCCTCGCCGTATGCGTTCAGGCGCCGGATCACCTCATCCACGCCATCCGTGGCCAGCGTATCGGTGCGGGACTTGATGATGAAGTCGCCATCCTTGCGCGCTTCGCAGGCGGCATGAATCTTTTCCACCATTTCGTCCTGTGGGATAACCTCCTTGCCCCGCATGTGGCCGCAACGCTTTGGCCAAACCTGGTCCTCCAGCATGAGGCCGGCCACACCCGCGCGCTCGAATGCACGCACGGTGTGAAAGGCATTGATTGCATTGCCATAGCCTGTATCGCCATCCGCCAGAAGCACCAGATCCGAACAGCTCGCAATATTGCGGGCCGCAGCCACGTTCTCTTCCAATCCCATGATGCCGACGTCCGGCTGCCCAATGCGCGATTCGCTTACACCGCTGCCTGTAATGAACGCCGACGGGAAGCCGCAATACTCGACCAGACGCGCGCTGAAGCCATCGAACACGCCCGGCAGGACGAGAATGCGCTTGTCATTTATCCATTTCCGCAGTTGTCGTGCCTTGGTCATTTGCATGCCTCGTCGGATCAGGTGAATGGTGATTGCAAGATCATGCTATCAATAAATAAAATACTGATCTAATTATATTTTTCACCTATTTTTGATAGGTTTTTTTAATGAAAAAATACTCACTCGCCCAGATGGAGGCGCTGCTTGCCATTTCACGGCTCGGGTCGTTTCATGCGGCGGCAAAGCAGATCAATGTGACCCAACCGACCATTTCATTGCGCATACGGGAACTGGAGGAGGCATTGGGTTCAAGGTTTTTTGAGCGCAGCGGGCGAAACGCAAAGCTCAGTGCGGACGGCGTGGTGGCTGCCCAGTACGCGGAGCAGGCGTTCGATCTTTTTGAAGAAATGGAGATCCGCCTGCGCACCGGCGATCCTCTGCAAGGAACACTACGTGTCGGCTCATCCGAAACCGTGGCCATTTCCTGTCTTCCGCAAATCATCTCGCGGCTGGGAGATCGCTTTCCGAATTTGCATGTGGAGCTGACCGTGGGAAACAGCTATCTGCTGGCGGATGCCCTGGCAGCGAATCGCCTGGATGTGGCATTCCTGAGCGAGGCAGGCGCGCCGCCCCGCATAGCGCATGAGCCGCTGGCTCTTGCGCCGGTGGCATGGGTGGGCAGCAGTCATGCGCTATTGGACACAGCGACATTGCGCCCCGCGGATCTGGCGCGGACGCGCGTACTCTGCGTGCCGCCCCCATCGCCGCTTTACGAGATTGTCGCCAAGTGGTGCGCGGAGGAAAAATCGAACCGCCCCACTCTGAACACCTGCAACAGCGTGGCCATGATCGTGCGCCTCGTTATAGAGGGGATGGCCATGAGCGTGCTGCCCACCTGCATCCTGCGCGATGAAATGCATCGAGGCACCGTGGTCAGATACCGCCAGCAGAAAGACTTCGAACCGCTGCAGATATGCGTCGCCTATGCCGCCCACACAAGCCCGGACGGCCTGGAGGCGCTTGTAAACATTGCCCGGCGCGTCATGCAGGAATCAAACTATTTCGCGCCAGTGGGCAGCTGAACAGGCAGAAGCCCGCTCCAGCGCAAGCCAGGTTTCTTCTAAGCGCCTTGCATTTCCCGCGCCACCCGCAATAGCTTGCGCAATACAGGATTTGAATTGTCGTGCAGCCAGGCCAGGCCGTGCTGTATCCGCCGGGCGGATCGAGGCAATGACCTGAATACAACCCCTTCCACAGCCAATGCCTTGATCTCTTGAGGCATGATCCCGATCCCGACGCCCGCGGCGATTAGGCACAACAGCGTCTGCGATGCCTCCGATTCACGTACGACATGCGGCACGAAGCCTGCATCCATACAGATCTGATCCATAGCCTGCCTCAAATGAAAAAGCTTTCCCGAGGGGTAGGCGACAAAGGGCTCGTTTCGAAGCGCCGCCAGCGGAAGCTGCCGCGCATGCGCGTGGCGATGAGATTCCGGAAATGCAACGGCAAACTTGCTTTCCGTGAACACCTGAGAAAGAATGCCTGGGCCTGAAATGGGGAGAAAACACAGTACGGCATCGAGCCTGCGCTCAAGCAATTCGAGACGCAAGGTACCGCTTGGATATGGCCCCCGAATATCCAGGCTCACGTCGGGAAAAGCCCGCCGAAACCGATTCAGCAGGCCGGGAAGATGCTCCTGGCTTGCCCGGCCGGTATATCCAAGCCGCAATCTGCCGGTTTCCCCTCTTTCCGCCCTCAAGGCGGCTTCAGCCGCGCGGTCAAGGGATTCCAGCATGGGACGGATATGTTCCAGATATACACGGCCCGCTTCGGTCAGCGACACGCTGCGCGTATTACGGCTGAACAGCTTGAGATTGAGTTCCGCCTCCAATTCCCGAATGCGGCGGCTAAGCGGTGGCTGTGCTATGTGCAGCCTCAGGGCCGCCCTGGAAAAACTGCTCTCTTCAGCCACGGCGACAAAGCTTCTGAGGTGTCGCATCTCCATATCCCGCCCGTCCTTGTCCAGATATCCTCCTTGATTATAAATACCATGCAGGTATAAATCATGCCTAAATTATGTATTGGACGTATCAACGGTCAGGACTTACGCTGACGCTGTTTACGAATGTGGAGGCAAGAGAATGGCGGAGCTGAAAGGCCGCGTGGCATTGATAACCGGTTCGACGAGCGGTATCGGGCTCGCCGTGGCACACAGAATGGCCAAAGCCGGTGCCCAAGTGGTACTGAACGGCCTGGTAAACGACATTGAAGCCGCCGCCCTGTGCGACGGCTTTGAACAGCAATACGGTTTGCGCCCCTTGTTTGTATCCTGCGATTTGCGCGACCACATGCAGATTGAGTGCATGATGACGGATATAGGCCGGCAATATGGCGCCTTGGATATTCTCGTGAACAACGCCGGCATTCAGCATGTCAGCCCCATTGCCGACTTTTCGCCGAACGCATGGCACGACATGCTGGCGGTCAATTTGTCGGCCAGCTTTCACACCATACGCATGGCGGTGCCTGCAATGCGCAAACGCAATTGGGGCCGTATTGTCAACATGGCGTCGATAAGCGGCCTGCGCGGGCGCTCCGGCAAGGCGGGCTACAACGCCACAAAGCACGGCCTTATCGGCCTTACAAAATCCGTGGCAATAGAGCTTGCGCCGACAATGATCACTTGCAATGCGATATGTCCTGGCTGGGTGCACACGCCACTGGTTCAGAAACAAATCGATGCACTGGCGGAACGCGAGGCATTGGATAACGACACAGCCACACGCAGGCTGATCGGATTGCGCCAACCTTCTGGACGCTTTGTCACTGCGGAACAGATTGCCGATCTTGCTCTGTTTTTCTGCACCCCCGCCGCGTCGGAAGTCAGAGGCGTTGCATGGGCCATGGACGGAGGCACCACAGCGCAATGACGGTTTTTACAATGAATCCCGATCATACCCACGAAGTGCATTGCCGCAGCTGGGTGCCAGGGTCAACCACTCACGCGGACTTTCCCTTGCAGAACCTTCCCCTGGGTGTTCTGGACGAAAGCGGCGGCCGCATTGTCGTCGCAATAGGAGATTACGCGCTGGATGTTCAGGCGGCTTTGCACTTGCAGTGCCTCGACGACCTTGCGTGCCATGAGCAGCATGCCTTGCACGCCCATAATTTGAATGACTGGATGGCATTGGATGCACATGCGCGGCGCCGTATACGCCATGCCTTGTTTGCGCTGCTTGAGCATGGCAACAGCGCCGCACAGCACGGCGACCGCCTGTTGCTCGATCCCAGGAAACATAGGATGGCACTGCCGGCGCACATCGGCGACTACACAGACTTCTACAGCGGTATTCACCATGCGATGAAAGCCGGCGTACTGTTTCGTCCTGACAATCCGTTGCTCCCCAATTACAAGTATCTTCCCATCGCCTACCATGGGCGAGCCTCGTCCATCAAGGTATCGGGGGAACCCGTCTGCCGGCCGCATGGCCAGGTTCACACCGATGAAGGGCCGCGTTTGCAGCCAAGCGCGCGTATGGATTTCGAGCTTGAGCTGGCAATGTGGGCGGGTCCTGGAAACGCCTTGGGGGACGCCATCCCCCTGGAGCGCGCCCACGAACATATCGCGGGTTACGGCTTGTTCAATGACTGGTCCGCGCGGGATATTCAGGCATGGGAATATCGACCCCTGGGACCGTTCCAGGGCAAGAACTTCGCATCAACAGTATCACCCTGGATCATTACGGCTGATGCCTTGGTTCCATTTCGCCGCAGCGCAATGGCCCGCCCCGCAGATCATCCAGCGCTCATGGATTACCTGAACAACGAGCGGGATCAGGCTCAAGGAGGGCTGGACATCCAGCTTGAAGTGAGCATATCGACTTCTACAATGCGCGACCGCGGCCTGCCTGCCTGCCGGCTTGCGCAGTCCCATACGAGCCATCTTTATTGGACGCCCGCACAAATGCTTGCACAGCATACCCTTGGCGGCTGCAACCTGCGTCCGGGCGATCTCATGGCGTCCGGCACGATATCCACCCCCGATCACACCGGCGACGGGAGCCTGCTCGAAATGACCGCAGGCGGTGTCGCGCCCATCACGCTGCCGTCTGGAGAACAACGCGCTTTTCTGCACGACGGCGATGAGATCACGTTAACTGCCTACTGCGAGCGGCCAGGCGGCTACCGCATAGGCTTCGGCGAATGCCGCGGGCGGATTATCTGTGCTGCTGGACGGCCCTGATTCCGCTCTCTACTTCCCTCTACACAGGAGACATATTATGAAGAAAGTAATCTACAGTTGCCTGGCGGCCATTGCCGGCTTGATGGCCAGCCCCGCACATGCCGACAGCGCCTACCCGAATCAGCCCATACGCTTGATCGTGCCGTATTCCGCCGGCGGCGTCACCGATCTTGTGGGGCGTGCACTCGCGGAGAAAATGAGCAGTCATCTTGGCCAATCGGTCGTGGTGGAAAACAAGACGGGCGCCAACGGCACAATGGGCGCCATACAAATGCTCACCACCAAACCGGATGGCTATACCATCACCATGGTACCCATCGGCATCTATCGCATGCCGCACATCACCGGCACCTCCTACGATCCCGCCAAGGACTTTACCTATATCTCGCAGGTGGCTGGCTATGACTACTATCTGGTCGTGAAAAACGATGCGCCATGGAAGAATCTGGACGAGTTCATCCAGTACGCCAAAAGCAAGCCCGATGCCATCTCCTACGGAACGCCTGGCGCCTACAGCAGCCAGCACATTGCCATGGTTCAGCTTGGTGAAGCGGCGGGTACGCAATGGACCCATATCCCGTTCAAAGGCGAGGCCGATGCCATGACGGCGCTCCTGGGAGGCCACGTACAAGTGGTGGTGGGCGCCAGTGGCGCGCTCCCGCATGTCAAGAGCGGCGATATGCGTTCGCTTGCGGTGCTGGGGGAAAATCGATCCATGGCATTGCCCGACGTTCCGACCTTGAAGGAATCAGGTTATAACGTGGTTCACACGTCGGCTTTCGGCATCGCTGGGCCGAAAAACATGCCTGATGACGTCGTGAAGAAAATCGACGAAGCGATCGGCGCCGCCATGGATGACAAGGATTTCACCGCGCGGCTAGTCCAGCTTGGCGTATCGCCCTTGTATCTGGATCATGAACGCTACACGGCTGCCGCCATGCGCAGCGTGGAAAAGGAAGAGAAAACCATCAAGCAGCTTGGCGATATCCAGGCGAAATAACGGTAGACAACGAAGCGGCCCGGGCATAAGCCCGGGCCGCTTTTCATTCAGTGTCGCAATCAGCTCAGTTCACATACCAGATGGTCTTGATTTGCTGGTATTGCTCGAAGGCCTCGAGACCGTTGTCACGCCCGCCGAAGCCAGACTGCTTGTAGCCGCCGAACGGTGTGCTGATGTCGCCCTCGGAGAAGCCGTTTACAGAAACCGTGCCGGCGCGAATGGCGCTTGCCATGCGTTGCGCGCGGCGAACATCCCGCGTATACACCGAGGCTGCCAGACCATAGCTGCTGTCGTTGGCAAGGCGGACGGCTTCCTCCTCCGTTTCGAATGATGTCACTGCCAGGATGGGCCCGAACACCTCTTCCTTGAAGAGCCGCATGCGGGGAAGCACATCGTCGAATATCGTGGGTTCGACATACCATCCGCTGCCCAGATCCTCCAGTATCTTGCCGCCATGAAACAGCCTGGCGCCTTCTTCACTGGCACCTTCCAGGAACCCTTTTACCTTGTCGAAGTGGGCGCGCTCCACCAGGGGTCCGATTTGCGTCGCCGGATCTGTGGGTAGCCCCACCTTCCAGCACTGGACTCGCGACTTGAGCTTGTCGAGCAAGGCCTCTTTGACGCTGGCCTGCACGATGAGGCGCGAGCCGCAACTGCAGTTTTCACCCATGTTCCAGAAGGCAGCCGCAAGCAAGTCATCCAGGATCTCATCCAGCGGCGCATCCTCGAAGACCACCTGAGGGCTCTTGCCGCCGCACTCCAGCACAATCTCCTTCAGGTTGCTCTCAGCCGAGTACTTCAGAAACAGGCGACCGACTTCGGTTGAGCCCGTAAATGAAACCACATCTACATCGGCGTGCCGCCCCAGAGGCTCACCCACCGCCTCGCCCAGGCCCGTGACCAGCGTCAATACTCCCTCGGGAATGCCTGCCTGGTGGGCTAGTTGCGTCATGCGATAAGCACTCAGCGAGGTCAGCTCGGCCGGCTTGACGATGACGGAGTTACCTGCTGCCAGTGCGGGGGCAACCTTCCAGGCGTACATCTGCGCAGGAAAATTCCAGGGCAGCACGGCGCCCACCACGCCGATGGGCTCCTTCACGATCAGACCGGTGGCTTGCGGACCTGTGGGCGCGATGCGGCCAAAACATTTGTCAACCGCCTCCGCGTACCATGCGAACGTATCCAATGTCGCGGGCATGTCGGTGTTCAGGCACTCGGTAATCGGCTTGCCGGCGTCCACGCAGTCCAGCGCAGCCAACTCTTCCGCATGTTCGCGCATCAATGCAACCCACGCCAGCATCACCTGCTTGCGCTCCGCGGGCGAGCGCCGCGACCAGACACCCGCTTCGAAACTGCTGCGGGCAGCCTGCACCGCCGCATCGATGTCGCTGGACGTACCGGCGGCTATCTGACCGATCACGGTATTATCGATAGGCGTCACATTGTCTATTCGGCCGGCACCTGCCTCGTGGCCGGGGACAAGATGTCCCGCCCATAACCTGCCTTCCCGTGCCTGTTGAAAAATGGCATCCATGGATTGCGCCATGTCATCCTCCTGTTAGCGGCTGTATGCGTCAAGCAATCGAGTGAAAGCAGTGGCATCCGATTCGGACATCGCCCGCAGCGGCGGGCGTACCGAGCCCACATCAATGCCATGACGCCGGCAGCCCAATTTTGCTTTCTGGTTGTAGTCGCCCGATTCCATGTTCTGGATGGCGGGCATCATGGCGGACATCATGCCGCGCACATCATCCCAGCGCTGTTCGTGCGCTGCCTTGACCATTTCGGCTTGTTCTCCGGGAAACACATTGGCGCCTCCACTGATCCAGCCGCGCACGCCCCAGAACAGAAAGTCCACCGCCTGGTCATCGCATCCGCAGATCACCTCGAAGTCGGGAAGGTTCGCGTGAATGAGCTTGAGCGCGCGGCTGAAATCGCCGCTGCTTTCCTTGATGGCCACGATATTGGGAACCCTGCTCAGTTCGGCCACCGCATCGAAGCCTATCTCCACACCGACGCGTGCGGGAAAGTTATACATGATGATGGGAAGGCGAGTGGCGGCGGCGACATCCGTGAAATGCGCCACGATTTCCCCCTGGCCCGGAAGGCTGTATGCGGGTGTCGCCAGCATCAGGCCTTCGTAGCCCAACGCCTCCGCCTGGCGCGCGTTCGCGATGCATTCGCGTGTGGACATGCCGTTGATGCCCGCTATCAGACTGACGCGGCCGCGGCCTACATCTCGCACACACTCGAGCACCTGCACGCGTTCCTGCGGCTCCAGTGTGTAGTATTCGCCGGTGGTGCCGCAGGGAATCAATCCCGACACGCCCTGGCCGATGAAATATTGCGCCAGCTTTTCCAGCGCCTGGATATCAAGCTTGCCGTCGCCATCGAACGGCGTCACCATGGGAACCAGCACACCTTGCGTATTCATTTGAACTTTCCTTCTACGGTTCTACAAATGACCTCTCGGTCGATAAAAAACTCAGAAGCCCGAAACTTGCGTCGGAAGCCATGTCGCCAGCCAGGGGAACAGGGCCACGATGATCAGCGTCAGGAACTGAATGAGGATGAACGGCACGACGCCCTTGCAGATCTGTCCGTACTTCATGTCGGGCGGCGCAATCGACAACAGATAGAAAATCGACGAAGCCATGGGCGGCGTCAGATAGCCAGTTTGCAGCACAATAATCATTAGCGTGCCGAACCAGATCGGATCAATGCCAGCGCTGGTCAGCAGCGGCAGGAACAGCGGTACGCAAATGAGCACGTTGGCGGTCCAGTCGAGCACAAAACCCAGCAGAAAGACAACGAACAGGAAGAAAATGATGGTGCCCGTTATGCCCAGCCCCAGATTCTCCGTAATGCTCTGGATGAGACGAGAGCCGCCATTCGCCGCGAAGATGCCGGTAAACATGATGCCGCCGGCGACGATAAGCAGGATCATGGCCGAGATGCGTACCGTGATGGCAAGCGATTCGCGCATCATCTTCACATTGAACTGCCCGTAGCAGATGCATAGAACCAGCGCGCCTGCTGCACCAACGGCGGCCGCCTCCGTGGGAGAGGCGATGCCGGCCATGAGCGAACCCAGCACCGCGACAATGAGCAGCATGGTCGGAACAAGACCGGTTACCGTGATCTTGAGCTTGTCGAGCGCGGGCAGGCGCATGTCGGCATCGTCCGCACGCGGTCCGAATTCGGGCCGCACGACGCAAATGCCAACGATATACACGAGGAACAGGCCGACCATGATCAAACCGGGAAACAGCATGGCTGCAAACAGCTCGCCGACGGAAATCTGGGCCAGCGATGCGTAGACCACCGCGACCACGGATGGGGGGATCATGGTGCCCAGCGATCCTCCGGCGCATATGGTTCCGGCTATCAGCGAATTGTTGTAGCGAAACTTCTGCATGGCCGGAATCGCCATCATGCCAACCATGACCTCCACCGCGCCCACCACCCCCGCGGCCGCCGCGAACGTGGCCGCCATGGCAATGGTCGCCACAGCCAGCCCGCCAGGCAGACGACCCAGCCACAGTTGCATCGTGCGGAACAGTCGGGCTGCGATGCCCGAGCGTTCCAGTATGGCGCCCATCAGGACAAACATGGGTATGGCTGATAGGACGTAGTTGGTCGCTGCCGTGTAAAGACTGCCGTATAGCTGATCGAAGATATGGGGACCAAAGGCATACAGGCCCGCGGCCAGGGCGGGAATGATCAACGAGAAAGAAATGGGTACGCCCAGGAAGATCAGCAGGAATAGTGCCGGGAACATCAGTGCGGCGACAACGGAGCTCATGCGTGATCTCCCGTGGAAGGCGCACGGATGCCCAGCATGTCCTGCAGTCCCCTGGATGCAAGCTGCAGGGTCAGCGTAAGCAGCCCCACGGCGATGATCAGATAGAACGGCCACATCAGCGGCGCCCATGGACTGACCATCTCGACCTCACCCTTCATCCAGGCGCGCCAGGTGCGCTCGAAGGCAATCCAGGTCAGCACGGCGAAGAAGGGACACAGGACAAACAGGTATGCGCCCCCCTCGATGGCGCCCGCCAGCTTGGCCGGCAGTTTGTTGCGCAGAATATCAATGCGAATATGCGCATCTTCCTTCAGCGTCCATGCGACGCCGAGTAAAAATAGCGCGCCGCTGCACATGTAGGCGATGTCGAAAGCCCATACCGTCGGGGCGTTGAAAATGTATCGTGCCCCCACCTCGTAGATCATCGAGACAACCAGAACAACCACGGATAAATGGGCCAGTTGCACGACAACCCAGGAAAGGCCGTCCACCATTCTGAAGAATCGGGTCAGCATCATGCTGCTCCTGTGATTGCCGCCGCACAATGCGGCGGCGGATTGCCCGCATGAACGGGCCTAGGGTGTCGCGCGCATCAATCGCGGATCAGATAACCGCTCTCGGCCTTCCAGCGCTCGTGATAGGCGTCGTAGTCCTTGAGGATTTCAGACATGGTGGCATTGCCGCTGTCAGCCTGGGCCTTGGCGGTTTTGTGTATCCAGTCGCGGCCTGCATCGGAAAGCTGCTTCACGAATTCGGGACTGAGTGTGATGATCTCGTTGCGCCCTTTCCGGTACTGCGCCATGGCCTTCATGTCTGCGTCATAGAAGTGCGTCAGGCTTTCGTGCGTGGTCAGCCTGGCAGCGGCTTCCAGCAGCGGCTTGATGTCATCCGGCAGCTTATCCCAGGTCTCCTGCTTGACAACCACTTCCCACATGAAAGTGGGTTGATGTACGCCCGGCACGACTATGTATTTTGCAGCCTGGTGAAAGCCTTCGGGCATGTTGGCCGAAGGAGGCGCCCATTCCACGGCATCCACGCCCTTGCGCTGCAGCAGGGTGTAGGTTTCGCCAGGCGGCACCACGGTCGGCACGGCCCCGAAGTAATCACGCATGACTTCAGCCCATGCGCCCGACGTGCGGTATTTCAGACCTTTGAGATCTTCCGCGTTGCGTATGGGCTTGTTGGCGTGCGCCATGATTTCAGAAGACCCGATACCGACGATGAGCGTCTTCAAGCCCTGCTTGTCGCGCAGCTTCTGCAGCATGTCCTTGCCACCGCCTTCATACAGCCATGCCATGTAGGCATCCGGACCCATGCCGCCTGGAAAGCCCGCAAAAATTGCATTGGTGGGGTCTTGGTTGACCAGATAGGATGACGTGGAATGCCCCGCGGGCACGGTGCCTTCCTCCACAGCCTGAAACACTTTCAGCGCCGGAACGATGACACCGGCGCCGAAGGGCTGGATTTCCACGCGTCCGGAGGTCAGCGTATCGACATGATCCGCAAATCGTTCCAAAAAGTTCTTGTAGAAGGGCGACCCCTCGGGAACCGAAGTGGGCACTCGCCAGGAAATATCGGCTGCCGCGGCCGGCACCGCGACGCAGGCAAAAAGAGCGGCGGCCGCTAAAGCACGTAGGGTGGATTTCATATGAGCCTCTTGACTTGTTCTAGGGCAGGACGACGCGATGCGCCGTGAGGAAAGTCTAATATGCCATTAATATATTAACAACATATTTATGCTAGGGATTGCCCTAAGTCCAACCGGAATCGGACTCGGCCTCACCCGCCGCGCGCCCGAAGATGGATGCGCGCACCCAGGAAAGGACAATGCGGCGCATGTTGCGGGTAAGGAAGGGCTATCATGGCCTCTTCCCCATACTGTTTGACTGCATCGAAAAGCGATATGAAGGGCCTGGACATTCCCCTGCTGGAAATATTCGTGGCAGCTGTCGAGGAGAAAAGTCTCTCCAGGGCGGCGGAGCGCGAAAACCTAGTCACTTCCGCCGTCAGCAAGCGGATTACCGAACTGGAGCGTCATCTCGATCGCGCACTGCTGCTGCGACATGGCCGCGGGGTCGAGCCGACGCCGGCGGGCACGCTGCTGTATCAGCGCGCCAAGGCCATTCTCAAAAGCGTCCAGCTGGCTGAAACAGCCATACACAGTTTTTCGAATGCCGGGGTCGCCAAGATCAGGCTGGCCGCCAATCCCTCCACATTGCTGCAGTTTCTGCCCGGGCCCATGGGCAAGTTCCTGCATGGGCGCGACGATATTACGGTGGATCTGATCCAGGACCACAGCTACGACATTCCCCGAACCGTGGCGGAAGGCAAGGTTGACCTTGGCATCTACCATGCCGAGCACCCTGCAACAGGCGTGACGTCCTTTCCCTATGCGCGCGATCGGGTCGGGCTTGTGGTGCCGCTGGGCCATCCACTTGCCGATCGTGGCAGCCTGTTCCTGGAGGATGCGCTCGATTACGATCTGCTGGGCTATTTCCCGCTGCACTCGCTGGACAAGTTTCTGGCCTATATCGGTCAGACAGTAAGCCGGCCTCCCACCGTCAAACTGCAGGTCGCGAATTTCGAAACCCGCTGCCGCATGATCCGGGAGGGCCTGGGCATAGGCATCGTCGCAGAGAATATCGCACGCAATTATCTGGGCAGCATGGGGTTGGTACTCCTACGGCTCAAGGATGCCTGGGCGGACCGCCAGTTTCATATCTGCATGCACAACGCGGCGGCCTGCAGCCCCGCCGCGCTTGAACTGCTGCATTTTCTCTGCCCTTCGGCCAAGACGGCGCTTTCAGCACGAAGCTGATTCCGTCCACCCTGCAGACGCTACGCCGGCCGCGGCAAGCACGGCTACCGGCATCGCGGTGAACGCAGGCTTTCCAAATTTTCAATCCAGATGCGCAACCGGACCGCTACAGTGGGGCTTTACTGAAGCGCCCCACGCCCGCGCGGGGTTCGACCGCCACCATGAAGAAGATGGCTTACCGGAGCATTTGATGCACAGCCCAGACGCGACCACCACATTGGCGCAGGCCTATGCCGCTTATGGCGCGCGCCAGGCGCACGACGAGCTTCCCGCCGACGTGGTTCATCACGCCAAGCGGGCTTTTGTGGACTGGCTGTCCGCCCTGTATCCAGGTGCGCGGATTCCGCCGGGAACCTGCCTGGCGCAAGCCCATAAAGCCGAGCTTGGCCATGGACATGCCAGCATTCCGGGGCATGCGACCACCGCCTACCCCGCGACTGCCGCATGGATCAATGCCAGTGCGTCACACACCGTGGAATTCGACGATATATTCCGGGATGGGGTGTATCACCCGGGCTGCCCCGTGATCTCGGCTGCTCTCGCCATTGCCGAAGAGCAGGACTGCCAGGGAGCGCATTTTCTGCGCGCCATCATAGCCGGCTACGAAATTTCAACCCGCATCGCGGCGGCGGTACAGCCCGCGCATTACCGCTTCTTCCACACCACCGGCACCGTTGGCGCCATTGGCGCCGCTGCAGCGGGAGCACTCATGGCAAGGCCCGGCGATGCCGATGTCATGTTGCATGCGATGGCCACGGCTGCCAGCTTCGCCTCGGGTCTGCAGCAGGCGTTTCGCTCCGATGCGATGACCAAGGCATTGCACGCCGGACACGCCGCTGCAGTCGGCGTGCGCAGCGCGCTGGCGGCCGCGGCCGGCGTCACTGGCGTGCCCGATATTCTCGAGGGCCCGGTGGGCTTCGGCCATGCCCTGGCCGGCGGACCCGACTGGCAGCATAGCCTTGACGGGCTGGGCCGGCACTACAACATTACGCAGATCACGCAAAAGAACCATGGCTGCTGCGGCCATACTTTCGCAGCCATCGACGCCGCGCTGCACCTGCGCAACGTCCAGGGAATCAAGGCCGAGGACATCGAGCGGATCGATGTGCATACCTATCGCACCGCCCTTGATGTGACGGGAAACTTCATGCCGGCAACCGCTTTCGAGTGCAAGTTCAGCCTGCCTTATGTCGTCAGCCATGCGCTGGTCTTCAACTCGGTACGGCTCGACGCCTTCCAGCAGGCCAGGCTGCAAGACCAAACCGTACGCAGCCTCATGAGCCGTCTCTCTCTGCATGAAGACGAGGCGCTCACCGCGAGCTTCCCAAGACAGCGCGCCGCGCGCGTGGCCATTCAAACGCGCGATGGGCGTTGCCTGACGCATTTTTCTCCATGGCGCCAGGGCGATCCCGAGTCGCCCCTCACCGACGAGGCATTGACCGAAAAGTACGCCGAGCTGGTTACCCCGGTGCTGGGCGAGGAGCGCGCGCAAGCACTGCTTCAGGCGGCCTGGCGCCTGGACGCTATCAAAGTGCGCGATCTGCACCTGAAGAATACGTGAGAGCGCGCGATGTCATCCGTTTCCATTACCCCATCCCATTCCGATCAGACGCGGCCCGCCGCACTGATGCATGCGCTGCTTTCTCCGGCCCGCATCGCGCTTGTGGGCGCATCGGCCGATCCAGGCAAGAATACCGCCAGACCGCTTATATTCATGCGCAGGCATGGCTTCAAGGGCGTCGTCTACCCAGTGAATCGGGGACATGCCAGCGTGCTTGGCGAACGTGCCTATCCAACGCTGCGCGACCTGCCCGAGCCCATAGACCACGCCTTCATCATGGTGCCTGGAAAGCATGTGCTGCCGCTGCTCGACGATTGTGCAGCGGCGGGAGCACACGTGGTAACCATCTATTCGGACGGCTTTGCCGAGTCCGGCCCGCTCGGTGTGGAGCAACAGACGGCGCTGCTTGAGCGCGCACGCACGCTGGGTCTGCGCATACTGGGCCCTAACAGCATAGGGCTGGCCAATATTCATACGGGATGCATCCTCTCCGTGAACGCCGTTTTCGCTGCGGAAGGCCTGTCCGCCGGGAACATCAGCATGGTCTCGCAAAGCGGTTCCATGATGGGCTCGCTCATGTCGCGCGCGGCGGCGCGTGGCTTTGGTTTCGCCAAGTCGGTGTCGGTCGGGAACGAGGCGGACATTTCCACCGGGGAGATCGTCCATGGCCTGGTGGATGACAGCGAAACCAGCGTGATTCTGCTCTTCCTGGAAACGCTGAGAAACGCCGATGTGCTCTCATCAGCGCTTCGGCGCGCCTGGGCCGCCGGCAAACCGGTCATTGCCTACAAGCTCGGAAGATCGGAAATCGGCAGCCGCCTGTCGGAATCCCACACCGGTGCCATCGCCGGCGACGACGCCGCCGTGGATGCGTTCTTCCGATCCCACGGCGTCATCCGCGTGACCACGCTGGAGGCCTTGTTCGAGGCAGCGCCCCTCGCCGAACGCTATGTGTCACATACGCTCCCTGCGAGCGTGCGCCCGCGCATCGCAGTCATTACAACGACAGGCGGTGGCGCCGCCACGGTGGTGGATGCGCTCGGCATGGCCAACGTGCAAGCCGTTGCGCCGCCCGCTTCCTTCATCGACCACATGGCAGGCCGCGGACTGAAGATAAGGCCGTCTCCCATCATGGACCTCACCTTGGCAGCCAGCGGTGAACAGTATCAAGACCTGCTTGAGCAACTGCTGCGCAGCGACTGGTGCGATGTCGTATTGAGCGTGGGCGGATCCTCCGCGCAGTTCCATCCCGAACTGGTGGTGCGCCCTCTCATCGACGCCGACAAACCGCCCGACAAGCCGCTGGCTGTCTTTCTGGCGCCCGAAGCGCAGGCTTCATTGCGCCTGCTGCGGGAAGCAGGCATGGCCGCTTTCCGTACACCTGAAAGCTGTGCGGATGCGCTGGCAGGCTTTCTCGGGCGGCGGCCTCCCACTCAGCCCGCCGCCGCAGGCGCAAGCTGGGCATGGCCCCGCGGACTGCCGCGCCATGGCCTCCTAAACGAGCATGAGGCCTCGCAGCTGTTGAACCATCTAGGCATCAAGACCGCAGCGGCGTGCCTGCTGGATGAGAACGCCGAGCCACACCATGTCGGCTATCCCGCCGTTCTCAAAGTCTGTTCCCGCGATATCCCTCACAAGACCGAAGCGGACGGCGTACGCACAGGCATACGCGACAGGGATGACCTGCTGCGCCAGCGCCGGGCATTGCTCGCATCGGTGCGAGCACGGCGTCCCGATGCACGGATAGAGGGCGTTCTGGTCCAGAAGATGGAAGAAGGATTGCTGGAGCTGATTCTAGGTTATCGCCACGACGCCTTGGTCGGTCCGGTGGTGCTGCTGGGCGCCGGCGGCATCATGGCCGAACTTCAAAAAGACTTTGCTATCCGGCTTGCGCCAGTGGATGAGGAAAATGCAAGAGAGATGATTGCCGAAGTGCGTGCCACCCATATCGTTCGCGGCTATAGAGGGCTGCCATTGGGTGATTGCGATGCGCTGGCGCGCGCCGTTGTGGACTTTTCCCGTCTCGCCGCCGGGGACGTGTGCGTCGCGGAAGCCGAGATCAACCCGCTGTTCGTACAGCCGGATGGCGTTGTCGCCGTGGACGCACTGGTTCGCCTGGATTGAACGACCCGGCGGCGGGCATTGCCATTTCCATGCCGCAATCAAAATCCTACTGCCTTCACAACAACCTCCTTTTGAGGATACTCGCAGGATCTATCGATGAATTTTTCCCTGACACCTGAACAGACCGACCTTCAAACCTCGGTGCGCCGTTTTGCCGAGAAGCATCTGCGCAGCGGCGCGCTCGCACGCGCACATGCCCGCGACTATCCCTGGGATGTCGCCCGCATGATGGCCGAACAGGGGTTGTTGGGCATTACCATTGCACAGGAGGACGGCGGCATCGGCGGCTCGTTGATGGACGCCGTCATCGCCATAGAGACCATAGCCTCCGTATGCCCGCGCAGCGCCGATGTGATCCAGGCCGGCAATTTCGGCGCAATCCGCGTGCTGGCCGAATACGGCAGTGATCTGCAAAAGGAAAAGTACCTGCGCCCTCTGCTGGCGGGCACGCGTTTGATTGCGGTGGGCATGACAGAGCCCGAAGCCGGCTCGGCCGTCACCGAACTCAAAACCACGGCAACCAGGGACGGCGAAGGATGGCGCATCAACGGCAGCAAGATTTTCACCACGCATGGGCCTCATGCCGACTTCATTCTTGCCTATGTACGCTTCGGTCGCGGCACTCAGGGCATTGGATCTGTGCTTGTCGAGACCAACACCCAAGGCGTCAAGCTCGGCAACCGCTCATCCTTCATGTCGGATGAGGAGTGGGCTGAAATACATTTCGACAACGTCTATGTTCCCGATGCCCAGCTTGTATTGGGCGAGGGCGGCTTCAAGCGGCAGATAGCGGGGTTCAATGTCGAACGCATAGGCAACACAGCGCGATCCCTGGCGCTTGGGCGCTATGCCTATGAGGAGGCGCGCAACTGGGCCACGCAACGCAGGCAATTCGGCCGGCTCCTGTGCGAATTCCAGGGCCTGCAATGGAAATTCGCGGATATGAAGATCAAGCTGGACGCTGCCCAGCTGCTGCTGTATCGTGCGGCGGCGAATGCCGACACCGGGTTTCCATCGCCCATGGAAACAGCCATCGCCAAGGCCTACTGCAACCAAGTCGGATTCGATGTGGCCAACGAAGCGCTCCAGGTGATGGGCGGCATGGGCTACAGTCGGGAATCGCTCGTGGAATATTGCGTGCGCCGGTGCCGCGGGTGGATGATTGCCGGCGGGTCCATCGAGATCCTGAAGAATCGCATTGCCGAAGGCGTGTTCGAACGCAGCTTTCCGCAGCGGCCGCCCAAGGCCTAACGCATGGGCGGCGGACATGACCGCTCAAGGGCAATGGCCAGGGTGAAAGTCGGCGAAACGTTCGCGTCGCATGCCTTCGGCGTTCAGCCGACTTCGAGGGCGATACGCGCCGCCAGCTGCGCCACAGACAGCAAGCGCATATCCTCTCCGAACGCGCCCACGAGCTGCACACCCAACGGCAGGCCGCTCGGCCCCTTGCCGCAGGGGAATGACACAGTCGGCACATGCAACATCGTCCACAGCGCACCAAAGCGCGGATCGCCGGCTTCCTTCAGGCCCTTCTCCGCTTCTCCTGCTGCAGCCGGATACAGAATCGCGTCGTAGTTGCGCATCAATTCGGCAAACTGCCATTGACATTGCAGCACCTGCTGCCGCAGTGAAATATATTCGTCCAGCGTCACGGCTTGCGCCGCATCAAGTCGCTTTTGCAGGCGCGTGCTCAGCTGCGTGCGCCGGGTTTCCATCTCGTAAGCGAGATTCTGGCGCGCTTCAAACATGAACAGGCGCGGCTGCTGAGCAGCCAGGGCTTCCATGGTCGCGGGCAGTTCTATGCTGTCGACATGGATGCCGCGTGACGCGAGGCGCTTGGCAAGCACGTCCAGCGTGCCATGCGTCGCCAAGGAGGCATAGTCCCATTGGCTTGACCGGCACAGTGCGATGCGCGGGTGCTCTACAGCAGCCTGCACATGCCGCACACCATGCACGCCAAACGAGAAACAGGCCACATCCATGACATCGCGTGCAATCACGCCTATGGTGTCCTGCGTATGGCTCAATGTCTTGAGCCCCGCCGTGCCCAGCATCCCGAAGCTGGGCTTATAGCCAACGAGGCCGCAATACACGGCGGGCCTCACAATGGAACCTGTTGTCTGGGTGCCGAATGCAACCGGCACCATGCCCGCCGCGACCGCGGCGGCCGATCCGCTGGAAGAGCCGCCGGGCGTATGCGTGGTACGCAAGGGATTGCGGGCCTGGCTGGGGGTCTGCGTGGCAAACTCACCCGTGGCGACCTTGCCCATCAATACCGAACCTTGTTCCCGAGCCCGCCTCACGCAGGCTGCGTCCCTGCCGGGCATATATCCGGCATAAAGGGGCGAGCCATAGGCGGTAGGATAGTCGGCGGTGTCGATCACATCCTTGACAGCATAAGGCACGCCGCGCAGCAGGCCGCCCGCATGGGCGCCGGCATCCACTTTCGCCGCCTCCTCCAGCACATGGCCGGGGTCCAAAGCCACGAAAGCCTTGATGTCATCATTGGCCGCCGCTATCCTTTCCAGGCAAGCGCGCGCCACCGCGCCGGCAGTCGTGCTGCCCTCCTCCATGGCACGCACTGTCTGCACGACGCCCATGCCGCCCAAATCGTCGATCTGCTTCATTCCACCGAAATTCCCGCTTCCTTGATGACTTTTGCCCACTTCTCATACTCGCTCTGCACAAAGGCTTCGAACTGATCGCTCGACGAACCGTCTGGCTCCGCGCCCAGCGTCAACAATTTCTCGCGCACCTGCGGCGTATCGAGAATGGCAAGCACTTCCTTGTTCAGTCGCTGCACGATGGCCTCATCGGTGCCGGCCGGTGCAAACAATCCGAACCACCCCGAGACATCGTAGCCATCGAGTCCAGACTCAGCCATGGTGGGCACGTCGGGCAACAGCTGGGAGCGCGTGCTCGTGGTGACAGCCAGCGCGCGCAGCTTGCCGGACTTGATGTGTGGCAGGCATAGCGGTATGTTGCAGAACATCATCTGCACTCGGCCAGGCAGCAAATCTCCCAATGCGTCGCCGCCGCCCTTATAGGGCACATGCAGCATCTTTCCACCCGTCATGCTTTTGAACAGCTCGCCAGACAGATGCATGCTGCCCCCGTTGCCGGTCGACGCGTAGGAAAGTTCCTTTTCCTTAACCAGCGCCTCGAGCTCGCTGACGTTCTTCGCCGGCACATCTGGATGCACAACCAGCACGTTCGCCGATTTGGCTATATCTGTAATGGGCTGAAAGTCCTTGAGCGGGTCATAACTGAGATTCTTGAACAGGCTGGCATTGACCGCGTTCGTGCTGGTAGGCCCCACCAGCAGCGTGTAGCCGTCGGGCTTGGCCCGGGCAGCTTCAGCGGCGCCGATATTGCCACTGGCGCCCGGCTTGTTTTGCACCACAACAGACTGCCCAAGCCGCTGCGACAAACCGTCAGCCACCACGCGGGCCAGGGTGTCCGTCGTACTGCCGGGCCCAAAAGGCACGATCATGGTGATGGGATGCGTGGGGTATGCGTTTTGCGCCGCGGCAATCGCAGCCCCTGAAAGCAGTGCAAGTCCCAGCAGGCCCCTGCCCGCTGCGACCAACAGTCTTTGATGCAAGTACATGGCGAAATCTCCTTTGAAGTAAAAACGGGCCGTGTTGGCCGGCATGGCGCGGGCCACGGCTTCTTGTCAATAGAAGCGTAATATCCAGGTCATAATGTCGTCCAATATTATTAAATAGACCTATTAAGTTATTTATTGACTCAATAGGCTAAACGGAGAAATGCCATGCCACTTCAGTCGCGCGCCTTGCGGGCCTTCATGGTGGTCGCAGAGGAATTGCATTTCGGGAATGCCGCCAGACGGCTCAATATCAGCCAGCCGCCGCTCAGTCAGTTGATACGCCGCTTCGAAGCCGAGCTGGGCGTCACGCTCTTTGTCCGCAGCACGCGCTCAGTCCATATGACCCCTGCGGGGGAACTGCTGCACCAGTGGGCGAGGCAACAGGCGGCGGACGAAACAGGTCTCGTACGCCACTTGCAACAGGTATCAACAGGCGACACAGGCACGATAAATCTCGGGTTCAGCAGCTCCGTGGCCTATCGCCTGCTGCCTAGGCTGCTTGGCGCCATTCATGCCCAACGGCCGGGCCTGGACATCATCCTGCACGAGGGCCACTCTCTCAGGCTAATCGACAATATTCTGGATTCAAGACTGGATATCGCCTTGCTGCGCAGGCCCGCCGCCACCAGCTTTGACGGCCTGCTGTTCTCCTTGGTGGAGACCGAGCCGTTTCTTGTGGCACTCCCGGCGGGCCATCCGCTGGCACAGTCACAGCGCATTTCGGTACGGCGGTTGCATCAGCAGCCTTTCATCGATTTCGAAGGCAGCACGGCCATGTATTTTCGCGAACGTACCCGCAGCCTTTTTGCCCAGTACCAGGTCAGGCCCAATATCGTGACCGAGAGTGCCATGCCGACCGTCCTTGCGCTGGTCCAGGCCGGCATGGGCCTGGCCCTCGTCCCCGCCTGTGCCCACGTCCTGTACAGCGGGGAAATCGAATACCGCCCCCTCGCCGAGACCAATCCGCTCTGCTCGGTGGAAATGTACAGTGTGCGCAAGGATCACGAACCCAGCGCGGCAGTACGCGTCCTGGAAGAGACACTCCACCACATAAACCGCCCCGACTGACCGTCACGGACCATGGAAGTCCGTCCTTACAATAGTCTTCCCCTGTTTGATCAAAATCAACACTTCCTTCATCGGACTATTGCCGAGGCCGCAACGGCGGCCTTATCATGGTTCGGGGCATATCGCCCTGGCCTGAGCCGGTGTACGCTGCCGGCGCCCGCCGCCTGTTAATTGCAGCCCGCAAGCATGATCATGGAGGATTGTATGGCTCGCTCCTGTTGCCGTTTTGGCAGTGCCTGTCCCCAACCTGTCAAGATCGCGAGGCGCGCATGAGCCATTTCATTGATCGCCTCAAGTATTTCACCACCGATAAACCGACCTTCTCCGATGGCCACGGCATGACCATCAAGGAGGACAGAAAATGGGAAGAGGCCTATCGCAAGCGATGGCAGCATGACAAGATCGTACGCTCAACGCATGGCGTCAACTGCACCGGGTCATGCTCCTGGAAAATCTATGTGAAAGGCGGCATCGTCACCTGGGAAACGCAGCAGACGGATTATCCCCGCACGCGGGCAGGGATGCCCAACCATGAGCCGCGCGGCTGTTCGCGCGGCGCCTCGTACTCATGGTATCTCTACAGCGCCAACCGTCTCAAGTATCCCATGGTACGCAGCGCCCTGCTCAAACTATGGCGCGAGAAGCGTGCCACCCTGGATCCGGTCCAGGCATGGGCCGCCATCGTGGACGATGCGGCAGCGCGCAACAGCTATACGCGGCGCCGCGGGCTGGGCGGCTTCGTACGTTCGCACTGGGACGAGGTGAATGAACTCATCGCGGCAGCCAACATCCATACCATCAAGCGCCACGGGCCAGACCGCATAGCGGGCTTCTCACCTATCCCGGCCATGTCCATGATTTCGTATGCATCGGGCACGCGGTATCTGTCCCTGATAGGCGGCGTCAATCTCAGCTTCTACGACTGGTACTGCGATCTCCCGCCCTCTTCCCCTCAGACGTGGGGGGAACAAACCGATGTGCCCGAATCGGCGGACTGGTACAACGCGGGCTATATCATCATGTGGGGTTCCAACGTGCCCCAGACCCGTACACCCGATGCGCACTTCATGACGGAGGTGCGCTACCGCGGAACCAAGGTTGTCTCCATCTTTCCCGATTATGCCGAGGGCGCGAAATTCGGCGATATCTGGCTGCACCCCAAGCAGGGTACGGACGCGGCGCTGGGCCTGGCCATGGGCCATGTGGTATTGAAGGAATTCCACGTGGCAGGAAAAAGCGCTTATTTCGACGACTATTGCAGGCGCTATACCGACCTGCCCATGCTCGTGCGCATTGTCCGGCAAGGAGACCACTATGTGCCCGAACGCATGCTGCGTGCCGATGAATTCGATGATGCCCTGGGCCAGCGCAATAATGCGGGCTGGAAAACAGTCGTCATTGACGAGGACAGTGGCAAGCTGACGGCACCCGTGGGTTCCATCGGATTTCGCTGGGGGCAGCAGGAAGGCGGCGATGCTGGAAAATGGAATCTCAAACAGGAAGATGCGCAGGGCAATCCAATACGGCCCAGGCTTTCCATGGTCCAGAATCACGATGAAATTGTGGAAGTCGCCTTCCCTTACTTCGGCAACGTGGAGAGCACGCATTTCGCGCACACCGGCCACGACAGCGTGCTGCCGCGCCGCATTGGCGTACGCAGGATCGCGACCCGCAACGGCGAGGTCCTGGTGGCCACGGTATACGACCTGCTCATTGCCAACTACGGCGTGGACCAGGGCCTTGGCGGACCCAACGTGGCGGCCAGCTACGACGATGATGTGCCGTACACACCCGCCTGGCAGGAGAAGATAACCGGCGTCAGGCGCAGCGATGCCATAGCGGTTGCACGCGAGTTTGCCGAGAACGCCGACAAGACGGAAGGCCGTTCCATGGTGATTATCGGGGCAGGCCTGAACCACTGGTTCAATATGGACATGAGCTATCGGGCTGTCATCAACCTGCTGGTCATGTGTGGCTGTATAGGCAAGTCGGGCGGAGGTTGGTCGCATTACGTGGGCCAGGAAAAGCTGCGCCCGCAGACTGGGTGGATACCTTTGGCTTTTGCCACCGATTGGCATCGCCCGCCGCGTTTCATGAACGGCACATCTTTCTTCTATGCCCACACCGATCAGTGGCGCTATGAAACCATCAGGATGTCGTCGCTGCTGTCGCCGCTGGCGGACCATGAGGCCTGTCCCGAAAGCGCCATCGACTACAACGTGCGGGCCGAACGCATGGGCTGGCTGCCCAGCGCTCCGCATTTTTCCGCCAACCCGCTGGAGGTGGGCCGCGCCGCCGGAGAAGATGCCGCCAGCTACGTCGCCAAAGGCCTCAAGGACGGATCATTGAAAATGGCCTGCGTTGATCCGGATGCGCCCCAGAATCATCCGCGTAATCTGTTTGTGTGGCGATCGAACATTCTGGGCTCGTCAGGCAAGGGGCATGAATACTTTCTCAAACATTTTCTGGGTACGGAACACGGCGTGCAGAATGCCGACCTGGGAGAGAGTGGCGGCCTGAAGCCCAAGGAAGTCAACTGGCGCGACCCCGCGCCGGAAGGCAAGCTCGACTTGCTGGTAACGCTGGATTTCCGCATGTCCACCACCTGTCTGTATTCGGATGTGGTGCTGCCGACCGCAACGTGGTACGAGAAGGAGGACATGAATACCTCTGACATGCACCCGTTCATTCATCCCCTGTCTTCCGCGGTGGATCCGGCCTGGCAATCAAGAAGCGACTGGGAGATCTACAAGGGAATCGCCAAGCGATTCTCCGAACTGGCCGAGGGGCGGCTGGGCGAAGAGCGGGACGTTGTGATGGTGCCGCTGCAACATGACAGCCCCGACGAGCTTGCCCAAGGCGGTGCGCTTGCGGACTGGGGACGCGGAGAATGCGATCCCCTGCCTGGCAAGACCATGGGAAATGTTGTGACTGTGATCCGCAACTATCCCGACACCTACAAAAAATTCACATCCGTGGGGCCTTTGCTGGACAAACTGGGCAATGGCGGCAAAGGCATCGCATGGCAGACCGGCGAGGAAATCGAACTGCTGCGCGGACTGAATCATACAGTGTCCGAAGAAGGCGTCTCGAAGGGTCGGCCGCGCATCGACACAGGCATCGACGCGGCGGAAGTCATTCTGTCTCTTGCACCCGAGACCAATGGCGAAGTCGCCGTCAAGGCCTGGGAGGCGGTGGGCAGGTTTACCGGACGCGATCACACGCACCTGGCGCGCGCCCGCGAAGACGAAAAGATCCGGTTTCGTGACATACAGGCGCAGCCGCGCAAAATCATTACCTCGCCGACATGGAGCGGGATCGAGTCCGAGCATGTGTCATACAACGCCGGCTATATCAATGTGCATGAGCTCATTCCATGGCGCACGCTGAGCGGCAGGCAGCAACTTTACCAGGACCATTCCTGGATGCGGGATTTCGGCGAATCGCTGTGTGTCTACAAGCCGCCGCTTGACACGCGCAGTGCGGTCATGCCGCATTCTGGTCAAAGCAATGGAAATCCCGAGATCGCACTGAATTTCCTGACACCCCACCAGAAATGGGGCATACACAGCACCTATACGGACAACCTGCTCATGCTCACGCTGTCGCGCGGCGGACCGATTGTATGGATGTCGGAAACCGATGCACGCAAGATCGGTGTCGTGGATAACGACTGGATCGAGGCGTTCAACGTGAACGGAGCGCTGACCGCAAGGGCGGTGGTCAGCCAGCGCATTCCCGAGGGCGCGGTATTCATGTACCACGCACAGGAGAAACTGGTAAACACGCCAGGGTCGGAAGTGACCGGCGTGCGCGGCATCCACAACTCAGTCACCCGCATAGTCCTCAAGCCCACGCACATGATAGGCGGCTATGCGCAGCTGTCTTACGGCTTCAACTACTACGGGACGGTGGGATCCAACCGCGATGAATTTGTGATTGTGCGCAAGATGCGCAACATAGACTGGAAAGACGAATCCACGCCATCCTCGGTGTTGACCGCCACGGAAGCGCAGCGTCACGAACATACCCTGGACAAGGGTGCGCCGACGCTGGAAATGGCTGAAACGGAGAAGCAGGCAGGGAGCACGCAATGAAGATACGCGCACAGATTGCCATGGTCATGAATCTGGACAAATGCATAGGCTGCCACACCTGTTCAGTCACATGCAAGAATGTGTGGACGTCGCGGGAAGGCGCCGAGTACGCCTGGTTCAACAACGTTGAGACCAAGCCGGGCATTGGCTATCCGAAAGACTGGGAAAACCAGGAGCGCTGGAAGGGCGGCTGGACGCGAAAGGCCAATGGCAAGATACAGCTGAAGGCGGGGGCGCGCTGGCGGGTTCTGGCACAGATTTTCGCCAACCCCAATCTGCCGGAGATCGATGACTACTACGAGCCCTTTACGTTCGACTATGCGCATCTTCATGACGCGCCCGACGTCAAGGTCGGCCCCGTTGCACGGCCCCGGTCGCTGATTACCGGTGAACGCATGGAGAAAATCGAGTGGGGTCCGAACTGGGAGGAGATCCTGGGCGGGGAATTCGAGCGGCGCAAGGCCGATTACAACTTCGATCAGGTGCAGACCGATATCTACGGCAAGTTCGAGAACACCTTCATGATGTATCTGCCGCGCCTGTGCGAACACTGTCTGAATCCCGCCTGTGTCGCGTCCTGTCCATCGGGCTCCATCTACAAACGGGAAGAGGATGGCATTGTTCTCATCGATCAGGACAAATGCCGGGGCTGGCGTATGTGTGTATCGGGCTGCCCGTACAAGAAAATCTACTACAACTGGCAAAGCGGAAAATCAGAGAAATGTGTTTTCTGTTTCCCACGCATCGAGGCGGGACAGCCCACCGTCTGCTCCGAAACCTGCGTGGGACGCATCCGTTACCTGGGCGTGGTGCTTTATGACGCCGACCGCATAGAGTCCGCCGCCTCGGTGGAAAATCCTGAGGATCTCTACGAGTCTCAGCTATCCATCTTTCTTGATCCGCACGATCCCGCAATACGCGCCCAGGCTGCACGCGACGGCGTGCCCCAGAACTGGCTGGATGCCGCGCAGCAGTCACCGGTATACAAGATGGCCATGGAGTGGAAGGTCGCCTTCCCCCTGCATCCGGAATACCGGACGCTACCCATGGTTTGGTATGTGCCGCCGCTCTCCCCCATCAATGAAGCGGCATCGGACGGGCAATTGGGCATGCAGGGCCTGTTGCCCGACGTGGACGCGCTGCGCATTCCCGTGCGCTATCTCGCCAATCTACTGACAGCCGGCAAGGAAGCGCCTGTCAAGCTGGCGCTCAAGCGCATGCTTGCCATGCGCGCCTTCATGCGCGGCAGGCAGGTGGACAAGCACGACAACCATCAGCTGCTCGACGAGGTCGGCCTGACAGCATCCCAGGTGGATGACATGTATCGCTATATGGCCATCGCGAACTACGAAGACCGCTTTGTAATTCCCACCACGCATCGCGAGTATGCCGAGGACGCATTCCATCTTCGCGGGAATTGCGGCTTTTCCTTTGGCAACGGCTGCTCCGAAGGCACTACGGAAACAAGCCTGTTCGGCGGCCGCAAGGGTATCGGCAAGACGCGCAAGACCATACCCATCCGGCAGGCGGGGGACTAGATGAAATCCGCACTGAAAGACCACGGCCCGCTACTGAGCATGATAGGCGCGCTCCTGGAATATCCTGAAGCCTTTCTGCAGGAATCGCTGCCCGAAATCCGGACAACCGTTTCGCGCCACCCCTCTCTGCCTCAGGCCGCGCGCAGCGCCCTGCTGATGCTGGTGGATTACCTGGGCCGCCACACCCTGCTGGAGCTGCAGGAAGGCTATGTCGATGTCTTTGATCGCGGCCGCGCCACGTCTCTTTATCTTTTCGAACATGTGCATGGCGAATCCCGCGACCGCGGCCAAGCCATGGTGGATCTGCTGGCCATGTACGAGAAGAAGGGCATGTATCTTGCCACGGGCGAACTGCCTGATTACCTGCCCGTCTTTCTTGAGTTCCTTGCACATGAGTCGTCGGAGAAGGCTCGCTCGCTGCTGGGGGAAATCGCGGACATCGCCCAGTCGATTGCGGAGAAACTGGCGGCCCGCGGTACGCCCTACTATGCCGCCGTTGCCGCCCTGCTTCCGCTGGCGGGTGAGCCCGCGCTGCAGATCGACTTCCACATGGCCGCCAGGCTGGAAGAAGACATCGATAAAGAGGCGCTTGATCAAGCCTGGCAGGATCAGCCCGTGAACTTTCTGAATGCCGGCAATCCGGCGGCCATGCAACCGCAGCCTGTCCATTTCTACGACAAACGACCGCCACGATGAGGATCTTCCCTTTGCATGACACAGAGGACAAACCGGCGTGCACGCGCCAAAAGCCACGTCAACCACGTATTGCATCATTCGGGAGAACGGCTCCATGGAACAGAATCTGATGAACACCTTGTTGTTCGGCGTGTATCCGTATATCTGTCTCACCATCTGGCTGCTGGGTAGCCTGATCCGGTTTGACCGCGAGCAGTACACATGGAAAAGCGACTCGTCCCAGCTGCTGCGCCGCCGGATGCTGAGAATGGGCAGCAATATGTTCCATTTCGGCATACTCATTGTCGTCATCGGCCACTTTGTGGGTTTCCTTACCCCCCATTGGCTGGTGTCGGCCTTTCTGAACGCATCACAGCACCAACTGCTGGCCATGGCGGGCGGCGGTGCCGCCGGCATTGTCGCCATCATTGGCTTGACCATGCTCTTGTACCGCAGACTCTTCGATTCGCGTGTGCGCATCAACAGCGCGCATGCCGACATGCTGGTGCTGGTGCTGCTGTGGGTGCAGCTTGCACTGGGCCTGCTCACCGTACCCATGTCGATGCAGCATATGGATGGCGCCATGTTCGAGACGCTGAGCGATTACATCAAGGGCATTGTGACATTCAACCCGTCTCCGGCGCTGATAGCGGGCGCACCCCTGGTCTACAAGGCACATATCGCCCTGGGTTTCACGATTTTCCTGGTTGCGCCCTTCACACGGCTTGCTCATATATGGAGCGGCTGGGCCACGGTGGGCTATCTGTTTCGCCCGCGCCAGATCGTGCGCAGGCGTTGACGCGGCGCCACCAGGCCGCGTGCAATACACAAGCGTTTCCGCAACCCCGACAAGTTCCGAGCCCTTGAACATGAAAACAGACAGCGAGATCCTGAGCGTGAACGGCGTGGCCATAGATGCGCAAGCCATAGCCCTGGAACTGCCGGCGCACGACGGCGAGGCGGACCCTGGCCACGCGGCTCGGCGCGCCCTTGTCGTGCGCGAACTGCTTGCCCAGCGGGCGCGCGCAAAAGGCCTGCTTGCGCAGGGTGCAGACATCGACGACGATGTCATCGACCAGTTGCTGGACATGGAATGCCCTACGCCCGAGCCCACGGATGAAGAGTGCCTGCGCTACTTCAGTGCGAACACCGCCAGGTTCCGCAGCCCCGACCTGGTTCATGCGCGCCATATTCTGTTTGCACTCACCGACGGCGTGGCCATGAGCCTGCTGCGGGCGCAGGCGGAGCAAGCATTGCAGGATTTACGCAGCCACCCAGACCGTTTCGATGAGATGGCCAGGACGCTTTCCAACTGCCCGTCCGGGCAGTTGGGCGGCAATCTGGGGCAATTGTCCCGAGGAGAAACGCTGCCGGAATTCGATGCCGCCTTGTTCGAGGCGCCCCGCAGGGGTCTGCTTCCCGACCTGGTCAGAACGCGACACGGTTTTCACATCGTGCTTGTGGAACGCCGCATAGAAGGTGGGCCGCTGCCCTTTGACGCAGTGCGCGCGCGTATTGCGCGCTATCTTTCCGAGCACGTGCGGCAGAAGTCCATACAGCAGTATCTCAATTTGCTGATCTCCAGCGCCGAACTCGAAGGCATAGACTTGAACGCGCGGCCAGGCCTGCTCCAGCAATAGCCCCCGCGCCGAATCCCCCGAAAGGAGTGATTATGGCTATCGAAAAATCGCCCATGCTCGTTCTCGGCGTCACGACCTTCGCCTTCATGGTGTGCTTTGTGGTCTGGATGATGTTTGGCGTGCTCGGCATACCATTGCGCGAAGAAATGGGATTGAACAGTGCCGAGTTCGGACTGCTCAGCGCTACTCCCGTGCTGAGCGGCGCGCTCTTGCGATTGCCTCTCGGAATGTGGACGGATCGGTTTGGCGGACGCACCGTCATGACCTTGCTGCTGCTCGTCTGCGCTGTACCCGTGTATGCGGTTTCCTACGCCCAGGCATTCTGGCAGTTCTTGGCGATAGGGCTGGTACTGGGCATAGTGGGTGCGTCGTTTGCCGTGGGCACGCCCTATGTAGCCAGGTTATTTCCGCCGGAGAAGCGCGGTTTCGCCATGGGCGTATTCGGCGCCGGCACGGTCGGCGCGGCCGTCAACCTGTTCATCACGCCATCGCTGCAGGAAGCACTGGGCTGGCGTGCGGTGCCGCGCATCTATGCGATCTCCCTGGTCATTACGGCCGTTGTGTTCTGGTTCGGTTCGGTTCGAGACCCGGGCACGGGTGCAGGGACGGCGGCCGCAAGCAGGCCTTTTGCGGTCTTGCGCGATGCGCGCGTCTGGCGGTACTGCCAGTATTATTCGATCTGCTTTGGCGGCTTCACGGCACTGTCGTTATGGATCCCGCAATACATGATGGCCGAGTATCACTACCCCATCGTGCTGGCCTCGGCCATGGCCGCCGGCTTCACGCTGCCCGGCGCCGTTCTGCGCGCAGCCGGCGGAATGCTGGCCGACCGGTTTGGCGCCCATGCCATCACATGGTGGGGCCTATGGGTCGCGTGGGTCTGCCTCTTTGTGCTTTCCTACCCCGACACAGTCTTCACGATCAATACAATCAACGGCCCTCGCAGCTTCGCCATTCATGTCCCCCCCTCATTATTCATCGTGCTGCTGTTCATACTGGGTACTGTCTTCGCATTCGGCATGGCGTCCACATTCAAGTACGTGGCTGATGACTTTCCCCAAAACATGGGCATCGTCACAGGCATCGTTGGCCTGGCGGGTGGCGTCGGCGGCTTCCTACTGCCCGTGCTCTTCGGTGCCGCGCTGGATCTGACCGGCATAAGGTCCAGCACCTTCATGCTGCTTTACGGCATCGTCTGGATTTCGCTGATCCTGCTTTATCAATCAAATGTGCGGCACATGAGAATCACCGGGCAAATGGAGGGATGATGCCCGCGACAACCTGCATCTGGTCATTACGCAACACAACCCCTACAAGCCGGCCTTGGTATTAACCCCAAATCCGCCCGGCCTGAAAACTAGGTATAAACCCGTATTCAATGTCGCCTATGACAGGCAGGGCGCCGCGTATTTGCACATCCTATAACCTTTTAGAATGCGATCCTGAAATAAAGGACTTTGACTCATACATGGGCTCTATCTAGGATGTGCCGTGCAGCACCCAATCCATCTAGATCGAGGACCATTATGAAAATGAAACTGCTACCAGCGCTGGCCTTGGCCGCACTCGGATTCTGTGCCATGCCTGCGGCGACGGTTCACGCCCAGGAGACGACACGCCCCATGTTACGAATCAGTTCGGGCGCTGCCGACAATGCCACACTGGATCCGCATCGCGCCACCTCAACGCACGACAAGGGCGTAGTCAGCCAGATGTTCGACGGCCTTGTTCGATTCCCGCCCGGCAGTGCGGACCCCACCAAACTCGAGCCCGACCTTGCTGAAAGCTGGGATGTATCGGATGACAGTAAAGTCTGGACCTTCCATTTGCGCAAAGGTGTGCAGTTCCATGGCGGCTATGGAGAGATGAAGGCTGAGGATGTGGCGTACTCTCTGGAGCGCGCTGCCGATCCCAAGCGGTCCAGCTTCGCCTCCACCTTCGTCGGGGTAGAGAAGATAGAGGCGTTGGACGACTATACGGTGCGCGTCACGCTGAAATATCCCGACTCGGGTTTTCTGGGCCGCGTATCCGACTACCACGGCGGCAATATCGTCAGCAAGAAGGCTGCGGAAAAGCTTGGCAACAAGTTCGGCGCCTCCCCCATAGGCACCGGGCCATTTGCCTTTGCCGAACACGTCACCCAGCAATACGTGAAGCTGGTGGCAAACGATCAATACTATCGCGGCAAGCCCAAGGCCGCGGGCATCATGTACCGCATGATTCCTTCCGACAGCGCCCGCGAACTCGCCTTTGCTTCAGGCGAGGTCGATATCATCCAGGGAAAGCGCGAGCAACGCTGGGTGGAGCGCGCCCGCAAACGCGGCTACGACGTCGATATCTTTGAGCCGGCCGAGTTCCGCATCCTGCACCTGAACCGCAATATAAAGCCGCTGGACAATTTGAAAGTGCGTGAAGCGATCGCCGCCGCCGTGAATGTGGACCAGATACTGAAATATGTGGGCAAGGATGTCGCCACCAAGGGCTGCTCGGTTGTCCCGGAAGGCTATCTTGGCCACGATTGCAGCGCCGGCACATACAAGCACGACGTCGCGGCCGCCAAGAAACTGCTGGCCGAAGCGGGATATCCCAACGGGATAGAGATCAAGTCCATTGTCTCGAATATTTCCGCCCAGCAGCCCATCATGGAAATCGTTCAGGCCCAGCTGGCCGAAGCCGGCATCAAGCTGAACATGGAGGTCGTCGACCACGCCACCTATCAGGCACGCAGCCGCAAGGATCAAAGCGCCATCGTATTCTACGGGGCCGCGCGATTCCCCAATGCAGACGCCTATCTGTCTGAGTTCTTCGATTCCGCGTCGGAAATCGGATCGCCCACAGCCATGTCGAATTTCTCGCATTGCTCGGTCGCGGATGAAAGCATTCGCGCCGCACGCATCGAGCCCGACGACGCCAGGCAGTTGGCATTATGGAAGGATGCCCAGCAGAAGATCCATGACGATGTGTGCGCCATCCCGCTGTTCGGGCTGAAGCAGGTATGGCTTCATTCCGGCAAGGTCAACTATGGCTACGATCTGAAGGGTTCCCTGAACCTGGCGCCACCCATCACAGAAGATACGACACGCTTGGCCGACTAAACCGCGAACCGCGCTCAACTGCCATGCAGCAGCTCATTGGACACGTCCTGCGCCACGCGCCGGGCCACGCTCATGAAAGCCTCGACCAGGTTTGCATTGCGCGAGGCCCGCACACGGCAAAGCTGGAAGGTGAATTCGATCTCGGGCTCGAAGCGGCGCAATACAACGCGCTTGCTGACGCCCTCGGCAAAAAGGGGGTGTACAAGCGACACCCCCAGGCCTGCCGCCACGAACTCGCACACCGTGGGCGCCGTCACCGTGTCCAGTACCGGCGTCAGACGCGCACCCACCGCGCTGAAGGCCTGGCGAACAAGCCTGTCTGTCTGGCTTCCATATGCAAAGGATATAAAGGGAACGCCGTCCAGGTCCGTGGCGCGAATAACGCGCTTGCGCGCAAGCTCATGATCCAGGGGCAGTGCACAGAAAAGCGGCGAGGAAATCATCGGCTCCCGATCTATATAAGGGTTCTCGATGCGGTTACCAACCAGGGCGACGTCAATTTGCCTGGCCACCAGCCACTCGGCCAAAAACTGAGAACTGCGGGTCTGTATGGACACGTGCACGTCTGGATGGGTTTCGATGAACGCCATGGTGACCCGGCGCACAAAAGATCCCGACAACGCGGGCATGACGCCTATATGAAGCTGCCTCTGCTCGTCCCTGCGGATCGAGTCAACTGCCTCTTCGAGTTGCCGCAGGCCGGCAAAAATCCGGTCGATCTCTTCATACAACCGCATACCATGCGGCGTCGGCGCAAGTTTGCCCTTGACGCGTTCGAACAGCGCCAAGCCGGTGTCCTGCTCCAGCTTCAGCAGCAGCTTGCTGACTGCTGGCTGGGACACAAACAAGGCGTCCGCGGCGCGATTGACCGTGCCATGTTCGATCACGGCCTTGAACGCCTCGATCTGGCGCAGGTTCAAGGTTTTCTTCATGCATCTGTCCAGTAAGTATGCGAATGAGCAATATGAAATCTTATGACGTAATCGTGGTGGGCGCTGGCATGGTCGGCGCAGCCATCGCATACGGCCTGGCCAAGGCAAGCCAGCGGGTGCTGGTCCTGGATGGCGCTGATACGGATTATCGCGCAGCCAAGGCCAACTTCGGCCTGGTCTGGGTACAGGGCAAAGGATACGGCGCGCCCGCTTATCAGAAGCTCTCGCGCCAGGCGTCGGCATTGTGGCCCGACTTTGCCAGCGTGCTGGAACAGGAAACGGGCATGGCTCTGGACTACGATCGCCGCGGAGGCCTTCACTTCTGCCTCGGCGAGGAGGCCTGGCATCAACGCCAGGCAAGGCTTGCAACATGGCATAGCCAGGCTGAAGACGAGCCGCCCTGTACCCGGATGCTGGACAGGACGGCATTGCAATCGCTTCTGCCAGGCTTGCGCCTGGGACCCGATGTGGCAGGCGCAAGCCTGGGCAGCATGGACGGTCACGTCAACCCCCTGAAGCTGCTGGCCGCCCTTCACAAAGGCCTGCTGCGCCATGGTGCAACCCTGCTGAACAACCGCCCCGTCACGGAGATAGAGGTAATGTCCGGTGGCGGGTTTGCCGTACAGGCTGGCAGCAATCATTTCCACGGCGCGCAGGTTGTCATTGCCGCCGGACTGGGCTCCGCGAAACTGGCCGCCAAGGTGGGACTGGACATTCCGCTTTATCCGCAACGGGGACAAGTCATGGTTACCGAACGCCTACAGCCCCTGCTGCCCATGGCTGCCAGCGGCATACGCCAGACCGCCGAAGGCACCGTAATGGTTGGCCTCACGCAGGAAAACGTCGGGTACGACCTGCATACGACCTCCAGTGCGGCCGCCGTCATGGCGCGCAATGCCTTGCGCACCTTGCCCGACCTGGCCCGCGCGCGGTTGGTCCGTCACTGGTCATGCCTGCGGATCATGACGCCCGATGGCTGTCCTGTTTATGCGGGCTCCGCAACCCATCCCGGCGCGTGGGTAGCCGTATGCCACTCCGGTGTGACCTTGGCTTCATTCCACGCCGGCCCCTTCTCCCGCTGCTTGCGCCAATCCGCGCTGCCAGCCAATCTTGACTTCTTTCATCATGGGCGATTCGATGTTCCGAAAACTCAGTGATCCCAGCGCCCAGGCGCTGACGCTCTATATCGACGGCCAGGCCGTTGCTGCACATGCCGGTGAAACGGTTGCCGCGGTCATGCTGCGACAGCCTTCTCCTGTGACAAGAACCACGCCGGTACAGGGCAATCCGCGGGCACCCTATTGCATGATGGGCGTGTGCTTTGAATGCCTGGCCGTCGTGGATGGCGTGGCATCAACCCAAACATGCATGGTGCCCGTACGCGACGGCATGCATGTGGAACGCCAGCACGGCAAACGGAGTGTCGCATGAACAGAAAAGTGGATCTGCTCATTGTTGGTGCGGGGCCTGCCGGCATGCAGGCGGCGATCGAGGCCTGTGGTCATGGCCTGGATGTGATGGTGGCCGACGACCAACCCGAACCGGGAGGCCAGATATGGCGCGCCGTGGAACGTAGGGCCGGTCAGCATACCGGCGCCATTCTTGGAGAAGAGTACCGCAGCGGCGCCGAGGTGGCCCGCCACTTCCGGCGCTGCGGTGCGGAATACCGCCCGTTGACGCAGGTATGGCAGATAGAACAAGGCTGGCATGTCTACATGACCCGGAACGAGAAAGCGTCGGTGGTCCAGGCTGACAATATCCTGCTGGCCACCGGCGCCCAGGAACGCCCCGCCCCCTTTCCCGGCTGGACCCTGCCCGGTGTCATGACCGTCGGTGCGGCGCAAATCGCCCTCAAGGTATCCAGCCAGGTCCCGGCCGAGCCCGTATGGATCGCGGGCAGCGGCCCGCTCGTCCTGCTCTATATCAAGCAACTGCTCGATGCGGGCGGCACCGTCGCCGGATGGCTGGATACCTCGCCAGCGGACAACTGGCGCAAAGGGATGCCGCATTTATTTCCCGCGCTCGCGAAATGGCGAGACCTGCGTAAAGGCTACAGCTGGCTTCGCGCAATCAGGAAAGCCGGCGTACCCGTGTATCGGAATATCAGCGAATTCCGGGCCGAGGGCCAGGACCAGTTGTCGACCATCGCCTTCACTGACGGCAGCGGCGCCGACAAGCGCTTTCCAGCCGGACTGCTGCTGGTGCATGAAGGCATCGTGCCGTCCATACATATGAGCCGTGCAATTGAATGCGAGCACGTTTGGGTGGACAGTCAGCGGTGCTTCGCACCGCTGCTGGACAACTGGGGGGCAAGCAGCCAGCCTGGCGTCTATATAGCCGGTGACGGTGCGGGCATAGCGGGCGCGCGCGCGGCGGGATGGCGCGGACGGATTGCCGCGCTTGCGATTGCCGCGCGTGCGAACAAGCTCTCCCAGGAACAGGCGGATGCCATGGCGGTGCCGCTGCGCAGGCAACTTGCGGCTGAGTTGGGCTTGCGCCCCATGCTTGACGCCATGTATCCGCCACGTCCGAGCACCGCTTGTCCATCGGACAACACGATAGTGTGCCGCTGCGAGGAGTTGACCGCGGGGGATATACGCGCCGCGGCAAAACTCGGGCAGCCAGGTCCCAACCAAATCAAGTCATTCACCCGAGCGGGAATGGGCCCTTGCCAGGGACGCCAGTGCGGCTACACCATAGCCAATATCCTGGCCGAGGCGCAGGAGCGCCCCGTGGCGGACGTCGGTTTCTACCGCATTCGTCCACCCCTCAAGCCCTTGACGCTGGGAGAGCTCGCTTCCCTGGATGAACAGGGGGAATCCTCATGACGGCACCCGTCTACGATGTCGCCGTCGTCGGCGGCGGCCTTCATGGCCTGTCCGCGGCGCTACACCTGGGCCGGGCAGGAAAACGTGTCATCGTTCTCGAGCGTCATTGGGTGGGCAGGCATGCCTCCGGCGCCACGGCGGCGGGCGTGCGCACGCTCAACCGCGATCGTGGCGAACTCGATCTATCCCTGGAGGCCATGGAAATGTGGCCGCGCCTGAAAGAAATGGTAGGCGACGACTGTGGGTTTCATGCAAACGGGCAGATCTGCGTGGCGGAGGATGATGCCACCCTGAAGCGGCTGCAATCGCACGTCGAGGCCTTGCAGCGCGATGGCTATACGCATGAAGCGCTGATCGACACCCATGAACTTCGGCAGTTGCTGCCGGCCTTGAGCCCGCATTGCCGCGGCGCATCGATTGCCCGGCGCGACGGCGCGGCAGACCCGCACCGCGCGCTGCGTGCCTTTCGCCAGGCGGCTCAGGCGGCAGGCGTAACACTGCATGAGCATTGCGGTGTGAGCGCCATCGAACGCAGTGGCAGCAACTGGACGCTTGTTACCGATCATGGGCGCTGGACTGTCCCGGTGATTGTCAATGCGGCCGGCGCGTGGTCCGCCCGCATCGCGGAGATGGTGGGAGATGCGATCCCACTGCAAACCAAATCATCCATGATGATGGTGAGCGAGCGGCTTGAACCGTTCATCAAGCCCGTCGTTTCCATAGTCGGACGTTCCCTGTCGTTCAAGCAGTCCGATCAGGGCACGCTGGTCATCGGAGGCGGCCTGCAGGGCGTGCCGGACCTGGACAAGGAAACCTCCACTGCACGCATGGGTATCCTGGCCAAGGGCGCGCGCGCAGCCACCGATTTGTTTCCGGTGGTCAGCCACGTGCGCATCGTGCGCGTTTGGGCCGGCCTTGAAGCCAAGACGGTGGACCTCCTGCCCATTGTCGGCCCCTCACCCAATGCCCCGGGCGTCTTTCACGCATTTGGGTTTTCCGGCCACGGCTTCCAATTGGTTCCCATTGTTGGCGCCGTGCTCACCGACCTGATTGTGCGTGGCAACACCGACAGAAACATCGGCAGCCTCACAGCCCAGCGGCTCATGCAGACACCTCACTCATAAAGAGAGAACACCCGATGATGCGCTTTACCATCAAGCGGCTGCTCCAGGCCATACCCACCTTGCTGGCCATGTTGACGGCGGTATTTATACTGGTGCGCCTGGTACCCGGCGACCCGGCCGCGGTCATGCTTGGAGACCAGGCCAGCGCCCAGGCGCTGGAAGCGCTGCGGCAGCAGCTGGGCCTGGACCTTCCCGTCTATCAACAATATCTCCATTTCATGGGCGAGGTATTGTCCGGAAATCTGGGCACCGCAATGTCCACGGGCCGGCCCGTGCTGCAGGAGGTTGCAGCGGTTCTGCCATGGACACTGCAGCTTACGGCCTGTGCAATCCTCATCGGCACCCTGCTTGGAATGCCGCTGGGTATATGGGCCGCACTGCGCCGCAACGCGTGGCCCGACTATCTGGGCCGTCTGCTCTCACTGACCGGATTGTCTTTCCCCGCATTTGTCTCCGCAATTCTCATGTTGCTGGCATTTGCCATACAACTGGGCTGGTTTCCGGTCGTCAGCAAGGTGACCGCCTCCGGCTGGAAAGACCAGCTCTCCAATCTGGCGCTGCCTGCATTCAACCTTGGCCTGATCATGATGGCCTATGTCATGCGCGTGACACGTTCCTCGATGCTGGGCGTGATGGGAGAGGATTACGTTCGTACCGCACGCGCCAAAGGGGTGCGCCCATTGCGGCTGATCCTCCGGCACGGCTTGCGCAACGCGCTGATTCCCATTGTGACCGTTGTCGGTCTGTATTTCGGAACACTGATCGGCAATTCCGTTCTGACCGAAATTGTCTTCAACCGCCCGGGACTCGGCAAGCTGATCCTGGGCGCGCTCAACGTGCGCGACTACACCCTGCTCCAGGGACTGATGATCGTGTTTGCGTTTTGCGTGATTCTCGTCAACCTCATGACCGATCTGGTCTATGGTCTTGTCGACCCTAGGGTAAAGTACAAATGAGTTCCATTGCCACCACCCCGCCATCGCCGGCGCAGCGCTCCAACGCGCTTTGGGCAGCGCTGAGCCGAAACCGCCTCTCCTGGATAGGGATAGGCTTGCTGGCCGCCATAGTCCTGACTGCAATATTCGCGCCCTGGATCGCTCCGCACGATCCATTGAAGCAGCATATTATTTCGCGCCTGGAACCGCCATCCGCCGAATTCCTGCTGGGCACAGACAGCTATGGGCGCGATGTGCTTTCACGCATGATCTACGGATCCCGCGTATCGCTGATGGTAGGCTTCGTGGCCATCCTCATCGCTATGACCATAGGCTCATCGCTTGGCGTGCTGGCGGGCTATCTAGGCGGCATATTTGACCGTTTGGTCATGGGGCTTGTCGATGTCCTGCTGTCCTTTCCGACGTTGGTATTGGGTCTGATGGTGGCTGCCATGCTGGGCGCCAGCTTGGAGAACCTGATCATCGCCATCGCCATTACCGAAATTGCGCCCTTCGTACGCGTGGCGCGAGCCCCCACCATCGCGCTTCGCCATCGAGATTTCATAGAGGCCGGCCGAGCGCTCGGCTATGGGCCCTTGCGTTTGATGGGTGTGCATATTGTGCCCAATATGATCTCGGATGTGGTCGTCCTCGGCTCCTTATGGATGGCATCCGCCATACGTACCGAAGCGTCGTTGAGCTTCATCGGGCTTGGGGTGCCGCCTCCCACCGCCACCTGGGGCAGCATGATCAGAGAAGGGTTCGAGCACATACTGGATGCCTGGTGGCTGACGGTGTTCCCCAGCCTGGCCATTCTGCTCACTGTGCTCGCGCTGAATCTCCTTGGCGACGCGCTACGCGACGCCATCGATCCCAAGCTACGTTCGGAGTAACCATGGCAACAGAAAACCCGACGCTTGAACTGCGGAACCTGCGCACTGAATTTCGTATCGGCGGCAGCTGGCATGCGGCCGTGCGCGGCGTATCGCTGTCTGTGGCGCGAGACGAAACGCTGGCCGTCGTCGGCGAATCAGGCAGTGGGAAAAGCGTGACAGCGCTGTCCATCCTGCGGCTGCTGCCATCTTCCGGCGCACGCCATGGCGGAGGATCCATCTTTTTGGAAGGCAAGGATCTGGCGGCACTGCCGGAAAAAAAGATGGCGTCCGTTCGCGGCAATGAGATCGCCATGATTTTTCAAGAGCCGATGACTTCTCTGAACCCCACCATGACCATAGGCGATCAGATTGCCGAAGCCATCCGGCAGCACAGGCGACTGAGCTGGACGAAGGCGCGTGCCGTCGCGCTGGAAGTTCTGGAAGAAGTGAAGATACCTGGCGCGGCCAAGCGGTTTCACGACTATCCACACCAGTTCTCCGGCGGGATGCGGCAACGCGTGATGATTGCAATGGCGCTTGCCTGCCGGCCCAAGGTGCTGCTGGCCGATGAGCCGACGACAGCGCTCGACGTCACAATACAGGCGCAGATTCTCACCCTGCTTGACGAGCTGAAGCGGGCCTATGGAATGTCCGTTGTCTTTATCACCCATAATCTGGGCGTCGTGGCGCAAATCGCTGATCGCGTAGCGGTCATGTATGGCGGTGAGATCGTCGAATTGGCCGATGCGGCGGCGCTCTTTGCCCGCCCCACGCATCCTTATACCGAGGCACTGCTTCGCGCCATGCCACGTGTGGACACAAGCGCCACCTCCCTGGCGCCCATACCCGGCAGTGTTCCGGCCATCACCGACATGCCCACGGGCTGTACCTTTGCGGCCCGCTGCCCGCTCAAGGAGAAGATCTGTGAAGCCGAGCATCCGCAACTCGTGCCATTGGGGAATGGCGAACACCGGGTGCGCTGCTTTGTGCGGGCGCGCGAATCAGGAGAACAGCCATGAACCCACTGCTGCAGGTCAAGCATCTTGTCAAACGGTTTGAAAGCGGTGGCGGCCTGCTCGGCGGCCCGAAACAAGTTGTCCGTGCCGTCAACGATGTGTCCTTCGATGTGGCGCGCGGACAGTCTCTTGGTCTCGTGGGAGAGTCAGGCTGTGGAAAATCGACGGTTGCGCGCACGCTGTTGCGCCTGGTCGAGCCCGACGAGGGCGCCATCCTATTCGACGGCATCGCGCTGCAGGACGCCAACGCCGCCCAGATGCGTAAACTGCGCCAACGTATTCAAATCGTATTTCAGGACCCCTTTGCCTCGCTAAACCCGCGTCTGACCATCCGCCAGGCCCTATCCGAGCCCCTGCGCGTACATGGGCTGGGCAGCGCGGCGCAGATCGATGCACGCATCCGGCGCATACTAGACGAGGTGGGCCTTCCACAGACCGCCCTGGATCGCTATCCCCATGAGTTCTCGGGCGGCCAGCGGCAACGGGTGGGTATCGCACGTGCCCTGGTGCTGGATCCCGAGCTTATCGTCGCCGACGAGCCGGTCTCGGCGCTGGACGTGTCCGTACAAGCCCAGATACTGCAGTTGCTCGAACGCCTGAAGAAGGAGCGTGGACTCTCTTTTGTCTTCGTATCGCACGACCTGGGCGTGATCCGGCATTTTTGCGATGAGGTTTGTGTCATGTATCTGGGACGCATCGTGGAACGCGGCGCAACGGAACAGGTGCTGGATGCGCCGCTGCATCCGTACAGCCGGGTCTTGCGGGACTCCTCCCCGGTACCTGATCCCACCGCTCGCATCACGCTGAACAGAATTACCGGTGAAATACCGTCTCCTACAAACCTGCCGTCTGGCTGCACCTACCATCCACGCTGTGCGCGGGCACAGGCAAACTGCCAAGCGAACGTGCCCGAGCTGCGGGAGCTATCCGACGGGCGCAGTGCGGCGTGCTTCTATCCATTGGTGGAGCAGTAAGTTCCCTATCAAGGGAAAAGGCTGGATCGACTATGCATCGAACAATTCCTGCAAGCCTGCGCTCATCGACGCTTCGTCCTGTAGCGCAAGCATCAGGAGAATTCTTGCTTTCCAGGCGGAAAGATCATTACAAAGCACAGCTCCCGCATCCAGCAGTAGCTGGGAAGAACCCGGGAAGCCATAACCAGCACGGGTTCCACCTTGAGGTATCCGCGTAGCAATGACGACAGGCACGCCACGCTCCAGCGTACGCAGAACAGCTTCATACATCGCAGCATTGACATGCCCCGATGCCACCCCTTGCACGACGAGACCCTGTATGCCCATTTCCAGTGCGGCATCAATCAACCTGCCCGTCGCGCCGACGAACATCGATACGATTTCCACGACCGGAAGCTGGTGTGTACGTAAAGGTACGTGGAGACGACGAAGCGGTGCCCTGTGAAACGTCACGCGATCATTCACGATATTTCCCAGATAGCCCCACTCTCCAGACTGAAAAGTCTGCACATTGACCGTGTGCGTCTTTGTCGCTTCACGGGCAGCATTGATTTGATCATTCAACGCAACCAGAACACCTTTTCCCTCTGACTTAGAATCCTGGCAAATTTTGATCGCGTTGAGCAGATTTGATGGACCATCGAAATCTCTGGATGAAGCATTACGTTGTGCTCCCGTCACAACAATGGGTTTTTGCGTATTGATCGTCAGATCGAGAAACCAGGCAGTCTCCTCCAACGTACTGGTTCCGTGAGTAATCACCACACCGTAGACATCCTCACGATCAACCAAGGTCTGTATCACATCGTGCAATGCACACCAATGCTGCGGCATGATGTGGGGCGATGCAACACGCACCACATCATGTACCTCAACTTCAGTTTCACCCACAATGCCGGCCAGTGACGCCAGCAGCTCATCACCTGTCAGAACAGGCATAGCCAGACCTGTCGCGGGATCTATTTTTGAAATTATCGTGCCGCCAGTGGTAACCAGCGCGCAACGCGAAGCCGGCATATAGCCTCCTTAATCCAGAGAAATATTTGCCTTCCTAGCCACAACGCCCCATTTTTCTATTTCCGCGTTGACATAGGCCTTGAACGCTTCCGGCGTCCCTCCAACTGGCTCCGCCCCCAGTGATTTCAGACGCTGCCTGACATCTGGCATAGCAAGAATACTATTCACTTCCTTGTTGAGCTTGTCGATGATGGGCTTCGGCGTACCCGAGGGCGCAGCCAAGCCGTTCCAGGAAACCACATCGAAATCCGGCAAGCCAGCTTCAGCCATAGTTGGCACATCGGGTAAATCTGCAAGACGATGTGGACTGGCCACGGCAATCGGCCGCAGCTTGCCAGCCTGCATATGCGGTAAAGCGCCGAGCGAAGTCATGAAGCCCAACGATACATTCCCAGCCAGAACGTCATTCAGGGCCGGTGTTGCACCCTTGTATGGTACGTGCAACATGTCAATGCCGGCACGCAGCTTTAGCATTTCGCCTGCCAGATGAGGTGAGCCACCCACCCCAGACGAGGCAAAACTGAGTTTTCCTGGCTCCGACTTGGCAAGGGCAATCAACTCCTTCAAATTGTGGGCCGGCACAGCTGGGTTTACCACCAACACGCTCGGAGAGGCCATGAACTGCACAATAGGCTCAAGATCCTTACGCGAGTCATAATGGAGATTCTTGTAAATAGACATGTTTGTGGCATTGGCGATCGTCTCCACAAGCAGCGTATATCCATCAGGCTGAGCCCTCACGACTTGATCGGTGGCGATGTTGGAGCCTGCTCCCGCTTTATTCTCGACAATGACCGGCTGGTGCAATGCCTGGCCTAGCTTGTCTGCAACCAAACGCGCAATAATGTCGGTGGCCCCACCGGGGGGGTAGCCCACCACCATGGTAATGGGTTTGGATGGATAGCTGGCAGCGGTATTGTCCGCATCAGCTGCCGTAGCAGAACCGGCAGGCAGAATCACACCGATAGCCAGGCAAGTAGCAAGCGCACAGGCCAGTTTCAGGGCAGCAACGTTCATGTCTTCTCCATTCTTCTCGTATACAGGTCAAAATTGAATAGGCAAGAAGAAGGTACCGGATGCGCTGCTAAACAAAAAGTGATAGTTTTTTATTCACTACATCAAAAAAATTGTTGGCTGGCATTAGGACTCATAACATCTTCTGACCACGGTGGTCAAAGCGTCCCTTAGAGCCGCTACTTGACGGTTTTCCCCTTCTCCACGCCGCGTAACCAAAGCGAAGCGCAGTTTCGGCGCGTGCGGCACATGCATTACTCTGACCGGATACACCAACAAAATCCCCGGCTCGACAATTTGCACCATGGAAACACCCAGCCCCGCGCTGACTGTCGCGGCAATCGCTCGTACGCCATCCAGTTCTATGGTTCCGCGATCCGATTGAATGTACCGATTGATGTAGCGAGCCGCCAAGCGACCCGTAACGGATTTTCGATCGTAGCGTATCCAATCATACTTGCTGAAGAGCGCCTTTAGCGATGTTTCGGATTCACTTTGCGGCACAATGACAACAAGCTCACGTTGGAATAGGGGATACCAACTCAATCGGGAAGAGCCGCCTGATTCGGGCTGAGCCACCACGGCCGCATCCGACAAGCCTGCCTTGACGGCCTCAATCAGCGCGGCGCTTTTTCCTCTTCCCGGCAGCAGACGGAGTCGAGGGTAACGCTCCGCCAGGGTCCGCATCACACCTGGGATCAAGATGGGTTGCAAAGATTCAATGACACCGAAACGAATAGTGCCCTCCACCACAATCGTCGTGCGATTGCGCAAAGACTCGAGTCTCCGAAGCGACGGCTGCATGGTATCGGACACTTCATACGCAAGCGGCAATGGTTTGATGTTCAATCCTGAGCGATCGAACAACTGTTGGCCCATGTAAGTCTCAATCTGCTTCATTTGCATGCTGACCGCACTGGGAGTGATATTGCCCTCCTGCGCTGCGGCGGCCATGGTGCCCAGGCGCAACACCGCATCCAACGTGGCAAATGCCTCTATCTTCATAAAAAAGCCTTAACTGGCGTTCAACGAAACTTCGATATTAATTGATTAACTACTAATTTATCCTTGCCTTCACGAATCTGGCTTTCAACCTCAACAGGAACATGAAGATGGACAAACCTACTCGCCCACAGGCGTGGCTCTCAAGTGATCTAACTGAACACCAAGACTGGATTCATCGTCTCGACAATCAGGCGATTGAAGGAATTGAACAGGCGTTGGCGCACGCTAAGGCAAGCGGCAAACCCATGCTCGCCATGGCGCAAGAGGATTTTCCCTTGAACGAGGCCGCCAGCTTTGCATTGCGCCGCGCCTTCGATGCAACACAAGAACGTTGGGGGCTGTGCTTGGTAAAAGGTTTTCCCGTCGAACGCTGGACTGTAGATGACGCCCGACTCGTGTTCTGGGGAATAGGGCTCCATGTCGGTCTGGCTCGCACCCAAAACACGATGAGTGACATCATGACAGACGTCCGGGATATCGGCGCGTCATATAAAACAAAGAATGGGCGCGGCTACAACACAAACGCCGGACTCGATTTCCATATGGACTCTGGCGACGTGGTGGCATTGCTCACCCTGCAGACAGCCAAATCAGGCGGAGAAAGCAAGATCACCAGCTCTATTGCATTGCGCGACGAGGTGGCTCTCCGTCGCCCCGATCTGATCGAAACGCTGCAGGAGCCCTTTTATCATAGTTATCAAGGAACCCAGGACCCATCTCAACCTCCCTATTATCAATGCCCGATTCTCGGCAATCATCCCGAGTATTTCGCCCTGCGCGCAAATCGTAAGAACACTGTCGCTGCACAACGAGATTTTTCGGAGATACCTAGACTGACGCCTAAACAACTGGAGGCTCTCGATTTACTGGAGGAAATCCTGCCACATCCCAAATTCTGCTACTCGATGTGGCTCGAACGAGGGGACATGCAACTGCTGAACAACTACGTTCATCTGCATTCCCGTACTAGCTTCGAAGATTACGAAGATCCTTCAAGAAAGAGACACCTTCTGCGCCTATGGCTTGCCTTGCCTGGCTCTCAACCTCTGCCTCAAAACTGGGAAGAGTATTACGGTGATGTTCGAGCGGGATCCGTACGCGGTGGCGTTCGCGGGCAAGGCATTACTCAGACGTTTCTGGAATATGAGACGCGACAAGCAGCGCGGCTTGGTATGCCGCATAAACTAAAGAAGCCTGAATCGTCTCTCGTGTGATCGAGAATGCCGCGGCGGGTGACATCACATCGTCCAAAGAAGACGCAGCACGCCTCGATGCGGCTTGCCCCCGCGGCCACTAACCCGGCTACCGGCCCATGATCTGACTCACAACGGAAAGACGGGTCAATGCAGCGGCGTTCCGCCTTCATCGTTCGCCCGGAACAGCTTTCTATAGGCAGACGGCGACGTGCAGAATGCCGCGCGAAAATGCTGCCTTAGCGACAATGCCGACCCAAAGCCCGCTTGATGAGCCAGCAGTTCAATGGATACGTCGCTGCTTTCCAGCATGTGCTGCGCGTGGGCCAGCCGCTGATTCAACAGCCACTGCTTGAACGACATGCCTGTTGCCTGACGGAAATGACGCGTGAAGTTGCGCCGGCTCATGGCGGCGCGCCGTGCAAGTGCATCGATGCCGTGCGCCTGGGCCAGATTGCCGCTCACCCATGACAATACGTCGGCTACACGGCTTTCGCCGGCGGACACCGGCAAAGGGCGCTCGATAAACTGAGCCTGGCCGCCTTGCCGATGCGGCGCAATGACGCACTGGCGGGCAATCCGATTTGCGACATCGGCACCGCAAATGCGTCGCACCAGGTGGAGGCTGCAGTCCAGGCCAGCCGCCACGCCCGCTGAGGTGAGAACATTTCCCTCATCCACATACAATACATCGCTATCGACGTTCACATGGGGATAGCGCTCGGCCAGGATATCCGCAAACGCCCAATGCGTGGTGGCCACCCGGCTATCCAGCAAGCCCGCCTGGGCCAAGGGAAACGCGCCGAGGCACAGCCCGAGAATGATCGCGCCGCGCTGGCTTGCCTTTTGAAGCGCCCTGATCAGCGGCTCGGGCGCATCCCGGCAGTCGTCATACCAGCTCGGCATGACAACAATGCCAGCGCCGTCCATTCCGGATAAATCGTGATGAACCGCGATGTCGAAACCCGAGGCGGTTGACAACATGCCCTGCTCCTGGGCGCACACCTTCACGTCGAAAGCCGGGCCATGCGTACCGGTATGCCTCGATCCAAATATCAGGCAAGGCACGGAAAGATGAAAGGAGGTGATGCCGTCGAAAGCAATGACTGCGACCCTGAATGGGTCAGCGATAGCTGTGCGTGATCTCATAATGGCCCAATTTTATCTAATATATATCTTTGGGCCAATGTTTATTTGGCTTGATCGCGGGGACAATACATCTCATCAGTTGGCGCACGGCGGCAGGCGGTCCATGCAGCTGTTTTCATCCGCCCGATCCGACATGCGCCGCTGACCCTCAACCATTCATTCCCGGAGAGAAAAAATGTCCGTTTCACCTCGCCGCGCACTGGCTGTCATCGATGTACAAAATGAATATGTCACAGGCAATCTGCTGATCGAATATCCGCCCGTTGAATCGTCACTGGCCAATATCGGCCGTGCGATGGATGCCGCCAAGGCAGCAGGCATTCCCGTTATCGTCATCCAGCATGACTCCCCGCCCGATGCGCCCTTGTTCGCGCATGGATCGGCGTATTGGGAACTGCACCCTGTTGTCGCAGACCGCTCGGCGGATCACCGTATCAATAAAAGGAAAGCCAGCATATTCACAGGCACCGACCTGTCCCCATGGCTCGAAGACCACAACATCGATACGCTCACCATCGTGGGCTACATGACGCACAACTGCGACGCCTCCTCGATCAACCACGCACACCACAATGGATTGGCTGTTGAGTTCCTGAGCGATGCAACGGGATCCCTTCCCTACAGGAATGCGGCGGGCGAAGCCAGCGCAGAGGAAATCCACCGTGTTTTCAGCACCGTGTTTCACTCGAATTTCGCCGCCGTTGCCACAACCGATGCGTGGATTGATGCGGTTGCCGACGGGAAAGACCTCCCCATCGACAATGTACATCTGTCGCACCAGCGCGCCTTGGAAACGGTCTCTGCCTGATCTTGTTCGCGCACAGCCGTGGCGGGCTCACACCCGCTACGGCTAGCCGCCGAAGGCAAGCACAATGCGCTCCATCAGCAAGCGCACACGCCGGGGCTGCACCGCGCTGTCGGGATAGACGATCTGCAGCGAAGAGCCCTTCGCTGAGTAATCGCCCAGCAGTTCGACCAACGCGCCCGAAGCCAGGTCGTCCTGAACATCATGAATGGACTTCAGCGCAATGCCATGCCCCGCCAGGCACCACTGGCGTATCAAACTGCCGTCGTTGGCAATTCGACGTCCATGCACCATCACGCGCAGCGTCTTTCCATCTACCAGAAACGGCCAATCCGCATCCAAATGCTGTCCGAACCGCATCAGCAGGCAGTCGTGCGACGCCAGATCATGCGGGTGCGCCGGCGCGCCGTGCAACGCAATGTAGGCTGCCGCCGCACAGGCGACACGCCGATTAGCACCGAGCGAGCGGCTGCGCAGTCTGCTGTCGGCCAGCATGCCGCGCCTGATTGCGAAATCCAGTCCCTGGCCCACCATATCAACATAGCCATCGGCCAGATTGAGCTCGACGCTGGCCTGTGGATGCTCCGCCAGAAATGCATCGACGATGGGAACAAGATAGCGCCTGCCAAGATCCACCGGTGCGCTCAGGCGTACAGGCCCCGATATGGTCTCGGTGCCCAGGCGAATGCGGCTTTCTATTTCCTGTGCTTCTGCGAGCAAACGCCGAGCGCCTGATACGAGCACTCTTCCTTCTTCGGTCAGACTGATGGCGCGTGTGCTTCTCACGATTAAGGTTGCGCCGTAATGCTTTTCGAGCGCGGCCAGCCGCTCGGAAACGGTGGCGGGCGAGAGGCCGAAATCACGGCCGGCGACCGCCAACCCTCCTTTTTCGACGATGCGCAGAAACAGCGCCAAATGGTCCATGCCTATCATGATTATTCGATTTATGCGAATTCATATTATTGAATATTACCTATTCTACATTTAAACCAAAAAAACTATGTTGGCGATCAGGCATCAAAGGCGCGGCGGACCCGCCGCATTCTTCTCTCAAACTCCAATCAGGACTACACCATGGAATATCGCCATCTTGGAAAATCGGGCTTGAAGGTGCCCGTGCTGGCTTTCGGCGCGGGTACATTCGGCGGCACAGGCCCACTGTTCGGCGCCTGGGGCACCACCAATGCCCAGCAAGCGCGCCGTCTTGTCGACATCTGCCTGGAGCATGGCGTCAATCTGTTTGATACCGCAGATGTCTATTCGGATGGCGCATCAGAACAGGTGCTCGGCGAGGCGATCAAGCGCCGGCGCAGCCAGGTTCTTGTATCCACCAAGACCGGTTTGCCCATAGGCGATGGGCCCAATGACGCCGGAACCTCCCGAGGCCGCCTGACATGCGCAGTGGACAAGGCGCTGGGCCGGCTGGCCACCGACTATATCGACATCCTGCAATTGCATGCTTTTGACGCACACACGCCCGTGGAGGAAACCCTCTCCGCGCTCGATGCGCTGGTGCGCGCGGGCAAGGTCCGTTACGTTGGCGTTTCCAACTTCGCCAGCTGGCAGATCATGAAATCCTTGGCCGTAGCCGACAGACATGGATGGCCGCGCTACGTTGCCCACCAGGTCTATTACTCCCTGCTCGGGCGCGATTATGAGTGGGACCTGATGCCGCTGGGCCAGGACCAGGGCCTGGGCGCACTGGTGTGGAGCCCGCTTGGGTGGGGCCGCCTGACCGGCAAGATACGGCGCGGGTCCCCTATTCCCGAAGAAAGCCGCCTGCATGAAACGGCCCGTTTCGGCCCGCCGATAGACGACGCGCATCTCTACCGGATCGTGGATGCCCTGGACGAGATAGCCCAAGAGACCGGTAAAAGCGTGCCTCAGATCGCCATCAATTGGCTGCTGCAGCGGCCCACCGTATCGTCGGTCATCCTGGGCGCCCGCAATGAAATGCAATTGACACAGAACCTTGGCGCCGTTGGATGGTCTCTAACTGATGAGCAGATCGCCAAGCTGGATAAGGCAAGCCTTGTAACCGCGCCCTACCCGCATTTTCCATATCGGCGCCAGGAAGGTTTTGCACGACTCAACCCTCCCCTGACCTGACCTGCGGCGGGCAGCCGTGGGTGGCGTTGGTGCTTCAATGTGTATAGGATGCAGTCCCAGAACCTCCTACAACCAAAAAGAACAACGACGCAACCCATGGATTGGAACAACGCTTTACTCGACAGCGCACTATGGCTGGCCAAGGCCTATGTCATTACCCTCGCCATGGCAGCCCTGGCCATAGCAGGCCTAGCACGCTACAGCAGCTGGGGACAGCAATTCTGGCGGCTTTCAGCCGCCTATTTCTCGCCCCGACGCGACTGGCGGCCCCTGGCCACACTTGCCTTCATTCTTTTCCTTACGCTGGGCGCGGTACGGCTGCAGGTTCTATTCTCGGATTGGTACAACACCATGTACACAGCCCTGCAAAAGCTGGACGGCAAGGGATTCTGGATGGCCATGGCGCTGTTCGGCATTCTGGCCACCGTACATGTCGTGCGTTCCCTCGTCGACTTCTACGTGCAGCAGGCGCTCACGATACGATGGCGGGTATGGCTGAACGAGCAGTTGCTCTCGCGTTGGCTCGACAACAAATCCTACTATCGAACCCAGTATCTCGATACGGCTGTCGACAATCCCGATCAGCGCATTCAGCAGGATGTCGCCGATTTCGTGACCGGATCGCTCACTTTGTCCATAGGCGTGATCAACGCTGTGGTTTCCACCTTCGCCTTCACCGTCATACTCTGGACACTGTCCGGTCCACTGTCGGTTGCAGGCTGGGAGGTTCCGCGCGGCATGGTATTTCTGGTCTTCATCTACGTCGTGATCGCCACTGTGATGGCGGTTCGGATAGGACGCCCACTCATCCCGCTCAACTTCCTGAATGAGCGCTTCAACGCAAGCTATCGTTACGCGCTCGTGCGCCTGCGCGAATACTCGGAAAGCATCGCATTCTACGCAGGGGAAGCCGTGGAGGGCGCCCTGCTGCGCAGCCGGTTCGCGCAGGTCATAGCCAATGCATGGCAGATTGTTTACCGGTCGTTGAAATTCCTGGGTTTCAACTTCATCGTCACGCAGGCAGCAGTGGTATTTCCATTCATTATTCAGGCTCCTCGATTCTTTTCCAAGCAGATCAGCCTGGGAGATCTCATGCAAACGGCGCAAGCGTTCGGGCAGTTACAAGACAATCTCTCATTTTTCCGCAATGCCTATGATCAGTTTGCCACCTACCGCGCCACGCTAAATCGTCTCAGCGGATTCTCTCGCGGGATCGACGATGCTGCGCAGTTGCACGAGCCGGATATCAGAAACCAGGGAGACTGTCTGGCGCTGCAGGCGCTAACCGTTGCCACACCCGACGGACGCCCGCTCGTGCGGCAATTGAATCTCGAGGTTCGCCCCGATGCGCCGCTCCTGATACGGGGCCCATCCGGCGCAGGGAAGACAACCTTGCTGCGTGCCATTGCCGGCCTGTGGCCCTACTGCGAAGGCACCATATTGCGTCCACTCGGCGACACGCTATTCCTCAGCCAGAAGCCTTATCTGCCTCAAGGCAGCCTTCGCGGCGCCCTGTATTATCCACGCCCCCTTCCCAACCTTCCCCACCACGCGGCGCAAGAAGCGGCCGCGCGCGACGTGCTTGCTCAGGTACAGTTGGGCCATCTGGCAGAACGCCTGGACGATGAGGATGACTGGAGTCGAATACTCTCGCTCGGCGAACAACAGCGCCTGGCGTTCGGGCGGCTTCTGTTGCTCAAGCCCCGGGCCGCCCTGCTCGATGAGGCGACCTCCGCAATGGATGAAGGGCTGGAGGACGCCATGTACCGCCTGGTGCATAGCCAACTGCCGGGCACGATACTGCTCAGCGTTGGCCACCGCAGTACGCTGCTGCGCCACCATGCGAATCAGCTGCTCGTTGCGGGAGACGGCACAGGTGGCTGGCAAATGCTGCCCGCGTCCGCTCCATATCCTCCAGCGGCGTCCGGAACATGGGAACCGCTACCTGATACCTAACCGCTTGCGCAGTCGTGGATATATCCGCAATGCGTTTTCTCCCATGACTTTGTCGCGATCTGCGGGTGGAAGCCATTGCACGGCATCAATATAGCGTTTGGTGTCGTCGTAACTGAATCCTGTACGGGGATCGACGCCTTTCACGGCACCTACGATTTCCGAGGCAAAGAGGATATTATCGACAGGAATTACCCGCAGCAGCAACTCAATGCCCGGCTGATGATATACGCAGGTGTCGAAGAAGACATTCTGCAGCAAGGTCTCCAGTTGCGGGCGGCCCATGTCCTGGGCCAGGCCACGGTATCGACCCCAGTGATACGGCACGGCGCCCCCCCCATGCGGGATCACAAACTTCAACGTGGGAAAGTCTCTGAACAGGTCGGACTGCACCAACTGCATGAAAGCCGTCGTGTCGCCATTGATGTAGTGTGCCCCTGTAAAGTGAAAGTTGGGATTGCAGGAGCAACTGGTATGAATCATGGCGGGCACATCAAGTTCCACCATTTTTTCATACAGCGGGTACCAGTGACGGTCAGTGATGGGAGGATCCCGCCAGTAACCGTCAGTGGGATCAGGGTTGAGATTGCATCCCACAAAGCCCAACTCCTCCACGCATCGCGCAAGTTCCGAGACGCAGTTTGCCGGACCGACGCCGGGTGACTGCGGCAACTGGCACACACCTGCGAAGCGATCCGGATACAACGACACAGCTCTGTAAACCAGGTCATTGCAATGACGAGCCCATGCTTCGCTTACGGCGGTGTCACCCACATGATGTGCCATCCCTCCCGCCCGTGGGGAAAACAACGTCAGGTCCACGCCGCGCTCACGCTGGATACGCAGTTGGTTTTCCTCAAGGGAATCGCGGATCTCATCATCGCTGACAGCGACTCCCGGGTCCATGAGCCGTGCCGCAGGATTTGCCAGCTGTTCAAGCTGCCAGTTTCTGAAAGCCGCCAGTCCCGCAGGCGCCGTCGTGTAGTGACCGTGACAGTCAATAATCATGCTTCATCCGGTTCGGCAGAGTATCGAATTCAAACTGTATTGCAATGCACGGCATCAGCTTCATCTGTCAGCCTCCCACATTATTGTGGGCTTATGCCGGCTGTCTTGACTACCGTTGCCCATGTGGCTACCTGATCACGATAGAATTTCTCAAAATCCTGTGGGCTGCCGCCTACGGTGGTGACCGCCATTTGATCGAGCTTCTCCTTTACTTGTGGATCTTGCAGCGCAGTGTTGATGCACTTGTTTAGCACGTTCACGACCTCGTCCTGCGTTCCCGCAGGCACAGCAAAGCCCCACCAAACTCGTGCCTGGAGGCCGTCATAGCCCAGCTCCTGCGCTGTGGGCACATCAGGAAGCTGCGGCAGGCGTTGCGGGCTGTCAACAACAAGCGCCCGCAGCTTCTTCGCCTGGACTTGGGGCACGGCTTCGAGTGGATTAAGAAACATAAGTGACACCCGCCCCGTCACCAGATCCAACTTGGCGGGCGAACCGCCCTTGTATGGCACATGCATAAGCTTCGTACCAGTCTTGATCTGAAGCAGTTCCGTCGCCAGATGCGGGGCGCTACCCACCCCTGATGTGGCAAAGGAAATCGTGCCCGGCTTGGATTTGGCCTCCGAGATCAGTTGATTGAAGGATTTAAATGGAGAGTCATACGCAACCACAAGAATCAGCGGCGCATAACCCAGATAGGCTACGCGTTTCAGGTCATCCACTTCATTGAAGCTTCGGTTGGTGTAAAGCGACGGATTGGTGGCCATGCCATTTGCTGCGATCAGTAACGTATAGCCATCGGCAGGCGCTCTTACCACCGCCTCGGTGCCTATATTGCCATTGGCGCCAGCCTTGTTCTCCACAATCACCGATTGGCCAGTCTGTTTGCTTATGCTATCTGCAAACAGCCGTCCCAGGGTGTCCACGGCCCCGCCTGGCGGAAAGGGCACAACCAGTGTGAGAGGCTTGTCTGGATACGCGGAATGCGCAGGCGCTGCAACACCCGCCATCAGGGGAATCGCCAACGCGACCGATGCAAGCATGTGGCCCAGTCTTGGTTTCATGGCTGTGTCTCCTTTGTTTTGTTGTAGTGAGCATCATCCCGGTATGCCGGTATTTGCCGGGGATGAAAAGGATAGTAGCGCCGTGAGAGTACCGCTAGTACCGACATTTCCGCCTAGCTGATATTCCTTAAAAACATAGCTTGGAGATAGTCAGTGGGCGCTTCCACCTCACAACCATCAAGTCAATGCGATGAAGATTTTTTCAGAAGCATTTCACTCAACAACTCAGCCGTGCGATGCACCAGCGTTGTCAATGGCCGTTCCGCCGAGGTTGCCATAGCCAGTACGCTGCTCAGGCCCGGTTCTACAATGCGATGCATCTGCAGGTTGGACTGAACGGTGCTGATTACGACCGGATGCCGGGTCGCGATCGCATAACCGAGCCCCTGCGCCACAAGATTGACGATTGTGGCCACAGCATCAACCTCAAGCGCTATCCGAGGCTTGAGGCCCATATTGGCTAGCTGCGTCTCAATCATCATCCGCAAAGTGTGCGGGCGACAAGGGATGATTAGCGGCAAATCCGCAATCTTGCGCAAGGGTATGGAGGCACCCATCGCTGGCTGGTTCCGCTTTCGGCACCCAAGCACCAACAGCTCATCGTTCCGTATTGGACGAATATCCAGGCTCGGTGACGGCACCGGATCATGCAGCAAGGCGATATCGACACGGCCAGACAACAACCACTCGTATAGGTGTATGGTCAGTCCTTCTGTAATACACAGGTCAGCCTTGGGATAACGCTGGCGAAAGGCCTGGACAAATGGGACGCTAATCGCCCGGCCAACGGCATAAGGAAAACCAACGGTGACTCGTCCCACCGGACTGCCGCGGGCATCCTCAACGTCGTGGCGTGCGTGCTCAAACTGCATCTGGATGGTACGACCATGAGCAAGCAAACGTTTGCCAGCCTCTGTCAGGCTTACACCCCTGCCGTTGCGGTAAAAGAGCGTCTGCCTTATTTCCACTTCCAGTCTGCGCACTTGCCTACTGAGTGCAGGCTGTCCGACACCCAGAACGCGGGCAGCTTGTGTAAAGCTGCCGAGTTCAGCCACATAGATGAAATACTCCAGCTGTCGTAGATCCATTCCAGACCAATTCTGATTCGCGCTTGGCGGCTTATGGCCCAGTATATCCTTGAGCGCCTCCGCAGCCTCTCAATATGACGCGGCGCATCTATCTCCTCGACAGCTGTCTGAAATGACTGCCTTTCCCAAGGAAAGGCCAAGCGCTAGCGTTGGGAAATGCCTGTCTCCTGAATAATGCGCTGGTATTTCGCCATTTCATCCTGGATGAAGCCGGCAAAGTCCTCGCCTTGCAAGGGCGTGGGCGTAAGGCCTTTTGCTTCCAGCTCCTCAATGAAACTCTTGCTGGCCAGGATGCCCATGACATCCGTGCCGATTTTTTGAGCGATCGGATCGGGAAGCTGGCCCGGCCCGAATACGCCAAACCAGTTTGTGAGCTGCAGATCGGGCACACCCAGTTCAACAGCCGTCGGGACATCGGGAAGCAACTTCTCGCGCTTGTCGCCAGCAACCAGAATCGGCCAAATCTTCCCAGCACGGATATTGCCCAACAAAGGCGGCGTAGTGGCAAAGAAAAGATCTATCTGCCCGCCAACAAGATCCTGCACCGCCAGCGAAGTTCCGCGATAAGGGATATGCTGCAAAGGCAAACCGGTCAGGCGCTTGAGCACCTCGCCAGCCATGTGCTGCTGCCCGCCAACACCGGGCGATCCGTATGCAATCGCCGTCTCCTTGCCCTTCAGCGCAAGCAGTGCCTTCCAGTTTCTGGCCGGCAACTTCGGGCCGCTAGCGAGCACCAGCGGCGCCGAGGCGACAAGCGCGATAGGCGTCAGATCATGGATGGGATCGTAGCGCATCTCCTTGAACACAAGCTTGTTGATCGAAACTTCAGGCGTGTATCCAAGCAATAGCGTATAGCCGTCGGGTGCGGCACGGACGACTGAGTCCGCGGCAATCATGCCGCTTGCACCAGCCTTGTTTTCGACAACCACAGTCTGTTTCCATTGATCGCTCAAGGATTTGGCCAGCAGGCGGGCAATGATGTCCGTGGAGCCACCTGGAGCATATCCCACAAGCAATGTGACGGGCCGGTCGGGATAAGCCGCTTGAGCAGGCACTGCCGCACAGAACACGACCGCAGCAATGGCAAGCATGATGATTCGTGATGACATGGGTTTGTCTCCTTATTGGCATCGATGCCTATTTGAGGGTGATCAATACAACATGCAGTAATCCATCAGCTTCAGCCTCCTCGAGCACCGAAGCCGCATTCGTATACTGGCCGCTTGCCAGATCAAGGACAGCGGCTCCTGATGGCAGGTGTTCAAGCTGTCGAAAACCTGCGGCCGTTGCGCAGACCAGCCTGAAGGATTGGTTACCCGCCTTGAACTCGAGGCTTTCGGCCGTGGCCTTGTCCACGTCCGTCAGCTGACAGTCTCCCAGCCCCGACAGCAGCGCGTTGAGGCAGCAATATGCGCGCGCCATCGGGCGGGGATTGAAATGCCGGTCTATGAAGGCATGGCGAGGGAAATAACCGCGATCCACATCCATGAATGTGTCGTATATATATCGAATGCCGGAGCTTGCTCGCGACAGCACGATAGTCTGCGCAACACTGGCCACATTGGCAGCGTCGTCGGCCCGTTCCTTCGCCAAGCTTGGGCCAGCCAGCTTCAGCGATGCCAGGATCTCGCATCCCGTACGCTCATGAAAAGCGCGCATCTCGCGATACGCATACAGAAGATCCTGATCGGGTGTAATCCTTACCGTTACACCGTCTATTTCCCCGGCCTGTCTGGATGCCGACATGGTCTGCGCGACGCCATCCAGATCCTCCAGGCTGAAACCGGCCTTTATGACATGATTGAAATGCTGCCCGTCATACTGGTCGGGATCATGGCTCAGAATGGGCGAGTAAAAAATCTGGACCCCGTCTGTTTCTCTTCGCGTTTTCAACGCATGGCGATGCATCTCGAACTGGGCCGATGGAAAATTGACTTCATAGGCTGCCACGCCCGCTCGCGACAGCTCGTCCACGGACTGGGCGCCTCGCGGCAGCCCCAGCGTCGTAACGACATATCTGTGTCCCATCCGGGCCATCAGCTGCATGCGTGTGCGGGATTCCTGTTCCTCAAGATCAAGCACGGGAACTTTTGAAAGCTTCACCCCCATTTCCCAAAGAGCCAGCAGCGGATAGTCGTTCCGCGCCCATTTCCGGCCGAACTCCTGCACGCCGCCCGTCGCTGTTATCTGCATGCTTTCTGCCCAGGGATGGCGCAGCTCGACACCCATGTTATCGAGCATGGAAGTCTTCGGATGTGTGAGGAACTGATCAACGGGCGCGAAGGCTTCCGAATCCCCGGACACCTGGCGGCCCAAGGTCCGTACCGAATGAGCCACATGTCCGTCGGCATATACATCGACGATGAAATAGCCGAACTTCTCCGCATCGCCACGGCCAAACTCCACATCCGGCGCAGTGCGGTAGAACTCGGTGAAGTCATGACGCAAAAATGCGGTAGACGGCAACATATAAAACTCGCCCTCGCCCACCCGGTCGTACCAGAAATTATGGACATGCCCCGCAAATGTGGCTTCCACTTGTGGCCGGCGCATAAGATCAAGCAGCCAGTCTCGGCCAGGCTGGTCAATATTGTCGTAATTGCCGCGCTCATCTTCTGAATAAATATATGGCGGGTAATGCATGAACAGGAAAATCCGGCGATCGCCTGCGGAAGACAGCTGCTCCTCCAGCCATTCACGCTGCCGGACCTCCTCGTCCAGGCCGGAATTGATCAGCAGTGAATTGACGAGCACCAAGCGCAGCGGGCCCTCGTCAAAAGCATAGTAATCACGCCCAAACGCCTTGCGATACGTATCCAGGTAGGCATCGCACACTTGATCCGCCGGCATTCCCTGCACGCGTTTGTCGCCGACATCGTGATTGCCGGGCACCAAGTGAATCGGCACCTTGACCGAACTGGAAATGGACCTGAAGTTCTCCACCGCTTGCATGAAACTTGGAAGGGATGGCACCGGGTGCACGATATCGCCCAGATGGACGACAAACCTGGGAGCAGGGCTCATAGCTGCGATGTCCTGAAACACGTAGCGAGCGCGGGCGTTGGCGAGCGCATTGGTTTGATACGGAGAGCTGGAGAGGCTTTCATCCTCATTGATATGCGTGTCGGCAACCACGACGAAACTGAAAACCGGCGATCTGGATGACGATACAAGCGACATTCTTGGCCTCCGAGCCCTTAATTCCATTTATTTGAATTGATACCCATTAATTAGAATTAATTATCGAATCCGCGCGGTAAGATGTCAACTCGTCAATGCACGAATACAGAGGTTTTCGTTAGTGGCACCAAATCGCATCAAATCTGGAAACACCCGGGAAAAACCCGAAACGCTGAACGAGGCCGAGCTGGAGGCTCATCCGCAATTCGCTTCCACGCTCGCGAATGGCCTCGCCATACTGGGTTGTTTCGCCAACGGCTCATTCCTTTTGGGAAACAAAGATTTCGCAGAACAATTGGGCATGACGCGGCCTACCGTCTCGCGCCTTACGTTTACTTTGATGGGCCTGGGCTATCTGCGCCGCGATGCGGCTACCGGAAAATACGCGCTGGGGCCGGCTGTGCTTTCCCTGGGATATCCACTGCTCTCAAAGCTCATGATTCACCAGGTTGCAGGCAGCGCCATGATGGCTTTGGCGAGCTACGCCAACGGGCCGATATCGGTGGGCGCGCGAGATCGTCTCCAAGTCGTTTACGTGGAGACGGTGTACGCGAATCATTCAAACGAGACGCGGCCTGGGATAGGATCCACTCGCCCGTTCTTGCGCACAGCCATGGGCCGCGCATTGCTGTACGGCCTGCCGCAGGAGGAAAGAAAATGGGTCATGGAGCGTTTGCAGCACGTATATCCCGACGAATGGAATACCTTCGGCAACCGCGTGCAAGCGTCATTTTCACAGTTGGACGAACGCGGCTTTTGCGCGGTAATCGGAGATTGGCGCACTACGCTGGCCGCCGTCGCGGTTCCCATGCTGCAGCCCTCCCTGGGGCTGCCCCTGGCATTCAACCTGACCGTTCCAAGCTATGCCGTAGACAAAAAGAAGCTGGAGAACGACCTGGGCCCTCGCCTTGCCGATCTGGTGCATGACATTGGATCCATGCTGGGTGCAGCACGCTAATATTGATAGCGCAATGTTGCCATCACGTTGCGTGGCGCACCCCAAGCGCCCTGACTGTAGAAACCGATCTGACTGTAGTACTTCTTATCGAGAATGTTGTTTGCATTGACTTGCAGCGACAAGTGCCGATTGAAACGGTAGCGCGCCATCAGGTTGACCAGGGCGTAGGATTCCTGCGAAACCTCCTCGTCGCCGTTTGGCCCTGCTGCCACGGTATACACTTTGCTCTGCCAATTGACGCCACCGCCCAATGTCAGCCGATGCCACGCGCCGGGAAACTGATAGGTGGTGAAAAGGCGCAGCAGCGTTCTGGGATGATTGGTTTGCACGGGCGCCCCATCCGCATCCTTGGCTGTCCAGTGCGACAGTCCAGCGGCAACCTGCCACCCCCTGCGAAGCTCGCCCGATACCTCCAGATCGTAGCCACGGCTCTTGGTTCCTTGTGCCGCGTAATAGGCTTGGTTCGTCGTGCCCGGGACCATATGACCGGGATCAGGCTGTGCGAGATTATCTTGCTCTATCTGAAATAGCGCGGCGCTTGCGTTCAGCTTTCCGTTGAGAAACTCGCCCTTGATGCCCGCTTCATAGCTGTCGCCTTCCAGCGGATCGAGCCAGTTGCCGTCGCGATCCTGATAGCTCTGCGGATTGAAGATGCTGGTATAGCTTACATAGGCAGTCAGATTGTCGTTGAGATCGTAAAGCAGGCCTGCATAGGGGGTGAATGCATTCTTGCTGAACGACGTCGGGGAGCCACCCGCCCAACCCACCGCATCGGTTTCCCATCGGCTATAGCGTCCGCCGACAATCAGTTTGATCGCGTCGGTCAAAGATAATCGAGCGGCGGCATACATACCGTTCTGGCGTGTTGCATCATAGGTTGCACTGGTTTCCGCGTTACTCCAGTTCGGCTCGGGATAACTGCCGTTCCATGTCAGATAATTTCCCACCGGTGGTACGTTCAATGCGGCCCGATAATCAAAATCGGAGACCTGCCTGCTGCTGCTCAAGCCTACCACCAGCTCATGTCGGCGCCCAAACATCTCGAATGGGCCCGATGCCTTCACATCCACACTGTTCTGCGTGCGGTCGCCGAGGTACCAAGCAGGGCTGGCGGCCATCCCCAAGCCTGTCGCCGCATCCGGCCAGTTGTACAAGTACAGCAGCTTCGCATCCGCTTCGTGCCTGCTGTGATTGAGCAACACATTCACAGTCCAGTCGTTGCCGAAACGATGTTCAAGGTCGGCGAATGCGCCAGTCGTGGTACTCGCCCACGATGTCCAGTCTGCGCCGACCGATTTTGACCGTGTCCAATCGGTGCGCGTGCCGTCCGCATACCATAGTGGAAATCCGCCCCAACTGCTGCCGCGGGGGTCATTGTCCTGGTAATTGAAACCCACCCTCAGTGTTGTGTCGGGAGTCAGGTCGGCGTCGACGGTGCCGTACAGCACCTTCTTCTTCATGCTGTAGTAATCGACATAACTGTTGTACTGCTGGTAGGCCGCGATCAGACGCCCCCTCACATGCCCATCGCGACTAAGCGGCGAGGAGATATCCACTGTTGTACGATAGTTATCCCAAGATCCCACGCCCGCGGTCAGCTTGGCGGCAAATTCCTTACTGTCGGCATGCTTGCGAATGAGATTGATCGAGGCGCCAGGGTTCCCGGCGCCGGTCAGCAGGCCAGTTGCACCGCGCACCACCTCTACCCTGTCGTAGATGATCGGATCCAGCGAAGATTCTCCTGCGCTGTAGCCCGTGTCGTACGCGGTCGGAATGCCGTCATACATATAGCGGTCTATGCTGAAACCACGCGAGGAAAATGAATAGCGCTCGGAATCATAGTTCTGCACAGATACGCCCGGCGTGCTTGCCATGACATCTGTCAGCGATTGCATGTTTTGATCCTGCATACGCTGGCTGGTGATCACGGTGACAGACTGGGGGGTATCCCGCAACGTCAGCGGCATACCCGTGCCCGCGCTGGTCGATTGCGCGGTATATGAATGCGTGCCCTCAGTGACCAACGCGCCAAGCCCCATCGTGCCCGTTGTTGTGATCGCTGGCAGCATCGTCACCTTGCCGGCCTGCTGCGCCGCATTGCCGGAAGTCGCGTTCTGTTGGGCATGTGCAGCGGCTGTGTGCCCGGCTGTAGCCCATACAACAATAAGAGACAGAAACAAGGACGTGCGCCCTTGGCGCGCAGCGGAACGCGGCATGACAAGCCGCGCGAACCCATCTGCGAATGCTGGATTGTGGAAAGGCATGAGAAAAAGGCTGTTTTCGTTTTGGGGATAAAAAATTACAGCCTTATAATATTAATGCGACTCATTTTTATTTTCAATAATTAATAATCACCTGGAGATAATTGCCTCACGAGCTGATTCAGCTTCGTGGTGATCTCTCCACGGAGCCGCGCCTCGGGCACAACATTCTCAGGCCCACCGCAACTGATCACAAACCGGCCCTCGCCACCCGGCGCATCGAATGGCGATGCCGCTGCATTGATGCCCGCCTGCCAATCGCCGATGCCATAGCAACAACCGCAAAGATCGAAATCCGCGCATGCCTGCACCATCATGGAAGGCATTTCCACCGGCAGATCCGGCGAACTCAGCAAGCGCATCCGCTCCTTCTCTCCCAGGCTCGCCAGGTAAGCGCGACCCATGGTGCTGTTCAACCCCACCCGATAGCCCACTGGCAGACGCAGGTAAAGCGCCGCTGAGCCGTGCACTGCCTCCACATAAGTCATTGCCTCGCCGTCGAACGCACCCAGCGCCACCGCCGCGCCGGTGGCGCGCGCCAGATTCTGCATCAAGGGACGAGCCAACTCGCGCACCTCGAGATTGGCCAAGCATCCAAACCCCAGCGCGAGTACGCCATATCCAGGCGAGTACCGGCCGGTATCAGGGTGATAGCGCAAATAGCCCAAGGTCGTCAGCGTGTGGACAATGCGGCTGATCGTTGACTTAGGGAGGCCGGTAAGCTCGGCCAGCTCGAGATTGCCCAGCGTAACGACATTCGGACCGAAACAGCGCATCACACTCAGGCCGCGCGCGAGCGCCTCGACAAAGTCGGGCGAAGAAGCGTTGCCCACGCTTTCTTTACGCTTACGACGGGCGGGGCGCCTGGACTCGGACGCATTGCTTGTTTTGCCGTCTTTGCTGGAAATGGAGGATTGCATTCGAAAGCCCTTGGTTCTATAGTCACCAGACATTTTATAGGAACTGAATTCCATTGTACGGAATTCAATAATTTATCTATCCGATCCGATTTCATTTCAGCGAGGAGACACATATGATCAAGGCAGGAATCCGACTCATCGCGGCCACTGTGTTGTGCGGCATGGCCAGCCTGGCTTCAGCCGCAGGCTATCCGGAACGCCCCATCACATTGGTAACGCCATTTCCGGCTGGCGGCGCTACCGATGCCCTGGCTCGCGTGCTTGCCGACAGTATGGGCAAGACCCTGGGGCAGACGCTGGTGGTCGAGAACCGCGCGGGCGCGGCAACCACCATCGGCGCATCTCACGCCGCCCGCGCCACGCCCGACGGCTACACCATCCTGCTTGCAACCAACTCCACGCTGGTCACAAATCGCTTTCTGTTCAAGAAACTGCCCTATGACCCGGACGGCTTCACACCCATCGGCATGATAGGCATTGGTCCCATGGTGCTTCTGACTGCGAAAAAGCATCACTACAAGACGCTGGCCGATGTGGTCAAGGCAGCGAAAGACGCTCCCGAACCCCTCAGCATCGCTTCGTTCGGTTCGGGCACGTCGTCCCACCTGGCTGCGGAATACTTGCAGGATCTTGCCGGCATCAAGTTATTGCACGTGCCATTCAAGGGATCCACAGGCGCCTTGCCCCAACTCATCAACGGCGACGTAGACCTCTTTTTCGACATGGTCAGCACCGGCATGCCGCAAGTGGACAACGGCAAGGTGGATGTTGTCGGCATCACCAGCCAGAAGCGCCTGTCCACACGCCCAGATATTCCTACCATCGGCGAACAGGGCTACCCCGAATTCAACCTGACCGCCTGGTTCACGCTGGTTGCCCCTCCCAACACGCCTGCGGATATCACGACAACGCTGAACAAGGCCCTGAAAGCCGCGCTGGAAGACAAGGCGGTTCGCCAACGTATCCTGGAGATGGGCATTGAGCCTGCGGATGGCTCCCCCGAAGCCTTGATAAAACAAATCAACACGGAAAAGCCGATTATCGAAGCGCTGGTCAAGCGCGCCGACATCGTGGTGCAGTAGGCATCTCGGGGTAAGCACGGATATGGGCGATTGGGCAAATACCGCCATTCAAACTACAATGCGATTCATTCGCATTTTCGATCACCCATACGCCAGCGGCCGGCTTACTCATGATGTCCACGGCTCAACCTCCGTTGCAGGAAGCAGAAGCCTTCTACAGCAACCACCACGGATGGCTGCACGGATGGTTGCGCAAGAAACTGGGCAACGCGTTCGATGCAGCCGATCTGGCGCACGATACCTATGTGCGCATCCTGGCTTCCGGCCATACCCCCGAGCCTAGTCAATCCAGGCGCTATCTGGCGCAGGTGGCCAACGGCCTGTTGATCGACCTTTACCGCCGCCGGCGCCTGGAATCCGCCTATCTGCATGCGCTCAGCCTTCTGCCGGAACCAGAGGTTCCGTCCGAGGAGACCCGCGCCCTCGCCTTTGAGGCCCTGGTTGAAATCGATGCCATTCTCCATCGGCTGCCGGAAAAGGCGCGGCGCGCCCTTCTCCTGTGCAAGCTGGACGGGTTGAGCTACCGGGAAATCGCCGTGCAATTGAACGTATCCGTATCGTCGGTGGAAAAATATATCGCCCGCGCACTACAGGCCTGTTACCTGGCGCTTCAGAATGGCTGATCCACGTAACACGGCACCTGCGCCGGCGACGGGCGCAGCGCATGCCGGCACCGACGAAGCCATCGTGCAGCGGGCCGCACAATGGATGGCGCGCCTGTGGGCGGACGACGCCAGCGACGCCGACCGTGCAGCCTGTGCGCAGTGGCGCGCCGCGCACCCGGATCACGAGCGCGCCTGGCACCGCTTGTTGGCCTTCGATGCCAAGCTCCAGGAAGTGCCGCGGCATGCCGCGCCCGCATTGCTACAATCGCCCGCCGCAACACACGGCGCTTCCAGGCGCCGCATCCTGCAGACACTGGCCCTGTGCACTGTCGGCGTGGGTACTGTACATCTGGTTCGGAACAGCGACACATGGCGATGGTTCTCGTCAGACTACAACACACACACAGGGCAAATTCGCGAAATCGCACTTGACGACGGCACGCGCGTGCTGCTCGACACGGCCAGTGCATTTGATGTGCACTTTGGCGCACGCCGCAGGGAATTGACACTGCGTTCGGGCGGGATACTTGTGACGACCGGCCGCGACAGCATGGCGCCGGCCCGTCCCTTCAGCGTGCGCAGCCGGGAAGGCAGCGTCCTTGCCCTCGGCACGCGCTTCAGTCTGCGTCAGGAGGACGCTGTGTCCCATGTCGCCGTATTCGACGGCGCTGTCGAAATCAAGCCAGTACACACACAAGACGCGCCATTGCGGCTGGAAGCCGGCCGCAGCGCGCGGTTTTCCGACAGCCACATTCAAGCATCCATGCCGGTGCGGGAAAGTGACGCGGCATGGTCACAAGGTCTGCTCGTCGCGAATAACATGCGCGTACAGGACTTTCTGCGCGAACTGGAACGCTATCGCACCGGCCTCATTCACTGCGATCCCGATGTCGCCGACATGCGTGTATCCGGCGTATTTCCTGTCACGGATACCGACCGCGCATTGAACAATCTGAAACTTGCCTTGCCGGTGGAAGTGATCTATCGGACGCGCTACTGGGTAGCCGTGCAGCCTGTGAAGACTAGCTGAGGCCCCGAGCGGCGGCACCCATGCTGTTACAAAACAGTTTGCGTGCGCATTGAGGAAATTGACGCTTCATCCGGAATACATAGGAAGACAACAACATTTCCGGATCGAACAAGGATTACCCTCATGGCCCTGCACTCAACGCGCACGCGCTCCCGTCACGCCCGTTTGCGCCTCGCCGCCATCGGCGCTGCCTCGCTAGCGGCTCGACTTTCACTGCATACGACGCTTATCGCTTGCGCCGCCGTGCTCGCCTCGCCCGTCCATGCCCAACAGGCATCTCAAGCGCAACAGACATACGACATTGAAGCCGGGCCATTGGCCTCGGTACTCAATCAGTTTGCGCAGGCGGCGGGCGCTGATCTTTCCGCCGCAGCCGAGCTGACGCATGGCAAGCAGAGCCCGGGCCTGCATGGCCAATACTCCGTGCAGGGCGGGTTCATGCAGATCGTCCAAGGCCATGGGCTGCGCGTCGTGCGCGCGCCCAATGGCACTTATTCACTGCGTCCGGCACCCGCTGTGCAAACGCAAAGCGGCAACGTGTCGGCGCTTGCACCCGTTCTCGTAAGAGGCCACGTGGAGAATCCGTATGGTCCCGTACGTGGACTGAGCGCTCAGCGAACCGCAACCGCCACCAAAACAGACACGCCGATTCTAGAGACGCCGCAGACCATTAATATCGTCACCCGCACCCAAGTGGAAATGCAGGGCGCGCAGTCGGTGGACCAGGCACTGCATTACACGCCAGGCGTGCTGTCTGCGTTCGGCGGCACAGACAGCCGCTACGATGTGGTCAAGGCGCGCGGGGGCCTGTTTGTGCGCCAGTATCTGGACGGCATTGTGCTGCCTTTCAGTGCCTACAGTGTTTCGGTGCCACAGTTCGATCCCTATATGCTTGAACGCATCGAAGTGCTGCAAGGCCCGTCTTCAGGCTTGTTCGGCCAGACGACGCCTGGCGGCGTGCTGAATATGGTCAGCCGCCGCCCCCAAACTGAAGCGGGACATGAAGTGTGGATACAGGGCGGGAACAAGGATGCCGGCAAGCTGGCCTTTGACTCGACTGGCCCGCTCGATGCGGACAAGCAGTTTCTATACCGGATAACAGGGCTTGTAAACCGGAGCGACGGCCTTGCCGATTACTCAGAAGAAAAGCGGACGCTGATCGCACCCAGCTTCACCTGGCAGCCTTCCGCCGATACGTCACTGACCTTGCTCACACACTACCAGCATGACAAGGACATTCCGCAATACCAGGGCTTGCCCGCAGACGGCACGCTGCGCTACAACCCCAATGGCTCGCTGCCTCGGTCACGATTTTCAGGAGAGCCCTCGTACGAAGGAATGGACAGGGACCAGTATGCGGTGGGCTATGCATTCGAACACCGTTTCAACGACACCTGGGCTGTGCGCCAGAACATGCGCTACACGCGCGTGGACGTGGACGCGCGCGGCACGCCGGGCTACATGCTCGCCGCCGACAAGCGCACATTGAGCCGCGTAGCCACGCGCGGACAAGGAGAAGGCAGCATACTGGGCATAGATACCCAGGCGGAAGCCAAATTCGATACAGGCATTCTGGACCACACGCTGCTCGCGGGCGTCGATTTTGTTAAGCAACGTGACGACTATCGCTTCGCATCCAATCTGGCACCATCAATAGATCTGTACGACCCGGTTTACGATGTAGCCATCCCCGATCTGATTCCTCGCCTGAGCACACTGCAGACCATGCGCCAAACGGGACTGTATCTTCAGGACCAGATACGCACCGGCGGCTGGGTGTTCACCGCCGGTGGTCGCTATGACCGCGCGGACGCCGACACCGACGACCGCATGAACCGGACCAGTGCCGGGCGGCGGGATGAAGCCTTCACGGGCAGGCTGGGCGTCAACTATGTATTCGAATCGGGAATTGCGCCCTATGCCAGCTACGCCACTTCTTTCGAACCCGTCGGTGGCACAGACTATTCAGGCAAACCGTTTGAACCCATGGAGGGTGAGCAGTACGAAGTTGGCGTGAAATACCAGCCTTCCGGATCAGACATGCTGTTCACGCTGTCCGCCTACCAACTGACCCAGAAAAACATGCTGACACCCGACGATGTGGCAGGCCATGCCGGTTTCAGTACCCAGACCGGGGAAGTGCGCTCGCGCGGCATCAATGTCGAGGCCAGGGCGCAGTTGTGGGAAGGCACTGATGTCATTGCCGCTTATGCCTACACGCGCTCCAAAATCACAAAGGCAAACCCCAATGCCGCGGGCGTGTCTCTGGAAGGACGCCCCCTGCCGCGCGTTCCCAAGCACATGGCGTCGTTGTGGCTCAACCACGAATTCAGCGAAGGCCTGGCCAACGGCGTCTCGGTGGGCGTGGGCGTCAGGTATATCGGCGCCAACTACGCGGACCAGGCCGCCACCATCCAGTTGCCCAGCAATACGCTGTGGGATGCAGGCATCCACTATGACATGGGGAAGGCCAACCCCCAGCTCGAAGGCTATAAACTGTCGCTGACCGGTTCGAACCTGACCGACCGCAAGTACGTCAGCTATTGCCTGAACGAGCTCCAATGCTTCTATGGCCAGGGTCGGATCGTACTGCTCAGCCTGCGCAAACAGTGGTAGGCAGCAAGGAGCCGGCCAGCATGAATCCGAAGAGTTCCACCATACGGGTATGGCGTGCCGTCCATACCTGGAGCAGCGTGGCCGCGACGATGTTTCTGTTATTGCTTTGCATCACGGGCTTGCCGCTCATCTTCCATGAGGAGATCGAGCACTGGCAGGAGCCTGACATGCATGCCGAAGGGAAAGCAGATCCCACACTCGCCATTGACGCAATGGTGACGCAGGCGCTGGCGCCATTGCGCGACGGTCGGGTGCGTTTCGTGATTTTCGATCGCGACCACCCTCTGGTCACAGTAGGCATCGCCGCTGGCGGCGCAGAGGATGGCGAGGTCTTGCAGACTCATATTTTCGATACCCGAACCGGACATGCTGTAGAGCCCCATGCTGAAGACGCGGGCTTCATGGATGTGATGCTGCGCCTGCACACCGATATGTACGCGGGGCAGCCGGGCCTGTATTTCCTCGGCGCCATGGGTGCGCTGCTGGCGATATCCATCGTCTCGGGCGTGCTGCTGTATGGACCCTTCATGCGCAAGCATGCGTTCGGGTCTGTGCGCACCAAACGGGCGCGCAGGCTGTACTGGCTGGATATTCATAATCTGCTTGGCATCGTCACCGTGACCTGGGCAATGGTAGTGGGGCTCACGGGCGCCATCAACACGCTGGAAAAGCCCGTCGGCGCTTTCTGGCGTGCAAACAGCCTGACACCCGCCCTGCAAGAACATGCCAACCCAACACCGCCGCATGCGCTTGCACGGATTCAAGATGTCATTACCTCCGCTGAACACGCTGCGCCAGACATGGAGGTAATCAGTCTTTTATTCCCTGGTCAGGCGTTGGCCGGCCCCGGAAACTTCCTGGCCGTGATGTCCGGGACCGAGGCACTGACAGCGCGGCTGTTCAAGACCGCGCTGCTGGATGGAGAAACAGGACGTCTGCTTGAACTCATTGAGATGCCTTGGTACGTACAGGCGCTGTATCTGTCGCAGCCGCTACATTTTGGAGACTATGGCGGCTTGCCACTCAAGATAATCTGGGCACTGCTGGATCTGGCGACCATCGTTGTGTTGTGCAGCGGCCTGTATCTATGGTGCACGCGGCGCAGACATAAAGCCGGCATGCCGCCGCGACATGCCGCTGAACGGCATTCAGCGGCCTAGTCGTCAGGCCGCATGCATTTTCCGAGCAGGATGCCAAACAGCGCGGCGATACCCACGGACTTCCAGGGATTGTCCCTGATGCATTGCTCGCCCTGCTTGGCCGCTGCGCACAACTGCGACTGCAGCCCGCTGCCATAATCCTCCAGCTGCATACGGGCCAGATGCAATTGCAGCTTCATGCGGTCTCTCGCGGCCTCTATTTCTGCACCGCTGTAGCTGGCTGTCATTTCAAGCAGATCCTGTGCGCTGACTATGAGGGCGTCCAGGCTTGCCCGCACATCGCCGCGATCCACTTGTGTGCTTGATGCTGATTTTTCATTCATGAGCGCTCCTTGCCGACTAGGTGAGGAGGAGATTTTCCGAGAACGCAAGCCCCCCCTTTTTCAGGTGCTTTCAATACAGCGAAAGCCGGAAAAAATCCTCTTCAGTAAATGATAGTCTTTCCGCACGCCCAAGTATTACAACATGCTTCCTGGATTTACAGGAATGCCTCAATCGACCTTGCCGATATCCCTCACCGCCTGGCGTAGAACAGCGTCATCCGCATCCCAGTAGGTCTGAAACTCGGGCGCATCCATGTATTCGATAGGACTACCTGCCGCCAGCACCTGAGCCTTGACCTTCTCGTCGGTCGCGATGCGATGGGCGCTTGCGCGCAATGTCTCAACAACCTCCTGGGGAACAGTGGCAGGCACGAATATGCCTGACCATTGCACGAACTTGACATCGTAGCCTTGCGACTGCAGGCTCGGCACGTCAGGCAGCGTGACCAGGTGCTTGTCTCCCCAGTGCGCCAACGCCCGCACCTTGCCCGCCTTGATGTGCTGCAGAATACTGGAGGGGCCGGTGGATATGGCATCCACCTGGCCACCCAACAACGCCGCCACGGCAGGCCCTGCGCCCGTGTACGGCACATGCGTCATCTTGACATCCGCGGCTTTCTCGAGCATAGCCATGGGGACATGCATGGAGCCATACATGCCCGAACTGCCGTAGTTGATTTTCCCCGGAGACTGCCGCGCCGCCTCGACAAAGTCTTTGGCGGTCTTCCATGGAGCGTCGGCACGCACCACCAATACGGTAGGATCAGCGGTTATGCGCGCAATGGCCTTGAAATCCTTGGTGTCATAAGCAGGTTGGCGGCCCAGTATGATATCCGCTTCCGGGAGAATCGAGATCGACGAGAGCATTAGCATAATGGTGTAGCCATCGGGTTTTGCCTTCGCGGCAGCACTGGCTCCTATCGCACCGCCAGCGCCAGCCTTGTTCTCCACCACCACCGACTGACCCAAGTCACGTCCCAGCGCTTCAGCAACAGGCCGCGCCACCGTATCGGTGACGCCACCGGGCGGAAATGGCACGATCATGGTGATGGGGCGGTCCGGATACTTGCCCAGGGCGACGCTTGACGCGAGCATGGCCGCCCCCACGAATACCAGCTTCAGGAAATGCTTGCCGTTCATGTTTGTCTCCTGTTTTTCGGCCATTCATTGTGTCTGGCCATCATGTCTAAACAACGGCCCGGCACGCAGCAAGGCATGCCGGTTGCTCATTACCTGAACGGGTTTTCCAACACGCCCAGGCCATCGATTTCAATCCGGACGCGATCTCCGGTTTTCAGGTAGCTCGGAGGGTTCATGCCCATGCCGACACCGGCGGGCGTGCCCGTGGCGATGATGTCGCCAGGATAAAGCGTGATGCCGCGCGAGCAGGTTTCTATAAGCGCGGGAATATCAAAAATAAAATCACGCGTGCGGGCATCTTGCCGCAGTTCGCCATTCACCCAGCACCGTACGCGTGTATCGGCGCCGTCGAGCTCATCGGCCGTGACCACCCAGGGGCCCATGGGGCAGAAAGTGTCGAACGACTTGCCCAGATCCCATTGCTGATGGCGCATTTGAACATCGCGCGCAGTCACGTCATTGATGATGGTGTAGCCAAAGATATGCGCCTGCGCATGCTCCCGGCTGATATTTGTTCCCGCCTTGCCAATCACGACGGCCAATTCGGCCTCGTAGTCGATCTGCTCGGACAGGCCCGCTGGCAGGCGGACTTCGTGGCCGGGCCCTGTTACGCATTCCGGCACCTTGGTGAAAACGATGGGCCACGCGGCTGGATCTGCTGCGTTGGCCTTGAATACCGAGCCGGACAGCTCCTTGGCATGCGCATGATAATTACGGCCCACGCAGAAGATGTTGCGCCTGGGACGAGGAATGGGCGCCAGCAAGCGCACCTGCGCCATGGCCACGGCATCGTGCGCGGACAACTCCGCAAGCGCGGCGCCGTCCGAGGCCAGCGCAATCAGCCCCAGGACGCCCTGCGCGGCCACGCTATCCGAAACCGCCAGGGGTTGCACGGACAGGCCGTCGCCGGAAACGATACCCACATGGCGGTGTTGATTGTGCTCGAAAGTTGCAAATCGCATGATGCTCCCTGTCTAGATAATACCAATTGGACTATTTATAAGTGTGCTATTTGCCCGGTTGGTACTTCTTGAAAGTATATGCGAGGCTATTTCCGATGACAACAGGAATAAATTCAATGCATTTTTTCATCAACCAGCACCATAGACGGGGCGATGCATCAGATTTTGACCAATTGGTATCATTGAAACTATACTGACATCGAATAAATGACCATTTCCATGACATACCGGCATGAACGCACCGCTTTCCCCTACCGCCCAGCCGCTCAGCGGCACGCGACGCGCTGCAGGCGCGCGCGCACTGGCAGACTATCTGCTCGATGAAATGCGCTCGGGTCGACTGCAAGCAGGCGTAAAGCTCCCTGCGGAGCGGGATCTGAGTGTCAGGTTCGGCACATCGCGCGGCTCCGTGCGCCGCGTGCTTGCCGAGTTCCGCGAACGTGGCTGGATCACGCAAGTGGTAGGCAGCGGCACATTTGCGGCGCTCGCGCCCGGCATGCTGGCCGCATCCACAATCAGCGAAGGGCAAAGCACCAGCACCAGTCCGGCCGAACTCATGGAAGCGCGGCTGCTCATCGAACCGCTGATGCCCGCGCTGATCGCACGCAACGCCACAGCCAGCGATTTCGCCCGCATGCGCGAATGCATAGACAGCTCCGAGGCCGCCACCTCCATCGAGGCCTTCGAACACTGGGATGGCGAACTGCACAAGGCTTTTGCGCGCGCGACCCACAATAACTTCTTCCTTCAGATACTCGATCTAAGCAACCAGGTGCGCGAACAGGGCGAATGGGGCCGGCTAAAACGCAATTCGCTGACTCCCGCCCGCCGCACTCAATACGAGGGACAGCACCGAGCTATCGTGGCGGCCCTGCTGGACCGCGACGCCGCAAAGGCCAGAATGCTGCTGAGAGAGCACCTCGAACAAATACAATCCAATCTCTTTGAACCTGCTTCAGCCTGAGCCCCCACCTAGCCGCCATCTCCATCATGCCCACCACGCCTTCTTCGCTGCCCGCCGCCCAATTATCGGTTTCCCCCGACTGGATAGACCTTTACGGCCATATGAATGCTGCACGATATGTGGGCGTGTTTGACCATACGGGCTACACCTTGCTGGAGCAGGCAGGTGTAGGCGAGCAATACACCAAGACCAGCCGCTGCGGCATCTATACCGTGGATATTGCCGTCAACTACCGCAAGGAGGTGCTGGTGAATGATCCGCTAGAGCTGCGTCTGCGCATTATGGCGGCAGACCAGAAGCGTCTTTTGTGCCTGATGGAACTCTTCCAGACCCGCGACGGCTACCTTGCTGCAACCATGGAGCAGCTGTCCATCCACGTCAATCTGGACACAAGACGGGTTGTACCGTTCCCGGCGGAACTTGCACAGCAATTGCAGGAGACAGCGCGTGTGCATGCGTCACACCCGCTCCCCAAAGGTTTCGTGCAAAGGCTGTCGTTGACGCGCCCGTCAGCGAAAGGTTGAATCTGCAGGGCCGACGACACAAGCGGCCGGTTCAGGCGCCCTTGCTTCAGACCATGGCGGGTACACGCCTGTGCCAATCACTGACGCGCTGGTAAGCACGCCCTATTCTCACAAGCAAAGGCTCCTCAAAAGGCTTGCCATATAGCTGCATGCCGATTGGCATGGACGCGCCGTCGAAACCGGCAGGCACGGCAAGCACGCTTGTGCCCAGAAAGTTGCCTGCCCGCGTGAAGGCGGCAAGCGGCGTCTCCGACTCATCCACCTGCTCAAGCGGGCACGCCACGATAGGCGTTCCAGGCACCAGCAGGGCGTCCATTCCCCGCATCCATGCAGCCCATGCACGCTTCGCATTGTTATGCGCCGCCATGGCATCGATATATTCCGCCGCGCTGATATCTCTTCCACTCATTATGCGGCGCCTGACCCATGGCCCGATCTCGAGCGACTCGTCGTGAATATAGCTTCTGTGCAGGGCATAAGCTTCCGCAGAAATGATCTTTCCGTTGAGGAGCATCATTTCATGAAAGTCGAACGGAAATTCTTGCTCGATTACGGTGGCGCCGTGCTCCATCAGCACCGACACCATCTCGTCGAGCGCGCCGGCAATTTCCGGGCTGACCTCAATGGGGTAACTGGAAGGCGGAATCAGGCCAATGACAGCCCCCGTCAGCACATCGTCCGGATCCTCATCATCATCCAGGTCGAACATCACGCGCGGAGCATGATGGGTTCTCGGGTCGAGCTTGTCGTAGCCTGCCATGATCTGCGTCAAGAGCGCCGCATCCCAAACCGAGCGCGTCATGGGGCCTAGCGAATCGAGCGATTTGGACAAATCACAGCAGCCCGCGAGACTGATCAACCCCGCCGTTGTCTTCAAGCCGGTAATACCGTTCAGCGTTGCGGGAATCCGTACTGATCCGCCGGTATCGGAGCCAATGGCGCCGGCGGCCAGGCCGGCCGCAACGGCCACCCCCGACCCGCTGGACGACCCGCCCGGAATGCAATGAGACGAGACCGACCAGGGGTTTCGGGGTGTACCCAGCAGCGGATTGGTGCCCCAGCCACCAAACGCGAATTCCACCATCTGCGTCTTTCCAAGAATGACCGCTCCCGCCGCAATCAGTCTGGCGATGGCGGTCGCCGTACTCTCGCTGCGCCGCCCGTGCCAGGACTTGGAACCCGCCGCAATGCCGCGGCCGTCTATCGCGCAGAGATCCTTGACCGCCAGCGGAATGCCATCGAGCGGGCCTATCTGATAGCCATGCGCCCGACGCTGGTCGGATGCTCGCGCCTGCATCAGCGCGGCCTCATGATAGACCTCGACATAGGCATTCAGCGCAGGGTTGAGCCTGTCTATACGCTCCAGATACAGGTTCGTGAGATGCGCCGAGCTGATGTCTCCACGCTCCAGCTTTCCGGATAGCGCTTCGATAGACGCAAACGGTAGATTGTCACCCATGATTATTTCCGCTCACTCCATTTAGGTGCAGGATAGACTGGCTTGGCGGTAGCAACATCAGCCGGGTATACAGGCACAATGCCCTTCTCCGGCATGACCTGAACCACCGGAAACGGCATTTTCAATTGCATGCCGGTATCGTCGATGGCATAGGGGCCAGCCATTACAGTGAGCTTGTCAGACAAATCCAGAGATGCCTGTTTCAGCTTTGCCGCATCCAATGACCCCGCCTTCTTGATAACCTCCTCGGCAATGACCGAAGCGCCATAGGCCAGCGCCGTTTGGAAGTCAGGAGGAAACTCGGCCTTTGGAAAAAGCGCATCATATGCCTTGGCAAACGCCTCTCTGTCCATGCCCGCATTCACCTTCCAGTTGATGGCCGGATCGTAGTTCGTGTGGCTGAAAATATAGTAGGAGTCCGGCCCTATGGCCTGGAACTGCGGCGTAGAGGCGTAGACCATGAAGGTATAGGGAAAGCTGATGTTCAACTGCTTCATCTGGCGCACCATGCTGATGAGGTCGCCTTCGTAGGATGTAGGAACAAATGCCTCGGCCCCCGATGCGCGGACCTTCTGCAACAGGGTGCTGAAGTCCTTCTGCCCCTTCGGGTAGCGTTCATACATGACAACCTCGATGCCATCCTTTTCCGCCTGCACTTTTCCGCCTTGCGCAAGACCTGTCGGGAAAGGCTCGTCCGAATAGACAATGGCCACTTTCTTGACACCCAGCTCCTTGGCAAAGGCCATCGGTGCGACCAGCATTCTCGAAACAGGCATCTGGGTTCCAGACACAATGTACTTGAATCCCTGCTGGTACAGCTGGTCGCTGGCAGCGGACCAAATCATCATGTACTTCCCGAGGCGCTCCGTAACCGTTGCCGCCGCCGTGGTCAACGTCGAGCCGAAAGGGGCAAACACAAGATCGACCTTGTCGTCGGTGATCAAGCCCTCGTAAACCCGCGTGACCATCTGCTTGTCGCTTCGGTCGTCCCGTTTGACAAGCTCGACCTTGCGCTTCTCGCCATTGATCTCGATTCCGCCTCTTTTATTGACGTCGTCGACCCACACCTCGACACCACGAACGCCCGATTGAGAGGCCAGCGCAAAACTGCCTGTCGATGATACGGTCATTCCGATTCGAATCGGATCCGCGGATTGCGCCTGGGCGCCCGGCGCCCCAAGAACCGCCGCCAAGGCAAGCGCGGGCAGGGACATAGATAACGTCTTCTTCAAGCATTTGGCTAGCATGGAAGTCTCCTTGAGGTACGTCGCATTTGGAATGCGTACCCAGTTTTATGTTGTATTTTGCTGGCGAGTCATTACACTCAACGATAGCTTATACCAAAAAATTATGGAATGCATCCATGAAAAAACTTAATTTCAAGCAAATAGAAATGCTCTGGTCCATCATAACGGCCGGATCCATCAGCACCGCCGCCAGGCAGCTTGACGTCAGCCAGCCCGCCATCAGCCGGATGCTGGCCCAGACAGAGGCGCAACTGGACATGAAACTCTTCGAGAGGATACGCGGCCGCCTGCGCCCCAGCAAAGAGCTTACTGATCTATTGCCCGAGATTGAACGAGCTCAAAAAGCACTGCAGCGCGTCAACGACATGATGAGCGCCATGTCCGAAGCACAAGGCGGCGTTCTACGGGTCTCATCCAACCCAAGCCTCGCCAAACACGTCATTCCCAAGGCGCTCGATGCTTTTCACAAGCTGTATCCGGACACGTTTCTGCGCTTCCATACCGCCATGATCTCCGACCTCGTTGCTGAACTGCTCAGTGGCGAAATAGATATTGCGGTGCTGGCGATTCCGGCAGAACATCCTTTTCTTTCAACAACTTCCATATGCGAGGGGAGCATGGTAGCCATTGCCCCGAAAGACTGGCCGCTTGCCGCAAACAACGTGCTTTCGCTGCGCGAACTGGCACAAGCTCCTCATATATTGGTGGGCGAGCGCCTGCACTACGGGATGATTGCCGCCAACGCATTCAAGCATGCCGGCGTTCAGCCCAATGTCATTGCAGATGTACCCTGGTCGGATCTCGCCTATGCCATGGTCAACCAGGGAATAGGCTGCGCCATTGTGGATGCTTTTTCCGTGACGGAGGATGCCTGGCCCAACGTGAAAGCCATTCCGCTGGACACGCACATTCCTATTCGCATGCATGCTGTCCACGCAACGAACCGCCCGCTGCCGGAAGTCGCAAAACGGTTTCTTCGCGTCGTCAAATCCCTACACCAGACGCGCGGCAAATCAACCTCAATCGCCTCGGAAGCGAGTGCCGGCGGAGATGCGAGGCTAGGGTAATCATTCATATTCATTAACTTGAAGTTATAGTCTTCGATGGGCATAATTCCCGACATAAGGACAATGAGATACTGGAGACGCGCATGGCCGACCCGGCACCAGCAGCATTCTCGGCAAGCCATCAAACACACGACAGGTCGATCGCAAGGCTGAAGTACCTGATCGCCACAGGGCTTTTCGGCGCCCTCGTCCTGATCATGGCCGCTCTGCCCCTGTTCAGCACGAACAACTCCCTGGGGTTCTACCTCATGCTCTGGATTGCCATGGCGACTGGCATGAACATCTGCGTTGGCTTCACCGGATACCTGCCATTTGGTTACGTGGTGTTCTACGGAATCGGTGCCTATGCGACCGGGATCTTCTACAAACTGCTCGGCTGGCCCATTGCCTTGTCTCTCGTTGCGGCCGGCATTGCCGGAGCCGTTGTTGCACTCCTGATGACGCCAACGCTGCGGCTCAAGGGCGTCTATTTCGGTATCGTCAGCCTGGCATTGGCCACCATCGTCCGATTGATTATTTCAAATCTTCCTGATGACTGGACCGGCGGCAGCATGGGGCTGATTCTCGCCGGTGCCAACAACCCCGTGCACAGCTACTACACCATGCTCTTGGTAATGACAATCGCATTGGGTATCGTGCTGTGGCTATCCAATTCACGCTTGGGCCGGCAATTACGGGCCATCAAGGACGATGACGCAGCGGCCGCCTGCGTCGGCATCAATGTTCCCGCCACCAGACTGAAGGCCTGGCTCCTGGCGGCGATTATTCCCGCGCTGGTTGGTGGCGTGGAGGCCTGGTACACCAATGTTGTCGATCCGGAATATGCCTTCCACGTGCTGATCACTGCAAAAAGCATTATCTATGGAATGGCCGGCGGCTTCGGCACCATCATCGGCCCCGTGGTCGGCGCGATTGCCCTCGTGGGTATAGACCATGTGATCTGGGAAGCCTTCCCGCTGATCAATCTGCTTCTGCTGGGCCTGATCATCATTGCGCTCATGCTGTTCCTGCCGCGCGGCGTCATCGGCAGCATTCTCAAGCGCAAGCCCGAATCCCGTCGTTATATCGCCTGAAGGAGCCCGCGATGTCGTCTCTTGTTATCCAGGGTATTCTCAATGGGCTGATACTGGGCGCGCTGTATGGCCTCATCGGGATCGGACTGAATATCATCTATGGCGTGCTGCGGGTGGTGAACTTCGCACACGGAGAATTTCTGGTTTTGGGCGCCTACTGCGCCTGGGTGCTGTTTACCTATCTGGGAATCAGTCCGCTTCTTTCCATACCCGTGACGTTCCTCATTTTCTTTGCCGTCAGCTATCTGCTGTACTTCGTGCTGATTCCCAGAATGAGCAAATCGGATGATCCGGAAACCAGCTCTCTGCTTTTGATGTTCGGTGTCTCTATCGCCCTGAGCGCAACGATGCTGCTCATCTTCGATGCGGATGCCCGCAGTCTCACGGTCGATATCGATCCGGTTTTTCTGACTTTCGGCGACATTATCCTGCCAACTGTCCGGTTACTGGCTCTTGGCATCGCCTTGGTGCTGGTTTGCATCCTGTCCTACTTTCTCTATAAGACGCAGATAGGCAAGGCACTTCGCGCAATCATCATGAACCGGGATGCCGTCAATATCGTGGGCATCAACGCAGAGCGGCTGTCCGCGGTGGCATTTGGCCTCGGCATCGGCCTTGCCGCCGCAACCGGCGTCATCGTGGCCATGGTCTTCCCTGCTTTCAACCCTTTCATGGGCACCGATTACACGCTCATCGGCTTTGTCATTATCGTGCTGGGCGGCCTGGGCCATCCGCTGGGCGCGCTTCTAGGTGCGCTTGTGTATGGACTCACCGAGCAGGTTGCAATCGTGTTTTTCAATCCGTCCATTGCAACTATTCTCGGATTTTCGCTGATGATCGCAATGATCTTCATACGCCCCACAGGCCTGCTTGGCCAACGCCAGCTGCGCTGAAGGAGTCGTCATGCTTGTTGTCGAAGACCTGAAAAAATCGTTCGGCGGACTCCAGGCACTGAAAGGAGTCAGCGTCACTCTGCCCGATGAGTCCATCCTGGGCGTCATCGGAATGAACGGGTCCGGAAAAACCACACTTCTCAACTGCATCAACGGCATTTACGTGCCAGACGAAGGCAGCATACGCCTGGACAATATAAATCTCGTCGGGATGCCCATCCATCGCGTAGCGGCGAGGGGGGTTGGCCGCACATTTCAGGTTCCGCGAGTTTTCCAGCACATGACGCTGATGGAGAACATGGATGTTGCCCAGGTCGCGCATGACAGCACCCATGACGAGCGATACGCCAGGTCGGAATACTGGCTGCATAAGGTGGAACTGCTGAGACTGCGCCACAACTATGCAGAAGAGCTTTCGGGCGGGCAACAGAAGCTGCTGGAGCTGGCCCGAATCATGGTGGCAAACCCCAAGGTCATACTTCTGGACGAACCCTTCGCCGGGGTCAACCCAGAGCTGGCACAGATGCTCATCGGAATCATCAAGGAAATACCCCAGCAGCACGGCTGCTCTGTCATCCTTGTCTCGCACGATCTCACTTCGATTTACCGGCTGTCGAATCATATCGTCGTCATGAACGAAGGCGCGGTACTGGCCGAGGGCTCTGCGGCGCAGGTCAAGGAAAACCCCGCCGTGGTCGAAGCTTACCTGGGAGCCTGACATGGAAAGTATATTGAGCCTTAATGATGTGACTGTCGCATATCACGGCGACATCACGATACTGAACAACGTCAACGTGCAGGCTCGCAAAGGCCAGGTTACCGGCATCATCGGCCCGAATGGGGCCGGCAAGTCCACCGTCTTGAAAACCATGTTCGGTTTTCTGCCCCTCATCAAGGGCAGCATCGTCCTGAACGGAACAGACATCAGCCGGCAAGGGCCAAACAAACGGGCGGAGGCGGGAGTGGCATTTGTCCCGCAGAACCGGAGCCTATTCGGCGACTTGTCGGTTGAAGATAATCTGCTGCTCGGATGCTGGCCATTCCGCAAGGACAAGCCACTTGTCCGCAAGAGAATAAATGCTGTCTATGAGCGGTTTCCCATCCTCGCCGACAAACGCAAGGATCCAGCCTCGAGCATGAGTGGCGGGCAGCAGCGGTTTGTGGAATTCGGCCGGGCCCTGCTCATAGAGCCATCCGTTATACTGCTCGACGAGCCAACCGCCATGTTGGCTCCCAAGATATCAAAAGAGCTGTATGGCTTGATCAGGGGATTTGCAGACGACGGCATGACAGTGGTGCTGGTGGACCAGAATGTGCGTCGCTGCGCCGAGATTTCCGACTATCTGTACATCCTGGAACTCGGAAAGAACAAGGCTGAAGGTGACCGGGACGCATTTGTACACGGGTCTGCCCTGCGGGACACAGTGGCAACCTGGATGGATTACGAAATCGACTGAAAAGCCGCGCGACCTGGGCTTGCATGCCCTCGTGCCGCCACGGCCCTCTGCGCGCCGCACCACCGGCAGGCCGCCCCCAAAGACATGACGGTCGGCTTCGCTGTCGTTCTCGCCACCATCTTCCTTGCCGCATTCGTACAGGGCACGACCGGCATGGGTTTCGCACTCATCGTCGTACCCGTGCTGGCGCTGGTAGAACCTCGCATGATACCGGGCGCCCTGCTCTATCTGATGCTTCCGCTCAATGCCTATGTGGCGGGGCGCGAGTTCCGGTCCATAGACATGCGGGGCGCCGGATGGATTACCCTGGGGCGCTTTGCCGGCACATTTGTCGGCCTATGGATACTTCTGCTGCTGTCCGCCTACTGGCTGAACATGGTGGTGGGTGTCAGCACCATACTGGCGGTGATCGCCTCCCTGATGGCGCCAGCCTTCACACCCGGCAGACGCGCATTCGGGCTGACAGGCGTGGTCACGGGTATTACCGAAACCGCTACGGGCATTGGCGGCCCCCCCTTGACGCTGGTGTACCAGCATGCGCCGGTGGCTACCCTGCGCTCCACCGTGGCGCTGTGCTTTCTGGTCGGCGAGATTATCTCGCTGACCGTACTGGTACTGTCGCAAAGCATAGGCTGGCCACAGTTGAGCTATGCACTGTACTGCCTTCCCGCCTTGTTGCTCGGCATGTGTGCAAGCCATTTGATCCACCACAGAATAAACCAGCGATTCCTGCGCAAGGGTGTACTGGTTTTTGCACTGGCTTCTGGCATAGTGGTGATCGTGACCACAGGCTGGAGTTGAGGTTCACATCGCAAAGAGTCATTCAACGCATTTTCATTAATACGTTCCAAGTACTTCGCAATACCTCAGTCCCATCCTGGTTAAAAACCCTGCGCAGGAAACAAACGACACCTGTCCCAACCCGCGTCGCCGAAGGGGTTCGAGAGTGCACACTCATTTGCACCCGTATCGTGTCTCCAATAAACACGGGTTTGAGCCACTGGCAATCTAATCCCGCGAGTGCAAGCCTGGATGAAGCGGTAAGCTGCGAAAAGAGCATCCGACTACATAGTCCCGAGGTGATTGCCAGCACAAGCAATCCATGTGCTGCACGCCTGCCAAATGGATGCCCTTGCGCGTATTCCGCATCCATATGCAGGGCATTAAAGTCTCCCGATACGCCAGCAAAATTAACTATATCGGCCTCTGTGACAGTCCGCGCTGGGCTCATGAGAAGCATGCCTTCTTGCATATCCTCATAATAAAAGACCATTTTTTCCACTTGAGACAGCTGCATATTCTACTTCCTTCTAGCTTCGACGCCCAGCACCCATACCTTCAAGGCGAACGGGAAATCTGCATACCGGGCCGTGCGCCGTATCCATAAACAACCCGCGTGAGCTATGTTGTGCCAATGCCGGTAACTGATCAAACTCAAACATGAGCATCACTGGCACATCCGCCTCTCGAAGCCGTCTTGCCAATGTTTCTCCATCCCACTTCAGTACAGCTTGCGCTAACGCCTCATTGATTTCTGTGGCGTGTTCACGACGGACTGCCATGCGCGCATATACAGGTGTTGCATATGGACCAATATCGATGACACTTAAAAGACGAACCCAGAAATGATCTTCCAGCGCCGCAATACTAAGGTAACGGCCATCTCTGGATTTGAACGCACCATATGCGGGACGTATGAAGAACTGACGACGGCCCGTGAAATCCTGGATTTGAGATGGTTGCAGCGTAAAAGCGCGTGAAATCATCCAATGCGTTACAGCTTCCGTAATAGCGACATCCAGATACTGTCCGCGGCCGGTTCGCTCTCGTTGGAACAACGCTGTAAGCAGGCCCGACATCCCATACATGGCGCCACACAGATCGGCCACGGGGACGCCTGCGCCAGGCATCGGCTCTCCCAGTGGTTCACCCGATAGCGCAAGCACCCCGCTGCACGCCAGATAGTTGATATCGTGACCGGGAAGCTTCGCATCGGGACCAGTTTGCCCATAGCCGGTGAGAGACACGTATATCAGTCGAGGACAGCTTGTCTTCAAACTACAGTAGTCCAATCCGTGGCGAGCCATCACACCAGGACGATAACCCTCTATCAATACATCAGCATGCAGTATGTGCTCCTTCGCCTTTTTATGGTCAGCTGGGTTTCGAAGGTCAAGCTGGATACATTCTTTGTGTTCATTCAGCACGCTGTACAAAGTAGGATTACTGCGTTGTAGCGCGTCGCCTACCAAAGGGCGCTCTATCTTCACTACATCTGCACCAAGCTCAAGCAGATTATGGGTGAGAAACGGCCCTGGCAATAACTCGGTAAAGTCGACCACGCGAATACCGTCCAATGGCAATCCTGACCCTTCTCGATTGCGCCTAGCCATCAATTTTCCCCATCTCTGCACGCCAATGGAGCCGCACGCGCATCAAGGCCCCACCCTACAATCACCGCATCTAATGGATACGCTCCTTGCCCTTCCCTACCAACCCAAACCGGATTCAAGTCCATTTCGGATAGAGAATTTAGATGCTCTACGGCAAAGTCAGACACCTTCACTAATAGATGGCAAAGCGCAGCAATGTCGCGCCTTGGTTGGCCACGCATGCCAGTAAGCAAGGGATAGCATCGCAACTCTTTCAGCATGGCAGACGCTTGTTCGTAGTCTACAGGTAGCATGCGTCTCGAAACATCTTTGAAAACCTCAACATACACGCCACCCAGGCCACATGTAATGATCAACCCCATAACGGGGTCTCGTGAGAGTCCGATAAGCATTTCCAGACCGCCCGACGGTGCCATAGCCTCTATTAAAATTCCGTCAATGTGTGTTTCAGGTAGCGATGATTGCACATTGGCGTGAATTTCGTTCCACGCATTTTCCAGATCGCAATCGCTTGCCAGACCCAAACGAACTCCACCCACATCAGACTTGTGCAGAATGTCCTCACCAACCACCTTGGCAACCACTGGATAACCAAGCTTGGAGGCAATCGAAATTGCCGCTTCCGGCGATGCCGCAATTTCACAACGGGGTATCTCAATACCGCTATGGCGCAGCCATCGCTTTGCCTGAAACTCGCCCATTACCGAAGGAGCATCCTCTATTACAAACTCGGGTGCAGAGAGCATTTTCGGCATGAACTCCCGCTTTCCCTCCTTCTGCCATGAGCCATAATCAATCCATCGCTTTATTGCCTTTACCGCCTTGCCTATGCTACGAATAGGTGGAAGGCCCGAGGCAGCCAACAACTGGTAGCCCGGGCCTTGCCGGTCACTCATCCAGACCGGAATGATGGGAACACGACTTTCACTATTAACTTTAATGATGCTCCGGACGGTGGCTTCAGTAACATCACCATAATCCAGCGCCATTGGGTACAGCACGAGCGACACCTCTGGATCATTGCATACTGCAATCAAAGTTCGATCAATAATGCTCATATCCTTAAGAACTGCCGTCGTGGTGTCTACCGGGTTAGCAATAGCCGCATAGGCTGGCAGGTTACAGCCCAGGATCTCGGAAGTCGGAGCTGAAAACTGAGCGAGCTCAATTCCCGCAAGGCCAATCGCGTCCGCCGCCAGCGCGGCAGTACCTCCCGAAGAGCAATAGACGGCGATCTTCGGCTTCATTTGATTGGGTAACCCACGAGACAGCAACCAGGCCGTATCTATAAGCTCATCGATATCGTCCACTTCCACAACACCCAGTTGCCGAAAGACTGCACTATTGATATCTGCGGATCCGGTGAGGGATGCTGTGTGAGACTGAGCAGCACGACGCCCATAATCAGAATGGCCAAGCTTGAATGCAACCACTGGCTTGCCAATACGCGCTGCATACCGCGCTGCCCTCATGAATCGAGGGCCATCCTTAATCCCTTCCAGCAAAGCAACAATGACTCGTATATCCTCCTTGCCAGCCATGTAGTGAATAAAATCAGCTACTTGCAAATCAAGCTCGTTTCCGGTTGAAGCCCATAAACCAATGCCAACCCCACGATCCATGGACTGCATAATGTTGCGACCCAGTCCCCCTCCTTGGGTCGCCAGCCCAACTGGCCCTGCTGACAAGTCGTTGCGGAAGGACGGGGAAAATGTAAAGCCAATCCTCTGATTGATATTGCATAAACCGGGGCAATTAGGCCCAAGGATGCGCATACCCGTACTTTCTACTATTTTCAGTAGTCGGTCAGCATACTCCCGTCCTTCCCCTCCTCCCTCACCAAACCCGGACGTGAATAAGACCGCAAACCTCACACCTAGTTGGCCACAGCGCTCCAGCGCCGCAACAGCCGCCGCCGCAGGCACAGCCACGACAACAAGATCAGGTATTTCAGGTAGGCTTTCAATATCCGGCCAGCTACGTCTGCCGGCCACAATCTCACGAGCGGGATTCACCAAGTAAACACCCCCCGCATAAGCAGAGAATTCCAATAGATTGCGCACGGCACGCCCACCGATACTCTGTGGATTGTCCGATGCACCCAGCACTGCCACGCTTCGCGGCGAGACCAGGCGGGAGAGATTTTGGTCGCCAATGTCCACTGTCCTCTTCCTCAAGAAATCGCCGACATGCCAAGAATTTCTCGGCCAATAATAAGAGTCTGTATTTCCGTCGTTCCCTCAGGGATCATGCCTCCACGCGTATCACGGAATATGCGCTCTACAGGGTAGTCCACGGAATAACCTAGGCCACCATGCACCTGCAATGCCATACTTGCAACCTCGTGTGCAGTTTCCGTGGCATATAATTTTGCGATAGAGCACTCCATCCGCGCAGACGAACCTTCCTGTAAAGCTGCAGCTGCTCGATATCCGAGGGCACGCGCAGCCTCAACGCGAACAGTCATGTCAACTATGTGTTTCTGAATCAACTGGAAGCCACCAATTGGCTTTCCAAACTGTTGCCTAGTGCGGGCGTAATCCACCGCCAAGTCAAGTGCTGCTTGCCCTGCCCCCACGGCCCCCATGGCAATGTTCAGCCTTGCTGCATTAAGGCCCGACATGACGTTTGAGAACGCTTTTCCTTCTTGGCCGAGCAAATTAGCACGTGGAATACGCACATCGGCGAAACCCAACTCCGCAGTTCCCGTACATCGTAATACCATGGTCTCAACTTTGCGGATGTCGTAAGCAGCGGCATCACGCTCAACCAGGAACAACGACAGTGCGCCATCGCACTCTGAGCTGAAGGTACGTGCCACGACAATACCAAAATCTGCAAATGCGCCATTGGTAATCCATAGCTTTCGACCATTCAGTATGTAGTGATCACCATCCAGATCCGCGCGAGTCTGAATCCCTGCGACATTTGACCCCGTGTCAGGTTCTGTAATTGCCATAAATGGGCGGCGATCACATTGGAGCAAGGGAACCAGAAATCTCTCTCTCTGTTCCGGAGTCGCTAATGCTGCGAGACGCAATATGGAGCCATTTATGATGTTGACGATGGTTCTCAAGGACATCCATGCATAGCCCATTTCCTCCATCATCATGGCCCAGGTCACATAGTCCAAGCCCATACCGCCCTGCTCCTCAGACAACAGCCCCCCTATAAAGCCAAAGTTCCGCAGACCCTTTAACAACTCGAATGGAAAGGTTCTCCTTTCCTCATGATGATTGATCACAGGCGTGACATTTTCCCTGACATAGCGTCTGATCACATCTCGCAATAATTCTTGTTCTTGACTTAGCTTGAACTGCATCATGCCTCCTTAGGTATTGGCTAGTGTCAATCAACGCCAGACGGACCACAAGAAGACGGTTTTGGCAACCGTGATGTGATGTTCAGCTTGCCAACTTCCACATCTTCAGACGAGAAGATTAGGTTTCTGACGTCTAGCAAGGCAGCCAGATAGCGGTCTCTGTTCTGAGACAATCTATCAGTTGGGCCAGCCAAAGACACAGCAATGGGCTCTCCATTGATAATGCCTGCGACGGCTAGCGCCGCAACACCAATTACGCCTTCGCCCTGCGTTTCAGACCATCCCCGCGATCGCGTCTCTTCAATATTTCTTTCGAGCAATGGCAGGCTAGTAACAGTATCGGGCGTCAACTTTCGCAGCGGTTTTATACGCAATTGCTGTTGTGCTTCCTCCTGAGGGATGACCGATAAAAGCGCTTTCCCCAGCGCGGATGCGTGCAATGCGATTTTTTCACCTACTTTCAGGATATAGCGCAGTTCGTAGCGTCCTTCGTTAAAACCTACGATCCGAACAAACCCCGATTCCAGGCGACCGCACAGTGCTGTTTCGCCGGTTTTCTCTGTCAAAGTCTCTATCGCTTCGGTACTTACCTGTGCCAGCGGGTCATTTTCTGCGATGCCCGAGGCAATAGCTTGCAGCCTGGATGTTGGATAAAAGCGCTTGGACCGGGCCATCCGCACGACATAGCCAGCCTGATGAAGCGTATGAAGCAGATCCGCACAACTGCTATCAGGTACGCCTATCAGGCGAGCTATTTCCGAATTACCAAGATCACGCCTCTCTCGCGCAAAGGTCTCGAAGATTGACATAACGCGCGTCACCGCTGGAATAGTTGCTGGCATAAAAACCTCCGGAATATCTAACGAATGGTAATAACACCGCATTCTCCTCCAGACATGCAGCGGGCGAAAAATGCCGCCCCAAAAAAGTCTTGAATCCCGCAACAAACACGATATACTGAATGCTATCACGATATTTCGTGATAAACAAAATTAAAATTTTCTCGAAGGAGCAAAGCATGACCAGAAGGAGACTATTTCTTGCATTGGCTGCCTTATGTCTTACAGGTAGCCCTATAGCTCGCGCCACAGACGCTTACCCAAATAAGCCAATAAGGTGGGTAGTTCCCTTTACGCCTGGCGGGATAACGGATACAACGTCTCGCATGATGGCCCAACGTCTATCAGAAGATCTCGGGCAGCCAGTAGTTGTTGAAAACAAACCAGGAGCAGGAGGTCAACTGGGCACAGAAGCCGTGGCGCGCGCATCAAATGACGGATATACGATCTTGTATGGCACCCAAGGCACTATCGCCGCTGCTCCGGCTCTCTATAAAACTTTGGCGTACAACCCCGATAAGGACTTCGTACCGGTTCACGCCATGTTTGCCACTCCAAATATTCTTGTTTCAGCCAAGAATCGGCCATATAAATCCGTCAAAGAGCTGGTCAGCTACGCCAAAGCCCATCCAGAAAAAGTCAATATGGCATCCTCTGGCATGGGAACAGGCTCTCACATGACGGGAGAATCTTTTCAGATGGCTGCCGGAATAAAAATGCTGCACGTGCCCTACAAGGGCAGTGCGCCGGCATTGAACGATCTTCTGGGCGGACAGGTAGATGTCCTCTTCGATTACCCGGTCAGCTCGGGCCCACATATCAAGAGTGGCGACCTTATCGCTTTGGCAGTGACCGCAAACAAGCGCCTTGCGAGCTTCCCTGATATCCCGTCGATTGTTGAAGCAGGCTATCCACAAGCAGTGAACTCAAGTTGGTCAGGAATTTTCGTACCCGCTGGCACACCATCTGAAATCGTAAACCGGCTTTCGGCTGCCATTGACAAGGCGCTGGCTTCCGAAGAGATCAAGGAGTACGCCAGCAAATATGGCGCAGAGATTCTTGCAGATTTGTCCGGCACGAAATTCACAAAATTCATCCAGGAAGAGCGCAAGCATTGGCAGGATGTCGTGGATTATTCAGGAGTGCACCTGGATCCAAAATGAATATAAAGGTACAGCATGACAGATTCTTCTTTCTCTCTTTTTAAGATTTCCGACAGCCAAAATCGTTTGGCGTTCAGCTTTCATCAGTGTGATAAATGCGGAGCACTGAGTTTCCCTGCAAACACTTTTGGTTGTCATCAATGCGGCGCACACACTGAAGATGGTCATACGATATCTCGGCCCGGCAAAGGAGTTTTGCGCACTGCCATTACCGTCTACGCCGATATATGCCCAGCCTTGAAGGCACCTTACGTTATCGGGGAGATAGAGCTTGCACCTGGCCTGATCGAGGAGGCTGTACTGGATGTCGGCAGTGAGGATGAGGTACATCCTGGCATGCTGATGGAGGCTGTATATATCCCTGACATAAAAGATAAGGCACTGATCCCGTGTCGTTTCAGGCCGACAGGAAACAAGTTGGAGATGGGGATATGAAGGGGCTGCTTAAGGAGCGCGCTGTATTTGTCATAGGTATTGGGATGCACCCTTATACCTTTCCCAATAAAAACAGCTTCGTGCCCATGGGGTTACGCGCTGTCAGGGAAGCACTGTGCGATGCGCAGATAGCCTGGGAGGCCGTTCAATCCGCCTATGTGGGGACGGCAGCCATAGGCATGGCTGCTGGAAGAGTGATGTTCCAGCATTTGGGCTCCACCGGACTACATGTAACGCAGGTGGAAAGCGCATCGGCATCGGGCTGTTCTGCTTTTCGACTTGGCTGCATGGACGTTGCTTCTGGCAATAACGACATCGTTCTAGCCATGGGGGTTGACAAGTTCGGTGATGGTAAGCGCGCTGCAAACAAGGATGGACTGCCTCGGCTTAGTCCCACCGCCACCATCCCTGCAGTCAAGTTTGCACTGCTTGCGCGCGAATACCTAGAGCGCCATGGTTTGCCGGTGGAGGCTATGGCCAAAGTTGCAGTAAAAAACCATGGCAATGCAGCCATGAATCCATATGCTCAGTTCCGTAAACAACGCTCGCTGGAGCAGGTTTTGGCTTCGCCGAAAGTGGCTGGCGACTTCACTGTACAGCAATGTTGTCCTCGCGGAGATGGCGCAGCCGCCGTCATTTTGGCATCGGGCTCTGCGCTTGATCGCTTGGGTTATCCGAAGCAGCGAGCAGTCCGCGTACTCGCCTCTGTAGCCAATAGCGAACGGAGAGGAACCAATCAAGAACCATCAGTTGTTGAAATGGTAAGAATGTCTTCCCAGCAAGCTTACGAGGAAGCCGGAATTGGCCCGAAAGATCTTGATTTGATAGAACTGCATGACGCATTCTCTATTGAGGAGCTGCTTTATACCGAAGCCATGGGGCTTTGCAAGCACGGAGAAGGTGCCCAATTTCTAGCAGATGGGGCCAGCGCAATAAATGGTCAATGCGCCGTGAATTCTTCTGGAGGTCTTCTTGGCATGGGGCACCCACTCGGCCCTACGGGTATAGGACAAATAGCAGAAATTGTTCGGCAGATTCGCGGCGAAGCTCAGGTACGCCAACATGCTCGATCGAAACTCGGTCTGGCACATATGATCGGACTTGGGTCAGTCTCCTTTGCTCATGTTTTGGCCTCATGGGGCGAAACTAGTTGATGCGCGTTATTCATTTTTCAATCACAGAAAACAACATGATGGAAATCGGAACTCTGCTCTACGAACTAATTGACAACGTAGCCGTAGTAACAATTAATCGCCCAGAAAGAATGAATACACTGGGAGGCACATTGAAACAAGATTTGGCTACAGTATTCTTCGATAATATTCGCAATGACAATGCTGCACGCTGCGTTCTTTTAACCGGAATGGGAGAGCGCGCATTCTGTGCTGGGGCAGACATAAAAGAGCGTTCGGCCAGTACACTAACGATGTATGAATACCATGTTCAGCAGCGGCGTACACATGATCTGTTCAGCGGAATTGAGAATTTTGAGAAACCGGTAATCGCAGCATTGAATGGGGTCGCGCTGGGCGGCGGCCTGGAGTTGGCGCTTTGCTGTGATATGCGAATTGCAGCAGAGCATGCTCGTCTTGGTTTACCCGAAGTAAAGCTAGGTGTCATTCCAGCTGCCGGCGGAACGCAACGACTCGCTAGACTAATAGGTATGGGTAAAGCAAAGGAACTTATATACACATCCAGGTTGATCGACGCATACGAAGCATCTCAAATTGGTTTGGTTAACCAAGTATCCCCTGCAGCCAAATTACGCGAATCCGCAATGGCATTGGCGCAAAAAATAGCATCACAGCCACCACTCGCAGTTCGGCTTGCAAAAGACGCGATAAATTTGGGTGGCCAGGTCGACCTCGAAAGCGCGTTGCAATTTGAGCGCTATGCAGCTGCCATGCTCGTCGAAAGTGACGACAAAGCGGAAGGCATGAGGGCATTTATCGAAAAAAGGCAGCCGAAATTCAAAGGCAGATGAGCCAGCCACCAGCAAGTCACGATATGGACAGCAAAAAGGAATAGAACATGGATCTTCGGCTAAAAGGTAAAGTAGCATTGGTAACGGGTGGGGGCCAAGGCGTGGGAAGAGGCATATGCCGAATGCTGGCACAGGAGGGAGCGTTGGTCCTGGTCAACGATCTCTTCGAACAACGGGCGCACTCGGTATCGGATGAAATCCGTTCTGAAGGCGGCACTGCGTTCCCAGTAGTTGCGAATATTATTGAACAGGTAGCCATGGAGTCCGTGGTCAATAAATGCCTTGCTCAAGCCGGCCTGGGAGGGATAGATATCCTGGTAAATAATGCCGGAATTGTTCCTGAGAGACGCGAAAAGGGCGGCATCCCTCCAAACTTTCTAGATATGCCCCCAGAAGACTGGAAAAAAATCGTCGATCTGAATGTGTACGGCACTATGAATTGTTGCCGCATGGTACTTCCCGGAATGCGGGAAAAGGGTGGAGGAAAGATTGTCAGCATAATGTCCGAGGCAGGCCGTCTTGGGGAGGCTCATCTTGCCGTCTACTCAGGCGCAAAAGCCGCGATACTAGGCTTTTCAAAAGCCATTGCACGGGAACACGGCCGAGACCGAATCAATGTAAATGTTGTGGCACTGGGAGCCGTTTCACACGAAGGGATCAAAAACGGCGCCTTGCATCCGGACTCAACTCCTGAAAACAATGAGCGTCTTGCAAAGATGCTGAAAGCCTACCCTATTGCACGAGGGCTGAAACGCCTATGCCGCCCAGAAGATGTAGCCAACACGGTCGCATTTCTCTCATCTGATCGATCAGCCTTCATAACTGGCGAAACAATCAGTGTGAGTGGCGGCTTTGCCATGATATAGACTTTTCCGACATGCGGCGGCGTATGAGCATATATCCTCCGCTTTGCGCAGAACAGTCAATATTCTTCAACCACCATCTAATAGCCGGATAAACTTATGAACAAACCCCGTTGGACACGGCGCCCCGAAAGATCAAACTGGGGGGATTTCGGTGCTGACGATGAGCTGGGGCGTCTTAACCTGATAGACCACAACGCGGTGTTAAGAGGTGTGCGTGAAGTCAAGGAAGGACGAAGCTTCTGTTTGAGCCTTCCTCTTGATTATCCTGGTGGGAATGTTTTAAGTCCTCGACGACATCCTCCGAAGCTGTGTCCCACCTTCAGGGATGACAAGCCTGTTTATAACCTTCCTCTTGACGAGAGTGGGCTCACCCATACGGACGTTCTGAGCGACGACGCCGTGCTGCTTCATACTCAATACTCCACGCAGTGGGATAGCTTTGCTCATGTCGGAAAACTGTATGACGCAACCGGAACCGGAGCACCAAAACCCATTTACTATAACGGATACCGTGGCGGTGACGACATTGTTGGCCCATCGGAGTCCAATGGTCGCCCCATAGGCGCACAAAGGCTGGGAATTGAGACGATGGCGGTTAAGGCGATACAAACCAGAGGCGTCCTAGTCAATCTATTCTCTCGCTTCGGACGTGATAGAAAACTGGTCAACTATGATGATTTAATGCGTATCATTGACGAAGACCAAATTTCCATCGAGTCTGGTGACATACTCTGCCTATATACGGGCTTTGCTGACATGGTCATGCAAATGAAAGGGAAACCCGACCCGCAGCTGCTTGCCTCCAGCCATTCGGTGCTTGATGGAAGATGTACCTCGTTGCAGAACTGGATCGTAGATAGCAATATTGCCGCAATAGCGGCAGATAATTATGCGGTTGAAGCGTTACCGCCTGCCCCAGCTGTAGCTGCACCATGTGCTAGGCTGCCACTGCATGAGTTATGCCTTTTTGGCTACGGCATCCCTCTAGGAGAACTTTGGCTGCTTGGCGAACTCGCAAGCGCTCTGGAAAAAAGCAAGCGTCATGGATTCCTGTTGACAGCCCCGCCACTACGGTTAACTGGAGCCGTGGGATCACCTGTCACGCCTGTTGCCACGCTTTAATTACCCCTATCAACTGTCCGCAGAAATATATTAGCCAGCACCTCCAGGCGGCGCACATGATTCGCGCACAATAAACTCATACGGTATCAGTTCTTTGGTTGGCGCAGTACCAATATGGTCGGCATCATCATTGCCTCGCCTACCATTGATTCGCTCAAGCAGCAACAGTCTTGCTTTTTGGGCAATCTGCTCAATTGGTGTGCGCAGCGCCGTCAAAGGAGGATCATAAGTCTGGGCAAACTCTGTATCCCCCAAGGCAATAACCGATATGTCAGCGGGCACACGCAAACCCATTCTTGAAATTGCTCGCAAAGCGCTGATCAGCGTGTAGGTGCCCTGTACTATCATTGCCGTCGGCGGCTCATCCGAACGCAAAGTCTGCATCATATCTTCAAAGACGGAACTGGTGGAAGTAGCCTCTTGCATGATCAGGTTCGGGACATCCAGCCCAAGTTCCCTGAATGCTGCCTTATATCCCGCAAGCCGCCGCCGCACTGGTCTACTGTGACCATGCCAGAGAGCAATTCCTATGCGCTGATGGCCCAAAGAAATCAAGTGCTTTACGGCAGTTTTTACCCCATTGAAATGATCCAAAAGAATTGCGTCGCAATCCACAGCCATGTCGCGATCATAAATAACAACAGGCATGCTAAGACGATTCACGGCATCCAGCACTTCAGCATGTCTTTCGTTACCCGGCGCAATTATTACCCCGTCCATGCCGCGAAGCTGGAACGTCCGCAATATTTCAATTTCACGCTCTGGGTCATTCAATCCATTGCTTAGCAGCAACATGTAACCATCCGGGCGAAAGCAGCCTTCCAGAGCGCGAAATGCACGTGCATATAGCGGATTGCTCACGTCGGAAAATAGACATCCTATTGTCTTGCTGGTCTGCGAACGCAGTGATTGAGCAGCATGGTTTGGTCGATACTGAAGTACCGACACCGCCCGCTCAACCTTGACACGCACATCCTCGGTCACGTTAGGCGCATTGTTCAACACGCGCGATGCGCTCCCAACTGATACGCCTGCTAGTGCCGCCACATCACGGATACTAATTTTTTTCACGTCTTGAAAGCCCATTTTTGCAGCCAGTATAGCCTTCCTCACCCGCCTCTATCGATCCTTCATCCTAAACACGTCAACTCTTTCGCCCCGCCCCATCACGATCCCATTCACTGTCATAGGCAATAAGAAAAAACAACACTTGATGAAACGATTCATATGAGTTTAAAATGTGATTCGTCAATAGATTATTTATCTTTTATTAAAGTTCGATGAAACGTTATTTAGACTTCAAATCACCCATATTTTCTTGCTTTTTTGAGTCGCAGGAGACCGAAACCTCATGAACGAAACTGCGTCCGTCCACCAAGGGGGCACACTTGGAGACATGATTGTCACATCGATTCGCAGGTTTCCAGATCGAGTGGCGTTTATCGACGGCCAAACAAAGATCAGCTACCAAGAACTAGGAGATCTCATATGCAAGGCCGTTGAAAATTTTCGGAGACTTGGCTTACGCCGGGGTGACGGCGTGATCCAACTTTCGGGAAACCGTCCCGAAACGTTCGTGATTATGGCCGCTGCTTACCTCATGGGTTTGCGCTCGATCACCCTGCACACCATGGGTGGCATTGAAGATCATAAGTACATCGTCCAGGACGCTAAAGCAGCGGTTTTCATAGCCAGTTCTTCTTATGAGGAACGAGCCCGCGAGATTCATGAAACCTGTCATGATGCTGTCAATCATTGGTTCTCTCACTCCTGCAACAGCCAATTCGTCGACTTTTGGCAGGTACACAATGAAGGAGCTGCAGAAGAGCTTAGATGCGAAGCCATGCCGACCGACATCGTACGCTTGGCATATACGGGAGGAACGACTGGAAGACCGAAAGGGGTCATGTTAACCAGCCGTTCCCTTTGGATGCAGGCTACCCTTTTACTTGCTGCTCGTCCGCTGCCGAAGGACGTCATATTGCTATGCCCAACGCCTATCTCACATGGCGCGGGAGCGATGATCGTTCCGACCCTCTGGCGGGGAGGCACCATCATTCTTCAACAGGGATTCGATCCAGAAAAATTTCTAAATGCAATCGAACACCATCGGGCATCAATGACATTTCTCGTTCCAACCATGATCTACACGCTTCTCGATCATCCTCTATGCAAAAGGTTGGATCTGTCTTCACTGAAAATTCTGTCTTACGGCGCTTCTCCCATGTCACCGTCGCGTATCCGCGAGGCACTTGAAGTATTCGGACCCATACTGATGCAAAGCTATGGTCAAACTGAATGTCCGAGCAACATCCTGCATCTCTCCCCCAGCGACCATATGCGTGAAGATGCAACCATCCTTGAATCAGCCGGCCTGCCTTATCCGGGCGTGACAGTTACGCTGCGAGACGATGATGGGAACGAGGTCCAAGACGGCCAGGTTGGGGAACTGTGTGTACGCAGCCCCTTGGTTATGGAGGGATATTGGAACCTGCCCGAACTGACGGCGCAGGTCACGAAGGGGGGATGGCTTCACACTGGGGATATGGCGTTCCGCGATACTCACGGCTACTTCCACCTTGTAGATCGAAAGAAGGACATGATCATCTCCGGCGGCTTCAATGTTTATCCCAAGGAAGTCGAGGATGCATTAGCCACACACCCCTCTGTACTTGCAGCAGCAGTTATCGGCGTTCCAGATTCCAAATGGGGAGAGGCGGTGAAAGCAATCGTCGTGCGACGTAGTGGGCATGACGTGGACGCATCAACGCTCATTGAGTTTGTCAAGAAATCCAAAGGCACCGTCAATACTCCCAAGTCGATTGACTTCGTGGACGAACTGCCCCTCACCGGTCTCGGGAAGCCCGACAAGAAAAAGCTAAGACATGTCTACTGGCACAACTTGAAGCGCGCCGTCCACTGAATTTGATATTTATTGCCTGTACATCAACAGCATTCTGAGGTCATCGCAACATGAAACACGATAATTTAGCTCGATCATTGGAGGGCCGCATAGCAATAGTTACTGGAGCTGGATCGCGCTCAGACGGCATCGGCAATGGCCGTGCTTCCGCCATCCTGCTTGCCCGCCACGGTGCGCGCGTAGCTTTAATAGACAGCACGCCCGCATGGGCCGAGAAAACACTTGACATGATCAGGCAAGAGGCTGGAGATGGCTATGTACTTGAGTGTGATGTGAGCGTAGACAGCGATTGCAGCCAAGCAGTGAAAGAAACTATAGCCCGTTGGGGCAAGGTTGATATTCTCGTCAATAACGTTGGTATTGGCGGCCCAACTGGGTCAGCAGTAGATGTTGATCTGGAGGAGTGGGACAAAGCTCTGCGAGTTAATGTCACATCCATGATGCTCATGGCACGACATTGCATTCCAGATATGCGTTCAAGAAAAAAGGGATCAATCATAAACGTAGCATCTGTTGCCGGGCTGATCGGAGGTCACCCTTCACTGTTATATCCCACCTCAAAAGGAGCTGTGGTCAATATGACCCGCGCGATGGCGGCACATCATGGCGCTGAAGGCATCCGAGTGAATTGCGTGGCTCCAGGCATGGTTTATACGCCCATGGTCTACGCCAACGGTATGAGCCAAGAACGCCGCATTCACCGGCGCAATCGATCATTACTACAAACAGAGGGCACAGCCTGGGATGTAGGCAATGCAATCCGATACCTCGCTAGCGACGAAGCAGGTTGGGTAACCGGTGCCATATTGCCTGTAGACGCGGGAGCTACCGCCGGACGGCATTCATATTAGCGGATTTACCTTCCGCCTATACACCAAAGGAGAAAACATGAAAAAGCGTACTTATGTTGCATTATTTTTGTCAGCTATGGCCTTGTTCGCAGCTCGAGTTGCATGTGCAAACGAGGACTCATACCCCAACAAACCCATCACAATTGTCGTACCGTTTTCCGCCGGCGGCATTTCAGATAATCAAACTAGGCTCATAGCGGAAAAACTATCCAAGGCATTCAAGCAGTCCGTCGTCGTGCTAAATAAGGTGGGCGCAAGCGGAATGATAGGTGCAGAGTATGTAGCCCGCTCTCAACCTGATGGGTATACCCTGCTCTACGGTACTCATGGCACACAAGCAGCCAACCTAGCTTTATACGACGACATTCGATTCAATCCACCCAAGGACTTGAAGGCTGTGCATTCTCTATGGAGACAATCCAGCATTCTTGTCACAGGCAGCGCCACTCCATATAAAACACTGCAAAATCTAATAGATGCAGCCAAAGCCGCACCAGGAAAAATCAACTACGGCTCAGCGGGGAAGGGCACCCAAACGCATCTTGCCGCTGAGAATCTTCAGTCTGTGGCGGGCGTTGAGTTTACACACGTGCCATATAAGGGTAGCGCACCTGCACTCACAGATCTGATAGCAGGGCAAATCGATATCATGTTCAACTACCCCGAAAGCACGACTCAATTTATTCAACAAGGGAAGCTGCGTGCACTCGCTGTCAACGGCGCCAATCGACTGACCGTACTTCCCGATGTTAAAACCATGGGGGAGCTAGGTTACCCGGACGCGGCACTTGAGGGTTGGTCGGGAATATTTGCACCAGCGGGTACGCCGGATGCGGTGATCAGCAAATTGGCGGGAGAAATAGCCAAGGCGACGCACGACCCCAAGATAGAAGCATCCATGAAGAAAATTGGTAGCTTCACCATGGACCTTTCGGGGCCGGACTTCCAGAAATTCGTCGAATCCGAGGTGCCACATTGGAGGAGTATTGTTGAATCTTCTGGAGCCAAGAACAATTAATACTCGTCCGGCCTTCATCTCCTATGGGCAGCCATATGCAAACCCACATACCCCGCATACAGAATTAGCCATGGCCACGTGTGCTCAGAGGGAAAGACGTGAATCCAGCCCCATAACATCACCTGCATGAAATAATAATCATCACGTATTGCAAATAATGGCTGGTATGCGCATCTATATTATCGATCGCGAGACGATAAGCAGAAGGCAGCATACGCCCCATGACCGACACCAGCGACACGCTCTGGATCAAGAATCCGCTGGCCTGCTCCGATCCGGAAGCGGCTGGCGGGGTGCTGGTGGCAATTCCCCCGCGCTCAACAAGCCTCTATTTTCCTGGCTGACCACACTGTACGACGTGTGGGCGGGGCTGGACGATGCGCAACTGGAAGTGTCTCGCAAAAATTCAAGCCGGGGCAACACCGGACATGGACGAGAATCAACCAGGAGACAAACCGTGAACGCCACACCCACCCATAGCCCTGTTCAGGCGCAACCGCGCCCGGAAGATGAAAACCTGGGCCTGGGCGCCAATCTTGCCTATGGATTCCAGCACGTACTCACGATGTACGGCGGCATTATTGCGGTGCCGCTCATCGTTGGCGAAGCGGCGGGCTTGTCGGGCAGCGACCTCGGATTGCTGATCACCGCCTGCCTGTTCATGGGCGGACTGGCAACGCTGCTGCAGACACTGGGGCTGCCCTTTTTCGGCAGCCAACTGCCGCTGGTGCAAGGCGTGTCGTTTTCCGGTGTGGCTACCATGATTGCAATCGTCAATACCGGCGGCGGGCTCCCTGCCATTTTCGGCGCTGTCATGGCGGCTTCGCTGATCGGATTGCTGATCACACCTGTGTTCTCCAAGGTCATACGCTTCTTTCCACCGCTGGTCACAGGTTCCGTGATCACCACCATCGGCCTGACGCTGATGCCGGTGGCCGCCCATTGGGCCATGGGCGGCGATAGCCACGCCCCCGACTACGGCAGCATGGCCAATATTGCGCTGGCAGCTGCCACACTGGCCATTGTGCTGCTGCTGAGCAAGCTCGGTAGCGCAGCCATTTCGCGGTTGTCCATCCTGCTGGCGATCATCATCGGCACCTTGCTCGCAGTTTTCATCGGCCAGGCTGACTTTTCCCAGGTTGCCTCAGGGCCTGCCTTTGCCCTGCCATCACCCTTTCATTTCGGCCTGCCTACCTTCGAGATTGCAGCCACTATCTCCATGTTCATTGTCATTATCGTGACGCTGGTGGAAACGTCAGCCGACATTCTGGCCGTGGGTGACATAATCGAAACGGATATTGACTCGCAGAGGCTGGGCAACGGCTTACGCGCTGACATGCTTTCAAGCATGGTGGCGCCCGTTTTCGGCTCGTTTACCCAAAGCGCCTTTGCCCAGAATGTGGGTTTGGTCGCAGTGACGGGCATCAAAAGCCGCTATGTGGTGGCGTTTGGCGGCTTGATATTGATTGTGCTGGGCTTATTGCCCGTGATGGGGCGGCTTGTAGCTTGCGTGCCTTCGGCCGTACTAGGCGGTGCAGGCATCGTGCTTTTTGGCACAGTCGCAGCCAGCGGCATCCGCACGCTGGCCAAGGTGAATTACACCAACAACATGAATCTCGTGATCGTAGCCACATCAATCAGCGCAGGCATGATACCCATTGTTGCACCGTCCTTCTATCACCACTTCCCGACTTGGTTCGCCACGATTTTCCACTCCGGCATCAGTTCCGCTGCCGTGGTCGCCATTATTCTCAATCTGCTGTTCAACCACATGACACTGGGCAACTCCGACCAACAGTCCGTGTTCGTTGCTGGCACTGAACGCATACTGCGGGAGTCGGACCTTGCATGCCTGAACGACGGCGACCGTGTCGTGGGCGGAAAGCTGTACGACAAGGACGGACACGAAGTGCCGGTGATTCCGAATGGCCACACCATGCCAAGAACCACACAACCGACAGCGGCCGGCACGCCACTATGAAATAAGAAACCTGCGCTCGGTCGTCACAGCCCTCTTGTTGCGCTCGCTCACGGGCCTGTCCTCAATGGAACCATACAGTGGCCAGCCTATCGGGAATGATCTGATCAAAGAGATGCGGGTTCCTGTCAGACAGCAACCAAAAACCGCTGAATGAGGCGGCCGCCGCGGCGGCCGTGGACAGTGCCTCAGGAAATCTTGTCCAGCGCGTCGGCCAGCTGCTGGACGGTGCGATCCACGTTATGCAGCTTGTCGAGCCCGAACAGCCCCAGCCGGAAGGTCTTGAAGTCTTTGGGCTCATCGCACTGCAAAGGCACGCCGGCGGCCGCCTGCAAGCCGACCTCGGCGAACTTGCGCGTGGTGTGAATGCCGTCGTCGCTGGTATAGCTGACGACAACGCCCGGAGCCTCGAAACCCGGCGCGGCAACGCTCTTGAACCCCTTCTCGGCAAGAAGCTTGCGCACTTTGAAGCCCAGCTCAAGCTGCTCTGCCTTGACCTTTTCGAAGCCATAGGCCTCGGTCTCGGCCATGACATTGCGCAGCACGGTCAGGGAGTCGGTAGGCATGGTTGCGTGATACGCATGGCCGCCCCCTTCGTAGGCCTCCATGATCTGCAGCCACTTGCGCAGGTCGCAGGCGAAGCTGGTGCTGGTCGTGTTGTCAATGGTCTTGCGGGCATCGGCGCCCAGCATGACGAGGCCGCAACATGCGGATCCCGTCCAGCCCTTTTGCGGCGCACTGATGAGAATGTCCACGCCCAAAGCCTTCATGTCAACCCACACCGTGCCCGATGCTATGCAGTCGAGTACAAACAGGCCGCCCGCCTCATGTGTGGCCTGCGCAATCTGGCGGATGTAGTCATCTGGCAGCATGATGCCGGATGCTGTTTCCACATGCGCGGCAAAAACCAGATCGGGGCGGTTCTTCTTGATGGCTTCCACCACCTCGCCGGCAGGCGGCGGCGCGAAGGGCGCTTCGCTGCCCTGCTGCACAGGGCGCGCCTTCATGACGATGGATTCGGCGGGGATGCCGCCCATGTCGAATATCTGCGTCCAACGGTAGCTGAACCAGCCATTGCGTATGACCAGGCATTTTTTGCCGGTGGCAAACTGGCGAGCCACCGCTTCCATGCCAAACGTGCCGCTCCCTGGAATGACAATGGCGGATTCCGCGCTATAGACTGTCTTCAGCGTACGGGAAATATCGCGCATGACCGCCTGGAAGGCGTTTGACATATGGTTGACGGCACGGTCGGTATAAACAACCGAGTATTCAAGAAGTCCATCGGGATCGACATCAGGCAACAGGCCAGGCATGTGCATCTCCTGAAAAAATGAATCAGGCCGGCGCAATCTTGGCGCAGCCGGCCCGAAAGGCTTGTACATTCAAGCAGACTATACACCGTGCCGGCGCATGGGCGAGGCCGGCCTCGTGGCCGGCACCCACTGCTGGTGGCAATCTACTGCCAGGCCAATGCGTTACAGTCGAAAAACAGGGACCGTTCCAGGCGAATGGCCAGATGCCAGCCGCCGCATCAAAAGGAGGAATCAATGCATAATTCGAAAGTGGTCGTGAGCCACGCGCGCGACGCGCGGTTCGAACGCGGACTGCGCTCGTTTTTCGAGTACAGAGACCTGGGCATGGCAGATGCGACCGACGGAAGGGTCGTGGCTCACGTCATCCGCGCCGTCCCGGGGCAGGCCTTGCATAATCCGGTTCATTCACACGAGACGCAATTTCAAATGGTGTACATCCTGAATGGCTGGATCGAGTTCGAATACGAAGGCTATGGCGCCACGCGCCTGGAGGCAGGATCCTGTGTCTACCAGCCGCCAGGAATCAAGCACAAGGAACTGGGCCACAGCGACGATCTCGAAATGCTCGAAATCGTGATGCCGGCCGAGTTCCGCACCGAAGTTTTCGAGCAGGCTACGCTTTCGTAGCGCCCGATTGATTCAGCACTTCGGGGTTCCTGAGGGGGGGTACCTCGCCAGCCAGAAATGTTTCGATGTTTCTCGCGCTTTCGCGCAGGAAGAGTGTCAGCGCATTGGACACGACGTAGCCCAAGTGCGGCGCCAGCACGACATTTGGCATAGTGCGCAGCGGATGATGGGCGGGAAGCGGCTCGGTGTCGTAGACGTCAAGGCCAGCGATGATGCGCCCAGCGCCCAGGACATCCAGAAGCGCTCCTTCGTCCACCAGGGGGCCGCGCGAAGTGTTGATGAAAATGGCGCCCTCCTTCATGGATTCCAGTTCCGGCCGGCCAACGATGCCCAGGCTGCGCTGCGACAGCGTCAAATGCAGGGACACCACATCAGATGTTGCAAACAGCTCGTTTTTTTCGACGCGTTGAACTCCCTGCTCCTGCGCCGCCTGTGCAGTGAGGTTCTGGCTCCATGCCACGACTTCCATGCCCATGGCCAGCCCAACACGCGCCACATATGCACCGAGCTTGCCGAGGCCCACCACGCCCAGCCTCCTGCCTTCAAGCTGCATGCCCATGGGAATGCCCTGCTGCCACTTTCCGCCCCGCATGTTTTCATCTGCCCGGGGGACGGCCCTGGCGCAGGCGAACATCAATCCCAGTGCAAGCTCGGCCGCGGCATGCGAAGGCGAAGAACCGGTATACGACACCCAGATGCCCCGCCGCGTGCAGGCATCGATGTCCAGCGTCGAAGTGCGCCCCCCCGTCATGGAGATAAGCTTGAGATTGGGTAGCCGTTCGATGACGCGAGCGGGAAAAGCCGTGCGCTCACGCATGAGAGAAATGATGCTGAAGGGCTGCAGCTTCCGGATCAGATCATCCTCGTTTTCCCAGGCGCAGTTGAACACCTGGATATCCGCTTTGTCCTGTATGCCGCTCCAATCGGCAAGCTGCATGGCGTTGTCCTGATAATCGTCGATGATGGCAATGGCGTGGCGCTGCATCCGAAGGCTCCTGGGTCCTGAGGTTGAATACAATGGATAATGCCTACCCCGTAGTCTAGCGCTTTGCTCAAGCAATGTATTTGGCACGCGGGCGCATGAAGAATCCGGCCAGGCGCTGTTCCTGCACATGAGCCACCAGGCCTGCGATGCGGCCAAGCAGGAAAAGCGCGCCGCCCGTGCGCGGCGGTAGCCCGAAAGCCATCTGCAGCAAAAGCAGGCCTGCGGGAAAACCCAGAGCGAGATTGCCATCGCGCGTAACGTCTTCCAGCGTTTCGAGCAAGGCATGCGCCGGCGCCGGCATGACCGGCAGGGCCTTGACCAAATCCATCAATTGCAATGCGCGCGGATCGCCAGTCGGATACAGGGGATGATTGAAGCCCACCAATTGGCGCCCCTGCCTGCATGCCGTTTCGATTTTTCGCCTCAAGTCCGCCTGGCTGCGGCTTTCCATGGCGAACTCTTCCAGCCCTCGCCCAACAATGCCCGTCAGCGGGCCGTCAAAGGAAACCAGGCCCGTCAGCACGCAGGCATTTAGCGGCGCACCCGTGGAGGCCACCGCACGGGCTGCAAAAGTCGGCAGGGCCAACTCATGATCCGCAGCCAGCACCAGTGCCGCGTTCACGGCATTGATGACCGCGTCGTCGGCCTCGCGGCCAAGCGCGCGCAGCACTATGTGCGCGACAGGCTCGGCATCATCGCCCGCCACGAAACCGCCGCGGCAAAGCAGCCCGAAGGCTCCGGCAAGCGTATGAATGATCTGGCATCCGGCCACAGTCGATGAGCCAAGCAATATCTCCGGGTTGCCGCCCTGATCCTCGGACAGCACCTGCACTATGGTTGCAAACTTGCTATGGATGATGCCGTCGGCAGCATGCCGCATATAACGGTTGACCGATTTCTCAAATGCTGCGCCGGGCAGGCGGCGCGGCCAGTATGAGGCCGTCTCGTCCCATACGCCGCTCCAGAGCAGGTTGGCAGTGGCTTCGTACGCGCACTCCCTGCGCACCATGTCCGTAGCCAGTATGCCGCGATACCGAGGACCGTCGGGTGTGATTTCCGTGATGGACGAGGCAATCACCGGCTCGCCCCAGCGCAATGCGCCGGCAGCGGTCGGCCCATGTCCCGCCCGCGCCTGGCTGCGGGCACGCAGCTTCTCGATGTCGTCCCTCAGATAGCGTTTCTGCCTGCTTCCAGGCTGTCCGACTGCCCGAACCCAGCCGCGCGTGACATAGGCGTAGAGCGTCTGGGGCTTGATATCGAGCAGTTCGATGGCTTCGCGTGCACTGAGGTAGATGCCCGACCCCGACCCGTCGTGTTCGCCTGAACCGGATGGCGGCTGGGCAGTGACGGCTCGCGCGGATTTATCGACGGCTGATAGGTCGTTGTCCCGCGGTTTGGCGGATTCATTGGCTGGCATGGGCTTTTTTGAGCGTGTCATTGCATGAAATGTGGAACCTGTCGCGGCTATTATATTGATTATTCAATCAAGATTGATCAATATTTTAAAGATCATTAAGCTGGCATCGCGCCTGCAGCGACCAGGCAGCATCTCTACATGCAAACAATTCCAGAACAAGCAAGGAGACTGGACCATGGTTCTTCATACTCATATGCCCAAGCTGGGCTTGGCCGCGTTGATGGCGGCCGCCTTTCTCGCCAGCGGTACGGTCCGCGCGGAAAACTATCCCGAACGGCCGATCACGCTGGTCGTGCCCTTTTCAGCGGGAGGCGGCGCAGATCTGGTGGGACGGCTCCTCAGCCAGTATCTGCCCGCGCATCTGGACAACGCGAACATTGTCGTGGACAACAAGGCGGGCGCCTCGGGCAACATCGGCGCTCAGTTTGTCGGCCGTGCAAAACCCGATGGCTACACCTTGCTGCTGACCAACAGCACCATGACAATCAATGCCAGCCTGGACATGATGCAGGGGTTCGATATCAGGAAAAGCCTTGCCCCCATTGCCAACCTGGTGTCCACGCCCATCGCATTGGCGGTGAACAGCAGCCTGCCGGTAAAAAGCGTGTCCGATCTGGTGGACTACGCGCGCAAGCATGCGGACACGCTCAATTATTCCTCGTGCGGTACGGGCACACCCCAGCATTTTGCCGGGGCCAAGTTCAACCTTGAGGCCAAGCTCTCCATGATGCATGTGCCGTACAAGGGCTGCGCGCCCGCCATCAACGACGGCGTGGGCAATCAGGTGCCTGTGTTGTTCAGCACCATACCCAATGCGGCGCCGCATGCCGAAAAAGGCAGCCTGCGCCTGTTGGGCGTGGCTTCGAAAAACCGGTTGTCCTTCATGAAGGACGTGCCGGCGATTGCTGAAACAGCGCCGTTCCAGGACATGGACATCACGGTGTGGTTCGGCGTGTTCGCGCCATTGGACGTGCCTGCGGATATCAGGAAGAAGCTGGAAGAGGCCATACTCGCCACCATGAAGGATCCTGCGTTGCGCAAGGAGTTCAATGACCGCTATTACGAAATCGATGTCATGGATTCAGCCGCCTTCGCCAAGCAGATCGACAGCGACCTGTCCAGCTACAAGACGCTGGCCGAGCAATCCAATATCGTCCTCAAGTAACCCGTATCGGAAGGAGCACCATGAATACGGCATTGCAGTTCGGCCAGGAAGACCTCGTTCTTGCCAATCGCATTCTGGCACAGCACGGTGTGCTTGACGGCTTCGGGCATGTCAGCATGCGCAACCCGGCAAATCCCCAGCACTACTTTCTCTCGCGTTCGCTGGCCCCCGAGCTCGTCACGCTGGACGACATCATGGAGTTCGATCTGGACTCCACGCCGGTCACCGGCGACACGCGGCGTCCCTACCTGGAACGTTTCATTCACGGCGAAATATACAGGAGGCGTCCCGACGTGCAGGCGGTGGTCCATAGCCACTCCCCGTCAGTCATACCCTTTGCGGCCTCCTCCGTGCGTCTTAAGCCCATTTATCACATGGCTGGTTTCCTGACCGGCGGCGCGCCGGTTTTTGACATCAGGTGCCATTTCGGCTGCACGGACATGCTGGTCACCTGCGGCGATCACGGCAAGGCCCTGGCCGAAGCGCTGGGCGACGCCCCGGTGTCGCTGATGCGCGGACACGGCTTTGTGGCCGTGGGTGGAGACATCGCCGTGGCGGTATATCGCGCCATTTACACGGAGCAGAATGCCGCCCTGCAGGAAAAGGCCATCAACCTGGGAGGTGACATTGTTTACCTGGAACAGGAAGAAGGCCAGTTGGCCGACATCGCCATCCGAGGCGTGATGCACCGACCGTGGGAGCTGTGGAAGGCCAAGAGCCAGGACTGAGGCCTCGCGCTCGGCGATGTCCGCATCCGCGGGCATCGCGCAGGCGGGTAATGCCAGGCGTGCAATGCCACTTCCTAGGCTGCGCCCGCACCTGCATCGCCGTCCATAGACAGGTCATGGGGCGTTCTCACAGATATATATTTTTATATATGAATGATAGAAATATTTCATCATTAAATATATATCAAAACACCCTTTTGACGCGTCAAACCGCGTAGTATTGATTGCGCGCGGCCCGAGTCCGCTCCCCGCGCGGCAATTCCGGAGACGAAGACAATGACTACCCAAGCCCGCAACAAGGCCGAGCGCGAAGCATATTACGCGCGCATCGACAAGAAAGGCATGACTCCGCTGTGGGAATCCCTGCATGCACTCGTGCCTACACAGCCCACGACCGACTGTCGGCCAGCCCTTTGGAAATATGCCGCAATCCGCGGCGACATCATGGACTCAGGCTCGCTCATCACGGCCGAGGAAGCCGTGCGGCGCGTGCTGGTGCTGGAAAACCCCGGCTTGCGCGGCCTGTCGTCCATTACGCCCACCCTGTATGCCGGCCTGCAATTGATCCTGCCGGGCGAGATTGCGCCCAGCCACCGCCATGTGCAATCGGCGCTTCGCTTTATCGTCGAAGGCACAGGCGCCTATACGTCCGTGGACGGCGAACGCACCATCATGCATCCAGGCGACTTCATCATTACGCCCTCCTGGACCTGGCACGATCACGGCAACCTGGCTGAAGCGGATGGCGGCGAGCCCGTAGTCTGGCTCGACGGGCTGGACATTCCCTTCATCCGAACATTGGGAACCGGCTTCGCGGAACCTTATCCCGAAGCCGAGCAACCGTTGACGCGCGCCGACGGCGACAGCCTGGCGCGTTATGGCTACAACATGCTGCCTGTCAGCTATGAGCACACAAGCAAGACGTCGCCGCTGATCAATTATCCCTATGACAGAACACGGGAAGCATTGGATCACCTTCAACACCATGGCGAGATTGACGCATGGGACGGCGTGAAACTGCGATACGTGAACCCGGCGACTGGCGGCTATGCCATGCCGACCATGGCCACCTTCATGCAATACCTGCCCAAGGATTTTCGCGGCAAGGCCCAGCGCAGCACCGACGCGACCGTGTACTGTGCCGTCGAAGGCAGGGGCCACGCCGTCATCGGCGATGCCCGCTACGATTTCGAGCCGCATGATGTATTCGTGGTGCCCTCGTGGCAGCCTGTGCAGCTTAATGCGGATGAAGAAACCGTGCTCTTCAGTTTTTCCGACCGCCCCATCCAGCAGGCCCTGGGTTTGCTGCGCACACAGCGCATCGACTAGCCAGGCGCCGCCCTGCCCGCACTCACCCCCGTCAACAACGAGAGAAAACCGATATGTCCCATGTTGTAACGCCTCCCGCCGCTGTTTCCGTGCCTGTCGCCGGCAGCAGCGATACCTTTCCTGTGCGCCGCGTATATTGCGTGGGCCGCAACTATGCCGCTCACGCGCGTGAGATGGGCTTTGATCCGGATCGCGAACCACCCTTCTTTTTCTGCAAGCCGGCTGATGCGGTACGTCCGGTTGCCGATGGCGGCACGCTTGAAGTGCCGTATCCTCCCGAAACCAGCAACTATCACTACGAGATTGAGCTGGTCGTGGCCATCGGCAAGGGCGGCACCAACATCAGCGTCGATGAAGCCCTGAAGCACGTATGGGGCTACGCGGTCGGCCTGGACATGACGCGCCGGGACCTGCAGAAGAACATGCGCGAAATGGGCCGCCCTTGGGAGCTGGGCAAGGCATTCGATAACAGCGCCCCCATTGGCCCCATCCATGCCGCATCCAGCACAGGGCATCCCGACAAGGCTGCAATCTGGCTGGACGTGAATGGCGAGCGCAAGCAGTCCAGCAGTATCGACAAGCTGATCTGGTCGGTGGCCGAGACGATTTCCTATCTCTCCAAATACTTCCGTCTGGAGCCGGGCGACCTGATCTATTCGGGCACGCCCGAGGGTGTGGGCCCCGTCGTGGCGGGCCAGACCATGATCGGTGGTGTCGACGGCCTGGGTGAAATCAAGGTGAAGGTGATCTGATGATGGATCTCTACAGCTTCTTCAACAGTTCCACCTCATACCGCGTGCGCATTGCGCTTGGCCTGAAGGACGTGGCCCATGAAACAATACCCGTCAACATCCGCAAGCTGGAGCACCGGGAAGCGGGCTATGTTTCCCGTAATCCCAGCGCTGGCGTGCCCCTGATCGATGACGGCGGATTTCACCTCGGCCAGTCGCTGGCCATCATCGACTATCTCGATGACAAATACCCTGAGCCGCGCTTGCTGCCGCGTGACAGCAAGCAGCGCGCCCGCGTGCTGGAAATTGCCAACCTGATTGCCTGCGATATGCATCCGGTGAACAATCTACGCGTGCTGCGCTACCTTACGCAGGATATGGGCGTGACGGAAGCAGCAAAAAACCAGTGGTATCAGCACTGGATCGCGGAAGGCTTCGCTTCGCTGGAAGCGCTGCTCGCCCGGGCCGGCTCCGGCGGATTCTGCATTGGCGGCCAGGTTTCGCTGGCGGACTGCTGCCTCGTCCCCCAAGTGGCCAATGCCCTGCGCATGGAGTGCGATGTATCGCCCTATCCTCGCATCAGGGCAGTGTATGAGCACTGCAATACGCTGCCGGCGTTCCAGAAGGCGGCGCCTGCACAACAACCGGACTTCGACCAATAGGCACAAAGCCTGCGGCGGCGACGCCGGCCCGAAGACTGAGGCAAGATAAAAAAGGTAATTTCATGACCACTCACGGAGCCAAACAGAAAATCATCGTTGTGGGCGGCGGCATAGGCGGCTTGGCTGCCGCCCTGTCGCTGGCGCGGCAGAACATCGAGGTGCTACTGCTGGAGCAGGCATCGCACATCGGCGAAATTGGCGCGGGCATACAGCTGGGCCCCAACGCCTTCAATGCGCTGGATGCATTGGGCGCGGGGGACGCCGCGCGCAAACGAGCCGTGTATACGGAACACATCACCATGATGGATGCCGTGGATGCCACCGAAGTGGTCCGCATAGAAACCGGAGACAAATTCCGCAGCCGCTTCGGCGGCCCCTATGCCGTCATCCATCGCGCCGACATCCACCTGTCCATCCTGGAGTCAGTGCAACAAAACCCCTTGATCAGTTTTCGGACATCCACGCACGTGGCGGACGTGAAAATAAGTGCAAAGGGCGTTGAAGTGACGGACACCAAGGGCGACGTCCATCGGGCCGACGCGGTGGTGGGCTGCGACGGCGTGAAATCGGTCGTGCGTGAGAAAACCATTGGACGTCATCATCGTGTTACGGGTCATGTGGTGTATCGCGCGGTTGTAGAGCTGGAGAACATGCCCAAGGATTTGCGCATCAAGGCGCCGGTACTGTGGGCCGGTCCGCGCTGCCATCTGGTGCACTATCCACTTCGCGGAGGCCAGCAGTACAACCTTGTGGTCACATTTCATAGCCGCGAACAGGAGGAATGGGGAGTCAAGGATGGCAGCAAAGAGGAAGTGCTGTCCTATTTTGCGGGCATACACGAACGGCCCCGGCAAATGCTCGACTGTCCTACATCATGGCGGCGCTGGGCCACCGCCGACGCCGATCCGGTCGATGAATGGGGCTCGGGCCTGGGAACGCTATTGGGCGACGCCGCGCACCCCATGACCCAATACATGGCGCAAGGTGCCTGCATGGCGCTCGAAGACGCCGTAACCCTGGGCGAAGCAGTGGCGCAATGCAATCATGATCTCGACGCCGCCTTCCGGCTGTATGAGTCCATCCGCTGCCCGCGCACGGCGCGTGTAGTCTGGTCCACACGGGAAATGGGCCGCATCTACCACGCCAAGGGCGTGGAACGCACGGTGCGCAATCTGCTGTGGCAGAACAAGACGCAGGACGACTTCTACAGCAGCCTGGAGTGGCTGTACGGCTGGCGCAAGGAAAACTGCCTGCAGTTGCGATAAAGGCAAAACACTTGGCCGATGTAGCGCCGCTCAGGCGGTACCGTCCTTCACCGCGAGGCGGATGCAGTCAAGCGCCTGGTCGACGGACTTGGGATAGATTTCATCATTACGCCAGTACATGGATACTGAGCCATAGCCGTCGAGCCGCAGCGGCACAATGCGCAACTGATCCATCTCGACCAGCATGAGCGTGGCGCGATGCGATGCGGTACCGATAAGGTCGCTGTTGTTCAGCAACGCCACGTTGGCAATGACGGAATTGGTCTCGATATAGTTGGGCGGCAACGCCTGGCCCGCCGCCGCGAGCGCCACTTCGAGCGCATTGCGTATGGGCGTGTGCCGCGGCCATACTATCCACCGATAAGCCTGTACGTCGCCCCATTGTATTTCCGGCAGCTCGAAAAGCGGATGTTCAGGCCGGGCCACCAGATCAATGGGCTCGACATACAGCACTTCGCTGCTGATGCGCAACTCATCGACCTGCTCGTTGGTGGTACGCCCGATAACGATATCGAGATCGCCCTGGCTTAGCAGCGAAAGCAGCCTGTCCATGGTGCCTTCCACAAGATCAATGCGCATGTCGGGCATGCGCGCCGCCATGGCAAGAATGCCGCGCGGCGCCGCTTCGGAAGCAGCCGCTCCGGAAGCGCCGATCGCCACCCTGCCGCCACCGCCTTCGCGCAGCACGTTCATATCGACGCTGGCCCGGTCAAGTTGGGCAGTGATGCGCCGCGCATGCGCGATAAGCACGTCACCATGCGAAGTGGGAGACAGCCCGCGAGCATGGCGCTCGAACAGCGTCAACCCGATGTCGTCTTCCAGTTCGCGCAACCATTTGGACAGCGCCGGCTGGGTCGTATTGAGCAAACCCGCAGAATGACTGAGGTTCCGGGTTTGTGCCAGGCTGAGCAGAATCCGCAGATTTCTCAGACGTATGCGGTGGGTCCAGTCGGTAGCCATGCAATAGCGTTTTGAGGGATGCAAACCGCTAGCTTACGACACGCCGGGATATTTAGCCTCAATCGGCGCGGCGCGAACAACACGCCCGGGCCGCGTCTCAGGCGTTCAGCAGCGCCAGCGCCTGGCGATGGATGTCTGCATTGGCCGCAGCCAGCACATTGCCGCCGGATGCCGGCGTCAGAGGTTTTCCCGTCCAATCGGTCACGACGCCGCCGGCCCCCTCCACGACAGGGCAAATGGCCAGATAGTCGTAGGGCTGCAGGCCCGACTCGGCCACCAGATCGATATGACCCGATGCCAGCAGGCCGTAACTGTAGCAATCCCCTCCAAAACGCCGCATGCCCACGCGACGGCTGAGCGCGTCAAAACGGCTGGCCGTGCCGCCTTCGAACAGGTCGGGCGAGGTGGCATACAGGACGGCGTCCTCAAGCGTGCCGGTACTTCGGGTACAGCACGGCTTACCGTTGTACAGCGATTGCGCGCCGCATTCGCCCACCCAGCGCTCCGACGTAAAAGGAATGTCGATGATGCCGAGTGCCGGCTGCCCCCGGTGCAAGAGCGCCAGCAGACTGCCCCACAACGGGCTGCCGGAGATGAAGCTGCGTGTTCCATCGATGGGGTCGATGGACCACACATAGTCCGCATCGAGATGAGTGCGCCCGAACTCCTCGCCCAGGATGCCGTGGTCCGGGTAGCGGGTGCTGATGGCCTTGCGCAGAAAGGCTTCGACGCTGCGATCGGCGATCGTGACCGGGCTGTCATCGTCCTTGGCCATGACATCGATGGGGTGGCGAAACCACTGGAGCGCGACGGCGCGCGCCTCGGTCACGCAATCCAGGGCGAAGTCGCGCATTTGCGCCAGGGTATCGGGCGCGTCTTTGGTGCTGGTCAACGTAGCGTCTCCTGGACAACTGAAAGATCGGCGGTAAGAATATTCTGAATGAGCTTGCATAAATATGCAAATTTCCACAAAATAGCAAAACAATTGTCAAATCCTGCAATAACTACACCGCGTTGGGCAAGCCGCAGCGTCCGGCCGGCGCCACCAGACCCGCAGTACGATCAAAAACAGGAGACACCATGAGACAACCTTCCAGATTCATCCTGGCCAGCGGCCTGCTTGCAGCGATAGGCCTTTCCTGCGCACAACTGGCCGTGGCCGGCTCACTGACTGTCTACACGGCACTCGAGGATGACGAGATCTCGGACTATATGGCCGTGGCCAAGAAGGCCATGCCCGATATCGATTTCCATGTACTTCGCCTGTCCACGGGCGACCTGGCGGCGCGCCTGCTCGCCGAAGGCAAAAGTCCGCGCAACGATGTCATCTGGGGGTTCGCCGTCACCAATATGCTCGATCCGCGCATTCGCGACAACCTGCAACCCTATCTGCCGGAGGCGGCCAAAAAGCTTCCCGACATCTACAAGGGTGCCGACGGAAAATGGTTTGCGGCCACGGGCTATATGGCCGCATTCTGCGTGAATACCGAGAGATTGAAATCCAAGGACCTGCCCATGCCCAAGAGCTGGGAGGATCTGACCAACCCGGCGTACAAGGGTGAGATTGTCATGCCCAGCCCCGCCGCATCCGGCACCGGCTATCTGCAGATCGCCGCCATACTCCAGGGCATGGGCGACGACAAGGGCTGGCAGTTGATCAAGGAAATCAATCCGAACGTCGCCCAGTACACCAGTTCTGGCTCCCGCCCATGCAAGATGGCCCGCACCGGCGAATATGCCATCGGCGCATCATTTGCCTTTCCGGCCATGCAGTCCATCGAACAGGGCTTCCCGGTGAAGATGGTGATCCCGTCCGACTGGGTCGGCTATGAGCTTGAAGCCTCGGGCATCATGGCCAGCACGCAGAACCTGAAGGACGCGAAACGGTTCCTTGACTGGACCGTGTCTCCCGATGCAGCCGAGCTCTACAAGAAATACAAGGAGATCATCACCATTCCGGGCGTGGAGCCATCGGAGCAGGCGGTCAAGGCCGGGCTGCCCGACGATGTGTCCAAGGTGCTGTACCCCATGGACTTCGAAAAATCGGCCAAGGAACGCGCCGATATCATCAAGAAGTGGCAGCAAGTCACCGCTAAGTAGCATCCTCGCTGCGTGCCTGTCCGGCACGCAGCATTTTCCTTTTTTTGCGCCATGCCTGTGTGAGCCCGCGCGCCGCATGGCTGACACGCGAGACACGCCGATGACCCTGGAAATCTCCCGACTCAGCAAGAAATTCGACGATTTCGTGGCGCTGGACGATATCAACCTGAGTGTGGGCGAGCATGATTTCGTCTGTCTGCTCGGCCCCAGCGGCTGCGGCAAGACCACCTTGCTGCGTATCATCGCCGGTCTGCTTCAGGCGGACACGGGAACCCTGACGTTCGAAGGTCGCGACCTGACCGACATGCCCGCTCGAGAACGTAATTTCGGCATTGTGTTCCAGTCGTACTCCCTCTTCCCCAACATGACTGTGGCCGAGAATGTGGGCTACGGCCTGCGCATCCGCAAGGCTGCACGGTCGCAGATAACCCAGCGCGTCGGTCAGCTGCTGGATCTTATCCGCATGGCTTCCATGGCAGACCGCTATCCGTGGCAACTATCCGGAGGCCAACAGCAACGGGTGGCGCTTGCCCGTGCATTGACGGTCGATCCAAGGCTGATCCTGCTGGACGAACCGCTTTCGGCTCTTGACGCAAGAGTGCGCGACGAGATGCGGCAGGAAATACACGATGTGCAGCGCCGCCTGGGCATACCCACCATCATGGTGACGCACGATCAGGAAGAGGCCCTGACGCTGGCCGACAAGGTGGTATGCATGAACAACGGCGTGATCGAGCAGATCGGCACGCCACAGACACTGTATGAGCACCCGAATACACGATTTGTCGCGGATTTCGTGGGCGTGAGCAATCTACTGCAGGCGGACTGGGTCGCCGCGCAATGGCCGGCACTCATGGCCGGATGTCCCGACGGCGGCCCCGAAGCGCATCAACTATGCGTCCGGCCGCAGCATATTCGCCTGCTGCCCGCCGAGGATGGTCCTGTCCGCGTCGATTCCACGACCTTCCTGGGCAACCTGCTGCGCACGCGCACCCATTGGGGAGAACAGCGCTTCATCGTGGAAAGCCACGGCGAGGCGCCGCTGCCGGCCGGCGCACGCGCCCGTCTGGAGATCGATGCCAGCCACTGCAGCTGGGTCCGCTGCTGACATCATGCCTGGCAACAGAAAAGGAGACGCCATGCGAGCCGGCTCTGCCGCCCTGCCCTCCCCCACGCCATCGCGCCGTGCGCGCGCGGTTCCACGCACTGCCGAACAGTGGCTGGCATGGGTGTGTATTGCGGTGCCCACGCTGGCGCTGATTTTGTTCTTCCTGTTTCCCCTGGCCACGATATTTCTGCACAGCGTCACGCTTTTCGATGGCTCCATCGGCCTGGACAACTATCGCGCCATCACCACCACGCCAGGACTGGTGCAGGCGGGCTGGAACAGCCTGGCGATCAGCGCCGGCACCACGCTGGTGTGCATCGTTCTGGGCTTCGCCATTGCCTATGGTCTTGAACGCACCTGCATGCGCGGGCGCGAGGCGATCAGGATAGGCCTGCTTCTGCCCTTGCTCGCACCCTCCCTGGTACAAGGCCTGGGCTTGCTGTTCCTGCTGGGCCGCAACGGCCTCGTATCACGCTGGCTGGGCATAGACATGAACATCTACGGCTTCTGGGGCTTGCTGCTGTCGGACGTGTTCTATGCCCTGCCCCAAGCCATTATGATCATCCAGGCCGCGCTGCGCAGCGCCGACACACGCTATTACGACGCAGCGACTGTCATGGGGGCCAGCGCTTCCCAGCGCTTCTTTCACATCACGCTGCCCAACTGCCGCTTCGGCCTGCTGAGCGCGGCCTTCGTGGTTTTCACGATCACCATCACCGATTTCGGCAACGCGGCCGTCATTGCTGGCGACTACCGCGTGCTGGCCACCGAGATATTCAATCAGGTGTCCGGGCAGCAGAATTTCGGCATGGGCTCGGTGGTGGGCATCATCCTGCTTGCGCCCGCCCTGGTTTCGGTCTACATCGAACGCGTGTCGAGCCAAAAGCAGTTCGGCGTGGCCACCGACGGGCAGATTCCGGTACAGCCTCAACGCAAGCCCTTGCGCGACAGTGTCTTCACAGCCATTGCGTGGCTGACCGTGCTCCTTATTCTTTCCATAGTCGCCGTGGTGGTGTTTGCCAGTTTCGTCAAGCTGTGGCCCTACAATATGGCACTGACACTGGCCAATTTCGACGTCAATATCAGCAGCGGCTACACGCCCATCTGGACCACGCTGTATGTATCCGTAGTGGCTGCCGTCGCAGGCGTGCTGCTGCTGTTCGCAATGGCCTATGGCATGCGCCAGATACACGGACCGGTCGCCAAGGCGATCTACCTGCTGGCCGTACTGCCCGTGGGCGTGCCCGGACTCGTACTGGGCTTGTCCTACATCTTTGCATTCAACAACCCCGCCACTCCGCTTTACTGGTTCTACGGCACCGCGGTGCTGATTGCGCTGTGCAATTTCTATCATTATCACACCCAGGGCTTCCTGACGATGACCACCGGCATGCGGGCTGTGCCTCAGGCGCTTGAAGAGGCCGTGTCCTGCCTGGGAGGCCGCAGCCGCCATGTGCTCGGCGATGTGATACTTCCGTTCATCGCGCCCACAGTCCTGGCTGTGTTTTTCTTTCTGTTCATGCGCTCCATGGTGACGCTGTCCGCGGTCATCTTCCTGGTCACGCCGGAACTGAATCTGGCCGCCGTGTCAGTCATGCATCTGAACGAGGCCGGATTTGTGTCTCAGGCGGCGGCGTTTTCCACCATTATCATTATCGTCGTTGCCTGCGCCATGCTGCTCATGCGCGGGCTTGTGCATCACTTCCGTCCCAATCTGAATCAAAAACTAACCTAGGCCATGTGGTCAGAATCTCGTCTACAACGTATCCAGACCCTGCTGCAACGCTTCGAGCGTATTACCACGGGGCACGTAGCACAGGAACTTGATGTGTCGCGCGAGACCGTCAGACGCGACTTCCTGGAGCTGGAGGCACAGGGCGTGCTCAAGCGCGTCCATGGCGGCGCCTTGCTGGTGCAGGAGGAGCCGCCCATAGACAAACGCAACACGATACGCGTAAGCCACAAGCAAGCCCTCGCGCGGGCCGCGGCGCAGCGCATCGATCACCCAGTCAGTCTGTTCATGGATGCGGGCAGCACGACGACACTGCTGGCACGCGAACTGGCCTTGATGTCCAACTTGACCATCATCACCAATTCGCTCGATGCCGCGGCGCTGTTCCGTGACAGCCAGGCCACGGCGCGGCAGAACAACCAGATCATACTGATTGGCGGCCAGCTCAGCGAACATGTTGCCGCAACCACGGGGCCGTCGGCCGTGGAGGAAATACACCGTTTCCAAGTGGATATCGCGCTGCTTTCTCCTGTGGGCGTGGACGCACGCCACGGCGCCACCAGTTTTCATCATGGAGAGGCCGTTATTGCGCGAGCCATGTCGTCCTGTGCCCGGCAGACGTGGATACTGGCCGACTACAGCAAGATCGGCGTGCGCAGCAGGGAAAGCTATTGCATGCCCGACCGAATCGGCCTTCTGGTGAGCAACACCCAGGCCCGACAGCGCGAAGGCTATGAGGCGCTCGCCGCCGCCGTGCCCGAAGTGCTCCTGGCCTGAAGGGCGTGCCGCGGCAGCCTGGCCAGGCCACGCCCAGTCAGGGCTGCAAATGCGCCCGCAGCGCTCGGTTGAATCCCTCGGCATCCTCAAGATTGGACAGATGCGATGCATCGAGGTCAATGCGCCGCGCCCCCGCTATCCGGCCCGCGATATAGTCCGCGTGCTCCGGCGTCGTCACGGGATCGTGTCTCCCGGTAAGGACCAAGGTTGGCGTGTGTATGCGCTGGAGCTCATCGCGGAAGTCGGCCTGGCCGATGGCCTCGCAGCAAGCCGCGTAGCCTTCCGGATCGGTACGGCCCAGCGCTTGCAGCCACGGGTCCACAATCTCTGGGTGTGTGGACACGAAGCGGGCGGTAAACCAGCGGGCAGGCGTGCCCGCCACGACAGGCTGCATGCCTTCCTTGCGCACCAGTGCGGCGCGTTCACTCCACGCTTGCGCCGTGCCGATGCGCGCAGCCGTGTTGGCAAGCACGAGGCGCTCGAGGCGCTCGGGCGCATGCCGGCCAAGCCACTGCCCGATGAGACCACCCATGGAAATTCCACAGAATGAAAAACGTGGCAGTTCCAGTGCGTCGGCCAGTTTCAGGACGTCGCGACCAAGCTGTTCGATGGTATATGGCCCCGCGTTCTTGACCGAGCTGCCATGTCCGCGTGTGTCGTAGCGAAGCACTTGATATGTGTCGCGCAGCGCTTCAGCCTGTGCGTCCCAGAGCGACAAGTCCGTTCCAAGCGAATTGGAGAACAGCAAAACCGGTGCGCCGCCGGGCCCTTCAAGAACGTAATGGAAGGATGCACCATCCAGGTCCAGGGTGCTCATGACTGGGCCTGCAAGGACGAAGGATGCTGGCACAACGGCGTTACCTTGATGACCATGTAGGGAAACAAGGGCAACTGGCTCAATAGCTGGTGCAGCTCGCTGTGATCGGCCGCATCGAAAATGCTGATGTTTCGATACTCACCCACCACGCGCCATATGTGCGGCCATTTTCCCTGACGCTGCAGATCCAGCGCATAGGCCTTTTCCCTGGCCTTGATGTCATCTGCCCGGTCCGCGGGCATGTCATGCGGCAGATTCACCGTCATGTCTACCATGTATAGCATTTTGTCCTCGCAATGAAAGGTCATGAACCATGCATCGACTGTACCCTGATATGTGCGACGGCGGATCACACGCGGGCCCGCTGTTTCACCAGACGGTCGAAGTGGAGATTTTGACATTCCCTATCATTGTCTTACAATTCACATCAAAGCCTTTGCGCTTTCGTTTCCTTGCGTGACGCGCCAGCACATTTCGACCGCTACGCAGCTGCAGTCCCATCCGAAGGGAGAGTAGCCGGCAAGATAGCGAGACTGACTCCCCCTTCATCATTTGGAGGAGGCAGATCATGTCACAAAACAAACCACCCTTCAGTTCCACCGCTGCCGCGACGCCCGCGCGGCCGTCGCGAAGACGCGTGCTGCAGGCGGCCGGCGCTGCTGGACTGGCATCCATCGCAATGCCGCTGTTCAGGATAAGGTCGGCCATGGCGGCCGAGCGCTCTCTGAAGATTCTGCAATGGAGCCATTTCGTTCCAAGCTACGATACCTGGTTCGACAACTTTGCCAAGGAGTGGGGCAAAGCCAATGGCGTGAATGTCGTGGTGGACCACATCAATATCGGCGACCTGGTCACAACGACTACATCGGAAATGTCCGCCGGCTCGGGTCACGACCTGATAGAACTCGGCCCTGAAGCGGCCCAGTTCATGCCGAACGTGCTGGACATGGCCGATATCAACCAAGAGGCGGGCAAGCAGTTTGGCGCGCCCTTTTTTGTTGCGGAACGCGTGTCCAGGAATCCGGTCACCAAGGCCTGGTATGCCTTCTGCCACGGGTGGACGATAGACTGCGGCGACTACCGTCAATCGCTGTGGAAAAAAGCCGGTATGCCGCAAGGACCGGACAGCTGGCAGGAATTGCTCGAGGTAGGTGCGCGGATACGCGACGAACAGGGCGTGAAGGTCGGCATAGGCATGTCGCAGGAACTGGATTCGAATATGGCGGCACGCTCGATATTGTGGGCGTGGGACACCTATGTCCAGGATGAATGGGACAATGTGGTGCTGAACAAGGGCGTCTTTCGGCGGCGCGCCGTGGAAGCCGTGAAGTACATGACCGATCTGTTCCAGAAGGCAATGACGCCCGCCGTATTTTCCTGGAATGCGGCATCCAACAATCAGGATCTGATCGCAGGGCAGGCTTCCTATATATTGAACTCAATCTCGGCCTATCGGTCGGCGCAGCAGAGCAAGCCGGATATCGCACGCGATGTGTTCTTCACCGGACCGCTTGCCGGACCCAACGGCACGCGCTGGGCCAATGTGCACGTGCTTTACAACTACATCATTCCTAAGTTCGCCAAGGCTGGCGAAGATACAGCCAAGCAGTTCATCCTGCATCTGCTCAAGAGCTATGACCAGGCTGTCTATCAAAGCAAGCTCTACAACTCGCCAAGCTATTTCAACACCGCCGTGCCGGACGGCGAACGCGGCTACGACAAGGTGGACGGCGCTTCGACCTTGAAACAGTTGAGCGACGCCTGGTTCACGCATGATCCGTTCAAACTGGATGGCGAGGCGGACGGCAAGCTGGCCTCTCTCAAGAGCGCCACGGAATGGACCACCAACCTGGGACATCCGGGCTATTCCAGCCCTGCCGTGGGCGAGGTGTTCAATACCTTCATTCTGCCCAACATGATGGCCAAGGCCGCGCGTGGCGATCTGAAGCCGGAAGAGGCCGTGGATGAGGCGGCCGGTCGCATCAGCAAGATCTATGAAAACTGGCGCAAGCGCGGACTGATAGGCGGCGACGCCTGAGGCAACATCTTCGCAGCCCGCGGCGGCGGTCGCGGGCGCCTCCTTCAATACGAGAGGTGTGAATTGGCAAGCTTGAGCATTCGGGATCTTCATACGTACTATGGCCGCGTCAAAGCGGTCGAAGGCATCAGTCTTGACGTGCCCGATGGCGAGTTCCTGGTGCTGCTGGGCGCCTCGGGGTCAGGCAAATCGACATTGATGCGCACCATTGCCGGGCTGGAGCAGCCGACTTCCGGAACGATACTGATCGGCGACAAGCTGGCCAACGATCTTGCACCGAAGGATCGCAATATCTCGATGGTATTCCAGAGCTATGCGCTGTATCCCCACAAGACCGTGGAGAAGAACATTTCCTTTCCGCTGGAAGCGCTCAAGACGCCCGCGGCAGCCATACGCGAGAAAGTCGACTGGGCGGCCGGGCTGTTCGGCATCGGGCATTTGCTCACGCGCAGGCCCCGCGAACTTTCGGGTGGAGAGCGCCAGCGTGTTGCATTGGCCCGGGCGCTGGTGCGCTCTCCCAGCCTGTTTCTGATGGACGAGCCGCTGTCCAACCTGGACGCCAAGCTGCGCCACGCCGCGCGGCGTGAATTCAAACGCCTGCATCAGGAAACCGGCGTAACCACTATTTATGTGACGCACGATCAGGTTGAGGCGATGGGGCTTGGACAGCGCGTGGCGGTCATGAACGCAGGCAAGATTCAGCAGATAGGCACGCCGCACGAAATCTACCATGAGCCGGCCAACACGTTTGTGGCGCAATTCATGGGCTCGCCTCCCATGAATCTGCTGCCGGAAGGCGATGTGCTCATCGGTTTCCATCCCGAGCATGCCTATCCATCCAACAGTGTCGTACCGGACGGTGCATATCCGGTCAGCATGCTTGTTCAGCAGGGTGAATTGCTTGGTGCCGATGCGCTGGTGTACGGTATCGCCGGAAACCCGCCAACGGACATCATCATCAAGCTACCCGAACTCGGCGCCGAATCGCTGCGAACGGGCATGCACCACCACTTCCATGTGCCGCCAGGCCTGGTCCAGCGCTTCGACGCTGGGACGGGACTGCGCCGCCGCTAGGAGACCAGCATGAACGGATCCTTACCGGCTCATTCGGGCATGACCGCGGGCACGCGCGACAACTGGCTGGCGGCGGCCATGGTTTTGCCGGCAATTCTCTATATTGCGCTGCTGCTGGGCGTGCCCATCATTCTGGCGGTGTACTACAGCCTCAGCGACATTACGACGGGAGGCATTGCGGCAAAGTTCGTGGGCCTTGCCAATTTCGAGGCCCTGTTTTCCCGTCCTGATTTTCTGCGGGCCGTCGGCAACACGCTGCTGATCACAACGACCACTCTGGCAGGTGTGCTGGTGCTCGCCACCATACAGGCCGAACTGCTATTGCGTGATTTTCGGGGCAAATGGATAGTCCGCTTCCTGATCCTGCTGCCTTGGACAGCGCCCGCCTCCTTGAGCGTGATTGCCTGGCTGTGGATGCTGGACTCGACATTCAGTCCACTGGACTGGCTGCTGCGCGCAATGGGGTTGATGGGCAAGCAGGGAGACCTGTTCGGACCCTTTCCAAATGCCTACTGGCTTGGGCGGTCCGGACTGGCGCTGGCGTCCATTGTGTTGGTGAATATATGGCGCATGCTGCCCCTGGGTACCGTGATCATACTGGCCGGACTCAATGGCGTACCGCGCGATATCGCCGAACAGGCACAGATAGATGGTGCAGGCTACTTCCGCCGCTTGTTCCAGATCGTGTTTCCCATTCTCTATCCCGTCTTTGGCGTCACGATCCTGTTTACCTTTGTGTTCACATTCAGCGATATCGTAACCGTCTACATACTGACACGCGGCGGGCCGGCAAACAGCACGCAGGTACTGACCACACTTGCATTCTTCACCGGCGTGCAGGGCGGCGCACTCGGTCAGGGCGCGGCGGCGGCGCTATTTCTCCTGCCAGTATTGGCCGCCGTATCGGTGATTATTCTGGCCGCCATACGGCGGCGGGAGATCTGACCATGTCGAGAAAGGCAAGGTATTATGGCGGCCGCGGCGGCCTGTACGCCGCGGTTCTTCTGTTCACGCTGTTTTCGGCCCTGCCCTTCTACGTCATGCTGATCACGACGTTCAAGACGCAGTCAGACATATTCTCGCCGGCGAACAATCCGTTCTGGTTCACCGAGGCACCCACGGTGGCCAACATAGAGCAGTTGTTCCTGCACACTCAGTTCACACAGTGGCTGCTGAACACGGCACTGGTGGGGCTGGCTGTGGTGGCCATCACATTGGTGCTGGCGGTGCCCGCCGCCTATGGCCTGGCGCGCCTTGCGGGAAGATGGGGAGAGTCGCTGGGCATAGGGATTTTTCTGAGCTATCTTGTGCCGCCGACGCTGCTTTTCATTCCCTTTTCCAAAGTCATCGCGCTTCTGGGCCTGCAGAATTCCCTGTGGGCGCTGGTGCTGGCCTATCCGACCTTCACCATTCCATTCTGCACCTGGCTGCTCATGGGCTTTTTCAAGGGTATTCCCGTGGACATCGAGGAGCAGGCCATGATAGACGGGCATGGACGGCTGGGCGCCTTTCTACACGTTATCCTGCCACTGGCGATGCCGGGACTGCTCACGGTCGTTGTCTTTGCCTTCACGCTGTCCACCAGCGAATTCATTTACGCCCTGGCCTTTGTCACGAGCTCCGCCTCGAAAACCATCAGCGTTGCCGTGCCCACCGATCTTATACGTGGCGATGTATACCACTGGGGGCCTCTGCTTGCCGGCGCGCTGATTGCCAGCATCCCGGTGGCGGTGCTGTACACCTTCTTTATCGACCAACTGGTTGCAGGTCTGACCGCCGTAGCGCGCAAATGACCGGCTTGCAACGAAAAGGCCACGGATCAACCTGGGCGCACAACATTGCTACAGATTGAAATCGCAGACGGGCACGGTGCGCACGCCCCGTGCCGACATGGCAGCCAGGAATGCCTCGTATTCCCGCTCGAATCCGGTAACCGGGCTGATGCAATCCCCAAGAAGAACAAGCTGTCGCGCGCGGTCCGGCTCGAGATACTCGAGCAGATGCTCCGTGGTGGCACGCACGCAGTGGCTGCCTGCTTCGCCAGCCACCACGATGACATCGGCAGACTCAAGACGCCCCAGCAGCATCCGATTGACATCGGTGGCCGGATCGTCGGGATCGGGAACTTCGGCCTTCACGGCGCTGTAATGCTCGGTAAGCGGGTTCTGGCCTTTCAGAATCTTGCCCACCGACTGCGCGCGCCGCGATTCCCAACTGTTGTAAGCCGCATGTACGGCGGCATGGACGCCGTGGCCCCAACTTCCTATCTCGCAGTGAGCGGGCCAAATCATATGGGTATAGCGCCCGGCTGATTCGAGTGCGTCAAGATAAGCCAGTACGCGATCCAACAGTGCGGGATCCCGCGGCAAATAGTCTCCCGTGCGCACCTGACCGGCAGTTATCGGGGTGAAGGGCGCGACGTCGGCGCCAGCCGGACCGACCCAGAATGCTGGCCGCTCTATGCCCACGTGATGATGGGAATCGAGCGTTACCGTAATGCCGGACAGCTTTTCCCCATGGATGCGGATAAAGTCGGACAAGCGCAACATGTCCTCGTGCGCCAGGGACCGCTAATTGTGGCCGCAGACGTTCGGTGCGCCCAGCCATGGGGTCCGCCGGAAGCCATTCGTCGGGCAGGTCGCAGAAATCGTTCTGGGGGTCAACGATCAGTAGATGAATATCTTTGGCCATGGGGGCACCGCGGAAAACGAAACCATCAGTCTATAACGACCACACCATCTCCCGCCACGACGCCCTTTCCCGCGCCGCGCACAAACATGGGATTGATTTCCGCTTCCCGGAGCCTGTCGCCCAGTGCCAGCACCATTTCGGAGAACGATTGAATGCAGCGGGCCATGGCCTGCACATCCCGCGGCGGCTGGCCGCGATAGCCGGTCAACAAAGACCAGGTCTTGAGGCTGCGCAACATATCCATGGCCTCATCGAACCGCAGCGCGCGATCCAGCGGCTGCATGCGAAGCTGCGTATCCGAGAGCAGCTCCGTATGCGTGCCGCCGGCACCCAGCAGGATCGCCGAACCCAGGCTGTCCCGGGCAAGGCCAAGCAAGAGCTCGTCTGCATCGGTAATCATCTCCTGCACCAGGAAGGCCCGCGGGGCATGGCCGGTGCTCTCGAGCACCTGGCGTCGCATGCTCGCAAGCGCGGGGCCCACGGACTGCGCATCCAGCCCCAACGCAACCCCCCCCACATCACGCTTGTGCGTAATATCGGCCGACAGGATCTTCAGCGCAATACTGCCTCCGAATTGCACGGCCGCCGCCTGCGCCTGCACCTCGTCATGCACGACGGTCTCGCGGGTGGAAGGAATGCCAAAGCGGGCAAACAACAGTTTGGAAGACGCCTCGTCAAGCGTGCCGCTGGCCTGCGCCAAGCCGGCAGGGAGCAAGGAAGGCCCTCCATTCGGTGTATTCACGGCTTCGCGCGCTCCTTCCATCTGTGCTTCCGATCCTCCGGACGCTGGACCGCCAGGCAAGGCATGCATGGCGAGAAATGCCGCAGCGCAGGCTTCGGGCGCATTGAAGGCGGGGATACCCCGTTGATTCAAACGCGCTGTGATGTGCGGAGCATGCGGGCTGACATAAGCGATCACGGGCTTGGCGCTCAGATGCAGGCATGCGCCAATGGCATCCGCCATGAGATCGGGTTGTGCAAGCGCCGACGACCCGACCACCGCCACGATGCCATCATAGGTATCGCTATCCATCAAGGCGCTGATGGCGGATCGCAGCACCTGCGGATCAAGACCGGCCAGCGTGACATCGATGGGATTGCGATCCAATGCCGATTGCGTGTGCTGTATGCTGCGCAGCCGTTCCGATGTCGCCGCATCGGGAACGGGTGTTTCAAACCCGGCAAGCCCAAGGCTGTCGGCGACCAACGTGCCCGCACCGCCAGTCGATGTCAGTATCGCAACACGCTTTCCCCTGAGCTTGCGGCCCACGGCAAGCGCGGCGGGCACATTCAGCAGATCCGCAAAATCGTACACGCGCCAGATGCCCGCATCGCTGAATAGCGCCTCATACATGCGATCCGCGCCCGACATCGCCCCGGTATGAGAAACCGCCGAGCGCGCACCGGACTCCGAGCGGCCTATCTTGAATGCGACGATGGGCTTGCCCGCCGCGCGCGCGCGCGCCGCCACCCGCCGAAAGCGCACCGGATCGCGCAATGTCTCCATATACAGAGCAATCACGTGCGTGGCCGCGTCGTCCACCAGTGCGTCAATGATGTCCGCCAAGCCCAGGTCGGCTTCGTTGCTGGTGGAAACCAGTTTTGAAAACCCGATGCCCTGCGCCGCCGCCCGGGACAGCAGCGATCCCAGAATGCCGCCGCTCTGGGATACCAGTGCGATATTCCCCGCAGGCAGCAGACCGGCCTCCAGTGCGCCGCTGGCCGACAGCGGAATGCCGTCCGTCAGGTTCACCAGCCCAATCGTGTTCGGGCCGAGCAGCCGCATTGAGCCGGCGGCCTGCTTGAGTGCCTGCTGGCGACGCGCGCCATCCTCGCCAAGTTCCGCATAGCCACTGGCCAGCACGATGGCGGCCGCCGTGCCCTTGGCCGCAAGCTCACGCACCGCTTCGATGGCTCTGTCCGCACTCAGCATGACGATGGCGACATCCGGCGGCTGCGGCAGGGATGCTATGTCCGGAAAGCACGGCACACCGTCGATATGACTGACTTTGGGATTGACGGGATAAATGGCGCCCGCGTAGCCGTGTTTGCGCAGGTAGGCAAGCGGCTTGCCGGACGTCTTGGCCGGGTCTGCCGAGGCGCCAACGATGGCGACGCTGCGCGGTCTGAACAGGGAATCGATGGTACTCATTGCTTATCGGCCCCGCTCCGCTTTTCCAGGAATGCGGCAATCGACTGCCTGTGCTCCGTACTGGTATAACAGATCGCCTGGGCTTGGCTGCCTTGGGCGAAAACGGCTTCCGCATCCATTTCGAAGCTCTTGTTCAGTATCGACTTGGACAATGCAATGGCGGACGCCGAGCCCTGCGTGCAATCGCGAATGAAGGCGCGCGCCTGCTCAAGCAGACTGTCCTGGGGGACAAGCTGGTCCACGACACCTATGCGTTGCGCCTCAGCGGCGGAAATTGTCCGGCCCGAGTAAATCAGATGCCGTGCCTTGCTCAGGCCTACGCGGCGTGGCAGGAAGTACATGCCGCCGCCGTCGGGAATCAATCCGCGCAGTACATAGTTCCAGGCAAAGGAGGCCGCCTCGCCGGCCACGACAAAATCGCAACTGAGCGCGATGTCCGCCCCGAGACCGGTGGCTGCGCCATTGACGGCCGCCACCACGGGCTTGGGCAGTGTGTGCAGAAAGGCAACGACCTGATGTGTTTTTTGCTGGCGGCTCCAGCCGTTGAAGGCCAGTTCTCCCAGAGGCGCCTGGGCGCGCTCCCGCATGGCGGCAATATCGCCCCCCGCACAAAAAGCCTTGCCCGTTCCTGTGATGACCACGGCCCGCACCGATTTGTCGTCGGCAAGGCCGCGCAGTGCGGCAAGCAATTCCTCGCGCATGCCGTCATCCAATGCATTGCGCTTTTCTGGACGGTTGAGAACGACAGTGGCGATGCCATCCTCGGTTTCCAGCCTGATACGGTTTGTACTGCTCATCTGATGTAATCCGGAAGTTGTTGGGCATGCCGGCGCCAGCACGAGATTGCACGTGCAGATCCGCCGTCATGCAGGGCTCTGTCACTGAAGGGAAATGTGCGCGTCATGCACTACCTTGCGCCAGCGTTGCTCCTCGGCGGAAATATAGTCCTGGAGATCCTTGGGCGGCCCGACATGGGGATTCAGCCCTTCGGTCTTGATCTGGCGCTGGAATTCGTCTGACTGGATGGCCTTGCCCGCCGCCTGGTTGAGCACCTGGATGGCCTCATCCGGCGTACCTGCGGGCGCGAGCAGCCCATACCAGCTTTCGGCCGCATAATCGGGCAGGCCCGACTCGGCTATGGTCGGCGTGTCCGGAAAGGCGGTGGAACGTTCCTTTGCCGTCACGGCAATGGCGCGCAAACGACCCGCCTTCACGTACTGAGACACGCTGGCCGCCGTGCTGAACACCATATCTATCTGCCCACCCAGGAGATCCGTGATAGCCGGACTGCTGCCCTTGTAAGGCACATGCGTCATCTTCACGTTGGCGAGATTCTCGAACAGGGCCGCTGCCAGGTGCGCTGACGTGCCCGTGCCGTAGGAGCCAAAGGTGAGCTTGCTGGGATGCGCCTTGGCATAGTCAATGATGTCCTTGACCGATTTGTATGGGCTTTTGCTGTTGACCACCAGCACATTGGGTGATGTTCCGACCAGTGCGACCGGCTTGAAATCCTTGTCGATATCGAATGGCAGGTCTTTATGCAGGCTGGGATTCACCACATGTGCAAACGTTGCCATGACCAGCGTATAGCCGTCGGGCTTGGCCTTCGCGACATAACCCGTGCCGATGATGGTGCCTGCCCCCGGCTTGTTCATGACGACAACGGGCTGACCAAGCGACTTGGCCATGCCATCGGCAATCGTGCGCGAGATCTGGTCGGTGCCTCCTCCCGGGGAAAAGGGCACGACGATTTCAATGGCGTGATCGGGAAAAGCGGCGATTGCCGGCGCCGCCGACAATACGCCCAAGGCGAGTGCGGCCGTAGCGGCCAGAGTTTTATATGACATTGTTGTCTCCGTGGAAAAGTGCCCGAAGGGCTCGGGATAAGGATTTGTCGCTGTGTACTGGTCTTACAGTCTAGCTGCGGGCGCTGCCGCAGGCATCCCACTTATTTCACTGTGTGGAATATATAATTTCCACTTTCCGCATTCGAAAAGCAGGGCCGCATGTGCTGCGCGCCTGACCGGCCCTACCCTCCAATCATGCGCAAAGCTGGTCTTTCCACACCAAACCGCTCCCTGTCGCGCGGACTGCAAATTCTTCGCGCATTTCGGCCTGGCGTCGAGATACTGTCCAATGGCGAACTTGCCGAACAAACGGGGCTGCCGCGGGCAACCGTCAGCCGCCTGACGCAAACGCTGCAGCATGAAGGCATGCTGGAATACGATGCCGTGCGGCGCGCCTACCGGCTGGGCGTGCCGGTCCTGGGATGGGCATTTTCTCTGCGCAGCAGTTCCACGGTGCTGCACCAGGCCTCTGCGCTGATGGAAAACCTGGCGCGGCGAGCGCGCATCAACGTCGGCATTGCCGTAGCCGACGGCGACGACATGGTCTATCTTGAATCCATACGCTTGAGCAGCCGCAAATCGGTTCGCACCGTCATGCCGGGCCAGCGCATTCCCATGGAAACGACGTCGCTTGGACGCGCCTGGCTGGCCACGCTGCCGACGCAGCAGGTCCTGGACCACTATGCGCGCTTTCGCCTGCGCCATCCCGACCACTGGCCGCTGGTGCGCCAGGGCATCGAAGACGCCATCCGCCACGTTCATGCACAGGGCTATTGCATTGCCTCGTGGCTGCCCAATGTGGTGGCGGTAGGCGCTCCTGTACTGATGGCCAATGGCCCGGTTTATGCCTTGAACGCCAGTATGACCACCGAGGAATCAGGCGAGCGCTTTGCCCGGCGCGTCAGCGCCCCCTTGCTGGATCTCGCAGAGACACTGAGCAAGCGCTGCGGCTAGCTGACTCGGCGCTTGTCCAGTTTGCGCGCCAATGTGCGGCGGTGCATGCCAAGACGGCGCGCCGCTTCGGATATGTTGAAATCCGTAGCCACCAACATTTCATGAATGCGCTCCCATTCCAGCGTCTTGATGGACGCCTGCCGGTGCGCCAGGGCAACTTCGGCATTGCCCTGCGTCAGTTGAAAGGCACGCTCGATGTCATCCGTATTGGAGGGCTTGGCCAGGTAGTGGCAAGCGCCCAGCTTGATGGCTTCCACGGCCGTGGCGATGCTGGCGAAACCGGTAAGCACCACGATCAGCATATCGGCGTCGTGTTCGTGCAACGTCTGGACGCATGCCAGGCCGGATGCCTCTCCGTGCAATTTGAGGTCGACCACCGCATAGCCCGGGGAGTGATCCTCCAGGAGTTTCTGCACGCCCTCGAGGCTGTCGGTGCTGATGACGCGGTAGCCGCGGCGCTCAAAGGAGCGCACGAGCGTGCGGGACAGGGCCGCATCGTCCTCCACGACCAGAAGCAGACGGTTCGCCGCATCCGCGTCGCCGCGCAAGGTGTCGTCGCGCGCCGACGCCTGCGTATTGTCATTCATCGTCATCATCGGACTCCTCTGGCGCAAGGGAAGACAGTGGCAAGGTAATCGTGACTGATGCGCCGCCAAAAGGCAGATTGCGCACAATCAGGCTGCCGCTGAGCGTGCGCGCCACGTTGAGCGATAGAAACAGGCCCAGCCCGCTGCCTGGGCGACCCTTGGTCGATTGGTAAGGCTTGCCAAGCTCCTTGAGTATCTCGGGCGCAAAGCCCGGCCCTTCGTCGGTGACAACCAGGACGAGATTGCCGCCATCGCGCTCGACCACCAACCGCTGGCCACGCGGCGAGGCCTCGAGCGCATTGTCCAGCACATTGAAGATCATCTGCTTCAGGCCCTGGTCGGAAATGATGACCATGTCCTCGTCCACCTTGTTCACGTACTTCAGCTTGGAACCCGCTTGTGCCCTGCGCCATTGCTCGACCAGCGTATCCAGGAATGTGTTGACTGTAGTTTCGGTAAGCGTCTCGCCGCGCGCCTCGCCCGCCGACATGAGGATGCCGCTGACTATGGCCTTGCATCGGCGAACCTGAGCCTGCATCTCGAGCACGTCCTGGCTCAGTTCACCGTCTTCGGTCACCGCCTTGGCATGCGCCCAGTCCCCTAGGATGACGTCCAGCGTGGCCAGCGGCGTGCCCAGCTCATGCGCGGCGCCAGAGGCCAGCAAACCCATGTGGACGATGTGCTCCTCTTCAGCCGCCCGCTGACGCATGGCTGCCAGTCGCGCGTCGCGGGTCCTTACATTGCGCGTGATGCGCGTGATGAAGATGGCCAGCAGCACTGCGTTGAGCACGAAGCACACCAGCATTCCAATGACGAAGGGGCTGGCCAGGCCGCGGCCCAGGTCCAACGGCAGCGCATACTCTTGATGGCTGGTCAGGGCCAGGCTGGCGAACGCCACCGCGGTCAGCGCGACAATCATCCAAGTGGTGGCAGGCTTGAGCAGAACCGCCGCCAGGGCCACCTGCAGCAGGAACAGGAAGATGAAGGGATTGGTCGACCCGCCACTCAGGTACAGCTGCGCAGTCAAGGCCATGACGTCGAGCAGCAGCGCCAGGAAGAGCTCGATCTGCGTAACCGGCATATGCAGCCTGAGCCGCAGCAGGCTGAAGAGGTTGTATACCGCTAGCACCACAACCACGATTACCATGCCTTCGAGCGGCAACGGCAATTGAAAGCCGATCAGGGCAACAGAAATAGCGATGATCTGGCCAAGCACAGCAATCCAGCGCAGCTGGATAAGTTGCCGCAGATTGTGGCGGCCAGCCACGCTGCCGTTGGGCGTCGCGCCGAATGAGGTGTCCTTGCCTCGCGGCATCATGGCTTCCTCCCAGCCTGATGGTCGGCACGCCGCCTGCGTTGCCGCAGCTCTATTCGAACGACGTAGAACGAAGCGGCCGCCACCATCAGGGCCAGAATGTACCAGGTGATGGCGTAGCTGAGGTGGCTGTCGCGAAAGTGCACGACTGTCAGGCCTGGCACCGGCCATACTGACGGCGGCTGCATGGGATTGACCGCGGACGCCCCCGCGCTGGCCTGCTGATCGACGAAGTAAGGGGCGATGGGACTCAGACCCAGTTTGTCGGCAATTGCCTGGACATCCCGCGAAAACCATCGGTCATTCGCTGAGTTGTTCTTGCGTAGAAAAGCGCCGCCAGGCTCGGTAACGCGCAGCAGCCCCGTCACGGTAACCTCTCCCTGCGGCGCCAGCGCGCCGCGTGTCGCAGGATCGCGATGGGCCGGCGACACGAAGCCCCGGTTGACCAGGACGTAGCTGCCGTCGTCGCGCCTGAGCGGCGTCAAGACCCAGAACCCAGGGCCCAGTGCCGTGGTTGCCTGAACAAAGGTTTCATCCTGGTTGAGAAAAACGCCATGAAGCATGACACGGCGGTAGGCATCGTCGTGTTCATTGATACCGGCCCACTGGCTCCGCCCCGGCGCGGGCACGGCGGGCGCATGAATGCGCTGCGTAACCCGCGCGATCAGGTCGTGTTTCCAGTGCAGCCTGTGCACCTGCCAGGTCCCCAATGCCACAAAGCCGCAAAAGGCTATCAGGGCAAGCAGCGCCCACAGTACAAGCACTCCCGGACGAAGCGTCCGGGAGTGCCGTGTGGTTTCCTTAGCGGTTTGTATATCGGAAGTTCGGGAGTTCACCCTTTGGAACCTTCCGGGCCTTTTACATGGACGGCATCTCGTGCAGGTGGCCCGGCATCATGTTGGTATTCAGATGGTACATCACCCACAGCGAGCCAGCCATGGCGATGACCACGATGATGACTGTGAAGATGAGCGCCAGCAGAGTCCAGCCTCCTTCGGAACGCGGACTCATGTGCAGGAAGTAGATCATGTGAACCACCATCTGCACCGCGCCTATGCCAAGAATGGTGAGGGCGGTGGCGCTTGACGTGGACAGCACATCGTTCATGACCAGCCAAAAGGGTATGACGGTGAGAATGACGGACAGGATGAAGCCTGTCATGTAGCCCTTGAACGTGCTGGGAGCGTGCCCGCCTTCAGGTCCGTGCGCGTCGTGCGCGTGTTCGTCGTGTTGATTTACGCTCATTGCAGCACTCCCATGAGGTAGACAAAGGTGAATACGCCAATCCAGACCACATCGAGGAAGTGCCAGAACATGGACAGGCACATGAGGCGGCGGCGGTTTTCTGGTATGAGGCCGTGGCGCTTGAGCTGGAACAGCAGCGTGACCAGCCAGATTATGCCGAAGGTGACGTGCAGGCCGTGCGTGCCCACGAGCGTGAAGAAAGACGACAGGAAGGCGCTGCGCTGCGGGCCGGCGCCAATATGGATGAGATGACTGAATTCGAAGAGCTCAAGGCCCAGAAATGCAAGGCCAAACAGGCCTGTGACGATGAGCCATCCTACTGTGCCGCTCAGTTTGTTCTGCTGCATCTTGAGCATGGCGAAGCCATATGTGATGGACGAAAGCAGCAGCATGGCGGTGTTGAGCGCGACCAAGGGCAGCTCGAACAGGTCCGCGCCCGACGGGCCGCCCGCATAGGCACGACCCTGTACGCCATAGACGGCGAACAGGCACGCAAAGATGAGGCAGTCGCTCATCAGGTAGATCCAGAACCCGAGCAGTGTGCCGTTTTCCGGGTGATGGTCTTCGCGGACGATGAAGTCGGGCGCGGGCTGGCCGCCGCCCGGATGGCTGATGACGTGTGTATTAGACATGATTGGCAAGCTGCAAGGTACGCGCTTCTTCTACGCGGGTGACTTCATCGGCGGGAATATGATAGTCGCGGTTGTAGTTGAAGGTGTGGTAGATCGAATAGGCGATTAGCGCAACGAACGACAGTATCGTCAGTGGCCACATGTGCCAGATCAAGGCAAAACCGAGCACGGTGCTGAGCGCAGCAAGAATGAAGCCGGCACCCGTGTTCTTGGGCATGTGTACCGACACGAACCCATCGACGGGACGCTTGTAGCCCATCTGCTTCATGTGCCACCAGGTGTCGCGACTGAAGATGCGGGGTGTGAACGCAAAGTTGTAGTCGGGCGGCGGTGAGGAAGTGGACCACTCGAGGGTGCGACCGTCCCACGGATCACCGGTGTGATCGCGCAGGGCCTCGCGGTTGCGGTAGCTGACAAAAATCTGGATCAGGAAGCATGCAATGCCCAGTGCGATCAACAGCGCGCCCAGCGCGGCGATCTGGAACCAGATCTGCAGCGAAGGATCGTCGAAATGGCTCAGACGACGCGTGATCCCCATGAGGCCCAGGATGTACAGCGGCATGAAGGCAACCCAGAAACCCACGACCCAGAACCAGAAGGAGCACTTGCCCCAGAACCGGTCGAGCTTGAATCCGAACGCCTTGGGGAACCAATAGTTGATGGCGGCGAACAGGCCGAACAGCACGCCGCCGATGATCACGTTGTGGAAGTGGGCTATCAGGAACAGACTGTTGTGCAGCACGAAGTCGGCCGGCGGAACAGCCAGCAGCACGCCCGTCATGCCGCCAATCACGAAGGTGATCATGAAGGCGACCGTCCACATCATGGGCAGCTCGAAACGGATGCGGCCGCGATACATGGTGAACAGCCAGTTGAATATCTTGGCGCCCGTCGGGATCGAGATGATCATCGTCGTGATGCCGAAGAAAGAGTTAACGCTGGCGCCCGAACCCATGGTGAAGAAGTGGTGCAGCCACACAAGGTAGGACAGGACGGTAATGACGATGGTGGCATACACCATGGATGTGTAGCCGAAGAGGCGCTTGCCGGTGTAGGTGGACACCACTTCGGAAAACACGCCGAACAGAGGCAGAATCAGGATATAGACCTCGGGGTGGCCCCAGATCCAGATCAGATTCACGTACATCATGGGATTGCCGCCCAGGTCGTTTGTGAAGAACTGGGTGCCGACGTAGCGGTCCATGCCGAGCAGGGCCAAGGTCGCGGTGAGAATGGGGAAGGTGATGATGATGAGCACGTTGGTGCACAGCGCGGTCCAGGTGAACACCGGCATTTTCATCAGCTTCATGCCCGGCGCGCGCATCTTGATGATGGTGACCGCCAGGTTGATCCCCGAAAGCAGCGTGCCAACCCCCGCTACCTGCAAGGCCCATATGTAGTAGTCAACCCCCACGTCGGGACTGTATTGAAGGCCCGAGAGCGGCGGGTAGGCCAGCCAGCCGGTCTTGGCGAACTCGCCAATGAACAGTGAGATCATGACCAGTATGGCGCCGCCCGTTGTCATCCAGAAGCTGAAATTATTCAGGAAGGGAAACGCCACGTCGCGGGCGCCGATCTGCAGCGGCACGATGTAGTTCATCAAGCCCGTGATAAGCGGCATGGCCACGAAAAAGATCATGATTACGCCGTGCGCGGTGAAAATCTGATCATAGTGGTGCGGCGGCAGGTAGCCGAGCGAATCGCCGAAGGAGATGGCCTGCTGCAGACGCATCATGGCTGCATCGGCAAAGCCGCGCAGCAGCATCACGATACCCAGAATCATGTACATGATCCCGATTTTCTTGTGATCGATGCTGGTGATCCAGTCGCGCCACAGATAACCCCACAGGCGATAGCGGGAGATCAGGTACAGCAACGCGATGCCGCCCACGGCGACGGCGGCGAACGTGGCGACCAGGATCGGCTCATGATAGGGAATGGACTCCCAGGTCAACTTACCGAATACCAGTTTTTGCAGGTCCATAATTCTTACTTCGGGTATTGCCTTGATGGCAAGGTTTGAAAACAGCAACGCGTGGCGCGCAAAGCGCCGGTAGCCCGTCAGGGGCGTTTGGCCGCGGCCGGGCTACGAAAGGGATGCGTCCGGGCTGACGCCGTGCGCACGCGCCCTGGCGAGAGCCTCGGCCTCGCTGTACGAGCACAGATCGCCGACATAGTCAGCCGCGGATATCTCAGAAGCATCCAGCTTGGGAGGATGCCGATGCGGCATGGGCATGTCCGGCGTACCGGGATGATGCACGCCCTCCATGCCGCCGCCACCCTTCATGTCCATGTGCATCATGTCGCGCATGCAAATGGTGCCGGAGCGAACGCAACGGTTCAGGATGGCTTCATACAAATCTGGCGCGACACTGGCATAGCGGCGAACTGGATCGTTCTGGCTGGGCTGCTCAAGCTTCAGGTAGCTGGCGCGGTCAAGTTCGCCGCCGGCGCTCCGGTTCTTCGCGACCCATTTCTCGAAGTCGGCCTCGCTCAGGCCATGGAACTTGAAGTTCATTCCCGAGAAGCCTGCACCGCTATAGTTGGCGGACATGCCTTCGTAGACGCCCGACTTGTTGATGACCGCATGCAGCATGGTCTGCATGCCGGCCATGGCGTAGATCTGGCCAGCCAGGGCGGGAATGAAGAAGGAGTTCATGACCGAAGATGCTGTGATCTTGAACGTGATGGGCCGGTCGACGGGCGCCGCCAGCTCGTTGACCGTGGCAAAACCGTATTCGGGATAGATGAACAGCCATTTCCAGTCCATCGCCACGACCTCGACGGTAAGCGGCTTGACATCGGCAGGCACGGGGCGGCCCGCCTCAATGCGATCGAGAGGACGATAGGGATCGAGCAAGTGCGTGCTGACCCAGGTGATGCTGCCCAGTGCAATGATGATCATCAGGGGCACGGACCAGATGACCAGCTCGAGCTTGGTGGAGTGATCCCAGTCGGGCTCATAGCGGGCGCTTGCATTCGATGCGCGATACCGCCAAGCGAAAACAATGGTCGCGATGATGACCGGAACGATGACGATGAGCATCAGGCCGGTGGCTATGTAGATGAGATCGCGTTGCTGGACAGCGATATCTCCGGAGGGCTTGAGCAAAACCGCGTTGCAACCGCTCAGGAGAAAGGCCACGGCAGAAATGAGGAACAGCTTCAGGGATTTGATACGAAACATTGCCGATATGCCGGTAAAACCAAGGTCAATTCTGAAAGCGAGTACTATAAGTTTGAACAGTCCGCGGGGGAATTGGACATTTTGTCCTACCACCCCGCGCCGGTCCGGTGCCGGGCACGGGTTTTGACCTATGGCGCGCGGTGCGGAGCGGTGACATGCTGTCGAGGAAATACTTGTTACATCGCAGTACAGAAAGGCATTTGTTACATGTAGTCGTTACATATAAAGCAGCAGCAGGAGAGACACCATGGCTGAACATACCCTGAACGCGCCGGTTCCGGGCGTCCGCGCACAGCGGGACGACAGGGCAAGGGCCGCCCGAGAGGCGGCGGGTCACGAAACCGTCACACCCGGCGATATCGCTGTCGGCGTGATCATAGGAAGAACCTCGGAGTTTTTTGACTTCTTTACCTACGGCATCGCCTCGGTCATTGTCTTTCCGCAGGTTTTCTTTCCCTTCGTCGATGCGTTCACGGGCACCATGTACTCCTTTGCGATCTTCGCACTGGCGTTCATTTTCCGCCCCCTGGGAACCACGCTGTTCATGCACATACAGAAGCTGTGGGGCCGGGGTGTCAAGCTGACAGCCGCCCTCTTTCTGCTGGGCACGGCCACGGCGGGCATCGCCTTTCTGCCGTCCTACGAGACCAGCGGCGCCCACGCCATATTGCTTCTGGCCATATTCCGTTGCATCCAGGGAATTGCCTATGGGGGTTCCTGGGATGGCTTGCCGTCGCTACTGGCGCTGAACGCCCCCGCCAAGAAACGCGGCTGGTATTCCATGATGGGCCAATTGGCCGCACCTCTGGGCTTCCTGGTGGCCGGCGCACTATTCCTGTATCTGCACACAAGGCTGGAACCGCAGGATTTCCTGACCTGGGCCTGGCGTTTCCCCTTCTATGTGGCATTCGCCATCAACGTGGTCGGTCTCTTTGCCCGCCTGCGCCTGGTTCTGGCAAATGAATACACGCAAATGCTGGAAGACCGCGAACTCAAGCCCATCGGCACTGTGCAGATGGCCCGCACCCAAGGCTACAACCTGTTCATCGGCGCCTTTGCCTCGCTGTCCAGCTACGCCCTGTTCCATTTGGTGACCATTTTCCCCCTGTCCTGGATCGCCATTCATCACAGCCAGGCCATTCCGGATGTGTTGATCATCGAACTGATCGGCGCAGTCATCGGCCTCGCCTTCATGTTCCTGTCGGGGATGATTGCCGACAGGATCGGCCGCCGTTCCACACTCGGCCTGGGCGCGGTGCTGACGGCCGCCTTTGCCCTGGTTTCCCCCTGGCTTCTGGGCGGCGGCACCATGAGCCAGGACGCCTTCATCCTGATCGGCTTTGCCCTGCTGGGCTTCTCCTATGGCCAGTCCTCGGGTACCGCAACGGCAAACTTCCTGCCCAGCTGCCGCTACACCGGCGCAGCCCTCACGACCGACCTGGCATGGTTGATCGGCGCTGCTTTTGCGCCGTTGGTCGCGCTGGGCGTGTCGACCCGGTTCGGCCTGGCTGGCATTAGCCTGTATCTGCTGTCCGGCGCCGCGTGTACCTTGCTGGCGCTAAGGATCAACCGGCGGGTGCGCCACAGCGGCCGTGCCGCCGCCTGAGGCGTGCCGACGAGCCGGTTCTTTTATACTTCGGCATTGATGCCGGGAACGCCGCGCCGTATCGACGCCGAATAGGAAACCGCATCCCGTGCGGCGCGCGCTCTGTCCGTATAACGCCCCCGCCGCCGGTATTCCGGCAGCGAGTTGGCGCCTTGCAGGGCTCCCAGGTCGTACAGATAGCCATCCAGGTAGCCCGACAACAGCAACCTGTAGTCCATGGGCAGGCCCGGCACAATCTGCTGGGCCATTCTGAATACAATGGTGATGCAGTTGGCCGTAAGTGTGTTATAGAAGCGCGGCTGCGCCAGCAGGCGGTTCGCGCTGTTCACATAGGCCAGGAACAGGGCGCCGGCAGCCTCCCGAGGCATATGCACCCGATACAGATAACAGTCTTCGCCTCGCACATTGGTGCGCGCACGCAGGCTGTCCTCTTCGGTCGACGCGATCAGGCTGAGTTCGTACTGCCTGAAAAAGCCGCCGATCTCCGAGAACCGGTCACCCTTCTTGCGCCGGATCTCGACCGAGAACACAACGTAATCATTTCGTCCGTCCTCATCAAGAAAGCCGAAAGAGACCAGCGCATGAGCGATCGACCTGTGCCCCCAGTAGGAAAGGGTGAGGTCCACGGACTGAAGCCTGGATATCGCATAGCGGCGCGTTTCCCACCGCGGCGTGAAATCGCTGCGGCTGCGCCATGCAAAGTTGCGTACATTACGCAGCGTGATCCAATCGCCCTGCACAACGCCGTGCGTCTGCCTGGCCACCTCGGGAATCCAGTCGCGATCGCCCGCGGGCCGAATCGAATGCCACCAGGCCAATAGCCCCGACAGTACGGCCCCGTATGCGTACGCCAGCCACCATTGGCCAGAGGCCGTCCCTGCCAGCGCCGCTGCGGCGAGCACCAGCCAGACCGCCGCCGCGCTGGCACCTGCCCACCGCGGCGCGGGCAACCGAATATACAGCGCCAATGCGCCCCACATCGCCGTAAGGCCGATGATGATGCCGATGACCACAGGCAATGTGCTCATGAGGCTATGGCCTGGAAACGCCGTCATGGACTGCCGCGAGCAGATCGTGCTCATCCAGCAGGTCGAACACGACCTGCCGTCTTGCCTCGAAACATCGCCGCAGCGCCGCCGGAATGCTCTTGCGCGTCTTGCGGCACAGCCCTGGTTGCGGCAAGACCTCTATTCGCAGGCCCATGACCGTGCGCACTTCGTTGCTGCCCGGCGCTATATCCACCACGATTCCGAGCTGCCGGCGCATCAAACCCTGGACGTGCCGCAGATCAGCCAGGCTGTCGATAGACTCGATGCGGGCAAGCAGCCGCTTTTCCTCTTCTCGCGTCAACATCAGAATGCGCAGATCGCCCTCGGGTTGCGACAGCAACCTTTCACGCTCGCAAATACAGGCTCCGGGCGGACATTGGATTCTCATGGCAGGCATTTATCAAGCGTAACACCGGCGCGCGACATTTACCCGGCCTCAGGCCTGGCGAAATCGGAACCGGCTATCTCAGCCGCAGCATTGGCCCGACGCCTCGTCGGTATCGGCACAGCCATCCTCTTCGACCTGCACGGTCACATGCAGGATGTTGAACCGTTCGGCCACACGTGCCTTGATGGCAGCGACCACGTCGCGAGGCTGGGCGCCCGTGCGAGGTACGACATGGACGGTCAGCAGATGCTGCTCCGCCGTCATGGACCAGACATGGATATGATGGGCATCGCTGACCTGAGCCACATTCTGCTCAAGGTCGGCCTTGATATCGGCGATGCTGACACCGGACGGCGCCCCCTCCAATAGAATATGGCCCGACGAACGGATGATGTGCCACGCGCCACGCAAGACAATCAGCGCAACGAGAACGGAGAGAATGGGATCTATGGGCATCCACCCGGTCCACATGATGATCAGCGCCGCCGCTATGGCCGCCACCGAACCCAGCATGTCGCCCAGCACATGCAGCAGCGCGCTGCGCATGTTCAAATTGGCCTGGCTGCCGCCATTCAGCACCACAAAGGCCACGATATTGGCAAGCAGGCCCGCGCAGGCGACGGCAAGCATGGGTAGCCCCATTACTGCCACGGGCTCAATGAAGCGCCCCACTGCCTCGACCACGATCCAGACCGCAATGAAAAACAGCGCAAGCCCATTCACAAATGCCGCCAGGATCTCCATGCGGCGATAGCCGTATGACAGCTGTTCAGTGGCTTCACGCCGTCCTATGCGCAGCGCAAACCAGCTGAAGCCCAACGCAGCGGCATCGCTGGCCATATGGCCAGCGTCGGCGAGCAGCGCGAGGGATCCCGAAAACAGGCCGCCCGCTACTTCGACCAGCAGGAACACCACGATGATGCCGAATGCCCAGGCTATGCGCCGTTCGTCGGTAATACCCGCCGCGTGATTGTGGCCGCCTGGGCCGTGATGATGGTGGTGGCCGTGATGGCCATGTTCGTGGGCCGCGCCTGTATGGCTGTGGTCGTGCATGATGAGGCTCCGCCCCGTCGGGGCCGCCGGGCTACGCCCGTTCCAGTTGATGCAGTGCCTCTATTGTATGCGCTATGCCCGATTCTCCAGGGGTTCCTGAATGGGCACGGCCCTGATGGCCGCACCCGACGCCATGGAACCGCGCGTCATGACCCCGCTGTTGCATTGGCCACGTACTCCGCCACCGCATTGATGTCCTCCTCGCTGAGCGACGAGGCAAATGAAGGCATGACGCCCACGCCTTCGGTGACCGCCTTGCGGATGCGGTCCAGTTCAGGCTTCATTTCATCCAGATTCGGCCCGATTGCTCCGGCGGAGCCCGCATCCGCCAAAGTATGACAGACCGCACAGGCCGGTGTTGCCTCGGACATGAACAACGCCTTGCCGCGTTCGAGAACGGCCTGGTCGGCGGCCAGACTGACACTGGCGGCGCCGGCCAGTGCCCAGGCCGCCAGAATTGTTGCTGCTATATGCTTCATCAAATACTCCGGAAGCCCCGCCGCTGGCGGCGGGGCGATACATCTTTCTGCTTGACAGGCGTCTTAGGCCACCTTGATGGCAACCATGTGATCACGCCAGCTATTGTTGACATAGCCGCGATTGTTCTCGACACGGTTTTCGGGCTGGGACTTGCCGTCTTCGTTGGTGACGCGGCAAGCCATCTGGTAGGTACCCGGCTTCAGTTCGGCGGAGAGCACAAAGCTGCGCCATGCGTACTTGCCCAGATCCGGTCCGATGAACTCGGCCTCCTTCCAGGACTTGCCGCCATCAACGGACACTTCCACTTTCTCTGGCTCGCTCATGCCGCCCATTGCCACGCCGGTAATCTGCACCCGGCCCGCCTTAACGGGCTGATTCGGGTCGGACGGCATGGTAATCCACGATTTCGGATCCATTTCCCAGATGGAATCATATTCAGGCGTACCCTTCACGCCGATAGGCGAGAAGCGGTAGCTGCTCTGCTGGATTTTTGCCGGCGACTGATCCTTGGTGAAAGCGACGTGCTTGACGTACTTCACATTGTTGACGCCTGCATAGCCCGGAACAATCATGCGCAGCGGCCCTCCATGCGCCAGCGGCAGCGCTTCGCCATTGACTTCCCATGCAAGAATGGCGTCTTCTATACCCGACAGCGGCACAGACCGCTCGACCATGAGCGTATTCGGATCCAGGCCGGCGGGAATCTCCTCTCCACCCGTGCTGGTCATGTACTTCATGCCATCGGCCATGCCGCCCGTCGCTTCGAGCACCGCCTTGACGGGCACACCTGTGAACGAGACACAACCCGCCGCGCCCACTGTCCACTGCGTGCCGCTCGGCTTGTGCGGAAAGAAACCGCGCCCGTTGCCGGAACACTGCAGCACCATGGTGACGGTCTCCAGACCCAGGGTCTTCAGCTCGGCCACCGTAAAGCTGCGAGGCGACTTGACGCCTGAAATCTCCACTTTCCAGCTGTCGGGATCCTTCACGATGTCTTCGGAAGGCGGCGTCAGATTATTGCGGATGTACAGTCTGTCCAGCGGTGTGATGCCCGCGGAACCAAAGGCATCGCGCCTCGTCTCCACTGTGTTGGCGCTGTGAACAATCATGCTGTTCGCATCTTTCCATTTGGCATAGCCAGGCAAAGGCTTTTCCGCCGATACCGGCCCAGGCGACGAGCTGGAAGCCGGCTCCGTGGAATCAGCATGCGCCAGGCTCCCGCCGAAACCGGCCCAGGCCACCGCTCCCCCAGCCGATGCCAGCAAGCGCCGACGGATCAGATTGGTCTGTTCTTTCATAATGAATCCTCTTTTCATGACGTCAAGTTATTTCTGTGTGTGGATTTTATATTCTTTTTTTGAATTTACTTATAACTCGAAATCAGTTTTGCAACAATGGCCAGACGTGAACCGGCTATGAGGCCACAATTTTCCCAGCCAACAGCGCGTCGATATCGTCGATGCCGATTTCAGCGAGAATCTCGCGAGTGTGCTCACCGAGAACAGGGGGTGCGCGACGCGGTGTACGCGGCTGATGATCGAAGGCGACAGGATAGGCAATATGCTGAACATCGCCCAGCGTGGCGTGCTCGCTGCTCACAACCAGGCCACGCGCCTGCAGTTGTTCGTGCCCCAGTGCCTGGTCCAGGGTGTGCAACGGAGCGCTTGGCACGCCTGCCGCCTGCAGGCGCAACAGCCAGGAGGCCGTGGTGTCTTCGAGCAGCCGCGCCTGGACCAAGTCGCAGGTCTGGTCAAAGTGAGCGACACGGTTTTCATTGGTGGCAAACTCGGGAGCATCCATATGAGCCTGCAGACCAGCCTCCCGGCAGAACCGTTGCCAGAGCCTGTCGTTCCCCACGCCGAGCATAATCTGGCCGTCCTGGGTGCGAAACGCCTGATAGGGGCACAGCGAAGGGTGCGCGGTGCCCTGCGGCGACGGCACCCTTCCCGAAGCCCAGAAGTTGTGTGCCATATAGCTCATGTAGCCCATGGCCGTGTCCAGCAGGGACACTTCCACATACGCGCCTTTGCCTGTCGTGCTTCGGTTCAGCAAGGCTGCCAGGATCCCCGACACCGCGTGCATGCCGGTGCCCATGTCCACTGGAGAAAAGCTCACGCGCGCCACTGTGCCGTCCTTCTGTCCAATGGTGCTGAGCATGCCGCTGAAGGCCTGCAGCATGACATCGTATCCAGGCTCCCCGCCCATGGGGCCATTGCGTCCATAGCCGGAAATCTCGCAGTAGATCAGGCGTTCGTTGATTGTTCGGAGCGTGTCGTAGTCGACGTGCAGCCGCTGGGCCGTGCCTGCGCCAAAGCCCTGAATGACCACGTCGGCCCGCTTCACAAGTTCATGGACAATCGCCCGGCCCTGCTCCGTTTTCAGGTCCACCGCAATACTGCGCTTGTTGTGGTTGACGGCCAGGAATGTGGCCGATTCCCCCTGCTTCTTCGGTAGCCACGCACGCGTGTCGTCCCCGACGCCGGGAGGTTCAACCTTTATTACGTCGGCGCCCAGGTCGCCCAGATACTGGGCACAGAGCGGCCCGGCCACCACTTTGCTCAGGTCGACGATTCGTGTGCCTTCGAGAGGACGCATGTTTCTTGCTCCAAGGGAAAATTGGGACGGCCGCTTGCCAAAACGGCGGCCGCCTGCCTGAAAATCAGGCGGGGCGCTTGCGGAGCAGATATTTCTGTGTGCCTTCCAGAACGACTTCATCGCGCTGGTTGCGAATCTCCGAGCGCATGATCAGCACGCCCGTTGTACGGCCAGGCACCAGTTCAGCAACTTCGAGGCTGGGGTACAAGGTATCGCCGACGAAAACAGGCTTGACGAAGCGGCTGCTTTGCTCAATGAAAGCCTTGAGCGATGCCTCGACCATATGCGGAAAAAGCCCCGCTCCCGCCGCAGTCTGTATCAGCACCTGAAAGCCGTGTGCGAGCATGTGCGGCATGCCGTGCGCACGGCAATACGCTATATCGTAGTGGATGGGATGATTGTCGCCGCTGGCCATCTGGAAGGCGGCAAACAGGGCATCCGTCATGGTGCGCGAGGGGATGTTGAAGCGTTCGCCGACCTGGAAGTCCTCAAAATAGCGCTGCGGACAAAGCTGATGGGATTTCATATGCGTGTATCGTTCCTGGGTGCTGAATAATGGAGCGCGTGTGGCAAGCCCGACAGAGGCAAAGTTCTTGTTGGGATCATAGGCCAAATAGGCTGGCGAGCGTTGAAGTACAATTTCCATGCCCATCGACGCCAACTGTCGCTTCGGGCGCATGTCCGTCACACCCAAATCCCGCATGACCTTCCCATTCACACCAAGAAATCAGCCCGCGCCGGCATGGCTGGTGCTGCTTGCCCTGGCCATCGGCGCGTTCGCAATCGGGACGACAGAGTTCGCCACCATGAGCCTGCTGCCCTACTTCGCACGCGACCTGCATATCGACGCCCCCACCGCCGGTCATGTCATCAGCGCCTATGCGCTTGGCGTGGTCGTGGGCGCGCCGGTGCTCACCGTCCTGGCTGCCCGCATGGCTCGCCGCACGCTGCTGGTATGGCTCATGGGGCTTTTTGCACTGTTCAACGGCCTATGCGCACTGGCCCCAAACTATGAATCACTGCTGGCGCTGCGGTTTCTCAGCGGACTGCCGCATGGCGCCTACTTCGGCGTCGCCTCGCTGGTTGCCGTGTCGCTGGTGCCGCTGTCCCGGCGCAACCAGGCTGTTGGGCGCATGTTTCTCGGTCTGACCGTCGCTACCATTATTGGCGTGCCTTTTGCGAACTGGCTTGGACAGGCTGTGGGATGGCGCTGGGGATTCGGGCTGGTCGCCGCCACTGGGCTGCTCACTGTCGTATTGGTTGCCCTTCTGGTTCCCCGCACCGGGCCCGCCCCCGGCGCCAGCCCATTGCGGGAGCTGGGCGCGCTGAAACACCTGCAGGTCTGGATGACACTGGGTGTGGGCGCCATCGGGTTTGGCGGACTGTTTGCCGTGTACACCTACCTGGCCGACACATTGCTGCAGGTTACCCATGCGGCGCCGCAGACCGTACCGGTCGTGCTGGGCATATTCGGCGTGGGCATGACACTTGGCAATATCCTGGTGCCTTGGCTGGCAGACCGGGCGCTGATGCGAACCGCCGCCGGCCTGCTGCTCTGGAGCGCCGCCACCACGGCGCTGTTTACCCTGACCGCAGGCAATATCTGGGCCGTAGCCATCACGGTCTTCCTGATCGGCTTCGGGGGGGCCCTGGGCACCATTCTGCAAACGCGCCTGATGGATGTGGCCAAGAATGCACAAAGCCTCGCCGCCGCGCTGAACCACTCGGCGTTCAATCTAGCCAATGCGTTGGGGCCCTTGCTGGGTGGCATGGCCATTGCCGCGGGTCACGGCTGGACAGCCCCAGGCTGGGTCGGCAGCCTGCTGGCCTTGGGCGGCCTGGCCCTCCTTCTGATCTCTGTGGCGCTGGACCGGCATGCTGCCGCGCGCGCCGTAATGAGGCGGTAACCCCGCTCGCTACGCGGCCAGAGCGCGATCCAGGAAATCAAGCCTGTCCTGTCCCCAAAAAGGCTCGCCTTTGTAGACATACCAAGGCGCGCCAAATACCTGCTGCTCTATGGCATCGCGGGTGTAGGCTTCATAACGACCCAAGGCCTGCGGCCGTGCGGCCAGGATGGCCGCCCCATCAAGGCCGCACCCGCCGGCCAATTCCGCGAGTGTGTCCTCATTGGAAATATCGCGCTCCTCGGCCCATACAGCGCGAAGTATGGCGCCCGCGAACTTCAGTGCGGCTGCATTGCCTTCCAGATGTATGGCCGCGGCAATGGCGGTGGCGGGAATGGACTCGTCAATCGGGAAGAAGCGCGGATGCAGATTCAGCGGCACACCGAGAACCTCGGACCAGCGCTGCAGTTCGACCAGCCTATAGGCCTGGCGCTGAGGCGAGCGCTTGTTCAGCGGCAAGCCGCCCGAAATGGGAAAGATGGCCTTACCCAGTGCACAGGGCCGGGGCTCGATTGCTGCCCCATGCTTCTGCGCAATGGCAACCAGCCTGTCGTGCCCCAGGTAGGTCCAGGGCGATTGGGGCGACAGGTAGTAGGTGATGGTTTTCACATTAGTCCTGACGGCTCGTGACTTCGACCAGGTGATACCCAAATTGCGTCTTGACCGGGCCTTGCACGACGCCCACCGGGGCGCTGAAAACGACCTCGTCGAATTCCTTGACCATCTGGCCACGGCCGAATGTTCCCAGGTTGCCGCCATCGCGACTGGAGGGGCAGCTGGAATTTTCACGCGCAACCTGCGCAAAATCGGCACCGTTTTCTATGGCGGACTTCAGTTCATTGCACTTGGCCTCGGTGTCAACGAGGATGTGGCGGGCAGATGCCTGAGGCATGATGGTTACTCCTGTATGGTTTGAAATAAAAGAGTACCTGAATCTACGCCTCGTGTCTGTGCAGCAGCCTTTCTCCAGCCTGCCCGGCACCCACCGCCAGATCCCCTACTGCCACTGCAGCGGCCACGCACCGCTGCGCACATTCTGCAGCCACAGACTGCATGTGAGCGTCTTGGCATCGGTGATGCCGCCATTGCGACACGCGGCCAGCACGTCCGTGATGGCCATTTCCTTCATTTCCAGGAACTCGTCGCTGTCCAGGCTTTGCATGCCAGCCGTAAGATGTCGCGCGAAAAAAATATGAATGATTTCGGTCGAATAGGAAATGGCCAGGTGCAGATCGCCGGCGTGCGCCCACTGGGCCGCGGCATAGCCGGTTTCCTCCAGCAGCTCCCGTTTGGCGCAGGCCAGCGGATCCTCGCCCGGATCCAGCTTGCCGGCCGGGAATTCAGTCATGACACGGCCGACCGGATAGCGGTACTGCCGCTCCATGAGCACGTGGTCATCGTCAAGAAGCGGAATGATCACCACCGCTCCCGGATGGACGATGTACTCGCGCGTGGACGTGCCGCCATCAGGCAGGCGCACGGTATCGCGCCGCACCTTGAGGAAGCTGCCGTCGCACAGGGACTGGCTTTGAATGAGCGTTTCCTTGAGATGATCGTCGTTATGCATTGCCTCTCCAACCCAGCGCGCGCGATACGTTCGCAGCGGACTCGCGCAGCGCATTCGCAGTACGTCCGCGCCAGCGATGATCGAAATTGGTCTTGTAGTCGAGCACGGTCATGGCCAGCGCCAGGCGCCCCCGATCATCGTACACCGGCGCGGCAAACGCGCTCATGCCACTCATGAAATCGCCCTCCGCACGAGCCAGGCCGCGCCTGCGGACTTGTTCGACGGTTTCCTTGCCGCTCTCCCGCCTGTCGAGACTGGCTGCGGAATCCAGATAATTGCGAACGGCCTCCGCATCCATAAATGCGGCGAATATCCGTCCAGTTGCGGAACGATACAGGGGAAACACGGAGCCCAGGCCGACGTTGACCATGACTGGCCTGTTCGGCTGCTCCCAGCGCACTACGGTCGGCCCGAAGCTGCCCCACACGGAAATGGCGACGGTGTGTCCGACAGCGCGGCACAGACGGCCAGCCTCCACGGTGGCGATGGAAATGGGCTCGATCGTGGCCAGGCAGGACAGGCTGAACTCCAGCGCAACGGGCCCCATGCCATACAGGCCCGTTTCCGGATCCTGCGCGATGAAGCCCGTACGCATGAAGCTAACCAGATAGCGATGCGCCTTGCTGGGCGATATGCCGGCCATGTCCGCAATGTCGGTGATTTTCATGGGACGCCGGTGATGGGCAACGACCAGAATCAGGTCGAGCCCGTTCTCGACAGACTGCACGCCGGCCCGCATGGGCTTGTTCATGATCCGCTTTCCGTAAGTGTTACAGGCGCGTACGACTGTACATCAGCCCAGGGGCTGGCGCAAAGCATTGACGTCCTTACACCCCATGTTTATGATTAGCGAAAACTGTTTCCATAATTCAGAAAAGGCGGAATCATGCTTACAGGAGACATGCTGCGGCGTTCCGCAGTCCGCTTCCCGCGTAAAATTGCCATTACCTATCGCGGGCCCGACAGGCGCGCACAGGTCAGTTACGCGCACCTGGATGCGCAGGCAAACCAGCTTGCACACGCACTGCTCGACCTCGGCCTGGAAAAAGGCGCCAAGGTATCCATGCTGGCGCGCAATCTGCCGGAATACGGCGCCGTCTTTTTCGGCGTGGCGCGCACGGGCTGCGTACTCAACAATATTTCCGTTCTGTATGCGCCCGACGAGCTGGCGTGGACCTTGAATAAATCCGATACCGAAGTGCTTATCTTCGACGCCGCATTGGCCGACAAGGTAGCCGCCGTGCGCGCGCAATGCCCCGGCATAGGACACTATGTCATGATCGGCTCCAGCGGCGTGGATGCCGGTACAGTCAGCTTCGATGCCTTCATCCACGGCCAGCCCGATACACCGCCCGACATCGTGCTTTGCGAGGACGACGCCTTCTGCATGACCTACACCGGCGGCACCACCGGGCGTCCCAAGGGTGTGCTGGCCAGTCATCGCGCACGGGATGTCACGGCGCATACGGTCATGGTCGAAGAAAACATCGGCCCGCGTGACGTGGTGGCTATTGTCACGCCTCTTTTCCATGTGGCGGCGCTCAACATCATGTTCCAGCCGGCCATTCTCGCCGGTGCGTCCACTGTGTTCGTCACGCCCTGGAGCACCGAAAATTTCATCCAGGCAGTACGGGACGAAGGCGTCACGGCCACCTTCATGGTACCCACACAAGCCAATGCCCTGGCTACGCTGCCCGATCTGGAAACAATGGGCCTGGACAGCTGGACCAAGCTGTCTTTTGCCGGTGCCCCGATGCCCGACTGGGTACAGGCCGACCTGATGAAGCGCCTGCCCAGGCTGCGCCTGACCCAGATCTACGGACAGTCCGAGGTGGGCGTCATCGCCGCCCTGCCTTGGTATCGCCTGCCTGAAAAGCTGGGCTGCGTCGGCCAACAGCCTTACAACGTCGACGTGGCTGTGTTGCGGCCGGACGGCAGCCGCACCGACCCAGGCGAGATGGGCGAGGTGGCCTCGCGCGGCGACAACCTGATGCTGGAGTACTACAACGAGCCGGAGCAAACGGCTGCCTTCTTCAAGCTCGGAAACGGTTGGGGACTCACCGGCGACATAGGTGTGTCGGACGAGGAAGGCTTCATCACACTGGTCGATCGGGCCAAGGATATGCTGATATCAGGCGGGGAAAATGTCTACCCCAAGGAAATCGAGGATGCCATCTACCAATTGGACGAGGTGGCAGAATGTGCCGTGTTCGGCATACCGGATGACCGTTGGGGGGAGCTGCCGGCGGCGTACATTCTGCTCAAACCTGGCCGCACCTTGACCGAGGAAGCGGTAATAGCCCAATGCGAGGCCCGGCTGGCACGCCTGAAGCGGCCCCGGTTGATCAAGTTCGTGGACAGTTTCCCCAAAACTCCCATAGGCAAGATACAGAAAACAATTCTGAAAGAACCCTACTGGCAGAAGCGCAAGAAAATCTGATCCGGCCTCGAAGACCTGCCCAGGCATATTCAAGGCCCGGGTACGCAATGATTACCGCGGCGGCGGCCGCCAGTTCACATGCAAGGACTATTCATGACCAGCACTCCAGACTACAGCAAGTACAGATCGCTGACCATCAACCACCACGACAACGGCATATTGGAACTGGTGATGGGGGCTTCGCAAAGCGCGAACAAGAAGCTGTCCACAGCCGACCATGACATGCATCGCGAGCTGTCCACCATCTGGAACGACATAGACCGCGACCCCGAAACGCGGGTGGCCATCATACGCGGCGAAGGCAAAGGTTTCTCGGCGGGGGGCGACCTCAGCCTGGTGCAGGACATGGCCGACGATTTCCAGGTTCGTGCGCGCGTGTGGCGCGAGGCGCGCGACCTGGTCTACAACGTGATCAACTGTTCAAAACCGGTGGTGTCGGCCATGCACGGTCCAGCGGTGGGCGCGGGCCTCGTGGCGGGGCTGCTTGCCGATGTGTCCATCGCAGCGGAGAATGCGCGCATCATAGACGGGCACACCCGTTTGGGCGTTGCCGCCGGCGACCATTCCGCCATCGTCTGGCCGCTGTTGTGCGGCATGGCCAAAGCCAAGTACTACCTGCTGTTATGCGATGCGGTGTCTGGCACAGAGGCCGAGCGCATCGGGCTGGTATCGCTGGCCGTACCGGAACAGGAGCTGGTGGGCAAGGCCTTCGAAATCGCGCAGCGCCTGGCGGCAGGCTCGCAGACCGCCATCCGCTGGACCAAGTACGCCCTGAACAACTGGCTGCGCATGGCAGGCCCCACCTTCGATGCATCGCTGGCGCTGGAGTTCATGGGATTCTCAGGGCCCGACGTGCAGGAGGGTGTTGCCTCGCTGCGCGAGCGCAGGAATCCGCGCTTCGATCCATCCTGCCCGTTCTAGGGCCAGGACGCGCGCCGCGCAAGTACGCCCTGGGCATCATGCCGAGGGTTTCGGTACAGATAGCCTGTCCGCCAGGCGACAGACCAAACGGAGGACTGTAGATCATGGATCTGGGCATAAAAGGAGAAATCGCGCTAGTACTGGGCGGAACGCAAGGGCTGGCATGGGGTTGCGCACAGGCCTTGGCCGATGCGGGAGCACGCGTGATCCTGAATGGCAGGAACGCCGAACGCGGCCAGACGGCGGTATCGCAACTGGCTGGCAGCACATTCGCACAAGGCGACATCGGCGACGCGCGTGCTCGCCAGGCACTGGTGGAGCGTGTGCTGGCCATCGGGCAGCCATCCATCATCGTGACCAATGCGGGCGGCCCGCCCGCCTCGCCGTTCGAGGAAACAAAACTCGACGATTGGCGCCACAGTTACGAAACCAATGTATTGGGTCCGCTCGAAATCGTGCGCGCGCTGCTGCCGGGCATGCGCGAACGTGGATATGGACGCATCATCAACATCACCTCCTTCGTAGTGAAGGAACTGTATCCCAACATGGCATTGTCAAACAGCTTGCGCATCGGACTGACTGGCGCCATGGGTTCGCTTGCGCGGGAAGTGGCAGCTGCAGGCATCACGGTCAATGGCCTGCTGCCGGGCCTGATGGACACCGGCGCGCTGCAGCGCGTAATCGATGATCGCGTCCGGCGACAGGGCCAGAGCGAGCAGGCCGTACGCAAGGCAATGGCCGAAAGCATCCCTATGCAGCGGCTGGGCACCGCGAAGGATTTTGGTGCGCTGTGCGCCTTTCTGGCATCCCGGCATGCGGCCTACATCACCGGGCAAAACATTTGCGTCGATGGCGGCCTGACCAAGAGTTCCATTTAAGAAAAAATAGGAGACAAACATGAAATTTCAATTAAAACCGGCGGCGGCCACGCTCTCGGCCCTGCTTCTGTTCGCAGCCCCTGCGGCACAGGGTGCCGGCATCAGCGACGACATCGTGCGGATCGGGGTGATAACCGACATGAGCAGCGCGCTGTCCGACTTGTCCGGCCAGGGGTCGGTCACCGCAGTGGAAATGGCGGTGGAGGATTTTGGCGGGAAGGTACTGGGCAAACCCATCGAAGTGCTTTCCGCCGACCACCACAGCAAGCCCGACATCTCGTCCAGCACGGCACGCAAGTGGTTTGACGTCGACAAAGTGGACATGATTACCGACCTGACCAACTCCGCCGCCGCGCTCGCAGCAGTCGACATCGCCAAAGAGAAGGACAAGATCGCCATCATCAACGGCGCCGGCACCACGCGGCTGACCAATGCCGCCTGCACGCCCAACAGCATCCACTACACATGGGATACCTATGCCATGGCGCATGGCACCGCCAGGGCCATCGTGAAGAACGGCGGCGACACCTGGTATTTCCTAACCGCCGACTATGCGTTTGGCAAACAGATCGAGGAGGACGTCACCAAGGTGGTCGAAGCCAACGGCGGCAAGGTCATCGGCAGCGCCCGCCACCCATTCAATGCCAATGATCTTTCGTCCTTCATTCTGAGCGCCAAGGCGTCCGGTGCCAAGATCATCGGCTTGGCCAACGGCGGCGCAGACACCATCAACTCGATCAAGGCGGCGCGCGAGTTCGGTGTTGATCCTGCAAAACAGCATCTTGCGGGCCTGGCCGTATTCATTACGGACATTCATGGCGTTGGACTGGAGCAGGCGCAGGGATTGTTGCTCACGGCTGCCTTCTATTGGGACATGAACGACGAAACACGAAAATGGTCCGAGCGTTTCTATCAGCGTATGAAGAAGATGCCGACCGCCATCCAGGCGGGAAATTATTCTTCAACAATGCACTACCTGAAGGCGATCGCAGCGGCTGGCACCGATCAAACCGAGGCTGTCATGGCCAAGATGCGCGAGATGCCGGTCAATGACTTCTTTGCCAAGAACGGGAAAATCCGGGCTGATGGACGCATGGTGCACGACATGTATCTCATGCAGGTGAAATCGCCGGAAGAATCCGCCAAGGATTGGGACTACTACAAGCTGATCGCCACCATACCAGGTGACGAAGCCTTCCAGCCGCTGTCCGAATCCACCTGCCCGCTGGTCAAGCACTAACAAGCTCCAGAACGCGGAGCCCGGCATAGGGCACCGCCCCTTGGTCCCGCGCCAGCCTTTACGCCCGCCCCCGGCCGCCCACACCGGGGCGCGGCTCCCGCACATTCTTTCGACGGCATCGCCTCTCTGACGGCGTCCGCGCCGCTCGCGAGAAACGCCATCAGCGACCGTCCAGTTCCCTCATTATTTTTTCTCATGCTGTCTTGAGAATATCTCGATAGCCCTTTCACACATCCCTGCCTATACTTTTTTCATGCATAGCATGCAGACAGGCCTCGATATGCGCGACGGCGGTCTGCGTGCGCTTGCCATTAGTTTTTTTAATGTAAAGCATAGGAGCATTTGCGTGAGCAACATGCAATACGGAACCAATTTTCCCTCGCTCAGGAGCGAGGTGAGCGATGCGGAGTGGGAAGAGCGCTGCAAGCTTGCAGCCTGTTATCGCCTCATGGATCGATACGGCATGACCGATATGATCTATAACCACATCACCAGCCAGATCCCCGATCGGAGCGGCCGCCTTCTGATCAATCTGTATGGCCTGCTGTACAAGGAGATTACCGCATCCAGCCTCGTGGAAATCGACCTTGATGGACAGATTCACCGCAAACCCGATAGCGCATACGGGATAAACAAGTCCGGCTACGTTATCCATGGATGCATTCATCGTGCAAGACAGAATGTGCACTGCGTCATACATACGCACACGCGCGCGGGCATGGCTGTATCCGCCATGCGCTGCGGATTGTTGCCGCTGACGCAGACAGCCTCCCGGTTTCACGGTCACATCGCTTATCACGATTTCGAAGGACCGGCGATCGACCTGGAGGAGCAAAAGCGGCTGCTGGCCGACCTGGGTGAACACAATGCGATGATTCTACGCAACCACGGACTCCTGGTCTGCGGCGCATCGGTCCCCCAGGCGTTCAATTTGATGTATCAGCTTGAGATGGCCTGCCGTGCGCAAGTGGACGCCATGGGTGCCGGCCTCGACGCCTTGTGCATACCCGATGAGGCCACGCTTGCGCGCGCCGCACATCTCTATCAGCCAGGAACCCGGCGTGCTTATGGCGAGCTGGAGTGGCATGCCATGCTGCGCCTGCTTGATGCCGAGCCTGGCAGCTATCCTTCCTATGCGAGCTAGGGGGAGGCTACCGTGATCAAGCCCCGGGAAGATACGCCTTCGCTATCAGGCATCTGCGATTGCCACGTCCATGTATTCGATGCCGACACGGAACGGTATCCGTTGCATCCCAATCGTACCTATACACCGCCGGCGGCAAGCACCGAAGCGCTTGTGGCGCTATGCGAGGCACTGGGTGTGCAGCGCACGGTGGTGGTCCAAGCCAGCCCATATGGCGAAGACAACACGTGCATGCTGGATGTGCTGCGCCGTCTTGCGCCCCATGCACGCGGCGTGGCAGTGGTGTCTCCCCAGGCATCGCTTCAGGATCTCTGGCGCCTGCACCATCAGGGGGTGCGCGGGGTGCGCGTCAATCTGGAGACCGCCGGCGAAAGCGACCCGGCCACCGCGGGCCCCATGCTTGAAGCCATGGCCCAACTTGTACAGCCGCTGGGCTGGCATGTGCAGACCTATACCAATCTGCATGTGCTGCAGGCATTATCCGGCCTGATAGAGAGCCTGCCTGTTCCACTTGTGGTCGACCACTTCGGCCGCGCCCAAGCGCAGCCGGGCCTGTCACAACCAGGCTTCAGCGAGCTGCTTGCACTGGTGCGCAAAGGCGCGGTGTATGTCAAGCTGTCCGCGCCCTATCGCATCTCCGACAAGAACGATTATCCAGACGTGCAGCCCCTGGCACGCGCACTGATTGATGCCAACCCCGACCGCATGCTCTGGGGCAGCGACTGGCCTCACCCCGGCGCGGCCGCCGGCCCAAAGCGGCCTCCCGGCGAGATCACGCCCAATCGTCAAGAAGACGATTTACGCGCACTGAGGCGGTGCATCGCCTGGGCGGGCAGCACACCCATTGCACGCAAAATACTGGTCGACAATCCGGCCAGGCTATATGGCTTCATCGAGGAGACAAACCATGCATAGGACTCTGAGGAGCTTGGCACTGGCCAGCGCCATGGCACTGGCCTCCACAGCCGGGGCAGCCAGCAGCTATCCTGATCGCCCCATTACCATTGTGGTCCCTGTTGCGCCGGGCGGCACTGTGGACATGCTTGCCCGCATCCTGGCAAAAGGCCTGTCCGAACAGTTCGGACAACCCATTGTCGTCGAGAACAAGGCAGGCGCATCCGGCACGATCGGCACACGCCATGTCGCGGAGGCCAAGCCGGACGGGTACACGCTACTGGCCATTGCCAACACCTTCGCATCCGTTCCCGAGTTCCTGCCCAACGCCGGCTATGACGCGCTCCAGGATTTCGCGCCGATTACGCAAACCTGTAGCATTCCTATGGTACTGGTCACGCCGCCCGACAGCCCGCAGACAACAGTCCAGCACTTCATCGACACTGCGAAGAACCGCGCCGGCCAGCTCACCATGGGATCATCGGGCCTGGGCTCCACGGGCTATATCGCGGCCGAACTTTTCGGAAACCAGGCCCACGTTGAATTTCTGCATGTTTACTACAAAGGGAACAGCAAAGCGCTACTGGATGTCATGAGCGGCCAACTGGATGCCATGTTCGATCAGGTCAGCACCTCGGGCCCCAACGTCAAAGCCGGCAAGCTTCGCGCCCTTGCGGTTACGACGCTAAAGCGCTCCCCCATGCTGCCCGACGTGCCCACGCTGGACCAGGCCGGACTTACCGGATTTCAGGACGAAACATTCAACGGGCTGCTTGCCCCGGCAGGCACGCCAGATGATGTCATTGCCAAGCTGCACACAGCGGTATCCAAGGTATTGAATACACCCGCGGTGCGTGAACGCCTGGCCCAGCAGGGCATCGAAGCGATGCCGAGCAGTTCGCCTCAGGCATTTGGAAGCTACCTGGCCACTTCGGTCGAAAAATATGCCGACATCGCGGCGACGGCTCAAAAGAACTAAACCCATCAAGGAGGAGACATCATGCTATTTCTGGTTATCAGCACCCCCCGTCCGGAACGGCCAACGACGCTGATCGACATGCGCAGCCGCTATTGGGACTGGATGCAGCCGCTGCTCGACAAAGGGCTCTGCAGATCAGTGCATGCCCGTGTTGGAAGAGGTGCGGTGGCGCTTTTCGATGTGGACGATACAGCCACCCTGCATCGCTTCATGAACGAATGGGCCGATATCATTCCCGCCCACATGGATGTGTACCCCCTGCTCGACGTCGATGCGGCCAAGGCATTCCTGAATTCGCAGACCAGGACGGAGGTATGATCATGCACACCATTTCAAGCGTGGCCTTGCAGGCTGTACGGCGTATGGCCGTCACGAGCGCAGCCATCTGTGCGGTAGCAGCGGCCTTCACGACCGTCGTGCAAGCCGAAGACGCATCCGCCTACCCCGACAAACCGGTACGCATGATTGTCGGCTTCCCGCCGGGCGGCGGCACCGATATCGTGGCACGCATCTTTGCCGACAAACTCGGCGCCATCTGGCATACACAGGTCATTGTCGATAACAAGGCCGGCGCGGGTGGTGTGATTGGCACCGAAGCCGCTGCGCGGGCCAACCCCGATGGCTACACGCTATTCATGGGGACGATGGGCAACTTCTCGGTAAACCAGCATCTCTACCCCATGTCGCTGGACCCCATCACGGCGTTCCAGCCAGTGGCACAAGCGGTGGCCGTGCATTTCGTTCTTGTCACGAACCCTTCCCTGCCTGTGCATAATGTGAAGGAGCTCATTGCGCTTGCGAAGAAGAAGCCGGGCCAGATCAACTACTCATCCTCGGGCGTGGGCGGCGCACCTCATCTGGCGGGGTCGCTATTCAATGAGATGGCTGGCGTGAAGCTGGTGCACATACCTTATAAGGGCAGCGGACCGAGCTTCACCGACCTGCTGGGCGGACAAGTGTCGCTGACATTCGACAGTCTGGTGCAGGCCCTGCCCTATATCAAGGCGGGCAAGCTGCGAGCGCTCGCCGTCCTGGGCAGCAAGCGCTCGCAGTTGCTTCCGGATGTACCGACCATGCAGGAGGCGGGCCTGCAAGGCTATGACGTGACCAATTGGTTCGGCATTGCGGTCCCGGCGGAAACACCGCGGCCCATTGTCGACAAGATCAACACGGCGATACGCGAGGTGCAGGCGGATCCTGCCATCAGCCAGAAGCTGGCACAGATGGGAGCGACCGTGACGCCCGGCACACCGGAAGACTTCGAAGCGCTCATGAAATCGGACAGCCGCAGGTGGGCCAAGGTCATCAAGGAAGCCGGCATCAAGCGCAATTAGACCTGCGCCAGCAACCAGTTGCGGAAGCAGGCGATTTTGCTGTCGTTCGCCTGCGACTGCGGACATACCAGGTAGTACCCCAGTGCGCGCCGCAGCACAAAGGGATAAGGCGCCACCAGCTTGCCCTGTGCCAATTCGCCTTGCAGGTAGCGCATCTGGCCCAGCGCCACGCCCAGCCCCTGCATGGCGCATTCGTAGATAATACTGAGATCTTCGTAATACATGTCGCCGGCGCAAAAGGCCCGCTTCCCCTTCGCCGCACGTATCCAATCCGGCCAGCGATCAGGACGCCGATTCGAGTGCAGCAGCGGTAGCGCGAGCAGTGCCTCCAGGGGACAGGGACGAGGGAGCGCCGCCGCCAATTCCGGCGCCATGACCGGAGTCAGTTCATCGCTGAACAACAGATCGCAGCACAGGTTCTCCCATTTGCCATCGCCATAGCGTATGCCTACATCGGCCTGATCGCGGCTGAAGTCCACCCATTCCACATTTGTGGCCAGTCGCAGCCTGATTTCGGGGTGCGCCTTCTGGAATGCCGGCAGCAAGGGGATGAGCCAGTGCGTGAAAAAAGTTGTGTGGCCCCTGACAATCAGAACCTGCTGGGCGCCTGTGGAGGCCAGCTCCTGCGTGGCCCGGACAATGTCCTTGAAAGCGCCGTCCAGCGCCCTGGCATAGATGGCCGCGCCACCCGTGGGCCGCAACTGTCCGCCGGTTCTTTCAAATAACTTGAACCCCAGCCAGTTCTCGAGGGCGCGTATCTGGTGGCTGACAGCACCTTGCGTGATGTGCAGTTCCCTGGCGGCCGCTGTGAAACTTTGCTGGCGCACCACGCATTCGAATACGCGCAGGGGATTGAGTGGCGGTAGATGCGGATTCATGGCAAACAGGCATGGAAAGTACACCGCACCATCCTAATGCATGTATGCCGTCAACTAAAGCAGATTCCACACCAATCTCGCCGCCACTCTGGCAGTCTGATTGTCTCGATCAAAATCAGGGTTCATTTCCGCGATATCGGCGAGGCGCAGCTTGCCCGAATCCTTGACAGCCCGGACCAGCGTCTCGACAACATGCAAAGGCACACCCAACACCGCCGGCGCGGACACACCTGGCACCACCCCTGCCGGCAAGACGTCGAGGTCTATGGTCAGATAGACAATGTCGGCCTGTGCCAGCAAACCCTGCACATCATCCAGGCGTTGGGCCAGGCAAGATTCCTGCATGGCCGTATCCTCGAAATACGTGACGCCGAGCGCATCGGCATGGTCGAACAGGGCGCGCGTGTTGCCCGTACGGGCAATGCCCAGACAGGCGTAATGCACCGGCAGGCCCTGCCGGCGGGCCTGTTCGAGAATCTGGTCGAAAGGCGTGCCCGACGAACCTGGCCGGCTGGTGCGCAGATCGAAATGCGCGTCCAGGTTGAGCACCAGAATGTTGCCGTGCGCGGCAGATGCCTGCGCCTCCAGGTGCATGGCAAGCCCTTGAAAACTCCCCCAGGCAACCTCGTGGCCTCCCCCTAGCGTAAGAGGCAGCGCGCCAGCATCCAGCACCCGCGCGATGTGAACGGCAAGCCGGTTTTGCGCCGCTTCGATATCGCCGTCTTCGCAGACGACATCGCCGGCATCCCAGAATGGCGAAAGGTCGTGCGCCGGCAGCCCCGCCACCATACGGCGAATCGCAGCCGGCCCATGCCGCGCTCCCGGCCGGCCATGATTGCGCCGCACACCGTCATCGCATGCGAAACCCAGCAACACCATGTCGCCAGGACCAAACCCCGCGTCGGACTCGCGGACAATATGAAAAAGGCGACGCGTATCCCCCCGCTCCGCAGAGTCATCCCGCCCTTGCCAAGCAGTATTGTGATTCAACTCGATGCTCCAAGAGGCACGCTGTTTAGCACTGCTTGCAAAAAGGAGCGCGTGCGTTCCTCCTTGGGCCTGGAAAAAATGACATCTGGCGTATCCGCTTCAATAATGCTGCCCTGGTCCATCACCACCACGCGGTCAGCCATGTCGCGCGCAAAACCCATTTCATGGGTTACCACCATCATGGTCATACCCTCCTTGGCCAGCAGCTTCATCACCTGAAGCACCTCGCCCACCAGTTCCGGATCGAGTGCGGATGTCGGCTCGTCGAACAGCATGACCCGGGGCTCCATGGCCAGGGCGCGCGCGATCGCCACGCGCTGCTTCTGCCCGCCCGACAGACTGTTGGGCATGGCCGTTGCCTTGGCGGCCAAGCCCACCTTCGCCAACAGCGCCTCGCCCTGCTCATTGGCCTGTTCCGCGCGCATGCCGCGCAGGGTGCGCGGACCAATCGTTACGTTGTCCAGCACGCTGAGATGCGGGAAAAGATTAAAGGACTGAAATACCATCCCGACCTGCGTCCGCAGCCTGTTCAACGCCTTCTCGGCAAGCAGCGTGCCGTGGTCAAGCAGGCGTTCTCCACAGATTTCTATCGTGCCCCGCTGCGCCACCTCCAGGCCGTTGCAGCAACGCAGCAAAGTGCTCTTGCCCGACCCGCTGGGCCCGATAACGACCACGACCTGGGACTGATCCACCTCCAGGTCTATGCCCTTCAGCACATCGTTGTCGGCATAGGACTTATGCAGCTGGCTTATTCTGATCATGGCGGGTGCGTTCATTGAACCATTCCTCCCGCCTGCAGACGCAATTCCACGCGGCGCAGCACCAGCGTCGTGACGCTTGTGAGTATCCAATAAATCAGTGCGATCACAAGATAGGTTTCCAGGGAACGATAGGACACACTGATGATTTTCTGCCCTTCATGCATGAGGTCATGAATCGTCACCAGGGAAACGAGCGCCGAATTCTTGATCAAGGCGATGAATTCATTGCCCAACGGCGGGATCATCCGCACGAAAGCCTGCGGAAGAATGATCTTCATCATGGCCTGCCTGCCCGACATACCCAGCGAGCGGGCCGCCTCACGCTGGCCGCGATCCACCGACTGAATGGCGCCGCGCACCACCTCCGACACATAGGAGGCGGAGTACATGCCCAGCCCCAGCACACCGCATACAAACGCGGGCAGCAGAATGCCAAAGCGCGGCAGGCCGAAGAACCATATGAACAGTTGCACCAGCAGCGGGGTGCCGCGAAAGCATGACAGATAGACGCTACAGCATCCATACACGAAGCGGCGTTCAGGATTCAGACGGCCTATGCCAATCAACAAGCCCAGGCAGCAAGACAGCACGAGTGCGCAAACGGTCACCTCCACGGTGACCGAAGCGCCCTGCATCAGGGCGGACCAATCGGCAAGAACCGGCGTGAAGTCGAAGTTCATGGTTTTTTACCCTCAAACCACTTCTGGATGAGCTTGTCGTACTCCCCATTTTCCTTGATGGTCTTGAGCGCCTGATTGAACGCCTTGGTCAGTTCGGGCTCGTTCTTGCTGACTGCAATGCCATAGGCTTCGGTGGTGATCTGCTCATCCAGAACCTTGAACCCCGGGTTCTGTTGTGCATAAAGCTTGGCGGCAGGCTTTCCAGTCACTGCGGCGTCCGCGCGTCCCACCCCAACCAGATTGAACATCTCTTGGTTCTTCTCGACCTCGACACGGTGCACCTTCGGGAAGTGTTCCTGCAAGTAGCCAACCGACTTGGTGCCGACCTGCACGGTAACCCGCTTGCCATCCAGGTCCTTCAGCGTCTTGATGGGACTGTCGTCCTTGGTAAGCACCACGAGGCCGCCGGCGTAATAGGAATCGGTAAAGTCAACAGCCTGCTTGCGCTTGTCAGTAATATAGATGGCCGACATCGCCGCGTCGGCACGACCCGATAGCACGGCTGGGATAAGGCCCTTGAAATCAATGTCGGTCCACGCTACGGTCTTGCCCATGGCCTTGGCCAATGCCTCGGTCATTTCGATGTCAAAACCGGTTCGCTTCCCGTCTATCGTCATTTCCATGGGCGGAAACGTGGGGTCTGTCACGATGCGTATCGTGTCGCCCGCAGCCTGGCTGGCGGGAGCCAGGGTGGCGAGCGCCGCGGCCAGCAGGCCGCTCATCAGGTATTTCGAAGTTTTCATGGTCAGTCCTTTGGTGTCTGCTGCAGGTTGGATGGATGTTGCAAATCAGAGGCTCTGCAGCCGCTGAGAGATGTGCGAGGCCGCCTGAACGGTCAGACCTACGAAGCCTTGTGTCCGGTCCCGCACACGGGTGCTTGGCGCCATCAAGGTGATTACCGCCGTGGCATGCCTGCCGGGCTGCTGGAAGATGGGGGCGCTCACGCCCCATATCCCGGTGTCGACCTCGCCATCGGAGATGGCATAGCCCTGGGCCCTGATCTGGATCAATTGCTGCGCAAGCGCCGTCCGCGCCGGTGCGTCCTGCGGTGCCTCCCCGTAGAGACGCTGGAGCGTCGCAGCTTGTTGCGCCGCACTCATGAATGCAAGCAGCGCCTTGGCGGACGCCCCCCTGGACAATGGCAGGCTGCGCCCCTTCTGGAACGAACAGCGCAGCGAGTGGGAGCTTTCCACCATGTCCAGGCAAACCACCTGGTCCTTGGCGGCAACCAGCAGCCCGATGGACTCACCCGATTCGCGTGAAAGCGCATCGAGCTGATCGTGCGCTTCGCGGCGGAGAAAAGACGATTGGTCAAACCCCCAGGCCAGCGGCACACACATGGGTCCGGGCGAATAGGCGCTGTTGTCGCCTATGACAAAGCCCCAGCGCTTGAGCAGCGCAAGCTGCCGGTACAAGGTGCTCTGGGCCAACCCGGTCAGTTCGACCAGTTCAGGCATGGCAACCGGGCGCTCCAGCCTGGCCAATGTGGCCAGCACGTACAGAACGCGGTCTGCGCCGCCCTTGATTGCCGCCTCGTCCATGTATAAATCGAATCCTGAATTGGCCGATATTGGCCAGTGAGAATGCAATGGCCTACTTTAGCGGGTGTTTCTCAAAATCAGATATTTGCATTCCCATGTATTGATAATGATTAGGGAAATTACTTAATTTCACCGGCAAATTAACCATTCGTAAACTTCGGACGTGCATTACCGGGATATCATCGGCTGGGCTGATGGCAGTCCATTACCAGTATCTGAATAAAAAGAACCCGGAGATAGTCAAATGAGCGGCACTTACGATCTGAAGCGTAGCGGCGATCAATTCATGTTCAATCTCAAGGCCGGCAACGGCGAGATCATTTTGACCAGCGAGCGGTATACAACCAAGGCTGCCGCGGAAAACGGCATAGAGTCCGTTCGAAAGAATTCGCCAAACAACGACCGCTACAAGCGCCTTGCCAACAAGAACGGCGATCCGTATTTCACACTGACCGCCAGCAATGGCCAGGAAATCGGCCGCAGCGAAACGTATTCCGGCACGGCGGCAATGAACAATGGCATTGAGTCCGTGAAGAAAAACGGCCCCGACGCCAAGGTCAAGGACAACACCTGAGCGCAAGCGCTCCCAGCCGCATTCAGTATTCGAATGCGGCTTCCTCGCGTGCATCGTTGGACAAATGATGGACGCGGTTGTTGGGTGGAATGTACAGTTCCTGGTAATAAATGGGATTTTCCTTTCCCAGATACGCGAAGATTATCAAGCACTGGCCCGCGCTGTCGGCCCGCACATTCAGCACTGATGCCATCCTGGCGTCAAAAGTCGCGCTCACGAGAAACTGGTTGATACGGCCTATCGTCTGCGCCGTTTCCCGCACAATGATTTCCTTGAAATTCTCAGAGGCAAGCCTGGGCAGGCTCAGGCGCGAGAAAGTGGGCACGCGTTCGGGATCTATATAAAAACGGGAAAATATCGAGAACTCGTGTCCGATATCCAGTTGCCGCTCAATGCACAATGATCTTTCGCATCCCAAGTGCGGCGTCCAGCGCCCATGCTCCGCCGCCTGATAGCGCGACAATATCTTGGGATATACAGGCAAGTAACCGCTTGCGTCGTCATTGAGGAACCTGCAGTGCATGGGCGCATGCATTGTGCCGCTTTCGTCCCCGGCGACGTAAGTGCCGTCCCCTTGCTTGCGCATGACCACGCCATCCTCGGCCAGCATGCGCAAGGCGCGCTGGATGGTGCCCAGGCTCAAAGGCAGCTGACGGGCCCACTCCGACTCCGTCGGCAGGCGCGTACCAGACGCAATTGCCCCCGTTGCGATCACACCCGACACGGCATCCCGCAAGACCATGTATTTGGGCAAGCCGGGCCGCGCATAATGCGCCAGACGGCGGGCAAGAACATCTAGAAAAGCTTCGGAAGGCTGTGTCATTTGCTTTGGATGAGGTTTAGGGACTGGGCCTTCGCCATATTATGCAAGAATTACTATACTTGCATTTCTTTAGTTCTATATAGTATTGTAGATATATAGAACTGAGGCTGCCAATGAAACCCGAAAATCTCGTCATCATCATGTCCGATGAACACAACCCCAAGATCATGGGCTGTTCCGGGCATCCTATTGTGCAAACACCGCACATCGACAAGCTGGCCGCAACAGGCACGCGCTTCTCCAGCGCCTACACGGCCAGTCCCGTATGCATTCCGGCACGGGCTGCGTTTGCCTGCGGCAAGTATATTCACCAGATCGGATTCTGGGACAATGCCGATGCCTACGATGGATCGGTTCCATCCTGGCACCATGTCTTGCGGAGCACGGGACACGATGTCGTGTCCATCGGAAAGCTGCACTTCAAGTCGCCACACGAGGATCATGGGTTTACCGAGGAGCAGATACCCATGCATATCATCGAAGGCAAGGGCGACCTCATGGGTTTGATCCGCCAGGACCTGCCTCGGCGCGGCGGCGCCAGAAAGATGGCGTCCATGGCCGGCGCCGGCGAGTCCACCTACACCATCTACGACCGCGATATCTGTGCCCGGGCACAGATATGGCTGCGCGAACAAGGCCAGCGTAGCCGCGAAAAGCCATGGGTGCTGTTCGTATCGTTCGTGGCGCCGCACTTTCCGCTCACCGCGCCTCCGGAACATTTCTACCGCTACTGGAATCGGGACCTGCCCATGCCCAAGCTGTACGAGGAAGAACTCAGGTCCCAGCATCCCTATCTCAATGACTACCGCAACAGCTTCTGCTACGACGATTATTTTGAAACGCCTGCGGATGTGAAGCGCGCCCTTGCGGGGTATTTCGGTCTTGTATCGTTCCTCGACGAACAAATCGGAAAAATATTGGGCGTGCTGCAAGAAACAGGGCTGGCTGCCAACACGCGCGTCATGTACACGAGCGACCACGGAGACAATCTGGGTACGCGAGGGCTGTGGGGCAAGTCCACGATGTACGACGAAACGGCAGCCGTGCCGCTCATACTAAGCGGCCCGGATGTTCCCGTCGGCCGGGTTATAGACACGCCGGTCAGTCATGTGGATTGTTTTCCCACAATCATGCGTTGCGTGGGAGAAACACTGCCTGATGACCTGCTGGATCTGCCCGGCGTCAATCTGGCGGAGATCATCTCGGGGCAGAAGCCCGACCGTCCTGTGCTGTCGGAGTATCACGGCATGGGCTCCACCGTGGGGGCATTCGCCGTTCGCAACGGGCCCTACAAGTATGTGTACTACGCGCATCCCGACTACCCATCGCAGCTCTTCGACCTGCAGCGGGATCCCGAGGAGCTCGAGGACCTGGGCCAAAATCCTGATTACGCGCCGATATTGGCACAGTGCCACGAACAGCTGTGCACATTGTGCGATCCCGATGCCGTCGACGCGCTCGCAAAGCAGCGCCAAGCCGAGTTGCTTGCCCGGAACGGCGGGCGAGAGGCCGTGATTGCGCGGGGCGATTTGGGTTTCACACCCGCGCCGGGGTGCGCCGCCGATTTCTTGTAGCCGGCCTTGCTGACTGTTTATTAAAACGACAAGGAGACAAACATGCTCAAAATCCATCAATGCCTGGGCGCACTGTGTGCGCTGGCGCTCGCGGCCACGCTGCATCCCGCCGTGGCAAGCGGCGCATGGCCGCAGCAGGCTGTCCGTTTGATTGTGCCCTACCCGGCGGGCGGCGGCACAGATTTTTCGACGCGATTGATTGCCAGCGAATTATCAAAGAGGACGGGCCAGGAATTCATTGTCGAGAACAAGACAGGCGCGTCGGGAACCATCGGCGCGCAAACCGTTGCCCGCAGCGCTCCCGACGGCTATACCCTGCTTGTCGCTTCTCCCGCGGAAGTGCTGGTTGGCCAGATTGCTGGGCAGAAGACAGCCTATGACCCCAAAACGGATCTTCTGCCCATTACCCTGGTAGGCGAAACACCGCTTGCCATCACCGTTCACCCTTCAGTGCCCGCCAAGACGCTGCCCGAGTTGCTCGCGCTGTCCAAAAGCGAGCCCATGTCCTACGGCACGCCCGGCGTCGGCAGCACCATGCAGTTCGCTGGGGAGTCGCTGAATCTGGTCGCGGGCACCAATATCATGCACGTAGCCTATCGTGGCGCCGCGCCGGCAATCACAGACCTGCTCGGCGACCAGATACCCATGGCCATCGTGGGTATGCCGCCCGTCATCAATCTGCATCAGACCGGCAAACTGCGCATCGTCGCCGTGACCAGCGAGCGCCGCTCCAGTGTGCTGCCCGACGTGCCGGCTGTGTCGGAACTCGACGGATATGCCAAATATCGTTTCACAAACTGGTACGGCATTTATGCGCCGAAAGGAACCGATCCCGCCATCCTGGAAAAGATGGCGCAATGGGTGGGCGAAGTGGTCCGGCAGCCAGAAATCAAGGCCCAGCTTCAGCAAAAAGGTGTGGAGCCTGTAGGCAACACGCCTGCCGAGTTCGCGCAATTCTTGCGAGAGGAGCGCGAGCGGTATGAAGCCGTGCAGAAGCGCAGCGGTATTCACATCAACTAACCACACTCGGCCTGCCAGCCGGCTTACTCCCCCGTTGGCAGTGCCGCGATTGTCTGCGCCACAGCGGCGGTAAGCTTCTTGCCATAGGGCACGTGCAGGAATTCGTTGGGCCCATGGGCGTTCGAATGCGGCCCGAGTACGCCGCATACCATGAACTGAGATTTCGGAAAGCCCTGCTGGAGCAGATTCATGAGAGGGATGGTGCCCCCCTGGCCTATGTAGCCACAAGGCGCGCCATAATGCTGGCGCGATGCGGCATCCAGCGCCTGCTCCAGCCACTGTGCCGACTCGGGCGCATTCCAGCCCGATGCCACGCCCTGATCGGGCTTGAAAACAACCTTGGCGTTATAGGGGGCATCGGCTTCAAGCAGTGCCTTCAACGCTTGCGCAGCAGGAGCGGCTTCAACCAGCGGCGGCAAGCGCAATGAAAGCTTGAAAGCCGTGCGTGGGCGCAGCACATTGCCGGCATTGCCCAATGGAGGCAGGCCGTCGGCACCGGTCACAGAAAGCGTGGGCCGCCAGGTGCGATTGATCAATGCCGTCTCGGGATCTGTGGTCATTGGTAGCACAAAACTGCCATCGGCGCCACAGCTCCAGGGAAAGCGGCGCCACACCTCATCGCCCAGAATATCGGCTGTGGCACGCGCTTGGTCGACGCGGTCGGTGGGAATCTCGCAATGAAAAGCCTCGGGCAGCAGGCGCCCCGTCTTGCTATCTTCTAGCCGGTCGAGCACATGCCGCAGGACACGGAAGCTGGATGCCACCACACCGCTTGAATCACCCGAATGGACGCCCTCGTCCAGCACCTGGACCTCCAACGTGCCCGCGACCAGGCCGCGCAAGGAGGTGGTCATCCATAGCTGATCATAGTTGCCGGCGCCTGAATCCAGGCACACCACCAGGGCAACGTTGCCCATACGGTCACGCAGGGCGTCGACATAAGGCAGCAGATCGTAGCTGCCCGACTCTTCACAGGTTTCGATCAGCCCCACGCAACGGGGACGCGGCACCCCCTGGCGATCCAGCGCAAGAATGGCGGTCAGAGATGCATAGACTGCATAACCATCATCAGCACCGCCCCGGCCATACAGCTTGCCATCCTCGTATCGCGGCGTCCATGGGCCGAAGCCGCTGCGCCAGCCGGAAAACTCGGGCTGCTTGTCCAGATGGCCATACATGAGCACCGTATCGCCATTGTCCTTGCGCGTGGCCGGCGCGTCGAAATAGATGACGGGGGTACGGCCCGGCAATCGCACGACCTCCAGGGTCATGCCCGATACCTTCTGGGCCTCCACCCACTGCGCGGCATCTCGCACAACACGCTCGATGTACTGGTTTTTCTCCCAGTCGGGATCATAGGCCGGGCTCTTGGCGGGTATTGCAATATAGTCGGTCAGGGCGGGAACGATTTCGCTGTCCCATTTCTCATCCACAAAGGCCTGCGCCTGCCCCGGATCGAGCTGGGGCGGGATGGCGTTATCGGGGATACGGGCGTTCATGGCAGCTCCTGGCAGATGGACGGATGTCATCGATTTTACGCTCGCATCCAGACGACCGCAGGCGTCTTCGTGTTACAACGCGGGAATGAGCACCTGGTACATATTGCCCAACGGCAACATCAAGCATTTGAGCGGTCTGGAACTGCAGCCCGAGAAAGACTGGTTTCCGACCGACGCCAGCATGGACGCATTCGCGGACGCGCAGCGCGCAGCGGGAAAGCCGGAGGCCGAGATTATCCGCATGATGATGGTGCTTGCCATCGACTGTGAAAAATGGGCCAGGGAGAATCTGGCCTGAATCTCATGCCGTCAGGCCGTATGGCGCCCGCCATTCCGGCTTCAGTGCAGCGCCTTTTGCCATGCGGCCAGCACCGCCGCCAGCAGCAGGACTATCGCCGATGCCGCCAGCCCCACCGAAAGAGAGCCGTAGTAGTCACTCAACCAGCCACAGGCCACCGGTCCTATGAATTGGCCCGCCGCGAACAGGCTGGTGGCGATGGCCATGGCACTGCCCCAGGCCCGCTGCGGCATATTGGCCTTGATGAAATGCGTCATGGCCGAAGGCACGATCAGTACACTGACGCCCACCAGCAGCGCCGATAGCAGGATACCCGTCGCGCCGTTCAATGCCAGCGGCAGCGCCGCGCCCAACACCACGACCAGCAAGGCCGCGGACATGGCACGGCCATCGCGGCACCTGGCAAGCAAACCGCGCCATAGCGCGGGCGCCGCCATGGCGGCCACGCCCAGCACCACCCACGTGGCGGAGGCAAGCAGCGTAAGCCAGTCTGATGCCTGCGCATGCTGGCGCACCCATGCGATCATGAATGTCATGTAGGCGATGTAGCCTAGCCCGAACACGCAATAGGCAAGGTAAATCGCGACACAGCCCCGCCATGATCCACTGGCATCAAGGCGACGCGAGGAGGGCTCGGCCATTCCGCCCACGGCCTGAATGGCCAGGAATGACAGTGCCGCGCATACGGCGCCCGTCATGATCCAGGCCTGGGGCCAGGCCGACGGCCCTGAAGCATGAAACAGCCAGGGCAAGACGGCTCCGCCAGCAGCAACGCCCAGCCCGGCGCCGCCAAAGAAAACAGCAATTGCACGGCCGCCCAGTATGCCGGCAAGAACTGCGCCGCAGATAAATGCGCCGGCGCCGCCCAGTCCAGCAAAAAACCGGCATGCGGCAAGCAAGGTGAAGTCGTGCGTCAAGCCGTTGGCCACCAGGGCGGCTGTAGTCAGGATGACGCCGCCGATAAAAAGGCGGCGGTTGCCCAGCCACCCTACGCCCAAGATGGCCAGCAACGCCCCGAGCAAATAGCCCAGCCCATTGACCGTGTTCAACCACCCGGCCTGGGCATAGGTAAGGCCTAGATCGGCTTTCATGGCGGGCAGAATGAGCGCATAGTCGAAGCGCGCAAACCCCACCGAGACCGCTGCGGCCCCGGACAGCGACCAGGCTCTTGCAAGAGAAACGACAGGTGTCTGACCAGGCGGCAACGCCATGGGAAGAGAATTATCTCGCAGCATGCGCGCACTCCTTCTTTCTATTGCTGTCGTGCGCAGTCCGGACGTTGCCGCGTTTCAACGCCCCTGAAGCCCTTGCGGTGATCAAGGCATCCAGCACCTTGCATGCATCGCCAACCGGATCCGCGCTGTAGTTGACCTGGGCGCCCGCAATTGCGCCGTCCCACAGCAATTGGCATTGCAGGCCGAACTCCACCGGATTCGGCCAGCCCGCCTCCCGAGCAATTTGTTCGAAGCATGTGGCCATTCTGCGCTTCTGCTCTGCGGACAACACGGCGCCGGGGTGCAACGCATCCGCCAGTTCCACTGTGGCATTGATAAACACACAGCCGCGAAACTCGGGCGTGCTCACTATCTGGCGCAGATAGCCAAATGCCGCCATCACCTTGTCGCGCGGCGACCTCGCCGCATCAATGGCATGGGTGATGGCGTCGCGGCGTTCAGTCATGCGGGCTTCCAGCACGGCTACCACGATGTCGTTCTTGGATTTGAAATGGTGATAGAGCGTCATGCGGGCAATGCCGCTGGTCTCGATGATTTCATTGATGCCAACGTGGTTGATGCCCTTGCGATAGAACAGATCCGAGGCGCAGGCAAGGATACGGCTCTTGGCGGACGGCTGCGATGCGGGCGGACGAGGCATGACAAGGCTCCAATGGGTCTGGCAAAACTTATATAGACTGGTCAGTATAATAAATCCGATTCACAACAATGAAAAGCTTTTTAATGTTCCGCATTGCGAACGGCCATTCCGAAATATTTGCATCGCCAAAATCTCCGTGACAGAATGACGCAGCCCGCGATTCAGTCGCGATATGTAAATGGCCGATTCGAGCCAGACAACAATACGGAGGCAAGGTCAATATATGGGTGGCACGGAACACGGCGGCGACAGGCAGTTCGTGAATGCGTTGGCGCGCGGGCTGGACATCCTGCGCTGCTTCCAGCCAGGAAAGAGCCATCTCACCAATGCCGAGCTCTCACGGGAGACAGGATTTCCCAAGCCCACGGTTTCGCGTCTCACCTACACCCTGTGCAAGCTAGGCTATCTGGAATACTCGGAAAACCTGGGCAAGTACGGCTTGGCGTCGGGCGTGCTCAGCCTGGGTTATTCGCTGCTGGCAAACATGGACGTGCGCAATATGGCCAGGTCCTACATGCAGGAGCTGGCGGAATATTCAAGCCTGTCGGTGTCGCTGGGCGTACGCGATCGGCTCGACATGATCTATGTCGAAACCTGCCGGGGAAGTTCGCGCGTCACGCTGCGGCTGGACGTGGGATCGCGCATACCGGTTGCCACCACGTCCATGGGCAAGGCCATGATCTGCGGCATATCCCAGCATGAGCGCTCCGCCGTCCTGCAGGACATCCAGAAGACCGATCCGGATAACTGGCCGCGGATTCAGCGCGATATCGACGAGGCGCTGGACATGTACACCAAACAGGGTTTCTGCATCAACCAGGGCGAGTGGCAGCCGGAAATTCACGCCGTCGGCGTGCCGCTGCGCACCGTGCATGGCGATAAGCAGATGGCGCTCAACTGCGGCGGTCCTGCCTATTTGCTGTCTCGCAGCAGGCTCGAAAACGATCTGGGGCCCAGGTTGGCCGAGCTGGTGCGCGACGTGGAATCGCGAATCGGCCTTGCATGAACCGCCGCCGGATCAATATCCATACTGAGGCATAAGGAAAGAAATGATACGAGATCAGGAAACATTGAATATCCTGCTGGATTCGGTATCGCGCTTCGTGCGTGAGCAACTGGTTCCTATCGAAGAGCAGGTGGCGGAAACCGATACCATTCCGGAGACGGTCGTCGCACAGATGCGCAACCTCGGGCTGTTCGGTCTGTCGGTCCCGGAGCAGTACGGCGGCCTGGATCTGACCATGGAAGAGGAGGTGCTGTTTGCTTTCGAGATCGCCAAAACGTCGCCGGCATTCCGCTCGCTCATTGGGACAAACAACGGCATCGGCGCGCAAGGCATTGTCATCGACGGCACGCCCGAACAGAAGGCCAAGTATCTGCCTCGCCTGGCGTCAGGAGAAATCATCGGGTCATTCGCGCTGACCGAACCGGGCGCGGGCTCCGATGCCGCCTCGCTGAGAACCACCGCCGTGCGCGATGGCGACCACTACGTGCTCAACGGCACCAAGCGTTTCATCACAAACGCGCCGGAGGCCGGCATCTTCACTGTCATGGCACGCACCGATCCGCAGAAAAAAGGCGGCGGCGGCATCTCCGCCTTCATCGTCGAAGCGGATACCGCAGGCCTCTCTCTGGGGAAAGTGGACAAGAAAATGGGCCAGCGCGGTGCGCATACCTGCGATGTGGTGCTTGAGAACTGCCGCGTTCCGGCCGAAAACCTCATCGGCGGACGTGAAGGCGTCGGCTTCAAGACAGCAATGAAAGTTCTGGACAAAGGCAGATTGCATATTGCAGCGGTAAGCGTCGGTGTTGCGGAGCGCATGCTCGACGATACCTTGCGCTACGCAATGGAACGCGAACAGTTCGGCCAGCCCATCGCGGACTTTCAACTCATTCAAGCCATGCTGGCCGACAGCAAGGCCGAGGCCTATGCGGCGCGATGCATGGTCATCGACGCGGCGCGGCGGCGCGACGCCGGCGAAAACGTAGGTACGCATGCATCATGCTGCAAGCTGTTTGCAACTGAAATGTGCGGCCGTGTCGCGGATAGGGCAGTTCAGATCCATGGCGGGGCCGGCTATGTGTCCGACTACGGCATAGAGCGCTTCTACCGCGATGTACGTCTGTTCCGCATCTACGAGGGCACCACCCAGATCCAGCAACTGGTCATCGCTCGCAACATGATACGCGAGGCGCGCGGCCAATGACCCAGGCACAGGAGGCAGCACTGCTGCGTGCGCTGCCTGCCCGGCTGCCGGACATCGTCCGGCGCTGGGCGAAGGAAACGCCAGACGGGACGGCACTGGTCCAGGACGGCCATGCGATCCGGTACGGACGGTTGTCCGCCGCCATCGACAATGCCAGCACGCTGTTGCGTGAACAAGGCGTGCGCCCGGGCGACCGGGTGATGATTGTGGCGGAAAACTGCATAGCCCAGGTGGTGCTTCTTTTTGCCGTCATGCGGCTGGACGCCTGGGTAGTGAACGTCAACGCGCGCTTGACAGCAGCTGAACTTGATAACATCCGCAGCCACTGCCAACCCAGGCTCTGCTTCTACACCACAGGCATTTCGGTCGAAGCCGGCGGGCACGCAGAGCGCGACGGCGCGGCGCGCTTCATGCTGCCCGACATGCCCGACATTCCGGCCTGCGAGCTGCGTGCAGGCCGTCTGGATGCACAATGCGAGCCTGAGCCTGTGCACGCCGAGAGCAAGGACCAGGTGGCGGCGCTTATCTATACAAGCGGCACCACAGGCAAGCCCAAGGGCGTCATGCTGACGCACCGCAACCTGCTGTTCATTGCCGCGACCTCCAGCGGCGTGCGCGGGATGACCGCCACGGACCGCGCCTACGGGGTCTTGCCGATTACTCATGTATTCGGGCTGGCCTCCATGCTGATGGCTACGCTGTATGCGGGCGCGAGCCTGTATCTTGCCGCGAGATACAGACCGGACACGCTGATGCATGCCATCAGCCACGAAGGCATCACCATGCTGCAGGGCGTTCCCGCCATGTATGCGCGTCTACTGGAATCGGATCGCGGCGACTGGCAGCCAGCCGATTCCGCCCTGCGGTTCATTTATGCCGGCGGCTCACCGCTGGACATGACCCTCAAGCACAATGTCGAAGCGCTCTTCGGGCGCACATTGCACAATGGCTATGGGCAAACGGAAACCTCGCCTACCGTAAGCCAGACCCGCATGGAGGCGCCGCGTGACGACACATCGGTAGGCCCGGTGGTGCCTGGTGTGCAAATTCGCGTGGTCGACAAGTCGGGCCGGGAGGCGCCAGCAGGCGAGGCCGGCGAACTGTGGGTCCGTGGTCCCAACATCATGAAGGGATATTACCGGGATCCGGCACTCACGCTCGACACCATCCATGAAGGCGGTTGGCTTGGCACGGGAGACATGGCTCGCTTGGACAGCGATGGCGCGCTGTTCATCATAGGCCGCAGCAAGGAGCTGATTATCCGGTCGGGCTTTAACGTCTACCCGGTGGAAGTCGAAGCGGCGCTCAACGCGCACCCCGCGGTCGTGCAGTCCGCTGTAGTGGGATGTCCGGCCGATGAGGGAAACGAAGAGGTCGTGGCCTTCGTTGAATTGGATCCCGACAGCAACGGACTTGATACCCGGGTGCTGGACGCGTGGCTGGAACAAAAGCTGTCGCCATACAAGCGGCCTTCGCTGATCGTTGTCATGCAGACCATGCCTGCCGCATCTACGGGCAAGATACTCAAACATGAGCTGAAGCAGATGGCGCAGCGCCTGCGGCATCCGGAGGCGCCAATGACAGGCGCGAATAATCATCAAACCTAGGAGACAAGCAAGATGAAACCACAAGGATACAAACGACTGGCACTGGTTGCGGCACTCGCGCTCTCGCTGCATGCGCCGTCAGCCCTCGCCGACGAATTCCTGGTCGGCGAACAAGAGCCATTGACAGGCCCGCTGGCCAGGGTTGGGCACGGCATGCACGAAGGCATACAGGTCGCGGTCGAGGTGTTCAACAAGACCAACGGCAAGCATACAGTCAAGCTATTGACGCAGGATGACGAGTCATCCCCGGCCAAGGCCGTGGCCGCCGTGGAAAAACTCGCCTCGGAAGGTGTCGTCGCCTTCACCGGCGGTTATGGCTCAAATATTATCGGCCCGGCGTCCGATGCGGCCAACAAGCTCGGCCTGCCATACATCACGTCGGGCGGTGTGGCCAACGGTCTGGTTCAGCGCGGATACAAGACATTTTTCCGCATCAACAACACGGCGGGCTACGAGAAAGCGATGGTCGGCGTCTTGCAGGCGATGCAGGCCAAGTCCGCCTCCATGATCTACTCCACCAAGGAAGCCACGCAGCATCTTGCACAGGATGTCCAGAAGGACCTGGAGGCCAAGGGCCTGAAAGTGGCCATGCATGCCTTTGACCCCGGCATCTCCGATTTCAAGCCCATCGTGAACAAAGTGCGGCTGCAGGACAGGCCTGACGTGATACTGATGGTGGGTTACGAGAACGACTATATCGGCATACTGCGTGCCGCCAAGGTTCTCAAGCCGGATGTCAAGGCGTTGGTGGGCGTCTGGTCGCTTGCGACGCCCAAGATGGCTGCCGACTTCCCGGATCTGATGCCGAAGGTATATGGTACGGCGCTGCTTCCCTATCCAGCCACTTTCACCACCGAAGAAGGCAAGGCCTTCCACGACACCTATAAAAAACTGTTCGACAAGGATCCAGACTATCTCGGCCAATTCGGCTATGTGCAATCCATGCTGCTCTTCAATGCCATCGCCCGCGCTGCAGACAAAGGCACCGCGGACAAGGGAGGTATCGCCCAGGAGCTTGCCGCCACGGATGCCAAGACATTGATTGGGCGCGTGCAATTCACCAACGGCGACAACCTGAATTTCACGCACCACATGGGACAGCATCAGGGCAAGAAAATAGAAATTGTCTGGCCCAAGGAAGACGCCACCGCGCCCATGCAATACCCGGGCGTCCCCTGGAAATAAACGGACTATTCCTACATGCTGGAACTTATTCTGCAGGCGCTCTATTCCGGGGTGCTTCAGGGCGGCTCATATGCTCTGATCGCCCTCGGACTGGCGCTGGTCTTCGGCACCATGAAGATCATCAACCTGGCGCACGGCGAACTGGTGCTGCTCGCTGCATACGTTGCCTATACATTTGAATCGTCAACGGGGCTGAACCCCATGCTGGCGATACCGTTGGCCTTGATTGTTGTGTGTCTTTCAGCGGCGATCATGTATTACCTGGTTAGCCTGATCAAATCGGACAGAGAACTCAACTCGCTTATTCTGACCTACGGAATCGGTGTCATTCTCACCAATCTGATCCTCCTCATCTGGTCCGCCGACATCCGCTCCACGTCGTCATCCTGGCTGCTGGATGCCATTGTGATCGGGCCGCTGTTCAGCATGCGCAGCGAACCCCTGTTCTTCGGCATTAGCATCTTGTTGATGGGCGGAGTATGGTGGTGGCTCTCGCGCAGCTGGTATGGACGGGCGGTGCGCGCCGTCGCGGGCAATCGGGCCGCAGCATCGCTGATGGGCATCAACCCGAGGCGAACCGAGCTGGTGTCCTTCATCATTGCTGGGCTGCTGGCTTCATTCGCGGGCGTGGCCATATTCAGCTACGGCGTGATCCAGCCTTCGCTCGGACACGTACTGACAATCAAGGCCTTCATCATCACCGTCCTGGCCGGCATCGGATCCATTCCCGGCGTGCTGGTCGGCGCCTTGCTGCTTGGCGTTACCGAGGCATTGACGGTAACGCTGGCCAGCTCCGCACTGCAGGAGCTGACTGGAATGGTGCTGTTTCTTCTGGTGTTATTTGTTATGCCTAACGGCCTGTTCGGCTCAGCGGGGAGGCGCGGATGATTGCACGCACACTAAGCATCACGGCAGCGATCATAGCTGCCTATGTGGCTGTTCCATTGATAGTGGGCGACAGCCATTACATCATGAGCCTGATCACCGCATCGCTGGTCGTGGGCGGCGTCGCGCTTGCCTGGGCCCTGCTCGGAAACCTTGGCGGCATGGTCAGTTTCGGCCATTCGGCCTTCTTCGGCGTGGGCGCGTATGTATCTGCCATCCTTACCATGAAGGCAGGGGTCCCGGTGCTGGCAGCCATGCTGCTGGGCGGTCTTGGCGCCACCATCGCGTCCATTGTCATGCTGCCCGTGTTGCGGCTTCGCGGTCCCTACTTTGCCTTGGCCATACTAGCCTATGCCCATATATTCAAGATCGTCGCCACGGAATGGTCGTCCATGACCGGCGGATCGGGCGGTATATCGAGCATACCGCGCTTCCCTCATGTGCTGGGCCTGGACCTTGCAGGCAAGACCGGCAACTATCTCATCATACTGACGATACTGCTTGTCTTTGTACTGTGTTATGGCGCAATACGTCGCAGCCATTACGGTATTGCGCTCAGGGCCATGCACGAGACCGAGGACGCCACCCGCGTGCTGGGCGTGAACAGCACGCTGCTCAAGGCCATGATGCTGTTCGTATCGGCCTTCATGACGGGCGTCGTCGGTGCGTTCAATGCGCATTACATCAACTTTCTGGAACCGGACTACGCCTTTAACGGGGTATGGATAACACTGCCCATCATTGCCGCGATTTTCGGCGGCTATCGCACTGTGGTCGGCCCCCTGCTGGGCGCTCTCGTGGTCTATCTGGTCGATCAGCTCGTATTCAAGAGTCTGATTCCATCCGGCCACCAACTGATACTGGGCGCGCTGCTGGTAGCCATGATCATATTCAGCCCGCGCGGCCTGCTTCCCCTGCTGGCAAACCGGAGGAATCATGCTTCAGCTTGACGACATGACGATTCGCTTCGGCGCACTGACTGCTGTCGATGCCGTGACGCTGACCGCACATCGCAATGAGGTGCTGGGGCTGGTGGGGCCCAACGGCGCAGGGAAGACGACGCTGTTCAACGCAATCTCGGGTCTCGTCCGCCCCACGTCCGGCAGTATACGTTTTCAGGATGCAGACCTGTCGCGCATGCCGCTGCATCGGCGCGCGCGCCTGGGCATCGGACGCACATTCCAGATCCCGCAGCCCCTGGCCGAGCTGACTGTACGCGAAAACCTGGTGGTTGCGCAGCGCTTCTCCACAGGCCGCACCGACGATGAGCAGATTGCGCAAGTGCTGGACTTCACGGGCCTGGCCGCACTGGCGCAACGCAATGCGGCGACCGAGCTGGCGCTCACTGAATTGAAGGCATTGGAGATTGCCAAAGCCCTTTGCACCAAGCCCAAGCTGCTTCTTCTGGATGAGGTGCTTGCCGGACTCGAAACTGCCGGCAAGCGCCGTTTCGTTGGCATGCTGCGGGATCTGCATGCGCGTTTCCAGGTGGGCATCGTCATCATCGAGCACGATATCGAGACAATTGGCCAATTATGCAATCGCGTTGCCGCACTGGACTTTGGCCATCTGATAGCACTGGGCACGCCCGACGATGTATTCAATGATCCCGAGGTCGTGCGCAGCTATACAGGAGGCCAGACATGATAGAGATCCGCGATGTGCGCGCAGGCTATGGATCCATCAATATTCTGTGGGATGTATCCCTGAGCGTGCCCAAAGGAAAGCTGACAACCATCATCGGGCCGAACGGCGCGGGCAAGACGACGCTGCTCAGAACCATCATGGGGATTGTGCCGGCGTCGGCGGGAACCATTACTTTGGATGGCCAGGCCCTGGCAGGCACGCCTACCTGGGATATGCCCGGCCTGGGCATGGTTATGATTCCCGAAGGCAGGATGATATTCAAGGACATGACCGTCGAGGAAAACCTGATGCTCGGCGCCTTTCCCCGCAGCAAGCGCGCAGAGGCCAAGACGCGGCTGGAACACGCCTATGCGATGTTTCCCCGCTTGCGCGAGCGCCGCAAGCAGGCTGCCGGCACCTTGTCGGGCGGAGAAGCCCAGATGGTTGCCATGGCACGCGGACTGATGTCGGACCCGCGTGTATTGATCATAGACGAGCCGTCATTGGGACTGGCACCCGTCATCGTCAACGAACTGTTCCAGACACTGGCAAGGCTTAAAGATGAAGGCCGCACCATCATTCTGGTAGAACAGAGCACACATCGTGCGGTGGGCGTGGCTGACCAGGTTTATCTCATGCAAACTGGCAGAGTCGTCCTGGACATGCCCGCCAGCGAAGTGGACATGGAACGCCTGCACGATTTGTACTTTGCACATTAAACGCAACAGCGCCCCTGCCGCCTGAATCCGGCCCGCTGTGCGGGCCGGACTCCTGGCATGGCCTCGCCGCGCTACCTCACCGGTGTCAGCAGGCAGCCCTTGGCCAGCCAGGCCTCGACATTGGCCAGCACCAGATCCTCCATATCCCCGCGGGTGTCCCGGGTAGCGCTGCCTATGTGGGGCGTCAGCACAAGATGATCCATGCCGCGGAATGAAGCGGGCATCACCGGCTCGCTCTCAAGCACATCCAGACCGGCACCGCCCAGGACGCCATCGCGCAACGCGGCTTCCAGCGCCTGTTCATCGATAATCGAACCCCTGGCGATATTGATCAGAATACCCTCAGACCCCAGAGCACGCAGCACTTGTGCATCAACAAGATGGCGTGTTTGCGGACCGCCAGGGCAAGCGACAACAAGGAAATCGCACCAGTCCGCAAGATCGGTCAGCTTGTCGAAATAGCGGCCAGCGGCTTCCGGATGGGCGCGTCGATTGTGATAGCCGATATCCATGCTGAACCCCGCTGCGCGCTTGGCAATGGCGCGGCCTATGCGGCCCATGCCCAGTATTCCCAGGCGTTTGCCCGACACTCGCATGGCCTGGGGAAAGCCTCCCATGTCACGCCACCGCCCCGCCTTTACATAGTGATCGGCTTGCGCCACCTTGCGGGCCACCGCAAGCAGCAGTGCCCACGCAAGGTCAGCCACGCAATCATCCAGCACATCGGGCGTATTGCTCACCGCGATGCCTCGCTCGGCGGCCGCATCGATATCGAGCGTGTCATAGCCCACACCCCAGCTGCACACAGCCTGCAGGGCGGGCAGACGGTCAATGAGACCTCGGTCAAAACCGGCGCGCGCCGTGGTCACCAGAACCCGTGCCGTGCCGGCCTCCGGCGGCACATCGGTCGCCGAATGCTTATCGAACAAGGGCAACGCGCCATAGCGCCTTACAAGCTCTGTGTCGAAGCGGGGGCTGATCGATACAAGCTGAACGACTTCACATTGCGCCATGGTCATTCTCCGCTTGGCATCATGCCGGCGCAGACCTCAGCCACAACCCGCAGCATGTACCGTGGCATGTCGTCCACCGTGTATGCACAGCCTCGCCTGCGCTGTTTGCCGTTGTCGTCCATCTGGTGCTTGCCTCCTTGTTTCAACCTTTCGTCGCCGGCAGCATCACTGCCTCGGTCGGCTTGCCGCCTTCTTATGGATAAGCACGGCAACATCTCTGGAAGAACTATTATTCACTACGCCCTGCATGTCAACCACGCCCGGGCGGGGCCATGTCGCCCCTATCCGGGCCCTCGCCGGACGCCTCACGCTATGATACGCGGTGATTCATGAAACGCGCCGCAATGGAAGACGCGCCCATAACAAGGATACCGAGACATGTCACCGGAGACACCATGCCTGTTCTGCGCCATCGGGAAGGGAAGCATTCCCGCCACCATTGTGCACGAGACCCCCGACCTGCTTGCCTTTCTTGATGTCCGGCCCATACGTCCGGGGCATGTGCTGATCATTCCACGCAAGCACTACCCCTACTTCGATGATCTGCCTGCCGATCTGGCGACAGGCATCCTGCAGTCGGGGCAGGTGCTGGCGCGAGCCATGAAAGCGCACTATGGCTGCGAACGCGTTGGCTTTGTATTTACCGGAACCGATATCGATCATGCGCATGCGCATGTCGTGCCGCTGTTTTCAGCCAAGGATATTACGTCCATTCAGTACATGGAGCAGAAGGACGTGACCTTCCGGCCGGCCCCGCAATCCAGCCGCGAAGATCTGGCCAAAGAGGCCGCCGCTCTCCGCGCGGCGCTGGCGCAGGGAGCCGGCTAGACGCCGATCACCATGCCGCCATTGGCGAAGATGTGCTGGCCGGTAATATACGAAGACGCCTCCGACAATAGGAAGCACACCGGCCAAGCCACCTCCTCCGGTTTGCCGAAACGTCCCAATGGAATTTGCGACAGATAAGTATCGCGAAACTTGTCGCCGCGTATGGTTTCAGTCATGGGCGTCTCAATGACGCCAAAGCCAATGGAGTTGATGCGTATGCCATACCGCCCCCATTCACGCGCCGCGCTCATGGTCATGCCCAGCACGCCTGATTTCGCCACGCCGTAGTTGATCTGCCCTATGGTGCCGCGCCGCCCCGCATCCGAGCTGATATTGACGATACTTGCACGCGATGCACCTGTTTCCTTTGCTCGCTGCAACATATGGCGCCCCGTCGCCTGCAGAAAATGAAAAGAACCGCCCAGATGCACATCCAGCACCTTGTTCCAGTCGGCCACGGACATTTTTTCGATCATGGCGGGGCGTATGATGCCGGCATTGTTGACCAGGCCATCGACGTCCCCGAACTGCTCGATCGCCTTGTCCACGACCTCAGGGGCGAATGCCGGGTCCGATACATCGCCCGGGACGGCCAACAAGCGGGACGCGTCGTGATCGCGCTGCAGTTGTGCCAGCGTATCCGGGTTCATGTCGACCGCGATGACGCGCCCTCCCAGGCCGAGCACTCTTTCCGCGACCGCGCGGCCGATGCCTTGTCCCGCACCCGTCACAATGATGCTGCGGCCATTCATTTGAAATGCGCCATTGTCCATAGCAACTATCCTCGCTCTCGTTGTTTATTTCCAGTTATAGACGGGGGGCTGCTTCTCGATGAAGCGTCGCGCGGCCTCCTGATGGTAGCCGCTCTGTCCGCAAAGTGCCTGGGCCATAGCCTCCTTCGCGTAGACGGCTTCCCGGTCTGATTCGTAGGCACGGTTCATGATCGTCTTGGCCAATCCGATGGCCTGGGTGGGCGCTGCATGGAAACGCGCTGCCCTGGCAAGCGCCGCTTCCACAACATCGCCCTCGCAAATTTCCTGGATCAACCCCATCGCAAGTGCTTCTTCGGCATTGCACACGCGCGCGGTGAACACCATTTCCTTGGCCCGCGCCAACCCTACCGCGCGTGGCAACAGATACATGCCCAGCAGGTCGGGCACATAGCCGATCCGCGCGAAAACCGCACAGAATGTGGCGCTTGGCGCCGCCATCGCGTAATCGCCGGCGAGCGCCAGGGAGAGGCCCGCACCGAAGGCGCTCCCCTCAATGGCGGTGATTACCGGCTTCTCCAGATCGACCAGCATGTCGAACCAGCGCTGCATCTTCAACAGGCGCTGACGGCCGCTGAACGCGTCGGCTCCTTGCTCGCGCGCCTGGGCCATCGCCTTGATGTCACCGCCCGCACAGAAGTGCCCGCCGCTTCCCGTGAGCACTACCGCCTTGACCGCATCGTCATCGCGTATCGACTGGAATGCATCAAGAAAGGCAGCGCGCAGATCGGGACTCAAAGCGTTGCGCTGCGCAGGACGATTCATGGTGAGGACGGCGGTTGCGCCCTCCCGTGTCAGATTCAGTGTCATGTCTCTCTCATTTGTTGTTCTGGTCTGCGGCGTGACCGAGCATCGGGCCGCCAGCATGTGCGCTTGCGCAGCGAGCCCGGCGGCCTTGAGCATGCCGATGCGCGCTGTGGAAAGCGTACGCAATTCGGCGGACGGGCGTCCAATACATTATCGCGTAAAATCCATAACCATTTGCTATCGCTTCATGTAATCCAGGCCCTTTGCCATTTCCAGTATCAATACAATGGATCCCATACGCTCGGTCGATCTGCGCCGCATCCGACACTTCGTCGCACTCGCCGAGCGCCTCAATTTCACTCGCGCAGCACAAGACCTGCACATCGTGCAGCCCGCGCTCACCGTTTCCATTCGCAAGCTCGAGCAAGAGCTGGGCACCCAGTTGTTCATTCGCGAACCCCGGGGCGTGTCATTGACGCACAGCGGCCAGGCCGCACTGCAGGAGGCGTACCGTATTCTGTTTCATGCCGAGCAGTTTGTCGATCTGGTGCACAACACTGAAAGAGGCGTGGGGGGCATATTGCGCGTGGGCTTTGTGGGTTCCACCAGTTTTGGGTTGCTGCAGAAGCTGGTGCCGCGTTTCCGCACCGAGCATCCGCGTGTGGAATTGGAGCTGCGTGAAGCCACCTCCAGCCGCATCCTTCAAATGATCGAACAGGAAGAACTCAATCTAGGCCTGGTCCGTACGCCGCTGCTGCAGCATTCAAACGTTTCGCTTCTGGAGCTGGATCGCGACTGCTTCGTGGTGGCGTTGCCTGTGGACAATCCCTGGGCGCACAAGCCGCGGCTGAGGCTATCGGAACTGGCCGACGAACACTTCGTCATGTATTCCGCCGCCGATGCGGCCGGCCTGCATGCTTCCGCCATGGCCGCCTGCCAGCGCGCAGGCTTCATGCCCAGCGTGAAACAGGAGGCCGTCCAGATACAGACTGTGCTGGCGCTTGTGGAAAGCGGCCTGGGCGTCGCACTCATTCCATCGGTCATGAGAAAGTACCAGAGCACGCGGATTCAGTATCGCAGCATCCCCGAACTCACACGATCGCAGCCCATCGGCTGGGCGCTCGCCTTCGATCAGGAAACGGAAACAATGGCGGGCAGGCATTTTCGCGGCATGGTGTCCACGCAGCGTACATAATTGCGTCCCGCTGACGATTTGCACAAAAAGGCGGATGCCTGACGCTATACTTTGCTACTGCACTGCAACAACAACTGGCAAACGAGCGCTGGCTCATCGTACCCTTCAATGAACACACATCATGCTCTTCCCGCAGGGTTTGTACTGCGCGACCATCCCAGCGACTTCATGGATCTCTGCGGCCCCTTCTACGATCACATCGTGGATGGGCAGCTTGAAGCCCTGGCCGTCCAGGTCCAGGAAAAACATCGCAATCTGCGGGCAATCGGCCATGGCGGCTTTCTCATGACCGTCGCCGACAGCGCGCTGGGCGATGCGGTGGCGCAACACTACGACGGGCAGGGCCTGGTTACCGTCAGCCTCTCCAGCGATTTCTACAAACCGGCGCAGGTCGGAGACTGGATCATCGCACGCTGCGACGTGCAGCGCGCCGGGCGCCGTATTGCGTACGCCGAGTGTTTTCTGTATATCAATGACGAAAAGGTGTTCAGAGCAAGCGGGGTGTTCGCCGTCGTGCAATCGCAGGGCCGCCGCTAAGGCCCGCGGCGCTTGCGCATAATCCACCCCATCCTGCAGCACCGCGGCGCTGTTGTGCGCAACTGCCTGATAGATCAAGCCGCCGGCTCCGGCAATTCCCTGGCACCGCAGCGTGTTGGCTAGGTTGCGAACCGCAGTGGTGGTCGGCGACCATCCCCGTACCTGCTGGAAAAACACTGGGGAGGAAAAAGACAGTCGTGTAGGCGGAAAAGTGCGATGATGTGCTGAACCTCCCGACAGGCGCGATAATACCGTTCAATTGCCACAAGAATGACCGCGACCCGAGATGCAGCCGCGGCAACCCACACAGGAGACATCCATGAACCGCAAACATCTCACCGCCCTGCTGTCCGCCCTGGCGCTGGCCGCGCCACTGCACGCACACGCCGCCACAGCGGATCCCATCAAGATAGGCGTACTCACCGACATGTCGGGTGTGGTATCCGACGCGACGGGCAAGGGCTCGGTCGAGGCCGCGCGCATAGCCGTGGAAGAAGCGGGCGGCAGCGTATTGGGGCATCCGATAGAGGTTATTTTTGGCGATCACCAGCACAAACCGGACGTTGGCAGCGCCATCGCGCGCAAATGGTTCGATGTCGACGGCGTGGACGCCATTGTGGACCTGCCCAACTCGTCCGTCGCGCTGGCTGTCCAGAATATTGCCCGCGAGAAGAAAAAGATCGTATTGGTGTCCAGCGCAGGAACCACTGCGCTCTCGCAAGCAAAGTGCTCTCCCTACACTGTGCAATGGACCTACACCACCTATGCGCTGGCGCGGGGTACCGCTAGCGCGGTGGTCAAAAGCGGCAAGAAAACCTGGTTCATTCTTGCATCGGACTACGCATTCGGAAAACAGTTGGCCAAGGACACACAGGATGTCGTGCAGGCCAATGGCGGCGAAGTGCTGGACACCATCTACCATCCCCTCAATACGGCCGATTTTTCCTCCTTCCTGCTTCAGGCTCAGTCCTCGGGCGCACAGGTCATTGCCCTGGCCAATGCCGGCGGCGACACCATCAATGCCATCAAGCAGGCCGGCGAATTCGGCATAGGCACGGGCGAGCAGAAAATGGCGGCCATGCTGCTCATGATTACCGACGTGCACAGCCTTGGCCTGGAAAGCGCCCAAGGCACTTATCTGACGGTGCCTTCCTACTGGGACATGAATGATGGCGCGCGTGCCTTCACCAAAAAATTCCAGGAACGCCTGGGCAAGGCACCCACCTTCCTTCAGGAAGGGGTCTATGGCTCGGTGCGGCATTATCTCCAGGCGGTCAAGGCGGCCGGCACCGACGATGCCGATGCGGTAATGGCCAAGTTCCGCTCGCTGCCGATCGACGATGCGTTCAGCCAGAACGCCCATGTCCGTCCCGATGGTCTGGTGGAGCGGGACATGCTGCTTGCACAGGTCAAGTCGCCCAAGGCATCCAAGCGTGAATGGGACGACTACGACATCGTCGCCACGATTCCGGGCAAGGACCTCGTCTGGCCGCTGGCTGAAAGCCAGTGCCCGCTGGTGAAGAAATAAATGCGTGACGCAATGACCGGCATCGCGCGATTCGGCAGTTTCTACGCGGGAGGGCGCCGCCTCGTGGTGGAGGGGCGCCCGACGCGTACAATTTCTTTCACCGATACCGCCAGCATGACGTACGATCCCAACGGCCTCTATCATATTGAACAGGCCTATGTGCAGTACTTCGTGCCCGAGCAGCCGAACGGCGGACTGCCTGTTGTGTTCCTCCATGGCGGCGGCATGACAGGCGCAATGTGGGAACAGACACCCGACGGCCGCGCGGGCTGGGCACAGCATTTCGTGAAAGCGGGCTTCACCGTGAATGTGGTCGATAATGTGGAGCGTGGTCGCGCAGGCTGGACGCCGTTCGAAGATGTGTGGCCAGGGCCGCCCATCGTGCGCAACACCCAGGAAGCATGGGGTCTTTTCCGTATCGGCGCTGCGGAATGCTTTCCTCAACGGCAGCCCTTCGCCGGACAGCGGTTTCCGGTCGACTGCCTGGATGAATTGGCCATGGGCGCCGTGCCGCGCTGGTTGTCCAACAATCCGGCGGCGATTCAGGCCTTCGGCGCCGTGCTGGACCGCGTCGGACCCTGCGCCGTGGTGTCACACAGCCACGGCGGCTATATAGCGCTCCAGGCGGCCAGCACCCGCCCGGACATCGTCCGGGCCATGGTGCTGCTGGAGCCGTCGGGGTTTCTTTCCGGAGACGCACTGCGCGCCATGGATGGCACCGAATTTCTGTTCGTATACGGCGACAACCTGGACGCGACGCCCTTGTGGTGCGACCTCATGCGGGAAGCGGCGGCATTCAGGCATGAGCTGGAGCGGGCCGGTGCGAGAGTGGATTGGTGGGAAATGGCCCGGCGCGGCGTACGCGGCAACTCCCATTTGCTGATGATGGACGACAACAGCGACGCTATTGCCGGCGATATTGCAACCTGGCTGCTGCGCGCGGCGAAGGCGGACTGAATACCCGACTTCGCCGCGGACGGACGCGGCGCGTCTGGCTTGCCGCGTCAACGCGACCGCGGAAGCTGCAGCAGATCTTCCAACGCCAGCCCCTTTTCACGCAGCGCCGCCTCCAGCAGAGGCTGCAGCCGCCCGAAACACGCCTGAACGGTCTCTCGCACCGTATCGACCACGACCTGGGTGCTGCGGTCTATCTCCACGTTGAGTAGATCACCGGCCTGCTTCTGCTCGAATACAGTTGCGCGGCGGGTTTCGGGTATGAGCCACACATCGAACCAGCCCTCTTCGCGATCGACCTCGGCCACCGTCAGACTGGCGCCGTTCACCGCGATATAACCCTTGCTGAAGACATACTTGCGGAAATCGGGCGGAATGCCCAGGCGCAGGACACGATTGTTGTCCATAACGCGTACATCGAGAACCGGGGCACGAAAATCGACATGCCCCGACAGAGGATGCCCTCCAATCTCGGCGCCATCGCGCGCCGCGCGCTCGACGTTCACCTGGCCGCCTTCGGCATAGCCGCCAAGCGTGGTCAGGTCCAGGCTCTTGAGCATGATGTCAAAGCTTGCCGATGTCGGGGAAAGAATGCGCGTCACGGTGAGGCAAACGCCATCCACAGAAACGCTGGCGCCGACTTCAAGCCCGTCACAGAAACCAGGCGGAAAGACAAGATCGAAGGCGCGCAGCCCCTGCTGGTCCTGGATGGCCTCAATCGCCGCAATGCCCTGGATTATTCCCGTAAACATACGCTTACTCTCTGATCAATTGAAGCTGGTTCAGGGAGGCGATCGTTGCGGCGCAAGCCTGCGCGGCTTCCCTGCCCTTGAGTTGAAAATGCTCGAAAAAGAACCGGTGCAGCGTTTCGCCCTCAAACCGTTCCTGTGGTGTCAGCACGCAGGATAACACCGGCACACGCGTTTCCAGTTGTACCTGCATCAAGCCCGATATAACTGCATGTGCCACAAACTCGTGCCGGTAGATGCCGCCATCGACCACCAGCGCGCCAGCCACGATTGCCGCATAGCGTCCACTTTCGGCAAGAAGGCGGGCATGGAGAGGAATTTCGAACGCGCCGGGTACATCGACGACATCTATCGAGGAGGCATCATGGCCGAGCATCGCCATTTCATCAATAAAGGCAAGCCGGGCCTGAGCCACGATGTCGCCATGCCAGCCCGCCTGGACGAAGGCAATGCGTTTGGCCTGGCCGGCAGGATCCTGTGGAGGTGTTCGGGTAAGCATGATGGACTCCTGTTTTCGTGAATATAAAAACAGGGCATGGACAGACAGGAAAACGTACCTGGAAACGCGGCCATGCAGATGCAGCCGACCGGCATGCACATGCGGCGAGGAACCCGGCGATATCCCGCTCTCGCTTTATCCGGACTATGACCGTCGGCCCTGGAATCGCACCAGGTCTGCTGACCCCGTCAGGCATGATGATATGCGCGGACAGGCGCTCGCGGGCTAGGCGCATTGCACGCCACTACCGCCGGTGGGGAATTGCACCCCGCCCTGAGAACGCGCGGACAGTACGGCTGATGGGCCTGACGCCCGCGCTGGCACTATAGCATAGGCCGTGTGCGAGCCTGCCAGACAGGCAGGCGTTACAATCAGTCGGTTTGCATCCCTTGTTCCCATGCCCCCGGCAAGCAGGCTTTCGCAGGCAACAACCTCTTGCACCGGCGCGGCCGTATACCCATGAGTCTTGAATCCGTCCGGCAGTTTCTTAAACAGCACGCCCCCGATATCGATATCATCGAAACCGACGACAGTACCGCCACGGTAAGTCTGGCGGCCGAAGTGCATGGCGTGGAACCTGGCCAGATAGCCAAGACACTTTCACTTCGCGCCGGAGACAGGGCGGTGCTGGTCGTAACGCGCGGCGATGTGCGGCTGGACAACAGAAAACTGCGCCAGGCCTTCGGGAGCAAGGTGAAAATGCTGGATGCCGAGACTGTCCTCACGCTGACCGGCCACCCGGTCGGAGGCGTCTGTCCGTTCGGGCTCGCCACCGCGCTGCCGGTGTACTGCGACATTTCCTTGCGCGAGTACGACATCGTCATGCCGGCCGCAGGCTCGGCCAACTCCACGGTGAAGATCAATCCGACGCGTCTTGTGGATTTGGTGCGGGGGCAATGGGTCGATGTATCCCAGCCGGCCGCGACGACCGTCAGCGCAGGCGCCGGGGGCTCACCGCCTCGGCCGTGACACCGAACCGCGCCAACGACTCGGGCACGGGCTGCCCAAGCAACAGGGCCGCCGCCAGTTCAGACGCTCCCGCCGCAGTCTGTATGCCATATCCGCCCTGGCCCGCCAGCCAGAAATAGCCAGGCACTCCCTCTTCCCAGCCGATGACGAACTCATGGTCGGGCGCGAACGAACGCAGACCCGCCCATGTATGCGTAGGGCGGCGTATGCGCAGCGTCGTCGAAGACTCGATACGATAGATGCCTGTGGCAATGTCGAGCTCCTCCGGCACAACATCGTGGGGCGAAACCGGATCCGCATTCGCGGGCGAACCCAGCATGGCGCCAGCGTCCGGCTTGAAATAAAACGTTTCGGCGATGTCGGACACGACCGGCCAACCAGCGCTGTCGTATTCATCCGGCGCGGGGAAAATGAATGCGGCGCGCCGCATGGGCTGAATGCCGATAGGCGCCACGCCGCATAGCTGCGCCACGGGGTCGGCCCAGGCGCCCGCCGCATTCACCAGCGTGCGGGCACATAGCGTTTCTCCGCCGCTGACTTGCAGCCGCCAGGCAGCCTGCTCGCGACGTGCGCCGCACAGCTGCGACTTGCACTGGAGCACGGCGCCATGGCGCGCCATACCCCGCAAAAATCCCTGGTGCAGCGTATGCACGTCCATGTCGCTGGCCACCGGATCAAGAAGTGCACCGGAAAGCTTGCCGGGCAGCAGGCACGGCACCATGGCAACGGCCTGTTGCGCGTTCAAGGCCTCGCAGTCCAGCCCCTGCCGCTCAAACTCACGCTGCTCCGCTGCAAGCCTGTCCTCCTGCCCCGGCTCGGCAATGTAAAGAACACCGCGCGGAGACAGTATGGGATGCTCCGCAAAACCTTCCGGCGGGCTCAGGTAGAAGTCGCGGCTGGCGCGGGTCATCGCACGGATCTGAGGCGTACCGTAGGTTTCGATGAAAATGGCCGCCGATCTTCCTGTCGTGTGATAGCCGGGTTGCGCCTCCTGCTCCAGCACGACAACCGACGCCCCCTGCAGCCCAAGCCGATAAGCCACCGACGCCCCCGCCATGCCTGCACCGACAACTGCAAAATCAAATACGGGGTCGAGGGCCATGCCTGCTGTCTCCTTTGGTCTGTTATAGGCCGTCCTTCAAAAGTGGCCACTGGTGTGAACCATTATGGCATGGGGCGCCGCGAAGGCCGAGCAGGCGTCCTCGACGTCTCCTGGCCGCGGCCTCGTGATTTGACCAGTGTCCTGGACGCCGCCAGCACCGCGTCCGTGAGCGCATCCATGGCCTGCGATCCCGTGCGCCAATGTTGCCAGTACAGCGGCACGTCCTCGTGTGCGTGCATGCGTAGCGGCATCAGGCTGCCCTCGTCCAGCAAATGCTTGACCAGCGGCACGGGATTCATGGTCCACCCCAGCCCATCCAGCGTGGCCTGCACGAATGCGCGCGATGAAGGCAGCCACCAGACAGGCGGTTGCCAGGGCGTGTCACCCATGATGCGGCGGGCGAATCGGGCTTGCAGATCGTCCTTGCGATTGAATACCAGCACCGGCGCCGATGCCAGGCTGCGCTTGCCGACCCCCTGTGCAAAATGGCGCGCGTGAAACTCGGGCGAGCAGGTTGCCACATAACGCATGCTGCCCAATACATGAATGCGGCAACCCTGCACCGCATCGGACAGCGTGGTGACTGCGCCTAGCACGTCGCCCCGGCGCAGGAGATCAGCCGTATGATCCTGATCCTCCGACTGCATGTCCAGTGTGATCTGGCTGCGCTGGGCAAAGTGCCGCGCCGCATGCATGAACCAGGTTTCAAGGCTGTCGTGATTAACCGCCACCGCAATGCTGGACGGCACGGCACTGCCGTCCAATCCCAGCATACCCAGGGCATCGTGCTCAAGCAATGCGGTCTGCTCCGCGAGTCGCACAAGTATCATGCCGTCGGCGGTGGCCCGCACCGGCGCGGTCCGCAAGACCAACAGCCGCCCCATGCGTTCCTCCAGCGATTTGATGCGTTGGGATATGGCCGACGGCGTGACATTGAGCGCGGCGGCTGCGCGCTCAAAGCTGCCTTCCCTGACCACGGCGGCCAGCGCGCGCAGATTTCCATGCTCCAGTTTCATTTTTAGATTTCCTTAACTGGATTTAAATAAATTAGCTTTATTTTATATCCCCGCGACGCCACAATACCGTCCTGTTTCCCCCTTTCATCCGTCTTTACCTGGATAATCCATGTTCGGCGTCGCCACACTTCCTTCCCTCTTCACAGCTTGGGCCAGCGGCACGGCAACCGGCCTTGGCCTATTTGCCGTCGTGGGCGCCCAGACCGCCTTCATCCTGCGCCAAGGATTGATGCGGGCCTATCTTCCCAGCATCCTCATGCTGTGCGCTCTGCTGGACGGCATATTCATCTTTGTCAGCGTCTGGGGTCTGCAAGCAGCAACACGTCATGTTCCATGGCTGGGCGCGATTATTCTGTGGCCAGGCATCGCCTTTCTTGCCTGGTACGGATTTCAAGCGGGCAGGCGCGCGCTGAAGCCCGGCAGCGGGCTGGCAGCCAGCCGCGCGGCAGCCTCTTCGCGCCGAGCCGCCCTGCTCAGCGCCGCCGGCTTCACGTTGTTGAATCCCCATTTCTGGCTGGACATGATGCTTGTCGGATCGCTGGCGCACGGCTTCGCCGACGCCCGCCTGGGTTTCGCAGCCGGCGCACTGTCGGCCAGCGTCATCTGGCTGTCGGTGCTGGGCCTGGGCGCGCGCCTGCTCGCACCTCTGTTCGCCAATCCGCGCGCCTGGCGGGTGCTCGATGGCGCCGTGGCCATCGTGATGGTGCTGCTGGCCGTAGGCCTGGCCTGGAAAGGAATCTGATGCGGCGTACACGCGCCCAGTGGGCATGGGCGTTGAAGCCGTCGCCGCTTGCCTGGCTCAGGCGCCCGCCAATTGTTCCAGCTGTCGCAGCGAGGCCGCCTGAAAAGGCATGAGCCGAGCGCAATTGGCCAATTCCCGGGCAACCCGGATGCGCTCACTGGCATCCAGATCAGCCGAGTGACCCGTGACCACAATGCAGCCCAGGGCCCGGCCCTGGTCATTGTGGAAGTTCGCAGCCATGGCGGTCAGCCCGTCATAAAACTCGTCGCATACGCTGATGACACCCAGTGTGGCCGCCTCTTCCATGTTGCGCTGAAAGTCACGCCATGTGCACAATGTGTGCTCTGTATAGGCTTTGTAGGGCTCTGAGCCCAGTACTTCGCGGCGCTTCTGCGCCGGCATGGACAACAGAAGCGCCTTGCCCGGCCCCGAGGCATGCAGTGGCCCTCTAAGCCAGCTTTCATAATAGGGGCTCAACGAGCCGTGCACCTGCAGCACATCAAGAACCACACGCTGCAGGCCAAAGTACACCACCAGAACAACGGTTTGCGAGATGCGCACGGCCATGTCACGCAGCATGGGCGCAGCCTCGCGGCGCAGCTGCTCAAGCGGATGGAGCAGCGGCAACGGTCGCAGTGCTTTCGGAGAAGGCATATAGCGCTTTCCATCGGCCAGGCGCAGCACCTGTGCCTCGGACTCCAGTACCCGCAGTATGCGCAAAATGGTGCTTTGATCCAGCCGGACCCGTGCCGCGATCTCCATCAGGGACAAAGGCTGGCTGGAAGCAAGAAGGACGTCCATGATGGCAAGTCCGCGCGCCAGCGTGCCGGACGGCGAGGCGACACGTGGGTTTGGCCGGACGGTATCGTCTTTGTCGATGGATGCTGCCGTATTGCGCTTAGCCATGTTCTACCGGATGCATGAAATGCCAGTATTCTAAAGCTTGGAGAATTTCTTCAGCGCTTTCGTGAAACTCAGCCCCGCCCGTATTTCCTTGATGGCCTGGCTATCCTGCTCGGCCAATTCCCATGCGCGGGCGGCCACTTCCTCGGCCCTGGCCAGCGGCACCCGCACCACGCCGGTGGAATCACCCACGATGATATCCCCCGGCGCAATGGCCACGCCGTCAATTTTCACGACCGTGTTGATTTCGATGACCTTGACACGGGTCTTGGCCGACAGGGGCACGACATGGCGGGAGAATGCGGCGAATCCCAGCGCCATGATCTCGTCCACATCGCGTATGCCGCCATCGACCAGCAGCCCCGCCGCGCCATTGCGGGCGGCGGCCTCCGACGCAACCCCGCCCCATGTGGAAACCTGCTGGCCGCCATTGTCGATGACCACGACATCCAGCGGCTGGATGCCGTCCACCACGGCCCCCAGGCCAAATTCTTCGGGCCGGTAGGTGTGCTGAGCGCCGGTCACCTCCTTGACCGTCAGCGCCGCTCCGGCAAAAGACATGCCGGTCCCGACAGGCTTGATGTTGAGAATAATGCCTCCAAGGCCCAGGTCGTCCAGCACATTGCCGATGGTGCTGGTCTCAAGCCCATTGAAGCGCGCAATCAGCGCCGCGGAAACAGGAGGCCGCGTTCCCGTATGTATGCTCATGTCTTCTCCTTGGGTCGGACTGCGTTCCGGCTTTCCCCGGACTCGGCAGCCTGGTTCGCATCAGGGCTGGCCCGGCGATGTGTACGATGTCTTGACGATGGTATAGAACTCGGCGGCATATCGGCCCTGCTCGCGCGGGCCATATGAGGACGCCTTGCGGCCGCCGAAGGGAAGGTGGAAATCAAGGCCGCTGGTGCCCTGGTTCACCTTGACGATACCGGCTTCGCTGTTGCGCTTGAAGTGGCTGGCATACTTCAGGCTGGTCGTGCAAATGCCGGCGGAAAGTCCAAATTCGGTATCATTGGCCACCGCAAGCGCTTCCTCGTAGTCCTTTACCTTGAGCACGGTGGCCACCGGGCCGAATATCTCCTCACGGGCAATCCGCATCCCGGGCTCGACGTCCGTGAACAAGGCCGGCTGCAAATAGAAGCCTGGCGTGGGTCGCTGCAGCCTGTCGCCACCCCATGCCAGCCTGGCATTTTCCCGCTGCCCGATATCCAGATAGGACAGGTCGATATCCAGCTGCCTCTGATCCACCACCGGTCCGATATGATTTTCCGGATCAAGCGCATGGCCGATTCTGAGCGATTTCAGGCGTTGAATGACGGCATTCACAAAGCGGTCATGAATCGGCGCTGTGACAATCAAGCGCGACGAGGCTGTGCAACGCTGGCCGGCACTGTAGAACGCGCCATTCACCGCGCATTCGACGGCATTGTCCAGATCTGCGTCGTCCAGCACGACCAGGGGGTTCTTGCCGCCCATTTCCAGCTGCATGCGCTTCATGGTCGGGCCTGCAACACAGGCCGCCGCGATAGCGCGGCCTGTCGGCACGGAACCGGTGAACGTCATGGCGTCGACGTCCTCGTGCTCTGCGAATACCGCGCCCACCTTGCTGCCGCTGCCCATGACAAGATTGAGGACACCCCTGGGAACGCCCGCGCGGTGCAGGATGTCGGTCAGCGCCCATGCGCAGCCGGGCACCAGTTCCGCCGGCTTGAACACAACGCAGTTGCCATACGCCAGCGCCGCGCCGATTTTCCATGCAGGGATGGCAATGGGAAAGTTCCATGGCGTGATCACGGCGACCACTCCCAGCGGTTCACGCGTCACTTCGGCGTCGCTGCCCGCCGCAAGGCCCTGAATACGCTCGCCACCGATGCGCAGCGATTCACCAGCCATGAAGGCGAGTACCTGACCGGCGCGCCGAGCCTCGCCAACCCCCTCCACCAATGTCTTGCCCTCTTCACGGGCAAGCAGACGGCCCAGATCATCGGCCCGGGCGAGAACCTCCGCCGATGCGCGCATGAGCATGTCGTGCCGGTCGAGCGGCACCGAGCGCGCCCAGGCGGGAAAGGCCCGCCTCGCCGCTTCGATGGCGCGAACCGCATCATCCCGGCCGCCTCGCGCATATCTGCCCACTACATCGTCTGTATCGGATGGATTGATGTTGACATTGACCTCCGGCGTCGACACCCATTCGCCGTCGATCAGATTTCCATATTGGCTGGTCATATCAGGCACTCCTTGTCCTTGCTCCCGGACCTCATCGTCCGGCGGCAATGGCTGCTTCGCGCACGCTGCTGAGCGTGTAGGAAGGGTTGATGGTTTCAGCGTCGATCAGGCAATGAATGATGGATGGCTTGCCCGATGCCAGCGCCCGTTCGAAGGCGCCGGGGAACTCGTCGGTCTTGACCACCCGTTCGCCGTGCCCGCCGAATGCGTGGGCATACGCTGCAAAATCGGGGTTGCGCAGGCTGGTCGCCACTTCGCGGCCCGGGTATTCGCGCTCCTGATGCATTCGTATCGTACCCAGCATGCCGTTGTCCACGATGATGATCATGACCGCCAGCCCGTACTGCACGGCGGTGGCGAATTCCTGCCCGTGCATGAGAAAGCATCCATCGCCGGCAAAGGCGATGACCGTGCGTTCAGGCATCAACCGCTTCGCCCCCACCGCCGCCGGCACGCCATAACCCATGGAACCCGAAGTCGGAGCCAACTGCGTGCCAAAGTGGCGAAACTTATGGAAGCGGTGCACCCAGGTTGCGTAATTGCCCGCGCCATTGCAGATAATGGCATCCTTCGGCAGCCGCTCATTGAGATAGCTCATGACCTCCGCCATCTGCAGCGTGCCCGGCGAGGAAATGCAGCTGGTGTCGCTCCATGACAGCCACGCCTCGCGGCCTGCCTGCCGATATTGCGAACGCGAAGCCAGCTTCGGCAAATCCATGGCCTTCACCGCATCGACAAAGGCCTGCGGCGCGGCATTGATGGCCAGCGTTGGCTCGTATACGCGCCCAAGCTCCGCCGCATCGGGATGCACATGCACCAGCGTCTGCTGCGGCACAGGAATATCGAGCAGTGTGTAGCCTTGACTGGGCACTTCCGACATGCGGCTGCCCAACAGCACAATCAGGTCGGCCTGTTTCACCAGCTCGACCAGCCTGGGGTTGGGGCCAAAACCGAGATCGCCCACATAGCAGGGGTGGTCCACAGGGAAAAGCATCTGGCGGCGCAACGATACAGCCACAGGCATGTCCCACCGACCAACCGTTTCTGCGAAGCGCGCGACGGTTTCTTCGTTCCAGCGCGATCCGCCAAGCACAATAAGGGGATGCTCGGCATGTGCCAGCAGATCCTGCAACTGGCGGATCTGGTCCGGTCCCGGAAAAGACGCCACAGGCACAGCCGGTCGGGCATCGCCCACAACCGCCGACTCAACCAACATGTCCTCCGGAAGGCCGATGACAACAGGGCCGGGCCGTCCCGAAATGCACAAGTGCACAGCACGCGAGACGATTTCAGGTATACGGGCCGCACTGTCGATCTCGGTGGCCCATTTGGCCATGGGTCGAAAGACGGCCCGGTAATCCAGCTCCTGAAGCGCTTCGCGCTCTCGTACGCCACGCTGCACCTGTCCCACAAAGACGAGCAAGGGTGTGGAATCGTGTGATGCAACATGCACGCCCGGCGTGGCGTTGGTGGCGCCCGGCGCGCGCGTGACAAAGCACGCGGCGGGCTTGCCGGTAAGTTTGCCATGCGCCTCGGCCATCATGGCGGCACCGCCCTCCTGGCGGCACACGGTGACATTGATACCCGAGTCATACAGCGCATCGAGCACCGCGAGATAGCTTTCGCCCGGAACGCAGAAGACATGATCCACGCCGTGTATGCGAAGCTGGTCGACCAGTATCTGGCCGCCGGTGCGTGGCAGGTTTTGATTTTGACGCATGCTGGCTCCTCTCCCTGTCGCCTCATGCCATCTCCAGGGAAAAGCCCCTGAAGCAAGCATTCCATTTCCGTGTTGACAGCACTTCATATTGAACGCCTAAATTTCATTATTTGCAATTTATTTTTTATTTATTGATTTTTTGATTTTATTTTTTATAAAAAAGCGCAAGCATTCTGAATGGCACTTCACTGTAAATGCCGTTCATTCTCGGAAATGGGGACAGGCAGCCCAGGCCCGGCTGCCTGTTGGCCGCTATTGCAGGTCGAAAAGCTGGCTGGCCACCTGCAGGAAGTTGCGCAGCGCCGGTGTTTCGACATCGGGACGCCAGGTCAGGGAAATGCCGATCGAGGCGCTCTCGGGAAAATCGGCCAGCGCCTTGTACGTAATTTTTTCGCTGTTGAGACGCCGGTTGATCGATGGCACGAGCGCAATGCCAAGACCGGCCTCCACCAGACTCAACACGGTTTGCACCTGGACCGCCTCTTGTGCCAGGCGCGGCGTGAACCCCCGCAACTGACAGGCGTGAATCGAAGCCATGCGCAACCCCGCCGCGTCTGACTGCGTGTAGAGAATAAAGCCCTCCTCCGACAAGTCCTGGAGGCGAACGGGATTGACCTTGGCCAGGGGATGGGCGCTCGGCACGGCGAGAATGAAAGGCTCGGTCTGCAAGGGCAGCAGGCGTGTACCCGCATGTGATGACACGGGCACCCGAACCACACCCACATCCAGCGTATCGTCTTCCAGGCCTTGCATGATGCGCACGGAGGTCGCTTCCCGCAACACGAGCTGCACGCCAGGATGCCGGCTGCGAAAGGCGGTCACTATGCGCGGCAGGATGTAGTGCGTGGCCGAGCCAACGAAACCGACCCGCAATACCCCGCCATCGCCAGTCGACGCAGCCCGCGCAGCCTCGTTGAACTGATTGGCGTGAAACAGGGCGCGCCGCGCGTCGGCAAGCGCCGCCTCGCCGCTGGGGGTGAGACGGACACCGTCCTTGCCGCGCACAAACAGATCGACTCCCAGCTCCGATTCCAGCTTGCGTATGGACACCGAAAGCGGGGGCTGCGACATGTGCAGCCGCTCGGCGGCGCGACGGAAATTAAGGGTTTCCGCAAGCACGACAAATTGCTGCAAATGACGGAAATCCATGGCCGCTCCTCATACATAAAAAATATCGGTTATCGCAAGAATAATATTGGAACCGAAAACATAGAGCCTATACCATGTAGCGTCAAGCAACCGAGGCTAACGCTATACGGGAGGAAGGAGACATGGATATTGGACTAAAGGGAAAGTGGGCGCTTGTGTGCGGGGCCAGCAAGGGCCTGGGTTATGCATGCGCGGCGGCCCTGGCGGAAGAAGGCGCTCATCTGGTCATGGTTTCGCGTACCAGCGGCCCACTGCAGGAGAGCGCCAGGCGAATTGCGCAGGAAACCGGCGTTCAAGCCGTACCCGTGGCGGCAGACATCAGTACGCCTGAAGGCCGCGCCATGGCGCTGCGGGCCTGCCCGCAGGTGGATATCTTGATTACCAATGCAGGCGGCCCCAAGGCCGGCGACTTCCGCGAGCTGACACCGGACGACTGGCAGGCGGCGCTGCAGGCCAATATGCTCGCGCCCATCGAACTCATCAAGGCCACTGTAAACGACATGATTGCACGGAAATTTGGCCGCATCGTGAACATCACATCAGCGGCGGTCAAGTCACCGGTGGATATCCTGTGCCTGTCGAATGGCGCGCGCGCGGGTCTCACGGGCTTTGCCGCAGGCGTGGCACGCCAGCTTGCTCCGCACAACGTAACGCTGAACAACCTGCTTCCCGGAAAGTTCGACACAGATCGTCTGCGGGCGAACAATGCCGTACGCGCCGAGCGCGCAGGCGTGCCGCTGGAAGCGGAAACACGGCGCCAGGCCGACGCAATTCCCGCAGGCCGCTTTGGTGTACCCGCTGAGTTCGGCCACGCCTGTGCATTTCTTTGCAGCGCCCATGCTGGCTACATCACCGGTCAGAACCTGCTGATCGATGGCGGCGCATACCCGGGCCTGCTTTAGCGAGCCGGTTTGTCGAACCGCCATCCGGCGCGAAGGTCCTGGCTGGCGCCCAGGCGGTCAATCGCCGGGTATCAGGATGGTCGAACCGGTAGTCTGGCGGGACTCCAGCAGGGCGTGGGCCCGCACGGCTTCGCGCAAAGGCATGCGATGGGAGATATTGGGTTTGATGGCGCCCTGCCGCATGGCATCGAACAGGTCGGTAGCAGCCGCCTCGAGCTTTTCGTGCGTGTCAAGGTAAGCGGTGATTCCCGGCCGGGTCACATACAGCGATTTCTTTTGCAGGGCGGACAGGCTCACACCCTGAACAGGTCCCGACGCGCTGCCGAAGTTGACCATCAGGCCGCGCGGCTGCAGGCAGGCGAGTGAAGCTTCCCAGGTGGCCTGACCGACACCGTCGTATACCACCGGCACGCCCTGCCCATCGGTAAGATCCATGACGCGCTCAACGACGTCTTCACGGGAATAGTCTATGGTCTCCCACGCGCCGTTCTCCCGCGCCAGTGCCGCCTTTTCAGGGCTGGACGCGGTGCCGATGAGTTTGACGCCAAGATGGCGCGCCCATTGGCAGGCGATCTGCCCAACACCTCCCGCCGCGGCATGAAAAAGAATGGTCTCTCCCGGCTGAACCCGATAAGTCTGGCGCAGCAGATATTGCGAGGTCAGGCCTTTCATCATGACTGCAGCGGCTTCCTCGAAACCGATGGCATCCGGCAGCTTCACCAGCGCGGCCGCGGAAAGCGTACGCCGACGCGCGTAGGCGCCCACCGCGCTCATGGCATAGGCGACACGATCTCCGGGCATTAGAAAATCCACGCCTGGGCCCACGGCCTGCACCGTGCCAGCGCCCTCGACGCCTATGCCGTGCGGCAGCCTGCCCGGATACAAACCGCTGCGATGGTAGACATCGATAAAATTCACGCCCATGGCATGATTGACTATGGTGACCTCGCCTTTTGCAGGTTCGGGCACATCCACTTCCCGCCATTGCATGACACCGGCCGCGCCATGCTCGGTCACGATGATGGCTTCGCTCCGCTCTCTCGCCATTTATCCACTCCCTTGTTTCGATGCCGCTTTGCACACACAGGCAGCGGCGACCCCGTATCAATCGAGCCTTTTGCCGACGAACCGTCCAAGCTGTATTGGGTCCAGATAATCCGCATTCAAGTTTTCAATTTGCCCACATCCCAGCAAGGCCAGATTGCGATCGATCTCGGCATGCAGAATATCCAGCACCTTGCCAGCCCCCGCCTCGCCCGCCACGGCGGCGCCATACAATGCCGGACGTCCAATGAACACCATATTCGCCCCGAGGGCGACAGCTTTCAGGACGTCGGTTCCACGACGAATACCGCCATCCAGCATGACGGCAAAGTCATCCGGAACGCTGTCCCGGATGGCGGGCAGCGCCGTAAGCGGCGCCATGGCGCCGTCCAGTTGGCGTCCTCCGTGATTGGAGACGATGATGCCGTCCATGCCGCAGCGCACCGCCATCTGCGCATCCCGCGGATGCACAATGCCCTTGACCACCAACTTGCCCTGCCAATGATCGCGCAGCCACCGCATATGCTCCCAGGTGAGCAAATCCCTGCCCCCGCGAAAGCCATGTGCGGGCTCCGCTGTGATGGCCGGCCCCGGCTCCTCATAGAGATTCATGAAGCGCGGGATGCCGTCCTTGAACAGGGTAGGAAAGAAAACCTCCATGGACCACCGTGGGTGGCGCAGCCCATCCAGGAGCAGGGACCCGCTGGGCCGGAACGGAATCGTGAAGCCATTGCGCTGATTGTTTTCACGGTTTGCCGCCACCGGCGTATCGCTGGTCACCACAAGCACCTCGATGCCAGCCCGCTTGAGTCGCTCGATGATGCGCTGCAGCCTCTGCGTATCCCCCGGAAAATAACCCTGATACCAAGCCCCACCCGGGTCGGCCTGGATCTCCTCAAGCGCAACGCATGAGGCGCCGCTAATCACATACGGCAGGCCGCGACTGCGTGCAGCCCGCGCCAGCGCCATGTCGCAGCGCCGGCGGCAGATGGCCGTCACGCCCATGGGTGCGATACCCACCGGCGACGGATACGCCATGCCCCACAGCGAGACCGACTGGCTGCGTCCGGCGACACCCGCCAGCCCCCGCGGTCGCATGGGCAGCGCATCGAAGCATGCGCGATTGGCCCTGACCGATAATCCATCCTCCGTGCCGCCCACGACATACTCAAAGACTGCATGCGGCAGCCTGCGCCGCGCGGCAGCCTCGAAGTCCGCGAGGGAAAGAAAGGCATCCAAGTTCCTCATCGGCTGACTCCACGCATCATTCAGCAATCCCGCGCAGCGGGAAACAGGGCTGAGCACAGAAAAGACAGCGCTGACGTTTCGGACGCGAGCAAGGCCTCGCCGACTTGATGGTCCCAGTGGGCCTCGGCACCGCCCGAAAGGCGCCATTCCCGCAAGCGGCGCGTGTAAAGCTGCAGATCGTATTCTTCGGTAATGCCGATGGCGCCATGGACCGCATGGCTTATATCCGCCACGATCGCCGCGGCTTCGCTGGCTCGGCCTTTGCCGACAGCCGCCAGCAGGGGCTGAGGTATCCAGTCCGATGACTGGCAGGCCATGCCGGCTGCGATGCGCGCCACGAGCGCGCGCTCTGCCATCACAGCAAGCTGGCTCTGAATCGCCTGGAATTTTCCAATGGGTTTGCCAAACTGTGTACGCTGGTCCGCGTAGTCCAGCGTCATGCTGACCACGCGATCCGTTGCGCCCGCAATCAGCGCGGCATGGGCCGCTGCCGATACCGCGGCAATATCGGCCTGCGCCGGCCCTGAAATAATGCTTTCCAGCGGCAGTGCGTTCCACACCAGCAAGTGGCGAATGCCGCCGCGGGCGGTTGCACCCTCGCGCGTTGCCGCGGCAACAGGCAGCAGCACCGACCGGTCTTCCATAGTGGTCAATACCCAGTCCGCGCTGGCGCCGTAGGGTACAAGGGCACTGAACGTCGCCGCCTCCCAGAGCAGGCCGTCCGAAGGCAACAGCGTAATGGGCCCTTCAGGAATGTCCTGACCTGCGCTGGCGAGGCACGCGCGCGCCAACACGGTGTGGGCAAAGGGCAAGGGCAAGGCGTGCCGTCCCGCCGACATGAACAGCGGGAATGCGTCGGCCAGCCCCAGACCCGCGCCGCCGCGCTCTTCCGGAACCAGCACATCCAGAAATCCGGACGCCTCTATCGGCGCCCACAAGGCAGCTGGGTCTCCGCCCTCCTCCACCGTACGCACAGCGGCGGGGGAGGAGACTTGCGCCAGCAGGCGTTCAAAAGAATCAGCAAGCAGGTTTTCCATGTATCCGTTCCTCAACGCAGGCCGAGACCGCGGGCAATGATGCCGCGCAGAATCTCACGTGTGCCGCCGCGCAGCGAAAATGACGGCGCAAGCTGCTCCAGGTAAGCCAGCGTGCGCATCAGCGTGATGTCCCGGCAGGCGTGGGGGTCATTGGCGACGGCATCGCCAATCAAACGCGGTATTGCCTGCTCGATTTCCGTGCCCAGGTCCTTGACCAGGGTTGCCTGCATGGCCGGGCTCTCTCCCCTTGCCAACTGGCCGGCCAGGGAAATGGACAAAGCCCGCAGCACCGCCAGTGAGGATACGATGCGGCCCAGCGTAACGCTGGACAATGCGCCGGCTTCGCCGCGTCGGCGGCAGTAGCGCAGCCATGATTCCACCAGCACCATGCTCGAATACAGCCGCTCGGGGCCGCTGCGCTCAAAGGCGAGCTCCGCATTGACCTGAGCCCAGCCATCGCCTTCCTCGCCGACAAGCGCGTCCGGGCTCAACTGCACATTCTCGAAAAAAACTTCCGAGAAATGCGCGTCGCCCGACAGGTCCCGAATCGGGCGGATATCAACGCCGGGCAGAGTCAGGTCCACGATGACTTGCGATAATCCCTTGTAGCGGTCCGCCGGCTCGCCCGAGGTCCTGACCAACGCGATCATAAAGTGAGACCGGGGCGCATTCGTTGTCCAGATCTTGCTGCCATTAAGCAGCCAGCCCTTGTCGTTGTGAACCGCCCGTGTGCGGATGCTGGCAAGATCGGAACCCGACCCCGGCTCGCTCATGCCTATACAGAAGAATGCCTCGGCGCGGCAAATACGCGGCAAATAGTAGGATTTCTGTTGTTCCGTTCCGTACTTCAGTATGAGAGGTCCGCTTTGCCGGTCGGCAATCCAATGCGCCGACACCGGCGCGCCGGCCCCCAGCAGTTCCTCGGAAATGACGTACCGCGCGAAAGCGCCCTTTTCCGCGCCGCCGTAATGCCTTGGCAAAGACAGGCCCAGCCAGCCCCTGTCCGCAAGCTTGCGGCTGAATGCCGCATCGAAGCCCAACCATGATCGAGCGCGCACGTCGTCAGGTATATCCTTCAGTGTTTCATCAAGAAACCTGCGCACTTCCGTCCGCAGCGCCTCGTCTTCTTCGGGTATCCAGGTCAGGGGCAGGGTGTCCAGCATGATGGCGGCTTTCGCGCCGCGCACCGGCCGCTTGCGCAACATTGCGTGCGGCCCGCGCGTCGCTTGATTAAAGGCTTTACTATCGCTGCATGAGGCTTTAGCTGTCTAATATTATTTTTCTCGCGAACGATATGTTAACGGTATCGGCGAGGCGCCATAGCATTTGTGTATGGACGGGGCCGAAAAAAATATTGGCCATGCGACGGGTGTGCCGCTATGCTGGCCGCAGCATGCCTCGCCCCACAGGGCGACTGCCATCTCCAAATCCAACAGCGCGCGAGCGTTCAACGCCGCAACGCCAAGCCGAGGTATCCATGAGCAGTATCTTGCAAACAGAACAGGACGATCACGGCATCGTCACCCTGACCCTGAATGATCCGGACACACGCAATGCCCTCACCGGCAATAGCATGGTGGACGACTTGCTGGCCGAACTCGAGCGCCTGCAACGCGATCCATCGGTACGTGTCCTGATCCTGACCGGTGCCGGCAAGGTGTTCTCGTCGGGCGGCAATATCAAGGAAATGGGACGCCAAATCGAACCCGACGTGAAAGTGGAAACGCTGCGTCACGCTTATCAGTTCGGCATCCAACGCCTGCCCTTGGCCTTGCAGAACATAGAGATCCCCACCATCGCCGCGGTCAATGGCCCCGCCATAGGTGCGGGATGCGATCTGGCATGCATGTGTGATATCCGCATTGCCGCCGATACGGCCTTTTTTGCCGAAAGCTTCGTCAAGATGGGCCTGGTTGCCGGCGATGGCGGCGCGTGGCTGCTGCCGCGCGCAGTCGGGATGTCGCGCGCCGCGGAAATGACTTTTACCGGCGATGCCATCGATGCCCAGCAGGCATTGGCTTGGGGGCTGGTATCGCGGGTCAGCCCGGCCGCACAACTGCGCGAGGACAGCCTGGCGCTGGCGCGCCGTATTGCCGTCAACCCGCCCGAGGCCGTCCGAATGAGCAAGCGCCTGCTGCGCGAGGCCCAGCTTGGCCGATTGGACACAGTCCTTGAAATGGCTGCCGGCTTTCAAGCCATTGCCCACAAGACACCGGGACACGCGCAGGCAGTGCACGATTTCCTGAACCGCCGCGCAAACAAGAAAAAATAGGGATCACCGCCCGACTGCTTCCCGCCTCATCTTCGCTACTTCACATACTGGGGCAGAAAGAGCGCAATCTGCGGCCACCACACCAGTATGGCGATCAACACGATATCCGAGGCGATAAACCAGGTGACGCCACCGAATATCTTGGAAAGAGGCACCTTGTTGCCCAATATCTCCTTGATCACAAAGACATTCAGTCCCACCGGTGGCGTGATCAACCCCACTTCCAGGAATTTGACCAGCAGGATGCCGAACCAGACCAGATTGGCGCCCTGGTTCTCCAGGATGGGAAGGACGATGGGCAGAGTCAGCAGCATGCATCCCAACGGGTCGAGAAACATACCGAGGAATAGATAGAGCGCCGCTATACCTATCATCAGAACCAGCGGACTGACATGCATGGACGCAATATGCTGCGACAGGAAATCGGGCAGGCCCGTCATGGCCAGGAAGCGCGTCAGCAAGGCCGCGCCTATGGCAATGAAAAAGATGGAGGCCGTGCCCCTTATGGTTTCCACCGTGGCCTGCTTGATGACGCTCCACGTCAATGCGCGCTTTAGCAGAGCGATGATGCAGGACAGGAACGCGCCGACCGCGCCCGCTTCGGTCGGTGTGAATATGCCTGAAAAAAGGCCGCCGAACACGCCTATCACCAACAGCATGAACGGCCATATTTCCAGCAGCGAACGCATCCGGACCGACATGGGTGGCGTCTGCGCCAGCCTGGGCGCAATCGACGGCGTGATGGTCACGCGCGTAGCAATCACAATGGAATAGAAGATGGCCGTGAGAATCCCCGGGATCACACCCGCAATGAACAGTTGCCCTATGGAGACCTCCGCAAAGACGCCATAGACAATCATGATGATGCTGGGCGGAATCATGGACCCGATGGTGCCCGCCGCGGCAACAATTCCGGCGGAGAAACCAGGGTTGTAGCCCAGCCTCATCATTTCAGGAACCGCGATGCGCCCCATGGCCGCCGCCGCGGCCATGCTCGAGCCCGTCACGGCGGCAAAGCCCGCCGCACCCGACACCGATGCGATGCCCAGGCCACCCGGCAGGCGGCCAAGCCATAGCTGCGCCGTTCGGAAAAGCGCTTCGGTGATACGGGAGTAATACGCCACATAGCCCATGAGCAGAAACATGGGAATGGAGCTGAGTGTCCAGTGAGCCGTGAACTCGTAGGGAACCTGGGAGAGCGTGCCCCATGCCGCCCGCGGACCCGCAAACAGCCAGATGCCGCCGAAGGCCACGCCGCCCAAGGCGACACCGACGGGTATGCGCAGCGCCAGCAGAACAATGACGACGACAAGGGATGCCAGCCCGAGGGAAATACCATCCATCATGTCATCCCCTCTTCACGCACGCTCTCCAGCAAATCTTCCTCGCCTTCGCTTTCGATGCCGTGGCGCACGACATTCACGGCCTTGGCCAGCAGTACAAGCGCAAGCAGGGCGAAGCCCACGACCGGCAGGAAGCGGGTCGGCCATATCGACACAATGATGTCGCTGCCGGCGTACGTGCCCGTGCGCATGGCCCGGACGGCAGGCTTCCATGCCGCATAGCCCGCGCATGCGCAGTAGGCCGCGCTCGCCAATAGCGCCATAGGCAGCACTACCGTGCGCAAGCGGCGGGACATCTTTCCATAGACCAGCTCGACATGGACGAGGCTAGCGCCCTTGCGCTCCAGGGCAGCCAGGGGAAGAAAAGCCACCGCGGTCATGTAGTAGTAGGACACCATCTCCATGGTGAGCGGCACGGGGTGGTTGAACACATACTTGCTGATGACATCAATGCTGACATGCAGCATCATGGCGACCAGGCATGCGCCGCCAACGAATATCATCCAGCGCTCAATGCGTCGGATAAGACTGTACATGGTGTCCTCTTTCCGGCTCAGCCGCTACATGCCGTAAGTAGATGGATCGATCTTGGCATAGATTTCCTTCTGCATGGCCTCGACCAGCTTGGCCTGGTCGCCGCCGGTCTCCTTCACGATGCCTTCCCACTTCTTGAGCAGTTCACGGTATTTGGCTATCCACTTCGGCGCATCGTCAATGTGATAGCGCGTCTTGGCGATTTCCGCCACCTTCTTCAAATCGGCTTCCACAAACTCGCTGCGTTGCTGCAATAGCGCCTCGCTCGGCTCGACCAGACTGACGCCATGTTCCTTGGCCTTGGCTTCCGCCGACTTGTCGCTATTCATGTAGGCGAAGGTCGTACCCATGGCGCCGACAGCCGAACCATCCAGCAGAATGCGCCGCTGCTCATCGGTCAGGTCCTGCCAGAACGCCTGGTTCATGGTAAAGAGCGACATGGCAGCGTAGGTGCCGAGCGGCAGCATGACATCGTACTTGGCTACGTCCCACAAGCTGTACGACTGCAGTGCCGATGGCGAGAACACCGCCACGTCCACGCCGCCTCGATCAAGCGCCTCGAACATCTCCGCCGCGGAAACATTCACCGACGTGCCGCCGACATAGCTTGTCCAGCGATCCCAAAGCGTACCCGCCGACCGGAACTTCTTGCCCTTCAAATCATCCGGGCCATTGATCGGTTCCTTGGAAATCAGGGTGTACGGTGTCGTCGAATAGCCCGATGTGAATACCAGCCCCTTGTCCAGAAAGTCCTTGCGGCAGGGTTCGCAATCCAGCGCCACCAGTTCGGCCACGGCGCCGGCCACCGCGGGCGGGTTGCTGGAGAGCATCGCCATATCGGATATCAGCTGGAAATAGGGAAATTCCGCCGGAAAGTAGGTGAGCGCAAGCACACCGATATCCGCAACCCCGTTTTCAACACCCGGCAGCGTGTCCTTGGCTCCCAGCAACGCGCCGCCACTCCAGAACTTGAAATCGATATCGCCGTTCGAGGCCTTCTTGACGTAGTCCATGAAGGGCTCGTAGCCGCCCACCACACCGGGGTGCTTGGGCGGATGCCAGCTGCTGGCCTTGATGACGGTTTTGGAAAACGCGGCGCCCGCGGCCATGACGAAAATGCCCGCAACCAGCGTCTTGAGGATAGTCTGGCACCTCATGTGTCGCCTCCTGTGATATTTATACTAGGGAAAACATAACACTATGTAATCGCATGCCGCCCTGTCTAATATTATTTTCAGCCTGCCTGATATAGCTTTGATATCATTGGTATAAACCCTTCCGACACGCCGGCGCGCCGCCAGCGGCGCAGCGAGACAGCAAAACCATCATTGGGCCATGAACAGGAAACTGACCAGCCAGGATATCGCCCGACTTGCAGGTGTGTCGCAGAGTACAGTTTCGCGCGTCATCCGCCGTCTGCCCAACGTGGATGACAAAACGCGTGAGCATGTGCTGTCTGTCATTGCGCAGCACGGCTATGCCCCGAGCGCTGCCGCGCGCTCCATGAAAACCCGAAGCAACGGATCCGTAGCGGTCGTCGTTGCCGATCTCGCCAATCCGCTCTACCCCACCCTGCTCCATTTGCTGGTCGGCGAGCTGGCGCAGCGCGGGCTGCGCACCACCGTATGGGAGACGCCGGGACAACTGGACGCCGTAACGGCTCAAGCCATCGCGGAAAGCGCCGTGGATGGCGTGATTTTCGCCACCGCCATCGATGCCACGCTGTTGCACCATGAAGCCATTGCCGTCAGCAAACCCGCCATTCTGATGAACCGCAGCCTGTCCACCTCCCTCTTCGATGCCGTCATCAGCGACAATGAAGCGGGTGGGGCACTGGTGGCGCGCTACTTTCTGAAAGCAGCACGGCGCCGTATCGGTCTTATTTCAGGCCACTCCGAGGCCAGCACCATCAAGGCGCGCGTGGCGGGCTTTCTGCGGGAAGTCGAGCGATGTGGCGGCGCTGCACTGCTTCGCTCCACTTGCGAATTCGAGGACTTCAACTACGAGAACGGCTACAAGGCGGGACGGGCGCTTCTCCAGCGCCACGCCGATATCGACGCGCTGTTCTGCACCAACGATATACTGGCGATCGGCGCGCTAGACGGCGCGCGCTCCACGGGCCGCCGGATCCCCGAAGACATGTGGGTAGTCGGCTACGATGACATCCCCATGGCTGGCTGGGACGCCATCAGTCTGACGACCGTGCGCCAGCCCTTGGAAACCATGACGTCGCTGGCGGTCGAACGGCTGTGCCAGCGCATGCGCGATCCCGATCTGCCGACACGCACTATACGACTCACCAATACGCTTGTCACCCGGCGCTCCGCGCAATGACGGAGCGCCGTCCGTGCACCGTCACCCAGCCAGCATGGACTTGAAGGTGACATAGGATCCCCACAGCGCCAGCAGAGTCAGGAACACCAGCACGGCAGTATGCACCATGTTGCCTGCGCGCTCACCCATGAGATCCTTGCGGTTGATCAGCACGATCAGACCAATGGACACCAGGGGCATCAAGACGATTTGCGCGGCATTGACGAAAACCGTCAGCCAGATGAACCCAGGCATGCCCGGAATGGCCCACACAATGGGCAATATCGCCACGAGAAAATAGGCCCAGCGAAAAAGTGGATCTTTGCTGGGGCTGTCTCGGTACCGCTCGCCGCGCTCCGGCGACATGCTGTACAGGCAATCCATCGCCATCTTGGGAAAGCCGTGCGCATAGCCAATCACCGAACTGAAACATGCACAGAGCACGCCAAGATAAATGATGACCTCGCCCACGCGGCCAGCCACCTGCCCCAGGAGTTGCGCCAGATCATTGAAGTCGCTGATCACAATGCCGCGCGGATGCAGGACCTCGGCCCCCATGACCCAGACAGCCAAATCCAGCACTATGATGACCACGATCCCGAACAGCAAATCAAATCGCTGCACCTTTCGATGTTCAGGCCTTATGTAGCCCTTCTCTTTCATGAAGGTAGGGTAAAGCAGGTTGGCAAGCGAGCCGCCCACGGCGCCGATCAATGAAACGACGATCAGCACGGCGCCAAACGACCCCACCTGATCCGGCACATCGAATGCCAGTGTTCCGGCAACGATCGCGCCGACATCCGGCTTGGCCATGATGGCGCCGCCTATCAGGCTCACGGCAAGGACGGCAAGAATCAGCTTCTCCACGTTTTCCAGATAGCGATAGATCGCTTTGCCGGTAATCAGCACCGCCGCGGCCACCGTCACGACGCTCCAGATCAGCGTCGAGCCGACACCGGTCAGATGAAAAAGCGCCTCTCCGGATCCCCGGATGGTGTAGGACTCGTAGAAGTGTCCAAGCGCAACGCCGCCGACACCCAGCAGCCATGGATAATAGCGCCAGACGCGCCGGTAGCCTTCAAAGACACTGTGGCCTTCGACATTCATCAATTGATAGTTGGCGATGATGCTGACAAGAAAATAGCGCACCAGCAGAGCCAGGGCCAAGCCCCACATTAATGCGTAGCCGTAATGCGCCCCCGCAACCGCGTTGTCCACCAGGTCGCCCGCGCCTAGCCATGTCAGCACCAGCACGATACCCGGCCCAAAGGACTTTACATAGCCCCAGAATGTGGTGGGAATCGCGGCGCCCTGTGTTGCCGCGCTAATCGCGCCGGGATCGGCGGGCGACGGCGCGACAGCCGCGGGCCTGCCTGATGTAGGGTCAGCACTCATATTGTCTCTTCCTTGTGGCGGTTATGAACTTGTATTTACCCGCTTGCCGTCACGCCCCATCCTTCAAGCCATGGCGGGCTCCATGTCCAGGGTCGTGGTGCGGCGCAGTTCGCGCTGGTATTTCTTGTCGTCGAACCGGCGGCCGCGATGCATGGTGGAGCGGTTGTCCCAGATCACGAAGTCATCGGGCCGCCAGTTATGGCTGTAGACCAGCTCGGCGCGCGTGGCATGCTCGGTCAGGTCGCGCAGTAGCGCCCGCCCTTCAGGGACGGGCCAGCCAACGATATGCGACGCGTGCGAGGCCAGATAAAGCGAGCGCCTGCCGGTGTTGGGATTGATGCGTACCAGCGGATGCGTCGCGCCGGGCAGCTTGTTTTTCTCTTCGTCAGAGAATTCGAAGCCGAGCACATGTCGCGAATAGACGATGGAGTGAAAGGCGTGCAGCCCCTCTATCAAGGCCTTGGTTTCATCGTCCAGCGTGTCATATGCCGTGTACATGTCGGCATATTCCGTGTCGGCGCGAACAGGAGGCACGACCTTGCACGACAGCATGGAATACCGTCCCGCCGGATCCTGGAAGGATGCGTCGGTATGCCAGAGGCGATTGCTCAGCGAGCTGACTCTGCGCCGGTCGTCATTTTTCAGCAACTCGCCTTTGTCGTTGACGTTCGAGATATCCGTCAGCGCATCGCTGCCAAAGCGGTTCTTCTCCAGCACGGACAATGAAGTCTTTGTATGCAGCACACCATCGAACCGCCGGGCAAATTCAAGCTGCGCCTCATTGTCCATGGGCTGGTCGTGAAACACCAGTACACCGTAGCGATCCATGCCAGCACGCAACTGCGCCAAGTCGTGTTCCTGCGCGCTGCGCAGATTCACACCCGTGACCTCGCCAACGAAAAAGGGATGTATTTGCTTGATGGAAAGTGCCATGATGCGTCCTTGCCGAATTTGCCAGCCTACGTATGACTACGTAATCATTATTGATATGACAGCATGGAAAAGTCAATGGATCAACGTGTTACCGTCTGATTCAACCGCGCCAGCGGGTCTTGCCGGTAGTACTGCCGCAGCAGCGCAAACCAGTCTGGCAGGCAGCGCGCCAGTGGTTCAGGCGACACGAAAAATGCCTCGGAACTGACGGCGAAGAACTCAGCCTCGTCGGTCGCGGCGTATGGATCCAGCGGTAGGCCGGCAAACCAGGGATCCGCGGCCTCGGACTCGGGATCCACATCATGTGGAATAGCGTCTTCTATTTCGGTCAGGGCCTGGTTGAATTGTTCGAAGGATGCCTGAAGAATGGTGCGCCACACGCCGGCGCGCATATCGGGATGTGCGCCAAGCGACGGCATGCCGTCGGCCTCGCCCGCGTAGAGGTCCAGCTTGTGGGCAAACTCGTGGATGACAACATTCGTGCCGCGGCCAGGGTCCGCGTCGCTGTCCTCCCATGACAGAATGACGGGCCCCCCTTCCCAGGCCTCTCCGGATGCCTCCTGGACATACTCATGAACAATACCCGCCTCGTCCATATCGACTCTCGGAATGAGAAACCCGCCTGGATAGAGAATGATTTCCGTCCAGCCCTCGTAGAGTCGCGGATCCAGGGCGAGTATGGGCAGCGCCGCCTGGATGGCCACAGACAACATGATGCCGTCCGTCGGCACCAGGCCGCCTGCGCCGCTGAATGTCTTGCTGGCCAATAGCCAGGCAGCGCGCTGGCGCAACGCGTGTTCCTCCTCCGGCGACAATCCAGCCAGGAAATCGTGACGCTGCAGCGACGCCTTCCAGTTGTCATCGGAAATCTGCGCCAGCGTCCGCTCGACGCCCCGTTGCGTAGCGCCTTTGCCACTCAACCACCTGAACATGCTTGCCTCGCGTATTCATGCCCTGATCGGCAATACGCTACCACAGCCCAGCGCAATCTCCCGCGCTATTTCTTGAGATGCCGCTCCTTGATGATGCGGGCCCATTTGTCCGACTCTTTATGCATGAAGGCGGCAAACTCTTCGCGCGTGGTCGGATGCGGAATCAGTCCATGCTCGCTCAAGGTCTTTTTCACTTTCGGATCATTCAGGACCTTCACTATCTCCTCGTTCCAGCGATCCAGAATAGCGGGGGGTGTCTTGCCAGGCGCGACAAAGGCGTACCAGTTCAGCGCCTCGAATCCCGGATACCCCGACTCGGCAATGGTGGGCAGATCGGGCAGGAAATCCGGCCGTTTCAGGCCGGTCGTCGCTAGCGGGATCAGGCGGCCTTGCTCCACATACGGCATGGCCGTGGGCGGCGCCGAGAAATAGGACATGACCCGCTCGCCCAGCAGATCCTGCATGGCCTGCGCGCCGCCCTTGTACGGCACGTGCACCATGTTGATGCCCGCCTCGATATTCAGAAGCTCTCCCGCCATGTGCGAAGCGGAGCCGTAACCCGTGGAAGCAAAGTCGACCTTGTCGGGATCGGACTTGGCCAGCGCAATGAACTCCTTGAACGTCTTTACCCCGGCAGCCTTGTGCACAACCAGCACATTCGGGAAATTGACGCCGCCCGATATCGGCGCCAGATCCTTGAAGGGATCATAAGGCACATCCATCAGGTGGGGCGCCACGGTCAAGGGCCCCACCGATCCAAGCAGCAGCATGGAACCGTCGTCCGGCCCGTTGGCCACATACTGGTGCGCGATGTTGCCGCCCGCGCCCGGTTTATTGACCACGGCAATCGAACGGCCGGTGTTCTCGGCCAGCTTCTCGGCAACCACGCGCGCGGAAGTGTCAGCCGCGCCTCCCGCCACAAAGCCCACAATCAACGTGATGGGTTTGTCCGGCAAATCCTGCACGGCGCGCGCCGGCCCGCCTGTCAACAGGGCGCCGGCGCAGCACAGAATACCGGCCATCAAGACATGTTTTTTCATTTTTGTTTCCTCCCGGTTTATGGAATCAATCCGTATTCTCTACGGACGCGCCGACTCCGCGTTTTTCAACAGCAAAACGAAGCAGCGCGGCACTGCGGAAAAAGCCATGCGCAAATTTGCTATAGGGCATGGTCAGGAACAGCGCCATGACGGCGCCAAGGTGCAGACAAAGCAGCAGAGCCATTGCGGGCGTATCGCGTCCCAGCCACAGAGCAAGGCCACTTGCGCTGATCATGAAAAGCAGTGCGATGAAACCCAGATCCATGGGCTTTTGCGCCGGATCCCCATGCAGGGGATGGCGTCGCCGTTGCAGGCGCCACAGCCCCGCCGTGCCGATGAGCAAGCCAATGCCGCCGGCCGCGCCAAGCATCTTGGGCAGGCTGGGCAGGTCGTATGGCGCCTCCCAGCCAAACACATAGTGGTACACCGTGCCCAGACAGGTGGCCGCAAAACACAACATGAAACCGTAGAAGACCAGGTGATGAAAGCGCCTGCGAGAAAGCGTGAAGGCATCATCTTCGTTGTTGCATCCTTCGCCATGGCCGCCATCCAGGTACTTGAGCGTCAATGCGGCGCCGGTCGCCTCGCCCATGGCGGGCGGTGTCGCCGGCGCGCCGCCGAGGGTGGCCGGGCCGATACGACCAAGAAAACCACGCGTCCCCATGCCCAGCGCCAGCACGGCAAAAATGAACACCGGCGCAAACAGCCACACCATCAGGTTGTGCGGAAATACATTGTAGAAATTTCCGGCCACGACGCCGCGCCAGAGAGACCCCGTCAACGCGGCGGCCAAAACCAGGAACAGCGCCAGGCCCGCGGCGAGCGCCAGTGCAAGCACGAGTCCGTTGCGCTCGTACAGGCGGCCCAGCGCTGGCGGCCAGGCGTAGTCCTTGTAAGTCTGTCCTCTTACCTGCGCCATGGCGCGCGGAATATTGACGGCAAATTCATGAGGCGGCGCGTACTGGCAGGCATGCAGGCAGGCGCCGCAGTTATGGCACAGATTCGCCAAGTAATGGATGTCGGCCTTTTCAAACATCAGCCGTTGGGTCATGGCCGGAAACATGGCACAGAAACCTTCGCAATAGCGGCATGCATTGCAGATCTGCAGCTGTCTGGCAGCCTCGGCCTCGGAGGCGGCCAGCACCACCATGCCGCTTCCCAGATCCTGTGCGTCGCTTGCCAGCGTTTCAAGCTGCTGCATGGCTGGCCTCCATCCGATTTGCAGGATTATGCGCTGCTGCGGCGGCGTTGGTGCCCGCAATCCGGCCAAATGCCGTACCAATGGACATGCCGATACCCGCCGTATATCCCTTGCCCAGCACGTTGCCAGCCATCATTTCCCCTGCCACGAACAAGTTATCGCTGGCGACGCCGCCAAAATGCACGGCGGCGGTGTCATCGGTCAGCAATCCCTGATAAGTGAATGTCACGCCCGGACGCAGCGGATAGCCGTAATAAGGTGGTGTATCCAGCGGCAGCGCCCAGTGCGTCTTGGGCGGCTCGATATTTTCGGTATGACAGTCGTCCAGCCGCGTGTGGTCGAATGTGCCGATCCTGCACGCAGCGTTATAGCTGCCGAGTGTCTGCATGAACACATCGACATCCAGGTCGAGCTTGCGTGCAAGCTCGGGCAAAGTGCTGGCCCTGTGCCCGGGAAACACGGGCGGCATGAAACGCCCCACTGCCTTGCTGTCAATGATGGAATAGGCGGTCTGACCGGGCTGGCCAGCCAGCAGCCTGCCCCATATGGCATAGCGCTTGGGCCAGAAATCCTCGCCCTCGTCGTAAAAGCGATGCGCTTCCCGATTGACCACCACACCCAATGACACGCAGTCGATCCGGGTGCAAATGCCGCCGTCATACAACGGCGCACGCGCGTCGATGGCTACCATGTGCGCCTGGGTGGGGTCGCCTATCTCGTCTGCCCGATGTTCATCGAACATGTGGCGCAGCAGCGTCCCCTGGTTGTAGCGTGTGCCGCGTATCAGGAAGTTGTCGGCCGGCCATTCGCCACGCTCATTGCGGCCCCAGGCCTCGCGCAGCCATTCGCGGTTGGACTCGAATCCGCCGGCGGCGAGAACACAGGCACGGGCTTCGATGCGTTCTGACTCGGTGAACGCCGCCAAAAAACGACCGTCGCGAACCTCCAGCCCATGCACCGGCGAATCGTAGCGTATCTCCACGCCCAGCCGTTCCGCGCTGCGATAGTAGGCATTGACCAGCGCCTTGCCGCCGCCCATGAAAAAGGCATTGGTACGCGCCACGTGCAGTGCGCCGGACAAGGGCGGTTGAAAATGCACGCCGTGCTTGCGCATCCATCCTCTACAGGATGAGGATGCCCGTATCACCAGCCTGGCCAGGTGTTCATTCGTCTGCCCACCGGTAACAGCCAACAGGTCGCGCCAGTATTCTTCTTCCGGATAAGCTTCGACCAGGACATCCTGGGGGGCATCATGCATGCAGCGTAGATTGCGGGTGTGCTGGGAATTGCCCCCGCGCCATGCGCGCGGCGACGCCTCCAGCAGCATCACGCTCGCACCCGCCTCGCGGGCGCAGAGCGCAGCGCACAGGGCGGCATTGCCGCCGCCGATAACAAGTACATCCAACATAGTGTCTTCCATATACACCGCACTGCGGACGGAACGCCGTCCCGCGCGGCAACGAGCCGATACGCTGGCAATGTATCTGGTTTGCTGTTCTCTGGCTACGATGAAAGAGACTATAGGTATTCACAAATTGTGAATACGATCATGCAACCAAGCTGGCGCCGGGCCACCTGCCCTGCGCCACCAGCTCGCGCATGACATCGCCCAGCACGATGCGCGCCGCCAATCCCGCAGGAGACAGCTGATCATCGGCCAGACTCGCTATGAGATTGCGGCGCACCATGGTGTCGTGATCAAGAGGCAGGCGCAGAAAGTCGGCCTCTTGTGCGCGCACAACCGCGGCGCCCGGCTGTATGGTGGCCGCCACGCCAGCGTGCACGATATCCATGAGCATGGACAGCCCATCCACCTGAGCCACCACATTGGGCTCCCGGCCATAATGAAAAAATGCGGCGTCAATAATGACGCGCAGGCCATGCGATCCGGTGGGCAGAACCAGGGGCAGATCGATGATATCGCTCAGGGATAGGCTGCCCGAAGCCGGCAAGCCGTACAGCGAGGGCCGCGCAATCACGAAGAGCTGCTCGCTCAGCACCGGGCGCACATTCCAGCCTCGCTGGCTGCCGGCATGGAACAACACTGCCAGATCCAGCTGGCGCCGGCTCAGCATATGCGCCAGATTACCCGACAGGCTTTCCACCAAATGCAGCCTGACCTCGGGATAGCGTTGCTCCATGGCGCGCAGCAGCGGCACACCCAGCACCGAGGATGTGGTGGGGGCCATGCCGATGGTAACCTGGCCAGACAGCCTTGCCGCTCGCGCCGCGTCCGCTGCGTTGGCCGCATGCCGCAGCACCAGCTCAGCCTCCTGCCTCAAGGCGATGCCCGCCGCGGTGGGCACCACGCCCGTCGACGTGCGCTGCAGCAATCGCGTGCTAAGCTCACTCTCCAGCCGGCTGATCTGCTGGCTGAGCGCGGAAGTCACCACGCCCAGGTCCTGGGCTGCCCGACCCATGCTGCCCAACTCCACTACCCGCACAAAATAGCGCAGCTGGCGCAGTTCCATGGCGGCGCCTTTCTCAGGCCAACGTCTTGATAAAGGCGGTCATGTTCTCGACTGCCTTTTCAAGATTCGCACGCGCCCGGTTCGCATCGGTACGCAAGCCGCCAATGCGGTCTTCCTCGGTGGCAAGCATGGTGAGATAGCGTTGTGCCAGCTCGCTCTGGGCCGGGACAGCGGCGAGATTGTCTCGTATGCGCGCCTGATCCTGTGCCGCCTGCTTCAGCTCAGCCTCTGTCTTGGAAAGCGCTTCCTGCGCCCGCGCCACGGCCGAGCGTAGCTCGGCCAGATGCGCAAGCTGCTTCGCCGTTTCCGGATCGGCCGCACTGCCCGACCATTGCATCAATGTGTCGGCATCGGCATCGACCAACGAGAAGGTCTCGCTGCGCGTCTGAGACTCGACGGCGCTCACCTTGCCTTGCCCGGCGGCCTTCAACACCAGCTTGAGCCGGTAACGGGAAGCCGTCGTGCTGTCGAGCGCGTCGGAAGAAAGTGTCCAGCCCTGCCGCCTCGGATGCTCGATGATGACGGTGCGCGGCGCGTCAGCCGCGCCGGTGACGGAATAGGTCGTCACAAGTCGGGCCACGCGCTTGATCTTCAATACGCCGTCAGCCACGGTCACCTTGCTGACTTCCTCCTGCGGGACACTGTCGCGACGCACCGTGACCTTGGCATCTCCCGCAAAACTGACCATGCGGCTCTCGCCTTTGGGAATACCCGCAAGCTGCGCATCGCCGACATAGCCTCCCTGATCGTAGACTGTCAGTATCCCGGGAGGCAGGCTCGCCTGGGTATCGTTCTTCAGGAATAATGCCACGACGGGGTGCGTGCCTTGTTGGCCAGCCTGATAGAGGGAAACACGCTCGGCGTTGATCCGCGCGTCAACAAAAGGCGCCGTATAGGTTTTGCCTGCGGCCAGCGTCACCATCTCGGGCAGCATGTAGCTTGCACTCGTGTCGCTCTCGACCGCCACGGCCTGTTGCTGGGGGCGCGATGGCGCGATGCTGTCTTGCGCCGTCTCGCGCTGCGCTACCCCATTGCGCAGGCCGCGCGCCGCCAGCATGGGAGCTGGAGCAGGGATGGCCTTGGCATGCATGGCAGGCACCCCTTTCTCAGAATCCGGGCGCGGCGCCTGGGCGCTCTGCGCCTGAACCGGCACCTCGGGACGCGCGTGCCAATAACGCTTAAACAGTTGCTGCGACAGCGTGACCGGCTTACCTGACGAAAGCGTAATCTGCACATCGCGCCAATCCTCGCCCGTGGCATTTTCTATGATCGCCCAAGCCTGCAGGCGCGCATGCCCCTCGTCGTTCGCGATCAGGCGATAAGCCGTCTTCCATACAGGGGCGGGCACGACATAAGACAGGCCCACCGATCTGTCGCCCGTACCCGTCAGCCCGATGTCGAGCACACGCACCTCGTCGTTTCGTCCCCGGCCGCTGACCAGCGCGGCATGCCTGATCTTCGCGCGCATGGCTGGATCGAGGACATCCAGCGTTGCATCGCTGCCCAGCGCCAACGCCTGAATCGCGCCATCGTCCTGCATCACAGACAGAACCGGCGCATGCGTCTCGCTTTCGTCATGGCGTCCGTCCGCAGCGCGGGCCGCGTCATCGACACCCAGGACCAGACCTTCCACGCTGCGTCCGCCTGAGCGGGCGCGTACCTTTACCCCTTGCAGATCCCTGGCCAAATCAGGCAGTGAACCCAGATCCTCGCCCGAAAAAGGCAGGCGGCGGAACGTTTCCTCGACAGGCGAGAGGCCGTCCAGACTTACGCTTCCTATCGTGCCCGCCGGATCGCGCACCACCAGGCTCTTGAGAATGTCGTTCACCTGCTCCAGCGGCACCTGCACGCGCAGCGCCTGGCCGTCGTGCAATTGCACGCTTCGGCTGATTTCCGCCAGCCCTCCCGAAGACAGGGTAATGGCGTCTATCTTGCCACCGCTGGCCGCGACAACTGTTCGGTCATGGCCGTCTTCTTGTGCCTGATCAATATCGGCTTGCTGCGCCGGCGGACTACCCGCACGCTCAGTGGAAGGTGACACAGTTGTGCCCGGGGCAGCCCCGCTGGCTTCTTGCGTCGTCGCATTCGCGCCCATACAGGCCAATGCCAGCAGCAGCGCCGCCGCGCCGGCCGAAAGTGGCAGGGGACAGCCTCGATGCCGTCCTTGTTGAGAATTCCGCACCATCGATATTTACCCCCTGTTCGCCAATCAATCTGTGTATACCATGGCGCGCGAGACGCGGCTAGCGCTCAGCGGCCTTGATCCATTTGGGTACGGCGGGCGGCTCATACTCTCGCAATTGGTCCAGCAGCAGCGGCACATTGTCCGCCACCACCAGCATGTCTCGATGCGCCTGCTTCATGAATTGCCGCTCGCACACGTGATCCAGAAATTGAATCAAGGCATCATGAAAGCCCGCCACGTTGAGCACTGCGCATGGCTTCCTGTGATATCCCAGTTGCCCCCAGGTCCAGACTTCGAATATCTCCTCCAGCGTGCCGACACCACCGGGCAAGGCAATGAAACCATCCGACAGTTCCGCCATCATCGCCTTGCGCTGATGCATGGATTCGACAATATGAAGTTCCGTCAAGCCGGCATGCGCCAGCTCCTTGTCTTTAAGCGACTGCGGCAGAACGCCCGTGACCCGGCCGCCCTCGTGCAAGGCGGCATCGGCCACCACGCCCATCAGACCCACGGAAGCGCCACCATATACAAGCTCGATGCCCGCCCGGGCGATGGCCGCACCCAGCAATCCGGCCACTTCCGTATAGGCGGGATCATTTCCACTGCTGGAACCGCAAAATACGCAAAGACGCTTGAGAACTGGCATTTGAATAACGCTCCTTGTGGCATTCGGCCATACAGGCCGTGGCATGCCGCCTACTCGATGGGAAAGGCAAAAGCATAACGCGGCCAGGGAATCAGGGGAAACCTCTATAGGCCGGCCTGCCGGAGTTGATTATCTTTTGATCTTTGATGTTTGATCAAAGATCAAAATAATGGCCAACCCGGAGCTTGTCTCTCTTGAACATACCTCGGTCAATGAGGCGGTGTACCGCCGCCTGCGCGACCGCATCATGCGCGGCGACCATGCCGCCGGCGAAGTGCTGGGCATCCAGGAACTGGCCGACGCTTTCGGCACCAGCGCCATGCCGGTGCGCGAGGCATTGAGGCGCCTGGCCGCCCAGCGCGCCGTCGAGCCCATGAGAAGTCGCTCCATGCGTGTGCCCGTCATGTCGCGCGAACGACTGGAGGACATACGCCGAGCGCGCGTGCTGATCGAAGGCACCGTGACGGCCTGGGCGGTGGAGAAGATCACGCCCGGCGAACTGGAAGCGCTACACCGCACCGCCGACGACATCGGACAGTCGCTTGCTCGGCCCGAATCGATACTCGAAGGGCTCGAATACAACCAGCGCTTTCATTTTTCCATATACAGGGCGGCCCGCTCGGACTCGATGCTGGCCACCATCGAGAGCCTGTGGCTGCAATCCGGCCCCTACCTGCGCGCCACGCGGCAGCTGATGCACTCCGAGGAAAGACCGATGGCGGAGTTTCACGCGGCCATCGTGGATGCCATCGCGCGCCGGGACGCACAACAAGCGCAACAGGCCATGGTGCGGGACATCTGCTGGGCATTCGACAGATTGTGGGATACATGGCCGGAACCGGAAGCCGGCGCTGCAATATCCCATTGAACCGATATAGACAGGAAACAGGCATGACTCTTCATAAGCATCGTTCGCGCATGGTTACGCAGGGGCTGACCCGGGCGCCGCATCGCGCATTTCTGCGCGCCACGGGCTACGACGATGCCGCCATGCAGAAATCGGTCGTTGGCATTGTGAGCACCCAGGGCGAGAATACTCCCTGTTCCATGGGCCTCGCACCGCAGGCCGATCGGGCCCGGCTAGGCGTGGCCGCGGGCGGCGGTGTGCCGGTTTCGTTCTCGACCATCTCCGTGTCCGACGGCACATCCATGAATCATGCCGGCATGCGCATGAGCCTGCTGTCGCGCGAAACCATCGCCGACAGCGTCGAACTGGTGGTGCGCGGGCATGCCTATGACGGTCTGGTTGCTTTCGCTGGCTGCGACAAGACGCTGCCCGCCATGATGATGGCCATTGTGCGCCTGAATGTGCCCGCTGTCTTCCTGTACGGCGGGGCCACGCTGCCCGGCTTTGCCCTGGGCAGACAGGTCACCATACTGGACACCATCGAGGCCGTGGGCAGGGTGCAGCACAACGACATGACGCGTGAGGATCTTGACCGCATGGAGCGAACCTGTACGCCTTCGGCGGGCTCCTGTCCGGGTCAGTTCACCGCCAACACCATGGCGATGGTCGGCGAGGCGCTGGGGCTGTCTCCGCTGGGTTCGGCCATGATGCCCAATGTCTACAGCGAACGGCTGGCCATCGCACAGCAGGCAGGCGCCCAGGTCATGCGCACACTGGAAACCGGCGGGCCGCTGCCTCGCGATCTCGTAACGCTTGCCAGTCTCGAGAATGCGTGCGCGGCGGTGGCCGCAACGGGCGGCTCCACCAATGCCGCGCTCCATATTCCCGCAATCGCCCACGAGGCGGGCATCCGCTTCACACTCGAGGATGTGGCGCGGGTGTTCCAGCGTACGCCGCTGATTGCGGATCTGCAGCCTGGCGGGCGCTTTCTCGCCCGTGACCTGCATCAGATCGGTGGCGTGCCGGTCGTGTTGAAATCGCTGCTCGAAGGCGGCTATGTGAACGGAGACGTTCCGACCCTGGACGGACGCGCGCTACACGAGGCATTGGCCGACGCGCCAGCGCCCGATGGAGAGGTCGTACGCAGTTGCGCACACGCCATTCACCCTTCGGGCGGCGTCACCGTACTGCAAGGCAATCTGAGCCCAGAAGGCGCACTGCTCAAGATTGCCGGCCTGAAATCGCTGGTTTTCTCCGGGCCGGCGCGCGTGTTCGAGAATGAAGAGGCCTGCATGAAGGCCGTATCCGAACGTACGTACCGTCCCGGCGAGGTGCTGGTGATTCGCAATGAGGGCCCGAAGGGCGGCCCCGGCATGCGGGAAATGCTCAGCGTGACGGCAGCGCTGTACGGCCAGGGCATGGGCGAGAAAGTGGCCCTGCTGACGGACGGCCGGTTCTCAGGCGCCACGCGCGGTCTCTGCATAGGCTACGTGGGTCCCGAGGCGGCGGCGGGCGGCCCGATAGGCCTGCTTCGCGACGGAGACATTATTCACATAGACGCCAACCGCAATCGGCTTGATGTCGAGTTAAGCGATGAGGAACTGGCGCGCCGCCGCGCGGAACATGTGCCTGCGCCGCAGGAGCGGCTGGCTGGCGCACTGGAGAAGTACGCATTACTGGTGCGGCCGGCACACGAAGGCGCAGTCACGCACTCGGGCGCCGTCCAGTGGCCCTACGAAACACCGGAGGAGGCATGAGCGATATGCGGCCGGAATGCGGGAGCCGGATGTGAAACTGGCAGCCAACCTCACCCTGCTCTACCCGGGCCTGCCCCTGGAAGAACGGATTGCGCTCGCCGAACGCGACGGCTTCGAAGGGGTGGAGATTCTGTTTCCCTACGACATAACGCCCCGCACATTGCACGGCCTGCTCAAGCGACACGGCCTGACACTTGCGCTGATCAATACGCCGCCAGGCCCCGGCGGCGAGAAAGGCCTTGCGTGCCTGCCGGGGCGCGAAGAAGAATTCCGCCGCGCCATGCAGGCGGCGCTGGACATATGCCAGGAAACTGGCTGCCGCATTGTTCATGCCATGGCGGGCATGCCCGGCCGCAATGCAGACCGGCATGCATGCCGCCGGACGCTTGTCGAGAACCTGCGCCTTGCAGCGCCGCTGGCAGCGAAGGCAGGCGTGGCGCTCACACTGGAAGCACTGAACAGGCTGGACATGCCAGGCTACTTCTATTATCTGCCCGAGCAGGCCGTCGACATCATCCGCGAAGTCGGAGAGGATGCGGTGCGCTTGCAGTTCGATCTGTATCACTGTCAGCGCGAGGGCCTGGACCTGGTTAGCACCTTGCATGCCGTGTGGCCATGGGTGCGCCATGTACAGTTTGCGCACCCACAGGGCAGGCATGAACCCGACCTGTCCGACCCGCAAGTCAAGGCAGCGCTGCGCTGGCTGGTTTGCGAAGGCTATGCCGGCTGGGTTGGCTGCGAGTATGTGCCCCGGGAAGATGCGCGCAGCGGGCTCGCATGGCGCAGCAGCTATGACGCGCTACTGCGGAAGGAGCGGTCATGAATGTGCTGGTGACCGGCGCCAACGGCTATATCGGACGCGCGCTTGCCGAGCGCCTGGTCGGCCTGCGGGATCTGCCCGGCTACGGCACCATTGATTGCATAACACTGTGCGATCTGGCGTTCGCGCAGCCGCCAACCGACGCGCGCATGCGGCTGGTCGCCGGAGACTTTGCGGACAAAGCCACGCGCGCCGCCATGCTGGATCCCACACCCGATCTCGTATTCCACTTGGCCAGCATCGCCAGCGGCCGCGCCGAACTGGATTTCCCCCTAGGCCTGAGCGTCAATCTGGAGGCCGCGATGGGCCTGCTGGAGGCATTGCGCATACAAGGCAATGCACCCGCTTTGGTCTTCAGCAGCAGCATCGCCGTCTTCGGCGCACCGCTGCCCGGACACGTCGACGACGACACGCAACCGGCGCCCGTGCTGAGCTATGGTGCGCACAAGCAGGTCATCGAGATACTCCTGGCGGACTATACCCGCCGAGGCTACATCCGGGGCCGCGCCGTGCGCCTGCCCGGCATCGTGCCGCGCCCGCCCATGTCGAACGGCGCCTGGTCGTTGTTCACCAGCGTCCTCATCCGCTCGCTTATACAGGGCCAATCCTGCACGCTGCCGGTAAGCCCGAAGGCAACAGTATGGCTGATGTCGCTGTCCTGCTGCATCGACAATCTGCTGCATGCCGCCACACTGGCCGCTCGGCCCGCCGGCGCGCGCATCGCATGGACGCTGCCCGCGCTGCGCACATCCATAGGCGATATCGTGGCTGCCTGTGACGCCCAGACGGAAGGCGTCTCATCACAGCGGGTGCGCTACAACCCGGATGCACACATCGAAGCCCAATTCGGCCGACTGCCCCCTCTGGATGCCTCCGACGCGCTTCGGTCGGGTTTTCGCGCGGACCCGGATCTGAACACATTGATGAACCGCGCCCGCCACGCCATGCGGGCCGAGCGCGGAACAACGCCGGCCGCCAATGCGGACAATAGACAACAAACCTGAGGAGACAATATGTACAGACAGCTTGCCGCCACTCTCATCGCCAGCGCCACGCTCGGCCTGGCCGCAACATCTCACGCCAAGAACGTTACGCTGACCGTATCCAGCTGGCTGCCCCCTACGCACGCAGTCGTCGCCGATTTTCTTGTTCCTTGGGGCAAGGAGATCAAGCAAGCCACCGATGGCCGTGTCACGCTGCGCATTCTGCCCAAGCCGGTTACCAATCCCGCAGGCCATTTCGATGCCGTACGGGACGGCCTCGTCGACATATCCTTCATCTCTCATGCCTATTATCCCGGCCGATTCGAGCTGACCAAATTTGCCGTCATGCCGTTCTCGGGAGACACGGCGGTCTCCCGTTCGGTCGCGGCCTGGGATACCTATGAGAAATACTTGCTGAAGGCGGACGAACACAAGGGCGTACGCCTGCTCGGCATGTATGCTCACGGGCCTGGTATCGTGTTTACGACCGAGAAGCCGGTGAAAACCATCGACGACTTTCAGGGACTAAAAATACGCGTTGGCGGCGGCATGGCAGCAGATGTAGCCAAGGCAGTGGGTGCAAATCCCATTGCCAAGCCAGCGCCAGAGTCTTACGAACTGCTGAGCATGGGTGTGGTCGACGGCGTATTCTTTCCGGCCGAATCCCTGGTGTCCTTCAAGCTGGATGGCGTCGTCAAGAACGCCACCGTTTTCCCGGGCGGACTCTATTCGGATACACATGCCGTCATCATGAACCCGGATGCCTTCGACAGACTCTCGGAAGAAGACCAAAAGATACTGCTCAAGCTATCGGGCCGCCACATCGCCGAACTGGCAGGCAAGGCCTGGGACAAGCATGATGCGGAAGGCCAGGCCGTCATGGATAGCGGAAAGATCAATGTCATCAAGGCCGACAGCGCATTTGTGCAGGCTGTGCGCGAGCGCACAAAAGGCTTCGAGAAAATCTGGCTGGATGAGGCCGCCGCCAAGGGCATAGACGGGCCGGCGGCGCTGGAATCGTTCCGCACCGAGCTGAAGAAACTGGATGCCGGAACGTGATACGCCGCCTGGATCGATTCATCACTGCCGCACTCAAGCTGATCACCGTGCTCAGCCTGTGCGGCATGAGCCTGCTCACGGTTGTCGACGCGAGCGGGCGCTATCTGCTGAATCGTCCGGTATCGGGTACGGTGGAGCTTGTAGAGCTCATGATGGTCGCCGTGATCTTCTCGAGCATCCCGCTGATGACGCGCGCACGCGGACACATTACCGTGGACAGCTTCAGCCACTTCATGTCCCCGGGCGTGCTGCGTGCGCAAGATACTGTGGCTGCGCTGGTCGCAACCGTCGTCAGCGGCTTTCTTGCCTGGGTAACGCTGCATAAGGCGGCAAGCACGGCGAACTATGGCGACATGACCGCGCTGCTGCATATCCCCCTGGCGCCCTTTGTCTATTTCATGGCGGGTCTGCTTGCCCTTGACGCCGTATATCAATTGCTGAACGTGTTCATCGCACCGTCCAGCCCCGCACCGAGCCCATCCACCCATGACTGAATCCCTGATCGCCCTGGGCGCCATGCTGCTGCTGATCTTCATGCGGGTACCTGTGGCATTCGCCATGGCCCTGGTGGGTTTCGTCGGATTGGGTCTGCTGCGCAACTGGAGTTCGGCCTACGCCATGGCCGGCGCAGTTGTCTACGAAAGCGGCTTCCAGTACCTGCTTTCCGTATTGCCGCTGTTCATCCTCATGGGCAACTTCGTGACGCAATCACGCATGTCCCGGGAACTCTACAACGCCGCACATGCCCTGCTGGGACATCGTCGCGGCGGCCTTGCCATGTCAACCGTGCTCGCCTGCGGTGGATTCGGCGCCATTTGCGGCTCCAGCCTTGCAACGGCCGCCACCATGGCCAAAGTGGCCTATCCGGAAATGCGGCGCCTGGGATATAGCGAGGAACTGGCCACCGGCTCCATCGCGGCCGGTGGCACCCTCGGCATTCTGATTCCGCCGTCCATCATCATGGTCGTGTATTGCCTGCTTACCGAACAAAGCATAGGCAAGATGTTTGCGGCCGGCGTCCTGCCCGGCCTGGTCGCCATCGGCTGCTACATGCTGGCCGTCTCATGGGTGGTGCGGCGCAACCCCTCTGCGGGCCCCAAAGGCCAGCGCAGCACCTGGCCGCAGATACGGACAGCACTCGCGCGCGTATGGGCTGTGCTGGCGCTCATCGGCATGCTGATGGGCGGCATATACGCGGGCGTCTTTACGCCAGCGGAGGCCGCCGGGATCGGCGCCTTTCTCGGATTTGCATTCGCGGCCGCGCGCGGCGCGCTATCATGGCCGTCGTTCGTGGAGGTCGTGGTGGAATCGGCTAAAACCACGGGCATGATTTTCATGGTCATGATCGGCGCCCTAATGCTCGCCAACTTCATCAACTTCACTTCTCTGCCGCAGGACCTGCTCGACGCGGTCGACCATTTCCATGTCAATCCGCTGGTCGTTATTGTGATCATGTGCCTGATCTATATCGTACTGGGCTGCGTCCTGGAAAGCATGTCCATGATCCTGCTTACCGTGCCTGTGTTCTATCCGCTGGTGCAAGCGCTGGGCTTCGACCTGATCTGGTTCGGCGTGCTCGTCGTCACGGTCACGGAAATCAGCTTCATCACCCCTCCGTTCGGGATGAATGTCTTTGTGCTGCGCGGCGTCCTGCCCCAGGTTTCCACTCCGACGATATTTCGCGGCGTCATGCCCTTTGTCGTGGGCGACTTTGTCCGCCTGTCCATCTTGATTCTGTTTCCCGCCATCAGTCTTTATCTGCCAAGCTTCGTGCGCTAGCAGGCGCCAGCCGCCTGATTCAGAGGCCGCTTCCCATCAGGGTGCCATGAAAGCTTTATATTTGACTAATCGGTTAAATATTGGTCAAATCTGACTTCTGCGGCCGCATGGCCTTGTCTACTTTGCATGTCATTGAGCGCCAACCATGAGTGGAAGACCCCGGGAATTCGATCACAATACCGTCATAGACGCGGCGATGGAAGCGTTCTGGACCCACGGCTACGAAGCCACCTCGACGCAGGCGCTGGTCGAGTGCACCGGCCTGCAGCGCGGCAGCCTGTACAACGCGTTCGGCAGCAAACAGCATCTTTACCATCAGGCGCTCCTGCGCTACCACGAGCAGGGCATCCAGGCTCAGGCACGCATCCTGGACGGACCCGGTCCGCTCAAAGACAGATTGAGAAGCCTTATCCGATGGGGCCTGGCGCAGGATTTGGATCCAGCAAAACAGCGAGGCTGCATGGCCATGGCCGCCGCTCTGGAGCGCGCTGGAAAAGACCCCGAAGTCGGCCGGATCAGTCGTACGCATGCAAACTGGATGGAGCGCACCTTGTGCCATCTGTTCACCCTTGCCCAGCGCGACGGCGAGCTGCGCGGCGATCTTTCCCCTCTTCCTGCCGCGCGTGCCTTCATGGCGGGCTACTATGGCCTGCGTGCAATGGGACGGTCCGTGCACGACAAGGCGTTTCTTGACGACGCCAGCGAGGGCGTGCTGACGATACTTCAATAAAAACTGCATACGCTTCACTTATTTTTTTCTCAATTATTGACTAATTAGTCAATAATAAATCCAGGCCAGAATCGGCCTCCAATACGCAACAAGGAGTTTTCAACATGCAAGCCCTGACAGGAAAAGTCGCACTGGTCACCGGCGGCAGCCGGGGCATAGGTGCCGCCATTGCCCGCTCTCTGGCGGCGCAGGGGGCCGACGTCGCCATCACCTATGCCAACTCCGGGACACTCGCCGAGGCGGTTGTCGAGGAAATCCGCGCGTCGGGGCGGCGCGCCATTGCTATCGCAGCCAACGCCGCGGATGCTGCCCAGGTGACGAAGGCCGTGGATCAAGCAGCCGGAGAACTGGGGCGCCTGGATATTCTGGTAAACAACGCCGGCAACCTGCTGCCCGGCACAATCGACCAACTTACACTGGAAGACTATGATCGCACCATGTCGGTCAACCTGCGGGCCGTGTTCGCGGCCATCATGCAGGCAGTCAGGCACCTCCCCGATGGCGGCCGCATTATTTCCATTGGCAGTTGCCTGGCCACACGGGTGGGCCGCCCTGGAATCAGTTTGTACTCGGCAAGCAAGAGCGCGCTGATCGGCTTGACCAAGGGGGTTGCGCGCGACCTTGGCGCACGGCGCATCACGGTCAATCTGGTGCAGCCCGGCCCCACCGACACCGACATGAATCCCGCCGACGGACCGAAAGCCCCCGCCGCCGTGGCAACCATGGCGCTGCCCGCCTACGCGCAGGCCAACGATATCGCATCGATGGTGCTGTATCTTGCAGGCGAAGGCGGGCGCCATATTACCGGTGCAACACTTGACGTGGATGGCGGGATCAACGCCTGACCGTATGCCATGGGGCCGGCGCGCCCGCACGGACCCCATGCCCCGTACATCCGCATGTCATAACCAAATGTTAAGTGCACTCTGGCTTTGGTTATTGGTCAATATTCGTCCTGCACTCATAATAAAAGAAGTAGCATTACGGCACACCAGAGCCGGGTGCACTCCATAACAACACATACCGGGAACAGGCTTGAGTCCAAGAGCCACTTCCCTGGAGGACGACGCAGTGGCAATCGTATTTTGCGGGGCCTTGGGTACAGAAACCAATACTTTCTCCCCCATGCCCACCAGCATGGACAGCTTCCGCAGCCATGAATACTTCCCAGCAGGCCAATATCCCGACAGAACCGGCTTCTATGGCGCGCCGCTCTGTATTGCACGGCAGCGCGCCGCCGAGCTGGGATGGACGATACGCGAAGGCATGATTGCCTCCGCCCCACCCAGCGGCGTTACGACCCGCGCCACGTATGAGACGCTGCGCGACGAACTGCTGCACGACCTGCGCAAAGCCATGCCTGTCGACATTGTGTTGCTGTCCCTGCATGGCGCGATGGTGGCGGATGGCTACGACGACTGCGAAGGCGACGTCCTTGACCGGGTTCGGGAAATCGTCGGTCCCGATGCCATCATCGGTGCGGAACTGGATCTGCACGCTCATCTGACCCGCCTCATGGTGGATCGCGCCGATGTACTGGTGCTTTTCAAGGAATATCCGCATACCGACATCGTGGACCGTGCGCAAGAACTGGTCGAACTCTGTGCGCAGAAGCATGCAAAGCGGATTGATCCCGTCGCCGCTCTGGTCGATTGCGACATGATCGTGCCTATGCATACCACACGCGATCCCGGCATGCGTTTCGTACAGCGCATGAAGTCGTTCGAGGGCAAGAACGGCATTCTTTCCGTTTCTGTTGCCCATGGCTTCGCGACCGGCGACGTGCCGGAGATGGGCACCCGCGTTCTGGTCTACAGCGACGGCAATGCGGAGAACGCGCAGAAACTGGCGCGACAATTGGCCGACGAGCTCATTGGCATGCGTGAACAGCTTCTGGTGCCGTATCGCAGCATAGACGAGGCGTTGGACGAGGCATTGGCCGCCGACGGCGGACCCATCGTGCTGGCAGACCGCCCCGACAATCCGGGTAGCGGCGCGCCGGGCGATTCAACATTCATTCTTCGCCGCATGTTGGAGCGCGGCATCGGCAACGCCGCCCTGGGCCCCCTGTGGGATCCAGTGGCCGTTCGCATCGCTTTCGATGCACAGCCCGGCGCGCGCCTGACGATGCGCCTGGGCGGCAAGATCGGCCCCCTTTCGGGCGATCCCGTCGACGTGCGGTGCGTGGTCAAGGCCATACAACCGAAGCTGATCATGACCGGCCTTGCCGGCGCGCCCGTTCCCATGGGAGATGCCGCGCTGGTGGAAGCTGAAGGCATCGAGATCGTCCTGACGAGCCAGCGCAATCAGGCAATGAACACCGATCTTTTCACCCAGATGGGCTGCGATCTCGACACCAAGAAAATAGTGGTGGTGAAGTCAGCCCAGCACTTTCATGCGTCTTTTTCGAAGATCGCCCACCACATCATCTACGTGGGCGGCCAGGGTGTGGCAACACCGGACTGGTGGACCCTTTCCTATGAAAAGATACGCAAACCCAAATGGCCACTGGACCGCAAGGCCGGCTAGCACAACCCCAGGCAGGAACGTCAACAACTCCGACTCAAGGATCGCATTATGAAAAAAAGCATTATTGCGCCGCTGGCCATCGCCATGACCATTGCCGGCTCGCTGTTGGGCGGCCACCAAGCCATGGCCGAAGGAAAAACCCTCCGCATGGTCCCCTACGCCGACCTGAAGATACTGGACCCCATGTTCACGACTTCATACATTACACGCAACTTCGGCTATATGGTGTATGACACACTGTTCAGCATGAACGCCAAGGGCGAGCCGCAGCCCCAGATGGTCGATACCTGGAAGAAGTCCGACGACGGGAAGACCTGGACATTCACACTCAGGCCAGGCCTGAAATTCAGCGACGGTAAACCCGTCACATCGGCCGACTGCATTGCATCGCTCGAACGCTGGCAAGCCCGAGACAATATCGGACATGCCATGACCGCGGCCGGCGGAAAATGGGCTGCCGTGGACGATAATACGTTCACGCTCACGCTGGAGCGGCCCTTCGGCCTCGTGCTCGACGGCCTGGCCAAGGCGTCCAGCTATCCTGCCTTCATCATGCCCGAGCGGCTCGCCAGCCAGCCCACCAGCAAGCCGCTCAATGAAGTCGTGGGCTCCGGACCTTATCTGTTCAAGCGTGACGAATGGGCGCCCGGCAACAAGGTTGTGTTTGTCCGCAATCCTGACTATGTGCCCCGCAAGGAAGCGCCCGATGGCCTGGCCGGCAGCCATGAATCCCATATGGATCGTGTCGAATGGGTCATTCTCCCCGATGCCAACAGTGCCATCGCCGCACTGAAAAGCAAGGAAGTGGACATGATCGAACAGGTTCCGCCCGATTTCATTGCCACGCTGCGCGAAGACAAGAATCTGACAACAGGCACGCTGAATCAACAGCAGGTCTATCTGGTCATGAACCACGCCTTGCCGCCCTTCGACAACGAAAAGGCTCGTCAGGCTGTTGCACACGCCATCAATCAGAACGACACCACGGCGGCCATGGGCTATCCCGACGACCTGCGCGTCAAGCATTGCGACACATTCTTCATCTGCGGCAGCGCCAATGAAACGTCAGCAGGCTCGGAATCGTTCAAGAAACCCGACCTCGATCTGGCCAAGAAGCTGCTGGCCGAGTCTGGCTACAAGGGCGAGAAGATCGCCATGATGCTGCCAGCAGATGTGGGCTATCTGAATACCGCTACCCTGGTGGCTGCGCAGGCCATGCAAAGCATCGGCATCAAGGTGGATCTGCTGTCCATGGACTGGTCCACGCTGACCGCGCGCCGGGCCAAGAAGGTTCCGGTGAGCGAAGGTGGCTGGAACGCCTTCGTATCGGCGGCTGCGCAGTTCAATGTGGACTCCCCGATTACCAACACTTACCTCGGCGCAGCCTGCGGTAACTCGCTGCCCGGCTGGCCCTGCGACGAGAAGCTGGACCAACTGCGCAGCAAATGGATTGCAGCCACGGATTCCGCCGAAAGAAAGAAGCTGCTGGATGCCTTCCAGGTCGAGGCTTACCGCACCATTCCGAATCTGCCCATCGGGCAATATTCCACGGTGTACTCAACCCAGAAAAGCATCAAAAACACCGACAAGCTGTGGGGCTTGCCTAACGTGTGGGTGCTTGATCGCTGACTGGACAATAGCTGACATTACGGAACAGGCATGGAGTATCTGATCAAGCGCGTATTAGCGGTCATACCGGTGGTCGCAGTGGTTGCGGTGGTGGTCTTCATGCTGATCCATTTGTCGCCCGGCGATCCCGCCGCATTGATCGCCGGCGACTATGCAACCACCGACGATATCGCGCGGCTGCGCGAAGCGCTGGGGCTTAACGAGCCGCTGTGGCGCCAGTTCATCATCTGGGCTACCAAGCTACTGCATGGCGATCTGGGCACGTCCATCTATACCCAGGCGCCGGTTACGCATTTGCTGGCACAGCGCCTGGGCCCCACTGTGTCCATCGCTTTTCTGACCACACTCATCTCGGTGGTGGTGGCCATACCCCTTGGGGTGCTGGCCGCCTATCGGGCCGGTAGCTGGATAGACCGCATTGTCATGATATTTGCCGTCCTGGCTTTTTCCGTGCCGGTCTTCCTGGTTGGCTATATGTTCATCTACGGTTTTGCCGTCAAGCTGCAATGGTTTCCCGCACAAGGCTATGTGAACCTATCGGAGGGCGTCATCCCGTGGCTGCATAGTCTTGCGCTACCCTGTATCAATCTCGCCCTGGTGTATATCGCACTGCTTACGCGCATGACCCGCGCGACCGTGCTCGATGTGCTGCATGAAGACTACATCCGCACCGCACGCGCCAAGGGGCTGGCCGTACTTCCTGTTTTGCGCCACGCACTGATGAATGCCGCCATTCCCATCGCAACCACGGTAGGCGTTGGCATTGCGCTGATGATAGGCGGCGTGGTGGTAACCGAAACCGTTTTTGCCATTCCCGGCGTTGGCCGTCTGGTCATCGATGCGGTGCTGCACCACGATTATCCGGTTATCCAGGGCGTGCTGCTGGTGTCCGCCGCGACCTATGTCGCCATCAATCTGCTGATCGATCTGAGCTACGGCCTGTTCGATCCTCGCATACGCTACTGAGACAGGGAGAAGACAAGCCATGCAGGAAAGCGCCGCGATATCCCTGGACCGCAATGCCGATGACGAACGGCGCCGACGCGCATTGCGCTGGCGCTCGCTGCGCAAGTACCCCATGCTCTATCTGGGCGGCGCACTGCTGGTGTTCGTCACGCTGATCTCCCTGCTTGCGCCCTGGATTGCAACGCATGACATCATTGCCATCAATCCGCTGTCCAGGCTCAAGCCGCCTTCCGCTACGCACTATTTCGGCACAGACGCGCTGGGACGCGATGTATTCAGCCGCGCTGTCTGGGGCGGCCGCGTCTCGCTGGTGGTTGCGCTGTCGGTGGCAGCCCTCTCGACTGTGTGCGGCGTGCTTCTTGGACTTGCAGCGGGTTTCATACGCTGGGCCGACGCCATCATCATGCGCATCATGGACGGCATGATGGCGATTCCCGATATCTTGCTTGCCATTGCGCTGGTGGCCATTGTCCGCCCCAGCCTCACCACGGTCATCGTTGCGATCACAGTGCCTCAAGTACCGCGCATGGTCCGGCTGGTGCGTTCGCTTGCCCTGACGCTGCGCGAACAGCTTTTCGTAGAGGCCGCGCATGCCATAGGCACGCGGCTGCCGGTCATTCTCTGGCGCCATGTACTGCCCAATACGCTGGCGCCAGTGGTCGTGCAGGCAACATTCATCGCTGCATCCGCCGTGCTCACTGAAGCGGTGCTGTCATTCCTGGGTGTGGGCGTGCCCGCCCAGATCCCCAGCTGGGGCAATATGATCTCCGATGGGCGCAATGTGGTGGCGCTCGCCCCGCACATCATTCTTTTCCCCGGCCTGCTGTTGGCATTGACCGTGCTGTCCATCAACTCCCTGGGCGATGGTCTTCGCGACCTGCTTGATCCGCGCCTGGCCAACCAACTGTAGGACTGTCGTGGCGAAACCCATGTCATCATCGGACCAAAGCGGCGCACCGCTGCTGGAAATCGACAATCTCTCCACCTATTTCGATACCCTTGCCGGGACAGTAAGATCCGTTAATGGCGTGTCCTACAGCGTCAGCGCCGGCGAAACCCTTGGTGTGGTCGGCGAGTCTGGCTGCGGGAAAAGCGTCACCGCGCTTTCCGTCATGCGTCTTGTGCCCACACCGCCCGGACGCTATGCTGGCGGCGAAGTGCGCTACAGGGGCACAAACCTGCTGGCGCTGTCGGAGAAGCAAATGCGGACCATACGGGGCAACCGCATCTCCATGATCTTTCAGGAGCCCATGACCTCGCTGAATCCGGTGCTGACCATAGGGCGCCAGATTGCTGAAACTATCATGCTGCACCAAAAGGTCGGACGCAGCGAAGCGCATGCACGCGTGCTCGAGATGTTGGAGCTGGTGCAGATTGCCGAACCTGAGCGCCGCATTGACGAATATCCTCACCAACTGTCCGGCGGCATGCGGCAGCGGGTCATGATAGCCCTTGCTCTTGCCTGCAATCCCGACGTGCTGATAGCCGATGAGCCGACCACGGCATTGGACGTGACCATACAGGCCCAGATATTGGATTTGCTGCGCAATTTGCAGCAAAAGCTCGGCATGGGCGTCATCATAATCACGCATGATCTGGGCGTGGTCGCCGAATGCTGCGACCGTGTCGTGGTGATGTACGCGGGGCGCAAGGTGGAGGAGGCATCCGTTGCCGAGCTGTTCGCCCGCCCTGCACACCCCTATACACGCGCATTGCTGGCCGCCATGCCCTCCATGAACACGGGCGCCGAGCGCCTGGAGGAAATCCCCGGCCTGGTACCCGCTCTGCACGACCTGGGGCCCGGCTGCAGCTTCGCGCCGCGATGCAAGTTCGCCACCGAACGCTGCCGCACCGAGGTACCGCCGCTGGCCGGACAGGGGCCGGGGCACATCGCGGCCTGTTTTGAAGCGGACCGCGTGATTGCGGCAGGCCGCGCGGATACCGCGGGCCATGTCGAATCTCTTTCCGATGAGCTTGCCGATGGGCTGGCGCCGCTGCCCGCCCCTTTGCTGGAGGTCACGGCGCTCACAAAACACTATCCGGGATCCCGCGTCTGGTTCGGCAGGAATCGCCCGGATGTGCAGGCCGTGGATGGCATCTCGTTCAGCGTCGGCCGTGGCGAAACGCTATCCCTGGTGGGAGAGTCGGGCTGCGGCAAGTCGACAACGGGAAAATCCATACTGCGCCTGATAGAACCCACTTCCGGTTCAATACGGCTTGATGGCGAAGAAATCATGAACCTGGGCGCGGAGCAGATGCGTGAGCGCCGCCGCGACATGCAGATCATCTTTCAGGACCCCTATGCATCGCTGAATCCGCGCATGACAGCCGGGCAGATCGTCATGGAGCCCATGAGCAACTTTCCCAGCGCCGATACCCGCAATGTGCGCGGGCGCCGGGAACGCCTGGAATGGCTGTTCTCCAAGGTAGGGCTAAGACCGGAATCCATGAAGAAGTACCCTCATGAATTTTCCGGCGGGCAACGCCAGCGCCTCGGCATTGCGCGAGCCCTGGCATTGCAGCCCAAGATCATCGTCTGCGACGAGCCGGTGTCCGCATTGGACGTATCCGTTCAAGCGCAAGTGATCAACCTGCTGACAGACCTGCAGCGCGATCTGGGTGTCGCCTATCTGTTCGTGGCTCACGATCTGACCGTGGTACGCCATATCAGCCACCGCGTCGCGGTAATGTATCTGGGACACATCATGGAAATCGCGGATCGTGACACCCTTTTTTCCAGTCCCAGGCATCCCTATACCGAGATCCTGCTTTCCGCTGTACCCAAGGCCGAGCCAGGCACGCCCATGACCCGCCGGCTGCTTCAGGGGGATCCGCCAAGTCCGGCACGCCCTCCCTCGGGCTGCCGGTTTCATACCCGCTGTCCGCTTGCAACAGACATCTGCAGGGCGCAACGGCCTGAGCTGACACCGCGAAACACAGCCGGCGCGGCGCCACAACTTGTGGCCTGCCACATGCGCTGACCAAGCCGGCCATATCGAAGTATCAAAAGGACTGCCATGCAGCAAACGACTTCTCCCGTCATATATGATCTGATCGTGCGCAATGGAACCGTTATCGACGGCAGCAAGCGCCCCCGGTTCGACGCCGACGTCGCTGTCCTCGATGGACGCATCGCCGCCGTGGGCGATCTCGGCGCCTGCCGCGCACGCGATACGATCGATGCAAAAGGCATGATCGTATCCCCAGGGTTCATCGATTCGCATACCCACGACGATCTTGCGTTGCTTTTGCAGCCGGACATGACATTCAAGGTTACGCAGGGCGTTACCACCGTGATTACCGGCAACTGCGGCATCAGCATCGCGCCCCTGAAGGCCGACACGCCCATGCCCGCGCCCCTGAATCTACTTGACGGTGAACAGCACCTGCGCTTCGAACGTTTTTCCGACTATATACAAGCATTGAAAAACACCCCGGCCGCGGTCAATGTCGCGGCAATGGTGGGCCATTCGACGCTACGCGTGCGCGCCATGGAAACACTAGGCCGCGAAGCCAACGCACATGAAATAGCCATCATGCGGGACATGCTGTCCGAAGCCCTGGACGCCGGCGCCATCGGCATGTCCACCGGCACGTACTACCCGCCTGCCGCGGCAGCCTCCACCGAGGAGATCATTGATGTCGGCCGCCCGCTGAGCAGTGCAGGCGGCCTATATGCAACGCATATGCGCAATGAATCCGACGGTACGATGGACTCGCTGGAGGAAACGTTCCGCATCGGCCGCGAACTGGACATCCAGGTGGTTATCTCCCATCACAAGCTGCAGCATCCGCAAAACTTCGGCAAATCCGCCATCACGCTGCCCCGCATCCGCGCCGCCATGCAGTGCCAATGCGTTGCGTTGGACTGCTATCCCTACAACGCCAGCTCCACCATGCTGCATATTGATGAGCAACGCCTCGCCGGCCGTGTCATGATTGCCTCCAGTGCCAGCCATCCCGATTGCGCAGGGCGCGATCTCGATGATATCGCGGCACAATGGCAAGTCTCCAAGCTCGAGGCCGCGCGCCGCCTGCAACCTGCCAGCGCCATCTATTTCAGCATGGACGAGGGCGACGTGCGCAACATTCTGGCCTTCGAGGACACCATGATAGGATCGGATGGCATCCCCACCGGAGAAAAACCCCACCCACGCCTGTGGGGCACTTTTCCTCGGGTTCTTGGCCACTATTGCCGGGAAGTCGGCCTGTTCCCGCTTGAAACGGCAATCTGGAAAATGACTGGCCTGACCGCACGCAATTTCGGCCTGCAAGACAGAGGACAGCTAAAACCGGGCTTTCATGCCGACATTGTGCTATTCGATGCCGATACCGTTTCCGACCAGGCCACCTACCACGACTCGACCCGTCCCGCACAAGGCATCCACACGGTGATCGTGAACGGCATGCCCACCTGGCGCGAAGGCAAGCATCTCGGTGCCCGCAACGGCAAGGTCGTCGCGCGCGGCGCGCGGGAGCAGCCAGCGCAGCATTAATCGCAGCTGCCCGTGAAACGGCAGCGGCAGCGGCAGGCCATTTGAGGCCCGACCCGTCATGCGACGCGATCAAGCCGGCCAGCTGTCCTGTATGCCGCCAGCAACCGCTCGCGCCTCGCCTGCGCCGCCTGGATGGCGCGCTCCTTCACATGCCCAAAGCCGCGTATGGCATCAGGCAGCGTGGCCAACTCAATGGCCGTGTCCAGATTATCCTCGGAAAGGCTTTCCACAAATTCATCCAGCATTGCGAAATACGCTTCGACCAGTTGCCGCTCCTGGCGGCGTTCCGCCGTCCAGCCGAAGATATCCAGCGGGGTGCCGCGCAACCCCTTCAGCCGGGCAAGCACCGCGAATGCCTTCATCATCCAGGGCCCGTACTTCTTCTTGACGAGTTCGCCGCTGTCGTTCTTGCCGGCTAACAGCGGCGGCGCCAGGTGCACATGCAGTGCATAGTCCCTTCCAGGTTCGCCCTCGAATGCATCACGCAGCTTCTCCATAAAAGCCGGATCGGTGTACAGGCGCGCCACCTCATATTCGTCCTTGTATGCCATCAGCTTGCCGAGATTTCTCGCCACCGCCATGGACAGGCGTTGCGAAGATTTCGAAGCCAGTGCGCCCTCAGCCTGCCGGATGCGTTCGACCGCATCCCCGTACCGCTTGGCATAAGCGGCATCCTGATAGCCCGCCAGGAAGGACGACTGCCGCGCCACCAGCGCGTCCAATGTCTCCGGCAGCGCGATGACCTGGGCTTTGCCACGCGTGTCCGGCAGTACGTTCATCACGGCCTCCACACCATGATGCGCCACCGCCCTGCCCCATTCGAAGGCCTCCTTGTTTTCCTCAACCTTCACGCCATTGAGCGCTATCGCCCGCAGCAGGTTTGCATGCGCAAGCGGAATCCACCCTTTCTGCCAAGCAAAGCCCAACATCAAGGGGTTGGCATAGATGGCATCGCCCTGTATGGCCAGTGCCAATGCATTGGCATCAAGAAAAGCGCAGCCCTCGCCCAGCGCTTCCAGGAACCGCTGGTGCGTTCCCCTGGCCGGAAATCGCCAGTCGGCATCCTGGATGAAAGCGGCGGTGGGAACTGGCGCGCTGTTGATGGCGGCGTATGTCGTGCCCTTGAGCACCTTTGACATCACTTCTGCACCGGCTGTCACAATGGCGTCGCAACCAATGATAAGCGCCGCCTCGCCCGTGGCTATGCGCGTGGCGTGGATGTCCTGCGGCGACGCCGCAATCTGCACATGGCTCAGGACCGCCCCGCCTTTCTGCGCCAGCCCCGCCATGTCCAGCACGGTAACCCCCTTGTTTTCCAGATGCGCCGCCATGCCCAGCAAACCGCCGATGGTGACGACACCCGTGCCGCCTATTCCCGTTATCAATATGCTATAGGTTCGCGCGATGGCTGGCAGCACGGGAGAAGGAAGCGCTTGAAGCAGCCCTGTATCGACCTGGGTCCGGTCGCGGGAAGGTTTTTTCATCTGAGCGCCCTCCGCCGTCACAAAGCTGGGGCAGAAGCCATTGACGCAGGAGAAGTCCTTGTTGCAAGACGACTGGTTGATGCGGCGTTTCGTACCCATGAGCGTCTCGAGCGGCTCGACGGACAGACAATTGGACTTGGTGGAACAGTCGCCGCAGCCCTCGCACACCGCATCGTTGATGAACACCCTGCGGGCGGGATCCGGATAGGCGCCGCGTTTGCGGCGCCGGCGCTTTTCCGTGGCACAGGTCTGGTCATAGACAAGCACCGTCGTTCCCTCAACCTCGCGCAGTTCGCGCTGTACCCGATCCAGCTCGTCGCGATGGTAGACCGGCGCATTGCCCGCAAGCCGCATTCCTTGATACTTCTCGGGTTCGTCCGTGACCACGACAATCCGGCGCGCGCCTTCGGCGTGCACCTGGGCAATGACGTCGGTGACCTTCAGCACGCCATCGACAGGCTGGCCCCCCGTCATGGCGACTGCATCGTTGTAGAGAATCTTGTAGGTTATGTTCGCATTGGCCGCAATGGATGCGCGTATGGCCAGCAGCCCGGAATGGAAGTACGTGCCGTCGCCAATATTGACGAATACATGCTTCTCGGACGTGAAATGCTGCTGCCCTATCCATGCCGCGCCTTCGCCGCCCATATGGCTGAATGTCTCCGTCTTGCGATCCATCCAGATCGCCATGTAATGGCAACCTATGCCGGCCATTGCACGCGAACCATCAGGCACCCGCGTAGAGGTGTTATGGGGACAGCCGGAACAGAACCAGGGCTTGCGGTCAACTTGTGGGAGGCGTTCCGGTTCGCCCTCCTTGGCTTCGATAATCGCAATCCGCGCCGCAATCCTTGCCCGCAACGCGACGGACAGATTTGCCTTGTCCAGCCGCCGGGCAATAGCGCCGGCGATCAGCGCGGGCGACAGCTCGCCCTTGGCTGGCAGGAGCCACTGCCCGCGCGGTACGGACCATTCTCCCCCTGCGTTGTCTTTTTCATCGAATTTTCCGTATACCTTGGGACGCAGCGCGTCAGGCCAGTTGTACAGTTCTTCCTTGAGCGCATATTCCAGAATCTGTCGCTTTTCCTCAATGACCAGAACCTCTTCAAGGCCCGAAGCAAACTCCTGCGCATCCTGTGCGTTCAGGGGCCAGACGCAGCCGACTTTCATGAGGCGGATGCCCGCCTGGGCACAGGCTGCCTCATCCAGGCCCAGGTCCGCCAAGGCTTGACGCGTGTCCAGATAGGCCTTGCCCGCTGTCATGATGCCGAAGCGCGGTGCCGGCGTATCGATCACGATACGGTTGAGCCTGTTGGCGCGCACATAGGCAAGCGCCGCATACCACTTGTAGTCCACCAGACGCGCCTCCTGGTCGAGGGGCGGATCGGGCCAGCGAATATTGACGCCGCCATCAGGCATCGCGAAATCATCAGGAATGCGCACCTGCACGCGATCGGGGTCGATGTCGACCGAGGCCGTGGACTCCACCACTTCGGTCACACATTTCATGGCCACCCACACGCCGGCATAACGGCTCATGGCCCAACCATGCAGGCCGTAGTCGAGGTATTCCTGCACACTGGCCGGATACAGCACGGGAATGCCCGCTGCAATCAGGTCGTGCTCGGACTGATGTGCCACCGTTGAAGACTTGGCGCCATGGTCGTCGCCGGTCAATACAAGCACGCCACCATGCGCCGCGGTGCCTGCCGCATTGGCGTGCTTGAATACATCCATGCTTCGATCGACGCCCGGACCCTTGCCGTACCACATCCCGAACACGCCATCGCGCGTGGCGTCGGGGTACAAGGTGACCTGCTGCGTGCCCCACACCGAGGTGGCGGCAAGATCCTCGTTGAGGCCCGGCTGAAACACGATATCGCTGTCCCGAAGGTAATCTCTGGCCTTCCACAGCGCCTGGTCCAGCGCCCCAAGCGGCGAGCCTCGATAGCCCGAAATAAAGCCGCCCGTGTTCAGGCCGGCGGCGCGATCGCGCACCTTCTGAAGCATTGGCAGGCGAACCAGCGCCTGCGTTCCGCTCATGTAGGCGCGGCCGCGCTCAAGTGTGTATTTATCGTCGAGGCTTACGTCCGCAAGCGCCTTGCGCGCCGTCTCGTCAAGGGGAGCATTCATCCTCGGTCTCCTTTGATCACTCTCGTCCTGATTATTGCGGCCAGTGTAGGAGCTTGCCGCGTTATCGTAAAATCATGGTTTCAGCTATCTGGTATCAAAAAAACAGATGAAGAACGAAGTCACGCTAAGGCAATTCCGTTACTTTATCGCCGCCGCCAGGACGGGGCAGTTTTCGTCTGCGGCAATAGCCGAGAATGTCTCGCAGTCGGCTATTACCAGCGCCGTGCAAAGCCTGGAACGCCAGCTGAAGGCGCGGCTCTTCGAGCGCCTTCCGCACGGCGTGGCTCTCACGCCCGAAGGGCAGGCTTTCTTCAACCATGCGCGCCATGTCATGGATTCGGTTCAGGATGCCATGCGGCAGGCCAGCCTGCTTCCGCAGGCGGCGCGCGGCACCATACGTATCGCGGCTACCTATACCGTACTGGGCTATTTTCTGCCCGAGCTGCTCAGCCGATTCAAGCGAAGCTATCCGCACGTTGAAATAGATCTCGTCGACATGGACCGCGTGGCGCTGGAATCGGCGCTGAAAGACAAGTCCATCGAGCTTGGCATAGGCCTGCTGTCGAATATCGCAGCCCTGGACAGCTATGGCCACCGTCTGCTGGTGCGCTCCCGCCGCCGTCTATGGGCTGGCATCGGCCACCCCGCCGCGCGGCACCCCACAGTCACCCTGGCCGAAGCAGCCAGGCACGCGCATATTCTGCTGACTGTGGACGATGCGGATGCCGCCGCCGCAAGGCATTTCTCGAGCACGCCCGCAAGACTGAAAGTCGCACTGCGCACAGGATCGCTCGAGGCTGTGCGCGGGCTGGTCGCGCACGGATTCGGCGTGACGATTCTGTCGGATCTGGTCTATCGCCCCTGGTCGCTGGAAGGCAAGAAAATCATGGCCATACCGATCTCCGATTCCGTCGCTCCGATGGATGTGGGCCTGCTGTGGCCCAAGCGCCGCGCCCCCTCCGGATTGGCGGATGTATTCCGCCAGTTTTTGGTGGACGCTTGCGAAGGCATGGGAGAAGGCCCCGCATCCATGGCAGCAGGGCGCCGCTAGAAACCGTAGAGCCGCGCCGGGTTTTCCACCAGCACCTTTTTGCGCAACGCCTCCTGCGGCATCCAGCGGGCAAGCAGATTGCACAGCATGCCATCATCCGGCACTTTCTCCGGATCGTAATAATTGATGTGGGGCCAGTCTGTTCCCCAGACGATCCGCTCACTGTTTGCGGACAGCAATGCCTGCGCAAAGGGATCCACATCATCATAAGGCGGCCCCATTGCGGTATTGCGGTCGGCGCCGGATATCTTCACCCATACCGCACCGTCAGCAAGCTGCCGGCACAGAAACACAAATCCGGGGTCGGTCACACCGCGGCTTGTGCTCATGCGGCCCATATGGTCCACGACCAAGGGCAGTTTGAGCGCTTTCAGCGCTGGCATCAGCTCAGGCAGATCTGGCGCATGTATCCATACTTGCGCATGAAGGCCGCGCGCAGCAAGACGCGGCGCGAGCGCCTGCAATACATCCAGCCCGACGCCATTCCGGTACACCGCTCGCCCTTCCAGCCGATAAAGGTTCACCCGCACGCCGCGTACTCCTGCCTGTGCATATCGATCGAGTTCGTTATCGGACATGGCGACGTGCGGCACAATAACCGCGCGCAATCGCTGCCCATGATGCTCAAGCGCATCCAGCACAATGCTGTTGTCCGTGCCGGATGCACTGCCTGTAACCAGGACACCGCGATCCATACCCAAGCGGTCGAGATGCCTGATGAATGCAGCAACCGGATAAGCATCCGGCGTATAGCTCCGATCGCCGGCGAGTGGAAACCGATCGAATGGACCGAATATATGCGCGTGCGAATTACAGCTGCCGGCTGGCATGTGGAAGCCCACCGGCTGGATCTCGCTGCGTACAGGAAGACAGGGTTTGGTCATGATCTCCTCAGTCGGCAGTCAGCTTGCCTTGCGCATCCAGTGTCCTGGCCCTCTCGAGTTGCGCCTGGAGTATGTGCTGGAAATCCTCCGGCGCCGAGGGCATGGCTGTACTGCCTGAATTGGTCATACGCTGCTGAACCGCATCTGTTTGAAGCGCCTTGTTCAATACCGAATTCAATTGAGCAATGACGGCCTTGGGCGTCTTCGCCGGAGCCAGGAGGCCGGCCTGCGTCATCGCGGTGAAGCCTTTCACGCCAGCTTCTGCAAGCGTCGGCACGTCTGGAAGAAAACGGTCGCGTTTGGCCGACAGCACCGCGATTGCATGCAGCTTTCCCGCCTTGATATTGGCATAAGAGCCCGTAACTTGGTCGATGATGGCGTCTACCTGCTGTCCCAGCAGCGCCGTGACGGCCGGTGCCGAGCCCTTGTAGGGCACTGCCGTAAATTTGCAGCCTGCCGCATCTTCAAGACCGAGCAACGCAATATGATTGGTTGTCCCCAGCCCAGCGTGGCCCATGGTGACAGAGCCTTCCTTTTTGTGCGCCTGTTCAAGCAGTTCACGCATGGTCTTGAAGCGCCCTTGCGGATTGACGACCACCACGAGAGAAGCCGCGGCAATCTCGCCCACGGAAGTGAAATCCTTGAGCGTGTAGTCAGTCGACGTCATGAAGGGTGCGACCGTGATGGCATTGGGTGTGGTTACCAACAAAGTATGTCCGTCCGGCTTGGCCCTGGCCACCAGCGCCGCGCCGATCACGCCGCCTGCACCGGGCTTGTTTTCAACCACAACGGTAGTGCCCAGAAGATCCTGAAGCTCAGGCGCAATCGCCCGCGCCACGGTATCGAGATTGCCGCCCGGCGAAAAAGGTACCACCATGGTGACAGGCCCGCCGTCCTTCAGGCTTGCCGCCACAGCCGGCAAGCCATGCAATGCCGGAATCATCGCCGCAGCCAGGCAGAATCTTCTTCTATTCATAATTTGCTCCTTTTTATTGATGCAGCCACTTGATGACTGTTCTGCTGGCGCCCCAATAAAGCGCAGGGCAGGCTCGCATAGGCGCAGCCACCATTGCGCTGCCAGGCATGAGACGAGAAAAGAGCACTCAGCATAAGGAAGACGAGACCTTCCGGGTAGTGGCCTGCTCCTCAAGGCGTGTTCAGGAGTTGTGAAGGGCCTGCGGTCTCTCTGGGTCTGCGGAACTGCCGTCGCCGGCCTGCGGCACCGGCCCTCGCCTATACCGGCGTGCCAGCCATGCGCCTGCCAGCGCCCAAATCAACGCAATGCCTGCACCTAGGCACAACGCAATGCCTGGCTGGTCGGTCAAAAGATCAACACCCCGTTTCAACCACCCACTCAGGGCATCGCTGCCGCGGTACACGACCGTGTCGTTGAAATTCTTGGCCTTGTATTTTTGCTCCGCAGGCACAACGGTATAGAGCATTTCGCGCCCCGGCCTGACAAGCGCGTACTCGCCCGCACGGCGGCCCACCATGACCATCGCCAACACGGCAAAAAACGGAGACAGCGCCAGCCACAAAAACCCAATGGCCACCAACACGGGCACCGCTGTCAACAACACGCCCACCCCCAGGCGCTGCGCTATCCGGCCGGTAAAGAAAACTTGCGTGAGAATGGCCAAGGTTTGCACCACGGCATCGATGTATCCGAACACCTGGGTTTGGCGCGCCGGATCCGGGAACCGCTCGGCAATAATGCGCGCCTGCTCGAAGTAAAGAAAGGTGTTGACGCTGGCTAACAGCACCACGAAAAAGGCAATGCCCAGCATATAAGGTGAGCGGACAACCTCAAAAAACCCCGCGAAGGGGTTGCCGCCAAGGGGACGATGGCGCTGTGCGTCATCTGGCTCCATCGCGCCGGCTTGCGGATGCCTGTCACGCCAGCGATGCAGGTATAGCGATGCGCTGCCGCTACCCGCCAGCAACACGGCAGACAGAAACAGCAGGCCGCCATGCCCCAGCGGCGTCACCAGCGCCGCGCCCAGCAAAGGCCCAGCCAGGCCGCCCAGACTGGCGCCGCCGGCAATCATGGCAAACAGCCTGCGTGCCGCATCTCCGGAAAAGATATCCGCCAACACACTCCATGCCAATGAAATGGCCATCAGATTGAAAACCGAAAGCCATATGTAGAAAACTCGGCCAACCCAAACATTGCCGGGCATCAAGGAAAGAACGATCGCAAAGCCAAGCAGATTAAGTGTAAAAAAGCCGTAGACCCACGGCAGGATGTGGCCGCGCGCCACGGCGGACGCCAGCCATCCAAACAGCGGCATCGCCACCAGGGTGGCCAGGAAAGTACCCGTGAAGAGCCACTGCAGGTTCTCCACGCCACCGGCCAGCCCCATTGTTTCCCGAACAGGGCGCAGCATGAAATAGGCGGTGAACAAGAGGAAGAACATCGCTAGCCCGCTCGCCACCGCCGGCCCCTCGCCCCGCTTGAAATTAAACAGGCGGTTCAGCGCACCAACTGCGTGTCTGTCTTCCATGGGTGAGATGCTCACTGGAACATCGCGCGCAGGGAGCGCCTCTGCTCCGGCGTCAACATCGGCCCCACTCCGGCTTTCAGATTGTCGCTTTGCCGGTCGGGCCGGCTGGTCGCTGGAATAACCACCGTCACGGCGGGATGGCTCAGTGCAAAGCGCAGAAACGCCTGTGCCCAGGAGCTGATACCGACCTCCGCGGCCCATGGCGGCAAGGGCTTGCCTGCCGCATACCGGAAGAGCCTGCCGTCGTCAAAAGCGCGATTGACAATGACTGCCACGCCGAGATCGCGCGCCATGGGAAACAGCCGCCGCTCCGCGTGCGTAGAAATAACTGAATAATTGATCTGGAGAAAGTCCGGCCTGGCCTCCCGAACCGCATCTGTCAATGCATCCTGCGCGCTGTCCGTGTAATGAGTGAGCCCAGAATACCGTACCTTGCCTGACGCCTTGAGCTCGACGATGCTGGCCATCTGGGCTTTCCAGTCGATGAGGTTATGCACCTGCAGCAACTCCACCCTGTCCGTCCGCAATCGCTGAAGAGACTGTTGAAACTGGGCCAGCCCACGCTCATGGCCATGCGCGCCAATCTTGGTACAAAGGAAGGCGCGCTCCCGCAAGCCAAGCTCAGCCAGCAGGCTCCCAAGCACCGCCTCAGACTGCCCATAGCTGGGCGCGGTATCGATGACCGACGCGCCCGCGGCAAAAAAACGGCGCAACACCTCGCGCAGCGGCGCTCGGTGTGCTTCCGATGCGCTCACATTGAAACTGTCTGAGGTGCCCATGCCAATTACCGGCAATGGCTGGCCGGAAGAAGGAATGCGGCGCACCTGAGATACCGTTGCCGCATCCGCGGTCTGGCGTCCCCCCCTGAAGGCACATTCCAATGTAAGTGCGGACATGCCTGCGAGAAAATTTCGCCGTGTGGACATTTGCACACCCCCGTCCGGAATAATCTGCCAGTTGCCGGCAAGGCCTCTAGCTGTTCAGTATATTGTCAGCACCGAGTCTCGGCAAAGCATTATTGCAACTGCGTGAGTCATCGCCGCCTTTGCGGCGCAGGACGGTTTGCGCTAGAGTTGAGTCATTCCTCGAAGGAGTTTCCGACATGATCACCGGAGCCCAATGCTGCGCCGCACGCGCCCTTGTCGAAGTCACAATAGCCAAGCTGGCCAGGCGGTCGGGCGTGGACGCGCGCACCATAGAAAGTTTCGAACAGAAAGCCGACGAACCAGACAGCGGCACGATACAGTTACTGCAGAGTACGCTGGAGGATCTGGGCGCGGTTTTCATTCCTGAAAATGGCGGCGGTGCGGGTGTGCGGCTACGGTTCAGCCGCTCGGAGACCAAGCAGATAGGCCGGCTCGAAAATGAAGGCGGCATGCCGGGCAGCAATACCGTCCCATAGCCCCCCGCCCCGACGGCATCTCGGCCCCGCGCCACGCTGAAGCATGGCCATCGAACTCAGCGCGATGGCCATTACCGCTAGAAATCCAGCGACAATCCCGCGTAATACCTGCGGCCATCAAGCGTCTTGCCAAAAAGCTCGCTGTCCACTTGTTTATCGAACACATTGTAGACAGCCAGGAAACCGGTAATGTGCTTGCTGAATTTGTAAGTGGTGCCCACATCGACCAGGGTGTATGAGGGAATGCGGTCTTCGCCACCGTCTATGGTATCGCTCTTGTATTTCATCTTGCCCCAGACGTTCTGCCTGCCGCCGGCCTGCCAGTCGAGGCCCAGATTGAACATATGGCGCGGCGTGTTGTTCAGCGGCTTGCCTTCATCCTGGCCGCTGGTTATTTCACTGTCGGAGTAGGTGTAGTTGGTAATCAGCCTTACTGCGCCCAGCGGCATGCTGAAGCTGGCCTCTACGCCCTGCAATATGGCCGAGTCCAGGTTTGTGTACTGCTGGATGCTGTACCGGGTTTCGCTATTGTATGTGCATGAGGGGGGAGCGCCCGCCGGCGTACTGCACAGATACTGCTTTCCAATCTTGTCCTTGAACCGGGTGTGATACGCCATGATTCCGAAGTTGACGTCCTGGGGCGAGGACCATGCGAACCCGAGCTCATAGTTGGTGCTGCTTTCGGGCTCCAGGTCAGGATTGCCCATGTCCCACGAACGCCCCCTCCCCGCCTGCTCCACAATATTGTCATCCGCCTGCTTCAAGGTCGGTGTTTTATAGCCACCGCTCACGCCACCCTTCAGAACCAGATTGTCATCCCAGTGATACACGCCATAAAGACGCGGCGTCAGATGGGTGCCGTAGTGCTCGTTCTTGTCGAATCTCAGGCCGGCGGTCAAGGCGAAATCGTCCGTGAGGTTGTACTCATCCTCGATGAACAGGGCCGTCTGCCAGCGCGTCAGGTTAAGCGACTTTGACCCTGGAAATCTGCTTTCGTCGTGATCTGTCTCCTCAGTCTTGTACTCCGCCCCCACCGATATCATGTGGGCATCGAGCGGGATAAGCGTCTTGGTGTTCAGCACCGTGGATTTGTAGGTGGAGTCGTAGCTTCCGTTTTCGATCTTGACGTCCTCAGTCAAGACATACGTCTTGGTGTTGATGTTCCTGCCCCATTTCCAATCGTGCGTGAGGCCATAGACGGTGCGCTCGTTGTCCATGTCACTGGGGCCGCCGGTCTTCTCCGTGCGCTGGTTGTCCGTCGTTGTCAGGCCTGCTTCAAGTTGAAGGCTGTGGCTTTCATTCAGCACCCAGTCCAAGCGCGCATTGTTATTCACAATGCGCTGTTGTGGATAGCCGGCCTCGAATTCGTCTTCGCGCCGCTGATACCGCGAACCGTATAGGGTGAGGCCCAGCCTGTCCTGAACAAGCGGACCACTCAGATAATATCTACCCTGATACGCGTTGCCTGATTCCGAATGCTGCTGCAGCGTCGCATCCAACGTGACATTGCCTATCCATTCGTCCGTCACTTTCTTTGTGATGACATTGATTACACCGCCCAAGGCACTTGAGCCGTAAAGCGAGGACATGGGGCCCCGTATGACTTCTATGCGCTCAATCGCCGACAAGGGTGGCAGCCAGTTCACCTGAGCACCACCGCCAAACCCGTTGTAATAGGCCTCCGAGGAAGCGCCCAGGGGCTTGCCGTCCACCAGGAAAAGCACATATTGCTCGCCCATGCCGCGGATTGTTATCTGGGTGCTCTCCAACTTCCCGCCGGCGCCGCCCTCCACCGAAACACCTGGAATATCCTGCAGGGCGTCGGTGATATTGCGGTAAGCCTTGCCCTCCAGTTCTTCCCTGGGAATTACAGTAATTGTGGCAGGCGCATCGGCGATCATCTGCTCGAATCCGGAGGCTGTCACGACCACATTGGACAATGTGGGTACGTCAGTCTGCTGCTGTGCATGAACCGGCATAGTCAGGCCGGCAAGCATTGCGGCGCCAATATAGGCGCAGGAGGCTCGGGCCCGCGAACGTTCTCGGCCTGGTCGGCGATCAATCATTTTTCCCCTCTTGCGGCAAGCTTGCTTGCCTTTACATCAATCGAAAATGGAAATACGAATCAGTTTTATTAATTGAATCGGATTGTATCGATGGATGCTGACCACAGTCTGACGAAGACCTTCGATCGAAAAGGAGAACGGAATGGCGTCAGGAATCAGCCGGCCCGGCGAAAAGCCAGCCGCATGATGCAAGGGTCAGAGGAGACAAAGTGCGCGTCGCCGCCCGCGTTGCGCAGCGTACTTCGAATGATAGCGAGGCCCAGCCCAGATCCGGAGCTGGCTTCGCGGCCTTTCCTGAACCGTTGGAACATGATTTCCTGGGTTTCGAGATGCACCCCCGCCCCTTCATCCTGGATATCCAGCGTGGGCGCGTCTTGCTGCGCCTTCGACAGAATCATTCGCACCGTTCCGGCACCGTGATACAGCGCGTTCTCAAGTACGTTGCGTATCGCCTCGCGCAGCAAATCGGGGCTACCTCGAACCATGACATCCTGATCCAACCGCACCACGATGCTGCGTCCATGCGCTTCGAACAGCGGAATCATCGTAGCCGCCGCCTCGCGCGCGACACGCGCAAGACTAGTGCGGGCATCGCTCGGCACGGTGCCAGCCTGGACTCGATCCTGCTGTGCCAAGGCCAGCAGTTGATTGACCAGTTTGTGTATCAGCCCAAACTCCCGATTGATGGCGGGCCAGTCGGCGGCACCCTCCAGGCGGCACTTTTGCAGCCGAAGATCCAGCACGGCAAGCGGCGTTCGCAATGCGTGTGCCGCATCATCGGCAATGCGCTGTTCATAGGCATAGGCCTGCGCCAGCCGATCGAGCCCCTCATTGGCTGCGCGCGCAAGCGGCAGGACTTCTCCCGGCAGCTTGCGCAGCGGTATGCGTCGTTCGGGGTCATGGGGACCAATGCCTTCGGCAAGCCGCGCAGCCTTTCTTATGGGCCGCAGTGTCCATTGCATCAGGACAAACAGCAAGCCCGTAGCCAGCAAACAGAAAGGGACAAGGAGCAGCAGACCGCGCATGGCACGCATGCGAAGCAGGTCGCCAATCAGCTTGCGCTCCATGCTGTCTTCCTTGGCCACCATGAGAATTGAACCATCGGACAGGGTGACTGGCACATTGATGATACGGCCGCTGTTCACCGGAGCGCGGAACAGGCTGAGCTCCTCCTCGAGCGTGCCTCTGCGCAGCTTTCGCGGGCGCTCCAGATTCGCGGAATGCCATAGCGCCTTGCCATCAGCTGTATACAAAGTGTAGGACAGCTCACCGCCCGCATAATGCTTGGGCAGCTTGCTGAAATCGCTTTGCGCGTCCATGCCAGCACCGATTTCCTGGGCCTGAATGAACATGACGCAGCGCCGCAGCTCATCGCGCGTATCGTACAGATACAGCGCCAAGACGCCAAAACCCAGCATGAGAACGGCCAATAGCGATATCAGCACCCGGCAGCGAAGACTGCGATCACACATTGTGATCCGCCGCGACAAGCCGGTAGCCAACACCGCGCACCGTATCGATGCGCACCGTCGAGCCGGCCGCCTCAAGCTTGCGCCGCAATCGCGACACCAAGGCCTCAATGGCGTTCAGGGTTACCGCTTCGCAGGAGCCATAAATACGCTCCTCAAGATGATCCTTGATGGCAATGCGCGGCGCCGTACGAAGCATTTCCTCAAGCAGCATGGTTTCCCGGCGCGCCAGCTCAAGCATCCGGCCATCGACCGTCGCGTGGCGAAACTGTGGCTCAAAAGAGAGATTACCCTGCCTTAGTGTGACAAAGGCTCGCCCAGTCCGCCTCAGTACGGCCTTTATGCGCGCTTCGAGCTCAGCGATATCCACGGGCTTGAGCACATAGTCGTCCGCGCCCGCATTCAGACTGTCGAGCTTGCTCTGCAGGGCATCGCGAGCGGTCAGCACAATGCATGGCGGGATATGGAGGCCGCCCACGCGGCGGGCGGTAAGTATCTGGCCGCCGTCCATATCGGGCAGACCCAGATCGAGAATGAGGGCGTCATACCTGACCGCCTTCAAGCAAGCCAGCGCCTGGCAGCCGGTCTCGGCAAAATCGACCTCAAAACCGCAGCGCTGCAGGTGATTGCCCAACAGCCACCTGAGCTGGTCGTGATCCTCAACGATCAGGAGTTTCATCGCGCGATAGCCGTCAGATTACGATCAGGGAATGCTGGCATTATATCAATTGATAATATTATTGATATTCGTTCGCATTACGTGTAAATCCTTATTCTTCCGCCGCGCCGGTTCTGGCGTTGGATGACACCCTGCTAACGCCCTATTTCTGATTCATGCGCGGCATGTCCCCGCCACCGGGCGCGAAACCGGAATTTCCTCGGGGCGTGCAAGTATGATTCAATCCACTCACATCCCTACACGCAGAGGCCCATGCCATGGCAGACCAGTGGAAGCAACATGCACAATTGACAGTAAGCAAACATGGCGTGGCGACACTAGCCATCCGCAATGCAAAAAGCCTGAACATTCTTGGCACACCTGTTGTGACGGCGCTGACGGCCGCACTGCATGCCGTGGCCGCCCAGGGCGACATACGGGTATTGATCCTGCGCGGCGAGGGAGACAAAGCCTTTGTAGCCGGGGCCGACATCAAGGAAATGGCGGCGCTGGACCAGCAGAGCGCAACTGCATTCATAGAGCGTCTGCGACTGCTGTGTGAATCCTGCCGCCAACTGCCCATGCCAGTCATCGCGCGCATACCCGGCTGGTGCTTGGGCGCAGGCCTGGAGCTGGCTATCGCCTGCGATCTGCGCATCGCGGCGGATACTGCGCATTTTGGCATGCCTGAGGTCAAGGTCGGCATTCCCTCAGTGATCCACGCTGCCCTGCTTCCGCGCCTCATCGGCAAGGCCCGGGCCAACTGGATGTTGTTGACTGGCGAAATTATCGACGCGCCACAGGCCGAATCGTTTGGCCTGGTCGATCGCGTCGTTCCGGTGGCGGAACTGGACGTCGAGATAGACCGCATAAGCACCATGCTGGCAGGCCTGGGCCCCAAGGCGCTGGCGCAGCAAAAGCGCATGATGCGTGAATGGGAGGACGAGCCTCTGCAGACATCCATCGACAACAGCGTGCGCGAATTTGGCGCGGCGTTCAATACCGGCGAACCTCAGAAGTATATGGCCGATTTTGTGCGAAACAAGGAAGACAAAGCCAAATAAAGAAGCGGAGTGCCGCACGTTTCTCCGCGGCACCCTCAGCGCTGGCCGAAATGCTGGTCAATGAACAGATCCTTCAACGCTCGGGGCTGCGAACGCCAATACTGCTTTGGCGCAACAACCTGAGCGCCCAGCGTCGCGGCGGCATGCCATGGCCACCTGGGATCATAAAGCAAGGCCCGGGCCATTGCGATGGCATCTGCCTTCCCTTCCGCCACAATGGCTTCAGCCTGGCCGGCATCCGTAATGAGCCCGACAGCGATCGTGATCATGCCGGTTTCAGTCTTGATTCTCTCGGCAAACCCTAGCTGGTATCCCGGGCCCAGTTCTATCTTCTGCAGGGGCGATACACCGCCGCTGGAAACATGAATGGCGGCGCAACCATGCCTCTTCAACGTCTTTGCCAAGGCGATCGTGCTGGATACATCCCAGCCGCCATCAACCCAGTCCGAGGCCGAAACACGCACCCATACCGGCATTTCGCGAGGCACGGCGGCGCGCACGGCGTCAAAGACCTCTACCGGAAAGCGCATCCGGTTTTCCAGGCTTCCGCCATACTCGTCGGCACGACTATTGGCCAGAGGCGAAAGAAACTGATGGAGCAAGTAACCATGCGCCATATGAATTTCGATGCCGTCCAGCCCCAGTCGCACAGCGCGTATTGCTGCCTCGACAAACTGCGCCCTTACCTGCGCAAGCCCCGCTTCATCAAGTGCTGACGGCGACTCCTCCCCCTGAGCCCAGAGAACGCTCACTGCAACTGCCGGTAGCTCGGCGGCACCATGAACAAGGCGTCGCGATCAGTTTCCGACAATATGTGCAGGTGTTGCTCAAAACCAAGCATGCCGTCCATATCCGTATCAGGCGGCGTCTGCTTTCCCAGGGATCCGGCGCGTCGCACTACCATGCTTTGATAGAGCGTGACATAGGCGTCGGGTACCGCCGACACTCGTCCGGCGGGGGTATCCGGAGGGCATGAAGGCATGCCATTAAGCAGCGTCAAAATCTCATCCGGTATCCGCTGCCTGGAAACATAAGAAACGAACTCCATGGCAATCGCTGCATCCGGCGTACCGCCGGGCAAGTATTCAATCTCCCGATAACCCAGGGCATCATGCCCGCCAATGCGCTTGGACGGGAGCTGTTTAACAGTACGTTGAGGCGTGTAATTGCATCGCGCCGGGTCGTCGGCAATGGACGCCGCAATCTCGTCAGGCTCAGGTGCTCCAGCCAGCCTGACCCATGTTTTCTCGCGCGTATCCAGCACCAGATATTCGCCCACATCAGGCTTGTAGATTACCGCACTCGCATCATCAAGGTCATCGACACGCAGCCAGCGATCCCATACCGCAATACGCCTGAGCCTGGGCCTGTTCAGTTCCGCCTGCCGCAGATTATCTTCGGCTTGCTGAGCCAAAGCTTCCGCCTTCCTTGCACCGTCTTCACGCTCCTTGCGCACCGCACCCATGGCCATGTCAAACACCATTCCAGCCACCGGATTTACCTGGCTCAACAAGCTTCCGGCTTCACCACTGATCATGTCCAGAATCCTCGCCCCCGCATCTGCGCCGCGCAACGCTCGCAGTGCGGTCTCGCGCTTGACCGCCGCCTCTGCGCGCCGCTGCGCAAGCGAAGCGGTATGCGAAAACTCGTCCAAGGCCCGGGCGTAATGGCGTTCGAAGGAGTCGGGACCGTCGGGCAACTGACCGGCAGGCACGACCAGATCAAGGGCATCGTACTGAAATCGTGCCGGTGCTTCAGCAGGCTGTTGCCCCGCCAACTGTGCTGCAGCGGGCGCGGCTCCCACAAGAAAATATAAGCAGAGAATGCGCAACGATCCATAATACATAACGTATCTCCTAGGCAACTTCGCTCAACGTACAAATGGCTCGGTTACACAATACCTTTAGCATTCCTGCGCATGGCCGCAAAGGCGCTTTAGGATCCGGGAAAACTTCTCTTCTGCATCCATTGGCGTATGGCGTACACGCCTTATCAGACTCAGCGGCGGCAACTCCCAATCCATCTTCCAGGGGAGAATGCCCACTGCCCCGCGCCGCATCATATCTCGCGCAATGTCCTCGGGCACCACTGAAATCACATTATCGTTCTTGCTTAGCACGCCGTGCATCACGTCAATGGCATAAGTCTCGATGATAGGAAGCGGCACGGGCACCTGCGCCTGAGTGAAAAGCTCGGCCATCTTGGCGCCAACCGGCGTCTCAGGCGACGGCAGTATCCAGTTGATTGCCGCCAGCGCGCGCCAGTCAAGCCTGCGCCCTTTCAGGCGCTTGATCAAATCCAAGTGCCCTATCAGCACCGGACGTTGTGTATAGAGCACTTCATGCCACAGTTTGTCACGGCCGGCGACAGCTGAGGCACGCCCCAGGACGCAATCCAACTCGTGGTTGCATAGCGCCTGCACGAGCTGATCGGTGGTCGCCTGCTTGATGGCGATGACAATGTTATGGCGTTCATAGAGCTGCGTTACGGCCTCAGTAAGCAGCGTACCTGATATATATGGTACCGCGCCGATCAGTAAGCGTGCACTACGCCCCTTTCGCACCGCCTCCATTTCACAGGCCCAATGGTGCAGTTCGTGAAGCATGTGATTGGCCTTCAGCATGGCCAGCCTACCCATCTCGGTTGGCGCCAATCCACGCCCTGAACGAACGAATAGCGGTGCACCAAAAAGAGATTCGATTTCAGCAAGCGTCTTGGTGACAGCGGGCTGCGTAATGCCTGCCTCCCGAGCCACCTGCGTCAGCGATCCGTGCTGCCCGACACGTTTGAGCATCTCGAGATGACGCATTTTCATCCTGGAAATAATTCTTGCCGCCGCATGCTCCGCTGAGCCGTCTTGCCCCAGCGGGCTTGGTTCTGAATGGCGGGCTTCCATCTCGTTTGCCATTTTCGCCCTTGAGATAACTAAGTGGTTATGGATTTATCATTATTTAATCAATCATGGTTATTTTAAGTGGATATACTTTTTAAATCCTTCGCAAGCTGGATTCCCCCATGACCGAGTTCACGACAAGACCCGAGATACAAGGTACTTTTGGCGTTGTATCGTCCACGCACTGGCTGGCGTCGCAAGTCGCAATGAGCGTACTGGAACGGGGCGGCAATGCCTTTGATGCAGCTGCCGCGGGCGGATTCATGCTCCAAATTGTCGAGCCTCATCTGAATGGCCCAGGCGGCGAAGCGCCTATCATGATATGGAGCGAGGCGGAGCAACGCATGCGCGTCATTTGCGGGCAAGGCACCGCTCCCGCACTCGCAACGCCTGATTTTTTCCAGCGCCAAGGTCTGGAAATGGTCCCCGGCATAGGCCTTCTGCCGGCAACGGTACCGGGCGCGTTCGGGGGATGGCTCACCATGCTGAGAGACTACGGCACATGGGAGCTGGAAGATGTACTGCGCCCCGCCATCGAATATGCCAACAATGGCTTTCACTTGGTGCCCCGTATCGTGCAAGCGATCCTCGCCGTGGAAAGCCTCTTTCGCAATGACTGGACCTCCTCGGCGGAAATCTGGCTGCCTGGTGGCCGCGTGCCAAAGCCCAACGCGCTATTTCGCAATCCCGCCGTCGGCGCCATGTATGCGCGCATTTTGAAAGAAGCATCAAGCCAGGGCACGGATCGCACGGCGCGCATTGATGCCGCTTTATCTCTTTGGTACCAAGGCTTCGTGGCAAAGTCCATAGACGGTTTCTATCGCAATGAATCCGTGATCGATTGCACAGGAGAGCGGCACCGCGGCTTGCTCCGGCTATCGGATATGGCGGACTGGAAAGCAAGCTACGAGGAACCGGTAACTATCGAGTACGGCCGATACACCGTTGCAAAATGCGGGCCGTGGTCGCAAGGCCCTGTTTTCCTGCAACAGCTGGCAATGCTGCAACATACAGACATCGCCACCCACGCGGCAGACTCGGCTCGATTCGTACATTGCATTGCCGAGGTTGCCAAGCTCGCAATGGCTGACCGCCTGGCGTGGTATGGCGACCCTTCCCACACGGACGTTCCCCTGGATGCCCTGCTGTCCGAAGCCTACGCGAAAGCCCGCGTACAGACGTTGACGCCTCAGGCGTCAAAGACGCTGCAGCCGGGAAAACCGTTAGGCCGGGAGCCGCGGCTTCCGGACCTGGAGGTATCCCGGCGTGCATTGGCGCGCGCGGATGCGCGGTTCGGCATTGGCGAGCCCACTTTCGCCGAATTGCCTCCTGTGGACTCCTGGCTGGATAACGAAATCTTTGTCGGGGACACCTGCCACATAGATGTAATCGACCAGTTTGGGAACATGGTTTCCGCCACACCGTCCGGCGGGTGGCTATCCTCCAGTCCCGCCGTTCCAGGCCTTGGCTTTTCCGTCAACACACGCTTGCAGATGACCTGGCTTGACGAGGGGGTGCCGGGGCGCCTTCAAGCCGGCAAGCGGCCCAACACCACGCTGTCGCCAAGTATGGCACTTCGCGACGGGAAACCTTATATGGCGTTCGGCACCCCTGGCGGCGACCAGCAGGACCAATGGACGCTGGCCTTCTTTATACGGCACGCCGTATTGGGTATGAACTTGCAACAGGCGATTGACGCGCCTGCCTGGCACGTCGAGCATTATCCTGCTTCATTCTGGCCCCGAACCCTGAAAACAAATCGCCTTGTCGTTGAATCGCGCTTCGCTTCCGACGAACTGGACAGGCTTGCCGCGGCAGGCCACGACGTCACGGTGGGCGGTCCATGGTCTGAAGGAAGGATAAGCGCTTGCACCCGCCAACACGACAAGGCTGGGCGCCTTGTGCTTCGTGCCGGCGCCAATCCGCGCGGCATGCAGGGCTACGCTGTAGGGCGCTGAACATCGCAAGCCTGCGGCTGCTGACAACTTATACACCAGACAATCACAAGCAATAACCAACCAATCAGGAGACCCAACATGTTATTTAATATGCGCAAAGCTGCCAATGCGGCCATCGTAGCGCTGCTTGCCGCCTATTCCTCGGTGGCCTGCGCCGCGTGGCCCGATAAACCGGTAACACTGATTGTGCCCTGGGCCCCCGGCGGCTCCACCGATATTCTTGCGCGCGTCTTATCCGAGCACCTGGGCAAAAGCTTGGGGCAACCCTTTGTGGTGGAAAATCGCCCAGGCGCATCCGGCAATGTAGGCTCCAATATCGTCGCGAAGGCCAAGCCCGACGGATACACATTGCTGGTGGGCTCCATGAGCACGCACACTATGAACCAGGCACTCTACTCGAACATGCCTTTTGACGGCGTGAAAGACTTCACCCCTATCGCCAAGCTTGCTCTTGTCACCAACACCATGGTGATCAATCCTTCCGTACCTGCGAACAATGTCGCGGAGTTCATCGCCTATGCAAAGGCCAGGCCCGGTGACATCGCGTATGCCTCGGCCGGCCCAGGATCGACCAATCACCTGAGTGCCGCCATGTTCGAGAAAGCTACCGGCATCAAGATGCTGCATGTCCCCTACAGAGGCGGCGCCCCCGCCGCGCTCGATACCGTAGGCAACCGGACTCAGTTGCTGTTTACCGCGGGTACTCAATCCCTGCCTTTTGTAAAGCAAAACAAGCTGAAATTATTGGCCGTTACGGAGGCGCAGCGCGCACCCACGCTGCCCGACGTGCCAACGGTAGGCGAAACCGTGCCCGGATATGAACTGGCGGTTTGGTATGGCGCCTTTGGCCCCGCGGGATTGCCGCCGGATATCGTGAACCGGCTGAATACGGAAATCAACAAGGCGCTGAAAGATCCCGATGTCGTTCAAAAGATGGAAGGCATGGCAGTACAGGTTCTTGACAGTACGCCCGAGCAGTTTGCCCAGGATCTGGCCCGCGATGCCAAGAAATATGACGAGATTGTGCGCGATCTGGGCATACGGATCGAATAAGGCTGGCAGATGTTTGACAGTAGTACAAGTATTGCGCGCATCCCTTTGAGGAATCTGGACGAAGTCACGCGCGCTTGCGCCAACGGCGATTCGCATGCATTGTTCTCCGCCATCGACGGCTGTCTGCGCGAAGTCCTGAAACAGTCGCTTTGCACGGTGAATCGCTACGAAGCCAGGGATGAGCGATTGACGAGACTGTACAGCTCGGATCCATCGTCGTATCCCGTTGGAAACAGCAAGGACAAGGCAGGTACGGCCTGGGGACGCCATGTGCTACACGAACGCCGGCTGTTCATTGGACAAGGAGTGGATGACATCCGGCAGTCTTTCGATGATCACACCACCATCAATGCCTTGGGCCTGCGATCCGTGATCAACGTCCCTATCGTGGCAAGGCATGCCTGCCTGGGAACGCTGAATCTACTGATGCGATCTGAAAAAGTCGATTCCGGAATGATCCAGTGGGCGCAACTGGCGGGGCTGCTGATTACACCGGGATTTTTGTTTGATGCATTGCCGTAGGGTGGCGCCGCAGCAATACCACCCTTCGACAATGCATCTCAGAGATCATGCTCATGTTCTTTATGCCCCTATCGCCTGGGCTAATCCACCTTGGCACCAGACTGCTTTACGATTTCTCCCCAGGTTTCATATTCACGTTTTAAAAGGTCGGCGAATTCTTCGGGACTGGAAGGACGCGGCAGAGCACCCACAGATTCGAGCTTTGCAGCGACTTCCGGGTCCTGCAAGATTGATTGCAAGGCCGCGTTGATTACCTTGACATATGCGTCGGGCGTGCCGGCTGGAAGTACCATGCCCAACCATGCCGCGACATTGAAGTCTTTAACGCCAAGTTCAGCCAGCGTTGGCACGTCGGGATAAAGCTTAAGCCGTTCAGACACTGTGACGCCGAGCAGCTTGAGGCGGCCTGATTCGATAAAGGGCTTGGTTACGGTAACCGTTTCTATTCCGACATCAACGTTGCCAGCAGCCATATCCGTCATGGCTCTTGCGCTCCCTTTATACGGAATATGCGTCAGCTCAATACCCGTTTCGCGTTGGAGAAGTTCCATGCCCAGATGAGACAAAGTCCCGCTACCCGACGATGTGTGGTTCAGTTTCCCTGGATGTTGCTTTGCATACGCGACGAAACTTTTGAAATCACTGAAAGGAGCATCAGCACGGGCAACCAACACAAGCGGGAAGTCGATAAGGGTGCCGATAGGTTGAAAGTCTTTTAGCGTATCGTAGCCAACGGATTTATACAGATGTGGATTGGTGACGTAGGCTGCGGTGGCCGAAAGCACCATGGTATAGCCGTCAGGTTTTTCCTTGGCGAGCTGCGCCAGGGCAAGGCTGGCTCCCTGCCCTGGCTTGTTTTCAACGACAAATGGCTGCCCCAGCCTTTGCGAAAGCTTCTCCGCCACCAAGCGGCCCACTATATCGGTGGCCTGGCCGGGCGGATATCCGATTATCATCGTTACAGGTTTTTCTGGATAGGCTGTCCAGGCCTGCGCTGTGGCCGCTACTGCAAGAATACCGGCACCCACCCATTTATTGAATTTCCCCATTTCATTGTCTCCTAGTGGTTTCTTGTCTATAGCCGAAGAATTGGCAACGTCAGATCACGCCGGACTCCCTCAATGATGTGATTTCCTCTTGACTGAGTCCCAGCGATGCGAAGACCTCATCGTTGTGTTGCCCGATATATGGGCCTGCATGGCGCACTGCGCCAGGCGAGTTGCTAAAAACTGGAGCGACATTCTGCATGCGCACGGTTCCCAGTTCATCATCGGGTACCGCTACGAGGGCCTGGCGAGCGGCAAAGTGCGGATCCTGAAAAATATCAGCAATGTCGTAAATGGGGCTGAATCCAACTTCATGTTCATCCAGAATGTCACAGAGCGACGCTATCGAATGCTTGGATATTTCGTCACGGATAATTTCATCAATCTCCTGGCGGTGTGCCACCCGCATGGGATTGGTCAAGAACCGCTCATCGGCGATCAGTTCTGAACGCCCCAATGCTCGACAGAGTCGCTCGAAAATGCTTTGTGTTGAAGCGGCAATGGACGCCCACTTGCCATCGCGTGTTCTGTAGATATTTCCGGGCGCGGCATACTGGCTAAAACTGCCGGAACGCTGGCGAACTATGCCTAGCTGATCGTACTCAATAGGCAGGAACTCCATGATTCGAAACATGGACTCCATCAGGGAGCAATCAATCTCTTCCCCTTTTAGGGCTCCGTTTGCATGGCGCTGATACAGCGCTGCCAGAATACCCACAGCACCAAACAAGCCTGCCACAGCGTCAGCAATGGGAAAACCGAGATGCAAGGGCGGCCCATCCGCCTCGCCGCAGATATTCGTGAAGCCCGTCATTGCCTCAAAAACCCGGGCAAAACCTGGCCGATGACTATATGGCCCTGTTTGGCCAAAACCCGTTACCCTAAGAATCGTCAGTTCGGGATTTATGTCATGGATCCAGGCTTTAGTGATACCCCAGCTGTCCAGTTTTCCCGGCCGAAAATTCTCCACCAGAACATCGTATCGAGGCAGCAGCTTTGCAAGCAGATCAAGGCCTTCTTGGCGGTGAAAATCTATGGTGACGCCACGCTTGTTCCGATTGGTCACCTTCCACCATAAGGGCACACCGTCCTTGTACGGCGGCAGGCCGCGTAGCGAATCCCCCTGGCCCGGCTGTTCCACCTTCAGCACTTCCGCGCCGAGGTCGCCCAGCAAGGTGGCAGCAAACGGCCCCGCATAAACGGTGGACATATCAAGCACGCGCAGCCCATTCAGGGGACCGGCAAATGTGGATGGATCGCCATTTTCAGACATTTATATTGCTTCAATGAAATAATAGTCATGCTGAGTATAGGTATGGAATCAGCCTACGAGAACCCGCATATCCTGGATTTCAGACATGCATGATTTAGATAGCCCGCTTCTGGACCTAAAGAATGTTCGCTGCTTTGTTGCTGCCGCAGAGCACGGCAGTCTCAGCGGTGCAGCCAGTTCCCTGGGCATGGCGCAATCAGCGCTTAGCCGGCAGGTATCGCAGCTAGAATCACTGCTGGATTGCCGCTTGTTTCATCGCACTGGGCGCGGTGTGTCTCTTACGGAGATCGGGCATGCAATCCTGCCGCGAGCGCAGCTCATGCTGCAAACAGCCAGCCAGTTGGTGGATGACGTCTCGGCTCAGCGCAGCCGGCCGGCCGGCAATGTGACGATCGGCGTACTTCCAGGCTTGTCTCGCCCGCTTATAGGCAGGGTCTTGCGACGCATGCTGGTCACGTATCCAGACATTCGGCTGAAAGCAGTCGAGGCCTATAGCGGCGAAGTGGAAAATATGCTGGCAGAGGGCCGCGCGGATATAGGCATTTTCAATCGATACAGACCCACGCAACGCGATGTACACGATGCAATTCTGCATGCGCCTATATATCTGGTGGGTAGATCTGGCCGCTTCGATTCAGACAGGAAATCACTGAAGTTGGCAGCGATAGCCCGCCTGCCGCTCGTGCTGCCAGCTCGGCCTAATGGCATGAGATCTTATCTTGATGAAGCATGCAACCGTCGCGGCTTGCGTCTGAATGTGGTGCTTGAGGCGACCAGCGGCACGTTAATAAGGGAAGCGATAGTAAATTGCGATGCCTACAGCCTCCTGCCTTACCATGCCGTGGCCGAGGAAATTCGATCCGGCATACTTGCCATGACACCCATCACAAACCCTGTCATCCAACAGACGGCATTTGTAGACACAACCCGTAAGCACCCTCTCTCAAACGCGTCAAAAGCAGTGTTCAAGATCGTAATTGAAGAAATGCGCGCTCTCGACGCCCTAGTACGCCAGGCCGTCGACTAAGCGCGCACCACAAAGGTCTGGATAAGGAGGGGCTTAAAAATATCCACAGCCCGCCCGGGCTTCCGTTGAACTATAACTTGAACAGTTGTAAATCCACGGCAGACACCCCGGGGCAGGCAAGGCTATTACTTGGATTACTGCCCCTCCTCCATTTTGGTGATCTTCGTGCCTTTCAGCGACACGCCCGCCGCAAGGCCAGCGTTGGTCATGACGAACGCCACCACGGGCTTGGTGAGGGTATCCGAATCGATCAAACCATTGGCACCGATCTTTGCGACGGCCACAGTGGCGCCGGCGCCAACCGTCCAACCTTCTTCACTGTTCCGGAAATCGTCCAGCGCTTCCTGTGTCATGAACAGCAACACCATTGCCCGGGACTGCACCCCAGCCTGAAGGCCTATTGATCCGCTCGCCGTGGTGTAGTAGCCCTGGTTCTGGCCATTGACCCTCAGTACGCCATCTCCATGCTCCAGGCCCACGACGAGGCCACCGCTCATTATCTTCGGGAAGATCAGCACGCCCTTGGCCTTCGCCACCGCCGACTTCGCATCCGGGGAGGCCTCGTAAAGACGATTCAGCACATTATCAGCACGCGAGTCAATCGTGGCGTGCTTTTCAGCTATTGTCTTCTCTCCTCCTTGTGGAAACGTCGTTGTACATCCCGAAAATGCCAACGTGGCCACACCGAGGGCAACCGCGGCAATCAATTTTCGGGATTTCATTTGTTCATGCATCGTATTCTCCATGAGATGGTCGGGAATAACATAATTGCTTTGTATTACAGATGCTAGCAATCAGATGCTATCAAGTTTCCGGCCACTCGCGCCACCCCGGCTGCTGCCGACTGGAGAAAACGACTATCGAAACCACAGCGACAAGCCTGGCAGAAAAGCTATGATGATCACGGCTGCCACCAAGGCCAGGCATAGAGGCCAAATTCTGGCGGCAATCTTCAGATAAGGCACGCCGCTCACTGCCGAAGCCGCGAATAGATTGATGCCCACAGGAGGAGTGATATAGCCGATCGTGAGCGTGCACACCACAAAAACGCCAAAATGCACCATGTCTACGCCCATGGAATGGGCGATAGGCATGAGAATGGGCATCAGAATAATGATGGACGCCATGGTTTCCATGAAGCAGCCAAACACAATCAAGAGCAGCATGATCATCAGCATGGTGCCTACCATTCCCATGTGAGCTGATATCATGTATTGCGCAATCGCATCAGGCACGCGCAATACCGACATGACCTCGCCGAATAGGATCGAAAACGCGATGATCGGTCCGATGAGGCCCGTAATGATGCCGCTGCGGAAGAACAACCTAGGCACTTCACTCCATCGGACAGCCCTGGTGATGAATATTTCCACTATCAGGCAGTAAGCAACCGCCACTGCGGCCGATTCGGTTGGCGTGAATATGCCCGAATAAATTCCCCCCAAGATAATCGCCGGCGCCAGCAGGCCATACCGGGCTGCCCAAGCCTTTTTCGCAAGCTTGCTGCCCGAGAACGGCGTCTTGCTCTGTGCGCCCCATTTCATGTATCGGCAAGATATGTAATTCGCTACGCACAGGCACAAGGCCATCAGGACGCCTGGGAAGATGCCGGCCAAGAACAGATCGCCAACGGAGGTGGAAGTTACAACGCCATATATGATGAATATCAAGCTGGGCGGAACAATAATGCCAAGACAGCCTCCAGCCGCGGAGAGCGCGGCGGCATACGGCCGCTCATACCCCTTTTCAAGCAGCGATGGAATCATGATCTTGCCAATTGCCGCAGTATCGGCGGAATTGGATCCGCTGGTGCCAGCGAAGAAAAAGCATCCGCCGATGGTAGACATTCCCAGTCCGCCGTACATCCATCCCAGCAAAGATTCCCCGAGATCCGTCAATGCCCTTGCCACCCGGCCGCTCGAAATGATGTCGCCGGTCAGAATAAACAAAGGCATGGCAAGCAATGCCCAGTTATCGATGGCTGTAAATGGTACTTGGCCAATGATTTCTATTGAGTACACGCCCACTGTCACGACCATTGCCAGGGACCCCAATCCTAATACCAGAAACAAGGGCGCGCCGATAATCAAGTGGATCACCATCAGCATGGCGATCAAGGAAACGCATGCCGTATCGCTAAACACTTTGAGCCCCTCCATCCAGGGCAACCACGCCAGTCGCCCTATATTCCCTGATCATGATCAGCGACCGCTGTATCACCCTATAGCCCAGCAGCAGGAAGCCAACCGGTAAGGCGGCCTGTGCAAACGCCATATTCAAATCCAGGCCTGTCATGAGCGTGTCGTTCTCGATCTGGAGTTTCATCACCTGTACCGAGTAATACACGGTCAAGGCCACCAGGATCAAATTCAGCAAATCAAAGTACAGATACAGCCAGAACCTGCCCTTGTCTGACAATGTGCTGGGCAATAGATCGACGCGAATGTGGTTTCTGTGCTTCGATATATGGGCGGTGGATACATATACCAGGAACACAAACGCATATCTCGCCGTCATTTCACCCCATTCGCTTGAATCACCAAAGGCATATCGGCGCGCAACCTCGACCAGAATAATGAGCACCAGATACATATAGCAGGCAACTATCAGCCATTCCTCCAGCCTGGCATCCAAGGCTTTCCAGATCCGACTTAGCATGTTTTCTCCCTTTTTCACCGGCAACGGCGAATAGTCGCATAGAGGCTACATAGACAGAGTGTCTTTGATTCAGACCGCTGACTGCTTGACGTAGGCCAGGATCTGCTCATACAAATCCACGCCATAACGGTTCTTCCAGGAATCCCATTCAGACCGCTGATGCCCAATGGCGTCCACCCACTGAGCGTGCTCGTCCTCGGTCAAATCAGTGACCTGAATGCCCGCCGCCTCCCAATCCTTCCACATGCGCTCGTCGGCCTTATCTTGTTCTCGCTTCTGATATTCCCAGCATTCCGCGGCCGCCCTGTCGATGGCATGCTGAACAGCTTCAGGGAGTTTTTCATACCATTTGCGCGAAACCATGGCGACATGGGCATTGAAGCTCAGCTTCGTGCGGCTCGCATGTCCCACGACCTCATGAATGCGATTCGCCGTCAACGGCCCCAATCCGACATTCAACGCATCCACTGCGCCTTGCTGCATCGCCTGATAGGTTTCCGCCCAGTTCACGGATACAGGACTCGCAGGCGTGAGGCTGAAGGTCTGCTGTTCCACCTTGGAGTTGGTTACCCTCAGCTTGATGCCCTTTAAATCGCTCAGCAAGCGAATCGGCCGGTTGGACCGCTTGCTGGTACAGAGCACCCGAAAACCCGTGTTCGTCCACATGCCCGGAAGGATCTTCAGGCCCTTCTTCAAAGGATCTGTGCCAAACCTCGAGGCCTCAAACTCCTTGCTGGATAAAAACCGATTGAAAACCGATGTGGAAGGAAACAGATATGGCAGATCAAGCAGGTTGTACACTTCGGCGTAAGGTGTGAAATTCTGCATTGACACATGGCAAGCCTGCACCGCGCCATACTGGACCTTTTGCGGCAATTCCGTCTGGCCTCCCAGTTTGCCTCCTTCGTGCACATCCACCAGTAGTGCGCCGTCGCTGTATTTTTCGGCAAGCTCCTTGAACAGATCGATTCCGGTCACCACATACTGTTCGCTCGCACTTGTGAATGTATGAGCAAATAGCATTTTGTGGCGTGATGCTGCACTCGCTTTCCCGATAACAGCGACGCCCAAGGAAGCTGCTCCTGCCAGACATAGGCTGCTGCGCAGAAAACCACGCCGGCTGGTAAGGTTTGTTTCTTTCATGTCTGTGTCTCCTGTTTATTATGGACAAACAATCAGTTTCGCTCGTTACTTAAATCGTCGATAAATGCTTCCTATATCGCTGGCCGCGCGCCTAAGCAAACTGGCATATTCCAAGGCCTTGTCCAGCTCCAGCCTGGCCCTTGGGGCATGCACCGCAACCGCTCCTATGATCTTCCTGTTTTTTCCAAACACCGGCACTGCAACGGATATCAGCCCCAATAAATAGCCTTCGTCGTCGGTGGCTATTCCCGCACTGCGTATGGCGGTCAATTCCTTTGCCAGTCGGGCTGCATCGGTAATCGTCTTTTCCGTATAGGGCGTGAGCGGAAGCCTTTTCAACAAAGTGCGCCGCTGATCCGCCGGCATATAACTCATGAAAAGCTTTCCGCTTGATGTACAGTGCAGAGGCACTCGAGAGCCCGACTCCAAATGCAGGCGCAGCGGCCATTTCGCCTCCACCCGGTCCACATACACCACGTCAGTCGCATCCAGCGTGGTGAAATTGCATGTTTCTCCTATCTCGTCGACCAGCAGCTTCAGGATCGTATGCCGCTCGTTATGCAGGACGCTGTGCGTATTTACCTCCCTGGCCAGCGCAATCAGCCTGTCGCCGGCGGAATAGCTTTTCCCTCCGGGCTCCAACATCAGCGCCCTGGCGTGCACCAGTGTCCTCACCACCCGATAAAGGGTTGAACGCGGCAGACCGGTCAAATCCTCTATTTGTCTGATGCTAAGCGGTTTGTCGGAAGCCGCTACCGCTTCCAGCACCAGAAATCCGTTCAGCGTGGATGATCGTCCATCGTCAGACACAGCACTCTTCCAGTTGATCCACAATCGTGTGCAAACGGCGTTTAGCCGCATCAGTCAGCGGTTGCAGCGGGGCTCTCACCTCACCAAATACAAGCGCTGATCGCCTTGAAATTTCCTTGATGCACTGCGGCACCCCGTATTGCTTGAAGAAATAGAACAAGGGTTGAAGCATCTTGTACTGTTCCGAGGATTCGGCGCTCCATGGATCCCGCACAAGCGCCTGGTAGAGAGCGACCAGCGGCTGCGCTATGGCAGGATGCATCATGACTTCCCAGCCCTGGGCGCCAAGCCGGAACCCATCCAGAGCCTGGTAATGGAAACCACAGTACAAGGTATAGCGATCGCCGCACAGCATGCGTATATCGCGCAAGCGGAAAACGTCGTTGGATGCGTCTTTTATAGACAGGATGCTGCCTATCGAAGACATTGCCAGAATGCGATCGGGTGTGAAATCAAAACCGGTAGGCAAGGTCAGGTTATAAAGCCTGATTGGCACATCGCAAGCCTGCGCCACCGCATCAAAATGCCGGTAGGCTGCCTCGAAGGAAACAGGGAAGTATTGCTGCATTTCCAGCATGAGACTCGTAGCCCCATGATCCTTGGCCTGCCTGGCCGCCTCGGTTGCCTGAAGCGTCGATAACCCACCTATGCCCACATTGATCTTCACTTTTCCCGACGCGGTTTTCGCCACCGTATCCAACACCGTCAATCGCTCCTGCTCCGTCATGTAGGGGCCTTCGCAAGTGCTAGCCAGGCAAGTCACGCCAACCACGCCATGCGCAATCATCTGCGCCGTATATTCGGCCAACACGCCTGTATCAATACCGCCTGACTCGTTGAATGGCGTCGCCAGATAGCAGTAGAGCCCGCCCGAGTCTTTTTCCGCTTTGGACATGGAGGTACCTCTCGAATAAAGGCACTAAGAAAGCACGGAACAATCAGGCAGATTCCGGCGCCGGGAAACGGTCCAGATCGGAACCGATCTCTACCGTCATGCCACTTTCGGTGAAGGTTCTGGTGACATTCTGGTCACGCAGCACACCGTAAATCACCATCACCAGCGCTGGCTCGTCGCCTATGTTGCTGAACTCGTGGGGCACATCGCCCGAAATGAACGTCGAGTCATATGGCTCACAGTCCCGCTGTTTATCGCCGATCTTGATCCTCACCTTGCCTTTCAATACAGTTACCTGCTCCTCGGCATTCGGATGACTATGATTCGGAACGGCCGCGCCCACGGGCAATTCCGTCAAGCCCGAATGAATTCTCGTCGATCCCTGTTTGGCGGTCGCCACCGGATGATTGACTATCCCCACACCGCGACTGACAGACGGCAACTCCTTGTATGCCAGGAAATGAATTTGCTTCCCCACCACTGAATCTCCTTTGCTCATGGACAAGTTCACTACAACCAGTACGTTTTTAGTTTGTCATCGCAGCAATATTGTGATCAAGATTCAATCATCCTTTTTCAGCATAAAAATCCCATTATTGGGAAAAATATGGATGGAAAATGGTGTTTTTACAGTACGAACGTGAAATTGCGTACTGCAATGCATGGCGGAGTACCGGAGCACGGACTGCAAGCCTCATCGAGACGGATGTCATTGGCGGCCACAGTTCAACCGGCCTTTGACTAATACTTTCCCGCGCAGTGAAATAGTCAAGATATTCCGAACCGAGAAGGAGATCGCCATGAATGATCCATTTCGCCGCCCGGCCCTGGGCTCGGCCGTGTTTTACAGAGATCCGTCAGCGGCAATCGACTGGCTGAGCGAGGCGTTTGGCTTTGAAAGCAGCATGATCATCAAGGATCAAGACGGCAAGCTGGTCCACGCTGAAATGCAGTATGGGGACGGCTACATCATGGTCGGAGCCGAATGGGCCGATTTCACAGCAAGCCCGTCTTCTGTTGACGGTAAGAATACGCAGTCGATACACGTGCGTATGCATGATGCTATCGACGAGCATTGTGAACAGGCCAGGAAAGCGGGGGCCGTCATCCTGAAGGAACCCTCGGACGAGTTCTATGGCGACCGCACCTATCGGGCTCGAGATCCGGAAGGCCATGTGTGGACCTTCGGCCAGACTGTGCGTCACGTGTCGCGTGAGGAGGCCGAGCTGGCCAGCGGTCTTACGATTGAGGGCTGGCATTGATGGGGTGACCGCCAGCATTGGCCTCCCAGATCCTGCTGGAGCCAGTAACATGCAGGTTTGCGGATGATGCCGGATGAGTCACTGCTGACCGCTGGAACCGTCATTTGTGTTTGGTACATTCAACGCACTTGCAAATGCACCCATGCTTGCAAATGTGGATAGCGCGCTGGCAGACCAGTTACGCCAAAATGAAACCAATGACGATTCAAGCCACCTGTTGAGCTTTGGCCTCCTGAATTACCGCCTCTATCCTTCGAACCATTTGAACAAGCCTCGGCCCGATCTCCTGCTCTAGTTGATTAGGCAATAGCGAATAAATCGGAACAGCGCAATTGAAAGCAATTTGTTCATTATCAAAAATCGGCGCCATACACACACCCACAGAATGTGCATCTGGAACAAAATCACTGTGCCGCGTGCAAAAACGACGCATCTTGTATTGCTCCATTGACTGTCCAATCTGGCGTTCATATTTCGCCCATAGATCGGGCGTTTTTACCTTGATCTGGTTAAGCAGGGCATTCCTCTCCATTTCCGGCAAACTGGCCAGGTATGCACGCCCCATGGACGAAACCAAAATCGGAAAGCTCTGGCCAACATCCGGCTTAGCACGCAGAATGCTATTCGAGCGTTCAGACTCTATATAGATCATATTGAGCCTGTCTCTGATTCCGATCGATACCCAGCCCTTCGCATAGTTGGCCAATTCGCGCATATAAGGCCTGGCGATCTGTCGAATACGCAAGTTGGCCAACAGGGGATAACCTATGGATAACACAGCGGATCCAAGACGGTACTTGCGCGACACCTTATCCTGTTTCAGATAACCCAGGCAGGTCAACGTATAAGTAAGGCGGGATACGGTCGGTTTTGGCAGACCACTGCGATCCGACAATTCCTTGTTTCCAAACTCGGGATTGAATGGAGAGAAGCATCGTAAAAGGTCAAGACCGCGAGCCAAAGTTGTCGCAAATTGGCGATCGTCTTCATATAAATATCGATCACGCGGTGCCGGGTCGGTATACAAGTCGCTCATTCGATGCCCCTAATTGAGGAGTAGTCGGCCGTTTCGATATGACAAACAGAATAAGGCAACAAAGCAGATGCAGCGGTTTTCATTTCGCATAGCGATCCAACTTTCTGGATTGCTCCGTATCCGTACATAGAATCCGGCAATCGGCATCCGTAAAAGCGGAGTGAAAAATGACGTTTGCACAAGATACCAAAAATAAGGGGCTTCGGCTCTGCTATGCCATCATTATGGCCGCAATGGCCATAATTTCGGAACCAGCCTGTGCGCAAGATTACCCTTCAAGACCAATACGCATGCTTGTGGGCGCTTCTCCGGGCGGGACAACAGATATTGTCGCGCGCTTGGTGGCGCATGAGCTCGAAAAAAGGCTGAATCAGCCTGTTGCCGTAGAGAATCGTCCGGGAGCAGGCGGCAACCTGGCACTCAATGCGGTTGTGGGAGCTGCACCTGACGGCTATACATTGGGAATGGCCTATTCGGGGCTTGCCATCAATCCGGCGGTCATGAAAAAAATGCCTTTCGACACGCTGAATGACCTTGCGCCTGTGTCGCTGGTCGCAACGGTGGATATGTTTCTGCTGGTGAACCCTTCACTCGGCGTAGACACAGTTCAGGATTTGGTCGACGCAGCCAAGACTCATCCGGAAAAGATCACACTTGCGGCCAATGCCCTGGGATCGGTGTCTCACCTGTCCGCTGCATTGCTCAAGCTACGTACCGGCATGGAAAGCCCCATTGCCGTTTATAAAGGCAGCGCACCAGCCTTAATCGACCTGATGGCTGGGAATATTTCAGCTATGTTCGATACCGTGCCAGGTGCACTAAATTATGTAAAGCAGGGTAGGCTCAAAGTTATCGCATCTGGTGGAGCACACCGGCTATCCATCGCCCCCGACGTGCCTACTTTGGAGGAGTCGGGCCTGGAAGATTTCAGAATAGGATCCTGGTACGGTCTGGTCGCGCCTGCCGGCACACCCGCCGAGGTAACCAATACGTTGAGTTCCGTAATCATCGATGTGCTATCTGCGCCACAGATCAAGCAGCAGCTTATGGAGCAAATGCTGAATCCGAAAGGAACGACGCCTGCTGAATTCAAATCCTTCATCTCTACCGAAATGAAGCAATGGGAAAAAGTGGCGAAGGATGCACATATAACCATCAGGTAATACCGCGGGAGCCCTATTTTCATGTCCTCCACCTGCTCGCCTAGCCACGCCGATGCCGGCCTGTCTTCCTTGCTCGCGCATCATGTTGATCGTACTCAATACGAAATGCTGCCACCAGAAGCAATCTCCGCGGCCAAGTCACTTATCCTTGACACAGTGTCCACGGCATGGGCTGGAGCCGAGGCTGTCGGTATTGATTCGGCGTATCACGCATTGGCGAGCGCTCAGGGCTATAGCGTGGCGAACTGTGCCCCTCCATGTCGGATATGGGGCAGGCCTGCGCATGCGCCAGTTCTGGATGCAGCGTTCATAAATAGCGCTTCAGCGGCCGCACTAGATTTTGACGCGTTGCATCTCGACGCCGTCATGCATTCATCAATCATGACACTGCCAGCTCTTGTCGCAGTGTCCCAACAGCATCAACTTGGCGGCAAGGCACTTTTGACAGCCATTGTGCTGGCCGATGACTTGAATTGCCGCCTGGGCGTTTCTGCTCAGGGCCACAATGGATGGTTCTTTACTTCGGTCTTCGGCATATTTGGCACTGCCGCTGCCAGCGCAAAGTTGCTTGGATGCAACCAAGCCGAAATTACGCATGCGTTGGGTATTGCATTGTTTCAAACTGGAGGCACCCAACAGGCTATGCTTGAGAAGAGCTTAGCGAAACGTTTCATGGCCGCCTTTGCCGCTCGCAACGGCCTCTTCTCCGCGATGCTGGCCAAGTCAGGCATAACGGGGCCCACTATGCCGTTTGAAGGAAAATTTGGGCTTTCCAATTTATATCAGGAATGCGACCCCGACACTGTGCTGCGTCAGCTCGGCTTACGCTACGAGAACTGTGCAATCCATATTAAGAAATATCCATGTTGCGGATGCTCTCATGCGGTGATCGAGGCCACGCTTTCTCTGATGAAGAAGCACAATATCAAAGCTGATGATGTAGCATCTGCACAAGTCGACATATCGGAATTCATGAATCGGATGATAGGCGGTGAGTTCGATCAGAATGCCAAAGACCCGCAGGTCATGGCTCAATTCAATGCCAAATATGCCGTGGCGTGCGCGCTTCTGCGCGGGCAATTCAAACTTGAGGATCTCGACCCGAAAAGAGTGCTGGATCCGCGCATACGAGACATCACCCGCCGGGTCAAAATAAAGATTGATCCAAATAATCACGGCGAACTGGCTCCTGCAACATTGACGTTTGGCCTTCGCTCCGGTAGAGCAGTCAGCGAACGCATAGATTCTTTCCCTGGCTCAACCTGCGCTACGATCAGTCGAAGCGTGCTGGAGAGTAAGGCCGACGACTGCTTTCGACAGGGCTTCAGCCCGCTCAGTAAAGCCCAGATAGATGGCCTTGTCGAAAAGATCGATAACATTGAGGCAGTCGGCAATATGGCGGACTTCTTCACAGAACTTTAATCTCCAGGAGAGAACCATGCCATGCACAGCGCTGGAAGGCAAAGTAGTCTGGGTATCGGGAGCAACTGGGGCCTTAGGCGCAGAAATATGCCGTCAATTGGCCGCAGCCGGTGCCTCTCCGGTGGCTTCGAGTAGATCAGAGGACAAACTCTCTGCATTGCAAACCGACATCCAGCCCATCGGCGAGATCAGCATAATTCCCGTGGACATAAAACAAGAAGCAACAATCAGAGCCGTCGCGGATGAAATTGTACTCAGGCATGGCCGCATCGACGCTCTGGTCAATTCGACATCCATCTCACTATTTGCGGACTTCCTGGATCTCGACGACGAGGCCTGGCGCGACATACTGGACAGCAAGCTCATGGCTTACGTTCGAACGTGCCGTGCCGTCATCCCACATATGATTGAGCAAGGCGGGGGCAGCATCATCAATATTTCGGGACGAAGCGCACGCCAGCCCCTTCCCACCCATCTGCCTGGAGGTTGCGCCAACGCGGCGGTTAACCTCCTGACCAAGGGTTTGGCTGATCGCTATTACAACGACAACATACGCGTGAATTGCGTGGCGCCCGGTCCGATAGAATCAAAACGGTTTTCGACCATAAAATCAAGCCATGAAAAAAACGAAAGTGCCACAGGAGCTAGGCCTGTTCTCACACGCGACATCGGCCAGCCCCTGGATATCGCGGACGCCGTGTTGTGGCTGCTGTCAGACAGATCCAAGCACCTGACAGGAACCGTAATTCCGGTGGATGGGGGTAGTACCGTCTGTGTATGAAGAATGCCTCCGCCTGTTCTCATTCACTGGGGTGACGATTGTATGGCCGTCCCGATTTACTCGCACGTCAAGGGTATGCGAAGATCATCTTGGTAGCTCAGCAGACCCTCGCAGGTCTCTGAGTAATCAAACGATTGTACTTCGCCTATACAAAGCACATGGCTGCCTTGAACTATCTGCTGAGTCACGATCACCTCAAAGTTGGCGGCCGCGTTTTCGACTAAAGGAACCTCAAGTGAGGGCCCTCTCGTCCACTGAAAACGATCTGCATTGCAATCTTTCGCGCACTGGGCCCAAAGGTCGCGATGATCCGCCGCCATCACACTCAGGCCACAATGTGCACCGATCGGTATTCTAGGCCGGCCATCAATGCCTTGAGCCGCACACCACATGACCAGTTTGGGTGTCAGGGAAAGCGAGTTGAACGCGCTGGCCATCACAAATTGCGGCCCCAATTCATGGTCCTCATATCCGACAAGCACCAACCCACCCGCTAAGCGATGCTGAGGCGATTGAGCGCGCAATGGCAATAAGGTGCTGTTCATGACTTCTCCAATACAACAAGCCTCGATTTTTTCTCGGTGCGGCCAAGTGCCCCGACGGAGGCGAACTCTATATTGGCGCTTACTGTCAGCTCTTGGCGTAACGCCTGTTCGATCTTCGCTTTCAGTTCCGCATTCGCATCCGATGCCTCTACCCTGACCTGCAAGGGAGGAATGACTGCCGGCCCCGGCCTTGGAAGCACGATCTGCATCACGCCGCTTACCCGAGGTGCAAATCTTCCGATGATGGACTGCACCGCCGAGGGAAACACATTGACTCCTCTGACGATCAGCATGTCGTCGCTGCGCCCGACTATATCCATACGAAAACCAGTACGCCCACAGGCACATTCCGATGTACGAACTTTGATGATGTCGCCGGTTCGGTATCTGAACAAGGGGCATGCCTGCCTATCCAGATGCGTAAATACATACTCGCCCTGGGCGCCGTCACTCATCTCCATTACGTTGCCTGTGTCCGGATCGATCAGTTCGATAAGTGCAAGGTCAGGCGTGAGCTGATGCTTGCCATCGCGAAGCCTGCAGTGGGCGAACGAGTTTGGATGCGCATCCGATGTTGAGGCAAAGTCGTATACATAGGGCGTGCCCCATGCCTCTTCCATGCGTTTCTGGAAGGCAGGTTGCTCAAAGCCAGACTCGCCACCACCACAGATAATACGAAGCCCGAGCTCCTGGGACGGGATTCCCAAAACATCCTGGCAACGTTCCGCCAAAGCTGCCGCAAACGACGGTGTGCCCACCCACACTGTTGCCTTCAACTGCTGCATCAGTATAAGCATCCCTTCCACGCGCCGCTCCGCTCCGGCCGGGATGTTTACCGCTCCCAGTCTTTCCACCGCTGCGCACAACGGAATACCCGCGTTGAACATACTCAAGGCAAAACCATTGACAACCCTGTCGCCGGGGCGAACGCCAAATCCCCACAGCGCTCGAGCCAGACTTTCCGAGCGCCTGAGCGTATCGTGAGCCGTATACCCTTGAAACACGGACTTACCTGTCGTGCCGGAAGTGGCCGTTATACGAACAATCTGCTCCATCAATGCTGCCTGATGCAGGCCAAACGGCGGATATGTCTCCTGACTATCACGCAACTCCGCCTTTGTGGTGAACGGCACGCATCTAATGTCTTCTATGGAATGGTAGGAACTCAGGCTGAACCCAGCCGACTGGAACCTTTCCTTGTAAAATTCGGAATGGCTGGCAAGGTAAGCGATCTGCTGCCGCAGCTTGAATGTCTGCAGCATCCGGATTTGTTCCGGCGGCATGGTTTCCCGTCCCATATTCCAGAAGGGACGATTAATGTCGCCGAGACTTTCCATGATCTCAGGCGGCCATGATGAGGAAGACTCAGTTGGCAAGGAATAATCATGATCAAACATATATCGCCTTCACCTACTCAATGAAACTGGGCAAATCGCCCAGCAAAATAGAGCAATGGCGCACCATCCGCCAGTTCGCTCTCGACTACGTCACCAATAAACATGACATGGTCACCGACTTCGGTAGTATCGGTTCGCCGGCAAACGTACCAGGCGATAGCTCCATGGATTTTTGGCAGGCTCTGTGATCCTGCTGCGACATAGTCAATACCTTCGTAGCGATCAGCCAACGACGATGCAAACTGCCTAGCCACCGAAATCTGATTACTGGCAAGCACGTTGACAGAGAAATAGCTTGCCTCCTCAAACACCGCGCGCGTTCTCGATTCAACGCCCAGGCTCCAAGCGAGGCGAACTGGGTCAGAGCCAACGGGTGTAACCGAGTTTGCGGTCAAGCCCACCAGCTTGCCATCCTCTCCGCGCGCGCTGATGATGGCAACACCGGTCGGGTACCGCCCCAGCGCATTCCGAAATTCTCTTGAACTTGAGCTCATATGAAACCCGGCTCGGAAAGTTACAGGCGAGCAGTAGTGTCGTATGGCTCACCCAGATGAAACTTACCCAATGTAGCGGCCGTCTTGTCCAAGTTCTCGTGCAGCGTGTGAATACGCAAATCGCGGAACAGGCGGGACATGGGGGAATCAGCCCAGAATGCGCTCGATCCGATGATCTGCGCGCCTTTATCCATGGTAATCACTGCGTTTTCAATAGCCCGGTGCTTCGCACACATGGAAAATAGCTCTGCCGCCTCGCGATCACTGTTCTTCCACATCCAGGCAGCACGGTAAATGAGCCATCTCACTGAATCCGTCCCCACTCGGATCTCGCCCATGCGCAGCTGTGTATATGAATCACTGGCCGTACCGCGCTTTGGCAGGTACTCGCGAAGCAAGTCAAAAATTGCCTCCGCCCCTCCCAGGTACTGGGCAGCAAAGCTCAAGTGAAATCGCGCCTGCCAACGCTCGCGTGGGTACAGTCCTAAGTCGCCTAAAACATTGCTGTTATCGACAAAACAGTTGTCCAGCTTCAGGGATGGGCTGTGCGCTCCTCTCATGCCAATCGGATTCCACGAACCTTCGACGACGGAGAATCCCTTTGCATTCTGCGGAACCAGAACGCCAAGGTGTCCCTCGTTGCCCGGCATGCCCGCCACACCGGCGAATATTAGGTTGTAGTCCACGTCAGCGCCCAGGGTGGCGTAGTTTTTCATACCATTGAGTATGTAGCCATTCTCGGCGGGCTGCGCTGCGGTAATAAGGTTGTAGGCGCCACGGGATGTACGGCCAGGCTCGCTCCCGGTCGCGTTAAGAAGGCTGCCCCGTTCGAGCACTGGCTTCAATACGCGCTCGCGCTGCTCATCGGTGCCGACCTGGTCCACGTAATGCGCTCCATGACAATGGATATGAAAACACTGCGCCGTGGACAAATCGCCACGTGCCGTCTGTTCCACTGCCAGCAAATAAAGTAGAGGATCCTCACCCGCTGTGCCGCTTCCCATTCCACCCATTCGTTCAGAAATGGTAATCCCATTCAACCCTGCATCAAAGAAGGCGCGCATGTTCTCGCTGGGAGTACTCGCTTCAGCGTCATATCTGGCAGCGTTCGGTTTGAACACTGTTCTGCTTAGCTCCCCTACCGTTTCGTAAACTTGCCTTTGTTGTTTAGTGAGTTCGAAATTCATATGGTTCCTGCCGTTCCGTAAGTTGGATATGATGCAATGGCTACACACGCAATCATCCTATCAATCCCCGACCCAATATCGATCAAGATAGTGAAACTCGATCCAGTATTTCGCTATGTTGACCAAGAAAGAAATGCATCCGCGGATAAGTCCTCACTTAGGCGCTGCTCCCATTCGAGATATCTAGCCATTTCTTCAAGGCTCGAGTCATAAGGTGGGACGACTACATCTGGCGTGCGAACAAAGCCATCCGGCCATCCGGAGTCAACAGTGAATTTTTGTTTCCATGTATTGATCCCACCTTCAAGTACACGCACAGATGAATATCCCAGGCGCCTCAGATTTGCAGCTGCATAGACAGAATGAACGCCCGTTCGGCAGGTCAGAATGACGGGCGTATCCAACGCTGTAAGATACTGGCCGAGATGGTATTCAAGCCAGCCATAGGGAATCCAGATTGCGCCCGGGACCCTGGCCGTCTCATAGGACTTGCTGGTATCCACATGCACAATCAGGGGCTCGGGTTTCATGCTCTGCAACGCATCCGCACTCACATGTACCGAGTTCTCCCTGGCTTGACGCAGGCCGAGAGGCGTCGACCGATCACGCCCCGACCCTATCGGATATCCGGCTTCCTTCCATACCTGCAGGCCGCCCCTCAAAACCCGAACATCCTGCCATCCCAGCTTGCGAAACCAGAATGCTGTCAGAAATGCGCGCCCGGTATCATCGTCTACGAATATCAGGATTGCACGCCGTGCCGGCATATAGTCATCTATCCGCTGCATGGCCAGGCCTCCCGGAAGCACCTGCGCGCCGCGGATATGTGCAGTCTCGTACTGATCTACCTGTCGCACATCGTAGACATAGATGTTTCTGGCACGTGCATCTCGCTCCTTGATCAGCCCAGCGAGTTCATCCGGTTCGATTTCGGTAACGCCCGCCGACCGAGCCAAGGCCATGGCTGATTGCCTTCCAACCTGCACACTTTCGGGTGTAGGAGATAAAATTCCCTGCGGCGAGCCACGTTCTAGTCTGAATCCCGCCAGCTGCCAGCCCATCGTACCGTTTTCGAGTGCGTACACATTGTCGAGGCCAAGCTCTCTTAGACCCTGACAAGCAATAATGCCCCGAGTTCGTCCGGCGCAATGCACCACAATGGGCAATCGAGCCTCCTTCAGATCATGAGCCACCGACACCAGATCCACACCAAACGCGCCACGTGCATTAGGAATGCGCTTGTCCGCATACTCGACGGGCGTGCGTATATCACAGATTATGCAATCCCTGCCTTCATCCAACCATGTTTTCAATGTCTCGGCAGATACTTGCGGCACACGCAGGGTCTCATGTACGTACTCTCCGAAAATCTTTCCAGCCACATTGGATCCGGAGGTAACTTCCCTACCTTTGCTCAACCACGCAACAAGGCCACCTTCAAGAACATGGACGTTTTCATAGCCCACTCGATGCAATGCATCAGCTGCCAACTCCGCCCGCCTGCTGGTGCCATCGTCATAAAGAACGACAAAAGTTCGAGTATCAGGCACCAATTCTCCGATACGAAGTTCCAACATCCGTCGTGGAAGGAAACACGCGCCGAGAATATGTCCTGAGTTGGCTTCAGCCAGCTCACGCACATCGAACAAGGCCCACTCCGTATCACTCTCGCGCAGCCTGTCAAACGCTGGAAAGGAAATGATGCTCGTCATGGCTATCCTTGCGCTCCACTAATACCCATGAACTCTTTACCTAGCAGTTCTCGAATGACCGTAATTTTCATCACGTTGATAGTTCCGCCCGTGAATGTAAGCGCGATCACATCGCGATAACGGCGTTCTATGTCAAGGTCCTTCAGGTATCCGGCGGCACCATGCATCTGCAGACAATCGTAAACGGCCTGCACAGACGAGGTGATGCCGCTCCATTTGGCCATGCCTGCCTCACGTGCCGCATTCTCATTACGCGTGTTCATCCACAACCCCTTGTATGCCATCAAGCGGCAGCTTTCTATTCGGGTGTAATGCTCGATAAGCGGAAAGCTGATGGCCTGGAACAGGCCTATGGGCTGGCCATACACCTTTTTCTTCTTCACATAATCGATGGTGTCATCCAGAACCTGCTGCGCAGTCCCCAGTGCATTCAATGCACTTAGGCAACGGCTCACATTCCAGCGAGCATACAAGGTGGCCTTTCCCTCCCCTTTTCCGCCCAGCACATCTCCAATCGGAATACGCACGTTGTCAAAGTTCACAACACCAAGCTGGTGCGACCGTGTTCCCATCTCAGGCATTTCTTCCGATGATATGCCGGGCAGATCCGCCGGTACTCTCAGAAAGCTGATGCGCTCCTTACCGTCTTCTTGCCTGACCTTGGCAGTCACGCCCATGAAAGTGGCGCCAGGCATCAAGCTAACGTGGATCTTGCGCCCGTTTATCACGAACTCGTTTCCGTCAACCTCAGCTCTTGTTTCCATGTTTGACACATCCGATCCCGCATCCGCTTCCGAGGTGGCGATGCTGACCAGCTGGTTTCCTTTGATGACCTCGCGCCGGATATCATCCCCCCAGCCGGGCACCAGATTGGGCAATGTATTCTGTATGGAGCAGATCATTGCGCAACTCGTGTCAACGCGTCCTATTTCCTCAATAGCGATACCCAGCTGAATATAATCAGCTTGGCTTCCACCCAACTCCTTTGGAGCAATAATCCCGAGCAGCCCCGCTTCACCCATTTTTTTGATTGCATGCCTGGGCATGATTGCCTTCTCGTCCCATTCCCGGACATAGGGCTTTATCTCGCGTTGCGCGAAATCGGCAACGAACTTTCGAAACTCATCCTGCTGTGCCGAAAAACTGAAATCCAATGCCATGATATTTCCTCTCGCTGTGAATTCAGCGCCATATCTGGGCTGACATGCCCACCGCCTGTGCACGGAATGATCCATAACCCCTGATCGCAGCCGCACAATCTTTACTGGTGCGAATGCAGCATAATTCAGCCTCATAGGTGAATGCGTTTATTGTTTCGACATGCAAAACAAATTCGCACCGCATATCTCATCAAGCCCATACTTTCCGCAATGTTGTAAAGCCACTGAAAACAAACCTACATATCCGAAAGTGGAAGGAGGCAGCATGCAATTACCCATCAGATTGTCGAGGGCCATTTTGGCTACCGTGGTCGGGCTGGCCAGCGCGCTGGTTTGCAGCACAGCGAGCGCAGCTTCCCCAATGGGCGGATCGGCCTATCCAACCAAGCCCGTCAAAATCGTCGTTCCCTTTCCCCCCGGTGGAACGAATGACATCGTGGGCAGGCTGGTTGCCAAGTACCTGGAAACGGAACTGGGCCAGCCTTTCGTTGTGGAGAACCTGGGTGGAGCGGGAGGTATTATCGGGACGGAATTCGTGGCCAGAGCTGCGCCAGACGGCTATACCCTGCTCGCTGTCTCATCGGGGCCGATGGCCACATCGCTATCCCTGTACAAGGACAGAATCAAGTATGACGTGAAGAAGGATTTCGTTCCGATCGCAACGCTTATTGATGTGACTGTGGTCGTGGCTGCGAGCCCCAAGTTTCCCGCCCACGACATAGCTGGCTTGATTGAATACGCCAAGAAGAATCCTGGAGCGGTACGTGCGGGCCTTCCGGCCGTCGGCTCCATGCACCACCTGCTGACTGCCCAGTTCGAGATCGACGCTGGCGTCAACTTGAATCTCATTCCCTATAAAGGGAGTGGCCCCACTGTACTCGATTTAATGGGAAACCATATCGACATTGACTTTGACAATATGCCCGCCGTCATTGAGCAGATCCGCGCACACAAGCTACAGGCGTTTGCTGTATCAACGCCGGAGCGCAACACAGCATTGCCGGATGTGCCCTCATTCAAAGAACTTGGCATGAGCAATCTGTTGGCCGCCCCCTGGTTCGTGCTCGTTGCGCCGGAAGGAACACCGCAGGAAATCGTGACTGTTCTGAATAAGAAAATTCAGACGATGATGAGTGATCCCGAGACAAAGAAAAAGCTGGCCTCAATTGGCGCCAACCCAGCATGGCGCAGCCAAAAGGAAACCCAGGAATTTCTGGATACGGAAGTTTCCCGATGGGCGGCGACTGTTGAGAAGACGGGCCTGAAAATAGAATGAGCCGCACTACTCTTCAGGGGGTCGGCTTGGCAGATGGGGTAGCTCAAGGCAAGGCGCTGATCTGTAATGAAGCTGTGAGCGTTGCTCGTATCGATGTCCTGACCGGTATCCTGCACGAGCCAGGCCATCCTCTGGATGGCGTGCCTGTAAAAGGAAAAGTGCTTGTATTTCCACAAGGTAAAGGCAGTAGTAGTGGATCATATATATTAATGAATCTCGCGGAGCAAGGTACGTCCCCAGAGGCGATTGTTATTGGCAAGCCGGACACAATACTGGTCGCCGGTGCCATCTTGGCAAAAATACCGCTAATAGGTGAAATCAGGCAGGAGGATATTCTTTCTATTCCTGACGGCAGCCTGCTGCACATTAACGGAGCAACAGGCGTCATTATGCGACTATGAAACTGACTGCCGCACAACGGGCCATGCTGGAGGGAGGGGCCGGTCCGACTGCTCAGAGAATGATGCAGCTGCTCCATAGAGTGGGACAGGCAATGCATGCGCAGGACTTCATACCCATCCGCTCCGCACATGTCGGATTGTCGTACTCCTCTCTGGGGCCTGCTGGCGTGCACTGGTTGGAGCGCCTTGCTGCAAATGGCGCTCAGGTTTGCGTTCCGACAACAACCAACGTTCTGTCCGCCGAACGACGCCAGGACACCAATGTGGACAACCGGAACATCGAGATGCAGGAACGTGCGCTCAGTGCCTTGGTATGCATGGGTGCCGATGCCAACTGCTCCTGCAACCCATTCTCGCAAGGATATGTTCCTCGTTTTGGGGAGTCATTAGCATGGAGTGAGTCCGCCTGCGCCCCTTACGTAAATGGTGTACTCGGCGCCCGCACCAATAGAGAGGGCGTCACCGCATTGGCCTCAGCACTGACAGGCGTGACTCCCAACTATGGCATGCATCTCGTTTCAGAGCGAAGAGCGCGGCTGGTTGTGCGGGTTAAAGCAGAACTGGCCGACCTGCATCATTTTCATCTTCTAGGCGCCTGGGTGGCGCGCCAGTGCGCGGAAAATATACCCGCAATCGTGGGGTTACGACCAGAAACCGCATTCGAAAACCTGTATGGACTGTGTGCAGCGTTTTCAACCTATTCTCCCCTCGCCATTCTGCACATGGTGGGCATTTCCCCCGAAGCGCCCACAGTCGACGCCGCGCTCAATGTGGGCCGGCCCTATGCTCATGCTAAATCACCTCCAATCATTGATGTTACCGCCGCAGACCTGGAACAGCAGCGGCAGATCACCAATCAATGCAAAGAGGCGGCAACGGGCGATATCGTTATTATCGGCTGTCCTCATGCCACGTTGAATCAACTGCAAGAGATTTTCACCTTGATGAAAGGAAAATCAATCTCCCCTAACAAGGCATTCTTTATTCACACCAATTCCCTCATACGAGCAGAAGCTAGCCGCATGGGCGTTTGGCATGGCTTAATAAAAGCCGGCATCACGGTAACCAGTGACACATGCATCTATGTCTCAATTTATCAGCACCCTCGCAGTGCTCGCGTGCTGACCAATTCAGCAAAAATGGCGCACTTGATGTCCAGTCGAGGCTTCAGGGCTGCTCTGGCCAGCACGGCCGATTGCGTGCTCGCGGCTACTAAATAGTAAGAATCTTGGAATGCGTAGCCATAACAGAATAATTTTTCTGCGGTACTGAAGAACACAAGCACCGCAGGTATTACTCACATTGTTATGTGCGCGTCATGAATAACTTTTTTCCATTTTTCGATTTCAGCCCGCAGAAATTCCTGCAATGCTTCCGGCGTACTTCCCACTCCATCTATCCCCATGCTCGCCAATTTCTTCGAAAAATCAGGCGAGTGAACAATATCTGCAATCGTCTTGCTTAAAAGCGCCGCCCTATCTTGAGGAATGCCTCGCGGGCCAATGACAATGTGCCATGAACCTGCCACGTAGCCGGGGACGGTTTCATCGATTGTCGGCAAGTCCGGCAGCAGTGGCGATCGTTTCGCACTAGTAATTCCCAATGCGTTCAGCTTGCCATCCTTGACCAGCGGCAGGGCTGCGGGAACATTCAGAAAAATGAAGGAGATATGATCTCCCAACAAGTCGGCAATACCCGGCGCATCGCCACGGTATGGAATATGATTCAGTGTCTTGATGCCCGTCATGGTTGCAAACAGTTCGGTAGCCAGCTCGTTGGAAGAACCGATTCCGCCCGATCCATAATCTATCTTCTCAGAAGAATGTTTGGCCTTCTCGATCAGCTCCGCAATGTTCTTGGCACCCAGGTTCGGATTGGCCGTAACGACCATGGGAACGGTGCCTATCAAACTGATCATCGTGAAATCTTCGATCGGATCGTAATTTGCTGCAGGGTTAAGGGTACTGTTGATCGCGTGCCCTGACGGAACGAGGAGAATCGTATAACCGTCAGCCGGTGCAGCGCGTGCATCTTGCGTTCCTACAATACCATTGGCGCCCGTGTGATTCTCCACCACTACAGGTTGCCCTAGTTTCTTGGCCATGCGCTCTGCCAGCAAACGTGCAATAGTGTCGGAAGTGCCTCCCGGAGAAAATGCCACAATCAGTCTAATTGCCCTGTCGGGATAAATTTCCGAGTAAGCATTCGTGCAAAACAGAGCTATCGTAAAGCATAATATGCCCTTCATAAGTGCTAGTGATTTCATATGTGTCTCCGTCCCCATATAGTTGATCGAATCAACGTCCACCTGTATGGCATATTGAGCATTTGCCACCATGCCAAGCTGAAATCCTAAGGCCGTTGCAGGGCGAGCCCGAGCATATGAATCGCTATGCGAAACCTTTTGATAATCAGGAGATCTGGAGATAAGGAGGTTAGGAACAGATGTCAAGTATGAGGAACAAGGAGGTACGACGGAGCTATAACCGTATTCCCATGCGGCATGCTACTGGCGCTTTGGGCCCGAACGTTTTTACCGCACGGCAGAGAAAGTCGTGTAGCTATCCAACCATCTTGATACGCGATACAGCCACACGAAAATCACAGAAACAATCCACGACCAGAGGCGACTATGGACGAATTCATGCTGGCAGCCATTAAAGAAGCCCGCCTGGGGCTGCAAGAGGGCGGTATTCCCATTGGATCAGTGTTGGTCCATCAAGGGCGCATCCTGGGGCGGGGCCATAATCGGCGCGTGCAGCAAGGCAGCGCTATCCTTCATGGAGAGATGGATGCTCTGGAAAATGCCGGCCGACTGCCTGCAGCCATATATCGTGAATCCGTTCTCTACACCACCCTGTCGCCCTGCCCAATGTGCACTGGCGCCATACTGCTTTACGGCATTCGCAAGGTTATCATCGGCGAGAACCAGACCTTTATGGGCAGCGAAACGCTTTTGCGCGATCAAGGCGTGGAACTACACGTATTGCAGGATGCTAGCTGCATCAAACTCATGCAACAGTTCATTGCCGAGAAACCAGCGTTGTGGAACGAAGATATCGGCGTCGAGGATTGACGCACCCCACGACGATTTACTCAAGAGCTTGCATCGTGACGAGCGGCGTCAGCCCCACGCGCCTTCAGCTTGCTATTGATTATTCACCCGCCGCATGGCCTGTGGAGGCAATCCATACAGATTGACGAAAGCGCGCCGCATTCTTTCGGGATCTGTAAACCCGACAGCTCGCGCAACGTGCTCGATAGGCTCAGAACTGTTTTGAAGGCGCGTTCGGGCAACCTCGACACGCAAGCGCGCGACCGCTTTAGCTGGCGTCTCTCCCGTCTCCTTCTGGAATAATCGGCCAAACTGCCGGACACTCAGGTGTGCCGCATCGGCAAGACGCTCAATAGGCAAGGGTTCATGCAGATGACTACGTGCAAAAGTTAATGCCACGCGTACTCGGTCCGACTGAGGCTTCATCTGAGAAATGGATGAGAACTGGGACTGGCCACCGGGGCGACGATGGTACACGACGAGATGCCGCGCCACCTCTTGCGCCATCTCCACACCGAGGTCGGCCTCGATCAGCGCGAGAGCCAGGTCTATGCCCGCTGTAATCCCGGCCGAAGTCCAGATGTGGCCGTCAACAACAAAGATCCGGTCCACTTCGACATTGACTGCGGGATAGCGTCGTTGAAGCCTTTGCGCCGCGCGCCAATGTGTGGTGGCACGCCGTCCATCAAGCAGCCCCGTCTCGGCGAGCAGGAAGGCACCGGTACAAACGCTGGCAATCCTTGTCGTTCTCGCTGCTAGAGTGGTAATCGAACTAATCTCAGCCGGCCTCATCATTGAGGATAAATCGCCCCCAACCACTATTAAGGTATCTGGAACCGCCTCATCTGCGGATTGCGTCCCCACCGGAACGCCGGCATTGCTGAGCACCATCCCGCCTGCATGAGATAAAACGTCCAGTGAATAGAACTGCCGCTCGGTAATCTTCCTTACGGCGTCGAAGGCGGCTAAAGGACCAGCCAGGTCAAGGATCTGATGCCCCGGAAATACGAAGAGTTTAAGACTGTGTGCCGGTATCCAACGATATTGGCATTCCTTTGGTTGCCAGCCATACATTCGACGAATGCCCTCAAGATCTGGATGTTTTGTTTGTTCCTGGCGGGTCCGTGGGAACCGTCGCGTGCATGAACGATCCTGAGGTTTTAGCGTTTCTAGCGGATCGCGGATCGCGGTCTAAATGGGTCACGAGCGTATGTACGGGCGGGCTCGTATTAGGTGCAGCGGGGTTGCTTGACGGCTATGACGCAACCGCATATTGGCCAGTCGCCGATTTATTGCCACTCATGGGTGCACGCCACATCGATGAACGGGTTGTGAGAGACCGTAATCGGCTGACCGGTGGCGGTGTAACCGCCGGCATCGATTTCGGCCTTGCTCTGGTTGCAGAAATGGTAGATGAAGAACTTGCTCGTCGCATCCAACTGATCATTGAGTATGCGCCGGCCCCGCCATTTAAGAATGGAACACCTGCCGAAGCTGGCCCGGAACGTACAGCGATCCAGAAAGGTCGCCGGAAATGGATGGACTCAGAAGCCAGAGCTGCTGCCGAACGTGCGGGAAAACGTCTGGGAATCGCGTAAGCTTCTGGGTTGCCGTGCCGTTAAGCAGAAAGTGGCCAAAAATATACGCCGAAATTACAGCCCCTTTTTTGCGTGCATCATCCGCTCGAAGGGCGATATACATCTTATTGAACTGGTCATTGCCTGTGGAGCGCAGGCCATCGCGGCATTCGACGTAGAAATGCACTTCAAGACGCTAGCAGCCAGCGCTGATCGCGATAAAGCCCTTGCGATGCTTGTTAGACTGGACGGCACAAAATAAGGCATAAATTGGTGGGCGGTACTGGGTTCGAACCAGTGACCCCTGCCGTGTGAAGGCAGTGCTCTACCACTGAGCTAACCGCCCCTTGGATGCGCGGAGGGCTTTCAGGGAAAGCGCAGCGGCAAAGGGAAGGCAGCTAGTTTATCACAAGCTTTGAGCCAGTGGGAGGACGAAGATGCACTCTAAGAAGTGTCTTGAATAGCTGCCATCCAAGTGATAAATGGAAAACTCCTAGCCAGAGTGTGGACGCAGGGTAGCCCCAATGCCAGCAAAACCTTTCACGATAAGCATGCGGCACAAGCCTGAGTGGCTCAGGCAGAGGATATCAAAGACGTACCTACTCTGAAAACTAATTTTATAGGTATCGGTATTTCAATACTGCTGACACAGACAACCTATTGAATGGGCCTTGGAGCATCGTTAACAAGGCCTTACCCTCTCAATCCAGCAACGAGAAGGCCAAGAACAAGGGTCAACTTCGTCGCTGTTTCTCTGGCCGTTCTCCAGCCAAAGCGATATCGTCTTAACGCGTGTAGTGGCCAACCCAAAGCGATGCTAGCATCGGCGACAATAGCGGCAGGTACTCCAAAAATAGTTTGCAAGAACTATCGAGACTCATAATTTACTTCACGGCCTCGCCTTTGATCTGAGTCCGATACATCAAGCGCCTGCTGGCCGGATCGAAAGAATCGCGTTTATGCATCGTGCAGCGATTATCCCAAAGTACCAAGTCACCAAGTTGCCATGATTGCGTCCAGCATAAGTGTGATTGCGTGCAGTGCGCCCATAGCTCATCGAGTAGCGCCTCGCTTTCTTCCAGTTCAAAACCAATGATGTAGGCATTGCGCCGGCGCCCCAAGAACAGACATTTTCGACCCGTGACGGGATGCGTTCGAACAACGGGGTGAATTGCCCCAACCGTCTTTCGTGGGTCATCTACCTCGGTAAAGCCGTCTCGAAGCTGGCCTGCACTATTGCGACTTGCATCGTGGACACACCGTAGCGGCTCCAGGCGTCGTTTGAGATCACTGTTTAGCTCATCATAGGCTTGGTACATATTGACGAACGACGTGTCACCTCCTGATTGAGGCACCTCTACTGAGTACAAGCAACTCCCCTTGGGTGGAGTATCTTTGTATGTCATGTCAGAGTGCCACACTGCCTCATACGAACCCAAGGCGCCAATCGATTTACCCGCTACCGTTATGTTGGAGATTACGGTAACCTCAGGCGGCAAATGATCAAGCGAGCTTCTGCTGTGGCCGGCGGCTGATATGGGTCGCTTGTCTAGCTCGCCGAAAAATTTCGAAAACCTGATCAAGTCGTTTAAGTCGAGGCCTTGCTGATTGCGGATACGCAATACCAAGTGTGCAGCCCACGCTTCGGTGAGAAAGGTAAGTTCATCCTGAGTGGGGCGATGCCTCAGGTCGAAACCAAGCACGTCTGCTCCCAAGGCTTGGCCGGAAGGGACGATTGAAATGGAGAGATTATTCTGATTTGGGTAAGCGCTCATGGCTTTCTCCTTGGGCGAGTGTTGAAGCAGACTTTATCCAAATTAATTTAGTTAAGGAATTTCTATTTTTCTATATACTTATTTGTTTTTAATATGAATATTACCTTCAAGCAGGTCGAGGCGTTTCTTGCAGTCGCTCGAACTTTGAACTTCAGTCGTGCGGCTGGACTCGTGCACTTATCTCAACCTGCTCTAAGCGCAAATATCCGCCGTTTAGAGGAAGTGATAGGTGCGCGACTGTTTGACCGAGACACGCGTACCGTTGCGTTATCAGCAGCTGGGGTCGAATTTTTTAACATCGCAACAGAGCTAATAGAGAACGCTGAAAACGGCCTGGCGCGAATTAGAGATTTCGCATCAGGCAAACATAGAATTTTGAATTTGGCCGTAGCACCATCATTTGCGGCAAGCTTTCTGCCCGATGTGATCGTGCGGTTTTCTATCCAGTATCCGGGCGTCAGATTGCACATTCACGATGTACTCGCCGAAACCTGTATCGAGCTCGTGCGTTCGGGAGCGGTCGACCTCGCGCTGACAGCGAAGGCCGACGAGATGGATGATCTGGTTCAACAAGACGTGCTTCGCGATCCGCTAGTTGTCCTTTGTACCAACGCTCATCCGATTGCTCGACAAAAAACCGTTTCCTGGAACGACGTCTACACATGTGACCACATATCCCGAAAAGGGGCGAGTAATGTGCGTCAGCTTATTGATCAAGAGTATCGCCGTCAGGGGCTGGTGTTCCGGCCAGCCTTTGAGGTGGAAAACGTAGGAACGATGATGGGGTTAGTCCGGGCTGGGCTCGGTATAGGCATCTTTGCAGAGTCAACGGTTAGATCATTCAATATGGCCGGCCTGATATGCCGACCATTCCGATTTTCGTCAAGGCCGTATCGAATTATTTGTGCAACGACACAGCGCAGCCGGTCCGATGATCACATTGCAGATGCGTTTGTTGACATGTGTCGCGCGAAAGCAAAGGCAATGCGTCGATAAGGTTATCTACGACAGCACCTATGCTTTAAGAGAATAAGTCTATTGAAAAATCGGATTAGACCTTACTGGCTTGCGATCCCTATAATCGGCCGAAATAAAGCTGCCAGTGTTTGCAGTACGAGCGATTGCTTCAACGAGGAGACATCATGACGAAAGGGCATTATTCTTTGGAGGGCTTCGTATGTTGAAGCGAGTGTGGCGCCTATTAACCTCATGTGCTTTTCTAGGGCTGACGTTGAGCGTTAGCCCGACATACTCGGCAGAAGATGCATACCCATCTCGCCCTGTGACAATCATAGTTCCCGGGCCACCGGCTGGCGCAACTGATTTTTTAGGCCGCCTACTTGCGGACAAGCTATCCGTGATACTAGGTCAATCTGTGATAGTCGAAAATAAGGCCGGAGCCGCAGGCCTCATAGGAACTAAGTTCGTTAAGGCTGCGCCTGCCGATGGTTACACCATGATGGTAGGGACCCCTGCAACCCACGCTATCGGTCCATTCTTGCGCAAGAAGATGCCCTACGATCCGATTAACGACTTTACAGCCATTAGTCTGATAGCAAAATCACCCTCATTTCTCATTGTCAAGCAAGACTCTGCGGCTCAGTCATTGGCAGAGTTGCTCGAAAGTGCGAAGGCACATCCTGGAGAAGTGACATACGGTACTCCAGGGGTTGGCCAGACACAGCACATGATTGGCTTGCGACTCGCTCGGCAGGCTCATGTGGATCTGTTGCATATTCCTTATGTAGGGACGGGTCCTGGCGTAACTGACTTACTGGGTGGCCGTTTGTCAATGTTGATCGCCTCGGCGGGAGGAGTGGTGCCTCTTATTAAAGATAAAAAAGTTCGAGTCTTGGCGATCAGTGCGGAAGAGCGCTCCACTCTGTTGCCCCAAGTGCCGACGTTCAGCGAGCAAGGGCTTTCTGATGTAAGTTTGGAGAGCTTCTTTGCTCTATTCGGGCCTGCAGGCGTAGATGCTGTGATACGGGACAAATTGAGTGCTGCCGTGGCCACAGCCATGTCAGACCCTGAAATGATAAAGACTGTCACGGCAGCGTATCTGACTCCTGTGGGAAGCTCTGCCAATGAGCTGAAATCGTTCATCAAGAGCGAAACGGAGAAATATAAGCAAATAATAAAGGAAGCGAATATCTCGGTCGAGTAATAGTAATGACGCAATTCATTTCTGAGATCCGGCTTTTGTACAGCTATTTTTAATCAATACTTATAGCTGACTAAAGAACCCTCTAAGATAATATTATCCTTACTGCATAGGGCAGTGCATTTAACCATTTCTTTTGCCCATGCTGCCACAATAAAAAAAACCTGCAATGCCTGGAGCTACGAGGGCTCCATCAGCCTGCTTTCGCTTCGTCTGGCGAGATCTCCCGCCAGACGCAAGGCTTGCCGGATGCCTTGTCCAGCGCATCAAGATACGCCGCATGTGCAGCGAGATCCTCGTCAGTCGCGTGAATCACCCTAAGCGTTGATGTATCCACTTTGCCTACCGTCAGCCCGGGCCCGCCCGGCCCGCCTTCCTCGGCAAAATCCATGAGCAGGGCATCCTGCCCTCGCGTCATCGCCAGCCAGACGTCGGCGAGCAGTTCCGAGTCGAGCAAGGCGCCGTGCAGCGTGCGGTGTGCATTCGAAATGCCATAGCGCTCACAGAGCGCATCCAGCGAGTTGCGCTTGCCTGGATGCATTTCACGGGCATGCAGCAGCGAGTCTGTCACTTTGGCGCACAAGGTATCGAAAGCCGGCAACCCACAACGGGCAAGCTCCGCAGTGAGAAAGCGCGTATCAAACGCGGCGTTGTGAATGATGACTTCCGCGTCCTTGACGAAGTCCAACAATTGGTGCGCGACCTCTTCAAAGTGCGGATGATTGGACAGAAATTCCGTGGTCAGCCCGTGAACGGCCAACGCCTCGGGATCGCTGTCCCGGTCGGGATTCAGATACAAGTGCAGATGGCGCCCCGTGATGGCGCGGTTTTCGATCTCGACGCAGGCGAGTTCGACCACGCGATGACCTTGGGTTGGATCCAGGCCCGTGGTTTCCGTATCCAGTACGATGCATCGCGTGCCCGCGTTCGCTGTAGTATTCACGTCTCGAATCTATAAAAACTGAAGAAAATCAGGTGCCCGTGTGCGTGCTCAGGTGGTCGTGGTGCTGGCCCGAGGCGCCACCTTGCCAGCAACCAGTGTATACGCGACGGGTACCACGAACAAAGTCAGCAGCGTGCCCAGGCTCAAGCCTCCCACCAGCACCCAGCCGATCTGGCGGCGCGATTCAGCGCCCGCCCCCATCGCAAAGGCCAAAGGCAGCACGCCCAATATCATCGCACCCGTCGTCATCAAAATGGGGCGAAGCCGCAACTCGCAGGCGCGCTCGACTGCCTCGAACATCTCCATGCCGTCGGCCCGCAACTGATTGGAAAACTCGCATATCAGGATGCCATGCTTGGTTATAAGCCCAACCAGGGTAATCAAGCCGATCTGGCTGTATATGGACAGCGTCCCGCCTGAAAGATACAGCGCCAGCAAGGCGCCTGTCATGGACAGCGGCACCGACAGCATGATGATAAAGGGATTGCGCCAGCTTTCGAACTGCGCCGCCAGTACCAGATAGATAAAGGCGATGGCCATGCCAAAGGCCAAGTAAATGCCGCCGGACGATTGGCGGAATTCGCGCGACTGGCCATCCAAATCTGTCTGCACTGTGGGAGGCAGTACTTCACGCGCAACTTGGTCCATGTGGTCCAGCACTTCGCCCAGGGCGTAGCCAGGTGCCACCGCAGCCTCGACCTTGACGGCCCGAAGGCGGTTGAAGTGGTTCAGCGACTGGGGCGATACGCCCTCGTTAATGGTGACAAAATTGGATAACTGCACCATGCTCCCATCGGATGCGCGCACAAAGATATCCGATATATCCGCTGGGTCGGCCCTGTCCTTTTTCTTGACCTGTACGATTACGTCGTACTGTTCGCCACTATCGCGGTAACGGGTGACCTGCCGCCCTCCGAGCATGGACTCCAGCGTACGGCCCACAGTATCCACCTGAATGCCCGAGTCCGACAGCTTGTCGCGCAACATATGCACCTGAAGCTCCGGCGTATTCAGCCGTAGGTCGGTGTCAATGTTCTGCAGGCCGGGATAATCCTTGAGCTTGTTCACGAATTTCGTCACCATGCGGTCCAGCTCCGGATAAGGCGCCTGGCTCAGAATCATGTAGTTGACAGGCTTGGAGGTGGACCGCTGCCCCAATGACGGCGGGTTGGTGGGGAATGCGCGGACACCGGGCAGCTCTCTATTGAACAACGGACGCAGGGTCTGCGAAATCTCCATTTGCGTGCGGGTGCGCTGATCCCAAGGCTTGAGCCGCAGAATCGCGATCCCGTCGGTCACGGTCGGATATCCTATGATGGATTGATACCCCGAGGCCTCGGGAATGCCTCGGTAAATATGCTCCACCTTTTCCATGCTGTGCAGCATGTAGTTGATGGTCGAGCCTTCGGGTCCGCTGAGCATGCCGTAGATGACGCCACGATCCTCCAGGGGTGACAGCTCGCTCTTTACCACCTTGAACAGCACCCCGCTGCCCAGTGCCACCACCAGCCCCACCAGCAGCACTAGAACCCTATGCCGCAATGCTCGCTTGAGTCCGTTGCGATAGCGGTGCCCCAACCCCACCAGCATGCGCTCGATCACTGTGTACAGCCAGCCATGCTTCACCTGATGGCGAAGCAAGGTCGAGCACATCATGGGCGTGAGAGTCAGCGCCATGAAACCAGACACCAACACCGTGCCGGCAAGCGTGAGGGCGAATTCGATGAACAGCCGGCCGGTGCGCCCGGTGGCAAAGGCCAAAGGCGCATAGACGGTGATTAGCGTCAACGTCATGGCAATGACGGCGAACCCGATCTCCTTGGCGCCCAGGAAGGCTGCCTCAAGCCGCGACTTGCCCTCCTCGATGTGACGATAGATGTTCTCCAGCATCACAATGGCATCGTCCACCACCAGGCCTATGGCAAGCACCATGGCCAACAGCGTAAGCGTATTGATCGAGAACCCGAGAAAGTACATCACGCCGAATCCCCCAATGAGGGACACGGGTATGGTAACAATGGGAATAATGCTGGCACGTACGCTGCGCAGGAAGAACATGATCACCAGCACCACCAGCATGATGGCCTCAAACACAGTCTCATACACCGAATTGATCGATTCGTGTATAAACACCGACGTGTCGTAGATCATGTCCAGATGCATGCCCGTGGGCAGGTTCTGATTTATCTCCGCAATTTCACTCACCGCCGCCCTCGACAGGTCAAGCGGATTGGCGGTGGATTGCTTTGTGATGCCAATGGTCAGGCTGGACTTGCCGTTGAAGCGCGCCAGAACGCGATCCTCGGCGGCGCCGATCTGAACGTCGGCGACATCGCTCATGCGAACCGGATAGCCCTTGACGTTGGCCACGATGATGTCGCGAAACTGCGCCACCGTCTGCAGGTCGGTTGAAGACATCACCGTGAACTCGCGCTGGCGCGATTCGATGCGCCCCGCCGGTATCAGCACGTTCTGCGCACTCAACGCCGCCTCTACATCCTGCACGGTCAGGCCATAGGCGGCAAGCCTCGATCTGTCCACATATATACGCATCGAAGGCAGGCGCTCACCATAGACCCGCACCTCAGCCGCGCCCGGCAGCACCGACAGTCGCGTCTTGATATAGCGGTTTACATAATCCGAGGCCTGGATGGGGTTGTAGCTGCCCATCTCCACGCCAATGAATATGATGGGCGTCGAATCGGCCTCAACCTTGCTGATGACGGGTTCGTCCACTTCATCGGGCAGGTAGCGGCGAGCGCGGGAAACCTTGTCGCGGACATCCGCAGCCGCAGCGTCGGGATCTCGGCTCAGGTTGAATTTGATATTGATATAGCTGATCTCGGAACGGCTGCGCGAGGTCATGACGTCCACGCCCTCAATGGCCGAGAGCTGGTCCTCGAGCGGCTTCGTAACCTGGGACTCCACAACCTCAGGCGATGCGCCCTTGTACTCTGTTCGCACCGAGACGACCGGCTCGTCGATTGCGGGATACTCGCGCACGGTCAGGCGGGAATACGAAATGAGGCCGATCAGCACGATGACCAGGGAAAGCACCGTCGCAAATACGGGGCGCTTAATACAGATTTCCGAGAGCACCATGCCTTGATCCGCCTTCAGGAGGCCGGGGCCGTCGCGGGCGGCGTGGTGGCACGTACGGTGTGCACTTCATCACCCGAGGCAATATTCTGCAGCCCGCGTGTCACGACCATATCGCCGGCCATCAAGCCCTCAACCACCTCCACGCGCCCGCCCCTGCGCAGCCCCAGCTTGACGGAGATACGCTCGACGCGCCCGTTCACGACACGAAACACATACTGCTCGTCTTCCGCCGGCGCCACGGCAATCTCCGGGATCATCAGCGCCTGGTCGTCGGAGAACTGCAGACGAACGCGCGCAAACATACCTGGCCGCAAGGCGCGGTCATCGTTTCTTACTCTGGCGCGCAGCAGAATGGAGCGGCCGGATGCGTCGAGCAAGGGGCTGATGGCACCCACCTCGCCTTCTCGCGCCTTCCCCGACAGGGTATCGAAACTCAATACGAGCTTCTGCCCCACATGCACGTTGGAGAAATATTGCTCGGGAACGCGGAAATCCACATCCAGCACATCGAGGGACTCTAGCTGAACAAGTTCGCTGTCGGGACTGACATAGTCCCCCACTGACACATTGCGCAGCCCCATTACGCCATCGAAAGGCGCGCGAATCATGGTCTTGTCCTGGTGCGCCTGGGCCAGTGCCTCGGCTGCCTGGGCCACCTTGAGCTTGCTGAGCGCCTCGTCCCGCGCCTGCTTGCTGATAAAGCCCTGCTTCACGAGCTGTTCAGAGCGATGGTATTGACTTCTGGCCAAACTGAGATTGGCCTGTGCCTGCATGAGTTCGGCCCGCGTTACGCTATCGTCCAGCCGCAGCAACACCTGGCCCTTTTCCACGCTGCGGCCTTGTTCGAAGTTGATTTGGGAAATCCGTCCGGAGATCTCCGGGCGCAACACGACGGAATCCTGGGACCGCAAGCTGCCTACGGCGGCGATATCGCGCGCCAATGTCGTCTGTTCGACTGGCGCCACCTCCACCTGTGTTTTAGGGACGGGCTGGTTTTCGGCCACAGACATGGGATGGCCATCGCCAAAACCCGCCAGGTATCCATAGCGCATCAATAGCCAACTGGCGCCTATGGCGCCAAATACAACACCCAGCACCAGTGCCAGGGCAATCCCGCGAGTGGAGTTCTTCATGAGGCAACAAAAGCCTGGATATCACGCCAGGCACATACAATTTGGCAACAGGCTGCCGCACCCGGTCCAGTACGCAGAGAAGACGCCCTTACCGTTTCCAGAGACAAGATGTGACTTTAGCACTAGTTTTCAAATAATTACACGGAATTATGTAAATTTTCTGCCCGAGCCATTTCCACGCCCTGATTGGCCAATTGGTCGGCACGCTCATTGCCAGGATCACCCGCATGCCCTCGCACCCAGCGCCAACTGACATCGTGTTCGCCCACGAGCTCATCCAGAGCCTGCCAAAGATCGGCGTTCTTGACGGGTTTCTTGTCGGCGGTACGCCATCCGCGGCGCTTCCAATTGGCGAGCCACTCGTTCATGCCCTTCTGTACATACTGGGAATCAGTGTGGATGACGACCCGACAGGGACGCTTGAGTGCGCCCAGGGCCTTTATGACCGCCATAAGCTCCATGCGATTGTTCGTGGTGGCGGCCTCTCCGCCGCATAGGGTTTTTTCGTGGCGCCCCTGGCGCAGCAACGCCCCCCAGCCGCCAACGCCCGGGTTGCCCTTGCAGGCCCCGTCTGTCCAGATTTCTACTTGGTTTGTATTCATCGATGCCTGGTTTTTTGCACAGAATGCCTGCCTGTTACAACAGCCTGACGCCGCACACGCTTGCGAGCCGCTTTCCAATTGGGCCCCACCAGCCGCATGCCGGCCACCCGCTTTATAGCAGATACGACATAAACCGCACCGCATACCGGCCACCAGCGATCTCCCGCCTTGTCCATGAACGCCCATCTGTCCAGCCAGGCCTGATCCGAGCAAGCAGGACGGTAGCAGCCGAAGCGGCCCCGATCCAGTTCGAAGGACAGCAGTTTGAACCAGTCTTTGAGGCGCGGCAGCGATACCTGCATATGCACTGGTACGGGCAGCAAGGGATCAAGACCTGGAATGCGGTCGCTTGCGCCCCACAGGCTCCAAGGGTTGAAGCCGGAAATGACCACGCGCCCCTCCGGCACGAGCACACGCTCTGCTTCTCTCAGGATGCGGTGCGGATCGGCGGAGCACTCCAGCACGTGCGGGAGCACCAGCAGATCGACGCTGCCGGACTCGAAAGGCAGGCGTTCCGGCTCCGCCACCAGAACGGCACCCGCCTCGGCCGCGTTTTCGTGCTCGGGATGCGTGCGCACCTTGCACGGAATACGATTTGATTGCAGTAAGTCCCAATGCGGCAGGCCCACTTGTATGGCATGATAGCCAAATACATTACCCACCATGGCGTCAACCTGCGCTTGCTCCCAGCTTCGCACATATTTGCCCGGCGGCGTCTCCAGCCACTCGGCAAGCTCCAGAATAATGGGTTGGTAGGCAGGCACATTCTCTCCCGATTATGGCAAACACCGACACTCGTATCGAACTCGAACCTCTGCCCGCATTTACCGACAACTACATCTGGATGCTGCGCCAGGGCAGGCGCGCCGTCGTGGTGGATCCGGGCCAAGCCGCCCCCGTCAGTCAGGCCCTGGCGAAGTATGGCCTGACGCTGGAGGCCATTTTACTCACTCATCATCATGGCGATCATGTGGGGGGCGTGCTCGAGTTGCGCGAGCAGACCGGCGCCATCATATATGGTCCCGCCACCGAAAAGCTACCTGCCTGCGATCATCGCCTCAAGGAGAACGACACCCTGCAGCTACCGGGCATCGACGCGTCGCTGACCGTGCTGGACGTGCCGGGACACACCGCCGGACACATTGCCTACTACGGGCATCTGGGCGCCGAAACCCCCGTGCTGTTCTGCGGTGATACACTTTTTGCCGGGGGTTGCGGGCGCCTGTTCGAAGGCACACCTGCACAAATGGTGGAATCTCTGGGTAAACTATGCGCTTTGCCGCCGGCAACGCTGGTGTGTTGTGCGCACGAATATACGCTGTCCAATCTGCGCTGGGCGCTCCAGGTGGAGCCCGGCAATACCGCCCTGCAGCAAAGGTGGTCGCAGGCCTCGCAGCTTCGTGCCCAGAGCCGCCCGACCCTGCCCTCGACAATTGAAAGCGAACTTGATACAAACCCTTTCGTCAGGACTTCGCATCCTGCCGTAACCCAGGCCGCCGCCCAGCAAGCCGGTATTGCGCTGGCCAACCCGGTCCAGGTGTTTTCCTGTTTGCGTGAATGGAAAAACAATTTTCAATGAACCGCCAATGATACTGCGTCTATTTACTCTGTTTCTCGTCGCCTTCCTGGCAGGCTGCGCCACCGCCCCCAAGAACCCATACGCCCCGGAGAAACATAGTTACTCGGCCGCCGAGACTTCGCGCACCATTGACCTTACTCATCCTCCCCGCGACATGTGGGACCGCGTTCGCCGCGGTTTCGCCATTCCCAATCTCCACACAGACCTGGTCGACTACTGGACCAACTACTACGCCTCGCACCCCGAGTCGGTGCAGATCATGAGCATGCGGGCCAGCAAGTACCTGTACTACATCGTCAATCAATTGAACGAGCGCGGTCTGCCCACAGAGTTGGCCCTGTTGCCCTTCGTTGAAAGCGCCTACGATCCAACTGCCCTGTCGCGCTCGAAAGCCTCGGGCCTGTGGCAGTTCATTCCAAGCACGGGGCGCCACTACGATCTTGAGCAAGACTGGTGGCGCGATGAGCGGCGCGACCCCATTGCCTCCACGCAGGCGGCGTTGGACTATCTCTCGTACCTGTACGATTTCCAGGGCGACTGGTATCTGGCGCTGGCGTCCTATAACTGGGGCGAGGGTGCGGTCAGGCGCGCCATGGAGAAAAACGCGCTTGCGGGCAAACCCACGGGCTATCTGTTCCTCGATATGCCCGATGAAACGCGCAATTATGTGCCCAAGCTCCAAGCCATCAAAAACATCATTGCCGATCCCGCCCGTTACGGTGTTGCCCTGCCCGAAGTGGATAATACTCCCTATTTTGCGCAAATCCGGAAGCAGCAGGACATGGATGTTGCCATTGCGGCGAAACTGGCCGAGATGCCGCTTGATGAATTCAAGGCGCTTAATGCGTCCTACAACCTTCCCGTCATGCTGGCCTCGCGCGGCGCCCCACTGCTTCTGCCCGCAGACCGGGTTGATATTTTCAATGCCAACCTGGCCGCCTATAAGGGAGATCTCAGTTCCTGGGAGGCCTATCAGAGCAAAAAGGGCGAGTCTTATGCCGCCATCGCCAAACGCTATGGCATCAGTGTCAAAACCCTGCGCAGCCTCAATGGCCTGAGCAAAAAGCAGCATCGCGCCGTCGCCCAGACGCTGCTCGTGCCTCGCTCGGCCAAGGGTCGTATCATGCTGGCTTCGCTCGAACAGCCCAGCGACGGCAAGCCCGGCAAAGGCGATATCCGTGTCCTTCGGCGCTCTCCCAATATACGCGTGCACACCGTGAAACGAGGTGACACCCTCTTTTCGCTGGCCAAGCGCTACAACACGTCCGTCACCGAACTGCGCCGGCTCAATAACCTGAAGGGTAATACCTTGGCCCTGGGCAAGAAGCTGCGCATACCAGGAACGGGCATACGCGGATAATCAACTTGAGGACTGAACACATGGGTTTCCTTGCAGGCAAACGCATACTTGTAACCGGCGTGATTTCCAATCGCTCCATTGCGTATGGCATCGCCAGCGCCTGTCGGCGCCAAGGCGCGGATCTGGCGTTTACCTACGTGGGAGATCGCTTCAAAGACCGCGTCTCCGACTATGCTTCCGAACTGGGAAGCGATATTGTCATACCGTGCGATGTGGCCGAAGACGAACAGATCGAAAAAGCCTTTGCTCAACTGGGCGACCGCTGGGATGGCTTCGACGGACTTGTCCATTCCATCGGATTCGCACCCCGCGAAGCCATCGCAGGCGATTTTCTGGAAGGGATGTCGCGCGAAGCGTTTCGCATTGCCCACGACATTTCGGCATACAGCTTCCCTGCGCTGGCCAAGGCCGCCCTGCCGCTGATGAAAGGCCGCAATGGCTCGGTGCTCACACTCACCTATCTGGGTTCCGAGAAGGTCGTACCCAACTACAACACCATGGGCTTGGCCAAGGCTTCGCTCGAAGCCAGCGTTCGCTATCTGGCCACGGCACTGGGCCCACAGGGCATTCGCGCCAATGCGATTTCCGCCGGACCAATCAAGACCTTGGCGGCCAGCGGCATCAAGGATTTCTCCAGCATCCTGAAATTTGTCGAACAGCACGCGCCGCTGCGCCGCAACATCACGATTGAGGATGTGGGCAACGTGGCGGCATTCCTCCTTTCGGATCTAGCTGCGGGCATCACCGGGGAAGTCACGCATGTGGATGGCGGCTTTTCAACCGTGATCCCTGGCATGGACTAATCCGCTGCGAAACTGCGTGTTTGGCTGATGCAAAACAAGGCGCCGACTCGGTGCCTCATTTTCCTTGGTCACGTTTGTGCGCCAATTGTGGCGGTTTCGCCAACCAGGTGACGCAGCCGCGCAATCGCAGCTTCATCTGGAAACACCGGCCCTGTCTCGCCCGCCCGCCAGGGGGCGTGCCTGGCCATGATTCCCGCAAACCATGGGCCTTGTTCCCAGCTGGCAAGCCAGCCAGACAGGCGTTGCCAGCCTTGCTCCTGAAACCATCCATCGTCCACATGCGCATACTGGCGTACGAATGGCAGAATAGCCATGTCAGCCAGCGCGATATGGCTTCCACAAAGGTATTGCTGCCTCGCGAGACGAGCCTCTAGTTGCCGCAGCCACTGGGCTGCGGTATCGCGGCTGGCGCTCGCGTCAGCGCCCTCGAAACGTTGTGGGTATTTGTAACGATCCAATTGCGGCTTGAAATGCTGGTCGCAAGCGTCAATGAGAGCCAGCATGCCAGCCACGTCTTCCGCCTGCGGCGCCAGCCAGGAATAAGGGTCGTGGCGCCGCAAAGCCCACAGCATGATGTCCAGACTCTGGTCCACCACCTCACCGCCATCCACCAGCACGGGCACTGTGCCTTTGGGTGACGCCGCCAGCATGGCGGGGGGCTTGTCGCGCAGTACTACCTCCCGGAGTTCACAACGCATGCCGCTGGCAAGCAGGGCCAGCCTTGCCCGCATGGCATAAGGGCAGCGACGGAACGAATAGAGTATGGGCAATGCTTGGCTCACTCAATGCGCGGACGTCATGCTTTCACCCTCGGACCCCGTCGGCAACGATTTGCTCTCCGGGCTGGCCTGATCCCGGGTATGGTGAGGGGAAGGCATTCTGGCGCCGATGTGACGCGCATGACGCTCCCGGGCGAGCTCCACCTGTCTCTGCCGCTCGGCGAAGCGGCGTTTCTGCTCGGGAGTGTGGCGATCGTGGCAATGGGGACAACTGATCCCTTCCTGAAAATGTTCCGACAGCTTGTCCTCGGCGCTGAGCGGCATCCGGCAGGCACGGCACAATGCGTACTCGCCCGGGGCCAGACCATGTCCCACAGACACCCGTTCGTCAAAGACGAAGCACTGCCCGTCCCAGCGGCTGTCCGCCTCGGGCACCGTTTCCAAGTACTTGAGTATGCCACCGCGCAAATGAAATACCTGGTCGAAACCTTGCGAACGCAAATAGGCGGTGGATTTCTCGCAGCGTATCCCGCCGGTGCAAAACATCGCCACTTTGGCGCCTCGGGCCAGAACACCGCCCTCGCCCGACTGCTCCCTGACCCATTGCGGAAACGCCGAGAACGATGTGGTATGCGGGTTGACGGCGCCTCGGAAGGATCCGATACCCACTTCGTAGTCATTTCGCACGTCCACCACCACCGTATCAGGATCGTCGACGAGACGGTTCCATTCGTCGGGCTCGACATATGTACCCGCCATGTTTTCCGGGTCGATATCGGGCACGCCCATGGTGACGATTTCCCGCTTGAGCTTGACTTTCATGCGATAAAACGGCATTGCGGGCGCCTGTGATTCCTTGTGCTCCAGATCGGCAAGGCGCGGGTCGGTGCGCAAATGCGTCAGGACGGCGCGCAGCGCATCGGGCTCGCCCGCAATGGTGCCGTTAATGCCTTCCCGCGCCAACAGCAGCGTGCCGGTAATGCCGCGGGCCTCGCACAGGTCAAGCAAGGGTTGACGCATATCTCGAAAATCGGCCAACTCCACAAATTTGTACAAGGCGGCAACAAGAATGGACGAGGAGGAGGATTCTGGCATGTGCATCTCGGGCTTTCATGGATTGATGCGCATAAGGTGCATAGACTGTGCGGCAATCGCGCGCGACGAGAGCCGGTGCGGCATCGGATGGTATGTATTCATTTTACCAACTCCTTGCAGGCAGGCGGACATTTCACAGGTTATTAACCATACCGTGCCATTTGTTTCCGACGGGCGTGCGATGCAGCCATTTTCCAGTATGATGAAGTAGCCATTCATCATATGGATAGGCCATTCATCCTGAATGAACCCAGAAAGGAATTGCCATGCCCTGGAAATTCATTCCCGGCGCCTTCGCCGTTGTGTTCCTTCTTGCCGGCTGCGCCGGCGGCGCCTCCAATATCTCGGATTCCGGCAGCGCCATGCCTTCCGCATCAACAGAATCGCGGAACGGCGATACCTGCGACGCAGATCTGGCCGAATCAGCGGTCGGCAAGAAAGTCAGCCCCGATCTGATCGAACAGTACCGCAAGGCTGCCCATGCCAAGCAAGCGCGAGCCCTGCGGCCTCACGACGTCATTACGATGGAATACAACCCCCAGAGGCTGAATCTCAAGGTGGATGACCAGGATATCGTCGTCAGCGTGAACTGCAGCTAGGCGCTTGCGCCTGAGACCGCCAGTGCGGCATCCACTACAGCCTTTGCATCGACGCCAAAAAACCGACGCAGTTCGCTGCGCGTATCACTGCGGCCAAAGCCGTCGGTACCCAGCGTAAAATACCTGCGCCCTTGCGGCACGTAGGCCCGAATGGCTTCGGGCACGGCACGTACATAATCGCTCGCCGCAATCACCGGTCCGGCGCAGTGTCGCAGCAACTGCGTGATATGCGGCGCATCGGCAGGCTCACCACACAGGCCGGCCTCCTCCGCTCGCCTGCCGTCGCGGGCCAGTTCGCTCCAACTGGTAATGCTGAGTACATCGCAGCCAAAGCCCAAGCCTGCCAGGATCTCCGCCGCCCGGAGCACTTCGGGCAGGATGGCGCCTGACCCAAGCAGCGTAACCCGCTCAGAGGCCTGCGCCGAGCCGATGCCTGCATACAGGTAGCCGCCGCGCAGGATGTGTTCGTTCGCCCCTGCAGGCAGCGGCGGCTGGCCGTAATTCTCGTTCATCACCGTGATGTAATAGAACACGTCCTGCTGCTCCTCCAGCATCTCACGCATGCCATGATCGACAATCACGGCCAACTCGCAAGCGAAAGCCGGATCGTAGGCCTTGCAGTTCGGGATAGTTGCCGCATGCAGGTGGCTTGTGCCATCCTGATGCTGCAGGCCCTCGCCAGCCAACGTCGTGCGCCCCGATGTCGCGCCAATCAGGAATCCCCGCGGACGCTGGTCGGCAGCGGCCCAGATCAGATCCCCCACGCGCTGAAAGCCGAACATGGAGTAGTAAATGTAGAAAGGCAGCATCGCAATGCCGTGCACACTATAGCTAGTGGCCGCTGCCACCCAACTGGAGATTGCGCCGGCCTCGCTGATGCCCTCTTCCAGTATCTGGCCATCGCGTGCCTCACGATAGCTGAGCATGGAGCCTATGTCCTCGGGTTCATAACGCTGGCCGACGCTCGAATAGATGCCGACTTGCTTGAACAGATTGGCCATGCCGAAGGTGCGGGCCTCATCGGCCACAATGGGAACCACGCGCGGCCCCAGGGCCGCATCTTTCATCAGGCTGCCCAGCATGCGTACAAACGCCATGGTAGTGGAAATTTCCCGCCCGTCGGAAGCCAAGGCAAAGCGCGCGTAGCTGTCGCAAGGTGGTACCGGGGGGCGGTCGGCATCAGTGCGACGGGACGGCAGATAGCCGCCAAGCGCCTTGCGGCGGCCATGGAGGTAACGCATCTCGGGACTGTCGTCCGCAGGCTTGTAGAAGGCCAGGTCCTGGATTTGCGCATCGCTCAATGGAAGATCGAATCGGTCACGAAACGCCAGAAGATCATTCGTGCCGAATTTTTTGTGCGAATGAGTAGTCATGCGCCCCTGGCCGGCACTGCCCATGCCATACCCTTTTTTGGTATGGGCAAGAATCACGGTGGGCTGGCCGGCGTGCCGCGCGGCCGCCGCATAGGCGGCATGAATCTTGACCAAGTCGTGCCCGCCCCGGCGCAACTGATCGATCTGTTCGTCGGTAAGCCCCTGTACAAGACGGGCCAGCGCATCGTTGCGGCCAAAGAAGTTTTCCCTGTTGTAGCGGCCGTCCTTGGCAGCGAAGGTCTGCATCTGCCCGTCCACGGTCTCGGCCAGCGCATTGGCCAATGCGCCGTCAATATCGCGTGCGAACAGCCCATCCCAATCGCTGCCCCATAGCACCTTGATAACATGCCATCCAGCGCCGGAAAACAGACGCTCAAGCTCGCCAATAATGCGGCCGTTGCCCCGTACCGGGCCATCCAGGCGCTGCAGATTGCAATTTACCACCCACACCAGATTGTCCAGGCCTTCCCGGGCAGCCAGCGTCAGTGCGCTCATGGACTCGGGCTCGTCCATTTCTCCATCTCCGAACACGCCCCATACCTTGCGACTAGCGCAATCAAGTAAGTTCCGATGCGTGAGGTAGCGCATGAAGCGCGCCTGGTAAATAGAGCTGATAGGCCCAATGCCCATGGAGCCGGTAGGAAACTGCCAGAAGTCCGGCATCAAATATGGATGCGGATAGCTGGACAGCCCCCGCGCGCCCTCAGCAGGGCCACGCAGTTCCTGACGGTAGTGCGCCAGATCATGCGCATCGAGGCGTCCCTCAAGAAAAGCCCGGGCATAGACGCCAGGCGCGCTGTGGGGCTGGAAAAAGACCAAATCCCCCCTGCCCGGACAGCTTGCGCTGCCCGCATGAAAGAAATGGTTGAATCCCACTTCGAACAGATCGGCGGCACTCGCATAGCTCGCAATGTGGCCGCCCAGTTCGCCATAGGCCGCGTTAGCACGCAGCACCATGGCAATGGCATTCCAACGCATGATGGCGCATAGTCGCTGCTCAAGCGCCAGATCGCCAGGGAAATCGGGCTGCTCGTCGGCGCCAATCGTGTTGACATAGGCGGTTTCCATGCGTGGAATCCATCTCACCCGATCGCGGCGGGCCTGGTCACGCAAGGCATCAAGGATAAATGCCGCGCGCTCTGGGCCCTGCGTTTCAAGCACTGCTCGCAAGGCTTCCCGCCATTCCCCGGTTTCTTCTGGATCAATGTCGATAGGATTTCTATTCGGGCCAAACGTATTCATGAGCATATCGGTCACCATTCACTTCTCAAGCCACTGCGCCTTGCGCTGCCATGACGCCCTCAACGCGGGCGTACGCACTCCGTTCTAGTGCTATTCTGCATCGAAAGAATGCGTATTTGGTTCTGAATCGATAGGCATTACTCGCATTTTTCAGCATAAAATGCTTTTTAAGTAAAAACTTTCAGCATTTGAATCTGCATATCCCCATGAAACTGGATAGTACCGATTTACGCATCCTGGACGAGCTGCAGCGCGACGCCTCATTGAGCAATGTCGAACTCGCGCGCCGCATCCATCTTTCGCCTTCGCCTTGCTTGGCGCGCGTCAAGGCGCTGGAGTCGGCCAATATCATCAAACGCTATGTGGCACTGGTGGATGCGCCGTCCTTGGGTCTGGGACTGAACGTATTCATTTCCATCAGTCTGAAATCCCAGGACAAGGAAGCACTGGCGGATTTCGAACGCCGAATCGGCGAACACGACGAAGTCATGGAGTGCTATCTGATGACGGGTAATGCCGACTATTTGATCCGTGTCGCGGTCGAAGACATCGCAGCTCTTGAGCACTTCATCCTGGAGCATCTGACATCCATACCCGGCATAGACAAGATACGTTCCAGCTTTGCGCTGAAACAGGTGTCCTATAAGACGGCGCTGCCCCTGCAGCGATAGTATGCAGGCCAGACCCCAAGCGCGACAGCGTGAGTGCGTGAAGTCCGATGCCGGCACTGCACAAAAAGCCTGCCAGCGCCTCTGCGCAAATCAAATGACGGCAATTCTGTTAGAATGGCGGACTTCGCTTTTGTCAAAAGTGTACGGACAGGTGGCCGAGTGGTTGAAGGCGCACGCCTGGAAAGCGTGTATACGTGAATAGCGTATCGGGGGTTCGAATCCCCCTCTGTCCGCCAATAAATACAATAAAATCAAGCACATATAAATTAAGCGTGTCATTATTTTGGGGCTGTTTTAGACTCTGCCCCATTGTCAGGACTCACGCAGTTAAGCCTTGCGCACTATCCAATCCCGCTCATCATCGCTATTGATGCACTGACCGTCCTGCGACCACTCCAGGCGTCTGGATACAGTTTTTCCATCTATATGATCCAACACGGAACCGAAAAACACTGTTTCTCCCGCGAGTGTCTCCCTGAACCCCTGTAGAAACGCAATATGCCCGGATTTCGTGACGTACAAGTCCATTTGTGAGATCACACGCTTAGCCATGCGCAAAGACAGTTCCCGACTGTCCGGCGTGTCGTCGGGGATCCCACACCTGGCGCTGATATCTCGCATTACCAGGACCACTTGATAGGCACCATCCTCCTTGGCGATGATGCGGGCATTGATCTCCATCCATATGTACCCTCCACTCTTTCGGCGCATGCGCACAACAGTTGGACTGCGGTCGACACCATGGACTTCCAATTTTTTGTGCGCTGCAGCAACAATTGATAGATCGTCGGGGTGAACAAAAGAATCGGGTCCTTTGCCCACCATCTCATGCGGTTTCCATCCCAGGATTATTTCGCAGGAGGGAGAGGCATAACTCATGCTTAGATTTGATTCGGCCAAGCAGATCATATCCAAGGCATTTTCGGCGAGGAGCCGGAAGCCCGCATCATCCATTGATTGCTCCAAAGATCAGCCTTCTGATTTTTATCCGAATAGTTTAAATATCAAGTAATGCCGAAATTGTGAGCATAGCAATAATAATGCTGCGCTGCAACATATTTTGCCTATATCCATAAAACCGGATGCGATGAACCTCGTACAAGCCCAAAACCGTGTCCTCCGCCGCAGGATGTGCTATCGCACTGGCCCGGCGGAGGCCGCAAGTCGAATTCCTCAGCAATGGCCGACCTGCGCCGGGAATTCAATGTCTCCTCCAAACCGCTGCTCAAGGGTGTTGATGCGTGACCCACGCACCGTGGCGGACCCTGTACATTGCTTTTTCACCCAGGACGATAACTGCCCTCACTGTCTGGGCTTACCCGTTTGTGATGATTGGCCCTCGCCTTCTGGCCGAGAGAGGCTGTCTGTTGCGGACGGACCCTGTCTGTCGCGGTCCGGAGACTGTCCCGGTTGATTTGGCTGCTGATTTGGCTGCTGATTTGGCTGCTGATTTGGCTGCTGGTTGGGCTGCTGGTTGGGTTGAGTATTGGGGGCTTGATTGTCTTGCATGATTGATCCTTTAAGTTTGGCTAGGCTGCCGCGTAAAAATGAGACTATTTGTTGTACTTGGCTTTTGCATTTGCAATGCATTGGTCCTTGGCATCACCCGACATTGCGTCGCACTTTTCCTTCGCCACGTCATAGTTTGCATCGCGCTTCTCTTCCGTAGCCTCTTGACGGGCTTCTGCGGTCTCTTTGCCTTCCTTGGCATTTGCCTTCGCCGAGTCGCGCCTGGCATCCGCTTCCTTCTCACAAACATCGCGGTCATTGCCTTTGAGTGTGTCGCAATGCTTCATGTCTGCGTCATGACGCGCATCGATTTCATCAGGTGTCATGGACTGCGTATCAGTCTGGGCAAAAGCAGGAAGGGAAAAAGCCGCGACCAGAACTACTGAGCAAATACAAACGGCTTTCTTGGTTTTATTCATGTGAACGCCTAAGAAAAGACTGTTTCATGCTGCAGCCACGCGATAACCAGTACTCAGCTGGGCTGCGAGGTCAAATTAACGGCAAGAGAATTGCTGTGCCAGAGCTACCCGTACCTTATGATCTGGTGCAGGAAGACTAAGCGGCCCAGGAAGGCTGCTCCTGTGCGTTGGACATCAGCGCTCACCTGGCGCGACGCGCCTGAAAAGCGTGGTACAACAATCATCAGTGGCGATGCCCCTGTCATGATTCCGAGCATTGCACCTAAGGTACTTATTCACCCCAGCAGGAGTTGCCTCATGACCAAGTTGCTTGTTCTGTATTACTCCATGTACGGTCACATTGAAAAAATGGCCAGTAGCATTGCGGAAGGTGCGCGCAGTGTGTCGGGAGTGGAAGTCACCGTCAAACGTGTACCTGAAACAATGAACGAAGAAGCCTTCCGCAAAGCCGGCGGGAAAACCGGGCAGCCGGCGCCGGTCGCCACACCGCAGGAACTGGGCGATTACGATGCCATTATCTTCGGCACACCGACACGCTTTGGAAACATGAGCGGCCAGATGCGCACATTCCTGGATCAGACGGGCGGCTTATGGGCGAAGGGTGGTTTGGCAGGCAAGATCGCCAGCGTATTCACATCCACAGGAACCGGCGGCGGACAAGAACATACGATCAGCTCAACCTGGACCACGCTGGCCCACCATGGCATGATCATTGTCCCCATCGGGTACACCAACCCTGCCCTGTTCGACGTCAGCGTCCCAGGCGGCGGCACACCCTACGGCGCATCCACAATCGCCGGACCGGATGGTTCGCGGCAGCCTGATGATCGCGAGTTGGGCATTGCCCGCTACCAGGGTGAATATGTTGCAAAAATTGCCGCGCGCATGAAAGACCAGGCCTAGACCGGCTGCAGGGCCGCGCTTGGACAAACGATGTCATCGAGAACAAGGCGGGTGCCGGAGGCACCATAGGCACCAGCAAAGTGACCCGCGCCGAGGTGCTGGTTGATCAAGCCACACCGCAGGCACTACCGACAAGGTCGCACAGCAGGTACCGCAGTGGGCGGATCTGTTCAAGAAGGCTGGTGTGCCACAACGCTAACGAAAAGCGTAGCTATAGGGCACGAACAGCCCTGGCGGCTGAAGCACCGCCAGGGCTGTTTTCATCTTTGCACGATATCACGACGCACTAATTAACCGCTTCGCGGACCTTGTCCCCGGCTGCCTGTATCTGGTTGCCCGCGCTGCTCATCGCTTTGTCAATCTCTTTTCCCGCCTTTTCCGCGGGCCCCTCCTTTTGGCAAGCCGCCAATGCACAAATCAGCATGCCAGCCACTACCGCACCGACGATCCTGTTTTTCCGGTCCATCATCAAGTTCCTCATTGTTCCATCGGAAGATACAGCATAGCCGTAAACCGGCCGAACCGCTGCCCGCCTTACTTGTCACCGACATGACTGCCCGCGGCACCGTTATACTGCCTTGAGACCGGTGAGAGGCCCTTCGCCATCGCCGCTAGCGGCAAGGGGTCTCAGCGCGAGACAATGCGATCCCTACCAGGAAAAGCCCCATTATTGCCATGTTGAATCCCTCGACCATCAGTGAACAATACGCGCAGGCTGCGCAGGACGATCTCAAGGTGCTGATAGTGGGCGCTGGGGTGGCGGGCATCACCCTCGCGCAACTGCTGCGCGAGCAAGGCCACCACCCGGTTCTAATCGAACGCAATAATGATGATTCGCATCCCGGCTACATGCTGGCGCTGATGCCCATGGTGGACGATGTGTTCATGGACTTGCGTCTACGCGATATATATCGCGCGCGCAGTGTGGCCTTGCGCGACTACGGCTTTCACGCGCACCGCGGTGCCATGATGCGCATCGACTCATTAGCGGGCATGCTCGAGTGCTATGGTGATTATCGCGGGATCGCGCGAGGGACGCTTCTTTCTGTACTGACAGACAAGGGGTGCGATGTCACATTCGGCGCCACAGTAAAGACGCTGCAAGATCATGGCCACCATGTGGCGGTGCAAATCGGCGACGACCGCCAAGCCCTCGGCCTCGATTTTGATCTGGTCGTCATTGCCGACGGCATCCACTCTTCGACCCGCGCACTGATACTCGGAGACCGTAAAGTCGCAACAGTCGACACCGGATGGGGCGGCTGGGTGGTATGGGTACCAGGGGACAATGACATGGCGCTGGCCGAAGAGCTCTGGGGAGCAGGCTTTTTCTATGGGGTCTATCCCGTCAAGGGAAAATTAGGTGTATTTCTTGGCGGAGACATCAAGGACACCAGGCACGGCCCCCAACACTTCATTGCCACGGTCAGGAAAAAGCTGACCGTCATCAATCCAAGAATGGAGCGCTGCCTTCAGGCCATTGCAGCAGCCAATACCCCCTTCTTCTGGCCGTTGACGGATTGCCGGTCGCCACAATGGTCCGTCGGAAGAACCGTGTTGCTGGGAGATGCTGCGGCCGGCTTCCTTCCCACCGCCGGGATTGGGGCAGGCATGGCAATGGAATCGGCCTGGGTGCTGGCAGGCATGCTGCGCCACGAGAATGGCCGCAATCTGGCCGCCCTGCTTCGCGCCTATGAATCCGCCCAGCGTCCGCGGGTGGAGGCAGCCCAGGATACGTCCCGAAGCCTTGCGAGGCTCATGTTCCGCCAGAGCCGGATATTGGCGGTACTGCGCGATGCGGCGATGCGTTTCGTCAGTGTCGAAGCGGCTCTTCGCCCGATACAGAAGCTGCTGGCCAACAAACCCGATCCCGATGAAATCGCAAAGGGATGCGCTGGCTGCACTGCAGTGCGCGACCAGCTCAACCTGCCTCATGCCGATTGAAGATTCATGCCAAGCGCTGGATAGTCTTGACCTTTGTGAGTAGACTCACCGTATGGGTACTTATACCGGACCTTCGCGATCATACTGCTCATGGAACTACGACAACTGCGATACTTCGTCGAGGCTGCCCGCCACAGGAGTATTTCAAAGGCTGCCCGGGCACTATATATCGTGCAGCCCGCACTGACGGCGCAAATTAAAGCATTGGAAGACGAGCTGGGTACGGTGCTTCTGATACGCTCAACGCGCGGCGTGACGCTTACTGAGACAGGCGCTCTGACCTATCGCGATGCCGTAGGTATCCTGGAAGCCGCCGAACGCATGAAATCCAGGCATGCAAAGCAAAAGCCGCCAATCCCGAGAGCCATACGCGTTGGCATACCTAATGGCATGACACATGCCTTCACAGCACAACTTATCGATAGATCGCTCAGCACACTCGGCGTGCATGTGGAGATCGTGGAAGGGATGTCCGGCTTTTTGCTTGAATTACTCAGTAAACGTCGCATCGATATAGGCGTGTTGTTTGCGGCCCAGCCACTGAAAGGTTTCGATATTGCCCCGCTTGCGGTCGAGGCCTTGGGCCTGGTAGGCCCCCCGGGCGATCTGGACCCAGGAAAGCCCAAGGATTTCGCAGCTTTAGCGAACCTGCCGCTTATTTTGACAAGCGACAGGCATGGCCTTGGCAAAGTCATACACGCACATGCACGCCGTACCCATACGGCGCTCAATGTACACGCCGTTGTTGATTCTGTTACGGAAATCAAAAGGCTGGTCGCCATGGGTATCGGCTACACGATACTAGCCCCGTTGGTCTACGCGGAAGAAGTGGAACACGGGATCCTGTCAGCCACATCGCTGCGCAAGCCGGCATTAATGCGGCAGCTCGTAACAGCCAAATGGCGCTCCAACCCCCGCGATGAAGACGTAGCACACATACGCAAGCTGATTCATGACATACGCTTTGACCCGAGCTGCCCGCCATAACACAGTAGCGGTTAACGAGGCATATATCACGCCACGGACACACCTGCCTTGCGTATCGTGCTCTGCCACCTACTCGCTTCCGTTTGCAGAAATTGCTGATAGGATTCATGCGATTTGGCAATCACTTCCAGCCCCATGCTGCCGAGCTTTTCGGATACCGATGGCACGTTGACGGACCGGATGAGCGCATCTTCCAAGATACGGCGCCGCTCGCGCATCACGTCAGACCTGATCACCACGCCTATCCAACCCATGCCCACCAGATCCGTCAGGCCGAGTTCTGCCATGCTTGGCACATCCGGCAGAAGCGGGGAACGTGTGTGCCCCAATGTTGCCAAGGCACGTACCTGTCCGCTACGAACAGCGGAAACCTGAGCAAAGAGGTTATCCATTGCTGCGTAAACCCTGCCGCTGATCAGATCCGGTTTCAGCGCCGCGCTGCCCTTATAGGGCACAGGAACAATGTCAATGCCAAGCTCCTGCCCTATCAGCAGGCTTACAAGATGCGGGACGGTCCCAATGCCCGGGGATGCAACTGTGACGGTGTCCGGATTTGCCTTCGCTTCATCCAGAAGCTGTTGCGCCGACTTAATTTTCGAATTCGCAGGAACAACAAGCACATTAGGATTCCAGACCAGAAGACAGACGGCCTGCAATGCCTCGAGCGCATCGAAACCAAGATCGGGATAAAGCGCTGGATTGACGGCCAGCGGAGGCACTGCCAGCAGGAGCGTATAACCATCCGCGGGAGCCCGGATGACCGCCTCCGTTCCGATGTTGCTGGCAGCACCGGGCTTGTTTTCAACGATAACCCGCTGGCCGAGAAATGATGCCATATGCTCGCCCAATGTACGCGCCACCGTATCGGTCGATCCACCTGGCGGATATGGCACGACCCACCGTATCGGCCGGGAGGGGAAATCATCGGCCATTACGCGCCAGTGAGGCGCCGTTGCGGCGATGCCCAGCACAGTATTCAAAAACCGTCGACGATGCATTTTATACTCCTAGATGGGCCTGCCCGCTCAAGTGTCGGAACGGGGAGTATCCGGGGCGGTTGGCGTTACATTGGGATAGCGCAATCGCCCCTTTACGACAGAAGGACTCGACTGTGCACCTGCGCGGACGTATAGTTTCGACGCGTCCTGCCGGGGCTGGTAATCCCAAGCACGGTAATCGCCAGTCAAAAGCGTTCTCTGTATAAGGTGCCGCCGTTTTTGGCTTTCAATAATGCGCTCACGCAAGGCTTTCGAATCCCAGCGCGCCTGCATAAGCTGCATCAGCCGCTCTCGTTCGGCGGCGAAGCCATGCGCTTGCGCCAAATTGCGGATCTCATGCGGATCATCCTCCAGGTTGTACAGAAGAGGAGGGTCTCCTTCTGATGCAATCAGCTTCCACTTGCCCGACCGCACCATCAAGCACGGCGCATGAGCCCCCTCGCCATTCATCTCTCCATAGACCGCTGGGCTATCGTCAACAGTCCACTCGTGTCCTTCCGTTGTACTCAGGAAAGGAAACAACGAGCGGCCATCCATCTTGGCGAGCTGGCTGCGATGGCTGTCAATGCCGGCGATATCCATCAGCGTCGGAAAGATGTCGACTAGTGAAGCCAATGCGCTTTCCACGCGAGCATGAGTCTGCCCTGGCAGCGACACAAGCAATGGTATCCGTACGGCATGCTCAAAATGCGACCACTTGTACCAAAGCCCACGCTCGCCAAGCATATCGCCATGATCCGAGGTCAGGATTACCGCTGTTGAGTCGTCCAGGTCCATGGCTTCCAGCGCTTCCAGAATACGCCCTACCTGAGCATCCACATAGCTGACCATCGCATAATAGGCATGTCTCGCAGTCCGCACATGCTCGTCCGTGACCTTATACTCGTCCTGACGAAACATGAACCAAAGACGCTGACTATGCGCGTCCTGCTCTTCGAACGGGATGGGCCGCACGACGGGCATGTCTATTTCTGTTCGGCGGTACAGATCCATATACTCGCCAGTGGAAACATAAGGATTATGTGGGTGAGTCAGTGAAATACCCAGGAAGAAAGGATGGTCGCGATGCAGCCTGCCCAGGTCATAAATCTTCTGAATTCCGCGATTCACCACGTCGTCGTCGTAGTCAAGCTGCATGCTGCGCCGACACACTCCAGCCTCCACAACACTGCGCATATTCATGCCTGTCGGCGCAATCGGAACCTCCTGCCGCCAGTCAGGCGTCCACCCGAAATCGGACGGATAGATATCCGTCGTCAATCTTTCCTGAAAGCCGTGCTGCTGATCAGGCCCGACAAAATGCATCTTGCCGGAAAGAACAGTGGAGTAGCCAGCCAGTTTGAGATAATGCAGAAAGGTAGGCGTATCCGCGGGAAACTCCGACGCGTTGTCATACACGCCCACTTCACTGGGCAAGCGGCCTGTCAGCATTGCAACACGGGAAGGTGCGCACAATGGAAAGTTGCAGTACATACTGGTAAACAGTGTGGCTCGTTTCGCCAATCGGTCTATGTTCGGCGTGCGACAAACTGAATTCCCATACAGACGCAACGCAAAGGCTGTCAATTGATCAGCCATGAGAAATAGAATATTCGGGGAGGAACTGCCTTTCATTCCGGCCTCATGAAAGTGTTGTGATAATCTTGGGCAGTGCTTTCTGCCATGTTTTTCAAGCACTTCCCTTCATTTGGGCCAGAAGTGTTTGCCATTGGCTGGATTCACGCGCAATGCGTGCGCGCACCTGCGCGGCATCCTGGAAAAAGGGATCGATACCCACACTTTGCAGACGTTCAACGGCCGCCGGATCCTGCACAGCGGCGGCAAGCGCATCAGCCAGTACAGACACGGTATTTGGTGCAATGCCTCTTGGCGCCATCACGGCAAGCCACGATGCACCCTGGAATCCGGTCAACCCCTGCGCGGACAACGGCTGCAGATCTGGCAGCAGGACTTGTGGCCGCGGCGAGGTAAGCCCCAGCGCCCTCAATGACCCCGCACGAATATGCGGCAATACGCCAGGAATTAACGCAACAATGCAATCTATATCGCCCGCGAGCAAATCCTTCACGGCGGGTGCCAGGCCCTTGTAAGGAACATGTTCGAGCTTCAGGCCGAAGTCTCGCTTCAGCCATTCCGCATATAAATGACCCGCCGTTCCATTGCCGCCTGACCCAGACATCATCACTGTCTTGCGAGCATGGCTGATGAAATCCCCTACCGAGCGGATTGGTGATTTCGAGTTCACCACCAATACGCTTGATAATTCTCCTACCATGCCGATTGGTTCCAGCGCTTGCGCAGAATAATCCCTGTTTCGATAGAAGGTCGGATTGACCGTCATGATGGAATCCAGCGCGAGCAGCAATTGATAGCCATCGGGTTGGGCACGCGATACTTCGGCGGCACCGATGCTCCCTCCTGCACCGGCCTTGTTGGTGATGACCACCGACTGTCCGAGCCTCGACGTCAAGGCCGATCCAATCGTGCGACCGGATATGTCCACCGGCCCCCCGGGCGTGAAAGGCACCACAAGAGTGATCGCACTCTGCGGGTAATGGCTCGCACCCCAAGAGAGGTGAGGAAGCGCAGCCCACGCGACCATACCGCCGGCAACAGTGAGCAGACGACGCCGTTTTTCATGCACACCAGCGCTATCAACCGCACAGTCATTCTTTTTGGCTTTGGCCATTTCTCGTCTCCCGCTTCCCGCCGAAGGTAACGTGTTATCTTGCGATGAATCGATGGTAAGACGAATACAACTTCGAGAGAAAATAGGGAAATCTGAACGCGCCTATAGGAAAAAATGATGACTGCAGGCTCCAGATTTACGCCATCTCTTTCAACATCCTTCTGAAACTTCCCCATGAAATCCTACGCCTTCCGCCTGCTCAACGTATTTGCCGACGCCACTTTCCATGGAAACCCCTTGTGTGTTTTCGAAGATGCCAATGGCTTGGACGAGGCCACCATGCAGGCCCTGGCGCTGCAGTTCAATCTGTCGGAAACCACATTTATCTTTCCTTCAGAGCAGGCGGCGGCGCGTGTGCGCATTTTCACCACTGGGTATGAAATGCCATTTGCCGGCCACCCAACATTGGGGACGGCGCACGTCGTTCGCGACCTGATGAATACGGGCGACCGGCTGACATTGGAATTCAAGGCGGGCATCGTGCCCGTTTGGGCCGAAGACGGCAGGTGGACCTTCACCGCGCCCCATGTCGGCATGCCGCGGGCGCGCGCCGAGCCGCTGCCGCAGACCGAGATGGCTGGCTTGCTGGGGCTGCGGCCCGATGATCTGGCCGGCGAGCCCATATGGGTCGATACAGGAGCGGACCAGCTGTTGATACCCGTGCGCACCGCCGAGGCAGTGCGCCGTGCGGCGCCCGACAGCACACGCCTGGATCGCTGGCCAGCGAGCAGCCTGGGGCGCAAAACGGCTTATGTGTTCGCACTCGACGCACCCACACGAGGAGAAGTGCTTTCCCGTTATTTTTTTACCAAACAGGGCGGCGGCGTCGAAGAGGATCCCGGTACGGGCTCCGCCTGCGCGAATCTGGGCGGCTGGCTGCTGCTCAATGCCCGTCCGCTTCCAGCCAGCTACCACGTCAGCCAGGGACAGGCTGTGGGACGCCCTTGCCAGCTGCATCTTCGCGTGAATGAAGCACAGGAAATTCAGGTAGGAGGCCGCGTCATCGAACTGGGCCGGGGCACGGTCAATCTGTAATCGCGCTCAGCAGCGCCGACCAGCGGCCGGCATGGCGCGCATTCAGCCTCAAGTCCGGGCCTATTGCCCGGGCATCCGTAAATGCAAACCGCCAGGCCTGCGCCAGATCCTGCAAGGCGGGCAGGCGCAACATATCCAGGCCAGGCCCAACAAGCATGGGAGCCATGTACAGCAGCAGCTCGTCCACACAGTCGGCCTGGAGCAAAGCACCGCTTAGGCGCGAGCCAGCCTCGACGTGTATCTCGTTAATATCGTGAGCCCCCATCCAGCGCATCATCGCCGCCAAATCCACTCTACCGCCACTGTCCGGCAGCTCCACAACCAGGGCATTGCGGTCCGCCAGGCGTGCCGCCTTCTCAGCATTGTGCGTGCATGTGAATATCCAGACGCGCGAGCCATCAAACAACCGCGCCTGCTCGTTCACCTCGAACCGCGTATCCACGACTGCCTTCACGGGCTGGCGTGGCGTACTGACCTCGCGTACTCCGAGATGGGGATCGTCAGCCAGCACGGTTCCCGAACCCGTCAACACCACACAGCTGCGGGCGCGCCAATGATGGCCATCCGCGCGCGCCGCGCTGCCGGTAATCCACTGTGATTGGCCATTCGACAAGGCAATGCGCCCGTCCAGGGAGGCAGCCAGCTTGAGCCATAGCCAAGGCGTGCCGCGCGCCATTCTCGCCACGAAACCCGGGTTCAATGCCAGGGATTCTTCTGCGAGAACACCTATGGCAACATCTATACCCGCTGCCCGCAAGCGGGCCACGCCGCGCCCTCCCACGAGGGGATTGGGATCATGCATGGCGATGACCACGCGCGAAGGCTTAGCTTCGATCAGCGCATCCACGCAGGGGGGCGTGCGACCATGGTGGCTGCATGGCTCCAGAGACACATAGACGGTGGCTCCCGCGATATCGATGCCACGCTCGCGAGCCTGGCGCAAAGCCATGACTTCCGCGTGCGGACCGCCCGCCTTCTGGGTTGCGCCCTCGGCCAGCAGCACGCCATCACGGACAATGACGCAGCCCACGCGCGGGTTGGGCGACGTGACGTAAAGCACGGTTTCGGCCAGCGCCAGTGCGCGGCGCATCCAGCGAATATCGGTGTCCCCTTCCAGGGGCGGCGCAGAATCGTTTAAAGGCTGCATAAGCGTGATTCTCCCCAGGCCGGATTGCAAGAGCCAACGACAGTCAGGCCGCGAGCAAGCAGCGGACCCGAGCGCGGCTTCGTCATCCGTGCGGCGCTACCGCGCCTGTGTGGCCTCGCCCGTTCAGTTGCGCGGACTGACCTGTATTTCGTCGATGGCTTTGACGAACTCTCCGATATCTTCAAAGCTTTTGTAAACCGAGGCAAAACGCACATATGCCACTTGATCGAGTTTCTTGAGTTCGGCCATGACCAATTCGCCGATGCGATCCGACTCCACTTCGCGCTGTCCGCTGACCAGTAGGCTTTCTTCTATGCGGTCGACAGCCGCATCGACCTGCTCGGTGCTGACCGGCCGCTTTCGCAGGGCCAGACTCAGACTGCCGCGCAGCTTGTGGACATCGAATTCCACGCGCGTACCGTTGCGTTTTACCACTGCCGGCATGACCAGCTCGGCTCGCTCGTAGGTCGTGAAGCGCCGATCACAGGCGGTGCAGCGGCGCCGCCTGCGGATGGTATCGCCTTCTTCGGAAACGCGCGAATCGATGACCTGCGTGTCGAAGCTGCTGCAAAACGGGCATTTCATGGCTGGCCAGCCCCCTGCCCCCTGCGACAGGGGCGTTTTTATCAGCGATAAACCGGAAGACGGGCAGTCAGCGCGTCGACCCGGGTGCGAACGGCGGCGATATTCGCTTCGTCGCGCGGATTATCGAGCACATCGGCGATGAGGTTGCCCGTGAGCTCGGCCTCGGCCTCCTTGAATCCGCGGGTTGTCATGGCAGGTGTTCCCAGGCGGACGCCGCTGGTGACAAACGGCTTCTCGGGATCGTTCGGTATGGCGTTCTTGTTGACCGTGATATGCGCCTGGCCGAGGACCGCCTCGGCTTCCTTGCCGGTAATACCCTTGGCGCGAAGATCAACCAGCATGACGTGGCTTTCAGTGCGACCAGACACGATGCGCAATCCGCGCTGAACCAATGTGCGTGCCAGCACATCGGCATTCTTCACAACCTGGGCGGCATATTGCTTGAACTCGGGCGCGAGGGCCTCCTTGAAGGCCACCGCCTTTGCGGCGATGACGTGCATGAGCGGACCGCCTTGAATGCCGGGAAAAATGGCGGAGTTGATCGCCTTCTCGAACTCGGCTTTCATCATGATGACGCCGCCGCGCGGACCGCGCAGGGACTTATGCGTAGTGGAGGTGACGAAATCGGCATGCGGCACCGGATTGGGATAGGCGCCGCCGGCCACCAGACCGGCATAGTGCGCGATGTCCACCATGAACAGCGCGCCATTTTCGTGCGCAATGCGCGCCATGCGCTCGAAATCGATGCGCAATGCATAGGCCGACGCTCCTCCAACGATCAGCTTCGGCTTATGTTCCTTCGTGAGCTTCTCGAGCTGGTCGTAATCGAGCTCTTCATTGGCATCCAGGCCGTATGACAGGAAGTTGTACAGCTTGCCCGATGCGTTGACGGGCGAGCCATGCGTAAGATGGCCCCCTTCTGCCAGGCTCATGCCAAGCACGGTATCACCCGGCTTGAGGACAGCCATGTATACCCCCTGATTGGCTTGCGAGCCCGAGTTCGGCTGCACATTGGCGGCTTCGGCGCCGAAAATCTGCTTCAGGCGGTCGATGGCCAACTGCTCCACAATATCGACGTACTCGCAGCCACCGTAATAGCGCTTGCCCGGATAGCCTTCGGCATATTTATTGGTGAGTTGTGTGCCCTGGGCTTGCATGACCGCCGGGCTGGTGTAGTTTTCGGAGGCAATCAGTTCGATGTGCTGCTCCTGGCGGACATTTTCTTTCTGGACGGCGGCCCAGACGTCGGGGTCGGCTTGATCAAGGGTGCGAGAACGGTCAAACATGCGGGGTTCCTGGAAGAAAAATAAGGCGGGACGTAGACAAAACAAGACATTTTAGCCCGAATGCCGGCGAAACCGCGCCAAATTGCGGACCTTTTCCGGTATCAGCGGCCCCGAAAAGACGCCGCCGCCATCCATAATGAAAAAGGCTCAAGCATTGCCTGAGCGCTTCTCATGCAGGGCGGCCCGGCCAGTGCCGGGCCTTGCCACGCACTATGCCTGCTTTCCGGCAATGCGGGGGTTCAGGCTGTAGATGCCTGTGATCGACGCCTGCCCCAGGATATGGCCCTGCATGGCCTTGATGGCATCTGCGCCAGTGAATTTGCCTTCGAAGGGCAGCTCCGGAATATCGAGGGCATAAACGGTGAATATGTAATGGTGTGGCAGGGAATCGTTCCAGGGCGGGCAAGGTCCATCGTAGCCGAAGTAATCGCCATTCATATCGCGGTCTGCCGCAAACCAATTGGTATAGTCGTTGACGCCCTGACGCGTGCCATCAAGAGCCAGGGGCCCGGCCTTGCCTCGAGGCGTTATGCCATCGGAATACGCGCCTTCCGCGATTTCGGTGTTGGAAGCCGGAATATCTATAAGCACCCAATGATAAAAATCGACGCGCGGCAGATCGCCTGGAATTTCGCGGCCCTCTTGATTGACGTCATCGGGCTTGCTGGGCACATCCGGATCGTGGCAGATGACGACGAAGGACTGCGTGCCGGCTGGAACGTCTGTCCAGGCCAGCTGCGGATTGACGTTGCCTGCCAGCGCCACATGAGCCTGCGGGTCTATCTTGCCAAAGGCGTAGCGCTCGGGCAGCGTTGCGTTGTCCGTAAAAGACTTGCTGGTCAGTTGCATAACGTACTCCTGAAGTAAGGGGTTCAACCAGTGAGCGTGATACGGGCGAATTTGCGTTTGCCCACCTGCACGACATACGTACCCACGGGCAGTTGGAGGGCCTTGTCCTCGATGCGGCCACCGTCGACGCGAACGCCCCCCTGCTCCACATTGCGCTGGGCCTCGGACCCAGAGGATGCCAACCCGGCCTGGCGCAGCACCTTGAGAATACCTAATGGCGCGCCCGGAAGCCGGATCTCTGGCATGTCGTCCGGGATGGCGCCGTCCCGGAAGCGGGCCTCGAAGGCAGCCAGCGCATCCTCGGCAGCCTTGCGGCTGTGAAATCGTTCGACAATCTCCTGGGCCAGCATGACCTTGGCGTCCCGCGGATTCATGCCCTCGCTCACCTGAGCCTGTAGTGCAACGATATCATTCATGGAGCGGAAAGACAGCAGTTCGTAATACTTCCACATAAGCGTATCCGAGATCGACATAAGTTTGCCGAACATGGACTCAGGCGCCTCCGTGATACCGATATAGTTGCCCTTGGACTTGGACATTTTGTCCACGCCATCGGTGCCCTCGAGCAAGGGCATGGTCAGAATGCACTGCGGCTCTTGCCCATATTCCTTCTGCAGCTCGCGCCCCACCAACAGGTTGAATTTCTGGTCGGTGCCACCGAGTTCAAGATCGGCCTTAAGCGCCACGGAATCGTATCCTTGCATAAGCGGATACAGGAATTCATGCACCGAAATGGGAATGCCTCCCTTGAAACGGCGTGTAAAGTCCTCGCGCTCCATCATGCGTGCCACTGTATAGCGGGACGCCAGCTGTATCATGCCGCGCGCGCCAAGGGGATCGCACCATTCGGAGTTGTAACGAATCTCGGTACGGGACGGATCCAGCACCAGGCTGGCCTGGGCATAATAGGTTTTTGCATTTTCATGGATCTGCTCGGCGGTGAGCGGGGGCCGGGTGGCATTGCGCCCGCTGGGATCACCGATCATGGAGGTGAAGTCCCCGATGAGGAAAATGACAGTGTGGCCCAGGTCCTGCAACTGGCGCATCTTGTTCAGGACGACGGTATGACCCAGATGGATGTCGGGCGCAGTGGGATCCAGCCCCAGTTTGATCCGCAGGGGTTTGCCCGTTTCACGACTGCGGGCCAATTTGCGGGCGAACTCTGCCTCGACGAGCAGCTCATCGCAACCGCGTCTGGCCACCTGCAGATCGCTCTCAACCTGGGGACTCATAGGGGCTTCGGTGGACGACATAGACAAGTTTGTAAAGAAAATGTGAAAAAAGTGCTCGAAAAACTGAACTGAATACGCTAGCATAGCGTGCAAGCGCAAAACCTGCAGGCAGTCGAACGCATCTCGTTGCGGCATCCGACGCCATCTTATCAGAGCGCATAGCTACAAAACACGGGTACAAGGTATTGTTCGGCGGCACCGGCCAGCTGCCAAGGTCCGGTCGTATCCGCTTTTTTTCAACGCGCAATTTCCAGGTACTAGTTTTTATGTTCGAAAAAGGGAAAACCGGAACTCCCTCTTATCGCGAGATTACTCGCGCGCACCGCCCTCACCACTTTTTTCGCAATGGCCTCGTACTGATCGCCCTGGGCCTGTTTGCCACCGCCGCCGCACTGGCGGTCGTCAAGCCGCCCGAACCTCCCGCGCTTTACCAGGCCACACAAACCCTTCTGCTTCCCGCCCCCCAACCGCTTGCCAGCGGCACATCCGAACAGCCCTACATCAGCGAAACCGAGATCCGGCGCGGCGACACGCTCGCCGCGTTGCTGCAGCGCCTGCAAATCGACGAGCCGGGGCTGCAGTCTTTCCTTGTTCGCAACAAGAACGCTCGCGCTATCTATAAGCTGTACCCCGGGCGCACCGTGCAGGCTGCGCTCGACGCCGACGGTCGCATGGTATGGCTGCGATACAACCACGGCGACGGAGAAAAGGACGGCAAATATCTCGCCCGCTGGCTGGAAATCCGCCCCGACAACGGCGGCTATGTCGCCGAAGAGCGTAGCGAGGTCGCCGCCACCCAGGTCCACGTGGCCGAGGGTCAGATAAACAGCTCCCTGTTCGGCGCCACGGATGCTGCCGGCATCCCGGACTCGGTCACCATGCAGATGACCGATATTCTTGGAAGCAAGGTCGATTTCCTTCGCGACCTGCGCCGCGGCGACCGCTTCCGTGTGGTGTACGAATCTTATGCCTACCAAGGCCAGGAAGTTGGCGCAGGCCGCATCCTGGCCTTGGAGTTCGAAAACAAGGACAAGGTCTACGAAGCGGTTTGGTTCGCGCCTGACGGCGGCAACGGCAGTTACTACGACTTCAACGGCCACAGCCTCAAAGGCGCCTTTCTGCGCAATGCCATCAAGTTCACACGCATCAGCTCCACATTCGGAATGCGCAAGCACCCCATTCGCGGAAGCTGGCGCCAGCACAAAGGGGTGGACTACGCGGCACCCACCGGCACACCCATTCACGCCACGGCAGACGGGGTTGTATCCTTTATTGGCAAGCAGCGCGGCTACGGCAATGTCATCGTCCTCAAGCATTGGGGCGACTACAGCACGCTTTACGGCCATCAAAGCCGGTTCGCCAAGGGCTTGCGCAAGGGCGACAAGGTTTCCCAGGGCGATATCATTGGCTATGTGGGCGCCACAGGATGGGCCACCGGGCCACATCTGCATTATGAATTCCGCATAGACGGCAAACAGGTCGACCCATTGTCCGTCGATCTGCCCGTCGCTCGGACGCTCGATCCACATCAGATGCAGGCCTTCGAAACCATGGTTGCCCGCTATCGAGACCATATCGACCTGGTGGCGCGTGGCGACAGCGAAACCACCAGGCTGGCCAGCCGCTGACGGCGGGCCAGTCAGCCCAGCAGGCGTGACAATGTCGTATTACATCGGTCTCATGTCGGGAACCAGCACCGACGGGGTCGACGGTGTGCTGGCCGATTTTTCCAGGCCAATGCAGCCACACGTGCTATCCAGCGTTTCATTGCCCATGTCGCCGTCCCTGCGGACGGCGTTCCTATCCCTGAATGATCCCGGCGACAATGAACTCGACCGCGCCGCGCGCGCGGGGCTGCAATTGGCGGCATTGTACGCGCAAGCCTGCGCGGCGCTGATGCAGCGGGCCGGCATTGACGCCCAGCGTGTTCGCGCCATTGGCGCACACGGACAAACCGTGCGCCACGATCCGGCTGCAGGGTATACCATCCAGATCAACGCACCCGCTCACTTGGCCGAGCGCACCGGCGTGGACGTCATTGCCGATTTTCGTTCGCGCGACATCGCCGCTGGCGGGCAGGGTGCCCCGCTGGTACCCGCGTTTCATCAGGCGCTGTTCGGCGCACAGGCACCCTGCGTAGTCCTGAATCTGGGCGGCATCGCCAACGCTACCCTCCTTGACGCCGATGCGCAGCATCCCGTACGCGGATTCGATACCGGGCCAGCCAATGTGTTGCTCGATGCGTGGATCACCGAAAAAAAAGGGCTGCCATTTGACGCCGACGGCGCCTGGGCCCGCACAGGCACATCCAGCCCCGCCCTTCTGGCCCATCTGCTTGCCTCCGAGCCCTGGCTTAGTTTGCCGCCACCCAAATCCACAGGGCGAGATATGTTCAATAGCGCCTGGCTGCACAATCAGTTGCAGGCGTTCGGCAGCCAAGGCCTGTCAGATGCCGACATCCAGGCCACATTGGTCGATTTCACCGCGCATAGCGCCGCCCAGGCGATTCTCGCACAAGCGCCGGCAACACAAGAGGTGCTGGTATGCGGCGGCGGGGCAAAAAACCCCTGCCTTATGGCAGCGCTTCACAAGGCGATGAATTGCGCGGTCCGCCCTACTTCAGAGGTGGGCGTGCCAGTGGAATGGGTGGAAGCCCTGGCATTCGCCTGGCTGGCCTGGGCGCATGACGAAGGCCTGCCAGCCGGCCTGCCGGCCGTGACCGGCGCGGCCCATGCCACAATACTGGGATGCCGCTATCCTGGCATGGCTGAGCGCCGGAAGTGAATCAGGGCGTGAATGAAGAACCGCAGCCACAAGTGGACGTGGCGTTGGGGTTGCGGATAACAAACTGCGCACCGTCCAGATCATCTTTGTAGTCGATTTCCGCACCGACCAGATACTGGAAGCTCATGGGGTCTACCAGCAACTGAACGCCTTCCTTGTCGATGGTGGTATCGTCGTCGTTGACGGTTTCATCGAAAGTAAAACCGTATTGGAAGCCGGAACAGCCGCCTCCTTGCACAAAAACGCGCAGCTTGAGCTCGGGATTGCCCTCTTCATCCAGCAACTCTTTGACCTTGGCAGCCGCTGCGTCGGTGAAGATGAGCGGAGAGGGAGGCGCCTGAAGGTCGGCGGATTCAATAAGCGTGCTCGTGGTCATGGGGTACTCCGTCGCGGCGCAAAGTGCTGCGCCATGCATATGAAACTACTATAACACTACGGTGTGGGAGCGGGGTCCAGCTTGATGCTACGCGATACCCGCAGGGTATCCCCCTCCAGCACGTTCAGCGTGACACTTTCGGGCGTGAAGCCGTCAGGCACCGCCAAAAGTCCCGCACTGCGCTGAAACTCGTCGAAATGCAGTGTGAACGCGTCCGTGTCGTCTTCGGCAGGCTCATCCTTGGCATCGGAATCGACCGCTTGGTTCTGGGGGGCGCCTTGCGCGGGCAATAGCACCGCACTGGCGGGTTTTCCGTCCCGCGACCCCTTGGCAACAAACTGAATGCGCCCCTGAAATGTGGGTGCCTGCAGGGCATTTCGCATGAACAACGCCCTGTAGCTCAGGTTTGCGCCCTGCCATTCCATTGTGAGGGCCCGCACACTGACGGCGCCCGCTGGTCCTGGAGGAAAAAGCTGATGAAAGAAAGCCAATTTTTCGTTGGCTTGCCCCAGATCGGCCTGAACGCGAGTCAGGGTTGTTTCCAGGCCCTTGCGCGTGCTTTCCTCGACCATGAGATTGCCGGTGAGTGCGTCGACACGGGCTTGGGATTCGGCCAATTGGGCACGTGCGCTGACCAGATCCCCTTCCAATTGCTGTTTCAAGGCATCGTAGCGGCTAAGTGCCTGCGCCTTGAACCAGTAACGTCCACCTGCAGCGCCTAGTGCCAGGCCCAGGATCAGAGCCAAAACAGCCAGCCACAGGCCGGCGCCGCGCCGGCCTGTGGCGGTATCGATTTGCTTGCTTGTCATGAAAACATAGACCCGAGGCCCCTTGTTCGGTTCCCCTTGGCATGCGTCCAAACGGCACAAGCCCCCGGCATGCCGGGGGCCCTGCTGTCTTGACAGGCCAATACAGGCCAGACAGGCGGATCAGCGTTTGCTGAACTGCTTACGGCGACGCGCCTTGTGGAAGCCGACCTTCTTGCGCTCGACCTCGCGGGCATCGCGCGTGACATAGCCAGCTTGTTTCAGCGATGACTTGAGCGACTCGTCGTAATCGATGAGCGCGCGGGTGATGCCGTGACGAACCGCACCAGCCTGGCCGCTCTCGCCGCCGCCGTGCACGTTGACATGGAAGTCGAACGATTCGAGATGATTTGTAAGCACCAGAGGCTGGCGAACGACCATGCGGCCGGTTTCGCGGGCGAAGTACTCGTCAACGGGCTTGCCATTGATGACAATGTTGCCCGATCCTTTTTTGAGGAACACGCGAGCCACCGACGTCTTGCGGCGGCCAGTTCCATAATTCCAGTTACCGATCATGACCTGTCCTTAGAAATCCAGCGGCTTGGGTTGCTGAGCCGTATGCGGATGCTCCGCGCCGGCGTATATCTTCAGCTTCTTGGCCATGGCGTAACCCAGAGGCCCCTTGGGGAGCATGCCCTTGACGGCTTTCTGGATGGCACGGCCGGGAAAACGCTCCTGCATCTTCCGGAAGTTGGTTTCCGTGATACCGCCCGGGTAAGTGGAGTGGCGGAAGTACTTTTTGTCTTCGCGCTTATTGCCCGTAACGACGATTTCCGAGGCGTTGATAATGACGATGTAATCGCCGGTATCAACGTGGGGCGTGAATTCTGGTTTGTGCTTGCCACGCAGGCGGCGTGCGACTTCGCTGGCCACACGGCCCAGGACTTTGCCCTTGGCGTCGATCACGTACCAGTCACGCTTGACTTCATGCGGCTTGGCCACAAAGGTCTTCATGATGGGTCCTAAATATAAAAATTTGAAGGTTTCCCGGCGCTACTAACCTGTCTAGGCATTGTTCGTTGCCCGTACAAACATCCGGAAAAGTCGATCATAATAACATATTGGTGGAAATTTTCCATTGCGACCGCACTATTTCCCCGGGAAGGCCGGCCCCAGCATCATGGAACTGCGACATCTGCGTTATTTCCGTGTCCTCGCCGACACGCTGAACTTCACCCGTGCGGCGGAGAAGCTGTATATCACCCAATCGACCCTGTCCCATCAGATCAAGCAGTTGGAGGACGAAATTGGCACGCCGCTGTTCAGGCGCGAGGGTAAATCCATTTCCCTGACCCATGCCGGCCAGTACCTGCTGGAAGGCGCAAACAGGGCGGTCGAGGGCATAGATGATACGATCAGAGGCATCCGCTCGCTGGCGCAGCCCCTGACCGGCACGCTCAGCATAGGATCCACGCACACATTCTCAGTGAAAGCGCTGGGCCAGTACTTGGTGCCGTTTGTGAAGGAGTTTCCCCTCGTCCGGCTGGACCTCCAGGAGCTCTCCGCCCACGACATCGAGGCTGGCCTCCTGGACGAACGGCTGGACATCGGCATCGCCTACACACCAGCCAGCCATGAAGGTTTGTGGTCCGAGCCGCTGTTCACAGAGGCCCTGGTACTTGTCGTCAGCAAGCTACATGCGCTGGCGTCGCGAAAACGCGTCCGAATGGTGGAGCTGCACAACCAGCCGCTGATCCTGCTGTCAAAAGGCTACGCCACGCGCAAGATGCTGGATGGACACTTTCGCAAGGCGCGCATCGAACCGCTGATCGTCGCGGAGGCCAACACCGTCGGACCCATCCTCAGTCTCATCCGCCACCACCCCGTGGCGGCCATTCTCTCCGAACGGGCCATCCCCGACGAAGCGGGTCTCCATAAAATCATTCTCCAGGACCCCGCCCCCACCCGCACGGCCGCCCTTCTGTGGAAGAAGAACAGGCATTATCCAAAGATCGCCCTGGAATTCGCCAGACTGGTCAAGGAAAACCGCTGAACCGGCGCGATGGCTTGCCTTAGCACCCTGGCGAGCCCAGGCAATCAACACGGCTCAGCCACGTCCGCCGCTTCCCCGGCCGCCACTGCCCGCTTTGGCCAGACCGGCCAGTATTTGATCACGCTGCTCATCGAGTAGTGGAGGCGGCTCCACCTCGCGCATACGCTCGCCATCGAAGGAAATCGGGCAGCGCACCGTTCTGAAGGTGCCCATGGTTGCGTGCTCACCCGTCACTGTCAGGCCCAGATGCAGTGCCTGGGGATCCCGCAGCGCCTCGCTCGCATCGTACATGGGCGAATAAGGCACATCCTGCTCCTCCAGCGCCCGGCACCAATAGGTGCGGTCGTGCTTCCTGAAGATCCCGCCAAGAATCTCGATCAAGTCTTCCTGGTGCTCAATACGGCCGCTCCGGTCGGCAAACCGGGGGTCCTCCAGCAGCGCAGGCTGCGCTATGGCGCGTGCCAGGCCATCCCAGAATTTAAGGGGGGAGGACATATGCAATGCGATCCATTTCTCGTCGGCGCATTCAAAGACATAGGACTGCGACACGCGCGGCCTGCTGTACGGGCCCATGACTTCGCCCATAGAGTAAAAGTGCGTGAAGGCATCGAGGTTGAAATGACACATGGCTTCCAGCATGGATACCTCGACCTTGTGGCCATGACCGCTTCGTGAGCGTTCGAGCAGTGCGCCCATTATTCCCTGCGCCGCATACATACCTGTAATGGCATCGGCCAGGGCCGGGCCGGTCACCCTGGGGTTGCCGGGATTGACCAGAAGCTGCAGCAGCCCGCTGGCCGCCTGGGCCACGGAATCGTATGCCGGCCGATGCGCGGCCGGACCGGTGGAACCGAAACCGCTGATGGCGCAGTAAATCAGGCGCGGATTGATCTGACGCAGCCGGTCGGCGCCCGCATTGAGCCTGTCCGCGGCGCCCGGCCGGAAATTCTGGATATAAACATCCGCCGCCTCGATAAGCGCGTCGAAGGTTGCCAAGTCGGCGGGATCCCGCGTATCGAGCGCGATGCTCTGTTTATTCCGGTTGTAGGTCTGGAAATGCGGGCTGTACAGGCCATTCTTGAATGCGCGGAACGGGTCTCCCTTGCCCGGCTGTTCGACCTTGATCACCTCTGCGCCCAAGTCCGCCAGCAACATACCCGTTGCGGGCCCTGTTATGAAGGTGCCCTGATCAATGACCTTGATTCCATCCAGTACTTTTATCATCCCTGCTCCACCACTTCTGATGTCATTGCCCGTCGTAACGAATGCCCTGCGCCGCCAGATGGGACATGACGAAGCCTATGGGGCGGGAGGCTTCTTCGTTCAGATGCGCAATAAGGCTGGCCGTGCGCGCCAATATGGGAATACCCTTGAGCGCGGCTAGAGGAAAGCCGACATCCAGGGCGACGGCTGGAATGGCGCCCGACACATTGATAGGCAGCGCACGCCCGACGGCATCTGCCATGCACTGCTCCAGGGTATGCAGCATGCGGCAATGATCGCCATAGGCCTGCCGCGCGCCAGCCAGCTCCAGCAAGGTGGCTGCGCGCGGGTCGCCCGCGGAATGTTGAGGATGGCCGAAGCCCGGGATCGACCTGCCCTCCGCCTTCATGCCGGCCAGCGCTTCGGCTGCGACACGCTCGAATGGCTGTCCGGTCTCCTGCGCCGTGCCCACCAACGCATGCAGAAGCCGTCCGCAAGCCTCGGCGCTGCCGAGCACCACGGAACCGCAGCCCAGCAATCCAGCCGCCACTGCGCCCTGCAGCGCTTCGGGTGCAGCCACGTATGTCATGCGTGCAGCCTGTACGCTGGGCACCAGGCCATGTTCGGCAATGGACAGCAATAGCGCATCCAGAAAATAGCGCTGCAATTCAGAGGGCGGCGCGCCGGTGAGCATGAAATAGAAGTAGTCGGTAAAGCTCATCTTGCCGATGAGGTCGGCACAAAGATCCTTGCCCCGGACCGTTATCGACGCCGCGTCCGAAGTGGAGATGGCGGTAAACGGCTGATCCTGCTTTCCTATTCTCATGTTGTGCACCTATGTGATACCTGTTGCATGCGCGATGTTCCCGCGTGGATGGAACCCGTAGGCGGGCGCCCACCCTTCGCGGTTCGTGTCAGTCGATGCGGGCGTCCGCGGCGTTGATGACGCCAGCCCATTTCTTGATCTCGTCGTTGACGAAAGCGGACAATTGGTCTTCTGGAAGCGGCCCCCCTTCCAGGCCTTGCTTCTTCAGGGCCGATGTCACGGCGGGATCATGCACCGCCTTGTTCGATGCCTCCAGCAATCTGCGGCGCACGTCGTCCGGAAGATTGGCTGGTGCGGCCAGCATGTACCAGGCAGTGAGATCAAAATCCTTGTATCCCGACTCGGAGATGGTGGGCACGTCCGGCGCCAGCGATGATCGCTTGCTGGAGCTTGCTGCTAAGGCTCGCAGTTCGCCGGCCTTGACGTGCGGCATCACGACCACCGGGTGATAGAACATGAACGACACCTGACCGCTCATCGTATCCGTCAGCGCTTGGGCGCCCTGCTTGTAGGGAACATGCAGCATGGACACGCCGGCCATTTCCTTGAGCAACTCTCCGGCCAGATGCCCCGATGTGCCATTGCCGGCCGAGGCGAAGGCAATCTTGTCGGGCCGCTGTTTCGCATCATCGATAAGCGCTGCCAGGGAGGTGTAGGGGGATGCCTTCCCAACCACCAGCAGGGTGGGTGTGTAGCCGGGCATGGCGAGATAGGTGAAATCGGTGACCGGATCGTAGGGCAAGGAACTGTAGAGTCCCTTGTTGATCGCGAATGTGCCGACTGTGCCGAAACCCAGGGTATAGCCGTCGGGTTCAGCCTTGGCGACCATATCGATCCCAATGGCACCACCGGCTCCCGGTTTGTTCTCGACCACGACTGGCTGGCCCAGCTTCTTGGCCAGGCTGTCGGCAATAAGCCGTGCTGTGGTGTCTGTGGACGTGCCTGGCCCGAAGGGGACGACCATGCGAATGGGCTTGTCAGGGAACGCGCCGGATGCGGGTCCCGCAATGACGCTCGCAGCCAGGAAGGCTGCAGCCAAGGATAGTTTCATTGTCTCTCTCCTGTCTTGGTGTTGTATTGCCACGCATTCTACGCAGCCTAAATCACATATAAAAATGATTAATAACAATCAAAACAATCGATGTCATCGATTGAAAAATATCATCGCGATCATATCGGCGGGAGAGCTTGAATGGAAAAAGGGCCGCCACGCGCTGCATGGCGGCCCTTCAGGGCACATTGGCAGGATTTCGCCACGCCGGGGCGCGGCGCGCTGCGTCTTATTTCTTGCGGTTCGCCAAGGCTATGCCCAGGTAGTTGTCGTAAGAGCCTTCGGCCACACGGAACCAGGGCACAACGCTGTCTCGGAACGACATATAGTTGTCGTGAATCTTCTTGAAGTTGGGATCCTTGTCGCAGAAGTCTTTATAGACCTCGTTGGCGGTCTTGAAGGACGCATCCATGACGTCGCGAGGGAAAGCCTTGAGCACGGCGCCGCCGGCAATGAGCCGACGCAGCGCGGCCGGGTTGTGTGCATCGTAGTCGGATACCATGCGCGAACCAGCAGCGCGGGATGCCGTGTCAATAAGCGACTGATAGGCGCTGGGCAGTTCGTTATAGGCGGCATCGTTCACGTACAGGGAGACCTGTGCGGAACCTTCCCACCAGCCCGGATAATAGTAGTACTTGGCCACTTTCTGGAAGCCGAGTTTTTCATCGTCGACGGGGCCCACGAACTCGACCGCATCCAGCGTGCCTTTCTCCAGCGAGGGATAAATATCGCCCGGAGGGATTTGCTGTGGCACGACGCCCATGCGCGACAGTACCTCGCCCGCAAAACCCGCCGTACGCATCTTGAGGCCCTTGAGGTCGTCAATGGATTTGATTTCCTTGCGATACCAGCCCCCCATTTGGGTACCTGTATTGCCCAGCGGGAAGTTGATGATATGGCGGGGCGCGAACAGCTCACGCATGAGCTTCAGGCCATCACCCTCGTACATCCAGGCGTTCATCTGGCGGGTATTCAGGCCGAATGGCACGGCGGTATCGAAGCAGAAGGAAGGATCCTTGCCGTAATAATAATAGGAGGCGGTCTGGCCTGCTTCAACAGTGCGGTTGCTGACCGCATCCATGACGCCATAGCCCGGCACGATCTCGCCGGCGGGATACAGGCGTATGGAGAAGTTGCCGCCGCTCGCTTCATTCACCATCTTGCAGAAGGTATCCGCCGTATTGTAGAGCGGCGGCAACGACGGCGAATACGTCGTGGTCATCTTCCAGTTGATCTTAGGGTTGCTCTGTGCAAACACAGGCGTGGCCAATGTCGTGCCCGCGACGGCGCCCAGACTGGCCTTTTTGAGGAATGAACGGCGCTGCATGAAATGCTCTCCTTTGGATTTGAGTGTTTTATACAGTGGGTCACACTGCCACCGCGAATATTACACCCTGTATCAGTTCCTGTAAGCCTGAACAGGGCATGGGACGTGCTTTACAGCCCCGCTATGGCCATTTGGCCGATCAGGATGGAGCCTGTGGTCTTGGCGCCGCGCGTGATCTCGTCAGCGCCCACCGCAACGATCTGACGGAACATATCGGCCAGGTTTCCCGCAATGGTGATTTCCTGCACAGCGTGGCGAATTTCGCCTTTCTCGACCCAATAGCCGAATGCGCCCCTGGAATAATCTCCCGTGACATAGTTGACGCCCTGTCCGATGAGTTCGGTCACCAGGAGGCCCGTGTCGAGCTTGCGCAACATGGCGCGGAAGTCGTCATCGGGGTGTGCAAGACGCGATGCGAGGCGTAGATTGTGCGAGCCCCCCGCATTGCCCGTGGTGCGCATGCCGAGCTTGCGCGCGGTGTAGCTGGACAGAAAATAGCCCTGCAGCACACCCGCGGACACGACGTCGCGCGCCGCCGTGCGCACGCCTTCGCTATCGAAGCATGAGCTGCCCATACCGCCGGGCACATGAGGATCTTCGAAGATATCGATATGATCCGCCATGACCGGCTTGCCCAGGGCATCGACCAGAAAGCTGGCCTTGCGATAGAGGGCGCCGCCGCTGCAGGCCTGGACCAGGGCGCCCAGCAGCCCAACGGCAAGCGGCGCCTCGAAGAGGACCGGAAAGCGCCCGGTTTTGATGCGTCTCGCAGACAGGCGCGCCAGTGTGCGCTCGGCCGCATAGCGGCCCAGGGCCTGCGGATCAGCAAGCCGGGCGGCATCCCGCGCAGCGCTGTACCAGTAGTCGCGCTGCATGCCATTGCCCTTTCCGGCAATAGGCGCCACGGACAAGCCGTGCCGTGAATAGGGATACCCTCCCATGAAGCCCCGGGTATTGCCCAGCACAAAATGGCCTTCGTAGGTATCCACCGAGGCGCCGTCGGTATTGGTAATGAGCGGGCTCAGATCGTGCGCCGCCCGCTCGGCGCGAATAGCCAGGGCAGCCGCTTTTTCCGCGTCGATCTTCCATGGGTGATGCAGCGCCAGATCGGTCTGGCTATCCTGGATGCCGGCAAGATCCTCAGCATCGGGCAGGCCGGCGGCTGGATCTTCCGCCGTGTAACGGGCGATATGCCAGGCGGCTTCGACCGTTTCGCGCAGGGCCTTGGGGGAAAAATCGGATGTCGAGGCGGAGCCGCGGCGCTTGCCGGCAAAGACGGTGAGATCCAGAGAGCGGTCCTGGGTTTGCTCCACGGTTTCGGTGTCGCCGTTTCGCACCGACACCGACAGGCCCCGGCTTTCCGATACTTCCGCCGCCGCGTCGGAGGCGCCGAGCGATCTGGCGTGAGCCAGCGCGTCGGAGACAAGTTCCCGAAAGAGCGCCTGGTTCTGAGTGATAGGCAAGGAAGAAGAGGTTGAATCGTTCATTGAGATGATCTGGACGGCCTCGAGAGGAATCGAAGGCAAAAAAGGGTAGGACGATGGCGCGTGCGGCGGGCCCGGAACTGGCCGCCACGGCGCGCACGACCGGACAGACGGTTATCATAGCTAATTCGCCGACATAATTTTTGCTTTCATGACGTCAGATACCATCGATGTGCACCCTGGTGCTGATCCGGACGGCCAGCCAGGCACCGCACCGGCCAGCGCGGAGAGCGCCAACGAGCGCCCAAGCAAGTCCCAGGTTAAACGCGAAATGCACGCACTGCAGCAGCTGGGCAAGGAACTCGTCGACCTGGCGGCCACGCAACTTCGCCAACTGCCGCTTCCGGATCGACTGTATGAAGCCATCCTGCTGGCACAACGCACGACAAGCCGCGAAGGCCGCAGGCGCCAGATCCATTATGTGGGCAAGCTGATGCGCGACGTGGATGCGCCAGCCATCCGAGCACAGCTGGACACATGGAAATACGGATCCCGCCAGCAGACCGCTTCCATGCATCGCCTGGAAGCGCTACGCGACCAGTTGCTGAAGGACGACGAGGCGCTCACGCCGTTCCTGCGCGCACACCCGGGCACGGATGTGCAGGCGCTGCGCACCATCATACGGGAAGCGCGCAAGGAAGCCGCGGCAAATGCAGGCCTGCCGCCTGGCCGCGAGCCGAAACGCAAACATTACCGGGCGCTTTTCCAGGCGCTCAAGTCATTGGAAGGAAACAGTTCATGAGCGCCACGCCGCCGCTTGAGTGCATAGAGATCGAAACAGGCCCCAACCCACAGCGCGCCGTGATATGGCTGCACGGCCTGGGCGCCGATGGCAATGATTTCGCGCCGCTGGTTCCCGAACTGAAGCTGGACGGACTGCCGGACATCCGGTTCATCTTTCCCCACGCGCCCATGCGTCCGGTCACAATCAACCAAGGCATGGTCATGCGTGCCTGGTACGACATTCTGGCGTTCGATCTGGTGCGGCGCGAGGACGAAGCCGGCCTGCGCGCCTCGCAGCAACAAGTGCAAGCCTTGCTTAAACGGGAAAACGACCGCGGCATTGCTTACGAGCACATGGTACTCGCGGGCTTTTCCCAAGGCTGCGCCATTGCCCTGCAAACCGGCCTGAGACTGGAATCGACCCTGGCGGGGCTCATCGGGCTGTCGGGCTATCTGCCGCTGGCCGACCTCACCCCTGCGGAACGCAGCCAGGCAAATCAGGACACAGCTATTTTCCTGGCGCACGGCGTCATGGATCCAGTTGTGGCGCTGAACCGCGCCGAGGCATCGAGAGCCGCACTGACCGCCATGGGATACAAGGTGGCATGGCACACCTACCCCATGCCCCACTCGGTGTGCCTGGAAGAGGTGATGGATATTTCCGCGTTCCTGCGCCGCGTTCTCGCCTGAGATCCAGCATCGCGCCAGACAGTTGGCGCGCCGCCACCCTGGGTATAAAAAACGCAAGCCGCAAGCCCGCGGACCGCAGCGAATCCGGCCGCCCAAGCGGGCCGAGCGCCTGCTCAGTGCTGCCGGGTATCGCCCAGATCCAGCCATACGCGGCGCATAGTGGGATCCTCGCTATCAACGTCGTTGCGGAAGCCCAGATGCGCCATCAAGCTCAACATGGGGCGGTTGGTGGCCAGTACGACACCATCTATATAGGCCAGACCCTGTTCCCGGGCTGCCTCGATCAGGGCTCGCATCAGTTGTGCGCCCAGGCCATGGCGCTGCCAGGCGTCGCCGATGACGAGCGCATACTCGGCGCCGCGGCCATCGGCGTTACGCAGGTAGTGCGCAAAACCGATGATCTCCTCGCGGGGATGCCCACGGTGCTCGGGATTGGGTACGAGCACCGTGGCAACCAGCGCAAGCTCACGGTCGTAATCGATGCGCGTATATCGTTCCAGCATGCGCGGCGTGAGCTCGCGCAGCATGGATACGAAGCGCATGTATCGGGACTCGTCCGAAAGGCCGCGTATGAAAGTCTGCAGAATCTCCGCGTCCTCTGGCCGGATGGGCCTGAGCAGCCAGGGCTGTCCGTTCTTGAATGCCTTGGCCTGCACAAGACGCCGCGGATAAGGGTGAATGGCCATGTGCCGGTAGCCCGAATGCTCGGGCAGCACAAGCATGGGCGAACGAGACAGCGCTCCCCGCACCCCCAGGGCGAGCAGATGCGTATCGTCGGAAATCAATGGGTCTATGGTTAGTGAAAGCAGGTCGGGCACATCGGATACCAGTCCCGAAATATGCTCCAGCGATTCCAACAATATTTCATACACGGCGGGCTGCAGGCGGCGCGACAAAGCCTTGCGCCAGAGCGTGCTGCGCTGCACGAGCTGGCGCGCCAGATAGCGGTTCAGCGGCGGCAGCTCGAGAGTGCGGTTAGACTCGGACAGCAGCGCATCCTGCCCGCCCGATCCGAATGTAATATACGGGCCGAACTTGTCGTCGCGACGCACCCGGATGGCCATGGGCAGATCTTCATCATCAATATCACGGCCTCGCGCGTCCGCTGCCGAGATGTGAATCAGCGGGACATGAAAACAGGAGAGCAGGCGTACACACTCCTCCCGGGACAGCGCCAGCCGGCCCGCCTCGCGCACTTCGCGCACGAGGGCGCGCGCCTCTTCCAGGCGCGGAGGCTTGCCTAACGGCTCCGGCGGAAGTGTCTGCTGCGCGAGCGTCTGGTTATAGTGATAGGCACCCAGGATGCCAAACGCATTGGCGGCGGACTCCGGTGTGCGGAAGGCAGGCGTGCCAACGGCGTCGAGCATGTGACGCAGGGGCCGCATGGTAGCGTCCCCCATGAAGCACGTAACGATGGGCTTGCGCGCGGCGGGCGCTATATCGGCCAGCTCTCTTGCGACGGCCTCCAGATCGGAAAGCGGGTCGGGCGACAACAATACCAATACGCCGTCCACGCCCGCGTCGGCCACAAGCACATCAATGACCTGACGCACCCGGACCGGTGTGAGGTTCGTATAGGTCAGCACAGGATTGCCTACGCGCCCCGTCTGCGTGAGTATTTGGCCCAGCGCCTTGAGGGTGGCCGACGATAGCGCCGCGGGCACCACCGAGCCGCCATCTCCCATGACATCAAGCGCCAATTGAGGGGCTCCGCCGCCATTCGAGAAGAGCGCGATGCGCCTGCCACGAGGGCGCTGCGCATATCCCAGAACCTTGATCGCCGAAAAAAGCTGGACAAAGTAGCGGATGCGTACGGCACCCGCTCGCCTGAGCAGCGCATTGAAGGCGGCATCCTCTGTCGTGTGCGCGTCGGCGGCATGACCCGCCTTGAGCACGACCACGGGTTTGATGCTGGCGGCGGCCCGCAACGCGCTGCCGAAATCGCGCGAGGAGCTCGCCTCTTCGAGATATAAAGCAATACTGTTCGTGCGTGCGTCCAGCGCCAGGTAGTCCAGGACCTGGGCCAGATCCAGGCCGGCCTCGTCGCCCAGCGACACCACTGCGGAGAAGCCCATGTTGATATCCTGCGCCCAGTCGAGCACCGCCGAGGCGATGGAGCGCGACTGGGCCACCAGCGCTACCCTGCCACCCAGCGCCATGCGCGGCAGCTGACTCAGGTTCAAGCCCAGATGAGGCCTCTGCACACCCAGGCTGTGCGGGCCCAGCACCAGGCAGTCGTTCAGCCTGCCCCACGCGCGGCAGTAGATCATGTCCTCCAGCGGATCCGCCGGCGCCTGAACGTGCGGCAGCAGTACCACACAGCGTGGGCGCAAGGGCTTGAGCACGGCCAGAGCCTCGGGCAACCGCTCAGGCGGCACGCACAGCAAGGCCTGGTCGAGCCGCTCGTCCTCGGGCAGCCCAGGCATGGGCGGAAGCGCTATCGGCTGGCCAGGCGCCACATTGGCATGTGCATGGCTGCCGGCCAGCCACCGTGGAGGATCGTCGTCCAGCGGCAACGTCCTATCCGCCACGACCATGACGGTTCGAGGCTCGAAAAGGGCGGCCAAGCGGTGTCGAAGCATAGGCGTATGTCCAGGAATTCCTGCGGGATTCTATCCGTAATCTAAAATAGCACTATTGCATTCATCAATAGCGGTCTGTTGTCCACGCACCGCCTGTCTCCCCAAGCCTGAAATTTCACATGAGCACGCCCGCATCTTCCGCCGTACGCACCCGTTTCGCCCCATCGCCCACCGGCTATCTTCATCTCGGAGGCGCCCGCACCGCCCTGTTCTGCTGGGCATTTGCCCGGCACCACAACGGCGTGTTTGTGCTGCGCATCGAAGACACCGACCTGGCACGGTCGACGCCCGAAGCAGTGCAGGCCATTCTGGACGGGATGGCGTGGCTGGGCATGCAGCCGGACGAAGGCCCGTTTTACCAGATGCAGCGCATGGATCGCTATCGCGAGGTCATCGCGCAGATGCTGGAGGCCGGCACGGCCTATCATTGCTATAGTTCGCCCGAAGATGTCGAAGTCATGCGAGCCAAAGCGCGCGCCGAGGGCCGCAAGCCCCGCTACGACGGCACCTGGCGCCCGGAGCCGGGCAAGACGCTGCCGCCGGTGCCCGAGGGCCGCAAGCCCGTGGTGCGCTTCCGCAATCCGCAAGAAGGCGCCACCGGCTGGCACGACATCATCAAAGGCCCCATCACCATTGACAACGCCGAACTGGACGATCTCGTCATTGCCCGTCCCGACGGCACGCCTACCTACAACTTCTGCGTGGTGGTGGACGACTGGGACATGGGCATCACTCACGTCATTCGCGGCGACGACCACGTGAACAACACACCGCGCCAGATCAACATCCTGCGTGCGCTGGGCGCCACCATTCCCGAATATGGGCATCTGCCCATGATACTGGGTCCCGACGGGGAAAAGCTGTCCAAACGCCATGGCGCCGTCAGCATCATGGAGTACGACACGGCCGGCTACCTCCCCGAAGCCATGGTCAACTACCTTGCCCGCCTCGGGTGGAGCCACGGCAACGACGAGCTCTTCACGCGCGAGCAACTGGTGCAGTGGTTCGATACCCACAGCCTGACCAAATCAGCCGCACAGTGGGACCCAAAGAAGCTGAATTGGGTCAATGCCCACTACATCAAACAGGCAGACAATACCGACCTGGCCCAGCGCGTAGCGGCCCGCATCCAATCATTGGGAGGCGACCCGCAGGCGGTGGACCTTGCTGCCGTCATGGGGCTGCTCAAGGATCGCGCCGAAACCCTGAACGATCTCGCCGAAGGCGCAATGCTGTTCTGCGGGCCTTACACCTGCGCCGACCCGGATCTGCTTGCCACCCATGTGGACGACGCCGCGCGCGGCCTGCTGGCGGACTTTGCCGCGAAGGCCGCGGCACTGGCGGAATGGGATACCGAGTCTCTCGATGCCCTGATCAAGACGCTGCTGCAGGAGCATGGCGTCAAGATGCCGAAGCTGGGCATACCGCTGCGCCTGGTGGTCACCGGACGCAAGCAGACGCCTTCCATTGGCGCAGTCCTTGCGATTCTAGGCCGCGAACGCGTACTTGAACGTCTCGCCGCGGCCTGAGCCCTGCCCTTTGCTTTTTACAGCCCGCTCCAGGCCTGCGAGAGGGCCCGGCTGACGGGCGGTGCGCGCATACTGATCAGAACGGCAGCCGATAGCCCGGCGACATGCGGCGCGCGTTGATTTCCGTACCGTCTTCCGAGCGCAAAACCAGCCTGTCTCCGCTTGCGGACATCACAGTATAGCGATTGGTGTAGATCGGATCTTTCTGGTTGACGGGCGCGCCGTTCGATTCGAGCGTGCGTAGCTCAAGTGTGCTGCCGGCACGAGACCAGCAGCCGGTTTCCGATAAGCCCTGCGATGGTTTTCCCGAACGCTTGAGCTGTTCGGTATAGGCCAGCGTGCCGTCGGGGTTCAGTGTGTACAGCGTACGCAGTTCTCCGCGTACGCCTTTCTGTCTGTGGATGCTTAGCCAGTTGCCCGTAACGTTGTCATGGGCGGCAGGCGCCTTGCAGGCCGGCGGCGCCGGCGGTTGGGCGGGTGCCGGTTTGCGCGGCGCAGTGCAGCCAGCCGCAAGGACCGCCGTGATCAGGCTGGCCCCAACGACGCGCCAGCGCATGGTAGTGTCTTGCATAGATGCCTTCCTTGCAAAAACGCAGGCGTCCCACGGCGACGCCTACGGGTTGAATCGTACCATCTACAACGGCAGCTTCACATCATGCTTGATCTCGCGCAAGGCGACAATTGTGCGAGTCTGCCGCACGCCAGGCAGATTGAACAGGAATCGGTGCAGGAAGCGGTCGTATGCTTCCGGGCTGGGTACCAGAACCTTGAGCAGATAATCAGCGTCGCCCGTAACCGCGTAGCACTCCAGAATCTCGGGCGCATCGCGCACAGAGCGCTCAAAGTTCTCGACCATTTCGCTTGAGTGCCGCTCGAGGCTGATCTGCGTGAACATGCATCCCTGCAGCCCCGCCTTGCTCCGGTCTACCTGCGCGTAATAGCCAAGGATGACGCCTGCGGCTTCCATGGCCTTGACGCGCCGCCATACGGGCGCCGCCGAGAGGCCCACCTCATCGGATATCTGCTGCGCCGAGGCGCGACCATCTTCTTGCAGATGTTTCAAGATTTTTATATCAGTTTGATCCATTTTCCTCCCTAAACGAAATGAATATTTCGTTTGTAAGGGATTTTACGCGATGAATACGCAATAAAAACCATGTGCAACGCGCCTACCATGGAGAAAAGATTGGAGGCAATACATGGCAGCCGTCATTGCAGATCAACTTCGCATTCTGGATATGGGCTACAGGCTGGAAAACAGCCTGACCGCCCGCGAAGGACGCATATTCCTGACCGGCACGCAGGCGCTTGTCCGCATGATGCTGTCACAGCGCGCCGCCGACAAGGCTGCGGGCCTGAACACGGCCGGTTTCGTCACAGGCTATCGCGGCTCGCCGTTGGGCGGCGTTGACATGGCCATGTGGCGCGCGCAGGATCAACTCCAGGAAAGCGAGATCAGCTTTCTGCCCGCCATCAACGAAGATATGGGCGCCACGATGGTCATGGGCACGCAGCAGGCGGGAATGCGGGACGATCGCATCGTCGATGGCGTGTTTGCACTCTGGTATGGCAAGGGCCCCGGCCTCGACCGGGCGGGAGATGCCCTGCACCATGGCAATGCCGCCGGCGCCTCGCCCCATGGCGGTGTGCTGATGGTGGTGGGCGACGACCCCACGGCAGCATCGTCATCCATTCCTCACGCCAGCGAAGCCTCGCTTGCCGCCTGGCACATTCCAGTCATCAACCCCGCTTCGGTTGCCGAGTACGAACTGTTTGGCCGCTGGGGTTGGGCGCTGTCGCGCTACAGCGGTGCATGGGTCGCACTCAAGGCTGTTACGGAAACCGTGGAAAGCGGGCGCTCGTTTGCATTGCAGCCGATCCCCGACTTTGCCACACCCGACGACGATCCCCATAAAGCAGCACTACCCTATAGTGCGCGGGAATTCCTGACGCCCGCCATTGAGCAAAGAATATTGCAAAGAGTGCAAGCCGTGCGTGCATTCGCGCGCCGCCACCGCCTGGACATACTGTCCTGTCCGGCCCCCGGCGCGCGCGTGGGCATTGTCTCCAGTGGCAAGGGTTTTCTGGACGCTGAGGACGCGCTCGCGCAACTGAACCGCGAGGCGGACCTGGCCGGCGTTCCGCTGCCGGAAATACGGCACTACAAGCTGGGCCTGATATGGCCCGTCGAGCCATCCGGGCTTCTGGATTTTGCCCGCGGCTTGGACCATATTCTCGTGGTCGAAGAAAAATCGACCATTGTCGAGAGCCAAGTGAAAGACCTCCTGTTCAATCAGGCCAGACGCCCCACGGTGTGCGGTGAGCGGGGCTTGCGCGAACAGACCCTCCTCGCGCGCAGCGGCCAGCTCACGCCAGACAGCGTCCTGGCGGCCGTGCTGGACTGGCTGCATGATACGGACGCGCTGCCGCAACACAGTGCGCCGGCCCTGTTTGATGAAACTCGGCGGCGCACCGAAGCGCGCGGCGCCGACACACCGGCGGCCAAGCCGGCCCGGGAAACGCCACGACCCGCGTTCGCTCCGGTCGACATTGCCCGCAAGCCAACGCCGACCGCGCTGAGCCGACGCCCCTATTTCTGTTCCGGCTGCCCGCACAACACCTCGACCAAGGTGCCGGAAGGCAGCCAGGCGCTGGCCGGTGTGGGTTGCCACTACATGGCAACATGGATGGACCGCAGCACCAGCGGACTGACACAGATGGGCGGCGAAGGCGCGGACTGGATCGGCCTGTCACGCTATATCAAGACACCGCACGTATTCCAGAACATGGGCGAAGGGACTTATTTTCATTCAGGCTATCTGGCCATACGCCAGGCGGTCGCAGCCAAGGCGAACATCACCTATAAGATTTTGTTCAATGACGCCGTGGCCATGACCGGCGGCCAGCCCGTGGACGGACGCATTTCCGTGCCGGGAATATGCCAGCAGTTGCTGGGCGAAGGGGTGGGTCATATCGTTGTCACCAGCGACGACCCTCAAAAGTACGGCCCAGGCGATCTGCCCTCGGGCGTCAAGGCATATCCGCGCAGCGAACTGGATCGCCTTCAACGCACACTGCGCGAAATACCGGGCGTCACGGTACTCATTCATGATCAGGCCTGCGCGGCGGAAAAGCGGCGCCGCCGCAAGAAAAAAATCATGCCCGAACCGACCCGGCGCCTGTTCATCAACGAAGCAGTCTGTGAAGGTTGCGGAGATTGCGGCACCCAATCGAACTGCCTGTCATTGGTTCCGGTGGATACGCCGTTCGGGCGCAAGCGCGCCATAGACCAATCCAGCTGCAACAAGGACTACAGCTGCGTCGACGGCTTCTGTCCGAGCTTTGTTTCCGTGGAGGGCGGCAGGCCACGCAAGGCCCGCGGCAAACAGGATCCACAGCATCTGGCAGCGCTCGCCGCCGCGCTGCCCTCGCCCGCGACGCAAAGCGAGGCAGCATGTTGCAACATTCTGGTTGCAGGCATAGGCGGCACCGGCGTCATTACGGTGGGAGCCATCCTGTCCATGGCAGCCCATCTCGAAGGGCGGTCCGCATCGGTGCTGGACATTACCGGCCTGGCCCAGAAGGGCGGCGCGGTGATCAGCCATATCCGGCTTTCGCGCGATGCCCGCCAGCCTGGCGCCGTTCGCATTGGCCCGCAACAGGCCGACGCAGCCATTCTGTGCGATGTGGTTGCAGCAAGCAGACCCGATGCCCTGCAGGCGCTGCGACGCCATGGCACGCTGGTTGTGCTCAACACTTATCTGGCGCCCACAGCCGAGTTCACGCGTGATCCACAGGCCAACCTCGACCCCCAGGGCCTGATCGATCAGCTACGTGCAACCACCGGCGCAGATGATCATGCCATGCTCGATGCGCATGGGTTGGCCACATCCCTGATGGGGGACGGCATACTGGCCAATATGATGATGCTTGGCCACGCATGGCAGCGCGGCGGCATCCCGCTGAGCGAAGCCGCCATCATGCGCGCACTGGCGTTGAACGGCGTGGCAGTGGAGGCCAACAAGCAGGCTTTTGGACTGGGCCGGCTGGCGGCGGCGCGTCCGGATACGCTGGGCGCGGTTGAGCCGAAAGCCACAGTCATTCATATGCCCGAACCGCTGACGGCGGTCATGGAACGCTGCGAAAAGGACCTCGTCGCCTACCAGGATGCGGCCTATGCGCAGCGCTATATTGATACCGTGAACACGGTATTGGCCGCCGAGCATGCACTGCACCCCCAGGCCAGGCCGCGCTTGGCGCTGGCCGCTGCCCGCGCCCTGTACAAGCTCATGGCCTACAAGGATGAGTACGAAGTGGCTCGCCTATACACCGATGGCCGTTTCAGGCGCAAGCTGGAAGAAACATTCGAAGGCGACGTGACGCTGCGTTTCCATCTGGCGCCGCCCTTGCTGGCTCGTCGTGATCCCGCCACGGGGCGCCCCCGCAAAATGACTTTCGGACCCGGCATGATGTATTTGTTTCGGTTGCTCGCCCGCTGTCGGCGCGTGCGAGGCAGTTGGCTGGATCCATTTGCTCATTCCAGGGAAAGACGGCTGGAAAGAGCCTTGATCACCGACTACTGCAATGCGCTGGCCGCCATACTGCCCGGACTGGACGAAAAATCCTTCGAAGCCGCGGTCGAGCTGGCCGAACTGCCGCTGTCCGTGCGCGGCTTCGGCCCCGTCAAGGAAGCAGCGGCGCTGGCGTGCCAGGCACGCCTCAGGGCTGCGGCCCGGCCTGCCCATACTCCCCGGCCATCCGTTAACAAAGTTTTACGCGCGCATTCTTGAGCATTGCTTGCCAGCCTGTCTGGCAAGTTTTCCTGGCATTACCCGCGCCGCCACAGGGCATGGCGGCGCGGGCGTGTTCATATGGCCTAAAAAAGGCACAAGCAGCCACAAAAATCAAGCCCCAAACGCGCTTGCCACCACTCGAGACTATCACTACAATTAGTGCTCAAACACGTACAAACCACAATATATAGTGGTTTGGCTGCACCCATACGCAGTCAGGCCGCCTTTTCGCAGCAAACCGCAGTTTGCCTCCGCCAACCACGAAAACGCCCGGCGCATGCGCCGCTGCCCCGATTCCAGGAGCCTTCATGCAAACCAGCCAGACCGAAACCAGGTCCCATTCCGCCCCCCCTCCCGTCGCGGCGCCCAGCCCCCAGGAGGCCGCGGGCCAGTGGGACAACTTCCATATCATCCGGCGCAATGGCGCGGTCGTGGGCTTTGAGCCCGGCAAGATCGCCATCGCCATGACCAAAGCCTTCCTGGCTGTCAATGGCGGCCAGGGTGCTGCTTCGGCCCGCGTGCGCGAGCTCGTCGAAACCCTGACGGCGCAAGTCGTCAATGCCCTGGTGCGCAATCGCCCGGGCGGCGGCACCTTTCATATAGAGGAAGTGCAGGATCAGGTCGAGCTCGCGCTCATGCGCTCGGGCGAACACGACGTGGCACGAGCCTATGTCCTGTACCGTGAAAAGCGTTCCCAGGAGCGCGCGCGCAGCACACCGGTGCAGCCCGCCGTGGAGCAAAGCGCCATCCAGGTCACCGACAACGGCATCAAGCGCCCGCTGGACGTCGCGCTGCTGCGCGCCACCATCGCCGACGCCGGCCAGAACCTGCCCATAGAAATCGATGTCGATGGCATCCTGAAGGAAACCATCAAGAATATCTACGACGGCATTCCTGTCGACGAGGTGTTCAAATCGGCCATCCTGTCCGCCCGCGCGCTGGTCGAGAACGACCCGTCCTACAGCCAGGTCACCGCGCGCCTTCTGCTGCACACCATACGCAAGGAAGTTCTGGGCGAGGAAGTGTCGCAGGCCAACATGGCCACGCGCTACGCCGAGTACTTCCCCCAGTTCATCAAGGCCGGTATCGAAGGCGAGCTGCTGGACGAAAAACTCGGCCAATACGATCTGGCCAAGCTGGGCGCCGCCCTGAAGTCCGAGCGCGACCTCCAGTTCAATTACCTTGGACTGCAAACGCTTTACGACCGCTATTTCCTGCACCTGCGCGGCCAACGTATCGAACTGCCCCAGGTGTTCTTCATGCGCGTTGCCATGGGCCTGGCGCTCAACGAAATCGAACGCGAAGCACGCGCCATCGAGTTCTATGAGGTCTTGTCCTCCTTCGACTTCATGAGCTCCACGCCCACGCTGTTCAACTCGGGTACGCTGCATTCCCAATTGTCTTCATGCTATCTCACCACGGTTTCCGACGACCTGGCCGGCATCTACGACGCCATCAAGGAGAATGCCCTGCTAGCCAAATATGCCGGCGGCCTGGGCAACGACTGGACGCCCGTGCGGGCGCTGCGCAGCCATATCAAGGGCACCAATGGCGAGAGCCAGGGCGTCGTGCCCTTCCTGAAGGTGGTCAACGACACCGCCGTGGCCGTAAACCAGGGCGGCAAGCGCAAGGGCGCGGTATGCGCCTACCTGGAGACCTGGCACCTGGACATCGAAGAGTTTCTCGAGCTGCGCAAGAACACGGGTGACGAGCGCCGTCGAACACACGACATGAACACGGCAAACTGGATACCCGACCTGTTCATGAAGCGCGTCATGGAAAACGGAGAGTGGACCCTGTTCTCGCCCTCCGATTGCCCCGACCTGCACGACAAATACGGCAAGGCCTTCGAAGAAGCCTACGTGGGCTACGAAGACAAGGTTGCCCGCGGCGAGCTCAAGCTGTTCAAGAAAGTGCCCGCCGTGCAGCTATGGCGCAAGATGCTGTCCATGCTGTTCGAGACCGGCCACCCCTGGATCACATTCAAGGATGCGTGCAACGTACGCTCGCCGCAGCAGCATGTGGGCGTCGTGCACAGTTCCAATCTATGCACCGAAATCACGCTGAATACCAATGAGTCCGAGATCGCCGTGTGCAACTTGGGGTCGGTCAATCTGGCCGCCCACCTGAAGCAGGACGAAAGCGGCCACTATGTGCTTGACCATGCCAAGCTCGAGCGCACGGTGGCCACGGCCATGCGGATGCTCGACAACGTGATCGACATCAACTACTACGCCGTTCCCAAGGCCCGAAACTCCAATGTGCGCCATCGCCCGGTGGGCATGGGCGTCATGGGCTTCCAGGACTGCCTGCACATGATGCGCGTGCCGTTTGCTTCCGATGCTGCGGTCGAGTTCTCCGATCGCTCCATGGAGGCGCTGTGCTACTACGCCTACTGGGCCTCCAGCAAGCTGGCAGTCGAGCGCGGCGCCTATGGCAGCTTCAAGGGTTCGCTCTGGGATCGCGGCATTCTGCCGCAGGACACCCTGCGGCTGCTGGACGACCAGCGCGGCGGCTACGTCGAAGTGGATGACAGCAGCACGCTCGACTGGGACTCGCTGCGCGCCCACATCGGCAAACATGGCATGCGCAATTCCAATTGCGTGGCCATTGCCCCGACTGCGACCATCTCAAACATCATCGGCGTCTCGCCATGCATCGAGCCCAACTATCGCAATCTGTACGTCAAGTCCAATCTGTCGGGCGAATTCACCGTCGTCAACGACTATCTGGTACGTGACCTGAAGGAGCGCAAGCTGTGGGACGAGGTCATGGTGGCCGACCTGAAATATTTCGACGGCAGCCTTGCCCGCATCGACCGCATACCCAATGATCTGCGCGATCTGTATGCAACCGCCTTCGAAGTCGACCCGACCTGGGTAGTCGAATGCGCGGCTCGCCGCTCGAAATGGATAGACCAGGCGCAGTCGCTCAATATATTCATGGCCGGCGTGTCGGGCAAGAAGCTGGACGACATCTACAAGCTAGCCTGGGTGCGCGGGCTGAAAACTACTTACTACCTGCGCTCCATAGGCGCCACCAACGCGGAAAAATCAACCGGCAAGGGTGGCGAGCTGAATGCCGTACCCACCGCTGCTGCCAGCTCATCCGCATCAGCCACCTCGGCGTCCGCGATGGCAGCCCTGCCCGAAGCCGAGGTTGTGGGCACGGTCTGCACGCTGCGCCCCGGCGACGAAGGCTTCGAAGAGTGCGAAGCCTGCCAATAAACTTCTTCAGGGAATCGAAATCATGCTGAACTGGGACGAAACGCCTGCCACGCAACCCGCGACGCCCTCCACCGGCGGCGCCGCGGCGCCGGCGCAAGACCGCCAACACGGCATGGCCGATACGGCCATGCCCGCACCGCAAGCCGCGGCTGCCTCTGTGCCGGCCGATACGGCTGGCCGGGTTCGCGCCGCCGACAAGCGCATCATCAATGGCAAGACCGATGTCAATCAACTTGTGCCGTTCAAGTACAAGTGGGCCTGGGAAAAATACCTGGCCACCTGCGCCAATCACTGGATGCCGCAAGAAATCAATATGTCCCGCGACATCTCCTTGTGGAAGAACCCCAATGGGCTCACCGAAGACGAGCGCCGCATCGTCAAGCGCAACTTGGGGTTTTTCGTCACGGCAGACTCGCTGGCCGCCAACAATATCGTGCTGGGCACCTACCGCCATATCACGGCTCCGGAATGCCGGCAGTTCCTGCTGCGCCAGGCTTTCGAGGAAGCCATTCACACGCACGCCTATCAATACATTGTCGAAAGCCTGGATCTGGATGAGTCCGAGATATTCAATGCCTACAACGAGGTCCCATCCATCCGTGCGAAAGATGAATTTCTGATTCCATTCATCGATGCAATCGCCGATCCTGACTTCAAGACCGGCACCCCCGAGGCAGATCAGAAACTGCTCAAATCACTCATTGTTTTTGCGTGCCTGATGGAGGGCTTGTTCTTTTATGTTGGTTTTACGCAAATACTTGCGTTAGGCCGACAGAACAAAATGACGGGCGCCGCCGAGCAGTACATGTACATTCTTCGCGACGAATCCATGCACTGCAATTTCGGCATTGATCTGATCAACACGATCAAACTTGAGAACCCGCATCTTTGGACGGCATCCTTTCGCGAAGAGATTCGCGAACTCTTCAAAACGGCTGTAGACCTTGAATATGCTTACGCTGAGGACACCATGCCGCGCGGCGTGCTCGGTCTGAACGCATCGATGTTCAAGTCTTATTTGCGATTCATCGCCAATCGCCGTTGCCAGCAAATCGGCATCGAAGCACTCTTCCCTCAAGAAGAAAATCCATTTCCATGGATGGCCGAGATGATAGATCTCAAGAAGGAACGCAACTTTTTTGAGACACGCGTCATTGAATATCAGACTGGCGGAGCACTAAGCTGGGAATAATGCTTGGTCGATAAGCGAAGCTACGTTAGACTCTAGGCGTGCGGAGTATTCATTACTCTGCACGCTTGCGCCATTTGAGATGGGTCGCATCCTCACATGGGGGCCATATCAAATGGGTGAACGTTCTCTTCGACTCGATCTCAAGGAGCATTACTATGGCAACAGCCAAGAAGGCCGCCAAGAAGGCGGCAACCAAGAAAGCTGCACCCGCCAAGAAAGCTACACCCGCCAAAAAAACAGCAGTAAAGAAAACCGTCGCTAAAAAGGCAACAGCCCGCAAGACGGTAGCCAAGAAGGCACCGGCGAAAAAGGTCGCAGCCAAGAAAACCGTCGCCAAGAAGGCCGTGAAGAAAGCTGTCAAGAAGGCTCCGGCCAAGAAAGTGGCAGCAAAAAAATCAGTCGCCAAAAAGACGGTAGCCAAGAAAGCAACCGCCAAGAAAGCAACCGCCAAGAAAGCAACCGCCAAAAAGGCAGTGAAAAAAACGGTTGCCAAGAAAGCGCCTGCCAAAAAAGCCACTGCCAAGAAGGCTGTGAAGAAAGCTGTCAAGAAGGCTCCGGCCAAGAAAGCGGCAGCTAAAAAAGCACCCGCCAAGAAAGCAGCAGCCAAAAAGGCAGTAAAGAAGGCACCGGCCAAGAAAGCGGCAGCCAAAAAAGCGCCCGCTAAAAAGGCAGTGAAGAAGGCCCCCGCCAAAAAAGCAGCTGCGAAAAAGGCGCCTGCAAAAAAAGCGGCTGCCAAAAAAGGACCTGCAAAAAAGGCGCCCAAGAAAGCCAGCGTGAAATCAGCTGCCCAGGCGACCAAGCAAGCTGCCGAAGCGCCCGCGGCGAAGCAAACCATCAATCCCGCTTCGTCTTGGCCCTTTCCAACCGGAGGCCGTCCCTAAGGATGTGCATTCCGCGGCGTCTGCCTGATATCGCTGCAAACCAAGCCCGGCATAGCCGGGCTTTTTTTATCCTGTATCACGCAAAGACGCGACGGCTTCCGTCAACCTGCACGCCATGCGACAATGACGCGTTCCACACACTCAACGCCTTGCCATGCTCAGCGTCCTGCACTTCCTTCTTAATATTATCTTTACCCTGTTTGGCATCGCTCTGATCATCCGCGCCTGGATATTCGCGATCCGACTGCACCCCTTCAACCCATACTCCCAGGCCATATTGCGCATTACCGATTGGCTGGTGCAACCCATACGCAAGGTGATCAAGCCAGGAAACCTGCTTGACTGGTCCAGCATTTGTGCCTGCCTGCTGGCGGCCTTGGTCTATCAGGCGGCGTTCTGGGGATTGCTGATAGGCCAGCTGCCGGGCATGGACATGCTGCCGGCGCTGCTGATCGCTGCCGTGCTCACTGTGCTCAAGTGGACCTTCAATGTCATTCTATGGATAACGCTGATCCAGGCCATTCTGTCGTGGGTTAATCCGCTTGCGCCCGTCATGCCGGTACTACACACGCTCACAGCGCCTTTGCTCGATCCCATACGCCGCATGCTGCCCAACCTGGGCGGCATCGATTTTTCGCCGCTGGTGCTTCTGGTACTGGCGCAGGTTGCCATGATGATTATCCAGCATCTCACCTTCACGCTGGTTGGCATGTAGCAAATCTACAGATCTCGCAGGAAATTGAAAAACACCCCAAAAGGTTGCATCAATGTCCAACTTTTGGGGTGCCGTTCAATTCGTGCTCCGGCCCTGAAGCGCCGTTCAAGCACGAAGGGCTTGGTCTACAGCGGCGCGACCCGCGTAGGCCCGTTTCCGCTGATGAGGCGCACGCGCTGCCCAACCGAAATGGGCACGTCCGCTTCTTGCGCAATGACGCGCGTCTCGCCGTTATCGAGCTTGACGGTTATTTCGAGGCCCTGGCTCTTGCCCATGCGGTTTTCTACCGCATTGCCCGCCAGCGCGCCCAATACGGTGCCGCCTATGGCCCCCAGGATGCTGCCGCGTCCGCCGCCGATGGCGCTACCAGCCACGCCGCCCATGGCGCCCCCGGCCAGCCCGCCCATGCCGGAGGACTCGTCTGTCTGGATGGTTACAGGCCGCACGGCCTCGACCGTGCCTGTACGTACGATTTGTTCGCGCTGCGCCTGCCCATATGTATAGACCGAAGAAGAAGCGCTATGGTTGGCGCAACCGGCCACCAAGGCGATTGTGCCGAGAACTGCCGTCAGGGCGATCAGCCGGCTGGCTCGCACGCCGGATTGCCAGGGAGAAATGGATTGCACTCGGGTACTCCTTTTGAAGCGCCGGCAGCAATTGCCGGAAAACAGGGCGGGGCGAACTGCATGCCAGTCTGCGTTATGCGTTCAACCGTAGGCCATAATGCGTGTGCAGGGCTGCGTCGATATCCTGCAGGCTGGGACGATGATTCTGCGGACCCTTGGCAGCAATTTTAAAGCTCCCCATGACGTTCGCCAAGCGCGCCGAATCAAGCAGGCTCCAGCCCTGGGTCAGGCCGTACAGCACGCCCGCGCGGTGCGCGTCGCCGCAACCGGTTGGGTCTACCACCGCCAGCGACGGCACAGGCGGCACAAGCATCTCCTGCCCGTCAGTATAGAGGATGGCTCCGTCGGCGCCATGCGTGACGATAGCCCCCTTCATATCTCCCGCAATATCGGCGATACTGCGCCCAGTCCGCTGCGCCACGACGCTGGCCTCGTAGTCGTTGGCGGTAAGCATATCGGCCAGGGACAGCATGCGCCGGATATCGTCACCCGAAAACAGTGGCATGGCCTGGCCAAGATCGAAAATGAATGGCGTGCCCTGGCGATGCAGCCGCTCCGCGTGCGCAAACATCCCTTCCTTGGAATCCGGCGCCACAATGGCCCAGGCGGCCTCCTGACCGCTCAGGTCGTTTTCGTCCGAGCGGGTCATTGCACCCGGGTGAAACGATGCGATCTGATTACTTTCGAGATCGGTTGTAATGAAACACTGGGGCGTGAACATATCAGGCAGTACGCGCACCATGCTGGTGTCGATGCCCAGCTCCTTCATATGAGCAATATAATCGGCCGCATCGCCACCCACCGTTCCAACCGGCACCGGATTGCCGCCCAGCAGGCGCAGGCTGTAGGCAATGTTGCCTGCACAACCGCCATATTCCTTGCGCATGCTCGGCACAAAAAACGAAACACTGAGCGACTGTATGCTGTCGGGAAGAATATGTTCTCTGAAATTACCTTCGAAGACGGTAATGGTATCGAAAGCTATCGAACCACAAATCAAAACCCGGTCGGTCATTGCACGCCTTAATCAATCAAAGAATTTATCGAGCTGATAGCCGTTTACCTTCTGGCCGTTCAGCATGACGGGAACGCGTATGGTCACTTCGCGGTCAGCGGGAAAGGGTTGCGACAGCGCATCCGCGGGCAGATAGGCATCCGGCGGAAGGTTCCTGCGCACCAGCATGGTGCCGGATGCATCCGTGAGCGTCAGCACGAGCGTGGGCCACTCCTGCGGCTGTGGCAAAGTGTTGCGTAGTGTCAGTTGCAGCACCATGGTGTCGGCCGGCGCCGTTGTGTCGGCTGGAGCCGTTGTGCCGCCAGCCCGGCCTGCCGCTTGCCCCTCTGTTTGGCCTGCCGCCTGCGCCTCGGCCACGGAGCCGCGCCGTAGCGACGAACTGGTGATGACGATTTTCTCAATGCGACGCGCATAGGGCACGCGGCAGTCAAGCGATGCGCAAGCCTTTTCAAGCGCGGGACGCAGCATGGGCACCTCGCCAGCGATCTGCGCTCGGTATACATAAGCCAACTGGGCCAGCAGCACCAAGAGCGCCAGCAGGACAAGCACCCGCCATACCAGACGCAGGAGCGATGCGCCGCCCCCATACGTTGCGCCGGCATCATCGTAGCCGGCTACTGCAGCCGGGTGGCGGGTTTCGCGCGCATGGGATCTGCGCGGCTCAACGTATATTTCGCTCGCTGAGGAAGGTTCGGGCTGGAAATCGTCTGCAGCCGCCAGGCCGGCATGCACGGCCGCCTTTGCACGCGGCTCGACGCGCTCTTCCCGAAATGGTTGGACACGCTCCAGATCGATCACCGGCTCACGTCCTGCGGGGATGTCCCGTCCCATGCTGAAGCTGGGCTCGCCAGCAGCACCATGCGGATTCACGCTAGACGATGGGATGGAAAATGACGCTTCTTCCCGCGGTGCAGTGCCCGAGGAAATGGTATGGTTCGGCCCCTGGCCCGCGCGTTGGCGAAGCACACTGGGGGGCACCTGCGGCTCGACAGGCGGCGCCGCTGAAGCCCGCAGGGGTTTCTGTTCCTGCGCCGCCGGCGCCTGCGGACCGGCGGGGCGCATGGACCTTGGCTCCGAAGGCCGCGGAAAAGCCGGGCCGGGCGCAGACGGTCGCAAGGCGGCATTGTCCGCATCACCATTCGCCACCACGGCCTCGAAGCCATCGAATATATGTGCACAGTTGATGCACCGGATATAGCCCTTGCGCAGCTGCAGCTGCTCAAGGCTGGCGGAAAACGTAATGCCACATTGGGGACAGCGCGTAGTCAGATCCATAAATATCAAAACCGATTGCGGTGATCAGCACTGGCCATGCAGGCATACCCATCCGTCTCGCGCCTGCCATACATTCAAGGCCAGCCAGGGCGCATAGGCTTGGGCAACCTCCTGCGCCTGTCGTTCCAGCACGCCGGACAGAACCAATCGTCCCCCCGGCGCAACCCGATTGGCCAGCATGGGCGCAAGCACCTTCAAGGGGTTGGACAGGATATTGGCGACAACAACCTGGAACTGGCCAGCGGGCAATTCGTCAGGCAGCATGGCGCGCACATCCGCTGCATTTACCTGTGCATTGTAGCGGGTCGACTGAACCGCCTGCTCGTCGATATCCACCGCCAGTGTCGTGCCGGCCCCCAGCAGTCGCGCAGCAATGGCCAATATGCCCGAGCCACAGCCATAATCGAGAACGGTACTGCCCTTGGTCAGCCCCTGCTCCAGCCACGCCAGGCACAAATGGGTCGTGGGATGACTGCCGGTGCCGAAGGCCAGTCCCGGATCAAGCTGGATTCGTATCAGAGAAGGGTCGCCTTCTCCCTTTGCAGCGGGAACCTCGGGGTTGTCATTGTGCCAGCTCGGCACGATCCATATCCGCTGCCCGATCTGGATGGGCTGGAACTGCGACTGTGTCAGACGGACCCAATCGGCATCGGGCACCTCGCGCAACGCCCATTCGCCATCGGCGTCGGCAAGGCCGGCCCCGCGGACATACTCCAGCACCTGTCCGGGATCCAGCCCATCGGGAAGAAGGGCCACCACACGATTGCGATGCCAGGCCTGTATCTCAGGCTCCAGGCCCGGCTCGCCAAACAATGCGCGCTCAGCCTCGGTGTCGCTGTCTGCATCCTCCACCGACACCGAAAGCACCCCTGCATCAAGCAGACCATCGGAAAGGGTCTCGGCCTGATGCTCCAGACAATACAGCACGAGTTCGCGCATTATTTCTTCATTCCATAGTCAAACAGGGGCAGTGCCCCCGTTTTTTTGCCTTGCGCACTACCTTCAGGGCCGTTGCGAGAGCTTTTGCTCCAGATAATGAATGCTGGTGCCCCCCTCACGGAAGCGCGCATCGTGCAGCAGTTCCCGATGAAGAGGGATATTGGTCTTGACACCTTCGACCACCATTTCAGACAGTGCAATATCCATGCGCGCAATGGCCTGCTCTCGCGTATCGCCATAAGTGATCAGCTTGGCTATCATGGAATCATAATTGGGCGGCACTGTATAGCCGCTGAATACATGTGACTCCATGCGGACACCGGGGCCGCCCGGTGTATGCCAACTGGTGATGCGGCCAGGGCTGGGCATGAAATTGAATGGATCCTCGGCATTGATGCGGCATTCGATGGCATGCCCCTTCAATTGCACGTCGCGCTGGCGCAAAGCGAACTTCTCGCCAGCCGCGATGAAAATCTGCTGTTGGACAAGATCGATGCCCGTGATCATTTCCGTGACCGTGTGTTCGACCTGAATGCGCGTGTTCATTTCGATGAAATAGAACTCGCCTTTTTCGTACAGGAACTCGAAGGTGCCCGCGCCGCGATATTGCATCTTGCGGCAGGCTTCCGCGCAGCGTTCGCCTATGCGCTCCACCAGGCGGCGCTGTATGCCGGGCGCAGGCGCTTCCTCAATGACCTTTTGGTGCCGCCGTTGCATGGAACAGTCGCGTTCGCCCAGCCAGATGGCGTTGCGGCCTCCGTCGGCCAGCACCTGTATCTCGACGTGCCGTGGGTTCTCGAGATATTTCTCAAGATAGACCTCGGGGTTGTTGAATGCCGCGCCTGCCTCGGTGCGCGTGGTGGCAACCGCCGTAAGCAAGGCCGCCTCTGTGTAGACCACGCGCATGCCGCGGCCACCGCCACCGCCCGAAGCCTTGATAATGACGGGATAACCGACTTCGCTGGCAATGCGACGGATTTCATCCGGATCGTCGGGCAAGGCGCCAGCGGAGCCCGGCACCACCGGGACATTGGCCTCTATCATGGCGTGCTTGGCGCTGACCTTGTCGCCCATCAAACGAATGCTTTCGGGCCGCGGGCCGATGAATGCAAAGCCGCTTTTCTCTACCCGTTCGGCAAAATCGGCGTTCTCGGAAAGAAACCCGTAGCCGGGATGGATGGCCTCGGCGTCGGTAACTTCCGCCGCCGATATGATGGCCGGCATATTCAGGTAGCTTTCACGGGGCGAGGCCGGCCCGATGCAGACGGATTCGTCCGCCAGACGCACATACTTGGCGTCGCGATCGACCTCGGAATGCACGACAACGGTCTTGATGCCCAACTCACGGCAGGCCCGCTGTATGCGCAGCGCAATCTCGCCACGGTTGGCAATGAGAATTTTCTCGAACATGGCTTAGCCGATAACAAACAGAGGTTGACCGAACTCGACCGGTTCGCCATTTTCCACCAGAATCTCCTTGATGACCCCGGCGCGGTCCGCCTCGATCTCATTCAGGAGCTTCATGGCCTCGATAATACAAACCGCATCGCCTTCCTTCACTGCCTGTCCAACTTCCACAAAAGGCGACGCGCCCGGGTTGGGCGCGCGATAGAAAGTTCCGACCATGGGAGATTTGACCAGATGGCCGGCAGGCGCCGCGGCCTCCGCTGGCGCAGCCGCGGGATCGGCTGGAGCCGCCGGCGCCGCTGGCGCAGCCGCGACAGGCTCCTGGGCATAAGCCACAGGCTGCGTGACCTGGGAGAATTTGACGATGCGCACCTTGCCATCACCCTCGGTGATTTCCAGTTCGGCGATGCCCGAATCGGCAACCAGGTCTATAAGCGTCTTGAGTTTTCGTAAGTCCATGCCGGCTTCCCATGTATTACTCCGCAGTATGCCCGCAGAGTAAGGCTGTTGATCGTAGATATAAAAATGACGTGCTTGCCTGGCTCGCGCTACGGGGCCAGTGCAAACCTGAGGGCGGCTTCATAACCAAAGCTGCCCAGACCCGCCACCACGCCCTGCGCCTTGGACGACAGATAGGAGTGATGGCGGAACGCTTCCCGCTTGTAAACGTTGGATAAATGTACTTCGATATAAGGAATATCGACTGCGGACAAGGCGTCGGCCAGCGCCACGCTGGTATGCGTATAGGCCGCCGCATTGATAATGATGAAATCGGTGCCATCCTGCGCGGCGGCCTGGATGCGGTCAACCAGCGCGCCTTCATGGTTGCTCTGGAAGGCCGTGCATTGCGCGTGCGATTCGGCGGCAACCTGCTGCAGACGGGCGTTGATATCGGCCAGGGTCTGGCGTCCGTAAATGCCTGGTTCGCGCGAACCAAGCAGGTTCAGATTTGGACCATGCAGGACGAGAATATGCTGCGCCATTGTGGATGTTTTGTTAAGACAGACCGCCTTTTTACGCTAAATGGCGCTATTTGTCTACAAAAGACGGTTGTAATGAAAGGCAATCCGCCGTCAGGAAAGCCTCTGGATCCGGGCTTCCAACTGGTCGGGCTTGACTGGACCAAGCACTGTGTGGGCAACACTTCCCTTGGCATCGAACACGACGGTGAAGGGCAGCCCTCCCTGCTTGTTGCCGAGATTGCGCATCAGTTCTATGCCTTTGTGTCCGGCAATGAGCAAGGGATAGCTGACATGAACCTTTTCCTTGTTGAAGCGCTCGACATTGGCTGCGGAATCGATGGCGAGGCCAACGAAACGCACCTGCCCGTGCCGCTTGTGAAGCGCCTCGAGATCAGGCATTTCCTTGACGCAGGGCGGACACCAGGTCGCCCAGAAATTCAGCACGACGGGCTTGCCCAGATATTGCGTGAACGCAACCTCGCTTCCGTCCAGGGCCGCAAACGATTGCGCATAGAAAGGGTTGGCGACTGCCGCGCGGGTCGCGTGCACCGGTAAATACAATGGGGCGCCGGCCGCCAGGGCGGCCACGCCGAGAAAAAGACGACGATTCATGCCGGATATTGTAGGCCGGGCGCCCCTCTGGGCGCCAGCGAGCCTTCTGATTCAACAGGAAGCACTGCAGCGGCCATCATAGCATCGCACCCATGGCCTGCCGCCGCGCCGCGAACGAGACCGCACACATGGCGGATAAAATGGCTGCCGGAGGATCACCATGCATCTACATATTCTTGGCATCTGCGGCACATTCATGGGCGGATTGGCGCTGATCGCCCGCTCTGCGGGGCATCGCGTCACCGGCTGCGACAAGGGCGTCTACCCGCCCATGAGCACCCAGCTTACCGAACAGGGCATAGACCTGGTCGAGGGCTACGGTGCCGACCAATTGGGACTCAAACCCGACCTCTTCGTTGTGGGCAACGTCGTGTCACGGGGCAATCCACTGATGGAAGCCATCCTCGATCAAGGTTTGCCCTACGTATCCGGTCCGCAGTGGCTGGGCGAGCATATCCTGCGCGGCCAGCACGTGCTGGCCGTGGCGGGAACGCATGGTAAAACCACGACCAGTTCCATGCTGGCGTGGATACTGGCGCAAGCAGGCTTGGACCCCAACTTCCTGATCGGCGGCGTTGCTCCAGGCCTGCACGTGTCGGCCCGTTACCGCAGCGAGTCATCCTTGTTCGTCATCGAAGCCGATGAATATGACACGGCTTTTTTCGACAAACGATCCAAATTCGTCCACTATCGTCCCCGCACGGCCATTCTGAACAATCTGGAGTACGACCACGCGGATATCTTCCCTGATCTCGCGGCCATCGAAACCCAATTCCATCATCTGGTGCGCACCATCCCCGCTTCAGGCGTCATAGTGCGCCCCGCCCGATCCGAAGCGATAGACCGCGTCCTGGCGCGGGGCTGCTGGACACCCATACAGACATTCGGGTCCGACGGGAACTGGCAGGCGGACGAAGCTCGCCCGCAACAAACCGTATGCGCCGCCAGCCTGACCACCGCGGCGCCGGGCGATGCATTCGCCATCGTGCACGATGGCGACGTCCTGGGTACCGTAAGCTGGGCCTTGACGGGCACGCACAACCGCATGAACGCTCTTGCGGCGCTTGCAGCGGCGGAGCAGGCGGGCGTGCCGACCAGCGAGGGCATACGGGCGCTGTCCAGCTTTGCGGGAGTCAGGCGCCGCATGGAACTGCGGGGAACGGTGAGAGGCGTGGCCGTCTATGATGATTTCGCCCATCATCCCACTGCGATTGCAACAACGCTGGATGGGTTGCGGCGGCAGCTTGGCGCAGGGCGCATTCTGGCCGCCCTCGAGCCGCGCTCCAACACCATGAAGCTTGGCGCCATGGCAGCCCGGCTGCCGGATGCGCTTGCCCAGGCCGACCGGATCTTCTGCTACGGGGAAACACAGGGCAGGCATGCGCTCGGATGGAACCCGGCCGCTGTGCTTGCACCATTGGGCAACCGTGCCACGGTGTACGCTGAACTGGATAAAATGGTGGCAGACCTTTGTAGCGAGGCCCGCCAGGGCGATACTATCGTGGCCATGAGCAACGGCAGCTTCGGCGGCATACACCAAAAAATCCTGGAGACGCTGGCCCGCACTTCTCCATAACGACCATGATTCTTTACCTGCACGGATTCCGTTCCTCTCCCCAGTCGCACAAGGCCACCATCATGGCGCAGGCCATGGCGAAACGCGGTCTGTCTGGCCAATGGCTCTGCCCACAGTTGCCGGCCAGTCCCCGATTGGCCATGGATCTCTGCGACCGCCTTGTCAGCGCGGCACACGACAGAGGCATGGCGGTGCGGACTCAACTGGTGGTGGTGGGTTCATCTCTGGGCGGCTACTACGCATCGTGCCTGGCGGAGCGCTACCAGTGCCGCGCTGTGCTGCTGAATCCGGTTGTCTACGCGGCCCGCGACCTTGCCACACAGGTCGGCACGCACAGCATGTATCACTCCGACGCGCCTTTCGTGTTCGAACCCGAGTATGTGGATGAACTGGCCGACATGGCGGTCGGACGGCCCACACAGCCCCAGCGCTACTACCTGCTGGCAGCCAAGGGCGACGAAGTGCTCGACTGGCGCGAAATGGCCGACTGGTTCGCGGGCGCGCAAGGCCGCATTCTGGAAGGCAGCGATCATGGCCTGACCGGCTTCGAGCAGTGGCTTCCTGAAATCCTGGACTTTGCCCTGGGCGATCCAGCCCCTGCGCCATCCCCCAAACACTGACACGCGCGCTGCGCGTGCCGCATCGGATCATTATGTACGTTCTTTACGAAGAAAGCGGAAATTTCAAGGCAGCAAAAATATTCTCCGACAGCGACTCGACCATGCAGGTCGAATCCGAATCGGGCAAGCGCAGCAAGATCAAAAAGGCCAGTGTGTTGTTCCAGTTTGAACAGCCCGGCCCCGCCGATCTGCTCACGCAGGCGCGCACTATGGCTGATACCTTCGAAATCGATTTCCTGTGGGAATGCGCTCCACAACAAGAGTTCGAAGCCGCCGCGTTTGCGCAAGAATACTTTGGCCATACGCCTTCGGCCGTCGAAAAGGCGGCGCTGATTTTTGCGCTGAACGCCGCGCCTGCCTATTTCCACCGTCGTGGCAAGGGTTGCTATCGGCCAGCGCCGCCCGATATTCTCCAGGCAGCGCTGGCCGCCATCGAGAAAAAGAGGCAGCAGGCCATACAGCAGCAGGCCTGGACCGATGCCCTGGTATCGGGATCATTGCCTGCCGAAATTGCCGCGGTTGCCGGCAGCCTGATCACCCGCCCCGACAAAAACTCCATGCAATGGAAGGCTTTCGAAGCAGCCGTCCAGCAATTGCAAACAACACCGGAAAAACTTCTTCTGTCCTGCGGAGCCTGGCCGCATGCCCTGGCCCTGCATCAGTACCGCTTCTTCGCAAACCATTTTCCCAAGGGCACGCAATTGCCTGCGGCCGATCCGGGCTCGGCAGGCGCGGATCTCCCCTTGGCGCAGGTACAGGCCTACTCCGTCGACGATAGCAGCACCATTGAAATCGACGATGCGCTGTCTGTCACACCGCTCGACGGAGACCGCGTCCGCGTGGGTGTGCATATCGCCGTTCCCGGTCTGGCAGTCACGCGCGGCAGTGATCTGGACGCCATTGCGAGAGGGCGCATGTCCACCGTGTACATCCCAGGCCTCAAGGTACCGATGCTGCCAGCCGAACTCATCGCCGCCTTTTCATTGGACGCGGGTAGCCCCCGGCCAGCACTGTCGCTGTATGTGGACGCCGATCTCTCCACAGGCGAAATCCTGGCCACCGAAACCCGGCTGGAGCGCATCACTGTATGTGAAAACTTGCGCCACAATCAGCTTGACGAGGCCGTCACCGAAGAATCCCTCGACAATCCCGAGGCGCCGCTGCCTTATGCGCACTGGCTGCGCCCGCTATGGAGGCTGGCGCGCCATCTGTGCGCACAGCGCGAGGCCGTGCGGGGCAAGCCCGAGAACAACAACCGCGTCGATTATTCCTTCGAACTCGACGGGCCTTATGACGATCCCGACACCCCGGTAAAACTTATACCTCGGCGGCGCAACGCCCCGCTGGACAGGCTGGTGGCAGAATTCATGATATTGGCCAATGCCACCTGGGGCGGCCTGCTGGCCCGCCACGGTGTGCCCGGTATTTACCGGTCGCAGCAAATGGGCCGTGTCCGCATGTCCACGCAAGCTCTGCCCCACGAAGCCATAGGCGTGCCGCAATATGCCTGGTCGACCTCGCCGCTGCGACGCTATGTCGACATGGTGAATCAGTGGCAAATCCTGTCCGCGGCGGAGCACGGCGTATCGGCGCGCCTGGCAGCCCCGTTCAAGCCCAAGGATGCCGACTTGTACGCCATCATCGGGGCATTCGACGCCCAGTACGCGGCATGGGGCGACTTCCAGTCGGCCATGGAACGCTACTGGTGCATGCGCTGGATGCAGCAGCAGGGCATGCGTACGGTGCAGGGCGCTGTCATTCGCGACGATCTCGTGCGGCTCGATTGCGCTCCCTTCGTGACGCGCGTGCCCGCCTTGCCGGCACTGGAACGCGGCCAGTCCGTTACACTGGACGTGCTGGGTTTCGACGAACTGTCACTGGAGCTGGACTGCAGGCTGCGGGAAACCGCTGCCGCCTGATCCGGCGCCATCCCGGAAAGCGCGTATGCCGAATGTCACCACCCTGCCCGGCGCGCACACGCCGCGCAACGACTACCTGGCCATCGCACTCGTCCTGTCGGTGGCGATACACGGCGCTCTGCTGGCGCTGCGCTTTGCGACGCCGCAGCGCCCGCCGGCCCAACCCCGCAATCTTGAAGTGACCCTGGTGAACGCACGCAGCGAACGCATGCCCCTCCAGCCGAAAGTGCTGGCGCAGCAGCAGCTCGACGGCGGAGGAGAGGTCGAAGAAGGCTATGCCGCATCACCGCTGCCACGCACTGCCAACCAGACGCCGGATGAGATTGTGCTGGCCGCGCTGCGCCGGCGGCAGGCACAGCTAGAAGCCGAGCAGCGACGTCTCTATACCCGGCTGCTGGCGCGCGAACAAGTGCTCTCGGCCCGTCGCAGGCCCGACTCCCAGGGACAATCGGGCGAACAGGGCGAAGATGAACGCGATCAGGAAAGCGCCGTGATCAATGCACGCATCAGTGCCATCAAGGATCGCATCGACCGCTACAATGCAAGGCCACGGCGGCAGTTTGTCGGGCCTTCGGCGGCGCGCGTGGACTATGCCGCGTATGTCGAGGCATGGCGCAAAAAAATCGAGCTGATCGGCACACAGCACTATCCACAAGAAGCGCGCGGCAAGGTATACGGCAGCCTGCGCATAACGGTGTATATCCGAAGCGATGGCACGCTTGATCACTTCGATATAGAACGGCCGTCGCAACATGCCATATTGAATCTGGCGGCGTCGCGTATCGTCCAACTGGCTGCGCCTTTTGCGCCTCTGCCGCCGTCCATCGCACATGAAGCCCAGATTCTGGCCATTACACGCACCTGGAACTTCGTCAATCAACAACTGGAGGCGAACAGCCCGTGACCAGCACTCCTTCACCCGCACGCTATGGCGTCGTCGGCAATCCCATCGCCCACAGCCGTTCGCCTTATATTCATGAGACCTTTGCGCATCAGACAGGCATCTCGCTGAGCTACGAGCGCATCCAGGCTCCCCTGGACCGATTCGCCGACACGGTGCAGGCCTTTTTCCAGGAGGGAGGATCAGGATTGAACGTGACTGTTCCCTTCAAGGAACAGGCATTCGACCTGGCACAGGCCCATCTGCATCCGCGCGCCGATCTGGCCGGCGCCGTCAATACGCTCTGGCTGCACGACGGCGCCATTCAGGGAGACAACACCGATGGCGTCGGCCTGCTTGATGATCTGGTGCGGCTGGGTCACCCGCCAGGAGGCTGCCGCATACTGCTCGTGGGTGCGGGCGGTGCCGCGCGCGGCGTGATGTTTCCGCTGCTTCAGGCGGGCTGCGCAAAATTGCGCGTCGTGAATCGCACGCCCGACCGGGCTCGCCAGCTTCGTGATCACGTGGCGCAACGCGTCCCGTCGTTTGCGGTCAAGCTGGAGGCCGGCGGTCTTCCCGAGGCCGAGGGAGCCTGGGACATCGTCATCAATGCCACATCCAGCAGCCTGGACCAGACATCGCCAGATCTACCCGCCGGGCTCTATGCCCAAGGCGCGCTGGCCTACGACATGGTCTACGCCGCCCAGTCCACACCTTTCATGCAGCAGGCACTGGCATCGGGCGCGGCCCAAGCCGCCGACGGCCTGGGCATGCTTGTTGCCCAGGCCGCCGCAAGTTTTGCCATCTGGCATGGTGTCGCCCCGGACATCACCCAGGTTATGGAGGGGCTGCGCGGCCAGCTCGCCGGCGCCTGAGCCATGGCTGCACGACGCGGCCGCGCCTCCGCGCGCAAAATCAACAAGGCCAAAGTGGTATTGGCCGCCATACTCGTGGGCTTCGCGGCCCTGCTGCTGTATCAGTTCGGGCTTTTCGTCATGGTGCTGTGGCTGAGCCTGCGCAACCCATCCAGCAGCGCATTCATGAATGCCACCCTGACCCAACTGCGCGCGGAAAACCCCGATGCCGCCATCAAGCATACATGGGTTTCTTACGAACAGATCAGCAATAACCTGAAGCGCGCCGTCGTCGCATCCGAGGACAGCGGTTTCGTCGATCACAGCGGCGTGGAATGGGAGGCCATCCGCAAGGCCTGGAAATACAACCAAAGACAGGCCAGCAAGGGCACAGACAAGCGGCGCGGCGGCTCCACCATTACCCAGCAACTGGCCAAGAACCTTTTTCTCACCAGCGAGCGCAGCTACCTGCGCAAGGCGCAGGAGCTCGTCCTTACTTATATGATCGAGCTGGCGATGAGCAAGCAACGTATCCTGGAGCTCTATCTGAATGTGGCGCAGTGGGGCAAGGATGTATTCGGCGCCGAGGCGGCAGCCCGACATTACTATCGCACAAGCGCCTCAAGACTCAGCGCCTCGCAGGCCGCCACACTCGCCGCCATGCTGCCCAACCCCGATTACTACGACGCGCACGGCGTAACCGCTTATCTGCGTTCGCGGGCAAACACGGTCCGTCACCGCATGTCCCAAGTCGAAATACCTTGAGCACGCCCCTGCCGTCCTGGGGGCCACTAATGGTAATCTTGCAGTTTCGGCTTTACCCGCTAATCTGCCTCGATGCGTACCGCCCGCCGCTACCTCGCCCGCGAAATCTATCGTTCCAGCGCCGTCGTGCTGCTGGCACTGCTGGGCCTGTTCACTTTCTTTGCCCTGATCGAAGAGCTGGATGACGTTGGCAGCAAGTTCACCTTGCTCAACTTGTTCTATCTTCAGTCCCTGCAACTGCCCACCAGGCTCTACGATCTGCTGCCCATCGGCCTGCTGATCGGCGCCATCCTGGCCTTGGCCGGCCTGGCCCAGCGAAACGAACTCGTCATCCTGCGGGTATCCGGCGTGAGCGGGATGAAGCTGATGGCCATGCTGTGGACGCTCACCATTCCATTGGTCATCGGCGCTTTTATATTGTCGGAGATCGTCACGCCCGCCGCCGAGCTCAAGGTCAGCGAAGCCAAGCTCTCTTTGTTGGGCGAGGCGGAAGGCGGGCGCCTGGCCAGCGGCTACTGGTTCAAGGAATCCGATGGACACGGCGGCAACCGTATCATTAATATTTCCCGGCTGCGCGCATCCGGCGCCGTCGAGGATGTCACACTGTACGAGTTCGGGCCTGAACAGGTACTCACAACGTTCTCGCAGGCAGCCAAGGGCCACTTTGGCGACGGCACACTGGTGCTGAACGATGTCAAGCAGACTCGCATCAACGCACACTCCGTTTCCGCGCTCAAGGACGGCAGCAAGCCCGACGCGCCTCTTACCGAGCTGCGCACGCTGCCCGAACGCGTGCTGGCGACCAGCCTCACGCCGGAACGCCTGATCGCGCGCGTGCTCACGCCCGAGCGCATGTCCATCATGGATCTTGCCGACTATATCGACTACCTCAAGGCCAACCAGCTCCAGACGGAAAGGCAAGTGGTTGCACTGTGGCGCAAGATGGCCTACCCCTTCACCCTGCTCGTCATGATCACTATCGCGGCGCCGATAGGCTTCATGCAGACACGTCGGGGCGGCGTGGGCAGCAAGGTTTTCATCGGCATTCTCCTGGGGGTTGGCTTTTTCATGCTGAACCAGTTGGCGCTCAATGTCGGCATGCTCAGCAAATGGGCAGCCTGGGTTACGGCCCTGGTGCCCAATCTCGCCGCGCTCGGCATTGCGCTCGGTGCGCTCATACTGATGGAGAACCGGCACAACGTGCGGCGCTTCAACCGGGCCAACAGCCCCTGGAGCCGCAGCGCAGCATGAATGCCAAGCACAACGATATCTGGATCATCGGCGATCTTCAGGGCTGTCTTGCACCCTTGGAGGCGCTGCTTGCCCACCCCGACATAGCCGGCAACCCCGAGTCCCGTCTCTGGTTCGCGGGCGACATGGTCAACCGCGGGCCCGATTCCCTGGGTGCGCTGCGTAAGGTGAAGTCCTTGGGCAAGCGCGCCATCTGCGTGCTGGGCAACCACGATCTGCATCTGCTCGCTGTTGCCGCGGGCGCGGGTACCCTGAAGAAATCCGATACATTGCGTCCCATTCTGGATGCGCCCGATGCCGACGAGCTGCTCGACTGGCTGAGGCGCCGGCCGCTGGCCCATTACGAGCAGGGCCATCTCATGGTGCATGCCGGGGTTTTCAAGACCTGGAACACTGCCACCACACTCGCGCTGGCCGCCGAAGCACACGAAGTGCTGGCCGGCCCCGACTGGAAGAGCGCACTGGGCAAGCTGTACGGCAATACACCCGATATATGGGACGATGCGCTGCGTGGCGACGACAGGCTACGCGCCATCATCAACATTCTGACGCGCATGCGCATGTGCGATGCGCAGGGCCGCCTCGAGTTCTCGCATAAGGGCGCACCAGGCAAAAATCCGGGCATCATGCCTTGGTTCGACGTGCCTGGCCGGGCCATGGAGCGCGGCACCACCATTGTGTTCGGCCACTGGTCGACGCTAGGACTCATGGTACGCCCCGACGCCATCTGCCTGGACACAGGCTGCATCTGGGGAAGGCAACTGACTGCCATGCGGCTGCGCGATCACGGTCTTGTCGACGTGCCCTGCCCCCAGCAACGCCGGCCCGGAAAACACTGAGGATCAATCCGCAGCACGTCGAGCCACAACCGCCTGGCGTATCGCATGGTGCGCATGCGCTGCGACCTTGGCCCGGCCGTCCCGGCGGCAGCGCTCACCGTCCATAGGCTCCAGAAAAACCACTTCCACCCTGGCGCCGCGCGTGCCCAGAAGACACCATAGATTCTGCATGAGGTTCTGCTCTCCCACAAAGGAGAAGTAATCGCTGCGCCGCCCACGGTGGAAAAACCGCAACGCAACGGGCTGGATATCGGCTCCTGCCTGAATCGCAGCCTCGAACAGACTGGCATGAAAAGGCTGCACATCGTAGCCGGGCGAGGTCGTGCCTTCAGGGAACAAGCCCACGGCCTCTCCCGCAAGAAAGCGTTGCCGCAGCGCTTCGCCGGCCGCGCGCACCGCATGGCGCTGCCCCCGCTCTATAAATACCGTGCCGGCGCCCGCCACCAGCCAGCCTATGACGGGCCAGCCGCGGATGTCGCTTTTCGCGACAAATGCCGTGGGGCGTACGCCGTTCAGCACAAATATATCCACCCACGACACGTGATTGGCCACCAGCATGACGGGACCATGAAGACGGGGCTGGCCCGAGACCGTCACCCGGATCCCGCACAAGCACATGAGCATGCGGGACCAGCGCCGATTCATACAGGCTCGAAGCCGGCCGGATGCCATGGGGTAGATCAGGCCAACGCTGAGCAGGCCCACCACGATCCATATCGCGACAAGGAGAAAACGGGGAAGAAAACGCAGAAGCGACAAGACAGGCCTTTATGGTGCGGCGTCAGATTGGCCAAGGCCATCGAGATAACGTTGGAGGATGACTGCGGCGGCCATCGCGTCATCGGCCTCGTTCGTACCCAGGATGGCCTGCGCTTCGAGGCTGGATCCGCGCTCGTCGATCAGTATGACATCCAGGCCGAAGCGCCCGCGCAGCTGGTTTGCGAAACGGCGGCTGCGCACGCTGGCGGATTGCTCCTGGCCGTCGAGCGTGAGCGGCAAGCCGACAACCACCGTGTCAGGCTGCCATGCCCGCAGTACTCTTTCGATTTCGGTAAAGCGCTGCACGCGCGTGGCAGGCCTGATGATTTCGAGCGGCCGCGCATGGCGGGTGAGCGTATTGCCCAGTGCAACCCCTATCTTCTTGATGCCATAGTCGAACGCCAGCAGCGTCCGGTCAGGCATGGCCGGCTTCCCCGGCCAGCATCATCGGATCGATGCCTAGTTGCCGCAAGGCGACCTGATAGCGGTTTTCAGCTGGCGTATCGAACAGGATATCGGCATTGGCTGCAACATTGAGCCAGGCATTGCGCGACATTTCGCTTTCGAGCTGGCCCGCCCCCCACCCCGCATAACCCAGCGTAATAAGCAGGCGCACGGGCCCCTTGCCTTGCGCGACATCCTGGAGCACGTCGCGGGAGGTGGTAAGGGCAACATCGCCCAGGCTAATGCTGGAACTGTAGCCGCCCGCAGGCGCATGCAGCACAAATCCACGGTCCGTCTGGACCGGCCCGCCGAAAAAGACGGGAGCATCTTGGACGGGTCCGGTATCGTCGGACAGATCGAGGTCGATGCGCTTGAGCAGATCACCCACGGTGATGTCGGTAGGACGGTTGATGACCAGGCCGAGCGCACCATCGCCTGTGTGTTCGCACACGTAGATGACCGTATCGGCAAGCTCGCCTGACACCATGCCGGGCATGGCCAGCAGCAGCTGCCGGGACAAGTCGACGCTTGCTTCCGGGGCAGACCGTTTGGGCGTTTCATTCATGACTTGTCCTCCTGGGGAGTGGGAAAACCGGGTATATGGATGTAGCTGAATTTACACCTCGATCAGTTCAAAGTCTTCCTTGCGCGCGCCGCATTCGGGACAGACCCAATTGGGCGGGACGTCTTCCCACCGGGTACCGGGCGCAATCCCTTCTTCCGGCAGGCCGGCTTCTTCATCATATATCCAGCCGCAAATCAGACACATCCACGTTCGCATGTTTTGTAACTCACTAAAATAATTTACCCGTTCCAGCTCCGGCCAATTCCGAAGGCTTACATTAGAATGGGGGCTGAGGGCCATAAACCCAATAGCAATACCCCCATGTTACCCAAAAGTCGCCGCTGAAATCATAGCCTTTATACCGTGCAATCAACGCAGCCTCCTGTTGTACTCATTTTCGGCGCTTTCGACCCCAGCGGGTCCAGTAGCCTGCCCGCCGATGCGGTTACTTGTGCCAGCCTGGGCTGCCACCCCCTGGGCACGCTCACGGCCATACAGGTCCGCGACAGCGCCAATCTGGAAAGCATTCTACCCGTAGGTCCCGAAACCATAGACGACCAGGCCCGATGCGTGCTGGAAGACATGAATGTGCAGGCCATCAAGGTGGGAGCCCTGTACACCGCCGAGGCTGTCAGCGTGCTCGCCCAGATCGCAGCCGACTACAACCATGTCCCGCTGTTGCTGCAACTGGCCCCCTATCCCGACGAATCCGCCCTGGAAGACATCGACACGGAGGATGTGCAGATGGCCATGCTCGAACTGCTCCTGCCGCAAACCGATGTCGTTGTGATCGACCATCTCCTGCTCGAGCAATGGCAGTCGCAAGGCATATTTGCCGGCAGCGACGCACAGACACCCGCGCAGGCCATGCTGGAGTTCGGTGCCGGGTGGCTGCTCACGACAGGCGCCAGTCTGCGGCCCGGACAGCGCGGCTACATGCTGCAGGGCAGCCGCGGCGAAACCATGAGCTGGCCGCTGCAGCCACCGCCCGAACGGCTTGCCGACGCCGATGGCCCGCTGGCCTGCGCCGTCACGGCGGAACTGGCCAACGGCAAACCGGTGCCGCAGGCTGTCGAAGCCGCCATCGCCGTCGCAGCACCGCTTGCAGCACGCTATTTCCAGCCAGGCATGGGCCTGCGCCTGATCAATCGCAGCGCGGCGTCATGACAAGTCCAATCCGATTTCCACGCGGCCTGTATGGCATCACCCCCGAATGGGATGATACTGAAGCGTTGCGCCTAGCCATCGCCAACGCCGCTGCGGGCGGGATGACCGCGCTGCAATGGCGGCGCAAGAACATCGCGCCCGGACAGCGGGTGGCGCAGGCCAGAGAGGTCGTAGCCCAGTGCAGGACATTGGGTGTCGTATCCATCATCAACGACGACTGGCGCCTGGCAGCGCTGGTGGATGCCGACGGCGTGCATCTGGGCCGCGACGACGGCAGCCTGGCGGAGGCGCGCATTGCCCTCGGCACGGACAAGATTATTGGCTGCTCCTGCTACAACGAGCCTGCGCTGGCGGCGCTGGCCTTGGAGGGAGGCGCCGATTATGTTGCCTTCGGGGCGATCTATCCCTCCAGCACAAAGCCCCAGGCGGTACATGCCACGCTCGAACACATCAAGGCAGGCCGCCTGCTGGCCGAAAGCCGCGGGGAACGGCCCCGTCCGTCTGTCGTCGCCATAGGCGGCATTACCGCCGAAAATGCCGCAGCCGTCATCCATGCGGGCGCAGATAGCGTAGCCATGATCAGCGCCTTGTTCAGCAGCAGCGATATCCGGGCCACAGCGGCACGCTGCTCCGCCCTATTCGCCTAAGGCACCGGGAGTGAACGCGCACCGGTGCGCCGACGCGGACGGCGGCGCGCCTCAAACTGTTATCCTTCCATGTATCCTCGCAACAGCTTTTCCAGAGTACCTCTCATGACCCGCAACGCAGAACTGTTCGAACGCGCCTGTCAATCCATCCCGGGCGGCGTCAATTCCCCGGTACGTGCCTTCCGCTCCGTGGGCGGCGCCCCCCGCTTCATCCAGCGAGCGCAGGGAGCCCATGTGTGGGATGCGGAAGGCAACCGTTATATCGATTATGTGGGCTCCTGGGGTCCGGCAATTCTTGGCCACGCCCACCCGGATGTCATCAAGGCAGTACAGGATGCCGCAACTGGCGGCCTGTCTTTCGGCGCGCCCACGCTTGCCGAGATTGAAATTGCCGAGGCCATTGTGGCCCGCATTCCATCCATAGACAAGGTCAGGCTGGTGAGCTCCGGCACCGAGGCCACCATGTCTGCTATCCGTCTGGCGCGGGGCGCCACCGGACGCAACAAGATCGTGAAGTTCGAGGGCTGTTATCACGGCCATGCGGACAGCCTGCTGGTCAAGGCCGGCTCGGGAATGCTGACTTTCGGCAATCCTACCTCGGCGGGTGTGCCGCCCGAGTTCATCCAGCATACATTGGTGCTGGACTACAACCGTATCGATGCGGTGGAAGCCGCCTTCGCGGAATACGGGCATGATATTGCCTGCGTCATCGTGGAGCCCGTGGCGGGCAACATGAACCTGGTCAAACCGGTGGCGGGCTTCCTGGAGGGCCTGCGTTCCCTGTGCAGCCAGCACGGCGCCCTGCTTATCTTCGACGAGGTCATGACGGGCTTTCGCGCTGGACCGCAAGGCGTGCAGGGTCTCACAGGCGTCACGCCCGACCTGACGACCCTGGCCAAGGTCATCGGGGGCGGCATGCCGGTCGGCGCATTCGGCGGACGGGCCGATATCATGGAACAGATCGCACCGCTCGGGCCGGTCTACCAGGCCGGCACGCTGTCGGGCAATCCAGTGGCCGTCGCAGCGGGGCTGGCAACACTGAAGCTGCTGGCCGAGCCCGGCTTCTACGACAGGCTCTCGGCGCAAACGCGAAAGCTGGCGGACGGATTGACTGAGCGTGCGCGCGCCGCCGGCGTGTCCATGTGCGCCGACAGCATAGGCGGCATGTTCGGCCTGTATTTCAGCGACAGCGTGCCGACATTGTTTGACGAGGTTTCACGCTGCGACGTGGAAAAATTCAAGAAATTCTTCCACGGCATGCTGATACACGGCGTATATCTGGCGCCCTCCGCCTTCGAAGCGGGTTTCGTTTCGGCTGCGCACGACGACGGCGTCATACAGGAAACACTGGATATAGCGCAGCAGGTGCTGGAAAAAATCTAGGCGGCACGGCCGAGGGCTGGGACGATCCGCCCAGCCTGCGTACACATCATGCTGCAGGCGGCACCACCGCCGTCACCTCTATTTCCACCTTGGCCTGGTCCTCTACGAGATCGGCCACCTCGATCGCCGTCATGGCTGGATAATGACGGCCTATGACCTCGCGGTAATGGCGGCCTATATCCTGCAGCGATTCCATGTATTCCTTCTTGTCGCATACATACCAGGTCATGCGCGCAATATGCTCGGGACCGGCACCGCCCTCGGCCAGGACCGCCACGATATTTCTCAGTGTCTGGCCAACCTGCTCGGCAAAATCCTCCGTCTCGAATTCCTGCTGCGCGTTCCAGCCTATCTGGCCCCCGATGAACAGCAGCCGGCTGCCGGCTTGCATTTCCGTCATGATGCCGTTGGCATAACCGCGCGGCTCGGTCCAGAATGGGGGTTGCAATATTTTCATGCTGATCCTCATGCATTCGCCTGCGTTCGCAGGACAAAACGTTGCAGCTTGCCCGTTTCCGTTCTGGGCAAGCTGTCGGTGAACTCGATTTCCCGAGGGTATTTGTAGGGCGCGATGACAGCCTTCACGTGGTCCTGCAGCGCCTTGATCAAGGCGGCATCGCCGGCACGGCCCGGCTTGAGCACCACGAACGCCTTAACAATGTTGCCGCGCTGCGGATCGGGCTTGCCCACCACGCCGCACTCGGCCACGGCCTCGTGCGACAGCAGTGCATCCTCGACCTCAGGGCCGGCGATGTTGTAGCCCGCCGAGATAATCATGTCGTCGTTGCGCGCCTGGTAGAAGAAGTAACCGTCCTCATCCATCGTGAACGTATCACCCGGCACGTTCCATCCATGCTGGACGAAATTGCGTTGCCGTGCGTCATCCAGATAGCGGCAGCCGGTCGGGCCCTTGACCGCCAGCCGGCCCGGCGTGCCCGGCGGCACAGGCTGAAAGGCTTCGTCGACCACCTGCGCCACGTAGCCGGGCACCACCCTACCGATTGCGCCGCGGCGCACATCCTCGGGACGGCTAGACAGATAGACGTGGATCATCTCCGTGCCGCCTATGCCGTCCGTCATTTCTATGCCAGTGGCCTGCTTCCAGAGCTGGCGTGTACTGTCCGGCAAGGCCTCGCCGGCGGACACACTGGCACGCAGGCTGGACAGATCATAGTTGCCCGCGCGTTCCGCCATCTGGCGATAGAAAGTGGGCGCCGTAAACGTCATTGTCACGCCGAAATCCTGCACGGTCTGCAAAAGTGTGTCGGGGGTCAGCTTTTCACACAGCACGGCGGCGCCGCCCACACGCAGCGGAAAGCACAACAGGCCGCCCAATCCGAAAGTGAAAGCCAGCGGCGGCGTGCCGCAGACCACGTCGGCGGCACTCATGCGCAGCACGTGGCGAGAGAAGGTATCGCACATGGCGAGCACATCCCGATGGAAATTCATGCAACCTTTGGGAATGCCCGTCGTGCCGCTGGTAAAGGCAATCAGGCAGACATCGTCAAGTGCCGTGTCACAGGCGGAAAAAGTATCCGGCTTGGACGCCGCGCGCGCGTCCAGGCTGTCCGGATCGTCACCGCCGAAAAAGCAGGCTTGGCGCAGCATGTCGCTGTAGGCGGCATGCCCCGGGGTCATGCAGTCACGCACCTCGCCGGACAGGCGGACATCACACAGCACCGCCGAAATCTGCGCCTTGTCGATGATTTTCTTCAGCTCCCCGGCCCGCAGCAACGGCATGGTTGGCACCGTGACCATACCCGCCTTGACCGCCGCCAGCCATGAGGCGGCCATCATGGCGTTGTTTGGCCCGCGCACCAGGACGCGATTACCCGGTTGCAGCCCCATGTCTTCAACCAGCACATGCGCGATACGGTTGGTCAAGCGCATGAGCTCAAGATAGCTCAGGCTGCGCTTGCCCTGGCCATCATGCCACCACAAGGCGATGCGATCACCCTGCCCCTGCGCTACCAGATCATCGACCAGCGCCACGGCGCAGTTCAGTCGAGCGGGATAATCGACGTCGGGATTTCCGTCCAGCAGCAATTCCGGCCAGTCGCCCTCCGGAGGGAGATGGTCGCGCGCATAAGTGTCAATATGGCCAGATGCTTCCATGATGTTGCTCCTTGTTTTCGGTTACGGCCGCTGGTTTTAACCATCGCTGTGCGCCGCCTCGTGTTTTTTCGCTCTAGTCGCCCTCGAAGCGCGGCGCACGCTTGGCCGCAAATGCCTCGTATGCGCGCCGGAAGTCCTGCGTCTGCATGCAGATCGCCTGTGCATTCGCTTCCGCCTCGATAGCCTGGTCCAGCCCCATGTCCCATTCTTCCCGCAACAGTTTCTTGGTCATACCGTGTGCGAAGGTCGGTCCATCCGCCAGCTTGCGAGCCAGATCCTGGGCGGCCTCCAGCACCGCCGGCCCTTCATGCAGGCTGTTGAAGAAGCCCCAGGCCATGCCCTCATCGGCACTCATGGACCGGCCCGTGTACAGCAGCTCGGAGGCGCGTCCCTGGCCTATCATGCGCGGCAACAAGCTACATGCCCCCATATCCGCACCCGCCAGGCCGACGCGTGTAAACAGGAAGGCTGTGCGCGCGGCCTGCGTGCCCAGCCGCATGTCGGAAGCCAAGGCAATCATGGCACCCGCCCCTGCGCATATGCCGTCCACCGCCGCGACAATGGGCTGGGGACAGTTGCGCATGGCCTTGACCAGATCGCCCGTCATCTGCGTGAACGCCAGCATTTCCGGCATGGTCATGCGGGTCAGGGGACCGATGATTTCATGAACATCGCCACCCGAGCAGAAATTACCGCCCGCGCCCGTCACAACCACGGTCTTGATATCCGTTGCGTACTGCAGGCCACGGAAAAGATCACGCAGTTCCGCATAGGAATCGAACGTCAGCGGATTCTTGCGCTCCGGCCTGTTCAAGGTGATGGTGGCCACCTTGCCGTCCTCACTCGCCTGCCACAGGAAATGCCGCGCCTCGTACGATGCATAGGATTTCGTGTGATGCGCCATGGTGTGCGCCTGCTGATCCATGTCATTCTCCTCGCTTGCGGACTGCATCAGCCCGCGGTTTCTCCACCGTCCACAGGAACGGTCTGGCCATTGATTGCCGATGAAGCCGGCAGGCACAACCATGCTATCGCCGAGCCAACCTCTTCCGGCCGCACCAGCTGGCCCTGCGGGTTGCGCGCCGTGAGCGCACTGCGTGCTTCATCGTCGGACGATCCGGTTTTGCGGCTGATGTTGGCGACCGCCTCGCGCACAATGTCCGTATCGGTATAGCCCGGACACACTGCATTCACGGTGATCCCCCTGCCTGCAACCTCCAGTGCCAATGCTCGTGTCAGTCCCACCACGCCATGCTTGGCCGCGCAGTAGGCGCTGACATATGCATAGCCCTTTACGCCCGCCGTGCTGGCAACATTGACAATACGGCCCCAGCTGTCATGCAGCATGTCCGGCAGCGCGGCCTGGGTGCAATGAAAAACTCCCGTCAGGTTGACCGACAACATGTCGTGCCATCCCTGTTCATCCAGGCGATCAAAGCGCTGGCTGACGGCTTGACCGGCATTGTTGACCAGGATGCCGACGGGCCCATGCAGCGCCCGTGCATGCTCAAAAGCGGCTTGCACCTGGTCTCGCTGAGCGACATCGCCACATGCGATCGCCACCCCGCCCATGGGCTCGAGCGCCGCCTTGGCCGCCTCCAGTACGTCCTGGTTGCGCCCCATGATGGTGACCTTCGCCCCCAGTGCCAGCAGGCGTTTTGCGGCAGCCAGCCCGATGCCGCGCGACCCGCCGGTCACCAGCGCATGCCGCCCCTCCAACGATGCATGTAATGCCGGCGCTGACTTCTCTGAACTGGCTTGCATCATTTGCCTATCGACTGCGCATAGGCGGCCGCTCGTTCAAAATTGGTTTCCATCTGGCGCTTGGCCGGGAAATATTGCCGCGGCCAACTGATGTCCTCGAAGCCGATGCGAGCCGTTTCGCGCAAGGTCCAGGCGGCATCGGCGAGGTGCGGGCGCGCCAGCGCGCACAGGTCGGCGCGGCCCGAAGCAATAATACTGTTCACGTGGTCGGCCTCGAAAATGGCGCCCACGGCAATGGTGGGCACATCGGCCTCGTTGCGCACGCGATCGGCAAATGGTGTCTGGTACATGCGGCCAAATACCGGCTGCTCCGCCTTGCTGACCTGGCCCGAGGAACAATCCACCATGTCCGCACCCGCAGCCTTGAAGCGCGCCGCAATTTCCACCGCGTCGTCCGCCGTGATGCCGCCCTCCACCCAATCCGTGGCCGATATCCGCACCGACATGGGCTTGTGCGCCGGCCACACCTCGCGCACGGCGCTGAAGACTTCCAGCGGATAGCGCAACCGGTTGTCCAGCGAGCCGCCATACTCATCGTCACGCAGGTTCGTCAGGGGCGAGATAAAGCTGGACAGCAGATAGCCGTGCGCGCAATGCAATTCCAGCCAGTCGAATCCGGCCTGCTCAGCGCGACGGGCCGCTGCCACGAACTCTTCCTTGACCTCCTCCATCTGCTGGTGCGTCATAGCCTGCGGTATTTGTGACACGCCTTCGATATAGGGCAGCGCCGATGCCGAGACCAGCGACCAGTTGCCTTCGGGCAACGGCTGGTCCGTGCCCTCCCAACTGACCCGCGTCGATCCTTTGCGGCCGGCGTGCCCCAACTGTATGCCGATGCGCGCGTCCGTGTTCTGATGAACAAAATCAACAATTCGCTTGAAGGCCTGCATCTGCGTGTCGTTCCACAAGCCCGGGCATCCGGGGGTGATGCGCGCTTCAGGCGATACGCAAGTCATTTCAACCATGACAAGACCTGCGCCGCCCATCGCGCGCGCTCCCAGGTGCACCAGATGGAAATCACTCGGAATGCCGTCCACGCATGAGTACATGGCCATCGGCGACACCACGATGCGATTCTTAAGCACGACTTCACGCGCACGATAGGGTGTAAGCATGGGCGGCATGGGATGAGCGTCCTGACCGGCGGCAGGCTGCGCATCCTGTGTGGAAACCGCCCGTGCACCATCGGCCCCCTGGCCCCCGACGCCGGACACCTGCTTCCGCGCCTGCTGCGCCAGCCAGCGCTCATAACCCTCAAGCCAGCCCGCATCGCGCACCCGCAAGTTTTCGTGGGAAATCCGTTGAGAGCGCGTCAACAATGAATAGGCAAACTGCTCCGGCGCAAATTCCGCATAGCGCGCCACATTCTCGAACCATTCCGTGGAATTGCGCGCCGCATTCTGTATCTTGAGTACTTCAAGACTGCGGACGTCCTGATAATGCTGCAGGGCAGCAGGCAGATCGCCCCGATGCGCCTGAATCGAGCGATGCAGCTCTATGGCGTCCTCCAGAGCGAGCTTGGTGCCCGAGCCTATTGAAAAATGCGCAGTATGGGCTGCATCGCCCATCAGGATGACGGGTACGCGGCGTCCGCCAGGCAATGACTGTTCATGCACCCAGGTATCGCAGATGACGCGCGGAAAACGCTGCCATATGGCTGAGCCGCGCAAGTGCTTTGCGTTGGATATAAGCCCTTTGCCATCCAGCCATGGCGCGAAAAGCCGTTCGCAGAATGCAATGCCCTCTTCCTGTGACATGGACTCCAGACCCGACGCCTTCCATGTTTCATCGCGCGTCTCGACAATGAACGTGGACATGCCTGGCTCGAACTGATAGGCATGCGCCTGGAACCAGCCGTGCTCGGTCTGTACGAATGCAAAGGTAAAGGCATCAAAGGTTTTCTCAGTGCCCAGCCACACGAAACGGCACTCCCGGACGTCGATATCAGGCTTGAAAGTATCGGCATATCGGGTACGCACCCGGCTGTTCAGACCGTCGGCGGCGATGACCAGATCCGCATCGTAGCGCTGCGCCGCCACCTGGTCGTCGGTGACTTCCGTTTCGAAGACCAGCTTCACTCCCGCCTGCTCGCAGCGCGCCTGAAGGATATTCAGCAGTTTCTTGCGACCTATCCCTATGAAGCCGTGTCCGCTGCTGCGCAGGCTTTGGCCCTTGAAGTGAATGGCAATATCGTCCCAGTGATTGAATGCCTGGATGATCTGGTCGGCCGATACCGGATCCGCTTCCTTCAGATTCTCCAGCGTGGCGTCGGAAAACACGACTCCCCAGCCGAATGTGTCATATGGACGGTTGCGCTCGATCACCGTCACCTCGTTGGCCGGATCGCTGAGCTTCATCAGCAGGCCGAAGTACAGCCCTGCCGGTCCGCCGCCTATGCATACGATATTCATGCTCTCTCCCGTATTACTGCGCGCTTCCCGGACGCAGCCCGCGTCCGAAAAGCAGATGCCTGGCGCCACACCATACATCCAATTTAGTTTAAGTCTAAACTATATCGGCACAGAAACCGTCTTGCAAGGATTTTTTTAAAGTGCTTCATTTATCAAGCGCCGGATCAGGGGAAACGCCTACACTGTCGTCACTGCGCGTCCATCGCACTCGGGCCCGTGACAATTCGGTGTTACTGCTATCTAATTGAAGGTTAAAATAGTCAGGCCCACGTTTGTCGCCGAGATCGATCCTATGAGTGAATTTCTTCCCGCCGCCAGCATGGTTTCCGACTTTCCCGATCTGGAAAGCCGCACCGTCCCGGAGGACCACCGCGATCTGCGCCTGTGGTTGCGTCTGCTCACCTGCTGCAATCTCATAGAAAGCGAACTGCGCACCCGCCTGCGCACCCAGTTCGACACCACCCTGCCGCGCTTCGACCTCATGGCGCAATTGCTACGCGCCCCCGAAGGCATGAAAATGAGTGAGGTATCACGCCACATGATGGTTACGAATGGCAACATCACCGGTATCACCGGCCAGCTCGAGAAGGAAGGGTTGGTGGAGCGCATTCCCAACGCAAGCGATGGCCGCAGTTCGCTTATCCGGCTCACCAGCAAAGGCAAGCGCAACTTCCGCAAGATGGCCCAGGCGCACGAGTCATGGATACAATCCATGTTCGGAGGCCTGTCCGAGCCCAGCCGGCAAGCATTGTTCGACGCCCTTGGAGAACTTAAGCGTGCGCAGCGCCAGGCCCTCGCCGATGGGTCGCCACTCTCTGGACAAGCCTGACGCCGGCATCCATCCGGCTGCCCCCGGGGTGTGGGCAGGCCTTGCTTTTCCGTTCGGCGCGTCCGCGCCGGGCCGGTTGCCCGGCCTGATATAGAATGAACGCTTTCACTTCACGTTTCAGAGTCGCGTCATGGCTGTCAACCTGGTCATTCCTCCAGAATCCAATATCTTCCCCGTTCCCGGCGTGCAGATAGGCACCGCGGAGGCGGGCGTGCGCAAGGCAGGGCGGCGGGACCTGACAGTGTTCCGTTTTTGCGAAGGCACCAGCGTTGCGGGCGTGTTCACCCGCAATCGTTTTCGCGCCGCGCCTGTGCGCGTATGCGAGACCCACCTGGCCGGCAGCCTGGACATTCAGGCGCTTGTCGTGAATACAGGCAATGCCAACGCTGGTACAGGCGAGGCAGGCATGCAGGCCGCCTCGCAAACCTGTATCGCACTGGCAGAGGTACTGGACATCAAGCCGCAGCAAGTGCTGCCATTCTCAACAGGCGTCATCCTGGAACCCCTGCCTGTGGAAAAACTGGTGGCAGCGCTGCCTCGCGCCGCAGCGGACCTGGACGACGCCCATTGGCTGCAGGCCGCCCACAGCATCATGACCACCGACACTCAGCCCAAGGTCGTGTCGCGCCGACTGAAGCTGGGCGACACGCTGGTCACCATTACCGGCATCAGCAAGGGTGCGGGCATGATACGCCCCAACATGGCGACTATGCTCGGTTTTCTTGCGACCGACGCCGGCATTGCGCCCGAACTGCTCAAGGACATGGTGCGCACGGTCGCCGATCAATCGTTCAACCGCATCACCGTCGATGGCGATACGTCCACCAACGATTCGTTCATTATCGCAGCCACGGGCAAGGCGGATGTGAGCATCGAGGCGGTATCCGATCCGCGCTATACGCAGCTACTGCAGGCGCTTTCCGAGGCCGCATGCGAACTGGCGCAGAAAATCGTGCGCGATGCCGAAGGCGCCACCAAATTCATGACCATACAGGTGCAGGAGGCCGGCACATCCGCAGAAGCCTTGAAAGTCGCTTATGCGGTCGCCCAGTCGCCTCTCGTCAAGACCGCATTCTATGCGTCCGACCCGAATCTCGGCCGCATCCTGTGCGCCATCGGCTACGCCGGCATCGACGATCTGGATATTGGCGGAATCAGGCTTTGGCTGGGTGATGTGCTGGTGGCGAGCAACGGTGAACGCCATGCAAGCTACCGCGAGGAAGATGGCCAGCGCGTCATGAAAGAGGCCGAAATCCTGGTGCGTATTGCATTGGGACGCGGCAACGCGTCTGAAACGGTATATACCTGCGATTTCTCGCACGAGTATGTCAGCATCAACGCCGACTATCGATCCTGAGGTTCCGCACGCAACATCGGGCCTCGGCCCTCGTGACACTGCATCCGGCAAGGCCGTGCCGCAAGGAGGCGAGCGGCACGAGGGTCAAGGTCTTGCGACGTCCAGGTGCATCAGGCTGGCCGCCAGTACGCGCGCGCCATCCATCAGTTGCTCTGGTTCGGTCCACTCTTCCGGGCAATGGCTGCGGCCGTCCCTGCATGGAATGAACACCATGCCCATGGGCCCGCTGCGGGCCATGTAGGCCGCGTCATGGCCGGCGCCGCTGGGCAATACGGCGCTCGCATAGCCCAGCCCCGATGACGCCGCTTCTATAACCCGCATGACATCAGGATCGCACGCCGTCGGCCGGGACCGGCTCAGCTCGCGCATGTCCACAGATACCCGGAGCGCCTTCAGTCCCTCAGCAGTGCCGGCGAGCACCGCCTCGGGGAAACCGGCCAGTACCTGGTCGTTGTCGCTACGTACCTCCAGCACCAGCTCAACGTGGCCGGGTACGGCATTGGGAACATTGGGCGTCATGTCCAGGCGACCCACCGTGGCCACTACGTAATCGGTCCCCGCAGCGAGGGCCTGAGCCCTGGCATGCGCGCCTTCGATCAGCCGCGCGGCGCCCACCAGGGCATCGCGGCGAAGGTCCATGGGTGTGGTGCCTGCGTGATCTGGCCGGCCCGTCACCGTCAATGCAACCCGCCGTATGCCGACAATATGGCTGACCACACCGATAGGCAGCCCTCGTGTTTCCAGGACCGGGCCCTGCTCGATATGCAATTCGACAAATGCAGCCGTATCGCCCTTGCCGCGCAGGGCAGTCTGCAGCCGGTCAGGCGCGGCGCCCACCCGAACCATGCCCTGAGCCAGGGTTTCGCCGTCCAGACGTGCGGAAGCCAGCATGGCGTCATCCAGCAGGCCCGTCATACCGCGACTGCCAACACAGGAAATGCCATAGTCGCTGGGTTCTTCGGAAAGAAAGTCTATGACCTCCAGAGGGTGGTCAAGCTGAACCTGCGCGTCATGCAAGGCGTGCGCGAATTCTATGCCGGCCAGCACGCCTATGATGCCATCGAAGCGGCCGCCGTCCATGACCGTGTCGCAGTGCGAGCCCGTGACGAGCGGCGCGGCATCCGCCCGGCGGCCCGGACGTCGCCCGATGAGATTGCCCGCCGCATCCAGCGATGTCTGCAGGCCCGCTTCCTGCATCTGGCCGCGCAGCCAATCGCGCGACTGAGCATGCAATGCGCTGAAGGCGCGGCGTGTCCACGGACGTTGCGCATCGGTAAAGCCCGCAAGCGTCTGCACCCGATGCCACAAACGTTCTGCATTCAGACATGCCAGAACCGCTCGATTGGGCGGCGCGAGGGCGAATTGCGCATTTTCCGGCATGCCGGCCTCCTGTGCTATTGGATTGATTTACGGTATGGCTTCCGGCGCTAGCCCGTCTGGCCCTGCGTCCAGACGACAAGCGCCGCAACGAGATCTCTCAGATCGGCACGCAGCTTCTCGTAGCCCGCGTTCGGACGCAGGCTGATCTCATCCATGTACAGCTTGCGGTTCACTTCCACCTGAAGACTGTGACGACCGTTTGCCGGATCACCATGGCGCCGCACGATTTCCACGCCTTTGTACGGATCGTTGACGGCGACGTCGTAGCCTCGTGCGCGCAGCCATTCGGCCACGAACTCCCTGAAGGCGGGCGCCGCGGTGGCGCCGTCGCGGTCCCCCAGCACGAAATCAGGATGAACAAGCCCGGGCTTGTCTGTGGCATAGGCGCCTGCGACGCTGGGCATGGAGTGGCAGTTGATGTGCCAGACCTGGCCGAAACGTGCATGTGCCGCATCCAGACATGATTTGAGCGCCTCGTGATAAGGCTCCCAGCAGGCCTGGATGCGATGGCGCACTTCATCATGCGACAGCTTGCGGCTATACAGCGGCGTGCCGTCGTCCATCATGCGCCAGATCAGTCCTTTTCCGAGCTTGACCTTGGGAGACTCGGGAAGCGGCTCGGGCCATGGCTGGGCCAGCAGCTGAGGGTCTATTTCCTCGGGGCCACGATTCGCATCGATATAACTGCGAGGGAAGCGCGCCGCCAGCAGCGGTACGCCCTGGGCAGGCGCGTTGTTCCATAGGTCTGCCACCCAGGTATCCTCCGCCGTGCGCAGAGGCCCCAACGCGATGGCGGGATCGAAATCGGGCGGATAATCCGTGCCGCTGTGCGGCGAGTCCAGCACCAGAGGAGCGGCGTTGTCTGAGGCCGGGTAATTGTCCGGCGCAATGTATCGGTATGAAAGGGGCTGAGTCGAAAAATGCATGATGCGAGGCTTATATGCAAAACCGGCCCGAATTATCGGGCCGGTGGTCTGTGGAGCGTATTACTTGAGCTCTATATGGGCTTCTTTCACGATGCGCGCATTGCGGGCAATCGTCGCGGAAATGGTCTTGGCGAAATCTTCTGGGCTATTGCCAACAGGGCTGGCGCCAAGCTGCGCCAGACGCGTCTTGACGTCTTCCTGGGCCAGGACCTTGACGGCCGCCTCGTTCAGCGTCTTGAGCACATCGGCGGGAATGCCGGCGGGTGCAACCAGGCCGAACCATGAAGGATCGTTCACCTCTTCCAGGCCCACTTCAGCAAACGTGGGGACATCGGGCAGCGTGGCGCTGCGCTCGGGCGCGGCCACGGCCAGCGCGACCAGCTTGCCTTCCTTGACATGCGGCAGCGAGGAGGGAAGATTGTCGAACAGAACATCAACCTGACCGGCGAGTGTGTCGGTCAGGGCGGGACCCACGCCGCGATAGGGGACGTGAAGCAGGTCTGTGCCCGACGCCATCTTGAACAGCTCTCCCATCATGTTGGAAACCGAGCCATTGCCGGCGGAAGCATAGGCATACTTGCCAGGCGACTTCTTGGCCAGGGCAATGAATTCCTTCATGTTCTTGGCTGGAACCTTGGGGTTCACAACCATGATATTGGGCACCGATGCCAGGTTGGTGATGGGCTGGAAGTCTTTTTCAGCGTCGAACGGCAGGCTCTTGTAAACCACGGGATTGATCCCATGCGTGCTGACCGTAGCGATGCCCAGCGTGTAGCCATCCGCCTTGGCCTGCGCCACAGTGCCCGTGCCAATGGAACCGCCTGCGCCGGCGCGGTTTTCAACGACAATGGGCTGGCCCAGCGCTGTGCCCAACTTCTCGGCCACCAGGCGGCCGACTATGTCGGTTGTGCCGCCTGGCGCAAACGGCACGATGAGGCGAATGGGCTTGTCAGGGTAGGCGGCGCTCGCAACACCGGCGAAAGTGGAAGTGAAAGCGGCGGCGCCCGCCACACATAGGCTGAGTATCAGTTTGCGACGTTGCATAGCGTCTCCAGATTGATTAATTGAAAGGCGCGGTCATGCCTCCACATGCCGCGTCGAGGCGACATTCTTGCCGCGGCTGTCCAATTTGTGCAAACGAAAGAATTTCACTAACCTATTCCGTTTTGTCATACTTAAAGCCTTGTCTGAGGTCTGATCCCTCAGGCTTGTATCTCTTCCATGCGCCGCTTTTGCCCTTCCATCACCGACCTTCAAGCCTTCGAAGTGACCGCCAGGCAAGGAAGTTTTACCCGCGCCGCACATGAAATGTGCATCACCCAGGGCGCGGTGAGCAAGCAAATAAAACATCTGGAAACATTCCTTGGAGTCGATCTATTCCTGCGCACGCGCGGCGGCTTGGTGCTGACCCATGCCGGCCACAGCTATCTGCATGATGTACGGGCCAGCCTGAACCGCATCGAGGCCGCCTCGCTTGCGCTCATCGCCCATCAAGGGTTGGGCGGCACGCTCAATCTCACCTGTATGCCCTCTTTCGCGGCAAAATGGCTCATTCCCCGCCTGCCCAAGCTTCGCCGCCGCTATCCCGACCTGCACATAGGCTTTCTTCCGCATCGCATGGGCTATGACTTCTCGTCTCCCGATGTCGATGCGGCGGTGCGCTTCGGCAATGGCGTATGGCCCGGCAGCCGGGCGGACTACATTGTGGGCAAGGAGGTCGTGCCCGTGTGCCGGCCCAACCTCTTCAAGACGCCGCCCGAATCGCCGGAAGATCTGCTGTCGCGGCCACTGCTGCACCACACAACGGCGCAACAGTCCTGGCCCGACTGGTTCCGCGACGCCGGGCACGACACCCCGCACAGCCGGGAGGGCGCGCGTTTTGACCAGTTCACACTGCTGACACAGGCAGCCATCGCCGGTTTCGGCACGGCGCTCATTCCCCGCTGCCTGGTGGAAGAGGAATTGCAGGACGGAAAGCTGATCGTCCCTCTGGATGTGCCCATTACGGCGCACAATGGCTACTACCTCTGTTATCCAGAGCACAAGAGCCGCTTACCCACGCTGCAGGCCTTTCGGACATGGATGCTTGATGCGATGGAGGCGGCGCCCACACGCGTGAACGACGAGGACGTGCCGGCCGGCGAGGCGGCCCTTTCCGCCTGAGGACGCCGAGGCACCCCGTACAGGCATTCGTTTGACTTCAATTGAAATTTCCAGGTAGAATCATGAGCTTGGCATTTTCGGCCAAGGCTATTCATTTTTAGGAATTTCCCACATGTACGCGGTCATAAAAACCGGTGGCAAGCAGTATCGCGTTGCCGCTGGCCAAAAACTGAAGATAGAACAGATACCGGCAGACATTGGGCAAGAAATCACGCTGGACCAGGTATTGTCGGTTGGCGAGGGCGAGCAGTTGCAGATTGGCACGCCCTTGGTCTCCGGTGCCGTGGTCAAGGCAACCGTTCTTGCGCAAGGCCGCCACGACAAGGTCAAAATTTTCAAGATGCGCCGTCGCAAGCATTACCAAAAGCGCCAGGGCCATCGTCAAAACTACACCGAAGTTCGCATCGAAGCCATTACGGCCTGATGCACGCGGTATTTAGCAGGAGCTAAACATGGCACAGAAAAAAGGCGGCGGCTCAACCCGTAACGGCCGCGACTCAGAATCGAAACGCCTGGGCGTCAAGGCCTACGGCGGCCAGCTTATTTCGGCTGGTTCCATCATTGTGCGCCAGCGTGGCACGCAGTTTCACCCCGGCACCAACGTCGGCATTGGCAAAGACCATACTTTGTTCTCGCTGGTCGATGGCACCGTTAAGTTTGCAGTCAAGGGCGCGCTCAACAAGCGTACCGTCTCGGTGGTTGCCGCAGAGTAAGCAACTCGCCAGCCGTTTACCCAGAAGCCCTGCCGGCATCGTGGCAGGGCTTTTGTTTTAGAATAGCGCAAGCACCGGCGCGCCTCCAGCCGAGCGCCGGATGGCAGCCTTATCCAACACATACACCATGAAATTCGTAGACGAAGCCACCATAGAAGTCATTGCCGGCAAAGGCGGCAATGGCGCGGCGAGCTTTCGCCGCGAAAAATTCATTCCCAAGGGCGGCCCGGACGGCGGCGACGGCGGTCGCGGCGGCAGCATTCATGCGGTGGCCGACCGCAATATCAACACGCTGGTCGATTTCCGGTTTTCCCGGCTGCACCGCGCAAAAAACGGCGAAAACGGCCGCGGCTCCGATCAATACGGCGCAGGCGCGCCGGACATCCTGCTGCGGGTGCCCGTGGGCACTGTCATTTTCGACGCGGAAACCGGAGAGCAGCTCTTCGACCTGGACCGCCATAACCAGAAGGCCACGCTTGCCGCCGGCGGTGCGGGCGGCCTCGGCAATCTGCATTTCAAGTCCAGCACCAATCGCGCACCGCGCCAGTTCACATACGGCAAGGAGGGCGAGCAGCGCAAGCTGCGGCTGGAGCTCAAGGTACTGGCCGATGTTGGCCTGCTGGGCATGCCCAATGCGGGCAAATCCACATTGATCAGCAAGGTATCAAACGCCCGGCCCAAAGTGGCTGACTACCCTTTCACCACACTGCATCCCAATCTGGGGGTCGTACGCACTTCCCCCTCGCACAGCTTCGTCATCGCCGACATTCCGGGCCTGATCGAAGGCGCTTCCGAGGGCGCCGGGCTCGGCCACCTATTTCTGCGGCATCTGTCACGCACGCGGGTTCTGCTCCATCTGGTCGATGTATCATCGCCCGATCCCGATGCCGATATCGTCGCCCAGGCCGAGGCGGAGGTCCGTGCCATTTCCGAGGAGCTGCGGCGCTACGATGCCGATCTGTACAACAAGCCGCGCTGGCTGATTCTCAACAAACTCGACATGGTTGCCGAGCCCGAATCCGTCCAGCGGGCGCTGGTTCAGGCCTTGGGCTGGACCGACCCCGTATTTGCCATTTCGGCACTTACAGGCGTCGGCACACAGCATCTTATGCTTAAGCTCCAGGAATGGCTGGACGCCCAGCGCCGGCTGGACAACGAGGTACAGGACAAGGCCGACGGCAGCTATGTGGCGGAAGACCCGCGATTCGACGAAAATCGCGGCACTCCCGACACGGCGCCCCCGGCCTGAGCTGCCTCGCCCGGCCCGCCCCTATCCCGGGCCTGCTCCATCCATACCGCACCACAGGCTTCCCGACCGCATATTCTTTCGTTTCCGTCCATGGCTGCTTCCAATCCACAATCGTCTGCCGTATCCCAGGCCAGAAGGCTGGTCGTCAAAGTGGGATCGTCCCTGGTCACCAATGAAGGCAAGGGTGTGGACCTGGCCGCAGTCGACCAATGGGCCGGGCAGATTGCCGCTCTCCATGCCCACGGGAAACAGATGGTGCTGGTATCCAGCGGCGCCATTGCCGAAGGAATGGCGCGGCTCGGATGGCCGCGCCGGCCCAATGCCATGCATGAGCTGCAAGCGGCTGCGGCTGTCGGGCAGATGGGGCTGGTGCAGGCCTACGAGGTCGCCTTTGCCCGGCATGGCATACGCACGGCGCAAATCCTGCTCACACATGAGGATCTGGCTGACCGGCACCGCTACCTGAATGCCCGAAGCACGCTGTACACACTGCTGGGGCTGGGCGTAGTACCCATCGTCAATGAAAACGACACCGTGGTGACAGATGAAATCCGGCTGGGCGATAATGACACGCTCGGCGCACTGGTCACCAATCTTATTGAAGCGGAAGCGCTGGTCATACTTACCGACCAAGCGGGGCTGTATGATGCCGATCCGCGCAACAATCCCAATGCACAACTCATAACCGAGGCCAAGGCAGGCGATCCGGCGCTGGAGCGCATGGCGGGAGGCTCCGGCACCAGCATCGGTACTGGCGGCATGCTCACGAAGGTGCTTGCGGCCAAGCGCGCGGCAAACAGCGGAGGAAATACAGTGATTGCATCCGGCCGCGAGCCAGATGTACTGCTTCGCCTGGCTGACGGCGCGTCCATCGGCACGACGCTGCGCGCCCTGCTGCCCGTACGGTCTGCGCGCCAACGCTGGCTGGTCAACCACCTGCGCCTGCGGGGCCGCGTGATGCTGGACGCCGGCGCGGTCAATGCCCTCATGCAAGGCCACAAAAGCCTGCTTGCGGTCGGCGTCACCGCGGTCGAGGGAGAGTTCGAGCGCGGCGACGTGGTGGCCTGTGTCGGCCCCGACGGCATCGAGTGGGGCCGCGGCCTCATCAACTACTCGGCGCGCGACACGCGACGCATTCTGCGCCAGCCCAGCCGCCGTATTGCCGACATCCTGGGCAGCATGTCAGACCCCGAGCTCATGCACCGCGACAACATGGTGTTTGTACGCACTACGCCGGGCGGCGGGCTTACTTCTGAGCCGGAATAAACATCGTTTCCTTGATTTCCTCCATGACCACGCAGCTCTTGGTTTGCGTGACGCCCGGAAGACGCAGCAATATATCGCCCAGCAGATTGCGATACTGGCCGATTTCCCGTATGCGGGCCTTGACCATATAGTCGAAGTCGCCCGACACCAGATGGCACTCCATGACGTGAGGTATAGCCAGCACCTCACGCCGGAAGTCATCGAAACTGCGATCGGACTTATGGGATATGGTGACTTCCACGAACACCAGCAGGCCGGCATCGAGCGCGGCCGGCGATATGCTTGCGTGATAGCCCGTAATAATACCTTCGCGCTCCAGCCGCTTGACGCGATCTATGCAAGGCGTAACGGTAAGCCCGACCTGATCGGCCAGATCCGTCATGGATATGCGACCGTCGCGCTGGAGAATGTCGATAATATGGCGATCCAGCCGATCGAGCGTAGCAACCGGTTTTCGTTGTATGCGCAAGACAGTACTCCCTCAATTTCGGCTTGGCCACTTCATGTGCGCCTCCGGGAAGGCATGATGGCGGTCTTGTTGAATCAGCAGATTTTACTGAAAAGCCACGATTTTCAATAAAATTTTATTGAGTATCTGACTTATCATCTGCCCAAATTCACTTGAGCGAGCGTACTGATGAAAGTCATAGTACTGGGCGCGGGCGTGATTGGCGTGACCAGCGCCTATTACCTGGCCAAGGCGGGACATGAGGTTACCGTGCTTGAGCGCCTTGCAGGCCCGGCCCTTGAAACCAGCTTTGCCAATGCCGGACAGGTGTCCTTTGGCTATTCTTCGCCGTGGGCTGCCCCTGGCGTGCCTGTCAAGGCATTGAAATGGCTGTTTGCCGAACATCCGCCCCTGTCGTTCCGGCCGGACGGCACATTGTTCCAGCTTTGGTGGATGTTTCAGATGTGGCGCAACTGCAATGCGCACCGATATGCCATCAACAAGGAACGCATGATACGCATGTCGGAATACAGCAGCGTCTGCCTGAGCACGTTGCGCGAGGCTACCGGCATTCAGTACGAGGGGCGTCGACAAGGCACGTTGCAGGTGTTCCGCAAACAATCCCAGATGGACCAGGCGGGCAAGGACATTGAAGTACTCCAGAATGCCGGGGTGGCCTACGAGCTGCTGGATGGCGCCGACCTGGTCGAGGTTGAACCCGGCCTGGCACATGCGACGCATGCACTCGTCGGCGGGTTGCGCACGCCAGATGACGAAACAGGCGACTGCAGCCTGTTCACAAATCGTCTGGCTGCCATTGCCGCCGAGGCAGGCGTGGATTTTCGCTATAACACTTCCATAGATCGCATTCACATCGAAGGCTCGAACGTGCGCGGTGTGCAATGCGGCACTGAGCTGGTAACGGGCGACGCCTATGTGGTGGCACTTGGATCATGGTCTACCCAATTGCTGAGCGCCGCGATGCGGCTGCCTGTCTACCCCATGAAGGGCTATTCGATCACAGTGCCAATCGCCGATGACAGGCGCGCACCGGTATCGACCCTGCTGGATGAGACCTATAAAGTCGCCGTCACGCGTTTTGACCAGCGGATACGCATTGGGGGCATGGCCGAGATCAAGGGCTTTGACAAAACCCTTGATCCCAAGCGCCAGCAAACGCTGGAAATGGTGGTGGACGATTTATTTCCTGGCGCGCGCGAGCCTGGCGACGTGAAGTTCTGGACCGGGCTCAGGCCAAAGACGCCGGACAGCACACCGATTATCGGACCCACGCCTGTGCGCGGGCTGTACCTGAACACGGGACACGGCACGCTGGGCTGGACGATGTCCTGCGGCAGCGGACAACTGATTGCCGATATTGTGTCTGGCAAGCCAACGGAAATCCGCAGCGACGATCTAGCCATCAGCCGTTATACGGCTCCCGTAAACATATAGCCCCAGTTGTGCACTGACTTCAGCGGAAGGCCCAGCCCCTGCTCCGAGCATTTGCGCCGCAGACGACTGACCAGCACACTGAGCCGGCTCTGCAGAAACGTGGAGGATTCCAGCTCGTAGGCTGCATTGACCGCCTGAATCAAGGTAGTATGCGTTGCACGCTGGTTGGGTGCGGCCAGCAGTGCCATGAGGAATGCGCGTTCGCCTGTAGTCAGGGCAATGCGCTTGCCGTCGGGGCTTGCGAGTATCCAGGCCTGCTCAGGCAGCGACCACACGGCCTTGCGCGCCGTGTCGGCACGCGCGCCCAGCGCATCCAGGCGCCAGAGCAGACGGTATAGAACCGCGGCAACCAGTTGAGGCGACGCCGACGCGGGGCAATAACAATCAGCCCCGCTTTGCAGCGCATGAAGCAGGCTGGATTCGTGATGGCTGTCCACCAGCACAACGATGCCCAAGGCTGGGTGCAGCGCGCGCAATTGCGACGCCGCAATGCAGTTCTGGGCATGCGCCCCGCCCAGCACAATGGCCGACAGATTGCCGGCGTTGGCGTGATGATGAACCGCCCGGCACAACGCCGGCATGTCTGTGCAATGCTGCACGCGAAAGCCGTGGGCTTCGAGCTCATCACCGCGGCGCAGGCAATTGCCAATGGATGTTTCGATGCCTGGCGGTGCAAAAAGCATGACGGCGGGCTGCATAGCCGGCGTGGCGTATGAGATTGTCTGAGTCAAGCGAGCCTCGTTTTATTGGCGAATGGCAACAAGGCCAATCGGCCTGGCACCATTAAGATACTCAAAGAATTATATTTTTACATAAGTTTACAACAACAAATCACGTTTGTAATTGTGATTATCACCACTGTGGTGTCATTACATCGTTCAATCACAAACGTGAATCTGTTTTCTGACCGCCTTCGTTATGCTCGGCGCCAACGCGGCCTAAACCAGCAGGAGCTGGCCCAGGCCTGTGGCCTTTCGCAGGGCGCTATTTCCAACTACGAGAATGGCAGCCGCAAGTCCGCCAAGGATCTGGTTGCGCTTGCCCAGGTATTGAGGGTGAATGCGGCGTGGCTGGCCTATGGCACGGGCCCTATGGAGGCCGACGAATCAGGCTTGTCCCGCAATCGGATCAGCCAGCCCATGGCCATAATGCGGGGCCTGCCGTCCGGCTGGCCATTTACCGGCATCTCGGCCGATGAATACTGGGCATTGAGCCATGCCGAGCGCGCCATCATCGAAGACACGGTGATCAGCCTGACGCAGTCTTTTCAAAGAAAGCGCTAAGCCGGCCCGAACGACGCAAGCCGGCCAGCTCACATTATTTGCCGTGCCGCGCCGGCACGCCAATCACGCAGCCAATCAGCACCCTGGCTCCCCAAAAAAGAAAGCCCCCTTGCGGGGGCCTTCTTCTTCAGCCGTACAACGGCGCGGCTTACTATTTCTGGACCGCGTACAGATACAGCTCGACGCGCCTGTTCATGGCACGCCCTTCCGCCGTGGCGTTATCGCCCACAGGATTGCTGGGGCCGCGGCCTTCGGCCGTCAGATTGCTCGCCGGGACGCCCTTCTGCGCCAGATAGTTGGTGACGGCGGTGGCACGGTTCACCGACAATGTCTGGTTGACGGACGCCGAGCCAGTGCTGTCGGTATAGCCGATGGATTTCGCGCGCAGCTCTGGATGCTGGACAAGAGCGCGGGCAACGCTGTCAAGCACAGGCAGAAGCGCCGGCTTAAGCTGGTACTTGCCGGTATCGAACGACACATTGCTAGGAATGTTCACGCGCAGTGTGCCATCGGGCATCTCGGTCACGTCCACACCCAGATTGGACGCGCCCGACTGCTCCACATCGTTTTTCACCTTGGACCAGTTGTAGCCCGCGATGCCGCCAGCCACAGCGCCAATGCCGGCGCCGATGGCCGCCGCCTCGCTGCTATCGCCAATGAGCGCGCCAAGGCCGGCGCCCACTGCGGCTCCCGCGCCGGCACCCACGGCAGTCTTGCCGCCAGTGCCCATCTGGTTCATGTTCGCGCAGCCAGCCATCAAGGCAATCGCTGTGATTGCCGTGGCGAGTTGGCCTGTCCGCATGGTTACCTTCATGTCATTCTCCTTATTGCTAGTGGGCAGCGCAGTCTGCCTGGGCACCCATGCTAGCAATGATTCGCGAACACGGTGTTACATTGTTATTCAGGGTAAGCGGAATTGACTTTTATTGACGGTTTGGCGGCCGGCAACCGCCGTTTACGCCCGCCTTTCCAGGAGTAGCGCCAGGCCGCGAGAGGCCAGTGTCGGGAGGAAGGCTTGCGGCATCGCATGAACAAGGGCCGCATGCGCGGCCCTTGTTCGTCTGGTCTGTCCTTGATCAGAAAAGCTTGGCGCCGGATGCAGCCACGACTTCCTTGTACTTGGCCAATTCGCTCTTGACGAAAGCGGCAAATGCCTCGGGTGAATTGGGCTCCGCGGTCGACCCCATGGTGCGCAGGTTCTTGCGTACTTCCGGGTCCATCAGCGCCTTGGAATAGGCAGCATTCAGCTTGTCGATAATGGCCGGCGGCGTACCGCCCGTGGCAAACACGCCGAACCACGTTCCCAGGTCGAAGTTCTCGACGCCCGCTTCCTGCATGGTGGGCAGATCCGGATAAATGGTGGATCTGTCGGTTGTCGTGACCGCCAGCGCCTTGACCTTTCCATCATTGATCAAGCTGGCCGCCGATGCCAGATTATCGAACATGAAATTGACCTGGTCGGCAAGAAGCGCCAGTTTCGCGGGTGCCGCCCCAGCATAGGGAACATGGACGGTCTTGATGCCGGTGCGCACATTGAGCAGCTCGCCGGCCAGGTGGCCGGCGCTGCCGTTTCCACCCGATCCGAAGTTCAATTCGCCGTCATGCGCCTTGGCAAAGTCGACAAGATCCTGAACGCTGCCGATCTTGTTCTTGTCGGCAAACTCTTTGTTGACGATCAGCACGTTTGGTACCGATGCCACCAGCGTTACCGGCGAGAAGCTCTTGATCGGATCGAAATGCAAATCCTTGTAGAGCCAGGGGTTGATGGCGTTGATGGCCACGGCACCCATCATCAGCGTGTAACCGTCGGGTTTGGTCTTGGCCACATAGCTGGCGCCGATATTGCCGCCCGCGCCAGGCTTGTTTTCCACCACAACGCTGCCCAGGTCATCCTTGACCTTTTCAGCCATGAGGCGGGCCATGCCGTCAAGCGGACCGCCAGCGGAATACGGCACGACAAAAGTGATGGGCTTGGATGGGTAATCATCCGCGGCCTCCGCGGCATGGGCAGCCGGCAGTGCCAGGACAGTGGCTGCGAGCAGCGCGGCAACCTTGGAGGCAGGCTTCAAACGGGCAAACATATGAAATACCTTGTTATGTGTGGAGAAGGAAAGCCATAACCCTACACCAAATTCGGCCGTTCCGTCCAAGTGGACCGGCCGCCGGCAAACAGGGAAAGCAAATGCCGCAATCTCTGCCGAGCGGCGCACGGCAATCTGGCGCCCCCGGACGTCAGTGCAGAATCTGGCTCAGGAAAAGCTTGGTGCGTTCGTTCTGGGGGTTGTCGAAAAACTCGTCCGGCGTATTCTCTTCGATGATCTCACCCTGATCCATGAAAATGACGCGATCCGCAACCTTGCGCGCAAAACCCATCTCGTGCGTCACGCACAGCATGGTCATGCCGCTTTCCTGGGCCAAGCCCACCATGACGTCCAGCACCTCCTTGACCATTTCCGGGTCCAGCGCCGAGGTTGGCTCATCGAACAGCATGATCTTGGGGTTCATGCACAGCGAACGCGCAATGGCCACGCGCTGCTGCTGCCCGCCCGAAAGCTGCCCAGGATACTTGGACGCCTGATCGGGAATGCGCACGCGCTCCAGGTATTTCATGGCCGTGGCTTCAGCCTCCGCCTTAGGCTTCTTGAGCACCCATACCGGCCCCAGCGTCAAGTTCTCAAGCACGGTAAGGTGGGGAAAAAGATTGAAGTGCTGGAAAACCATGCCGACATCACGCCGTATGGCTTCGATCTGCTTCAGGTCGTTGGTGAGTTCCGTGCCATCCACGATGATCTGGCCCTGCTGATGCTCCTCAAGGCGATTGATGCAACGTATCATCGTGGATTTGCCCGACCCCGAAGGCCCGCAGATAACAATGCGCTCACTGGGTGCCACATCCAGGTTGATATTGCGCAGCACATGGAACTGGCCATACCATTTGTTGACGTCTTCCATGCGGATAATGGCCTCGGCCATGCTAGTACTCCCTCAACGCTCGTGCCCCCGCGCAAGCACATGCTCCAAGTGCCTGCTGTAGCGGGATATCGAAAAGCAGAAAATAAAGTAGATGACAGCAATGAACAGGTAGGCTTCCGTGCTGTACCCGCGCCATGCCGCATCCGACACAGCCGTCTTGGCCGCCTGAGTCAGGTCGAAAATACCAATGATCACAACCAGCGACGTATCCTTGAACAGGGCGATGAAAATACTGACCAGCGGCGGAATAACCACCTTCAGCGCCTGCGGCAGAATTATCTTGCGCATCTGCTGCCAGTAAGTCAGGCCGATCGAGTCGGCCCCCTCGTACTGCCCCTTGGGAATAGCCTGCAGGCCACCTCGCACCGTTTCGGCAATATAGGCGGCCGCAAACAGGATGATGGCGATCTGCGCGCGCAGCAGTTTGTCTATGCTGAACCCTTCCGGCAGAAACAGGGGAAGCATCACCGACGACATGAACAACAGGCTGATAAGCGGTACGCCGCGGATCAGCTCGATATAGATGACGCTGATTGCCTTGACCGCCGGCATGTTTGAGCGTCGTCCGAGCGCCAGCAGCAGGCCGAATGGAAATGCAAAGGCAATGCCAAAGGTGGACAGGATCAGCGTGAGCGGCAAGCCGCCCCAGCGGTCATTGGAGACGTACTGCAGGCCCAGCACCCCTCCCCACATAAGGACGGCCACCACCACTAGCGCGACGATCCAGATCAGGGCCAGCGACGGGCGCCAGAAGCGGCGCATGCAGCTGCAGATTATGACCGCCACCAGGATGACACTTGCAATCAATGGCCGCCATTGTTCCTCGTAGGGATAGACCCCAAATAGAATAAGCCGGTGCTTCTCGGCGATAAAAGCCCAGCATGCGCCGCCCGAAGCCCGGCACTCCTGGGATGTCGTCGCGCCGAAATCGGCTTTGATGAAAAGCCATTCGAACAGCGCCGGGATGGACATCAGCAGCAGCCATGCGATCAGCACGGTCACCAAGGCGTTGAGCGGCGTGGAAAACAGACGGGTGCGCAGCCAGCCAATGATGCCCTCGTGCATCTGGGGCGGACGGTCGCCCGAGTTCAGGGTAGCGGGATTGGCAGCCATCAACGCTCCACCAGCGCTATGCGCTTGTTGTACCAGTTCATGAATATGGAGATGGACAGGCTGACGGTCAGGTAGGCCGCCATGATAATGAGAATGCCTTCAATAGCCTGGCCAGTCTGATTCAAGGTGGTGTTGACCACGGAAACAATATCCGGATATCCAATTGCCACGGCCAGCGAACTGTTCTTGGTGAGATTCAGGTACTGGCTGGTCATGGGTGGCACAATCACGCGCAGCGCCTGCGGCAGAATCACCAGCCGCAACATGCGCCCACGCGGCAGCCCGAGCGAGCCGGCTGCCTCCCACTGCCCCTTGCTGACAGCCTGGATGCCCGAGCGCACCACCTCGCAAATGAATGCCGAAGTGTAAAGCACCAGACCGGCCAGCAGGGCAGCAAACTCAGGGCTGAGCGTAATGCCGCCCTGGAAATTGAAGCCCTTGAGTTCGGGGTATTCGATCTTGAGCTGCGCACCGCCCAGCAGCCAGGCCAGCACCGGCAGCGCGACAATCAGCAATACGGCCGTGCGCCCCAGCGGAAAGATCCTGCCTGTGGCTTCCTGACGCCTGCGGGCCCAATGCGCAATGGCCAGGATGGCCACAATGGCAATGCCCAGGCCAGCCAGCATCCAGTCTAGCCCGTCGCCAACCAGCGCGGGCAGCTTCAGCCCCCGGTTGGAAATGAAGATGCCTTGAATGGGGTGCAGTGCCTGCCTCGGGCCAGGCATGATTTCCGTGATGATGGCGTACCAGAAAAACAGCTGTAAAAGCAGCGGAATGTTGCGCATCACCTCTACATAGATGCCCGCCATGCGTGACACCAGCCAGTTGGAAGACAGACGCGCCACACCCAGGATGGTGCCGAATATCGTGGCCAGCACAATCCCGATGACCGACACACGCAGGGTATTCAGTATGCCTACCCAGATGGCACGACCGTAGGTATCGGCAGGCGTGTAGTCCACCATGGTTTCGCCGATGGCGAAGCCAGCCTCCCGGTGCAGAAAACCGAAACCGGTGGCGATGTTGCGAACAGCCAGATTGTGCAGTGTGTTGGAGACCAGATACCAGATGATGGCACCGACTATGCCTACAACCAGGACCTGATAAATCAGCGCGCGTATGCCAGGATCGTTCCAGGACAGGCGCCGCTTTGGACGGGGAGCGGGAGCTTTGGTCGCCATGGGTACCAGCTACAGAAAATGTAAACCGCGCCGCAGGCCTGAACCGCGCCAGCCACCGGCACGCCTCGGCGTCCGGATGACTGGGCAGGCGGGCCAGACGGATGGTCGGGCCCTTCCCGCGGCAACTCTGCCTGCGTCCGCCAGGCTTAGCGGATCGGCCAGGCGTACATCAGGCCGCCATCCTTCCATTGCGCGTTCAGGCCGCGCTCAAGCTTCATGGGTGTGCTCATGCCAAGATTGCGTTCGAACGACTCGCCATAGTTGCCCACCTGCTTGACGATGTTGTAAGCCCATTTCTTGTCCAGGCCGAGGCCTTTGCCCATTTCCCCTGTAACACCCAGGATTCGCTGGATATTGGGGTTGGAGCTCTTGAGCATCTCGTCGACATTCTTGGACGTAATGCCGTACTCTTCGGACTCGATCATGGCATTGAGCGCCCAGCGCACGACCATGAACCACGTATCGTCGCCCTGCCGCACCATGGGACCAAGCGGCTCCTTGGAAAAATCCTCCGGCAGAATCACATGGTCGTCCGGATTCGCAAGCGTGGTACGTATAGTGGCCAGACCCGATTTATCGGTTGTATAGGCATCGCACCGGCCCGCCGCGTAGGAGCGCATCGCTTCGTCCGGGCTGTTGATAACCACAGGCTTGAATTCGAGATTGTGCGAACGGAACCAGTCGGCCAGATTCAGTTCCGTCGTGGTGCCCGGCTGCACGCATACGGCTGCACCGCTCAGTTCCTTGGCACTCTTGATGCCCAGGCTCTTGGCCACCATGATGCCCTGGCTGTCATAGTAGTTGATGCCGGCGCTCATCAGACCCAGCGTGGTGTCGCGTGTCATGGTGGCGGTGGTATTGCGCGTCAGCACGTCGATCTCGCCAGACTGCAGCGCCGTGAAACGCTGCTGCGTCGTCACCGGCGTAGTCTTGAACTTGCTGGCATCGCCGAACATGGCGGCGGCAATCGCCCGACACATGTCAATGTCGATGCCGGACCATTGGCCCTTGCTGTCGGCAATGGAAAACCCCGGCAAGCCGGTATGCACGCCGCACTGGACGTAGCCTTTGGCCTTGACGGCATCATAAGTCTCTCCTGCCTGTGCCGCGGCGCCAAATGCAAAGATTGATAAACCCAGAGCTGCTGCTGTGACGAATTTCATAAGGGTACCTCTTGGTTGTAGGTATCATTTGACCAGCACGTGGCCGGGTGTGGCCGGTGCCAGCGAATCTTTTCGTTTTGCATCGTAGCTGTTGGTAATTATTAAAAACATGAGGGATATCCCTTGCGGAACGTTATCATTAGGCTTCACACATTTTTTCCGTCATGATCGAATTCCAGCACGTCTTCAAATCCTATGGGCGCGGGCGCAATATCCTCGCCGACATTAATTTTCGCGTCGAGCCCGGCGAGTTCATTTTCGTGTCCGGGCCTTCGGGAGCGGGTAAATCCACGCTGCTCAAACTCATAGGAGGCCTGGAGCCGCCCAGCCGCGGATCCGTGCATGTCAACGGCCATCGCATCGACAGGATGCCGGCCCGGGCGCGCCCTTACCTGCGCCGCGCCGTGGGCGTCATACTGCAGGACATGCATCTTCTTTATGACCGCAGTGCCATCGACAATGTCATGCTGCCGCTGGCGGTCATTGGTCTCGACAGACGCCAGGCCCGCAACCGCGCACGCGCGGCCATGGAAAAAGTAGGCCTGGCAGGCAAGGAGGACCTCAATCCTGTTGAAATATCAGGCGGCGAACAGCAGCGTTTGGCCATTGCACGGGCCATCGTCAACAGGCCAACCATTCTGATCGCCGACGAGCCCACGGCCAACCTCGACCAGGAAACCGGCCGCCGCATCCTGGATGTGTTCCGCGACTTCAACCGGGTCGGCGTCACCACGCTCATAGCGTCGCACGACAAGCCGCTGATGACCTCTTACGCATCGCGAACATTGCGCATAGAGGACGGCCGTTTCTTCGACTTGAGAGGTGTGGCATGAGACGCTGGCTCAGACAACACCGCTACGCATTGCGCGTTGCTTTGCGGCGGCTGCTCACGCAGCCCTTTTCGTCGCTGTCCAATATTATGGTCATCAGCCTGGCCTTGACCATCCCGCTGCTGGCCGCGTCCATCCTGGTCTCGGTACAGCCCGTCGCCCGCGATATCCCGGTATCGCCAGAGATCACGCTTTTCATGAAACTGTCGGCGCCGCCGTCCGCCGCAAATAGCCTGGCCGAGCGGCTGCGGCGCGACTATGCGGACGACATCCAGCAGGCGCGCGTCGTTACACGCGACCAGGCTCTGGAAAAGCTCAAGGACAACCCGTCCTGGCGCGATGCGCTGGCGGCCTTGCCGGGCAACCCGTTACCTGACGCGGTCGTCGTCACACTGCGCGAAACCGAAAATTTCTCCGGCGTCGCCACCACGCTGGCGCAATCGTGGCAGCAGCTCGATCAGGTGGACAAAGTACAGTTGGACAGCGAGTGGGTCCGCCGCCTCGAGGCTCTGCTGCGCTTTGCGCGTATCGGCCTGATTCTGCTGGCCGGCGGGGTCACCCTGGTCGTTCTGGCCACCGTTTTCAATACCGTGCGCATGCAGGCGCTGACACAAAGAGAGGAAATCGGCGTTGCGCGCCTGGTCGGCGCCACGGAATCCTTCGTCCGTCGGCCTTTCCTCTACCTGGGCGCGCTCAGCGGCCTGATATCCAGCGCCGTGGCTGTCGGGCTCGCCTCGCTTTGCCTGTTTCCCCTCAATGCCGCCCTGGCCAGGTTGGCCAGGAGCTATGGCGCAGAACTTGAACTGCACCTGCCCGACCGTCTCGACCTGCTGCTCAGCCTCCTGATCATCGTCATCCTGTGCGCACTGTCCGCCCGCTGGTCCGTAACGCGCAATACGCGGGTCTGATGGCTAACGTTCCCAAGGCTTCCCTGGGCGGGCGCCCGCTTGCGCAATCCGCTACGGACACCTCCGGCGGCAATACGATGCAGATGGCCTCCGCAGCGCCTGCTCCCCACATCACCAAGGAGTTCGCGGCAAAGATTGCGCGCTGGCAGATCCGACACGGCCGCCGCGGCCTGCCCTGGCAGGACACGCGCGACCCCTACCGGATCTGGCTGTCGGAAATCATGCTCCAGCAGACGCAAGTCAGTACTGTCGTAGGCTATTACGAGCGGTTCCTCAAACGCTTTCCCGATATCCAGACGCTGGCCAGCGCAACACAGGAAGAAGTCATGCCCTACTGGGCAGGGCTGGGCTACTACGCCCGCGCGCGCAATCTTCACCGTTGCGCTCAGGTGGTTTGCAATGAATGGGATGGGCGCTTTCCCGTTCAGGCCGCGGACATCGCCACCCTCCCCGGCATCGGCGCTTCCACGGCTGCCGCCATCGCAGCCTTTTCGCAAGGCGAACGCAGCCCCATCATGGACGGCAACGTGAGGCGCGTATTTGCGCGCTTTTTCGGCGTACACGGCCAGCCAGGCTTGCGTCGCACTGAAAATGCTCTCTGGGGGCTGGCTCGCGCCATGGTGGACAACGCACCCGCCGATCTGGACATGACGGCCTACACTCAGGGCCTGATGGATCTTGGCGCCATGGTCTGTACCCGCTCGCGGCCGCGCTGCGATGCTTGCCCGCTCACTCAAGACTGCCATGCCCGGCAGCATGGCTGCCAGCAGTCGTTACCCACGCCGCGCGCAAAAAAGCCCATACCTCAACGAAACTGTGCCATGCTGGTTGCGGTGTGCGATGATCAGATACTGCTTGAGGAGCAACCTTCGCCAGGCATCTGGGGCGGCCTTTGGAGCCTTCCACGCTTTGATCAGGCCCAGGATCTGCAGGCTGCCTGCGGCGCGGCGGGTTCTCCGCAACGCATGGCGGGCCTGACGCACGTCTTCACACACTTCCGGCTGGATATAGACCCGTGGCTGCTGCAAGCCAGCCACGTCCCGCCCGCCTTGCGAGAAACCGATGCCAGGGCCTGGGTTCCCATAGCCTCCCTAGCGGATACCGCGCTGCCCGCGCCCGTGCGCAAGATATTGACGGGCCTGTTTCCGGCGCAGTCCGGCGCCTGATCGGCCTCAATCGGCCGGCAGCAGGCTTTCAGTGTCGCACAGGCCGGTAATGCCCGATGCTCATCAGCAGCCCGCTGGCTATGCCCAATGTCATCAAGGCCGTCCCGCCGTAGCTCATGAAAGGCAACGGCACCCCGACCACCGGCAATATGCCGGTTACCATGCCGACGTTCACAAAGACATAGGCAAAGAACATCATGGCCATGGATCCGGCCATCAGCCGGCCAAACTGGGTATGCGCCCGCATGGCAATGGTCAGGCCGCGGGCGATGATCAACAGATAGAGCACCAGCATCATGATTCCTCCGTACAGGCCGAACTCCTCGGCGTAGACGGCAAAAATGAAGTCGGTGGTGCGTTCGGGGATGAAGTCCAGGTGGGTCTGCGTGCCCTTCATGTAGCCTTTTCCATAAATGCCTCCGGATCCGACGGCTATCATGGATTGAATGGTGTGAAAGCCCTTGCCCAAGGGGTCGGAACTCGGGTCGAGCAATGTGCAAACCCGGAATTTCTGGTAATCGTGCAGTACCACCCAATCGACATCGGGCTGGCAGATGTCCTTCTCGTAGTAAACCAGCGTGCCCAAGCCAATGACGATGGCGATGGTGAGCGGTATGAGCAACCGGAATGACAGGCCGCCAAAATAGATGACGAAAAAGCCCGTGGCAAAGACCAACAGGGCCGTGCCCAGGTCAGGCTGCAGGACGATGAGCCCAAACGGAACGGCAAGGAGTACGCCGGCCACCAGAAAGTCCACCACGCGCAGACGGCCCTGATTCCGATGGAAATACCAGGCCAGCATCATGGGGGCAGCGATCTTGAGCATTTCCGATGGCTGGATGCGCACCACACCCAAGTCCAGCCAGCGCGTCGCACCCTTGCTGGTCTCGCCAAAAAATTCCACGCCAAGCAGCAGCAGCACGCCCAGGCCATAGAAATACGGCGCCATTTTCATTAATACAGGCGGCGGCGTCATGGCAATCGCCCACATTACAACAAGGGCAATCAGGAAATTGCGGGACTGATCGGCAAAACGCCAGTCGGTTCCGCCGACGGCCGAATGCATGACGGTCAGCCCCAGCAGCGCCATCATGACCAGCAGCGCCAGCAGCGGCGGATCAAAGGCGCCAAAGGCGCGATGCAGCCAGTAGAGTATGCGTTTCATCGGCCTGCCTCCGTGCTGGCGGGATCGGTTTCCGGCCGCGCGACCGGCGGCGTATGGCGGGGGGCATCAGGCGCATTGCCATCGTGGGCATCCCGGATTTTTGCCTCGGCGGCCTCAACGCCCGCCAGGCCGCCAGACGCAACGGCCCCCACCGCATCCGCCGCAAGCTCACGGGCCCGCCGCCTGTCCGGATCGAGCCAGTAATCGAAAATGGTACGCGCAATGGGCGCTGCCACGGTGGCGCCCCACCCGCCGTTTTCAACGATCAGGGCCACCGCGATCTGGGGATTTTCCACCGGGGCGTATGCCATGAACAGGGAATGGTCGCGCAGACGCTCATCAAGCTGGTCAGCGCGATATCGCTCTCCCCGCAAGCTGAATACCTGGGCCGTACCGGTCTTGCCAGCCGCCTGGTATGTGGCGCCCTTAAAAGCGGCACGGGCCGTCCCGACGCGAACCACATCCGCCATGGCATCGTGGATGACCTTCAGGTTCTCAGGCTTTAGCGGAATGGTGTACATGGGCTTGGTCACAGTAGGCTTGAGCCGCCCCGTGCGCACATCCTCCACGTCGCTGACAAGGTGAGGGCGCATATAAACGCCATTGTTGGCAAGCACGGCCGTAGCCTGCGCAAGCTGCAACAGCGTGAACGCGTTATATCCCTGGCCCACCGCCACCGATACCGATTCCCCGGCATACCAGTGCTGCTGCTCGGGCTTCTTGTAGGTTTTCCGCTTCCATTCCTTCGAGGGCAGAATGCCCCGACGCTCGCCGTCCAGATCTATGCCGGTGATCTGTCCGAAACCGAACTGCTTTGTGAAGTCGTGCAGCCTGTCCACGCCGATTTCAGGTCCCAGCGAATAGAAATACGTATCGGACGACTTCACGATGGCGCGATGCATGTCGGTGGGGCCATACACGGCGCCGCCCGCATTGCGAAAGCGCTGGCCTCCGAGTTCGAAATAGCCTGGATCCGGAATGCGTTCGGTGGCCGACCGCACACCCAGTTCAAGCGCAGCCAGAGCAACGAATGGCTTGTATGTCGAGCCAATGGGATAGGTGCCGTACAACGGCCGGTTAATCAGGGGATGGTCGGGGGACTCATTGAGCTTGCGCCAGTTTTCGACATCGATGCCGTCTATGAACAGATTCGGATCGAACGATGGTGCCGATACAAACGCCAGCACTTCTCCCGTGCGCGGCTCGATGGCCACCAAGGCGCCGCGCTCGCCCTTGAACTGCGCTTCGGCAACCTTCTGCAGGTTGATATCCAGCGATAGATGCAAGTTGGCGCCCGGAAGGGGATCGACCCGGCTCAAGGTTCGGACGGGCCGGCCCGTCGCCGTGACTTCGACCTCCTCTATTCCCGTACGGCCATGCAGCGCCTCTTCCCAGGTTTTTTCTATCCCTTTCTTGCCTATGGTATTGCTGCCGCGGTAGTTGCCAAGACGCCCCTCCTTCTCGAGCATGTCCTGGTCCGCTTCCGAGATGCGCCCCACATAGCCCAGGACGTGCGCGGCGGCCTCGCCTTCGGGGTACTCCCGCACCCATCTTGCACTCAACTCCACACCTGGGAACTTGTAGGCGTGGGCGGCAAACCAGGAAGCCTCGACGTCGTTCAGGTTGTTCCGCAGCACAATGGAGGAATAGCGCCCGGTCTGGCCGACATTGCGGACAAAGCGGCGGCGGTCTCCCGCGCTCAGGTATACAAGATGACCCAGGTCGTCGAGCATCTGCGCCACATCGCGGTCCATGTTGGCGGGCGTTACCGACAACGTGTAATCGCGATAATTGCGCGCGAGCACCACGCCGTTCCGGTCAAGAATTTCCCCCCGCCTCGGCGGCAGCGGGACAATGGCGATACGGTTGCGGTCGGCCCTTGCGGCCAGACCCTCGTAGCGGACCACCTGCAGATACCATAGCCGCGCGGCCAGGCCCAGGAAGCACACCATGACGAACGCGCCCGCCACCAGGGCGCGTATCATCATGCGCCGCTTCTGGTGGTGGGTGGTTTTCTTGAACTCGAACATAGGCTCTCGCGTCGACCTAGACCGAGCCCGCGTCTTTCTCGTCCAGCCTACGCTGGGGCAGCAACAGAAGGATGTCAGCCAGCGGCCAGAGCACCGCGGTGAACAACACGGACCAAAGCCACTGCCAGCCTCCCCACTCGCCTGCAACCCAGGCGTAGACAAGCTGGCCCAGCGTTTCGGACACCAGAAACACAGGCAGCATGTGCATGGCCTGGATGACCGCATTGAAATGCTGGAGGCGCCGGTGCAGCATGACGGCACCGTAGGCGGCGAGGGAATAGACCAGGGCATGGCCGCCCAGCAGCATGCCGTCGTGCACGTCCATAAGCAAGCCAAACACAAAGGCGGTGAGCATGGTTACACGCTGGGGCTCATGCAGGCACCAAAAGGCGAGCACCAGCAGCAGCAGGTCGGGCGCAGGCTGCCAGAGACGCCATGGCAACAGCGAAATCAGCCATATCAGAATGACAGTGAACCAGACGAACAGCCAGTTGGACGGCCGCTTGAACGGAGAGGTGTCGATGGGTTCGAGCGAGCTGAGCGACGACGCGGGCCGGCGCAGCACGCGCGCCCTATTGTCCGATTGCGGGGACATGGCTCAGTCCTTCCTGATCAAGATCCTGCGGCGATACATCGACCAGCAGGACCAGAAAATGCCGGTGGCGCTCCGGATGCGACAAGGGGGTGGCCCGCGCAAGGGCAAAGCCCGTGGCTGGATCGCGCACGATGGTGTCGACCGTGGCGACAGAGAGCCCCGCCGGAAAGAGCCCGCCTATGCCGCTGGTAATGAGCACATCGCCGGGCACCAGGTCGACATCACCCGTAAGATAGCGCACTTCGACCTTGCCGGATACATTGCCGCCGAAGGCAATGAGCCGCAGTCCGTTGCGCAGCACCTGGACGGGTATGGACACCGTGTCGTCCGTAAGCAAAGCCGCCTCGGAGGTGAAAGGCGTGACGCGCACTATCTGCCCGACTATGCCGCCCTCGTCGATAAGCGGCATCCCCGGCTTGATGCCGCTGGACGATCCCTTGTTGAAAATCAGGTGGCGCGAGAACGCATTGGGCGGCTCGTAAAGCACTTCGACCGCGACGGACGGCTGGGTCACTTCGTCCGCCACTTTCAGCAGGCGGCGAAGCTGTTCGTTTTCGGTGGCAAGCTGTGCCGCATGGGTGGACAGCTGCGCCAGTTCGATGCGCTGGCGCTGCAGGGCCTCTTTCTCGGAACGCGCAAGCGATGCGGCGTCCTTCCAGTCGTTGAAGTGCTCCACCGCATCGCGCGGCGCAAGCATAAGGCGCTGGAAGGGATACAGAAAGACGGAAATGGCCTGCCTGGCGGGTTCAAGCACCGCCCAGCGTGCGTCGCCCACCAGAAGGGCCACGGCCAGAATCACAAGCACGAGCAGCCGCAGTTCGGCAGTGGGGCCGCGCTTGAAGAGCCTGATCGTGCCGGATTCTTGCATGGGGAAAAGAACTAAATGGCCCGGCGCCCCGCCTGCCGGGCCCGGAAAGCAGAGAATCAGTCGTAAATAAACACCGTGCCCAGGCGCTCGAGGTGCTCGAGAGCCTCCCCGCAGCCGCGCACAACGCACGTGAGAGGATCTTCAGCCACAACAACCGGCAGGCCGGTTTCCTCTTGGAGCAGCCGGTCGAGATCGTGCAGCAAGGCGCCCCCGCCGGTGAGCGCAATACCCTTGTCCGTGATATCGGCGCCAAGTTCCGGTGGCGTCTGCTCCAATGCCGTCTTGACGGCGGACACGATCTGGTTGAGCGGATCGGTGAGCGATTCGAGAATTTCGTTGGACGATACCGTGAAACTGCGGGGAACGCCCTCGGAAAGATTGCGGCCCTTGACCTCGATCTCGCGGATTTCCGAGCCCGGAAAAGCTGAGCCGATCTGCGTCTTGATGAGCTCGGCGGTAGGTTCGCCGATAAGCATGCCGTAATTGCGGCGGATGTAGTTGATGATCGCTTCGTCGAACTTGTCTCCGCCGACGCGCACCGAACCCTTGTACACCATGCCGCCCAGGGAGATGATGGCCACTTCGGTGGTACCGCCACCGATGTCCACCACCATGGATCCGCTGGCGTCGGATACGGCCAGCCCGGCGCCGATGGCCGCCGCCATGGGCTCTTCGATGAGATAGACCTGGCTGGCCCCCGCGCCCAGCGCCGACTCGCGGATTGCGCGCCGCTCGACCTGGGTGGAGCCGCAAGGCACGCAGACAATGATGCGCGGACTGGGTGCGAACATACTGCGCGGATGCACCATACGGATGAACTGCTTGAGCATTTGCTCGGTGACGGTGAAATCGGCGATGACACCGTCCTTCATGGGCCGGATGGCCTCGATGTTGCCCGGTACGCGGCCCAGCATCTGCTTGGCTTCGCGCCCGACCGCCTGAATGATTTTCTTGCCGCTGGGGCCGCCGTCGTGGCGAATGGCGACGACCGATGGCTCATCCAGCACGATACCCTTGCCGCGAACGTAGATAAGGGTATTGGCGGTACCGAGGTCGATCGCCATGTCGGTGGAAAAGTAACTGCGAAGGAATCCGAACATGGGCGCTCGATGATATCAAAGGAATACAGAAGGGAATCCGTCAGCGCGGGGCAGCCGACCAGCCCAGCATAGGCGCCTGAAATTTGACTAACGAATTAAACCAGCAATGATAACTTATAATTGCCTCTGAAATAGCTCAATTAACGGCATATTTATTATGTAACCAGGGCCTCTCGCCTCCAACGGCACCGCGGCCCTCCGTCGCAACCCCTTTCCCATCCCTCGCATCCATGGCAATCACCGAGCAAGATGTGGCCCGCATCGCACGCCTGGCCAGCATCGAACTGACTTCCGAGCAAAGCGCGCAGGCACAGGCCGAGCTGAACGGCATCCTGCAGCTCATCCAGCAGCTCCAGGCTGTCGACACCCAGGGCATCGAACCCATGGCACACCCTCTCGCGGCGCACCAGGACATTAGCCTGCGCCTGCGGCCAGACGCGGCTGCCGCCACGCATACCGCTGAACAGCGCGATGCGCTCATGGCCAATGCGCCTGCCCGGCACGAAGGCCTCTTCCTGGTCCCCACGGTCATCGAATAACAAAGCGATCCAGTATGTCCCTGCACACCGAATTCGACAGCATCGCCGCCATGCGCGACGCATTGCGCGCACATCGCGTCAGCGCTCGCGAGCTTGCCTCCAGCGCGCTGCAGGCAGCCCAGGCGGCCCAGTCGCTTAATGTCTTCCTGCATATAGATCCAGCACTTACCTTTGCCCAGGCCGATGAAGCCGACAGCCTGCTCGCCGCCGGCGCCAAGGCCGCCCCACTGGCGGGCATCCCCATTGCCCACAAAGACTTATTCGTCACGCAAGGCTGGCGCAGCACGGCCGCCAGCAAAATGCTGGCTGGCTATGTCAGCCCTTTCGACGCTACGGTGGTCAGCAGGCTGCGCGAAGCGGGCGCCGTCAGCCTGGGCAAGCTCAACTGCGATGAATTCGCCATGGGTTCGGGCAACGAGAACTCCGCCTTCGGCCCAGTGCGCAACCCCTGGGATCACGACGCCGTGCCGGGCGGCTCGTCGGGCGGGTCTGCAGCGGCAGTGGCGGCAGGCCTGGTCATGGCGGCCACAGGCACAGATACCGGGGGCTCAGTGCGCCAGCCAGCTGCCCTGTGCGGTGTCAGCGGCATCAAGCCCACTTACGGCACGGTCTCGCGCTTCGGCATGATTGCCTACGGCTCTAGCCTGGATCAGGCCGGCCCACTCGCCCGCCATGCGCGCGACCTGCTTGAATTATTGGATCCCATGAGCGGATTCGACCCCCGCGACGCCACCAGCCTCGAAACCTGCGACGGCCAAACCAATGCGCCCGGCCGCATCCGTGCGCAGTTCCAAGCCCAGGCAGAACGCTGTCAGCAAGCAGGCAGCCAGCCCTTGAAAGGGCTGCGTATCGGTGTACCCGCCGAATTCTTTGGCCCAGGTCTGGCGCCCGATGTCGCCAGCGCCATTGAAGCGGCCCTCGCCAGCTTCGAAGCCATGGGCGCAGAACGCGTTGGCATCTCCCTACCCCGCACCGAGCTGGCCATACCCACTTACTACGTCATCGCCCCCGCCGAGGCTTCCAGCAACCTGTCCCGCTACGACGGCGTTCGCTACGGCCATCGCGCCGCCCAATATGGCGACGTGGCCGAAATGACCAGCCGATCCCGCACCGAAGGCTTCGGCTCGGAGGTCCTGCGCCGCATCATGGTCGGCACCTACGTCTTGTCCCATGGCTACTACGACGCCTATTATCTGCAAGCCCAGCGGGTGCGCCGCATGATCGTCAATGACTTCCAGCAGGCTTTTGCCCACCAATGCGACGTCATCATGGGCCCCGTCACGCCGACCGTCGCCAAGCGCATAGGCGAAAACCGCGAGGATCCCGTCGCCGACTGGCTGGCCGATATCTACACGCTGGGCGTCAGCCTCGCCGGCCTGCCCGCGATGTCGCTGCCCTGCGGTTTTGGCGGCGAAAGCGGCCGGCTGCCCATAGGCCTGCAGGTCATCGGCAACTACTTCAGCGAAGGCAAGCTGCTGGCGCTGGCCGACTGCTTCCAGCAGGCAACAGACTGGCATCAACGCAAACCGGAACACGCATAATGGAATGGGAAATCGTCATCGGGCTGGAAACGCACGTACAGCTTTCCACCCAGTCCAAGATTTTTTCTGACAGCAGCACGCGCTTTGGCGCTCTGCCCAATACGCAGGCCAATGAGGTCGACATGGCGCTCCCGGGCAGCCTGCCGGTGCTCAATCGCGGCGCTGTCGAGCGGGCCATTCAGTTCGGCCTGGCCGTCGATGCCCACGTTGCTCCCCTGTCGGTATTCGCGCGCAAAAATTATTTCTATCCTGACCTTCCCAAGAACTATCAGATCAGCCAGTTCGAGATTCCCGTCGTCCAGGGAGGCAAGATCTCCTTTTTCGTCGACGGCGTCGAGAAAACCATCAACCTGACCCGGGCTCACCTGGAGGAGGATGCGGGCAAGTCTCTGCATGAAAACTTCCGTGGCCCTCACGGCGAATCATCAACCGGCATCGACCTCAATCGCACCGGCACCCCGCTGCTTGAAGTCGTCTCCGAACCCGAGATGCGCTCGGCTGCCGAAGCGGTGGCGTACGGGCGCGCCCTGCATGCGCTGGTCGTGTGGCTGGGTATCTGCGACGGCAATATGCAGGAAGGATCTTTCCGCATGGATGCCAATGTCTCCGTGCGCCCCAAAGGCCAGGCGGAATTCGGTACCCGCACGGAAACCAAGAACGTCAACTCCTTCCGCTTCCTTGAGCGCGCCATCCAGTACGAAGTTCGCCGACAGATAGAAATACTGGAAGATGGCGGAAAAATCGTGCAGGAAACCCGCCTGTATGATGCAGATCGCGACGAAACACGAAGCATGCGCAGTAAAGAGGATGCGCATGACTACCGTTATTTTCCAGATCCCGACCTGCCTCCGCTGATCATCGCCACGGAGTGGGTGGAGCAAGTGCGCAACAGCATGCCGGCGTTGCCGGCCCAAAAACGCGCGCGCTTCGAGCGCGATCTTGGCTTGACTGCCTACGACGCCGCCCAGCTCACCATGGACCGGGCGATGGCAGACTATTTCGAGGCCTGCGCCGCCGCGCTGCCGGCTGGTCAGGCCAAGTTGGCCGCCAACTGGCTGCTGGGCGAGGTATCGGCAGCGCTGAATCGTGAAGAGCGCGAAATTTCCTCGTGCCCGGTCGAACCAGCAAGGCTGGCGGCACTCATTGCCCGCATCATAGACGGCACCATCTCAAACAAGATGGCGCGCGATGTTTTCAGTGCCATGTGGGCGGGCGAAAACGGCGGCGACCCCGACGCCATCATCGAAGCTCGCGGCCTCAAGCAAATCAGCGATACGGGCGCCATCAGCGGCATGATAGACGAGGTCCTGGCGGCGCATCCGGCCATTGTCGAGGAGTACCGCGCGGGCAAGCAGAAAGCCTTTAATTCGCTGGTTGGCCAGGTCATGAAAGCGGCCAAAGGCAAGGCAAACCCGCAACAGGTCAATGAGCTGCTCAAGCAAAAGCTGAGCTAGGCGCAGGGCGTCAGGTCGTGCCGCACACGCCTGACGCGCGGCAGAGCCTACACGCCATAGCGGGAGCGGTAGGCAGCCACGGCCTCTTTGTGCTCGCCAAGCGCAGGATCATCGCGCAGCACTGCCATGATGTCTTCCAGCGATGCAATACTCACCACGGGCATGCCGTAGGTGGCGGCCACGTCCTGTACGGCGGAATGCGCCGACAATGCATCGTCGGCCCCCGCGCGCTCCATGCGATCCAGGGCAATGACCACGGCGGCCGGCTCCGCGCCGGCGTTGCGAATGATATCCACAGACTCCCGCACTGACGTGCCGGCGGTTATGACATCGTCTATGATGACCACCCTGCCCTGCAGCGGCGCGCCCACCAGCGTTCCGCCTTCCCCATGATCCTTGGCCTCCTTGCGATTGAAGGCAAAGGGCACGTCACCTGTCCAGCCAGGATGATCAGCCAGCGCCACCGCCGTGGCTGTCGACAACGGAATCCCTTTGTAGGCGGGCCCGAACAGCATGTCGAAGGCCAATCCGGAATCGACAAGCGCCTGGGCATAGAAACCGCCGAGCCGACCCACCGAACGGCCGGTGTTGAACAAGCCCGCATTGAAGAAATAGGGGCTGATGCGGCCTGACTTGACTTTGAAGCTGCCAAAGCGCAATACGCCCTGTTCCAGCGAAAAACGAACGAAATCGGCGCGGTGACTTGAAGGACTCATAATAAATGGTGTTTGGGAAAACCGACATTATCGTACATCGATATACTTTTTCGCAGACCTTCCATTACACTGCCCATGCCGATGGGCCGATTCGCGCCAGACGGCTATCTTTCAATTGGGGGTCACCATGAGTTCGAATGCATGCACCATCTGGACGCCACGTGTATTGAGTATCTTGCGTATCGTTTCAGGTTATCTGCTCCTGCTGCACGGCACCGCCAAGCTGTTCGGCGTGCCCCATGTGGGCATGTTCGACGGCCTGCAGCTCGCCTCCCTTATGGGCGTGGCGGGCATCATCGAGCTCGTGTGCGGCGCGCTGCTTCTGATTGGCCTGTTTACCCGTCCCGCCGCATTTCTGGCATCCGGCTTCACGGCGGCAGCCTACTTTATTGGCCATGTGGCAGCCAAGGGCGCCCTGTTCCTGCCGGTGCTCAATGGCGGCGACGCGGCCATTCTGTACTGCTTTGCCTACCTGTATATTTTCTTCGCAGGCCCTGGCCCGTGGAGCGTGGATTCGGCACGCAACAAGGCATAGCCACCACAAACGCATTCAATCCGTCATAAATGCCGTGCGGCACCTGGCAGACAGCCGGGTGCCGTTCGAAGCCATATTCACTCTTTCCGGAACCTATCATGCTGCGTGTCATATCGGCGAATCTCAATGGCATCCGCTCCGCCGTCAACAAAGGCTTTCTCGACTGGCTGCCCAAGCAGAATGCCGATTTCGTCTGTATGCAGGAGCTCAAGGCTCAGGCAGACAACCTGACAGCGGCGATGCTCAACCCCGAGGGCTATTACGGCTTTTTCCACTACGCCGAGAAGAAGGGCTACAGCGGCGTGGGGCTCTATGCACGCACGCAGCCGCTGAAAATCATTCAGGGCCTTGGCGTGCCCGAAATCGATGCCGAAGGGCGCTATCTCGAACTCGTCTACGATACGCTATCCATCATCTCGGTTTACCTGCCCTCCGGCAGCAGCGGAGACCATCGCCAGGCCGCCAAGTACGTGTTCATGGAGCATTTCTTCGCGCACCTCGAGAACCTTGCCCGCTGTGGCCGCCAGGTGATTCTGTGCGGCGACTGGAACATCGCCCACAAGGAAATCGACCTGAAAAATTGGAAAGGCAACCGCAAGAACAGCGGGTTCCTGCCCGAGGAACGTGCCTGGCTTACACACGTTTTCGACGACATAGGCTGGGTGGATGTATACCGCAGCCTCTATCCAGATGCCACTGGCGACGCTTATACCTGGTGGAGCAACCGCGGGCAGGCATGGGCCAAAAACGTAGGCTGGCGCATTGATTACCAGATCGCGACACCAGCCATCGCCGCCACGGCGCAGCAAGCAACCATCTACAAGGACGAACGCTTCAGCGACCATGCGCCGCTGATCATCGATTACGACTATGAATGACGGGCGTAAGCACGGCGCTTTCACGTACTGCGTTACCATAGCTCATGACCTTTCAGATGGAGTTCCGATCAATGCAACTATCCGATTTCCCCATCACCAGCAAATGGCCGGCTCGTCATCCAGACCGCATCCAGCTGTACTCGCTGCCTACACCCAATGGCGTCAAGGTATCCATCATGCTGGAGGAAACCGGCCTGCCCTACGAAGCACATCTGGTCAGTTTCGACACAAACGACCAGACGTCGCCGGAATTTCTCTCCCTGAATCCCAACAACAAGATCCCTGCCATCATCGACCCACAAGGCCCGGACGGGCAACCGCTGCCGCTTTTTGAGTCCGGCGCGATCCTCGTCTATCTTGCCGACAAGTCAGGCCGCTTTCTTTCGCCGAACGCCGGCGAACGCTATCAGACATTGCAATGGCTGATGTTTCAAATGGGCGGTATCGGCCCCATGTTCGGCCAGGTCGGCTTCTTCCACAAATTCGCCGGCAAGGATTTCGAGGACAAGCGCCCGCGCGACCGCTACGTCAATGAGTCTCGCAGGCTGCTCAAGGTATTGGATAGCCATCTGAAAGACCGTGCCTGGATCATGGGTGACGAGTACAGCATTGCGGACATCGCCACCTTTCCATGGATACGCAACCTCGTCGGCTTCTATGGTGCCGGCGATCTGGTGGGTTTCGGCGACTTCAAGGACGTCCAGCGCGTTCTGGATGCCTTCGTCGCCCGCCCCGCCGTGCAGAAGGGCCTGAATATTCCGCCTCGCGGCTAATACAGTCTAATAATTGCGCATTTCTGAGCGAAGATGTCGAACGTTATCAGACATCTTCGTACACTTATAATCTTGAGTAACTGCAAGGGCTCAGCCAGATATACGCGCGGATAATGTACTTATCCTAGTCTTTAATACTCCAGGGTGGCCGACAGCATGAATGTCCGCGGTGTGCTCAAGACAAGATACCCACTCCCTGGAAAACCGCCCGCAGAAGCCCAATAATTCTTGTCTGCAACGTTGATTACATTTGCCCGCAGTGTGAGCAAATGGCCGCCCACATCAGTCATGTAGCGAGCACCAACATCAAACCGGGTCCACGAGGGCAATTTTTGCGTATTAGCGGCATCCGCATACTCAGATGATGTATAAACCGCACGGCCCGTTAAAGTAAGTCCGTCCACTTTAGGGACATCCCACTCCACCCCAAAATTTGCCATGGTACGTGGCACACCAATAACGCGATTTCCGTCAGTAACTCCAGCTTGCGTATTCATTTGCTCCGCGTCGAGCCAAGTTACACCACCCAAAAGACGCAAACCACGCAGGGGTTCACCAAACATCATCAGCTCTACACCACGATTTCGTTGATCACCATAAGGCCCATACAAATTTGTTGTGGGATCGATATAAGCCAGCGGCTGCTTGGTCGTAAATAGTGCCAAGCTTCCTCCAAAACGGCCACCATCATATTTGACTCCAACCTCTTTCTGCTTGGTGCGAACTGCTTCAAACGTTTCCCCCAGATTGGCTGGTGGGGGAAAGCCAGAAGCAGGGCCGATCGTGGTCAGACCTTCAATGTAGTTTGCATATAATGAAATTTCATCCGTTGCCTTGAACACAACTCCAGCGACAGGGGTTGTGCGACTGGTCGACGTACGCGGAGGCGTATATTCGCCGGTTGCAGCGTCGTACGATTTGTTCTCGATTTTTTGATGACGCAATCCGGCAGTCAGTAATACACGATCATTGAGGAGCGATAGCGTATCCGAGATTGCATAGCTGGCTGTCGTCGTGCTGGACTGCATATATGGATTATCGAGGTCGCCGGCTGCGATCCACGGCACCTGCGGCTTCGCGACATAGCGCGGGTCGTATAAATTGGACGTGCCCGCATCTGAAAAGAACACGTAAGCGTTACGACTTTCGAAATTATAGTAGTTGGCCGAGGCATTTATGGTATGTCCGACACCTCCAGTGTCGAACTTAGCTCTCAAGCCAATTTCTCCCGTTTTTATCAGATCCTTTCTTCCGAACGTCGAGCTTGACACCGACATATCACCAGCGGAATTTAGAACTGTCAGCGAAGAAAGAAACGAAGATTCTTTGCTACTTCTTGCACCCACAGCAGCCCACGCAGTCACTTTATCAGTCAGATCCACTTCACCCCGAATCGTACCGAATACATCTCTCTCATTCGAGTATGTGAAATCGGGTGCAAGACTGTTACTCGAGTCGGGGGCATCAGGGATCGCTAACCCGGGGCTGATTGTCACGCTTGGCTGGCTACGATCCAGGTTATGCTCCTGCCAGCCTATGTCTGCAGATAAACGCACTCTTTCGCCGCGCCAGTCCAAACCAAGCCCAAGCATATTCAGCTCGCGGTGTTCATCCTCCACCGCCGTACCTCCCGCATGACGCGCAGCGTTGATACGAATGCCTGTGCTGTCATCAGGGCCAAAACGCCGAGCCAGATCTACTGACGCATAGCCTTGATTACCACTTTCCCACCCTAAAGTAGCAAGTGACAATGGTTCATTGGGAGCGCGCTTGGGTACCACGTTGACAGATCCGCCGACGCCACTATTTCCCGGTGCGGCACCATTCAGAAATGCGCTTGCGCCACGAAACACATCCAACCTCTCGATAAACTCACTCGCCAGATACTGACGTGGCAGAAGCCCATAGAGGCCGTTATACGTTATATCGTCGGAGTACAGAGGAAACCCGCGGATCATATAGACCTGCTGGTAATTTCCATATCCGCGGGCGTTTCGGACTGCTGGATCATTCTGAAGAATGTCCCCCACACTTCCAGCCTGCTGATCTTGTATCAGCTGACTTGTGTACTGAGTGCTACTGAAAGGGCTATCCATACTATCAATATTGCCGAGGATGCCGACGCGGCTTCCCTGCGAGACTTGCCCTCCTGCATAAACAGGAGACAGCCCGCTGGCCGACGCATCCGCGCTTGCCTGCACGGTCACAGTTTCAAGTGTCTCTACACTATCGTGTGATGTCGAATCTGACACAGTCTGCGCTTGTGCTGCGGCAGCCAAGGACAACGACGCGGCAATCCACGCGGCGGAACGCATCTGGGTGACGTAGCGGGAAACACGAGGCAGGCGGTGAGAAATGAAGGGCAATGTCTTGATAGGCATAATCGAGGGCAGGCCTTTGGTGAAGATCACGAAAGACTGTTGCAAGAAAAAAGGGAATCTAAACACGAAAGATTCTTATTGTGATCCTGTTTGCAAGGTTTTGTAAAGAATATATGCGTAACGGCAAAGCAATGGCCACCCTTCCCTGAAGGGAGCCGGTCTCATTCAGATCTGTCCAGCTGCATGATTTCCGGCCGCCGCACATAGAGCAGCAGCAAGCCAGGCAGAGCGATCACGACCGTAAGGGCGAAGAAGCCAGGCCATCCCACCGACTCGACCAGCACCGGCGTAAGCGGGCCAGCCAGATAAGTGCGGCCGATGGCAGACAGGGCGGACAGCAGCGCGAACTGCGTCGCCGAAAAATCGCGCCGGCACAATGCCATGAGCAATGCCACGAAAGCCGCAGTGCCCAATCCGCCACATAGATTTTCAATTGCCACAACCAGCGCCATGGAATACAGGTGCGCGGGCGTGACAGCCAGCACCCAATAGCCAAAATTGGATATCGCCTGCAGCACGCCGAACAGCATCAACGAGCGATACAAGCCCAAGCGGGCCATAATGGAGCCACCAGCCAGGGCACCGGCGATAGTCGCGGCCAGACCGAAGATCTTATTGATGGAGCCCACTTCTGTGGCGCTGAAACCCGCGCCGCGCAACAGAAAGGTCGTGGACAGGGCGCCTGCAAATGCATCTCCCAGCTTGTACAGGACAATGAGCACCAGGATGGACCATGCGCCACGGCGACTGAAGAACTCTGACAGCGGCTCGACAACGGCCATGACCAGCGAGGCCGGCGTTTTTGCGGCGACTTCAGGCTCCGGCGCCAACACAGTGGCCACAGAGCATAAGGCCATGAAGGCGCCCATCAGATAATACGTATTGTGCCAGCCCAGCCAGCGATCGGCGATTACCAGCGCCAGGCCGCCCGAGACTATCATGGCCAGCCGATAGCCCAGCACCTTGACCGCCGCGCCTGCCGCGCGCTCTTCGTGTCGCAGAACGTCGGTGCTGTAGGCGTCGAAGGCGATATCCTGCGTGGCCGACAGAAATGCCACCAGAACAGCCAGCGCCGCCAGCAAACCAAGGTGCGCAGATGGAGATAGAGTGCCCATGGCAGCCACGGAAAGCGCCAGCAGTATCTGCGTGAGAAACACCCAGCCACGCCGTCGGCCAAGCCACGGAGGCGCGTACCGGTCCACCAGCGGCGCCCACAGGAACTTGAGCGTATAGGCCGTGCCAACCAGCGTCAGAAAGCCGATGTTCTGCAGCGAGACGCCGTCGAGCGTCGCCCATGCCTGCAGTGTGCCGCTTGTCAGCGCAAGCGGCAGGCCGCTCGCAAAGCCCAGCAGCAGCAAAGGGAATACGCGCGGGCTGGCATAGACACCGGACAGGCGGACGATGGTCAGGACTCCTTGAAGAGAGGCGACTCGAAACGGTAGACGGCCAGCGTACTACGCCAACCTGGCAGCACCTTGATCTCACGATTGCCGTTGAAAGTGGCCATTTGCGTTACCCGCAACTCAAGCGACGCCGCTAGATCCTGGAAGTCCTTGAGTGTACACAGATGAATATTGGGTGTGTCGAACCACTGATAGGGCATTTCGCCCGTGACGGGCATGCGTCCGCGCAGGATGGACCAGCCATGGGGCCAGTGGCCGAAATTGGGAAAGGACACTATGCCATAGCGCGCCACACGCGCCATCTCGCGCAGAATATGTTCGGTGTGATGCATAGACTGCAGCGTGCGCGACAGCACAACCGTATCGAACTGCTGATTATCGAAAAGCGCCAGGCCCTCTTCGAGGTTCTGCTGTATTACCTGCACGCCCCGCCGGACCGAGGCAATGACCGATTCATCATTGAGCTCCACACCCGCGCCAACCACATTCTTGCTGTTTTGCAGATAAGCCAGCAGCGTGCCGTCGCCGCAGCCAAGGTCCAGCACCCTGCTGTTCGGCGCGATCCAGCTTGCAATGCGAACAAGGTCGGCACGCACATGGCGCGGGGCAACAGTAGCTTGGTTCACGCCAGCACTCCTGTGGTACGCCGACGTTCCGGCAGCCCCAACCCCGCGGCGATCCGATCATAATACCCCTGCACCACCGCGTGGTACCGCGCATCATCCAGCAGAAATGCATCGTGGCCGTGCGGCGCATTGATTTCCGCGTAGGTCACCGGGCGCTTGTTCTTGAGCAGAGCCTGCACGATCTCGCGGGAGCGCTCCGGTGGGAAACGCCAGTCGGTCGTGAAGGAAACCAGCAGGAAGTCCGCTTGGGCCGGCTGCAGTGCGCTCGCCAGATCGCCACCGCAATTGCGGCTGGGATCGAAATAGTCGAGTGCTCTCGTAATAAGCAGATACGTGTTGGCGTCAAAATAAGTGGAAAACTTTTCGCCCTGATAGCGCAGATAGGACTCGACCTCGAACTCGACATCGTAGCCATAGTGGAAGGCGCCATTGTCGCCAGGCGCACGCTGGGCGCGGCCAAACTTGGATGCCATGTCCTCGTCAGACAAATAGGTGATGTGCCCCACCATGCGCGCCACGGACAAGCCGTGGCGCGGCACCGTTCCGTGCGCGTAATAGTCGCCACCGTGAAAATCGGGATCACTGATGATGGAGCGGCGCGCGACTTCATTGAACCCGATATTTTGCGCGGATAGACGCGGCGTGCTGGCAATGACGACACAATGGCCAATGCGCTCGGGACAGGTAATAGCCCAGCTCAATGCCTGCATGCCACCCAGGGAGCCGCCCATGACGGCGGCGAATTTTTCAATTCCGAAATGATCCGCCAGACGAACCTGTGCCTGCACCCAATCCTCGACCGTGAGCATGGGAAACGATGCGCCCCATGGTTTCCCGGTAGCCGGATTGATGCTTGCAGGTCCTGTGGATCCGAAGCAGGAACCCAGATTGTTGACGCCGATCACGAAGTATCTATCTGTATCGACAGCCTTGCCCGGACCAACCATGTTGTCCCACCAGCCGATATCTTTTGGGTTGTCGGCGGCGATGCCCGCCACGTGGTGCGATGCATTCAGCGCATGGCAGACCAGCACCGCATTGTTGCGCCGCTCGTTGAGGTGCCCGTATGTTTCCACCGCCAGTTCGTAATGAGGCAGCACCTGTCCGCTGGCCAGATGCAAAGGCTCGCTGAAAGGGATGATCTGGGGGGAGACGATGCCAACGGAGCCGTTGGCATCCGGGCCGGAGGACGCGCCAGCAACGGGAACAGGAATGGGCGTTGCGGTGATAGTAGATATTTCGGCCATATGGACCTCTTTAGCTGGATTTATGAGGCGCCCGCAAGCAGATCAAGCAAATCGGCGCTCTACGTAACAATAGGCTGTCTGCAGCCCGAAAAACGGTAGTTTATCACTGTGCGGCCCGCGAGCGCTTCGCCACCCTACAAGCCGAGGGGATATCCCCTCCTGCGGGCCCATGGCCCCTGCCCGCTCAGTTAGTGCAAATTTGTCATTGGTAATGATTCCTATTTACGTTATTGTTTGTTACATTTAAATACGTAATGCAAACAATGGAGTCGGTCGCGTGAATTATCGAAACAAGCCGCTCACCGCCCGAGAGCTGACATGCCTGCAATGGGCGTCAACGGGCAAGACAAGCTGGGAAACCGGGGTGATTCTCGGCCTCACCGAGCGCACAGTCAATTTTCATATTCACAATGCCTGCCGCAAGCTGGGCGTGCACAGCCGCCAGGCCGCCATTACCATGGCGTTGACAGCAGGATTGGTGCCGGGCATCAGCGCGCCGGGGTTATCCCGCGCAGAAACTCCTGTGCCGGCGCCGCCGGAAAATCCCGGGTATCAGCCGTAACCAGGCCTTCGACCAACACCCGATCCGTCAGCCACAATGCGGCCTGCAGGCGCACCGGGCCATGCGCCGAACGCCCTTCGATAACAAAGGCCTGGCCATCGTCCGGCAAGGTCGTGGGCGGCGTGTGTCCAAGGTTCTGATACAGCGATGCCAGCACCGCCTGCGTAAAACGCTGGCGCGCGGCCGCATCCTGCCGGAACGCTTCCGGCAGGATGGCGTGGCCAACAGAGAAAAGCACATCATCGACCGCGACGCTGGTCAGCGCAAATACGATGGTGTGCCCCTCGAATTGCATGTCCCGCTTCTGTGTCTTGGGTTTATCGGGAAAATAAGCGGTACCCGCGCCGTCATTCAGTGTGACCTCCCGCCAGTTATAGTCTGGTGAACAGCCGCACAGCACAATGCCAAGCAGGACGACAAGACTTATACGTAACACCCCATACCTCAGTTAAAATCGCCACCAAACCGCAACCAACCCTGAACATGACCTCATGACTCTCAGCAGCGCAGGCCACACAACGCTCGCCCGTAATCTCCCCCTCCTGCGAGGCATATTGCGGGGTATCGAAAAAGAAAGCCTCAGAGTCGATGTCCAGGGCGCGCTTGCACGCACTCCCCACCCGCCGCAACTGGGCGCGGCGCTCACGCACGAGCACATCACCACCGACTATTCCGAGGCATTGCTCGAGCTCATCACCGGTACGCATGATTCTACCGAAAGCCTGCTGCGTGAGCTTACGCGCACCCACCGCTACGTAGCCGCCCAACTCGGCAACGAGCTGCTCTGGAACCAATCCATGCCGGCGCTCCTGCCTTCGGAAGCCGATATTCCCATCGCCTGGTACGGCACATCCAACACCGGAATGCTCAAGCATGTCTACCGGCGGGGCCTGGCCGAACGATACAGCAAGGCCATGCAATGCATCGCCGGCGTGCACTACAACTTTTCAGTACCCGAGGCGCTCTGGGCGCTGCTGGGCATGAAAGGCGACGACACGCAGCGCCGCTCGCGCGGCTACATGGCCCTGATACGCAACTTCTCCCGGTATTCGTGGCTGCTCATGTATCTGTTTGGCGCATCGCCGGCGGTCTCGCGCAGCTTTATGCGCAACGCCTCGCGCCATGCGCTGGAGACACTGGATCCCGACACACTTCATCTGCCATACGCCACCAGCCTGCGCATGAGCGACCTGGGCTACCAGAACAACAAAGCCCAGGCCGAATTACAGCTGTGCTACAACGACCTCGAAACCTTCCTGGCGCGCATGTACACGGCCGTAACCACGCCATGGCCGGCCTACGAGGCCATCGGCACCCATCGCAATGGCGAATGGATACAGCTGAACACCAACATCATCCAAATCGAAAACGAGTACTACTCAAGCATACGGCCAAAGCGCACCACAGGACGCTGCGAACGGCCTATTTCCGCGCTCGCCGAACGCGGTGTGCAATACATCGAAGTCCGTTGCCTGGATATCGACCCCTATTCACCCATCGGCATCAGCACCCAGACAGCGCATTTCATGGATGCCTTCCTGCTCTTCTGCGCCGCGGAAGACAGCGCCTTGTTCCCGGACAACGGCTTCTGCGTCAACAGCCACAGTAATTTCAAGACCGTGGTCAAGGAAGGCCGCAAGCCAGGTCTTGTATTGATTGACGAGGGGCGCTCGATTTCATTGCAGGACTGGGGTATGCAGCTGGTCAATCGCATTGCGGGCTATGCGACGCTGCTCGATAACGCGCTCGGGGAAACAGGTTACGGCGACGCCATCGAAACGCAACGCAAAAAGCTATGCGATTCGGCGCTTACACCCTCGGCGCGATTGCTGGCCGATCTACGAGACAGTGGTCTCAGCCTGCACGACTTCACGCTGCGGCAGAGCCAGGAACACAGCGCCGCGCTGAAGGCTCAGCCTCTCGACCCCGAGACGCAGCGCCAGTACGCCCGCGCCGCCCGGGACTCTATCTCGCAACAGGCAGCGCTCGAAGCAGGCGACACCATCGATTTTGACGGCTATGTCGCGCGCTACAACCAGGCACTGGGCATACCACGGCCATAACGCTGCCTGCGCCCCATGCAGGCAGCACACGAGCGGCCTGCGCGCGGGCTAATCCTGGCTCAGCGGCGTAGCCAAAATACCATTTAGACGGGTAATGACGATCGTCAATTTATGGCTAGATGATTTTACGTATCATTTCGTGACAATCATCAATTCGCCTCTCCTATTTCGCTTTCTCTGCCTTGTCCCGCCATGAAGAAACACCTGCGCCTCGCACTTCCACGCGTAGAACGCCTTCACCCACAATCCGTTCTACCCTACGTGCTGTTCGGCCGCAATGGCAAGCCCAGACGCATGGGCGCCCTGCAACTGCCCCATATTGCCCAAGAAGCCCGCGGCTGCCGGGTACACGCCATACTCCATCCGTCCCATCCCCCACAGCCCGATCAGGCCACGCTGCGCGCCGCCCGCAGCATCCTGTCTGGTGCCGGCCTTCGCCACATCGTGCTGCATCCTCATTGCCGCGCGGGCTGCAGCCAGCCAGAAGCGGCTGAAAAACCTGTTTCATCGTTGTGCAACGATGCCCTCGCTGCGCCTTGCACCGAGCGTATATCCACCGGCCTCAATCGCGACAGGCGGTGGCGCACTGCGGCAGCGTGCGCTACAACGCTCGTGCTTTGCTATGCGGGAAGCAAGGCTTATACCGCTTACATGCACGGCGCACCGAACGCCTCCACAATGAGCGCGCCTGCATGACGGGCCCCATGCAACGATCGGCCGCCTACCGCAGTCCAGGCCCTGCCCGCGGGCACTCGCATACCGCATGCCAACCAGCTACCCAGACCGACCAACAGGCGCTTATCAGCCGGCTGGCCTCGCTGCCGGCTTTCCGCAAGGCCAACCACCACGCCTTGCGCCTGCTCGCCACCGACGCGCGCCTGATACGCTTGAGGGCACGGCAGCATCTATTCCATATGGGTGACACGGCAGCCTATTTTTACCTTGTTCATATGGGCAGCATCGTGCTGTACCGGCCTTGCTACAACGGCGACAACAAGATTTTCCACACCACGATGCCTGGAGACCTGCTGGCCGAAACCACCATGTTTGTCGCACCATGCAAGTATCCTCTATCAGCCCAGGCTTCGCTATGCAGCGCTGTTTATCGCCTGCATCGCGAACACCTGCTCGACGCCGTGCGCGCCTCGCCCGATCTGTGCTACAGCATGCTGGAGGGCATGGCGAGCCGCATCTCCCAGTCGCTGAACCGGATAGATCTGCTTACCATCAGCGGATCGGCCCAACGCATGGTGACCTACTTCCTGAATATCTACATGCGCCAGCGCAGCAAGTCGCTTGTACTCCCGCACAAGCAGAACGTACTCGCCCGCCAGTTGAACATTGCACCCGAAACTTTTTCCCGTCAGCTCAACGCCTTCAAACGAGCGGGCCTGATAGACGGGCGCAACCGAAATCTTGCGCTGCTCGATATCGAAGGGCTGTGCCGGGCAGTCGACCTGCCGCCCCCTCGCTACCCAGCCACGGCAGACGCAAACAACGCCCTTTCCGGGTCATCCTCCATCCCGGGCTACGCCTTCTCCTCGTGCCTAGGTGAAATGTCGATCTAGCAGGCAGGAACGCCGCTTGCTTGCTCTTCGTCAATAAACACCGCGGTGTGCCACCCGGGACACCGCAACACATAGCGGAGGTCATATGCCGGCAAAATCCAAGGCACAGCAACAAGCGGCAGGCATCGCATTTGCGGCCAAAGAAGGCAAGAAAAAGGTCAGTGAACTCAAGGGTCCGTCCAAGTCCATGTACGAGTCCATGAGCAAGAAGGAACTTCACGAGTTCGCCGATACCGAGACCCGCCACAAACCCAAGCACAAATCCGAATCAAGCTGACCATCCCGGCAGCCTGTAACGCCGGACACAGAAGGTGCACGGACGCTGGCGCCTTTAACGCCAGCCGTTTGGAGGAGTTTCACCATGCCCAGAAAAGTAGACATACGCGACTACCAGAACCACGGAGCCAAGCCATTTGAACAGTTGCCGGACGAGGAAGACTATGTCTACCTCTCCTCGCTGAAGAAAAACCCCGGGCAGCGCAAGGGAGGTTTTCATGATCCGGATCTCCCTGCGGGAGAAACCGGCGAATTCAACCGCAGCAAGGCCTACGGACATACCGCGGGATACCCTGAGGGCCACGATGTGGAACGCGAAAACCGGGCCGAGGGTACTGTTCAAAATGCACCGCGCCACAAAGAGGACCATTCAAAGTCTGACACTTGAATAACAAGACCGCGAATAGCGAAATGCGCTCCGCATGCCGCCCGCAACAACGACTTACACGAGAACGATGTGCGTCTCAAGTACGATTTGTTACATTAAACTTGCCGCTATAACAAATACCCTTCAGCAAAAGTCCTATTATCAAGGCATAAAAAGTTAGAACGAATGCATGCTGCAACATGCATCCTCCCTCGTTCCCTGGTTCACTCTTCTTATGCCGCATCTTCTCGTTGTCGACGACATGCCTGCGATCTGTGAGCTGGTTGCCGAAATTGCCATGGGCGAGGGTTATACGGCCGACACAGCAGGCAGCATACGAGAAGCCAAGGAAGCACTGGCCAACAATCCAGATGTTGTACTGCTTGATGTGCAACTGCCGGACGGCGACGGCATGGCCTTCTGGAAAGAGTTCGGCCCCGCACATACACCCGTCATATTCATGTCCGGCAGAGCCACGCTGGAAAGCGCAATCGGCGCGCTACGCGCCGGCGCCGCAGATTACCTGCGCAAACCCATCAGCCTGAACCGTCTGCGCGCGGTACTGACCACGGCCCGCAACAGAAAGGCGGAGTCCGGCAGCCCGCCAACCCACGAATGCTTTGCAAGGCTGAAAGGCACGTCGCGCGCGGTGCAGCTGCTTCGCACCTACATACACAAAGTGGCGCCGACGCACGCCACGGTATTGCTGGTTGGAGAAAGCGGTACGGGCAAGGAAATCGCCGCCGAGGCGATACACCTGGCCAGTCCGCGATACGATCAGGCGTTCGTACCGGTGAACTGCGGCGCCATTTCACCCAATCTCATAGAGAGCGAGCTATTTGGGCACGAGAAAGGCAGCTTCACAGGCGCCGACCGGGATCACAAGGGCTACTTTGACCGCGCACAGGGCGGAACGCTCTTCCTGGACGAGATCACCGAAATGTCGGCGGAGCTGCAAGTAAGACTGTTGCGCGTGCTGGAAACAGGCAGCTTCATGTCTGTCGGCGGGAATCAGGAAATTCAGGCGGATGTTCGCGTGATTGCCGCCACCAACCGCAACCCCGAGCATGCCGTGGCGCAGGGCCTGCTGCGAGAGGATCTATATCATCGGCTCAGCGTATTTCCGCTGGAGCTTCCGCCTTTGCGTGATCGAGACGACGATGTCGTGTTGCTGGCACAGCATTTCCTCGATGAACTCAACGCAGAGCACGGCAGCGACAAGCGGTTTGCACCCAACATAGAAGAAATGCTGCGGCGCTATGCGTGGCCGGGCAATATTCGGGAACTGAGGAACTACGTCTATCGAAGCTATATCCTCGCGGACGATGAAATCCAGGGGGAGTTCAACCCGCTCGAACGCAGTCTTGCCTTCCAAGGCGGTACGGAAATCGCCGTGCCGGTCGGCATACCACTGGCGGATGCAAACCGGCAGATCATTCTGGAAACGCTGAAACAGACCGGCGGTGCCAAAAAGCAGGCGGCGCAGATTCTCGGCATCAGTACCAAGACCTTGTACAAGAAGCTCGACGAGTATGGCTACAGCAACATAGAAACCGAAGCCTGACCGCCCCGCAGGCGGCCTGCAGCCCCGGCGTACAGGCTTTGCCCGACACGGCTAGGCAATACGCCCCAGAAAGCGCGAAATGCGCTCATTATCCTGTTGAGAGAAAAACTGCTCCGGCGTCGTGTCATGCTGTATCCGCCCATCCTCCATGAATACAATGCGGTCGGCGGCCTCCCTGGCAAACCGCACCTCATGCGTGACGACCAACATGGTCATGCCTTCGTTTGCCAACGACCGCATGATGGAAAGCACCTCATCACGCAATTCAGGATCCAGCGCAGAGGTCGGCTCATCGAACAGAATCACCTGTGGCTCCATAGCCAGCCCGCGTGCAATGGCAACCCGCTGCTTCTGGCCGCCCGACAGCCGCACCGGATATTCATCAGCCTTGTGAGCGAGTCCAACCTGCTCCAGCAGGTCCATTGCACGCTTCTTTGCCTGGTTCCTGGGCATATGCTTGACGCTGACCAGGCCTTCCATGACATTCGCGATGGCGGTCATGTGTGCAAAAAGATTGAAGGCCTGGAATACCATGGCGGTTCTGCGCCGAATATTGCGTATCGCCAGTCGTTCCTGCTTTCCCTGCACACGTCCCCCCGTTTCGACGCGAATACCGGCAACCTCAATCGAACCGCCGTCTGGGATTTCCAGAAAATTGAGCGAACGCAGCAACGTGGTCTTGCCCGAACCAGAAGGTCCCATTATCACCACGACCTGGCCCTCATCCACATCCAGATCCACGCCGTGCAGTACCTGATTGGCGCCAAACCGCTTCTCCAGCCCCCGCACGCGTACCGCACACTGATTCTTAATGCTCATAGATATCGCCCCGCAAACCGGCCTTCAAGATAGGTCTGCAATATTGTCAGCATCTGATTGATCACCCAGTAGATCACGCCGACTGTAAGGAACATCTCCATATAGCGAAACGTCGCCGCGCCCACCTGATCCGCCACGCGCGTCAACTCGACCACCGTGACCGTGGAGGCAAGAGAAGTATCCTTGACCAGAGCGATCAGCCGGCTGCCCACCGTGGGAATGGCGATAACCAGGCCCTGAGGCAAAATAATGCGCTTCATCGACACCCAATAGCCCATGCCCATGGACATGGCCGCTTCCCATTGCCCTTTATCCACTGCCAGTATGCCGGCTCGAAAATTCTCGCTGAGATACGAAGCCGAAAACAAAGTCAACGCCGTGATTGCAGATGCAACCGGATCCAGCGCGATACCGATGGTCGGAAGGCCGAAGTAGACCAGCAGCATCTGCACCAGCAAGGGGGTGCCCCGAAATATGGACACATAGCAGAACGCAAATCCACGCAAAACCGGAAACCGTGAAATGCGCGAGAACGCGATCAGCAGCCCGAGTATGGATCCGAGCAGGAACGACACCGCTGACAGCCATATCGTCATCAGTAGCGCACTCTTGAGCATGGGCAGCGCACGCAGGAATAGTTCGATCATGACGCTAGTTCCCCGAAGCCGCCGCGATCTCTGCTTTGGCCTTCTCTATGGATTCGAGCATGGCATAGTCTGCGCCAACAAACTCCTTGCTCAGCTTCTCGATCGTGCCATCCTTCAGCATGCTTTCCAGCCCCTTGTTCACAGCGGCCAACAGCTCCGGCTGGTTCTTGGCCAACCCGGCCGCCGCGAGCTGATAAGTCAGAGGCTGACCCACCTCCTTGGTTGGGACGTTGTTCGCATTGGCGTATTTCATGCCACCGAAATGGGAAATAATCACAGCATCAATGCGCCCTATGGCCAGATCTCGGAATATGAGCGAACCATTGTCATATGTCCGGATATCTGAATTGGTCAAATGCGCTCGCGACCAGCTTTCATTGGACGAGCCAGAAGACACACCGACACGCTTTCCGGCCAGCGTCGCCTGGTCGACAATATCGGTGTCCTTCTTGTGTACGAAAATTCGAAACTGCTCCACGCCATACGGAATCGAAAAGTCAATCTGCTTTTTGCGCTCGGTGGTTGGCGTGAGGTCATTCATCACCAAGTCGTACTTGCTGGTTTTCAGTCCAGACACAAAGTTCTTGTACGTGTCGGCGACAAATTCCACCTTGGCGACGCCCATGCGCTTGGCCAGCTCCTTTGCCACGGCAACGTCATAGCCTGTCGGTTTGTTATCGGCGCCCAACATGCTCCAGGGCGGACTGGTCTGTGTGTTGGCGATCCGGATTACCTGCGTGTTCATGATTCGATCCAGCGAATCGCCCGCGTGTGCGCAGGCGGCAGCCGTCAGGAACAGGGCGCAAAGGCCGGTTTTGAGCATATTTTTTGTTGAAGCTGTCGATGTAAGGCTGTACATATTGGTCGTCTCCTGAAGTTCTACTGTCGTTAAATTGCCGGCCATCCACATACGTTCCGGCCGGACTCAGTCAATCAAGGCCTCGCATGCCGCTCGTACTGCGCAAGCGCATTCGACAGATCATCAATCAGCGGTCCAGTCGGCTCCAGACCAATCGATAATCTGATGATGGGTTGATCCGTCAGAGGGAACGGGCGGTTCTTCTGCAATGTGGCGGGATAGAATGCAGCCAGGCTATGAACGCCTCCCCAGCTTGCTCCAATGGCGAAATGGCGAAGCGAATCAAAAAATGCCGCATAGGCCCGATCGGGCGCCGGCTGCAGAATCAGGGAGAACAGGCATCCTCCCGGCTTGTAGTCGCGTTTCCAGATGGCATGCCCCGCGTCATCAGGTAATGCTGGAAAAAGTACCCTCTGGACCGAAGGCTGACCAGCCAGCCACTGCGCAATCTCAAGGGCATGCCGGCTTTGCGTATCGTAGCGAACCGGCAGCGTTTCCAGGCCACGAAGGACCAGAAAGCAATCTTCCGGGCTGGCTTGCTGGCCGAGTATGCTCTGCGTCTGCCTGAGCGTCTCGTAGTATCCATTGTCATTCATGCTGATTGCGCCCAGCAATACATCCGAGTGGCCGCCAAAAAACTTGGTGGCGGCTTCGACGCACAGATCAGCCCCAGCTTCCAGCGGCTTGAATGCGAGCGGGCTCGCCCAAGTATTGTCCACCATGGTCATGATGGACTGTTTGCGCGCCAATGCCACAATGGCGCGAATATCGGGCATTTCCATGGTTACCGTGCCAGGCGCCTCCAGGCAGATCATGCGCGTATTGGGCCTGAACAGGCGGGCGATATCTTTCCCCGCATCTGGCGCGTACAGTTCAACTTCTACACCAAATTCACGCAGCCATTGCTGCGCAAAGGTTTGCAGGGCGCCATAGCTGGCAGCGGACACAAGCAGATGGTCGCCTCCCCGCACAAAACCCATTACGGCGGTGCACAGCGCGGATTGCCCCGACGGCGTGACAATACAGTGTTTCCCTCCCTCCAGGTTTGCGATCGCGCGCTCCAGCCTGCGCGCCGTCGGCGTGCCTGTAATGCCGTAGCTATATCCGTCAGGCTGGCGCTGTTTTCGGTTGACGAAATCATCCAAGGAATCGAATACCACGGTCGATGCCCTGAATACGCCAGGCGAAAGGCTGTTGAATTGTTCACCGAAATCGCTTCTCGAGTCGTTCATGCGTGCTTCCTTTTGTTGTTGGAAAAATTACAGCACGCGCCTTCCTATTTGGTCTAATGACAATAAACACCTACTCTATTCTTCCAGGTTATAGTATTCATTCGGGTTATTGCCCAGCCGAAAGCGGGCAGACAAAGTCATCAGCGGGGATTCATCGTGAACCAACGACAACTGGAAGTGTTTCACGCCATCATGCTCCACCGCACGGCATCGCGCGCGGCCGAGGTGCTGTTCATGTCCCAGCCCGCAGTCAGCAAAACCATTCAGCAACTCGAACGATCCATCGGTTTTGCGCTCTTCGATCGCGTCAAGGGACGCATGGTGCCCACTTCCGAGGGCCAGCTTTTTCACGAGGAAGTAGCACGCTCCTTCGCCGGAATCACCCAGCTTCGACAAACGGCTGCACGCATACGCGATTTCGGCTCAGGGAAACTGCGCATCGCAGGTCTGTCCGCATTGAGCACAAGCATCGTTCCACTGGCCCTCAAAGACTTTCAGCAGCGCCATCCTAATGTGGCCATCACCTACTTAACCCGGCTGTCGTCCGAAGTGCGCGACCTTGTCGCCGCAGGCCAGTTCGACCTTGGCCTTGCCGCTGACGAGGTCGACACAACCGGTGTGGACGCGGTGCCGTTCTGCCGGTACAAGGCTGTCATCGCCGTTCCTCCCGGGCATCCACTCGCCAAGGTATCGCGTGTCGCCCCCAAGGACCTTCACGGTGTTTCATTCATTGCGCTGTCGCCGGAAGACACGACCCGGCAGGAAGCGGATGCCATCCTGCGCGCGAAGAAAGTCGAGCCGCGCATTGTGCTGGAAACACCGTTTTCTTCAAATGTCTGCGCCATGGTGCTTGCGGGTCTCGGATGCGGCATGGTGAATCCCGCGACCGCAGGCCCTTTTGTTGCGAGCGGCCTGCTGCTCAAACCCTTTGACGCCAATGTGCATTTCCGCGCACTGATGCTGTTTCCCACCAACCGCCCGCAATCGCGCATCGTGCAGGACTGCGTCCAGGCATTTCACAAGGTGCTGCAAACGCGGGATATCTTCAGACCAGACCCGGCATCGGTGTGATCAGTCAATGACTCAAAATTTCGCGCAGCCGGGCCGCCGCGTCCTCGTCTATCTTGCCCGCGCCGAGCGCAACCTCGACACCATGCAGGCAGATGCACCGATAGAGGTCTATCGTGCCATCGCCCAAGTCGGAAAGCGCCTGGACATGGCGTCTTATGGTGCCCGCATCGCCGCGGGACACGGGTCCCGGCATGCCCTGCGCCGCGCCCGATGTTTCAATGGAGGCAAGTGTGCCATACGCCAAAGGCAGCAAGGCTCGCAGCGCATCTTCTTCCGTGCCTCCCCAAGACTGCCAGATCCGCACAGCCTGCGCGAACAGAACATTGACATGTTGCGATGCATAACCGGCCGCCGCGTGATAGCGGGCGCGCGCGCCGTGAGGAAGCCGGTATGCGGTGCAATCAAGCACCTGTGCAAGTTCGCCCAATAACTCGTCAAGAACCGGATCACGCGCCTCTATCGTGATGACGCAGCCCGGCAACGTCCGCATGGCTGCACGAGGGTCGACGAACGCCTGCATGGGATGAAAACCGCCGATCAGCGCGCCTTCGCTGGCCGCCTTGGCCAGAACCGACACTTCGGTAGCGCCACTGCAGTGCACGACACCCATCTCCGGGCGCCATGAGAGCGCGTCGGCGGTTTGCGCTATGGCGCCGTCGGGCGTGGTAATGAAAACCAGATCACAGCAATCGGCAACGCCCTGGGCATCGAGCACCGCGGCATCACGGACACCACCGGCCAGCTTCTCAGCATTTCGCGCGCTGCGGCTGGCGACAGCATGCACCGAACAGCCGCGGCCATCCAGCATCCAGGCCAGCGCCGTGGCAAGCCGGCCGGCGCCGATGAAACCCATCTTCAACCGCGCAATTGCGTCCGGACTGCCCGTAAACTGCTTCAGTGATATGTCCACATTACCCCTCCGATCAAGCGCAGCTTCCGACGTGGAATGCCAGCGCAACGCATGCCGCAAGGCCATTATGCATCACGGATTCCTCCCATTCTCTGCGGCGCAAGCGCTTTAGACCTCTTGCCACTAAGGCGCGCATTCAGCCATTATTAAGAATAATGATTCTTATTTGCCCTACAATTAAAATCCTGTTCTGACGGGAGTAACACAGCTATGGCAAATGTAAAACGGCGTGCCCTGCTGCGTACTGGTGCAGCACTGGGCACCGGCGCGCTCATCGGCGCACCGCTGCTTCACGTGGCGCAAGCAGCGCAAACTGACACGCTCACGCTCTATAACGGGCAGCATGCCAAGACCACGCAGGCGTTGGTCGCCGCCTTCACCAGCTCCACGGGCATCAAGGTGGATATCCGCAAGGGGAGCAGCGCGCAGCTGGCGAATCAGATCATGGAGGAAGGCGAGCGCTCGCCAGCCGACGTGTTTTACTCCGAGGAAAGTCCGCCCGTGGCGGCGCTGGCCGAGAAAGACCTGCTCGCGAAAATTGATGGCGCAACGCTGAAGCAAATCATGCCAGGGTATACGGCCAACGACGGTACCTGGGCGGGCATCAGTGCCCGCTGCCGCGTGGTGGTTTTCAACCGCGACATGGTGTCGGAATCTGATCTGCCAGATTCGGTGATGGACATGGCCACCGAGGTCTGGAAGGACAAGGTTGGCTTCGTGCCTACCAGCGGCGCCTTCCAGGAACAGATCATTGCCATCAAGCTGATCAAGGGGCGAGACGCCGCGCTTGGCTGGCTCAAGGGATTGAAACAATACGGCCGCATCTACAATGGCAACAAGGCTGCCATGAAGGCGGTGGAGCGTGGCGATATCGCGACCGCGCTGGTGAACAATTACTACTGGTACGCGCTGGCTGACGAAGTGGGCGCCGACAAAATGAAGGCGGGCATCCATTATGCTGGCCACGAGGATCCCGGCGCACTCATCACGGTATCGGCTGCCGGCATCCTCAAAACATCCAGCAAGATCAAAGCCGCCCAGAGGCTGCTGGCGTTCATGGTGAGCGCGGCGGGACAGGATGCCATCGTGGGTTCCGTTGCCGAGTATCCCCTCCGCCCAGGTATCAAATCACCCTACGACTTAAAGCCGTTCGACCAGCTCAATCCGCCGGATGTCAGCCCCGCGGATCTCGGTGACGCAGCGGATGCGCTGGCCCTGCGACGCGAGGCTGGCTTGGCGTGACCCATGTCCTGGCGCGCACACGCCGCGCACACGCGGCGGCGCCTGCTTGGCTGACCATCTGGGCGCTCCTGCCGCTTTTGCTCATAGCGCTTCCCCTCTGCTATGTCGCGATACGCGCATCGCAGGCGGGTTTGGCGGGCGTGGCACAGGAGTTACTGCGCGAGCGTACCTTGATGCTGCTGCTCAATACCGTGGCACTTGCTGTGGGTGTCACGCTCACAGCGAGCATGATCGGACTGGCGGTGGCATGGTGTGTGGAACGATCCGATCTGCCCTTGCGCCGCTTCTGGCGAGTGGCTGCCGGCCTGCCCCTGGCGGTTCCGGCCTTCGTGTCCAGTTACGCATGGTCTTCCATCGCCGTCGGGTTCCAGAGCCTGCCCGGCGCACTCCTGGTTCTGTCTCTCTCGACCTATCCCCTGGTGTATCTGCCGGTCGCGGCGGCACTGCGCAGCGCCGATCCTGCATTTGAGGACGTCTCACGCTCACTCGGACACGGCCCGACCCATACCTTTCTGCATGCGCTCTTGCCCCAGCTTATCCCAGCGCTGGGAGGCGGCAGCCTGCTCGTCTTGACCCACATGTTTTCGGAGTTTGGCGCGTTGGCACTCCTGCGCGTTCAAACTTTCACCACGGCCATTTTTGAATCCTATGAACTGCAGTTTGACAGCGCCACGGCAGCCGTGCAGTCCATTGTGCTTATGGCACTGTGCATACCTGCGGCGTATGGGGAAATGCGCGTGCGCGGGCACAGGCGCATAGCCCGCATGGGTAGGGGTGCCGCCCGCATGGTTCCCAGCGTGCGGCTGGGCAAAGCCAGGCTATTGGTTCTGTTGGCCTTTGGCGGCCTGGGTTTGCTGTCCCTAGGCGTACCGCTGGCCACGCTGGGGTACTGGCTGGCTCATGGCAGATCGCTTGGCCAGGGATATGAGGAAATATGGCCAGCCATCCGAGGCTCCATTGGCTATGCCACATCGGGCGCAGTCCTGGCCAGTATTCTGGCCATGCCGCTTGTGTTGTTATCGATTCGTTATCGAAACCGATTCTCCTCGCTGGCTGAACGCCTGCCATATATTGTTCATGGTCTGCCGGGCGTCGTAGTTGCCCTGGCACTGGTCTTTCTGTCCATACGCGCCGCACCAGCCCTGTACCAAACCAGCATTGTGCTGCTGTGCGCCTATGCAATACTCTTTCTGCCGCTGGCGCAATCATCATTGCGTGCATCGATAGAACTGATTTCCCCGCAGCTCGAACAGATCGCGCGCAGTCTAGGGCGCAGCCCCTTTCGCGTATTCATGTCGGTGGTACTTCCCAACATCGCACCCGGCATAGGCGCGGCCCTTGCCCTCATGATGCTCGAAATCTTCCGGGAACTTACCGCCACGCTCATGCTCGCACCAACAGGCGTCACCACGCTGGCCACACAAGTGTGGTCTTATACCTTCGACGCCGAGTATGCAGCCGCAGCACCCTTCGCCACGCTGCTTGTGCTGATTTCCAGCGTTCCCGTGTGGGTTTTCACGCGGCGCATGCTGCAGTATGGGGGGCAGCCATGAGCGCGGTGAAGGTCGACTCAGTCAACAAGAGGTTTGCCGATGCACAGGTTTTGCACGATGTGCACTTGGATGTGCCGCATGGCGCTGTAATCGCGCTACTCGGCCCCTCCGGATGCGGCAAGACCACCCTGCTGCGGCTGATTGCCGGCTTTGAGCGGCCAGACGAGGGGCATATAGCGTTCGACGGACGCAACATTGTTTCCCGAACGCACTGGGTGCCGCCAGAGCGGCGTGGTATCGGCTATGTGCCGCAAGAGGGCACGCTGTTCCCGCACCTTACCGTCGAAGGCAATGTGCGCTATGGCCTGCCTCGCGGCTCTCGGAGCGGCCGTCGCGTTCAGGAGGTGCTGGATCTCACCGGGCTGAGCGATCTGGGTAAGCGATACCCACACGAAATCTCTGGCGGTCAGCAGCAGCGTGTCGCCCTGGCGCGCGCGCTGGCACCAGGACCAGCGCTGGTATTACTCGACGAGCCTTTCAATGCGCTTGATCTCGACCTGCGACGCAGCATGTGCGAAGACGTCATCCGTCTGCTTCGCGACACGGGCACAACGACTGTCCTTGTCACGCATGACCCAGGAGAGGCGTTTGCCGTATCCGATCAACTCGCCGTTATGCAGGCGGGCAAGATCATGCAATATGACAACCCCGAGCGAGTCTATTGGAAGCCTGCCAACCCGTCTGTTGCCCGCCTGACTGGCCCGACACTCTTTCTGAGTGGCCAGTGCCTGCACGGACACGCTGTTACGCCGCTGGGAACCTTGCCTATCCACGCCAGCTGTACCCCACCTCAGGGTGAGGCCTGGATCATGCTGCGGCCGGAGCAGGTTTGCATGGCCGGAGGGCCTGGCACGAATCAGAGCAGTCACGCACTTTCGCTTTTTTCCCATGGCGATCCTACTGGTGAAAACCGCCTGGGGAAAACCATAGCGGCCCGCGTCACACAACGCTCGTTTCGCGGCGACCATACGATTCTGGGTGTTTCCGTGGCTGGCGCGCATGTCAGCCTGCGCCTGCCGTCGCTATCAGCGCCAGCAAGCGGTACGATAGTTCATCTCATCGTACAGGGTGCGTGCATGGCATATGCTATGCATTAGTCCCGGCGGCGACCTGGTGATGGCAGCATTGGCGCATACCCGCGATGCCGACTGTGAAGAGCGACTGCTCACTCGCACCCTTTCAGGCCTTGAGCATAGCGCCCCGGGTTGAGTAGCGCGACCAGTCCGCAAGCCACCGAGCCCTGCCAGTGGAGGTAGTCGTGTCCGGTATCATGCTCCACCTGCGTCACAGGATAACCTTTTGCGCGCAGCACATCGCCGAAGTGACGCGATGTTTCGAGTATTCCGATATGGCCCCCGCGCGTAGCCTCATACCGGCCCGCATCCAGATAGAACTTCAGAGGCAATTTATCGGCCTGCGCGTATTGCCGCATCATCCAGCCTGGCCGTTCCCCTTCCGGCGACCACCAGTACGAGCCCGACAAGCTGAGTATATTGCCGAACCAGCGGCTATTCATGAGTCCGGCGTATGCGGCAGCCAAGCCTCCATAGCTGGAACCTCCGATGACAGTCTGCGCGGCGGGCTGCGCCAAGCCATGCATCCGGGCCCAAGGCATCAGCTCTTCACCAAGAAAGCGCCCGAACGTCTTGTTTGGCGGCAGCTCCCTGCCCCGTTCCTCGGGGCCGGGATTGGCGATCAGTATCATCGCCGTTGGCGGAATCAGGCCATCAGCTATCAAGTTATCCATGATGACCGGCATTGGCACGCGGCTCCGGTAAGCCTGCCCGTCAAACATCACCAACAGCGCTTCGGGCGCGGCGTGCGTGGGCCGGTATATCCATACATCCCGTTCGTTCCCCAGCAACCGGCTGGCCAGCCGATAGTGCTGCACGCTGCCTGACGCCACATTCACACGCGGCCTGACCCATGGCTGCGGTGGCGCATCTGGCAGGGTCAATACAGAAAACCCTTGATAAACATCGAGTGATGCGTCTTCCATGGCCGGAAAAACATGCGGATTGAGCGGATCGCGCTGAGCGGTAGCTAGAATCACACGCCGCTGATCGCGCTTACTGCCCTCTACAAGCGGAACGTCGGGCGCGATGCGATAGCTCAGTCTCGCCGTATTGGGCATCCGGAATGTTGTCCACCAGACGTCGCTGTCACCCAATCGCGCAAGCGGATCATGATTTCCAGAGGGGCTACCGAACAGCCGGATATTGCTCCCCTCGCCCTGCCAAAGAAAGGTAACCAGGGATTCCGCATCGGACAGCGGCTCTATCAAAGGCGTTCCCGCAAGCGCCATTTCCCGCCAGAAGGCATCGGTGTCTCCACCTTCATCCAAGGTCTTCTGCAAGGCTCTCAGCCGCGGACTTTCCAGGGATGCAGCGGACGGCTCACCTCCTTGCGGCGCTGGCGCCAAAGAGCGAGTCAAGGTGAGATTCACCTGGCCGACTTCGGAACCCGTTGCGCGGACCACCAGCCGCTGGCCCGCCGATGCAATCCACATCAGACCCATGGTGCCGGCATCGGCCACGCCCAGGCGTCGCAGATGCCGTCTCTGCGCATCCTGCAGATCCAGTGTGACGCCTCGGCCATTGAAATCCGCCTGGATCACATGTCCGGCCGGAACCTTCATGCGGTACACCTGCTGTGTACCTGGCGCCACGGAAGCGTGAATTGCGTCACCGACCGCCAGCATGTGCGGCGCCGTGCTGTCGGAGGGCGAGCCTGCGCCACCCTGGGTCCGCTGGCTGGCCTGCTGCGCCAAGGCGGGCTGCGAAAGCAGGGACAAGACCAGCATGGCGCCGGCCACGAACCTCACTCCCTGGCCCTCACGGCCCGCGCTGCGTTGCCCGGCCATCGCAGTCCATGCGGCATGTATCCGCTTGGCAAGCGCCATCAGAATGCGAATGTGGCAGCCAATCGCACCGTGCGCGGCGACGCCGGCATGGCGTAGCCATCCGAGAATGCGCCAGACCAATACTGGCGATTGGTGAGGTTCTCGACGTACAGATTGAAAGTAACCGGGACACGCGCGACTTTGGTCTCGTATTTCGCCATCAGATCGTAGCGATGCCACGATGGAAGCTCCAACGTATTGGTGCTGTTCAGCCACTGCCTTCCGGTGTAGACCACGCGTCCGCCGACGCTCAGGCCCGTAACAGGTGTTGCCCAGGTCAGGCCCAGGTTGGCTGTCCAGTCAGGTACGCCCCAACTGCCTTTTCCGCTGTCGCGCTGCTGCGCATCCAGGTACGACACGCCGCCCAGCACGCTGAGCGTGGGTGCGAGCTGTCCGTACATGGTCCACTCCAGCCCTTGAATGCGCTGCTTGCCGCCATCGGTCATGCGCAGGCCGTCGGCGCTGTCAATCAGCGTTGGCTTGTCTATCTGGAAGGCACTGAGCGTATGGGTGTACGAACCCAGTTTCTGCTTGATGCCCACTTCCATCTGCTTGGTCACCAATGGCTTGAACGACTCACCCTCGTTCACATACCCACGGCTGTAAGGCACCATCTCACCTGGAGACAGGCCTTCCATATAGTTAGCATACAAGGAAGTGTTCTCGCCCCATGGTTTCACGACCAGGCCTACGGACGGCGATAATCGGGTTTCATCATAGTCTTGAGGCAGCTGTTTCACACGCTGCAGGCGCGCGCCCAACGTCAGCAGCACCTTGCCGTCCGCCATGTCAAGCGTGTCGGTCAATGCCAATGAGCTCAGGATATTATCGACCGTGTAGTCCGGATCCTGCGGCGAAGGCGGGAAGACCGGTGCCACGGGATCATAGATGTTTTGCGGGAAGCCCTGGTTGGCGTTGTTCGCAGTCCCTTCCTTATGATGCAGCACATTCGCCGCCACTGTGAAGTCGTGCACCACGCTGCCTGTGTTGAATTGCCCGCGTAAACCGACCTCGGCCACCTTGTCATTGGTCTTGGTATTCACGTTATATACATAACCCGCCGCCGAGCCGTCATCGCCCGTGACAATGGCACGCGTACCAAACATCAGCCCTTTTCCCTGGCTGCTGGATGTGCCGGCGCTGGCGTAGGCCGTCAGCCTGTCGGCAAGATCAACCTCGCCGTGCAGCGCCACACCGTCGTTCGTGTACTTGCCATGCGTACCCTTGAACATGTTCACATCACTATCAGGCGGATCGATCAGGTGGTCCAGGCCCACGACATTGCCGCGTCTGGTCGCAAAACCGTACATGCCCTGGCTGCCGTTGTCTATGGTTTCGCGCGAATGGTAGGCATCAAGCGCCACACGCCAGTTGTCCGCATCGTAATCCAGCGCCAGCGCCCCCAAGCGGCGGCTCTTCTCCTGGTCGGCAACACCGGTGTCGCCCTTGCCATAGGCACCGTTAAACCGTATCCCCAGGCGTTGCTCCTCGCCGAATCGGCGGCCGACGTCCACGTGCCCTTCCCAGAAACTATCCGATGAATAAGAAGTCGTGAGCCGGGTTATGGGCTCTTTGGTGGCGCGCTTGGTTACCAGATTGACTGTGCCGCCCAGGTTCGCGTCCGGCGCCATGCCGCTGAGCAGGGTGCTTGGGCCGCGAAGCACCTCGACGCGTTCAAGAAACTCGGTGGGAATATGCCCTTTTGGGGCAATGCCGTACAAGCCATTGAACGCCACGCTGGGACCATTCACATCAAGCCCGCGTATCTTGAAATGCTCGAACATATGCCCTGTATTGGTCGTGTACCGCACGGAGGGATCGTTCTGCAGCACATCAGCCACGGTCCGCGCCTGCATGTCCTGGATCACCTGCTCGGTATAGGCACTGACGCTTACGGGCGCATCCAATACATTCTTGTTGCCGAGAATACCCAATCGGGCGCCAGTTGCGGCCTGGCCGCCAGGCGCGCTTTGCGGCAAGGTACTTTCGTCATTGCCCTGGACAGTGATTGAAGGCAGGGTGCGTGTGGCCTGGGCTTGGGCAACGGCGCTTCCAGATAAAGCCAGCGCGGCGAGCGCAACAGCACCTGCCGACGCCCGGTTATACAGGGAGTTCTTATGCATAAGATTTATGAGTTTGGCCGCAGAGCACGGCTGATTATGGTTTTGAATGAAAGAATGAAAAATCAGTTAATGCAAATGGTTTTCATTATTATAAGCAGGGTTTATTCAAAAAAACAGAAAAATGGCTGTTGAAAAGCAAAGGCACCCAATTCTGTTGTATCGCCCCAAATTGCCCCGCTCACGCATTCAAGTTAAAAAGAATCCTGTCGCACTGAAGGATACACACCATGAAATACAGCCTGATCTGGAGCCTGGCCATATTGACGGCCGGGCTTACGGCATGCGCCCAGCCAGGCGAAGGACCGTCCGACCGGCATGCGGACACTACAATGGAAAAGACTCTTACGGCCTATCACTGGGAATTGGACCGGATCGTCGACGAGAACGGCGCTGCGCAGGCATCCGGCACGCTGCCGCACGGCCAGAGCGGCGCGCCCATGACCCTGGCTTTTCAGGCACAACGGCTTTCTGTCACAGGTTTGTGCAATGTGCTGAGCGCCGCCTACAACACGCAGGGCGATAACATGCGCATCAGGCAGGTGGTCAGCACCATGCGCATGTGCCCCGATACGGCGCTGATGCGTCATGAACATGCAATCGCCAATCGCTTGCCCGATGTTGCCACATGGCATGTTGCACAGGCAGATAATGCCGCGCAGCCGCTCACGCTCACACTTGCGTTTTCCAATGGCGGTCAGTGGGTGCTGCAGGGCAAGCCCACGCCGGAAACCAGGTATGGTTCCGCAGGCGAAATCAGATTTCTTGAAGTTGCGCCCCAAACCATAACGTGCTCGCACCCGCTGATACCGAAAGCGCAGTGCCTGAATGTGCGTGCAGTGCAATACGACGCCTCGGGCCTGAAAACCGGCGAGGGCCCATGGCATGCACTGCAGGGAGACATAGAAGGCTATCATCATGAACCGGGCGTGCGCAATGTTTTGAGGGTCAAGCGCTTCGTGCGCAGCGATGCGCCGGCGGATGCGCCAGACCAGGTATACGTCCTGGACATGGTTGTGGAAAGCGAACATGCTGCCGGCCAGTACAGCAGCGAATGACAGCAGCTTCGCCTGGGAAACAATGGAATCAAATAAGACGGGCCAACATCACTATGCAATTGACGTCGAATGGCATTACAGTAAAAGCCTACCGGGACCACGCCGTGGGCTGCATGGATGAAGGCGCTGGCGGAGTATGTAGATGAATCAGTTCGATGTAGACCTTTTTGTGATCGGTGCCGGGTCAGGTGGCGTGCGCGCGGCAAGAGTTGCCGCCGGCCATGGCGCCCGCGTCATGGTTGCTGAATCAGATCGTGTTGGCGGCACATGTGTAATTCGCGGATGCGTGCCGAAGAAACTGATGGTTCTGGCAGGCCGCTACGCTGACGACTTCACCGACGCGGCGAGCTTTGGCTGGCGCATTGATACGCCCCGGCATGATTGGGCTGCCCTTATCGCGGCCAAGGACAAGGAAATTGCCAGGCTCGAAGGCATCTACACACGCAATCTGGCCAGCAGCAACGTGACACTAAAGCATGATCACGCTTCCATTGTCGATGCGCACACAGTACGCCTGGATGGAAGCGGCGAAACCATACGCGCCAGGCACATTCTTGTGGCGACGGGAAGCCGCCCCATGAAGGATGGATCGATACCGGGGATGGACTTGGCTGTCACATCGAATGAAATGTTCCACCTGCCCGCGCTGCCAAAGCGGCTTGCCATCATTGGTGGCGGATACATCGCTGTGGAGTTTGCCGGCCTGATGCACGCCCTGGGCAGCGAAGTAACACTGATTCATCGGCGGGACCGCTTACTGCGCGGTTTTGACGAAGACATTCGCACCGCGCTGGGCGCCGCCTACAAGGAACGTGGTATCACTCTGAGGCTTGGGCATACTGTGCAGCGGCTCGATCAGACTCCGCAAGGCACAGCGCTTACATTCATGGACGGAAGCAGCGCCACCTACGACCTTGTCATGCTTGCGACCGGCCGACTGCCCAACATACAGGGCCTGGGCCTGGAAAACGCAGGCGTCACGCTCGAGAATGGCGCCATCGCGGTGGATGCATACTCGACCACGAACGTACCGTCAATCCATGCCGTGGGCGATGTCACCAACCGCGCCAACCTGACTCCCGTCGCCATACGCGAGGGCCAGGCCTTGGCCAACACATTGTTCGGCAACATGCCGACCACAGTGCGTCACGACCTCATCCCTACAGCTGTCTTTTCCACGCCAGAAATCGGCACAGTTGGCTTAACGGAAGCCGCCGCGAGGGATCAGGGCCGGGACATCGCCGTGTTCCAGACCTCATTTCGGCCCATCAAGGCCACCCTGTCCGGCCGCGAAGAGCGCACCATGATGAAGCTGCTTGTCGACGACGCCGATGACCGTGTACTCGGCGTCCATATAGTCGGCGAATCGGCTGGCGAGCTCATCCAGCTGGCAGGCGTTGCCCTAACCTGCGGCGCCACCAAGCAGCAATTCGACGACACTATCGCCGTGCATCCCACCGCAGCCGAGGAGCTTGTCACGATGCGCACTCCGGTGGCCAGGACGAAAACCGAAGATGCCGCCCTGGCCGCGAACTGAAATCGCGTCTATTTACGTTCAGGCACCCAATGCATCCGCCAGCGCCTCGAAGCTGTCCGCCACTACATCCCAATCCTGATCCGGACGCAGGTCGATGGACTGTGCCGGGCCATGCTCGGTGGGCCTGAGAACAAAAGCAGTCCGAAGCCCGCAGGCTCGCGCCGCGGCAAGATCGTTGTTATGTGCGGCAACCATGCATACTTGTCCGGGTTGCAGCGCCAGCAGGTCGGCGGTACGTAGATAGGCCTCGGGCATCGGCTTGTAGGCCTGCACCACTTCGGCTCCCAGTATGGTATGCCATGGGATACCTGCCCGCATGGCCATGTCGAGCATCAGAATAATATTGCCGTTCGATAGCGGCGCAATAATGAAGCGTTTTTTGAGCCGTGCAAGGCCAGGCAGGACATCTGGCCAGGGATCCAGTCTATGCCAGGCCAGCGTAAGCGCCGCCAGTTCGTTCGGATCAATGGCCGTCACATCAACGCCCACCTCTGTCAGCACAGCTTCGAGATTCTCCCTGTGCAAGATGTCCAGACGCGCAAAAGGGCGCTGGCCGCTGCGAACCGCCTCCATGGCAGGCTGATAGCGTCGACGCCACGCGTCAGCGAAATCGGCAGGCGCCATGGGCACACAGTGTTTTTTCAGAAAACCGCTGGCCTGGCGCGAGACGCCGTTTCGCCAATCCACCACCGTGCCAAACACGTCAAACAGCAAAGCGCGGACATCGTCCATGGAATCTGTGCTCCCGATAGTGTCAGGCCGGGATATTCCCGGCCCGCCATGTGCATACACAACACACTGTATGCTACACCCTCGCAATAGCGCTGATGGCACAGCGCCCACCCAAAACATCTGTATTAGCCACGAAACGTCGAAGCCCAAGCCTGCTGCCTATTCCCGGCCTCGCGTCAGCCTTTGATCGGGATACTCGAGCTGCATCGCAACAAAATCCGCTGTATTCGCACCATAACGCCGAGAGATGCCTGCCAGCGCCTGATCCAGCGCCTGTGCGGGCCTGCGCTCGCCCATGAGCGGGATTCGGCGGTCAGCGGGCCACTGTGCCGAGACGTGATCCGGAACAATGGGCAGGCCATGGCGCGTTGCTACAGGCTGGGCACTGGGAGCGAACGTGGCAGCACTCGAGAGGTAAGTGCGCGACCATGCGTCGGCAACCAGAGCAAGAGAAACCTCGTCCATCCCTGTATGCAGCGCAATACCCAGGCTCTCGCGCCGCCAGAAAGCCATACGATTGCGGATGGCCGTCAAGGCGAACGCGCGCGTGAACTGAAAGGCGCCGCTGTCATGCCTTGCATCCCAACGCATAACGCCCATGTCTTGCGCCACATCGCGTGCCTTGTCCTTGCCTGCGATTGCCTCAATCAGCGTCAACATCATCGGCATGGAAGCGGTAATGCCTGTTGTGGTAGCAACACCGCGATCCATAACCAGACGCCGATCGGCCACATAGTTCACGGCGGGATGCGCGTCGCGCAAGGCATCAACGTAGTACCAATGCGTGGTGGCGCGCTTGCCGTCAAGCAGGCCCGCCGACGCCACGACTTTGGCGCCCGCGCAAATACCTATCACCGAGGCGCCTTGCCGCGCCTGACGGCGCAGCCACTGCAGCACGCGCGGATCGTCATCCCGGCTCATTGCGGGAACAATGACATAATCCGCGCCGGCTGGATACCGCGCATCGAACTGGTCAATGGTCGCGTCCGGGATCACCGTCAGCGCAGGAAAGAGTTTGACCGGGCCCTGCTCCGTCGACAGGACAGCCACGTCGGCCACATCGGCACGCCGAAGAATGCCGACCGGGACAAGGTAGTCGGTAAGCTCGGTCGCATCGTTGATACCCACCACCGCCACGACCGGCCGCCTGCGTTTGGACGGTTTCAAGGCCTCGACAGCGGCACGGGTCTCTGGTGCGGGGATGTACGGCAAATGGACCTCAGTAGACGCCTCTGGCAAGCTAGACAGCCACATCGCCATCGCGGCGACGCCCACCGCAGCCACGCCCAAGCCACTCCAAAGCAGTTTTTTCAGAAACATGGACAAGCTCTCCGCGGATAGCATTGACGTTCAGCTTACGCGCGTTACTATAGGTGTGAAATGACATAAATCGGGCAAAAACTGCCATGTCAAGCGCCATCGCCCTTGTTATTCATCCAGGCTTCCAGTTGCTTGATGCGGCCGGGCCCGCAGCGGCCTTCGAAATTGCCGGGCGCCTCAGCACGGGCTACTACGATCTAAGCCTTATCGCCCCCATCGAAGGCAGGGTTGAGAGTTCATCGGGCATTCCCCTGGATGCCCGAAAGCTTCACGCCGGCCCTTTTGACACCATCGTCGTTGCGGGTGGAGAAATCATCCGAGATATGGATGCAGTCCGGCAAATCATAGGCTGGCTTTCCCGGGCTCAAGCGCGGCGCATCGCCAGCGTCTGTTCGGGTGCCTTTCTGCTGGCTGAAGCAGGCCTGCTGAACGGTCGCCGCGCCACAACACACTGGGCCAGCAGCGATCATTTTCGCCAACGCTATCCGCAGGTTACCCTGGAGCCGGATCGCATATTCATACAGGACGGCAACATCTGGACATCGGCCGGCATTTCCGCTGGCATAGACTTGGCGCTTGCACTGATAGAAGCTGATCTTGGCCCCGACATTGCGCGTCGAACCGCGCAGCAGCTCGTCGTACACCATCGCCGCCCCGGCGGCCAGTCGCAGTTCTCGGCCCTGGTGGAGCTGGGCGGCGCATCGGGCCGGTTCGGCGACACCATCGCCTGGATTCGAGCGCATCTTGCCGACACAATCACTGTCGAACGGCTCGCAGACCAAGCAGCCATGAGCCCGCGCAACTTCGCCCGCGCATTTCTACGGGAAACCGGCAGCACACCAGCCAAGGCAGTTGAGCGTCTGCGCCTTGAAGCCGCCCGCGTTCTGGTCGAGAACGGTTGCACACCACTTGACCGCATCGCACAATGCACTGGCTTCGCTGATCCGGGCCGCATGCGCCGCGCCTTCCTGCGCAATTTCGGCCAACCTCCTCAAGCGCTTCGGCGTGCCGCACATGGCAGCAATAGCTTGCCTGACATTCCCTGTCAGACCAAGACTGACACGGGCCTTGCCTGATCCAACATGAGTCAAGCCAGCCCATGCACGGCGCGGCCGTGTGTAGGTCAGGCCAATACAGGGCCAGCCAGGCGCAGGCACGACACATGCTAGGCGATTGGCATTCGAACGGAGGAACGCATGGCGACATCCAGCAAGCGCGCCCTGTGGAAGGGTGCCATCTCATTTGGGCTGGTGCATATTCCAATTGCCCTGCACTCGGCCACAGCCAGCCAGGGTATCGACTTCGATTGGCTCGACAGACGCACCATGGACCCGGTGGGGTACAAGCGAGTGAACAAAGTCACTGGCAAGGAAGTAGACCGAGACGACATTGTGAAAGGCGTGGAGTATGACGATGGAGAATACGTCGTCCTTTCCGCCGAGGAAATATCGGCAGCCTATCCGAAAACCACGCAAACCATAGAAATAGAATCGTTTGTATCCATAGACGACATTCCGTTCGTGTACCTGGACAGGCCTTATTACACATCCCCCATAGGCAAAGGCGACAAGGTCTATGCCTTGCTACGCGAGATACTCCACAAGACGAACAAGGTCGGCGTTGCGAAAGTCGTTATTCAGACGAGACAGCATCTCGCTGTTCTCATGGCCTGCGGGCCGGCGCTCATTCTCAACCTCCTGCGCTGGAGCGACGAGATCCGATCTTGGGAGGACTTGAACCCGCCCGCGCGTGGACCAAAGGGCGCAGGATTGACGGACAAGGAAATGAAAATGGGCGAGCAACTGGTCGAGGACATGAGCGCCCCCTGGAAGCCCGAGCAATTCAGCGACTCCTTCCGCGAACAGATTCTGGCGCTCGTCAGAGAAAAGGCAGAGGCGGGAGAAACCGAATCTGTCAGCGAACCTGAATCACATGAGCACAAAGACGGCAGTGCAAAAATACTTGATCTCACAGAAATGCTGCGCCGCAGCCTGGACAAAGACGGGAAAACGACAAGAAAACCATCTGGAGCGGCCAAATCCGTCACGAAAACCGCGAAATCCAGCCAAGGAAAGCGGTCCGCAGGCGGGGCATCAAAGAAGGCTGCTTCCAAAGACAATGCTTCAAAAGACAAGAAGGCGCGCAAGTCCACTCGCTCCACAGCCAAAAAAGCCTCTCGCAAAACTTCTGGCGGACGCAAGGCCGCATAGGAGATACCTATGGCTCGCATTGATCCATTGAAACGCTATAAGGAAAAACGGGATTTCTCCGCCACACCGGAACCCGCCGCCGGAGGCGCGCCAAATCAACGCTCCCCCGCATTTGTGGTTCAGAAGCACTGGGCACGGCGCCTGCATTACGATTTTCGGCTTGAGTTGGACGGCGCCATGAAAAGCTGGGCTGTTCCCAAAGGACCCAGCCTCGATCCAGCTGACAAGCGTATGGCCGTGCATGTCGAGGATCACCCTATTTCCTACAATCAGTTCGAAGGCCACATTCCGGAGGGCGAATACGGCGCAGGCAAGGTCATTATCTGGGACAGAGGTACATGGGAGCCCTCCCACAACCCTCGCAAAGGATATCGGGAGGGCAAGCTGACTTTTGTCCTCCATGGACACAAGCTCAAGGGCAAATGGGCGCTAGTGCGCATGAAAGGAAAAGATGACCGGCAGGAGGCTTGGCTGCTCATCAAGGAGCAAGATGATCATGCCCGCCCCGCCACCGCCTTCAATATCGTCGAGGCGCTGCCAGATAGCGTCGCAGCGCCAAGCGGCAAACACGCCGCCCTGCCGTCTACTTTGAAGCCCGAGCTGGCCACGCTGGTGGATGCGCCGCCCAGGCGGCCGCAGGACTGGATCTATGAGATCAAGTACGACGGCTATCGCCTGCTCACCCGCATCGAAGCCCAGACCGTGCAGCTGATGACACGTAGCGGCAACGACTGGACGGAACGGCTCCCGCATCTTGCTCGTGCGCTGCGCAACATGCGGCTGCCGTCGGGCTGGTACGATGGGGAAATTGTCGTCATGAACGACCAAGGTCTGCCCGATTTTCAATCATTGCAGAATGCCTTCGACAAAGCGCGCACGAAGGACATCCGCTATTACCTGTTTGATCTGCCTTACTGCGATGGACTGGATCTGCGAGCCGTTCCACTCGAGGCGCGGCGCGCACAGTTGGAACATCTGCTGCGACAGCCGCGCGCCGGCACGGACAGCTCCGTGCTGTTCAGCACAGCCTTTGATGCGCCCGCCGGTGAAATCCAGGCCACTGCATGCAAGTTGGGACTCGAGGGTGTGATAGGCAAGAAGAAAGGCTCGCACTATGTCTCCCGCCGTTCCGCCGACTGGATCAAGCTTAAATGCGGACACAGACAGGAGTTCGTTATCGTGGGCTATACAGACCCCAAGGGCTCGCGCAGCGGCCTGGGCTCACTGTTGCTGGCGGTCCACGACAAGCATGGTGAGTTGCGCTATGCAGGCAATGTGGGAACAGGATTCAACAATGCAAGCCTTAGCCGGATACGCAGCCAGCTAGACGCACTCGGCACGCAAGTCAGCCCGCTTGCACAGCGCGCTGTTACGCAAGGAAAACCACACTGGGTAAAACCTTGTCTGCTGGCTGAGGTGTCCTTTGCCCAATGGACACGCGGCGGCCGAATACGGCATGCGGTGTTTCATGGTTTGCGCACCGATAAACCCGCCAAGGCAATCATCAGGGAAACAGACATGCACGCACAAGCAACAGACTCGCGCGATGCCGATGCGCGCAGCACTCATAAGCATCGCAACGTCTCTTCTCCAAAAGCCGGCAAGACAGCCCATGTCGGCAAGATAAAAGTGACTCATCCTGACCGCATCATTGATGCGGCGTCTGGCACAAGCAAGATGGATGTCGTGCAGTACTACGCACAGGTGGCTGGGGTAATGATGCCACATTTGAAACAAAGGCCTGTGTCACTGGTCCGGGCCCCGGACGGCGTGAAGGGGGAGATGTTCTTCCAGAAGCATATGGAAACCACGAACATGACGGGGGTGCGCACCCTGTCCCAGGATCTCGACCCAGGACATGCGCCACTGATCGAGGTGGCAACCGGCGCGGGGCTGCCGTCGGCCGCGCAAATGAACGTACTTGAGTTTCATACATGGAACGCTTTGCGGACACTCATCGACAAGCCTGATCGCATTACATTCGATCTGGATCCAGGCAAAGGGACCCGCTGGCAGGATATGCAGGAAGCCGCCCTACTGCTGCGTGCCTTTCTGCTGGAGCTGTCGCTGCAGCCATTCTGCAAAACCAGCGGCGGCAAGGGACTGCATGTCGTCGTGCCGATTCAGCGGCGTCACGACTGGGATACCGTCAAGGGCTTCTCGCAAGCCGTGGTCCAGCATCTGGCGCGAACCTTGCCCAATCGCTTCACCGCCAAAAGCGGACCACGTAATCGTGTAGGAAAAATTTTCATTGACTACCTGCGCAATGGCCGAGGGGCCACTACGGTAAGCGCATGGTCCCTGCGCGCCCGCAAGGGCATGGGCGTATCAGTACCCATATTCTGGAGCGAAGTGGAAAAGCTGGACAGCGCCGCGCACTGGCATATCGGCAACATCAACGATCGCCTGGATGAGGGAAACGCACCCTGGGCAGACTACGCATCCTCAAGCACCACGCTGAGCCGGGCGATGAAGGTGCTGGATTACAAGGCAAGAAGGTAGCGTCCGCGCCGTATCCTGTTCAGGTCAGTTGATGCAGGTCAATCGTCGGTATCTTCCGGAGCAATCAGCTACCAATCGGCTCAATGCCAAGAGTATTGAGCCTCGCGATCATATCGGGCTGTTTTACAATCTCGCGCACGGCCTGTTCAAGTTTGCGCATAATACCCGACGGCGTGCCAGTCGGCGCAAACAGCGCCGACCCCATAACTCATTTGAGCCTTGCCACCGCTTGCGGCATATTCCAAACTCACTTCAGGGGAAATAAGACAGAGATCGTTCGTACAACCGGTTCAGCGCTACCTACGGACAGAAGCCGTCCACCTCGATTCAACGCCGCCGTAATTACATTAAGACATGAAAGGCGGTGTATACCTTGCGTATTACTATTTTCCTTCGATGGTGCCAGGAAGGTCTCATATGCGTACAAGTGCCCATGACCTCGACCCTTCCGATTAAACAGCAGCATGCTCCCACGCCGCACATGCACGCTACACGACCGTCAGACGGCCTCAGCCGCACCAAATTCCCGGCTCAGCTCTTTAGCGGCTGCAACTAAAAGCTGACGTGCCTCACTATTGGCAAGAGGGTCGAAACGGGAGGTAGGGCCAGATATAGTCAAGGCCCCCATCAGCAGGTTATCCACACCAAATACTGGGGCTGATAACGAGGATGTTTCCTCCTGCCCGATATTTGAAGAGTGAGCCAGAAATCCCTGCTCGGGGAGAATGTCGTGTTCGGGCCGCTCACTGGAAAAACGCTGAAAAATCCGCCCCGTCGCAGTTTCATCTATGGGCCACAAGCTCCCAGGCTGAACACTCACCCGTAAAGACCGTGGAGACTCGACACGGTACAAACATAAGCGCAAGTCATTTTGCCGCACATAATAAGAGGCGCTCTCCTGCGTTGCCGTGGCTAACCTTTGTAGCAATGGCGTGATGTGATGCGCCGCGTCGAACGCCTTTTCATAGGTTTTCCCTAGCCGCAGCGCACTCACACCCAGCTGGTATTTTCCATCCGATCGTTTGAATGCGTACCCGTGTCGCTCAAACGAAAGAAGGTAGCGACAAATAACGCTTTTGAAAAGTCCCGTTTCGCGCTCGAGTTCCGGGAGTGAAACGATACCCCCTTTCTTCATGAACGCCTCAAGAATGCTTAGCGTGCGCTCCGCCGCTGCAACTGCCCGGTCCACAGGAGCTCTCGGCATGACTCAGTAATCTCATAAATTCCTCGTAACGTAGCAGTATACCTGCCAGTTGGATGACTCATGTTCCGCTGTTTCTTCCTGCGGTTATTTTTTTCTTTCATTTCCTTTTTCATAATGCTATTATGTTTTGGTACTTAATCATTGATGATAATCCCGCACGTTTAGTGGAGTGGACGTTGTGAACTCATCGTCTGAAGAAGGAGGTTCATATGAATAGCAGGTATATTCCTGTAACTGATGCAAGTGCCTGGAAAGCGGCGGACCTGCAAAATGATCAGTCTTGGATTTATCGTTTTAGCGATAAAGACATCCAGAAACTGAATGCCGCGTTGGCGCGTGTAAGACACATCCCCATTACAGAGATACGTAAGCAGGACTTTGATATTGGGCACCTCGAAGGTGTGGTAGAGCGCATCAGTATGCAGATCGAAGACGGCATAGGGCTGGCAGTACTACGCGGCCTGCCGGTCTTGGATTACACCAAAGATGATGCATCCCGCATCTACTGGGGCCTGGGGCAATACATTGGCTGCCCCGTCACCCAGAACTCTCGAGCACATTTACTCGGACATGTGAAAGACGAAGGGGTAGCCTACGGGCACACTACACGGGGCTATAACACGTCGGCCAAGCTTAATTTCCACACGGACAATTGCGATATCGTGGGACTGCTATGTCTACGGGCAGCACGTAGCGGTGGTTTAAGCCGCCTGACCAGTGCCATGTCCATCTTCAATCTATTCCTGCAGAACCGGCCTGAGTTGTTACCGCCGCTGTTTGAAGGGTTTTACTTCGATCTGAAAGGTGAACAATTGCCAAATCGGCCCGAGATATCCACGCATCGGATTCCCGTATTCAGCGATCACGCTAGGAAGCTGAGCTGCAGGTACCTTCGCAATGCCATCGAGCCAGCGTTCGCAAAATCGGGGCAACCGTGCACTGAATCCCAGCGAGCAGCGCTTGACTATTTTGATCACCTCGCCGATTCGCCTGAACTATGTTTCGAAATGGAAATGCAGCCAGGCGATATGCAACTTCTGAATAACCACGTCATCGTCCATTCGCGCACAGCCTTTGAAGACTTCATTCAAGAAGACCAAAAGCGGCATCTTTTGCGGCTCTGGCTACGCACGGACTACCGCCCCTTGGCCACGGAGTTTGCGGAGCGTTTTGGCCCTGGCACCGCTCGCATGGGCGTTCCTACGCCTCTTGCAATGGAGCAAATTCAGTCATGACCCTACTTCAATTAAAAAAATCCATTCAAGGCAACTTGCTGCGGATGGATGAATCGCTTGTGACTCGCGCTGCACCCATACCATGCGCGACACTCTCCGATGCAATGAAGGGGCGCGGCACACTGAACAGTCGCATAAAAGCACTATCAAGCCATATGCGGGTATGCGGTCCAGCACTGACAGTAGAGACCGCAGCAGGTGACAACCTTATGTTTCATGCCGCACTCGCACAGGCAAGACCCGGAGATGTCATCGTTGTCGACGGCCATGGGTATCAAGATCGTGCCATCTGTGGAGAAATTATGGCCACGCAGGCCAAAGCGCTCGGCGTAGCCGGGTTTATCGTAGATGCCGCTGTGCGAGACGTACAAATTCTGGCAAAAGGTGACTTTCCCGTCTTTTCCATAGGAACTCATCCACTGGGTCCGACTAAGTCGGGGCAAGGCCGTATCAATTTCCCCGTAACAGTCGGCGGAATCATCGTGTATCCGGGTGATCTCATAGTAGGAGATGCGGATGGTGTCGTCGCCATAGGTCACGACGACATTGAGCACGTACTGAAACTCGCAATAACGAAGCTGAAGAACGAGGAACAAAGAATCAAAGCCATACACAACGGAGAACCCATCGCCCCGTGGCTGAAAGCACATCTGAATAAGCTGGGGCTACTGCGTTTTGACGCTGAGCGCTAATGCTGCGCAAAAACTATGACCACTACTCACAACAGGAGACACCGTGAAAATTATCAAGTATCTATTAATGACTGCGTCCATGACGTTAGCGATGTACGCTCACGCATCATCCGATTCATACCCGGAACACCCCATCCGGACAATCGTACCGTTCGCTCCAGGAGGCAATGCCGACGTTACTGCGCGCCTAGTCACAGATGCATTATCCAAAAAACTAGGGCAGCCTTTTGTCATCGAGAATAAAAGCGGGGCTGGTGGGCTTGTCGGTGGTACAGCCGTAGCTCGTGCCAAGCCCGATGGCTATACCATTATGTCTGGCACCGGAGGGCCTATTTTTGCTAGCGCAGTCGTTGCAGGTACCCGTGCACCTTACACTTTACGGGACCTCGCTCCTATTGGTCGAATTAGTACGGTCCCTCTTCTTCTGGTAGTAAACAGTAAGTCTCCTTATTCAACCTTCGATCAGTTTGCTGCGTCGAGTAAAAAACGTTCAGGAAAGCTCAGTGTAGGGCACGCGGGTCACGCCACCACAAACCACGTGTCGGTATTACAACTGCAGAAAGCCTTAAAGACTACCTTCATTGTCACTCCATATAAGGGCTCTTCTCCAGCGATACAAGATCTTATAGGCAACCAAATCGATGCGGTTTCCGCTGAAGCCACTGCCTGCCTGCAATATGTTAAATCAGGGCAGCTGCGAGCACTGGCTATCATTGGAAGCAAGCGTTTGCCTTCTCTACCCAACGTTCCAACTATGAGTGAATTGAAAATTCAGGGTGTCAACGTCACCACGTTCGCGGGTATGATGGCCCCAGCGCATACCCCTCAGAACGTTATAAATCAGCTTTCTCAAGCTCTTTCCGAGGTTCTGCATGACGCTGACTTTATCGACCACCTGGAGCGCTTGGGCGGCGTCCCGGCTTACCTACCACCAGTCAAATTTTCGGCATTTCTGGTTGGTGAAAAAAATAAATATACGCGGCTGGTAGAAGAAGGCCTGATAGAGGTTAAATAATGAGGGCATTGTGCAGACCTAGCGATACTGCCACCTTCATGGCGTCAATTGGGAAGCTCCTAATTCGATATCGCATAGCAGCGAGGTCGGGCAGCATAGAATGCGAAGACACGCTGTCATTGCCAGAGCCTATACAGTATGCATGCTTTGACCCGGATTCACATATTTTGTACACGGCTTGCAGTGATGGTGAGCCCGGGTGCTGTGGTAGTCGGCATATGCTAATAGCGCTACATGTCGGCTTAAATCGCATTCATCAAATCGGTCAGCCCGTATCACTGCCTGGGCGTCCAATACATATTTGCCACGATGCAATTAAGCGCATTCTTCTCGTATCCTACGATGGAACTGTAAAGCTCAGTATTCACAGCCTAGCCAAGAACGGGACCATTCAAGGAATGATTGCCAAAGGGGGGCCTGCCGAGTGCAACTACCCCCATCAAGCAGCCATAGCACCCGATGGAGCAGGCTACGTATTGGTATGTCGCGGCTCGGATCCCGCAGGTGAGAAAGCCGAACAACCAGGAGGCCTATTCCCATTCAAGTTTGATGGGCATAAGATTCAATATGGATCGAAAATTTCTTCTAATGACGGTTACGGATTTGGACCACGCAACATCGTCTTTGGAAAAGCTGGGGATCACGCCTATGCCGTTCTGGAAAGGCAAAACCTTCTTCTTAGCTATAAAGTCAATGTTGGCGGTATTTCGGCTGCACCATTGAAAACTCAGCCGACCACATTCTGGCCCGCCACAAATTTACCTCAGATAGCAGGCGCAGTCCGTCTGCATCCAAGCGGCAAATTCTTGTATGTTGCGAATCGTACACATCGCACTCGGGGCGGGGACGCTATTACTGACATCAGTTCCGGCGCAAATACTATTTCCGCCTATAGCCTCGACCCGATTACGGGCATACCAACATTCTTGAAGGAGCAGGAAACGGGTGGAATCCATCCGCGCACTATCTCCATCAGCGACGATGGGCAACTACTGGTAGCAGCACACGTTCGCAAAGCATTCTTCCAACACGGAGGGTCATGTATAGAAATACCTGCAAGCATCGCCGTATTCAGAGTCCATGAAAACGGCCATATCGCACCTATAAAAATTACACACGTCGATATCGGCCGGGACTTGTTGTTTTGGTCATCCTTTATAGGCTGGAACCGACAAGCGGGAAGCAACCATAATGATTAAAAGAACATTACTTCTGACGATTGGATAATAAGCAGGAACATATATATGCTGGGCATCATCTCACAAAAAAAATTGAGCAACGCTAATCCTCACAACGATCACCGAAATCTCCCTCGGCCTCTGCGCAAAATTCTGTGCTTAAACGACTTTGAAAATGCGGCATGCCGACGTCTGCCACGTCCGATATTTGGCTATGTCAGTGGAGCAGTTGAAGACGGACGCTCTTTGTTGGCCAACTTTGCTGCCTTTGATCAATGGGCTTTAGTGCCGCGCGTTCTAATCAACGTTTCTGCACGCAACCAAGCTACAGAACTACTCGGGCGAACCTACGCGCACCCTTTCGGCATTGCCCCTATGGGAATCAGCGCGCTATCAGCCTATGAGGGGGATCTTGTCCTTGCGCGAGCAGCAGAGCAAAGAAATATTCCGATGATTATGAGTGGAGCATCACTTATTAAAATGGAGGAGATTGCACAGAGCGCTCCACAAAGTGCCTGGTTTCAGGCCTATGTCCCTGGCGAGATGGACCAGATTGCACTGCTTGTAAAGCGCGTCAAAAAGGCCGGCTTCTCCACACTTGTTTTGACGGTGGATACTGCAACTCTCGCCAATCGTGAGAACAATGTCCGGGCTGGCTTTTCCTCTCCTCTACGCCCAAGCTTGCGGCTTGGTTGGGACGGGGTTTCGCGGCCAAGGTGGTTGCTGGGAACTTTGGCACGAACACTACTTACCCGAGGCCTGCCACACTTCGAAAATTCGGGTGCTGACCGTGGCGTTCCCGTTATTGCACGTAAAGCCGTACGACAGTTCGGGCATCGAGATCATCTTTGCTGGGAGCACGTGAGAAATATACGCGACCTGTGGCCCGGAAAACTGATTCTGAAAGGAATATTGTCGGCCAATGATGCGAAACTTGCGAGTGAGCATGGCGTGGATGGCATTATTGTGTCCAACCATGGAGGGCGCCAACTTGACGGTGCCGCGGCTCCCCTTAAGGTTCTGCCAGAAATTATTGAGAAAAAAGGTAACATGGCTGTCATGCTGGACAGCGGGTTTCGACGAGGCACAGATATCATGAAAGCGTTGAGCCTAGGGGCTGACTTTGTATTTATCGGACGCCCATTCTTGTATGCAGCTGCAGTTGCCGGAGAGGTGGGAGTCAACCATGCTGTTCAACTCCTCGCTGACGAAATACACAGAAACATGGCACTACTCGGCATTTCTTCCCTGGCAGAGCTGAATCAAGATTTCCTTATAACGACATAAGATCCATATCGCGCATGGACCGGGCCCCAAGCTTAGATCAGTGATTCCTCTGAAGAGTCAAATGATACCGATCAATCAGCCGCAATATCCTGCGAGCCACTTTGTTGGCGACGCAGCAGTGTGTAGAAGGAGGCCCCGTCCTGCCCAGTCGATTGATTACACTAAGACTTGATAGAAAGTAGGCCAGAAGAACACGCATACTCATGGAGCGATTGGGCATGAGGCATCAAAAATGGCTGGGCATTGCTGTACTGCTGATGGGTTGTTCCGCTACGCTGCATTCGCAGATCACGCATGAAATCCAAGTTCGACGCCACGTCAATGATTTTCTTCAAACTCGAGAAATCGCGGTATGGAGCATTCGCTCCCGTTCCGACACTCAAAACAATCTTTGGCCCTCAGGCCTCACTTTGAACGCGCGGGTAACTCAACATCACGACGGAACGCAACAACGTTTCCTGATGCTACGCAAGGATGAAATTTCCACAGAAGAAAACCCGACGGCCATATACAATCAAGTGCGTCGTCGCCAAGCACAGCTTCGGCGGCAATGCAGCACGATGACGCTGGTGCAGGACGGACACAATCTTGAGCTTCCTGTGCATGGCATTACGGTGCGTGCGCTTACCAACGCCGATAGGATGCCCACGGCACCTACCGATTACACCTCCGATCCCGTCGAATCCATGGTGAGCAAAAACACCTCGGACGCATTCATCATCTCTACGATGGTCCAAGCTCGCATTGACCCGAATGTATGGCGTGGTCTCGCATCGGCGCAAACTCTGGACTATGAACTATGCGGTGAAATGGCCAGCGCCACTAGTGCTGAACGGAAAGGCTTTCAGGAGCTCATCGCCCGGGAAGACCTTCTGCGCGGCGATGCTTCGCGCGGGGTGCGCTGACGAGATCGTTGTCGCCGGCTCCGCTCGCCGACCAAGCACCTTTACATTGCTATGTCCACTAGCTCGACCCGGCGGTTCTTTGCGCGCCCTTGTTCAGTACGGTTGGATGCGATAGGCGAAGCCATTCCCACTCCCAGCGGCGTCATTCTTCCGGCTTTTATCCCATAATCCTGGGTCAGCGCCCTGACGATGGAGTGAGCACGCCTCATGGAAAGATCATGGTTGTACTCCAGACCGCCTTGTGCGTCGGTGTGTCCGACGATCAGGACGCGAAGCGAGGGATTGCTTTTCAGCAGTTCGGCGATTTCCTCCAACTGAGGCTTGGAGTCTGCACGCATGATGTCCTTGTCCACATCGAACAAGATTCCATATAGGGCAACTCGGCCCTCGCTAGCCAGATCGCCACCCAGTTCCTCCGCCTGGAGCACAACCATGCGGTTTTCCATGGGCTTTAACTCCATCACATCAACCTGAATCAGGCTTCGGTTGCGATCGGGGCCGCCGCCGGACTTATTGAGTACAGCATAGAGGCTGACATAGACGTCGCCTTCAGAACGCTCCAAACGCGCAAGTGTGTATTGTTGGTCGGCGTAATACTCGCCGAACCCAAGATAATAGTGGCGCGGCGACATGGCGTGGTTGAAGTTGCGCCCGCCGCACTCGGCCTGAGAGCACGAGAAAAGCACAGAAAACCCACCTTCTACCAGTGCTGCCTGATAGTTTCTAGCCACTTCGAGCGCGGAGCGATTCTCGGGCGCCCGATAAGTGATGGAAAAATGCTTGCCTTCGAGTTTGAGCACAGCGTCAGGATTCTTTTCCAGTGCGCCCGCCTTGATCGCTGCACGGGCAAATGCTTTCTGCGTATACGCCTGAGCCTCGTAGGCGATTATCTCGGAGCCCTCATACCTGGGAACCAACGGGTGATCTGCACTGCCTTGAATATCCCCGCTGAACGCAGGCATCGACACCATCATGAAGATAGAGGTGACAAAGGCGAACAACCAACTCTTGGACTCAATATTCATAGCGCCCCCGCTTTCCGGTTATGGTTTGATGAACAGCCCATGTTGTTTCACGATAAAGTTTCGTCACAAAACCCATGATCGTCAAGCTAAGAATCCGGTAGAGCGCACGTGGAACCAGCAGCGGCAAGCTCGACCAGTGTTTGGCTTGCCGCATTAAATGTCACCGCCCAAACGGTTCGCTGCACCTCCGTCCACCCGCCCCGCTCCGCATAGATCACGATTCCAATTCTCCAGGCGCGGATCGAACCGTGCTCGATAAGTGGGATCGGCACAGTCGCCAAATGCGGCATGGGCAGGGACGGCACAGCATAACAACAACATCACCGCTGCCAGAGATCGGACCCAACCAGCTTGCCCACCCCACAATCGCCGCATAGTTCCTTCCGCCCGAACAGATCAAGGCCGATTGCCCAGTTCAGAATCTCATCATGAAATTAGCCACGGCGCCGTGCTGCTGGACACCCGATCCAAATTGGCCAGCGTAAGACAGGCCGACCATGGCGCTGTCCGTTACGTTCAGGCCGAGCCCGGCACTGATGACGGCCGCGTTCTTCGCAATCGGCACTCCGGCAATCTCGAATGTGTCCGAGTCGACGAAAGTGTGCCTGGAAAGCGGTGTGGTATCACCGAATGCGTGCCTCCATCCGAGCAGGCCGCGCACTTTGGCCGGCATACTACCCATCGTGAAGTCAGCCGAGGCTCTAACGCCCAGGGTGGTAAAAGTGGTTTCAGTCGTTTCGCTGCGACCCGACAACGCGGTGGTCCCGCCCCTCTCGGTAAAGCTATCCGTATGCAGATTTGCGTAGCCCAGATTGGCAAAAGGCTCCATGGCAACCACACCAGTATCAATGCGGTAGCCGAGTTCACCAAAGGCCTGAATGGTGCGCGCGTGGTAGTCGCTGCGCAGGTGCTCCGATAACCCTGAAAAAGCTGCGGTACGCCTGGTGCCGATGTCGTGCCAGCTATGTGCCAAGCCGGCACGCAAGCGAATCTTGTCCCATTGGGCACCGCCGTACAGCGCCAGGTGATACGTGTCGCTGGAACCTGACGATGACCGGGCGTTCACGTCGAAAGAGGTATGGCTGTAGCCGGCCAGCGCGCCCAGCCTCCAGTGCTCGGAGACCAAGCGGTCAGTGCCCAGAAAGAAGCCTCTGGTGGCCGCGTCCAGGCCCCCGGCATTACCGTCGCCATCGAAATCGCCCCACGAACCGAAGGGCCGAATCCAGACCGCGTTTGTACCTGAATCCGACATTGAGGGCACAGCAACGCCACCCTCCCGGCCTGATGCCGGTGCGGCGTTCCAGGCCATGTGCAGCCTGTCGTAGACGGCGTCGCGCAAAAAATGGCTATCTTCAAGCAGCGCGGATTTCGCTGAGGCGTGGATTTCCCCCGAGAGCGCGTCGAACGCTGAACGTGCCGAATCCGCGTCCAGGACGATGAAGGCGTCCCACAGCGGGACGCCAGGCCCCACCGAGTCGATTCCCTCGGCGGTGGCGGCTTGGTTGGGCGTCCAGGCGGCGCTGGACAAGGGCGCGCTGCGTGTCAGTGTAAGGAAAACGTTATTGGCGTCGTAGCTCAGTTCGGGCGTCAGAAAGGCAAACCCGGAAGCCATCGCGGCCTCGTCAAAGGTGCCACTCACGCCTGCGCCCGCCGTCAAGATCGTGTAGTCCCTATCCAGCGAGAATCCATCCAGGGGAACGGCATTGACCATGCCTCCTTCAATCGACGCGGCGCCCCATACATCAATCAGGTCGCTGTTTCCGGCCGAGTCAAGCTCGACCTCGTAGGTTGAGCCTGCTCGTTGCGTGTAGTTTCCGGCGACGGCAAGCGTGCCGATGGAATTTCCTGGCGCTACGGTGCCCGCCACGGACGTATTGCCGCTAACCGTGCCGCCGCCGCCCAGCCAGCCGCCGGCATGAACGTTAACGCCGCCCGCAGTAAGCACCCCATTGACGAGTAGTACGCCGCTCGATCCAGCCTGATCGGCTATCGTGACCAAGCGACTGGCGTTGACGACGGAGTCGGCTCCGATGTTCAGGCTGCCGCTACCTTCTTGACCGACGACAAGGTCGCCGGTGATCGTCCAAGCGGTGCCGGGCCCCACCAGCCTGGCCACCCCGTCGGAACCTGTCTCTGTGCCCACGGTACTGTCACCGCTACGCACCTGCGCGCCATCTTCGATCGACAAGACACCAATGCCCCGCAAGCCGACATGCAACTCGCCGGCATTGTCCCAAATTGAGCCGGACCCGGAGACCGTGACCTGGCCTTGCGAGCCGTCCCAGGTTGCAATGGTGGTGTAGGGCGCGCCCTGAACGATGCCTCCATTTTCAATGTGCAAAAAACCTTTGCCCCAGAATCCCACCGAAAACTGGTCGGCGTTGTGCCACTGGGAGCCAGGCCCCGTCACCATCGCCGCTCCCACCGCAGTGCCGGCATCGCCGACCCGCACCTGGGAGGTGCTGACTACCCGCCCGCCCTCGGCAATGGTCAGCGTACCCGCTCCTTGATCGCCGGCTAGCAAGAAGCCATTGGTAGTCCAGGTCGAGCCGCTGCCGGTAACCAGGGCAGCTCCCTTAGCGCCTTCGTAGCGGCCGATGGCGCTTCTGCCAGCGTTGACCGAAGCGCCGTCCGCTACGGTCAGGTCGCCCTTGCCGGACTCTCCCACCAACACAACACCGGTGTTGATCCAACTGGAACCCGCGCCGCTGACGACGATCGCGCCGTCGGCGCTCTCCTCGGCGCCGATATAGGTATCGCCACTGGCTAGTGCCGCACCGTCCTGGACATCAAGCCTGCCCACACCCCTGAGTCCCACATAAAGCCGGTTGTGATTGATCCAGGATGAACCTGCACCCGACACCGTAACCGTGTTGTCAAAGCTGGAGTCCACGCCGATCGCGGCCGTGTCGCTTGCAAGCATACCGCCGTTGTTGACCTCGATCTGGCTCAATCCCAGTCCGCCGATGCCCAAAAACCCTGACGTGTTCCACCTGGCACGGCCTCCGGAGATACGGACGGAACCAACCGAACGTTCGCCGTACGCCAGATGAGCACTATCGCTGTTCAGTGTTGCGTCTGCCAGTCCACCATAAATTTCCAGGAGGCCGATATCTCGCTCGGACGGAGCAATATCAAGGTCTTTGACGTAACCGGCGGCATTATTCAAATGCGGCGGGCTTGGGTGAGGCAGACCGATGACGGCGTTGCGCGCGGCATCCGGTACTCCCAAGCTCCAATTTCCAGGATCGTTCCAGTCGTTTGAAATACCACCTATCCAGGTGGTCGTCTGCGCAAAAGAGGAAGTCATCGCCGTCAACGTGAGCACAGCTAAAAGTACGGAAAGAAGCCTGGCCACCGAGCCTTTCCGCCAAACGATATCGTACCCAGCCTCTCGTCTGTATTTTTGTTTGTTATGCTTAATCACCCTATCTCTTCCTTTTTACTTACCCGCCCAATATATCGGGCCAAGTGTATGAAGGATGGGCGCGCAGCACATCGACCATTTGGTCGAGAACCTGGCGGCGTCGGACACTTTGCTGCCTTTACAGTGCTATTCGTGATATTTCACTCGAAGGCGGGGGATATGCGAGCAGTTAGGTAAACAATGAACTGCCAAATCCTACGCAAAAGCGCAGCCTGCATTTTCATCGCGATAGCAGCGCACGCTTTTACTTGGGGCAGTACATATGGAACAACCGATAGAGTACGTATTTTCTACGCGTGATGTCGCTTGCGTAGAACGGCGCGCCTATTGGTGTGAGGAAGTGTCGGAGCTGTGGAGTGCTACCACTTTTGAATGGCTCACTGACGACCCGAGCCATGGGAGCATCGTCATGCACGCATATGCGGGCTCCATGTCCGCCGAGTGCGTCAATGCCTCTGCAAGAATCTCGCGTCCAAAGCGCCTGATCGAACAGGCGCCCGATTGCTATAACCTTGTACTTCATCTTGACGGACAAGGCCTTTATCATCAGGCTGGCCGCGAAATAACGGCAACCAAAGGCGACCTGGTCTTGATGGAGGCGACCGAGCCCTTTGAAATGATGCTTTCCAGCCATCATGTCCGTTCCTGGGCGGTACCAAGAGTGGTATTGGAACCCTTGCTGGCTGACCCGTCGTGCGCCGTCAACGCCTTCATCCCTGGAGGCTCCATTCTGGGTGGCGTGCTCATGTCCTATCTTGGCATGCTCTGGAACAGTTTCGGACACGGCGATGCCAAGATGGCAGCCGCGTTGGACAGTCACCTTTACTATCTTGTCGCCACTGCCCTCGGTGGCAAACGCTCGGAGCTAGATGATCATTGGGAAAGATGCGCTCAAGCCGCTCCCGAAAAAAAGCACACTACAATTGATCCAGCCACCGAGCTAGCCAGACGGGCATGGGTACTGCAAGAGCGCTATGGATTGACCCGAACCGAGGCCGCGTTCGCACTGGAGATCGTTAAGGGCGATGGCCGTATTGCCGCGGCGAAACGCCGAGGGATAACCGACTCTACCGCGCACTCACACCTGAATAGCATCTTTGAAAAGACGGGCGCTCGCCGGCAGGCTGAACTCGTACGGATGATGTTCGAATCATGGATCAGCGGCTGACCCATTGAGCAAAATAAATTTCCTTATTCAGGAGACGATACAGCTATAACTAGACATGAAAATGATTATATCGAATGGACAGGTATACCGTACTTTAGAGCACGTACGCCTACGTCAAATACCTTGGCATAAAAGAGAACAGATTTTCCAACAGCTTCAAGAAAAAGGATTGTTGGCGTGCGTCTCTCAAACGATTGTCTCAATGCCTGAACGGGCCGGTATCAATATCGCAACGCTAACGGAATTGGGTAGAGCGGAATTGTCACGCCTGATGGATTGCCCGCCAGACGAAATTTGGTCGATCGGAGAAGACTTGCCATGACGTGATCGGATTGCCATCGACGAAAAGGGAAATCAATATTCTTGCGTATATTGCCGTTTGGATACTTTGCTTTCTTTCTTCCATTTCCATTCTCCGTAGACAAGAAACTGCCATCTTCTTGCTGTACGTGAAAACAGGGCAAGGTCATTCTCCCGTGTCGGCGATGAGGCTTAGTGACTCGATTCCTCTCACGGCGCATACTTCATCATTCTCTGAAGTGTCGCCACTGATTCCGATGGATCCCATGACGGCCCCCGTCATGGCGCGGATCAATACCCCACCGGGTGTCGGAACGATATTGCCATTTGCCATGTCGGAGACTGCATTGAAGAATGGAGGATTGGCCCTGGCACGTCGAGCTAGCTCACGGCCGCCAAATCCCATCCCGAGTACTCCCCATGCTTTTGCAATCGCAATCTGTGGCCGCAACAGGCTGGAGCCGTCAGCACGATGTATGAGCACGATGCATCCACCCGCATCCAGGACGGCAATTGTAAGCGGCGCCAGTTGCAGTGTTTGTCCGTGCTTCATCGCCACGTCTGCTAGTTTGTGGGCTTGCTCGAGCGTGATTGTAATCATGGTGCAACTCCTGTTTTCTTTGCAAAACCGCAGCGCGGGGCAAAAAGATCGCGTACTTACTACCAATAAAAAAACGACGGCCAGCATTGTCGTAGCCTTGTTAACCGTCGCGGTACGATGTATTTGCTTAAGCTATACGCAAACGATCCAAAGCGTCTTGGTCAATCACGACCCCCAGGCCGGAGCCGCTGGGCAAATCAACCCGTCCATTTGCCACCATCAGCGGATCTTTCACGATATCCTCAGCCAGGTAGACATGGGACAGACTAACCCCCCATTCTATCGAAGGCATGACGCATGAAATCTGCACAATGGCAGCCGAGGCAATGCTGGTTTCGGCAATCTTGGCTGCCATGATGGCTTTGAGTCCTAACTGCTCGCTAACGGCCGCCGCCTTCAGGCACTCGCCAAGGCCACCCAACTTATTCAATTTAAAGGTAACGCCATCCACGCCAAGCCCTGCCTGCTGAACGATATCATCGATGGTATGGACGCTTTGGTCCGCGCACAACGGCACTGGCGATTCGTGCGCCAACGTCTTTAACGCTGCCTGCGCATCCGGTGCGAACGGCTGCTCTAAAAACTCCAGATTCACATCCTGAGTACGGGATAGATACCGCCGTGCTGACGCCAAAGAAAACCCGGCGTTTGCATCCGCACATAGTTTTATATCTGGCCCAAGCTCAGCCCGCATCGCATTTGACATTTCAATTTCTTCATCCACTGGCCTGACACCGATTTTGAGCTTGAATAAGCGGTAGCCTTCTCTGGATTTTTGTCGCGCCCTCTCGATGTCTTCCGCTATCGCCCCACCCCCCAGCAACCACATGGGTTCGACATAATCACGGACAAGCCCTCCCAACAACATAGCCATGGGAACCTGCAGAGACCGCGCCACTAGGTCAATCAAGGCCATCTCCAATGCCGACGTGGCCCCCGGCGCTCCCTGCACTCTCGTCCTGACCGTTCGCATTAGCGCTAGCCGCAGGCGTGCATCGCGTCCAACGACATATTGCGCCATATGATCGCGAACAATGGCCACCATGCCTTGCCATGTTTCACCGGTCAAGCTGGGGGCCGACGCAGCCTCTCCCCATCCGACTACCCCATCGTTGGATTCCATACGCACGACCAAGCTTTCGACCTTGTCAAACGTCTTATGCGCCATCTTGATCGGATAAGACAGCGGAACAGCTACGGCAAAAGCCTCCACTTTTTTGATGACAATGGATGCAGCGCTGCGCACAGCAGCTGCCGACCGGCAACTATCATGACCCATAAGAAATCCTACTCTTGAGTTGGTGGCGTCAGTCTTCGAATCGTGAGACAGATGCCCAAGCTACGATTCCGTACCCGGAAATACATGGCAATTGTCGCGGGAAATCACTAAGTGAACGGTATCCCCACGCGCAAAGCTCGGATTAATGGGGCCATCGGCATGCACTGATATCCCGCCCACTGACACGGTATAGTCGATACGATCACCGAGAAAGGACGCTGACGCTATCTGCCCTTCAAAGGTATTTTCTGTCGACGCAAGAATACTGTCGTCAAATCCAATGGACAGATGACTAGCTCTGAAAGCCACCGTCGCCATCGTCCCTACATGGGCGGGTTCTTCACTACACCAACGACCTGCCAATGACATGACTTCTGACACCCGGACGGTAACGCTGTCCCCAGGACGATAGGCAGCTTGGACCACTTCGCCTTGCAGATTATTAGCACAGCCCAGAAAGCGGGCAGAAAACGGTGTTGCGGGATTTTGAAATACCTCTTTCGGTGCGCCTAATCGATCCACCAGGCCATTTCTCATCACGATAATTTGGTCGGAGAGGGATAGCGCCTCTTGTTGGTCGTGCGTAACGAAAATGGCGGTAAAGTTCAGTTCTGCCTGCAGACGCTGCAGTTCGGCGCGCATGCGATCCCGCAAATTCGCGTCCAAGTTGGAGAGCGGCTCATCGAACAGCACCAACTGTGGCTCAAAGACCAAAGCCCTGGCCAGCGCCACGCGCTGCTGCTGCCCTCCACTCAACTGCGACGCCGAGCGATCATATAAGTCCCCTAACCCTACCAAATCCAAAATACGAGCGACGCGCTCACGAACTTGTGTACGTGATAGGCGCTTGATTTTCAGAGGAAAACCTACATTCCCTCCCACTGTCATATGCGGCCATATGGCGTACGATTGAAACACCATACCAATGCCTCGCTTTTCCGGCTCCACTGATACGCCGCTGGCATGATCGAACATCGTCCTGCCAGCAATCGATATTCGACCGTGGGTCGGCGTCTCCAAACCAGCGATGCATCGCAATGTGGTCGTTTTGCCGCAGCCGCTTGGCCCGAGCAGCGTCAAAGTCTTACCAGCGACAACATCAAAGCTGATGCTTTTTACGGCCTGAACATCGCCGTACGATTTGCCTAGCTCCTGCACTCGCACAACCAGAGGTTCCCCTGCCATGCCATCTTGCGTGTGTGGGATCACCGCTTTTTGCGATGCCGCATATCTACTCTCGATGGTCGCGATAGCCATCAAAACCCTCCAACTAGATTATTTATATTGCCTGCTAGACAGCTAAAAGGCGCGACCTGGAAAAATCCAGTTTGGCTAGCCATCGTATCAACACAACACACAGCAACAACAACACCGTCTGCAGAATACCGAACGCCCCCGAAACACCGTAAGGTTCGTACTCCATGATCTGGATCAGCGCCATCGTCATGGTCTCTGTCCCATAGGTGTACAGGATCATGGAAGCGCTGACTTCACGGATAAAGGTGACGAACAATAGAATCCAGGTCGATACCATTCCGGGAGCTATCAGTGGGATCACAATACGCATCATGGCCTGGCGCCAGTTGGCCCCGGACATGCGTGCCGATTCATCCAGTTCACGCGAAACCGCCTGAACTAGCGACTCCATGTTTCTTACTCCCGTGGGCAGATAGTGCACGATATAAGCAATCATGATGAGCCATATCGTGCCGTAAAGCGGCGTGGAAATAAATGCCATCAAAAATGCCACCCCTAGTACAATCCCAGGCAACGCTACCGGCACCATCGCTAAAAAGGCAATGCCGCGTCGCATGGGTAATCGGGTCCTATGTAGGATTAAAGCCAGCAGGCCGCAAAAAGCGACTGCGATGGTGGCCCCTATGACGGAAATAAATAGGCTGTTGAACAACCCCCGGCGCGCCACATCCTCAAGAAACAGGACCTTTCGGTAATTTTCGAGCGTCATACGTCCCCATTCGAACACGCCCGTCCACGTATTCTGCAAGGACACCAGTAAAAGCGCTAGTAGCGGAGCGAGTACCAGAAGGAGGTATACGCTGTTGAGCGCAAACCCCGCCCAACGCCAGCCACCCAGCTTTAAAAGACCGGGCCGATATGCCTTGCCGGTGACGGTAATGAAGGCCTTGCCCCGCAAAAGATAAAGTTGCAGTGCGATTAGGCTGGCCGTAAACGCAAACAAGGCCAAGCTAAGTACGGCAGCCTCACCGTAATCCGCCGGATAATCGCCAACCGCTCGAAAAATCAGGGTGGACAAGGTATCGACACGCCCCGGGGCACCCAGTACCAACGGTACGCCAAAGATGCCCGCACAAGTGACGAACACGAGCAAGCTGGCGGAAAAGATCGCAGGTGCCGAAAGCGGCAGAGTCACACGAAATGCAGTACGAAGCACCGAGGCCCCTGACATGCGCGCCGCCTCTTCCAGCGAAGGATCCATGCTCTGCAAGCTACCTAGGGTGAACAGATAGATGTAGGGAGCATAAAACAGGCCAAGGACAAATGATATGCCGCCGACCGAATAAATATTGAGTATCGCCTGAGGTCCCAAAATATCCGACAGAAAAACATTCAACAGGCCCGTTCTGGGCGCTAATATTACTTGCCAGCTCAACGCCCCGACTATGCTGGACAGATAAAACGGGATCATGTTCAGCGGATCAAAAAACCCTTTGCCAGGCATATCCGTGCGTGCCACCAGCCAAGCTAACGCCACTCCGATGAATGCTGCAATGATGACGGACACCAGGCTAATCAGAAAAGTGTTTCCCAACGCACGGATGACTTCCGAATCAGAAAAAACCCGTATAAAAGAAGTGGTCAGACTGATGTCGGTGCCCGAAAATGGCTCGGTAAAAATGATAACTACGGGGTAAAGGATGACAACGGCCAGCGTAACGTAAATGATCGCAATGGCTGGCCCACGCCGCAACACGTCGCCAGATAACATCACGCGAGACGACCAGAGAGAAGCTGTCATTGGTATTCCTATTCCCTATGGTAAATCGATGAGAGCAATGAAATAGCTGCGCCTCGGCCCGGCGGGCGCAGCATTTTGGCGGATCAATTTGTTCCGATACCAATATTTTTCAGAGTCGCTCTGGTCTTTTCTATGGCCTCTGCAGAACCATCCTTGTCCCAATCCATCTCTACCTGCTTAACATCTTCCCAGGCAGGGAAGAGCACGGGATCGGGAGTCTTAATGCCTGGACGGCCAAAAAATTCTACAGCACCCGATTTCACAATCGTTTGTACGCCATGTTCGCTGCGAATAAAGTCGATAAAAAGCCTGGATGTATTGGGGTGCGGTGCGCGTTTCAGAATGACCGGCGTATCCGGAATCATCATGATTCCCTCTTTGGGGAAGGCCAGCCGTACTTCAACCCCCTGATCCTTTAGAATTTTGGCGTGCTTGCCATGACCCATCAGCATGATGGGAAACTCTCCCGACGCCACCCACGCGCGCCCCTCCGCGACCTTGTTGAACAGAACCGGATCCACGTTTTTCTTTAGCTCCTTGAACCAATCTTCTCCCATGGACTTCAGATTACTTTGCGCAGCCTGAGCGAAAGAAAACGACGAGTAGGGGTTGCCCATGGAAACCATGCCCTTAAGGCGCGGATCGAGAAAATCATTCCAGCTAGTAGGATTAAAATCCTCAATGCCACGCTTAGCCAGCGCCGCAACGTTATACATGGGCTGATAGGTACGAGCGTCAGCAACCCAGTATCCCTCCAGCGACATACCGGCATCGTTCGATAACGTGTATTCCTTATAATAAGGTGAATCGTATTCAAGCAACTCGCCCTGATGGTATAAATCTTTCATCCAGGACCATCCGGCAACCCATAGGACATCAAAGCTCACGCGGTTCGCCTTTATTTGCTGACTGACTTGGGCGGACAGTATCCCTGAATTCAAGAACGAATATTCAATACGAAGTTTGTCCAGGCCATAGTAACGTTTGAATTCCGCTCCTATGGCCTTAGCCTCTGCCGGCTCTATGAATGCGCCCGACCAGTTCAACTGGCCTTCTTCGCGCGCTTGCGTGATCAAGGTTGCGACTCTCTGCTTTTCAGCAGAATCGGCCGCGGCCTGCAGCGCGGGAATATCCTCTTGCAGAATCTGCGTGGCATTCACTGCACTCGCGCAAATGGGCAGATATGCCACACATGCCGAAGCCAGCACAACCCCCCTCAACAGAAAGTTCATTACAGTCTCCTCGGCTTCCCGATTATTTGTATATAAAGACACTACGACCACAATGGGTGACGCAAGATACCGATGTGCCACCCGCTACACCATGAACAACAATGATTACTACCGATACTTCTTAGGTATATCCAGCCCAAAGACTCGAGCAGCATTGAGCCCCAGAATGTTTCTCTTGCTCTCCTCATCCAGAAAAGGGAGATCCGTCACCGTGGACGGCAAGTCGAAATCCCAATGCGGCCAGTCCGATGCATAAAGCAGCTGCGTCTTCGCATTGATGGCCTCCATGGTCATTTCAAGCAGCCGCATATTGGTAGTCTCCATTGGCTGCAACGAATAGAACATTTCTCTTATGTAATCGCTAGGTAAGCGCTTAAGAAGCGGCGCTTCGGATACCCTCATCAAATATTCATGGTCCAAACGCTGCATCAGGAACGGCAGCCAAGCCAGGCCACTTTCTATCCAGATTACCTTTAGCTTGGGAAACCGCTCCGGCAAGCCGTTCACAATCCAGTTCGTCATGTGCACCAGGTTGCTAAGTACGAAGCTCAGAGCATGCACGGAAATAAAGCGATTGAGGTGCCGTGTATATTCGTTGTGCCAGTTGTGGTGGGCATGGAAGCCGATCGGCATACCAGCCTCCTCAAGCATGGCATAAAGGCGCATGTACTCATTGGCGTGCACCGGCTGATAGCGCGTGCTAGTCACCAAAAACCCCACAACCCCTTTGGCCCCCAGGAAGCGCTTGACCATATCTTCTGCAGCTTTGGGCGTATTGAACGGCAAGTAGAGGAGCGCCTTCATACGCGGCTCGTGAGGAAGGATTCGTTCCACAATCCAGCGGTTATAGGCAATGGCCAGTTCGACCTCAAGCTCACGCACCGGGTGCATCCCCAGCGACAGCAACACGCTGGGAAAAAATACTTGATAATCCAGCCCCAAATTGTGCATCGCCTTGCGCGCCAAAGTTACCACGCGCGGCACAGAAGTATCGCTGACGCTCTCTTGTAGTTGAGAACCATGAGGAATACGCCCACCAACGTGTTGAAACTGCAATCCGGGCGTGCCGTTTAACAACGCTCCTTTGCCAGTACCCCCGCCGAAGAAAAAGGCGCTCTCTCGGGTTGCTTCGTTTTCCACCATGGAAAGCACTTCGGGCCATGAATCTCGATCACCGATGTGAGAATCGACATCCACGATAAAATACTTGTCCAGTTCGCGCTCATCGGCCTGCTGTCGTGCGCGTGCCAGGATATCATTGGAATCCGCCTTGGCATCGATGACAGGCAACTCGGAAACTGATGCTGCTTGATGGTTACTTTTCAAGTTCATCCGTTGCTCCGATCAATCATTTCATCCTCACGCGGCCGGGAGGCCCACATAGAAAGGTCAAAAAGGCTAAGGTCAACAGAACGCAGCAATTCGGTCGCCACGACCGCCACATCGGTTACCGTCAGGCCGCTGTCGTCTCTGACCGGAGAAAAATATCGATTTTCAGTGTCCATCTTATTGGCATAAAGGCGCACGGCGGCAGCCAGTAGTTGCTGTATCGCAAGCTCCGACACAACGTTTCCGCGACCTTCCGCCAGCAGCTTCCTTGTGCTAACCCACAGACGCTGCGCGTCATCCTCAAAACAGGTGACGGGTTCCGTGACAGTTTCAGTCGTCAATTGAGACATAGATTTTTCCCTCCCTCACCTGATGGGGTTGTGGTATCAGGTGCAAATCCGCAGCTCCCGCATATCGGCCGGTGCGAACATCAAATTCGTAGCCATGCCAAGGACAAATGATATTCAACGACCCCTCTATGAAATGCACTCCAAGGCTTCTGTGCTGGTCGTCCAAGCGCTCTTCAACCGCTCGCATTAGTTTGCCCTGACAGACTGGGCCACCCTGATGCGGGCATGTATTGCGCCAAGCATAAATTTGGTCATCAATCCGGAAGATACCCACCTGTACGCCCTCAACCGAGAATATCTTTCGCCCCCTTTCCGGAATCTCATCAAAATCTGCGAGCAGTATTTCTTTCATTGCCTCTCCGTAGCATGCCGGTTTTATAAGAATTTCTGAGGTATCACCCACTACATGTCAAAGTCTATGGACTATTCATGATATGTTCAAATACTATGTTGCTATTCGACTGATAGAAATTCCGTATGACAAAGCCAGCAGCAACCCAGGAGCAACTTGACTAAGATCTAGACAATTCAGAATCTTTACCACTCGCCACAGCACTCAAGCTTTTACCGACGTGCTCTTACGCTATATATCCACACGTTAGCCGGAGGCTCATATTCTAGATATAGATACAACCAGCTTGCGGTTCTTTGTTCGTGTTGCTGAGTTAGGTAATCTCACCCATGCAGCAGAAACGCTGCATATTACCCAGCCTTCATTGACACGGCGTATTCACCAGCTTGAGGAGGACCTTGGAGTAAGGCTTTTTGTGCGCGTTAACCGCGGAATGCGTTTAACTGAGGCGGGTCGACTACTGGTGGAAGGCGCCCAAGGCATCTTCAGCGAAATCGAGCGGGTTCGCGACATGGTGGCGGCGCACGAGGCAGCCCCCCGAGGCACCGTCATCGTCGGTATTACACCGACACTGTGCCCGGTTGTGCTGCCCGAACTTGTCGCGCGTATGGAGGCCTACCCCAAAATCGAACTGAAAATAGAACAGCGCGGCAGCCCTATGCTGCCTGAACGACTGCTTGCTGGCTCCATAGACTTAGCCGTCATGGCCGACATGACCCGTAGCCGCTTGTTGGAACGGGCCAACGTCGCTCAGGAAGAAATGGTGCTGGTTACCAGTGGCTCGCAGCAGCGAGACAACATCATAGAATGGGGGGAGTTGGTGCGCGTCCCACTGGTGTTAACACAAACAATACAGATCATCATGAAGCGCCTGACCATATCACGCAACCAAGAACTCAAGGTTTCGATGGTGATGAACAGCCTGGAGGCTTTGCGCGTGTTGGTTCAGGAGGGCCGCTGCGCGACGATCCTGCCCTACTCCTTTGCACGACGAGAATACAAGATGGGGCTATTTGGCATCCGCCGGATTAAGGATGAGAACATGAAACGTCAACTCATCGTCGCTCGGTCTAAAGGGCGACAGACAACTTTAGCCGTCGAGCAAGTTTCCAACTTATGCAAACAGATATTCTTTGATCTGGATCGCAACGGCTACTTCACCATCAAGTAGACGGTAGTCCGCAAGACGGAACGAGGTGACGCGGCGTAAGCCTCCTCGCTGACTGGATGACGGTCGGTAGAGTTTCGAAGTCTCTGGGATGCGAAGCCTCATGTGATGAAAAATAGATATACAAAACGCGAGTCCGTAGCAGTATTGAAGTAAGGTGAAACCAGTCTTTCCGAAGTAGCGTTGTGTCACAAGAACGGGGCACCAGGGCAGCCATCTACTACAACTGGAAGAGCAAGTATTTCCGCGCCGAAGTCTCCAAGATGAGTCTGCTAGACCGACCACGCCAACCATTGGATCTGGCGACGGAACCCAAGCGCTGTTGGGCACTGAGCTTCATGCATGACACCTTGTATTGAGCACGACGGTTCCGAACACTGAATATGATCGGCGAAGCAAACTGGGAATGCCTGACGCTTACATTTGAGTAGCTTGACTGCCACCAACTGTGGCTCGCACTGAAAGCGCAATCGTCGTGCCTGTTTGGATCATGGGGCTGCTGAGGCGATCCCTTGGTGGGGTTCGTGCGATCTTTCCTAACCTCTTCCCATTGTTTGAAGAGGAACGATACACGGCCATTGGTCGTGAATAGAACGGGCCCTTGCTTCCGGGAGTATCCGTATTTTTTTGGGTTAATCATCAACAATGGCCCTGTTAATGCTCCCGAAAGGCAAATTGTTGAGAGACCTCATTAATGCGATACAGCTTTGAGACGGAATGCTATCTCCCCAACACCCCTACTGCGCCAGCCTTCTCCATGATATTCCCTTCACATACAAAGGTAGGCTCATTGATAGGCACGCGCAGGGCTTCGTCGACTACGTCTGATAATGTTGCACCGATTGGTTTGATCCCAGCCGACTCACAAGCTGCGATAATTGCCGCAAGCGAGCGATTTAGCCGACCACATGTTGCGTCAGTAGGTTCACAATAGTCATAATGATTGTGAGATACTACGTTAATAACAGGAACACTAGGCGCTCTATCCATAACCTGGTTGACAATATTTTTGGCGATTGACTCATAGCTTACCCCGTACTGTGTTTCCCAGTCCGTGTCCGGGCGAGGATCCGGGTGCATCCGTCGGCCAATCCGGCCTTCCAGGGAAACTGAAAAATCCGCGGATAATGGCATATTGACGAAATCGAGGCTGCCAGGCAATTGACGGAAACTTGCATGAGCACGATGGGGATCTGGCTCAGTGCCAGTCCATACAGCTTGCATTTCTGGCATCATCCGCCCTGGGGCGGAACAAGATCCTCCTCGGAATCCCATGTCGTTCAGAACCCGGAAAATGGCATCGTTAGCGGAAAAGGTGCCTGGTCTGAAGTACTGCGGCCATTCCCCCAATGCCTCCTGCCACAGCGCACCTGCTTCAGCAAGCAGCATCCTTTGCTCATTCTCGGATAGACCACCATAGTGAGCCATATAGCGCTGACCATCATGGCGCCACATGGAATATTTCCAGGCATGGATATGAAGCCCTAGGCACGCGCCTTGTGACCGCAGCTTATCGAACATACGTGCCTGGGCAAGCGCGGCCTCGGGATGAATAAAGAATGTAACGGGAAATCCATAGCTTGCAGCAATCTTCGCGTACCCGCGCACAGCCCGCTCCCCCAGCTCCCAGTTAGCTGGCCCGGTTGCAGTAGGATGCGTTGTCGCCGTCGTAGGCTCAACGTCCATAGTTATGACAACCTTAATGCTCTTCATGTTATCTCCCGCAATTGTAATTACTGCGCTTTTGCTCCAGAAATGGCGACAATGTGCTCGTTCTTCTTGAGCTCTTCCTGCCAGAACGTTTTAAACTCCATTGGCGTCATTTCGGGCTTAAGCTCGGAGCCATTCTTTAGAAAGTAGGATGCGACTTTTGGACTTTCCATAACTGCATTAATCTCCTTATTAAGTCGCCGTACCATAGTGTCTGGAAGCCCCTTCGGGCCCGCCACGCCGCCCCAAAAAGCGTAGTACACCCCCTTCACCCCTGCCTCAGCAAAAGTAGGGACGTCTGGAAGGGCAGAAAGGCGTTCCTTCGACGCCACTGCTAATGCACGCAACCGTCCGGAACGCACATGGCCGAGTTGATTTCCCGTATCGACTGACAGGTCAACTTGCCCGCCCATCAGCGCCGCAATGGCGGGAGCCGCGCCCTGGTATGGCACATGTACCATATCTAAGCCAGCACTCTCGGCAAATAGAGCTGCGGCCAAATGGCTCGACGCGCCCACACCACCACTAGCATAAGAGAGGGCACCAGGCTTCGCTTTGGCTGCATCAATGACGTCTTGCACGCTGTGGTAAGGCGAGTCGCTGCGCACAAATAGAATATTGGGTGCTTGCGCCACGAAAGCTATGGGTGTGAAATCATCCAGCGGCTTGAACTGAAGCTCCTTGAATAGGAATGGCGCCGTGGCGTTGGTTGCACCTGTCGCCATGATCAGCGTACATCCGTCCGGTTTTGCCGCATTCACGAAACTGCTGGTGCCAACAACGCCTCCCGCGCCCGCCTTATTTATAACAACGATTTGTTTTCCTAGCCGCTCTCCAAGTGGCTGCGCGATCATGCGTGCCTGCGTATCAGTTCCTCCCCCAGCTGCCCACGGTACGACCAATTCGATTGCCGGTTTTGCACATAGGTCTGTCTGGGCCAATGCAGGTATGGGCGACAGAATCGTTGAAAAGAAGAGACTTATGCTTGTCGGCCACAAACCGAGCTTGACTTGATTCATCTGGATCTCCTTCCACTTTGTGTCATAAACAGCGCCTCACTACTGACACATGATGGCTTTATATTATGTCGATTGTCGACAATAGTCAGAATACCAAATTAATAGTATTTTGTCGATTCATTGATCAGATATTGAAAAGCATGAATAATTTAAGAACGCGCACTTCCGCAACTAGCGCACTGCAAAACCCTCATGCGGTAGGGCGCAGCGCGCGATCTTTGCCCACGCTGGTGGCAGAAAGGCTGCTGCAGGCAATCTTGGAAGGACGACTAAAGCCCGGAGAGCGTCTGCAGGAAATCTTCTTAGCAGACGAACACGCCGTCAGCCGCGCTACGATAAGAGAAGCCTTAGCGCAATTAGAACGTGGCCACTTTGTTGAACGCCTGCCTCGTTATGGTGCCCGTGTAGCAGAGGTTGACACCGACGATATCCACGAGTTATATGCTTTACGTGCTGTTTTGCTGGGCTTGGCGTCCGAGCGAGCAGCCCGTTTGGCTAATGATAATGAATTGCAGCAATTCGATGCCGCGGTAAAAGCATTGGAACAAGAAGCTGCGGCCGGCGTAGACGCCGAGTGCTATACCGAGCATGTTTTGAAGGTTCAAGAAGCCTTAATTTTAATGGCCCAGGGCAAGTGGATAAATCTAATGTACGAATCCATCTCTAATCAAGCGCTCTGGCATGCGTTGGTGCGAAACAAAGGATCAGCGTTCTCTTCGGTTGATCGCCGTCTCGCGTCTGCCCGCGACTGGCGAACCCTGGCTAATGCGCTTGTTCGTCGAGACTCTACTGCCAGCGAGAATGCTGCACGAGCATTAATTCACGCGTCTTGCCAATTTGTTCTCCAACAATACAAAAGGGATCATGGCGTCTCCAGAGATAAGCTAGATTACCGAACTTAATAACTCGTGAAATCACCTGAAGCATGAAAGAATGCGGGCTTTTGTCAGTGGCATTTACGCCAGTTCTGCCATCAGCTCGTCGGCAATCCGCCCTGCGGTATTAACGGAATCGGTCATGCCTAAATGTCCATGGCCGATCGCCTGCCACAATCCTGGCCTCCCCGAAACACGTCCAATCTTAGGGACAGAGTTCGGCATACAAGGCCGATGACCCATCCAATGAGTAGCAGCGCAACCTTCTAGGCCAGACACGTTCTGTCGCACGGCCCGCTCTATTGCAAGGGCACGTCGACTATTTGGTGCATCGTCCAAGCTGGCGATTTCTACAGTTCCTCCCGCGCGGAGGCCCTGCTCCATAGGAGAAAGAAATATCTTTTTGTCCGTCAACACAACCGACCGGGATAACAACTCAGCTTTACCATCGAATTGCGCATGATAGCCTCTTTGAGATTGCAGTGATGCGCGTATCCCTGCTGAGGCCAAGAGTCTATCAGACCACGCACCAGCCGCCACAATTACATGGGAGTATCGCGCATCAGACGCGCCAGTGTTGACACGCCATCCTCCTTGCGGTAACGGCCAAATCGCATGAACGCGCTGGCGGCACAGCACGCCTCCGCGCATACAAAAAGCGTTGCAGATTGCTTGCACATAACGCGATGGATTTAAAATGGTAGCATCGTCAGGCAGCAATACGCCGTGCTGGTACCTCGAGTTGATATTCGGCTCCAGGGCCAAGATGTCGCTACGACTCAACTGTTCAAATATTACGCCGAACTGCTCGCGAAGCTTCCATGCAGCAGCATCCTTAGCATAAGCTTGATGATTAACATATAAATGTAATTGCCCTTTGCGCAAGATCAATTCGGGCACACCGACTTCGCGTGCAAGCGCCTCATGTGCCTCTACCGCTCCGCGATGCAAGCTTGCAAGCTGGCGAGCAGACGCCTCTACTCTATCGCTACGCGCTGAAGAAGCAAAACGCAGCAGCCATGGCATGGCGCGCGGCAGATAGTGCCAAGGTAAAAATAGCGGACTTTCTGAATTCCATAATATCGTTGGAAGCTTGCGCAAAGTACCAGCGGTGGCTAATGGAACGACTGAACTCATACTGATCGCCCCAAGGTTGCCATAACTGCATCCACTTCCTGGTAATCCATCGTCGATTAGAACAACCCGTGCGCCGCGCTTGCGCAAAGTATAAGCAATGCAGGTGCCGATTATCCCTGCTCCGATAACAGCCACATCGTCCATTACCCACACACCTGGCGAAACACACGCAAAAAATTTCCGCCAATCAGCTTAATCACTGTTTCTTTAGAGATGCCGCGCCGTAGCATAGCTGCAGTAAGATTAATCCACTGATCCCAAGTCACAAAACCTTCAGTCTGGCCATTGGGATCAAAGTGATCTTGTTCGCGCCAGCCTACCCAATCAAACCCTTTTCTGCCTCCTACCATGGTGCTGTCCCAAGTTAGTGCCGAATAATACGGCTTCCCCCAATCTGTGCCGATGCCCACGTGGTCAGCGCCCATGACATTCACAAAGTGCTGAATATGATCTACAAACGTATCTAACGTTGCCCAGCCAGCGGGTCTGCCTAACGCTTGGGCACGAGGATCCCCTTCAGGCGGTAATACAAATGCCGGCACAGTCAACACACCCGCATACCCTCCTCCGTCAGCAATCGCTCTCAAGACGTCGTCTGGCAATCCTCGGGCATGGCCGCTGATCGCCCGCGCGGGAATATGGCTTGCAATAACAGGTTGGCTCGAGCAGGACAAAATGTCCCTCGCAGTCTGCGTGCTACCGTGAGAAAGGTCTACCAACATGCCGACTTCATTCATCTTTTGAACTAATGCTTGACCCAACCGACTAATGCCTCCGTCATTGGTCTCTAGGCAGCCTTCACCGAAGCGAGTGCGCAAGTTGTATGTCAACTGCATGCTACGCACTCCCATACCGTACAGCGTATTTACTCGACCAAAATTGTCACCTACCGGCTCAGCGTTCTGAAGGTTATAGAACACCACGCGCTGCTTTGCAGCATGTGCAGCCTGAACCTGCTCAGCAGTAGTAGCCAGTGATACTTCGCCCTGCAACGCGCCCAATAGCTGACTGAGACGTCCAATTTCTGTCATTGTGGACTCCCAAGCAGCATCGGGCGGCCCTGACGCGTATAGCGTGTGGTTGCATCCAGTCACTCCTGAGCGCTGCCAGAATGCAATATAGGCAGCGCGTAGCTCAGCATCCGTACAACAGTGCGTGAGTAAATATTCGGCCATCGCAGCTTTGATCATCGGGCGAGTGCCCCCGTCAGCCTGTATGGATTTGGCAATCTCTACCATGGCAGGGGTAAGCACCCACTCATCAATAATGCTAGGTGATAAGGAGTCGATAACGATATGCTCGTTATGCAACTGCTTAGCTACTTCAATAGCTTCTTCCATCAGACGATTTTCTTTATTCATATGGTATCTATCCCTCATTTACTATCTGCGCATCCACGGCCGTATTTATTGGCGCGGAATTTCGGCAAGCTCGATGAGCTTGGAAAATTTTTTAATATCGCTCTGGATGAGCTCGGCATAGTTTTCAGGCGTTCCGCCTAACGGGCGAGAGCCTTGCTTTTGAAGCTGCGCCTGCATTTTCGGCAAAGCAAGGATGTCATTGACTTGGCGGTTTAGCAGCTCGACAACTGACCGAGGCACGTGTGCAGGTGCCAAAATTCCTACCCACGCATTGACCTCATAGCCGCTCAAACCCGATTCATCAATGGTGGGCACCTTAGGCAGCAAGCTACTTCGTTTTAGATCTCCTACGCCCAAAGGGCGTAACGAACCATTCTCAAAATAGGGCAGATATGCCGAGACCGAGTCAACAGTAAAGTCAACTTCACCTGCCGCTAGATCCCTCATTGAGTCAGCAGTTCCTTTATAAGGAATATGAGTGACTTTTATGCCAGCCATGGTATTAAATAGCACACCCGCCAGATGGCTGGAAGAGCCTATTCCACCCGACGCCATAGTCAGCTCTCCAGGATGTGCTTTGACATAATCAATGAATTCCTTGACGGTTGATGCTTGCATCGACGGGTGAATGACGAGCACATTAAGCGTCGACGCTACTGGCACAACCGGCTCGAAGTCTTTGACTGGATCGTATGGCAGCGATTTGTAGAGTGTGGCGTTGATAGCATGTGATGCCGAAGTAAATAGAAGGGTATACCCATCGGCAGGCGAACTTGCAACATACCCAGTCGCGATCGTACCGCCAGCACCTGGCTTGTTTTCGACAACCACGCTTTGGCCTAGCCGCTCACTGAGTTGGTGTCCAACCATGCGAGCGATCGTGTCGGTAGCTCCTCCTGCTGAAAAGCCTACAATCAGCCGAATAGGACGATCAGGATAAAGAGGAGCGGCCTGGACGTAAGCCCCGAAACAACCCATTCCTATTCCAGCAAGCAGAACAGCGATAACGAGGGCACTTGCCTTCGAGCTGGACAGTCGGCCAACAGTAAGCATGATTTTTCCTCCATCCGAATCGAATTGTTGTTTGAGTCGTACGATGAAGTCTAGACCGACTGATCTCTATAATCTAATCCTATTTTTTTTTGATTCCATAAAATAAAGATATACGCCTCACATTCTTGTATATGCTTAAAGTTCGCCAACTCAAGGCATTCCATGCATTGATGATTACGGGTACGGTGACAGATGCCGCTGCACGGATGCGGATTTCGCAACCGGCTATTAGCACACTCATTGCCAGTCTGGAGCGGGATATAGGCTTCAATCTGTTTATGCGTGAAAAGAACCGGCTGCGACCTACCGATGAAGCTCGATACTTCCACGAAGCAGTGATCGCAGCCATAGACCGGCTCGATAGTGTCGAGCGCTTAGCGGTCGATATTCGAGAGTCTCATGCTGGATCCTTGCGCATTGCCGCGCTGCCTATGCTGGCGTTAGATTTTTTGCCGCGCGTACTGGCTCAATTTCTAAATAACCATCCTCAGGTCAGCGTAGTTTTGCAGGCGCGTAGTTCTCCTACTGTGGCCAAACTGATCGCCACGCAGCAATTCGACCTCGGTTTTTCGGAGCTGCCGTTTGAGTCAAATTGGGTCGATGCAGAAATACTTGCAGTACGTTGTGTTTGCGTTTTGCCAATAGGACATCCTCTTTCCAACAAAAAAGTGATCAGCCCTGTTGATTTAAAAGATCAGCCACTGATCACAGCTCCCCGAGAGCATGTTCGAACGCAGCGTTTGATGGAAGTATTCTCCAATTATGGAATCACACCCACAATACGCGTCGAGACACCGCTATTTGCGTCAATGTGTGCGTTTGTAATTGCGGGAGGAGGAATAGGCATCGTAGATCCAATCACGGCCCAGAACTTCTCCGAGCATGGGCTAATTGTGCTGCCCTTCGAACCCGCTCTCTTCTCCGAATTTGGAATATTATTTCCTTCCAGTAAGCCGCGTACTTTGATCGCCCAGAAGTTTGCAGCACTGGCTCGTGAAACCATACTTCAATACACCTCCTGACTGCAGAGATCATTATTTAAATGTTCTGATAATGCACTCTATCGTGCTACTCCGCTGTGAAGAGCGCAGGGGGAAGTCAGATTCACCTCATGACAACGAGCGTGCAGTATGTCGCTGCATGGGTAATGCAGAAGCTAATTGCTGGATCCGAGACAAAACAACTCAGAGAACATCCCTCCAGGAAAGAAAAACTGTCGATTCTACCGGGTACTGCAACTCCCTGTTTGTTTCTCGGTTGATGGTGGTGCTTGATGGCAAGTACGCATTTGTTCATGACTGTGAAGAGAACGTCCCGGATTCGTGCCATAAGAGTTTCATTTTTAGTACTCAAAAGGGCTTATCAAGAATCGTCGACCGTTTTACTTCTGTCGCTAGGCTCTGCAACAACGCTTTGAAGTGGACCGCTGCCGGCGATAGTATTCGGTCGACTCGACAGCAGATACCAATCTGTCGAATTGGTGTCGGATCCTCCAGTCTGCACGTTGCCAAGCCTTGCATGTTTACTTGAGGCAATACCGTAACGGGAAGCAGCGTTACGCCGAAACCTTGCCCTACCATCCGCAAGGCGGTGAACATACTGGCTACGTCGTAAGCGCTCTTTTCCATCAGGCCGTTGGCCGCAAAGGCCTCTGTGATCTGCTCCCTTGTGCTGGACTGGTTGGACATTAATATCAACTGCTCGTGCTGAAGCTCTTGCCATTTGCATATATCGTTAAGTGACAACGGATGCCCATGAGGCATCACAGCCACAAGCTCTTCCTCGAACAACTTGTCGAACACGATCTCGCTGTTTTTTTCGGATTGTGCGCATAATGCAAAATCCAGTTCACCACGCAGCACATGACCGTATAGCGCGCCGTTATAGTCCTCACGCAAACTGACAGTAACTCCTGGGCAGCATCTGCGGAAATTCGCTAACGCTTGAATGACAAGCCCCATTGCGAGCGATTGCAGCGACCCCACCGCAAGATGCCCGCCTTCAGCGCGCGCAACTGCCCGAGCATTCTCATACCCCTCGAATAGGCTTTGTACCCCGCGTTGCGCTTTTTCGTAGAATGCCTCACCTGCAGGCGTCAAGCCAACGCGTCTCGTCGTGCGCTCAAAGAGCTTCACATCCAATCCAGCCTCAAGCTCACGTATCAATTGAGAGAATGCTGGCTGCGTCATATGTAAGCGTTGTGCAGCACGAGTGAAGGACAGCAGTTCAGCAGCCACAACAAATCCCTCGATCTGCCTAGAAGTCATCTGCCTAAGGATACTAATGGCGTCTCTGGGTAAGCGCGGGCTTTCGGCATCCATTATATATATAGGAAAAAATATAATAATCCATAATTATATAGACATTGTGCTTATAGATTAGGTCTCCTAAAGTATTTCCAGTTGAACTTGGCTTGGAGTACCCAATGACAATTTTGCAAGAGCCCATTCCGATGGAACGAGCATGGGTAGGATCTCGACTCAGAAAAACAGATGAGTGGATCACCCCGCTAACGAATGCAGACCTCGCCGGCATTGAGAGCGCTTTACATGCCGTTTCTACGCGAGGGCTCAAATGGGGGGAATTTGACGCGGCCTCCTTTCCGATAGGTTCGCTGGCTGACAAACTATCCAAGATAAGCCACGATTTAAGGCACGGACGAGGATTTGTCCTGTTGCGAGGAGTGCCGGTTGAAAAATACACCCTCGAAGAGATCCAAATTATTTACTGGGGGCTGGGCTCGCATCTAGGCACTATCGTTTCGCAGAATGCCAAGGGTACGCTAATAGAACACATTACAGACAAAAAACCCGCCAACCTCGGCGACCCGAATTTGCGAAGCTATGTTACCAATGAAGGCCAGCCACCCCACTCGGATCAATCGGACATTGTGTCCCTATTGTGCGTGGATCGCGCCCTAAAAGGGGGGGAAAGTGTCGTAGTCAGTTCGCTCGCAATATACAACCGTATTCTCGCTGAGCATCCCGAGTACCTTCTTCCGTTGTACGAGGGCTATTACCACGATCTACGCGGCGAAGGTGAATCCGGCGATATAAATGAAACCAGTGATGTTCCAGTTCCTGTTTTCAGTAACTACAACGATCAATTTAGGGCATGGTTTCACAGCAAAAAAATGCGTAATGGATCGAGGAAGAAGAATGTAGCGCTGTCGCCGCTCCAGATTGAGGCTATGAAGTACATCGAAACGCTAGGCCAAGATCCTGAACTGCGACTCGATATGCAGCTAGAGCCCGGCGATATCCAGCTTCTCAATAACTACTCTGCATTGCACTACCGCCACGCGTTTGTCGATGGTCAAGGCCATAAGCGACTGATGCTAAGGCTATGGATTGAAATGGCGGATATGGGTGATTTTGATCCCGTTATGGAACGCTGGGTTCGGCAAGGCATCCCCCAGCGTGCTTGGAGCAAAAATAAGCCTGTACAGGCACTAGGCAATGTTTGAGGCTCTAGCTGTTCTGCACACTGTATTCATATAAGGAGGAGTAAATAGAATGATCAATATTCGAATTCCCTTGCTGTGCGCCTGTACATTTATAGGAGCTATGGCTGCTACTACGCCAACACTAGCTTCGGAATTTCCGTCAAAACCAATCAAGTTTGTAGTTCCGTATCCACCAGGAGGAGGCAATGATCTATTTGCCCGTCTCACTGCAGATGCAATTAGTCAAAATGTCCATCAGCCTGTAATCGTAGAAAATCGCCCCGGCGCGGCAGGACAAATTGCAGGGGCTGCGGTTGCAAAAGCCGATCCTGACGGATATACCATTATGGTGGATCAGTCTTCAATTGCCACTAATCCACTTCTCTATAAGCAACCCTTGTTCGATGTAAAAACCGATTTAACGCCCGTAATATGGGGGGCCAGCCTGGACAATGCTTTGCTCGTAGCCTCCGATTCCCCCATACACTCACTAAGTGACTTAATAGCCAAAGCTAAAGCAAATCCCGAAGGCATTACATTCGGCAGTCCAGGGCATGGCTCATCACAGCATCTGGCTATGGAGGCTCTAAGCGACGCAGCAGGAATAAAGCTGCTTCATGTACCGTTTAAGGGAACTGCGCAAATCATCTCTGCGGTGGTAGCCAAAGACGTTGATTTATTTTTGATTAGTGCAGCAACTGCAAGCCGTTACACGAAAGACGGTAAGGTGCGAGCGATTGCGACCACTGGGAAACATCGTTCTTCAATTATGCCGGACGTGCCTACGGTATCCGAATCGGGTTTGCCGGGATATACGAACTATACATGGCTGGGCGTTTTCACCACTGCAGGAACCCCGCCTGGGATAGTCGATCGGCTCAATAAGGAATTCTCCAAGGCCTTGCAAGATCCTAAAGTAAAAACAACGTTATCGTCGCAGGGTTGGGAAATCGTTGCTGACGGCCCCGCCGCTTTATCGGCTCAGATAGACCAAGAAAGAAACAGATACGGGCCTATTATTAAGAAGCTCCAAATTCAAATTGATTAACCGCTTCCGACAGATTCGTGCTTTACGCTCATCAGTCATGGCTCCGTAGACACTGACCATTACACACCCCCTGATCTTATTCGATCAAAACTAAGGTGTTGCACTGACCGGTTGAATCCGTCACGTTCCTTTTGCGGGGGGATTACCGGTCGGCTAGCGGCCGGCACCTAGTTCAACGCATCGGTATCGGTATGATGCAATCCCGATCACCGCCATCGGTTTCGCCACGCGTCCTCCCGATGCTCGGACGGTGTCATGCCGTAGCAGCGGCGGAAGGCACGGTTGAAATATGAAAGATCGCCAAAGCCACAGGCATATGCGATAGCGGCGATCGTCGAGGCGGCGTGCTCGGGCTGGCCCAGCAACCGGCGGGCACGATCCAGCCGGCGGCCCAGCACGAAGCCTGAAAAAGTGGTCTGTTCATCCTGGAAAAGCTTGCGGACATAGCGTGGCGATATTCCGCTGCCGGCCGCAATATCGTGGAGCGAGAGATTCGGCTCGCAAAGCGCTTTTTCGATGGCTGCCTTGAGTCCGCGCAGCCGGGCGGCACGAACGCCTGGACGGTCTTCGAGCGGTGCGATGCGGGGCTCGCCGGCCCTGCCAAGCGCTGCGACGAGGTCTTGCAGGTGGTTTGCCGCCATGTGGCCGAATTCGGTCGAAACAGTTTCCCGCCAGTCACGCAGCAGATCAACATAGCCAAGGAACAGGCCAAGCGCATCGCATTGCCTGGATATGACCGTCATGGACAAGTCTTCGACACGAGGCATCAAGGGCACGAGGCTATCGATCGGAACGGCGATGCTGGTAACGCGCGTTTCCCGTTCCGTGGCAAGCGTGCTGCATTCGCCGCCCCGCACGAAGATCGCGTCACCGGCGTCCACCACTTTCTCCTTGCCTCCCTGAATGGCCTTAAGCGGTGTGTCGGCGATCACGACGATAAGCGTATCGGCCTTATCCTTGGCGATGAGGTTTTGCGTCCGCGACACGCGAATAGGTGTTGCCGACACCGACGAGAAGGCAGCCCCAGGGAGTGCGCACAGTGTTCCATCGGCATGAAAAGGAACGCTTTTCGCGGGTTCGATGTCGAGATAGACCACCTTTTGCCCAAATACTTCCCGCCATACTGGAAGCCTGTCCGCGACAGGCAATGATGCGGTGGAAAAATATTGAGACGGTTGTGATGTCAGTCTATTCAAGCGCCACCCCCGTTGTCGTTACAAAAACATACACCGCGAAGGCGATTGCGTCAATCAGTGCCGCTCAGTCCGCAAACTGTTCCTCCTGAACCAAGACATCTTGCCTGTCGGCGGGATATTTTGCGACCAGAAGCAGGTTTATCTTTTTATGCTGCGCATAACGGCCGCCGAGCCCTGATGTGCCGCGATTCATTGTGTGGCGGGGAAAGTATGCAAGACAATAACAACAGCGGAGTCGGACACAGGTGCAGTCCTCTTGATTCAGGCGCGGTGCTTCGCTCGACAACGGCACTTGCCGGGGTCGCCCTGGCGTTCGCCCTGGCGGGCGGTACAGCACGGGCCGATGAATGGACTGGTGCTGCATCTGATGACTGGTTCGAGGCCGGCAACTGGACAGACGGCTCCGTGCCGACGGCAACCGACGAAGTCCAACTCGACACTGCCACGCCGAATCCGACGGTGGTGAACGCGCCGGGCGCACAAGCCAATTACATCGATATCGGCGTCGTTCTCGGTACGGGCGCGCTGACTATCGAAGACGGAGGAACACTCACCAACGTCAATGCTACCCTCGGCCACAACTCGACCGCCCAGGGCACGGCACTCGTTACCGGTATAGGCTCGGCATGGTCTGGCAACACACTCAGCGTTGGCCAGGCTGGCATCGGCACGGTGACCATCGAGCATGGCGGCAGGGTGGACTACAACACGGGCTACATTGGACTCGCGCTTGGATCCAGTGGAACGATAACGGTTTCCGGCAGCGGCGCCCGGTTGAACAATGGTTGGGGAGGCACCAGTGTTGCCGTCTCTGGGGCCGGGATGCTCAACATCGAAAATGGTGGTGTAGTCACGACCGGCAGGAACGCCACTATCGGATATTTCGCCAACGGTGACGGCACGGCCAACGTCACCGGTCACAACGCCCGTTGGACCATAGCCGACGACCTAGTCATCGGCAGTGAAGGCAAGGGCATGCTGACTGTCGATCAGGGTGCCGTGGTCAAGAATTCCGCCACCCTCATCGCAGAGCAGACAGGCAGCACCGGCACAATGAATCTGAACGGCGTGGGAGGAGCGCGCGGCGTTCTGGCAACCCATACCATCAGCGCCGGCGATGGTGCAGCCCACATCGTTTTCGACGGCGGCACATTGCGCACGCTGAGCAGCCAGCCAGGGGCGATCGGCGCCGGCTTCGCTTTAGGCGATATCACCGTCGCCGCCGGCGGAGCCTATATCGACACAAATGGCCGGGACGTCGGCTTCCAATCGCCGCTCAGCGGTCCGGGAACGCTGGTCAAGCTGGGCGAAGGCGCGCTCGTGCTCTTTACGCCCAATACACATGGCAGCACGCGAGTGAGCGAAGGCAGGCTGGTCGTTTATGGCACGGCCGCCTCCATTATGCATGCCGCAGGAGATATGATCGTCGGCGATCAGGCCGGACCTCCTGCCGGGCTTCTGATTACCGACGCCAGCACGGTCGAAAACGGCAACGGCTATGTCGGCCAGACGAGTGGATCCGAGGGAACGGTGACCGTAACAGGCAGCGGCTCCTCCTGGACGAACAACGGCTGGCTCTATATAGGCGAGCAAGGCATCGGCACGATGCGCATCGAAGATGGCGGCGCCGTCATCACAAATGGCAATGCCTCCATCGGTCGCGTTTCCGGTGGCGTCGGTACAGCCACTGTGACGGGCAGCGGCTCGACCTGGACCACCAACAGTTTTCTCAAGCTCGGCGACTTGACGGGCGGTCAGGGCACGCTCACCATCGCCAATCAAGGCACGGTGATCAGCAACAGCCAGGTGCGCCTTGCCGATGCTCCGGGCACGCAAGGCACCGCACTCGTCACCGGCACCGGTTCAAAGTGGATCGGCCCCGCAACGCAATTCCATGTCGGCTTCTGGGACAAAGGTGTGCTTACCATCGCCGACGGCGGCGAAGTCCAAAGCGACTTTACGACGCTGGGCACCTGGGGCGGTTCCTCCGGAACCGCGACAGTGACCGGCGGCGGCTCGGTCTGGAATATCCATGATGACTTTGAGGTCGGCGTCTGGGGCGCTGGCCTGCTGACGATCGAAAACGGCGGCCTGGTTACCAATCCGGCAGCGGCTTACATCGGCTCCGAGGTCGGTAGCGTCGGCGTGGTGACGGTCACAGGCGCCGGCTCGCTCTGGAGGCCGGAGAACGAGATGGTGATCGGTAGCGAAGGCAAAGGCTGGCTCACAGTAACGGACAGCGCCGCTGTTGAGACCAATGAAGTGCATATCGCCGAGCTTGCCGGCTCGCAGGGCACGGTGAACATCGGCTCGCCGACGGGCGACGCACCTACGGCGCCTGGTAAGCTGAATACACCGCTGGTGCGGTTCGGCGATGGCGACGGCAGCCTCATCTTCAATCACACGGCGAGCGCCTATCGGTTCGCTCCGCAAATACTCGGGAATGGACGGATCAATCTGCTTGCCGGAACGACGGAGCTGAACAATGGCGCCGCTTTTTCCGGTACGGTATCCGTGAACAGCGGCGCCGTGCTGATCACCCACGGTACGCTGGGCGGCACGCTCGGCGTGCTTGCGGGTGGACGGCTGGAGGGCGCGGGCACAGTCGGAACCACGACGATGGGCGGCACGGTGGCGCCCGGCAACTCCATCGGCACGCTACATGTCGCCGGCAATTACACTCAGGCGGCGGGTTCGACCTACGAGGTCGAGGTGGACGCTGCCGGTAATGCCGACTTGATTGATGTGAGCGGCACGGCGACGCTTAACGGCGGCACGGTCCAGGTGATATCATCCTCGGATTTCGCGCTCGCCACGCCCTATACAATTCTGACGTCGGCGGGCGGTGTTACCGGGACTTTCGACGCGGCTGCAGTAAGCTTTTCCTCCCCTTTCCTGACGCCGCAACTGACCTATGACACCAACGACGTCGCCGTCGCCTTTACCCAGACTTCCAGCTTTGCCAGCGCGGCGCTGACGCCGAACCAAGAAGCCGCGGCCGAAGGCGCCGACAGTCTGGACGTCGGGAATGCGGTCTGGGACGCCATCGCGCTATTGCCCTCGTCCTCAGATGCGCCCGCCGCCTTCGACGCACTGTCCGGCGAGGTTCATGCCTCGACGAAAAGCGTGCTGATCGAGGACAGCCGCTTTGTGCGAGAGGCGGCGGGCGCCCGTTTGCGCGCCGCATTCGCAGGAGTAGGCGCAAAATCCATGCCGGTGCTCATCTATGGCGATGACGACCCCGCCCCCGCGCTGGCCGACACCGACCGCTTCGCGGCCTGGGGCCATGCCTTCGGCTCGTGGGGCAAGTGGGACGGCGACGGCAACGCCGCTTCGCTCAGACGCAATACAGGCGGCTTTGTGCTTGGCGGCGACATGGAAGCGGCCAACAACTGGCGGCTTGGCCTGCTGGCCGGCTACTCCAGAAGCAGCTTCGACATAGACGACCGCACCTCCTCGGGTTCCGCCGACAGTTACCATCTCGGCGCCTATGCCGGTACGGAGATCGGTAAGCTCGGCCTGCGTTTCGGCACAGCCTATTCATGGCACGATGTCGACACCACCCGCACGGCGGCATTCTCCGGCTTCACCGACACGCTTGACGCCGACTACGATGCGGCCACCGCACAGTTCTTCGGCGAGGCCGGCTACCGCATCGACACAGCCCTTGCGCGCTTCGAACCTTTCGCCAATCTGGCCTATGTGAACCTGCGCACCGACGGCTTCACCGAGAGCGGCGGGCCGGCGGCGTTGAAGGCTCCCTCTTCGCGCAACGACGCCACCTTCACCACGCTCGGCCTGCGGGCTGAAACCGCACTGTCGCTCGACGACACGACGGCACGGCTGCACGGCACGCTTGGCTGGCGCCATACCTTCGGCGACAAAACACCCACCGCCGATCTCGCCTTCGCGGGCGGCGACGCTTTTGCAATAGCCGGCGTGCCGATCGCCAAGGACGCGGCTGTCATCGAGGCTGGGCTAGACCTCGCCCTGAGCCCCAACGCCAGCCTCGTCATCGCCTACAGCGGCCAGATCGGCGGCGGCGTCAGCGACCATGGCTTGAAGGTCAATTTCTCAATGGCGTTCTGATCTGCTTGCTGGAGATGCGATATGCACTGAATGAGGCCATGAGATGCTACGTTAAAGAACCAGTGCAACATCCTGACTTACATGGCGCGCCCGACAGGAATCGAACCTGTATGATTCAATCAACTTTAGTGTTTGTCGTTTGACGTTAAACGCTAAATTCCATACAATCGGCACATGATAAAAAGCTTCCGATGCGGCGATACTCAAGCGCTTTACGAGGGCAGACGCGTTGCTCGCTTTACCAACTTTCAAGCCGTAGCCGAGCGCAAATTGCAAATACTCGATAGCGCCAACACCCTTGACTTTCTGCGTTCCCCTCCTGGCAACCGCCTGGAAGCGCTAAAGGGAAACAGGACTGGGCAACACAGCATTCGCATCAACGATCAATGGCGTGTTTGCTTCATCTGGACAGCAGAAGGACCAGAGCACGTCGAGATCGTTGACTACCACTGAAACGGAGACCATCATGATTAAAAATGGCATGCGCGCGATTCATCCGGGCGAAATTTTGCGCGAGGAATACCTCGCCCCCCTCGGCATGAGTGTCAACGCCTTATCTGCTCATCTACATGTGCCGGCCACACGCATGAACGAGATCATGCGCGAACGTCGTGGCATCACACCGGATACGGCACTGCGGCTTGCTGCGTTTTTTGGGGGCGATGCAAGTTCCTGGCTAAACCTGCAGCAAGCCTACGACCTGAAATCGGTAGATATCCAAGTTATCGAACGTATCGCCAAAGATGTGCGGCCGCTTGAGCACGCTTAAAGACTTGGCGCCGACGCGCGGCCCGATACCCACAAAAAAAACAGCATGAGGGCTGCTTATCAACATCACTGGCGCGCCCGACAGGAATCGAACCTGTATCGAGAGCTTCGGAGACTCTTATTCTATCCATTGAACTACGGGCGCAGGGTGCATATTGTAGCCTGACTTCGCAAACTCCTGCACGGCGGTCCTGCCCAACGCAGGCGGAGAGACATCACCACAAGCGCGGCCTCCATGCAAGCCAGCAACTGTGCCGCTATAATCCCTTATTCGGGAAGTTCCGGATACACGTGCGTATGGCGCAAGCCAACGGGAAACCGGCAGGAGACCACGCGCGATCAAAGCCAACAGGCATCAAAAAACAGGAATAAGCAGGATTCGATCATGAACAACACGGAAGCGCACATCGAAGAGACCATCGAGGGTCACGAAGGGTTTATCAAAACACCTAAGCAGCTTATCGTCACCGTCATCCTGGCCTTCATTGTGCCCATTGTGGTCATCATCATGCTCACGCACCTGGTTGCGGCAAGCATGCAAAGCGGTGCTGGCTCCGATGCCCAAAAGCCAGAGTCCATCGCCGCCCGGATCAAGCCTGTTGCAGATTTTAAGCTGGTGGATGCCAACGCACCCAAGGTCTACAAGACCGGCCAGCAGGTATTCGAATCCACCTGTACGGCCTGTCACACGGCAGGCGTGGCGGGCGCCCCCAAAATCGGTGACAAGGCCGCTTGGAAGCCTTTCATCGACAAAGGCTACGAAGATATGGTCAAGAATGCCCTGCATGGCATAGGTGCCATGCCTCCCAAGGGCGGCAATCCATCCCTCAGCGATTTCGAAGTCGAACGCGCTGTAGTCTATATGGCGAACAAGGCCGGCGCAGGGTTTGACGAACCCAAAGAACCCGCTCCCGCTGGTGACAAGGCTGACGCAGATACAGAAAAGCAAGCTGCAGCGCCGGCAGCTGCCGCAGCCGCAACACCCGCCGCCGAGGCAAAACCAGCAGAAGCAAAACCCGCTGAGCAAACCGCCGCAGCCAAACCTGCTGAAGCCGAGAAAGCAGCCGAGCCGGCAGCCGACAAGAGCGGCGCCTCAGCCGACGGAGCAACAGAAACAGCAGCCGTCAACCCTGCGGGTGAAAAACTGTACAAATCCGTATGCTTCGCCTGCCACGCCGCTGGCGTTGCAGGTGCGCCCAAGTTCGGCAACAAGGAAGACTGGGCCAAGTTCATCGCCACCGGCATCGACGCCATGGTCGCTAACGCCATAAAGGGCGTAGGCGCAATGCCGCCCCGTGGCGGCTCTCAAGCCTCCGACGAGGAGATGCGCGCCGCGGTCGAATATATGGTCAGTGCCGCAAAATAAGCGACACGTATTCTCTTCCGGCTGCCTGACGGCGCCATTAAAAAGCCACCCGAATCCTCGGGTGGCTTTTTTTATAGTGGCATGAGAAAGCTTGTCAGCGGCACGATGCCTCATCCCTGAGCGACATGCCCAACTGCACACGCCGCTGCAGCCAGGGGCTGGGTCGATACCGCATGTCACCTGTGACCTGCTGCATGGCACGCAGAATCTCCAGCACATGCGCCGCACCCAGCGTATCGCCAATAGACAGCGGACCACCACCGGGATATCCCAAACCCAGAGACACCGCCTTGTCGATATCGCCGGGAGTGGCGATGGACTGCTGTGCAATATCGCAGGCGACGTTCACAATGCATGACACGATACGCTGCCCGACGAAGCCCGCCGAATCCGCAATGACCGTCACTGGGGATCCGTCAGTCGCAAACAGAGCGTGTGCCGCGTCCCGCCAATCGGGCAATGTCGCCGCGCAGCACATCAGGACGCGCCGCTTTCCCTTTTCCAATCCAAAAAAGGTATCCAGCGCTACCGCACGCGCGCCGTCAAGCTGATGCTCGGCCACGATGCTGGCGGCGTCCTGCCCAAAGGGCGTCAGGACAATCAACGCATCTGCGGGAGGCCTTTCGGCAGCCACTACATGCACACCAAGATCCTTGAGCAGAGCCGACGCGCGCCGGTGTCCAACCGAATGATATGGAGCCAGCCAGACTTTCAGTCCTGCCTTGGCCTCCGGTGCAGAAGCCGCGTCCGGAACCTGCTTTACACCATCGGCATAGCGATAGAACCCTTCTCCCGTCTTGCGCCCCAGAAGTCCGCCGGCCACACGCACAGCGGCAATAGGTGAAGGCCTATAGCGGGGCTCATCGTAAAACTGGTGATAGATGGATTCCATGACGGGATGTGATACGTCCAGACCTGTCAGATCCATGAGTTCGAAAGGACCCATGCGAAATCCCGCCTGTTCGCGCATGATCTCGTCCACCTGGACAAATCCGGCCACGGATTCCTGGATGACTTTGAGGCCCTCGACATTCATGCCTCGGCCCGCGTGATTCACAATAAAGCCCGGCATATCGCGGGTGCGCACTGGCGTATGGCCCATTTCCCGGGCCAGGTCCATGAGCGCGTCTCCCGTTTGGCGATCCCCGCGCAGGCCATCCACGACTTCCACCACCTTCATCAGCGGCACGGGATTGAAAAAATGATAGCCGGCGACGCGCCCAGGCAGCTTGCAGGCCTGGGCAATGGCGGTGATCGACAGGGAAGATGTGTTCGACGCCAAGATGCAATCGTCGCTGACCACGGCCTCAAGCTGCGGGAAAAGCGCCCGCTTGACCTCCAGCTTCTCGACTATAGCCTCGATGATCAATTGCGCGCCTGCCATGGCGGTGATATCGCCGCAGGCTTTCACACGGGCAAGAGACTGGCTGGCCTGTTCGGCTGTGATCTTCCCCTTGCCAGCCAGCTTCTCCCAGATGGCCTGCAGGGAATCTCTTGCGGATGCAACAGCATCCGCATTCTGGTCGAACAGCAATACCTCGAATCCGGCCTGTGCCGCGATCTGGGCTATACCCCTACCCATCGCTCCAGCACCGACAACCCCTATTATTTTGATACTACTGCTCATTTCTTGCTCCTGCCTATGGATGTGAATATAGAGGGCATGTGTACGCCATCGAGTCGCGACAAGCCCGGGAATTCTTGGGGAAAGCATTCATTTTGCCTCATGCAGCACCGGCGGGTTGCGCTCTGTTCTTATATTCGTCCACACCGTGTCACGTGCATATGTGCCTATTAAACGACACCCACTCGTAAATTAGGGATAACCCTTGCTATTGGATAGGGGTTTACCCTATAATTGATTTCGTCAGCACATTACATTCTGTTTTGTCGGCACGTCAATAGTGAGGTTTATCATGTCGGTTACAGCTTTGAACCACAATAGTCGTCTCAGCGATGCGCTCGAGCGTGACTTGATGCGTCAAGCAATCGCGGCAGGCGAAGCGACTTCCATTGTTGATCTGTGCAAGAGCGTGCTGGCTACCCTCAAGAAAGGCGTTGTCGCCTTGTACGACTTTGTGGTCGACGTAGCCGTAGCCATGGATGATGCTCGCGCCAAAGATCGCCAATTCACCGGCACACAATGGTAATTAATTGAATAGGCAGCGTTTCTGCCGCCTTCCGGGTACATTGCCCCGGTAAATAGCGTCTGAACTGCACCCCCAAGGGTTGGACCCGCATCCAATTCTTGGGGGTGCAGTTCATTCCAGTGGCGGGTTTTCGCCGCTCATGGAGTCGTATTACTCCCTCTGAAGCAAATTCTTAAGCATACCCAGCCTTTCCTTGGGGCTCATGGCAGCCGTCTGGGCATCCTCTCGGATACCCGGCTGGCTCAAACCCATTTCCTGTATGAATCGCGAAGGCTCGCGCACAACATCTTCACGTGCGCGGCGGCGTTTCCTGCACCAGGACAGATGCAGGCTGCGTTGGGCCCGCGTAATGCCCACATACATGAGGCGCCGCTCTTCCTGTATGCGTGTGGCCAGAATCTCCGACGCCTTGTCTGGATCGCTGTCCTCATCCTCGCGGCCCAGATGCGGAAGCAAGCCTTCCTCCACACCCGCCAGAAATACATGGGGATACTCAAGTCCTTTGGACGCATGCAACGTGGACAACTTGACCGCGTCCGGATCGTCCTCCTCTCCGCGCTCCAGCATGGTGACCAATGCCACATGCTGAGCAAGCTCGAGCAGGGTCAGATCACTTTCCTCCGCCTTGCGCTTGAGCCAACCGGTCAGCTCCAGCACATTCTGCCATCGATTCTGTGCGGGACGCTCTTCCAGCGTGTCATAGAGGTAGCGCTCATATTGGATGGCGGCCAGCAGATCGTCGAGTATGGCACCTGCGCTGTCGGATCGTGCATCATCGACACCCACATCTTGCCCCGCGCCTTGCGGGCGGTCGACAGCAAGGCTGCCCTGGGCAGGAGCGAGCGATATGGCGCCGTTTCGCCGCCCTGCCCGCGCCTGCAGCCGCTGTATGAAAGCGCCAAATGTTTGCAACGGCTCCAATTGCCGCGATTGCAGACGGCCAGCCGCTCCGATTTCAAAAACAGCCTCGAACAGGGAAAGACCCTGTTCTCCGGCAAACTCTCCCAAAGCCTGCAGCGTACCCTGACCTATGCCACGCCGTGGAGTAGTCGCCGCGCGAATAAAGGCGGGATCATCATGGTCGTTGGCCACTAGCCGTATATAGGACAGAATGTCGCGTATCTCGGGCTTATCGAAGAAGCTTTGGCCTCCCGAAATAATGTACGGTATATGCAAAGTGCGCAAAGCCTGCTCAAGAATCCTGGCTTGATGATTGCTGCGATAGAGCACGGCAAAATCGCGCCACTCCGCCCGGCGTTCGAACCTCGCAGCCGACAGCCGCATGGCAATCGACTCGGCCTCTGCCTCCTCATTATCCATGGGCGTCAGTTGTATCGGCTCTCCGGCGCCAAGATCAGACCAAAGCTTCTTGCCGAAAATGTTGGGATTGTGGCTAATTACTTGATTAGCGGCGGTAAGAATACGTTGCACCGACCGGTAATTCTGCTCCAGTTTGATGATCTTCAGTGCGGGATAATCGGTAGTGAGGTTCGCCAGGTTTTCCACCGTGGCGCCGCGCCATGCGTAGATTGCCTGATCATCATCGCCTACCGCGGTAAACATGGCGCGAGCACCTGTCAATGCCTGCACCAGACGATACTGGCAAACATTCGTGTCCTGGTACTCATCAACCAGCAGGTAATGAACCCTTGCCTGCCAGCGGCGGCGAACCTCTTCATTGGTCTCGAGCAACATGGCTGGCAGCCGTATCAGATCATCGAAGTCCACTGCCTGATAGGCCGCCAAGGTCGCGCTGTAGCTACGATACACTTTCGCCGCTTCCGCCTGACTTGCCGACGCCGCAGAGCGTTCGGCCGCATCCGCATCCATCAGGGCATTCTTCCATAACGAGATGTTCTGCTGTACTGCACGCAGCCGTCCCTTGTCCGTCGTCGCCAGCAGTTCCTGAATGATGGCGAGACCATCATTGGCATCGAGAATCGAGAACGTCGATTTCAGGCCTGCCAGAGCGGCTTCTTCCCGCAGAAAGCGCAAACCCAGGGAGTGAAAAGTACTGACAGTCAGCCCCCGGGCCATGCGCGCGTCGACCAGTTGCTTGACGCGCTCGCTCATCTCGCGCGCCGCCTTGTTGGTAAAGGTGAGCGCGACTACCTGCCGTGCCTGATAGCCACATTCGCGCAGCAGATAGGCGATCTTCTGGGTGATGACCCGAGTCTTGCCGCTGCCTGCACCGGCAAGAACGAGGCACGGGCCATCCAGATACAGAACCGCCTCTCGTTGCATGGCATTCATGTCCACCGCAACGGTATGGCCTGTCGGCGCGAGTGCTGGCTGCATGACGGTCATATTTCCAGCGGATCTATTTCGAGATGATAGCGAATCCGCGCACCGCGCGCCAAGGTGTGCAACGCCAAGGACCATATGGAAAGGAATGACTGCAGGGCGGGCCTGCTGCTGCTTTCCACCAGCAACTGCGCACGCTCGACATGTGCCACACGCACGATGCGCAGCGGCACGGGATCGTAGAGTGTGATGGCTGATACGGTGGGATAGGAAGACGACGCCTGCTCGGGAAGTGCCCGCGCCTGCGCCAGAAAGGCCAATGCGTCGGCCAATGCGGGCGCTTCCGCAGTAAGAAGAGCCTGGTAGGCGAAGGGAGGCAACCCCACAGCCTTGCGCTCAGCAAGGCCATATTTGGCGAATCCGACATAGTCGTGCCGCAGCAAGGCCTGGTAAACCGCCTGATCGGGGTAATCGGTCTGAATAATGACTTCACCGCCAGCCGCGTGGCGTCCCGCCCTGCCCGCCACCTGCATCAGCTGAGCAAATAACCGCTCCGGTGCGCGAAAATCCTGTGCAAATAACATGGCGTCCGCATTAAGCACGCCCACCAACCCCAGCCTGGCAAAATCGTGTCCCTTGGCCACCATTTGCGTTCCGACCAGAATATCGACCTCGCCAGCATGCACCTTTGAAAATAAAGCCTGAGCGCTGCCCTTCAAACGTGTGCTGTCGGCGTCGATACGCGCAATGCGCGCCTCTGGAAAGCATTCGGCAAGGTATTCTTCGACACGCTGCGTGCCGCGCCCCATGGGCTTGAGATCTTGATCGCCGCAATCGGGGCAAGCCGTCGGCACCCTGGCCTGATAGCCACAATGGTGGCATTGCAAGGTATTGCGCCTTCCTGGCCCCCTGTGCAGCACCGCGTAAGCCGTGCAGCGCGGACATTGGCTGACCCATCCGCAGGAGGCGCAATTGACCACTGGTGCATAGCCTCTGCGGTTCAGAAAAACCAGCGCCTGCTCTCCTGCCTGGATCCGCTTGCCGATCGCTTCGGTAAGCTGGGGCGAAAACCCTTGGTCCAGATCGAGGCGGCGTGTATCGACCAGCCTGACCCTGGGCATCTGGGCCGCGCGAGCCCTGTCCGGTAGCGTGTAGCGTTGATAATGCCCGCTTTCCGCATGTCGCCAGGTCTCCAGGGACGGCGTGGCTGAACCCAATACCACGGGTACGCCCAGGTCGCGAGCGCGCCATATGGCAAGATCGCGGGCCGAATAGCGCAGCCCTTCCTGTTGCTTGTAGGAAGTATCGTGCTCTTCGTCGACGATGATCAGACCCAACTCGGGCATGGGTGCAAACACGGACATCCGGGTTCCCAACAGCACACGGGCCCGTCCCCGGTGTGCCGCAACCCAAGCAGCGAGCCGCTCGCCATCGGCAAGCCCACTATGCATGACGGCCAAGGCGCATGGCTCGCCCCCGGCAGCCAGCCGGGACTGCAGCACAGCCTCGAGCTGCGGCGTGAGATTGATTTCAGGCACCATGAAAAGCACTTGCTTTCCCCGCGCGAGCGTCGCCTGCGCGGCATGCAGGTACACCTCGGTCTTGCCGCTGCCTGTCACCCCGTGCAACAGAACTACGCCATGCCCGGCAAGCTGGGCAATGCCATCAACAGCCGTCTGCTGCGCTGTATTGAGAACGGGAGCCTGCGCGGCGACCTCCTGTGCGGAAGCCTTTGAGAAGGCAGGCGTCTTCCCTGCGCGCCTGTCCAGCCTGCTGACGGGGCCCCCGGCTGACCGCTTTCCTTGATAGGCGCCCACGCGCCTCAAGGGCACGGGCAAGGTAGGCAGCATGGCCTCACCGAGAGGGCGTTGATAATAGCTGGCGGCAAATGCGGCCAAGCGCAGCCAATCTGCGGGCAGCGCCGGCAAGTCGCCAAGAACCTGGTCCACATCGCGTACCAGCGTTTCGTCAAGCTCTGGAAAGGCGGGCAGATCGACTACAACGCCGATGAGCTTTCTTCGGCCGAAAGGCACGATGACCCTGTCACCTTGATTGACGGGCGGCAAACATCGGTAGTCGAACAGGCCCTGCAATGGCACGTCCAGCGCCACCCGCACCCACACTGTTGCCCCGGCTTTCTTGTCCGGATAAGAAACAACTGATTCGGAGGAGGATGAAACGGACATTAAAAGTTAAAGTAAATTCTTGCTTAGGTGCGAAAAGGCGCGCCATTCCGTGTTTTTTGTATTGTTCCGCCAAGCCTGTGGATAACTTTGGGGAAAAGCGGGGCAATAACAGTGGGAAAGTCAATGGCCCCTATCTCATAAATAGCCAAAATTCTGCAATACAGCCATTAATTCTCTTTTTATTCAATAAGTTATAATATCAAGCCAGATCGTAACTTAGCCAACCTGATATTTTGTGCATAGCAACGAAAACTGTGCACAACCAAGATAGGCATCGCTTGGAAAGTGGGGTTTTCCCCGCTATTCGGCAGCATGTGCATGCTTCGTGCGGCTATAAGCGTGGACTTCATCGACCAAGGTGGCCACCGCCTCCGGCGCAGTAAAGCGAGAGATGCCATGGCCAAAATTGAATACGTGGCCTCCGTCTCCGACCATGCCAAAGTCGTCAATGACGCGTCGTACCTCGTCGCGAATGGCCGCCTCCCCCCCAAACATGCACATCGGATCGAGATTGCCCTGCAGGGCGACGCTGTCCTGGACTCTGTGCCGCACATCGGAAAGCCGAACTGTCCAGTCCAGCCCGATCGCGTCGCCTCCACAGCCGGCAATGTCTTCCACCCACGGGCCGCCCCCCTTGGTAAATACAATACACGGCACCCTGCGCCCTTCATTTTCACGAATAAGCCCCTGAATTACCTTGCGGATGTAAGCCAGGGAAAACGCTTGGTACTTGCCGTGAGCCAGCACGCCGCCCCAACTGTCGAACAGCATGACGGCCTGGGCGCCAGCTTGGATTTGAGCATTGAGATACTGAGTGGCCGCCTGCGCATTGATTTCCAGCACGCGATGCAGGAGGTCTGGCCGACCGTACAACATTGACTTGATGAGTTGGTAATCCTTGCTGCCTTGGCCTTCTATCATGTAGCACGCGACTGTCCATGGGCTGCCTGCAAAGCCGATAAGCGGCACCTTGCCGGCCAGCTCACGGCGCACCAGGGCCACGGTGTCGAAGACGTAGCGCAGTGCGTCCATGTCTGGCACGCGCAGACGGCGAACGTCTTCTTCGCTGCGCACGGGGTGAGCGAACCGTGGGCCTTCACCTGCATGGAAGTCGAGCCCCAAACCCATGGCGTGAGGGATGGTAAGAATATCGGAAAAGAGAATCGCGGCATCCAGATCGAACCGCTGGAGCGGTTGCAGTGTGACCTCGCAGGCATATTCATGGTTTTGCGCCAGCGCCAGAAAGGAGCCTGCCCGGGCGCGGGTTTGGTTGTATTCGGGCAAATAGCGGCCTGCCTGCCGCATGAGCCAGACAGGCGTATAGGGTACTGGCTCACGCAGCAGGGCTCGCAGCAGTGTGTCGTTCTTCAGAGGTACGGCAGTCACAGGTTATCCTTGATGTGCAAAGACCAGCCCGAAGCTGGAGGTAAGACTATTGATTTTACCCGCGCCATCCCGAGTTGGCAGCGGCTTCCTTGCGATAGGATGCCGCATCGATGGCATGCTTGCGCATAAGCGCCCAGAATGCCCGCCGATGCTTCTGGGCGCAACGAGCTGCCATGGTAATGTTGCCAGCGCTGCGGCGCAGGGCCGCCGCGATGTAGGCGCGCTCGAAACGCGTCACGACCTGGCTTTTTGCCTGGCGGAAGGACTCGGAGGACGTGGCATAGCGCGATGCGCATGCCGCAGCGAAAGCCTCGAGCTCGCAGCCGCTGTGGCCTAGCAAAACGTCGCCGGCATCGTGAACGGCATGCGGAAGCTGCTCACCCAAGGCTGGCGTGTACTGCTGGAACATCGGCTGCCCGCGGGCAACTGCACGCCTGAGATCGAGCCCGCGCTCCACGCGTACCCGCAGTTCTTCCTTGCATAGCGGCATGCGTACAAAATCAAGAATGCCCAGACGATGAAGGTCGTTCAGTGCGCCAGCCTTGAGGTCTTTTGCCATGGCAATGACGGGGGTGCTGAGATGGCTGCCGGCGGTTGACAGCACCGTGCGCGCCCAAGCGAGATTTCCCTCTGACACAGGAAGCAGGCAGACATCGAAACGTCGTAGCTGCACGGCATAATGCAGCAGCGCGCTGACCGCCGAGGGGTGGGTGGTATCGATGTTGCTGGCCAGGCTGTATATCTGCAGCCGCTGGGAGATGTTTGGCCACAGGGCGGGGCTTGCCCATGACTCGGTGCATACGGTAAGGACTGCTGCGCATTCGACGCGTTCTCTCATGGCGCTTCCAGATCAGGCGGTGAGGAAAGCGGAAAGCATATCGGTCCGAATATTTACTCACAATTCGCATAAGCCACAATGTGGAAACTACGTACACCCGCGATGCCAGATACAGGTCCAGACAAGACAAGACCCCGACGCCATCAGGACGGCGCGGGGTCTGCAAAAGCGGGAACAGCCTGCTGTGAAAACGGGCTTAGTGGCGGCGCATATGACGCAGCTTGCGGGCCGCGGCTGCCTGGGCTGCCAGCATGGCAAGCTCTGCCTCGACCACGGCTATATCCGTTTGATCCTTGGCCGTGCGCAAGGCCTCTTCGGCCTTCTTGCGCGCTTCCAGTGCCTTGGCTTCATCGAGATCTTCAGCGCGGATGGCGGTGTCGGACAGCACGGTTACCTTGCCGGGCTGCACTTCCAGAATGCCGCCGGCCACGAAAATACCCACTTCCGCGCCATCAGCCTGCTGGATACGAACCGTACCCGGCTTGATACGCGAGATAAGCGGCGTGTGGCCGGGCAAAATGCCCAGCTCGCCAGACTCGCCAGGCAGAACAACGAATTTTGCCTCGCCAGCAAAAATCGATTCTTCCGCACTGACGACGTCAACTTGCAGTGTGGCCATAAGTATTCCTTATTGGATCTTCTTGGCTTTCTCGAAAGCTTCGTCGATGGAGCCAACCATGTAGAAAGCCTGCTCGGGCAAGGCATCGCACTCGCCGTCGACAATCATCTTAAAGCCACGCAGTGTTTCCGCAAGTGGCACATACTTGCCGGGGCTGCCGGTAAACACTTCCGCAACGTGGAAAGGCTGCGAGAGGAAGCGCTGTATCTTACGTGCGCGGGCAACTGCCAGCTTGTCTTCCGGAGACAGCTCGTCCATGCCCAGAATCGCGATGATGTCGCGCAGCTCTTTGTAGCGCTGCAGCGTTTGCTGAACGCCACGAGCAACCGCGTAGTGCTCTTCACCAACGATTTGGGGATCGAGCTGACGGCTGGTGGAGTCGAGCGGGTCAACTGCGGGGTAGATACCCAACGCGGCGATATCACGCGACAGCACCACGGTGGAGTCCAAGTGCAGGAAGGTGGTGGCGGGCGAAGGGTCGGTCAAGTCATCAGCCGGCACGTACACTGCCTGGATGGAGGTGATCGAGCCCGTCTTGGTCGACGTGATGCGCTCCTGCAGCTTGCCCATTTCTTCGGCCAGCGTCGGCTGGTAGCCCACGGCGGAAGGCATACGGCCAAGCAGTGCGGATACTTCGGTACCAGCCAGCGTGTAGCGATAGATGTTGTCGACGAAGAACAGGATGTCGCGGCCTTCGTCGCGGAACTTCTCGGCCATGGTCAAGCCGGACAATGCCACACGCAGACGGTTGCCGGGAGGTTCGTTCATCTGGCCGAAAACCATCGCCACCTTGGACTCGGACAGGTTGTCCATCTTGATGACGCCTGCTTCGGCCATTTCATGGTAGAAGTCGTTGCCTTCGCGCGTACGCTCACCCACGCCGGCAAACACGGACAAACCGCTGTGCGCCTTGGCGATGTTGTTGATGAGCTCCAGCATGTTGACCGTCTTGCCCACGCCGGCGCCGCCGAACAGGCCGACCTTGCCGCCCTTTGCGAAGGGGCAGACCAGATCGATAACCTTGATGCCGGTTTCAAGCAGTTCCACCGATGGAGACAGCTCGTCGAATGCAGGCGCGTCCTGGTGGATGGCGCGCTTTTCTTCCGTTTGGATGGGGCCACGCTCATCGATGGGACGGCCAAGCACGTCCATGATGCGGCCTAGTGTGCCTTCACCCACCGGCACGGAAATGGCATCGCCAGTATTGGACACCGCCATGCCACGGCGCAGGCCATCAGAGGAGCCCATGGCAATGGTACGCACCACGCCATCGCCCAGTTGCTGCTGCACCTCGAAGGTCAGGCCTTTCTCGGCGAATGCGGAGCTTTCATCGACGAGCGTAAGCGCGTCGTAGATTTTCGGTATGGAGTCGCGGGGGAACTGAATATCCACCACGGCGCCGATGCACTGAACGATGGTTCCGTTGCTCATGTCTAGTCCTTGCTAAATATCTTTGACGGGACGCCTTTCTGTCTTGTCAGACAGCGGCGGCTCCCCCCACGATTTCTGAAATTTCTTTGGTAATGGCTGCCTGGCGGGTCTTGTTGTAGACCAGTTCGAGGTCGCCGATGACTTTCTTGGCGTTATCGGATGCGGCCTTCATGGCCACCATGCGCGCCGATTGCTCCGATGCCATGTTTTCCGCCACTGCCTGGTAGACCAACCCTTCGACGTAACGCAACAGCAACTCGTCGATGACTGTCTTGGAATCCGGCTCGTAGATGTAGTCCCAGCCGTACTCAGACTTAATCTGATTGGCGTCGGCACCCTGATTGTCGGACTCCAGCTGAAAAGGATCAGCCAGGCCGGAAGGCAGGGGCAAAAGGCGAATGAAGCTGGGCTCTTGCCTCATTGTATTGACGAAGCGATTGGTTGCCAGGTATACCGCATCGACCTTGCCTTCAACAAAGTCGTCGAGCTGAACCTTTACGGCACCGATGAGGCGCTCGAGATTGGGTGTATCCCCCAACTGGACTTCCTGCGAAACCAGATTGGCACGGATACGCGTAAGCACGCCCAAGCCCTTGTTGCCCAATGCGGTGTATTGCGTCTTGGCGCCCTTGCCTTCGAACTCCTTCATGCGGGCAAGCACCAGTCGCATGATGTTGGTGTTCAAACCGCCGCACAAACCCTTGTCGGTGGACACCACGATAATACCCACCGCACGCAGCTCAGGGCGTTCAATCATGTAAGGGTGGGTATAGTCGGGGTTTGCCTGCATCAGGTGGGCGGCAATTTCGCGCACCTTGGTTGCATAGGGACGGCCGGCTCGCATCCGGTCCTGCGCCTTGCGCATCTTGGATGCCGCCACCATCTCCATGGCTTTGGTGATCTTGCTCGTGTTTTGCACGCTCTTGATCTTGGTTCGAATTTCCTTGATTCCGGCCATCGCTCTTTCCTGAAAGGGCGTTTATGGCATGGCAGGCTGACCTGCCATGCCTTGCATCGGGATGCTCAGGCGACTGCCCTTGCTTCCGTGCCTGTCACTCAAAAAGTACCGTGTTTCTTGAACTCTTGAATGGCGGCAATCAGTTCGCCCTCGTCTTCCTTGGACAGTTCCTTCTTGTCCTGGATACGCTGAACAAGTGCTTCTTGCTTGGTGCGCAGATGATCCCGCAGCGCTTTCTCGAACGGCAGGATCTGCTCGACTTCGAGATCGTCCAGGTAGCCGTTGTTCACCGCGAACAGCGAAACGGCCTGTTCCCAGACAGCGTTGGGTTGATACTGAGCCTGCTTGAGCAGCTCGACCACTCGCTTGCCTCGTTCGAGCTGACGGCGCGTGGCGTCATCCAGGTCGGAAGCAAACTGCGCAAACGCAGCCAGTTCACGATACTGGGCCAGGTCGGTACGAATACCGCCGGACAGCTTCTTGATGACCTTGGTCTGCGCGGAACCGCCCACACGCGATACCGAAATACCCGCGTTGATGGCGGGCCGGATACCTGCGTTGAACAAGTCGGTTTCCAGGAAGATTTGCCCGTCGGTAATGGAAATGACGTTGGTGGGCACGAAGGCGGACACGTCGCCGGCCTGGGTTTCAATGATGGGCAATGCAGTCAACGAGCCTGTTTGGCCCTTGACCTCACCCTTGGTAAACGTTTCGACGTAGTGCTCATTGACGCGGGCAGCCCGCTCCAGGAGGCGCGAGTGCAAATAGAACACGTCGCCGGGATAGGCTTCACGACCAGGCGGGCGGCGCAGAAGCAGCGATACTTGGCGATAAGCCCAGGCCTGCTTGGTAAGATCGTCATAGATGATGAGTGCGTCCTGACCACGATCGCGGAAATATTCGCCCATGGTGCAGCCGGAATAGGCGGCCAGATACTGCATTGCTGCCGATTCGGACGCCGCGGCGGCCACGACGATGGTGTATTCGAGGGCGCCGAATTCTTCGAGCTTGCGTACCACGTTGTTGATGGTGGAAGCCTTCTGCCCGATGGCCACGTACACGCAGGTGACATCCTGGCCTTTCTGGGCGATGATCGTGTCGACGGCCACGGCGGTCTTGCCGGTCTGGCGGTCGCCAATGATGAGCTCGCGCTGGCCCCGGCCAATGGGGACCATGGAGTCGATGGCCTTGATGCCGGTTTGCAGCGGCTGCGTAACAGATTGACGCGCGATAACGCCTGGCGCGACCTTTTCAATGATATCGGAGGCCTTGGCGTTGATGGGACCCTTGCCGTCGATGGGGTTGCCCAGCGCATCGACCACACGGCCACGCAGTTCCGGCCCAACGGGCACTTCGAGAATACGGCCGGTGGTCTTGACCGAATCGCCTTCGGAAACGCCGGTGTAGTCGCCCAGAATAACCGCGCCGACGGAGTCGCGCTCAAGGTTCAGTGCGAGGCCGAAAACGTTGTTGGGAAACTCGAGCATTTCGCCCTGCATCACGTCGGACAGACCGTGAATACGCGTAATACCGTCGGTCACGGAGACAACCGTGCCTTGTGTGCGAACGTCGGTGGAAGCGCCCAGCCCTTCAATGCGGCTTTTGAGCAGTTCGCTGATCTCTGACGGGTTAAGTTGCATGTTCAGACTCCTGGAATCCTGTTTAACTGGCCGCTTCAGGCAACCAGCGCATCGCGCATGCGAGTCAAGCGCGCCTGCACGGAAGTATCAAGTACTTGGTCGCCGACAGTCACGCGCACACCGCCGATCAGGGCGGGATCCGTGGTGACGGCCGGCTTGAGTTTGAGGCCAAACTTCTTTTCCAGCCCGGCGACGAGTTCCGCCACTTGCTGGTCAGACAGATCGAATGCGCTGGTGATCTGCGCCAGGGCAGTACCTTCGCGCTGGTTCTTGAGCGCCTCGAATTGCGTGGCAATTTCCGGCAGCAGCAGAATGCGGTTGTTCTCGACCAGCAGCGAGACGAAGTTGCGCGCCGTGTCCGACAGCGGCGACTTGACCAGCCCCGAAAACAGATCGATGCGTTGCGCCGCATTGAGCCGCGGGTCGGTGAGCGCCTCGCGCACGTCGTCCTGCCCGGCAATCTGGGCAAGCTCGGACACCAATGCCGACCAGGAATCCAGGCCGGCCTTATCGTCGAGCGCCGCAGCAAACAGCGCTTCGGCGTAAGGACGGGCGATTGTCGATAATTCAGCCATGGCTTGCCCTGAGTCTAGAGTTGTGCTTTGAGCTGGTCGAGCAGCTTGGCATGTACCTGCGCGTCGACTTCCTTCTGGAGGATCTGCTCTGCGCCCTTGACTGCAAGCGCTGCCACGTCGTTGCGCAGACTTTCGCGAATGCGCTGGACTTCCTGGGCAGCGTCCTGCTGCGCCTGGGCGACGATGCGCGCCTTTTCCGCCTCGCCTTCACGGCGGGCCTGCTCGATGATGGATGCGGCCTGCTTTTCGGCCTCGACCATGCGGGCATGGTTTTCGGTTTTCGCGGAAGCTTCGATGAGGCTGATGCGCGCCTGGGCCTGGGCCAGATCGGCCTTGCCCTTGTCGGCGGCGGCCAAGCCATCGGCTATCCTCTGGCGCCGGTCGTCCATTGCTTTCGTGAGCGGCGGCCAGATGAATTTCATCGTAAACCAGCCTAGCACGAAAAACACGATCATCTGAAAAAAGAGAGTCGCGTTTAAGTTCACGGTCGTTTCCCTTTGAACCACTGATGCCGGGCAGACTGACTACCCGACATTTGATTTACATGCCGCAGACTCACACATGAAAGCCGCCTGCAGCCACTTTGCCCGCTTGGGCGAGTCGAGTTGTCAGCCCGCGAAGGGGTTGGCGAACGCGAACAGCATGGCGATACCAACACCAATCAGGAACGCGGCGTCGATCAGGCCAGCCAGCAGGAACATCTTGGTCTGCAGGGCATTCATGAGTTCGGGCTGACGAGCCGAAGCTTCCAGGTATTTGCCCCCCATCAGGCCGATGCCTATGCAAGCACCGATAGCGCCCAGACCGATAATAAGACCGCAAGCAAGAGCAACGAAAGCAACGTTGGTCATGACAACTCCTTGGTTAATAACCGTGTAATCAAAAAGTCAAAGAAACTGCTTTTACAGGAAATCCTGTGCACGGCCGGCGGGCAAGCCCTCCGGTCCGAAACTCATTAATGGCTTTCGTGAGCCTGCCCGACGTACACCAGGGTCAGCATCATGAAAATAAAGGCCTGCAACAGCACGATCAGGATGTGGAAGATAGCCCACACGGATCCCGCCAGGATGTGGCCGATACCCAAGCTCAAGCTTGCACCATTAAAGCCCGTCCATGCTCCGCCAAGCAGGGCGATCAGCATGAAGATAAGTTCGCCGGCAAACATATTGCCGAACAACCGCATGCCCAGCGACACCGACTTGGCGGCGTACTCGACACAGTTGAGAAAGAAATTGGCCGGGGCAAGGACCACCGCCATGACGCCGTGGGCGTGGAAGGGCGCGGTGAACAGGCCTTTGACAAATCCGGCTGGATTATGAATTTTGATGCCGTAGTAGAACATGAGCAGCAGGACGCCAAACGCCATGCCTATGGGTACGTTCAGATCGGCAGTGGGAAGAATGCGATGGTAGTAGAGGATGTCGCCATGATGTGCGCCCAGGCCGGTAACACGGAACAACCACGGCAGGATGTCGACCGGAATAAGGTCGAGCGCATTCATGAGAATGATCCAAAGGAAAACCGTAAGCGCCAGCGGCGCTACAAAGCGTCGCGAAACCTCGTTGGGCACAATGCTTTTTGCTTCGTCGTCGACCATGTCGACCAGCCATTCGACTGCAGCCTGGAAGCGCGTGGGCACCCCGGTGGTCGCCCGCTTGGCGGCGCGCCATAGAAAGAAGACGACAATCACGCCCGTAAGGATGGACCAGAACAGAGAGTCGTAGTTGACGACGTCGAAGTTGGCAATGACCGACTGCTTGGCGCCAATGTTATTCAGGTGAACCAGGTGATGCTGAATGTATTCGGCTTGGGCCGATGTTTCGCTGGCAGCCATCTGAATTGAACCTTTTCCCGTTAACTAAGACTAAGAGCTAGATGCCCGATATACAAACCAAGGGGCTATGGCAGTTTGCGAAAAATCAGCAACAACACATAGCCCTTCAAAACACACAACAGACCCGCAACAACGGCAGGCCATACAATCCAGCCCGAACCTTGCCAGCCCACCAGCCCCAGCACCACCATCGTCGAGGCCAGCTTGAAGGCCTCGCCCATGAAAAAAGTGTAAGGGCTGGTTTTTACCGGCCCCCAGAGGCCTGCCAGCAGGCGCAGCGCAAACAGCGCATTGGGTACCAGGTATGCACACCCCCCGATCAGAGCTGAAGCAGCCCCGGCCCACCCGGCCAGAAGTCCACAGACCAGCACAGCGATGCCCAGCATGACCGCCTGAGCGACCAGCGCCCTGACGAGCCCCTTGCTTGCACGATGATATGTTGCCCTGCGTACCGGCCCGCGGTTGATCTTCCGCCTTGGCGTCGCCTCGACAAAATCCCGCGCTGCGGTGCCGGCCTCCCCTGTTTTGCCAGGTTTTGCACCGCCGTGAACATCGTTGGTATCCATTGACGGCAATTGCTAAAACCTTCTTTCCAAACCGCGAGGTGTCAAACTCGTAGAGTGTAGCTTTATTTTCACCCTTAAGCAAATTGTCAGATGCGGGAAATGCATGCCCGCCCTGGCACGGCCAGCACCAGCCGAACATCACTTAGTTGGGCATGTCGTTCGGCTGCAACAGTTTCCTGCTCGTGTCAGCGATGCTTGAACTCAGGCTTGCGCTTGTCCATGAACGCCGCCATCCCTTCCTTCTGGTCTTCGGTGGAAAAAAGCGCGTGAAAATTGCGGCGCTCGTACATCATGCCATCGGAAAGGCTTCCTTCGTAGGACTGATTGATGCACTCCTTGGCCATGATGACCGACGGCAGCGACATGGATGCAATCGTGGCCGCTGCATCCAGCGCTTCCTCCATGAGGCGGCTGGCGGGTACCACGCGAGACACCAGCCCCGCCCGTTCGGCTTCTTCGGCATCCATCATGCGTGCGGTGAGTACCAGATCCATGGCCTTGGCCTTGCTAACGGCACGCGGAAGCCGTTGCGTGCCGCCAAAGCCTGGAATGACACCGAGTTTTATCTCCGGCTGGCCGAAGCGCGCATTGTCGGCCGCAATGATGATGTCGCAGGCCATGGCCAGCTCGCACCCGCCGCCCAGCGCATATCCGGACACCGCAGCAATCACGGGCTTGCGTATCCGCTTCAATGACTCCCAGTTGCCGCCCAGATAGTCCTTCTTGTAGACATCCATGAAGGTCCAGCCCTGCATGGCGCCGATATCCGCGCCCGCGGCAAAGGCTTTCTCGCTGCCGGTCAGCACCATGGCGCCGATGTTCTCATCCGCATCGAAGCCGCGCATGGCCTGCGCCAGCTCGTCAATGACCTCATTGCTGAGCGCGTTGAGCGCCTTGGGCCGGTTCAGCGTCAGAAGCCCGACGCGGCCACGAACTTCCGTTTTAACCAATGGCTCACTCATGCCTGTCTCTCCGTCAAAGTTAATATATAAGAATGAAAAAGCACGCCATACTTTATACCGTAACGCCCGCCGATCCCGCCGGGCATCGCTTTCATGTCCGGCTGTCCATCCAGGCTCCCGCACCCGCTGGACAAGTTCTGGCCCTGCCCGCGTGGATTCCAGGCAGCTATCTCATCCGGGATTTTTCCCGGCAAGTTGAAAGCATACAGGCCCGCAGCCAGAACCGGCGCGTGGCCATCCGCAAGATATCCGATCACGCCTGGCGGTGTGCGCCCTGCAACGGACCGCTGACCATTGAATACATTGTCTATGCCTGGGACCTATCCGTGCGGGGCGCGCATCTGGACGAAACCCATGCTTTTTTCAATGGCACCAGTATCTATCTGAGCGTGGCAGGCCAGGAGAACCAGCCATGCCATGTGATGATGTGCCCACCGCCCCATGCCCGCAACTGGCGGGTCCATACCAGCCTGCCCGAGGCCCATGGAGAGGCAGAATGCGCACGCCGCCACGGCTTCGGTCTGTACCGAGCGCCTGACTACGATGCGCTTATCGATCATCCCGTGGAAATGGGCACGCCCCAATTCGCAAGATTCCGCGCGCATGGCGCCGAGCACGAGATAGTGTTTACAGGCGTGGTGCCCAGCCTGGATCTGAAACGCATCGCAGCGGATGTACGCCACATATGCGCCGCGCAAATCGCCCTGTTCGAGCCGGAAACGCGGGCGGCGCCCTTTCTGGACAGCAGCGACCGCTATGTGTTCATGACGATGGTAACCGACACAGGCTATGGGGGCTTGGAGCACCGCGCCAGCACCGCCCTGATGGCGGCTCGGCGCGACCTGCCTGTGATGGGCCGGGAGGAGGCCGGCGACGGCTATCAGAATTTTCTCGGGCTGGTGAGCCATGAATATTTCCACACATGGAATGTCAAGCGCATCAAGCCCGCCGCCTTTGTTCCGTATGACCTCGGGCGGCCCAATCATACTTCCCTGTTGTGGGTGTTCGAGGGCTTTACCTCCTACTACGACGACCTGATGCTGCTGCGGTCCGGAACGATCGACGAATCCGATTATCTGCGCACAGTGGCCAAAGTCATCAGCGCTGTGCGCCGAGGCGCGGGAAGGCTGAAACAGAGCGTCGCGGAGAGCTCATTCGACGCATGGACCCGATACTACAAGCAAGATGAAAACTCTCCCAATGCCTTGGTCAGCTATTACACCAAGGGATCATTGGTTGCGATGGGATTGGATATCACCATCCGGCACGCCACCGGTGGCAAGCGTTCCCTCGATGATGTCATGCGGCTGCTGTGGCAGCGATATGGGCGGGATTTCTATCGCGGCGCCGCCACTGGCGTTCCCGAAAGAGCCGTACCGCGGCTTATCAAGGAAGCCACCGGCGTCGATGTCAGCGACTTCATTTCCCGCCACGTACTTGGGCGCGAAGATGTGCCGCTGGAAAAACTGCTGCCGCTGCAAGGCATCTCTTTCATCTGGAAGGCGGCGACAGCCCTGCCATCTTTGGATGCCCGCGTGAAGGAAGATCGCGGCCAGACTGTGCTTGCCAGTGTCTCCGAGGGCGGCGCGGCGCATCGCGCCGGCTTGTCAGCCGGAGACATCCTGGTGGCGCTGGATGGACTGCGCGTGAGCGATCCTGCCTCGCTGGATCGCCTGCTCGGCGCAAGGCTGCCTGGCGACCGTGTGATTGCGCATGTGTTCAGGCGAGATGAGCTGCGCCAGTATGAGGTGGAACTCGCCGCGCCGGCCAATACAGACTGCGTGCTCAGGCGGACGCAGTAGCCCGCTCCGCCTCGGCCTGTATGGCCTTGGCGGCCGTAACACCATCGGCCAGGGCTGTCACAACGCAGGGGTGCATGCGTTGGGCAACTTCCCCGATTGCATACACCCCCGGACAGCTGGCTTGCGCCGTGGCGGCATCGGTGGCAACAAAGCCGCGCGGGGTACGCCGCAGGGACAATGATTCCGCAAAGGCAATGCAGGGCTCCCAGCCGTAGAAGACCAGCAGCAGATCGTAGCGGCTGCCGTTGACCGTCAGGGACGCCGCGTCGATATTGTGGCGACCGACATAGATTGCCTCCGCCGGAAACCGCCGAATAAATTGTTGCTGGGCGCGGACGGAGCGTGCAAACACCTCAACCGACCGGGCTCCGCGCTCACGCACATACAGGGCGTTTTCAAAGGCGTTATCGCCGCCGCCCAGAACCGCCACGCGCTTGCCCTGGAAATCCTGCGCCACGACGTGCGCGCCCGGACCGGTAAGTACCCCCGGCCATTGTCCCGCATCTTGCATGTTCTGACTGGAGGGCAGCATCCGCGCGCGTACACCCGTGGCCAGCACCAGGCGATGCGCCAGCACGGACTCGCTCGCTCCCCGCATCAACACCTTGAATTGCCCATTGAGTTGCCGTACGGCAGCAACCGGCCGAGAGAAGAGCGCGGGAACGCCGGCCTGTTCCAGGCTGCAGGCAAGGTTGTCGGCAACCTGCGGGCCGGTCTGGCCAGGCAACGATGCATTCCAGTCGTCGCGAAACGGGTGGCTGCGGCATAGCCCGCCGACCTCTTCCGCCGCTTCGATCAGGATCGGCGCCAAGCCAAGCCGGGCCAACCATATGGCGCATGACACGCCGGCCGGGCCCGCGCCGACTATGGCCGCGTCGTAGGTTTTATTGCCTTCAGACATACGCACCAAGAAAATCCAAACTACAATTCCAGATATTCTACAAGGCTACCCCATGTCCACACGTCGCGTATTTTTTTCGCAGCTGGCGCTGGATGCGCGCATCGGCATCCTGGAACACGAGCTTCGCGCCACCCAGCCGCTGCATATCGATGCGGAGTTCGATGTCGATGTCACCGAACCCGTGAACGACCAGAACATCCAGACTGTCCTTGATTATCGCCAGCTCCGGCACGCCATGGTCGACGAATGCACGCGCGCGCATGTGAATCTGCTTGAAACGCTATGTGAACGTGTCGTCGCCCGCATTCTGGCCGAGTTTCCGGCAGTGAGGCAAGTGAAGATACGCATCAGCAAGCCCTCCGCGTTCTCGGACTGTGCGGCAGTCGGCATCGAGGTGCAACGCAATGCAAGCTGAACAGAAACAGCGCTACAGCCAGAACAAGCTCGAGAAGCGCCTGCTGCGCGAAACAGGGCGCGCCATCGCCGACTTCAACATGATCGAGAACGGCGACAAGGTCATGGTGTGCCTGTCGGGTGGCAAAGACTCCTACAGCCTGCTCGACCTGCTGATGACACTCAAGGCAAGGGCGCCCATCGACTTTGATATCGTCGCTGTCAATCTCGACCAGAAGCAGCCGGGCTTTCCGGAACACGTCCTGCCCGACTACCTCCAGAAACTGGGCGTGCCTTATCACATCGAGAACCAGGACACCTATTCGGTGGTCACGCGGGTCATCCCAGAAGGCAAGACCATGTGCTCCCTGTGCTCCAGGCTGCGCAGGGGAATCCTGTACCGGGTGGCCGGCGAACTTGGTGCCACCAAGATTGCCCTTGGGCATCATCGCGACGATATCCTGGGCACGTTTTTTCTTAACCTGTTTTATGGCGGGCGCATGAAAGCCATGCCGCCGAAACTGATGTCGGACGACGGCAAGCATATCGTCATCCGCCCCCTGGCCTATGTGCCCGAGAAAGACCTCATCGCCTATGCGCAGCACAAGCAGTTTCCCATCATTCCCTGCAACCTGTGCGGATCCCAGGAGAATCTGAAGCGCAAGGAAGTAAGCCGGATGATACAGGAGTGGGACCGCCATTTCCCCGGCAGGTCGTGGAATGTATTCGGCGCGCTCTCCCGGGTGGTAACGACACACCTGATGGACCGCGATCTGTTTGATTTTGCGGGTATTCGCCCTAACGGCAAAGCATTTTCAGAAGGCGACAAGGCCTTTGACGTCGACGACTTCGACAATATGGCTGCGGACCCGCCGTCGATGAAGGGCGATGAGGGCGACGACGAAAGGCCTGCCCCGGACGGCTGGGAGGCGCCAGTGCCATTCTCCCCCAAAGTCGTGGCCCGACCGCAGTAAATCACAACACGGTCCGTTACAGCATCCGACTGACAGACATACAGCCAGATGTTACCCTTTTGGCATTACCCAAAGAAAGCACGTGCGCATAACGTGCTTTTCTTGTTTTGAATCATCGTCAAAGGGAGACAGCCGGGTGAAAAGCAATACGGCCTTCGGAACTTTGAGCACACGCCTGGCATGGCATGTCGCGCCATTCATACTTGCGTTGACGGCCTGCCTGCTGGCGGCCTCGGCTGTTCATGCACAGTCGCAGGATAGCCCGCAGGCAAGCACTGACCGCTCCACATCAGCGCAACAGGCGGCTTCACCCGCTGCGGACTCCCAGCAGGCAGAATCCGCCAGCACACAACAAGCCCCCGCATCCCCGGACACACAGTCCCGAGCGGAACAAGGCGCCGCGTCCACGCCCGCACCCAAAGACGCTGCAGCGGACAAGCCAGAGCCCGCGGCAACCGCCTCGTATGCCGCGCTGGCTGAGCTTCTGGCCAATGACAAGACACGCGACAAGCTCATCGAACTGTTGCGCGCGATGGAGCCCGAGACAGCCGAGCAACAGGAGAAACAGCCGCTGGAAAACCGGCTCGATGACAACGCCATGGCCATGTCCAAGCGGCTCGCGCAACAGCTGGAAGGGTTCACCACAAGCGTCGCAAGAGATTTCTCCCAGACCATCGATGTGATCAGTGCTTTCGCCAGCGGACGTGCGGTGCCAGGAAGCGCCGTCAAACAGGCAGGCCCGGCCCTGAAGATGCTTTTGGCTACGCTGATCGTCGTGCTACTGGCATATGCCATCCTGCGAGCGATAGCCAAGACGGGTTTCGCGCGATTGAATATCTGGATCAAGAAGGACAGCGCCAGGCCGGCTAATGTGCCGCAGGACCCTGCCGCGGAAGACAGGGCGGGCCCAGGCGTGCTGCGTCTCAGGAACATCACGCTTAGCCGCAAGCTGCTGGGCGTAATCGCCGCGCTGGCCATCGATATAGCGGCCACGATGCTGGCGGCGCTGGCGGGCTACATCTTCGCGCTTACCTTGTCCGAGGAAATCGGTTCAGCGGTGTTTGCACTACAGTTTCTCAACGCATTTGTCATCATCGAGGTAGTCAAAGCGGTATCGCGCGGCGTCTTTGCCACGCGCTATGACAATCTGCGCCTGCTTCCTCTGTCACCAGAGGCGGCCAACTACTGGAATCACTGGCTCACACGTCTGATAGGGCTGGTTGGCTACGCGTTGATGGTTGTGGTGCCGGTAGTCAGCGTCATGTTTTTACCGTCGGTGGCCCAGATTGTTGGACTGCTCATCATGCTAGGCGTCTACGTCTACGCGGTTCGCGTGGTCTGGAAAAATCGCAAGCCAGTGCGCGCCGGCCTGCTGCGCCATGCCGACAGAACCACGGTTCCGTTGTTCGGCACGCTGACGCGCGTGTTTGGTCGCCTGTGGCATCTGCTTGCCATCGCCTACTTCACCGTGTTGCTGGTAGTGAGCCAGACTGATCAGCAGGAAGCGCTGGAATTCATGGCGGAGGCCACCATACAAAGCGCGCTGGCCATTGTCATCGGACTGCTGCTGGCCGCGGCGCTGACCCGCTCGCTTTCCGCCCACATTACCCTGCCCGCACGCTGGACCAAGGCATTTCCGTCTCTGGAGATGCGGATCAATTCCTACACGCCCGCCACACTGAAAACACTGCGCCTGCTCATCCTCATCGTTGTGACCCTGGTCGTTCTCGATGCCTGGAAAGCGTTCGACCTGACCGGCTGGCTTTCATCGGCAAACGGCCGCGCCGCCGTCACGCTGGTGTTCCGTGTGCTGATCGTGCTGGCTTTTTCCGCCTTGACCTGGACTGTGCTGGCAAGCGTCATCGAGAACCGTCTGGGCAGCAGTGGCCCCAAGCGCGCGACGGAGCGCGAAAAAACACTGCTGATGCTGTTCAGAAACGCTGCGGCCATTGTCATCGTGACCATGACCATACTCATTCTGCTGTCGCAGATCGGCATCGACATAGGGCCACTGATCGCCGGCGCGGGTATTGCGGGCCTGGCCATAGGCTTTGGCGCGCAGAAACTGGTGCAAGACGTTATTACCGGCGTATTCATCCAGCTTGAAAATGGCATGAACCAGAACGATATCGTGGAGGTGGCTGGCCTCTTCGGCACGGTGGAAAAAATAACCATACGCTCGGTGGTCGTCCGGACGCTGGATGGCGGCTATCACCTGATTCCATTCTCGGTCATCGACAAAGTGTCGAACCATACACGCGATTATGGCTACCATTACGGCGAGTACAACATTGCCCATCGCGAAAGCGTCGACGAAGCCATCAAGCAGTTGCGCCTGGCCTTTGACGACCTGAAGCAAGACCCCGATCTGGCGCCGGAGGTGCTGGCGGATATCGATATTCCAGGCGTAACGGCCTTGAACGAACGCGGGTTTACGGTACGCGTGCTGATCAAGACCACGCCAGGCAACCAATGGGCCATACAGCGTGGTTTCAATCGGCTGGTCAAGGCACGATTCGACGCCGCCGGCATCGAGCTGCCCTATCCGCAGACCGTGGTGCATTTTGGACGCGACAAGACAGGTTATGCCGCGCCCATCGATGTGCGCGGCGTGGATGCAGTGCGCGAAGTGTACGGCTCGGCACCGCCTCCGGGCCAGACCATGCGGCCACAGGCAACGCCGCAGAACCTGGGGACGAAGTCGGAGCAAGGGCCGGAAGCGACCTCGCAGCTGCCACCAGACGATGGATCGTCCACGGACGCCGGCGCCAAGCCCGCCTGACACGTGGTGTTCCTGGCGAGATACCGCCCCCCTGTCGGGGCGGCGGCATCCTACCTACAGGTCAGGCCGAGCCTGTATTCGCGGAAGATGCGTCCATGCCCTCCCAATGCGGGCCGGGAACATGGATATCGAAGAGCTCCAGGACGCGGGCGACCGTGTGATCGACCATTTCATCCAGCGACTTGGGATGATGATAAAAGGCGGGCAATGGCGGAAAAATAACGCCACCCATTTCAGTGACAGCTGTCATGTTGCGTAAATGCGCCAGATTGAGCGGCGTTTCACGCACCATCATGACCAGCCGGCGGCGCTCCTTGAGCGTGACGTCAGCAGCGCGCGTGATGAGATTGTCGGAGAAACCGTGAGCCACCGCAGCCAAGGTGCGCATCGAACACGGCGCGATCACCATGCCTGCCGTGGAAAAACCGCCGCTGGACAAGGCTGCACCGATGTCCCGAAAGCTGTAGACCTTGTCGGCAAGGGCGTGAACCTGCTGCCTGTCCATGCCCAGCTCGTACTTGATGTTCAGCACGCCTGGCGGCGACACCACCAGATGCGACTCGACGCCGGCCACGGCACGCAGAGCCTGCAGCATGCGCACCGCATAAACTGCGCCTGTTGCTCCCGTTATGCCGACGACAAGCCTTAGAGGCTGGCTCACGCAAGCGCCCCAGCCTCTTTCAGCACGGTTGCAAGCTCGCCGTTTTCATACATTTCGGCAATGATGTCGGAACCGCCGACGAACTCGCCGGCAACATACAGCTGGGGAATGGTGGGCCAGTTGGAATAGTCTTTGATGCCCTGGCGCACTTCGTCGTCGTCCAGCACATTGACCGTAACCAGTTTGGTGACGCCACTGGCCTTGAGCACCTGGATGGCGCGGCCGGAAAAACCGCATTGTGGAAACTGGGCCGTACCCTTCATGAACAGCACCACCGGATGCTCGGTGACTGTTTCACGGATGAATTCTTTAACGTCGCTCATGATCTACTCGTATCTGTGGTTCGAGGTGTGCTTCCCTACCCATGCATGGGCTTGGCTGGGAAGGCGTAAAACTCAATTATATAGACCGCCGCTGACCCGCTGCACGCCCGCCAGATCGCGGATCGTGACCAGATCGGCAAAGCCAGCCAAGACCAGCATATCACGCACGGCCTGCGCCTGATCCCAACCATGCTCCAGGTATAACCGCCCACCCGGGCGCAGCCAGACTGCGGCGCCGCCAATTATGGCCCGCAGATCGCCCAGCCCGTCTCCGCCATCCGTCAATGCCTGAAGGGGCTCGAAGCGGACATCCCCTTGTCGCAGATGCTTGTCGTGCGCCGCGATATATGGCGGGTTGGAAACAATCAGATCGAAATCCGCGCTCTGCGGCACCGAGCCATGCGTACTTCGGTGCGTGCTTCGAGCCGGCAAGGCGTCGTACCAGGCGCCTTGCAGCAACTGGACCTGCGCACCCAGACGCGCCGCATTGTGCCGCGCAACAGACAGGGCGGCTTCGCTGAGATCTGTCGCCACGACGCTGGCGCGCGGGCAGGCCAGCGCAATGGAAATGGCAATGGCGCCTGACCCCGTGCCAAGATCCAGCACACGCGCATCCCTGCCTGTTCGGGATGCGCGTTCTTGCACGAAATGTATCGCGGCCTCCACCAGCATTTCGGTATCCGGCCTGGGAATCAGCACATCGGGCGTGACCAGGAAATCATGGCTCATGAACTCACGCGAACCCAGGATATAGGCCATGGGCTCGCCACGCACCCTGCGCTGCTCCAGGGCGTGGTAGCGCGCTATGCATTCACCTTGCAGCGGATCGGTATCATGGGAGATCAGCCACGCACGCGGCACCTGCAGCACATGCTGCCATAGCATCTGGGCTTCCAGCCGAGGCAGTGCCGACGCGCGCATGAGCGCGCGCAGGGTATCTCCCTTTGCAGACATTACGGTCAGTCCTGCCCCAGCGCTGCCAGCTGCTCGGCCTGATGCTCGGCAATCAGCGCGCCGGTCAGTTCGTCCAGGTCGCCATCCATGATGTTGTTCAGCTTGTAGAGTGTGAGGTTGATGCGGTGGTCGGTAACACGCCCTTGCGGATAGTTGTAGGTGCGTATGCGTTCGGAGCGATCGCCTGTGCCAACCAGGCTCTTGCGCTGCGCAGCCTCTTTGTCGTGCGCCTCCTGCTGCTGCTTGTCCTTCAGGCGCGCCGCCAGCACCTGCATGGCCTTGTCCTTGTTGCGGTGCTGCGAACGGTCGTCCTGGCACTCCACCACCAGACCTGTCGGCAAGTGGGTAATGCGCACGGCCGAGTCTGTTTTGTTGATGTGCTGTCCACCCGCACCGCTTGCGCGAAAGGTATCGATGCGCAGGTCATTGCTATTGATGACAATATCGCTCTGTGCATCCGCCTCAGGCAGAATAGCCACCGTGCACGCGGAGGTATGGATGCGGCCCTGCGTCTCGGTTTCAGGCACACGCTGTACACGGTGCGCCCCCGACTCGAACTTCAACCTGCCGTAGACACCCTCTCCTCCGATCCGGGCGATCACCTCTCTGTAGCCGCCGATCTCGGATTCATTGGCAGACATGATTTCCACCCGCCAGCCATTGCGTTCAGCGTAGCGGGTGTACATCCGCAGCAGATCGCCGGAGAAAAGCGCGCTTTCATCGCCGCCCGTACCCGCCCGGATTTCCAGAAACACATCCCGGGTGTCATCCGGATCACGTGGCAACAGCAGCACCTGCAGCTCCGACTCCAGCGTTTCGATGCGCGCTTTGCCCAATTGCAGCTCCTCTTCGGCCATGTCGCGCATATCGGGATCGACCATCATTTCCTGAGCCGCCTGCATATCGCCTTCGGTTGTCCGATAGGCGTTGAAGGCATTAACCACAGGCTCCAGCTCGGCGCGTTCGCGCGAAATCTTGCGGAATCGATCCATATCGCCCGCTATCTCGGGCTCAGCCAGCAGAGCATCCACTTCGATCAGACGATGAGCCAGTTGTTCGAGGCGACTGCGCATGGACGACTTCATTGATGCTTCTCCGGGTTCTTCCCGCCTTCGGCCTGGGCGGCGCTACCCGCAAGGGGAAATTAGGGGCCAGGCCTTGACGAAGGGGGATGCTGAAAGATTCAAGAATGCGGACTGACGACAGTCCGCCGGGGCGGAAACAGGACCAGCGCAGCTAACGCCGGCGATCCACCCTGGGCAGCAGACGCGGCAGAAGAGCCAGCAGTTGCTGGCGCTCTGTGCTTTCGCTGCGATTGAGCGCGGCAAGGGGGCCGTGCATATACTTCTGGGTCAGGCCGTGGGCCAATTGCTCGAGCACTGCATCGGGCGATTCGCCACGCGCCAACGCGCGACGGGCACGCTCAAGTTCATTTTCGCGCACCTGCTCGGCGGCTTGCTGGATATCGATGATGGCGGGCACGACCTCGCGGTTCTGCAGCCAGTGCATGAAATTCTGCACCCGCGTTTCGATGATGGCCTCGGCCTGGACCACAGCCGCCCGACGTGCGTCGGTGCCGGTCTGCACCATACGCCCCAGGTCGTCAACCGAATACAGATAAACGTCGGCCAGGCGCCCGACCTCGGTTTCAATATCGCGCGGAACAGCCAGATCGACCATGACCATGGGCTTGTGGCGGCGCGCCCGCGTTACACGTTCGACCATGCCCAGGCCCAATATGGGCAAGGTACTGGCCGTACAGGACACGATAATATCGAAATCGGCCAGCTTGTCGGGTATGTCCGACAGCTTCATGCTCTGGGCAGAAAACCGTGTTGCAAGAATGTCGGCGCGCTCCAGCGTACGGTTTGCAACCACCATGCTGCGCGGCTGCACCGCGGCAAAATGCGTAGCGCACAGCTCTATCATTTCGCCGGCACCGATAAACAGGATATTGGCCTGGGACAAATCACCCAGCACGCGCTCAGCCAACCGCACTGCGGCAGCGGCCATGGAGACCGACTGAGTGCCGATGGCAGTCTGCGAACGAACTTCCTTGGCGACGGAAAAAGTGCGCTGAAACAGTTGATGCAGCAAGGTGCCCAAGGCGCCGGCCTGCTCCGCCGCTCGGACGGCATCTTTCATCTGCCCGAGAATCTGGGGCTCACCCAACACCATGGAATCAAGCCCGCTGGCCACACGGAATGCATGGCGCACGGCTTCGTTCTGTTGATACTGATACAGATGCGGCTGCAGGCTGCCGGTTTCCACGCTGTTGAAATCGGCAAGCCACGCCGGTAGGTGCGCCTGCACCTGGGGCTCGGCCGCACAGTAGATTTCAGTGCGGTTACAGGTGGAGAGAATAGCCGCTTCCTTGACCGATGTGCCAAAAGTGGCTCGCAAGGCATCCAGCGCCGGCTTGAGCAAATCGCCCGGGAACGACACCCGCTCGCGCACGGCAACGGGCGCGGACGTATGATTCAGGCCGAATGTAAGAACGTCGACGGACATGGATATTGTTACAAAGCGGTGCTACAGGCACACGGGAACACGCATGATTATAAACCCCCCTGACCCGTTGCTGAAATTCGGCCTCCTTATTCGGGCAAGCATCGCAATTTTCGTGTATCATTTCGCCTTTCGTTGGCCTGGTAGCTCAGTCGGTAGAGCAGAGGATTGAAAATCCTTGTGTCGGTGGTTCGATTCCGCCCCAGGCCACCATCTTGCTGTTCCAGCACGCTTCAAAACATCCCAAAACGCAGAAATATCAATATCTTAGGCGACAGTCATCGCCCAGGACGTCTCACTGCGCGTCGCTATATCCCGCATTTGTCTGTACCCCAGTTTGTACCCCACAATGGTTTCGTGAAAAACAGCCTTTGGGGGTACAAGTCTTGGGCTTACTAAGCGAAACACAGATCAAAGCGGCCAAGCCTGGCCAGAAGGAATACCTACTGAATGACGGGGACAATCTGTACCTGCGTGTGCGAACCACGGGTAAGGCCTGGATTTACCGTTACATGAAGGATAGCAAGCCCATCAAACTTGGGATGGGGCCATACCCGGAAGTTTCCCTCGCGCAGGCACGAGCCAAGGCATACGAAGCCAACAGTCAACGAGCCAATGGCCTGGACCCGAAAGAAGTCCGTGAGCACCAGGAAGAGCTGGCGCGAATCGCTCGTCTGCATACCTTCGAGTTACTAGCCCGCGCCTGGCACACCAGTGCCAAGAAAGACCGGGAATGGTCGGAGGACTACGCCCAGAAAGTCATCCGACATTTGGAAATCCACATCTTCCCATGGGTAGGACACAAACCAATTGAGGTGATTCTGCCCACAGAAATTGTCCGGTGCCTGCATCGTCCGAAGGATCGCGGCAATCTGGAAACTGCCCAGCGTGTGCGCGAGGCCGTTCAGCACGTCTACCAATACGCTGTAGACGTGGGAGCGCTGGAGCCGAGCAAGAATTTCGTCAACAAGAACACCGGCGGCCTGCCACCGCCACGCAGTCGGCATTTCGCAGCGATTACCGAACCTGCCCAACTTGGGCAACTGCTCCGCGATATTCGCAGCTATCACGGCCATTTCATCACGCGATGTGCATTGAGGCTTGCGCCCATGATGTTTCAGCGGCCGGGCCAGATCCGGCTCGCTGACTGGGAGGACATCAACTTTGAAGTTGAACTATGGCGCTGCCCGCCCGAGAAAATGAAGATGCGTGAGTGGCAAAAACGGGATAGCCGTACGCCGGCACACATCGTACCGCTACCTCGCCAGGCCTTAGAAGTTCTGCGGGAACTATATCCATTGACTGGCCCCACCGGCCCCGTGTTCCGTAGCATGTCACGACGTTCGGAGAAAAGCCGCTACATCAGCGATAACACGATTAACGCGGCGCTGCGCACCATGGGCTATGACACGAAGGAAGAAATCACCGGTCACGGCTTTCGCGCCACAGCACGGACGATGATCCGCGAACATCTGGGCTGGGAGCCCGACGTCATCGAACGCCATCTGGCCCACACTTCAGACGAAGAGCTCGGCAGCAGTTATGACCGCGCAGCCTTCATTGCCCAGCGCAAAACGATGGTGCAGCAATGGGCCGACTTTCTGGATGAACTGGAAGTTGGGCAGATGCCTATGCCCGAGGACAACATACTGCAATTCATCCGTCATCGGCCACGGCCTGCGCTACGGGTCGGGACATGACGAAACTTAGGGCATTGCTATCTGGTGGCAATGCTCAAGTGACGACTGACTGTATCTCCCAAGGAACCTACCCATGAATGAGTCCCTTTCTGAAGTCATCCGCATCCGAGTGACTCCCTCCCATGCCGCTCGTCTGGGCGAGGCGGCAGCTCTCTCAGGGCTGTCCCTCTCGGATTACATGAGGCGCCGACTGTCCGCCGATGACATGCTGCAGGAAGAATTGACGCTGTTGCGTCAGATCGTGGCAGACCTGGGTCATCTGCGCGATACCCGTCTGGCCGCCATCGAAACCGCCCATCTGCTGCGCGCCATGGCCAAGCCTGAACACATTGCCACCGCGCAACAAACACTGCAGCATCAACGCTGATTCTTACTGGACGTAGTCAGAATATCCCTGAAATGGTATATTAACGTGAAGCCTGCCCCTATAAAACCGCTTTTTTGGCTTGGTAGCAGCAAGAAAGATCTGCTGGCGTTACCTGTGCCAGTACGGAAATTCCTTGGCCATGTTCTTGATACCGCCCAACGAGGTGAACAGCACGAAGCAGTAAAGGTGCTGAGTGGCTTCGGCAGCGCAGGTGTACTGGAGATCATCGAAGACGACTCCGGCAGCACATACCGAACCGTCTACACCGTGCGGTTCTCTGAGGCCGTCTTTGTGCTGCATGTCTTTCAAAAGAAGAGCAAGCGCGGTATTGAAACGCCCAAGCCAGATATGGACATCATTCGCCAGCGCCTAAAAGCCGCCGCCATCGTTGCTCAGGAGTTGAAAAAATGACTAAACGCATTGTTGCAGGAGTTGAAATCGAGGCCAGCTCGGGCAATGTATTCGCAGACCTCGGCCTACCCGATGCCGAGAAGCTACAGATCAAATCGGGGCTGACTACCGAAATCGCCAAAGCCATTCGGGAGCGTGGACTTACCCAAGTCGAAGCGGCACAGCGCATGGGTCTGACACAACCCAAAGTATCGAGTCTGCTGCGCGGTGAGTTCTCAAATCTATCCGAGCGCAAGCTGATGGACTGCCTGAACCGCCTGGGCTATGACATAGAAATTCGCCTGCGTAAAACACCGGAGACAGTCGGCCATCTGATGCTGACTCATGCCTAAGACTATAGCCGTACAGGCTGCGGGCTATGGCCAAGCCTGAACAGATCGGCCTCGCTTAACAGAATCTCCAGCGTCAACGCTGATTCGTCCTCGGCCTGTTCCAAGGCCACCTGCCGTACCCCTTCCCCGGAGACACCTTCATGCAATCCCTTCCCGCCCTGCGGGCTGGGGCGCTGGCGCTCGCCTGCGTCCTGGCTCCTGTCGCTCATGCCGCCGGCACGGCTGACCTACTCACTGGCATCCCACGTCTAGCCTGCGAAGCAACGCTTTGCCTGTCATCCAGCCTGCGACCTGGCCAGTGCAGTCCATCCCTGGACCACTACTTCGGCATCAGGAAGTACAACAAACACGGCCTGGACTGGTCAGCAACCGTCTCAGCGAGACGTTCCTTTCTATCGCAGTGCCCAGCGTCCGGCGACTCAGGCATGTCAGAGCGCATTGATGCCATATCACGCGGTGCTGGCAAATGCGACGCGGAATTCTTGAACCAAACCTATGCCGATACGGCGTACAAATGGCGCAAGCGTGAATACGGCGGTGACAGCGGGCAAACCGTCTACGAAGTCCATCCGCTACCTACAGTCACACTCGACCAGCTACCCACCTATTGTGTCGTTTACAACGATCACGCCTGGACGTATGAGCTGTCTGTACGCTACGTCGGCAGGCCAACCATGGGCGGGCACTGGGTCAAAGCCGAAGAATTCGAGGCCGCGCAAGCCAAATGGGATGCCGACCATAGCGGGTTATGGGCGCAAGGCTGGAACTTTTCCCTGACAGACCCCAGGCACCGGCGTGGACACTGAAGGAGCCAGCCATGATCGCAGAACTTGCAGCCTTGGCCCTCACCTGCGCACCCAACATCCACCCAGTCACCCTGCATGCACTGATTCGTCATGAATCCCGAGTCCGGCAGTACGCCATCGGCGTCAACCGCAAGGGCCAGCATCTAAAGCAGCAACCCAAAACATTAGCCGAAGCGACCGCAGCCGCTGATCGCCTCATTGACCAGGGCATCGACTTCGACGCTGGGCTGGGGCAGATCAATGTTCGCAACTGGGCGTGGTTGAATCTGGACAGCAAGACCGTCTTTGATCCCTGCCGCAACTTGGCGGCTGCCCAGACGGTACTGGCAGAGTGCTATGCCAGAGCGTTACCCCGACAGACGGACCCGCAACATGCCTTACGCGCCGCACTGTCCTGCTACAACACCGGCAATTTCAAGCGCGGTTTCACCAATGGCTATGTCGGCAAAGTGCTGGCCCAAGCCAAGATCAAGGTTCCGGCCCTGGCACCGTTGAAAAACGAAACGACAGGGCCTGCGACAAAGGCCACGCCGGCAGAGCCAGCGCAGAAACCCGATCAAGGACCACCGGCTCAACCAGAAGGCGCACCGGACGGTTTCAGCGCCAACCCGGCAACCGACGGTTTTTCACAAACGCGTGACGGCAAACCAGAGACCAACTCGGACACCGACGCCTGACGCACCCCTGGCCGACCTAGCCACACTCATTCCTATTCTTACCCACCACCACTGCGCCCCTTGGCTTCCAGGGGCAGGAGTCTTTACATGTCTCTACTGAAACGCATCAAGAACGCTATGTCCTTCCTACCGATCATCAGTAAACCGACTACAGCCGCACTACTGCTCGGTATCCATCAGGCTGCATTTGCACAATCCATCGGCGGGCTTTCCCGAGCACAAACGACATTACAGACTCTCAGAGACAATCTGGACGTCATCCTGCCCATTGCAGCCATCATCATCGGCGTCATCATTTTTGTACTGTATTCGGCAGAGGTCATGCGCAAAGACGATGCCATCCGTTGGGGCATTGGCGTGCTGCTGGCCGGATCAGTGGCCGAGCTGGTTGTGTTGCTTTGGAAGTAAGCCATGGCAGCCAACACCTATCCGGTCTTTAGGGGACTGGGCCGCAAGGCCACCTTCATGGGCGTTCCCACCAAGCTATTACTGGGCGCCTTTACCTGCGTAGCCATAGTCGCGATGACGGCAGGCCTAGCCTGGTGGGGCTTGCTCTTCATCGTCATACCCGCGCTTGCTATTCTCACCCGCGATGACGATAAAGCCCTGGACGTGCTGTGGCTTGAACTGAAAACGCGGCGGCGCAATCGCAATCAACGCTTCTGGCAGGGCTCCAGTTACGCCCTGCAAGGCTATCACCGGCGTCGGCCCTGGCGCGCACTCATCAAGTAAAGGATGTTTCCATGACTGCTGCTACCACCCTGGCCGTGGACGAACGGCGCGTCTCGCGCTATCTGCCCTATTCCCACCATGTCACCGACCAGATCATTGCCTGCGACAACCATGAATACCTGGCGGTCATAAAGATAACGGGCCGTGCGCCGGATGCCTATGCACAAGATGAGCTGAAAGATTGGATCGAAGCGCTGCATAACGTGCTACGCGGCTTACCCATGGGATCGCTTGGCCTGTACTCCCACATCGTGCGCCGTCGCGTCACGGAATACCCCGACAGCGCTTTCAACCAGCCCTTTGCTTCCAGTTTCGATGCCGCCTACCGTGCCACGTTCGACGCCTCGGGCCTGATGATCAACGATCTATACCTGACAGTGCTCATTCATCCGGTACAGGATCCGATACTGGGCACATTCGCCAGCCTGGAAAAAGCCGACGCGCAACGCATTGCGCACTGGCAAGCCGAATCCATCGAACGCCTGAACGGCATCATACGTGCCTTGAGCGCTGGCCTGTACCGCTACGATCCACAAACCCTGGGCATCGTAGATCGCAAGGGCTTTGCTTTTAGCGAAGCCGCCGAGTTCCTGGGATTTCTGCTTTCCGGTACGCACCGGCCCGTACCAATCAACCGAGAACGCTTGCGTGACACCCTGCCCTACGCCAGACCGATCTTTGGCCGCCATGGAGAATTGGGCGAACTGCGTACCGTCGCCAGCTCCCGCATCTTCGGCATGATGGAGCTACGCGACTACCCGGAAGCCACAAAACCGGGACACCTGGATCGGCTGCTGGGACTGCCGCACGAATTCGTGCTCACTCAATCGTGGGGCAGCCATACCGGAGCGGCAGCCAAAAAGCTGGTCAAGAAACATCACAAGCTGCTGGTCGATTCGGGCGATGATTCGATCAGCCAGGTCACCCAACTGACTGAGGCCATGGACGATCTGACATCAGCTCGCCTGGGCCTGGGCGATCATCACGCCACGATGCTGATTTATGGTGACACGGCTGAAGGGGTGCGCCAGGCCTTGGCCCAGACCGCCACGGCGCTGGCCGAAGAGGCAATCGGCTTCCGGCCACTGGACCGGGCGCTAGAAGCCGGGTTTTGGGCGCAACTGCCCGGTAATTGGCACTGGCGGCCACGCCCGGTGCCCATCACATCGCTCAACTTCCTGTGTTTTTCCAGCCTGCATAACCAACTGACCGGCAAACCGGTCGGCAACCCCTGGGGGCCAGCGGTCACGCTGCTCAAAACCCAGACAGGTAGCCCGTTCTTCTTCAACTTCCATGCCTCTACTGAGGACTTGGACGAAACCGGAAAGCGTCGTCCGGGCAACACCATGATCATTGGGATGACCGGCACGGGTAAGACTGTATTGCAGGGAATGCTGCTTACCCAGGCGCAGAAATTTGGTGCAACGTGTGTTGTCTGGGACAAGGATCAGGGCATGCAGGTGCTCATCATGGCGCTGGGGGGCCGCTACTTCAACATCCGCCTGGGTGAGGCAACTGGCTGGAATCCGTTTCAGATGGAGCCCACCAAAGGCAACGTCGCCTTCATGGTGCGCCTGGTCGTATTTCTGGCCGAGCGCCGGGGCGAAGCAGTCACCACACGGCAGCAGGCAGATATTACCCAGGCCGTGCAGCAGCTAACCACGCTGATCGATCGAGAGGCTCGCACGCTATCGACTTTAAATACCTTGCTGCCCAATCCTTACAGTGAGGATGACACCACGAGCACCATCCATGCTCGCCTGGCCCCTTGGTGCCAGGGCGGTGAATATGGCTGGGTGTTCGATAACCCTGCCGATGAACTGAGTCTAGCCACCGACACAGGCCAACCCGCCATCTTCGGATTTGATCTGACCGAACTACTCGATGATGACGCAGTACGAGGCGCAGCCACGATGTATCTGAAGCACCGCGTTGATGCCCTGCACGATGGCCGGCGCATCATCAATCTGTACGACGAGTGCCAGCACCCGTTGAAGGACAGGCATTTTCAGGAAGACATGCAAGATGCCAGCCGCACCATCCGCAAGAAAAACGGCGTGCTGGCCTTCGCTACCCAGGAGCCGGGCGCCATCACGGAAAACCCAGTCGGCCCCTCTCTGGTTCAGCAGACAGCCACCTTAATTCTGCTGCCTAACCCCAGAGCCAAGGCCCGCGACTACATCGAGGGCTTCGGCCTGTCACCCACTGAGTTCGAGTTATTGAAGTCTTTGGGCGAGGCCAGCCGTAAATTTCTCGTCAAGCAAGGTTCAAGTGTCACGGTCGCGCAACTGGACTTGTCCGGCTGCGAAGACGAACTATTGGTGTTCTCTGGCAGCCCCGACATGGCTGAGATAGCCGAACAGGCCGTGGCCCAGGCCGGGCATGATCCGGCCGCCTGGCTACCTGTGTACCTGGACACCGTCAAACAAAGCCGCCAGATAACCGCCATTTCATAAGAAGGTAGCCTATGAAACCAGACACTCATGATCGGGAAAAGCAGCTAGCAGCGCTTGAACACAACCAGCGCCAAGCACAGGCCCGCGACGATTTGCAAGCAACGAAAGATCAGGACTTCTATGCCCGCCTGGGACTTTCCGGCCCGGAAGCCGAAGAGGCCCCAGGTGATGCTTTTGTCGTTTCCATCCACTGCGAACGCTGGACGCTTTCAGATCTGGAAGCGGGTGGAGGCAGTACCCACGATATCGAACTCGACCGCGTCACCTTCAATGCCGATGACTTGGTGCGCCATAGCAGGGATTACGGAATTTCCGAACCATCGAGCACCGATCCCAGCATGACCCCGAACATCTGGTTCCGTTCCACGTATCCGCGCGAAGATCGTGCTTACTTTGAGCAAGGTGTAGAAAAATATTACAGCCTACACATCCACGAAGTGAACGGCCACCCACCTGGCTCCGCCGAGTATCAACGGGTGGCTGACTTGGTCGGCGTCCGCTTTGATCAAGCCATACTAAGGCAGGAGCAGGAGCTCGAACAAGACGGGCCAGACCTATGCTCATGAATCCATTCAGCCTCCAACATATCCCTGCTCCGAATGACGACATGGGCGTACTTTGTCGGTACATCCTGAAACATAAACAAGCGCCCGACTGGCTTACAAAGGCTGGGCACGTCTGCAGCGTGACCGATGCCTGGGCGGCAGTCAAACGCAGCCCGGCCCACCCCAACAACCGTTCACCATAGGAAACCCAATGAATCGACGACATTTCATCACTACTGTTAGCGCCGCTGCGCTGCTGACCATCGTAGCCGGATGCAAGACTGAACCAGATGGTGAAAAGTTTCTTGGTTATTGGAAGTCGGATAGCAAGTATGACCCTGATGCCATCCACATCACCCGAAATGGCGATAGCTTCCTCTTCACGCTCGTCACCAAGGACCCTTTTGGTGGCGGCTACCAAACCCACAAGCTACCCGGCAAGCTGGATGATTCAGACAACATTCTGGCTGTAGGTGATAAACGCGTTGCCTACGATGAAAGCGCTGACCTCATCGTGTCGGGCCAGATGAAAGCGCATCGCACGACCGAAGCCGATTACCAAGCCATTGCGAAGCAGGCCAGTACCAAACCCTGACCTTCGCGCCTGAAGGCGCATTCTCCGGAGTATTTCCCATGACACGCTGCAAGTCATTTGCGGCGGGCATCGTCCTGTCCGCCGTTTTCTTAAACCCTGCCCAAGCCAGCGGCATCCCTACGGTCGATGCTGCCACCATTGCGCAATTACAGGAGCAATTGCTCACTGCCAGAGACCAACTGAAGAATCTGACCGAACAGCTGGCCACCGCCAAAAGCCAACTCGCCGCATTCACACAATCCAGTGGTTTCGGAAATGTAGTCGGCAGTCCTGACATGCGTGAGCAGTTGCGTTCAGCTCTGCCTTCGAATGCCCAAGGGCTACTTGATCGCTCAAACGGCTCAAGCCTGGATGGCGACGTTGGCCGTGTTACCGACTCGGTGATGGCGCCGGTAAATTTTGAAGCGGATCGTACAGAACTTTCAAAGAAGGCGTTGAACATCGAAGCGACAGCCAAGGCCATGAGTCAACGAGCCTATGACTCCATGACCCAGCGTCTGGCCAATGTAGACGCACTGCAAGACAAGATCAATCAGACGACCAACCCCAAAGAGATATCCGAGCTACAGGCTCGAATCCAAATTGAGCAGACCAATATCCTGGCCGAGCAAACTCGCATTCAGCTAGCCTCTCAACAACTGGAGGCAGAGCGTCACCTGTTACAGGCCAGAGCAGAACGGGTATATGGTGGCTGGTTTGGGGATAACGATACTGCTGGCGTAGATGCCGGATCCAAAGAGTAAGGCGGTACCATGTCTGGTCTCACTCCTTCCGTAACCCCACCCTCAGCTCCTAGCGACATTGCCCAATGGGTGATGACTCAAACCGAAAATACATTGAGCGATGCGGTTAACGGCCCAATGCAAGCGCTATTTGAAGCCCTAATGCCGGTCATCACGGTAGGGCTTACGATTCAATTTGTGGTTTACGCGTTTGCACTGATGCAGGGCCAGAGCAGCATGACCGTCACAGAGTTCTTTCGCAAGGCCATTCTTGTAGCCATTGTCGCAATGATTTTTGGCACTGGAGGTTTGTACCAGAACGATATCGCCGAAACCATGATTGCGCTGCCCGACGATGTTACGCAGATCGCCCTGAGTACCGGCAGCGTGGCCCAAGAGGTGGACAAGCTGCAGAACGAAACCGGCAAGGCATCAAACGCCATGATGGGCAAGGGCCAAGATGCCTGGTTCAACTTTCTACCATCTACCAAAGAAGTCTTGGTCAGCCTTCTTGCCACGATGGTACGTGTCAATGCTGCCGTGGTAGGCAGCATCATCATGGTGATAGTTGTGGTCTGCAAGGTCGGCATGGCGCTCGTCGTCGCCACGGGTCCCATTTTCATTGCAGCTACTCTGTTTGAACCCACTAAACCACTCTTCAATAGTTGGGTTTCACAAGCACTGAATTTCATATTTCTGGCGCTATTGGCCGGCCTGATTTTCGGACTATTGCTGCAGATGAACATCCAGCTCATCCGTATGATTGCCGATCAGATCAATGGCGGTGCCAAGGATATTATCGGGCTTTTCGGTGCCCAGCTGCTTGTCGGCATCGCCAGCCTTGTCATCATGGTCATGATCCCAGGCCTCGCAGCCGGTCTCTCCAACGGCTTTGGCGCTCAGCTCGGTGTGGGTACCGCGGCCAAAGGAGCATTCTCAATGCTACGACTGCGTAGCATGCTGCGCCTGCGCGCCAAATAGGCAATCCGCCTGTCGGCCCTTGCCGGGCCAATCAACTGACTTTCTATTCCCCAATCCTTCTGCCAATCCGGCGGGACAGGACCCTTTCTATGAAAAACCTCTTTGCCGCCCTCGCGCTGGCCGGGCTGCTGACTGGTTGCGCCTTTCATGCGCCCCAGCCGCCGCAACCGGCCGATACGCCACGCGTGCCAGTCAATGCCACGCCGCCTCTTTTCAAAGGAGTTTGACTCGTGTCCGCATCACTTAAATCCGAAGACGTTGCCGCTTACCTGGAGCAGTCGCGCGGCCTGGAGCGCGATCACCTCGGCGAGCTCGTCAGCAGCCGTAAACGCGCCTGGCAGGTGGCCCTCGGTGCTGGCCTGATCGCCCTGGCCTCCATCGCTGCTGTTACGGGCCTCACCCCTTTGAAACAGCCACCTGAAATGTATGTGGTCCGCGTCGATAGCGCCACCGGCTCCATCGACCATGTCAGCAGCCTGGGCCAGCCGCTCGAAGACTACGGCCAGCGCATCGCCAAGTATTTTCTGAACACGTACGTGCTGAACTGCGAGGGCTACAGCTGGCAGACGATACAGGAGCAATTCGACACGTGCGCCTTGCTGTCCTCTGCACCCATCCAGACGCAATACGGCAAACGATTCGAAGGGCAGGACGCCGTCACGACACGCCTCGGTACCCAGGGCACCGTCGATGTGCAGATTCATTCGATCACCTTGGGTGCCAACCAGGCCGCTATCGTGCGCTTTACCAAGACGGAGCGGGAAGTCACCACGGGCAACATCACCAAGGCTCAGCACCTGATTGCCACCATGGCTTATCAATACACCGACGTGCCGCTCACCGAAGAGGTCGCCCGCCTGAACCCGCTGGGCTTTCAGGTCATGCGCTATGACTTGGCTGCCGATCTGTCGCGCTGACACCGACAAGGATCTGAAGGAATTCTTATGTTTAAACATTTCCCCAGTCGGCAGGCGCTGGCGTTGTTTCTTTGCCTGGCCATCCCTGCCAGCGCGCTGGCGCTGGAGACCCCTCGTTCCTCGCGACTCGACCACCGCGTACGCTATGTCAATTACAACGACGCCAATGTCATCCAGCTCAATGCCGTGATCGGCGTGGCCACCCATATCGTGCTGGAGCCCGGCGAAAAATACGTCTACCACGTCTTTGGCGATAGCCAAGCCTATGCGTTTACCTACAAGAACAATCATCTGTTCTTCAAACCCACGGCAGAAGACGCCAACACCAACCTTATCGTCGTTACTGACAGGCGCGATTACAGCTTCAGGCTCTCGTACAGCGACAACCGCAATTCAGCCGCCTTGTACAAACTCGTGGTCCGTTATCCAGAGGTTCAAGCCAGGCAACGAACCCAGGCCGCACAAAAGGCTGCGATTGAGCGATCCTTACAAGCCGTCAGCGCTGACATGAACTGGCAGACCTACACCCGCAGCGGCGATGCGGCCATCGCACCGGTACACGCCTGGGACGATGGTCGTCAGACTTGGCTGCAGTTTGCACCGCAAGCCGACATCCCGACCGTGTACCGCGTCACGCCTGACGGACAAGAAGTCATCACCAATCACCACATGGCAGATGAACGGACGATGGTGCTTCATCGCACGTCTGCCTTATGGCATCTGCGCCTGGGCGACCAAGTGCTGGCGATTCACAACGGCGCCTACGGCACCACACCCGTACCAGCACATACCGGGACGGCATCACCCGCAGTCAGACGCAGCATCAAGGGTAGTGCGAGCCCGCAATCGCCCACTGCGGCACCTGTGCCCACCATCCGCATACGCGAAGCCACGCAAGAAAGGAATTCCCCATGACGGAAAAGGAACAAGATCAGGCACAAGAGCAAGCCTCGCAAGAGGGGAACCCTAAAGACGCTAATCTGGAGCGGGAAACACTGAATCTGGAGGCAACCGGGCGCAGCGCCCCACGCGGTGCCCGCGCATTTCTGTGGCTCACCATTCTGATCGCTGTGGCAGTGGCTGCCGGCGTGCTCATGAAGGTCTGGAGCCGCGAACCAGCAGCAAAAGCCGATAGCGGTCTGGAAGCCGATCAAAGCGGTATTACCAATCGCCTCAAAGCCCCCAAGGTAGAACGCCCCACACCACCTCCCGCACCGCCGCCTCCGAATCCTGAGCCAACGATGGCGCCCAGCTACAGCGTTCCCGCACCCATACCCGCAGCTCCACCTCCCGTCGATGAACTTACCCAGCGTCGGCTGACCAGTCCACTACAGGCCGGTGGTGCAGACGCAAGCGGCACGACCCCAAGCCAGTCAAATGCCCCCCAAGGGCCTTATAGCGATGCGGGTCCCCTGGCCGACAAGCTGCGACCGCTGGAGCTGGCCCCATCGGTCGCCGGGCAACTGGGTGACCGCAACTTCCTGCTCACGCAAGGCACCGTGATCGACTGCACCCTGCAGACCAAACTGGTCAGCACCCAGTCCGGGCTTCTGACGTGTCTGGCCACGCACGATGTCATGAGCGCCAACGGCAAGGTCAAGCTCATTGATGCCGGCACCAAATTCACGGGTTATCAGTCTGGAGGCATACAGCAGGGCCAGGCCCGGGCCTTTGTGACCTGGAACCGACTGGAAACGCCTACCGGCGTCATCGTGAATCTAAGTTCCCCCGGCACCGGCCCGCTGGGCGAAGCGGGATTGGGCGGACATATCGACAACCACTTCTGGGAACGCTTTGGCAACGCCATTCTGCTTTCTCTGGTGGGCGACTTCGGTAACTGGGCATCCAATCAAGGGCAATCGGGCAGCAACAACATCCGCTTTGACAACACCGCCGAAGGCGGACAAGAAGCGGTTGCAAAGATTCTGGAAAAGTCCCTGAACATTCCTCCCACCCTTTACAAGAACCAGGGCGAGCGTATCGGCATCATGGTCGCCCGTGATCTGGATTTCAGTCACGTCTATGAGCTTGAACCCATCCACTGAAGCGATCCCCTTTGATCGATCCATTGCGGTTCGCACCTTTCTGCGGCCTTTGTCCAAACATCAGGAGGATCCCAATGTCACTGAAATCGCCATCGTGCGAGCCGGTGAGCTGTACACCCGCACACGCGGTGCCTGGCAGCTTCACGAGTGCCCCAAGCTTTCCTACCCCCACCTGGAGGCCCTGGCCACGGCGCTGGCCGCGTACAACCACATGGCACGCAGCCCCATTCAATCTGTCGTCCTGCCCGATGGCGAGCGCGGCCAAATCGTGCTGCCTCCGGCCTGCATTGACGGCACTTTGGCCATCAATATCCGCAAGCACGCCCAAGTGGCGTTCTCCCTGGAGGAACTGCACGCGGAAGGCGCGTTTGAGACCACCCACGACGCCGCCGCCCAATATACTTCGGGCGGCCTATCGAAAGCCGATCTGGAACTGATGGCCCTGAAGGATGCTGGTGACATTCCCGGATTCCTGCTCGCTGCCATTCAGGCCCGCAAGAACCTGGTCATTTCCGGTGCGACAGGTTCGGGCAAAACCACCTTTGCAAGATCGCTGATCGACCGGGTTCCCGTCGATGAACGCCTGGTCACCATCGAAGACGTGCATGAGCTCATTCTGCCCCGGCACAGAAACCGCATTCATCTGATGTATGGCGGCACACGCGGTCGGGTTTCGGCCACCGAAAGCTTGGCCGCCTGCATGCGCTTATCGCCAGACCGGATATTCCTTGCCGAACTGCGCGGCCCTGAAACCTGGGATTACCTGGCGGCCTTGAATACGGGCCATCCAGGATCCGTCACCACCACCCACTCCAACGGGGCCGCCGATGCCTTTGACCGCCTGGCGATGCTCATCAAGCAATCACCCACGGGCGGCAATCTCGATCTGCCAACCATTCAGGCCTTCCTGCGCCAGACCATAGACATCGTGCTGCATTTCGAGCGGTTTCGGCTGAAAGAGCTCTGGTTTGAGCCCAGGCGGCAGATCAACACCTGAGTCACCCACGCCCTGACGGGCATCCATTTCCATCCTTGCGGACTGGCATCGCTGCCTGCCCGCACCTACCCCTGAACCCGTGTGAGGCACTGCACACGTTCCGGGCAGGCCTTGCATGGGCTCGCCTGGAGCTTTACCCATGACCTCATCCACCCGTATGCCCTTTCACAAGGATAAGAACCTTCTGCGCCTGTCAGCAGCCATGCAACGTGCTCAGCAAAAAGCCACCCAGGCGCTGGCCGCCGCAGCACAAAAGCAGGCCTCAACTCCTACACCATTCATACTGCCCGGTATCAATGAAACAGCACGCGCCATTCCGAATTACATCGCCCGTAGTGCCATCTTCGCACCGGTTCGCCGGGGCTGGCGCACACTGCATGACGACACCGTATTTCTGGAGGGCAGCAACATCCTACTCAAAGGATCCGGCAAACAGTTGAGCGAAGACCACGCCGACATCTGGATGCATGCCATATACCTACAAACCACGGCTCTGCCAGGCGATCAACCTGTCATCAATCGTGCAGATTTCTTACGCGGAATGGGTAGGAATACCAGCGGAGCCAGTTACGAATGGCTGCACCAAGGCATGAAAGACCTCGCCAGGTTCGTAATATGCATCGAAGCAAAAAAACGGAACGGCACCGTCAAGTACAGCTATGGCAATCACCCTTCAACTCGAGTGCTGCCAATGATAGGAGGCTTTGATTATGACGAACCCACTGGCATCTACACGCTACACATAGACCCACGCTGGGCACAGATTTTCAGCAATCGCGAGTATGCATTAGTGGACTGGGAAAAGCGTCTGAAAATGCGGCACGATTTGTCCAAAAGCCTGCAACGGCTTGTTGGAACCTCGGCCGATGAGATTCAAAAATACAGCTTGGATATTCTGAAAGAAAGAGCGCAATACACCGGACGTGTACGAGATTTCAGACCCTCTTTGGAACGCTCACTTCTGGAGCTTGAGCGGTTGGAAATTATCGCCAAACCTCGCATAGAGATCAGCAGAAAAAACCAACTACAGGCAGTCTGGCTACGTTTAAGTCGATAAATAAAGCAGCAATCGAACGGTATTTTAGGCTGTGGATAACTCGTTTTATCCATCGTAATAGCATCGCGCCTTCGTCGTAATAACATCGCGGATTATCGTAATAGCATCGCGCTTTATCGTAATAGCATCGCGCACTATTTCTGGAAACCCGCATGAACAGGGTCATTCCAGCCATCGCAGCGCCTTCTACCTTATTTCTACCTTATTACTACCAGCAAGGCCTGTGGATAAGTCAGGCTGTCTTGCATTGTCACGCTGAGCAGCCGCGCAGCGGCTGCATCGGTCTGCAGCAAACCACACCCGCCCTTCCGGGCACCTCCTTCTCTCATCCCCATCACGTCCCTTCACACCGCAAGGCAAAGGAGATCCTATGCACGCAACCATCGACACCCGCATGCTCGACATCGTTCAACAAGCCGCTCACTACGGTATTGGCACCATGAGTCTGGGCGAAGCCCTGACTGCAGCTCTGGTGCTGGATCGCAGCGACTGGCTGCATGATCGCGGCTACAGCATCGCCGAAGCCCTGGATCGCATCGGCCCGCACTGGGCCGCTCGCCTCTGCACAGTGGCCCGGCAATTTCACACCGAAGCGACTCAGACCCGACTTCGATACTCCTTCGAAATCATCCCTTACCCATCCGACGCTGGCGGCTACACCCTGCGCCTGCTGGATGACGGTCAGGAGGTCGGCGGTGGGCAATTCTCTGCACGAGGCAAGTCAGTCCGCTTCACTGACGAGCAATCTGCTTACGACGAAGCACTGGCCGCAGGCTGCGCCTGGCTGGCAGGCAAACAGACCGAGGCCTTTCCAGCCCTATCGCACTGAACGAGACCGTGATTACTCCAACTTCAGGAAACCTATGAGTGAATCTGCACCTGTAACACGCTACCGCACTGTCCTTGCGGCCCTGGACCCTCGCATCAGCCTCTCAGCCCAGCTACGAGCGCTGTTTCCCCTGATCGAGGTTGAAATGGCTGCTGGTGTTCCACATGCCGCCGTGCTGGACGATCTGGCTTCCGCAGGCCTGACGGTACAACGCAGCACCTTCGCCATCACGCTGTACCGATGGCGCAAAGCCCAACGATCCGCAGCCAGAAAATGCCTGAATGCAGCAGCTTCTGCCGGTGACATACCCAGACAGTCAACCCATGCGAGCAACCCCCATCCACAACCTCCCGCACCCGATGCCATTCAAGGCCGACCACGCAGCATCCAGACACCTGGCGATCTACGCAAGATTCGCGACATGCGAGTAGACCTGGAAGCCTTGCGCCGCGAAGGCCTGGCCAATCGCGCTCAATCAGCTGACAACAACCCCACCAAAAGGAATGAATCATGAAAGTCGCCGTCCTGAACTACACCGGCTCTGTTGGCAAGACAGTCGCTGCCTCTCACCTGCTGGCACCGCGCATGAATAGTGCCCAGATTTTTGCAGTGGAATCCACCAACGAAACGGGCGCTGACCTGGGCTTGAATGTCGATCAGCTACGCGGCGAACACTTTGGCCGCTTATTCCGCGAACTGCTCACCCGCGAAGATGCGATTGTCGATGTGGGTGCCAGCAACATCGAGGATTTTCTGACGCACATGATGCGCTACGAAGGCGCACACGAGGAAATGAATTATTTCGTCCTGCCTGTGATCAATACCGGCAAGGCCCAGCGCGAAACCATCAAGACGGTGGCTGCCCTGGCAGAACTGGGTGTTGACCCAGAACGGGTACGGATCCTTTTCAACCGTGTCGATAGCAGCGTGCACGACGAGTTTCCCTCGATCCTGGCCTATGCTGCCAAAACAGGCGAAGTGCAGGCCAACCCCCAGGCTGCCATTTACGAAAACGAAGTGTTCGAACTGCTGGCCGACCAACGCACCACAATTGCCGATGTGCTGGCTGATCAGACCGACTACCGCGCCCTACTTCGCGCTGCCGAACCTGATGACCACTTCCGAATTTCACAGCTAAGCAACCGGCACGCCCTACGCGCCCTGGCCAAGCCGGTGGACAGACAAATGAATGCGGCTTTCACCGCGCTGTTCTCCTGAGTTGGTCGCCATGGAATCACACTCGAATTCCAGTGGCGCTCGTACCAAGCTGGATTTGCTGTACCACGAGGTACTGGGTGAAGTCGCTGGCCTCGTGGACAGACTGGAAAGCACTACCCAAAGCCTGGACGCAGTGCAAAAGCAGATGCAATCCATGGGCGAAGCGCAGCAAGTCCTGCCTGAACAACTCAGCCGCCATCTGATCGCCACGATGGAAGCGGCAGCCAAACCCATCAATCAGCAGGCTCAACACGCCATCCAGACCATGCTGGATGGCACCAGCAACCAGCTGAATCAGTTGTCTCGTAATGCCGCCCAGTACACCAGCATCGCCCACCAATCCGCACGACGTATGGCAATCATCGCCTTGGTCGTAGGCGGTATAGCAGGCATTCTGGGCGGCTTGCTGGCAGGCCTGGCCCTGGGTCAGATCCTGATCTCTTGAGGACCGGCACTTATGTCCACCTTGATTTCACCCATTACCCGGCGTCGCATTGCCGCCTTTTCTTTGGCGCTCTTGCCGACTGGTGCGTGGATGGCTGCCGCCACCTGGGGCAGCCATATGCACTGGCGAGACTGGAACGCCAAAACGTTCTGGCATTTTGTGATGCTAACGCCGCAGTACCCAGTGCTCTACGGCGCACTGGGCATAGGTCTGGTCCTCGCCTTGGTGCTTATCCTGCTTATCGGGCGCACCGCTAGAACCGAAGGGTTTGAGGGTGCTGCCTACAAACGCTTTGTACGTGGCACACGCACCACCTCGGCAAAAAGCCTGGCTCGCCAGTGCCAAGAAAGTGGCAAGCAGCAAATCGACGTAGGAGGCATCCCCATGCCGACCGCCAACGAGAACCTGCATTTGCTCATCAGTGGTGCTACGGGTTCCGGTAAATCGGTGTTGTTGCGCAACATGGCCGCTTCGGTACTCAAGCGTTCACAGCACGACATGAACAACCTTTTGCCCGGCCAAACGCCGGAGCGCAACGACCGGATGATCGTGATTGACCCCAATGGAGACCTACTCAGCAAATTCTGGCAACCGGGCAACGTAATCCTGAACCCCTATGATGCCCGCAGCCAGGGTTGGGCATTCTTCAATGAAGTTCGCGCCGACTACGACTGGAAGCGGCTGGCCCACTCTATGGTTCCCATGAGCCAGGATAAGAACGCTGAAGAATGGAACGACTTCGGTCGCCTGCTGCTGCGCGAGACTGCCAAGAAACTGCACCAGTTGCAGGGCGAGGAAGCCAGCGTCATGGACTTGTTTCGTCTATGCACCATCGAAGACCCCAAGGTCTTGAAGCAATTCCTGGAAGGCACCCTGGCCGAATCCCTTTTTGTTGGCTCTAGCGAAGCCAGCAAGGCGCTGTCTTCCGCCCGCTTCGTGCTGTCGAACAAACTGTCCGAGCACACCGGCATGAAACCCGGGCGGTTCTCCATCCGGGACTGGCTGAGCAAGCCGAACGGTGGCAACCTATACATCAACTGGCGCGAAGACATGATGAGCTCCATGAAGCCGCTAGTGTCGTCATGGGCCGACGTATTCATCACGTCGATTCTGTCCATGCCGGAAAGCACCCACCGACGCTGGTGGTTGTTCATTGATGAGTTGGCTAGCCTGGAAGCCCTGCCGTCACTGGAGGCCGGCCTAACCAAGGGCCGAAAAAATGGCCTGCGTATCGTGGCGGGGTTGCAGAGCACATCCCAACTGGAACACATCTATGGGCGCACTATGGCCACCACCATTCGGGCGAGTTTTCGCAACTTGGCTGTACTGGGGGGCTCGCGCACCGACCCGCAAACGGCAAAGGACATGAGTGAAAGTTTGGGCAAGCATGAGGTTGAACGGCCCAAGTACAGCATCAGCCGCAGTGTGGATCACCGGAATACGTCGGACAACACGGATCGGACGACGGAAGACGTGGTGACGGCTGCGCAGATACAGTCGTTGCCTGCACTGGGCGGGTATGTAGCCCTGGCGGGGGATTTTCCGATTGCGAGAGTGAGCTTGCCGCTTAGGGAGTTCGCTGTGTCTACGGCGGCATTTCAGGAAAGCGCTTAATACAGCTGAAGCCACGATGACACTATCTGACCAATAGAATATTCAGATGGCCCATTGACTAGCTCCCTTAGATCGCATCACTAAAGCGCATTGATAGCTTTGATTAGCTCTCTGCCCAAAACTTGGGTGTTGTGCGGATTGAACCGTTTATTTGCAACCATTACACCTCGAATCCGTACATCTTTGCCCGACGCATAAATGCCTCCTTCGCTCCTTCAAGGATAGCGCATGCCGCATCCCTAGTTTCAGAGCGATCGATAGATCCGCGCGAAACAATCTCTGCGCGATCGTTGTTGGCCTTCAGCACGATAATCTGTTCCGCATCTCCCAGGACAGCGACATTGGCATTGTGTGTGACGATGATGACCTGCCGCCGCTCCTTAGCGCGGCGCAGCACGGGAACCAGCGTGGAGTAGATGAACTCGCCATCCAGATTGTCTTCGGGCTGATCAATAATGAGCGGCTTGTCGCTATTGGCCGAAAGCATCAGTGCGAGCAGGATGGATTGCTGTTGACCCAGTGAAAGCTTATAGAACTCCCGTCGGACGGTCCGCCTGCCGCCAGCGCCATCTGCGACTTGCTTGCTGACTTGGAGCTTTGGGACGTCGTACAGGGCAACGCGTTCGAGCCCAAAACGTACTGTAGGAGCCGACAGGCGCTCGAGCACGACCCTCGCCTCCGCGGAATCGAATGCTTGTGTGCCATCCTTGGTCATCAAGGCGGTCAATGGACCTATGTCATCGTTCTGGATCGCTTCTAACAGGCTCGGAACCGTCAGGTCCTCGACAAGGTAACTTGCCCGAACCTGCTGATTGGTGCGCCACCCCATCGCGGCAACGATCTGTTCTGATGCCTCCGGAGAGTATGCGTTGTCCACGTACTTCAAACTGACTTGAAGATCAGACAGGGCCTCTCTCAAAGTGGTTGAAGCTATGCGCCCAAAGGAACCACGCAGCATGGCGATGCGGTCACGGGCACTCCGACGTCGGGCCAGCGCGGCCTGCCTCTTGCGCTGTGATTCCGTCAAGTCGGCCCTCCATGCTTCTAGGTTCTTAAGCGTCGCCTTGTGACTGGCCTCGTCGTTGGCCAGTTTTGTGATGTACGACATATCGAACGTGATCCTTAGCGCCTCAAGCTCCCTCTTTTTGATGTCGATCCTGCCTTGAGCTTCGCTGTCTTTTGCCTTCCACGCGGCTGTCTGGCCAGCGACAACCGCCTCCAAATTCGATGCGCCGGTAGCAATCTTCTGCTTTGCGCCGACCACAAGCGTCTTAAATACATTGACCTCGGTCACGATCACCTCAAACTCTTTGCGACCCAAGGTCAGCGAGCTCGGATTAGCGAGCCCGGTAATCTCATCAGCCGCGCTAGCCTGAGTCGTAATGTCGGCGCTGTTTTTGAGATGTTTGAGTTTTGCGACAATCTGGGTCCGTAGCTCACGCTCTGTCGCGAGGTGCCGCTGCAGCTCAATCAGCGTTTTGACCTCGGGCTTCTGCATCGCCGCAAGAGCACTCTGCGTCGTTTGCAGTTGTCGCTGGTACTGTGGGATGAGCGCGACTTGTTGCTCAGCCTTCTCGATGGCGGTCTGTAACTCCAGCAGTTCGTCCCGCGCCGACTCCTCTTCTTCCAAGTAGGTTCCGAAATCAACAAACTTGTCGAGATAATTGAGCAGCGCCAGCGGATTCTTTTGAGCTTCGATACTAATGCGCGCTGCGTCTCCTTGTCCGAAACAGTCAATCTCGAAGGAACAAGGGCCGCCGTCTACGTCGTCGAGATTCTCAAGTGACTGGTCCTTATGGCGCGCCAGTAGATGGCGCTGCCCGGCCTTGTCCTGCCAAATGAAATGGACAACGTCTGGCCAAACCTCCGAATCGACAACTTTGCCCGACTCCTCATCGGTGCCTATCAAGCAGCGCACACCCTCGAAAGTAGTTGACTTGCCGGTCCCACGACCGCCGATGATGCAATTCAAGTTTCGACTGAACTGGATCACTTGTTTGTCGAGGAAGCCACCTTCCATGGCGATGCCAACAACATGGGGCACTGCTTTTGGGATGAGATCCTCGATACGTACACGAGCGTCTGCATCTTCCAGCGCAATCTTCAGTGCCGCAAAGCTGGGTTTGTCCATTTTGTAGCGGGTGACTCGCTTGTCATTGGAAGCATTACGGCCGAGCGAGGTCAGAGCGTGGGAGTCCGAGTTCATGACCCTAGCGAGGTACTGCCTCGAACCAAGGCCAAGGCGCTCGATTCTCTGTCGCCCCATCTGAACGCGTTCGGCCTGGTTGTCAGCTGGCGAGTAGTGAATATCCGATGTGGCATGCTTGAGTTCGATGCCCACCAAGGCCGGATGGCAAATGACATCCACCTTGTGCGGCGATCCGCCGGGATTGTCATGTTCGAACCCTGAAGCCACATCGACGTGAGCAAGGATGCCGAAGCCGCCCTGAGCGTTGACTGCGGCCAAACACTCAAGAATTGACTGCTGGCATCGAGATGTCGGCAAGCCCACATCTACGATATCGAGACCGGCGAAAAACTTCATCAATCTAGGGTAGTCGGGGAGATAGCAAAGAAGGTGGCCTTGAGCCGTGGAAAGCTCAACACCAGGAATCACAATCACATCGCTCCTTTGCCCGATATCGATGGCCTGCTTGACGTTGGAAATGTCATTGTGATCCGCTATCGAGATGAGGAAGATGCTCTCGTTGACTGCGGTCGCCACAATGTTTTCTGGGGTCATCGTGACATCTTTCACGTCATGCGATCCGCCGTAGGAATGAATATGCAGATCAGCGCGGTAGAACATCGCTCCGGCCGACTGAGCGTCGATGTTATCCGATAAAGACATGGTTCTCCCTTGAGGGTTGTACGTGAAATCGAGTTCCGGTCGCATTAGTAACTGCTGAACCGACGAATGTTTGCAAGGTGTAACATATATCGGGCGAGTGTAGATCTTCGAACCCACCTGGAATGCGCGTTTTGGGCCGTTATCCGCCACGCAATCATCCACAGAAACTGTGGATAAACGTGTGTAAATCCACGACTTATCCCTTCAAACGCTAGCATTGACGCGCCCAAGCGCTCGCTGGCTAATCTCTCGCCATCCCATCTCCCGGAGTCCCCATGATCTCGCACAGCCAGATCTACCGCGCCCGTGCGGCCCTCGCAACCCATTACTACGCTGACCAAGCCGATGATTACTACAGCCGGGACGGCGGTGCCGCCACCTGGCAGGGCGAAGGTGCACGGCGTCTCGGCGCTGTCGGTGAAATCGACCCGGCACGCTTCAAAGCCATGCTTCAAGGCGACTTTGGTCGTGGCATCACAGCAGGCCGGTCAATCCGCAAGGATGCGAAGGCTCGTGCCGCCCTTGATCTGACCTTCGGTGCGCCCAAAAGCATCACCCTGCAGGCATTGATCGGTGGCGACGAACGCCTGATTCACGCCAATGATAAAGCGGTCGCGGCTGCCCTTCATTACGTCGAGCAGCATCTGACCATGGGCCGTCACAAAGAAAACGGCAAGTCACGGGTAGAACACACGGGCAATCTCATCATTGCCAAATTCCGCCACGAAACAGCACGCCCTACCGAAGGCGCTGCCCCCGACCCACACTTACACGTCCACGCCCTACTGATGAACCTGACCCAGCGGGCCGACGGCAGTTGGGTGGCCTTATCCAATGAAGAGATCTTCAAGCTGCTACGCGTGACGGATTCGATCTACCAGGCCGAGCTGGAACGCAATGTCCGGGCGCTGGGGTATGCGGTTCGCCATGAAAAGAACCATATCGAACTGGCCCATATCAGTCGCGAGCAGATTGAATTTTTCAGTAAACGCAGCGCTGGCATTACTGCTGAACTATCTGCACGCGGCACCAGTCGTGAAGAAGCTCCTCACGCCCTGCGCCAAGGCATCACCCTGGCCCACCGCCAGGCGAAGACTCAGGACCTCAGCCGCACAGAGCTGCATCGACAATGGCGTGACGCCGCTACCGCCATCGGGATGCAGTTTGATCAGGCAAGGGAGCAAGCAGGCATCCAACCGACACAGATATTAGGACAGCCATCAGACCTGGTGGCTCAAGCCTCACTGAACTGGGCGATTCAACATCTGGCTGAAAGGGAGTCCGTCATGCCTCTAGCGGATTTACTGCAAAACTCCGTGCGCCATGCCGGTGGCCATACGGACATCACAGCCATTCAAGCGGCGATCCAGAGCCGTGTGGAGTCCGGCGCACTGATCCGAGAAGCACCGCACTACCGCAGCACCCAGGACAGGCTGGCCCTTCCCATGACGCGCGAAGGCTGGGCCACAGAGGTCATACGCCTGCGCGGCCTGCCTCAGGGCACAGCCCAACAACTGGTTGACCAGGCCATCGCCGAAGGACGCCTGTTGATGGAGAGCCCACGCTATGCGACCCGGAAGGCCTTTGAGGCCGAGTCCAGAGTACTGGCCGCCGAACAAGCTGGCCGCAGTGCCTGGCAATCCACAATTTCCGACACCAGTGCCGAAAGCAGCGTGGACACACGCCTAACACCGGGTCAGCGCGAGGCCGTCATGTTGACCGCAACCGGCTCCGATCAGATCGCCGGTATCCAGGGTCTGGCTGGCACCGGCAAATCTTTCGCTCTGCAAAACGCCCAAGCCATCCTGCAACAGCAGGGGCACACCATGGCGGCGCTGGCCCCTTACGGCGGAATGGTTCGCAACCTGCGTAAAGATGGGATACCGGCCAACACGATTGCATCAGTGCTTGCAGCTTCCGACAAACGCCCCTTTCTCAACACCCTGGGGCCGAAAACCGTCGTAGTGATTGACGAAGCCGGAGTCGTGCCCGTGCGGCAGATGGACAAGCTGCTGGCCCTCATTCAGCCAACAGGTGCCAAAGTGGTCCTGCTGGGCGACACCGCGCAAACCAAGGCCATCGAGGCTGGCCGCGCGTTTGCCATGCTGCAGGAAAACGGCATGAAAACCGTATTGATGGCAAACATCCAGCGCCAACGCTCTGAACGGCTGCGCCAGGCGGTGCTGTTGGCCGCAGAAGGCCAAGCCAGCCGATCCCTGCCGCTACTGGATCAGGTGCTCACCATCCCAGATCAGTTCAATGCCGACGAGCATGGCCACAAAAGCCGCGACAGTTCCGCCCGATATGAGGGCATCGCCCAAACCTATACGCGGCTCTCAGCGACAGACCAAGCTGGCACCATCGTGGTCACCGGCACCAACGCTTCGCGTGTAGCCATCAATGAACGGATCCACGCCCTGCGCGGCTTGGAAGGCAAAGGACATCAATGCCAACTGCTAGCTCGCCATGACACCACCCGTGCAGAACGCAGCGTAGCGCGGTATTACACCGTGGGCGACATTGTCGTTCCTGAACGGGACTACCAATGCGGCCTGAAACGTGGCGAACAGTACCGCGTGACCGGCAGTACACGTCATGACCGCATCACCGTCGAACCGATCCAATCCGGCCCGTCGCATCCTCAACCCATGGAAATCATCCCGAAAACCATGAGCAAGCTATCGGTCTACCACCTGAGCCGGGCAGAGCTATCTGTGGGTGACCATGTACGCATCACACGCAACGATGCCCATAATGACCTGGTCAACGGCCAACCGGCGAAGGTCACGGCAATTGATGCAACCAGCGTCACCATCGAAACCAACGGTCGCCACTTGCAGTTGCCTACAGATCGACCGCTAAACATGGACTATGCCTACACTACCACCGCGCATAGTGCCCAAGGGCTGACCTGCGACCGAGTTCTTTACAACGCCGAAAGCTTCAGCCGCACAACCGCCCAGGACACCTACTATGTCAGCATCTCGCGCGAACGACACGAGGTCGTTGTATTCACAGACGATGCGAAAAAACTGCCTGAGCGGGTGGATCGGCTGACGTACAAGGGGCTGGCACATGACCTGCAGCCGGTGGCGGCCAAAGACCCAATCCTGGTTCAGCATGGCCAGGACGTCGGCACGCCACGGGCGGAATCAGAGCTGGAGATAGGATAACTAGCCGCCCCTTGTTCTCTATTCCACATACAGTCTGGTTAACCTAACAAGCAACTGCAGCTGCGTCAAAGTGGATCTGTTGTCATGCCCGGCAGATATCGGCCATTAGCGGTCACTTGAAGTATTTAGCCGATGCTCCATAGCGGACTTTCGATAAAAAAACTACTTCATCGCATCATAGGTGAAACGATACCTGTTCTGCAGCGGTTTAGTACATGCAAGTAGATCATGGTGATCGAAACATCCCCATGTCCAAGCGGTTCCTGAATCGTATTGGTACCATACCCCAGCTCCCATAAGTGGGGGGGTAAACGAATGGCGACGGTATGCGAAGTCTTGCGCTGGGTCAGTTTGACGGTTTCCGCCGCTCGCTTAATCTCCCACGGAAATCTCATGTGATGTCGACATACGATGCCGCAATGGGGGCTGTCGGTATCGTCATCCGCGCAGAAGAATTAGCCACTGAAATCGACCAGATGATTGAGCAGCGCCACCATGGAGCCTTAGCGCTCTTACAAACTTGAACGGACTGTCCACCCACCCCGCCCAGGTGTTGCGAACAGCTAGAAACGACCTCATTGCCAACCAGCAACAAAGATTTACAATGGGGATGGGGGGAAATCGCCCAAATGCTCAATAGGAGATTGGCGCAATCTGAAATTTTGTTTGTTGGATCTACTATTGCGTGGCTCGAATCAAATTCAAGCCACGCAACCAAGTTAGGTAGAATTAGACGGCCTAGAGGTCAGCAAAATGACTGGAGCTACTCCTAGTCACTGACATAACTCAATTATATAACCGCAGAGCAGATTGATGCAATACGTCCCAGCATTACCAACTCAATACTAAGACGACTATGACAAAACAGCCTTTGCAAAAGCTCTTTGACGCGATGTATCACGGCAAGTTTAGCTTTCATGACTTTTTGCATAGCCCGGTTGAGCAAAATTACGAAATAGTAGGGGGCAGCACCTCTGGAAGCAGAACTCTTTTCAAGCCTAAAGAAAATCTCAAGACGTATCATCGGTTCCTGAATTTATTTCTATTCGAGCTTCTGCCCATCAACGAACGGGTCGTCTTCTCCTACCGAAAAGGTTTTAGTGCCGTCAATGCGGTCCAAAAGCATACTCAAAGCAAATATTTCTTTCAAACGGACATTAAGGCTTTTTTCGGTTCCATTGATAGATTACTGACGCAGAAAACGATTCTCGCTGGCCACGAATACTGCCCCATTGAGGATCTTCACGAACACATTGATCGAATAGTTGATCTCGTCTGCGTTGGCGACTCAATCCCTGTTGGACTTCCTGCATCAGCACCATTAAGCAACGCCGTCCTAGTTAATTTTGATAACGAAATTGAGCGAATCTGCAAACAACAGGGGCTTATTTACTCAAGATATGCGGATGACATCATCATTTCCGGACAAAAGCATGAGAGTTTACTTGGCCTAAAAATGCTAGTGCAGGAAAAATTACATCAGTTTTCCTCTGAAAAATTCTTTATTCACCATGGAAAAACACGATTCTTCCAAGTTGGAGGCAAGGTAAAGATTCTTGGAATAATGATTCTTCCTACCGGAATAATTAGTGTTGACACGAAGAAAAAAAATGACTTGGAAGTCTTAATTCACTTCTATTTAAATGATCGTGGGCGGTTTAAAGACATGGTCAATAAGACCAAGAAACGCTCAGGGGCTGATGAAGAACTGTCCGAAGATGACTATATCGCGTACTTGAGTGGGAATATCAATTATGTGGATTCTATTGATCCGGCTTATACAGACAAACTGCGCAGAAAGTTTGGGTCGACGACTATCGATATACTCAAATATAGCGGATTCGCAAAAGAAAAATGAAATTAGATATCTCGATTCTAAATGTCCAGCATATCAAGAAGATAGAATTTTCTCTCGATTTGGCCGACCAATCCTTGGTTTGCATCACCGGAAAAAATGGCTCCGGTAAGACGATGCTCATCAAGGCAATTGCCAGCCTGATCAATGCAGAGATATTATCGAAAACAAGTGCACCCAAGATAGTTTCAGATAACAGCGAAATTCGCTATGAAATTGGTGGACAAAGCATTGTTTTCAAATACAACAAAAAACTCAAAATGCTCGACTCGCGAGATACGCTGCCGAAGGCTCTGAAAGATAAGCTATCAGTAGAGCTTCCGATCCCCTATGGAGAACGCTTCAACTTTTTTCAGAAAATCAGTGGCATCGATAATGACATTCGGCGCCAGGTCGTACTTCAACGCTATTCCAGACCCACTGAGCTCATTGACTTCCTAAAAGCCATCTATGCCACAAATAAGTTTGACAGTCTCGTAGAGATACAAGTAAAGAACGTTCCGTATTATGTCATTCCCTATGAGGATAACTACTACCTGCGCGAAGACTACTTTAGTTCTGGCGAATACTTCCTTATTAGCCTATACCGGCGCATTCGCTCAAAGTACTTGGCTGTTTTTATTGATGAAATCGACATTTCATTGGATGCTGCGGCACAAGTTCGCTTAGTTGAGTGGCTGAAGAAGTTCAAAGAAATCTACAAGACGAAGTTTATCTTCACTACCCACTCCTTGGCCATGATGCGAACAGTTTCTGACGATCTGTTCTGCATGGAGGAGCAAGCTGACGGATCGATCGCTATTGAAAAAAGGTCCTATGGGTTTATCAAAAGTACACTGTTTGGATTTAATGGATGGGAAAAATACATCCTTACAGAAGACGAGGTGCTCAAAGACTTTCTTGGATATCTGATTGATCAACACTGCACGAGGCCGTTTTATCAATTCAAAATCATTTACGTCGGCGGAGGCACAAATACAGCCGATCTAATGCAGCGAAATAAGATTGAGAAATTTTTCTCAGACGAACACAAAAATGTCATAGTTGTATTGGATGGCGACCAAAAAGGGAAAGCGCATGCAAAGAAGGAAAACATCCACTGCATTCCCATGGAGAGCGTTGAAAAGGAGCTGCTTGCCAGATGCCTCTTAGGTGAATTCTGGGACACAGCCAGATTCCAAACACTCATTAAAGACCACGAACGGTTAGCCGACTTCATGCGAAAGAAAAACAATGGAACAAAGAACCTCCTTCAAGTGTGGTTCTATAGGCTCCTTTTGCTATTCAGAAAAAATACCGAGCTGCGCAGAAAACTGAGTGCTGCCCGAGGAGAACCCATTAAAGAGAGGGATTTCTCGAACGCAGGGAAAAGACTATTCAAGCATCTAATTCAGCACGAATATACTCAGCAACAAATCTTTGAATTCTTGATTGAGAAAAATCCAACGGGAATTTCAGCATTGCGACGTACGGTCGAAGAGTTCCTGTCTGCTCGCGCCAATACTAAAGAAGAAACTCAAACTATCGAATCAATCGTCTCCCCTCAGCAAGTCACTTAGACCGGCTAGAAAGAGCCCTCCCCAAAAGTTTTGTCAATCGACACCAATGTTTCTTTTTACAAAAAGAGTTCGTTGTCTGATGCTTGGTCCGCTGGTCATTTATACGTTGAACGTCCGCTTTCCCCCGCGCTGATTGACTGCTTTGGGTCGTTTCCTGCCTTACAGATCTGACAATACCCGTCTGCTCAAATATGAATCAGCACCTCTGACATTTCCCCGTATGCTTGATGCCACAACACTGTAAAGCCCCTGCCGCCCATAGGTAATCATCACGCAGCGCCCATGCTGTCGCCCTGCATTCAAAGTGTAGATGGAAAGCAGTCAGCGTGTAGTCGGTACGTTGCCGGCGGCAGGTGTCCGCGCCGTCTACCAGAAACGAGGCTACAACTGTAGCCGGATATCCGTTCGATAAATCAAGCTCTTACACTGTTTTTTCGCCCTTTATGTCCTACAGCGCGGCTGACCACGGTTTGCTCCCAACCCCTTGAAAAACAATCGTTTTTCCTACCCTGCCAAGGGTGCGTCTTGTGTGGGACTTTTAAGGCCACAAATGAGCGAAAGCGAATTTGGGGTTTTGAAAGTCCCAGCCAGATCGAAGAGCTGGCAACGTCCCGTACCAGGGACCCATCGAAGATGGGGAGTGCAGTCATGCTGCAACGGAACTTTGGGATTGATACGACCGATACGCGTTACACGAAATGCAGATTCGGAAAGCAGATCGATCATGCAGCCCAGTACATACGCCGAGGCTGTCGGCTTCTACAACGGCATGCATGGGTAAGTCAGAACGGTGCCGTGATGAGGCACCGTTCTGACTTACCCCACTAGGGGCAGAGCTGTAGCGAGGAAAGAACCTCGGAGCCCCACGCGCCGACTAGACACGCATCTTGCTTGCGCAGTCCCGACTGGCCGGAAATACCCCGGCCAGCCCGGTAAGGATTTATTCGACCCGAATCCGCAGTATGTCGGGCAACCATCCGCGACCAGCCAATGCCTGCTGCGCCGCCTGCACGGCCTCACCTTTCTTCATCTTGGCGAGCGGCGCGGCGGCTGCTTCGTCCGCACCCTCGTGCACAACCTCAATGATGCGATCCTTTGATACGTGCGCTAGGTAGCTCTCTGCACTAGGCTCCCACCAGCGGGTCGGGTCAATACCATCAATGGCCGCAAGCGCATCGAGTGGCGTTGCTGACGTGCTCTCCTGGTGCTGCACGCCTTGAACACTAACAGCCACCAGATAGGCCAGAAAATCCAGCAATGTAGCGGTTTCCTGGCCAAGCGCCCATAATTGCGCAATTGCTCATGGTCAGCTTCAAGGGTCGCCTCCACCCAACCCCAACCTTCAGCTCGAATGGCTTCGGCCTCGGCGTCCAGCTTGGCCAGCGCCAATTGTTCGAGTAGCGTCCGATCCTGTATATAGATACTGCGGCCATCCTCTTCATCGGCAAAAAGATCCCGGAAGCTGCGACCACCGGCGGCATGGTAGGCATCCAGCCCAACGTAACGGGTAATACCACTATTGGCGGTCAACTCGTCTACGGTCATGCGATTGCGTATAGCGTGTGGATGGGCGCGTTCCCAGTCAGACAGCCCCGCCCATACATCGCGCTGGCGCTCCCTGTCTTCCGACACCGCGAAGGCCATCAGCGCATCCAGCGCCATTTCTCCGGCGCGATACGCGGTGATAAGCTCCGAGGCAACGCTGGCCAGCCGCATCCGGCGCTTGACAACATGCGGGCTGACGCCGAATCTCGCGGCCACATCCTCGATAGTCTGACCTTGTTCGATCAGCGCGGCGAACGCCTCGAACTCATCGGCCGGGTGCATCGCTTCACGCTGAACGTTTTCGGTGATGGATGCTTCCAAAGCAGTATCGCCCGCGACTAACAGGGCGGGAACCTGCTGATCTTCGGGCCATCGGCCATCAGCCATCAGCAGCTGAATGGCTTGCAGGCGACGGCCCCCGGCGACGACTTCATACGCCCCGCGTTTCTTGGCCTTGGTGACGACAATGTTTTGCAATAGCCCTTGCGCGGCAATGGAATCGGCCAACTCTGGCAATGGTTTCTGCCCGGGTGTTTTGCGCGCCTGATAGCGTAAGGAAACGGTGAGCTTGGTTGGGTTCAAATCGATTATGGTATTCGTCATGATAATTGCTCCTTTCTATCGGATAATGGGATTAATGCAGCAGTGTCGAGGCGGACGCTTGGATGAAAGCCCCATCCAGTAAGTGGGCGAGAATGCCCAGTTCGCGCACCGTCATTGGGGGCAAGCGCCAGGACTTACCCTGTTCGTGGCATCGGCACACCTCGTGGGCAAGTTTGGTAAGATCAAGATTCATCGCTATCGCTCCTTTTCATGTGGTCAGTAGTGGTGTTAGCCCCAAAGCGGTTGCAGCCGTTTTGGGGCATTTATTTATTGGTCGGCCTGCTCGTCCAGAATCCGCATGGCCGCTTTAGCCTGCCAAACGGCGGCGTTATTCAATTGGCGAACCCAAGCGCCACGGGTCGGACTCCATCGGAATCCATGGCGCTTAAGCATGTCGCGAGTGGCTTTCGCGGGTTTCACCTCGAAAATGAACATGGCGCGGTTTTCTTCTACGTCTTCGGCATACTCATACCCCGCACCTTGCACGCTGACCGTCTCGCGTTCCTGATTGGCTTGTAGTTGTTTGATCCGCTGCTGGATACGGCGAATGTTCGCGTTGTTGTTAGTCAAGGCATAAGACGGGAAGCCGACACGCCCGGCAAAGTCCGGCGTAAGCAGTTTCTGGGCGCTATCTTTCGAATATCCAAGCACAAGCAAAGCGTTATGCTGGCCCTCTGGGTTGTCCTTGTATTTACGGATCACCTGATTACTTTTCTTCATCCGCTCCTGGTTCGCTGTCAGTTGTTCCACTTGGTGCATGAGCTTCTTTATGGCGTCCGGGTCATCGCTCGATATGCCGCCATAGCCTACGGCTGCTGCCTCCTGTGCATAGTGGTCAGCCCTTTTTTCCAAATCAAAGGCTTTGCCATATGTGTTATGAATCCGCTGCCTGTAGTTACGATCTCGCCCTTCGCTGTAGTGACCAACCAGAATCGGCTGACCGAACGGAATCGCTTCACCCATCTGTCGCGCCCTGTCGTATGTTGTTTTGGCCTGCGCCTTGGTCTGCATCGCCTGGGCTTGCAGTCTGGCTTTACGTTCTGCCTGCTTTGCTTCGTAGTGGTTCATGTCGCTTTCCTTCAAAAAATGCGCGGTGGCGCGGTAGTGATTTCATTGCTGACCGGGCCTGAAGATTCTTGAGCCCGTTTGTAGGTTTTTGCTGCCGGGTTGTGTGCTGGCCCCATCGCGTTTTGCCGCCAGTCCTGTGAGTTCCATCGCCCTTGCCGTGCTGAATCACACAATGACTAGTGGAAAGGGGGAAGATTTGTAAAAGTTGCGTAGCGGGTTTTATGAACACCCCCTTGAAGCGCCGGAACGTAGTGATACAGTCGGCGTTTTAGGGCGATGGAACCCTCAGGACCAGGCTTGCGGTGTCACAATGCACAACCCGGCAGCAGCCCGCGCGGCGAGCGCCACCATCACCGAGGCGGTGATCTAAATAGAAAGCAGTTACGCAGCTGTATCCAGCTTGCGCCAGCAAGCCGCTACGCCCATCCCGGTACACCGGGATGGGCTGCTTTTGTTGAGAAGGAAGAAAGAGGAAAACTCCTTGGGCGACAGCACAAGTCCAATCTGCGCCGCAGCACGCGGCGTCTACCTGTACAGGCGGGCTCACACCCGCCCTGCTCCAGGTTTACACCTGACCTCGTTCCGCTAACGAAGTCGTGTTCTGCCCGGTCACGATGATGTGATCCAGCAAACGAACATCAACCAGCGCCAAAGCATGTTTTAAATGCCGCGTCAATGCCAGATCGGCCTCGCTGGGCTCAGGTATACCGCTGGGATGGTTATGCGACATGATGATTGCTGCCGCATCCAAGCGTAGCGCCGTTTTAACGATTTCGCGGGGATATACGCTGGCCTGCGTCAGCGTGCCGTGGCTCATTTCCATGTAACGGATCACCTTAAACTGGCTATTCAAATACAGCACAGCGGCAACCTCATGCCCCATGCCCGACAGTTTGGCCTGAAAATACCGTTTGACGGCGTTCGGGTTCCCCATGTCAGCCCGATCACCGATCAAGCTTTCGGCGGCGATCCGCGCAGCAGCCAATACGTGCGAATCAGTCGCGGCATGATACCGACCCGATGGGCTGCGCACATACAGCGTCTGCCCTGCATTCATATTGTCATAGCCCAAAGCTGCATTGTGGTTAACGTGTTCCATAGTCCTATCCCTTCAAAAGCCGGTTGGTTTTCCTGCTGACCGGGGCCGAAGATTCCGAGCCTGGTCGTAGGTTTTCGGCGTTCGCAGTAATACGGTTCCTGCGGTGTTGCCGCCGTTGCCGTGAGTTCGTCGCCTTGCCGTGCTGAACTGCTGGCCGGGGCTGATGAACAGGACCGTGGAATATATGGAGGGGGCCCGCCTAGCGGGGAGGACGCCGTTTATGCCGCGAAAGCCAGGGCAGCGGACACGGATGGCGGTACAGTCGGCGTTTTGGGCGGCGCACTTAGGGCAACGGGAACTGACGGCCCGATATGCACTGATTGCGGATGCTGGCCGCGCGGCGAGCGCCATCATCGGCCCATGGTCGATCTAATTTGACGTGCTTTTGGCTAGGTCCGCTAGCACGAACACAAACCTCCACTCCAGTGCATAAACATTACGGGTCCGGATACATGACAAAAATGTAATGTGGCGGGCCCTGAATTAACGACTTGAAACGTGTGCATATGTGGCATGATGAGATTTGGCCCAAATGTCCCTGGGACGCTAAGAGCATTTAGCCGTGCATGCCGTGTGCAATGACCTTGTGCCCAGACCCTTAAAAGGTTTTTATCGCCATGGCGCAGAACAGTTCTAGACACACTCATGATCGCAACATGAAGCAGCCCTCAGGCTTCCAACTGACCGATCCCGTGTGCGGTATGCGGGTAACCAAAGACTCCCCACATCACGTTGAGCGTCAAGGGAAGTCATTCTTTTTTTGCAGCGCAAAGTGCTTGGAAACGTTCAAACGCGATCCTGAGAAGTTCCTTGCGCCAAAGAATGTAAACGAACCAGCTTTCGATCAAGCAGCTGCAGGCACCATCTATACCTGTCCAATGCACCCTGAGATTCGACAGGATCATCCAGGAAGCTGCCCGAAGTGCGGCATGGCGCTTGAGCCGCTGATGCCCAGTCTCGACGATGACAATCCAGAATTGAAGGATTTCACGCGCCGATTCTGGTGGACCTTGCCATTCACCATTATTGTCACCGTGTTGGCCATGTTCGGCCACCAATTGGGCTGGTTCAGCATGACCGCCCAAACCTGGATTGAACTGGTGCTATCGATACCAGTGGTGCTGTGGGCGGGGCAGCCGTTCTTCGTGCGCGGGTGGCAGTCGGTGATCAATCGCAGCCCCAATATGTGGACACTTATTGGTCTGGGTACAGCGGCTGCATTCATCTATAGCGTTGTCGCGACAGTCACCCCAGGAGTTTTTCCCGAAACGTTCATGTCCATGGGCCGTATCGCCGTTTACTTTGAAGCGGCGGTGGTCATTATCTCGTTGACGCTGTTTGGCCAAATGCTCGAACTTCGAGCACGTTCACAGACGTCGGCTGCCATCAAATCACTGCTGGGGCTGGCACCTAAAACAGCCCGTCGTATCAACGCGGATGGATCAGAGGAAGATGTACCCCTGACGCATGTTCATGAAGGCGATCGCTTGCGTGTGCGCCCTGGGGAAAAGGTTCCCGTAGATGGCCTGGTAGAAGACGGCGCCAGTTCACTGGATGAATCCATGCTCACGGGCGAACCGTTGCCAGTAAGTAAGCGCCCTGGCGATAAAGTGATCGGTGCGACAATGAACACTTCCGGCTCGCTAGTAATTAGAGCTGAAAAGGTCGGCTCGGCCACGGTACTCTCGCAGATCGTACAGCTCGTCGCGCAAGCGCAGCGTTCTCGCGCACCCATGCAACGCATGGCGGATCAGGTCGCGGGTTATTTTGTGATGGCGGTTGTCGTCATTGCTATCGTCACCTTATTCGTTTGGGGCATCTTTGGCCCTCAACCGAGCTGGGTGTACGGCTTGATCAACGCTGTGGCCGTGCTGATCATAGCCTGCCCATGTGCCCTGGGCTTGGCCACGCCCATGTCCATCATGGTGGCCACCGGTCGTGGCGCCACCCAGGGGGTGCTTTTTCGCGATGCGGCAGCTATCGAGAACTTTCGCAAAGTCGATACCCTCATTGTTGATAAGACCGGCACATTAACCGAAGGCCGGCCCGCGTTCGAGCAGGCCATTCCCGCAGGTGACACGGAGGCCGACGAGGTGCTTCGTTTGGCGGCAAGCCTTGATCAGGGCAGCGAACACCCCTTGGCCGATGCTATTGTCAAAGCAGCGCGGGAGCGCGGTTTAAACCTAAGCGCTGTAAACGACTTCGAATCAGGTAGCGGTATCGGGGTACGTGGCCAGGTCGAGGGCAAACACCTTGCTTTGGGCAATACTGCCTTGATGGATCAAGAAAACGTTGATGTCTCGATCATGACCAGTAGCGCTGAATCGTTGCGCGCCAAGGGTGCGAGTGTCATGTACCTAGCAACAGACGGTCAATTAATGGGCTTGCTGGCTGTCTCTGATCCAATCAAGAAAAGCACACCGGAAGCCGTAAAGGATCTCAAGGCGGCTGGCATCCGCGTCATCATGGCAACGGGCGACGGCGTTTCAACGGCTAAAGCCGTGGCGGAACAACTAGGCATTGACGAGGTTCACGGTGAAGTGAAGCCGGCCGACAAGCTGGATTTGGTCAGCAAACTTCAAGCCGAAGGCCGAATTGTCGCGATGGCCGGCGACGGCATTAATGACGCCCCTGCCCTGGCCAAGGCGAATGTGGGCATTGCGATGGGCACCGGAACCGACGTGGCGATGAACAGCGCACAGGTCACCCTGGTCAAAGGGGACTTGCGCGGGATCTCGATTGCACGCCACCTGTCGGACGCAACAATCACCAATATGAAGCAGAACCTGGGCTTTGCATTCGTTTATAACGCGCTTGGCGTACCACTGGCTGCCGGGGTCTTGTACCCATTTGTGGGCCTGCTGCTTTCACCCATGTTCGCTGCACTGGCGATGAGCCTGAGTTCAGCATCGGTCGTGTTCAATGCCCTTAGACTGCGCAAGTCGGTATGACTAGGGAGGGTAACGTGCCGCCGGTCAGCGAAGCACCAATTGAGCTATTCGCTCGGTCAAGACATCAGTGCAGTCAGTTGGCTCATATCCGTTGCAAGCTGCGTACGCATTGCAGAGATGAACGTCTGCATGAACGCTGTGAGTTGCGTTCCCGCTGGAAAGGCTAGAATGCCGGTGAATACCACCTGTTCGGAAAAGGGGCGGAGCACAATGCCACGCTGAGCGTAATCCAAAGCCGTCACCGGACTTACCAAGCCAAGACCCACGCCCTGCTGCACAAGTTCGCATACGCTGACCGAGTAAGGAGTTTCGATCACTACGGACGGCACGACAGAGTGTTTATCCAGCACACTCTGCAGCTGACGACGCGAAGTGTCCTCGGGATTGAGTGCAATAAAGGCTTGGCCGTTCAGATCCTGGGGCTTGATCACCGGTTTGCATGACAGCGAATGAGAAGCGGGTATGGCGATAACCCCATCCAAGCGACTGAAAATCGAGTGTTCCAAACCAATGGTCGACACTTCGTCCGCCATAAGCCCTAGATCACACTGCCCCGACAAGAGTCGCTCGCGAACCTCGCGGGAGCTCATGATTTGCAAAGACACCGTACGCTGCTCCGCCAGCAATTTCATATTACGCAAGACGCGCGGTAGAAAACCTACGCCCAAAGCAGGCAAGCTGGCGACGTTTAGGCGGCCTCCAGTGAACTGACGCAAGCTACGTAAACGGTGCTCAATCACATCTAATCCAACAAAGCATCGATCCACCTCAATTAACAAGGCCTGAGCCGCCGGCGTGGGCTGTAGCCTGCCCCGAACCCTGAGAAAGAGAGCAATTCCGGCATGTTGTTCTAACCGCCCCAATGCCTGACTAATTGCAGGCTGCGACACGCCCATCAGCTTGGCCGCCTTGCTTGCCGTACCCGAAGTCATGACCGTACGAAAAACCTCAATCTCTCTTAGCAACATATATAACCCCTGCTTCTAGACCAATAACATAATGGAAGTTATTTCTTATAGCTATAAAACTATACTTCGATTTATGAAAAACGCTACAGCCGCTCATCTAGCCGTTCAAAGCAAATATCTCACCGGCTTCTCAAGCCTGTCGCCCGCTGTCTGGAGGGCGTCAACGATTACCTTCTCAAGCCTGGATGAATTCGTGGCTCGTAAATCGCGATTACCGGATGGCTATACCTATGGAACTACCGGCACGCCGACCCACCGTGAGCTGGAGGCGCGCATCGCTGCATTGGACAAGGCAAGCCATTGCGTGGTGCTGCCTTCAGGACAGGCTGCGATAAGCCTTGTCATGCTCACCATGTTGAAAGCCGGGGATCATCTTCTTATTACGGATTCCGCCTACGGCCCAGCACACGATTTCGCGACGCACCTTACACACATGGGCGTGGAGGTGGAGCGCTACGATCCGTGTATAGGGTCGGGGATCGCAGACCTCATCCGATCTAATACCCAGCTGATATGGTTGGAGTCACCGGGTACTGTCACGATGGAGGTACAGGACGTGCCCGCCATTGTTTCACAGGCTCGCTCGCACGGAATCAGGACCGCAATCGACAACAGTTGGGCTAGCTCTTTGTATTTTTCGCCGCTATCGCTTGGCGTGGATCTATGTATCCAGGCCTGCTCCAAGCACATGGGTGGTCACTCCGACTTGCTTATGGGTTCCGTTAGCACAAACGATATTGCACTACACACCGCACTGCGTGCTTTGCAGGCAACCATGGGGCAAGCGGTCAGCGCTGAAGATTGCTTTCTTGTCCAACGCGGGCTAGATACCATGACTTTGCGGCTTGAGGCCCAATCCGTCAAGGCATTACGTCTTGCAGAGCATTTGCAGCGGCATCCCATGGTTCGAGAAGTGCTCCATCCCGCACTAAGCACCTTCAAAACACATAGCTTATGGCAAGATCAGTTTAGCGGTAGCGGCAGCCTTTTTTCCTTAGTGCTACAGGATGCGCCTCTGGACGCTTTCCGCGCCATGTTCGGCTCGTTTCGTCACATTGCCATTGGCGCAAGCTACGGCGGGCTTCACAGCCTCGCAGCCTTTTATCACGCACAACAGCAGACCAGCCGCCTCTTTCCCAGTATCCAGGCACCTATTATTCGTCTTGCCATTGGCCTGGAAGACTACAGCGTCCTTGCTACCGAGCTAAACCAATCGCTGGAAACGTTCGAATCGGTTTGTATCGATAGCGCAAAGAGCGGCGCTAAATAGTTTTGAATGATCGCATACACAGAGCTGCGGTCGCCCTTCCAACTCTAAGGAGACAAGAGAATGAAACGCCTATGGATCTTTATTTCCGCAGCAACCATTGCATTATCAGCGGCTGCCCCCATCCAGGCCCAGGACAGGGCCACGACACTGAAAAAAGTTGAACAGACGGGAACGTTTACAGTAGGTACGCGCGCTGCATCGATCCCTTTCAACTACCTGGATGATAACAACCAACAAAGCGGATTTGCTTGGGAAATCACACAGCGTGTGGCCGACAAAGTGAAAGAAACCGTGGCGCGCGATGACATTCAAGTACGTCCAATGGAAGTCACGCCTCAAACGCGTATTCCACTTGTGGCCAATCAAACAGTGGATCTGGAGTGCAGCTCTACTACACACAATCGGGAGCGTGAGAACCAAGTAAGTTTCTCAACTTCTTTCTTCATCGTAGGCACCCGCATGCTGACGCTGGCCAACTCACCCATCAAGAACTGGGAAGACTTGGCGGGTAAAAACGTCGTCGTCAGCGCAGGAACAACCGCAGAGCGCTTGCTGCGTAAAGTAAATGACGAAAAAAAATTGCGGGTGAACATCATACTTAGTAAAGATATCGACAACACCTTTATGACTGTGGATACGGGCAGGGCCGATGCAGCCATGATGGACGACATGGTTCTGTACAGTCTAATCGCTCGATCGCCCGACCCTAAAAAATGGAAAGTAGTCGGAGAGGTATTGCAACCTGAAGCCTACGGTTGCATGCTTCGTAAGGACGACACTGAGTTTAAAGAATTGGTCGATAACGTGATTACCGGCATGATGAATTCCGGTGAGATGGCTAAGCTTTATGGCAAATACTTCACTAGCCCGATTAAAGTGCGTGGTGGGTTCAACATTAACGCACCCATGTCGCCTGTAATACAGGACCTGTTCGCCAATCCGAACGACAAGGTGTTGTAAAGCAATGCAGTACTCATGGGATTTTTTGATCTATTTCAAGCCTTCACTTACCGGTGAAGGATATTACTGGGAATTGATCTTACAGGGGCTGAGCCGCACTGTCTTTTTGTCGCTGCTCTCATGGGTGCTGGCATTAAGTCTGGGTACTGCTTTGGGTATTGCACGCACACTACCTGTTCGCTGGCTGAGCTTGCCTGCGGCAGTATTCGTGCATTGCTTTCGCAACACCCCTCTACTGGTCCAAGTGTTCCTTTGGTTCTACGTTGTCCCGGAATTGCTACCGAGCGAATGGGGCACCGCGATCAAACGGATGGATCCCACATTAGGGCAGTTCCTGACCGTTCTTATCGCCCTCTCGTTATACACGGCAGCCAAAGCAGCGGAAGTCATCCGCTCAGGAATACAAGCGGTAAGCATCGGCCAGAAGCAAGCAGCTTCAGCTCTTGGGCTTACAGAGCCTGGTTCGTATCGTCATGTCATCCTGCCTCAGGCATTTCGCATCATTATGCCGCCCCTTACCTCTGACTTCCTGAATGTGTTCAAAAACTCCTCAGTCGCGCTGACTATAGGTTTCATGGAGCTCACTGGCCAAACACGCCAGATCGGGGATTTCAGCTCCCAGCCGTTTGAAGCATATATTGCCGCAACCGTCATATATACACTCGTCACCCTTTCAGTCATCTGGTTTATGCGACGTATCGAGAAGGCCACGCGTATTCCTGGCTATTGGGGAGCCTAACCAAATGGACTATTCTTTCGATTGGGGGACGCTCGTAAGAGGATGGCCGTTCATACTCGACGGCATGGCAACGACTGCCCTTCTCGTAAGCGTGGGTATGACGCTCGGCATCGCGCTAGGGGTCGTTTTGGCACTCGCCCGCTTGTTCGGCCCACGGTGGGTCTCTCTGGCGGCAGCGTTCTATGTCAATCTATTTCGTGCGATTCCGCTTATTCTCACCATTTTTTGGTTCTTCTTTCTGGTGCCGTTTGTTTTACGGGCAGTCACAGGAAATCCCTATGCTGGCGTCGGACCAATCTACGCAGCGCTGTCTGCATTCGTTTTAGCCGAAGCAGCCTATTATTGCGAAATTGTTCGTGCCGGCATCAACAGTGTGCGCAAAGGGCAGATGCAGGCCGCAATAGCCTTGGGGCTGACTCGTTGGCAAGCACTCCGGCATGTCGTTCTGCCGCAGGCATTCCACAATATGACGCCTTCGCTGATCAACCAGACTATTGCTCTACTCAAAGACACTTCACTTGTATATGTAATCAGCCTGAATGATTTTCTCGGCGCCGCTACCAAAGTTGCCCATCGTGATGGCACGTTGGTAGAGATGTACTTATTTGTCGCTGTTACCTATTTAGCCCTCTGCTCATTTGGCGTTTGGCTGGTCAATATATTGAAGAAGAAACAGGTGGCTTCGTAGCCACTGCTTTAGAAGGTCAGAAACATGATAGAGCTAAACAACGTCTCCAAATGGTATGGCGAATTCAAAGTACTGGATCAATGCAGTACCAGCGTGGCAACAGGTGAAGTCGTAGTGGTGTGCGGGCCGTCGGGTTCAGGGAAATCGACGCTGATCAAAACGATCAATGCGCTTGAGCCCCTTCAGCAAGGCGAAATATACATCGACGGTAAAGCCGTCCACGACCCTTCAACCAATCTGTCGGCGTTACGGGCACGCGTCGGGATGGTGTTTCAGCACTTTGAGCTGTTTCCCCATATTTCGGTCATGCAAAACTTAACGCTAGCGCAAGAAAGAGTGTTGGGCAGAAGCACGGAAGAAGCAACGGTAAGAGGTGTGGCTCTTTTAGACCGGGTCGGTTTGGGGAACCACGCCGATAAGTTTCCAGGGCAGCTATCGGGAGGGCAACAACAGCGCGTAGCTATTGCCCGGGCGCTGGCCATGGACCCTATCGTTATGTTGTTCGACGAGCCGACCTCCGCATTGGATCCGGAGATGGTCGGCGAGGTTCTCGACGTCATGGTTGGACTGGCTCGGGAAGGCATGACCATGATCTGTGTCAGTCACGAAATGGGCTTTGCGAAAGAAGTCAGCGACCGCGTTATTTTCATGGATCAAGGCCGTATTGTGGAGGATTGCTCCACAGACCATTTTTTTAGGCAAACGCAGACGCTTTCGGCACGTGCTCAGGATTTTCTTTCGAAGATTTTGTCTCATTAACGTGGACATTACACTCGCCAATCTTCTCCAGCCATTTTAATCCCTGGAAAAAGGCTTGCCGGTAAAGTCAACAGTAACCAAATTGCCGTCAAGCTTTCCCATACCCGGCGCGTTTAACGGCATGCCGGGTGCCGATACACCTTTTACCGACGAGTCAGCGAGCAACTTGTTGACCGCGTTGGCCGGTACGTGCCCCTCTATGATTTGGCCGGTGGCCTCGATCACCCCCGTGTGACATGAGCTAAGTGCTGATGGTACGCCGAGCTTCTGCTTGATCGCGGCCATGTCGGCCGTCTTCATAGCCGTGACATCAAAGCCGGATTCCCGCATATGATCAACCCAGCCGGAGCAGCAGCCGCAATTGGGATCCTGGTAAACCGTAATGGCCGCGCCGGCCGCATGCGCAAAGGATGATGCGGCGGTCAACGCCGCCGCTACTAGCCATAACTTCATAAGATCCACTCCAGCAAAAAAGTAAAATTTCAGTTTTTCAGAATAGAGATAAAGACCACACTCAGACAGCTTAGTTCTGTCGCTGCAAAGTGATTTCTTTTTGTGCCTCCAGAACCTTGGGCGGCCAATTGCTCTTGATATAAGCCAGTGCGGCAATGATCTCTTGATCGCTGAGGATGTCCCGATACGCGGGCATGTCGCTTACATAACCCCGAGGCGCGGTCTTTCCTGGAACCAGGCCGTTTTTCACCATATCGACCAGCATCGCATCGGGATGGTGCCAGGTATGGCCGCTCTTGTCATGCGGCGGTGCAGGCAGCCTGCCATTGGACATGCGTTCACGCCAGTTCGGCTGGCCTTGCAGGGCCTCGCCATGGCAGGCTGCGCAATTGTTCGCATAGATCGCCTTGCCCTGCATCACAAGGGATTGGTCCGCAGGGTCGATGAATGCCGGGCCAGATGGCCGAATCGTGCTGTAAAGGACGGCGGCGGCGCCGATTATGACGACGCCAGCCACTCCAAAAACCAATTTTCTCGGTGTCATTTGAATGCGCTAGATCAGCTGACTTTTACCTTGCCGACCATCCCAGCTTCCATGTGGCCCGGAATCAGGCAAGCGAAATCGACAGTGCCCGCCTGGTCGAACTGCCACACCAAGCCGCCGATCTTACCCGGGCCCAATGTAATCATATTCGGTTCCGAATGCTGCATCCCCGGCATCTTCTGCATCTCGGCCGCATGGGCCTTCAAATCGGCGAGAGATCCGATCACCATTTCATGGGGGATTTTGCCCGTGTTCTTGATAAAGAAACGAATGGTCTCGCCGGCGCGGACCTGGATGTCACCCGGTGTAAATCGCATGGTGTCGGCCATCGTCAGTTCAATCGTGCGAGTAACTTTGGCCGGATCGCCAGGCTGGCCAGTTGGCGAAGGGGCATTCGACATGGTGGACATGTCGTGCCCGGGCATGCCATGCGCCGGTGCGCCATGCCCCCCGCCATGGTTGCCGGCAGCCAATGCGAGGGTCGGAAGTACGCTCAAAGCCAGAATAGAAAGGGTCTTTTTCATGTGAATAGTCTCTTGGAGAGATTGTTTTGGTAGGCAGCCGTTTTAAGCCGCCCATGTGAAAATGTGAAAGACAACATCAAAAGCGAAAGCTCAAGCCGGCAACAAAACGGGTTTCCTGTTTGGATTCGCCTTCTGCGCGTGCGTAATCCGCTGTTTTCCCGAATTTGCTGGACCACTCCACGCCCACGTAGGGAACAAACTGACGCGTGACTTCGTACTTAAGGCGTAAGCCCGCCGTGCCGTCTGTCAAGCCGCTGCCAATGCCCCAGCGCTCATCGTCCTTGCCATGGAAATTCACTTCTACGCTTGGCTGAAGGTAGAGCTTTTGAGTCAGTAAGATGTCGTATTCCGTCTTCAGCCTCAGAGCGGTTCGCCCGCTAGCGCCGACATAGGCGGTGGCATCGACTTCGAACCAGTAAGGCGCAAGCCCTTTGAAGCCGAATGCCAACCATTCCCGGTTTGGTGCACCTTGGCCATGGTCAAATCGCACGCCCAGTTCCGTATCCCAGAACGTTGAGACCGCATGGCGCCACAGCAGTTGCGTCTCGGACTCTTGCAGCTTGCCGCTGGCCACTTCCCCTTCGGCCTTGATCACGGCGCGGTTATAGGTGCTGCCGTACCACGCCTCGCCTTCATAGGCTGCCCATTCCTCCCCGCGCGCCCTGACGTATTCCAACCGGTCGAAGCTCACGGAACCGAAGGCATGCATGTCCGACATCATTAGCGCATCCGAAGGCGGCAACGCATACTTGCCCGCATTACGCACGTAGCCATCGGAGTAGGCGTCTGGATCGCGGGCATCTGGCGGGGCCGAGCCACCCTGCATCTGCATATCGCCATGATCCATTTCGCCGCCGCCATGGTCCATGGCACCCATATTGTGCGCAGAGACTGGCGCATTAGAATTGGACTGACCATGCGTCATTCCGGGCATGGCGGGGGCACTTTTGCCAGGATCGGCCTGCTTCATGGGCATTTGCATGGCGTCATGCTCCTGAGCTGGAGCCTTCTCCGCGCCATGGTCCATACCAGACATGTCCATCGAACCATGATTCATACCCGACATACCCATGGAGCCATGATCCTTATCGGACATGTTCATAGAGCCATGATTCATGCCTGAAGCCGTCGCCGGCGCGCTTGTCGTGGGCGGCGATGGGGTATGGCCGGCGTGGCCCGAGTGCGCCTGCGCATAGGCAAACACGGGCATCGCCCCTACTGAAGCGATGGCTGCGGCAAGGAATTTCTTCTTCAATTGATTGTTCATGACCAGGATGCCTAGCGTGTTGTTCGTTGTCTTCATGCCACCACCACTTCGCGAAACATGCCCATATCCATGTGCAGCATCAGATGGCAATGCCATGCCCAGCGTCCAAGCGCATCGGCAGTTACAAGAAAGCTGATACGCTGAGCCGGTTGCACGGGAATGGTGTGGCGCCGAGCCTGAAATTGGCCGTCCGGCGTTTCCAGTTCACTCCACATGCCGTGCAAATGCATGGGGTGCGTCATCATGGTGTCGTTATGCAAGATGACCCTGACGCGTTCGCCGTAACGGAAATGAACCGGGGTTGATTTTCCGAACTCGACACCATCGAACGACCAGGTATAGCGCTCCATATTGCCGGTTAGGTGCAGCTCGATTTCACGTTCTGCGCCGCGCGGATCCATCGCACCGCCCACGGTGTGCAAGTCCGAAAGCGTCAATACGCGCCGGCCGTTATTACGCAGTCCAATGCCGGGATCGTCCAAGTTGGTGCGCGGCATATCGACCCGCATATCAATGCTGGGCCCATACTCGGTCCTGGCATGGCGTACTTGGGTGCTGGCGCCGGCCGCAGACATAGCGCCGTGGTCCATGCCTGACATGCCTGCGTGATTCATACCTTGCATGCTGCCGTGATTCATCCCAGCCATATTGCCGTGGCCCATTCCGGCCATGCCTTCATGGCTCATGCCACCGGACGATTGGCTGGCCGCGCCATGGCTCATTCCTGCCATGCCTCCGCCCATAGCGCCCATCATGTCCGCCATGGTCAACCATTCCACGGGGTCGAGCGCCGGTACTGGCGCTTCGAGACCGGCATGCGTGGCTAGCGTACCGCGCGCATACCCTGTTCGGTCCATTGCTTGCGCATAAACGGTGTAAGCGTCGTCCTTCGGTTGTACCAATACATCGTAGGTTTCTCCGGGCCCAAATCGGAACTCGTCCACCGTAACGGGCTCCACATTGACCCCGTCGGCTTGAACGACGGTCAACTGAAGGCCCGGAATGCGTACATCGTAGAAAGTATTAGCCGCGCCGTTGATAAAGCGCAGCCGCACCCGCTCTCCAGGCCGGAATAGCCCAGTCCAGTTGCCCGCCGGCGTCGTCCCATTCATCAGGTAGGTCAGCACGTTCGCGGACAGATCGGCCAAATCCGTGGGGCTCATGCGCATCTCGTTCCACATCTTGCGCTTGTCGATAGCCGCTTTCAGGCCCATCTGGGAGGCGTCTTGAAAGAAATCGACCGCCGTGGGCTGGTTGTAGTTGTAGTAGTCGCCCTGCATCTTAAGCTTGGCCAGAACCCGCATCGGATCCTCGTCGGTCCAGTCAGAGAGTTGGACGACATACTCGCGATCGGCCCGTATGGAGTCAGTTTGTGCCGGGTCGATAATGATCGCCCCATAAACCCCTGTGGCCTCTTGCATGCCCGAGTGCGAGTGATACCAATACGTGCCGCTTTGCTGCACCTTGAACCGATACGTGAACGTTTCGCCGGGCGGGATTCCCGCAAAGCTGATGCCGGGCACCCCGTCCATTTGAAACGGCAGGATGATGCCATGCCAATGAATTGAGGTGGTTTCGTTCAGGCGGTTCTTGACGCGAATAGTGACGGCATCACCTTCGCGCCAACGCAACGTGGGCGCCGGGAGCGAGCCATTGACCGTCGTCGCCATACGAGGCGTACCAGTGAAATTCACAGGTGATTCACCGATCTCCAGATTAAATTCGGTCCCACTCAGTACCGCCGCAGAACCCGTATTAGTTCGGCCCGATTGCATTCCAGCGGCACGGGCAAATGGCGACAAGCCCAGCAACACGCCGCCGGCCACAAGGCCTTGCACAAAACGGCGACGAGGTATAGCCGGGAGGGGAACCGCTAGCGTAGTTGAGCGTTTCACGCGGGGAGAATCCTGTAATGAATCGTTGATCGGAGCTTCGTCTGCCGCATTCTGGGCGAACCGACAAATTGCTATTCCTAACTTTAATCAAGTACGGCTGTCACACGAATGACGGCTCCATTACTTTTCTGTAATCTGTAGCCTGGATCGCACGCGATGCGGTTAGAGAGGTATTGCGGAACCCAACGAACGCAAGAATTTCTTCGGCGCCTGAAACCCGATGACTTGGTAATCGATCTCCATACCCTGTCGGTCGAAAAAGACGATGCCGGGGGGGCCGAACAACTCAAAACGTTTAAGTAGTGCCTGATGATCTGCGTTGTTTGCCGTCACATCGGCCTTAAGCAGCACAACGTCTTTGAGACGCTCTCTTACCTGAGCGTCTGTAAACGTGAAACGCTCCATTTCCTTGCATGAGATGCACCAATCTGCCCAGAAATCGAGCATGACGTAGCGGCCTTCGGCCGCTTGGACTTCGGACTCGAGGTCAGCAAGGCTCGTAACTTTCTTAAACTGCATCTCCGGCGAGCCGATATTCTGCGAGGCTGCAGCGCCTGGACCTCTTAAACCGTCCAAGGGCTGCAAGACATCGCGGCCGCCTGACAGCACACCGATGAGCAACGCAAGGCCCGAAACGAGTGCAATGACCCCAATCCCTTTGCCCAAACGCACAAAGCCAGGCGAGCCGTCAGGCAGGGGATCCAATGCCCTCAGGTACATCGCGGAAATAATGAGCAAGACCGCCCATAAGCTCATATGGACGACAGCAGGTATGACCGGGGAAATCAGGTAGATGGCCACAGCCAACATCGTGACGCCAAAAAAGTTCTGCACGGACTTCATCCACGGACCAGCTTTTGGCAACAGTGCGCCCGCTGTGGTGCCAAAAATCAGAAGCGGGACTCCCATCCCTATGGCAAGCGAGAAAAGCGCCAAGCCGCCCAGCACAAAATCTCCTGTCTGCCCAATGTAAAGCAGCGCCCCAGCCAGCGGTGCCGCAACGCATGGCCCGACAATGACGGCGGACAACACACCCATAACCGATACGCTCAAGACCCTTCCGCCAGCAGACCGGTTTGCGGCGCCCGCTAGGCGGGTCTGAATGGAAGCGGGTATCTGCAGCTGATAAAAGCCGAACATGGAAAGCGCAAGCAGCACGAAGACGGCGGCAAAACTGCCCAGCACCCAGGGGTTTTGCAGGTAGGCCGAGAGCATTGTGCCCGCTAATCCTGCGGCCACACCGGCGAGCGCATAGGTAATGGCCATGGCCATCACATAGGCCAAAGAAAGGCCAAACGCGTGACGACGGCTTATCGAGCGCCCTTGCCCAATGATCATTCCCGATAGAATTGGAATCATGGGAAGCATGCAGGGCGTAAACGCCAGAACCAAGCCAAAACCAAAGAAGGCGGCAACGAGCGCCCACGCATTGTCTTGGGCGAATAATTCTCGAACGAGGTTCGTCTCCGACACCGGAGCGTCGGCTGCCCTCTGGACGCCGCTACTACGCGCTTGCGCTGGCGTGGGGCTCTCATCGCCAGAACCGGAACTCGCGCCAGCTGCCGCCACAAGTGGTACGGACAGCGTCTTCTCTATCGGTGGATAGCAGACGCCGGTGGGGTCGTTACAGCCTTGATAGGACGCTTGCAGAGTCAGCGCCTCGGAAATGGAGCCGGCTGGGCGATTCAACGTAATCGGGATCTGGACGGACCCGTAGTACACCTGCACCTGACCGAAGGTGGGATCATCCTTGACCTTACCTTCAGGTAGCACGACGTTCTTGATCGCTGCGGCGGACGACTCCCGAAGATCAAACGCGATCCTGTCCCGGTAAAGATAATAGCCGTCTGCTGCAGTGAGCGTAGCGACTAGCGTATCGGCCTTGCTGGCCCTTACCGATACTTTGAACGCTTCGTCTGGCGGCAGCAGCTCTTGGTCAGCACCCTCGTCACCAAACCAACCGCGAATAGAATCGAAGATCCCCTGAGTCGGGGAAGCGGAGCTTGAGGCGGTAATACTCGTGGGGCTAGCAGCTACTGCCGAGACTTTCGCCGGACTAATTCCAGGTAGCCACGCCAGTGCCAGTACGAGCAGGGCAGACAACAAACGAATGAAATTCACTTCAACCACTCATCATCCAGAACATCATGATGCCCATGAAAACGAAAGCCAAAATAGCGACCAACCCAATTGCCGCTAGTACTAGGATGACTATTCGCGTGAGTCTGGTTCTCATGGTCTGCTCAAGCATCAAAGCGGTTCGCTGGAGCTGGCGGACGTGAGTGCCCGCCAGCATTAGTCCCTTCCGGTATTTGTACTTGAGTGGGTCCACCGTTCTTTGAAGCGTTGTCGCTGTGGCACGACTGCATGCCTTTCATCATGAAAAGCATCATCAACGGACAAATCAGAAAGAATAAGAATGGGCTCACCGCAGCGATCCACTCCCGCGCGACAGGCAGGGCCGCATACGCCACTGCAATCAGCGCGGCCAGCCCAAGACCGCCTTTCAACATCGTCTTCACATCGCATTTCATTGTCGGCTCTCCTTTTGCTTGCACCCACTGGAATTCAGTCTAGGAACGAGCCTACTGTAACGGTCCGTCGCTGTCAGAAAGGTTGCGCGGGCATTACATCTTTGTCATCTATAAAAAGAACGCGACGGAGGCAATGGATTTGTTGCGATATGTATAAATCACCACATCACTTCACCCTGTCCGAGGCAAAGTCCGTTCTATTTGCAAGAGGCGGCAAAAAACACCATAACCGTTGACATTGCCACTATGGGAATGTTTATCCTGTAGTTTATTCGGTTGGATGAATTACCAATAGAGGGAAAAAATGATTCAGTTTGAAGTGAACGACATGACCTGTGGGCACTGCGTGGGCGCCGTTACGGCCGCTGTCAAAGACGTTGCACCCGAGGCTGTCATTTCGGTTGACCTGGCCGAGCGCGCCGTACGCGTGGAGGGGGTTCCCGACGCGGACGTAGTAGAACAAGCCATTCGCGAGGCAGGGTACAGCCCGTCGCGTAAAGCTTAAAAGGCCAAGGTGCAATGATGCGCCCCGGCCTCAATTTTTTTCGTTGGCCCGCACCGCTGGTGAGGGCAGCGATCCTGCTTGCTAGGCCCCTAAGGCCATCTGCGCCATCCGCCTGCACTCTTCAGCACATCTGCGGCAAGCCTCAGCGCAGCGCTGGCAGTGATCCATTTGGTGTTTTGCGCATTCATCACCGCAAGCTTGGCAGACATCCGCGCACAGACGGCAAAGTGCTTGGGCGAATTCACTGCCCCTGGCCATATAGCTGGCGGCCAGGCGGCAAATTTGTGCGCAATCCATATCGAGCTTTATGCACCGCGCCATGGCTTTGACATCTTGTTCCCCCAGGCATGAGGCTGCGCAGTGGTCGCACTCAGTCGCGCAGGCATAACAAGCGTCTATGCAGGATTGAAACTTTTCATGAGGCATATCGATCTCCAACAAGGTTGAGGTTTGATCATCATGTGGCACCGTCATGCGGGCCACTTCCCTCATGCAGCAACTTGGATGCCTTACCGGCAGCAATTTGCTTATAAATGCTAGCATTTTCGTTCAAACTCAGCCGTGCCCATGACGGCTTCTACCGTAGCATTACAATTTTGTAATGTCGGCGTCATGTTGCCGTCAGCGCCATCGCACTAAAGTCTGACAATGGACGGCAGAACGCTCTTCCTTTCGCGATAACCGATGGACCTACAGGATCGAACCCATGAAGTTGCTGCTGGTCGAAGACGAGACCAAAACCGGTGATTATGTACGCCAAGGGCTAGTTGAGTCCGGCTTCGTTGTGGACCTCGTACGCACTGGCTTAGACGGGCATCATTTGGCCCTGACTGGTTCTTACGATTTGATTATCTTGGACGTCATGCTGCCCGATGTGGACGGTTGGCGTATCGTCCAGGCGCTACGTGATGCGAAATCGTCAACGCCGGTACTTTTTCTGACTGCCCGGGATAGCGTGGAAGATCGGGTCAAAGGGCTAGAGCTGGGCGCGGACGATTACTTAGTAAAACCGTTCGCTTTTTCAGAGCTCCTAGCGCGCGTTCGTACGTTATTAAGGCGGGGCGCCACTCCTGCTTTCCAGGATCAGTTACAGATCGCCGATCTCGTTCTCGATATTCCGCGCCGCCGAGCTCAGCGCCAAAACGTGCGTATTAATCTTACGAACAAAGAGTTTGCCTTGTTGGAGCTCTTGGTACGCCGGCAAGGCGAAGTGCTGCCTCGCTCGTTGATCGCTTCCCAGGTTTGGGACATGAACTTTGACAGCGACACCAATGTCATCGATGTGGCGATCCGACGCCTACGCGCCAAAATCGATGACGACTTTGATCCTAAGCTTATCCACACGGTGCGCGGCATGGGTTACATGCTCGACGTGACGCTTCCGGAATAGTTGATGAAAAGACGTCCGGCATCTCTAGCTGTACGGCTTACCGTTTCTATTGGGGCGGTCATAACAGTCGTACTACTCACATTCGGCTGGATCGTAGAGCGGTCAATCAACAACCACTTTATCCAGCAAGATGTTGATGAACTGAATGCCGTCGTTCAGGCCTTAAAGCACACGCTAGCCACGCTGCCGCCTGATATAGCATCTGCTGAATTGAATCAGCGGTTTGCCAATGCCGTGTCCGGCCACCATAACGCTCAATATCGTATCTCCTCGGACTCCGGTGCCCTGATCTATGCTACGCCGGGATCAAATTTGGACAGGTTTGCTAGAATCGCTCAGCCTGTAGAGAAAATCACTATCGACACGGTTGGCATATGGCAAGACCACGGCGAGACATTTCGAGGAGCTGTACTACGCAGCGGGAGCGACAGTTTCCCTGCACCACGCACCTTAACCATCGCAGTCGCCACGGGCATCAATTTCCATCTGCATTACCTGGACAGCTTTCGGGACTACCTTCGAATCATCACGGTTGCGGCCTGTCTCATTGCGATTTTGGCGACGTGGCTCGCGGTGCATCAAGGCCATGCACCGATACGGCGCATCAGCCGCGAAATCCGAAAAATCAGGTCTGATCAGCTGCATATACGACTCGAACCACAAGCCGTGCCTACTGAACTGGTCGAGCTCGCAATGTCTTTCAACGGAATGCTTGAGCGGCTTGAGGATGTCTTCCGCCGTCTCTCCGATTTTTCAGGCGACATTGCGCATGAGCTTCGAACCCCCATCACGAATCTGAAAACCCAAACTGAAGTCGCACTTTCTCAGTCCCGCAGCGTCGAACAGTACCGGGAGATTCTGTACTCGAACTTAGAAGAGTACGAACGCATGGCCAAAATGGTCAGCGATATGCTGTTTCTCGCTAAGGCCGACAACAATTTACTTAAGCCTGAGCTCGTTGAAATCGACCTTCAGGCCGAGATGCGGATCCTTTTCGACTACTTTGGCGCCTGGGCCGAAGAGCGCGAGGTGGGCTTAAAGCTTGTGGGGCCACGGGGTTGCATCATCGGAGATCGGCTGATGATACGCCGGGCATTGAGCAACCTGTTATCGAACGCGATTCGATACACGCCTGCAGGAGGCACCGTTACAGCAATCTTCGAAGTCGAATCTACGAATATCAGGCTTTGTGTTCAGAACCCCGGTCCCGTCATACCTCCCGAACACATCACACACATTTTTGAGCGTTTTTATAGACCTGACGCATCGCGACAGCGTACTGGTGAAGGCGCAGGCCTTGGCTTAGCGATTGTTAAATCGATTGTGGAAGCACATGGGGGAAAGATTAGTGCACGCTCGACTGCTGAGGCGACAACATTCGAGATATTGTCACCAGCAACGAAATGTTGAGCATACGTCAGAGTTCGGCTACGACGTATGCTCAACATCAGCTACATCAGCGCGGCAGCCTTCGAAGGGATAGCCGCTTTTCACCACTGGCCGGAAACTCAGGAAACGCACCCCTAGTTCGAGCATGCAAAGTGTCGTTCGCATGCTCGAACGCAACGGTGTCCAGGACACCGAAAACGGGTATACCTATCCACCAATATGGCTCATTTCGACTCGTGGCGAATATGTAACAGGACTAAATCCCCGCGCTTCTGAATACCTATCTGTCCTTTGGATCCATACGGATGCGACTTTTTCCCGTAAGGCATCATCATCGTCTGACTCACGTAACAAGGCGCGCAAGTCCACACTCTGCTGGCCGAATAGGCAGAGATAAAGCCTGCCGTTCGATGCTAACCGGGCTCGAGTGCAATCCCCGCAGAATGGCTGGGTCACACTAGAAATCACTCCGATTTCCCCCTGGCCATCTACGTATCGCCAACGCTTAGCCACCTCTCCCTTAGCAGAAGGTGACACGGGCTCCAACGGAAAGTACCGATGCAACAGAGCTATGAGCTCTGACGACGGATATACCGCACTTCTGTTCCATTGATTGGTATTTCCCACGTCCATAAATTCGATGAAGCGCAAGATGTGGCCGGTGCCACGAAAATACTTGGCCATGGGGAGAACTTGGTCATCGTTGACGCCGCGCTTGACCACCATATTGATTTTTATGGGAGCAATACCTGCAGATCTTGCAACCTCAATACCCTGCAGCACGTCATCGACGGTCCAGTCAGCGTCCGTCATTCTCTGGAATACCGCGTTATCTATCGCATCCAGACTTACATTCAAGCGCTTGACACCTGCTTTCGCAAGGCTTTGTGCCTTACGCGCTAGCAACGCCCCATTTGTGGTCAATGAAATATCAACAGGGCGCCCCTCGGTTGTTGTGAGCGCCACAAGCCTTGAGGCCAACATGTCCACGTCTTTGCGCAGTAGTGGTTCGCCACCTGTGATACGGATTTTTTCTACTCCTAAACTCACGAATACTTTGGCAGCCCGCTCGATCTCTTCGTGAGTCAATAGCTCACTGCGCGGAAGAAACTGAAAATCTTTCCCGAACACCGACCGTGGCATACAGTAGGTACATCGAAAATTACATCGATCGGTGACGGAGATACGCAGGTCTCGTAATGGCCTCGCATGTTGGTCCAGTAAGATAGGCTCGCTTGGGGCCACATCGCCTTTGACTACTGCCGGTATACGTATTGGGCGATGGTCATGCAATAAGTGTTCGTTCATGCTTGGCTTTATCGTTTTTTCAAAAAACCCCGCTTTAAGTTTTCATAAAGCAGGGCGGCATACGACTAATCGAAGTACTCCTTTTTATGCCGGCTTGGGCATCGCAAATCGACGGTCTTTAAAGCTGACCGTTCGTTTGAACTCTTCGACGGTGCCGGCCTTACGAATGTTGCCCCATGTGCCCTTGTAATAAGGGATTATGTTTCGATCAGTCCAATCCGTGGTTACGTCGCCTTGAATGCCGTTTACGTAACCGAACAGCATGAACGTCTGGCCGCGCTTGATCTGTGCGACTGGATACACCATGGCATACGTGGAACCGAAGTCGTTATAGACTTCCACGATGTCGCTGGCCGCTACACCGAGCTCCTGGCAATCATCGGGATTAATCTCGATGTAGGCCATGGGATAGCGCTCTTGGGCGAAGCTATTGTATTGATCGTGATAAGCGGTTTGCCATATCTCATTGTTTCGCCCATTGTTGAGCCAGAACTTATATTTTTTCTTTTGAGCCGCAACGGTTTCAGGCAAACCATTCCATGGTGCGGGCAGAAAATGCGCTTTCCCGTCCTCTGTGTCGAACTTTGAGTCGGTATAGAGCATCTCTGTGCCTACAAACTTTCCATCGGTATAAGACTTGACGGGAAGCTGTACGCCGTTATTGCCGGTGGCCCGCAGACGTTCATAGGTAACCAGATGGCCAGAGTCGCCGCCTTGGCTATCGATCTTCGGCGCTCCTGGCTGACCTGCTTGACGGAATCCATCATTGAAGGCATCTTCTTCCGTCTTCCAGTCAAAACCATTGAAGCGCTCGGTCATCGCCGAGTTGCCTTCTTTCTCGTAAAGTGCGCGTACTGTATTGGCGATCTTTGCCGCAATGAGGCAATCGGCCATCGCAGAACCTGGAGCATCCATAAACTTCTCGGATAAACGAATACGCCGCTCTCCATTCATCGACGTCAGGTTGATCTCTCCAGGATGTGCTGCCGGCAGCAATAGATGGGCGGCTTCGGCAAGCTTGGTCGGGTAAAGATTGATGCTTGCGACAAATAACCCGCCCTTCTCTGTTGCCTGATAAATGATATCAACCATCTCTTCGGTGCTGGCCCCTCGCGCCTTTTGCATCGCCTCTTTGACAATGGCTGATCGCTTTAGTACCGCTTCTCGCAACGCTTGCGCATTATTGCTGGTCTGAAAGTTATTGCAGCCCCACCAGGTCATCATGCGACCTTTGCCCTGGATCAGCTCTTGGTCGATATAAATCTTTGTGTCGCCTGGGTAGGGCGGCCGAGTGTAGCCTTCTTGGTGACCACCCATGCGTACGCATCCTGTACCGCGACGGCCAACGTTATGGGTCGCTATAACCAGGCTGAGCAGTGCCGACTGAATGACGTAATTGTCATTGCCCCAAATGATGCCTTTTTCATAGGCGTGCATACTGCGCGGCATCTGGCCTGTCTTCTTAGGCTTATACGACCATTCCGCCGCCATTTTGAGATCCTCGAGGGGCACGCCAGTAATCTTGCTGCACTCCTCAAGTGATAGGCGGTTGGTCTGTACGGCCGAATCGAATCCAGATGTATGCTGTTCAATGAATGGTTTGTCTATCCAGCCCTGCTCCACCACATAGGTAAAAAGGCCATTAAACAGAGCCGTGTCCGTGCCCGGTTCAATCGCCAAATGCAGCACACGCTCCTTGCCTGCAACCTGGCGCGCAATGGCGATGGACGGCGTTTCGCGGGGGTCTACAAATATGATCCGTGTCGGGGGCAACTCCTCATCGGGAAACCGTTCTTTCTTCTTGCCACTGGTTTGACCATAGAGGTTTGGCACCCAATGTTGAAGGAAGTAATTGGTTTGCGACTCGTAAGGATTATTGCCTATGGACCAAAGCACGTCCGCGAACTCCGCGTCTTCGTAAGCATTATTTAGCTCGCCGATGCCCATGTCACGGGTGGCGTGACACTCAGAGTTATACGCGGGGCGATTGTGGATGCGAACCATGGGGGTTTGCAATGCCGAGAACATCAGCTTGCCAGTACCCCATGTATTCTCAAACCCGCCGCCAGCCCCACCGTGATCAAAACAGGAAAACACAATGCCTTCCGGTCCATACTTATCCAGCGTTTTTTTGAGCAACCCGGCGTAGAGCGCCATGGCTTGATCCCAAGAGGTATCCACCCACTGATCGGCAGCATATAGACGCGGCTGCTTGAGCCGATCCTTGCCATCGCCTTCAGGGGTGTACATATACGTTGCCATCCGGCCACCGCGGGTCGAGCTTAGCCCGCCATTCACGACACACTCCTTATCCGGCAGGATCATGATGTTGTGGCGACTGCCATCGTGCTCGGTAATGACGTTGGTCATGGCTGGGGTCAGCGTGGTGGCATATGGCGGCAGCTGCTGACGAAAATCTAGGCCCAAGGCGTTGTCTTGGGGCGCTCGACCGCCCTCTTTCTGTTCGGGCCACTTATACACGTGATAGCCGCAGCCGACGATACAGAAATGACAGGTCATATTTGTACGCTGGGCGTTTACTGGCGGCAAGGTGATGCGATCTTTTTTGGCTGGCATGACATTTATCTCCGAATTAAATTATGTTGGCTTGACGTCCATAGATCAGCCCATCGACCCCAACGGCTGAAACGGTGTCAGTGGCTTCGTCATACCGCAATAGAACGCGCGGGAGATTCTCTGTTGCCTGTCCGCAAATCATCTGGCCTGCCTTCTCTGCGTCGAACTCGCTGAAATGACATGGGCACTTGAACGTTTTAGTGTTGTTGTCATAGATTGTCGGGCAGCCCATATGGGTGCACAGGGTGCTATACGCGACAATATCGCGATCAGGGCCGACTCCTCCTGGGACAGGGGATCCCAGTTTGATCGCGGTACATGGTGAGCGTTCGTCGGGATAACTGAATGAGAGCGGAGCCTCAACCGTCAGCTTTTGGGCAGCCGTGACGGCTTTGCTCGGATAATCCAACGTAGTTTTGGAGGGGTCGGCCGGCGATGTCTGAGCATTGGCACTCGTGAATGGCACCAAGGTAGCGGCCGCTGCGACACCGCTGCCTCCACTGAGCTTAAGAAAACCGCGTCGATTGATAGTCGTAGAGTCGGACATGGGGGCAATTCCTATTGAAACAATGAACGGTGGTCGGTAACCTGTATATTGATTACGCAATACGCGTGCCAACTATCAACTCACGTCAGGTACGCTCGGAGAAGACAAGAATGGTGGGATTTCGGAGACCAAACGGTAACGTTCTGAGTGGCGATCAGAACCTGTCGTTACCGAACGGTAACGTCCGTCGTCGTCTGCTTACTGCTGGCGTTGCCGCAGTGGGTGCACGCGTGGCTCCTGCATGGAGCCGGGAAGCTGATCAGGCCACCCTACGAATTGGCACCACGGCCGTTTTTCTCGACAATCAGCTCCAGCTATTGGACATTTGGCGCGCTGATCTGCAAGCAACGCTGGGCCAAGCAGTGCAATTCGTACAGCGACGAAGCTATCGAGAGATTGTTGAGCTTTTGCTACGTGGTCACATTGATGCCGCCTGGATTTGCGGTTATCCCTACGTGCTTAATTCAAATCAGTTGCGCTTGGTGGCTGTACCCCAATACAAGGGAGCACCCTTGTATTGTTCTTACTTAATCGTTCCGGATAGCGATCAAAAAACGAAAGCCATTACGCGACTAGAGGATAAAGTTTTCGCCTATAGCGATCCCTTATCTAATTCAGGGTTTCTCATTCCCCGCACGGAGCTATTGGCTCGCCATGAAGATCCGTCAACTTTCTTTCGCAAGTCATTCTTTACTTTTGCTCATCGCAAAGTGGTGCAAGCGGTCGCTGCCGGGCTGGCAGATGGTGGTGCCGTAGACAGCTATGTGTGGGATACGATTATTGCCCAGTTTCCAGCCTGGGCCTCTGGCGCGCGCAAGGTATGGCAATCTCCCGAATATGGCTTCCCACCTCTGGTGGCACGTAAAGAAATGCCTGCATCAACCTTCGACGCATTGAATGCCGCGCTTTTGCAAATGCATGAACGCAACGATGGGAGAATGATACTTGGCCGACTCGCTCTTGATCGATTCGTGAACGGCACGGATTCTTTGTATGATGGCATCAGAAAGCTAAACCAGACCGCTGGAGCGAGTACGTTGGCCGCGGAGGCCGACTCGATGAGTGCGAAATGAGCTCCTTCAGTTGGCGTCGTCCATTTCGCCACATGAGCTATCGATACAAGGCTCCCTTAGCATTGGCCGCAGCCATTCTGGCCACAGAGCTCGTGGTGACAGCGACCTTCATACAGACGTCATATTCGGCAATGCGCCAGGATATGCGCCAAGGGGCACAAGCCCTTATTCGCATGCTGGCCTTATCAGTGCGCGAACCACTTAGACGCGATGATCTTTGGCGTGCGTATGAAGCCATTCGAATTCCGGTCGATGCAACAGGCCCCGTCTCGGGCGTGCAAGCGATCATCGTTCTGGATCAAGATTTCAACGTATACGCAGCATCCGACCCTAAACACTACCCGATCTCGACATCGCTCGCTGCGCTACCTGATGAGCTGACGCACGCAGTCGCCGCACTTCGCAATCCGTCGCAGTCGTTTTATTTTCGATATTCGGGTTACTTTTCTCAAGTCCCGGGGGTTGCGGGAACCGCCGTTCGGTCCGACGACGCAGGCATCGCCGGATACGTGTTGGTTTCATACGATGTAAGCGCTTGGCGACAGCGTGTTTCCAGCCTGCTCACTCGAGTATTTTGGATCAGTATTCCCGGGATTATTCTGTTGCTGCTCATCGGATGGGCATGGGGCAATCAAGTCGCCCGACCTCTGCTTTCACTGGCAAAAGCAATGAAACGCGTAGGCCGCGAGCCGCTGAGCAGTATTCGGCACTCCTTGGACACGACAGGCACCGATGAGATAGGCGTGCTGGGCCAGCAGTTTTCAGGCATGTTGAACGAGCTTGAAGCCAAAGAAGCGCTTGAGCGCGAGATGGTGGCTGCTGAACGGCTGGCGGCGGTAGGCCGGGTCGCCACTGGCGTTGCGCATGAAATCAATAACCCACTTGGCGGGATGATCAATGCGCTTGACACGCTTCAGACGCACGGAACGCCTGATAGGCTGACCACCAAGACTGTTGAACTGGTGCGTCGCGGATTGAGCCAGATCCGTCATACGGTGGGGGCATTACTTGTGGAAGCACGACTCGATGCCTCGCGAATGTTGCCGGCCGACTGGGAGGATCTACGCACGCTCATTGAGCCGGAGCTCAATGCACGGCACGCCAGATTGCTATGGGATGTTCAACCCAATCTTGCTGTTGAGTTGCCCGCCCACTCAGTACGGCAACTGACGCTTAACCTGCTTCTTAACGCGAAAAATGCTGTCGAGCCAGAAGGCAGTGTGAGTTGTTTGGTTCAGCGCACTACCGAATCGCTCACTATCGAGATATCCAATTCAGGACAGCATATTCCCGAAGCTGCTCTACCCCACCTCTTCGAGCCATATCCCGTAGAGCCAACACTGAACCGTAATTCACATGGCCTCGGTTTGTGGGTGACATATCAGATCATTACGCAGTTACGCGGTACGATTGAAGTAAGCAGTGAGCCGGGGTTCACCCGCTTTACGGTTACCCTTCCTTTAAACTCACCATCTTTGGGAGGTCAAGCATGATTGGTCCTCATATTTGCCTGATCGAGGATGATCCGATCATGGGCGAGTCGCTCGTTGAACGTTTCCAGTTGGAAGGCTTCAAGGTGGACTGGCATTTTGGCGCCTATGCGGCACGAGCCGCCATCCTTGCCAATGACTACGCAGTGGTCCTCAGCGATGTGCGGCTGGCCGATTTGGATGGTGACGCGCTATATATGCAGATGCTTCAGGACGGCCATAGTCTTCCGCCCTTCATCCTCATGACGGCATATGCCACTGTTGAGCGCGCCGTAGACATGCTCAAGCTGGGTGTGCGAGATTACATAACGAAGCCCTTCGACCTACCCCGCTTAGTGCAAACTATTCGAGAACTAACCGTCAATCATGAAGTTAATACACATCTGTCAGACGAAAATATTTTGGGGGTTTCCACTGCCGCCCAAGAATTAGCCCAGCTTGTCCCTAGAATTGCCGGGCGAGCGTCGTCGGTTCTTATTACAGGAGAGTCAGGGGTTGGCAAGGAGGTTCTTGCGCGGCTCATTCATCGCAAAGCCGACTCAACCAGCATCGAACGTCCGTTTGTAGCGGTGAACTGTGGAGCGGTTGCGCCCACGCTAGCTGAAGCGGAGTTTTTTGGCTTTGAGCGTGGCGCTTTCACGGGTGCCGATAAGCAAAAGCGCGGTTATCTTGAGCAGGCCAACGGTGGAACGCTGTTCCTGGATGAAGTGGGTGAACTCTCCCTTCCGTTACAAGCCACATTGCTAAGATCCATACAAGAAAAGCGCATTCGGCGTCTTGGCGGCGAGCAAGATGTTGCAACGCAATTCGATCTGGTCTGTGCCACGAACCGTGATCTGGAAAGCATGGTCAAGGAACGTCTATTTCGAGAAGACTTGTACTACCGAATAAATGTTGTCACGTTGCATGTCAAACCCCTTAGGGAACGTCCAGAAGACGTTTATTGGCTAGCGCAGCGCTTTATCAGCGCTATGGCCCAGCGTCTGAATGAGCCCCCAAAATCTTTGCATCCGCTCACCCAATTACGACTACAAGAATATTCATGGCCGGGCAACATCCGCGAATTGCACAACAGAATCGAGCACGCCTGTCTGGTCAGTCCGAACGCCGTTCTACTTCCTAACGACATTTTCGCTTCCGATTGGCAACGAACCGTGCCTCTGAACACGGCCTTTCCCGGTGAAGATGCAGCGCTCAATATTTACCAAGATGCCTGCGAACGGCTTTATATCGAAGAAATGTTGATACGTTTTCAGGGCCATATCACCGAAACAGCCAACGCGCTTAAGATTTCGCGGAAAAACTTATGGGAGAAAATGAAGCGGCACAATATTGAGGCCGCACGCTTACCAAAACAAAGCGTACAAGATGAGCGGGTGAGCGGCTAAGCGCTTCTGATTGCCATACTCTGATATACCCAAGGCACACCGCAGCTAATTGACATTCCCTTGATTCAGCTTTCCGTGGTCTGCGCCTCTTGCTCCATAGCGCGCTGCGCTAAGTGGGCGACCTCGGCAGCCACGCCCTTGCGTTCGCTATACCGATCAGTCAAATAATCGCTGCGGTCCCTAACCAGCAAGGTAAACTTCATCAGCTCTTCCATGACGTCCACGACACGGTCGTAGTACGGCGAAGGGTTCATCCGTCCGTCCTCATTGAACTCCTGGTAAGCCTTCGCCACTGATGACTGATTCGGAATCGTCACCATGCGCATCCAACGACCCAGCACCCGTAATGCGTTGACCGCGTTGAAAGACTGGGATCCGCCGCTGACCTGCATGACAGCCAAAGTGCGGCCTTGGGTCGGGCGCACGCTTCCCAATTCCAGGGGCAGCCAATCGATTTGGCTCTTAAACACCCCGGTTAAGGTGCCGTGACGCTCTGGGCTACACCACACCTGCCCTTCGGACCAGTTTGACAGCGCACGCAACTCGGCCACTTTAGGATGATCTGCGGCGACGCTGTCGGGCATCGGCAGCCCATGTGGATCGAAGATGCGGGTTTCGGCACCCAAGCGGGTCAGTATGCGCGCCGCTTCTTCGGTGAGGAGGCGGCTGTATGAGCGCTCACGCAGCGAACCGTAGAGTAGAAGAATACGTGGTGGATGGGTTGCCCCGCCCGACAAGGAAAGCTTGTCATGAGTGGGCGTATCCAACAGGGTCTCGTCGGCTATGGGCAAAGTCAAATCGGCGGGTGAAGAATAACTGGTCATCAACATTCTCAAACTAATAGAAAAAAGTACTAGGTGGTGCAGGAAGGTGAAGCGTCGTTAACGTACGCGTTGGCCGCGCTCATCAATGACAACTTCCCCATCCTCTTTGATGAAGGGCCCCTGCTGGGCCTGAGGAAGAATATCAAGAACCATCTCCGAAGGCCGGCACAGGCGTACCCCCAATGGCGTAACAACGAAAGGTCGGTTCATTAAGATGGGATGCTCTTGCACCGCGTCGAGCAATTGCGCATCAGTAAGGGCCGTATTATCCAGGCCCAGCTCCATAAACGGAGTGCCTTTTTCACGTAACGCCTGTCGCACCGTTAACCCGGCACGTTGAATTAAATCGGCAAGCGCCTCACGGGATGGCGGTGTTCTCAGGTATTCGATGACAGTGGGCTCTATACCTGCATTGCGAATCAAGCCCAGCGTGTTACGTGAGGTGCCGCAGTCGGGATTGTGGTAGATCGTGATATTGCTCATAACGGTTCCATAAATTTAACATTTCGAGTATTATTGAACAATGAAAGCAAAAAGTATAGTCCGCGCGCTGGCCGCCATTGCCCATGAGTCTCGCCTGGAGGCCTATCGCTACTTGGTGCAGGCCGGTCCTGCCGGCCTGCCGGCAGGGCAACTGTCGGAATTGGTGGGGATTGCGCCCTCCTCGCTCTCCTTTCATCTGAAAGAAATGGTCAATGCAGGACTGGTGTCGTCGCGCCAAGAAGGTCGTTTTGTATTTTATTCAACGGAATACGAAGCCATGAATTCGCTTCTGGCGTATCTGACCGATAACTGCTGCGGCGGAAACCCATGCTCGCCAGTAAAGGTCGACGCCTGTGCTGCTACCCAGAAAACCCACTCTTAACGATTCATACATGCGCTGGCCATTGAGCCGGCGACACTCAACAGAGGAACCTCTGCACCATGTCGGATAAAGTCTATAACACACTGTTTCTTTGCACAGGCAATTCGGCACGCAGCATTATGGCCGAAGTACTACTTAATAATTTCGGTCGTGATCGTTTTCGGGCGTACAGCGCGGGCAGCCGGCCCGGCCCTCAGGTAAACCCCCTTACTATCGAAGTCCTTCAATCCGCTCGACTACCCGTTGAAGGCTTACGCAGCAAAAGCTGGGACGAGTTCGCAAAGTCCACGGCGCCGCAATTGGATTTTGTCATTACCCTTTGCGATAGTGCTGCCGGAGAAGAATGCCCTTTGTGGCCTGGCCAACCGATCACCGCGCATTGGGGCTTTGAAGATCCGTCAGCTTTTGAAGGAACCGCAGAAGCAAAACGGACGTACTTCGACAAGATCTTTCGCCAGATCGCCAATCGGATCAAGATTTTCAATAGTTTGCCATTAACCACGCTAGACCGTGTGGCCATCAAACATGAGCTCGATGCACTGGGTAGTGAAGCGACGCAAACGAGCGCCACCACTCCCTAATAAGCGATATGTGCTCGCGCCGGTTCAGCTCAAGCGCATACCGCGGAGCCGAACCTCTTCTCACGAACCCCTTCCCCTCTTTTGTGTACCGCATATATGAACGTCCTCTTCCTGTGCACGGGCAATTCGTGCCGCTCCATCCTGGCTGAAGCCACTTTCAATCACCTTGCCCCTACTGACTGGAGCGCCATGAGCGCCGGCAGTCATCCTACAGGCCAAGTGCATCCCCGCTCGTTAACGCTGCTTGCACGCGAAGGTATTTCAACTGATGGCTACTTCAGCAAATCATGGGATAACCTGCCGCATACGCCTGATGTCGTCGTCACCGTTTGTGCCAGTGCAGCGGGTGAGATCTGCCCGGCGTACCTGGGGCCCGTCACTCGCACCCATTGGGGCGTTGAGGACCCCGCCCATGCTACGGGCACCGACGAGGAAATCGACAAGGCATTCGATACTGCGTACCGTATTTTGCGCGCCCGCATTGAAGCATTCTTGGCATTGCCGCTCTCTGACCTGAAAAATGATTCGGCTCACCTGAAAATCGAACTGGATCGCATTGGCGAACTGCTTCCTTAGTGCAACACTCGCCCGCGTATTTTTAACCAACGCTTTCATTCTCCAACGCCCCTGCCCTGGGGCGCCTTCCCGTTTGTCGTAAAGAGAGACTCCACGTGCTTGCAGCGCTATTGATTTTTATTGTCACCATCGTCCTGGTCATCTGGCAGCCGCGCGGCTTGAACATAGGCTGGAGCGCTTTGATCGGCGCGGCACTTGCGCTGATTTTCGGTGTTGTCAGCTTCAGCGACATACCCGTGGTCTGGCAAATTGTCTGGAACGCGACCGCCACCTTTGTGGCGATCATCATTATCAGCTTGCTCCTGGACGAAGCAGGTTTTTTTGAATGGACGGCGCTGCATGTGGCCAGGTGGGGAGGCGGTCATGGCCGGCGATTATTCGCATTGATTGTCTTGTTGGGGGCCGTGGTATCCGCCTTCTTTGCCAATGACGGTGCGGCCTTGATTCTGACGCCCATCGTCATGGCCATGCTGTTGGCGCTGGGGTTCAGCCCTGCGGCCACGCTGGCTTTTGTCATGGCGGCGGGCTTTATTGCCGACACGGCCAGTCTGCCGCTCATCGTATCCAATTTGGTAAATATTGTTTCGGCGGACTTCTTCGATATCAGCTTTGCCCGATATGCCGCGGTGATGGTTCCGGTCAACTTTGTTTCCGTTGCTGCCACCTTGCTGGTTCTGTTGCTGTATTTTCGCCGCAGTATTCCGGCGCGCTACGACGATAGCCAGCTCAAGGAGCCTAAAACGGCGATTCGCGATCTGGCGACCTTTCGCGCCGGCTGGGTGGTGCTGGGGCTGCTATTGGTCAGCTTTTTTACGCTTGAGGGTTTTGGCATCCCGGTCAGCGCCATTGCAGCTCTCGGAGCGCTGGCGCTGCTTCTCGTCGCGGGACGCGGGCATAAAATCAGCACTCTCAAAGTCGTGCGCGAAGCGCCTTGGGCTATCGTCATATTCTCCCTTGGCATGTACTTGGTCGTTTATGGCTTGCGCAATGCAGGGTTGACGGAGATGATCGCCAGCTTGCTCGACTACCTGGCGGGCCATGGGGTGTGGGCGGCTGCCTTGGGTACCGGGGTGCTGACTGCCCTGCTCTCGTCCATCATGAACAACATGCCAACCGTTTTGGTCGGGGCGCTATCTATCGACGCCAGCCAGGCCACGGGCGTAGTCAAAGAAGCCATGATCTATGCCAATGTCATCGGTAGCGACTTGGGCCCCAAAATCACCCCCATAGGCAGCCTGGCCACACTGCTGTGGCTGCACGTCCTGGCACGCAAGGGCATGACCATTACGTGGGGCTATTACTTCAAAGTAGGTATCGTGCTGACTTTGCCTGTATTGCTTGTTACCCTGGCGGCGCTTGCCGTGCGCTTGGGCGCGTTATAGCTACCTCTGTTGGCTGCATGGCTAGCTCGTTGGCTTGACGGCTAGTCCAAGCCGCCAACCAAAAACTAAAGGCAAGCACTACGGCGCAGGCGACAATAGCCCAAACGACAACGTCATACGACATTGTGGTTGACCAGAGCAACGCGGCAGCGACTGGCGCAAGAGCTCTGGCAAGCGTGCTAGGAAAGGTCAATAACCCATTAATCGCACCATAAGCTCGACGGCTTAACATTTCGGGCACCACCAATCCTCGTACGATAGTGAAAATACCATTACTCGCGCCATAGGCAATACATACGGCGACGATCACCCACATGCTTGAAGGCTGGATCGCCAAAACAATAAACACCAAAGGGAATACCGCAACAACAAAGACTCCGATACGTCGCATGGATGTGCCGGAGCCAAAGATGCTGATCAGGATTCGGCCTCCCACCTGGGCAGGCCCTATGGTGGCGATAGCCCAGACCACATTGCTGGTAGTCAAACCACCCTCAAGCAGTAATGGGTACATATGAAAGGTAAAAGCGGTGAATGCACCTGCGTAAGCAGTGAGCGCCAACATGAGTAACCAGAAAACCGGCTTTTGAAACGCTGCCCTGACTTCCTGCTTATCCGTTGTAAGGACATGTCCAATATCCGCATGGCTAAAATGGATGGCATCTTTTTCAGGTCGGATAAAACCGAAATACGCCACCGCGCAAACCAGCCCATTGATAACCGCAAGCACCAGCAACGCATCACGCCAACCCCAATGGTTCAACAAGAACTGTACAAGGGGTATAAATACAGTGCTGGCAAACCCACCCCACAGTGTTATGGCGGTAATACCTGCTCGAGCCCTGCCCGGCCCAACTCGTCGAGCCATCACTGCAAATGCTGGCTCATATAACGCCGCTGCCTGTAAGGCACCGAGGCCAGCAACAAGCAGGTAAAAGCCGATCAAGTTATCGACCTGCGACCAAAGGGCCAACAGTATTCCCGCCATGAGTGATGCACCACCCATAAGCGCCCGGCCGTGCCCCTTATCGACGGCCACACCTACGGGATAGGCGAGAAACCCCGCCAATATTAGACCTATCGTTGCGGCACCATACACGTCCGTCTTGGACCAACCCAGCTCGGCCATCATCGCCTCAGCAATCAAGGGAAAGCTGTAGTACAACGACCCCCACGCACAGATTTGACCGATCCCCAGCGCTGCGATCAGTGCGTACGGACTCTGTGTTGAGCCCGACCGCATAGCCGAGCCCTGCATCTCTACATCAGTATTGGACATGATCACGTTCGTTCTAAGGCTGTACAAGCGCTTGGGTTTCCAACGCCTGGGCCACTTCAAGTGCCGTAGCTTTGGCATAGCGCATTCCGCCGACCAGTGTTGCCGAAGCGAAACCAGTCCATTCGCCATAACCCACCAACCATAAACCAGGCACGTCTACAGACTGAGTTCCGGACAGGGCTACTTTTCCATCAATGCCAACAATGCCCAGCGATTTCAGGTGTTCCAATGCCGGCCGGAACCCGGTGCACCAAATGACCGCATCGAATGCAGTGTGCGACCCATCTTGCCAGATCACGCCCTTGTCCGTGAACTCACGAAATGGACGTACAGCATTAAGTGCACCACGATCGCGCGCAGCTTTGACTGGCTCCACCATGACCACGTCACCTAAGCCACCAGGCGGATCTTCTAATATGCGGCCTTCTTGTTGCGCTTTCCATTTGGCGGTTGCCCGTTCGAACAGGACACGGCCATCCACATCATCCGGAAGGAAAATCGGTTCCGTTTGTGTTACCCATGCGGTCTTAGCCACACGCGATACCTCAGCCAAAATCTGAGCGCCCGAATTTCCGCCTCCTACTACGAGCACCGACTTGTCGGCAAATGGCGCCGCGTTGCGATAGCGTGCTGAATGTATTTGCAGTCCGGTGTAAGAGCGATGATTGGGATAGGCTGGGATAAAGGGGTGGCTCCAGGTTCCCGTCGCGCTGATGACTGCGCGGGCATGCCACACGCCACGATCTGTATGCACAACGAAGCCGTCCTCTCCTCGAAGAACATCCGCCACCGAGACTGGCCGTTCAATCGAGAAATCGTACCGCTTTTCATACTGCGCTAAATATTTCACGACGTCATCGCGCTCTGGATAGCCAGACACAGCCGGCATACCCCAACCGGGCAAGGAACTCCACTGTGCAGGAGAGAACAGATGCAAGGATTCCCAGCCATGGACCCACGCGCCACCCGGTACTTGCCCGTTATCCAGTATTACAAAGCTTAAAGAAGTGCGCCGTAGAAAATACGCGACTGTCAAAGCGGACTGACCCCCGCCAATAATCACCACATCGAAAGTTTGCCCTCTTGTACCGGCTGATATGCTTTTCGAGCACAAATGCTGTCCTTGTTCTGCCATAACTGTTTTACCTTATGCCTCTTGTGCACTCGCAGAGCTGCAAGCAGTGGTTGATCGGCAGCCCGTGGGCTGTTCGATCACATCGAGAAATTGGGTACTGCACACGCCTGTTTCGGGCAGAACCAGTTCGGATCTTCGTGCAGAATCCCAATCGCCTGCCAAAGCCGCCGCTATCGAACGCACCTGCTCGTAGCCGGTCAGCATCAGAAACGTCGGTGCCCTGCCATAGCTTTTCATGCCGGTAATGAACACTCCCTCATCAGGATGTGCCAACTCTTGAACGCCATGAGGGCGCACAGTGCCGCAACTATGTTCATTAGGATCGATCAAAGGCGCTAGCTTAACGGGGCTGCCTGTCGCCGGATCGAGCGCCAGACGTAACTCGGCCATTAGCTCAAGGTTTGGTCGAAAGCCCGTGGCCACGACAATTTCATCCACTGGAGGCAAAGCCTGCTCCATACTGTGTACGATGATCCCCTTTGGTGAGGACGTAATCTTATGGATCCTGATGCCTTGATGAAGCTCAATAGCACCCTCGTCCAAAAGCTGGCGTATTTTCAAGCCGAGCTTGCCGCGCTGTTCCAGTTGATCGTTCTTGCCTCCGCCCAAGATACGTTCTAATGAAGTACTGCGGATGGCCCACAACACGCGGGTGCCTGGCGCAATACGCGCAAGCGCAACCAAATCCTGAAGGGCGTTAAACGCAGAGTGCCCAGCGCCCACCACCAAGACGTGCCTATCGCTATAGCGATGACGTGCACTACCCAAAATGTCGGGAATGCCGTAGGCAATGTGTGCACTATTTTCTTTCTCGCCTAATGCTGGAATACCATGTGCTCCCATCCAGTTAGGTGTTGCGTAGGTCCCTGAGGCGTCGATCACCGCGCTGGCCAACACGTCACGCTCGCCATCGGAGCCGGCAACGCGCAATAAAAAGGGAGCCGAGTTACGGCCTTGGGTTTTCATGACGTCGCGCTCTACCCTGCTTACTGCCAGGACACGACTGTTCAAGTGTAAGTATGGTTCGATTTCCGGTAGCTTAGACAACGGCTGAATATACTGACCCAGTAATTCTTGGCCAGTTGGGTAGGCATCCGGTTGCGGTGTCGTCCAACCACTAGTTATCAATAAGCGCTCTGCCTCCTTGTCGATATTAAAGCGCCAGGGAGAGAACATCTTGACGTGCCCCCACTCATTGATACTGGCTCCGGCCTGCTTACCTGCTTCCAAGATCAGTGGGGTAAGGCCTCTGCTTAGCAAATGCGCTGCGGCAGCAAGTCCAACAGGACCTGCACCAATAATGGCGATAGGATGTTTGATCTTATCCATGAACACTCCTTACGTTGATAGCAAAGCCCTTCTATCAATATGCTGGCTTCACATTTAAGTTGGTAGTAACAACATATAAGACAAAAAAAGACTTGATTGCGTGCGTCAAAAAAGACGGCAGTTCGTCATGCTAGTTCTGTGACTGTTTCAAGCGCACTATGGGTTCGCTCGCCATATCGCGCCTCGGCTGCCCGCGTAAGCCGCCTTAACAGCGCAAGCGAGGCCTGACGCACTTCTGGAGACAGGCTTTCAATCATCGCTCGCTCCTCTGCGATCAAGTCTGAGCGGATCGTTTTATATAACTCTTGCCCTGCTACAGTCGCCTGGATCCGGATCGCCCTGCGGTCGTCCTCATCCTCGATGCGAATGACATACCCCTTACGCTCTAAGGCGTTAACGACTCGGCTTGCTGTGCTCTTATCCAGATACATCCCTTCAGCCAGTGATTGAAGCCGCAATGAACCTTGCTTGACCAGCATTTCCAACGCATAGCATTGGGTCACCGAGACGTCGTAGCAGCAAATATGGCCGCGATCTCGAAATTGATAAACACGCACGAGATCATTGAGTGCCTCATATAAGCTCTCCGCATCGCGTGTTAGTAACTCCTGAGTCGACATGGTGCTCTCACATATAATTGGTACTAACAACTATATGTGAATTTTCTGCTCAAGACAATAAGCGGAAGGCCGGGCAGTCAAATAGCGCGCTGACGTACTGTTACGCACACCACTATGATTACAAACAAAAGGTCAGCACCTGGCATCTAATGATCGAAAAGTCATATTCTTGACAATATTTGTTTCTCACACCGTCTCATTAAATGCCACAATGGCCCACTACAATTACTTATCCATTAGTGATCTCCATAATTGCCAATAGATAAGCAATGCTCTATAAGTATATATATACTTACAAAATACTTACTTGTTACGTACCCACCAATTGAAGAACTCCATGAACCCGAGTCCTATAAACAGCATTGGCGCACGCTTACTTGCCGCACGTAAGAAGCGCGGCCTATCGCAAGAAGCATTGGCCAAACTCCTCAATCCCCCTATAAGCCAAAGCGCCATCGCCCATATTGAAAACGGTCGCAACGAGACTTCTCGTCACATCGTTTGGATTGCAGCAGCGCTTCATGTTCGTGCTGAATGGCTTGTTACTGGAAAGGGTGAAATGTTTGAGATGGAATGGCCATGGCCGGAAACCTCTAGGTATACGCTGGAGGAACTGCCTGCTCCCGTACTGGAAGATATCGGTGACTACATAAAGATGAAAATCGGCCAACAAACCAAACACAGCAAAAACCACGATTAAGCATCAACAACCTGTTGGATTCAGCCGTCAACAATCGCTCAAGATACAAAAACAAACAAAAAAATACCCGAAGCGCCCTGTGTTCCAAAGCGAACCAGGGCGATTCTTTTTGTGTCATTCCAAAGCGTATTTTGCAGTTTTCCGCAGATTTTAATCTCCCAGATGACTATTTATTATTACTTGGATATTGACTCTCTCAAGTGGATACGTAATGATTACAGCAATCCCGCTCTTTAACAACACGACACCGATAAATACCGCGCCCTGCCCGAGAACGGGCGGTGTGAGTGCGCGGCTACCCGTTTCGCCAGCACCATGCGGGGCGACAAGCACCTGGGTAGGAGTAAAGCAGGTGAAAAATCATTGCTCTCTTGGGCCGGTAGCGACTGGCATATACCGAGGGAAGTAAATGACGTTCCGTGACAACGGACGCCGGTACTGCCGAAGGCAGACCAAACTCGGTGGATGGCGCGTAATCCATTGATGACAGCGGCAAAGACCGCAGTTTTCAGCATCCCGACGAACCACAATAGTGGGCCAGCGGCGGGCTCTACCGAAAATGATCCAAGCAACTGGTCCCCATCGTGGCATCTTGGCGGACCAGTCACGAAGGCGCTGACCGCGCCTGCTTTGGCAAGCATCTTGGGCCATACCCTCAGGGTGCTTACCAAGGTTTTATGGAGGAAGTAATGAAGGAACAGTCCCTGCCAAACATCTTTGGCTACTCATCAACTAGACACCAGACCCCGCAGCAACCTGACCAAGCACTTCTGTATCGGATTCACATAGCTGAGGCGAAACTCGGGGTGTCACGATCAACCATCTATCGACTGGTCAATGAAGGCGAGTTAGTACTTATTAAGATTGGCAAACGCTCCAGTGGCATCACCGCAGCCAGCCTCCATGCTCTTATTGAGCGAAACAAGGCACTTGCCAGTTAGGCGAGCACGCCATTAGTGGCTCAGCCTCACTAATTTAGTCCGAAAAAGAATCACAAACTTCGGACAAATTTGCATTTTGTCCGAAAAAAAGCTACAAATATCGGACAAAGGTGCCACTATGAACGATCTCAAGACTCGGATCATGGCTCAAATCGATGAAGCGCTGCCTGGCCAAGTGTGGGTCCCAGCCGACTTTTCCCAATATGGCAGCAGAGACGCCGTGGACAAAGCGCTTCAACGCTTGGTTACGGCGGGCCAGTTGCGCCGCATCGACCGTGGGCTGTATGACCGACCCAAACTAAACAGTCTGACCAAAAAGGCAACAGCCCCAGACTACCGCGCCGTCGTGGATGCCATCGCACGTCGCGACCAACTGCGCCTACTCGTCGATGGCATGACTGCCGCCAACGACTTAGGCCTAACGGACGCCGTGCCAGCCAGCGTTACCATCCACACCGATGCACGCCGGCGCACCATTCAACTCGGCAACCTGACGATCACGTTTAAGCTCACGGCGCCCAGTCGCCTATATTGGGCTGGACGGCCCGCTATGCGTGTGGTCCAAGCACTGTACTGGCTGAAGGACACCCTGCCCGCAGACCAGCCCCGCATCGTTAAGCGGCTGTCCGAGCTGCTGGATGACCCCGAACAAGGAGAAGCGATACGCCGGGACTTGTTGACGGGCTTCAACACGTTGCCAGCATGGATGCAGGCCATCGTGCGCGAACTGCCGGGCTGCGCTGTACCGGACGCCGAAGCCTCTACATCGCTCCCCGGTACCACCGACCATCGGATGCACATTGACACTTTTGCATGAATCCAAATTTCCATACCATCATTCAGGCCGCTGACGCTGAACGGCGCGGGCTGTTCCTGACGACTGCTGCTCGCCTTGGCACAGCTGTCCAGAATGTTGAAAAGGACTTCTGGGTATGCTGGACTCTGGACGCGCTGTTCAATGGCCTGCCGCAAGACGGCCCCCGTCTGCTATTCAAGGGCGGCACATCATTGTCCAAATCATACGGCCTGATTTCCAGATTCTCAGAGGACATCGACATCACCGTATTCCGCGAAGACATCGGCGAACCCGCTGAAACTGCGGAATTGGACGCCTTGAGCGGCAAGCAACGGCGCATCCGCCTGGAACGCATCCGCACCGCATGCCAGCACTATGTTGCTGATAGCATGACGACGCAGATCCACGCAATCGCAGCTAACACCATAGCTACCGATCAATTCCGCTTGGAACTGGACCCGGACGACCCAGACCAGCAGACTTTGCTGTTCTGGTACCCCGCCGTGACAGCTGCACCTGGCGACTACATTCGTTCCGCCGTGAAGATCGAAGCGGGGGCCAAATCGGCTCTGGATCCACATGAAACGGTCGTGGTGTCTCCCTACGTTGCTAACGACCTGCCCGACTTGAGTATGGCTGTACCCAACGTGACGACCGTTAAGCCCGAACGCACCTTCTGGGATAAGATCATCATTCTGCACGGCCTGCGCCAATGGCATGATCGCAGAGGCCTATTGCGCCAAGGCGGCCAACGCGTGTCCCGACATTATTACGATGTCCACCGGCTCCTTCAGCATCCCGACGCAAACGTATGGATGGCAGATCGCCTCCTTGCACAGGACTGCGCGCAACATGCCCGGCTATTCTTCGGCAGCACTGACCTGCGTCTGGACATGGCAACACATGGTTCTTTTACCCTATCGCCATCGGATGCCATGCACGACGCACTGACCCGAGATTACCAAGCGATGAGCGGCATGATCTTCGGGCCATTTCCTGCCCTCGATGAAGTGCTTCACGTTGTCGCTGAACTGGAGCAGCGCTTAAATACGAATCTCACATAAGCAGTTTATGAGCGCGACATCAACTGCACTCACCGTTATGGGCATATTGGAATCGAACCACGGGCCACTTTTGTTGTTTTTTGACACCTGTACCCCAGCTTGTACCCCTCCGTTCTCCCTCGATAGGAAAAACGCATGGGTACTGGCTTCAACCGCTTCAATTAGATTCCGCCCCAGGCCACCATTCCCTCTTCTCATCTGGTTTCATCGCATCCCATTTTCTCTAAGAAAACAAGGATTTGCGACGGAAATCTGTCTCATCACTTCCCACGTTGTTTCATTGAATCCCAGGGTTTTTGTTCCCCAGGGAGTCCCCCTATGCTGTCCCATGAATTCTTGGGGAACACAAAGGAGGGACAGCGATGAAACTCTCAGTCAAAGCCATCGAAGGGCTCTACTCCATTATCGGGGGATCAGGGCATTCATTAGACTCGGTTAATTACACCATTCCAACCGCATTGAGCCAAGACTCTCATACGGTAATTCTCAAAATTCCTGAACCCATACGCTC
>NZ_SDQC01000002.1 GCF_004153445.1 Allopusillimonas soli
AAAGTTTCAACGGTAAGTTTCGTGATGAATGTCTGTCTATGGAATGGTTCCGCAACCGCCTGGAGGCCAGAGTCATCATTGAGGACTGGCGTCGCCACTACAATGAGATCCGGCCGCATTCCAGCTTGAATTATTTGACCCCACGGCAGTTCGTGAGAACCCTGAACCAAGAATTAACAACCCAGGCCGGAATCTCTAGCTCTCACTGGTAGGAAATTCCCGGACAGGTCATGGATGCTGGCCCTGCCCGAGGCGCTCGATGCGCAGTTTCACCGCGCCTTACAGGACATCGACAAGGAGCATGCAATGGCATACATGACCGGACTGGAACGACTCTGGCTGTCTCGCGGCCGCGAGCAGGGCATTGAACAGGGGGTGCAAAAGGGCATTGAACAAGGCATTGAGCAAGGCGCTGCCTCCATTCTGCAGGCACTGATCCAGAGCCGCTTTGCCGGCTGCCCGCCGTGGGTGCACCAGCGCATTGCCCAGGCCAATGCCGAGCAGCTGCGCCAGTGGGCCGTCAAGGTGCCCGCTGCCCCCAACATCGAAGCCGTGTTCGACTAGATAAAGTGTTTCTCCAAAAGGTATCAACAGGCGTACTGAAGCATGCTTCCAGCCGACGCCGGGTCAGTATTGCGTTGATACTTATAGCTATAGTCTGGTGAAATTCAATTTTCGGCTGGCCTGGCGCCACGCGCTCATCTGGTGCGCTGAACATTTAACGTGAACGACGACAGGCTCGCGGCAAGGTGTGAATGCCTGTGGCAGTACCTGGTCGATTTGATCTTGCGTACTGATGGTATAGCCTTTTGCGCCGAATGAGCGTGCCCATGCGGCGAAGTCGGGGTTTGCCAATTGTGTTGCACTCTCGAACGGCCTGCCTGGATAACGTGTGTCCTGGTGCAGGCCTATTGACCCATAGTAGCCATTGTCCGCGATCACGATAATAGGGTTTGCGCCATAACGCATTGCCGTGGCCAATTCATTGCCAGTCATGAGTGTGCCGCCGTCGCCAACAAACGCCACGACTTGCCGCCCTGGATCGCGCAACGACGCAGCAACTGCCATGGGCACGGCGGCGCCCATGGCGCCCACGACTGAAGTCAGCATCTCTTGGCCGCGGTGGAAGTGAGTGTAGCGGTACAGAAACGTAGAAAAGCTACCCGCGTCGACAGTGATGACAGCATCTTTCGTCAACCGGCTGTCGATGGCGCAGATGGCCGATGCAAAATTCAAGCCATCTTCCACCTTATCCCAGCTTGGCTCGCTCAGCGCCTTCTGCACGGTGTGCAATCGTTGAATCCATTCGAGCCGCTCCGGCGTAGGGTTGCCTGGACTCAAATTCAGCAAGCCTTTGATTACCGCATGTGGATCGCTGGCCATCCCTAGTGCCGGACTCCAGACCCGACCGACCTCATTGGCATCAGGCCAGATATGAACGAGGTCCATTTGAGGGTTTGGCGCGATGGGAAACGTATAGTATTGGCTCAACGTATCGGTAAGACGCTCTCCGGCCGCCACCAACAGATCTGTTTCCTTCAACTGATCCAGGAGTCTCTTTGGCGTCCGTATACCTACGTGGCCTGCATAATGCGTATGACTGGAATCAAACTGATGCGTGCGCTTGTTTGTGCAACACACTGGCACAGCCCACACCTCGGCGAAACGCTCCAGATCAGCCAGTGCTTGCTCGCTGTTCAGGCATGCACCTGGCCAGATCAATGGTTTCTTTGCCTGTTGCAACATGCTTGCCAACTGTTGCAGGTCTTCCGGAAGAGGGCCGGGAAGGGTCTTCGCGCGCGGCGGCACGACAGGCAGATCAGATTGCTCATCCAGCAGATCCTCCGGCAATACAATTGCCACTGGCCCCGGTGTACCGCTGATTGCCAAATGAAACCCGCGCGCAATTGCCTCTGACGCCTGAGACGCTTCATTCACTTCAATGACCGCTTTGCTTATGTCTGCCAGAAGCTTGCTGTAATCCTGCTCCTGAAGCGCCATCCTGCCCATGTCGCGTCGTTCCACCTGTCCTATCAGCATGACCAAGGGAACAGCGTCATGAAGCGCTGTATGCAAGGCAATCATGGCATTGGACAAACCCGGGCCTCGTGATACCACACAAGCTCCTGGCCGCTTGCCCAGAAGGCCATCGGCGATGGCCATGTATCCGGCTCCACTCTCGTGCCGGCATACGACCAGACCTATTTCAGGCACATCGTTCAGTGCGTCAGTTAGTCCCAGATAGCTTTCCCCGGGCACGCAAAACAGTCTGTCTATACCATGCGCTTTAAGACTTTCTGCAATGATCAACCCTACTGATTGTGTCATGTGACTCTCATTCTGCCTAGCGTCCATCACTTATATCTGGCTTATATACTTGACCTGCAGGAATTCTTTCAGGCCTTCCAATCCACCTTCGCGCCCGATGCCGCTTTCCTTGATTCCGCCAAAAGGGGTTTCAGGCAACGATGCCCGGCAGTGATTGACGCACACCACGCCACTTTGAATGGCTGCGCAGGCATTGTTTATGGTGCGAATGTTCTGGCTGAACACATAAGAAGCCAGGCCGAATGGGAGGCGATTGGCCTGCTCCAATGCCTGCTCGAACGTGGAGAAAGGCTGCAACAGCGCCATGGGACCGAATGGCTCGGTGTTGGCGGCAGCACAATCGTTTGTGAAATGGTCGATAACAGTCGGTGCCCAGAACCAGCCTTTGTCATACAGCCGCTTCCCGCCCGCTGCAATCGCCGCGCCCTGATTCATCGCATCTTCCGTAAGCTGTGTCATAGCCTCAAGCCGGCGCGGGTTGGCCATCGGTCCCATTTGCGTGCCGGCATCCAGGCCATTGCCAACCTTGATTGAAGCAGCCCGTGACACTAACTTGTCCCGGAATTTTTCATAGATGGATTCGTGCACATACATGCGTGTGGGGGATGTACAAATCTGGCCGGCGTTGCGAAATTTGGCGGCACTGATTGCATCCACGGCTGCGTCGATTTCCGCATCGGGAAATACCAATACAGGCGCATGGCCGCCCAGTTCGAGCGTGATACGCTTGAGTCCGGCTGCAGCGCGCTCGGCCATGGCGCGTCCAATACCAATCGATCCAGTGAAAGTCACTGTTCTGATCAGTGGCGATTGCAGAAGCTGGGTGGAGATGGCTGCAGGATCTCCAAAAACCATATTTACCACGCCTTCTGGCAGGCCTGCATCCTGCAGCGCGCGTACTATTTCCAGGGCGATGGCGGGCGTTTCCTCCGACGGCTTGATAACTACTGTGCAGCCGGCGGCGAGAGCGCCCGAAATCTTGCGAGAAGGTGTAATCGCAGGCGCATTCCAGCCAGAAAAGGCAGCTACAGGGCCTATTGGTTCAAGCGTCGCCATTTGCCGGATACCTTCAATGCGACCCGGAATAATGCGGCCATAGGTACGCCGGCCTTCCTCCGCGGCCCATTCAAACATTTCAGCCGCTGTAATAACCTCGTTTCTGGCCTCAGCCAGAGGCTTGCCAAGTTCTCTGGTAATTATGTAGGCCAGGGCCTGGATACGCTCCCGCATCAAGGCCGCAGCGCGCGTCAGGATCTGCCCCCGCTCAAGAGGCGGTTTGCGGCTCCAGGCCGGAAACGCGGCATTTGCGGCACGAATGGCTTCATCCACATCCCTTTCGCTGGCCACGGGCAATTTCCCCAGCACCTCTTCCGTTGCTGGGTCTTGCACATCAAGCGTTGCCGGTCCTCCGGCGCGCCACTGGCCATTTATATGCAGCTTCAACTCTGGGTACTTCATGCGGATTATCCTTTGATATCTGGATCAGTAGGCGCGGCTCACAAGGGCTTATTCTGCTGGAATGATGCCGGGATGCTGCTCCAGGAATTTCTCCCAACGCCTGGACTCCTGGGCAATGTATTCTCCGTACTCTTTTGCATTCATCGAGCCTGGCTGAGCTCCAGATTGAATGATATTGTTTCTGTACTCCTTGTTCTGCAAGGCCTCGGCAAGCGCGTTGGACAGTTTTTCAACAACGGGTTTTGGCGTTGCCGCCGGGGCAACAAGTCCGAACACCGACATGATCGTCACGCCCGGAAAGCCGAGTTCAGTCATCGTTGGCAGATCCTTGGCATCGGGCCATCGCTCGGGCGATGTAACGGCCAGCGCCTTCACCTTGCCAGCCTTGGCATTCGCCAGGCCATTGGTCATATTGTCGAACATCATGGAAATACGGCCAGCCAGTAAATCCATTTGTGCGCCGTTGGTGCCCTTGTAGGGAACGTGGGTGATATCGGTATTGGTGGCGGAGGCGAGCAGGGCGCCGGCCAGATGGCTCACAGTCCCAGTGCCGGCAGAGCCGTAATTCAGAGTATGAGGATGCTGGCGGGCATAATCGATCAATTCCTTGAGAGAATTCACGGGAACACTCGGATTCACCACCAGCACGTTTGGCGCATCTGCGATCAATCCAATTGGCGAGAAATCCTTTTCGAGGTTATACCCAACGTTCTTCTTGGCAAGAGGCGTAATGATGTCGGAGACAACATTCACCAGCAAGGTATACCCGTCTGGTTCGGCTTTTGCCACCGACGCCGCGGCAATTCCGCCGCTGGCTCCAGCTCTGTTTTCAACCACCACTTGTTGCCCGAGTATCTCCGCAAGCCCTCGGGCGGCTATCCTGGCGTAGAGATCGGTTGGGCCGCCTGGCACAAAACCCACAATAATCTTGATGGGCTTATCAGGATAGGAACTGGCCGCAGCCGTGGTTACTGGTGCTCCCAGGGTTATCGCACATGCCAGGATAATAGTCTTTATTAATGAGTGTCTCATTTGTCCTCCTCTGTTGGTGCTTCGGTATCAGATCCAATAGCAACCCGGCGCCGTGCGCAAGGCATTCGCAGGCGTGAGATTGTGGACATGCAGCCCTGATGCATATATTTTGTCTTTTATGGTATGGAGGCTGGTTACACCTGTTTTGACGTTTTGGGAACGGAGCTTTCTCCATTTTTAGTATCTGGCCGCCGATCATATGAATACAGTGGAAACATATACAGCTGTCACGTTTTCTGTCATTAACTGAATGTAAAGGTGGATATACGATGAATGTCGTGCTCAATGGCCGGTCGGCGCTGATAAGCGGCGGGAGCAAGGGTTTGGGAAAAGCGATTGCGCTGCAGTTGGCTCAGTCTGGCGCAAATGTGGCGATTCTCGCCAGGGATGCCGCCAATCTTGACAACGCCGTTAAGGAAATTGCGGAAGAATCAGGCCGCGACATTCGCGGATATCAATGCGACGTTAGCGATGCCACTCAATTGGAGCAGGCTTGCGGCGCAATCAAGCAGGATTTCGGCACCGTCGATATCCTGATCAACAACGCCGGCTCATCAGCGCGCGATTCGTTCATGGGGCTTACTCGCGATTCGCTTTTCGCCGACATCAATCTGAAGCTGGCCCCAGCCATACAGCTGGCCCAGTTTGTCATTCCGGGGATGCAGCAGCAAAGCTGGGGACGTATCGTAAATGTGGTCAATATCGGCGCCAAGGCCCCGCAGGCGTGCAGTGCCCCAACTTCCATGACCCGAGCTGCAGGCGTGGCCATGACGAAGCTCATGGCCAACGAACTCGCGACGCACAATATTCTTGTGAATGCGCTGTGCGTGGGAAGAATACGCTCGGATCAGTGGGTCAGGCGGCACGCGCGTGACTGCCCGGACATGCCTTACGAAGATTATCTGAATGGCTTGGCCACGGGAATACCTTTGGGACGCCTGGGTCATGCAAGCGAATTTGCCCAGACGGTGTGCTTCCTGGTCTCCGACATGGCATCCTATATTACCGGGACAGCCATCAATGTTGATGGTGGAATGAGCCCGGTCACCTGATCGACCATCAATTGGAAGCGCTATGCTTATTCCATCTTGGCGCCCGACATCTTGATCAAATCGCCGTAGCGACTTAGTTCACTTTGCATGAAGCTCGAGAACGCCTTTGCATCGCTAGGCGGTGGCACTTGTGCTCCCATGTCTTCCAGGTGTTGCTTGACTTCTGGTGATTGCACGACGGCGTTAATCTCCTTGTTTAGATAGGAGACGATCTCATCTGGCGTACCAGCCGGCGCTACGATGCCATACCAGGCAAACGCAATCATGTCGGGTAATCCAAGTTCAGCGAAGGTAGGTACTTTGGGCAAAGCCGCGGTCCGTTCCTCGGAGGCCACTGCCAGAGCTCGCAATGAGCCCGCCTTGACTTGGTTAACTGAGCCTGTGTCGATCATGAAATCCAACTGTCCTCCCATGAGCGCTGAAGCGGCTGGCCCGCTACCCTTGAAAGGAATGTGCACCACGTTAATGCCGGTCAGATGTTTCAGCAACGATGCTGCCAGGTGTTGGGATGAGCCCACTCCGGCCGAGCCATAGTTAAGCTTGCCAGGATGTGCCTTCGCATAGTCCATAAGATCCTTGTAGGTCTTGAATGATGAGTCCTTTGGTACTTCAAGCACGTTTGGAATTTTGGCTACAAAGGCGATCGGTGAGAAGTCCTTGGCTGGGTCGAATCCCAGATGCTTATAGAGATGCGGGTTGGCAGCGTTCGTTGAGCTGGTAGCCACGAGCAACGTGTAGCCATCTGGTTTCTCTCGAACAAACGATGCTGTGCCGATATTGCCACCAGCACCGGCATGATTCTCCACGACAACGGTTTGGCCAATCCGCTCCGTCAGCCCTTTTGCGATCAATCGGCCCAATACGTCAGTCGCCCCACCTGGGGACCAAGGCACGACCAGCTTAATGGGTGCGGAGGGATAGTTTGAAGAAGCTGCTGCGGTCGTGCTGCACACTCCAGCTATAACGCCAGCTAAGAGTGTCTGAAATAGTTTTTGTCTAATTACACGCATAAGATTATGGCCTCCATAGCGTTGTCTTTGATGTGAAAATGAACAGGTCAAACGTGCTGATGCTTGAGCGCGTCGTCAATCCAAGTGTCGTCATATTGGCCTTTGGCAATGCCGGCCAATACTGCTTCTTCAGTCCGCATTTTGTTGCGTGACGCGGCGGCAACGGTTTCTGCCATATCGCTCGGAATAAATACAACCCCATCGCTATCACCTGCAATGATGTCCCCAGGGGTCACCACGCAGCCGTCTATTGAAACAGGCAGGTTTAGCTCGCCGGGACCGTTCTTGAATGGTCCGCGATGTGTGACTGCCCGGGCGTAGCATGGATAATTTGCTTGTCTAAATGCATCGGAGTCGCGTATGGCGCCGTCCACAACCAATCCCGCGAGGCCTCGCATCCTTGCGACACTCATCATGATTTCCCCGACTAGAGCGCGATCCGTGTCGCCGCCTCCGTCAATCACAAGAACATCGCCCGATTGCGCTTTGCGCAGGGCATCGTGGATGTACAAGTTGTCACCGGCACGCACTCTGACTGTGTATGCAGTGCCCAGCAACGTTTGCGAGCCGTGAAATGGCTTCAAAGCAGATGAGCCGGCTATTCGACGCATCGAGTCGCTGATGATGGACGTGGGAATATCTATAAAAAGGTTGACGAGCGAGTGCATATAAGAACCATGAGATGGATTTGGCGCCCAAGCTCCCCGCAGTGGCTCAAGCTGTGTATCCAGCGTCGTGAGCGCGGTAAATGAGAGCAAGGAGCATTTCTGAGGCTGATTTCTTGAAAATTGAATAATAATAATTTAAAAATTGTCAGACAATAAGTATTAACATCAATACAATCAATGTCCCTTATACTTACTAGATTGATCTCTGCCCTTCACATATGAAATCAAAACGTTCAACGGTGGCATTGGCCATTCGCAAGCAGATACTGTCAGGCCAATGGCGCGCCGGGTCCCGTCTGCCTGAGCGCTTGTTGTGTGAATTCACTGGAGCAAGCCGTCAGTCTGTCCGCGAGGCGTTACAGACTTTGTTGCGAGATGGATATGTCACGAATGAGCCCAATTGCGGGTTTAGAGTTGCGACGCTGGATGCCGCAGAGGCTGCTGATATTTACCAGGTGCGAGCAGTGCTGGAGGGTCTTGCTGCGCAAAACTTCATCAAGCTGGCAACCAGGTCGGAACGCACGTTGCTTGAGGCTGCACTTGGCTCACTTGAGGCCGCCGTTAACCGTGAGGATGTGGATGCTCAACTGCAGGCCGTTGAGCAGTTTTATGATGCGCTATTAGCAGCCTGCTATAACAGAGTGCTAAAAAGCACGCTGGAGAGTTTGCATGGCAAAATCTCTCGCTTACGTGCGACTTCTATATTGGGCCCCGGCCGTATCGGACAAGCTATTGGAGAAATGCGCCGCATTGTAGACGCTATAAAGGACAGCAACGAACAGGAAGCGTTTCAGGCTTGTGTTGACCATATGAACAATACGTCAGCCGTCGCCATTCGCGTAATTGGATCTCTGAACCAGGCAGGTAAGGATTAATCCAGTTTCAGCAATCCTTTCTTCTTGTATGGCTTGGCAGCCCTTCACCCCTGCGAACGAGCCACCACGCTGTCTGATGGCAGCAGCAGCACAACCAATGCGGTGCAGGTGGCAATTCCGGCCATAATCAAAAACAGCCAGGCAAAGCTGGACGCCTTCACAACCGGCCCCAGCAGCCACACCGCGAGCGAGCTGATGCCAAAGGAGACGGCCAGGCGCATTCCAGCTACCCGCGATCGTATGCTGTCGTCCACATATTTGACGATCATTGCATCTGTGAAGGGAATGCAGCCAAATATGCAAACCATGGCGCCCAGCAGCGCGATGAAAAGCCACCATCCGCTTGCAAGAGATGCCAGTAGCAGCCAAGGAATCTGCGCCAGCACCAGACACAAATACAAGCGCTTCAGTGGCACCTTGTCGATCAGCTTGCCGACCACGACCTGGGTCAAGGAAGCCAGCGTGTAAATAATGGCCAGGAGCAGGCCAATCATTGCGGGGTCTTCGATCAGGTTTTCGAACCGTTCGGTCAGGAATTGGGTGTTTCCGTTGGTGGTGAAATTAAAGAGCATGCTGCCCGTGACGGCCGCCGCAGTCATCACGATCAGGGCGCGGGCTAGCAACTTCGGTGGCAGCACCACTTGTGGGGGCTTGCGACTGCGCCCTGGTGCGGCGCCTTGCGGGCCGCAGAGCAGTGCGAAAGCCGCGCCGCAGCCGATGGCGATCACGCCGGGTACCGCGAACGCCATGCGCCAGCCCCATGCCTGTACCAGAAAACCCGTCAACAGTGCGGCCCCGGCTACGCCCAGGTTGCCGGCCAGCCCGTTGATCCCTATGGCGGCGCCGGGTCGGCTCGCCCGCTGCACCAGCATGGGAATACCCACGGGGTGATAGATGGATGCGAACAAGCCTATCAGGGCCAATCCCGCCGCCAACTGCCAGGGGCCGCGCGCCAAGGCAGTCAGTAATGCGGCAGCACCGAGGCCAAAGAAGAAAACCAGCATCATTTGTCGGCGACCCCACAGGTCGCCAAGGCGACCGGACGGCACAGATCCGAGCCCGAACAGGAAGAAAGCCCCCACGCTGTAGGGCATCAAATCTTCCCAATGTGCGAAATTGAACTCGACGGCGATTGTTCCGACTGCTGTGGCAAAAATCAGCAGAAACAGATGGTCCAGAGCATGGCCCACATTGAGCAGCAGCACGACTTGAAGTGGATGATCGTCAGTTTCGATCTGGCTTGGAATGGCTTCAGAAATTGTCTTGTTCATATCCGCGGTTTGCCGGAAATAGGAGCGGCTATATTTCTGAATGCCAATTCTCCAACGGGCATTTATTAAGCAATTTGTCTCTTATGAGGGATACTCGCCTCTTATGAGGGATACTCGCTACTCTATAAGCTTTCTGATGGAACATCAAATAACAATAGCCTTCCGTGCCTGTACTGCAGGACAAACTTAGCTCCGTGCCTATAAATCAATCATGCTGATGGCTGCGCAGGTCAGCAGAGTCTCACCATGATTCCTGGGGCCTGAGGTGGTCAGCCATTGGCCCGCAAAAATATCGCTTGCCCCGAAGAAACAGAAAGGCCAAGGCTGTCGCCCACGCTGAAACCAGGATCGCCGCGTACATGTTTTACGTCCACCAGCAAGGTTAGGGTACCCACCTTGACGCTGTAACGTGTTGATCCGCCAAGAAACTCTCTTGCACTGACAATGCCGCCAATGATATCGCCATCGAACGAGCTTTCAATCACATCGATGCCCTGCGGCCGGATGACGAGATGCCCGCGCCCTTCATGGGACGCTTCAGCCAGCGGCAGGCGAATGGCGCCGCCATCCGCAGTAAAGACAGCCCCAGATCCTGTGGGCTCTGCATGACCTGGGATAATATTCGTTGTTCCGAGGAATCTGGCCACGAACTCATTGACCGGGTTGTCGTAGAGTTCCGAAGGCTGGCCAATCTGCTGGATAATGCCGTTCGACAAGACAGCGATTCGGTCGCAAATAGTATTTGCCTCCTCCTGATCATGTGTCACGAATATGGTCGTTATACCGAGGCGGCGCTGCAACTGGAGCAGCTCCTGGCGCATCTGAATGCGCAGGCCGGCATCAAGATTCGACAGCGGCTCATCCAGCAGCAATACGCGCGGTTCGACGGCAAGCGTGCGCGCAAGCGCAATGCGTTGTTGCTGGCCACCTGAAAGCTGCGACGGATATCGCTGGGCATAGTCGGCCATGCCGACGAGGTCCAGGGCCGCCAACACGCGTTCCTTGATCTCGGAACGCGGAACACGCCGCTCTTCTAGGCCGTAGGCGACATTTTTTGCGACGCTCATGTGAGGCCACAGCGCATAGCTTTGAAAAACCATCCCGACGTCGCGCTGCCAAGGCATGCGTCCGGCTATATCTTCTCCGTCAATGAGAATCCGTCCTTGATGCGCCGGACCGAAGCCAGCAATGGCTCTCAAAAGCGTAGACTTGCCCGAGCCTGACGGGCCTAGAAAAGCAAAGAATTCGCCCGGCTCTATGGAAAGATCGATGCCTTTGAGCACCTCGGTCGATCCAAAAGACAGTGTCAATTGCTCGATATCGATTCTTACCGGAGATGCATGCAGCACAGAAGGTTCTGCTTCCGGTGAGCGGTATTCTTGCGATACGCCCTTTGGCGAAATGGAAGTTTGAGTGTTCATATCTTAGGCTTCCAAGCGATTATTCATGCCATGTTGCGTCTGGCGCCCGCAATGAGCTGATGGGACAGGAACGTTGCAATACCAACGATGACAACGGCAATAATCCCCAGCGCTGCGCCTGCGCCGCGCCCGGATACAGTTTGCATGAACAGATAGATTCCATAGGAAATGGGCGCATCCGCCTCTTTTGAAACGAGCATAAGCGTTGCAGACAGCTCCACTGCCGCTGTGGCAAAACTGGTGACGAATGCCGCCACCAAACCGCCAGACATCAGTGGCGCGACAATTCGCCATATTGTTCTGACAGACGTTGCGCCGATATTCTGAGAGGCTTCCTCAAGCGCCACCGGTACCTGCTGCAGGCCGGCCATGCAGGCGCGCAAGGCATAGGGCAGGCGCCGTACTGACAGGGCAATGACAATAACGCCCCACCACGATGCCATGGTCTGGCCGGAGTAGGGCATCTCCACATTGTTGAACATTCTGAGGTAGCCGATACCGAGCACGACGCCTGGAATGGCGAGCGAAGATGTGGCCAGATAGTCGAGCCATTTGCGCCCGACGACATGGGTGCGCTGTCCTATATACGCGATCGCGGTGCCGATCACGACATCAATCAGGGCCGCCAGACCGGCATAGATGATCGTGTTTGTAATAAAGCCCGCGGCAGTGGTGACCGCCTGATGATAATGACCCAGCGTGAAGCCCGCAGGCAGTACGCTGAAAGACCAGATCGTCCCCAATGAAAGCAGCAGGAGCCCAAGATGCGGCGCAAGCACAATGGCGAGAATAAGAAGCACAACAAGATAGCAAGCAGCTGATTCCGATGCGCGCAGATTGCGCTTGGCAAGACCGCCTCCGCCACGTTGAATGGTGGCGTAATCTTTCCCGCGCATGCCCAGGTATGAGACCCACATGGCGAAGATGGAGAATGCGACGAGTATGCATGAAATCACATACCCCATCGGGTCGGATATTCCGATCGATGTGATCCGTAGATAAGCCTGGGGTGGCAGCAGTTTGCTCACATCCAGCAGCAGGGGCGTTCCAAGGTCATCAAAAACCTTCACGAACACCAGAGAGGCGCCAGCGACAAAGCCGGGCATGGAGAGCGGAAATACAATTCTGCGAAAAAGCCGGAATCCGCTGGAACCCAGTGTCTGCGCAGCCTCTTCCATGGATCTGTCGATATTGGCCAGGCTGGCCGAAAGATTGATCAGGATAAACGGGAAGTAGTGGATGCTATCGACCAGGATAACGCCATTCAGCCCCTCCATGAATGGAATAGTGAATCCGAAATACTCGCGTAACAGGAGATTCACGCTACCGTTCGGTCCCAACAGCAACTGCAGTGCCACGGCGCCAATGAATGGCGGCATGAGCAAAGGGATGAACGACAATGTCTGGATGATGATCGAGCCGGAAAAATTGAATCTGCTGGTGAAATAGGCAAGGGGCAGGGCAAAGACAGATGCCAGGACAACAGACGCACAGGCGACATACAGCGAATTGTAGAAAGATTCGCGAAACAGGCTGTTTGAGAAAAAGTCGTGGAAATGAACGAGCGTAAGCCCGCCCGTGTGCGTATCCTGAAAGGCGACATAAATAACCTTCAGTACAGGCAGGGCAAGAAACAGGATCAGAAAGGCGGCTATGACGCCATAGACCAGATAAGGTCTCAGGGAAGAGAATCTTAGTGAGTGCTGATTCGCACTGGCCATTACCGATTCCCCTCCAAGCTAAAGTCCATTACACACGCAGTCTGCTGCCTGCCTCATGTCATCGACGGGATACGAACAGGCAGCAGGATACACATCACGCCATGGAGCGGGCTTTGTTGGCAAGCTCCTGTGCCTTGCTGTAGCGTTCCACAACCTTGTTATCCCAATCCTTTTCAACCTCGGCCTGCCGCCCGGTGACCTTGTCTTCGGCTTTCTTTCGCTTAACCTTGAAGATTGCGCTGAAGTCCTTGTCACCCGCCTTTTCTTCTGTGATGGGTACGTCGTACGCAAGCGCTTTGGCTTCATCAAGTAATTTTAGGGCTTCGGAATTCGTGGAGTCCTTCAGTGCGGCCTGCGCCTCATTGATCGCCTTCACCGCCTCCCGCAATTCCGTGAAACGGTAGGTAACCATCACGTCATACAGGGAGTTCACGACGTTGTAGCGAGCTTGTGAGAGATCCGAGTTGAACTGCACGCCAGCCTTGATCTGGCCCTCGAAAGGGTTGGGTATGCCTTCCGGCGCTTTTTTGTAGGCCTCTTTGTTTACCGGCAGGCGCATTACCTTTGGATTGAAAAGCAGCGCCTGGCCATCGGGCGAAAGCACAAAATCCACAAATGCATGCGCCGCGTCTTTATGCGGCGCATTCGCCACGACACCGATAGTGGCCGGCACCAGGGTGGTTTGCGGGGGATAGTGAAACTCGACGGGGAAGCCCGCGGCTTTGGACGTAAAGCCAAAATAGTCTATGACGATACCAATGCCGAACTCGCCGCTGTCGACACCCTCAGGAACACCAAAGCTGCGGTTGGTAATGCGCTTGGCATTGCCAGCCATTTCCTTTACTGTCCTCCAGCCTTTCTCCCAACCTTGGGCCTGGAGAATGGTTTCGATTTCCAAGTGCGTTGTCCCTGACCGCGATGGCGCCGAAATGCCCAGGTGACCGAAATAGACGGGCTTGGTCAGATCCTCCCATGTCTGGGGCTTGGGCAGCTTGTAGGATTCCAGATAACGCGTATTCCACATGAACCCATAGCCAGACAGCGCAAAGCCGAAGAAATAACCATCCGGATCATCAATCTGATACCCGCTGATTTCAGATGCCGTTCCCTTTGCGTTGGGAGAATATTTCTCAAGCAGGTTGCTCGCCTTCAGGACTTCAAACGCATCGGGCGAGGAGACCCAGAAAAGGTCCGTCTTGTTGTTGCCGGCCGTTTCCTGCAAATACTTCACGCCGGCGGAAGTGCCCTTGTTGATGATATTGACGTTGATATCCGGATGAGCCTTGTTGAAGGCCTGTTTGAACACGGCGGTTTGATCGGTTGCAAACGACGTGACGATGACGAGCTCTTTGTCCGCGGCAACTGCGCCTGCAGCGACATAAAACATGCCAGCGGCGGTGGCTGCCGCCAACGCTCGCACCCAACCATTGCGATTCGGCACCATGGCTTTCCTCCTTGATTGTCTCGTGTATATATTCTTTTGATATGTAAGCCACTGTGATAATAATCATCTGCTTCTCCAACCCTGTCAAGGTTGGCCTTTTGTAGTCCAACGAAAGAACCATGCCGCGAGGCTGCCAGTAACAGTCTCCACGTCACTGAGATTGTGTTGTAATGTTTAGTTACTATATGCGGCCATTGGAGAGCTCGCTGCTCGCAGTACCAAAGCCGCGTTCGGATGATGCGCGCTACGCCAGATGGCCTAGCGGCCGCCGATGCGGGATAATTCCGAAGAAACACAACCAATGGAACAGAATATGGATTTCCTGCGCCATGCTATAGAGCTGGCATATGCCAACGTGGAAGCCGGGGGGCGTCCTTTTGGGGCGGTGATCGTCAAGGATGGCCGGATCATCGCTTCGGCAGTCAACGAAATTGTCGCCACAAACGATCCAACGGCCCATGCAGAGCTACTTGCTATCCGGGCTGCCAGCCAGCAGCTGCGTTCAGCCAATCTCGAAGGCTGTTCGGTCTTTGCGAGTGGCCATCCCTGTCCTATGTGCATGGGTGCAATGCGCATGGCGGGTATTGGCGCGATCACATACGCTTATTCGAATGATGACGGCGCACCCTTCGGCCTGTCCACGGCAGATGCCTATGCTGATCTCGCAAAGCCCTTTACAGAGCAGTCGATGGCCATCAAGCATATTCCAACGCGGATCGAATCTCGGCCAGAACTTTATGCTGATTGGAAGCGCCGCCAGGCGGCAGCGACTTGACGACATAATCGCCGCGCGGTTTTTCCGACAGCGTCGAGCCTCCTAGGATGCCTCAAGCAAATTGGCTCGGGGCATTTTTACTGTCGTGCGGTAGTTCCAATATGTGAGATATTGAGTAAATACACAAGCTGTTTGCCCAGGCTTGAGCGTTTTGAAACTTATAATTAAATTCATGGTTTATCAGAATAATAGGCTTATTTCTCCGCTCTCCTCTGAGTTTAGGCTCATGTTTATGAGATTGAAGTAAGTCCATATTGTGATCTTGTTTGCTTTCAACGCAGAACGCATGGGAGAGCCGCGTCATAATGAACAGAGATACATCAGGCATTTCAGCTGTCGTCGGTGTCGGGCACACGGATTGGGCTGAAGATTACAGACGTGTGCGTAAAGGTGAAAAGCCGCATGATTCAAACGGTTATGCGACGCTTGCATTCAACAGGGCATTGCAAGATGCGGGTATTGATCGTGATGATATAGACGGTCTGATTGTCGGCCCAACTACGGCTTACGAACGGATGGGTGAAATCCTCAATATCAATCCGCGTTGGGGCGGACAGGCCGACGCCATTCAAGCCGTGCTTCAGGCAGTACTTGCCATAAATGCGGGGATGGCTGAGGTTGTTGCCCTCGTGTATGGCAATGATCAACGTTCAGCCGCGGTGCAATACGGTGGTCCTGAAGCCATGGGTGGCGGCTCTTTTCTTTCGTACGTTTATCACAGTCCCTGGGGGCTTACATCGCAAGGCGCACTGTATGCACTGATGTATCAGCGCTACAAACAGTTGAATGGGCTGGACGACAGCGTGCTTGGTCAGGTATCGGTGGCCCAAAGGCAGTGGGCGAGTCTAAACCCGCATGCGATTATGCGCAAAACGATCAGTATGGATGATTATCTTGCCAGCAACTACATCGCTGAGCCTTTGCACTTGTATGACTATTGCTTGATAAATGATGGCGGTGTTGCGCTGATCATCATGGAAGCTGATCGAGCGAGAAAGGCCGCCGCCAAAAGCGGAGGGAAGCCAGTTTACATTCGCGGCATTGGCCGCGCTGATCTCAATAGCAAGGCAACCAGTCTTGGACCTCGCTTATTGGATTTTTACTTGCCCGCCCAACAAAAGGCAGCGAAGCAGGTATTTGACGCTGCGGGTATTGGTCCTCAGGATGTGGATGCACTAATGGTATATGACAGCTTCAGCCCCCATATCCTATTTGCGCTGGAAGGCTTTGGATACTGTGGCATAGGCGAGGCGGGTGAGTTTGTCGCCCAGAAAGGCATAGGTGTAGGCGGGAAACTGCCGATCAACACCGGAGGTGGGCACCTTTCCGAATCCTATATGCAGGGATGGAATCATCAAGTGGAGGCAGTGCGTCAGGTTCGAGGCGGCTTGGGTGAGCGTCAGGTTCCCAACTGCAGGCATGTTCAATATACCTCCGATGTGGCAGGAAAGGCCATGTCTGTAATCTACGGTGCATAAGGAGCAGCCACGTGAAGGAAGCCGCTAAAACGCCAAGACTATTTTCACCTTATGACGCTCCAATGTGGGAGAGCATCAGCCAGGACAGTATGAAACTGCAGTGGTGTTCAGCGTCAGAGGAGTTTCGCTATCCGCCTGGCCCCGCGTGTCCAACATCCCTGAGCATGGAATATGAGTGGCGGTCGATTTCAGGCCGGGGACGAATTATTTCGTGGACAGTATTTCATCGTACGTATCTGCCAGCGTATCCGGCTCCGCATCTGGTTGTGGCTGTTCAGTTGGAGGAAGGGCCAATAATGGTGTCCAGCATGAATCACGAGGTTGTTGATCAGCTACGTCTGGATGCGCCTGTGCGAATGATCTATGTCGATCATCCCGATGGGTATCGCATACCGAGTTTCGCCATGGATGATGCTGCCTGATCGCAGATCCGCGGCGATTCGCAGTGACGGCGAAAGCCGCCGATGGATTAAAGCGAGTACTAGCCGAGGCTATCACTAACTAGTCTCTGCCCGGCCTGAATAAATACTGACGTAAGAGAAGCGATATGCCTGTGCCACTCGATGGTTAGTGGTATCTGTATATCTCACATATTGGACTATTAATCCGCTTATTTGGTAGATATTCCCGATATGTGCCGATACCATTTACTGGCTGTATGAGTTTTTCAGCTGCTTTGTTAATTCATTAGCCGTTACGCCTGCTGCACTCGTGACGCTAGAGAAAAATATAAGGAGATACTGTTCATGTGCAAAAAACTGATAAAGGCTGCTGCCTTTGCAGGTTCTTTGATGCTGATGCATTTCGGTGCAGCGGCTCAAGGCTATCCTTCCGCGCCGATTACGCTGGTTGTGCCCTATGTAGCGGGGGCAAGTACCGATGCGCTTGCACGTCTAGTGGGCCAGTCAGTTTCAGAGCAACTGGGCCAGCCTGTGGTCGTAGAGAATCGCTCGGGTGCGGGCGGCATGATAGCTGCCGATCACGTCATGCAGCAGCCTTCGGACGGCTATACGTTCATGCTGACCACCGACGGCATACTATCCGTTAATCCAGTGATTTATAAGAAGGTTGCTTACGATTCACTCAAGGATTTTCAACCGTTGTCGATCGCGGTAAATGCCCCTCTCGTGCTCGTGGTGAAATCCGATTCCCCCTTCAAGTCGGTGGAGGATGTTATTAAGGCAGCGAAATCCAAGCCTGGCACATTGACTTTTGGATCGGCGGGTGTTGGAACCTCCCAGCATATGGCTGGTGAAATGTTCAATCAAAAGGCTGCTGTTGATATTAATCACGTTCCATATCGAGGCGGTGCGCCTGCCATGAACGATCTACTGGGTGGGCATATTGACATGATGTTTGTCCAGTCAGCGTCAGCCGTTGAACTTGCCAAGGCGGGGAAGATTCGTATCCTTGGGATAGGCAGCCCTGAGCGAAGCCCTGCGTTGCCCGAAGTTCCAACCTTTGATGAGCTTGGCCTGAAAGGCTACGACTCCGACACTTGGTACGGTTTCGATATGCCTGCGGGTGCCTCTGAGGTGGTGGTCAGCAAGCTCCACGCAGCCATCGTCAAAGCTCTCAAAGACGAGAAGTCACGCCTTGAAGCAGAGGGGTACGTTGTTGTTGCCAGTACACCGCAAGAAATGCACGACAGCATCAAGCGAAATATCGAGAAATGGGGCGAACTCGCCAAGCTGGCTGATATATATAAGTCAAAGTAGTAATTGGCGGTCTATCGGTGGAGTATCCGTTCTCCACCGATGACGATTAGCGAAGGAGCTGCTTGATTTCAGCCGAGATGTTCTCAGCGGTATCGAGCAAAAGGGCGGCAATTTCCACAACGCGTTTTGCGCTTAGACGGTTTTCCACCGCAGAAACGCTGAGTGCGACGCTTGCAGATTTTTCGAAAGTGGTGCGGACGGGCACAGCAACTGCTTTTGCGCCTGCTACCTCTAGAACAGTATTAATGACATACCCATTTTGCCGTCGATGCTTGATCTTATTCCACAAATCACGTTCTGAATATTTGGGGTAGCTTTCTTTGATTTTTGCTTCGTTTACAAGACCTACTCGTCTGATTTCCTCGTCGGACAAAGTGCTGAGCATGGAAATATTGGCGGCGCCGATATTCAATGGTCGGCGTCTGCCGACGTCCATAACAAAGACGCGTATTGGGAATGAGCCTTCCATTCTATCTATGCACACGCCGTCAAAGCCAGCGCGTGTCACGAGAAACACAGTATCCCCTGTAGCTTCAGCGAGTTTGCGGATATGAGGATGGCAAAGGTCGCGCAAGTTGAAAGGAGGGGCGGCGGCCAGGCCCATTTCGTAGATTCTTGCACCCAGGAAATACCGTTTGTTGTCCGGATGCTGGGCGACCAATTGCTCGGCAATCAAGCCTTGCAGGATTCGGTGGGTGGTGGATCTTTCCAGGCCTGTTTTCTGGTAGAGATCGACCAAACGCATGCCTGTGCGGTTGTGCGCAGTAAGCAGACGCAGCAGGCTAGCAGCCCGTTGTATGGTTTGTGTGCCTGACACGGCGATGGATGAAACCTTTGCAGCTTTATCTTTATCTGGCATGTGTGCTTCCGAGTTTGGGATGCCAGATCATAAACTGTCAGCTTTCAGAGTTCAACATATGGAATTGATGGTGCTCCGTTAAGCATGAAATGCTAGGGGCGATGAGCAAATCACATGGTTATCCTAGCGTGATAGCTAGATATAGATCATATATTGGAATTTATTAATGGACGATGATGTGATTTCTGGGCAGCGTGCTGCGCTGTCATCAAGGGCCTTGGACGGGCTTACCGTGCTGGATGTGGCGGGTCCCTGGGGGGGCTACTGCGGCAAGCTGTTTGCCGACATGGGAGCAGAAGTCATTCTGATTGAACCACCAGCAGGCGCCGCAACCCGACATGACGAGCCATACATTCATGGGGCGTCGGGTAGGGAGAACAGTCTTGTTTTTCAATATCAGAATACAAACAAAAAAAGCGTTGTACTTGACCTCAACTCGGAGAGCGGGCAGGCGGCTTTGCGCAAGCTGTCGAGGAAGGCGCATTTGTTGATCGAAAGCGAAGCGCCAGGCGTCATGGCTGAGCGAGGACTGAGCTATGAGGATCTGCAAAGCGATGCGCCACAACTCGTCATGGTAAGTATGACCGCCTTTGGTCAAAAAGGACCCTACGCGCAGTGGCAAGGCAACGACATCGTTGCAATGGCGATGGGCGGCATGCTGTATCTGGCTGGCTATACCGATACTTCTCCTATGGTGGCATTCGGTGAGCAGGCTGTTGGGGCAGTAAATGTATTTGGTGCAGTAGCTGCCATGGCGGCGGTGTTCGAGGCTGAGGAAAGCGGTCGAGGACAACATATAGACGTATCGGCGCAAGAATGTGTGGTCATGGGCATGGAGAATGCCGTGCAGTTCTACGATCTGGAAGGGACTGTGCGCCAGCGGAATGCTGGCGAACAACGTCTCGCAGGCACGGGAGTTTTTCCTTGCGACGATGGGTATGTATACCTCATGGCGGGGGGTGTGGGAGGCAATCGTTTCTGGCCGGATACCGCACGTTGGCTGATTGACGAAGGCGTGCCCGGTGCAACGAGCCTTACGGATGCTTGTTGGCTCGACACAAAGTTTCTAAGCTCCAAGGAAGCGAAAGATAGGTTCGCCGAAATCTTCATCCCTTTTGCCCTGAAACATACCAAGGCTGCACTCCAATCCAAAGGCCGGGAACGGCGAATCCCTATTGCACCGATCAACGATACGTCAGAGCTTGATACAGCGCAGCGGCAGCATCGCCGTTATTTCGTCGAGACAGCGAGTTCGGCGGGAGTGAGGCTTAGAATGCCGGGCGCGCCGTACATGCTCTCTGAAACTCCTTGGGCCTTACATCACGCTGCGCCGGTGCTGGGTCAGCACACCGAGGAGGTCTTTCTTGCGCAAGGCTTTTCGAAAGAACAGATCCATGTCCTGTTGATGAGTAAAGGTGACATTCAATGAAGCGCTTGTTGGAAGGGGTACTCGTTGCGGATTTCACATGGATTGGAGCCGGCTCATACACCACGAAATTATTGGCCGACCTTGGCGCAGATGTTGTAAAGATAGAAACATCAAAGCGTCTTGATACGCTGCGCCTGGCTAAACCATATAAAGACGGGATACCGGGAATCAACCGTAGCGGCTATTTTGCCGATAGAAACTCGAGTAAACGCAGCATCACCATAAATATCAAGGAAGAACAAGGGCTGATTCTGGCAAAACGTTTGATAGGCAATGCCCATATCGTGACCAACAATTTTACGCCCGGGATTATGGATAAGTTGGGATTGGGGTATGACGTTGTGCGTACAATCAGACCGGGCATTATCTATGTTTCTATGTCGATGCAAGGAGCCACAGGGCCGGATCGGAATGATTTGGGCTATGGACTCACAATCGGCGCGGTTACGGGCCTGCAGCATTTGACTGGATTGCCCAATAAAGAGCCAGCGGGAACCGGCACAAACTTCCCAGACCACATTCCCAACCCCACGCATGCTGCATTCGCAATCCTCGCCGCTTTGCGACACCAACGCAGGACGGGCGTGGGGCAGAGCATTGATATCGCCCAGACTGAACCGACAATCGCCATGATCGGCCCTGCTGTCATGGACTATGAGGTAAATGGTGTCATACAGAATCGTAGGGGAAACAGGCATCCCAAGTTTGCACCACAAGGAGTTTTTCCTTGCAAGGGACGGGATAGATGGATAGCAATCACGGTTCAGTCCGATAAGCAGTGGGCGTCTCTTTGCGAGGTTCTGGGCTTGATCGTGCCTGCGGAGTGGGCTGGCGGCGCAGGTCGGCTTAGATATCAGGGTGAAATCGAGCAAGTCCTGTCCGTAGCAAGCTCCAAATGGGACAGCTTGGAGCTTGCGGTAGCGTTGCAGAACATGGGTGTCACAGCTGGGCCGGTGCAGGATGCGCGGGACGTCCTGGAAAAGGATGCCCAACTCCAGGACAGAAAGCATTGGATAAGCCTGGATCACCCGGAAATGGGTCCAAGCACCTATAACTGCGCGCCCTTCAGGTTCTCAAATGCGGCGTCGGCTCCCTCCTCACCTGCGCCAATGTTGGGGCAGCATACTCAGGAGATAGGTAGGGAATTGCTGGGGCTGTCAGAAACAGAAATTACCGCATTGATTGAGAAGAATATTCTGGTATAGCTACGAAAGTGCACTTGGAGAAACCATGAGCCTTATATTTAGTGTAGAGAATCACGTTGCGACGATAACGTTGAATAGGCCCGAAGCCTTGAATGCGATTGATCCAGAGGCAAGACAAGAGCTGAAGGTCGCCTGGAGCCGGATTCATCAGGATGATGATATTCGAGTGGCAATATTGACTGGCGCGGGTGAGAAATCATTCTGTACGGGATCGGATCTAAAAAAAACCATGCCGCCCAAGGAGAGTTTTGCTGAGTTGACGTTCGGCCGGGCAGAGTCGGACCACTTGTTGGCTGGCTTGGATACCGACAAGCCTCTCATCTGCGCAATCAACGGCTATGCGATGGGAGGAGGTCTTGAGCTCGCATTGGCTTGCGACATCCGGATTGCTTCAGAAAATGCTCAGTTTGCTCTTTCAGAAGTTCGGTTGGGAAGCATTCCGGGAGCAGGCGGAACGCAAAGGCTGCCGCGGGCCATTGGTATTTCAGATGCAATGCTGCTCATGTTGACAGGCGACCGTATAAGTGCTCAGGAAGCTTTGCGTGTCGGGCTGGTCAGCAAGATCGTCAACGCGTCCGAGTTGCTCTCGACTGCCAGGGAGATAGCGGCGCGTATTGCAGCCAATGCTCCATTGTCGGTGAGAGCAATCAAGCGTTTGGTTTATCAGGGTATGGATATGCCCCTGCCATCGGCACTGGATCACGAGCGCTTCGCATTCGGCCTGATGCGCGACACGCAGGATCGTTTGGAAGGGCGTCGCGCATTCAAAGAAAAGAGACAGCCCGACTATAAGGGCTGCTGAGGTGGCGCGACAGCCAAAACAGATTACATAACTTTGTGCAGGAAGAATAAGTATGGATTTCGAGTTGCCCGAGAGTACGCGCATGGTCCGCGAGACCGTGGCCCGCTTTGTCAGTAAGGAGCTAATGCCACACGAAGCGCTCATAATACGCCGCGAAGCTGAAAGGGGTTTTTCAGACGACTCCCTTATTCCCAGTGAACTGGATGCCCGCTTACAGGGTCGTGCACGCGAGATTGGATTATGGGGTATCGATGTGCCCGAGAAGTTCGGCGGTCAGGACATGGGGATGTTGACAAAATGCGTGGTGGTTGAGGAGCTTAAGCATTGCATTGTTCCTTTTGTTCTTCCGCCTGAGAGCCCAAACTTGTTCATGTTGAATGAGCTTTGCAGGGGCGATCAAATCGATCGCTACCTGTTGCCGTATTCCCGTGGAGAAAAAAAGAGTTGCTTGGCGCTTACGGAGCCCGCCGCCGGTGCCGATGCCGCTGCGATCAAGACAAAGGCGGAAAGAAAAAACGGAAAGTGGGTGCTAAATGGCTCAAAGATATGGATCAGCAATGCTCGCCGCGCTGATTTCATGATTGTGATGGCAGTCACAGATGCGTCCAAGGGATCGCGCGGAGGTATTACAGCCTTCCTCGTCGATAAGGGCACCCCCGGCCTGAGCGTGCCAACTTCATTCCCCATGATTGGTGAGTACCATCCCTATGAGGTTGTATTCGACAACGTCGAGTTGGACGACGCACAGGTGCTAGGTGAGGTCGGGCATGGATTCGCGCCACTTTCGAAGCGTTTGGGCGTGCGGCGGCTCGAGATAGCGGCGAGATGCCTTGGCTTGGCAACCCGTTGCCTTCAGATGATGATTGAACAGGCAAATACGCGTGTGACATTCGGTGCTCCCCTCGCAGATCGACAAACCATACAGTGGTGGATTGCAGATAGTTATCAAGAACTTGAAATGGTTCGCATGATGGTTTACCGCTTGGCTTGGAAGCTTGATCAAGGCGATACCGATGTTCGTAAAGATGGATCATTGGTCAAAGTTCAAGGCACTGAGATGATAGGAAGGGTTGTGGACCGTGCCATTCAGCTGTTTGGCGGGATGGGAGTATCCAAGGAGCTGCCGCTGGAATACATTTCACGCATGGTGCGCGTTCTGCGCATCGTAGAAGGCCCGAGCGAAGTGCACCGCTGGGTTATTGCGCGAGACCTACTGCGTAACGGCTTGCCGCCCGCCTGACACCTTTGCCCTGAGTATATTCATATCATGCCGGACAGCAATACGTTCTTGTCGACAACTCACGCAGTCAGGGTTCATGCGGGTGACCAAGCCTTGTCTTATTTGCCATACGAAGTGGATCGTTTAGGCGCCCGCCGAGCCATGATTCTTTGTGGACGATCGGTGGCGAACAAGACAGAACTACTTCCCCTGCTTGCTGATCTGCTGGGTGAGCGTTTGGTCGGCGTTTTCGGAAAGATGGGAAAGGATGCCCCGTTGCCTGACATACAAGCAGCGGTGGCTAATGCGCGCCAATGCCGGGCAGATATCCTGGTTGCTGTTGGCGCGGGCAGTGTGCTAAAGGCGGCAAGAGTCGTTGATATTTTGCTCAGCGAGCCAGGAGATCTGGATTCCCTTGTCACACAGTATCCAGATAATGGTCGTCCGGTCAGCCCGAAGCTTCGTTCAACCAAGCTGCCCATTATCAATATTCTTACCGCAGGAACCAGCGCGCAAAATAGAGGCGGGGCGGCTGTGAAGGATGTGGAGAATGGCAGAAGGCTCGAATTCTTTGATCCAAAAACCCGGCCTGCGGCTATCTTTTGGGATGATCGTGCATTGTTGACTGCGCCACCCGAGTTGGCATTCACAACAGGGTTGTCGGTTTATTGGCGATCACTCATGAACATATGCACACTCGCCGATGCAAATCCCTTGGTTGAGGGTAGCCGTAGGCAAGCCTTGAGGCTGTCAAGAAGAGCCATGCCTAGACTCAGGAACGAGCAGGACGCCGCCGCCCGCATCGATATTTGTGCCGCCGCCTTGCTTCAGAACAGAGATGAAGACGACGGGGGCAGGCCATTTGACGCGCACTGGATTGCTCGCGTTGTATATGCGCTGGTGGCAGCCACGCTAACACTTGTTGATTCGGTGGATCAAGGCAGCGCGAATGCAGTCTATACGGCGCCTGTGATCCGTGAGTTTGGCCATTTGTGCCCGGATATTGTTGCGGCGTTAGCCGAAACGATTGAAATGGATGCTATCCCTAGCGGGCGGGGGACTGCGCACGCTCTATTGGCGGAGCATTTTGAGAAAGAATTTTCTGATCTGGGAGTTCCTCGGCATTTACGAGATCTCGGAGTCGCGCGACATATGCTTGATGAGATCGTGAAATTGTCGCTTTTGAATTTCAATGCGGATCGCAATCGTGAGTTGGGCAGCCATCAAGGCAAGTTGCGCAAGATAGTGTATGAAGCCTGGTGATTTGCGGCGTCTGCTTGCCCCTGACTGGGTAGGCAGCCGAACCAAGGAGGAACCTTATGAACGCCCGTCATAGCACCCCTTTTGTCCTGATGCGGGGTGGGACTAGCAAGGGTATTTTTTTTCATGAAAAAGATGTCCCACAGGACCGAAGCGTATTAGTGCCATTCTTGCTTGATATCTTTGGTTCTCCTGATCGACGACAGATTAACGGAATGGGCGGTGCCGACAAACTCACAAGCAAGGCCGCGATTATTGGCGCTCCCATCAAGTCCAATACAGATGTTACTTACTTGTTTGGACAGGTTGGCATAATTGCCCCCGAAGTTGATTTCAATTTGAATTGTGGAAACTTGACAGCCGCCGTTGGCGTCTTCGCATTGGAAGAGGGTCTTGTCCAGGGTGCAGACAGCTCTGCGCTTGTTCGCGTTCATAACTTGAACACCGACCGCGTCATACATGTGCATGTGCCGATGTCTGGCGGTGTGCCGGTGGAGGCTGGCGATTTCTCTATTGGAGGGGTGCCGGGAACGGGTGCACCCATTGGTCTGGATTTCAGCCGCGCTGCTGGTGCGATCACCGGCGAGTTATTGCCACTAGGTGGTGTCATGACACATTTGTCTGTCCCGGGCTACGGCAGCATAGACGTCTCGGTAGTGGACTGTGCAAACCTGGTTGTATTTGTTGCAGCCGACACGATAGGTATGGTTGGGACGGAGACGCCGGAGCAGATTGATCAAAACGACGATCTGAAGAAAAAGCTGAATGCTATTCGTGCCGAGGTGGCCGCGCGTGTGGGTCTTTCACAATATTGGCATTCTCGGACCGCTCCCTCGACGCCCATGTGTGTGGTAGTACAACGGCCGTCAACATATCAGCCCTTTACTGGCGGCGACCCTATACACGCCACCTCCATTGATTTGACATGTCGTCAGTTCTCCACTGGGGCAACCAGCAAAGCCATGGCTGCGACAGTTACCGCATGTACTGGCGTAGCGTGCCGAATATCTGGTTCCGTCGCAAACCAATACGTTGGCCAGCATACATCGGCGGATAGCATGTTACGCCTCGGACATCCTAGTGGAATCATAGAGGTCGAAAGCAAGCTGATACCCGACGAAAGCCGGATACTGATCGATTCCGCAATGATTTGGCGCACCGCACGTCGCATTGCCGACGGAAGAGTATATACAAGAGTGGATGGCGCGCGATGAACAAAGAGCAACAAGCATGGATTGGTGCAAGTGCTGCCATAGGCCAGTTTGTCGAAAATTTCCAACCTGACACATTGTCGGAAGCACATTATGCCGCTGTCTACCGTGCTTTGATTGATACCGTTTCTGTAGCCGTCGCAGGATGCCATGAGGAGGCTTGCACTATAGCAAGAGGTTATCTAGCAGGGCGGCGTGCATCACAGCATGCCACATGCTGGGGGCCGGGCATTCAATTGCCAATTGAAGATGCCGCATTTCAAAACGGTGTGGCGGGGCATGTTCTGGATTTTGACGATGTCAGTTCTCCCATGAGAGGCCATCCCAGCATCGTATTGCTGCCTGCATTGGTTGCACTTGCTGAGGCCTTAGACAAGTCAGGACGTGATTTGGCTGCTGCTTATGCCGTGGGGTTGGAGGTCATTGTGCGCTTATCGCGCCCAATGATGAGCGACCACTATGCGAAAGGGTGGCATTCCACAGCATCGATCGGCGTCCTGGGATCGACTGCAGCGTGCGCTAAGCTGCTTGGGCTTTCTGTGAAACAAACGTCAAATGCTCTGGGCTTGGCTGTTGCGCAAGCAGCCGGTACCCGATCCAATTTTGGCACCATGGCGAAATCATTCCAAGCGGGGCATAGCGCTGCCTGCGCAGTTCGGTCTGCGATGCTTGCTCATCATGGCTTTGATAGCGCACCCGAGGCCATAGATGGAAAGTATGGCTTTATGTCCTTATATGCGGATGGCGAATCCCTCGCGCAGTCACTCAGCTTATTGGGGAAAGATAAACTTGAGCTTCTTGACAGTGGAATTGAAATCAAGAAATATCCATTATGCTATGCGACGCATCGCACAATAGACGGTGTTCTTGATCTTCGGGAACAGTACGGGCTTACTCTGGATCAGGTAAGCCATGTAGAAGTCACGGCGAACTATCGCGCAACTGCTCCCTTAGTTCATGCGAGCCCTCAAACTGGCCTGGAAGCAAAATTCAGCATGCAACACGCAGTGGCGGCAGCGCTCGCCGATGGTTACGTTAAGTTGCGTAGCTTCAGAGACGAGAACGTCCGCAGGCCGCATGTGCAGGCTTTCTTCTCCCGTGTTTCTGTTCATGAGGAGGCCGGGCCAGCCTTTCCGAGATGGAATAATATAGTAGTGCACTTGAAAGACGGCCGGCACTTTGAGAAGAGAGTCACGATGCTACGGGGAAGTGCTGAAATGCCATTGACAGACGAGCAATTGTTCGACAAAGCCAGTGACTGCTTTTCTTTCCAAGAAGTATTAGATCCATCTGAATTTCTTGAGATGGCGATGCAGTTGCGCGACGTGTCGATCCGACAAATCGTGGCGGCGCTGCCTGTAGTTGATAACTAAGAAGGTATAAGAAATGGGCTGCAAGATCGTAGTCGGTTTCAAACTGGCGCAGGAATACCAGGAACGCCTGCACGAGCGATTCCCGAAATTAGACTGGATATTTTCCCGCAGTAAACACGAGACGTTGTCCGAGGTGCGCAATGCCGATGCGTTCTTCGGTTGGCCCACGGACCAGATTATTGCTGCTGGGAAAAGGCTTCGCTGGCTGCACTTATTGGGTGCAGGTGCTGACGGCTTTAATGTTGAAACTGCCCGGCTGCGGCAAATTCTTGTCTCCAACAATCGAGGTGTGGCTGCGTCCAATATAGCCGAGCATGTGCTTGCACTCATGCTGAGTTTTGCTCGCGATCTGCCGGCCTTAAGCCATGCTCAGCAACACAGGCGCTGGACCAAAAGTCACGAGCTCACATTGTTCGAACTGAGTGGTCAGACCCTAGGTATTATCGGACTAGGAGCCATTGGTCAAGCTCTTGCCAAGAAAGCGAATGCTTTGGGTATGCGAGTGCTCGGCGTCCGTCGTTCATCTCGTCCAGTTGCTTGCGTCGCTGAGCTTTATTCAGCCAGCCAGATCCCGGATATGGCATCACAATGCCATCATGTGGTTGCCTGCCTTCCAGGCACACAGGAATCAAATAATCTGATCAATGCGAAGATATTTGGCGCAATGCGCCCCGGTAGCTACTTTTATAATGTAGGCCGTGGCGCTACCGTTCATACCGAACACTTGGTCGAGGCTTTAGACAACGGCATCCTGGCAGGTGCTGGGCTGGACGTGGTCGAGCCCGAGCCCTTGCCGGAAGATCATCCACTTTGGGGGCACCCTAGGGTTATCATGACCAGCCACACAGCCGGCAACACAGCATCCTATTGGGCTAGAGGCATTGTGCTGTTTGAACAAAACCTGGTGGCGTTTCTATCTGGCGAAGAACTGGTGACAAAGGTCGATTTACAGCGTGGGTACTGAATTAAATGCTGCCCTTGTCAACATCGGTATATGACACATTGGCTACCTCGCCAGCAAATCCAACTCAAGCTCCACAAAGCGGGGCGGAAACTCAAGACGCGCGTAATAGATGATGACGCCGTCGGCGCAGGCTAAACGGCGAACTTCCGCTACGCTGTCGCCTGGGTTGACCCGCAGCGCGTTCGCGGATTGAAAGCCGGCGTGGATAAGCGTCAGCTTTTGCCGCGACTCTGTTACCTCCAGGCCTGGTACGCGGGCAATCACTGACGCTGCCGCCTGCGATTTGAATTTCTTGCGGTGGGCGCGAAACAGTGTATCTTCCACGTACACCTCGCTGTAGCAGAATGGCTGCCCATTTGTACTGTGCAGCCTGCATAGATATTGATACTTGGGCGCCGGCTGTGCTTGGCAACACATGCCCGAGTCGGGAAGGGAACCGACTGCGCGTTCGGCTTCCGTAATGCTTTGTGTGCCCAGCACGTCGCTAAGCGCCACGGCCTCCTGCCACGATGTAGGTATGGCCAGTGCAACCGGATGATCGCGGCGTGGCTCCACAAAAGTGCCTTTTCCCCGTGCCCGGCGTATAAGCCCTTCGCTTTCCAGCACGCTTAACGCCTGACGCAGCGTCATACGTGAAACATCGTAGGACTGCATCAACGTTTCCAGCGTAGGCAGGCGCTCGCCTCGCGGCCACATGCCGGAGTCTATGCAGCGGCGGAACTCGGCGGCCAGCTGCAGGTATAGCGGCAGACGGCTACGGTTCATCACGGCACTGTTCAACGCGGCATTGGACATCGTCTAGGTTCTCCGGTTTTGTCGCGTCGGACTCGAGCGCAACTATCGACGCGCGGCGCTGGCTTTTGACGTGGCTGCGCTGTCCAGCAAGGCAAGCGCCATGTCCTGCAGCTTGCCGCGCTGGATTTTATTCGAGTTTGCGCTTTCAACCACGGGAAAGGCTTCGATAATTGCCGCGCGCACCGGTATCTTGAAATGCGCCAGGCTGGCCCGGCAGTGGGCAATGACATCCTGCTCAGTTATCCTGGAACCTTCATCAGCGAGCGCGAAAGCCACGGGTACGGTCTTGCCTTGATGGGCCACGCCAACCACCTGGCAGGCGGTAATGCCATCCAACGCTTCTATGAACTGCTCTATCTCGATGGGGTTGACCAGAAAACCGCTCAGCCTCAGAAAGTCGCCCTTGCGCGCGTGAAAAACAAAACTATGGCTATCCACTGTATGGCCCAGATCGCCGGTCCGGAAATATCCTTCGGCGTCCACCGCTTTTTGTGTGGCCGCTTCGTTATCAAGATAGCCTTTCATGAGGCTGGGCGAAAGAATCTCTATTTCTCCGATCTCGCCATGGGGCAGGATCTTGCCTGACTCCGTATCCCGCGCGCGCACCCTGGCTTCGGGCGATGCCAGTTCTCCGCCGGGCTGTTCCCGCACGCTCAGCGGCGCATCGGCCTTCTGTGCCGCCACCAGAGCCTGAAGTTCGCTTGAACCATATAACCCGACAAGCGAAATGCCTGCCTTCTCGGCACGTTGAGGCAGATCCCCCAAAGACGGTGCGAAACTGGCAAAACCGGCAATGCGCAGAGAAGGGAAGGGGTTCTCCTGGTCGCCCGCCGCGTCCAGAATACGGTCCAGCAGCTCGTTGTTGGCGAAAGTGTGGGTAGCCCTGTATTGCCTGATCTGCCGCGCGCATTCCGCCGGATCCAGCACCGGTGATGAAATCAGTGCGGCGCCCGAGGCAAGCCCGGCCAAAGCGGCCGAAAATCCGAAGGCGCCGCAGAAGGGTGCACCCATGAGTATGGCGTCATCCGTCTTGATGCCGTGAAAGCGGGCCACAGCATGGCCGTGCGTGATCATGGTTTGTTGGTCATGCACGACGAGCTTGGATTGCGAAGTGGTTCCGGACGTTGTATAGACCAGGGCGTGGGCCGTGCCGGCGGGCATCTGCAAGGAAGCGGGCAGGGGCGCGGTGGGCATGTTGTCATAGCCAAGCATGCGCGCTGCGGGAATAGGCGGCTCCGTTGGCGCGTCGCCCACGACAAGCACGCCTTCAATGCCGGACAGCAGGCTGCTGTCGATGTCACGGAGTATCTGTGTGAATGGCAGGCCTTTGAAGGATGGCCACATGGCAAGCCAGCGGCATCGTCCGCGCGAAATCAGATCACCGGCCTCGCGGCTGCGGAAACGCGTATTCATTGCAACAACGGTGATGCCCAGGCGAGCGCAGGCAAGGAAGATGGCCAGCCAGGCAAAACTGTTAGGCAGCCAGAGCGCCAACCGGTCGCCGGATCGAGCACCCTGTTCATGCAGCAAAGCCGCAAGCCGATTGGCCTCTTCATGCAGCGCGCGGTAGCTTACGGCATGATCGACGTCATACAAGGCAATTGCGTCGGGGCGCTCTGCCGCGTGCTTGGAGAGTAGGTCAGTAAAATTCATGCTGCTGTCTTGAACAATGTGTTTAAACCGTGGCGATAGGCGTTACCGGCGAACCCACGGCACGGGGCAGCCGCAGCGGGGGCGCAGTGAGCAAGAAGCGGTTGCGCTGGTTGTCGCTTAGCCATTGCGCCAGATCGCGCAGATACCATAACTCGGCAAGCGGTAGGCCCAGCTTGAACAGGCAATGATGATGCAATGGCAGCAAGGATTTCTTATCGCCTTGGCTGCGCGCAGGGTAAGCCTCCACAGCATAGTTGTCGGCGCAGATGGCGGCAATGCCGCTTTCAGTAACCCATTCCAGAAGGCGGGTATCCGCGCCGTCGAGTACTGCGCCCGAATTGTGCAGCGTGTCGGCGTCGGGGTTGCCTTTCATGCTCAATACCGTTTCGGCAAAGCCCGTTCGCAATACCAGCATGTCTCCCTGTTCCACCTGAACGCCGTCCGCATCCATGACCTCGGTCAGCTCCTTGTAGCCAATGACGGTGCGCTCATGGCCATAGTGGCGCACAAAATCCACCAACACCCCACGCCCTTGCATGCCCTTGACCGCAAAGTTCTCGATACCCAGCTTCCGTGCGCCGAAACTCTGGCTTGCTCCGCAGCAGCCGTTATCATCGTGCTCGTGGTCGGGTGCATCAAGCACATCTTCGCCAGCCCGATAACCGTTGTAGTAAACCTTGCTGGCTTGGCCACTGCCATCAACGTCAAACTGAGCACCCACGTGCGCCAATGCATCCCACTGCGTCGAATACTGAAGCGACAGCGTAACCTGGTCGTCGCTCAGTACGTCTATGGACGACGGGTCAAGATTCTGCATGGAAAAATTCATATATGGCACGCCATCGCGTTCGGTGGCTGCCAAACGCGGCGGCTTGCGGCGTGGGTTCAACACCATGCCGCCAGGCATGTCCAGGGGCAGGGAAAGACAGAACACCTTGCCTTCGCGCACTTCGCGCACACCTTTCAACACCTGTTCCTGGGTTAGCAGGTTGACTCTTCCGAGCTGGTCATCGGGCCCGAAGTCACCCCAATTCGAGCCCTCTGGGCGGTTTTGCCAACGTTGATTCATATCGCCTCCATTGTCGCGCGGCGCTACTGCGGTGTGCGCGGTGATGTTCAGTTAGATGGGCCTCTCGCTGCGCAGGGCAGCGTTCGTAGCAGGGCTTATGCCGCGCCGATGGTGATGCCGCCGCACACATAGTGTGTCTGGCCTGTCACAAAGCCGCAGCGTGGATCGATGAAATAGGCCACCGCGTGCGCTACATCTTGAGGTTGGCCGATGCGGCCCACAGGAATACCTGCCAGAAGTTTGCGGGTAGCTTCATCGTTCTGGTCATTTGCGCCCTGGAAAAACTCTGTAGCGATGGGGCCCGGCGCAATGGCATTGACGGTAATCCCGCTGCCGGCGAGTTCCAATGCCCACGTTCTGGTCATGCCGATGACGCCGGCCTTGGTCATGCTATAGAGCGTTCTGCCTTGCTTTCCGAGCGCGGCGCGGGAGCTGATATTGATGATGCGGCCTTTGCCCTCGGCGCGCATGCCCGCGAGCAGGGCCTGGGCACATAGAATATCCACTTCCACATTTAGCGCGATGGCGCGTTGCAGATCGAGCGTATCAACATTCTCGATCGTGCCTATAGGCACAAAGCCTACGTTGTTCACCAGCCCGTAGAAAGGACCTGATTCCGCCAAACCGGCCAGGGTTTTCTTCACTGTTTCTCGCTCGGATAGGTCGGCGCTGTGAAAAGCCATATGCTCTGGCCAATCTTCGGGGCGGTTGCGCGCAATACCCACGACTTCGTAGCCATCGGCGTCCAGCCGCTCGCAGATGCTGCGGCCTATACCCCGGCTTGCGCCGGTGACGAGCACTTTCAATCCATTTTTTTCCATGATGCGGGCCCACATCCCGAGGCTGATTGTTGATGCCGAAAATTTAACGCATAATAGTCTATAAAGCTAGACTTATGTTATTGTCATCGAGCAGTTTTCAGAGGAGACAGATAATGCGTTTGTTGAACAAGTCCTTCATGATTCAAGCCGTTTCCTGCCTGATCGCCACCGGAGGTGGCCTGGGGGCAGCCCACGCGCAGGATGCAAATTATCCTTCGCGTCCCATCCAACTTGTCGTGGGCTATGGCGCCGGCGGTGGTACCGATATGTGTTTTCGCGCGCTGGCAGCTACAGCCAGCCAAAAACTAGGCCAAAGCATTGTGGTTGAAAACAAGCCCGGCGGTGGCTCGTCGCTTTCCATCGGCTATATCTCCCGCCAGAAGCCCGATGGTTACAACATTGCGGCCCTTTCAACAGGCGCCGTGCTGAGTCCCTATCTGGTGCCCAGCATAGATTACGATGTCATGAAGGATCTAACACCCATCGCCATGGTGGCGCAATATCAGGTTGGCTTGCTGGTGCGCGCAGACTCACCGCTCAAGTCGCTTGATGACATTATCAAACTGGCGAAGGAAAAGCCGGGCAAAGTGGCCTTCAGTACAGCAGGTGTTGGCACGCCGCAGCACTTGACCATGGAAAAATTGGGCGACGAGGTGGGTGTGCAGTGGACGCACGTGCCTTATAAGAGTGGCGTCGAGGCATCCATGGCACTGTTGCGCGGTGATGTCGACATCATGGCGCAAACTGCGGAATGGGTTCCTTATGTGCGTGATGGTCGGCTCCGCCTGCTTAATGTATTTACCGAACAGCGCATGCAAGGTTTTGAAAATGCACCCACTCTGGTGGAGGCCGGGTACGACATCGTTGCACCCAGCATACTTGGCCTAGTCGGACCCAAGGGGCTGGAGCCTGATGTAGTTTCGAAGATCGACGCCGCTTTCAAGGCAGCGATAGATACGCCCGAGTTCCGCAAATGTACAGATCAGTTCGGTCTCAAGACGGATTACAAGAATGCCGATGAATTCACGCAGTACATTCAGAACACCATAGATACCTGGGCGCCGGTTATCAAGAACCTGGATGTGAGTTGATTGTCTTCAAACTCAGTGAGAAGGTAGCCGCCGTGAAAGAAAATCCTCACAGATGCGAGGATTCCGATGCTATGTTGGTATTTGCATGATAAATCCGCACGATCGTGCGGATTTTATATGCAAATACCCATTGAGGATGCAGCCGAGCTCGGAAAAGTGGTGCGTGCCAGCCGCAAGGCTCAGAAGATACGTCAGGACGATGCTGCCGGCAGTATCGGGGTCAGCGAAAACTTCCTTGGCAAAGTCGAGAGTGGTAACGATGCGGTGCAATGGGGCAAGCTTTTCCAGGTTCTCGAAGGCCTTGGTGTTCGAGTTGTGGTCGATGTTCCTGAGGCTGCGGCTGCTTATTTGAATCCGCCGTCACGCAGGAGCAAGTCGTGAGTGAGCGGTCTTTGGTCGCTTCAATCAACGGCATGGAAGTTGGTCTCTTGCGTGAGGAGGATGGTCTCTGGCGCTTTCAGTACGCGAGCGCCTGGCTGGATAATCCACAGCGCTTCGCTCTCAGTCCATATATACCGCTCGCGACTGAACCGCTGCTGGATAGCGCGAGCGTACGCCCTGTGCAATGGTATTTTGATAGTTTGCTGCCTGAGGTGAGGCTGGCGCAGTGATGAACCTAACTCAAGGAACAGCAGAGCGCCTGTTGGAAAATTTGCGTGGCCGCATTGTGCTGGAAACCGAGGCGCTGTACAGCGAAGTTGAAATTGAAAATGCAGAAATATGTCGGGCGCGCCGTTCTTTGTCAGCAACTATGGCTGGGGAGACTCGTTGCCTCAGAATCATTTTGTATAACGTTATTAAAGAGATGGCCCGGCAAATTGCATGAGAAAGCAATAATAAAATAAATCGCAAAGGGCTTTTGGAAACCGTCGCCGCGTATCAGCACCGGCTCGCACCGGCGTCGTACCAGCTTTTGCTTCGGTTGACGATGCGAACCACCAACAGCATTACCGGCACCTCGATCAGGACGCCAACTACAGTGGCCAAAGCTGCGCCGGATTGAAATCCGAACAGGCTGATCGCTGCCGCGACAGCGAGTTCAAAGAAATTGGATGCCCCAATCAGCGCCGATGGGCAGGCAACGCTATGCCGCTCGCCAAGTCGGCGATTCAGCCAGTAGGCGAGCCCCGAATTCAGAAGTACCTGGGCTAGTATGGGTACGGCCAGCATGGCAATTACCAATGGCTGGTGAATAATGGCCTCGCCCTGAAACGCAAACAACAACACCAGCGTCAGCAGCAGCGCGCCCATGGAAAGCGGCCCGATGTGCGCCAGTGCCGCTTCGAAGGCAGCTTTGCCACGGCGCAATAGTGCGCGGCGCCACAGCTGAGCGAAGATGACTGGAACCACGATATACAGGCCGACAGATACCAGCAGCGTGTCCCACGGTACGGTAATGGACGATAGTCCTAGCAGCAATCCAACGATGGGCGCGAATGCGAACACCATGATCGTGTCGTTAAGAGCGACCTGAGACAGGGTGAACACGGGGTCACCGCCCGTCAGGCGGCTCCAGACAAAGACCATGGCAGTGCAGGGCGCCGCAGCAAGCAAGATCAGTCCGGCAATATAACTGTCTAGCTGCGCAGTCGGCAGCCATGGCGCAAACACCTGCCGAATAAACAACCAGCCCAGGAAAGCCATGGAAAACGGCTTCACAGCCCAGTTGATGAATAGCGTGACACCAATGCCACGCCAATGCTCCCCAACCCTCCCCAATGCGCCGAAGTCCACCTTCAGGAGCATTGGGATAATCATCACCCACATCAGCACCCCGACCGGCAAATTGACTTGTGCAACTTCAAGGCGCCCGATGGCTTGGAACAGTTGCGGCATGGCTTGGCCCAGTGCCACGCCAAGTGCAATGCAGAGAATTACCCACAGCGTCAAATAGCGCTCAAAGGCGCTCATATGAACACTCCTAACAGCAGCGTGTGGTGGGACTGGATGCCGGAGAGCAGCAGGCTTTGCCTTCCGGGGTGGCTTGGCCATCGCGCGACTCACCGTAGATCGGGATGCTACCGAGCGTATGGAAATGCTCCCAGGCCAGGCCCTGGGGGTCGGTGATCCAGTATTTCTCGCTTCGCGCATAGCAGCACGCTGTCTCGCCTTGGTCCTCCAGCGCCAGTCTGGCCGCCTGCGCTCGATCCTTCAGCGCGTTGAGTTCGACGGCATCCTCAGCCTGGATGCCGAAATGGTCAACCCCGTGGCCTGTACCTCGCGTTGAAATTGCAAAGTTGACTGGGGGATCGTCGAGCATCCACTTTGCATAGTCGGATTCGATGCGCATGGGAGCCTGGGCAAACAACTGGGAATAGAAGTCGGTGTTTTTTGCCAAATCATCGACATGCAGATGGACATGAAAGCGTTTCATGGGCAGCTCCTGATTAATGAGGGGAACAGATTTTGGCGTCGGCAACGCCGCAAGGCGCGCCTTCGCAACAGTGCTCGGTGAGATAGCCGAGCAGCCCGTTCATCCGGGAAAAGTCGGCGCGGTAGATCAGATTGCGGCCTTGCTGCTCGACGCTGGCCAGGCCGGCATGCGACAGCTCTTTCAGATGAAAGGAAAGCGTATTGCGAGCCACCCCGAGTTCGTCGGCCAGAATACTCGGCGTAAGGCCGGGGGGCCCGGCTACGACGAGAGCGCGGAATACACGCAATCGCTGAGTATGGGCGAGAGCGCCGAGGGCAGAGATGGCTTGGCTTTCGTTCATAATTCGATATTACAACGTTTATTGAATTATTGGTAGAAATTTTATCTCATTGTCTGGCTGTCCTCCGTGGCCGAACACTCCGCAATAACGCGGCTTTGAAACTAATGATTGAAGGCTCGTCATTTTTAGTCTGATGCCACGCAGCAACTATTGGTGGCAGGGGAACCTTTAATTTCACCTGCACCACCCGCAGCAGCTTTTGTTGCTGCCATTCCTGAGCGATCGAAGATGGGCAAATGCCAAGAAAGTGGCCTGTTCTTACCACGCTTAATTGCGACGCGGATATGGCGCACTCCACAGTTGGACGAGGAGGGGTGAGGCCAACATTCAGAAATTCGGTTTCAATAAGCTTACGGGTGACCGAGCCGGCCGAGGGTAGCACCCAGGAAAATCTACTTAGGTCGGCGAGCTTTACTTCTACATCGCTGGCGAGCTCATGGCCATTGCTGCATATTATGGACATGCCTTCTTCGTATAGGACCTGGGCATTAAAGCGGGAATCCGCAAGAGGATTACCATGCTCGTCGAGTAATCGCGTAACCGCTATATCCAGGTCTCCGTGATCCAGTGCACTCAATAGCTGGGTAGAAGACCCTTCCATGACATGCACTCTGGCGCGAAAATGGTTTTGATAGAGATCAGCCAGGGTGGTTGGAATTAGCCCGTGCATACAACGTGGTAGCGCGCCGAGGTAGAAGACTATGTCTAGGCCATCCGAGAAATCTCGCAGATCCTCCTCCATCGCTTGTGTTTCACGCAAAACTACACGAGCTCGCTTGTGTAACGCTTCAGCCATCTGATTAGGGGTCATTCCACGTCGTCCGCGCTTGAATAATTGCTGCCCGAACATGGCCTCCATGTCTCGAACCATCTGGCTTGCCGTGGGCTCACTAATGCCCAACGATTCGGCGGCTTTGCGAAGCGAGCGGTGCTCCATCAAAAGGTCTAGTAAGGCTAGATGCCTTATGCGTATCTGCGATACGCGATGGCCGATAGTCCTGCTCATGGTTTTTGATTTTCCGATCACATGATTGATTAATGATACTGTATTTCGATCAATAGCTTGCCTAAAATCGCTTCAAGCCTCCCAAAAATGTAAATGCACGGAGGTGGTTTTACGCCAAGATAAAAATGGAGACACATAAATGATTCGAGGCATCGTTGTATCGGTAGTTTTGGTCTTGATGCAGGCAACAGCTTTTGCGGATAGCGTTCAGGATGCCTTTCCCAAAAAGCCTGTACGGTTTCTGGTTCCTTATACGCCAGGCGGTAATGCGGATTTGATAGTGCGTCTGCTGGCACATGGTTTGGATGGGATGTGGACGCAGCCTGTCATTGTCGAAAACAAGCCAGGCGCGTCGGGAACGATCGCGGTAAACGAGGTCGCCAAGGCGGCTCCGGACGGCCATACCATGGTGCTCGGCGCAGCGGGCAACTTAGTCGTTGCCCATAAGCTCATAAATGGCTTGCCATACGATGTCTTACGGGACCTACGGCCCGTCACAGTTGTTGCAACGCCGCCATTCGTTCTGGTGACATCGAGCAAATCCAAGTTCAACAGCGTCCAAGATTTGATCCAGTATGCACGGGCCCATCCGGAAGAAGTGACTTATGGGTCAGCTGGTATCGGCTCGGCGAACCATTTGTCTGGCGAAATGCTAGGTCTAATGGAAAACATAAGATTGATGCACGTTGCTTACAAAGGCATGGGTCCCGCCGTTAACGACTTGCTAGGCGGGCGTATTGACGCTGCATTTGCTCCTATTCCCCTTGTATTGCCGCAGATTCAGGCTGGCAAATTGAAAGCGTTAGGCGTTACGGGGAAAACACGAAGCAAGGTTCTTGAGGATGTCCCTACAGTAGCAGAGTCTGGCGTGCCGGGATTTGAAAGTGGTGCCTGGTTTGCCGTTATGGTGCCTCATGACACGCCAGATGCCACCGTATCCAAACTGAACGCTGACCTCGGCATCGTAATGCAGGATGAAGAGTTTATTCAGAAGCTGGAAGCTGAAGGCGCAGAGCCAATTGGCAGCTCACCCCAAGCAGCGTTGGCTTCACTCAAGGCGGAGATGAAGAAGTGGGGTGACTTGATTGACAAGTTGGCATTGAGCCCAAACTAAGTCTGATCAGTGAGGCTCATCCTGATCTTTCTCATAATCCGCCGATACGCCGGCTAAGAATTTCCACGAGTACATCATGAACGACAGAAACACCCTACCAATCTTTCGCAACGAGCAGGCATGGTATGGCCCTGAGCTCAAGAAATCGCCGCAATTCTGGACCCACCTGTTCACCGACCAAGAACTGGAAGCATTGGATGGCGTTATTCACCGGGTAGAGTCAACGGGTAAGGACCTTTTGAGCATCGATAGCAACGATCTGCGCGGTCTGGATAATTTGATGCCATTGGCGGAGAAAATCAAGCAAGCGGTGCTCTATGGCCCCGGGTTAATGCTGCTTCGAGGCTTCCCTGTTAACGAGTATTCCTTGCGCCAATCCGCGATTGCATATTGGTCTTTAGGAAGGTTATTGGGTGCGCCGGTATCCCAAAACGGCAAGGGGCATGTTCTCGGGCATGTGGCCAACTTGGGCCTTGATTATGCGGACCCCGCCGTGCGTGGTTATCAAACATCTAGTCGCCTGCCATACCATACAGACTCCTCAGATATTGTGGGTCTGTTATGCCTGCGGCCCGCAAAAGCGGGGGGATTATCTTCCGTAGTAAGCTCCACCACAGTGTGGAATGAGTTGGCAGCCAAGCATCCTGATAAAGCCCGGATATTGCTGGGTGACTTTCACCGTACTCGTTGGGGAGAAATTCCAGAAGGCCAGTTGCCTTACTCATCAAGCCCAGTCTTTGTCCCTCTGGGAAATCGCATGTATGCGAATTACGTGCGCAGTGGAATCAGGAAAGCCCAGTTGCTGGCAGAGGTTCCGAAGCTGACTGATGAGCAAAACGAGGCATTGGATTGCCTGGACGCCATGACTAGCAACCCAGGGTTGTATCTCGATATGGAGTTCGAGCCAGGCGATATGCAGTTTCTATCTAATTTTTCCATATTCCATTCCCGGACGGCCTATGAAGACTGGCCGGAGCCTGAGCGGCGGCGGCACTTATTGAGGCTTTGGCTGGCGTGCGACGATGGCCCTGAAGTTCCAGAGCCATTGTTAAGACGTAACGGGGTGACTAAGCGTGGCCGCCCCAACGGCATTGAGGTGCCGGGAGTGGCGTTGAATGCACCCATGGAACCTGCGTAGAAAAGTAAGAGTGCGGCGTTGGATCGGGTAGCGATCCAATATCAAGAACGCGTCAGCAATTTTATGATGGAACTGGAGGGGTCATTCAATTGCGCCCTGGTCGTGAAATGATTTTCCTGGTTTAGGACATGCAGAGCCATTGGCGCGTTGCCCGTACCTGCCCATGCCTGTATCAGACCGCGTGACTGGCACAAATACTCCTTCCCCTCGTCGCCTCCGACGACAATCGTAAGTGGGCAATCGGTTTGAGGTCGTTGGCGAATAGGACTGTAGCTGTCCACCTCTTCGTCTGATAGCGCCAACGTATCATTCAGAAAGCATTCCTGTATTGGCTGCAGATCGTATATGCCGCTGATCAGACAGGCGTGTTCCGGCGTGACAGCATTGCCTGGACATAGATCTTCGTGGGCTCTTCTTGTGAGCAACATGGCGGCAATGTGGGCTCCCGACGAATGGCCAATGAGTGAGATATGTTCGGGATCGCCACCAAAGTCGGCGATATGGTCCCGCACCCAATGCAGTGCACGGTGGCAGGCGGCCACTTGCCCCTGCATGCGGACCTGGGGCAGTAATGGATAGTTCACAATGACGACAGTTACGCCATGTGGTACGAGCCCGTTTGCCACAAAGCCAAAATCGCGCTTGTCCAGCATGTGCCAATAGCCGCCGTGAATGAAAACCTGTACTGGCGTCTTGTGTTTGCCCGTCCCGAATACGTCTAGTTGTTCAAGCGCGCCTCTGCCATAAGCAAGGTCCTTGGCCATTTGATACCGATGGGATGCCAGGGCACTCTGTCGTTCCAGGTGCTTTATGATGGCCTGGAAAGATGCCGTGGATATCTTTCTGACATTGTCATATTCGCGATCCAATACCGCACGAGATGAAGAGGACATTGGGACTATAAGTGACGGATGTTGCGGAACAGCGAAGACGTTCGGAAGAACAATGACCAAAAGAGGCTCGCCACCGCTCGATAACGATCAGGATGCGGCGGCGATGCAGATGTGGAATTCTTATTGTTGACGTGATGCGACCTTATTGGATAGAGATCCAATGCCTTCGATGCTGATCTCAATGACATCGCCACCTTTCATTGGCCCGACCCCAGAGGGGGTGCCTGTGATGATTACGTCACCTGCATTAAGCGTCATGATGCTGGATACAAATTCAAAAATCCTTCCTATGGAGAAAATCATGTCACTTGTATTGGAAGACTGGCGCGTCTCACCATTTTGACGCAGTTCAATAGCCACGTTGTCCGGGTCCAGTTCCGTTTCTATCCATGGCCCCATAGGCTTGTATGTATCGAAAGACTTGGCCCGAGTAAACTGCCCGTCCTTGCGTTGCAGATCACGGTTTGAAACATCATTGGCGCAGGTGTAGCCGAAAATGAAGTTTGCTGCCTGCTCACTGGGGACATTCTTGCAAGTTTTACTCACGACGATTGCAATTTCCGCTTCAAAGTCTATTCGATCCGTGTCGCTATCCAAAACAATAGTGTCTCCTGTCGCGATGATGGCGTCGGGCGAACACATAAACAGCATGGGTTCATCGGGCACGGGCAGGCCCGACTCTTTTGCATGGAGGCGGTAATTCAGGCCAACACAGACAAGCTTGCCGGGTTGCACAGGTGCAAGTAGCTGCAGGTCATCAAGCGCATATTCTTCGCCGCTATAGTCGGGCTGTTCGAACAGGTCTGAGCGCAGTGCCTTGACACGGCCATCCTGAACCACACCAAAGCTTGTTTGGCCATTTCTGGAAAATCTTGCAAACTTCATTTCATTACCTCTGAAAACTCATTGATGTTGGAAATAAGGGCGCAGCGTATTGAAGCTTTGTTGAATTGCGTGCTGACTGTCAGGGATTTGGAAGGTCTCAACGGTGGCATAGCCCTCATACCCAGCCTCGCGAAGCGCTTTCACGATTGCGCCGATGTCATAACGGCCATCGCCGAGGGGAAGCCTGTCTGAGTCACTGAAGTGGAAATGCCATAAACGCTGACAGCGCTGTGCCGATGCGATCGAGGCGTCAATGTCCTCGCCTTCCATAAGCATGTGCACCATGTCCAGCATGATACCCACGTTCGGCAGATCAACGGCGCTCACGAAATCAAGCATGTCACGCGTACCCATCAGGCAATTCGCATACTCATGGTTTACCGGCTCCATAACAATACGAGTTTCAGGGTAGGTCAGGGCGCATTCACGAATAGATTCTGTTATCCACGCCATGGTCTGTTCAGGCGGTATGCCATCCTGATAACGGCCGCGTAGTCGTCCCACGTTGACACTGGCTCCAAAGTGAGCTGCCAGCGCCATGGCGCTCTTCATGCGGTTGCATGCCTGCTGCCGATTATCGGGATCGGGGTCCGCAAACGATAGCTTGTCTTCGCCATAAACCTCACCCGTGCATATGGCCGGCACATCTAAACCCTCTTGACTGACTGCTGCTTCCAGCGCAGAGATATTGATCTGCTCAGGGTTGCAGACGAGAAACTCCACGCCTTCGTACCCGGTCTTTCTTATCTGTGCGAGTGTGGCTGCAATGTCTCCTTGAATTGCTGTTACTCGGGAATGGCCCACGTCTGGCGTGGCATACATGTAGGCTAGTTTCATGATGATTGTAGGAATCGATAATCGTTGTTTTCTGCCAATTTGGCATGAATGACTTCCTTCTTGACAACGCTGACGTTCGGAATGGCAAATTCCTGAATATTGAAATATTCCCCTTTGGCCTCTTTTCCGCGCGCGATTTCCATCACGAGTTCCGCTATTTCCTGGCCAACTTGTTTGAAGGTTTTGGTTCCTTCAAGAATGTCACCCGCACTGATATCAGTATCCTCATTCAGATGCTCGAAGGTCTTGTTGTTGGAGCTGATTTTCACGACGGGAGCAATAGAGGACCCTGTCGGCGTTCCTTTGCCAGTTGTGAATAGCACGATTTGAGCACCGCCAGCCACTTTGCCGGTCACCGAGGCGATATCGAACCCTGGCGTATCCATGATAATGACGCCACGCTCCGTTGGCGCTTCGCCATAGCCAACGATTTGAGTAATCGCCTTGGTTCCAGCCTTGTAGATACAGCCAAGCGACTTTTCCTCGATGGTGGTGAGCCCGCCAGCAATGTTTCCCGGGGAAATGAAGACGCCGCTGTCGTCCTCCGTTGACATCGACAGATCCAGTTCGTAGTGCTTGATCAGCGACAATAGCTCGTTTTTGATTCGGTTGTTTTTTGCGCGCCTTGCCAGTACTTGCTCGGCCCCGACCATTTCGGTGATTTCCGAGAGGATGACGGTTCCTCCTTTCGAAACAATGATGTCGGCTGCTTCGCCTACGGCAGGATTGGCCGTCAAGCCTGAGAATGCATCGGACGATCCGCATTCCAGCGCAATCAGAAGCTCTGATACATCGCATTCTTCCTTGGGCTGAGCGTTCAGGTCACGCCGCATTCTTTCCACTATTTCTATGCCGGCTCTGACAGTCGTGCGCGAACCTCCCTCAAGCTGTACAACAAGTGTTTCGACGGGTTTTCCGGATTTTTCGATATCTGAGGCGACACGTTCGGCGGAGGCAGTTTCGCAGCCGAGGCTCAATACCAGCACTGCGCCAACATTCGGATGCCGTCCGTGGCCCACATAAGTCTCTTCGGTGACACGGTTTTCCTCGGCATCGAAGGTACAGCCATATGGGTGCATGAATGTGACACCACCCGCCTTATTGGCAATGTCCATGGCGACACGATTGACACAGGACACGGTTGGGATGATCAGCACATGATTGCGAATGCCGACAGTACCGTTGCTGCGGCGGTAGCCCATGAATTTGGTATCAAGCATCTTGAGACTCCCCTGGCTTGGATGGCCCGGAAAAGCGCCGGGCTTTCAGCCCAAAACAGTTGTGCATATGAACATGATGGCCAGCTGGAATCGCAGTGGTTGCCGCGCCGATCACTTCACCATACTTCAAAATTTCCTCATTATGCGCAATGTCGCGCAATGCGATCTTGTGCCCTGTCGGAATAAGCTCCATTACCTGGATTTCATACTCCTTGCGCACCCCGCGGATTTTTACGGATTCGCCGGGAAGAAGTTCCGTGATGGCGGTGGCCACTTGGTCCTCGTCGCGAATCTGGATGGCAGCTTTCTCAGTCAATGTTCTCTCCTTACAGTGACTAATGCATCAATGCCGGTAACCACGTAGAGATTCCGGGAACCAGTACGACCAGAACAAGGGTGGCAATCATGGCAAGCAGGAAGGGCATCAGACTTCTGCAGGCGTCTGAAAGGCGGATGCCTGCAATCTTCGCGGCGGTCATCAGCGTGACGCCTAGCGGTGGCGTAACGGCTCCTATACACAAATTAGTGACAAAGATGATGGCGAAGTGCAGCGGGTCGATGTTGTATTTTGCGACGACTGGCATCAGTATGGGAATCAGGATAATTATCAGCGCATTGCTTTCCATGAATGTGCCCAGTATCAGCAGGAATAGGCTGATCAGTACCAAGAACATCATTGGATCCTGCGTCATTTGCGTGAATAAGATCACGAAATCCTGCGTAATTTGCTCGGTGGTGACAATCCATGCAAACATTGCGGACACGGCCACAATAAGCTGAATGGGAACGGCAATTCGCAGGACTTTCATACAAACGGCCGGCAGATCGACGAAGCGGATCTCTCGATAGACAAATACAGCGAGGATGAAAGCGTAAACGACAGCCAGCACAGCGGCCTCGGTTACCGTGACAATGCCGCTGAAAATTCCACCGAGAATGATCACTGGCAGCATCATTGGCGGTAATGCGCCAAGAAATGCCTGGCCAAATTCGCCAGCCGTTGCGCGTTCACCTCGTCCATAGCCGCGCCGTTTGCTGATGATCACGGCGACTGTTCCCAACATCGCTGCCATGATTACTCCTGGAAGAAAACCTCCTATGAGCAGATCGGCAATGGAGATATTTCCAGTCACACCCATGATCACCATAGTCAGGCTGGGCGGAATGAGAGACGACAAGATACCGCAGCAGCCCTGCAGCGATGCTGAAAATGAAGCGGAGTATTTCTTCTCCTTCATCGCTGGAATCATGATGGAACCGACGGCCGCGGTTCCTCCAATGGCTGAACCGCACAGTGTGCCAAACAGGGCGTTGCCCAACACCATGACTGCGGCTAGTCCGCCGGCGATGTGGCCGATCAGCGCATTTGCCAATCGCATCAGGCGCCTGGTTATGCCTCCAAACTCCATCAGCACGCCTGCAAAAACAAACATGGGTAGAGCGAGGAATGGATAGGAATAAATGCCTTGGGTCGCCCGCTGCCCCAGGATTGCCAGGCTGATATCACTGACGAACAGGTAGCCGACGCAGGTTACACCAATGGCAAAGGCCACCGGTATGTTCAGCATGATGAGGGCGAGCAGCGTGATGAGCAGTATTGTTGCGGTCATGATGTATATCCAGATGCCACCGCTGGCGTGTTGGCGCGCTTGATGAGCTCTTCGACTGATACCAGAGATAGCAGCAAGCCGCCCAGCATCGTTCCTCCATAATGCCAAGCCATGGAAATACCCATACCTGGAGAGGTTGAGGATGCCGTGGCCTGGACGACCAGCCATGCGCCATAAGTGAGCGCGATATTGAATGCGGCCAGTAGTACGGCAGCGAGAATGCCCAGCCACCGTTGCCACACGGGAGGCATGAGCTCGACCATAAAGTCAATGCTGATGTGTTCATGACTAGCCAGCAGTAATGCCGAGCCAAGAAATGTGACCCAGATCATGAGTACCAGCGCCATTTCCTCCGACCAAACCAGAGGCATTTCAAAAAAATAGCGGAATATGATCTGTGCAAATAACACTAAAGTCATGAGCAGCAGCATTGCTGTGAGCACCCACTGTGTCGTTTTGAGTACTGCAAGTTTCAGAGCGCGCATTGGCGATTCCTTCGTTCAACGGCGGAAAGACACGTGCGCCGGCCTGCGGCGCACTTGCTCGGCTGACTACGAGTCTGAATACTTTCGCACCAGGCCCATAAGATCCGAGCCAAAGGTGTTCTCGTATTTGTCCCAAACAGGCTGCACCGCCTCCTTGAATGGCGTGGGATCCGGCGTGGTGACCTTGATACCTGCTTCTTTCATCTTCGCTAGCGCTTCATCGTCGCTCTTGGCGATCATCTCGCGTTCCTTGAGTTTCCATTTTTCAGCAGCATCCATGATTATTTTTTGATTAGCTTCGGAAAGCTTGTTCCATGTCTTGGTGGCGATTGTCAGTACTGCTGAGCCCCAGATATGACCTGTCAAGGCCAGGTTGTCCTGCACTTCATAGAATTTCGAGGCATAAATGGTTGCCAATGGATTTTCTTGACCGTCCACGACTTTCTGTTGCAAAGCGGTAAACACTTCAGAGAAGGCCATTGGTGTAGGCAGCGCTCCCAGAATCTTGAAAGTGTCTATGCGCATTTCAGCTTCGGGCACCCTTAGCTTGATGCCTTTGAGGTCTTCAGGCTTTTCTATGGGCCGAACTGAATTGGTGATGTGACGGTAGCCGCTTTCCCACCAGCTTAGCGTCGTGATGCCATGTCCTTCGAGTACCTTGGCCAATGCATCGCCAAGCTTGCCATCGAGTGCACGGTAGGCATTTTCGCGCTTTGGCCATGCATAAGGCAGCTCTTCAATAATCATCCTCTTGTCCAGGGCCTGCAGTGCGCCAGTGCCGAACAATCCCATCTCCAGCACCCCCAGGCCCAGACCCTGGGCCATTTCGCGCTCACCCCCAAGCTGCGAGCTAGGGTATATCTGCATAACGATTTCGCCGTTGGTCGCTTTTTTGACATCCTCGGCCATGCCCACCAGGGCTTGATGCCAGGGATGCTCGACGGCTGAAATGTGCCCAACCTTCAGTGTGGTTTTGGCCTGTACGTTGAGACCATATAAACAGGTCGTGCTCAAAAGGCCGGCAGCGGCGACAGCGGGTAAATACTTTGAAATGCGCTTTCCAAGCATGGGTACTCCTCCAGTTTATTGAAGACTATCGGGTTGTTATGGGTTGCCAGTCTCATTCAGCCGCCTTCCATCTTTAGCGGCCACTATCCTCGTACGCCAGGTACTTTGTGAGGATTTGGTCGTAAATGTCGATGGCCGAAATATAGTCATCGACTGCTACGTGTTCATTGACCTGGTGAGCCAATCCGGGATCGCCCGGGCCCAGGATGATAATGTTTCTGCCCTGCGCCTGAAGGACGGATGCGTCTGTGAAGTACTGGGCGCCTCGCGGGCGTGCGTCACCGTCAGACATTCCTGCCTGTCGCAAGACACCCTGGGCCACCGATACAATGTCGGCGGCGGGATCCGTCGACATGGCGGGAATATCAAGCAGCGTCTCGAATCGAAAATGGCTATCGTTGTCGGCCTGCATGACATTGTTTGCCAACTCCCGCATCTGGCGAGCCAGGTCCTTGTGTTTCTGTCCGGGCAGCGTGCGCATGTCCAGCGTCATGGCACACTGATCCGGCACAACATTTGCCTGCTTACCGCCATGTATCTGGGTTACTGCCATGGTTGCCGGCGACAGCAAGGCATGAGGACTGCTGGATATGTCGACTTCGGGCAGCCGAGCATAGAAGGAATACAGCTTGTCTATGGCATTAATGCCGATGTGGGGCATGGAAGAATGAGAGGCTTTCCCACAACTACAGACGCGTGTCCAGAAGGCTCCTTTGTGCGCGATTACCAACCGCCGGTCGGTAGGTTCGCCGATAATCATCGCATCGAACTCGGGCAATAGCTGCTGTTCCAGCAACGCTTTTGCGCCCTCGGCACCCGTTTCTTCGGATGATGTGGCTACGAATATCAGTTCACCTGACCAACTGTCCGGGGCGCGCCTGGCAAAGCGAATGAGCGCATACATCAATGCAAGCAGGCCGCTCTTCATGTCGACGGTGCCGCGCCCATACATTTTTCCGCTTTCGATGGTTGCGTCAAAAGGCCCATGCAGCCAGGTGATACTGCCTTCGGGCACCGTATCCATGTGTCCGCTTAATACGACAGTAGGTCCTGGCCGGCCACTGCGCAGTGTTGCGAGCAGGTTGACGCGTTTATCGTCCAATGCATGTAGGGCACAGCCGATGCCTTCCTGCTCCAGGCGCGTCGCAAGCATGCGTGCCAGCAAAGCTTCGTCCCCAGTCTTGCTGACCGTGTTGATACGCACGGCTTCTTGCAGGAATTGGACGGCTTCTTCTGTTTCCAGCTCAAGCTGGGTGAACTCCGAATGCAATGAAGACATGATATTCAACCTCCCCCTTGCAATCGATTATAGGTATGGCAACTGGCAGCGGATATTAACCAAACATCCAAAAAATAGATTTCATTTTTGTGCCTACAATACTAGTGAAAACACGCACTCAAATCTCGGGGGAGACAGAAGATGTGGTTTACGGTGGAAGACGTTCTGGGCATGGATGTGATGCAAGGCTCGGATGTGATTGCCGGACGCGATGGCTTGGGCCGGAATATCAAGTCGGTGACTGTGCTTGACGCGCCCGACGCATCTTTGTGGCTGCAGGGCAATGAGCTGGCCTTGACTTCCACTTTTCCTCTTATTAAGCGGCGTAGTGGCTTGCAGACGCTAGTCGAGGAATTGGTGGCGCGAAATGTGGCCGGATTGGGAGTCAAGCTGCATCGCTATATGACCGCGTTGCCACCGGCCATGATCGCCAAGGCTGACGAGCTGGCTTTTCCCATTATTAGGGTTCCTGACCACATTGCTTGGATTCAGATTATCAGTCCCATTCTCGCATTGGTGCTTGATAACGACGTTCAGCACCTGATCCGCTCCGAGGAAATACGTAATCAATTCACTCGGCAGCTATTCTCCGGTGCGGGCCTGGAGCGGCTGATGGCGCTGTTGCGTTCTCTATTGAACATGCCAGTCTTTCTGATCAGCCCGGGCGATGCACACACTCTGCTGCTACCGCAAGACACCACGTCGGCCGACAAGGTGCAGCAACTTTTGCGCAGTGCTGCGGTGCCCGCAGAGCATTTGGCTAATTATCCAGGCGTGATGCGCAAGCGCGACGACGGGTTAAGCGTTGTCTATATGGGGTTTGATCAAGGAACAAATCCGCACGCCTATATTGGTGCCATGGAAACGGAAGAACAGGCTGACCCTACTGCGCTCCAATGTCTCGTGCATGCGCGGGACGCTATTTCAATGAGCTTGTTGCAGCGCCGGGCCAGCATCAGCATCGCGCGTGAAAAAAACAATGAATTTGTGCAGACGCTTGTTGATGCCAATCTGTCGGCGGCCGCACGAAAGGCGCACATCACGCGAGGCCGAGAAAAAGGCGTGCCGCTACACGACCGCTATCTTGCCGCCGTTATCAAGTTCCATAATCTTGATGAACACGCGCTACGCGCGGCGACCAGCCTGTTCCACGACAAGCCGAATATTGAGGATGTCCTGGTCAGCAGCATGGACGGCGCGCGCTTTCTTCTGCTCATACCGGACACGGATGCGGCGGGCTTTCAAATCGATGGTGGTGTTGCCTGTATTGAGCGTTATATCGCCCAGGTATCGGAGGTTCAGGCCTTTCCAGACTGGAATGCGGGGATCAGTCAGCCTAACGCGATTATTCACTTGGATAGGGCGTTTGAACAGGCAGAGTATGCGTTGAATCACAGCCTGAAATCGGGACGCAAATGCCAGATAAAACTTCATGACGAAACTGGGCTTTACCGGCTGCTCTCGCATCCGTCCATACAGAATGACGTGGGCCGATTCGTCGAAGAATGGCTGGGTCCGCTAATGGCGTATGACCGCCGCCGCAATGCCAGGCTTGTGGCTACGCTGCGCGCATTCCTGGATCGCAATGGTAGCTATCGAGAGACGGCGCGAGCCCTGCACATTCATCACAATACAGTACGTTATCGAATATCACAGATCTATGCATTAACGCGCCGAGAGATTCTCAATTCCCAGCTGCGCTTGCAGTATCAGTTGGCCCTGGTACTGCACGATATGACGCGCGAGCGGGAATCCGAAGCGGAAGGCCGGCGTTTATAGTGTGGATGTATGGAGTCTGAATCCTTATTCCGATCCGGCTCACCACAAATACGCGATCAAACTCTACTGCAAGGCAGCACGGCCCGGGGCAGTTCGAGCGACTTTGAGCGCGCCGGGCAGGGCGGCTGAATTGGCGGGCGAAGAATGCGCGCTGTTTGAGCTCCGTGCGTGCCGATAGGCGCGCAAAGGGCGAGTTCGCGCATGTCCCGCCAATTCAGTCGGCATGGCCGGGAAGTCGCCAACGGCGACCGCGCGATTGAAGCGCGAACTGCCCCGGGCCGTGCTGCCGTCCAGAAGAACGCAAACTTGGCCCTCGAACATCGCGCACCAGAAGAAAGCCAGCCCGTTACCCAACCAGCCGCCTCAATGCCCCCACCGTCGCATCAATCTGCTCTGTCGTATGCAAACAGCTCATAAAAAACCTGAGCCGCGCCGACTTCTCCGGCACAGCCGGATACAAAATCGGCATTGCATTGATCCCTTCCTTGAACAAAGCCGCCGACAGCTTTGCCGCCGTAACCGAAGCGCCCACAATCACCGGAATCACCGACATCCCGATACTGGTACCTGTATCCAATCCCGCAGCTTGCGCTTCCCGCAGAAAATATTGCCCGCGCGCCTGCAACTGGGCCACGCGCTGCGGCTCGGCCTGCATGCAGCGCAGTGCCGCCAGAGAGCCGGCGGTCAATGAGGGAGCCATTCCCACGCTGTAAAGAAAGCCCGGCGCAAGATACCGCAGATGCTCCACCATGGCCTTTTCACCCGCGATATAGCCGCCGCAGCCTGCCATGGCCTTACTGAATGTGCCCATCCAGATATCCACATCGCTGCCACGCATTCCGAAATGCTCGCGCAGGCCATAGCCGCGTTCACCCAGCACACCGAACGAATGCGCCTCATCCACCATCAGAAAAGCCTTGTGCCGGTTCTTTACCTCCACAAAGCGCGGCAGATCAGGAATATCCCCGTCCATGCCATACAGGCCTTCCAGCACGATCAGCACGCGCTCGAACTGACGGCGCTGACGCACCAGCAATTCATCCACCGCCTGCCAGTCGTTGTGTGCAAAAGGCACCCGGTGTGCGCCCGACAGCTGTATGCCTACCACTACGCTGTTATGCACCAACTCGTCATGCAGCACCAAATCGCGCGGCCCGAACAGCTGTCCGATGGTCGATACATTCGTGGCGTGCCCGCTTACGAAAGTGACCGCGTCCTCGCAGTCGTACACCTGCGCCATCGCTTGTTCCAATTCCTGGTGTATCGGGCGTTCGCCGGCCAGAATGCGGCTCGCGGACACAGACGTCCCATAGCGATCGATTGCGTCCTTGGCCGCCGACATCACCACGGGGTCGCGCGACATGCCCAGATAATCGTAACTTGCGTAATTGATGTAATCGCGGTCGCCTATGCGCGCCTCGTCGCCGCTGATGCCTTCATGCACCTTGAAATAAGGGCTGGGAATGCCCAGATGCTCGGCGCCTTTCGACATGATCTGCAGCTGCTGATAGGCAGGCATCATGTCGAAACGATAAAACGCTTCCGGGATGGGCGCGCCGTCGGGTACGGCGGGAGAACCTGCTGCGCCAGATGCGGCGCCCGAGGCCCTGCCTGCAGGCTGCATCACCTCGTCCGCGCCTGCCCGCTTGAGCTTGCGCTCCAGCGCCTGCTGTATCAGCTTCTGCTTCAGTTGGGCTGTCAGCCCGCCACCTTTCGGCGAATGTATTGCCATACGTCCTAAACCGCTTTGCTCGCACCCGCCTGGCGAGATGCCATGTCCTCGGTAAATGCCTTGATATCGTCGGCGCTCACATCCACCACGTGCTGAGAAGTCAGATGCGCCACCTGTTGCTGTAAACCAGCGTCTTCCTGCGTCGTTTCGCCGCGCAGCATCGCGATCAGTTTACCCGACAGCCCCGCCACAGTTGGCGTTTCGCCCAGTGTCATCACGGGCAGGCGCACGCCGAAGCGGCTTTCCAGGGCCAGCATCAGCTCCACACCCAGCAGCGAATCCAGACCCATGTCGTATACCGATTTGTGCGCATCGATACGTGCCGCAGGCAGGCGCAGAATGTTCGCCAGTTCGCCCTTGATCAGATCCTGCACATGCTCATCGAGCGTTTCGTCATCCAGCGTTTCCATCAGATGCGCGAAATGCTCGCCGCCGTCGTCGTCCTGCGTGTCCGCCGCGCGGCGTGCCACATCGCTGAACTTCGGCGAGCCTGCGGCGGGCATGAAGCGTTGAATCGGCTTCCAGTCCATTTCCATCACGGCAAGCCCCGAGGCATCGGCCAGCAATATCGCTTCCAGCGCCTTCAGTGCCAGGGACGAGGGCAGGGCGCTGCCGCCCATGCGGTTCTGCAGCGCTTCCTTGACCTTCTCGTTGCGTGCCAGAAAACCCACATCATCGATGGCGCCCCAGCGCACGCATATCGCCGGCAGATCCAATGTGCGCCGGTATCCCGCCAGCGCTTCCAGCCAGGCGTTGGCAGCCACGTAATTGCTTTGGCCGGGGTTGCCGAAAACCGTGGTGGCCGACGAATACAGCACGAAGAAATCCAGGGCCAGGTCGCGCGTAAGGCGGTCCAGGTGCAGCGCGCCCAGAATCTTTGGCGCCAGTACACGCCGGATCTGGTCCGCATCCATTTGGCGCGCCAGGCCGTCGTCTATGACGGTCGCGGCATGCACCACGCCTTTCAGCGGCGGCATTGCCGTGCCCGCTTGTTCCAGTACCTGCGCGAGTGCCGCACGATCCGTCACGTCGCAGGCGGTGGCATACACCTCCACATCGCGCGCCCGCAGCGCCTCTATAGCGTGGCACGCCTCGTCCGTGGTCGGGCCACGCCGGCTCAACAGAATCAAGTGTCGCGCGCCCTTATCCACCAGCCATTGCGCTGTCCGCAGTCCAAAACCACCCAGGCCGCCCGTCACCAGATAGCTGGCATCGGCCGGCAGAGACAAGGCTGCCGTGTCGGCGGCTGCCGGCCGGAACACATCGCGTATTGCGTGCCGGTAGTTCACGACGATCTTGCCGATCTGTCGCGCTTGCTGCATGTAGCGGAAGGCGTCTTCCACCTCGTTGGCATCGAATGTTCGGTAAGGCAGGGGAGCCAGTACGCCTTGCTCGAACAAGTCCATCACTTCGCGGAACAGGCGCCGCGTCAGATCCGGCTTGATACGCATCAATTGATCGGCGTCTATGCCGAAATAGCTGATGTTGTTGCGGAAAGGGCGCAATCCCACATGGGTGTTCTGATAGAAGTCGCGCTTGCCCAGTTCCAGGAAGCGTCCAAAGGGCTTGAGCACGCGCAGATTGCGGTTTATGGCTTCTCCGGCCAACGAGTTCAGTACCACGTCCACGCCTTCGCCGCCCGTGGCCTGTAGAATCTCGTCCGCAAACGACAGTGACCGCGAATCATAGATATGCGTAACGCCCAACAGGCGCAGGAAGTCGCGCTTCTCGTCCGACCCCGCCGTTGCATGGATTTCCGCACCCAGATGCTGGGCAAGTTGAATCGCCGCAATGCCCACACCGCCGGCTGCGCCATGAATCAGTACCCGTTCGCCCGCTTCCAGGCGCGCCAGGTGTTGCATGGCGTAATACACCGTGAAGAACACGCTGGGCACCGTGGCGGCGGCTTCAAAGCTCATGTTGTCGGGCATCAGCGACACCGCGCTCGATTGCGTCAGCATGCGCGTGGCAAAACTGTGCGGCCCAAAGCCCACGACATTGTCCCCTGGCCTGAAAAGGCCCGCTTCTGGCCCCACACGCAGAACCCTGCCTGCGAACTCCAGGCCCAGCGACGGCCCGGCAAAGCCGTTTTCCACCGCTTCGTCCGACAGCATGCCCATGGTGTACATGACATCCCGGAAGTTCAGGCCCGTGGCCAGCACTTCGATTTCCATCTCGTCGCCCACGGGATCACGCAGGGGCACGGCTTCCCAGCGCAGATTGCGCAACTGGCCCGAGAATTCGAAACCCAGCTGTATGGCCTCGGGTTCAGTCGTGGCCGCCACGCCATCGTCGCCCGCCGGGCGAGGCGCAGGCAACATACGCAGGCGCGGCGCCATGCGGGCGCCTGTCGCAGACAGTACAACCTCCTGCTCGGCATCCGGCTGCAGAAACTCCAGGACCAACTCGTCAGCCAGGGACTCGGCGTTGGCAGCATCCAGTGCGGGCAGGTCTATGGCACGCACCGTGCAATGACCAGGCTCGTTCATCAGGCTGCGGGCATAGCCCCACAGCGCCGCGTCGCCCAGCGCCGATTCTTGCGCCGCCGCATCGAGAGCGGGTGCATTGCCGCCTTCGGCCAACGGCATGAACCACGCGCTACCCTGGGATGCAATCACCCACAAGGTCGCTTTCACATCCGCATGCTCGCACGCTTGTACCACCGACGCAGCCAGTGCACAACGGCGCGTCTGCCAATCCACGGTGGCGTCCGCTTTGCCCAAGCCCAGGCCGGCAAGCAGCACAATATGCGTGGGCCGGGCAGCATCTCGCCGATCGCTGGAGAGCAGGGCGGCCAGTTCTTCCGCCGATGCGGCGTCGCTTATGCGGGCATTCTGCTTGACCAAGCGCAGTTGCAGCGCCTGGGCCAGTGAGGCACTGCAACCCTCTGCATCCGCCAGCAAAAACCAATTGGCCGTACCGTCCTGCTTCGAGGCCTCGGAAGGCACAGCGGCATTGGCCGCCGCCTCCTTTGCAGTAACCGCAGCAGGGTCCAAGACTTGCTCCGCTGTCTGCGCATCGTCATTTTCAGCGGCAAGCGCATCCGCTCGCGCCAACAATAGGAAGGGGCCGGATGGCGTATCGCTGCTGCAAACCAGCGCAGAGCCAGCCGTCAGGCCATGCGAGCGTATCGCCGTTTGCCAGGCCTCGGGGTTTGCATAGCCAAAGCAACCCGTGGCGGCGATAGTATCGCCGGCCAGCGAGGCAGCGCACCAGTCGGGCCGGTGGGCCCCGCACAGCAGCAGCAGGCCGCCGGGCGCCAGGTTGGCACGCGCATGGCGCAGCACGGCATCGGCCTGCGCTTGCGACGAAAAATCCCCCCAAATCAGTATGAGATCCCGCTGGCCGGATACTGCCGCGTTTTCCGCGCCCGGCGCGGTGGCATCAATATGGATCAGATCAATATCGGGATGCTGATCGCGAAGCCAGACCACGCTTTCCAGCATGTCGGCATCAGGGCAGGCATAGGCGTAATCTGTGACGCCGGGGTCGATGCGGGCGCAGCAGTCGGCAGCCAGCAGAGGTTCGCCGCAGGCAATTTCCATGACGCGCAGGCGCCGGCCTGGTTTCAGCCCCGCCTGGGCCTGCGAAATCTGTGCGGCGAGTTCGGCGGTCAGTTGCACACGGGCGGCGCCACCAAAAACCAATCGCAGCAGCGCGGAAGGCGTCAGCTCGCGCGGCTTTACTGCCGATGCGGTCAGCTCGCCGCGCTGCAGAGCGGTCCCATGCAGGCCTGCGCGCCCAATGGCAAAGATCGCCAGTGCATATTCTGGATAATCGCGAAGCAGGGCGTTCCATATGTCCTGTGGGCTCGGTTCGTCGCCGGCCTCGTCGGTGCCGTCGGCGGCAAAACTGGCGGCCAGGCTGTCCAGCAAAGGGTCCACTTCCTGTATGAAGCGCGATGTGGCAGCGTCTGCTGACAACGACGCCATAAAGGCCTGCAACCCTTGCTCCAATCCCATCGCGTCCAGGGCGCCCGCGTCGGTACCAACGCCAAGCGCGCCGGCCAATGGCCGGGGTGTCGGCACATAATCCAGATAATCCAGCCGTATGCCGCCTTGCTTTTGCAACGCTACCGATCGGAAGCGCACCCCATGCAGCGCGGCGATCTGCATGCCCTGTGCATCGTACACACTGAAATCCGCCCGCAGCGAGCGAGGGCCCCGCGCGCGCATATTGACCCGTATGTAGCGCGGCACACCCAAGTCTCTGCGCAGCACCAGGCGCTCTATCTTCACGGGCACAAAAGCATTGCGCCGCGTGGCATAGGGATCATCCTTGATGACATGTGTAACGAGCTGAAAGCCGCCGTCCAGCAACGCCGGATGCAGATGCATGCGCGTCAATTCATCCTGGATGCTTTCAGGCGGGGCCAGTTCGCCCAGTACCGTGTCGGCGTCCTCATACCATACCTTGCTGACCACCTGGAAGGCGGGCCCGTAGGTCAGTCCCGCCTCGGCGGTCAGCGATAGATGGCCGGCGGCATCGTCATCGGCTTCCCGGTCTGGGATGGCCAGCGGGCCGTCATCAAGAAACAAGCCAGTGGGTTCCTGCAGCACGCGGGCCGTAGCATGCGGCGTCCATGCCTGGTCCGCACCCAGCGGTTTGCTTTGAATGGTGACCCGGCCACCTTCTTCTTCCAGGTGAGTGCGGATGCGTTTGGCGCTTTCCGCCCCCAATATCAGGGGCGCGAGGATATCCATTTCCTCGATCTCGGCCAGATCATCGGGGTAGGCCTGCAGGGCGCACGCCAGCACCATCTCCGCATACCCCGAGCCCGGCATGACCACTGCGCCGTCCAGCGCGTGATCGCCCAGATTGGGGTAGCGCAGCGTGTCCAGCTCGTTTTCCCATAGGCAGGCCTGCTGCGCCACGGGGTAGCCCAGCAGATCATGCACCTTGTGGCGAGCCAGCAGGCCGCGCGACTCGGGCGTGACTGGATGCCAGTAGCTCTCTTGCCGCCACGCATAGGTGGGCAGATCAACAAAGCGGCCCACGCGCGGAAAGAAGGGTTCCCAGCTTTCCGGACCGCCCGCCAGCAACATACGGCTGGCGGACTTGCGCACCCGTTGCGGATCGTCGTCGTCCCGGCGCGCCAGATCCAGTACGCGGCCCTGGCTTTCATGGCCGCGCAGCACCTCGCGTACATACCCGGTCAGCACGGCGTGCGGGCCGATTTCCACAAAAAGATTGCGGCCTTCCTCTACCAGCGTAGTCAGTGCGCCGTTGAACAATACAGGCTGGCGGATATTCTTCCACCAATAATCAGCGTCCAGCATTTCGCCGTTGATGCACCCGCCCACAACGGTGGAGTACATAGGTATTTCTGCTGGCGCCGGCACAAGACCTTGCAGCGACGCCAGTAGATCGCTCTGGAAACCATCCATGGCCGCGCTGTGGAAAGCGTAGTCCAGGCCCAGCCGCTTGAAGCGCACATTGCGCGCCTGCAGCCGTGCTTCCACCGCGTCCAGACTGTCAGCATTACCCGCCAGCGTGCAGCCCTTGGGGCTGTTGTCGCCCGCCAGCGCAACGCGATCATTGGCTTCCAATTCGGCCAATATCTCCGCCGTCTCGGCGGCGCCCAGCGCCACGGCTGTCATCTGACCCTGGCCGCGCGTGGTTTCCTGCCAGCGGCTGCGCTCATAAATAACACGCGTGGCTTGCTCCAGCGACAGGGCGCCACTGGCCCAGGCCGCGGCTACTTCGCCGACGCTGTGGCCTATTACCGCCACCGGCGTCACGCCATATGCGCGTAGCATATGTGTCATGCCGACCTGCAAGGCAAAGAGAGCGGGTTGCGCGGCATCTGTGTGCGCAAAGCGCTCGGGCGCGCAGGCAACCACCAGCTCTTCCCGCAGCGAATAACCGGCGTATTGGGAAAACAACGCGTCGACCTCGTTGATGGCCTGCGCAAACACAGGGTCTCCCATCAAGCGTTGACCCATGCCTTCCCACTGCGAGCCATTACCCGAATACACAAATACCGGGCCATTGGCGGCGGGCAGGGCGTCCTCGGTGATGACGTCCGCGGTTTCATCGCCCGGGGCTGCGGCAAAGGCCTCCAGCGCATCCGCCGCCTTTGTCTTGTCATGCGCAAAGACCACGGCGCGCTGGTCCAGCCATTCGCGCCGGAACGCCGCATGGTAGGCCGTGTCGTACAGCGATTCGTCGGGGTGCGCGCGCATGTGCGCGGCCAGCGCCGCCGCATTGTCTTTCAGGCTCTGGGCCGAGCGGGCCGACAGCAGCAGCGGAAAGCCCGCCGGCGTTGGCGCATCTGAAGCCGGCGCAGCGCCGGGGAATACCGACAGCGGCACAACATTGCCCAATTCCCGCGAGGGCAAGGCGCTGTCGGCTGCCTCGCCATCCTCGTCTTCAGGCGTTTGGACGATGACGTGGGCGTTCGAGCCGCCAAAGCCGAAGGAGTTCACCCCTATGGTCAGCCGCCCCTGTGCGGGCAGCGCCATGTTCTCGGTAACCAGGCGGATATTCCATTCATCCAGCTTGATATTCGGGTTGGGTGTTTCCACCCCGATGGTTGCAGGCACAGTGCGGGTACGCAGGCTGTAGATGGCCTTGACCAGGCCCGCCACGCCAGAGCCCGTTTCCAGATGCCCCATATTGCTCTTCACCGAGCCTATGGGCAGCGCGCCATGCTTGCGCTCCTGGCCAAGCGCCATGCCAATTGCGCGGGACTCTATGGGGTCTCCCACCGCCGTGCCGGTGCCGTGCGCTTCCAGGTAGTCTACATCGTCAGCGGTAAGCCCGGCCTGGGCCATGGTGTGGCGTATCAGCTCAGCCTGGGCCGTGCACCGTGGCACCGTCAGGCCGGTCTTGCGGCCATCCGTGTTCACGCCAGAGCCCGCCACCACCGCCAGAATGTGGTCGCCATCAGCCAAGGCCTGCTCGTAATCCTTCAGCAGGAAGAGCCCGCCGCCTTCCGATCGCACATAGCCATCGCCGCTGGCGTCGAATACCCGGCAGCGCCCGCGTGGCGACAGCATGGATGCCTTGGAAAAGCCAATGAAGCCATAGGGGTGCAGATGCAGATTGATGCCCCCCGCAATCGCCAGGCCCGATTCGCCGCAGCGTATGGACTGACAGGCCTGGTGAAAGGCCACCAGCGAGGACGAGCACGCCGTATCCACCGACATGCTGGGCCCGCGCAAATCGAATACATAGGAAATTCGGTTGGCGGCAATGCTGGCCGTGTTTCCTGTGGCCATGGACGAGTCCACCACGCCCATATCGTCGGCCATGCGATAGGAATATTCATTGCTGGAGATGCCCACGTACACCGCACAATCACTGCCGCGCAGCTGGGCGGGAGGGATGCCGGCGTGCTCCATGGCTTCCCACGTCAATTGCAGCAGCAGGCGCTGCTGGGGGTCCATGTAACTGGCTTCGCGCGGGGAAATGCCAAAAAACTCGGGATCGAACAGCGACACGTCGCCAATGGAGCCGGCGGCAAATGTATATGATGTGCCGGGATGTGACTTGCTTGGATGCAGAAAGGCATCGACATCGAAACGACGCGAGTCGACTTGTGTGACTAGATCCCGGCCTTGCAGAAGATCAGGCCAGTAACGTCGGGCGTCCGTATCCGGCAGGCGGAAGGACAGCCCGATCACGGCTACTTTTTTTCCCATGTTTCCCTTTTTTGCTTCTTTTCCTGGCGCAATCTACTTAATACGTTCTGGGGCAAAGAACGTACGCGCCCGTAGCCATTATCCTGCCCTTTTTTTACATGCGCATTGAGGGTTGAATTGTATCAAAGCGCACATTTCCGACGCTGTTTTTGCATGTCAGAAAATGAAAAGTGCGGCGGATAGTGCCAAATATGACTCTATCACTTTGCGCGACACGTAAAATCGATCCCCGGATGCAGATTATACGAAATGTAATATCTCGTCGTCAGCGTTTACCCGTGGTGCTTAATTCAATGAAGTATTGTCATAGGCCATGGGTATAATTGCCTCACTTTCTGGAAGTTAAACAAAAAGTAATACTAATATCCCAACACATGTCCTTGAAACGTATATTTCGCATCAATAGCCTGGCCTTGTGGATGGTAGTCATTCCCATGGCAATTGCCATTCTGTATTACGCCCTGTTTGCGGTTAACCGCTACGTCAGCAGCGCGCAAGCCGTGGTGCGCCAGGCGGGCAACGACGCCGAGGCCATGGTGCCGGGTTTGGCGATGATGATTGCCGGGGTGAACCCGGCTTCGCGTGAAGAAACCTTGTACTTGCGCGAATACATCCTGTCCACGGACATGATGCAGGTGCTGGACGACAAGCTGCAGTGGCGCAAACATTTCGAGCAGCAGCGCCGCGACCCGCTTTTCTGGATATTCGATACCACCAGCCAGGAAGACGAGCTGGATTTCTATCGCCGCCTGGTGCAGGCCTACTACGACGAGACCACCGGCTTGCTGGCGGTGGAAGTACAGGCGCTGACGCCCAAATTCGCCCAGGAAGTGCTGCAAACCATATTGGATGAAAGCGACCGTTTCGTGAACGAGCTGTCGCACAGCCTGGCGCACGAGCAGTTGCGCTTCGCCGAAAGCGAGCTGGCGCTGGCCAGGCATAAATATGAAGAAAAGAAACGCGCCATGGTCGACTTCCAGGCCAATAGCGAATACCTGAATGCGCAATCCTCGGCTGAGGCGCGCGCCACCATCATAGCCACGCTGGAAGGCGATCTGACACGGGAAAAGGCCAAACTCAAGGCCTTGATGTCGTCATTAGGCAACAATACGCCGCAGGTTCGCCAGCAGCGCGTACGCATCGATGCCATGTCCAGACAGCTGGAGGTGGAAAAAAAGAGCTTGCTGTCAAGCGACAAGGGCGACAAACTCAACGTGATCGCGGCAGCCTACCGAGACCGTGAAATCGACGTGGGCCTGGCCGAAGAAACCTACAAGGCAGCCATGGCCGCCGCGGAAAACGCCCGCATCGAAGCCACCAAGAAAATACGCAGCCTGGTCAGGGTGGTGAGCCCCAATATGCCCCAGGAGGCCATCTATCCCGAACGCATTTACAACCTGTTCACCATATTGATAGGCTTGTTGCTGCTTTATGGCGTGGTGCGATTTGTCATCGCCACCATTGAAGATCATCGTGATTGATGCAGAACGCTGCCAGATAAAGAAAGAACACATGAAAATGCTTGCAAATAATATGGCAACCCCTTTTCCGCTGGGCAGAGTGGCCGGCCGCATGACGCTGGTGCTGGGTATGCTTGCCATCCTGGCCGGTTGCGGAGGCAGTGTTTTCTCCGGAGCGGGCCCCACCAAGGGCGATATCCTGGAGCCGCCAACGGAAGAGGGCGTGGAAACGCCACCCTATACCCTTATTGAACTGTCTGCGGACACGATCAAACCCTATCTACGCCCTGCGGAAGCGGAGCCCGTGGCCGATGTGTCGGCCATGCCCATGCCCGAAGCAAAGCTGATACCGGGCGACGTCATCAGCGTTACGATTTCCGACAGTGCAGCCGAAGGCGCGCTGTTCGCCCCTCTGGCTGCCGGCGGCACTGTTTTCGAGCGCGTACGGGTAAACGCCGAAGGCAGGATTTCACTACCCTACGTGGGGCGGCCAAAAGTAGCAGGCCTGACGCTGCCCGGGGTGGAGGACCGCATCCGCAAGAATATCGAAAGTGTGGCAACCGATCCGCAAGTGCATGTATCCCTGGTGGGCGACTTGTCAGGCTCGGTACTGGTTGCGGGCGCCGTCAAGGCGCCGGGGCGATATTCCGCCTTGCAGGGGCCTTTGACCTTGCTTGATGCCATCAACGAGGCGGGCGGCCCGCTACTGGAGCCGCATCTGGTCAAGGTCGTGTTGCGCACAGGAGGCAACGCCAGCACCTACAGCTACCAGGATCTACTGTCGGGCGCCAACAGGCCTGTGCCGCCGCACTCGGAAATTATCGTGGAACGGGCTCGCAAGCGTTTTGTGGCCATGGGGGCGGTGGAAAAGCCCGGCCTAATGGATTTGCCGTCCGAGCATCCCAGCTTGCTGGAGGTGCTGGGCTCTGTGGGTGGTTTGGATGAAAGACGTGCGGACGCCCGCGGCGTATTTGTATTCCGCCTTGTCGACCAGCCAGATGGCCAGACCGAGGCGAAGGTATTCAGACTGGACATGCGCAAGCCCACGGCCATATTCCTGGCACGCGAGTTCCTGGTACAGCCCGAGGACGCGGTTTATGTGACCAATGCGCATGTGTATGAATTCCAGAAGCTGATTTCGCCCATAGTGCAGGTGATGGTGTTGGGCAGGACAGTAGAGAACGTGTCGCGATAGGAAGAAATCGTAATGCGTAAGCGCCCAACCCTTGAAATCGTACGCGATGTGCTTTTTGCGCTGGTACTGCGTGAAATGCAGACGCGGCTGGGCGCGCGCCGCATGGGCTGGTTCTGGATACTGTTTGAGTCGGCTGCGCATATCGCAATCATGATGCTGATATTCAGCACCATACATGGGCGAGATGTGCCGGGCATGGAATATTCGGTTTTCCTGCTGACGGGATTGGTGCCATTTTTTCTAATGCGCAATATCGCCCTGAAGCTGATGGATGCGGTCAATGCCAACAGGGCGCTGTTTGCCTACCCGAATATCAGGCCTTTTGACACGTTTGTAGCGCGAACGATTGTTGAATTTTGCCTCATGGCTTGCGTATATCTATTGATTGCGGGTTTCATGGCCTTGTGGCTGGATATTGACGTGTCGATTCACAGGCCGCTTGAATGGATTGCATCCCTTTCGACTGGCATCATTTTGTCATTTGGCCTGGGATTGATCTTCTGCGTTATCGCAGAGGTGATGCCGAACGCGAAGACTGTAATACGGTTGATATTTTGGCCGCTTTATTTTGTATCGGGCATCATTTTCCCCATTTGGGCAATCCCCAGCCAATACATGTCGTGGTTGCTGTGGAATCCCTACCTTCATATTTTTGATAATGTGCGTTCAGCCACGTTTGCGCATTTTCCTCACACAGAAGGCATCAGTTATTTATATCCGCTAGAAGTTGCCATAATTACATTGTTCCTTGGCATATCACTGTATTGGGTTAGGCGCAGGGAGTTGTTGGCGATATGATTGAATTGCGTAACGTCACAAAGTCCTATCTGCACGACCACGGGGGCAGGAAAACGGTTTTTCGCAATCTGTCGTTCACTATTCCGCCAGATTGCAATGTCGCCATTATCGGGCGAAATGGCGCAGGTAAATCCACATTGATGCGCTTGCTGTGCGGCCTTGACGCGCCAGACAGCGGAAAAATCATTACCGATAAAAGCATTTCCTGGCCGGTTGGCCTCTCCGGCGGATTTCAAGGCTCGTTGACCGCCCGCGAGAACGTCAAGTTCGTATGCCGGGTACAGGGTGCAAAGGGTGAAACCTTGAGAAGGCTGGTGCAGTATGTCGAGGCGTTTGCAGAAATTGAAGAATACTTCGACAGGCCTGTAAAGACGTTTTCAAGCGGCATGCGTAGCCGCGTGGCCTTTGGCCTTAGCCTGGCCTTTGACTTCGATTATTACCTTGTGGACGAGGCCATGTCCACGGGCGATGCACATTTCAAGAAAAAGGCGGCAAACGCCTTCAAGGAAAGAACCGGCAAGGCCAACCTGATTCTTGTTACACACGGTATGGGTCAGGTTCGCAATCTTTGCGATATGGTCTTGCTGCTGCAAGATGGCAAACTGATTCCGTTTGAAGATGTGGAAGAAGGTATTGCCGCTTATCAGAAAAGCTAAAGAACAGTTGGTTGGCGTCGGAGAATAACTGGCGCCGACCATAGCAGGGGAAAATGCTATGAGTATCATTGTTACGGGCGGGGCCGGCTTTATCGGCGCCAATTTTGTTCTGGATTGGCTGGCTCAAAATGATGAGGCCGTCATCAATCTGGATAAGCTCACTTATGCGGGCAATCGCAATAATTTGCGCTCCTTGGTCGATGACGCGCGGCATGTTTTTGTGCAAGGCGATATCGCCGATGCGGAGCTGGTGGCTAGACTGTTGCGTCAATACCAGCCTCGAGCAGTGCTTAACTTTGCAGCCGAAAGCCATGTGGATCGATCCATTAGTGGCCCAGAGGCTTTTATTCAAACAAATATCGTCGGTACGTTCCGCTTGCTGGAGGCGGTACGCGCATATTGGCAAGCGCTGCCAGAAGAGGAAAAATCGGCTTTTCGTTTTCTGCATGTGTCGACTGACGAAGTATACGGCTCACTTGGCACGCAAGACCCCGCCTTCAAGGAAAGCAACCCTTATGAGCCCAATAGCCCGTATTCCGCCAGCAAGGCGGCATCCGACCATCTTGTGCGTGCCTACCTGCATACCTATGGCCTGCCGGTATTGACGACCAATTGCTCAAACAACTATGGGCCTTATCATTTCCCCGAGAAGCTTATCCCCCTGGTTATTCACAATGCGCTGACGGGCAAAGCCCTGCCTATTTATGGCGACGGCCAGCAGGTGCGCGATTGGCTTTACGTCAGCGACCATTGCAGCGCCATCCGCACAGTACTTAAGCATGGCCGGCCGGGGGAAACCTATAACGTGGGTGGCTGGAACGAGAAAACCAACCTGGACGTGGTGAATACCATATGCAATATTCTGGATGTGGAGCAGCCCCGTGTTGACGGCGAGTCGTACAAGACGCAAATTGTTTTTGTCAAAGACCGTCCAGGCCACGATCGACGCTATGCCATTGACGCCAGCAAGCTGGAAAAAGAGCTGGGCTGGAAACCGGCGGAAACCTTTGATACTGGCATCCAGAAGACGGTACGCTGGTATCTGGATAACCAGGCGTGGGTTGATGATGTCACCAGTGGCGCATATCGTAACTGGATACAGGCACAGTACGCAGCATGAACATTCTATTGCTCGGAAAAGATGGCCAGGTGGGTTGGGAACTGCAGCGCTCGCTGGCAACGCTTGGTAATGTGACTGCTTGTGGCCGGCGCGAAGCCGACATGGAGGATTTTGCCGGACTTCGGCGGCTGGTAAATCAAACACGAGCCGACGTCATCGTCAATGCGGCAGCCTATACCGCTGTGGATAAAGCAGAATCGGACGCAGACACGGCCAGGCGTGTGAACACGGATGCTGTTGGCGTATTGGCGGAAGAGGCCGGCAAGCGCAGCGCGTGGCTTATTCATTACTCAACGGATTATGTCTTTGATGGCCGGAAGAATGGGGCCTATAGTGAAGACGATGCCTGCAACCCATTATCGGTATATGGGAGCACCAAGCTGGCTGGAGAGGCGCTGATTCAGGCAGCACACAATAGATTCATGATTTTCCGCACGAGCTGGGTCTATGGCAGCAGAGGCAGCAATTTCGCCAAGACCATGCTGCGCCTTGCACAGGAAAGAGACCAGCTCAGAGTGGTAAGTGACCAGCACGGCGTGCCGGTCAGCGCGGAAATGATTGCAGACGTTACAGCGCTAGCGCTGCATCAGGCTGTTCGGGGGCAGGGTGGCGATAGTGTTTCGGGTATTTACCACTTGGCAAGCGAAGGCGAAACCAACTGGCATGGCTATGCCCGTTACGTGCTGGAGCTTGCTCAGGCCAAGGGTATGAGACTCAAAGTGCAGCCTGATGCCATAGAGCCCATCTCCACGGCGGATTACCCCGTGCCCGCCTTCCGCCCGCAAAATTCGCTACTGAATACAGCCAAGCTACAAGAAGCGTTCGGGCTTCAATTGCCCGATTGGAAATTCCATGTGCAGCGGCTTATAGATGAGCTCTATCCGGAGTCTCATGGATGATATCAATTGCCTCGCTTCCCCCGCGCGGACGTGGCCCCGTGCCGGTTCAGTTTGTGCCGGTGCGCGGATTGCATTGGGAGGCGACACAGGGGATTTGGGTATCAACCGATGAAGATGCTTTGTTTCGCGCTGATCTGGGCATAAGCATAAAGCCAGCGGCGGGAGGCTGGGTATTAATACGGGGTGTTCTCCGAAGCCATGGCATGCGCAGGATGACGTGCCTAAGGGTGGAAGTGGCTGGCAAGCCTGACCCCATCAGCATCCGCATACCTGTTTCAGTAAAAGGAACCGTGCTGGAACTGATATGTTTGCCAAGTAAATGGCACAGTATCTATATGCAACCTCTAGGTGCTGAGGGTTCGTTTGAGCTCGAACAATGGTCGGCAAGGTCTATTGGCCTCATTGAGCGTACCGTGCGGCGAGTGCAGCGCATGCTACCCATATATCGTAAGCTGACTTATACCGTGCGTCGGCGCCTGGGTTTTAGGTTGCGTTCATTGATTACGCATACCCCTAGCGCACATCGCGTTATGGCCGATATCAGAGATGCATGCGCACCTATGGATTACCCACTATGGGTACAGCGATTCCACGGCCTACAGGATATAGACACGAAGTTGATTCGGAAACAAATTGAACATTGGCCGGACAAACCCGTATTCAAGATCTTCGTAACGGGAGAGCAGGAAGAGGCTCTGCAAACTACGTTGGCCTCACTTCATCATCAGTTATATCAGCAGTTTGAAATTCTACAGTGTACTGATGTTGCTGCTTTCGCCGCCTTGGCGCAGCGCCATATATTCAATGCCGACTGGTACGTGTTCCTGGTTGCTGGGACTAGTATTTCTGAGCACGCATTGTACTGGCTCGCATATGAGGCAAGGCAATGGCCTGATGCCACCATTATTTATACAGATCACGACTTTTTTGGGCCTGATCAAATCCCTCAAGACCCTGTATTCAAGCCGGATTGGTCGCCGCAGTTATTATGCTCAACAAATTATATTGGCAGCGCTGTTGCTTACCGTACAAAAGAGCTTGCCAAGGAGCTAGAAGCGGTAGATAAACAGCTTTACCACGGCCAGAATCATGACCTTCTGTTTCGGTTGTGTGAGGTGGCCAAACCAAAACATATTCTACATATCCCCGCGCCACTTTGGCATTTCCCGATAAACCAAGCCAATCGAGCAGCGACGGAAATGCCGGAGCCTGATCCAGTGAGTCGCCACCTGAAACGTATCGGTGCAAAAGGAAATGTAATCAGCAACCATAATGATTATTATCATATTCGCTATGATATTTCTGACCCCAAGCCCAAGGTGAGCATTATTATTCCCACGCGAGATGCTTTTGAGCACCTCAAGGCGTGCATTGAAAGCGTATTGAAGAAAAGCTCATACGATAATTTCGAAATTTTCATCGTTGACAACAAGACAACCGACTCAGCAGCTATTGCTTATCTTAATAGCTTGCGTTCTCATCGCAAGATTCGGATACTTTCATATGAAAAGGAATTTAACTACTCCGCAATAAACAACTGGGCGGTAAGCCATAGCGATGGAAGTGTGCTGTGCTTGCTGAACAATGACACAGAGGTAATTACACCCGATTGGATTGAAGAAATGCTAGGCTATCTAGTCCAGCCTGAAGTGGGTGTGGTGGGCGCCAAGCTTCTCTTCGACGACGGTAGCGTCCAGCACGCGGGAGATGTAGTTGGGGTTGGCGGTTGCGCTACACATCTGCATGCGAACCTGCCGAAAGAGAGCGAGGGCTATTGTGCTCGCGCTGTCCTAGCCCAAGATTTGTCTGCTGTAACCGGCGCTTGCTTGATGACTTGGCGTCACTTATATATTGCGCTGAATGGGCTGGACGCAGATAAGTTACCCGTGGCCTTTAATGATGTGGATTATTGTCTGCGTGTGCGAGAAGCAGGGCGTCGCGTCGTGTGGACGCCTCATGCACAACTTTATCATCATGAATCGATTTCTAGGGGTGCTGATACCAGCCGCAAGCAGCGCTTGCGAGCAAAGGCTGAGGTTGCCTATATGCGACGCAGGTGGGGTGAAGCGATGCATCACGACCCTTTCTATAATCCAAATCTAAATTATCAACGTGCTGATTTCTCTTTTAGTGGATCCCCACGCATACACTACCCTTGGTGGCAATGATGCATAATGGATTGTGTCGCCTTACCAGCTATTTGAGAATAGCTCATAAACATAGATGTAATTATAAATATATGGCAGAGCCAGCCCGCCTTGTCATTCTGCATGAAGGAGACAATCCCACTTTAGGCTATTTTGGTGTTTCTATTGAATCAATGTATGCACAGCTATCAGTGCTGAGGGTGGATATTTCTAGAAATCCCGAAGATTTTCAGCTTGCTTGGGGAGATGTGGTTGTAATCATGCGTTATCTGAATAACGCATGGTATCGCAAGTTGCAGAAATGCAAGCCATGTCTGGCTGGCTTAATTTATTTTATGGATGATGATTTACTTGATTCATCAGCCATGGTGGGGTTGCCAATCAATTATGTACGTAAATTAAAGCAAAAAGCATTACGCTACCGTGGTTGGATTAAACGTTATTGTTCAGGGCTCTGGGTTGGCGCTAACATGTTGGCTGAAAAATATGCAGATCTTGAGCCTAAGCTTTTGAATCCTAGTCCTCCCACTTTCTATTTAACCAGATCTAAGCCTGTGTATGTAGCTTATCATGGTTCGACTTCTCATCGCGACGAAATAATATGGCTTTACGATGTAATGGCTCCGGTGCTGAAATATGGTAGCAATATTTATATGGAAATATTTGGTGATTCATATGTAAGCCGCTTATATCGGGATTTGCCTCACGTGAGTGTAATTCAAGCCATGTCGTGGCCTAATTATTTTGCATATACTTCATCACGACGCGTAGATTTATTCTTAGTGCCATTGATTAGTAAATCTTTCAATAGAGGAAGAAGCTATACAAAATTTTTTGATAGTGCTCGGCTCGGCGCAGCTGGCTTATATAGCTGTGTCGCTCCTTATAAAGATTTCGTAGATAATAAAAAAGACGGATTGCTATTGAGTAATGAGAAACAGTTATGGGTGGATGCTATTCTTTCTCTATCAGAGAATTCAGGGCAAAGAGAATATCTCGCAAATAATTGTAAGCTGAGAGCAGCATCGTTAATTAAAAAATCATATTCAGATAATATTTTAAGGCAAAAAAATGCTTCGTAAAGGAATTATATTGGCAGGTGGCTCAGGCACGCGCTTGTACCCAGCCACGTTGGCTGTTTCAAAGCAACTCTTACCTGTTTATGATAAACCTATGGTTTATTACCCGTTGAGTACTTTAATGCTGGCTGGGATTCGCGATGTGCTTATCATCTCTACACCACAAGATATTCCAAGATTTAATTATCTTTTGAAAGATGGTGCGCAATGGGGAATCAATCTTCACTATGCCGTGCAAGATAGCCCGGACGGACTGGCTCAAGCTTTCCTGATTGCAGAGAGTTTCTTATCCGGGGGCCCCTCCTGTCTCGTATTAGGAGATAATATATTTTATGGCCATGGCCTGGCAGACTTGCTTAGGCAGGCGTCAAAAAAAAGCATAGGCGCAAGTGTCTTTGCTTATCGTGTGCAAGATCCAGAACGCTATGGTGTGGTGGAGTTTGACGAAGCGGGTAAGGCTTTGAGCATTGAGGAGAAGCCTCGGCGCCCGAAGTCAAAATATGCTGTGACTGGCCTTTATTTTTATGATGAACGCGTAGTCGAAATTGCAAAATCCGTTAAACCTTCCGCAAGAGGAGAGTTGGAGATAACAGATGTAAATCAAAAATATCTAGAAGAAAAACAATTAGATGTCCAAACTTTAGGACGAGGGTATACCTGGCTTGATACAGGAACTCATGAATCTATGCTTGAAGCTAGCCAATTCATTGCGACAATTGAGACTAGGCAAGGCCTGAAGGTCGCATGTCTAGAAGAGATCGCATACAGGCTAGGATACATTACGGCGGATCGCATTATTGAACTAGCTACCCCACTGAAGAAGAATGGCTATGGAACTTATCTAATAGGAATGTTAGAGGATTAATATTTTGAAAATAACTAATACTATTATCGGTGATGTGAAGGTTGTGGAGCCAAAAGTTTTCACTGATGATCGAGGATTTTTTTTTGAAAGCTTTAATGAAGCATTGTTTGAGAAGCTTGTGGGACAGCGCATAAGATTTGTACAGGATAATCATTCTCGCTCTTATAGGAATGTTTTACGAGGGCTGCATTACCAGTTACCACCTCATTCACAAGGGAAGCTAGTTCGGGTTGTTGCTGGAGCGGTATATGACGTTGCTGTGGACATACGGCGATCTTCAAAAACATTTGGCCAATGGGTCGGAGTTATTTTATCTGCGGATAATAAGAGGCAACTTTGGATACCTGAAGGATTTGCACATGCTTTTTTAGTGCTTTCTGACACAGCAGAGTTTTTATATAAAACTACTGATTATTGGTATAAAGATTTGGAACGGACAATACATTGGAATGATTCAGAGTTATCCATACAGTGGCCGTTACAAGAGGCGCCTATCCTGTCACCCAAGGATTTGGCAGGTAGCAGTCTTAGCATGGCTGACTTATTTGCTTAGTTTAGCGGGCCCCTGTATAGATTAGAGTGTGATTTGTTACGTTTCAAGATTTGAAAATTTATATTTCATTTAATTATAAATTATTGTACGTTAGGATTGAACTACTATATGAATCAAATCAACGATCAAGATGCACTCTCCGCGAAGCGGGTAGTTGTGGTAGGAGGAAACGGTTTTATTGGACGGCACATAGTAAAGGCTTTACAAAAAGAAGATGCTCAGGTATCGGTGATAGATGTCTGCCCTATATCGGATGACAGTAGCTTCAAAGTAGAGACAATTATTGGCTCCATTAATGATTCCACATTATTTTCGTCAGCTATTGCTGGTAGTCAAATAGTAATTTTTTTAGCCAACAATTCGCTTCCAGGGTCCGCCAATTTCGATTTAGCATCGGAGGTGAGATTGCATGTTGAGCATAGCATAAAGGCGGCGGATCTTTGTCGTACTCAGGGGGTTGAAAAATTCATCTTTTCATCATCCGGTGGAACGGTGTATGGATATTCAAGTGATGTTCCCCTGAGCGAAAACATGTTAACACGCCCAATTAATGCTTATGGTGTTTCCAAACTTTCTATCGAGAATTATTTGCGAATTATTTCGATGCAAAGTTCTATGAGGACCATATCGATTAGGATTTCTAACCCATATGGTGAGGGACAACGTGCAATCCGTAACCAGGGTTTCATTGCAGCAGCTATGGAGCACGGCATAAACGACAGAGTGCTTCCCATTTGGGGGGATGGCACAGTTGAGAGGGATTTTATTTATATAGATGATGTTGCCAGGGCATTTATATTAGCTTGTAAATCGGCAAACCCTCCCGATGTGGTAAATATTGGATCAGGACAGCCTTATTCATTATTAGAGATTATCAAGCTATCTGAGAATGCCCTTGAGCGTGAAATCAAAATTGAATTTCACTCGAGTAGAACAGTGGATGTCCAACGCAATTATCTTGATATAACACGAGCTGAAGAAAAATTGGGCTGGCATCCAAACATATCTATTGAGGAGGGGCTTAGAAGAACGGCTAAATGGTGGAAAAATATTTCGATTTAGATGTAGGAAATTAAGAGATAATTAACATAATTTTTGAACCAAGCATTGGAATTTTGTTCGAATTACTTTTTTAAGAGATGAATTATGGCTGACCTGAGCGTAGAAGGTAAAAAAGAACTTATTTATACAGGAGAGCGTTTTAAAGAGATAGCTCTTGAAATGCATCAGATGCTTGAAGAGAAAAAAAAGCTCGAAAATATTAGCGATTTATCGGATATGGAGCGTCGTCGTCGAGTATACACAATTGAGAGGATTAAGCGCCTTAAAGGCGAAAAAGAGGAGCTACACAAAGTTAGACAGAGATTAGCTATTTAAGGTTGACACTAGCTTATCAAGCTGTTTTGGTGAAAATTAACTTAACTAAAAAAGTCTTATGCGGAAAGCAAAGAAACTCATTCTTCATGCAGGTCTTCCGAAGACCGCGACGACAACTATCCAAAACAGCTTATACGTGAAGCGTCACGAGCTTTTTGAAAAAACGGGAGTTTTATATTCCGGGATTGCTGCAAACCACACAAACGCATTGTGCACGGCTTTCTTGGAAGACCCTCGTACTCATATTTCAAATAAGATTGCTGGCATAATAGATATTGAGGAGCTGAGAAAGGAAGGCACAAAAGCCCGAATAGTGATTGAAGAGGAAATTTCTAGCAAATTACCAGAGGTAATTCTATTTTCCGCTGAAGGTATGGCGAACTTATCTGCGCCAGAATTAAAAAAATTTAATGACTGGGCTAAAACACTCGCGGATGAAATTTCTGTATGCTATGTAGTGAGGAATCCTGTCAATTATTGTGCGAGTGTCATGCAACAGCATTTAAAAGGGGGAGATATTTTAGAATCAATGTATGAAAATCCTCCTTTGCAAAATTGTAAAGGAAGGATTGGTAATGCAATCCAAGCATTTGGGCGAAAAAACACCCATGTTTATACTTTTGAAGAGATGACTAGCTATTCACAAGGGATTGTAGAGTATTTTCTTAACAAAATTGCTGCTGTTAAAGGCAGCATGGCATCTACAATTCTATTGGAAGAGACGAAAGCGAATGAGTCGCTTTCACATGAGGCTGCTCTAATTCTGAGTAGCTTGAATAGACAACGCCCCATGTTTGTCGATGGAAAACATGGAACCCGCAGGACAATGCGTGAGCTTCAAGCTATAGAATTGATAAGAGGTGAAAAATTTCACTTACCTGCTGTTGTATCGGAAAAAATTGCGAGACTGTCTGAACCCGACAATATTTGGCTATCTGATGTATTTGGAATCACGTCTTATATAAATATAACGAATAATACATCAGCACCGCTTCGAGGCCTATCCTCTGAGTCTATCGATAGCATAGCTATACTTCTCTCCAATTTGATGAATGGGCGATATGTTATAGAACTTCTTAGACGCGCTGAGCACATGGATGCAAACAATGAAAAGGATGAGTTGTCGAGTATCGCAAGCGAATTATTGCGAGTTGCACCGGAAATTAAGCTGCCTCCATTATTGAGCACTTTGAAAGAAATTAATTAATCTAGCGCCTCATAAGTGAAGGTAATTAATATTGGATCGCTATATAGCGCGTATGGTATATGATGGCGAGTTACTTTAAAAAATGGTTTTGGAAAAAGAACAAAAATGATGAGAAATATTTTTCTCCACATATAATAAACGCATTTGATGTCGATTTTTATCTTAAAAATAATCCTGATGTAGTAAATTCGGGTATTGATCCATTATTGCACTATATGAATTATGGCTGGCGTGAGGGAAGAGATCCGAGGCCAGATTTTTCAACAGAATTTTATATTAATGCTCATAATATTGGGCCCATAAACCCTCTCGTACATTGGGTGGAAATAGGGAAGAAGACTAAACTACCCACTCAACCACAAAGTGCCAAGGGAGAATTTACATGCAGCTCTGAAGAGCGAGAAGCTTATTTAAAATATTTTGACCCTGATTATTATTTAAAGCAATACCCTGATGTTGCAAATGCGGGCATCGATCCACTTACGCACTATATGATCTGGGGATGGAAAGAACAAAGAAACCCGTCTAGAGATTTTTCAACTAAATATTACATCAGCTCAAATACAGACATAGCAAGGGCGGAAATTAATCCTTTTTGGCATTATGTATTTCATGGGAAAGCTGAGGGCAGGTATCCACTTGGATTAAAAGAATATCATAATGCAAGGCATTTCTCCACGCTCGTTTTGGGATTAACTGAGAATCAGTTTGAATTAATTAAATCTGAATTTGATAGTCAGTATTATTGTCAGCAATACAATGACGTGGAATTGGATCCATTATTACATTATTTGTTTATCGGCTGGAAACAACACAGAAAGCCGGCTAAATATTTTGACGGAGAATATTATTTAAATAAATATCCTGATATTTCGAGCCATAATTTAAATCCATTTGTTCATTGGGTTCTTCATGGGAGAGCTGAAGGACGCATAACTGAAATTGAAAAGTCGAAGCATGTTGACCATGGCTCAAAGTTTAATTTAGCTAATGTGGACTGGACGGATTACAGTGTCGATGATGTAAATGAAATTTCTCAGCTCTTCGACGAGTCGTTTTATATAAATACTTATCCTGAGGTTCTGACATACTCAATTGACCCAAGGATCCACTATCTTTTGGCGGGATGGAAGCTTGGCTACGATCCATGCCCAAACTTCTCTACTACATATTATATAGATCGATATGTTGATATAAAAAATAGCGGCGTAAATCCTTTTTTACATTATTGTCAATTTGGCCATAAAGAGCATCGTGAGACAAAGTCGTATATAGAAAGTCGAAAAGGAAAATTTAGGCCTCTAGTTTCAGTTATTATTCCTAATTTTAATCATGCTAAATATCTAAAGCAGCGTATTAATTCTATCGCAAATCAAACTTATGATAACTTAGAGATAATTATTCTGGATGATAAATCTACAGACGACAGCCAAGCAATAATTCAAGAAACAATATCGGAGTTAAACATTGAGGCCTCATTGATTTTCAATGACTCCAATTCTGGAAATGTGTTTGCGCAATGGCAAAAAGGCCTGGCTAACGCGAAAGGCGAATTAGTATGGATCTGCGAAAGTGATGATTTTTGTGAGTTCAATTTCTTAGAGCATATCGTACCAACTTTTATCGATGAATCGATAAATATTAGCTTTGGCCGAATCCAATTTTCGGATAATCGGGGTAACTTTCAAGAGGGGCTGGACGCTTATCGTGAGAATGCGGAACCTCGCATCTGGGATAAACAGCTAATACGACCTGCTAAAGAATGGTTCGATGGAGCCTTTGGAGTAAATAATATTATCGCAAATGTAGGCGGCTGCGTATTTCGTAGAGTGTCTATTTCAGATTGTGTCTGGAGAGAAGCGCGAAATTATAAAATTTGCGGAGACTGGTTTCTTTATATCCATATCGCGGGAGCGGGGCAAATTGCTTTTGTGCCTGATGCTATTGCTTATTTCCGACAGCATGGCGCTAATACCTCTGCTAGCAATTTCAATCATAAATACTATTATGATGAAAATATTAGAATACTTCAGCTTATTATTCAATATTGGGGTATTCCAAAATCAACTCGTATAAGATTTTTACAACAAATAGAAAATCAATTTAATCATTTCGATTTAGCATCTAAGTTTGGCAGATTTAAAGATGTATATGATACTGAGTCACTATTGCGTGAAGCGAGAGCAAGGGAGCATATTCAAATATGCTTTTTGGGTTTTTATTCTGGCGGGGGTGAACTTTTTCCAATAAACCTGGCGAATGCGCTTCATGATTTGGGCTATCTTGTCTCGATGTTGGCAGTAGATATGACAGAAATTAATAGCGATATGGCCAACAGACTATATAAAGGAATTCCTGTTTATCACGCTTCGCAAATGGCAATGAAAGGAAGGGCGCAATTTTTTGAAGAGTGTGGTGTCACGCTGATTAATAGCCACATTGCAGCAGCAGATGCATTTCTCTATACGATGGGGGCACACGCTATTGAAAGACCCTGGGTTGTTACGCTTCATGGCTCTTATGTGGGATTTGAATCCGCACCAACTGAGCTCGTGAACTGGATTACTGGCAACGTTACCAGTTGGATTTATACTGCTGATCGAAACTTGGATTTTTTTAACAATCGAAAGGTTGATTGGGATAATTTTGTTAAGTTGCCCAATGCTATGCCACGTGATTGTAGAGACGCGGGCTTCAAGAGGAGCGATCTAGGTATATCAGAAAAAGAGACTGTATTTGTACTAGTTGCTCGCGGCATCAAACGGAAGGGCTGGCGAGCTGCAATTGAGGGGTTCTCCATTTTACGAGAAAAGCTTGGAAAACATGATGTCCAGTTGATTTTAGTAGGTGACGGGGAAGCAACAGACAGTGCACGTGCTCTAGCCAAGGGTATGGATGGAGTGCATTTTCTAGGCTATCAATCAACAGTTAATGGTGTATTGCGCTTATCAGATTGTCTTATATTACCAACCCGTTTTGAAGGTGAATCTTACCCTCTGTGTTTAATTCAGGCGTTGCAAGAAGGATTACCTGTTATTGCAACTGATATCGGGGAAATCCGGTCTATGATGACGGAGAGTACTACGTCTACTTTATGCGGAATTTTACTAAAAAACCAACGAGATAGTCGTGCTTTTTTCCTTGAACTTGCCATGGCGATGAAGGAGATGTGTGATCCAAATACTAGAAGTAAATACGCTCTATCATCCAATAGGAAGGCTACAGAGTTTGATTTAGACCGGTTAGCGCTAGCTTATAAAGATGTATATGACTCTACTATGGTTCGTTTTGCAAATGAAAGAAATTTAATCTAGCGGCGTTAATGCCTATATTATAATTTTTTGTATATTGAGTTTGTTTATATATTTTAAACAATTGTCATCTAAATGATTAAAAAATAATTACATGAAATTTCTAAAATCCATGGCAATTAGTTTTTGGAAGCTCGGTGCTGGCCTAGAGATATATTTTAGTCATATTTGCTTTTCTATTAATAAAAGACTACAGCTTTTAAAAGAGAATAATGAAAAGAAGCGATCAAAGATTTTGTATTTGGTGCCAAATATTAATATTATTTCTAATGATGCTGAAACGTATAACTGGACGTCCATTAATAATGATCCAGGATTTAAAGTACAGTCAATTCATGGATTTAAAAAAGGTTGGTATAAGCTATCCTTTGAAATATCGGCTGCTTGCTCGATGGGCTTAGCTAAGCTCTATATAGATTATGGTAAAGGGTATACTGAAAAAAATTCGATATCTATTGCATTTAGGAATGAGGATCCTATTGAGCTAGTTATTCGGCTTAAACATAATGCTAGAGCTTTGCGTTTTGATCCGTTTGATAAGGCTGTAAATTTTACTATTGACACCTTTGCAATTGAGTCACAATCTCCCTACTGCGTGAAAACTCTCATGCTAGAGTATTTGTGTATTAAGGAAAATAGATTTTCACTGAGCGACCCTTGGGCTTTGTGGTCAAGAATTAGAAGCGAGGCTCTACCGGAATTCAAATCTCCACTATTTTATTTATATAGAGAATATAGGGCAGAAATAAAACGAAATCTAGCTGATTATAACTATGAATTATGGCTATCATTCAAATGTCCAGCCACCATAAAAACAATTGACGCGGCAGTATTCGAGCAAAAAAAATTTCTAAAGAGGCCTCGCTTTTCCATCATAATGCCGGTATATAACCCAGTTTTAAAGTACTTAGTCAAAGCTATTGATTCAGTAGTTGGTCAAAGCTATGATAATTGGGAGCTTTGCATCGCGGATGATTGCTCTACAGATATTGATGTGCGAGCTATGCTAAGCCATTACGCATCTAAAGAGCCCAGAATTAAAGTCCTCTTTAGAGAATCTAATGGTCATATTTCTGAGGCCTCTAATAGTGCATTGTCCTTGGCAGCCGGAGATTATGTTGCATTTTTAGATCAAGATGACGAGCTGGCTGTGCATGCGCTGCATTTTATTGCGTCTTATATAAACAATCAGCCCAACTTAAAATTTATATACACTGATGAGGATAAGATAGATAGCGCGGGAGCTAGAAGCTCTCCTCATTTTAAATCTGATTGGAATCCAGATTTATTTTTTTCCCAAAACTATATATCTCATTTATCTTGTTTTGATTATAATATTGTTGACCAAATTGGTGGCTTTAGGATTGGTTTAGAAGGCAGTCAAGATTATGATTTGATTTTGAGATGCTTACAACATATTGATCCTGAGCAAATCGCTCATATTCCTGTAGTCCTGTACCATTGGCGTATCCATGAAGGGTCTACCGCGCAGAGTGAAAAATGCAAACCTTATTCGAGCACTGCGGGCTTGCGTGCACTGCGAGATTACTTTCGCGCAATCGATCAATTTGATGTTGTGGTTAACTCGGGCATATCCAGTAATACTTATCGCGTCACATTCCCGCTTTCTCACCCCCGCCCTCTTGTCAGCATATTAATACCCACCCGAGATAAATTTCAGTTACTGAATAGATGCATTGAAAGCGTATTGAGTAAGACTGCATATAAAAATTTTGAAATTATCATTATTGATAATGGTAGTCGAGAACCTGAAGTAAAAAATTACTTGCGTCAATTACAACAAATACACACTAATATTCATGTCTTGGATTACCCGTTTCATTTTAATTATTCAGCTATCAATAATTATGCAGCTAATGCATCACGAGGAGAGATTTTGGCGTTATTGAATAATGATGTTGAGGTTATTAACTCCAGCTGGCTTACGGAAATGGTGCGGCATGCTTCACGGGATGATATCGGTTGTGTTGGCGCTAAACTATATTATGAAGATAATACTATTCAACATGCTGGAGTTATAGTTGGCTTGGGTGGCGTTGCAGGTCATTCTCATAAGCATTGCTGTGGAGATGCCCCAGGCTATTTTCGAAGGCTTCAACTTACACAAAATTTATCAGCGGTTACTGGCGCTTGCATGCTGATTAAAAGGGAACTTTATTTTGAAGTTGGAGGAATGGAAGAAAATCTCGCTGTAGCGTTTAATGATGTCGATTTTTGTCTGAAGGTGCGAGAAGCAGGATACAGAAATTTATGGACACCTTATGCAGAACTATATCATTTCGAATCTAAATCTAGAGGTGCAGAAGATGACCCTGTAAAATTAGCACGCTTTTCGGCGGAAGTTGAGTTTATGAAAAATAAATGGGGAAGAATTTTATCTGAAGACCCTTATTATAATGTTAACTTAAGCCGAGCACGCGAAGATTTCTCGATTGCATCGCGAGACGAATAATTTGTGTATTATTAGCAAACTCCATGATAGAACCCCGTATTCTATATTTTGTACATGTACCTAAAACCGCAGGCACTAGTTTTAGAGTTGCTGCTGAAAAAGCATATGGCAGTGAAAGCATTGCGTGTGACTATGGCTTACAGTCTGGGAAAACACATGTTGATATTAAAGGATTAGCCTGCAATAATGATCTGTTTGCTCTCCTTTCTAAATTTCAAAATTCAAAAATAAGAATGATTGCTGGCCATGTTCCTGTTAGCAAATATTTACCTATCATACCTGCAGAGAATATTATTACTTTTGTACGCCATCCATTATCTCAAATAATCTCTCATTTTGAGCATCACAGACGTCATAATAAGAAATTTAATAAGAATTTTTTTGATTATATCAAGAGCCCTGAGGCTAATAATTTTCAAAGCAGATTATTGGCGGGAATTCCTTTGGAAACAATTGGATTGTTGGGCGTCACTGAGCGTTATAGTGAAAGCTTGGCCGTATTGAATCGAAAATTTGGAACTGATTTTCTAGAGTATTATGAGAATAAAAAGCCTCTTGAGAAAAATTTAAATTTATGTCTAGATAATGATATTATTCAAGCTATCCTCGATGCGAATAAAGAAGATATTCGACTATTGAAACGTGCTAATGAACTACTGGATATAAGGCTCGAAATGGAGCGAAATGGGAGCCCTTTTGTCCATGGAAAGCTGTTGAACATTACTACACGGAGCTTGCGAGGATTCGCATACTATGGCTGCAATTCCGAGCCAGTTGAGGTTCAGTGCCTTGTTAACGGAACCTTGTATGGAAAGCCTGTGCGAGCAACTCAGTTCCGCCCTTTACTATTGTCAGCTAGGCCCCCACGTCGCGGATGTGTGGGCTTTGATATAGAATTTAAACCATTATTGAAACCTGGGGATACCGTTGTATGTAAGGTTGTTGGTAGCAATCAAACTATTTTTTCGCACAATATTGAAGGGGAAGCGTAATCGTAACCCTGCCAGAGAAGAAACGTAACTCTTCTGAATGCTGCCTTGTAAGCCTCGTTGGAGAGTGATTTGACTACCCGTTCTTGCGTAAGAATCTCGGTTGAGACACTTTCAGAGATGGCCCTCCTCGGTACACTAGGTCGGGTCTTTTTATTGAGCCACATGATCATACCGTTTTTGACGAGTAGATCATTACAGACACTTACACAACGGCAAGGGAAACCCAACGATGGTCAAGGTTGTGGAGTAAGATGCGTAGCTATTCTGTTAGCGAGATCCAAACGACTGCTGTAACTTTTTACTGATGCAATGAGAGCATAGCTCGCTTTTCGAAATTTAGGATTTTGACAACGTTTCTTGACCCAGTCTTTATATTGACTTTTGTTCAAGGAATAATCCTGCTTTAAAAGCAATGTCAGGAGTGTCTTTTGTATTTCAAGATCAGCATTTGTTTGAGACTTGAGTAAGGAAATTGCTTCTTGAGTCTTTCCCATATGATCGAGGGCTATCGCTCGAAGAATAAGGAGGGGAGAGGTTACGATACCTTTTTGTGAAGCAGTGTGTAGTAATTCATCCGCCTCTGCGTAGCGGCCAATAGTGAGCCACAGGCTGGCCATATGCGTATAGAACCTGGCGTTGTTTGGATTCTTTAATAAGGCTAACTTATAAAAATGTTCAGCACTTTCTTCATCTAACATTGCCTCATAGCAAGTACCAAGATACATAAAAATATAAGGAGGAGTATGGCCGCTAAGTATGACGTTGAGAAATGCCGATTTCGCCTGCTCTAATTGCCCTTTAAATTTACATACTAGCGCGAACTGTTCCCAAATATGTGAGTCAAACTTAGCTCGACTTTCTATCGCTTCTAATATGCTGCCTAATGATGCTGGCGTACGAGGATATGTATGTAGAAAAGATAATTGCTCGCGCCACTTTAAAGGGAGGGTTTGGGTACACGTATTATTCTCTTTGTTTTGTTCAGCCGAGTTTAATAGATCGTTGGCGAAATCTTGCCGTTTTGATTGTTCATCTTGTATATTTGGCCCCCACTTGGGCTGCTCGTATTCGCTGCGTATATCTGCATGCCTTAATAAGTTGGCCCATAAACTATTTAAAGCTGCAATTTTTTCATCGCTTATCATACGGCATATGCTGCAATCAACTTGGTTGTGAGCCAACGATGGTTTCAGCGAACTGTGCGTTTTTGGATTCAGATGTATGTCAAATTGTTTATTTACAAGCTCAATCAGCGAAATTCCGCTTAATATTGATTGTTGAGTTAAAACTAAGCGCTGAACTTTCGGACATTTTTCGATAAAAGCTAAGATTCGACGGCAATAGGCTATCCACATATCAGCTGCTAGCTCTGGTTGGTACCAGAATGCGCCATTTTCAGATGCTGAGCCTTCTTGAAATGCCAGAAGCTCGGAATGACGACGATAAAGAGATTGAATGCTAGCGCTCCAATGCCTAAGCAGGATGACATAGTGGCCGGCGTCGCCTAGCGCCTCACTCCATCTTGGTAAGAATAGGCATTGGCGCGGATCCTTCATTCCCCAAACTGGTCCATCGATTCGATTTCGTCTTTCGATGTATCGTTCAACATATGGCAGGTTTCGCTCCATTCCAAGCGACACTTCATCGTGAAATTGCCAAAATGTATTGTGGCGAGCCAGCCACTGATCATGTAGTGCAACTAGTGGCATGTCTTCGAAATGCCCATCTGGGTTGGATGGATTGGGAGGCATTAGATAGCTACCCATGGGTAAGCCCGCGTTATGCAACCACTGAGCCACTGCCGATGTCAGACTGCGGTGAAAACCAGCCACAACTACAATGCGCGATTTCGATGCCATCCGTGCTCCAATGTCCTGTATTCAAAAAAGCGTGGGCCTTAACCCACGCTCATTTCTAACAATACCCGTTTCCTTTCAAATACTCGAGTATCTTGTCCGCTTGTTCTGCAGGTGAGCCTCCACTCGTATCCACCACAATCTCCGCATTCTCCGGCACCTCATATGGTGAATCAATTCCCGTGAAGTTCTTCAGTTCGCCGGAGCGCGCCTTCTTGTAAAGCCCCTTGGTATCCCGGCTTTCCGCAACCTGCAGCGGAGTGCTGACATACACCTCGATGAATTCTCCATCTTCCAGCATGCCGCGCGCCATGGTGCGTTCTGACTCGAACGGCGAAATAAAGGATGTAATGACGATCAGGCCGGCATCCACCATCAGTTTGGACACTTCCGCAACCCGGCGTATGTTCTCTACGCGGTCTGCATCGGTAAAGCCCAGATCCTTGTTCAGGCCATGGCGTATGTTGTCGCCATCCAGCAAATAGGTATGGCGGCCTTCGGCGTGTAGTTTCTTTTCCACCAGGTTGGCTATGGTGGATTTGCCCGCGCCCGACAGGCCGGTGAACCAGAGTACGCACGATTTTTGCTGCTTGATGGCACTGCGGGCTGCCTTGTTCACATCCACGTGTTGCATATGGATGTTATGGCTGCGGCGCAGGGCGAAGCGCAACAGGCCGGCGCCTACCGTATTATTGGTAAGGCGGTCAATCAGGATAAAGCCGCCAGTATCCGGGTTTTCTTCGTAGGGGTCGAAGGGCACCGGTTTGTCCAGGCTGATGTTGCACACACCGATTTCATTCAAATCCAGTTTGCGGGCGGCAATATGCTCCAGCGTATTGACATTGACCTGATGCTTGATCGCCGTAACGGTGGTTGACACCATGTTGTTGGCAATCTTCATCAGGTAGGGGCGGCCCGGCAACAGGGGTTCGTCGTGCATCCAGATCAGCGTGGCTTCAAATTGGTCGGCCACCTCGGCAGATGCTTCCGTCGTGGAGATGACATCGCCACGCGAGATATCGATTTCATCTGCCAGCGTCAGGGTAATAGACTGCCCCGCAACTGCCATGGGCAGGTCGCCGCCTTGCGTCACAATGCGTGCAACCGAGCTTTCCTTGCCCGAGGGCTGCACCCGTATTTTGTCGCCCGGCTTGATCAGGCCGCTGGCAATAGTGCCGGTAAAGCCGCGGAAATCCAGGTTGGGGCGGTTTACCCACTGCACCGGCAGCCTGAAGGGCTGCTGCTGCATTCGCATCTCGTTGATTTCCACGGTTTCCAGGAAGCCCATCAGTGTGCTGCCATGGTACCAGCCCATATTGGGGCTGCGGCTGATGATGTTGTCGCCCTTGAAGGCGGAGACGGGAATAAAGGTAACGTTTTTCAGGCCTATCTGCTTCGCAAAGGCCATGTAGTCTTCGACAATCTTGTTGTAGGTGGATTCGGCGTAGTCAACCAGGTCCATTTTGTTGATGGCAACCACAATGTGCTGTATGCCAATCAACGACACCAGATAGCTGTGGCGACGGGTTTGTGTCAGCACGCCTTTGCGGGCGTCAACCATGACCACGGCCATGTCGGCGGTGGACGCACCGGTAATCATGTTGCGCGTGTACTGCTCGTGGCCCGGGGTGTCGGCCACGATGAATTTTCGCTTGTCGGTGGAGAAGAAGCGATAGGCCACATCGATGGTAATGCCTTGCTCGCGTTCGGCAGCCAGGCCGTCCACCAGCAGGGCAAAGTCGATGGCGTCGCCTTGGGTGCCCCATTTTTTTGAGTCGGCTTCCACGGCAGCCAGCTGATCTTCAAACAGCATCTTGGATTCGAAAAGCAGGCGGCCTATCAGCGTGCTTTTGCCGTCATCGACGCTGCCGCAGGTAATGAAGCGCAGCAGGTGCTTTTTCTCGTGTGCGCTCAGATACTGCGCGATATCGGTGGAAATCAGGTCGGAAACGTGTGACATCAGAAGTATCCCTCTTGTTTTTTCTTTTCCATGGAAGCGGCGGAGTCGTGATCGATGACGCGCCCCTGGCGCTCCGATGTGCGGGTCAGCAGCATTTCCTGGATGATGGCGGGCAGCGTGTCGGCTTCGGACTCAACGGCGCCGGTCAAAGGGTAGCAGCCCAGTGTGCGAAAACGTACTTTCTTCATCATGGGCACTTCACCCGGCTTTAGCGGCATGCGGTCGTCGTCCACCATGATGAGGGCGCCGTCGCGCTCCACCACAGGCCGGGACGCGGAATAGTACAGCGGTACGATGGGGATATTCTCCAGGTAGATATATTGCCAGATGTCCAGCTCCGTCCAGTTGGACAGCGGAAATACCCGCATGGATTCGCCCTTGTGCTTGCGGGCGTTGTACAGCTTCCAGAGTTCCGGGCGCTGGTTTTTGGGGTCCCAGCGGTGTTGGGCCGTTCGGAAGGAAAAGATGCGTTCCTTGGCGCGCGATTTTTCCTCGTCGCGCCTGGCTCCGCCAAAGGCAGCATCGAAGCGGTGTTTGTCCAGCGCCTGCTTCAGGCCCTCGGTTTTCATGATATCGGTATGAATGGCCGACCCATGGGTGAAAGGGTTGATATTCTTGGCTACGCCGTCGGGGTTGATGTGCACGAGCAGCTCCATGCCCGTTTCCTTGGCAACCTTGTCGCGGAAGGCGTACATGTCGCGGAATTTCCAGCGCGTGTCCACGTGCAGCAGGGGGAAGGGCGGTATGGCGGGATAAAAGGCCTTTAGCGCCAGGTGCAGCATGACGGCGCTGTCTTTGCCAATGGAATAGAGCATGACGGGGTTTTCGGCCTCGGCTACAACTTCCCGCATGATATGAATGCTTTCGGCTTCCAGCCGCTGTAAGTGGGTAAGGGGCATAGTTTGCCTTGTCGTTGATGTCGAAAATGAAGAGGTTGCCGCAGGGGTTGCCTGCGGGGCGGGCAGGTCTGCAAGTGCAGGTTGCCCGGTGGGCAGGCACACGGCGCACATGCGCTCGCCTTGGTCGGTCAGCCATTTGCCCAAAGCCTGGGGCCGCAGCAGGTATGGGTTGTCCAGCACAATGTGTTGCGAGTGGGGAAACTGGGCGATCAGGCCTTCAAGAAATGCTCGCCAATCCTGCAGGCCTGGCGTCTTGGGAAAAAGCAGCCAGAAAACCTGGCCGCGTGGAGTGTGTGCATAGATCTGATGGCAGTGCAGCGCGGCCACCTGCCGCTGGCCGGCCCAGAGAATCTGGCCGCCGGCTTTGCGTGCATCGGCCTGCAGCGCCGGATAGTGGGCGGCCATCCATTGAACGACATCCAGGCTGCGCGACGCCTTGGCCTGCGCCAGCAGATTGGGACAGTTCAGCCCCCAGCTGTGAACGAGGCGGGCGGCATTGCGCACCGGTACCGCCAGGCCACATTGGTGCTTGAACCAGGCCACCATGGCATTCTGGCTCCATAGCCTGTGTTCACCCGGCTCCTGTAGTTGGCTCGGGTCGTTGGCCAACATGGCTGTTTGCAGTGCTTGGATGGCTTCTGGTGTGAGTTTTTCGTAACCCGCGGCGGGTCGCCCGCCTTTCTGGGTAACCACGGCGTCCCAGCCGCCAGCCTGATAGGCCTTGTGCGCGGCGATGACAGTGGGAATGCTGAGCCCTGTGGCGCGTCGCGTGGCTTCCAGCGTAGCCCCGGCCAGCCGCATTTCGACTGCCTGGCGACGGCGCTGGTTGGTGACGGAAACGGAGCGGGTTGTGGTGGCCACGGCACTGTGCTGTACGTTCAGATTGGGCCTAGTGTAAGCCAATTCAGGCCTTTATGCACTATTAAACATTAATTTATTATGGAATAGACTAAAACTATTCGCTACAATCAAATCGCTTTCAACTCACCCATCTTTAATTTATGTCCGAACCCACTAGAAAAGAATTGCTGGAGCGCCTCATTCCCGTTGTCCGTGCAGCGGGGGATGTCATCATGGACATCTACGATACCGATTTCCAGGTGCAGGGCAAGGCCGACAACTCGCCGGTAACCGTGGCCGATCAGCAAGCCGAGGCGCTTATTGTGCCGGCCCTGCAGGCGCTGCTGCCCGGCGTGCCCGTGGTGGCCGAAGAGGCGGTGGCCGCGGGCGATATTCCGCAGGTGGGCGATCGTTTCTGGCTTGTGGATCCGCTCGACGGCACGCGCGAGTTCATCAACCGCAACGGCGAGTTCACTGTCAATGTGGCGCTGATCGAGTCGGGGCAGCCTGTGCTGGGTGTCGTGCTGGCACCTGCCTTGGGGCGTCTTTATGCCGGGGGGCAGGGTGTCGGGGCATTTCTCGAGGACGCGCAGGGCCGGTGCGCCGTGGCTTGCCGTGTGCCGCCCGATTGCGGGCTTACCGTGGTGGCCAGCCGCTCCCACGGGGATGCCGAGGCGTTGGCAGCCTTTCTGAATGGTCGCAAGCTGGCCGAGTTGCGCAATGCGGGCTCCTCTTTGAAGCTTTGCCTGGTGGCGCACGGCGAGGCAGATCTTTACCCCCGTCTTGGGCGCACCATGGAGTGGGATATTGCCGCTGGCCACGCGGTGCTGGCTGCCGCCGGCGGGGCGGTGAATACCCTGGACGGCCTTGCCTTGCTCTATGGCAAGCCTGGTTTCGAGAACCCGCACTTCGTGGCTGTGGGGCTGCACGATGCACTCCCTGCCGGCGCCGAAGGCCGTTTGCCGCCCTCCGCCGCGCCGGGTGCATGATGACAGCGTGGCTGGTGCTGGCATCAGTTGGCATATTGTTGGCGGTATTGATTCATGGCAGGGTGCCGGCAGCCATTGCCTTTACGGTCCTGGCCGGTATCTATTTACTTGCCGGGCTTATTCAGGCGTCCGCGTATCTGGCCAGCTTTTCCAATTCGGCGCTGGCCACCCTGGTGGTGCTGCTGCTGGTATCCATCGCGCTTGAGCGTTCTCCCATCTTGGGGCAGCTTTCCCGTCTGTTGATCAGGCCGGGGTCAGCCACCCGGGCCGTGTTCAGGCTGTCCGGCGCCTCAGTATTGGCATCGGCCTTTGTGAACAACACCGCGGTGGTGGGCGCTTTTCTGGGCATGGTCACGCACCAGCGGCGCATTGCGCCTTCCAAGCTGCTCATCCCGCTGTCTTATGCCTCTATATTAGGCGGCATATGTACATTGGTGGGTACCAGCACCAATCTCGTGGTCAATTCCTTTGCCGTCAACGCGGGCCTGCCGGCATTGGCCATGTTCCAGTTCACCTGGGTGGGTGTGCCCGTGGCGCTGGTGTGCCTGGTGGTGCTTGCCTTGTCGGCCCGCCTGCTGCCGGTGCGCGAAACAGACAGCAAGCGCGACGCGCATGCATACTTCGTCGAAGCGCTGATCGCGGCTGATTCGCCCATGGCAGGCAAGACCATCGAGGCCAACGGGCTGCGCAATCTGGATGGCCTGTTTCTGGTGGAGATTCTGCGCGGCGGCCGGTTGATTTCCCCGGTTGGCCCCGAAACAGTGCTCGAGCCGGAAGATCAGCTATTGTTCACCGGCGAGGTTCAAAAGCTGCAAACCATGCGTCAGTTCAAGGGGCTGCATGTGTTCGGCGCGCCGGCCTCATCGCTGCTGGCGTCCAATCTGGTCGAGGTGGTGATTTCAAATGAATCCGAGCTGGCGGGCCGCACCTTGCGCGAGGTGGACTTCCGCACCATGTTCGATGCCGGCGTGGTGGCCATCCGTCGGGGCGAGCGCCGGCTTACGGGTCAGCTTGGCCGCATTCCGCTGCGTGTGGGCGATTCTCTATTGCTGGCCACGGGGCCAGACTTCCGCCAACACCGCAACCTGGATCGCAATTTTCATATCCTGAACGGCGATGGCCTGCGCCCGCATCTGGGCCGCTGGCAAAACCGGCTTGTAACCGGCGGTTTTGCGCTGGTGATTGCCCTGTCCGCATTGAACTGGCTGCCTTTGTTGCAAGGCATGATGGTGCTATTGGCCTTGTTGTTGGCCAGCGGTGTATTGAGCCTGTCCGAAATCCGCCGGCGTTTTCCGTTTGAGCTGGTATTGATTATCGGCTCGGCACTGGCCATGGCTACAGTGCTGGAAACATCAGGCGCGGCGGCGCTGATCGCCGGCGGAATACGTTATGTATTTCAGGACTACGGCGTCATGGGCGCTTTTGTTGGGGTCTACCTGATGACGCTGGCGCTTACAGAACTGGTCACCAATAATGCGGCGGCAGCTCTGGCTTTCCCTATTGCGCTGTCCACGGCGCGTGCCTTTGGCGTGGATCCAACCGCTTTCGTCATGGTGGTGGCTTATGGCGCGAGCGCGGGTTTTCTCATGCCATTCGGCTATCAGACGCACCTTATGGTGTATTCGGCGGGCCATTACCGCATGGGGGATTTCGTGCGGGTTGGGCTGCCGGTAAGCATTGCGTATTCGGTGTGCGTACTGCTATTGGTGCCGCTGGTATTTCCATTCTGAGTTTCAGCCCCGCCCCAGGCTGCCATGCAGGGTGGGGCTGTGCTTTAATGGGTGCCCGCGGCCGCTTGTGCCGATTTCACCTGTTTTTACTGCACGCTTGCAAGCATGATAGGCATATTTTCCGCCGGCATATTGCGAATTCCGCATTTGTCCTCCTTTATTGGAGACCATGTCCGCTTGATATCGAAACGCGGCGCCGAAGGCCTGACAGCCATCGCCGGCTGGGGGCAGCGCCCCACCACGGCCGCTGCGCGCGCCTATGCCAGGCGGCGGGGCTTGCCATATATTTCCCTGGAAGACGGCTTTCTGCGCTCGCCGGGGCTTAGTGTGGATGGCGACGTTACGCTGTCCATGGTGGTGGACGACCTGGGCATTTATTACGACGCTTCACGGCCTTCGCGCCTGGAGGCGCTTATCGCTGGAATCGAGCTGGATGATGCCCTGGCCAGGCAGGCAGGCCGGGCCATGCGCCTGATACGCAAGTATCGTTTGTCCAAATACAACCATTCGCCCGAGGTAACGTTGCCGGCGGCGCAGCCAGGCAGCGCCTCGCGTGTACTGGTGGTGGACCAGACTTTTGGCGACATGTCCGTGTCGCTGGGCGGGGCCGATCCCGACACCTTTCTTGACATGCTGGCCTGTGCTTTGCGTGAAAACCCTGGCGCCGAAGTCTGGATCAAGACCCATCCCGACATCCTGGCCGGTAAGAAGCGTGGTTACCTGACCGCGCCTGATATCGATCCAGCCGATGCGATGCGTGTGCATGTACTTGCGCGTGGCGCGTCGCCCCTGCCCTTGCTGGAGCAAATGGACAAGGTCTATGTGGTGACCTCGCAAATGGGCTTTGAGGCTTTGATGATGGGCAAGCCGGTGGTGTGTTTCGGCCTGCCCTGGTATGCGGGTTGGGGGCTTACGGACGATCGCCACGCCGGTGTGGCGGCGCTGCGTGCGCGCAGGCCCGTGGCCCGCTCGGTCGAGCAGCTGTTTGCGGCAGCCTATATGCAGTATGCCCGCTATTTGAACCCGGCCACGGCGCAATCGGGCAGTATTTTCGATGTTATTGAATACCTGGCATGCAATAAGCGTATGGAAACGCTCACGCGCGGTACGCTGTACTGCATGGCCATGGGGGTGTGGAAGCGCGGTGTTGTGCGGCCATTTGTACATACGCGTTCCAACAAGGTGCGTTTTGTAGGCAAACTGTCACGCTTGGCGCACATGCCGCTTGCTGAAGACAGGCGTATGGTGATCTGGGGCACCAAGGCGCTTGAAGCGTCGCGCGCTGCGGCGCAAAGGCATGGCATGCCGCTGTGGCGCATGGAAGATGGCTTTCTGCGGTCTGTGGGGCTGGGGTCTGATCTGTTTCGTGCTGTGTCTCTTGTGTTGGATACGCACGGCATGTATTACGATCCGGCTTCGGGCAGCGATCTTGAGCGCATGATCCAGCGCCAGCAACTGGACAATGACGACATCGCCAGGGCGCGTGAATTCAATGCCGTGTATGTGGCTTCGGGCGTCAGCAAATACAACATACAAGCCGGCGGGTTTGCCGTGGATGCCGGCGGCCGGCGAGTGATACTTGTGCCGGGCCAGGTGGAAGACGATGCATCCATACGGTTGGGTACGGGCGACGTCTGCACCAACCAGGGCTTGTTGCAGGCTGTGCGCGCCGCCAACCCGAGCGCTTATATTATCTACAAGCCCCACCCGGACGTGGAGGCCGGCAACCGCGAGGGCAGGGTAAGCGCCGAGGCCTTGGCCGTGCTCGCTGACTTGTGCGCCAACCAGGCCAACATCATCGACTGCATCCTGGTGGCCGACGAAGTGCATACCATGACGTCCTTGTCTGGCTTCGAGGCCTTGCTGCACGGCAAGGTGGTGCACTGCTATGGAGGCCCCTTCTATGCAGGGTGGGGGTTGACGCAAGATCATTTTCCCTTGCCGCATCGCACAAGGCGGGCCTCGCTGGAAGAGTTGATCTTTGCGGCGATACTGCAGTATCCCCGCTATGCCTTGCCGGAGGGCGCGGGCGTTGGGGGCTACGTGCCGGCTGAAGCGGTGATGAAATGGCTGGCTACCCAGGCCAGGATCATGCAACGGCGCGGAATTGGCGAACGAGGGCCCATCCCCGCCTGGATGGTGCGCCGGGGAATCAAGACCTGGTCTATTGCGCAATCTGCGATGGAAGAGTGGCGTTACCGGCGCAGGCGCTAAGCTTCGCGTAGGCGGATGTCGCATGTGAAAAGCAGTATTTTTTAGTGCGACTTCAGCCAAATGGATGAGCACCTTACGCCCTATATTGGGATTTCGTACTTTTTGTTTCAATGATATACGCGTACGACCCAAAAAATGGGGGCAACATGTGGGTAATTGCACTGCTTGCTATTGCGTTGGTCTGTTGGGTGTCCCTGGGCCTGCGCGTGATGGAGCGGACGGAAGAAGAAGAAGGCCAGGCTGGCTTGCTGCCATGGGATGAGCAGGAGAGCCCAGTTGAGCCGGTGAAACCGTTGGAAAAGAAAATCTCGACTGGCTTACATCGTATATAAGCTGCCAGGCCGGTTTTCGCCACAAAATGCTCTATGCTATTCACATAGCAACCTTCCAGAAGGAAGACTCAGAGCATGGCCGTGACACATGTATTGATGCGCAGATTGCTTGCCTGTGCCCTTCTTGCGATAGGCTCCATGGCTGCGATGGGAACGGGTGCGGCACAGCAGGATGCACGGCATCAAACACCCGCTGCCGCAGCGGCGCAGGCGGCGCATCAAGAGGCTGCGCTTGGCCTCAAGCAGATATCGCTGCTTAACCGTCTTACCTGGGGCGCCACGCCCGCGCTGGCGAAGCATTTGCAGGAAGTGGGCGACAAAGCCTTTATTGACGAGCAGCTTGAGCCCGGCCCCGCCAAGCTGCCATCGGCTGTGCAACGTGCAATAGATACCCTGCCGGTCTCCAAAGACCCTCAAGCTTTAGTGTTGCGAATTCGTCGTCGCCAAATTGACATGAGTAAAACGCAAGGCACCAGGATGGAGGAAAAGGAACGTGAAGAGTTCCAAGCTTGGATACTGGATTTTCAGCGCCAAGCGCAGCAGCGTACGCTATTTCGTGCTGTGTATTCTTCTAATCAGCTGCAAGAAAAAATGACTTGGTTTTGGATGAACCATTTCAGCGTATTTATAGGTAAAGGGCCAATTATGAGGCCGTTGATAGTTGATTATGAAGAACGCGTCGTGCACCCGCGCGCTTTGGGCAAATTCCAGGATCTTCTGGCAGCCACCATGCGTCATCCTGCTATGCTCGTCTACTTGGATAACCGTTTCAATTATGCCAAGAAAATCAATGAAAACTATGGCCGGGAATTGATGGAGCTACACACCCTGGGCGTGGATGCAGGATACACCCAGAAGGACGTAATCGCGCTGAGCCATATTCTCACCGGGTTGGGGGTAAACCTTACCGGCAAGCAGCCCAAGCTGCCCAAGAAGCATAAAGATGATTATGTGCACGAGGGCCTGTTCGAGTTCAACCCCGCGCGGCACGATTATGGCGACAAGCAGTTCCTGGGACATACCATTCATGGCAAGGGCTTGGCGGAGATCGACGAGGTGGCCAAGCTGCTGGCCCATCAGCCCGCTACTGCAAAGCATATCAGCAAGAAACTCGCTGTTTACTTTGTAAGTGACGACCCCCCCGAAGCGCTGATAGACCATATGAGCAAGGTGTTTCTGGACAGCGACGGCGACATTGCCGCCACGCTGCGCGCCATGTTTGAAAGCCAGGCCTTCCAGCAGGCGCTGAGCAAGGAAGATTTCAAGGACCCTATGCGTTATGTAATGGCGTCTGTGCGCATGATGCATGGGGAGGGCGACCCCATTGTGAATGCGCAGCCGATTGTGGGATGGTTGGGGCAATTGGGTGAAGTACCTTATGGCCGGGTGACGCCAGATGGCTATCCATTGGAGCGCAGCGACTGGCAGGGGTCGGGCCAGATGCAGACGCGGTTTGTTATTGCGCGAGGCATAGGCAGCCCGGCGGCGGGGCTGTATGAGAAGCCCGAAAAAGGCAAAAAGCCGGCGACACGCAAACCGCCAGAAGAAGCGCGTAAAGCCTACGCAGGCATCTTGCGCAACGGCGTCAGTAAGGCAACACGCCAGGCCTTGCAACAGGCAAACTCCCTGGCGGAGTGGAATACTCTGCTTTTGTCTTCGCCCGACTTCATGAACCATTGATATTGCAGGTGGAAAGCCATGCAACGACGCGATCTATTGAAATTTCTCGGCAGCCTGCCCGCAGCACGCATTGGGCAGTGCGCCACCGCCGGACTGGCGCTGGGCAGTACACGTCTGTACGCCGCGCCGCAAACAAATGCACGATTGCTTGTGGTATTCATGCGCGGCGCCTACGATGCCAGCAACCTGCTGGTACCCATAGGCAGTGATTTCTATTACGAGTCGCGCAAGACCATTGCCATACCTCGCCCACAAGGGTCCGGCAAATCCAAGGCAGACGGCAAGGCGGTTGCCTTGCCGCTCGATGCCGACTGGGGCTTGCATCCCATCATGAAAGATACACTGCTGCCGTTGTACAAAGAAAAGCAGTTGGCATTCGTGAATTTTGCCGGCACCGATGATCTGACGCGCAGCCATTTCGACACGCAGAACACCATAGAGCTGGGCCAGGCCCTGAAGGGCCAGCGGGACTATGGCTCCGGCTTCCTGAACCGGCTGGTTGAGGTCATGGGTCGAAACAAGGCGCACCCCTGTGCATTCAGCGGCCAACTGCCCTTGATCATGCGCGGCAAGGCGGATGTGCCCAATATTGCATTGGCTGCTCCCAAAATGGCCAAGCCGCTCAAGGAGCGTCAGCAGAAACTCATCCAGCGCATGTACAAGGATTCGACGCTGGGCGACATGGTGCGCGAAGGCTTCACTGTACGCAATGCATCGGCGGATGCCATCAAGAAGGAAATGGACGAAGCCAGCGGCGGTGCAATCTCCGCGGCCGGTTTCAAGGGCGAGGCCCGCCGTGTCGCCACGCTGATGCGCGACCGCTTCAATGTGGGCTTCGTGGACGTGGGAGGCTGGGATACGCACGTAAACCAGGGCGGCGTCGAAGGAGCGCTCGCCAAGCGGCTGGACATACTGGCTCAGGGCCTGAAAGGCTTTGCGGAAGGTATGGGCGACCAGTGGAAGAACACCGTGGTGGTCGTTGTCAGCGAATTTGGTCGCACCTTCCGCGAGAACGGCAACAGGGGCACCGACCACGGTCACGGCACCACCTATTGGGTCATGGGCGGCTCGGTCAAGGGCGGTCAGATCGCCGGTGAACAAACCGAGCTGACAGCCAAAACCCTGAACCAGAACCGCGACTACCCCGTGCTGAACAATTACCGTGATGTACTGGGCGGGCTATTCCAGCGCATGTATGGGCTGAACGCCAAGCAGGTACAGACGGTTTTTCCAGGGGCGAAGGCCAAGGATGTGGGGTTGGTTTGATTTACGAACGCTTCAAAGATCGAAGTGCTCCGTCTACTAAAAATCAGCAAGCCCAAAATAATGCGATCTGAACTTCTCCATATTGAAGTTCAGCTTAGAACGCTACTTTGATTTTTTTTCAAACCTGACTGCCTGCCCGTCACTAAACTGGCTTGGGAGAGCAATGGAGCATATTGGTTCCATTGCGTTTCTCTATACCAGACTAAAAAAGAGGAGGCGTCATGAAACTACTCAGCATTGCATTGATGCTGGCTGTAGCGACCTTGAGCGGGGTCGCGTATGCCGATAATGAATCAGTCAAAATTGGCGTGCTCACGGATATGAGCGGGCCGTACGCTGACGTTGTTGGCGAGGGCTCTGTCATAGCGACTCAGCTGGCTGCCGAAGACTGTAAGGCGAAGGAATGCAAGGGAATGAAGATCGAGGTGATACCTGGTGATCATCAAAATCGCCCGGATATCGGCCTGCAGATAGCTCGAAAATGGATAGATGTGGACCACGTTGATGCCATGGTGGACCTGACGAATTCGGCTATTGCCTTGGGCGTGGCGCGAATGCTGAAGGATAAAACGCATGTTATTGGCCTTTTCTCCGGGCCCGGCACTACCAAACTCGCGAACGACGCATGCGTTCCAAATGGCTTTAAGTGGATGTATGACACATACTCATTAGCCGTTGCGCCTATCAAAGCGCTAAAGCAGAAAGGCATCAAGTCCATATACATCATCACCGCCGATTATGCATTTGGACATCAACTTGAAAAAGATGCTATGGATACTGCTAAAGAAGTGGGTATTGAGGTTAAAGGCTCAGTTCGTCATCCGCTTAACAATTTCGATTTCTCTTCTTTCCTGATGGGCGCACAGGCGTCAGGGGCGGAGGCCATCGTCCTTGCGAATGCGGGTAATGACACAATTACGGCACTTAAGCAGGCGGCCGAGTTCGGTTTGACAAAGAGCCATAGCATTACGGCGTTGTTAATGATGCTGACGGATGTTCATGCAGTGGGTCTTGAGCAGGCGCAAGGCCTGACATATGTGACCGGGTACTATTCGGACCTGAACGAACAAGCGCGTTCCTTTGCAAAACGATTTGAAGAGCGGCACGGGAGGGCGCCAACGATGACTCAAGCGGGGACATACTCGGCGGCGTTGCATTATTTGCGTGCTGTAGCAAAAGCAGGGACTACTGACGGTGTAAAGGTGGGGCCTGTAATGCGTGAGATGAAGGTGTCCGATGACGTTATTCAGAGCGGATATATTCGTGAAGATGGCCTGCTTATACATGATATGTATTTGGTTCAAGTGAAAAGTCCAAGTGAAAGTAAGCGGCCATGGGATTACGAAAAATTGATTGCTACTATTCCTGGTGACGATGCTTACAGTCCTTTGGAAAAGTCCACATGCCCACTTTTGAAACAATAATGACTAGCATATCTATGGGTTCATCTTGTGGTTCAAAAGGATTAGCATGAGCATAGAAATTGCGTTCGACATAGGTGGGACATTTACCGACTTTGCCGTTAGGATAGATGGCAGCATCCAAACCAAATTTCTAAAGATTCCCACCACAAGCGAACAACCTGCCATTGCAGCGCTGAATGGCTTGGAGGAGCTACTTGCGGAAAATGCCGGCAGGGAGTCGGATGTTGAGTTGCTACTGCACGCTACCACTATCGCAACCAACGCTATCTTGGAGCGTAAGGGGGCGAAGACCGCCCTGATTACAACGCGTGGTTTTAGGGATGTTCTTCTTATCGGACGCCAGAAGCGGCACGAAACCTTCAATTTGAATTTAAGTAAGCCTCCTGCGCTGATCAAGCGTAGCCATGTACTGGAAATAAGCGAGAGGATTTCGGCCCGCGGAGAGGTTCTTGTACACCCAGATGAGGATGAAGTTCATTCCTTGGTTCAACAGTTGAAAAAGCTTGACGTGCAGTCTGTCGCTGTGTGCTTTCTACATGCATACAGCAATCCCAGGAATGAATTGAAAGTAGCAGCAGCTTTAAAGGAAGCGCTGCCTGATGTAGACATCTCGCTATCATCTGAAGTGAGTCCACGTATTCGGGAGTATGAGCGAACCAATACGACTGTTGCGAATGCCTACGTGCGGCCTCTCGTTCGTGATTACGTCGCCGATCTAAAAGAAACTGTGGGTGGCCTGGGGATTCGATCCGCCATGCATATCATGCAGTCAAACGGAGGCTTGGTGCCTGCTGAGATGGCATGCCAGAATCCCATCCGTATCGTTGAATCCGGCCCTGCCGCTGGTGTCTTGATGTGTGCCTCCATGGGTCATACGGAAGGCATTAAGGACATTCTCACGTTTGATATGGGTGGTACTACTGCCAAGCTGGGCGCCATTGATGATGGACAGGCTGCGGTGACCTCCTCATTTGAGGTGGATCTCATAGACTATAAACGAGGCAGCGGTCTTCCCTTAAATGTGTCAAGCGTAGAACTGATAGAGATAGGGGCAGGAGGAGGAAGCATTGCTCATGTTGAGGCTGGTGTCATCAGCGTAGGTCCGGAAAGCGCATCCTCCACCCCAGGCCCTGCCTGCTACGGCCGAGGAGGACGTGAACCGACTGTTACCGATGCCAACCTCGTACTAGGCTACATAGATGCGGAAGATTTCAATGGCAAAGCATTCCAGCTGCATTACGACGCTGCCTATGAGGTAATTCAAAGGCATATTGCGGAGCCACTGAGGTTGAGTGTTGAAAAATCCGCATGGGCAATTCATACTTTGGCCACAAATAAAATGGAGCGCGCACTACGCAATGTCTCGATAGAGCGTGGGCGTGATCCTCGCTTATATACCATGGTGGCGTTCGGTGGCGCTGGGCCGCTTCATGCGGCGAGACTCGCACGGCAAGCGTCCATTCCCCGGTTAATGATTCCCATGGGTGCGGGAGTTGGCTCTGCCATTGGACTGCTTAACGCTCCAACAAAGCTGGATGCTTCAAGAACACATGCAGTGTTACTTGACACTCAATACGTTGAAGTCATCCAGGAAATCTTTGCGCAACTTGAAGAACAAGTAAGAAATCAAGTCGAAAAAATTGGTGAAGGGCTTAAGAAGTTCAATTTCAGCCGTCATGCATACATGCGATTCGCAGGGCAGGGTTTTGAAATAAAAGTCGAACTGGATAGCGGCACGATTGACGACTCCTTTGTATTGTCAGCACGAAATCGCTTTGAATCCCGCTATCAGGATATTTACGGCGCTGTAAACCCCACTGGCTCGGTGGAGGTGATTGACTGGCATGTCAGCGCAACAAGCGCCAATACATACCCTGGCGGTGAGTGGACTCATGGAATGGGGCACAAGACATTGTCGGATAAATCATCAAGCGCTAGTGCCAGCCGAACTCGCCCGGTCTATTTTCCTGAAACTGACGGCTTCGCCCCTTGTCCAGTTTATGAACGTGAACAGCTGGAGCCGGGCCATTTCATTGTTGGACCGGCAGTGATTCAGGAGCGGGAGACTGCAACAGTGCTTCTGCCGGGTGACCGGGCAAACGTTAGTGAGTATGGAAACATACTAATTGATATAGAGGCTGATCCATGTCTGACGTGAGCACTGTGACTTCAGTCACGAAACCCAATATTGATGCCGTGACTATTTCGGTTCTTTGGAGTTCTTTGGTTGCCATCACTGAAGAGATGGGAACGGCACTACGTAATTCGGCATACTCCGCTGCAGTCAGAGAAGGGGATGATTTTTCTACAGGACTTTTTGACCGGCATGGGCGCTTGATAGCCCAAGGGAATTTCACGCCAGGTCATTTGGGAGCAATGCCGTATGTTTTGGAGAATGTTGAGCATTACTTTCCCCGAAAGGAAATGCGTCCTGGAGATGGATTTCTGCTTAACGATTCACAATTAGGTTCGGGTCACTTTCCTGACTGCTTTTTGGTCACACCAATATTTGACGGTAGTGTACTTATCGGATACTCGGTCACCATAGCGCATCAAGTCGATGTTGGTGGAGCAGCTGCGGGTTCACAAATGGTGCAAGGCGTATCTGAAGCATTTCAAGAAGGTCTTCGTATACTTCCCACACGAGTGATGGCCAACTATCAGTTTGATGACAACGTAATTAGGCTAATTTTGGGCAATGTCAGAATGCCTGAGATAATGCTGGGCGATCTTACGGCACAAAAAAATGCCAATCTTTCAGGTGCGCAACAATTCTTGGATTTGTACAAGCGCCATGGTGAAGAGGTTTTCGATGGCACGGTGTCAATAATTCTTGAGCGCACTGAAGCAGACATGCGAGAGCGATTGTTGTCGCTCCCACAAGGAAGTTTTTCTTTTGATGACTATCTTGATGATGCCGGGCCCGGTACGGAGCCCGTATGTATTGCTGTCGATATAGAGGTCAGGAATGGTGAAATAGTATTGGACTTCTCGCGCAGCAGCGATCAAGTTGATGCTGCCATCAATTCGTACATCAACTATACGAGAGCGTACAGTTATTTTGCTATTAAGGTTCTGACTCAGGCGACATTGCCTCAAAATGCAGGGGCCATCTCGCCTATCAAGATTAGATCACGTGAAGGTTCTTTTATGAATCCTTGCTTTCCCGCTCCTTCTGGCGGGCGGGCCACTGTACAGGTGAGGATCTATGAGGTGATCAACGGTGCGCTATCAAAGGCTGTTCCAAACAGGGTGCTGGCGGGATTCTCTCACTGGAGCAACCCGAACATAGGCGGAATTGATCCGAACACGGGCTCTCCGTTCGTCTACTATGACCTCATCATGGGTGGGTACGGTGCCATGTCTTGCAAGGATGGGGCTGAGGCGATGGCTCCCGTGATGAATTGCGCCAATATTCCGATCGAAATGCACGAGCTTACTTGTCCAGTACGCATATTGCGGTTTGGCTTCATTACGGATTCGGGCGGAGCGGGCCAATACAGAGGTGGTTGTGGTATTCAAAAAGATGTCGAACTCCTTGCAGACAAGGGAAAGTTGACGCTGCTGAGTGATCGACATGTATTTGCGCCGTATGGTTTGGAGGGCGGCATGCCCGGAGGTATCGGAAAAACCACGTTGCTGCGGAATGGAAAACCTCGGGAACTGGGATCGAAAGAGGTAATGGATCTGCGTCGTGGGGACATCGTTTGTTTCAACACTTCTGGTGCGGGCGGGCACGGCGATCCAAGCCTGCGTTCGCCGGCGCTCATTGCCCAGGATATCGAAGAGGGCTATTTCTCCATGGAGCTGTCTGAATCCACCTATGGAAAGGAGTCTCTTTCGCTGGCCACTAACAAAGATTGATACCCTAATCCGCAAAGAAAAATTTTAATTGAACAACGTAAGAACCATGTTTGCCATACCTCTTGGACAGCTATGACTAATGTAATTCATGAGCCTGTTGAATCGGCGACTGCACAATTCAGCTCGGAAGCACTTATTCCAACCCATAAGCGTTTACCCGTTACCTTTACGCACGGAAACGGTGCCTGGTTGTGGGACACGCAAGGTAAAAAATATCTAGATGCGCTAGCTGGAATTGCTGTCAACACTTTGGGGCACGCCCATCCCGCACTTGTAAAAGCGGTTAGTGAACAAGCAGCACAGCTTATCCATATTTCAAATAATTATTTCATTCCACAGCAAATTAGACTGGCAGAACGCTTGGTGTCAATGTCTGGATTGCGACAAGCTTTTTTCGTGAATTCAGGAGCTGAAGCAAACGAATGTGCCATTAAGTTGGCACGCATGCTGGGGCATAAGCGAGGCATATCTGTTCCCAAAATTCTTGTCATGGAGAAGGCTTTTCATGGGCGTACCATGGGCAGCCTGTCCGCAACTGCCAAACAAAGCATCCGAGAGGGCTTTGGTCCGTTGCTGGAAGGGTTTGAACGCGTTCGTTTTGACATAGAAGAGATTGAAAACGCGTCGAAGGATCCGGATGTTGTTGCTGTTCTGTTGGAGGTAATTCAAGGCGAAGGAGGTATCAATCTGCTTCCGGAGGACTCGTTGAGGAGACTCAGGAAGCTTTGCGATGAGCGCGATATTCTGTTGATGCTTGATGAAGTTCAAACGGGTATTGCACGCACGGGAAAACTTTTTGCTTATCAGCACGCGAATATTGTTCCTGATGTGCTCGCTCTGGCGAAAGGGCTTGGCGGCGGAGTTCCAATTGGCGCTTGCCTTATCGGCGAGAGAGCCATGGATATCTTTTCAGTGGGTAGCCATGGCTCCACCTTCGGGGGAAACCCGCTTGTATGTGCTGCAGCAAATGCGGTGCTCGACGTCGTTGAGCAGGAAAGGCTGTATGACAATGCACGAGTGATAGGAAATTTTATTGCTCATGAATTTCAAAAAAAGCTTGTGGATGTCCCTGGTGTACGCGGCGTACGCGGTGCTGGCTTGCTGATTGGTATAGAACTGGAACAGCCATGTGGTTCTCTACCCGCTTTGGCCCTCGATGCGGGACTACTGATAAGCGTTACAGCTGATAATGTTGTCCGTCTAGCACCACCGCTAATCTTGTCGCAGTCTGAAGCGGAGTACCTGGTCGATACGTTGGTATCTGTGATTCGAGATTATGTAACAAGAACCCGGTCATAGAACTGTAGAAATTCTGCATTCCACTATATATAGGTTCATTATGTTTTTTGAAGCAGATTCCGAGCATGGTTTGCCTCGTGACCCATTTAAAGCCTGCATTGTTCCCCGGCCCATAGGGTGGATTAGTACGATAGACGCAAGCGGGAATGAAAACCTTGCACCGTATAGCTTTTTCAATGCGGTAGCAGAGCGCCCTCGTATGGTGATGTTTTGCGTAAATGGCCAGCACGAGAAGGGCGGGGCGAAAGACACCCTGAGAAACGTAATGGAGGTTCCGGAATTTGTCGTGAATATGTCGACTTGGGAATTGCGTGAACAGATGAACACCTCATGTGCTCCTCTGGATAGCAAATGCGACGAGTTTCAGGCTGCGGATTTGGAAAAATCGAGAGCGAGACTCGTGCGTCCCTCGCTGGTCAAGGCAGCCCCGATAAATCTTGAATGCTTAGTGCATCAGATGGTTGACTTGCCGCCAGACCCATTAAATGGCCGGAACTGCATGATTATTGGCCGGGTGATAGGCATCCACATCCAAGACAATATTTTAGTCAATGGCCGTGTTAACTTTGATGGCCTTCGCCCCTTGGGCAGGCTTGGCTATGCGCAATACGTTGTGGCTAAAGAGGAGGGCATTTTTGAGATGCGCCGGCCAGACTGACTGAGTGGATGGCAACGGCTTTGTGCTTAATTTGCCATTCCTGCGCCAACCCCCGAGCCCGAAAGCCCGAGGCGATGAATGCCACCATCTGCTCAATGCCATACTCTGGATCATTCTCAAGATCGGAGTTGGCGACATTGCTGAATACAATCGGGCGCCTGGCCATCCGCTGTGGTCCCGCCATGGCATAGATTAATGCGCCGACCATCATGTTGTAGCGCCAGAGCAGATCATCCAGCGATAGACCGGGCAGGCACACCTGAAGTGCGAGTACAAACCGGCTGCGCACCGGCTCGTAGTGAGCCTTGAGGAAATCCTCTTCTCCAGGCATGGAGTATATGCGCGCAAGAAACTGCGTCACGATTAGCGATGAGTTCCCCAGATTTTCGCCCTCTACAGGGGAGGTGGAGGCAATGCCGCGGATCACCGGGGCAACAAAGCTGCGGATTACTTCCTCCAAAAGAATATCTCTCGGTCCGCTGAGGGCACAGTCGAGTAGCCGAAGCCTTTCCTCGTTCAAGGGTGTTACGCGCCGCTGGAACATTTCTTCCAGCAGCCTCTGCTTATTTCCGAAGTGATAGCTGATGGATGCCACGTTGGCGCCAGCCTGTTCGCAGACAGCACGCACAGACAACGCTTCGACCCCGCCTTCAGCGCAGAGGCGCTCGGCGACATCCAGAATCAATTGTTTGGTGACTTCGCTGGACCTTGGCCCGCCGGGGTAATGTCTCACCATTTTATTTAAACGACTGTTTAAACATCGTTTAATTATACGTGAAAGGCCTAGTATCTAATAAAAATTAGTAAAAATACAATTTAAACAACTGTTTAAATTGGCTATTGAATGTACGGCTCACTTTGCCGGAGTTGTACGCAAGCGAAATATCCGAATTCAGTAAAACCACTGATGTCTTCATATGAGGTCAAGATGCCCAAGCCCACGATCATTACATGCGCCATTACGGGTGGCGACGATACCGCTGGCCGCTTTCGCGCGGTTCCGGTTACGCCAAGGCAGATTGCCGATTCTGCAATCGAGGCATGTCGAGCCGGTGCGGCCATCGCGCATATTCACGTGCGCAACCCGGAAACAGGGAAGCCCTCGATCGAGCTTGCGTTATATCGAGAGGTTGTGGAACGCATCAGAGACAGCGGCTCGCCGGTTATCGTGAATCTGACTACCGGGGCCGGTGCGCGTTTCATCCCCAGCGATGATGCACCCAACACAGTGGCCGAAGGATCAAACTTGCGCACGCCCGCTGAACGCGCTCGTCATATTGCCGCCTTGCGCCCGGAGATCTGTAGCCTGGACATGGGGAGCCTAAATTTCGGCAAAGGGGCGCTTATCAATATTCAGAAGCATGTCGAGGCGATTGCCGCTGTCATCCGTGAGGCTGGCGTAAAGCCAGAGCTGGAGATCTTTGATACCGGCCATATTGCACTCGCCAGACATATGATGAATGAGGGCCTGATCGAGCAAAATCCGCTATGGCAGTTCGTGATGGGTGTTCCGTGGGGGGCGCCGTCTGATACGGATGTTCTGTTGGCGATGCGCAACCTGCTGCCGTCGGGCGCGAACTGGTCGGCGTTCGGCATAGGTGCCAAGGAGTATCCCATGCTGGCGCAAGCCGCATTGCTGGGAGGCCATGTTCGTGTGGGTCTGGAAGACAATCTGTATGTCGAAAAGGGCGTGCAGGCCACCAGCAATGCACAGTTGGTGGAGAAGGGCGTGAATGTGCTTCAAACGCTGGGTTTCGAGGTGGCAACGCCGAAGCAAGCACGTGAAATACTGGGGTTGCAAGCGTTGTGAGTACTTCCCTGATTGTGGCACTTGGTCAGTACGCGCCATCGCCAGACATTGATGCGAATATGGTGACTATTTCTGGTTTGGCGGATCAGGCGGCCCAGCGTGGCGCCGATTGGTTGCTGCTGCCCGAATATGCCAGTTGCCTGGATAGCCGCCGCGCAGTAATGTTGGAGGCCGCGCATCACTCAGATTACGCTCACAGCAAGATCTGCCAGGCGGCGGCGCACTCGGGGTTATGGATATTCCTTGGCTCGCACGTCATATACGATGCAGCCGAGAGCAAGATGGTGAATCGTTCGCTGGTGATTGACCCGCGCGGCAACGTACGCGCGGCGTACGACAAGCTGCATATGTTTGATGTGACATTGGCTGATGGCACCCGAATTCAAGAATCCCGCAATTACCGATCTGGCGACAGGGGTGTGGTTGTTGCCACGCCTTGGGGTCAGGTGGGGTTATCCATTTGCTACGATCTGCGTTTCCCTCAGCTCTATCGCCAGTTGGCCCAAGCGGGCGCGGAGGTGCTGCTGGCGCCTGCTGCATTCACGCGCCAGACGGGCCCCGCCCATTGGCGCACGCTGCTTCAGGCGCGCGCTATCGAGAACCGTGCCTTCGTATTGGCCGCCGCCGCATGCGGCGAAAGCGGCAATGGCCGCACAAGCTACGGGCACAGCATGGTCATCAATCCGGAGGGCAGGGTTTTGGGTGAACTGAATGGTGAGCCTGGTCTACTTGTTCAGTCCATTACTGTGGCCGAAACGGCGCGCAGCCGTCGGCAATTGCCAAGTCTGAAACATGACCGGCCGTTTTTCGTTGAAACATATGATGCGGTTGGCGATGTTTGATTGAAACCCAGTCTTCATGGCGTCGATATGCGGCACAGATGAAGTCGTGGGTTTGATACTGAGACGCCTTATCGCCCGCTATCTCCCGTAGCCGCCGCGCCATTGCCCAGGGCAAACCGGTCAATGCGAAACGGTTCTATGGGAAGGTCGGTAAAGCCCTCGGTGATGAGATCGGCAATAATCTTGCCGACTATGGGCCCCAGTTCGAAGCCATGGGCGGAAAACCCAAAGGCATGGAATGCGTTTTCATGCCGGATGCTGGGCCCGATGACCGGAATATCGTCAGGCATTCTGGCCTCGATGCCGGCCCATCCGCGGTTTATCACGGCCTGGCGCATATGAGGAAACAGCTCGCATACTACGCGTGCGCCTTCGGCCAGGGCATGAAAATCCAGCTCGGTCCAGTTCGTGTCGCGATTCACCCTGGCGCGGCGGCCCCCGCCTATGAGCACCGTGCCGTTGGCCCGCTGCTTGAAGGAGAGCGGCCGTCCGCTGCCGATGACGACGGGATCAAGAAAATGCGGCATGGGCAATGTCACCAGCATCATCGGTGCGATGGCTTCCAAAGGCACATCCTCGCCCAGTTGCGAGGCGATGCGGTCTGCCCACGCGCCAGCGCAGTTCACTATCACGGGTGTGGTGAATACGTCTGTTTCCGTCGATACAGACCATTGCCTGCCTACGCGCTCCACCCGTTTTACTAATACGCCTTCACGAAACCGCGCACCCAGGCTTTCTGCCTTGCGGCGAAATGCCAGCGTTGTGCGATACGGGTCCGCGGCGCCGTTCTCGGCAGCCATAATGCCGCCTCGCACAGACGGATTGATGGCAGGTATGCGTTCGCATAGCGCGGAGGGTGCCAGCCATTGCTCATGGATATAGCCTTGTGCTGACAAGGTTTGCAGCCGAGTCTGCAGCGTTGCGAGATCCGCTTCGTTTTCCGCCACGAGAATCTGGCCATGCTGCTCGAAGCCACAGTCGTCGTCAACGAGGTTCTCAATATCCTTCCATAGCGCCAGGGAAGCAAGCGACAGCGGAATCTCGGCAAGATGGCGGGCAAGTGTGCGCACGCCGCCGGCGTTCACGCCCGAGGCGTGGCGGCCCACATAGTTTTTCTCCAGCACCAGCGCGTGCACACCCGCGCGCGCCAGGTGCAGCGCCACCGAGCTGCCATGCAGGCCTCCTCCGATGACAATCGCCGCGGCGGAATGATCTGGCGCGGCCATGTCATTTTTTCAGGCGGACGACGGCCTCTATGGACGCGTCCGTCTGCGGCAAGGATGCCAGCTCGCCCAGCGTGAGTGGCTTTATGGGGAAACGAAGCCGGTAATAGCCAACATCGCGCGGCGGTATGCCCAGCTCGTCGCCAATGACTTCGGCTACGGTAAGCCCGCAGAATCTGCCTTGGCAGGGGCCCATGCCGCAGCGTAAAAAGGATTTCATCTGGTTTGGGCCGGTGCAGCCAAGCTTGACGGTATCGCGTATTTGCGCGGCGGTAATTTCCTCGCATCGGCATACAATGGTGTCGCCCGTGGGTCGACGAAATGAAGGCGGAGCCTGGTACAGCGTATCGAAGAAATCTCGTCCGCCGAGCGCCTTGCGCAACGCATGGCGGAGTGGCTTGGCCTTTGCGTCCCTGTCGGGCGCGGTAATGCGCCCCAACCTGTGCGCGGCTTGCAGCGCCGCGATGCGGCCCCGGTTCTCGGCTGCGATGGCGCCGCCTATCCCGGCGCCGTCGCCTGCCAGCCATACATCGGGTATCGACGATGTGCCCCAGGTATCGACCACAGGCTCCCAACAGTCCAGCAGACTGTTCCAGGCATGGTCCAGGCCCAGCGCCCGCGCCAGGTTGACATTGGGTACAACGCCCTGGTGCAGCAGAAGCATGTCGGCAGGCATGGCGTGGGTCTTGCCGCCGGCCGTGTACCGAACGGTCTCAAGACTGCCATCGCCTTCGGCGCGCAGATCGCTGACATTCTTGATAATGCGCACGCGTTGCTTCACCTCCCGCATGAGCTTGATGCCTTTTGCAAAATACGGCGAAAGCATGAATGCCAATGCATGCGGCAAAGCGCGTTTCAAATTACTGGACTGTGTGGTTTCCAGCAGCGCGTCGATCTTCACGCCGGCATTGAGATACTGCCATGCGATCAGGTAGAGCAGGGGCCCGCAGCCTGCAAGAACGATGTGGCCGGTGGGCACCATGCCGGATGCTTTCAATAGTATCTGGCCGGCGCCCGCGGTAATGACACCAGGCAGCGTCCAGCCTGGTATCGGTACCGGGCGCTCTTGCGCGCCGGTTGCCAACAGCAGCTGCCGCGCGCGCACCAATTCGGCCGTACCGTTGATGGAGCAAGCGGCTTCAAACCGGCTATCGGGATCTTGTGAGTTCTTCTGAGTAATGGCCCATACCGTGGCGGAAGGCTGATAGTGTGCGCCGGACTGTTCAAAAGGCCCGATCAGGCTCTCGCCCGCCCAGTAATCGGGTCCCAGGATACGGCGATTCTCAGTGGGTGGCTGCGTGATGGCGCGGTATATCTGGCCGCCAGGCGCTGCTTGTTCGTCCAGCAGCAGTGTGTCCACGCCCGCCTGCGCCGCCACCGTAGCGGCTGCCAGGCCGGCGGGCCCGGCGCCAATCACCAGCAGATCGCATTGCCGCAGGGGTGTGCCGCTGGTGGCAGTGTACGGGCTGGTTTGATTGTTTGTCATGGTTGCACCTCTCGGGCGCCCGATTGGCGCTGCACGTGCATACCTTCCTGTGCACGTGTCATGCAGGCCTGCTGATTGGGTTTACCGTCTATGATCACCAGGCAGTCATAGCAGACACCCATCAGGCAGAAAGGGCCTCGCGGGGTCTGGCTGATTGCCGTATCTCGACAGGCGAGCGTGCCGGAAGAAAAAAGCGCAGCGGCGACACTGTCGCCGTCCATACAGGTAACCGCCATATCATCAATGGTGATATGGATGGTGCGAGCCTGCTTTTGCTGCTCGACTTCAGGCAATCTCTGGAACATGAAATCTCTCCGCTGAGAAGGGTGCCATTTCAACTGGAAGGCTGCCGCCGGCGATCATGGGCGCCAGGAGCAGCGCGTGGGCTGCCGCGAGCGTTACGCCACTATGGCAGGTGACAACGAATGCGCCCGGACAGCTGCGGGATTCCTGATAAATGGGGTAGCCGTCGGGGGACATTACACGCAGCGCCGCCCAGCTTCGCACGACGCGCACATCGCGCAGTGCCGGCAACGTCCGAACGGCCCTGTCCGCCAAAGTGGCAAGAATAGGCAAGCCCGTTTGTTGATCCGCAAAGCCCGCTTCCTCCTGCGAGTCGCCGATTAGCCAGGTGCCTTCATCCATTTGTCTGAGCGTGGCCATGGGTGTGCGCAGCAAAGGGCGTGTTCTTTCCAGGGCAATGATTTGGCCGCGTTGCGGGCGTACGGGAATGTGAAGACCGAGCTGTTCTCCCAGTGTCTTGTTGCCAAGGCCCGCTGCCAGTACAACCTTGGCGGCGCGTACTGCACCGCGCGTCGTGTGGATATGAAACAGGCCGTCTATATGATCGATCTTTACCACGCCATGCATGGGACGGTAATCTATTTGGTCGGCGGAAAACGATGTGTGCAAGGCGCGCAGCAGCTTGAGCGGGTTGGCCGTGCCGTCAATGCTGGTCCAGCTTGCGCCGCATACATCCGGGCCTATGCCAGGCACCATGTCTGCCAACTCCTGCCTATCGAGCAGCTTCCAATCGTAGGGAAGCATGCCGGGCTGATCCATCAGCTCTGTCATGAAACGGATGCGCGCCTGTTTCTCTTCCTCTGATAGCAAGATATGCAATCCACCAAGCTGTTCATGGTGCACATCCACGCCTGTTTTTTCCATCAACTCCTGTGCAAACTGTGCCCAGTGCGAGGCCGACGCTCTTGTCCAGGCACTGTATTGCGGCTTGCCCATGCCTTTGCTTTGCACCCATACCAGTCCGAAGTTGCCGCGCGAAGCACGGTATGCCACATCGCCCTCGTCAACCACAGTGACGTGGTCAAGCGTGCGCCGCAATCCGTATGCAATGGACGCTCCGACCAGACCGCCGCCCACGACCGCCGCATCGTAGACACCCGTATGCACAGGCTCCGGTAGTTTCACATCAAGCATTGCCGGGATCCTTGAATTCTTTGCCAACAAACAGCGTTTCCAGGCCGATCAGCCTGTCCAGAATGAATATGAGAATCAATGCGGCATAGATCAGCACAGCCGAAACGGCGGTGACCAACGGGTCGATGGTATCGGCAATCTGCAGAAATATCCGTACTGGCAGTGTCGTGGTGGAGGGCGACGCGATGAATATGGACATGGTCAATTCGTCGAAACTGGTGATAAAGGCAATGACCCAGCCGCTGACCACGCCGGGCAACATGAGGGGCAGCACGATGCGGCGGAATACCGTCCAGTTGGAGGCGCCCAGCGACAGCGCGGCGCGGCCCAGCTTTGGATCTATGCCGACTGCGGAGGTCAATACCAGCCGCAGTGCATAAGGCATGATGATAATGATGTGCGCCACCACCAGCCCGGCATAGGTGCCTGCCAGGCCTATGGTGCTGAAAAACCGCAGGAAGGCCAGCCCCAGCACGACATGGGGAATCATGAGTGGCGAAAGGAAAAAGGCGACAAGCGCCTCGCGCCCGCGAAAGCGGTTGCGGGCAACGGCCAGCGCACAGGGTATGGAAACCAGCAGGGCGATGGTGGCCGACAGGGCGCCCAGGCCCAGGCTGAACCAGAATGCGTCGATGAAGCGCGGGTTGTCGAGTATGGCCTTGAACCAGCGCAGTGACAGCCCTTGCGTAGGCAGCGAGATATAGCCTTGCGATGTGAAGGCGACGGCGCAGACCATGACAATGGGCGCAAGAATAAATGCGATAAACAGCGCGTGAAAAAGCAGGCTCCAGAAACCGTTACGAAATTGCATGGCCGGCTCCTAGCTGTACACGGCGCTGTAGCGCCTTTCGATCAGGCGGTTGGCCGATACCAGCACCGCCATGGTGGCAAGGAGCAGAATAATCGCCAGCGCAGCGCCCAAGGGCCAGTTGAGCGTATTAAGAAACTCATCATAGGCGGATGTTGCAACTGTCTTGAGCCTTCTGCCGCCTATGATTTCCGGCGTCGCAAACGCGCTGGCCGCGAGGGAGAAAACGATAATGGAGCCCGAAGCAATGCCTGGCATGATCTGGGGCAGTATCACCCGGCGCACCACGGTCAGCTGGCCCGCGCCCAAAGAGCGTGCGGCGGCTTCAGAGGAGGGGTTGATGCGCTGCAGCGACGCCCACACGGCGATGACCATGAAGGGGACCAATACATGTGTCAAGGCTATTGTGACGCCAAGATTGGTGTACATGAGGCTGACCGGGCCCGAGGAAAGCCCCAGCAACTGCAGGGCTTGGCTGATCAGACCGGTGGAGCCGAACAACAGCGCCCATCCCAGGGTACGCACGACCACGGATATCAAGAGCGGCCCCAGCACGATCATCAGGAACAATCCTTTCCACGGCTTGCGCATGCGGGAAAGCACATAGGCTTCCGTGCTGCCCAGGACAATGGAAATGGCGGTGACGGCCGCCGCCACGCCGAAAGTCCTGGCATAGACTTCATAGTAATAGGCGTCGGTGGCGATATCGACGTAGTTTTTCCAGGTGAACGTGCGCTGGATGCCCCCGTAGAAATCAAAGCTGAAAAAACTGATCAGCAGCACCATGAAGAGCGGCACGATCAGGAAAGTTGCATACAGCACGAGCGCCGGTGCTGTGAGCAGCCATGGCTTGGCCCGATTGCCGGGGGTCATGATGCCTCCCGGCCTGATTCAATGGGGTACATGTCCGATGCGTTCCAGCGCATGTTCACGCTGTCGCCTTCCGCAGGTATAGGCTGTCCATCGTTCTGGCGTATCACCGATACTTCGCCGACCGATGTGCTGACCTGGCAGAGCCAGTGGTTGCCCTGGAACACGCGGGTTTTGATGCGGCCTGGCAGTGCGCAGGCCGACGGTTCGGAAAAAACAATCTTCTCTGGTCTGACTATCACTTTTCCCGATGGGCTGGGCTGCCCGCTGAACGGTATCGACGCCTCGCCGATGCGTATCCGGGTCTCGCCGGCATCCGTCTCCAGCGCGGTCGTGAACATATTGGCCTTGCCCAGGAAGCCGCCGACAAAAGAGCTGGCAGGGCCCTCGTAGGCCGAAAAGGGCTCCGCCACTTGCTCGACGCACCCTTTGTTCATGACCACAATGCGGTCGGACATGCCCAGCGCCTCGGACTGGTCGTGCGTGACCAGTATGGTGGTGGTGCCTACTGTGCGCTGGATGCTGCGCAGCTCCAGCTGCATCTCTTCGCGCAGCTTTGCGTCCAGATTGGAGAGCGGTTCGTCAAGCAGCAGCACGCTGGGTTTGATGACGAGTGCGCGCGCCAGGGCTACCCGCTGCTGCTGGCCGCCAGACATTTGCGAAGGATACCTGTCCTGAAGATGCGCCAGCCCAACAAGGTTCAATGCCTCCTTGACGCGCTGTGTGCGTTCAGCATTCTTGACGCCCTGCATCTCCAGGCCGAACGAGATATTTTCTCCCGCGGTCATGTGAGGAAACAGGGCGTAGTTCTGGAACACAATGCCCAGTCCGCGCTTGTTGGGCGGTACGCGGGCAAGGTTCTTGCCGTTCAGGATCACGCTGCCGGATGTGGGTTCCACAAAACCCGCAATCATCTGGAGCGTGGTTGTCTTGCCGCATCCAGAGGGCCCAAGCAGGGAAATGAACTCCCCCTGCTGCACTGACAAATCCAGGTTGTCTACAGCAGTTAGGTCGCCGTAGCGCCGGGTCAGGCCTTTCAGTTCCAGATGAGCCATGGATGCACGCCTGTCAACGCTCGATTTCACGCACCCAGCGGGTATTCCATTCCTGCCTGTGTTGGTTGACGGTATCCCAGTCGAGCACCAGCAGATTCGCCGCTCGGTCGCCAATGGGCAGGGGTACCCGCGGGTCGTCCTTTACCTTGGCGTTTTTGTTGACGGGGCCGAAGCCTTGGGCCTTGGCCATGATCTCCTGGACGCTGGGCGAGATAAGGTATTGGATAAAGGTTTGCGCCAGCGGGTTGGGCTCGGGCTTGTTCACAGGGCACACCGAGGCGAGCAGGGCATAGGCGCCTTCCTTCGGATAGACGAACCCGACGGGAAAGCCAGTATCCGCAAAAGCCTTCACGCGACTGCTGCCCCAGACTGCAATGGAAGCCTGGCCGCTTGAAAACAGCTCTGTCATTTTCCCCGGAGAGGGTTCATAGACAAGCACATTGGGGCCTACCTTTTCTTCGAACGCCTTGAACCCAGGGTCTATGTTCTTCTCGCCGCCGCCATTTGCGCGGGCAAACTGGACCAGCGCATGCAGGCCATAGGTATTGTTCAGCGGCGGAATGACGAGGTGACCCTTGTATTTGGGGTCTGTAAGATCATGCCAGGAGGTGGGGGGATCCCACTTCTTCTCCTCGAATATCTTCTTGTTGTACATGATGCCCGTGGCGACCAGGCCGATGGCAACAGCCTTGTCGTCTTTGTAGCGCGCCGTCTTGTAGATATCTTCGTCGGATATGCCTTGTATGGGTGAACAGAATCCGAGCGCGATGGCCTGGTACATGGGGCCGTCGTCGATAATGGCAACGTCTATCTGTTGGTTGCTTTTCTGGGCCTGCAGTTTGGCCACTGTATTGGTGGAATTGCCGGCGACATAAACCAGCTTGGCATTGTGTTCCTTGGCGAAAGGCGGAAAAATATCCGAGCGCATTATCTCTTCGAAGGAGCCGCCATAACCGGCAACGACGAGTTCTTGCTGTGCCGCCGCGCTGGAGGAATACGCAGCGGCCAGTGTTGCCGCTGCGAGTACTGCGAGTAACTTGACCATGACAACCTCCTGGTGAAGGAAAAGGCGTTGCTTGTCTTGTGAATACTCCGTACTGCGATGCTACTATGTACGGACAAATGATAGGCACCCTTTTGAGAGATTGTCAATAAGGTATAACGGCCACGGGCTATTCCCCGGAGAATTACATGCTTGAAACTGCGGTCAGAAAAAACAGGGCATCCGCCGGGCCACGCAGGCTTCGCCAGGCGGGCGGCGACGAGGACGGCACGCCGCTGTATCGGGTAATCTACAAGGATCTGGAGCAGGGTATAAAGACGGGCCGCTACCCGGTCATGTCGCTGCTTCCCACCGAGCATGCGTTATGCGCGCGTTATGGCGCCAGCAGGCACACCATACGCGAAGCGATACGCATGCTGACGGAAGCCGGCATGGTTTCAAGACGGCGCGGGGTTGGCACCCGCGTTGAAGCGGACATGCCCGAAACCCGCTATACCCAGCAGATATCCGAGCTTGCGGATCTGTTCCAGTACATTTCGAACGCGACGCTGCAGGTGCGCGCACTGGAAACGGTGACGGCTTCCGACGGGCTGGCGGGCATTCTGGGCTGCGAAAGAGGGCAGGCGTGGCTGCACATAGACGCAATCAAGCTGCTGGGCGACAAGGAAGCGCCGGTGGCCGCTGCTTCGGCGTATGTGCACCCCGATTATTCCGCGCTGGGGCCTGAGGTCGTCACGGCGCAATTGCCTTTGTCGCAGTTGATCGAGCAGCGTTACAGCCAGAAGATACGCAAGGTCAATCAGGTATTCTCAGCCGCGCCTATAAAGGGTGCGATGGCGCGTACTTTGCAAGTGACGGCGGGCACGGCGGGCCTGGTCATCACACGCAGGTACTATGGCACCCGCAACAAGCTGGTGCTGGTCACGGTGACGACTTTCCCTTATCAGAAGATGAAGTATTCGATGTGGCTATCATTCAGGTAGGAGGCGCCTGGCAAATCCGCTGCCTGAAGACCTGGCGCCGCAATCGTCGTTTATGACTGCTGTTGTATTACCGAGTTCGGCCGTATCCGTATGCCATTCAGCAGCCGGTTCCATAGCGCTTCCGCCTCTTTGCCGCTGGTGATGGTCGCCGGTTTGTCATCATCTGGCTGAATATCAAGCTCAATTTCCATGTATGGGCGAGTGGCGTCATTGAGCACACCTTTTGCCGCCCACGAGAATTTGTACATCGTGGCACCGGGCGCATCCTCGCTGGGTGTGCTCAATGCGACCTGGTAGCCCTTCTGTCCCGCGGCTTCCCGGTTGCCGCGATCCATGACATGAATATTCGCGAACATGCGCATCATCAGGCCCAGGGCGCCGCTAAAGCGGGATTTGATCTCAAGTTCGTCTTCGTTTCCAGCCGCGCCTGTGGCGAACGAGTCGATGGAGAACGTTGCGTCTGGATGATCTTTGAATCTGACAAACAATGAAAAGGTTTCACTGACAGGAGGATCGCCGTCATCAGCGAATAAGCCTTTGTCCATGCAAAAGCCCGGTTCATTGGGGATTTCGTCCGCGGCCCGGTGCCGAAACCGTTCGGCTGCTTTCCACATGAATGCGCTGATGTTGTCGTAGTCATCGGCGCTGCCGCCCTTTGTTGCCAGGACGTATTGCGCGTCGTCTATCACTTTGTGGAGTTCCACGCGAAGGGTGGGAACATCCAGTTCAGGGTGATATCCGATCATCGCCTGCTTTTGAGATCGGTCCACGCGTATACCGGCGAACTGGGTCTTGCCGAAAAGCACGTCTGGATCGTAACCAGCCGCCCGATAGAGTTTGTTGGTGTAGTCGCTATTCTCCATTTTGGCTGTTCGCATTTTCTTTGCGCGCGCCTCAAGCTGGCGGGCTACGTTCGGGAAACCCGAAACCGCTTTGATGTCCTCGATTTCTATGGATTGATAGCTTGCCTGTGCGATGGGCTCGGCACCTTCGGGCAGGGTAATGACAAAACGGCCAAGGCAAATTGGTGCGGCATTGGCTTGCTGGCTGGCATCGATGCCGGATGTGCCGGCGCCAAGTCCGGTGCAGCCCGACAGCATCATAAACACGGACAAGCCTGCGGCGAGGGGAAGTTGATTCATGGCGGGTTTACGCGCGGCCTTTTTTATTCGTCACGAAAGCCCTCGCCGGCGCCGGACGGCCAGTGGAAACGATGGCCTGGATGGCGTGGCAACGGTCGCCGGCGAGATGCCGGCAAACGTCATAGTAATGGATTTGCGTGGAGTGGCCGCTTGCCCCGCCTTGTCAATCGTCTTCTGTAAAGAACTTAGCGCCGTCGAAAAAGCGGTTGGGCTTCATGAAGAATGATATAAATACGGCCCCCTTCGGCGCCCAAGCCTTGTGCGCGTTGCCGCCCGGGCGCCAGACGAAATTTCCGGCGGTTACTTCTCCCTGATCATCGGCCAGGCTTCCTTCGATCATGTAGGTTTGTTCGACTGCCGTATGCTCATGCGGCGGCACCACAGCGCCGGGCGCCATTTTGAACATGATGGTGGACATGCCGGTGTTGGGGTCCGAGTACAGGATCTTGGTCTGGATGCCTTCGAACGGCGATGGTGCCCAATCCAGAGCAGCGACGTCTATGTAGCGTGCATCCAGCGCTTCGGTGTTCGAGTTCATGCTGCGGGTTGTTTCTTCCTTCATAGTGCTTCCTTGTGTTGAAACGCCGGGCTGCTTGTGGTCGCCGGTTGAGGCGGGGCTGATGTCAATCCACCGTCGCCCCGGAGCGCCGAACGATGTCACCAAGCGACTGGATCTGTTCGGCGATGAATGCCTTGAACTCTGCTGGCGAGCTGCCCACCGCTTCCATACCTTGCATTTCCAGCTTTTTGCGGACTTCCGGATTGGCCAGTGCCTTGACCGCCTCGGCGTGTATGCGGTCTATGGCCTGCTCTGGTGTGCCATCGGGTGCAAGAAGCCCGAGCCAGCCGCTGAAGTGGTAGGAAGGCAGCGTTTCGGCTATGGCCGGAACATCGGGCAAAAGAGGGGAGCGCTTGGTGCCCGTGACACCAAGCGCTCGAACGCTTCCCGCCTCGATGTGAGACAGTGCGACCGTCATGCTTTCAAAATCGATGTCTATTTGCCCAGCGAGCAGCGCCTGCATGGCGGGGGCGCTTCCCTTATAGGGCACATGGTTCAGGTTCGTGCCCGCCACATGATTGAACAGTTCGCCGGCCAGGTGCATGGACGTTCCATTACCCGCGGAGCCGCGGTTGAGCGTATCGGCATGCTTGCGTACATAGGCGACGAAATCCTTCACTGTGGTCGCTGGAACGGTTTTCGGATTCACGATCAGAACCAGGGGATAGGAAACCACTTCCGATATCGGCGCAAAGTCTTTGACGGCGTCGTAACCCAGATGACGATACAGCGTCGTATTGATGCCATGGGTGCTGATCGAACCCATCAGCAATGTGTAGCCGTCGGCGGGTTGATTGGCCACATATTCCGAGGCGATGACGCCGCCGCCTCCGCCCTTGTTCACGACCACGACGGGTACGCCCATGCTTTTGCTCATGTGCTTGCCCAGGAGCCGGGCCACGGCGTCGGTCGGCCCTCCCGGCGCGGCGCCGACAACCAGATTGATGGCGTGGCTGGGATAGGGCTGTGCATGTGCTGCGGGTTGTCCCAAAAGCAGCGTGGCCGAAAGGGCCGCTATGCCGGCTATCTGTTTCGTATTCATGTGTGCTGTCTCCTTTGATGGCTGTTTTTATGCCTGCGGGCTACGATGGGTTGTTGACGACGTGCCCATGCACGATGTGGCGATTGAATATCCACGGGTCGTACTGCTTGCGGGTATCGTTGAGCTTCGAGTGTTTCAGGTGCCAATCCAGGGCCTCCTGATCACGCCATTCCTCAAACAGGAATACGCGTCCGTCCATGGCTGCGCTGGCTGCGATGATCTTGAACTGCACACAGCCCGGCTCCTGCTGGGATGCCTCAGCATGGGTTTTCATCACAGAAAGAAAGGCGTCGAGATGCTCTGGCTTTACCGAAAACTCGACGATCAGGGCGATGCTCATAATGAATCTCCTAGGTGTTGGATGGATCAATAATTGAGGTTCCCAGCGATAGGTAGCGCTCCGCGCAGATGCGCACGACATCATCGGGCGGCATGCTCCACCAGTCCTGGGAGAAAATCTCCACTTCATAAGGGCCTGTGTAGCCGCTGTCTTCCAGTGCCGCGGCAATGCCGTGCACATTGGCCGCACCCTCTCCCATCATGGCCCGGTCCTCCACTGAATGGCGCGTGGGAACACGCCAGTCGCAAAGCTGTACGGTGGCAATGGCATCCGTATACGGCGGTGCAAGAAAGCGATAGAGCTCGGGATCCCACCAGACGTGGAATACATCCACCACCACGCTCGCGGCCGGCCCTATGCTTGCGCAGAGCGCATGCGCCTGCGACAGCGTATTGATACAGCCGCGCTCCGCGGCATGCATGGGGTGAAAAGGCTCTATGCCAAGACTCACGCCATGTTTGACGGCAAATGCACTGGCCTCGTGCAGCACTTCGGCGACCTTTGCGCGCGCTGCCTCGATATCCTTGCTATCCGTGCCAATGCCACCGCATACGAACACGACGCACCCGGCGCCGATTTCGGCGGCTTCCTCTATGGCGCGGCGGCAATCGTCCAGCGCGGGCCTGGTTCCGGCGGTGGCGAATTGTGCAATATTGCCGGCCTTGCACAAGGAGGGAACCCAGGATCCGGCGGCCCGCAAGGCCGAGCGTGCACGAATAAGGCCGCAGGCAGCAAGCTTGTCGCGCCAGACGCCTACCCCGTGAATGCCATGACGCGCATAGCCTTCTATGGCTTGCTCAAGAGACCAGGCCGGTGTGGTGATCTGATTGATAGCCAGGCGCCTGATATCCATGGCGGTGTTCATGTTACGGGATTCAGGAACGGCGCAGCGCGTCGATGTTGCGCACATCCGCTACCCGGTCGATATAGTCCTGGGAAGGCGCCTGGTACAGTAGCTTGCGGCTGATATGAACACCGGTAAGGCGCTTCATGGCAACGACCATTTCTGCGGATTTCAGCAGCAGCCTGTAGCTGTCCATGATCGGCACGTCATCGATCTGATGAATGCCGCGCATGGCCAGCAGCGTGGCGTGCGGCCCGGCCGGTATCACGACTTCGGCTCCTTTCTCTATGCAGCGTCTTGCACTGGCCTTCACCTGTGCTATGCATTCGTCACCCAGCTTCTCGTCGGTGAACACGGCATCGAATCCGCGAATATTCGAGAACTCGATGGCCTCCACGGTAGCCAGGCGGTCTTTCAAGCCATAGCCGATGGGAATTTCCCGATAGCGCGGAACCATTTTTTCGTTGGGAACGATAAGGCCGAATTTTTCACCCATGGTACACGCATGGAAACAGGTGACCTCCATGAAGGAAACCACCGGGATATCCATGACTTCGCGCAGTTCGACCAGGGCAGGATCCAGAGAGTTAGCCAGCACAAACGCATCGTAGCCGCCGGTCTTTCTGATTTGCAGGGCGTTGTCGATGATCTCGCGCACGTCGTAGTTCCAGAACAGCCTGAACTGGTCGCCCAGCGCGCCTTGGGACGTGCCGCGCACCTCGACAGCAGTATCAGGCAGCGCGGCATCCTGGCATAGTTTCTGGGTGGCTTGCAGAAAGTGTTTCATGCCGGATTCGGAGGAAACGAGCTGGTACCAGATTTTCATTTGCGTTCCTGTATGGTTGGTGTGATGAAGAATGCCTTGTCCAGGCGTGGATACATGTCGTTGTCATGCCGTGCTTAATGTGAGTGTTTCGTCGTTCAAATGCAATGCCGTGCCCAGGCGCTGACTGAGATCCTGGATTTTTGCCAGGATTTCCCTGCCGCGGTTGCCCTCTGCCAGGTGAGGCAGGCCATCCGGTTCGTGCGCCGCATCCGGCCACAGCGAGATGGGATGGATGCGGAAACAGGGCGGTGCGCCGGGATGCAGCTGCAGATGAACCAGCATGGCTTCCCAATATTCTCTGTGCTTGAAGAATCCGGCGGCCTCGCGCCTCGCCGCATAGACTTCGGCGAGGCTGGCATGCTGCAGGTCATAGGCCTCGAAAAAGTCGGCGGGCTGGCGCGGAAAGAGATAAGGCTGAAATACAAAAGGACCCATGCCGTGAAAGATGGGTTTGCCTTCATAGACCTCCACGCCGCGCAGTCCGTGATGTCCGTGCCCCAGCACGGCGTCGGCGCCCGCGTCGATGCAGGCCTGCGCAAAACGCCGGGCAAAGCCGCTCGGATGGTCCGGCGCGCTGTCATATTCATGGGTGTGCAGGCTGACCACCACCCAATCGGCATCCTGCCGGGCCTGGGCGATGCAGGCCTGGATATCGGTAACATCCTTGTGGGCCGGCCAGGATTCAACGCCGAACTGTGTATCCTCCACAAACTCCATTCCGAAAAAATCCAGACTGGGCCTGTCCGTCTTGTTGTCGTTGCGCTGCAGGGGGCGCTCACGATGTGTGCGGTTTACCGGAAGCTTGTCCAGAATGCGCGCCAGCTCGCGATATGCCTGCGCATCCACATGGTATTGCGTGCCGAAGCGCAAGGGAGAAACGCCCGGGCGGCCTTGCACGTCCACACCGGGAGCGCCAGCCCTCGCGTGCTGCATATAACTGGAGGAAACGGAAATGAAGGCCACGCGCCCTCCAGCTGAATTGGCGTAGGCAGGCATGCGGGCCTGGCCAAGATCGCTCCCCGTGCCGCAATAGGAAATACCCAAGTGACGCAAACAGGCCTGGGTGTTTCTTATGCCCGCGGCGCCATAGTCGCCGGCGTGATTGTTGGCCGTGGATACTACGGTTGTGCCCAGCCAGGCCAGCTCCTCGCCCAGCGATTCAGGTCCGGCGGCCCATGCGCCGCCCGCCAGTGCGGCGGCAGGCATATCGCTGGAGATCAATTGAAACTCCAGATTGGCAAAACGGATGTCCGCATCGCGAAATCGTTCGATGGCCGCATGAAATGCCGGACTCTCTTCGCTGCGCAATGCCTTGCCGATATATAAGTCACCCACGGCGCTCAGTGAGACGCACGCTGAATCGGAAAGGCTGCGATGGCGGAACTTGGGCATCAAGGCTCCTGGCGTTGACTACTGGGGCTGGCCGGATCAGTTCGGCTTGATATGCGCACTGGCAATGATCTGCTTGATGCGGGCGCGCTCCTGATTCAGGAATTCAGAAAACTGTGCGGCACTACCCGGCTTGGGGGTCGCGCCCATGTCAACCAGTCGTTTCTTCATGGCCGGCTCCGTAATCACTGCCTGCAACGTGGAATTCAGACGCTCGATGACATCGGCGGGCGTGCCGGCGGGGGCGGCGAGCCCGAACCAGACGGATTCCACGTAGTTGGGCAGGCCTGACTCCTCGACAGTAGGCAAGTCGGGATACTGCTCGATGCGTTCGGGAGCCGCGACGGCCAGCATCTTGACGCGGTGTCCCTTGACGTAGGGGGTGATCTCGATCGTGTTCATTGTCATGAAGGAGATGCGCCCGCCTATCAGGTCGGCAATGGCGGGGGCTGCCCCCTTGTACGGCACATGAAGCACATCGATATGTGCGGCCTGCTTGAGTGATTCGCCCGCCAAGTGGCTGGAGCTGCCGTTGCCGGCGCTGGCATACGTGAGCTTTCCGGGGTTTTCGCGAGCCTCTTTCAGCAATTGCTGAAAGCTATCCATTTTGGAATCGATAGGCACTGTGACGACAAGAGAAGCCGAGGCTATCTGGCCCACCGGCGCAAAATCGCGCAGGCCATCGAAAGGCAGGGAAGAGAACAAACTATTGTTTGTCACAATCGAATTCGCGCACAGCAGCAAGGTATAACCGTCGGCCCGCGCCTTCGCGACATAACCCATGCCGATATTTGAACTGGCGCCGGCCTTGTTCTCGATGATGACAGGCTGATGCAGGCGCTCGCTCATATGCTGTCCAACCAGCCGGGCGATGGCATCGGTGGCGCCGCCCGGAGAATAGGGGACGACGATGGTAATCGGCTTGTCCGGCCAGGTTGCGGCGGAAGCGCAGGGCAGCAGGCCGAGCGCGAGAGCGCCTGAAAGCGCCAGCGTTTCCATACATCGTTGCAATCGCTTCATGGTAAGACCTCTTCTGGTTTTGGGGATCGTGGGATACCTGAGTACTTGCTTGTGCGGCATGCTGCGGGATGCATCCATAAAGTCTGTATTTAAATTAATACATACGACTGTATGATATTGGAAATACTATTCCTCAAGCCCATTCATTTCCAATGGGGTTTACCCTTGGTTTTTTAAGTCAGGCGGATTGCTGTTGATAAGCCGAAAAGCCAGCGCTGAAAAACTGCACAAATCGGTTGACCAGCACATCGACATCGGTTTCGAAGTGCATGGGGGTGGCGGCAAAGACTTCCGGTCGGCGCTCCATGCGTTCAGGCCCACCCATTGCGTAGATAATGGCGCCCACCATCAGGTTGTAGCCCCAGATGACCGCTTCCAGCGGCACTTCCGGAAGAAGCTGCTTGAGCGCCAGGATGAATCGGCTGCGCACGGGCTCGTAATAGGTGCCTAGAAACTGGCCTTCGCCCGGCATGGAGAATGCACGCGATAGAAATTGCATGACCACAATGGCCGAATTGCCGGAAAGCTTATGCGCCGGCGCGCTGAGCCGCATGGGCGGTTCGACGAAGGCCCGGATAACGTCCTCCAGCTGAACGCCCCGGGGTTGGGACAGGGCCGCATCGAGCAGGCTTAATCGTTCTTCATTCAAGGGAAGGACGCGTCGTTTGAACAGCGCTTCGAACAGGCCGTCCTTCCCGCCGAAATGGTAGGTTACCGCGCCCAGATTGACAGACGCCTCGTCGCTGATGGCGCGCATGGACAACGCATCAAAACCCTTCTCGGCACAGATGCGCTCCGCCACATCCAGAATGTGTGTACGCGTCTTGTCTCCCGCGATTTTCCGCGCAGTGCGTGCTTTGTCGTTCATCCGCTGTCATTCCATCGCTGTTCTTCAGCTTCGATGTTATCACCGCTGCAGAGTTAATACGAACGTATGAGCGACCAAGCTGCGTGAAAAAGAAAGCGCGCGCGAATGCCTTGCGGTTTTCCAGTGTGGATATCTTCCGTGCTGCTGCAATCGAGGTGTCTCTCCATTACTGGCCTGGCACAGGGGTGGCGCCGCTCGCGCCCATGCTGGCGGCGACATTCATTCCTCCTAGGCTGTCTATCAGTTTTTTCTGGTCTGCCTTGGCTTGGGCGTCTATGGCCTCGGGATCGCAGAGGGCGTATAGTGCCCCTCTCATTTCCTGAAGAATGCTCGCATGGTCCGGATCGTTAGCCAAGTTGTGCAATTCTTCGGGATCTGCTTCCAGATCAAAGAGTTCTGGTTCAAAACGCACATAATGATGATATTTCCAGCGTCCCCTGCGCAGCATGAAGCCTGCTGTATTGCTGCCTGCCGCGTGGTACTCGCTGAGTATAGGCCGGGTGGGCTCGGGAGGCAGGCTGACAATGTCAAGCAATGATTTTCCTGGGCGGTTTCGCATTGTGGCGCAGACGTCCGCGCCAGCCATGTCGAGAATGGTGGGATAGAGATCAAGCAGGTCGACGGGCGTCTCGCATGTTCCGGCATGCACGCGCGGGCCAGCCACAATGAGCGGAATGCCGACGCTTTCTTGATACAGCGTGGACTTCCCCCACAACCCACGAGCACCAACATTGTCGCCATGGTCCGAGGTATAGATAACGTGCGTGGTATTCGATAATCCGGTGCTATCGAGAGCGTCGATGATTTGACCCACATTGTCATCAAGGAAGCTGCATAGTCCGTAATAGGCCAGAAAGGCATTGATGCGTTCCTGCTTATTGGCGAATGTTTCTTCTGTTCTTTCGAAGGCAGCGTATTCGTTTACCCACGGATGCCGTATGTGCCCTTTGGAAGGGTGCAGTTTTGCCGGAGGGATCTGCTTTGCATCGTAAAGCGAGTAGAAGGCCTCGGGCGCAATCAGGGGGAAATGCGGCGCCACCAAGCCTACATAAAGAACAAAGGGTTGCCGTGTCCGGGAAGCCGCCTGCAGCCAATCGCACGCCTGCCGCGTGACCGCGCGATCATAATCCGTGTAGCTGGATTCGCCAGCGCCGATACGATCACCGAGCATGCGTTTTCCATCTCCCCGAGTAATGTATGGATCGCGTATGGACGCCCACACCATACCGTGACCGCCAACGACGTGCATGGGTATATGTTGGACATCGAATCCTACATCGTCATCCTCAGAGCGGTAGTGCAACTTGCCGATGCTTTCCACACGTATGTGCTGCGCCTGCAGAGCATGGCCCCAACTGTCCGGTTCCCCGATATAAGGCGTGGCGTTGTCCCAATGCCGGGTTTGATGCACCCGCATGCCTGTGGCGAACGCGGCGCGGGCAGGTACGCAAATGGGGCTTGGCGTATAAGCGCTGCTGAATCGGACTCCTCGGCGGCTCAGGCGATCCAGGTTGGGCGTTTTGATGAATGGGTGCCCGGCACAGCCCATGTAGGCGGCATTGTGCTCGTCAGACATGATGACCACAACATTCTTTAATTCATGCATTCTTGGAATCCTGGAGACAGCTTATGAGGGTGTGTAGCCGCTTTTTCGCACTACGCGGTCCCAGAATTTGTCTTCATTCTCCATCCGGCTTGTCAGCGCCTGTGGCGTGCTGGAGATCGCCTTGAAATCAAGACGGTTCATGGTGTCCTGGAACGACGTGCTTTGGACGGCTTGCGAGATTGCCGCATTCAGCTCGGAAACAATCTTTTGAGGCGTATTGGCGCGGCAGAAAGCCGCGAAATAACCTATCAGCGTCAGGTCCGCGTACCCGAGCGATGCAAAAGTCGGCACACTCTCCAATCGGGACGAGGGTTGTGCGCCAGAGGTAGCCAGGATGCGAATTTTTCCCGCTTTGTGCATGGGAATCAGGTTGGGTGTCGTGGTGATGAGGGCGGGAATGATGCCGCCGATGGTGTCCGCAAGCGCAACCGCGCCGCCTTTGTAGGGGACCGGTGTAAGCGGTACGCCGGTTTCCCGGGCGAGCATGGCGCCAAGAAACTGCATGGCGGTGCCGGTGCCTGGAATTCCATACGAAGCCATGGCGGCGTCCGATTTTGCCAGGGAGAGATAGTCCGAGAGCGCCCGGGCAGGGCTCTGGGCGCCCACAGCGAAACCGAAATCGAATTCGCTAATGGTGCTGATCGGTGCCAGGTCGACCCGTTGATAGCGAAGATTGCGGTATATATGCGGATACAACGTCAGGTTGCCGTCCGGTGTAACTAAGATAGTGTAGTCATCTGTGGCCGATAGCAGGGCATCGGTGGCAATCCGCCCGCCGGCGCCTGCCTTGTTCTCCACGACAACGGTATAGCCGGAGGCTTTCATCGCATCCGCCAGCGCCCGGGCGACCAGATCGACTGCTCCTCCAGGGGAGAAGCCGACCAGCATGCGCACGACGCGATCATTACCTGCGAATGCTGCACTTGGTATAAGACATGCGGCGCTTGCGGCCGCTGCGATCATCAACTGTCTGCGGCGGGGATTCATGGCTGACCTTCCTGTGGTGGCGCTTTTGAGTAAAGTCAGTTTAGGCACCAGGGAAGTCTTAAGCCAATATTATTTCTATTTATATTTCATAAGAATAATCTTATGTTCACTGGGCCAGGCTTGTGTCGGCCAGTTTGCCATCAAGCTGTCCTGTACGGATCAGCGCGTCGACAAGCATGGGTAGGATGTCGGCCACTGCCTGAATTGCTGCGTCCGTACCGTTCGCGTCCAGCGGGCGTACGATGGATTGAACACGAGACAATCTGGGCTTGATGATGCGCCGCATGGCAATCTGCGGATTATGGCGCAGAGCAAAGCTGGCGTTCTCTGGCAGGATGGCGGACGCAACACCCTCTCGCACCAGCGCCATGCACAACGCCGGGTCATTGATTTCATAGCACACATTGAGGGGGCAGTTGTGTGCAACGGCCGTTCGCTCCACCATTCGGCGCAGATCATGGTCCCGGTCCGGGGCGACCAGGGGGCGTGATCCGATATTGGCGAAAGCGATTGTTTTCGCAACACGCCGTATGCTGGTGTGTGCCTCGAACAGCGCAAAGCTTTCTTCGTACAGTGGCTGGCAAACAATATTTGGCAACTCAAATGCATTGGGCATGAGTGCCAGGTCGAGTTGACGCGCCTCCATCAGGGTTCGCGCTTCGCTGGACAGGGCGCTTGACAGCAGCAGCCGCACATCGGGATAAGTGGCCTGAACACTGCGGTATAGCGGCGCAGCAAGGATATCAACCATTGACCGAGCGATGCACAGGCGCACTGGCCCGCGTGGCCTACCGGGTGGTGCTATGACATCCGAATGCAGCGCCTCCATTTGATCAAGAATGGATGAGGCGCGCTGCACCAATCGCTTGCCTTCGGCCGTGAGAGACACCCCTTTGCCGTGACGCACAAGCAGCTTGACGCCCAGCTCCTGCTCCATCGAGGCGACGTGCTGGCTCAGCGCCGGTTGGGCAATGCGCAATGCCGCGGAGGCGACGGAGATATTGCCTGATTTGGCGATTTCAACGAAGTAGCGCAATTGTCTGGGGGTCATTTCCGATCTATAGCATAAAACTGCCCCCATTGACATCAATCGTGGCGCCCGTGGTGTAGCCCGCGCCCTCCGATGCCAGAAACGCGACCGTGGCGGCAACTTCTTCGGGTAAGCCCAAGCGGGCGAGCGGTACGGTTGCCGAATGTTTGGCATTGACGTCATTGCCCGCTTCGGCTGTCATGGCGGACTGGATGCGGCCCGGCGCGACGCAGTTCACGGTGATGCCGTGCTGGGCAACTTCACCCGCCAGCACCCGCGCAAGGCCCGTCATGCCGGACTTGGTTGCTGAGTAATGAGCGCCCGGCACTGGCGTGCGGGTGCGGGCCGCTTGGCTGGTGATCATGATGATGCGGCCCCAGCCGGCAGCAACCAGCGTGGGCAGGCAGGTTTGTGTAACCAGGAATGTGCCCGTGAGATTCACATCAAGCACGCGCCGCCATTCCTCTATCGGCATGTCCAGCACATCGCGCTTGCGGCCCTGGTGCTTGGGCGATATGCCTGCGTTGTTAACGACGATGGCGAGCTGCGGCCACCAGTCCCGGCATGCTTGCGGCAGGCTGCGTACGGCGTTTTCGTCCGAGATGTCCAGACGCAGTCCCTTGGCCTGGAGCCCGCGCTCGGTCAGGCCCGCGGCGGCGTCGACAACATCCTGGCTGGCATCCAGCATAATGACCGGATGGCCGTCAAGGGCCAGACGGGTGGCGATGGCGAGACCGATGCCGCGTGCGGCTCCGGTAATCAGGGCGGTTCTGCCTGCGGCAGTCATGGCATGTTTCCTTTCAAGTTGAGTGTGGTTTGCGGGCCGCTATGGTTAAACTCACAGTTCTTCCATCCGTTCTGTGACCCGCCATGGAATTACGTCATTTGCGCTACTTTCTGATGCTTGCGGAGACTTTGCATTTTGGCCGGGCGGCAAGCCGGCTGGGTATCGCGCAGCCCCCCTTGTCGCGCCAGATACGTGACCTGGAGGACCAGGTAGGCGCGGCGTTGTTCTACAGAAGCGCGCGTGGCGTGTCCCTCACGGAAGCTGGAGTTGCGTTTGCACAGCGTGCCGCACAGATAGTCAGCGCCGCCGATGAGGCGATCTTCGAGGCGCGCGAAGCGGGGCAGGGCCGGACAGGCCGCATAGTGATCGGTTTTGTTCATTCCCTGGCGTACTCCCTGCTGCCCAGTGTGCTGCCGGGATTCCGCCGTAAACATCCTGGCATTGCCGTGTCCTTGCGCGAGGTCACTGTGGCCGACAAAGAAAGTGCATTGCTTTCCGGATCCATCGACAGCGGCATCTACCGGCCCCCTGTAAGGCACCCCGAGATTGCCACCTTGCCCGTATTCGAGGAAGGTTTTGTTCTGGCGCTGCCGAGCAGCCATCGGCTGGCGCGCAAGCGGCGTGTACCGGTGCGCAGCCTGCGCGATGAGCCATTGATTCTCTTTCGCGCTTTGCGCGGCGACGTGGGCTTGCATGGCACCATCGCGGCTTTCCTGCGTGCTCACGACGTGCCGGTCAAGGCGTGCGAGGAGGTTGGTACCATTCATGCGGGCATGGGTCTGGTACTGGCCGGCGTGGGCGTATGCATTATTCCCGAGACCTCGCGCATGGTGCACATAGACGGGGTGGTTACCCGGCCATTCATCGAGCCCACCACGCGGGTAAGCTCCACCATTTGCTGGCGCCATCAGGAAACCAGCCACAGCGTCGAAGCCTGGGTGCGGCACGTGCGCGAACTGGCCCTGGCTGGCGGGAGCGCCGCTCGCTAATGCATTGAGCGCCCCGCCGGCCTGGATCAAGGCTTGACGATATGCGCTGTCTCGATAACCTTGGCCCACTTCGCGGTGTCATCCTTCATGATCGCAGTATATTCGTCAGGTGTCGTCGTCTTTGGGGTTGCGCCCAGGTCACTCAGCTTTTTGCTGACCTCTGCGCTATGCACGATATCCTGAAGCGTCTTGTTCAGCTTCTGCACCACGTCCGCAGGGGTGCCGGCGGGCGCAAACAGGCCGAACCACGTCACCACGCTGAAGTCGGGATAGCCTGATTCCTTTACCGTAGGAATATCGGGTGCGCTCTTTTCACGCTCAGGTCCGGTAACCGCCAGCGCCCGCAGGGAGCCGTCTCGCACCATGCCTATGGCCGAAGGCATGTTGTCGAACATCACCGAGGGCCCGGTGCCGCCGACCAGGTCTATTAGCGCAGGCCCGCTGCCCTTGTATGGCACGTGCTCCATATGCAATCCCGTCGCCATGTTGAACAATTCGCCTGTCAGGTGAATGGTCGAGCCTACGCCCGAGGACGCAAAGAACACAGGCTTGGGGTTGTCTTTGACCCACGCGACGAATTCCTGCACGGTCTTGGCCGGTACTTTGTTGTTGACGACCATCAGGTTGGGCAGTGTGGCGATCAGGGATACGGGCTGGAAGTCCTTGATTGGGTCAAACGACATGTCCTTGTAGATGGAGGGGTTTACCGTCATGTTGCCGGCGGTGCCAAGCAACAGCGTGTAGCCGTCGGGCTTGGAGCGGGCAACTTGTTCCGTGCCGATATTGCCGCCGGCGCCGGCTTTGTTCTCCACGACCACCGGCTGTCCCAGCGCTGTGCCCATGTGCTGGCCAACCAGGCGCGCGATAAGATCCGTTGTGCCGCCGGCTGCATAGGGCACGATGATGCGTATGGGTTGAGATGGATAGTCCGCGGCCAGGGCGCTGGTGCTGCCGCCCAGGGCCAGCGCCGACACAAGACAGGCTTGCGTGAACAGTTTGATGGGTTTCATGGCATTGTCTCCTTTGGTGATCTAGTTTTGTCGTCTCGAGATTGCGGTGAAGCGGAGGTTTTACAGCCTTATCTGGCTGATGCTCGCACCACCGCAGACGAACAATGTCTGGCCGGTGGTGTATGCGGCATGAGGCGAAAGAAAATAATCGACGGCATGGGCGACTTCCTGTGGCGTGCCTAGCCGAGCGACAGGTATGGCTTCAACCAGCGCGCGGCTGCGCGCCAGATGGGGTGGGTTGTTGCGCTCGAACATCTCGGTTGCAACAGGTCCGGGCGCAACACAATTGACGGTAATGCCCTGCGAGGCCAGTTCCAATGCCCATGAACGCGTCAAGCCCACAAGCGCCGCCTTGGCGGCGGAGTACACACTGCCGCCGGCGCGTGCAAGCAGCGAGCGGCTGGCAATATTGACTATCCGGCCTGTGCCCGCAGCGGCCATGCCTGGCAGCACGGCCTGTGCGGCATCAATGGCAACGGCGATATTCAGGTCCAGGATACGCGATCGGGCGTCGTCGGTGATTGCGCCTAGCGGCTGCATGTGGTTGAACCCTGCGTTGTTGACCAGACGCAGAATGCCATGCAGCGAGGCGGCTTCCGCCAATACCTCACGCCGTTGCGCCGCGTCCAGCAAATCCGCCAGCAGCAACGGGCCCGGAAACGTATCGTCTCCCGACCGCGCGATGCCCAGGACGGGCTCTCCGCGCTCGGCGAGCAACTCGGCAATGGCGCGTCCTATGCCTCGCGTGGCACCGGTAATCAGCGTGTGCCCTTGTGTCAGCTTCATTGCGGACATGTGCCGGCAATCGTCATGCGATGCATTTCGCGCCGCTTGCCCTGATAATCATTGCAGGCATAGTGCATGGTGCAGCGGTTGTCCCAAAATGCCAGCGATCCCTTGCGCCAGCGGAAGCGGCATGAAAACTCGGGCCGAGCCGCGTGCTCGTAGAGCTGATGAAGCAGCGGCAGGCTTTCCTCGCGGCTCATGCCTTCGATCTGCCATGTGAACGGAAAATTCACATAGAGGCATTTGCGACCGGTTTCATCATGCGTGCGCACCATGGGATGCAGTGCAAGATTTTCCTTGACGTCCGCATCGGACTTGAGCCGCGTGGACCGGCCTGCATTGCGTTCGCTGATGCGCGAGGTCAGGTAGCGGTCGGAATGGTAGGCCTTGCGCCCGTCTATCATTTCCTTGAGCGGCTCGGGCAATGTGTCGTAGGCCAGGTACATATTGGCGAACAGCGTGTCGCCGCCATAGTCGGGAATCTCCCGGCCATAGAGGATCGAACCGAGCGGCGGCTCCTGCATATAGGACATATCGGTGTGCCAGGTGTCGCCGATGTTGTATTGGTCGTGTGGCTCCTTGACGACGGGCATGATGTCGGGATAGCCCTCCACATGGGCATATACAGGATTCACCACGACTTCGCCAAAGCGGCGCGTGAAGCTTCGGTGCTGTTCAGGCGTCAGCGATTGCTCGCGGAAGAAGATGACGTTGTAATCCAGCAATGCCTGCCTGATGGACTTCACGGCTTCGTCGGAAAGCGGTTGCGCTATGTCAATGCCGAACAACTCGGCGCCACAGGAACCTGTTAGCGGTCTGATGTCCAGGCCGGCGTGCGTACCCATGTCTTTGTCTCCTCCTGTGTGAACGTGCTGGATGAGAATAGATTAGGCGCAAACTTCCCGGGTGTCCAATATAAATTATGTACTTTTTCAATACCTTGTAGGTATTAGAAAGGCAGCGTGCACAAGTGCTGGCGTACTATGTGCGCCGTCCGCTTCCCACAGGCCTGGCCGGCCCCAGAAAGCCTCGCTCGCGTCCCCAGATGATGGCGTCGCTGCGGCGATGAACGTCGATCTTGTTGTAGATCGTGGCCACGTGGTTGCGGATGGTGTTGCGGGATAAAGTGAGTTGCTCGCTGATCTGCACATCGCTGGCGCCTTGGCACATCAGGCCGAGAATCTCTCTTTCGCGCGGCGTGAGTTCGGCCACTTCAGCCTTGGCCGCCGGACTGCCGGGGCGGCGGATCTGCGCCAGCTTCTCAATGACTGTACGGCTGAACCAGGACGTGTCCTGCATCACGGCATCCAATGCGGCCAATAGTTCGCCCTCGGTGTGCTTGCGTTCGGTGATGTCTTGAATGACCATCAGTACGCAGGGCGTATTCTGAATCGTCACGGCATCGGCAGACAGCAGGCAGTCGAGGACTTCGTCATCGCCGCCATAGAGCTGTATATCTTCATTGCGCAGGCTGCCCTCGGCTTTAAGGCGGGTATGGAGTGTATTCAAGGATCGAGCGTCGTGCCAAATGGGCAGCTGATTGATATCCCGCTCCTGTGTGTCGTCGAATGTCAGGCCGGTGGCCGTCAGAAAAGCATCATTCACCTCCATGATGTGCAGGGTGTCCAGTGTGCATAACATCATGGGCACTGGTGCGAGCCGGAAGGCCCTGGAAAAGCGTTCCTCCATCTGCCTGAGCGCATCCTCCGCCTGCTTTCTGGGGTCCAGGTCGATGAACGTGAATAGCATGCAGGTGCCCTCGCATTCTTCAAGCGGTTGACCCGCCAGAATGACGTGCTTCGATCCGCCGTCTGGCAGCGGTACCGTGCTTTCCATTTGTGGAATCGTCGTGCCTTCATGAAGGCCGGCCAGCGCTCTTTCCTTGTCCTGGGCATTGGCAAGAATGTCGATGTCATAGACGGAGCGGCCGAGAAGATCGCGTTGCAGATATCCCGTCATATCTAGAAACCCCATGTTGACGCGTATGTAGCGCAGGTCGGAAAGCCGGCATATAAGGGCAGGGGCGGGATTGGCATTGAAGGTGCGTTCGAAGCGCTGTTCTGCTTCAAACTGGTCAGTGAGGTCTTCCATGATCATCACATAGGTAACCACCTTGTCATCCATGTTCTGAAGGGTCAATCCTCGGGTTTTCAGCATGCGGCATGTCTCGCTTTTCCTTCTCGAGACCTCCACCACAACGCTGTCGAATTCGATTCCCTCGAAGAGCCGATGTATCGGGTACTGGCTGCGTTCCAGCTTGCGGTTATTGCGGTATCGCAGGACGTGCCGGCGGCAATAGCCTTGCACAGTGCCGCCGAGATCAGACAGGCTTTCCGCACCGTGCATTTTCAATGCGGCATCGTTGGCCCAGCTGATCTTTCCATCTGGGTTGACGAAAATGACGCCGTCAATCAGGCCGCCGATGATCTGTTCCAGATGATTGCGTGTGTTGTCTGCGGGGCTGCTGCGCTTGGCCATGTTGCACCTCTATCCAAAACTACTAGTCCAATTAGTTAAATCGCATCTATGCCTTTGGCAAGACGAGTCCATAGAATTTGCTGTCTTAGCAACAATATCATTACGCAATTGTCATATGGATCACGATATATTCATCAAGAAGTTGGCCAGGGGACTGGAAGATATCATTCTGGCTTTTGACTATACCGATGATCAGCGCGGCTGTCTTGTCTATCTGAACTCGCCACGATGTAAGCTGCTTGTCCCGACCGAGTTGATCGATTACCGGCTGGAGGATGCAGTGCAGGCATTGCGGGAAAGGATAAAGCGCGGCGTTTTCTCGTCGCCTTGCGAGGAGCTGACCGATATCGACGGAGAGCTGGTTCTGCGCGCGTCGGACAATTGTGACTGATGCTGTAAAGATGGCTAGTCGGTCGCTTTTTTCATTGTTTTCGGGCCTGGCCCAGCCTGGCGGGGCCGGTGCACCGGCGACAGCGTACGATGACGCACGACCCCGGTGCAACAACGGCTGACCGTCGCACCACGCCTGCCCGAGCAAGGTTGCAGGGCAGCCTGTCCGACGTCATTCATTTTCGTACGACGTAGACCGGGCTGGAATATATGAAGAAGCCGTCCTCCGTTGTTGCGCGCAGATAGATGGCGTTGTCCTTGCCGCGATGCAGCGGCACGCGCACGCGGTGCTTGACCCGGCGGCACTCGTTGCGGTCTGGCAGCCGGTATATCTGAAGGCGGCGCTTGATGCCACCGTTCTCGAATGTCACGGGCTCCATGCCGATCGCCCCTACATCGACCGTTTCCTTGACCAACGGTGTGTCTATCCGCAACGTACCGTTATGCGAGGCCTGCAGAAACACATCCACACCTGCAAAACCACCTGTCGTCAGCGATTTCCATTTAAGCAGGCCCGGTTCGTCATGAGTCAGTTGCTTGTCCAGATTCCAGAAATTGATGGAGGACGGATTTTCGAAGGCGTTGTCTTCGATGCTCGCCTGGCCATCCCAGATGGTCTGCCGGCCGCGTCCGCGATAGCCTGAACCCTCCCACATGATCCGGATGCGGCGACCGAGGTCTTGCTCGCCATAGGGTCGGAAGGTTTCGTGAACGGACATGAGATTGCGTATTTCGATGTTTTCGATGGAGCCATGAGTGAGTAGTTCGAATTCGAACTCAACGCTGTCACCTTCGTATTCTGTTACGGCACCCATGTCGGCTCGGGACGCTGGCTGGCTTTTCACCTTTCCGCCCAGATTTGGATCGTCGGAAAATAATGTGGCTGGTTTGTCGAATATGACGCTCGCCGATAGATGGGCTCGACAGCCGGTGGTGGCGTAGTGCCGTCTTTGCCGCAGGCACTCGGCCAGCGATTCGCGCGAAAGATCCTCGGCCAGCAGGCAGCTCAGTCCTCCGTAGGCGCCGAATAACGACGCGCCGGGATGGCTTGCCCCATGCCGGCCCTTGTGGCCATCGCTGTTGGCCAATATGCCGACGCGATATCCTTGCTCAAAGGCATCGGCCAGTAGCCATTCGAATGTGCCCCAGTCGGAATGGATCTCCACGGAGCGTTCGATCTGGGCATTGTGGGACATGACAATGTCCGCGTAGCGGCCGCCAATGTGAGCGAAGACGATCACGTCCTCATTCTTTAGCGCCTCGAACAACTCGTCCGCGCTGTTTGCATCCGTATCCACGTCCGACAGGTCTTCCACCAGGGCGTGCGAGGAGCGGTGTATGGGGCGCCCTTCGTTAAGATACATGACATTGCGATCGCCGCCCAGGCCAGTATTCCCCGACCATTCGTAGCCTGGAAAGATAACGAATTCGCCATCCTTGTTGAATTCGCGGCAAAGGCGGTTCAGGTCTTCCCAGAACGGCGTGGTGATTTGAAAATCGTTGCCCTGATGACTCATGGCGTCAAGAAAGGCGCGATCCCGGGCAAACACGATCAGATCGCGGGCGGTGTTGGTGCCTATGGTCTCCTCCGACTGCCCATGCAGATCCGCCCAGAAATGCCGGTAACGGGATTGCGCGGCAATGCGGCAGGGGTTGGATCGCGCAATGACCTCGCCCTCATGCAATATCTCGATTTCAAGATCGCCAGGCTCCGCTGCCTCCAGCCCTTCCAGCGTGCGGGCGTGCTCGCCGCGCTCCATGCGGAAAGATGCCAGCATGTGTTTAAGAGACAGATTGCTGCGCAGTGTGAACTCGCCTTGTAGCTGATCGGACGGGTTGCCCCATTTGTCTTCACCCTTGAAGCCGAGCTTGAATGGCTCACCGACGCGAATCAGTGTCGGCAGCACTGCCTTGTAGCTTACTGGCGGGCCTGCAACGATCGCGATGGAGGGTGATTCGGGCAGCTCGACATACTCATAGGTGGCGAAGGCATCCACCAGGACCTTGAATTCGAAATGCGGTTCAACGAATGTCTGCACCCGCATGCCCGGCGATCCTTGCCGCGTATCGCCAAAACGCACGGTAATCGTGTCTCCTTCGCGCAGGAAACCTTGCACGACGCGGATGAATAGCGTTTTGTCCCAGGGGCGTATGTTGCGCTTTCCATCGTATTGCACATCGAGCACGGCGCCGTTGGATGCTTCGATGGTTGTGTAGTTCCATCCCTTGGGATCGTCAAACTGCGGCTTGCCCATGTCGCTGGCAAAGCGATGCACAATCTTCAGCGAGCCGGTGTCATCAATGCCGAAGAAGCCGGCGGTGTACACCAGTGTGAACGAATGGAAGCTGCCTGCCTCGAATGCCCCGGTCGGCGAGATGCTAGCCGAGCCCATACGCTCGGGTAGATAGCGTGAATGCCCCATGACTGTCAGGCTCCGTAATAGTGGTTATTCAATGACGTGCCGCGGCGCCTGGGCCCGCAGTGCCCAGCCCGACACGGCTGGCTTCGGTATCGATCAGTGTGTCGGCGGCCACATTGGCCAGGTTCAAGTCTGGGCCCAACTCCGCGATAAGCGCCTTCTTCATGCTTTCGATATCGCAGCTGCGCACATCGGCAATCCAGGGGCCCGGCAGTTCTATCATGACCCGCGACATATCCAGCTCGCGCTTCAGCAGCGCAATGGTGTCGCCGCGCAGCTTGCCGTGATCGACGAGCTCGGCCGCTTCAACAAGAACCAGTTCGGCGCCCGCGTCGAAGCAGTCATGCGCCTGGCTGATAAGCAGGGCTGGATCGTTGAGCGTTTCCTTGGATCCCACCTCTCCAAACACGGTCAGGCCGCTCGCGATGGCATTGCGTATCTGGTTCATGCGCTGCTCGCGCGTCAGCGGCACGGTGTTGTCCGAGATTTCGATGGTCTCGAAACCCAGCGCCAGCGCTTCCTGGTAGAAAGCGGGCAGGGCGTCTTCACCCTGCGTGGCCAGCACATACTCGTGGAACTGGCCGCCCAGAAAACTGCGAACTTGATGCTTGCGATAAAGCGCCAGTTTCGCCAGCAGCTTGTCACGCGTGTACAGGCGAGCCGTACCCGTCTTTATCTTGGCCAGGTCGGCGTACTGGCCGGCCATGTCCAACAAGTCGGCCACGTAACCCAGTGGCAGCCCATCGTCTATCATCATGGTGCGGCCATTGCGCCGGGGTTTGTCGCAGCTGCGTTGCGCCGGCAGCGGTACGAATGAAAACGGGGCAATGTTGGACATGGCGCGGCTCCTTCCTATTTGTTGATTTTCACACCGGAGTCCTTGACCAGCTTGCTGTACTTGCTGGACTCCTCATTGAGGTACTGCTTGAACGCTTCGACGGTATTGCCTACCGGATCGACGCCGCGGTCTATCATGGTTTTCTTGACTTCGGGGTCGTGCAGGATTTTCGCGTACGCTTCATTGAGCACCTTGATGGCTTCAGGCGGCGTGCCGCTGGGTACGAATACACCCATCCACTGGTAGACATCCACCGCTTCCGCACCCTTGGTTTCGCTGGCTACGGGCACATCGGGCAGCCACGGCAGGCGCTTGTTGTTCATGATGGCAAGCACCTTGACCTTGCCCGCCTTCCAGTGCGGCGTAACTGGCGCCATGCCGACGCTGGCAAGGGGAATCTGGTCCGCGAGCACGTCCGCCGTCGCGGGTGCGGCGCCTTTGTAGGGTACGTCGAGCATCTTGATGCCGGTGCTGCGTGCGATCCAGTCCACGGCAAGATGGTGTGCGCTGCCTACGCCCGGTGTGCCGTAGCTCACAGTGCCTGGATGCGCCTTCACATAGTCAACCAGTTCGGGCACGCTGCTGGGCGGGAAAGAGGGGTGGGCGATCAGCGCGATGGGTGTCACGCCCACGAGCGTGACCGGGCTTAGGTCCTTGGCCGGGTCGTAACTCATGTCGTGGTAAAGCATGGGCGAAATGACTGTCTCGGCGGGCGAGGACATGGTCATCGTGTACCCGTCGGGGGCGGACTGCGCCACGAAATGCGTGCCTATCATGCCGTTGGCGCCGGGCTTGTTGAGCACAACGACTTGCTGGCCCAGCACGTCGGTGAGTTTGGCTGCCATGAGGCGGGCGGTGAAGTCGTGTCCGCCGCCAGGCGAGAAGGGAACAACAATGGTAAGCGTGCGGTCGGGAAATGCCGCCTGCGCGCCCGCGGAACAGAACAACAGCCCAATGCAAACAGAGGAAAATACGAGACGCAGCTTCTTGTACAGCAGTGCCATAATCTTCTCCTTGTCCGGACAGTGCACATGCCAGGCCTGAACTGCTTGAGCCCCAGATGTTGTGAACGGAATAAGTGGTGGTGGTGGTGGAAAGCTCAGGATGAGCCGATGAAATCCATGTCTAGCTCGCAGTCTGTAGGGGGAACGAACATCTTCTGGTATGAAATGGCTTGCCTACGGGCCTTGCCCAGGATGTTGATCCTGAGCGCCCAGCTTCCTTCGGGCAACTTCATGATGGCGCCAAGACGGGCGTCCAACTGCACCACGCGCGCAGCGCCCTTGGCTTCGGTCGTGGGGTAGCCGCACTCGGCATCGAGGATTTCCTTCAGGTTGATGTCTTCCAGCCGCTCTTCGGGGATATCGAGCATGGGCTGGAAGGGCGACGCCGGCAGATAGAGCTCGCTATAGCAGTTGAAGCGCTCGTCAATGGAAATAAGCCGGTCGATGCGGATGTATCCGGCTGGATCCGGGCCGAGATGGTCCACCCAGGGGCCCGTCCCAACGATGCCGCGTCGCAGGAAGTGGGCAAAGACGGGAAGATGCTGGCCGGTATGCGGATCTGTGAACCGGTAGTGCCATGCTTTCTGGATGGCACTGCGTGCCTGGCCTACGAAGGTGCCTATGCCTTGCTTGCGCACCACATATCCTTCGGCTGCGAGGCCAGACAGCGCCTTCTGCGCCGTGCCGAGGCTGATGCTGAGCATGTCGCCCAGCTCGCGCTCGGGCGGCAGCTTGTCCTCGAATTGCAGCTCCCCGTCTTCAAGCGCATGAATGATGGACTGGCGCAACTGGGCATGCTTGCTAAGACCCAGGGGAGCGAGCCGGTGGAAATACCGGGAAATGGTGCTGGCAGAAGACAGCTGGGGAGACTGCTGGGACATCACACCGCTCCGTTTTTTCAATTGTGGGAAGCGTAGCAGTGCATGCTGTAAACGTCAATAGCTATATAGCTATAGATTAATCATGGGTCATCACAAGAAGGCATGCTGCGCGTGTATCCCAGTTCTTGGGAAAGGCTTTGTGCCGCTTCTTGCAGCGCGTCTGTGAATTGATTCGGCTCTGGCTTGTTCCATCGGAATGAAGGAATTAAAAAGCCCAGGCTACCTACGACTACGCCTTCGCTGTCGAAGAAGGGGGCTGCAACGCCGATCGTATTTTGCGTCCGATGCGAATGCGTGACGGCATAGCCGTCATGTCGTATGGAGGCAAGCGCTGCCAGGATCTCGTTCTTGTTGGGCAACAGGCCTTCTACGGGGGAAGGGGTCTGTTCAGCTATGGCCTGATGGATTTCGGTGTCTGTCAGATGGGCGAGTATGGCTCGCGCTGTGGCGCCCCACACAAGCGTCTCGAGAGAATTCAATTGAATGTTGTATCGCATGGGATCAGAAGGGGATCCATTGGCGGCATGAAACATCTTGAGTCGATGCCGTTCAAGCAAAGTGAGAATGGAAGTCTCATGGAACCTTTCTGATAAACCTGAGAGGTAAGGTTGGGCGAGCTTGATGTACGGCATACGGCCGCCGAGTTTGGCGGCGAAACGATACAGTTCCAAGCCTGGGTAAAACGAACCTCCCGATTCATGCGTAAGAAAATCGTGGTCGCGTAATGTGGCCAATAGCCTGTGGACCGAGCTGCGGGGCAAGTTAAGTCGCTTCGCGAGTGTCTGCACACTCTCCCCAGGGTAGTCCGTCACATAGCGCAGTAATAACAGCACACGTTTAACTGTGCTCGTTTCTTTTGGTGAGGCTCCTGCGGATGGAGACGAGCTTGTCTGGCTTTTTGGCATGATTTCCTTCGTTTATTTCTTGTCGCAAGGGGTGCGCGGTGTCCTCCGAAACTTATCACAGCGCAAATCCGTATTGACAGTGATCAGCTTGGTCTTCAATAATTATCATTATACGATACAATTGTCTCATTCAATGAGACATTAATTCAGGCTCATTGGAGGCAAAAAATGGAATTAAATTTTGAAGGACGAAGTGCACTTGTTACCGGAGCCAGCCAAGGCATAGGAAAAACGGTTGCCAGAATGCTTGCGAATGCTGGCGCAAATGTAGTGGGTGTGGCCCGCCGCGTTGAACTTGTTGAGCAATTGGCTGGCCAGGTCGCTTCCGGCAAAGGGAAGATAATTCCCTTAAAGGCAAACTTTTATGATGAGGGCGCTTCGGAGGAAGTTGCTGTACAGGCGGAAAAACTGCTCGGCGGCATAGATATTCTTATGAACGTTGCGGGTGCAAGCAGGCCTTTGCAGTTTGACGCAGGCAATGAGGCTTGGCATGAAGGAATGCTGCTTAATTTCTTTAGGATTCGTGAGCTGACTCACGCTGTTGTTCCAGGAATGCGGCGGCGACAGTTTGGCCGAATCGTGAGTTTCACCGGCACATCCGAGCCCCGTATGCTCAATGCTGCCTTTACCGCCAAAGCTGCAGTACACGTTTGGTCTAAAGGCTTGTCCAGAGAGTTGGCTTCAGATGGAATCACCGTCAATTGTCTTCAGCCGGGCCGTATTCATAGTGAGCAGATGTCGCGGCGCTATCCAACCCCAGAAAGCGAGCAGGAGTATGCAAAGGCTGAGATTCCTGTCGGCAGATTCGGCGAGCCTGAAGAAATTGCTTCTGTGGCGCTGTTCCTGGCGTCTGACCACGCGAGTTATGTCACGGGCACTGTAATCCCGGTGGATGGCGGCTCTAGTCGCTTCGCGTTTTGAATGCAGGTAAATGAAATGAATAATGCGTCGCAGCGCCAAGTGACGGTGCTTGAAAAGCTGGCGGACTTTATTCATGGCATCGCGTACACAGATTTGCCTGAGCCGGTAATAGCCAGAGCCAAGGACCTGATGGCCGATAGTTTAGGCTGTGCCTTCGGGGCGCTCAGCAGCGAGCCAGGTTCCGCAGTGATCAAGTTTGCGCAAGACTGTGGCGGCCTTGAACAATCGACGCTTATTGCTGGAACCAAAACGTCCGCACCTCTCGCTACCCTTGTTAATGGAACGCTGCTGCGATACCTGGACAACAATGATTATTACTTCGGTCGGGATCCTGCGCATCCGAGCGGCAACCTGGCTGTTGTAATGGCTGTGGCAGAACGCCAGAAAAGCAGCGGGGCGGAGCTGCTTGCAACATTAATAGCAGCGTACGAGCTACACATACGGCTGGCTGATTATGCCGGTATTCCATCGCTTTGGAAGCGTGGCTGGCATCACGGAACCAATTTGCAGTTCTCATGCGCGGCGGCAGCTGGGAAATTATCTTGGTGCGATGCTCATCGAACAGCGCATGCAATGGCAATCGCAGCAAGTCATGGCAATACGCTTGCCCAGCTTCAGAGTGGAAAAGTCTCCATGATCAAAGCATCTGCGGAGGCATGGGTGGCGAAGGGCGCTGTGGAGGCGGCAATGCTTGCAAGCTATGGCATGACCGGGCCATTGGACCTGATGGAAGGCCGGCATGGTTGGGCCAGTGTTGTGGCTGGGGAGGTGGATGCGGCGCACTTGACCTCTCCCGTTCAGCACGGGATGTATCGAATTCTGGATGTTTGCGCTAAGCCATATCCGGTGGTGGCTACCGCGATTGCGCCCGTGGGCGCCGCAATTGAATTACATGAGAAGAATTCGTTTGATGTCGCTTGCATTGACAGGGTAATTGTGTATTTGCCGCGATTTGCATTAACCAGCCCGTCTGCTGATCCAGGTCGCCGTCATCCCACGAGCATAGAAAGCGCCCAGCACAGCTTTTATTACTGCACCGCAGTGGCGCTGCTGGATGGCGCCTGCGGCCCCGAGCAATTCACAAATAAACGAATGCAGGATGCAGCGTTGCACTCGTTGCTGGACAAGGTTGTGCTGATGGGAGATGAGAACCTTGACGCGGGTTGGCCGAGCGCAGCGGGCGCCGCAGTACACGTATGTCTGGGCGATGGGAAGGTGCATATTTGCCGCCATGATTTCCCGTTGGGCCATCCAAAGCGTCCTCTGGATGCTGCAGCCCTGGCAAAAAAATTCCTCAATTATGCAGTTCCAGTGTTGTCATCGAGCCGCGCTCACGCTTTGCTTGACGCCATCTATTGCATCGAGGATTGTCGCGATGTGCGTGAATTCACAGCGCTATTGGCTCGCTAATAAATTTCCTATAACAAATGAAGGAGACTGTAATGAATCATCATTTGAGAATGCGAAGTGTCCTGGGTGTTCTGGTGGGTTTGCTCGCCTTGCCTGTGGCGGCCATTGCCGCAAGCTATCCAAGTAAGCCTATTACCATGGTTGTGCCATTTCCTCCTGGAGGGGTGGCGGATCTTATCGCACGTCCGGTTGCAGAGAGGCTTGGAAAGTTGCTGGGGCAGGCGGTAGTTGTAGAGAATAAGGGTGGGGCAACAGGCACAATCGGCGCTGCTTATGTTGCCAACGCTACACCTGACGGATACACAATCTTGTTCGGGACCACGAATGAGATTGCTATGAGCCCGACGCTATACAAGTCACTGCCCTACGATCCGATAAAGTCATTCAGCCCTGTGATGCCCGTGGCAGAGTTTCCGAATGTCCTGGTGGTGGCGCCGTCAACCCAGGCGAGAGACTTGCAGGCGTTCATTGATGTGGCGCATGGCCAAGGGAAAAGCGTTTCGTTTGGCTCGTCGGGTGTTGGCAGTACAAATCATTTGACTGCGGAGCTTTTTGGCGAACAGGCTCACGTAAAAATTTTGAACGTTCCATATAAAGGCGGAGGACCTGCTCTTGTGGGTTTGATCGGCGGCCAGGTGACGGCGATGTTTGCAACTTTGCCCTCCGCAATGGGCATGATCAAAGGCGGAAAACTGCATGCAATCGCAGTAACCGGAGCGCACCGTACATCAGCGCTACCCGACATTCCCACTGCGAAAGAGTCAGGCCTACCCGATCTTGTTGTTACAACCTGGAATGGTGTGCTTGCGCCGGCAGGAACGCCAGAGCCAGTGGTCACGCGACTGCACGATGCTCTGAAAAAAATCGTTGGTGAGCCGGACGTTATGCAGAAACTTAAAGCCGTAGGCGCGGAGCCAATGACCGCGACACCAGCCGAGTTCGCCGACAGCATAAAGGCGGATTACAAAAGATGGGCAGCAGTCATACAGAATGCGGGCATTGAGCTGAAATAAATAAAAGGAGACATCGTGGGCAGATTACTAGGGGCGGGTGCGCTTGCACTTTGGCTGAATGTTGCGTCTGAACTGGATGATGAAACAGATGCTTGGTATGTGACAGAACACTTGCCGGATCGCGTGAATATTGGAGGGTATCTGCGTGCGCGCCGCTATCAGTCTATCGACGGAGCGCGGGAGTATCTGACGCTTTTTGAAGCGAAAACAGTAGACGATTTGGCAAGTGAAGGTTATCTCGGGCTTGTAAGCCGAATCAGTGCCCAGTCTCAGCGCATACGGGCTGGCTTCTCAGGTGTAGTGCGTAACACCTTTCGGGTGATAAGCAGCCAGGGCGAAGGTACGGGCGGTGTGATTTCCAGCTGGAGAGTGGCGCCGCGTGATATAGCGCGCCAGATGGAGATGCAGGAAATTGCGCAGTGGATGCAGGAAGTTGCTGCACATGACAGTGTTGCTGCAGTGCATTGGCTACAAGCCCAGCCTCAAGTGCGAGCACGTATGGATTCCGTTAGAGCTGTTGGAAAAGATGACGCGTTTGCGGAGACCGTGCTTCTCGTTGAGGCGACACGGGCGTCAGTTTTGCAAAGCCTGCGAGAGCACGTTCTTTCCCCAGCGCAGATGTATCAACACGGTTGGCGCGAAGAGGCTTATGGCCTTTACGCCCTGATGTACTCCATATCAGGCGCTGACAGAAAGCACAACAAATTGGGAGACACTTCATGATCACGATTAATTTCCGGATGAAAGTTCTGATGCTCATGCTTCTGGGGGCCGCTTCAGTCAGCCTTGCCGTGCAGGCGCAGGCTGAAGGCTACCCGGACAGGCCTATCACTTGGGTTGTTCCTTATCCGCCTGGAGGAACGACGGATACTGTGGCGCGTAATATTGCTGACGTGATGGCTCCGCTGCTCGGGACATCGATCGTTGTGGAAAACAAGGCGGGGGCTGGTGGCCAGATTGCCATGGCTTATGTGGCACGCAGCAAACCGGACGGGTACACGCTGCTCGTAAGTGATGCCAGCCTGTCGACGGCCCCAAGCTTATATAAAAGCATGCAGGTGGATCCGTTGAAGGATCTTGCTGCAGTTTCGTTATTTGTGACGGTACCCCATGTGTTGGTTGTAAATCCGGAGGTTAAGGTAGCGTCCTTGTCGGAATTGGTGGCTCTGACCAAAAAGTATCCTGGCAAGCTTGATTTCGGATCAGGGGGTGTAGGCTCGCCGTTGCATCTTGCTGGCGCAGCGCTCAAGCTGGCCGCCGGCCTGCAGTGGACACATGTGCCATACAAGGGCGCTGGCCCCGCCATTCTGGCCGCGATCAGTCATCAGGTCGATGTGGCCACGCCATCACTGCCATCGGCCTTGCCTCAAATATCGGCGGGAAAGCTCCGTGCTTTGGCTGTAACAAGTCCAGCACGTATTTCTGTATTGCCAGACATACCGACAGTGGGCGAGCTGGGATACCCAAAGGCTACGGTTTTTGGTTGGGTGGGCCTGCATGCGCCGGCAGGTATTCCTGAGGAGGCCAACTTGTCGCTTCAGAAGGCTGCTGCTGAAGCAATGAAAAATACCGATCTCGTCGAGCGCTTGCGATCTCTTGGGGCTGACATTACATACAAGAGCAGTGACGCTTATGCCAAACTGGTTTCAGACGAAGCGGTTCGTTGGGATGGCGTCGTCAAGAGATTGGGGCTTACGCCACAATAAATGGTCAAGGCCTGCTTGCGCAGGCCTTGTCTCTATCTGGCTCAGTCTTCGCGCCGCAGATGCGGGAAAAGAATCACGTCGCGAATGCTAGGGCTGTCGGTGAGCAGCATGACCAGGCGGTCGATGCCGATGCCGCAGCCACCGGTTGGCGGCATGCCGTATTCGAGTGCGCGGATGTAGTCGGCGTCGTAGTACATGGCTTCTTCGTCACCGGCGTCCTTGGCTGCCACCTGGGCCTGGAAGCGCGCTGCCTGATCCTCAGGGTCGTTCAACTCTGAAAACCCGTTGGCGATCTCGCGTCCGGTGATGAAAAGCTCGAAGCGCTCTGTAATGCCTTCCTGGGTATCGGAGGCGCGTGCAAGCGGAGACACCTCCACCGGGTAGTCGATGATGAAGGTGGGATTCCAGAGCTTGGCTTCCGCCGTTTCCTCGAACAGCGCTAACTGCAAGGCGCCCAGTCCCGCGCGCGAAAGCACAGGCCCTTCCGTATCGGCGCCCAGACGCTTGAGTTCGCTGCGCAGGAAGCCGGCGTCATCCAATTGGGTCGCCGTATATTCCGGCGCATATTTCTGTATCGCCTGCACGATGGTCAGTCGGTCGAAAGGCTGTGACAGGTCGACTACATTGCCCTGGTATTGCAGCGTTGCACTGCCGCAGGCATCGGTGGCCGCCTTGCGCAGCAACGATTCCGTGAAGTCCATGAGCCACTGGTAGTTCGTGTAGGCGGCATAGAACTCCATCATCGTGAACTCGGGGTTGTGCCGCGGGCTGACACCCTCGTTGCGAAAGTTGCGGTTGACCTCGAATACCCGATCGAAGCCGCCGACGATCAGCCGCTTCAGGTAAAGCTCGGGTGCTATGCGCAGGTACATGTCCATGTCGAGCGCATTGTGGTGCGTAATGAAAGGCTTGGCCGCTGCGCCGCCGGGAATCGGGTGCAGCATAGGAGTTTCCACTTCCAGGAATCCGGCATCCACCATGAACTGGCGGATACTGGCCATGGCCTTGCTGCGGGCGATGAATGTGCGGCGCGTTTCATCGGTCATGATGAGGTCGACATACCGCTGCCGATACCGCATTTCCTGGTCCGCCAGGCCGTGGAATTTATCGGGCAGCGGGCGCAGCGACTTGGACAGCAGGCGCACGGAATCGGCATGCACCGACAGCTCGCCCTTGTTCGTCTTGAACACCTGGCCTTCCGCCGCCACAATGTCGCCGATATCCCAGGTCTTGAAGTCGGCATAGGCCTCGTCGCCCAGCTTGGTGCGATCAAGAAAGACCTGGATGCGGCCGGATCCGTCCTGCATCGTTGCAAAGCTGGCCTTGCCCATGACGCGCTTGAGCATCATGCGTCCGGCAATACGGACTTGCTTGCCGGCTTGCTGCAGCTGGTCTTTGTCGAGCGCGTCGTAGGTATCGTGCAGATCGGCAGCCCGGCTGTCGGGACTGAAGTCATTGGGGTAGGCCACGCCGCCCGCGCGCAGGCGGGCAAGCTTGCCGCGCCGCTCGGCGATCAAGTGGTTGTCGTCTGTGGCGGGAGGGGCTGATGTTGAATCGTTCATTCGGAAATGGTTTCAGTCGTATTGGCGTATGTCGTCCAGCACCTTGGAGCCGAAGTCGTCGCGCGCGATATAGCGCAGTATGCGGGCGGCGGTGTCTTGCGGCGAAGCGAGCTGGCCCTTGTCGTGCATCTGGGCGAAGCGGTCCACATTGGGAAAATCGGACGGCGATGCGCTGCGGATGGCTTGCTGCATGCCGGTGTCGACAACGCCTGGCGCCAGGGAGACCACGCGCACACCGTGATTCTCGGCGGCCAGCACGTTGGTGTAGTGGTCAAGCGCCGCCTTGGTGGCGCAGTAGACGCCCCAGCCCGTGGTGGCATTGCGCCCTGCGCCCGACGAGATATTCACGATGCGGCTGTCGGCCTGGCGCGGCTTGACGGCTTTCAGGAAAGCGGCTGTCAGGAGCATGACGCTGGTTACATTGAGGCTGAATGCAGCGGTGATGGCCGCGGGCTGGTCCAGGCCATCAGCGAGGCTGACAGGGTCCACCATGCCTGCATTGTTAATGAGCAGATAGCGCTGCGCGCCCTCGGGCAGGGCATTGGCGATCTGCATGGCGGCGCGCTGGGCCGCGGCGGGATTGGCCAGGTCGCTTTGTATGGGCTGCAGTTTCGCGTTCAGCTTGGCGGCTTCTGCCACCAGCTCGGCGTCGTGGCTGCGCGCCATGGTAATGACACAGTTTTCCGGTGCAAGCAGTTGCCGGGCGATTTCCCGGCCCAGGCCGCGCGATGCGCCGGTGATAATGGCGACGGTATTGATGCTCATTTAGACCCCCTGTTTGAGGCTGGCTTGAATGAATGGATCGAGGTCGCCATCCAGCACTTTCTGTGTATTGGAGATTTCGACGCCCGTACGCAGGTCTTTGATGCGGCTTTGATCGAGCACGTAGGAACGGATCTGATGTCCCCAGCCCACGTCGGTCTTGGCATCTTCCATTTTCTGCTGCTCGGCCATGCGTTCGCGCATTTCCTTCTCGTATAGCCTGGAACGCAGCATTTGCATCGCTTCGGCGCGGTTTCTGTGCTGCGAGCGATCGTTCTGGCATTGCACCACGATGCCGGTCGGCGTGTGGGTAATGCGTACCGCGGAGTCGGTCTTGTTGATGTGCTGTCCGCCGGCGCCGCTGGCACGATAGGTATCGATGCGCAGATCAGCCGGATTGATGTCGATTTCGACGGAGTCGTCGACTTCCGGATAGACGAAGATGCTGGCAAACGAAGTGTGGCGTCCGTTGGCGGAGTCGAAGGGGCTCTTGCGCACCAGGCGATGCACGCCCGTTTCGGTGCGCAGGAATCCAAAGGCGTAATCGCCTTCGATCTTGATGGTGGCTGATTTGATGCCCGCCACCTCGCCTTCGGATTCTTCCATGACGTCGGCCTTGAAGCCTTTGTGCTCGCAGTAGCGCAGGTACTGACGCAGCAGCATGGACGCCCAGTCCTGGGCTTCGGTGCCCCCGGCTCCGGCCTGGATATCCACAAAACAGTTGAGTGGGTCGGCTGGGTTGGAAAACATCCTGCGAAACTCGAGTTCCTCGAGACGTTCTCCCAGGGCATCGGCATCGTGTTCGATGGCGGCCAGGGTGGCGTCGTCGTCATCGGACGCGGCAAGCTCGAAAAGCTCACGCGCATCGCTGACGCCGGCTTCGATCTCGGTCAGGGTGCCGACGACGATGTCCAGGCTTTTTTTCTCGCGGCCCAGGTCCTGGGCGTGCTTGGGATCGTTCCAGACATCGGGGCTTTCGAGTTCGGCGTTGACTACCTGCAGGCGCTGTGCTTTTGCATCGTAGTCAAAGATACCTCCGCAAGGCGGCCTGGCGCTCTGCATAGTCGTCCAGGCGGGCAGCGAGTTGGTTCTGGCGTTCGGCTTCCATATGGGTTCCTGTATAACGGCGTTGGAATTTTGCTTAACCCGGCATTGTAACCTTTGCCGGGCCGCTGTATCAGGATGCCGCCATTTTCCGGCGCTTGGCGATGCGTTTGGCCAGGCGTCGGTGTCTTGCAGTGGTCTTGCGGCGGAAATAGGCGACGCGTTCCTGTTCGTCGGACAGACGCAGCGCGCGCAAGCGCAGCAGATCCTTGCGGCCTATGAGGCCAAGAAGCTTGCCGGTGTCGGGGTCGACGATGGGCACGCGTCCGACGCCGGACACGGCCATCTGGTCGGCCAGCCTGCTGGCCAGGTCATCGGGGTGACCAACCACAAGGTCGCGTCCCGACAATGCCTCTTCGAGCGTCTGCGTGCCGTCGGTTTCCTCCAGCGTCCAGGCCAGGCTGTCGCCGCGGGTCACCTTGCCGATCACCACATTGTCTTCATCGACGACGGGATAAGCCGTATGGCGGCGCTCGACAGTCGTGAAGTGGGCAATGGCCTGTTCCACGGTCATGGAGGCGGGCAGCGTTTTCACGTCGGTAATCATCAGGCTCTTGACCCGGGTGAGCACGAAAGGGTCCACATGGTATTCACGGGTGATGTGATGGCCGCGCCGGGCGAGTTTCTCCGTGAGAATGGAGCGCTTGAGCAGCAGGACGGTGACGCCATAGGCAAAGGCGCTGGCTGTAAGCAACGGCATGAGCATGTTGATATTGCCCGTGAGCTCAAGGGCGAACAGCGTGGATGTAAGCGGCGAGCGCATGGTGCCGCCCATCATGGCCGCCATGCCGAGCAGGGCCCAGAAGCCCGGATCCGCGTCCGGCAGAATGCCGCTGGCCAGCGTGCCCAGGGCGCCGCCGAAAATCAGTAGCGGAGCCAGTACGCCGCCGGAGGTGCCCGAACCCAGCGCTACGGACCAGATGACGACCTTGACGACCAGCACAAGCAGCGCGGCGCCGCCTATCAGGCTGCCGTCCAGAAGCTGGCGTATGTTGTCGTATCCCACGCCCAGGGCCGCCGGTTCGATGAGGCCGCCCACGCCGACGATCAGGCCGCCAATGGCGGGCCACCACATCCAATGTATGGGCAGCTTTTCGAACAGGCCTTCGGCGGCATAGACCAGCGCGGTCAGAATCCCGGACCCTATGCCCATCAGGATGCCGACCGCGGCGCAGGCCACCAGATGGGTGGCGGAGAACGTGAAGCTGCCGTCGTAGGCGAAGATCGGCCCATGACCCAGTATCAGTGGGCGCACGGCGGCGGCGACGATGGCTGCGACAGTAACCGGCAGGAAGCTGCGTGGCTTCCATTCGAACAGCAGCAGCTCGACGGCGAGCAGAATGGCGGCCATGGGCGTGGCGAAGATGGCCGTCATGCCGGCGGCGGCGCCGGCGACCAGCAGCGTCTTGCGCTCGGCCGAGCTCATATTGATGGTCTGGGCGAGCAGCGAGCCTATGGCACCGCCGGTCATGATGATGGGGCCTTCTGCGCCGAACGGACCACCGGTACCGATGGAAACGGCGGAGGACAAGGGCTTGAGGACAGCCACTTTGGGTTGAATACGGCTGCGGCCGATGAGAATCGCCTCCATGGCTTCGGGGATGCCGTGGCCGCGGATTTTATCGGAGCCGTAGCGTGCCATGAGGCCGATGATGATGCAGCCCACGACGGGCACGAGCACGGCGCCGACGCCCAGGGTATTACCGGCGATGGGCAGGTCTTCAAATGAAAACCTGCCGTAATAGCCTATGTTGGTGCACAGGTAGATGAGCTTGAGCAACACCCATGCTGAGGCCACCCCGGCGATACCGACAATGACCGCAAGGGCCATGAGCAGAACGACGCGGCGGTCGGTTGTGAAGTCGCCCAGCCGGGCGGCCTGTGAAGAACTTGTATGCGATGGCATGAATGCGGGAAGTGTTATGGAAGAGTGTGAGTAGATTTTTGTACTTGTCCCGCGAGCCCGCACATTGTAACGCGTCGGCCCATGATGGCGCCAACCCGTCGCTGCAGCGCAAAAAAGAAAGAGCGCCGTGGCGCTCTTTCATGGTGGCTGGCCGGGAAAAGGCCGGCCGGTGGAGCCGTGGCGTCCGGTATCAGCCCCCCAGCAACTGGGGCAGTATCAGGGATATCTCAGGCACATAAGTGATGAGCATCAGGAAGGTCAACAGCAGCGCAAGCCACGGAGAGGCTGCGCGAACCACCTGGCCTATCGTCATCTTGGTAATGCCCGCCGTTACGAACAGGTTCAGGCCTATGGGCGGCGTCACCATGCCGATCTCCAGATTGACCACCAGGATGATGCCCAGGTGCACGGGATCTATGCCCAATTGCACGGCGATGGGGAACAGGATGGGCGCCAGAATCAGGATGATGCCGGTAGGTTCCATGAACATGCCCGCAATCAGCAACAGAATGTTCACCACGATCAGGAACTGCCAGGCGGCCATGTCCCAGGCGATGATATGCTCGGCAATGATCTGCGGGATACGCTCGGTTGTGAGCACATGGGCGAACAGCAGGGCATTGACGATGATGAACATCAGCATGATCGTCACTTTTGCTGCATCGATCAGCACTTCCGGCACCTGGCGCAGGCCGATGTCGCGGTACACGAACACGGCCACCAGGAAAGCGTAGACGGCGGATACCGCGGCTGCCTCGGTGGGCGTGAAGATGCCGCCATAGATACCGCCCAGGATGATGACGATAAGCATCAGGCCCCAGAACGAATCACGCCCGGCTGCGAGTACTTCCTTGAGCGAGGCGCGGGGCTGGCGCGGAAAGTTCTTGATGCGCGCAACGATATAGATGGCAACCATCAGCAGCAGCCCGAGCAGAATGCCGGGCAGGACGCCGGCCATGAACAGTGCGCCGACGGAGGTCTCGGTGGCCGCCCCATACACCACGAGCACGATGGATGGCGGGATGAGTATGCCCAGTGTGCCGGCGTTGCAAATGACACCGGCCGCAAACGACTGGGGATATCCCGAGCGAACCATGCCTGCAATGACGATGGAACCCACGGCAACCACCGTGGCGGGGGAGGATCCGGATACCGCCGCAAACAGGCAGCAGGCCATGACCGAGGCAATGGCCAGGCCGCCGTGGAAATGGCCGACTGTGGCGATGGCGAAGCGGATCATGCGCTTGGCGACGCCGCCGGTGGTCATGAAGGCGCCGGCCAGCACGAAGAAGGGGATCGCCATGAGCGTGAAATGCTCGGACGTTTCATACATCTTCAGCGACAAGGACGCGAGCGAGTCATGGCCGAAGAAAAGAATGGTCAGGATGGAAGACAGGCCGAGTGCAACGGCCACGGGCGTGCCCATGAACATGAACACGAACAGCATGATGAAGAGAGCGGTCGTGGTCATTTCTGTTCCTGAGTGATGACGGACGTGTCGTCGCTGGCGTACTTCATGGCGTCTTCGGCTTCATCGCCCAGCAACTGGGCGCGCCGGCCACGCAGCATGTCCAGGAGCACCGCGCCGAAACGGATGAACAGCAGGCCGAAGCCTATGGGCAGGACCAGACGGGGTATCCACTGGGGAACGGGCATGTCTTGGGCCAGGATGCCGATGATGTACATTTTGTCGACGTAGATCCAGGCGCCGTAGAAGACAATGACGGTATAGACCAGACACAGCAGGCAGGCGACGATGGCTACGACACGGGCCGCGCCGCGAGGCAGGACCTTGACCAGCGCGTCCACGCCGATATGTGCGCTGATGCGCACGCCGTAGGAAAGCCCCAGGAAAATAAGGCCACCGAATATGAAGGTGGCAAGCTCCAGAGCCCAGGTAAAGCTGTAGTTGAAGATATAGCGTGCAACCACCTGGCCAAAGGTAATGAGGGTCATGGCGGCAAGAAGCAGGGCGATCAACCCCTCTTCCAGTCGCTCGAACCAGCGAAAGTTCATGGTAATGCTCCAGGCTGGATACGGATAAAGGCCGCCCATAGGGCGGCCCCACGGTACTGCATTGCCTGCACGGAAAAGATCTCTTTCACCTGTGCAGGCGGTCGGTAGTGTAGCAGCTTGCCTAGCTGTTGTTGGATGCCTGAGCAGCCTTGATCAGGTCCGGACCGATGCCGTCTTCGAATTTCTTCCAGACGGGCGCCATGGCCTTGCGCCATGCGGCGACGTCATCCTTGGACAGCTGTACCACCTTGGCCTTGTTGGCATCGATGATGAGCTGCTTGTCGCGGGCGTTGAGTTTGGCGGCTTCTTCGTTGGCGTACTTGGTGGCCTCCGCCATGGCTTTTTCAAGGCCGGCGCGGATATCGTCAGGCAGGCCATCCCACCACTTGGCATTGGTGACGACCATGTAGTCGATCACGCCGTGGTTGGTTTCGGCGATGGTCTTCTGGACCTCGTGGAACTTCTGCGAATAGATGTTGGACCAGGTGTTTTCCTGGCCATCGACCACACCCGTTTGCAGGGCCTGATAGACTTCGCTGAAGGCCAGTTTCTGCGGGTTGGCACCCAGGGCGCGGAATTGGGCTTCAAGTACGTCGGAGGACTGAATGCGGAATTTCAGGCCTTTCACGTCTTCGGGACGCTGCAGCTTGTCCTTGTTGGTGGACAGCTCCTTCAGGCCATTGTGCCAATAGGCCAACCCTTGCAAGCCGCGATCGCGCATGGCATTGAGCAGTTCCTTGCCCTTGTCGCTTTGCTGGAAACGGTCCACCGCGGCCATGTCGTCGAACAGGAAGGGCAGATCGAACAGCTGCAGTTTCTTGGTGTAGCGGTCGAACTTGGACAGTGAGGGGGCGATCATCTGCACGTCGCCCAGCAGCAGGGCTTCCATTTCCTTGCCGTCGCCGAACAGCTGCGAGTTCGGAAATACTTGAACCTCGACCTTGCCGGGCAGCAGCTTCTCGGCCACTTCCTTGAATTTGAGCGCGCCTTGGCCCTTGGGCGTCTTGGCGGCGACTACGTGGCTGAATTTGACGATAATGGGGCCATCTGCCATGGCGCTGGACGAGAAGGCCAGTGCAACGCTCATACCGAGCGCGCCAAGGATGCGCGAAGGGGTAATTTTCATTGTGTATCTCCGTGATTAAGGATGTCGGAGTTTGCAAAACGGGTACAGCAAAATCGACAACGTGCTAAATGTACTCATCACCGAAACTTTGTGTCAAAAGTTTTGCTTAGGGGTTTGCCATAATGGCGGCCCGCGCCCGAAGGTGATTCATTCCCCCAGCCTGATGCGTTCGCTGCGCCGGCGCAGCATTTCCAGCGTGGCTAGCAGCACGATGGACACGATGATCAAGAGGGTTGCCACGGCCAGAATGGCCGGATTGATCTGCTCGCGCAGGCCTGCGAACATCTGGCGCGGAATGGTGCCTTGCTCCGGACCGGCGAGGAACAGCACGAGCACGATTTCGTCGAAGGAAGTTACAAAGGCGAAAAGGGCGCCTGAAATGACGCCGGGTCTTATCAGGGGCATCACGACATCGCGAAAGACGCGAAACGGCGATGCACCCATGCTGAGTCCGGCGCGGTACAGCGACTGGTCGAAACCCGTCAGGGTGGCCGTGACGGTGATGATCACAAAGGGCACGCCCAGGGCTGCATGGGCGATGATGATACCGGTGTAGGTTCCGACGAGGTCGAAACGCGTATAGAAAAAAAACATGCCCGCCGCCACGATGATGAGCGGCACAATCATGGGCGAAAGCAGCAAGGCGGTAATCAGGCGACGCTGCGGCATGGCATCGCTGGCCAGCCCGACTGCCGCGATTGTGCCTAGCGTGGTGGCGATGAACGTGGCGCAGATGCCGATGAAAAAGCTGTTGCGTATGGCCAGCAGCCAGTTCTGGCTATGGAATACCGATGCGTACCACTTGAGGGAATAGGCGGCCGGGTCCAGCTTGAGCATGCCTGGCGTAAAACTGAAGAAAGGCTCGGCATTGAATGACAGCGGAATAATGACCAGTATCGGCAGTATAAGAAAGAACAGGACGCTCCATGCCCCGAGGCGCAGCGCCCATGCGCCCAGTTTCAGGCGCCATGTGTAGTAGGAAGGATAGGCCTCTTGCATGATGCGTCATCCCAGCTTGATGTTGCGGGCGCCGACCAGCCGGTCGTAGACCCAGTACAGCGTCAGTATCAGCACGAGCAGCAGCGTGCCGAGCGCCGCAGCCAGGCCCCAGTTGTTGGAGCGCTGCATGTGGAAGGCGATGATGTTGGAAATCATCTGGCCGTCGGTGCCACCCACCAGTGCGGGTGTGATGTAGTACCCCACAGAAATAATGAAGACCAGCAGCGAGCCGGCGCTCAGCCCAGGCAGGGTCAATGGCAGATAGACGCGCATGAAAGCGGACCAGGGGCGGCTGCCCAGCGATAGTGCCGCCCGTACATAGCTTTCATCCATGCTTTTCATGACGCTGTAAAGCGGCAGGATCATGAAGGGCAGCAGAATATGCGTCATGGCAATGATGGTGGCCATGCGGGTGTAGAGCATCTCCAGCGGCGCATCGATCAGTCCGATCGCCTCAAAGAAGGAATTGAGCACGCCGTGCGTCTGCAGCAGCGCTATCCACGCCGTGGTCCGCACGAGCAGGGATGTCCAGAATGGCAGCAATACCAGCACCATGAGCGCGCCGGCCACGCGTCGGGGCGCATGTGCCAGGTAATAGGCCAGCGGGTAGCCAAGCAGAATGCACAGCACAGTGATGGTCAGCGCTATGCCCAGCGTGCGGCCGTACAGTTGCAGATAGATGCGCGCGGACTTGCGCCAGTGGATGTTGCGGTCGCGGTCCCGGTCAAGATCCAGCGCAGTCAGGTAATTTGTGTCGGTGAAAGGTTGGCCGACCTGCTTGATGGCCAGCCACATGCCAGTCTGCTCCCAGCGCGGATCGGCGCCGTGAAGCGTGGCGGCGCCCTGTTCGGCAATCTGGGTGTCATCCAGGCGGCGCATCTTGCGGGCGCTGGAATTGATAAGGCTGGACGAGCCGGGCTGGATGCGGTTGACAGCCGCGGCCAATATGCCTGCCTTGCGTTCCCTGGCCAGCGAACGCAGCTCGCCCGCCATGGCCTTGTAGGTGACGTCGTCAGGCACGCCTTCGCCTTTCCAGCGTTTGAGCTCATGCACGGTGTCTGGAATCAGCTCGGCGACCGACGGGTTGTACACGCTCCGATAGAGCATGGTGGCGATGGGCGCCACGAAGGCAAAGAAAACGAAAACCAGCAGGGGCAACACCAGCGCAAGCGCAACGCGCCTGCGCCGATTGTGCTCCCGCCGCTCGGCGCGGATCTCGGTTGGAGACAGCGCGCCGGCCGCCGCGGCGGTTACTTCAACAGCCATTCGTTGAATTTCTCACCCAGGGATTCGCCATAATCGGCCCAGAAAATGCCATCGGCCTTGATGCCTTCCTTCACATGAGAGCTCGGGAGATGCTCGATGACCGCCTTGTCGACCAATGCCATGGATGACTGGCGCGGCGGGCCGTAAGCGACATCCTGGAAGCCTGCCAGCGCTTTGGTGCTGGTGGTGAAGGCGACAAACTTCTTGGCTTCCTCGAGATTGGGCGTTCCCTTGACAATGCCCCAGGCGTCCAGGTCGAACAGGTTGCCGTCCCATACCATGGTGAAGGGCTTGCCTTCCTTCTTGATGGCTTCAAAGAAGCGGCCATTGGCCGACTGCACCATAATGGCGCCGCCATCGTTCAGGAGTTGAGGCGCCTGCGACCAGCTGTCGAACCAGACAATGTCGTTCTTGATGGTATCCAGCTTGGCAAAGGCGCGCGCCTGGCCTTCGGGTGTCGCGAGCACTTTGTAGACATCCTCGGGCTTGACGCCGTCTGCCAGGAGCGCCCATTCGAGATTGACCTGCGGACGCTTGCGCAGGGCGCGTTTGCCGGGGAATTTCTTGAGGTCAAAGAGGTCTTCGATGGTGGAGGGCTTCTTGTCGCCTATTGTCTTGTTGTTGTAAGCGTAGACCGTTGCCCAGACGATTTCCCCCACGCCGCATTCGTTCTCCAGCGCTTGCGGGATGAAATCTTCCTCGGCCGGCGTGCCGTCCGCACCGGGCAGCAGAATGTCCCGAGGAATGACTTCCAGCAGGCCTTCCGAGCAGGCGCGCTCCAAGTCTATGGTTTCAATGTCGACGACATCCCACTGGATCTTGCCTGCCTGCACCTGCGCCTTGATCTCGGCCACGCCGCCGGTATAGTTCTCGAACAGAACGTTGTTGCCGGTTTCCTTCATGTAGGGGTCTATCTGGTGCACCTTCTGCGCTGCACCGTAGGCGCCGCCAAAAGATGTCACGGTTAGCGTTTTGCCTTCCGCGTGCGCGCTTCCCCATGCTGCCATGCCCAGCACCAGCGCGGATGCAAGCGTTCTTGTATATGTTTTCACTGCAGTTCTCCTTGGACGGGTAAGGGTTCTTTCCTGAACGCAAAACAATCTCGCGTGCGCCAGCCCAGCGTGGTGGTCTGTCCATCGCGTAGGTCCGGCGCGCGCGTGTCGTTCAAAGTCTTGACAGCTACTTTGCCGCCGCTTGGCAGCTCGAAATAATAGCGAATGAAATCGCCCACGTAATGCCGCGTGATGAAACGAGCCTCGACCTGGTTGTCGAGCACTGGGCCGCCTGCCTGGATGACAAGTTTCTCGGGGCGTACGGAGATGATGCTCTCGGCGTCGCCGGCTTGGCAGTTGCCATTCTGGGCAGTGATGGATGTGCCGCCTGGCAGGCTGCTGCGCACGACGTCGCGTTCGAGGATCGGCGCCTGAGCGGAAATAAGATTGTTTTCGCCGATGAAGTTGGCGACAAAGGCATTGGCGGGCCGTTCGTAGAGGTCGTCGGGCGCGGCATACTGCTGCACGACGCCTTCGTTGAATACAGCGATGCGGCTGGACATCGTAAGCGCCTCGACCTGATCGTGCGTGACGTATATGACAGTGAATCCCAGCTGCTTGTGCAGGCGCGTAATCTCGAACTGCATCTGCTCGCGCAGCTTCTTGTCCAGCGCTCCCAAGGGTTCGTCCATAAGCACGAGCGTCGGCTCGAAGATCAGTGCGCGGGCAAGCGCGACCCGCTGGCGTTGGCCGCCCGACAACTGGCCCGGATGACGGTTGCCGAAATGACTCAGTTCGATCAGCTTGAGATATTCATCGACGCGCTGGCGTATTTGCACCTTCGGCATCTTGCGGACAGTCAGGGGATATGCCAGATTTTCCGCCACCGTCATGTGGGGAAACAGGGCATAGTTCTGGAACACCATGCCGATGTTGCGCTTGTAGGGGGCCGTCTTGGTAATGGGGCGACCGTCCATGGTAATGGTGCCGCTGGTTACATTTTCGAACCCGGCCAGCATCATGAGTACGGTGGTCTTGCCCGACCCCGACGGACCAAGCAGGGTCACGAATTCGCCTTGCTTTACGTCCAGATTGAAATTCTTGACTACCAGTGTCTTCTGGTCATAGGTTTTTTTGACGTTGGCGAACTGCAGGAATTCGCCTGCCTTGGATGCTTCCATGAATGTCCTGTTCTTCTTCGACGCAAGAGGCGTTCCGCTGACGCCTCGTGGGCGCATCGTCCCTTCCCGCCGGAAGAATAGCATTGTGTCGGGGCATGGAAAACCGAGGGTTTCCCCTTGTGAAAGGCCTGCTGTTCAGATCTGATCGTCAGTGATGCCGCGACGTAGCCGCATGCTGCGCCCCATGGCCTGCAGAGCGGTGTCGTCCAGAAGGCGTTCGGCCATGGGAAACACTTCGTCCTCCTCGATGCGCATATGGCGCGCATAAGCCTCGATGAAGGCATCGATATCGCTTTCGGATAGCGGCACTTGAACGCCGGCTTCGATTTGCAGCAGTTGCTGGCGGATGCGGCGCCAGGCGGCCTCGAGCTGGCGGTGATCATCCTGCAGACCTTGGGTAAGCTGTCGTATGCAAACGGCATCCGAGCCAGCCATGGCTTCGAGCAGGGCGGGAAAGAGGTCTTTTTCCTCGTCTTCGTGATGATGGACAGCCGCGGTGTCGAAGTAGCGCATCACGTTGCGCGCGGCCTGGCGGGCCTGCTGATCGCTTCCGTGCTGCGGCAGGTGCTCTCGCAGACGCCTCAGAGTGGCGCACTGACGCTGGATGCGGTAGTGGCAGGCCGCCAGCATCTCGAGGGGAGCCTCGGTGCTGGCGCTTGGGCCCTGGAAGCCGGGCAATGAGGTGGACATGGTTGCTCCGATAGCGCGCGACATGCGTAGCGGCCGGCTCGCCGACATTGCCTCTTGAGGCGCGGCCGGCGCGCGCGCTGCGAGGTGTTAAAGTGAACTGCGCTGTTTTCGACAATCATGATACCAAGCAGAGAAGAAGGAGGCATGCATGCCGCAACCCGATTACGTGTCGTCCCTGGGCGCCGCCGATCCCGCCACGCTGGACGAAGACTTGCAGATCGTGTTCCAGAAGTGCGTGGACAAACTGGGTTTTGTTCCGAACGTCTTGTCGGCCTACAGCCTGCGTCCGAACAAGCTGCGCAATTTCATGGCGATGTACAACGAACTGATGCTGGCGCCTTCCGGCTTGAGCAAGTTGGAGCGGGAGATGGTGGCGGTGGTGGTGTCCAGCGCAAATCACTGCTATTACTGCTTGGTGGCGCATGGCCAGGCGGTGCGTTCATTGTCAGGCGATCCGCAACTGGGCGAGATGATGGTGATGAACTACCGCGTCGCGCCGCTCGACAGCCGGCAGCGGGCGATGCTGGATTTTGCATGGAAGCTGACCAAATCGCCGGAGCAGGTCATTGAGGCGGACAGGGAAAAGCTGCGCGAGGCGGGACTGTCGAGCGAAGATATTTTCGATCTGGCGGATACAGTGGGCTTCTTTAATATGTCGAACCGTATGGCGATAGGGGTGGACATGATGCCCAATGTGGAATATCACGGCATGGACAGGCCCGAGAAATTCGTACCGCCCGGAAAGAAATAGTCTGGGGTGAAAGCGCGTATTCCACCGACTCAGCAAGCCGTCATCCGACGCATTCAACCAATCGCGAATTCTGGCAACCCTTCGTGAGGTCCGGCAGTACGGGCATATGGCGGACGATTTTGAGCGCGCCGTTTCTGGCGTCCGTCTCCAGGGAGAAGAGGACGCGCTGTCCGAGCGCAGCGAGTTCGCGTCCGGCCCTGGAGACGGGCGCCAGGGGCGGGAAGTCCTCGAAGAGGACCGCGCGAACGAGTCCGCCATATGCCCGTACTGCCGGGCCGCCTTAAGAACCCGAAAAAACACCCGAACACAAAACACCCGAACAAAGAACAAAATCGCTGAAAAACCCGCGCCCCAATGTTTATATCCATAACTTATAAGCAAAGAGAATAAAAATTCTTGTGAGCTATTAGGCCGCCGAAGTACATTTCGATATAACCAATTGGTTAATCGGTCTGGTATGAAACTCTCTTTCAAGAATATAGAAAAGCAATTTTCGGGCTTGCAGGTTATCAAGGAATTTTCCCGGGATATCGATGATGGCGAACTGGTGGCGCTCGTTGGCCCGTCGGGTTGCGGAAAATCCACGCTTTTGCATATTGCGGCCGGACTGGAACAGCCCAGCGCGGGGCAGCTGCTTGCGGACGGACAAGAGGTCCGCAGCGCCCATCCCGAGCGCACGCTTATGTTCCAGGAGAATGCACTGTATCCATGGCTGACCCTCGCCGAAAATGTTGCGCTGGCGCTGGAGTTTCAGAAGCAGGATAAAAAAGAAGCCCGCAAGCAGGCAGTCGCCTGGCTGGAGAAAGTGAATCTGAAAGGATTCGAAGACTATTTTCCCCATCAGGTATCGGGTGGCATGCGCCAGCGCGCGGCGCTGGCCCGCGCCTTTATTTCACATCCCAAGGCACTGCTGCTGGACGAACCTTTTGGCGCGCTGGACGCCTTGACGCGGATGACGCTCCAGGATGCGCTGCGGCAGCTGATACGCGAAGCCGGGCCGACAGTGCTGCTGGTGACGCACGATGTGGACGAAGCCCTGTTTCTGGCCGACCGCATCCTCGTATTCAGTGCAAGGCCCGCGACGGTGCTCAAGGAGTTCAACCTGGCGCACCATGAAAAAACCCACGATTTGTCGGAGTTCGCGCCGATGCGCCGTGAAATCCTGGGTTTGCTGGGCATTCATGCCGAGTCAGGCGACGACGCGCATGCCGTCGGTTCGCTCAGGACCGCTGCGCGCGAGCAAGAGGTGCTTGCCGCCTGACCGCGTCCAACGAAAAAGATTATCGACAACACTGGGCCCGCAAGGGCGATCTTGCCCGATGCCGTGACGGTATGGCGGGCCGCATGGAGTAATTTTATGAAGCTATCACGTCTACTGGTGCCCGCGCTCGCGGCATTTGCCTTTGCCACCACATCGTTTGCGGCGGAGAAGCTGCGCGTGGGATACCAGCGAGTGATGGATGATGCGCAGGCTATTGTCGGCTACGAGGCGGGGTTCTACAAAAAGCATGGACTGGATGTGGAACTGGTGGAATTCAAGTCGGGTACCGATCTGATCAAGGCCATCGTCGGCGGCCAACTCGATCTCGGTGTGCTGGGGTTTACCAATGCGGCTTCATGGTCCTCGCGCGGCGCCGACCTCAAAGTAGTGGGCGGCGCCCAACAGGGCTACCATGCGTTGGTGGTGCGTGAGGATGCCGGCATCAGCAACGTGGCCGATCTGAAAGGCCACACGCTGGCTTCGCAGAAGCAGGGCAGCACGGCTGACACGGTGCTCAAGGGCGTGGTGCTCAAGAACGCGGGCCTGACGCCTAACGATGTGAACATTATGGGTGTAAGCCCGCAGATCGCCGTGCAGTCGTTGGTCGGCAAGCGCGTGGACGCCGCTTTCCTGTTTGAGCCGCAGGCGACGATTGCGCAGCTGATCGCACCCGTAAAGCAAATCTACGAGATCGGCGACGTCTGGCCCTTCCCTTGCATGGTGGTCATTACCTCGGGCAAAGTGCTCAAGGAGCGCAAGGACGTCGTATGGAACTACCTGGATGCCCAGCGCGAAGCCATTGATATGCTCAAGAACAAGCCGGCTGACTCGGCCAAGCTCATTGCCAGCTATTTCATCGCCGAGCCTACGCTCAAGACCATGAACAAAGGTGAACTGCCCCGCGAGCAGGTCGTGCAGGGCGCCATTGAAAGCCAGACGTTCAGCGCCGCGCTGACGGAAAAGGACCTTGCCCGCATGCAGGAAATCGCGGACATCATGCAAGCCCAAGGGTCCTTGAAAACGCGTGATGGCGAACCGTTCGACGTTGGCAGCATCGTCGACCTGTCATGGCAGCACGCGCGCAAGCTGTAAGACATAGAACCGCCGTCCGGCTCACCAGAAGCCAGCCGGCGGACGTCATTTCACGGGCCGCGCAGGCGCAGCGGCCCATCGATTTGCAAGGCACGCAGCTCGCGGCCATTTTGTTTTGATTTTTGATGAGCACCCAGAAACATCTTTCGTCCGGTAGTAAAAAATTGGCCATGTTCCTGGCCGTCGTGGTCATTCTGCTGTTCTGGCAGGTGGCGGCGTGGATGCTGCCTGATTTTCTGATGCCGGATGTGCCTGGCGTTTTTGTGCGGCTCTTCAATGACGTGCAGACATCGGATTTCCGCGCGGCGCTGAGCGGCAGCCTGGGGCGCCTTGGGTTGGGATACGTGGCCGCGCTGGTATTCGGAATAGGCTTTGGCCTCATCGGCGGCATCCTGTTTTTCTTCCGGGAAGTGCTGAAATCGGCCATCATCATCCTGCAATCGATTCCGTCGATTGCCTGGGTTCCATTGTTTCTGATCATGATGGGCTTTGGCAACCTGCCCATCATCGTGGTCGTGGCCTTGGCGGCATTCTTCCCGGCGGCGCTGTCGGTGATGAACGCCACGGAAAGTGTGCTCAATGTACATGTCTCTGCAGCCAAGGTCATGGGAGCGAGCCGCTGGGACATGCTCAAGCGCGTCTATCTGCCGGCCGTGATGCCGGAGCTGATCACCGGCGCACAGCTTGCCTTCGGCAACGCATGGCGGGCACTGATTTCCGCGGAGATGTTGATCGGTTTCGGCCAGGGGCTTGGCCGCACCCTGGCGTATTCGGGCGAAACAGCGGACATGATGGGCGTGATGGGCAACATTCTCACCATCGCCATTCTTGCCACGCTGATCGACCAGGTCATACTCGAGAACCTGAAGCGGCGGGTATTGCGCTATCAATACGTATAGCGGCGGTCGTGAAAAAAGAAGGCCTGTCATGAAACGGATGTTCAGTGTGTTCGGCTGCGCTGCGCTGGTGCTGGCGAGCGTCGGACTGCTGTGGACCAGTGAGCCGGAGGCGCAGGCCACGCCGCTGGCTGTGGGACTCAATTATGTGGTGCCGCCGTTCGTGCCAGGCGCAAAGCCGCGCACGCCGGAGTCGCCCGACGAAACCCTTGCGGCACAACTGGCAGAAAAGCTGGGTGCCAAAGAGGTGGATGCCAGGCGGATATCCGCCGGCAGCGTGCCGGCTGATATCGCCAAGGGCGAGGTGGACATCGCGCTGCTGCCATTGAGTTCTGGCCGGCAGCAGGCCTTGTCCGACGCGGGCATGGCCATCGTTCCCACCGGCTATGTGGCCAGGCCCATGGCCATTATGCGGTCGGACACGGATATCAAGTCTTGGGAGCAACTGAAAGGCCGGACGGTGTGTCTGTCGGAGGGCGGCCTGTACACCGGCCACATCGCTTCGCAATATGGCGCGGTGGAGTTGGTCAAGCGCGCGCCTGCCGATTCCTTACTTGCGCTCAGAACAGGTGGCTGCGATGCGGCGGTGCATGACGCCTATATGCTGAACACGCTGCTTGCGTATCCCGAGTGGAAGAAGTTTTCCGCGACGCTGCCGCCAGGGCCGAAGAGGGATCTGGTATTCGTGGCGTCCAGGGACAACGCGAAGGCGGTCGCCGCGCTGCATTCACTGACGCGCGGTTGGCGCGGCAAACACTACCTGGACGAGCTGAACGAGACGCGGGTGCGGGACATCGCCTTCGAGGTCTATCTGGACCAGGAAGTGCCCGATTGCCATTAAGCCGCGCCCAGGCGCTGGCAACCGGTCGCTCCCGGGGCCGCTGTCAGGACTTTTCGACGGCGCCTTCCTCGGCGGGATCGCAGGTGCGTGTACCCTGGAAAGCAGCTTGGGTGACATGACTGCCGGGCGGCACATCGTCAATAAGCCATACATTGCCGCCTATGGTGCAGCCGCGTCCCAGCGTGACCCGGCCCAGTATGGTTGCACCGGCATAGATGACCACGTCGTCCTCCACGATGGGGTGGCGGGGCAGGCCTTTCTCGAGTTTGCCATTCGCATCGAGCGGGAAGCGCTTGGCGCCTAGGGTTACGTGCTGATAGATGCGCACGCGCTCGCCGATGATGGCTGTTTCGCCTATGACCACGCCGGTTCCGTGATCGATGAAGAAGCTGGATCCTATGGTGGCGCCAGGGTGTATGTCGATGCCTGTCTTGGAATGCGCAATTTCGGATGACATGCGCGCAAGCAGGGGCAGTTCGAGCTTATAGAACTGATGCGCGATGCGGTGATGGATCATGGCCAACACCCCCGGATAGCAGAGCAGGACTTCGTCCACGCTGCGCGCGGCCGGGTCGCCCTGATAGGCGGCGAGCACATCGAGATCGAGCTGCCTGCGTATGTCGGGAAGGCAGTTGGCGAAGGCCTGTACCGCTTCGGTGGCGCGACTGTCGATCTGGGCTTCGGTGGCGCAATTGGCTCGCATCTGATAATGCAGTTCGAGCCTGACCTGGCGCACCAGCGCATGCAGCGTGGAGTCGAGCGTGTGGCCGATATAGAAGTCTTCGCTTTCCTGACGCAGATCGAGAGGCCCCAGGCGCATGGGAAAAATAATGCCCTTCAGATCGTCGATGATGCGGGCAATGGCGTCTGGCGAGGGAAACTCGCGGCCCCCCGGCTCGCGCGAACGATGCTGCATGGTCCGCCAGTCCTGGCGAATGTCGTTGAGGGCGGAAACAATGGGCTGAATATTGAATACGGCCATTTAAGGGATAGCTCCGGATGGCAAGTTGGTGTACAACAGGGTGAAGGTAGTGCGACGGCGCGCGAATGCGCGCATGCGGGGGAAATAACTATGATACCAATCTATTCGCCCAGGACGGAATCCGAGGCGGCCGTCATTGTTGCCTTGATGCAGGCTTATGACATTCCGCATGTGATGCAAGGCGGTGCATTCAGCACGATGTATCCAGGCCCTGTGCGTACCAGCCTGAATGTGCAGACATTGCTGGTTGACGAGGCCTATGCCGATATTGCCGGAGAGCTCGTGGCGCCTTTTGCGGACCAATAGGCAATTTTCCCCGTGTGCCGCCGTGCCGATTCGCGTAAGGCAGCTCATGGCGCGGGGGACGCAAGGGAAGCCGGCGGTGGCTGATACCGCGAAGGCAGGCTGAACAGAGACAGAAACCGCTGCAGTGCGGGCAGGCTGCCCTGGTATCGGAGCCGTCCTGCCCGGACCGCGTCGTCGGGATGAAGGCCGCCGAAGGCAAGCGCAAGAAACGTGGCTGAATCCGCCTGCGCAGCCGCATCGGGCAGAGCCCGAGGCGCTGGCGCAGGCGCTGTGGTTTGCATCGTCGTCTCGTTCAGGCGAATGGCATTGAAGCGGGTTTTTGCAACCTGCACGCGAAACAGACGCCCCGCTACCGTAAGATCCACCGCAAGCGCCTTTCTCCCCGCGGCTGTCTGGTTGAACATGGCCTTGAGCGACAGTATGAGCGCATCAGGACCCAGTGCCGCGCCGCGCTGATATGCCCAAGAGCGTGCACCCCATCGGGCAAGCTGGAGCACGATGGACTCGAGTTCCATGCCCCAGTCGGTGAGCGCATATACATGCACACTTGCGGGGCGGGGCAGTTTGCATCGTTGGAGCACCTGCGCCGATTCCAGTTCGTTGAGGCGCTGCGTGAGCACATTGGCGCTGATACCAGGCAAATCCGAGCGCAGTTCGCCAAAGCGTTTGGGCCCGAGCAGCAGTTCGCGAACAATGAGCAAGGCCCAGCGTTCGCCGACCAGGTCCAGCGCATGGGCGGCTGCGCAGCAGTCGGCATAACAGCGTTTGTTGAGTGCATCGGATGAGTTCATGCAGCAATATTACTCCTTTTTTACAAGTTGTTAGTTGTTTTTTAGGACTAACTGATGATACATTGCGCCGCATGGCGACACGCAAGCGGTGTTGCCGCCAGCACGGCCGGCATCCGCCCGTCCGTCATTTCCAATAGGAGACAGTCCATGGAAAACAAACAAGACAATGCCGGCGCACAGAAGGCGGGGCACGGCGGGGTGTCGCCCATCCCGCCGGATATGGCTACCGTAACGCCTCATCTGGTGTGCGCTGGCGCCGCCGACGCAATAGCGTTCTATAAGAAGGCGTTCGGCGCGGTTGAGAAAAGCCGCCTGGAACTCATGCCTGGAAAGATCGCGCACGCATACCTGCGTATAGGTGATTCGGCCATCTTCTTGATGGACGAGGTGCCGGAGTGGAATGCGCGGGGTCCGAAAATGCTGAAGGGTTCGCCCGTTTCATTGCATCTATATGTTCAGGATGTCGACGCGGCAACGGAGCAAGCCATTGCGGCGGGCGCAACGGTCGTTATGCCTGTTGAGGATATGTTCTGGGGAGATCGCTATGGCGTGGTGGAAGATCCATTCGGCCATCGCTGGTCGCTGGCCACGCATGTGCAAGACCTGACGCCCGAAGAAATCGGCCGCAATGCGCAGGAAATGATGGCGCGTGGCGGTGGCGACGGATGCGCCGGGAACCAGGATACGGCCTGAACCGCACGCATCACGCTGTGTCGCCGCAGGCGTACTCCACGATAAGCTGCGCGGAGACGCGGCCGTTCCAGATGTTCTGATCCAGACGGTATGCCACGTCGACGAACTCGGGCAGCATTTCGGCGTGGTTGAACCAGATGGCGTCAAAGCGCTGGTGTCCACGCTCCAGGCTGAGCTTCAGGTGCTTGTCTTTGAGCAGCCGCTGCTGGCGCACCAAAAACGTGTCGCGAAACACCGGAGCCGGAAATCCCGCACCCCATACCTGGCGCTGCAACAGGCCAGCGACATCGGCGTTGGCATAGCCGGTTTCCAGTGAACCATCGGTTTCGATGACGGGTTCGAAAGTCGTTCGGCCCGTCAGTTCGGCGACTGCCGCGTCAAAACCCTGTGAGAACACGCTGTAGGCTTCCTCGCGCAGCGTCAGGCCGGCTGCCATGGCGTGCCCGCCGAATTTCAGAATAACACCGGGGTGCCGCTTGGAAACAAGGTCCAGCACGTCGCGCAAATGAACATCGGGTATGGAGCGGCCCGAGCCGCGCAGCTCGCCGCTGTCCGAGCGCGCAAAAGCCAGCGTGGGGCGCCAGTAGGCTTCTTTCAGGCGCGATGCAACCAGGCCTACGACGCCCTGATGCCACTCCGGATGATAGACGCACACTGTCGCGCGCCCCTCGGGCTGCGGCGATGCCGCGAGCGCCGCCAGGGCCTCTTCGCGCATGGTGTTTTCGATGCCCCGGCGCTCCTGGTTCATGGCATCAAGCTGGCGCGCCAGCTCCAGGGCGCGCGCTTCGTCGTCGGTGGTCAGGCATTCTATGCCGATGCTCATGTCGGCAAGGCGTCCAGCGGCGTTGATGCGCGGTCCGAGCGCAAAGCCGAGATCAAAGCCGCTGGCCTGCCTGGGTTCGCGGCCAGCCACGGCGAACAGGGCACGTATGCCGGCCTGCATGCGCCCATTGCGCATTTTTTGCAGCCCCTGGCTTACCAGCAGTCGGTTGTTGCTGTCCAGCTTGACCACATCGGCCACCGTGCCCAGCGCCACAAGATCGGCAAGTTGATCCAGGCGTGGGCCTCCATCTGCGGGATAGACACCGCGGCGGCGCAACGTGGCCCGCAGTGCCAGCATGAGATAGAAAATAACACCCACGCCGGCCAGATTCTTGGAAGGAAAGCCGCAGCCAGGCTGGTTGGGGTTGACGATGGCCAGCGCCCGCGGCAGGACATCGCCGGGAAGATGATGGTCGGTCACCAGCACCTGCATGCCTGCCGCATGGGCAGCCTCCACGCCGTCCAGGCTCGCGATGCCGTTGTCGACCGTCACCAGAATATCGGGCTTGCCCGAAGGGTGCGACGCGGCCAGCTCCACCACTGCCGGCGACAGGCCGTAGCCGGTTTCAAAGCGATTGGGCACCAGATAGTCCACCACGGCACCCATGTTGCGCAATGCACGAAGCCCGACGGCGCAGGCGGTTGCCCCGTCGCAGTCGTAGTCGGCCACGATGAGCAGCCGCTTACGGTCGCGGATGGCGTCGGCCAAAAGCGCTGCAGCCTGATCCACATGCGTCAGTTGCCCCGGTGGTATCAGCGCCGTCCAGCTCATTTGAGCTTCCCCAGGGCTGCTTACGCCGCGCGCCGCCCACAGGCGCGACAGAAGAGGATGGATGCCGGCTGCTTCAAGCGCGCGCGCCGCATCCGGATTTGCGGCTCGTACGCTCAGTTTTGGGATGACCACCAGGTTCTCCATGTTTGTTTTCGGCCAGGCAACCGGCCCAGCCAGCGGTGCGCGCGGCTGGGAGTCAGTGACACGCTGCGCTCGCGTCCAGTCAGGATGAGTTGGGACGGCATGGTGCCAAGCGGCGCAAACACATGGTTCTCGAGCGCGGCAAGCGCCGTGATCCAGCCTCCCCAGTCTTGTTTGTACAAGGGTTCAAGCAGGTTTTCATGTATTTGCGTGTCGTCTGCGGGGATGCTTGCGAGCTGGCCAGGTCGGGCTCCTCCGTACAGCCACAGACTGTTGACGGGGGGCAGGCCCTGTTCCTGCCTGGCTGCATTGATCGGATGCGCAAACCAGAGCATCTGTATCTCATTGACCAGCCTGCGCCATGGTCTGGCCTGCGCCGCCTGCGGCCACCAGTCGTTGACAGAGGTGACGCTGACAAGCGCAGGGCTGGCGCTTGCGGCGGTGAACCCTTCCGGCGGCGTGAGGCGCCAATGTTCTGTATCGATATGTTCGAGTTGGAATCCGTCTTCCAGGAAGCGATCGTGCACGGATTCGAACAAGGCTACACTCTGGTCTGGTGTGATGGCCAGTTCGCGCGCGGGAAGCAGCGCCGCCCCATCCCGGGATGGGGCGACATGCACCAGCTCGGCAACCCATATGGGTTGATCGTCGTGGTGGCCGGCCTTCCCGGCATGAAGCGGCCCAAGGCCTGTGGCAAAATTCTGGTCACCTTCGGGTTGGAAGCCGCAGGCCTGTAGCAGCCACAATTCATGCGGCAGGCAGCCGGATGCCGCCGTGTCGGCGGCATGGGCGGTGCACCGCGCGTGCGACAGCCATTGCAGCAGGGTGGGCGCGCTGTTCCCCAAGTGGGCAGCCAGTTCGCCGGCAACGGCCGGGTCGGGCAGGGCGCCAGGTAGTACGATACGCATGCCCGAATTGTAGTGGAAAGGGAAACGGTGGCTTGAAGATGTCATATGAATTCTGGATCGGTGCGCGCTATGCCGGCTTGGCGCGGGCAAAACGCAAACGCGGCGGTGGCGATCGCTTCGTCTCTTTCATCGCGGCCAGCTCCATGGTGGGCATCGCCCTGGGTGTGGCGGCGCTGATCGTGGTGCTGTCGGTCATGAACGGCTTCCAGAAGGAGGTGCGTGACCGCATGCTGTCGGTCTTGCCGCACATCGAGCTCTACGCCACCAATCAGCCGCCTTCGGCTATTCTGTCCGGCTGGAAGGCGGTGGCCAAGCTGGCGGAAGAAAATCCCGAAGTCAAGGGCGCGGCGCCTTTCGTATCGGGACAAGGCATGATCATGCGCGGCGAGCAACTGAACGGTGTGCAGATCCGGGGCATAGATCCACCACTCGAAGGCGCGGTTTCCGACATCTCGGGTCAAATGACGTCTGGCAAGCTGTCTACATTGACCCCGGACAGCTATTCCATCGTTCTGGGCAACTACCTGGCCTACACATTAGGCGTCAAGGTGGGCGACACGGTGCTGCTGCTGGCGCCGCAAGGCTCCATCTCGCCCGCGGGGTTTTCCCCGCGCATGCGGCAATTTACTGTCACGGGCATATTCTCGTCAGGCTATTACGAAGTTGATGCCTCCATGGCTTTCATCAATTTCGAGGACGCATCCAAGGTGTTTCGCAATTCCGCGCAAACGGGCGTCAGGCTGCGTATTGCCGACATGCAGAAGGCGCCTCTGGTGGCAAGCAACCTGCAGGCCGCCATGCCCAAGGGCCTGGAAGTACGCGACTGGACAGACAACAATCGAAGCTGGTTTGCCGCGGTGCAGACCGAAAAGCGCATGATGTTCCTGATTCTCGCACTGATCGTGGCTGTGGCTGCTTTCAATCTGCTGTCTTCCCTGGTGATGGCGGTAAAGGACAAGCGTTCGGACATTGCCATCCTGCGCACGCTGGGCGCCAGGCCTGCCGAGGTGGCGCGCATATTCCTGGTGCAGGGCTCGTTGATCGGCATCGTCGGAACAGTGGCGGGCGTATTGTTCGGCATTCTGCTGGCTTTCAATGTGGCCGACATTGTTGCCTTCATCGAGCGGTTGCTGGGTGTGCACTTTCTGCCGGCGCAGGTTTATTTCATCAGCGAGCTGCCGTCGGATCCGCAATTGATGGACATCGTCATCATCGCTGTAACCTCGCTGGTGCTTTCGCTGCTGGCGACCATTTATCCGAGCTGGCGGGCGTCCAGTCTGCAACCGGCACAGGTGCTCCGCCATGATTGAAGCTTCCAGAGATCACGTTTTGCAGGCCACGCACCTGGTCAAGACCTACACAGAAGGCGGCAACATGGTGGAGGTTCTGCGCGACGTCAGCCTGCATGTGGAACGCGGCGAGATGGTGGCCATCGTGGGCGCCTCTGGGTCGGGCAAGAGTACGCTGCTGCATACGCTGGGCCTGCTTGACTTGCCGACATCAGGCAAAGTCTTTATCAATGGCGACGATACCAGCAGTCTGAACGAGGCGGAGCGCAGCCAATTGCGCAACCGGCATCTTGGCTTCGTGTATCAGTTCCATCATCTGCTCCCGGAGTTTTCCGCATTGGACAACGTCGCGATGCCGCTCATTGTGCGTCGCCTCGGCAGGCCGCAGGCGCGAGAACAGGCCAAGATGGTGCTGGAGCAGGTGGGGTTGGCGCATCGCATCGACCACTATCCGGGGCAGCTCTCTGGCGGGGAGCGCCAGCGGGTGGCCCTGGCGCGGGCGCTGGTCACGAAACCCGATTGCGTGCTCGCGGACGAGCCGACAGGCAATCTGGACAGGAATACCGCTGAGTCCATGTTCGAGTTGCTGGTAAGGGTAAACCGGGAGTTCGGCACAGGGTTTGCTATCGTCACACATGACCTGGCGCTGGCGGCGCTTGCGCATCGTCGGCTGTCCATGGTCAAGGGGCAGTTGGACGACGCATGCTGATAGACACGCATTGCCATCTCGATGCCAACGAATTCGACGCCGATCGCAGCGCGGTCATTGAGCGGGCCGCCATGCGCGGGGTCGGCGCCGTAGTCATTCCCGCCGTTTGTCGTGGCAACTTCGATACGGTTCGCGGGCTGGCTGGGTCGTTCAAAGGCGGCGTGTACGCGCTGGGCCTGCACCCGCTCTATGTTCCCGAGGCCACTGATCACGATATGGAAGCGCTGGAGGCGGCGGTCGAAAGCGCGCTGGACGATCCACGCTTTGTGGCCATCGGAGAAATCGGCCTTGATTTCTTTGTGCCGCATCTCAAGGATGCACGCATGGTGGAGCGGCAGGAATATTTTTATATCGCGCAGCTGGATCTGGCTCAACGCCATGGTCTGCCGGTGCTTTTGCACGTGCGCCGTTCGCAAGACAACATCCTCAAGCATTTGCGCCGGTATCCGCAGGTAGGGGGCATTGCGCATGCCTTCAATGGCAGCTTCCAGCAGGCCAGACAATTCATAGATCGGGGCTTTGCCCTGGGCATGGGCGGCGCCATGACCTTCCCGCGTGCGCTGCAGATCCGCCGGCTGGCCGCGCAATTGCCCTTGGAATCGCTGGTGCTCGAAACCGATGCGCCGGATATTCCGCCGGCCTGGCTGGGCAAACCTGGCGGGCCAGTCGCGCGGAACGAGCCTGGCGAGGTGGCCGGTATCGCCGATGCATTGGCGGCGCTGCGCGGCATGCCGCGCGATGAGGTTGTACGGCGCACAGGCGCGGCCGCTCGCCGAGTGCTGCCCCGCCTGAGCGGCGCGGGGCGGCCACAGGCCTGAGGCTGGCCCTGCGGCGCGGCGCTCTCCGAGCCTTTGCGCTCAACAAAAGCTGATTGCGCGATATCCAACTTGTGAAGCAGGGCGCTTGCATGCAAACTCTTTCGCACAGACCGGAATACCAACCGGCAACGATCAATAATGCGAGAGAGACAAGGAAGCAAACATGCCTACGATTTCATCCTGTGAGTGCGGCCAGGAGGGCATGCAGCCATGACGGGTTGGCTTGCAAGGCGGCTGTTCCAGTCGATAGGTGTCATCCTGCTGATGACGATTATTGTTTTTATCGGCATTCACGCCATAGGCGACCCGGTTGCCATCCTGGTGGGCCAGGAAGCGGATCAGGTGGAGCGTGCGCGCATCATTGCGGAGCTCGGCCTGGATCAACCGCTCTGGCGCCAATACCTGTCTTTCCTCAACAGTGCGCTGCACGGCGATCTTGGCACGAGCTTCGTATACAACATTCCCGCAATCAAGCTAATTCTGATGCGGCTTCCCGCCACAGTGGAGCTGGCCGTGGGTGCGCTGTTTCTGGCGATTGTGCTTGGCGTTCCCATCGGCCTGCTGGCGGGGCTTAAGCCTGAAAGCCCCTTTTCCAGGGCGGTCATGGCGGGCAGCATCCTGGGCTTCTCTCTGCCCACCTTCTGGGTCGGCCTGATGTTCATCATGTGCTTCAGCGTAATACTCGGTTGGTTACCGGCTGGCGGACGCGGACAGACGGTCGAGTTCCTGGGCATGCAGTGGTCGTTTCTTACCTGGGATGGTCTGCGCCACATGTTTTTGCCCGCGCTGAATCTGGCGCTGTTCAAGATTTCGCTGGTGATACGCCTGACATGCGCCGGTGTGCGGGAAATCGTGCCGCTGGACTATATCAAGTTTGCCCGTGCCAAGGGGCTGTCGCCGTCACGCATTGTGTGCGTGCATGTGCTGCGCAACATTCTCATTCCGCTGGTTACGGTGCTGGGCATGGAGCTGGGCGCAACGATAGCCGGCGCGGTCGTTACGGAATCCATTTTTTCATGGCCAGGCGCGGGCAAACTGATACTGGACAGCATCAACTCGCTGGACAGGCCCGTCATAGTGGGATACCTGATCGTGATTGTCTGTCTTTTCATCACTTTGAATCTCATCGTCGATATCCTCTATCGCCTGCTTGATCCACGTGTGCGTCTTGGGGGCGAATCATGAGTACAACAACCATGCCGCCGGCACAGGCACCCGTGCCTTTTACATTGGAATCCAACTGGCGCCAGTTCCGCATTGGGTTCTTTGCATCGAAGACGGCCGTGGTTGGCCTGATGGTTGCCATGCTGCTGATACTCGCGGCGATTTTTGCTCCCTGGCTTGCACCACAGAATCCGTATGATTTGATGCAGATCAGCATACTGGACGCACGTTTGGCGCCAGGCACGCCGAGCGCGATGGATAACTTTTCGTATGTGCTGGGCACGGATGGGCAGGGGAGGGACCTGTTTTCCGCCATTCTGTATGGCCTGCGCATCAGCTTGACGGTGGGCGTGGGATCCGCGCTGGCGGCGGCGATGCTGGGCACGGTACTGGGGCTGGTTGCGGCGTACTTCGGTGGCAGGACAGATGCGATCATCATGCGGCTGGTGGATTTGCTGCTGTCCATGCCTTCGATTCTGGTGGCCATGATGATTCTGGCGTATCTGGGCAAGAGCATAGGCAATGTGATCCTGACATTGGTGATCATGGAGTGGGCCTATTATGCGCGCACCGCCCGTGCCCAGGCGCTCGTTGAGCGACAGCGCGACTACGTCGAGGCAGCGCGCTGCCTGGCCATACCGCAATGGCGGATTCTTCTGCGCCACATCCTGCCCAACTGCCTGCCTCCGCTGATCGTCATCGGCACGCTGCAGGTGGCGCGCGCCATCACGCTTGAGGCCACGCTGAGCTTTCTCGGCCTTGGCGTTCCGATCACGGAACCCTCGCTGGGGCTGCTGATCGCAAACGGCTATCAGTACATGCTTTCCGGAGAGTATTGGATCAGCTTCTATCCCGGCATAGCCCTGCTGGTGACCATCGTCAGTCTGAATCTGGTGGGCGATCGTCTCCGGGAAATATTCAATCCGAGGTTGCAGAAATGAGCCATCATCCATTGCTGGAGGTACGCGGCCTGCAGACCCGGTTCTTCACCCGGGCCGGTGCGGTGAACGCTGTCAACAATGTGTCTTTCACGCTCGAGCGGGGCAAGATATTGGGGCTGGTTGGCGAGTCGGGCTCTGGAAAATCGGTCACCGGTTTTTCCATCATGGGTCTGGTCGACAAGCCTGGCCGCGTCGTGGGCGGACAGGTCCTGTTCAATGGGCGAGACCTGGGCCAATTGCGGGAAAGAGAAATGCGCAAGCTGCGGGGCAACCGCATTGCCATGATCTTCCAGGATCCGATGATGACGCTTAATCCGGTGCTGCGTATCGACACCCAGATGATAGAGACCGTACTGGCGCACAAGAAGGTGAGCCGTGCCCAGGCGCGCGAACTCGCACGCGACACAATCGGCATGATGGGCATCGCCTCTCCCGAGGACCGCCTCATGGCCTACCCGCATCAACTGTCTGGGGGCATGCGCCAACGCATCGCCATCGCCATTGCGCTGCTGCATCAGCCGGACGTCATTATTGCCGATGAGCCAACCACGGCGCTGGATGTCACTATCCAAGGCCAGATCCTGTCGGAAATTCAGAATCTGACGGAGCGCTATGGAACCTCGCTGATCTGGATAACGCACGATCTGTCGGTGGTGGCGGGCCTTGCGGATGAGGTCGCCGTCATGTATGCGGGACGTATCGTCGAGTATGGTTCGGTTTCGGATGTGCTCGACCGCACGACGCATCCGTACACGATGGGACTGCTCAACAGCCTGCCCAGCAACAACCGCCATGGCACCCGCCTGAAACAGATACCTGGCATGACGCCCAGTCTGCTTTCGCTTCCGGATCGCTGCGCCTTTGCCGATCGCTGTGCCCATCGCACGCAGGCCTGTGAGCGCATGCCGGAACGCACTGCGGTCTCCGAATCCCATTGGGTGCGCTGCTTCAATCCGATTCTGATCGAGGAGGCGGCATGAGCGCTTCGCCAGACCTCTTGACGCTGAGGGGCATTAACCACCGTTTCGGAGAACGCGCGCCTTCGCTTGCCGACCGCATTCTTGGTCGTATCCGCCCGCCGAAACCGCAGAGCGTGACACACGCTGTCAATAATGTGGACCTGAGCATACGAACGGGCGAGGTCGTGGGTCTTGTGGGCGAGTCGGGTTGTGGCAAGTCGACACTGGGCCGCATCGCCGCCGGACTGATCCGCCCGAGCGCGGGCCGCGTCGAGATTGACGGCGTATCTGTATCGGACATGGATGCGGAGCAGGCGCGGCGTACGCGCCTGCGGGTGCAGATGATATTTCAGGATCCGTATGCCAGCCTGAATCCGCGCCGGCGCATCATGGATACGGTGGGCGAGGCTGTACGCATACATCGCATTGTGCCGCCACAGGATCTCGATGCCTATGTATGCAGCCAGCTTGAGCGCGCAGGGCTGGACCCGTCGCTGCGCGGACGCTATCCGCATCAGTTCAGCGGCGGACAGCGCCAGCGGATAGGCATAGCACGCGCGCTGGCGGTGAATCCGGACATGCTGGTTTGCGACGAGGCCGTTGCCGCGCTGGATGTGTCGATTCAGGCCCAGGTCTTGAACGTGTTCATGGATCTACGCGAACAGCTGAACCTGACGTATTTGTTTATCAGCCACGATTTAGGTGTGGTGGAGCATCTGTCGGACCGCGTGGTGGTGATGTATCTGGGACGCGTCGTGGAGACCGCTACAGTGCATGAGCTGTTTCAGCATCCCACGCATCCCTACACCCAGGCGCTACTTGCCGAGGTGCCGCGCATCGATGTCCGCGGCAAGCGCTTTGCCGCAATCAAGGGCGAGATTCCAAGTCCTATGAATCCGCCATCGGGCTGTCATTTCCATCCACGATGCCCTTTCGCCACGGACCGCTGCAGATCGGAGGCGCCCGCCCTCAGGCAGGTGGCCGCAGACCATTGGAGCGCCTGTCATTTGACGGAAGCAGGCTGACCCAACACTTTCAGATCCATTCATTCAACAACGGAGACGAGACATGAAAAGAACACTGGCAGGTATTCTCGCCGCAGGCGCCCTGGCGCTTAGCGCACAGGCGGGCGCGCAGACACTGACGATAGGCTTTGCCGATCCTCTGTCGTCGCTTGATCCGCAATTGAACAACTTTGCGGGAGACCGTTCCTCAGACCTGCATTTCTTCAGTATGCTGCTGCAAAAGCGTGGCACGGAGCTGACGCCTGATCTTGCTGAAAGCTGGAAGGTTGTTGATCCGAATACATGGGAATTCAAGCTTCGCCCCGGCGTGAAATGGACGGACGGCCAGCCGTTGCGTCCTGAGGACATTGTCTTTTCCATCAAGCGCGCTGGCCATGTGCCGGGCTCTGTGGCCTCATTCGGCGGGTTTGTGCGCATGATAGAAAGTGTGGAGCAGAAAGGCGACGACACTATCGTTGTGAAGACCAAAACGCCCAGCCCGAATCTACCGCTGAACCTTGCGTCCATTCACATCGTGAGCAAGCATGTCGGAGAGACTGCGAAATCCGAGGACTACAACAGTGGCAAGGCGCTGGTTGGAACCGGCCCCTACAAGCTGGTTTCCTACACCCCTGGCGATCGCGTTGTCATGACGCGCAATGATGATTTCTGGGATGGTCCGCAACCCTGGGAAAAGGTTGTGTATCGCTATATTGCCAACGCCGCTTCGCGTACGGCGGCCTTGCTGTCGGGCGATGTCGATGTCATAGACAAGGTATCTGTATCCGATCTGCCGCGGCTCAAGAAAGCGGAAGATGTCTCGGTGTATGCCTATAACGGTCTTCGGGTCATGTTGCTTCAGCCCAGCTTTCGCAAGGGGCCGAATCCCTTCCTGAAGGACAATAGCGGAAAGGAGCTTCCGGAGAACCCGCTGCTCGATGTCCGCGTGCGCAAGGCGCTTTCGCTGGCGATCAATCGCAAGGCGATTGCCGATCGTATTATGCAGGACACGGTTACGGTGGCAAATCAGTGGATGCCGGAGGGAACGTTCGGCTACAACCCTGAGTTGAAGGATATACCCTACGATCCCGCCAAGGCCAAGGCGCTCCTGAAGGAAGCGGGCTTCCCCGATGGGTTCCAGATGACCATGCATGTTCCGTCGGACCGCTATCCGCTTGCGCCGCAAACGGCGCAGGCCGCGGCGCAGTTCTGGGCGCGTATCGGTGTGAAAACCAATGTGGAAGTTGTGCCATGGGCTGTCTATGCCGGACAGGCGCGCAAGAACGAATACGCCATGAGCATGATTGCATGGGGTAACGGCACAGGTGAAGCAAGCTACGCATTGGTGAATATCCTGGCCACGGTATCGCCCGAAAAAGGTCTGGGCGCCTCCAACTGGGGCCATTACAGCAGCGCCAAAGTGGATGATTATCTGCGCCAGGCAACAGCCGAATTCGACGACGCGAAGCGCGAGGCCGTTTTGCGGGAGTCGGCGGTTGCGGTGCGCGATGATGTTGGCATCATTCCGCTGTATCACTACAAGAACATCTGGGCTGCGCGCAAGGGCCTGAAAGTCGTGCCGTGGACCAGCGATCGGACGGTAGCGATGATGGTTACCAAGATCGGCGACAAGCAGGACTAGTCATGAGCAAAGTGTGTCTGACAGTACAGCCTGCGGATGACCTCGTCGACGTGCCCCGCCGCATACGCCTGGAAGGCCTCGCGCCGTGCAGCCAGGTTACGCTGCGGGCGCATACGCGGCGCGCGGATGGCGTCGACTGGCACAGCACGGCGCGGTTCGAGGCGGATGCAGAGGGACGGCTCGATCTGGGCAGCACGGCGCCACTGGATGGCGACTACGAAGGCGTTTCGGCAATGGGGCTGATATGGTCCCAGAAACCGGATGGTGACGGGGTGAGCAACGTCTTTCCGGACAATTTGCTGGAACCCCTGGTGACGCATCTGTTTGCCGAAACGAGCCAGGGCAGCGCCGAGGCCACGCTGGTGCAGCGCTTTGCAGGACAAGGTGTTGTGCGGGAAGATGTGAGGGCAGATGGGCTGGTGGGCACGCTGTTCCGGCCCGCCACGCCGGGGCCTCATCCCGCGGTGATGATATTGAACGGCTCAGGTGGCGGCATCAACGAGCCGCGCGCGGCGCTGTACGCGTCGCACGGCTACGTGGCCCTGGCGCTGGCCTATTTCAAGGCGCCGGGATTGTCCGACTATATTTCCAATACGCCGCTGGAGTACTTCAAGCGCGGACTGGACTGGATACGTGCCACTCAGAAACCGGCCAAGGGTTTTGTCGCCCTGAATGGCCAGTCGCGTGGCGGCGAGCTGGTGCTGCTTCTGGCCTCTATTTACCCGAAGGACGTATCCGCGGTCGTGGCCTATGTGCCGGGTGCTGTGGTACATGGGGGCCAGAATGCGTGTGACCCTGCTGTCGGTCGCGATGGCCCGGCATGGCTGCTGGATGGCAAGCCGCTGGTCCACATCTGGAATGACAACCGAACCGCAAGCTGGGCCGCCTTTGATGCGGGCCAGCGGCACGAGGTTTCCATCAGGACGGCGCTCAGGGATACGGAAGCGGTTGCGCGGGCCCGCATACCCGTGGAGCGCATACGCGCGCCCATTATCCTGCTGTCGGGCACGGACGATGCGGCATGGCCTTCCAGTCTCTACAGCCGGATGGTCGTGGATGCCTTGCGGGCGAATCACTACCCTTATGACTACCAATGGGTGGATACGCCCGACGCCGGCCATGCCATCGTGTTTCCCTATGTGCCGACAACCCAGATCACGCACAGGCATCCGGTGACCGGGCGTCTGTTTACAGGCGGCGGCGCGCCGGGCCCCAATGCGCTTTCCAATGAGAGAACGTGGGAAAGCATCAAGGCTTTTCTGCAGCGCGCTGTGGCCGGTTACGCGGCTGGCTGGCCGGGGCGCTGAGCAGGTTCGGGGTTGCAGCCCATCTTGGGCGCCGACAAGAGGCAGTCAAGCAAGGCCTGTACATATGGCGTCATGTACCGGTCGTCGCGCCGCTTGCAGATGGTAAGCGGCCGAATGGCCCACTCTTCATCCAGCGGAATCAGTTTCACGCCCTTGCAATTCAACGTCTGCAAGACAGGCCGGGGCACAAGCCCTATGCCTGCGTTGGCGCGCACCAGCGAAAGAATGGAGGAAAAGCTGCTGACCTGTATGCGCACATCGATATGCCGTCGCAGTGCGGCGGCCTGGTTGACGATGTAGGTGTATATCGCCGTGCCGCTGTTCATGCAGATGAAGGGGCGCTCAAGGCAGGTGGCGAATGTGACTGATTTCCGGGTGGCCAGCGGATCGTCAGGCGGCACGACCACGACCAACTCGTTAAGCCGGTATGGCAGAAAGACGAGATCTGGATGGTCTTGATTCCAGGTGACGATGCCAAGGTCGGCGCGGCCGCCGACCACGGCGTCAATGGTTTCATGGCTGAGCCGCTCTTCCATGGCCACGCGCACTTCGGGGTAGTCCCGCAGATAGGTGCGCAGGTCGTTAGGTACGAAGGTGGCGATGGCGCTGCTGTTTGCGAACAGGGTTATCTGCGCCTTGATGCCGTTGGCAAACGGCGCCAGGTCGGCATGCATTTGCTCCAGGTCGGCCAGGCAGCGGCGGCAGTGCTCGAGCAGGATCTGGCCTGCGCGGGTTAGCGACACGCCGCGCGCTTCGCGTTTGAACAATTGGGTGCCCAAGGTCTCCTCGAGCTGTTTGATGCGCAGGCTGGCCGAGGAGGGGGCGAGAAAACAGGCTGCGCCACCTCGCGATACGTTGCCCGCATCGGCAACCGCTGCAAAGAGTTTGAGGTCGGTAAGGTCGTAGCGCATGAGGTGTTGTTCCAGACGAAAGTTGCTTTTTATATAACCCGCTTGTTGCGAGGCGGGCTGGCATGAAAGACTACGCCCAAGGGTAGATAGCGTCAACGAGTTTGTCGCAGACAAAACGTGGCACGGCATCGGGACGGATTTCTTCACGCCGTTTGCGGATGCCGGACTGCAGAACGAGACAAGGAAAGTGCGAAAGACATGGCTTATTCAGACAACAGCATGCACAGGGCAGGATATGCGGACGGCAATCTCACCGTACAGGTGGATTGGGGAGAGGAGGCCGAGGCAGGCGTCCGGCCCGGCGGGCTGGCCGCGCTGGAACAGCGGCTGGCGCAGGACCTGGCATGGTTGGACCTGCCGGCGAAGCGCTGGGTGCCAGCGGGCCGTGCGGGAGGCGAGTGCCTGCAGGACGTCGTTATCATCGGCGCGGGCATGGCTGGTCTGGCAGCGGGCACCTGCATGAAGCACCTGGGCATGCAGGCTGTCTTGCTGGACGCGGCACCCGAGGGGTTCGAGGGGCCGTGGGCAACCACGGCGCGCATGGAAACACTGCGCTCGCCCAAGCAATTGACGGGGCCGGCCTTGGGGCTGCCGGCATTGACGTTCAGGGCATGGTACGAAGCACAGTTCGGCCTGGACGCCTGGGACGCGCTGGACAAGATACCTCGATTGCAATGGATGGAGTATTTGCGTTGGTATCGGCGGGTGATGGACCTGGATATTCGCAACAGGCATCGCGTCGTGCGCATCCAGCCTCGCGCGGACCATGTACGCATCGAGTTTGAAGCGCCCGCTGGCCCCGGCGTGTTGCATGCGCGCCGCCTGGTACTGGCGACGGGCCGTGCCGGCCTGGGCGGGCCGTATATACCCGATTTCATGGAGAATATTCCCCGCCGCTATTGGGCGCATTCGTCGGACACCATGGACTATGACACATTGCGCGGCTTGCGCGTTGGTGTCGTGGGCGCGGGCGCGTCCGCCATGGATTCGGCCAGTACCGCGCTCGAGGCAGGCGCCGCACATGTGGACATGCTGATACGCAGATCCGATATTCCCCGGGTAAACAAAGGCAAGGGCGCAGGCAGTGCTGGTTTTACGCATGGCTACCAGCAACTGCCGGACGCCTGGAAGTGGCGGATCAGGCATTACATCAACCGCAGCCAGGTTCCGCCTCCGCGCGGCAGCATGCTACGCGTGTCACGCCATGAAAACGTCAGCTTCAATCTTGCTAGCCCCGTAGTGCGTGTTGCCGAACATGAAGGCCGCCTGCGGGTGGACACCGCGAGCAAGACGTTCGATTTCGACTTCCTCATTCTGTCAACCGGGTTCATGGTCGATTGGGAAACCCGGCCCGAGTATGCGGAAATCGCGCCGCATGTGCGCACTTGGATCGAGCGCTACACGCCGGGTGCTGGGGAGGAAGATCAAGAGCTTGCGACTTCGCCCGACCTTGGACCCAGTTTCGAGTTTCAGGCCAAGGCTGGGCATGACGTGCCGGGGCTGTCGCGCATCCATTGCCTTTGTTATCCCGCAGCCATGTCGCATGGAACCGTATCCGGCGACATCCCCGCGATCAGCGACGGCGCCGAAAGACTGGCCAAAGGCATAGCGGCGCTGCTGTTTGTGGAGAACATCGACACGCATTTTGATCAGCTGGAGAAGTATGACGAGCCCGAGGTGTTCGGCGACGAATGGACTCCTGCCTGATTTGACCGTTGTCAGCACAGGGTCGTATCGCATGCGCGGCGGCCCGTGCGGATTGCCGCCGCCAAGTCCGGCCATGGCCGCCATCCGACGGCATTGGCCTTTCGGCACACTAAAGAGGAGATAAAGCGTGCAAACCTTGAAGGAAGAACTGCATGACGTGCAGACCCACGGCGCCGCCGCGGGGGATGTCATGGATATCGTCACGGGCCTGGTTCCGCCCGATCCACTGTATGACGTGCGCCATGCGCGCGAGAAAGTCGCCGTAGCCATGCAGAAGAGCTATGACGTATTCTTCGATGCCTCGGCACGGGGCCTTGCGTTGCGCGAACGGCTGCTTGTCGCGCTCTATGCGTGCTCATTGTCGGAATCCTCCGCGTTGAGTGCGCATTACAGACAGGCCCTGCATGCGCAAGGCGTGGAGCAGGCTGTGTTGGCCGCCATAGAGACGGATGCCCTGGCGTCCTTGAACGACACACGCTTGACCGTGATCTTGGGTTTCGCCCGCAAGCTCATCGTCAAACCGGTGGAAGGGGATGCAGAGGAGATCAAGCGGCTGCGCGACGCAGGTGTTGCCACACCGGATATCGTCACACTCGCTCAGCTCATTGCGTTTCTTTCGTATCAGATCCGTGTTGCTGCTGGGTTGCTTGCAATGAAGGAGTTGGCATCCAAATGAAAACTGTGATCGAAAACAATGGGTTCACCAACGAAACCCTGGACTGGAAGGCGTGGGTGGACGTCGTGGATTGCGATACGGCCACGCCCGAGCAGATTGAAGTGTTGGAGATGAGCCACCCGCAGGCCAAGTCGTCGGATTACTATCTGGCGTTGGCGCATCAGCCTGAAATACTGCGCCAGCGATCGGAAGCCTACAACACCATTATGTATGCGCCAGGCGGCCTGCCGCGCGCCGAGCGCGAACTGGGTGCACTGACTGTTTCGCGTATCAATGGCTGCGTATATTGCTGCTCGGTGCATGCACAGCGCTATGAACAGATGGCCAAACGCAACGATACTGTGGCGCAAGTATTTGATGATCCACATGGAGCCGGCGCAACGGAAAGAGAGCAGGCCGTGGTCGCCTTTTCCATCAAAATCACGGAATCTCCCGAGCATATCAACGCCTCGGACATTGCGGCGCTCAGGGATGCGGGCCTTGCCGACGCGGAAATTCTGGATCTGATCAACGCCACGTCTATATTTGCGTGGGCCAATCGGCTGATGATGAACTTGGGCGAAGCAGTTCGGCGACGCCGGGCCTGATACACCTGGGAAGCAAACGCCCGGCTGCCTGAAGGCGCCGGGCATTGAAAAGCGGCTGAAAACAGAAATGGCGAGTCCTTGATGTGGCCCGCCATTTTTTTTGTCGTCCTGCGCGGCGGTGCCGCGGGCTGATCAGGCCAGTTCGGCCTCGCGCTGGCTTTCATGCGCTTCGGGCGCAAGGCGATTGACATGCGTGGAGACGCGCGCGGCGTCAACGCCGTAGACATGGATGGAAATGGCGGGGTGCGCCGATGTATTGCGTAGCCGGTGTATTTGGTCCATGCCGGCATGGCCGAACCCTGTTTGTCCTGCAACACGCGCGACCGTTGCGCCGTGGTGGGCGCAGGCATGGCCGGCATCCCATTGATAACGGTCTTCTTCAAGACTGCCACTGAATACGCGGTAGGCGCACCATGTGTAATGCGCATGGACGGGCGTCTGCTGGCCAGGCGACCATACGATGGCCACGACGGTATAGCGCCCCGCGGGATCCGCATACAGCAGATGCCGCGTATAGCACTGGTCATTGCCTTTGCATTGCTCGGGAGTCAGCAGAACGGCATCCGACCCCTGCTCGCAGAGGATGCGCGCCACGGCCTGGGGAAGCTTGTCGGCCGCGCCCTGGCATGCAAGGTCTATTTTCCTGGCCATTGCGGTCAGCAAGGACGCGCGGTGGGAATAGGCTGTTGTACTGTGCATGGTGGTTGGCTCGCAAACTATTTTGATACTTAAAATTCTAAGCAATGCGGCCTGGAAAATTTGCCCCTTTTTGTTGTGAAAAAATCAAAAAACAGCAAGTAATTTTCACATGGCGATGTAATGAGGAATATTTTTCCTTTGCTTCTTCAGAGATAGAAAAAATTCCCTGAATTGGGTGAAAAAACCGCCGCAGCGCATATTCCGATATGGGCAAATTCCGACGCTTCGACCGCACAGCCATCATGTGGCCTATTACGCTGGCGGGCTGTTCTGGTCTTGGGGAGCGGTATGGTGGGGCGCTGTGCGTTGGTGGCGCTTGTGGGAGGGTGCTGGCTGGCGCACGTGCTGCCGGCAATGCCGCAGACGCGCGAACTGGCGTGGATGGCCGCAGCCTTGCTGCTGCCAACGGCATTGGTGGCCTGGTGGCCCGTCCGGCGGGCGAGGTGTCTGGTACTCGCAGGCTGGTTGTTCTGCATCGGGCTGGCTTTGACCGTCATGCGTATTGAATATCGCCTGAGCGATGCGCTCGAGGAAGACAACGAGAACCAGGTGTCGCGCGTGACGTTACGCATAGCGTCCTTGCCCCGGCTGGATGCCGGCCGCCGCCAGTTCGAGGCCGATGTGCTGCATGCGCACCCAGACGGCGTGCCCCGGCGCATCCTGGTCACCTGGGGCGCGTCAGATTGGCGCGGCCCTTATGGCGCGCCGCGTAAAGGCGGCGATGATTTTCCGGTTCTGCGTCCGGGCGAGGTCTGGCGCATGGCGCTTGTGCTTCGGCCAGTGTATGGTGCGCGCAATCTGCAAGGATACGATTATGAGGGTCATCTGTTTGCGCAAGGCGTGCGCGCAAGCGGCACGGTACGCGGCCGCCCACAGTTGCTGCGCGACGAACCTTGGGCTGATCTTCCCACTGTTGCCCAGCGCGCCCGGCACTACGTGAGGGCAGCTTTGCTGCCCCATATAGAGATCCGTCGGTATGGCGGGGTGCTGCTTGCCCTGGCCATAGGCGACCAGGCGGCGGTGCCGGCAGGCGACTGGCAGATATTCAATCGTAGCGGGATCACGCATCTCGTTTCCATCAGCGGCTCGCATGTGACCATGGTGGCTGCGCTGGCAGGCGTATCGGTGCTTTGGTTGTGGCGGCGTGTGCGCTGGGGCCGCCACGGCCTGGCCGAGCGCGTTCCGGCGCGGCTTGCCGCGTCGTGGAGCGCGCTGCTTGTGGCGTGGCTGTATTGCCTGCTTGCCGGCTGGGGCGTGCCGGCCCGGCGCACGTTCTTCATGCTTGCGATTGTCGCCCTTGCCTATGGTGTGCGCCTGCCCATCAGCGGTTCGCGCATTCTGTGCCTTGCCGCAGCGGTGGTGGTCATGCTGGACCCGTGGGCCTTGCTGTCCAGCGGCTTTTGGCTGTCGTTCGGTGCCGTGGCGGTGCTGTTTGCCAGCCGAATGTGGCTGGGAATATCAATGAGACACAACTCAGCCGAGAACGGTCTGGCGGCGCAAGATATCCGGCATGCATCGTACTGGGTCGGACTGCGTGCGTCCCTGGTCGCGGCTGCCCGCTTGCAGCTGAGCGTGACATTGGCACTCACGCCGATATTGGCCGTACTGTTTCACGAGGTTTCAGCGGTTTCGCCGCTGGCAAATGCCTATGCGATTCCTGTCATCGGCCTGTTCGTGACGCCTGTGGCGCTGTTGGCGGCCGCGGCCGCCTGCGTGCCCGGACTGAGCTGGTTGGCTCAGAGCCTGGTCTGGCTTGGGCATCTGGGCCTTGAGGCGGTCATGGCGCCCACAGCGTGGCTGGCCAGCCTGCCTGTCGCCAGCTTTGCGGTCGCCGCCGCACCATGGTGGATTACCGCATTGGCTGTGGCGGGCGCGGCCTGCATCCTGATGCCTTATGGTGCACCGTTCCGCCGCATGGGCTGGTTGCTGCTGGTGCCCGCGCTGTGCTGGCGGCCCGCGCGTCCGCCAGAGGGCGGCTGGGCGCTGCATGCACTGGATGTGGGTCAGGCCGGCGCGGTTGTCGTGCTTACCGCGCGCCACACGCTGCTGTTCGATACAGGCGCGCGCCGAAGTCCCGAATCCGAGGACGGCAGCCGGATTATCGTGCCGTTTCTGCGCGCGCAGGGCGTGCGCAGCGTGGATACGTTGGTGGTATCTCATGCGGATATCGACCACGCGGGCGGATTGCGCGGCGTGCTGGCGAATTTTCCCGTAAAGAGATCCTATGCGCCGTTCGACATCGAGGCGCATATGGCCGAGGAGGCGCGCAAGCTGCAGCAGGGTGCTCAGCGGCAGCCAGGCAAACACGAAGATGCGCTTGCGTTGCCGCTTGCCAGGGATCGGTGCATGGCCGGCATGGCGTGGACGGTGGATGGCGTCCGGTTTGAGTTTCTTTGGCCGGCGCACCCGGCACGCGATAACCAGGCCATGCACAAACGCTCGGGGCGGCGCAATGAACGCAATCACGGAGGATGCGTGCTGCATATCAAAGGCAGGCACCATGCCGCGCTGCTTACAGGCGATATTGGTGCTCTGCAGGAGCAGGCGCTGGTGCGCCAGGGCCTGGCCGCAACCGATCTGGTCATGGCGCCGCATCACGGTTCGGCATCCTCTTCGAGCGAAGCGCTGATTCAGGCTACGAATGCGCGCCATGCCGTTGCCCAAGCGGCGCGCTGGAGCAGGCATGGCCATCCCAGCCCGTTGGTGCAGGCGCGCTGGGAGGACAGCGGCGCCGTATTCTGGCGCACCGACCTGCATGGTTCCATCCACGCAAATTCCAGTGCCAAGGGGTTGGATGTGCGCAGCGCCAGGCAAATGCACCGCAGGCGCTGGGATGCGTCGCCTGTCAACTTGCGCATCGAACGCGAATAGGCGATGATAGTTTCATCCTGCCCACAAGGCTGGGAAAGCCGGCCCACAAGGCATGGCTTTGAAAGCAGCAAAGAAAATTCCACAAGATATTTTCAATAAAGCGACCATGAGACAAAACAAATCACTGCGGCTCCATGTCCCGGAGCCCACCGGCCGTCCCGGCCATGCCACCGATTTTTCCTATCTGCGGCTCGAGCCCGCTGGCCAGGCCCGCAAACCCCCTCTCGATACCTCTGTCGCCGACAGCGCCGATCTGGCCTACAGCCTCATCCGCGTGCTCGATGAGCACGGCAAGGCCGTGGGAGCCTGGGCCGAACCTGATCTGGACCCGGAGCTGCTGCGCAAGGGGCTGCGCGTGATGATCAAGACGCGCATCTATGATGCGCGCATGCTGATCGCCCAACGACAGAAGAAAATGTCTTTCTATATGCAGAGCCTGGGCGAGGAGGCCATCGGCACGGCGCAGGCCATGGTGCTGCAAAAGGGCGATATGTGTTTCCCGTCGTATCGCCAGCAGAATCTCCTGATCGCCCAGGATGTGCCCCTGGTCGATATGATGTGTCAGCTGTTTTCCAACGACATGGATCACCTCAGGGGACGCCAGTTGCCTGTCATGTATTCCATGCCGGAGTATGGCTTCTTCACGATTTCCGGCAATTTGGCAACGCAGTTTGTGCAGGCTGTGGGCTGGGCGATGGCATCGGCCATCAAGGGTGACACCAAGATATCTTCCGCATGGATAGGTGATGGCGCCACGGCCGCGGCCGACTTCCAGACGGCATTGACGTTTGCGCATGTCTATCAGGCGCCCGTCATCCTGAATGTGATCAACAATCAATGGGCCATATCCTCCTTCCAGGCAATTGCCGGGGGGGAAAGCACGACTTTCGCGGCGCGCGGAACGGGAACAGGCATCGTCTCGCTGCGCGCGGACGGCAATGACTTCCTGGCTGTGCACGCGGTGTCGAAATGGGCGGCCGAACGTGCGCGCAACAATCTTGGCCCCACGCTGATCGAATGGGTGAGCTACAGGGCGGGTCCGCATTCCACCTCCGACGATCCCTCCAAGTATCGGCCGGCCGACGACTGGTCCCGGTTTCCGCTGGGCGACCCCATAGAACGCCTGAAGCAGCACCTCATCTTGCGTGGCGAATGGTCCGAGGAGCAGCACCAGCAGGCTCAAAAGGAGATCGAGGCGGAGGTGATCGCGGCCCAGAAAAAGGCCGAGAGCCACGGCACGCTGGCCAATGGGCGCACGTCCAGCGTGTCGACGATGTTCGAGGATGTCTACAAGGACATGCCCTGGCATCTGCGTCGTCAGCGCCAGCAGGCGGGGGTGTAGCATGAGCCAGCAAAAGAAAGCCAATACACACCCCATGACCATGATTCAGGCGCTGCGTTCGGCCATGGATGTCATGCTCGAGAACGACGAGAACGTCGTGATTTTCGGCCAGGATGTCGGCTATTTCGGCGGCGTTTTCCGTTGCACCGAGGGTTTGCAGGCTAAATATGGCAAGCATCGGGTTTTCGATGCGCCGATTTCCGAGGGCGGCATCGTGGGCGCCGCGGTAGGCATGGGCGCCTATGGTCTCAGGCCTGTGGTGGAGATCCAGTTTGCTGATTACTTTTATCCCGCCACCGACCAGATCGTGTCGGAAGCGGCAAGGCTGCGCTACCGGTCGGCGGGCGATTTCACCGCGCCCTTGACCATACGCATGCCCTGCGGCGGCGGCATCTACGGCGGACAAACGCACAGTCAGAGTCCCGAGGCGCTATTCACGCACGTTACCGGTTTGCGCACTGTCATGCCGTCCAATCCCTACGATGCAAAAGGTCTGCTGATTGCCGCGATCGAGTGTGATGACCCGGTCATTTTCCTGGAGCCCAAGCGTCTCTACAACGGGCCTTTTGACGGACACCATGATCAACCTGTGGTGCCGTGGTCCAAGCATCCCCTGGGCAATGTGCCTGACGGCCACTACGCAATTCCACTGGAGTCCGCATCGGTGTTTCGTCCCGGAAAAGACCTTACTGTCATTACATACGGCACCATGGTCTTCGTGGCCGAGGTTGCCGCACGGGAAACCGGCATCGATGCCGAAATCATCGATCTTCGCAGCCTCTGGCCGCTGGACATCGATACGATCACCGCTTCCGTGCGAAAGACCGGCCGCTGCGTGGTGCTGCACGAGGCCACGCTGACCAGCGGCTTTGGTGCGGAAATCACGGCGCTCGTGCAGGAGCACTGCTTCTATCACCTGGAGGCGCCCATAGAACGGGTTGCGGGTTGGGACACGCCCTATCCACATGCGCATGAATGGGCTTATTTTCCAAGTCCCGAGCGGGTAGGCAATGCCTTCAAGCATGTCATGGACGAGTCTCCGGGCCGGTTCGACAGCGGCGCGGCCGGCGCAATCGCAGGAGGGCGTTGACCATGGGCGTGCATATCATCAAGATGCCTGACATCGGGGAAGGGATTGCCGAGGTCGAGCTGGTCGAATGGCATGTCAAGCCGGGCGATGTCGTCGCGGAAGACCAGGTCCTGGCCGACGTCATGACGGATAAGGCGACGGTGCAGGTGCCTTCGCCGGTCGACGGCAAAGTGCTGACGCTTGGCGGCGAGGTGGGCGAGATCATGGCCGTGGGCGCCGAACTCATCCACCTGGAGGTGGAAGGCGAAGGCAATGCGCACCATGCCAAAGCCCGTGCGCAGCGTGCGGACGCACCAAAGCAGGATGACGCAACAGTGCGCGAGGCGCAGCCGACGGCGCGGGCTGCCGATGCCGATGCCGATACCGGTACGCCATCGTCGGCGGCCGTGCAGGCCACGACTGACGCGGAGCGTGAGCAGGATCGCGATGGCGCGGCGCGCACGGCAACCCCAGCCGGGCCGGCGCGTCCCAACGGCGGCAGGCCGCTTGCATCGCCTGCCGTGCGCAAGCGGGCATGGGAGATGGGCGTGGAGCTGCAGTTCGTGCCAGGCACCGGACCGGCGGGTCAGATCACCCATATCGACCTGGATCGTTATCTGGAGCGCAGCGCGAAGGGCAGTCCGGTTGCCGGCGGCATGGCGTATGCGCGGCGTGACGGCGAGGAGCAGATCAAAGTCATAGGATTGCGCCGGAAAATTGCCGAGAAGATGCAGGAATCCAAGCGGCGCATTCCCCATTTCAGCTATGTGGAGGAAGTGGATGTCACAGAGGTGGAGACCTTGCGTGCGCGCCTCAATGAACAATGGGGCGCCGAGCGTGGCAAGCTGACGCTTCTGCCTTTTCTTGCGCGCGCCATGGTGCTTGCACTGCGGGAATTCCCGCAAGTGAACGCGCGCTACGATGATGAGGCCGGCGTGATCACCCGTTATGGCGCCGTGCACATGGGCATTGCGGCACAGACGCAGTCGGGGCTGATGGTGCCGGTGCTGCAGCATGCGGAAACCTTGGATCTATGGGCCGCGGGTGCGGAAATTTCACGACTTGCCGAGGCCGTGCGCCAGGGCAAGGCGGCTCGGGACGAGCTGTCGGGGTCAACGATTACCTTGAGCAGCCTGGGTGCGCTGGGCGGCATCGTTTCCACGCCGGTTATCAATTACCCGGAGGTGGCCATCATCGGCGTCAACCGCATTGTGGAGCGACCCATGATAGTGGGTGGGGCGGTCGTTGCGCGCAAGATGATGAACCTGTCCTCGTCCTTTGATCACAGAGTGGTCGACGGTATGGATGCCGCCCAGTTCGTGCAGCGCATACGCAACTGCCTCGAATGCCCGGCCCTGTTGTTCGTGGAGTGAGCATGGTCATGCAAAGTACGACATTATTGATTATCGGCGGCGGACCCGGAGGGTATGTGGCGGCCATTCGCGCCGGACAATTGGGTATACCCACCACGCTGGTCGAGGCCGGCGAGGTCGGCGGCACTTGCTTGAACATCGGCTGCATTCCCTCCAAGGCATTGATTCATGCCGCGGAGCAATTCCATGACGCGGCTGGTCATGCGGGCCGTTCGCTGCTGGGTATCGAGGCTGCCGCTCCCACCATCGACATCGGCAAGACAGTGGCCTGGAAGAACGGCATCGTCAAGCGCTTGACGGGCGGCGTGGCGGCGCTCCTGAAAAAGAACGGCGTGCAGGTGCTGCGTGGCAGGGCGCACATCCTCGACGGCAAAACAGTGGAAGTGCACATGGCGCCGGTGGGCGAGGCCGACGGTGAGCCGGTAAAGGGGCGGGGCAGGACTCTGCGCATCGGATGCGATCATCTTTTGCTGGCAACCGGATCCGAGCCGGTGGAGCTGCCTTTCCTGCCCTTCGACGGCAAAGTGATTTCATCCACGGAAGCGCTATCCCCGTCTGCGCTGCCCGCGTCCCTGGCTGTCGTGGGTGCCGGGTACATCGGCCTGGAGCTTGGCGTCGCTTATCGAAAGCTGGGCGTGGCCGTCACTGTTATCGAGGCGCAGGACCGCATCCTGCCCGCCTACGATGCAGAGCTGGTCAAGCCCGTGGCGAAGTCGCTCAAGGATCTGGGCATCGAAGTGCGTCTCAGTTGCGCAGTGGAAGGCCTGTCCGCCGACGGCGGGTTGCTGGTTCGCGGCAAAGACGCGACACAGGAAACGCTTGATGTGGATCAGGTGCTTGTGGCAGTTGGCCGGCGCCCGCGCATACAGGGCTACGGACTGGAGTCTCTGGCGCTGGAGATGCATGGCAAGGCTGTGCGGGTGGATGACCAGTGCCGGACCGCAATGAACAAGGTATGGGCCATCGGCGATCTGACCGGCGAACCCATGCTCGCGCATCGCGCCATGGCCCAGGGGGAGATGGTGGCCGAGATTATTGCGGGCCACGCGCGGCGCTTCGTGCCGGCGTCCATTCCGGCAGTGTGCTTTACCGATCCAGAGGTCGTGGTGGCGGGGCTGTCTCCGCAGGAGGCTGCGGAACAGGGGATGGACTGTGTTGCCGCCCAGTTCCCATTCTCCGCCAACGGCCGGGCCATGACCTTGGCGTCGTCCAGCGGCTTTGTGCGTGTTGTGGCGCGCCGCGACAATCATCTCATTCTCGGATGGCAGGCCGTGGGCCGCAATGTGTCCGAGCTCGCCGCCGCGTTCTCGCAGTCGCTGGAGATGGGAGCGAGGCTGGAGGATGTGGCTGGCACGATACATGCCCATCCGTCCTTGGGAGAGGCGATACAGGAGGCGGCACTGCGCGCGCTGGGCCATGCGCTGCATATTTAGCCCGCGGTCAGCCACGCAGCATATACTTGGCCTTTCATTGTCCTTGCACAGTTCTCCATGACCGACATCACCGCAACCTCTCTGGCCGCTGGCTCCTCCTCGCCCGAGCCCGGGCGCATGAACCATGTCCGCAACAGCGAAGCCGGTGGCGCAAGCGAACCCCGGCTGGACCATGTCATGTGCGCAAGCCCGGCCGGCACGCACCGCATGGCTTACTGGGAATGGGGAGATGCCGACAATCCTCGCGTATTGTTGTGTGTGCATGGGCTTACGCGCACGGGACGCGACTTCGACGCGCTGGCCCGGCGACTGGCTGGCTCGTATCGCGTAGTATGCCCCGATGTGGTTGGCCGGGGCCGTTCCGACTGGCTGGTAAACCCTGCCGGTTATGTGGTGCCGCAATATGTGTCCGACATGTTGACGCTGATAGCGCGCCTGAGGCCGGCCACGCTCGACTGGGTGGGCACGTCCATGGGCGGCCTGATCGGCATGGGGCTGGCCGGTGCATTGGCCATGTCCGCGGCGGCTCGGCCTGCTCGCGGCGATGCGGGCCTGCCGCCCGACGATACGCTGGTCCTGGGCAAGATGGTGCTGAACGATATTGGTCCCGCGCTCAATGGGCCGGGGCTGTCGCGCATCGGTGAATATGTGGGCCAGCCCATGGCTTTTGAGCGCTTTGAACAGGCTGTGGATTATGTCCGCACGATTTCGGCGGGGTTTGGTCCACATGACGATGCGGGATGGGCCGAGCTTACCAGACATGTGTTTGTTCGCCAGGCAGGCCAGTGGGTCAAGCATTACGATCTGCGCATAGCGGAACCGCTGGCGGCGCAAACGGATGCCGTGCTGCTGGCTTCCGAGCGTATTCTCTGGGCTGCCTATGAAAGCATCCATGCTCCATTGTTGATTCTGCGCGGCGAGCTGTCCGATTTGCTTACGGCTGATGCGGCGGCGGAGATGTTGCGACGCAACCCGGGTGCAAGTCTGCATAATGTGGCTGGCGTGGGCCACGCGCCTACGCTGCGCACAGACAAGGAGATTGCGCCTGTTGTCCGTTTCTTGCTTGGCTGATAGGCGGTACACTGAATTGGCCTATACGGGCATTGCGCGCGGGGAGTTCATGTGAAGGCCGATCTGCATTGTCATTCAACCATGTCCGACGGCGTGCTGCCTCCAGCAGAGGTGGCACGGCGCGCGCATGCTAACGGCGTGGTTTTGTGGGCACTGACTGATCATGACGAACTGATGGGCCAGCCTGCCGCCCGGGAGGCTGCGTCGGCACTCGGCATGCGGTATGTCAGCGGGGTTGAGATATCCGTGACGTGGTGCGGACGCACGCTGCACGTCGTGGGGCTGCATCTGGATGAATGCGACGACGCGCTGGCGGCCGGGCTGGCTGCCATGCGGGACGATAGAGGCATCCGTGCCCGCAGAATGGCCGATAGGCTTGAAGCGCTGGGTATTCCGGATACGTTCGAGGGCGCTTTGGCGTTTGCGGGAAATCCATCGCTGGTCAGCCGAACGCATTTTGCCCGGTTTCTGGTGCAGCGCGGTGATTGCAGCACCATGCAGGAGGTCTTTGACCGCTACCTGGCTGACGGCAAGCCAGGCTATGTGCCCACGCAATGGGCCAGCCTGGAAGCGGCCATTGGATGGATCAAAGGCGCCGGCGGACGTGCCGTCATTGCGCACCCGGGACGCTATCACTATACGCCCGCGCAGTTTGATGCGCTGTTCGAGGTCTTCAAGGATCTGGGAGGCGAGGCCATTGAGGTTGTCACCGGCAGCCACGCGCCCGTGCAGTATGTCGAGTACGCCAGGGTCGCCAAACGCTACGGTTTTCTGGCATCCTGTGGCTCCGATTTTCATAGCCCGAGTGAAGGCAAAATGGATCTGGGCGGATTGCCACCCCTGCCGGCAGGGTTGACCCCCGTCTGGCACGATTGGATATGATGACGCCGCCGGCGGGCGGTTTCGATGTTTTGTATTGTCGACAAATATGAACAAGGCTTTTGTAAAGGAATCCGACAACGACGATGACGATGACCAGTTGCCTGAGTCCATCGCGTTGCCGGCTGGCACCAAAAACTATATGACCCGCCAGGGCTATGACAGATTGCGCGCCGAGCTGGCGCATCTGATGAATGTCGAGCGCCCCGAGGTCGTGCAGGTCGTATCGTGGGCTGCTTCCAATGGCGATCGGTCCGAGAACGGCGATTATCTGTATGGCAAGAAACGCTTGCGCGAAATCGACAGGCGCATGCGGTTTCTGACCAAGCGGCTGGAGCGTGCCGAGGTGGTCGATCCCGCGGCGCAACCCAATCGCGACCAAGTATTCTTTGGCGCCACAGTCGTGTATTCGGACAAAGCGGGCGAAACGTTCCGCGTGACCATTGTCGGCGTGGATGAAGCCGAGCCGCTGCAAGGGCGGATCAGCTGGATTTCGCCGGTTGCGCGCGCGCTGCTCAAGGCGCGCGAGGGGGATACCGTGACGTTGCGCACGCCCGCGGGCATGGATGAACTGGATATCCTGGAAGTCATTTACCCACCGGCTTCATAGCAGCCCTGGCCGTCCGACGATGGATGCCGGCAAACAGGTAAAATGACGCAAGACATCTCCTTTTGCCTTTCCTCTTGCCTGCGTCTGCCGTGACTTCCATCCAGTATTTTCCCGGTTCTTCCGTTCTTTCCCCATTCCGCCGCGAGCGTCTGTTGCAGCGGTTCGAGGCCCTGGGCTTGCCCGTGGGTGACATCTGCGCCCATTACGAGCACTACGTCTGGATGGAAGCCGATCTGTCCCAGGACGCGTTGGCGCGCCTGGGTCAGTTGCTGGACTATGGTACGGGTGGCGGCGCCGTTGAGCCTAAGGCGGGAAAGCACACCCTGGTATTGCGCGTCGTGCCAAGGCTAGGCACGGTATCGCCCTGGGCAAGCAAGGCGACCGACATCGCCCACAACTGCGGCTTCGAGGGGGTGCGGCGCATCGAGCGCGGCATTCGCTATCACATCACACCTGCGCGCGGCCTGCTGGGTGCGCGCACGCTGGATGAAGGCCATCTGGCGGCCATTGCCGGCTGTCTGCATGACCGCATGACCGAATCTGTGGTGGATGCATCCTTCGATGGACAGGCGCTGTTCGCCTCGTTGCCGGGCAAGCCCATCCAGACGGTGGATGTCATGGGGAAAGGCCGCGGCGCGCTGGATGCGGCCAACCAAGAACTGGGGTTGGCATTGTCGGACGACGAAGTTCAATACCTGCAGGAAGCATTCAGCCAACTTGGCCGCAACCCCACCGATGTGGAGTTGATGATGTTCGCGCAAGCCAATAGCGAACACTGCCGTCACAAGATTTTCAATGCGAGCTGGGTGATAGACGGGCAACCGCAACAAGAAACCCTGTTCGGCATGATACGCGCAACGCACGCTGCGCAGCCCGAAGGGACCGTGGTGGCTTACTCCGATAACGCCGCCATCATGCAGGGCGGAGAAGCCACGGTGTTTCACGCTGGCAAGCCCGGCGCAGAATCGGTTTATGCACGTCATGCTGCCACCATGCACACCCTGATGAAAGTGGAAACCCACAACCATCCCACCGCCATTGCGCCGTTTCCAGGCGCGGCCACCGGGGCGGGCGGCGAGATACGGGACGAGGGGGCGACAGGGCGTGGTTCGAAGCCCAAGGCAGGCCTGACTGGTTTTACGGTGTCCAACCTGCGCTTCAAGAATGCGATCGAACCCTGGGAAGCCGACGATTACGGTATTCCGGATCGCATTGCAACGCCGCTGGATATCATGATTGAAGGCCCGATAGGCGGAGCAGCCTTCAACAACGAATTCGGGCGCCCCAATCTGTTGGGCTATTTCCGCACGTACGAGCAGGAGTCCGGCGATGTGCGCTGGGGCTATCACAAGCCCATCATGATAGCGGGCGGCCTGGGCGCCATCGACAGCAGGCTGACGCACAAGGATCCCATCCCGCCAGGCGCCTTGCTGGTCCAGTTGGGCGGGCCGGGAATGCGCATTGGCATGGGAGGAGGCGCTGCGTCCAGCATGAGCGCGGGTGCCAATAGCGCGCAGCTGGATTTCGATTCAGTGCAGCGCGACAACCCCGAGCTGGAAAGGCGCGCCCAGGAAGTCATAGACCGATGCTGGCAGCAAGGCGAGCAGAATCCTATTCTGGCGATACACGACGTGGGGGCGGGCGGCCTGTCCAATGCCTTTCCAGAATTGGTGAACGATGCAGGCCGGGGTGCGGTATTCGAGTTGCAGCGAGTTCATGTCGAAGAGTCAGGCCTGTCCGCCGCGGAGATATGGAGCAACGAGTCGCAGGAGCGCTATGTCCTGGCCATTTTGCCGCGGGATCTGGCGCGCTTCGATCAAATCGCCAGGCGGGAACGATGCCCCTATGCTGTCGTGGGCGTGGCCACCGAAGAAAGACAACTGAGGGTTACCTTCGGGGAAGGCTTGCCTGAGGAGGTTGAGGTATTGCTGGCTGGGCAGGGCCTGGCGCAGGATGCGCACGGACAAGCTTCGGCGACTGATGCTCAGGCGCACGATCCGGCGTACTGTCTACCGCGGCCTGTGGACGTGCCAGTGGATGTCATTTTGAGCAAGCCCCCGCGCATGACCCGAGAAGTGACCCGCACCGCATTCACGCATCAGCCCATCGATGTCGTGGGGATAGACCTGGCCGAAGCCATCCATCGCGTGTTGCGTCATCCCACGGTTGCAAGCAAGACTTTTCTTATCACCATCGGCGACCGCACGGTGGGCGGGCTCAGCAGCCGCGACCAGATGGTTGGCCCATGGCAGGTGCCTGTTGCCGACTGCGCAGTGACACTGTCCGACTATGAAGGCGTGCGCGGTGAAGCCATGGCAATGGGCGAGCGCACGCCGCTGGCCGTGCTGGATGCGCCCGCGTCTGGCCGCATGGCGGTTGCCGAGGCATTGACCAACCTCGTGGCGGCGGATATCCGATCGCTCAAGGACGTCAAGCTGTCGGCCAACTGGATGGCCGCCTGCGGCGCCCATGGCCAGGATGCCGCGCTCTACGATACGGTGGCAGCCGTCAGCGACTGGTGCAGACAGCTTGATCTGTCCATACCTGTGGGCAAGGATTCGCTGTCCATGCGCACGCGATGGGAGGAGTCGGGTCAGTCACGACAGGTCCTGGCGCCGGTTTCGCTTGTCGTCACGGCTTTTGCGCCGGTTGGCGACGTGCGCAAGACGCTCACCCCCCAATTGCGCACCGATGCGGGCGACACCGTGCTGATTCTCATCGACCTGGGACAGGGCAGGCATCGCCTGGGTGGCTCCGTACTGGCGCAGGCATTCGGCCAGGTGGGCAGGCTGGCACCCGATATCGATGACGCGGCGCTGCTCAAGGCATTTGTGCAGACCATTCGTCAGCTCGCATCGGAGGACGCCATCCTGGCTTATCACGACCGTTCTGACGGCGGGCTGCTGGCCACATTATGCGAAATGGCTTTTGCCGGACATGTCGGCGTATCCGTCAGTGTCGACATGCTGACCATCGATCCGCATACGGCCGATGCCGGCGATTACAAGATTCGCCCCGAGCAGGTGGCCGTGCAGCGCGAAGAGGCGACACTCGAGGCCTTGTTTGCCGAGGAGGTGGGCGCGGTTATACAGGTGCGCCGCAGCCAGCGCGATGCAGTGCTGCAGGCATTGCGCGCGGCCGGGCTGTCGGCCTGCTCGCATGTCCTGGGTGCGCCCAATACCAGCGACGAAATCCAGGTCTATCGCGACGGCAAGTGTGTCTATCAGGCCGCGCGCGCTGATCTCGGCCGTCAATGGGCGGAAGTGTCGCGCCGCATCATGGCGCTGCGGGACAATCCGGCCTGCGCGCAGGCCGAGTTTGATGTCTGGCTGGAAAAAAATGATCCCGGCCTGCGCCCATTGGTGGCGTTCGATCCCCAAGAAGATGTGGCCGCGCCATATATTGCCGGTGGCGCGCGTCCGCGCGTGGCGGTGTTGCGCGAGCAGGGCTGCAATAGCCAGGTGGAGATGGCCTGGGCGTTCGATACCGCTGGCTTTGAGGCCGTCGATGTGCACATGACTGATCTGCTTGCGGGCAGGGCAAGCATGGCGGATGTCCAGGGCTTTGTGGCTGTGGGTGGATTCAGCTATGGCGACGTGCTGGGCGCGGGGGAAGGCTGGGCACGCACGATACGCTATAACGCCTTGTTGTCGGATCAGTTCGCCGCGTTTTTTGACCGTCCTGATGTATTTGCTCTGGGCGTGTGCAATGGCTGCCAGATGATGGCGGCGCTGGCCGGCATGATCCCCGGGGCGGATCACTGGCCTCGCTTTACGCGCAACCAGTCAGAAAAGTACGAAGCGCGCTTTTCGCTGGTGGAGATTCCCGAATCGCCGTCGCTATTCATGCAGGGCATGGCGGGCACGCATGTGCCTGTGGCCGTGGCGCACGGCGAAGGCTATGCGAATTTCGCGGCGCAAGGCGATGCGAGGCAGGTTGCCGGCGCGCTGTATTATCTGGACCATCATGGCGCGCGGACCGAACAGTATCCATACAACCCCAATGGCAGCCCGGGAGGGCTGGCGGGGGTCACGACGGCCGACGGCCGCTTCACGGTGATGATGCCGCATCCCGAGCGCGTAACGCGCAATGTCATGATGTCCTGGGCGCCGGAGCGATGGGGCGACCGGGACACCGGTGGAGCGACGAGCCCGCATGGTGGGTTCAGCCCCTGGCTGCGGATGTTCCGAAACGCAAGAGTCTGGATCGGTTAGGCCAGCGCTTCTAGGTAGATACCCTTGCATAGCGTATAATCTCGCTTTGCACGGAGCTAGTCTTTATGCGTCTCATCAAAAAAGCGCTTACGTTCGACGACGTATTGTTGGTGCCAGCGTACTCCGAAGTCCTGCCGCGCGACACCTCTCTTGCCACTCGCCTTACCCGGGGCATCACGCTGAATATCCCGCTGGTATCCGCGGCCATGGATACAGTTACGGAATCGCGCCTGGCCATCGCCATGGCCCAGGAAGGCGGCATCGGCATTATCCATAAAAACCTCAGCGCCGACGATCAGGCGCGCGAGGCGGCACGGGTAAAGCGCCACGAGTTCGGCATAGTGATCGATCCGGTCACGGTTACGCCAACCATGAAAGTCCGCGACGCTATCGACCTTCAGCGTCAGCATGGCTTCTCGGGGCTGCCTGTGGTCGAAGGCGGCAAGCTGGTTGGCATCGTCACCAACCGTGACCTGCGCTTCGAAGAACGTCTCGATGTGCCGTTGCGCGACATCATGACGCCGCAAGACCGGCTCATCACAATGAAGGAAGGGGCTACCCTGGATGAAGCCCAGGCGCTCATGCACAAGCACAGGCTTGAGCGCGTGCTTATCGTCAACGACCAGTTCCAACTGCGCGGGCTGGCCACAGTAAAAGACATCGTCAAAAATACAGAGCATCCTTTTGCCAGCAAAGACAGCCAGGGACAGTTGCGCGTGGGTGCAGCGGTCGGCGTGGGCGATGGCACTGAAGAGCGCGTCGAAAAGCTGGCCAATGCCGGTGTCGACGTCATTGTGGTGGACACGGCGCACGGGCATTCCGCGGGCGTTATCGAAAGAGTGCGCTGGGTCAAGAAAAACTATCCCAATATCCAGGTCATCGGCGGCAATATCGCCACGGCTCAGGCAGCCAAGGATCTTGTCGATGCGGGAGCCGATTGCGTCAAGGTGGGTATTGGGCCTGGATCCATCTGCACCACGCGCATCGTGGCCGGTGTCGGGGTGCCCCAGATCACTGCCATTGCCGACGTGGCCAAGGCACTGAAGGGCACCGATGTACCGCTTATCGCGGATGGCGGCATTCGTTATTCGGGCGATGTCGCCAAGGCGCTCGCCGCGGGTGCTTATGCCTGCATGATGGGCGGCATGTTCGCGGGCACCGAAGAATCCCCGGGCGAGGTCGTTCTATTCCAAGGCCGTTCTTACAAATCCTATCGCGGCATGGGCAGCCTTGGCGCCATGGCGGATGGCTCGGCCGACCGCTATTTCCAGGACCCCGCCAACAATGTCGACAAGCTGGTTCCGGAAGGCATAGAGGGTCGCGTTGCCTACAAGGGCAGTGTCATTGCCATCATCTATCAGTTGGTGGGCGGCATCCGGGCGTCCATGGGCTACTGTGGGTGCGCCTCCATTGAAGACATGCGCAACAAGGCCGAGTTCGTGGAAATCACGGCTGCTGGCGTGCGTGAGTCCCACGTGCACGATGTGCAGATCACCAAGGAAGCACCCAATTACCGGGCCGATTGATCGCACCCTTAGTCCGGGCTGTGTAGGCGGGCCAGTCCTGTTTCCAGGCGCTGGCCCGATTCTTATTCTGCCTCCGATGCGATATGCAGCAAGGTGTTGGCCAACAACGTGGGCGCCGTCACCATTGCGCAATGGCTGGCGGCGAGGGGCAGCCTGATCCAGTCGGTGTTCTCCTGCGCCCAGGCGTCGCTTTCCGCCACTGCCGCGAAAGCGGGCTCCGTGCAGTGCAGATAATGCGCGGGAATGCCGTTGCCGTGCGGGTTCGAGAGCGTTACCGCTTCAACATAGCTGCGGAAGGGCTGCGGCGTGAGTCGGTCCAGAACAAATGCGACGTCGTCCGGTTCGATGATATTAAGACTTTTGGGGCGAGGTGGCGGCAGCACCGGCACCGTACCGCCTGCTTCGTCAACCGCTGCCTTCAATCTGTCCTGATTCTCCTCGGACAGCGTGTCCATGGTGCTGACACCACTTTCCAGAATAAACGCATCCAGGTATACCAGATGCTTTAACCGCTCGGGTATGCGATCGGCCACACCGCTAATAATCACACCGGCAAAGCTGTGGCCTACCAGAATGACCTCATGCAGGTCTTCCCAGACAATTTGGTTAATGACATCCTGAATGAATGTCGAGGGTCCGATTTCATTGTTCAACAGATGGCTGCGTTCTCCCATCCCGGTACAGGTGGGCGTAAACACTGCATGGCCGGCCTGCCGGAGAAGCGGTGCGACGCGAGACCAGCACCATCCACCATTCCAGGCGCCATGGACAAGCACGAAGGCTGGTGGGTTACGTGAAGATGTAGGCAAAGACATGTTCAGGATCCGTGAGAAAAGGGGAGTGCGGCCCGCTGCGCGGACAGCGCGGCATCCAGCGGACGCAACAACAGCAGGCCGCCCAGCAGCAGGATGACAAAGCCCAGTATCAGGGCTCCGTCCAGGCTGATATCCATCCACTGATGCAGCATGGCGAATACGACGGGGCCTGCCAACTGGCCGGCGGCAAAGGCCGCCGTGATGGCTGCGGTAAGTTTCTGCGGATTGCGTCCGCCCAGCGCATTGGACTCCTGCATCCCCGTCATGGTGATGATCATGAAGGTGCCGCCCACGCAAAGTGAGGCAAGCACAATTGCGGCAATGCTGGACCACAGCGCGGGAAGCAGCACGCCGATCGCCATGACCAGTTGCGAGACAAGCCATATCTTGCGACGAGCATAGCGTTGTGCAAGGCGGCTCGTAAGCAGGGTGGAAAGAGCGGCGGCAGCACCGAAGAGAGGCCAAGCCAGACCAAAGATGGCAGGGTCGGTAACCAGTTCGCGCGCCTGGGCGGGCAGAAATGTGGCGGGCAGAATATAGCCAAACCCAAAAGTGCCGTAAGCGAGTATGAACCGCCAATAGAACCACACGCTTCCCGTGTATCCAGAGGCAGGCTTGGCTTCCGGCTCTGGCTCTGGCTCTAGCTTTCCAGCCGGACCTCGCTGCAGGGAGGGTTCTGGCATGTTCTCTGTGGGGTTGGCGTCACTGGCTGGCTTGGATACGGCCGCTGGCCAGGGTTTCGCTTTGCTTGTGCGATCGCGCCACAGGACGCTTGCTATGGCTGTTCCGGCCAGGGCGGACAGCGCCAGGATGAGCCAGGCGCTTGATGATGATATGTGCAACAGGCTCATGAACAGGCACAGCAGGCCCGCAATGGCGATGCCTGCGCCAACGCCCGCAAAGATGATGCCCGCCTTGTGCGGCTGGCCCATGTCCGCAAGGCGCTTCAGGCAGAGACTAGCGGTGCCTACCAGTACCATTGCGCTGGTGAGGCCGGCCAGAAAGCGCCATATGAGCCATGCGAACCATTCCGCGCCGATGCCCATCAGCGCGGTACTGGTCACGACAAGAAAAAGGCCAATGCGCAGCTGTGTGGCGGCGCGCCACGGCAACAGCCCGGCAACGATTGCACCTATGAAATAGCCCAGGTAATTGGCACTGGCCAGCCAGCCTCCCTGTGCCAGCGAAAGACCGGCATCCTGTTGCATCATGGGAAGCAAAGGGGTGAAGGCGAAACGCCCGATGCCCATGGCCACAGCCAGCGCGGCAAAGCCCGCCAGCGCAAGCACTGCGGCAGATGGGCGGGAGAGCCCGTTGGATGATTGCATATAGACTCCTTGACACCCCATACTTTAGCCGCCGCGATGCAATCCCCGCAACGCCCGAGCACTTCGATTCGCAGGCCGGCCGTGCCAGCGAAATCGGCGCCGATACGGTACATTAACGCCTTGGATTTCTTTTTCCGACTCTTATCCTTCCTGCCATGCATCAGCGCATTCTTATTCTTGACTACGGCTCACAGGTCACCCAACTCATCGCGCGTCGCGTCCGTGACGCCGGTGTGTTTTGTGAAATTCATCCCGGCGACGTAAACGACGATTTCATCGCCTCCCAGCGCGAGGGGCTGAAGGGCATTATTTTGTCAGGCAGCCACGCTTCGGCCTATGCGGAAGAATCCGTCAAGGTACCCGGTGCAGTCTTCCAGGCCGGCGTCCCGGTGCTGGGCATATGCTACGGCATGCAGTCCATGGCCTCACAGTTGGGCGGCAAAGTCGAGTGGTCCGATCATCGGGAATTCGGTTATGCAGAAGTGCGCGCGCATGGGCACACCCGGCTGCTCGACGGCTTACAGGATTTTTCCACGCCCGAAGGCTACGGTATGCTCAAGGTATGGATGAGCCACGGCGACAAGGTCACTGCGCTGCCTCCTGGCTTCCGGTTGATGGCGTCTACGCCATCCTGCCCTATTGCTGGCATGGCCGATGAGGAGCGCGGTTTTTATGCCGTGCAGTTCCATCCTGAAGTAACCCACACCGTACAGGGCGAAGCCATGCTCGCACGCTTCGTCACGGAAATCTGCGGTTGCACGCGCGACTGGAACATGCCTGACTATGTCGAAGAGGCGGTCAACGCCATTCGCGATCAGGTGGGCAGCGATGAGGTCATTCTTGGCCTGTCAGGCGGCGTCGATTCCTCCGTGGCTGCGGCGCTTATTCACAAGGCGATCGGTGACCAACTCACCTGCGTATTCGTCGACCACGGCCTGTTGCGCCTGGACGAGGCGAAGCAGGTCATGAGCACTTTTGCGGATCATTTCGGCATCAAGGTCATTCATGTAGATGCCACCGATGCTTTCATGAGCAAGCTGACAGGCGTAGCCGACCCCGAGGCCAAGCGCAAGATCATAGGCCGGGAGTTCGTCGAGGTTTTTCAGACCGAGGCGGGCAAGCTTACCAACGCACGCTGGCTGGCGCAGGGCACTATCTACCCCGATGTCATCGAATCGGCGGGTGCCAAGACCGGCAAAGCGGTTGCCATCAAGTCCCATCACAACGTCGGAGGTTTGCCCGAGACGCTTAACTTGAAACTGCTCGAGCCTTTGCGTGAACTATTCAAGGACGAAGTACGCAAGTTGGGCGTTGCGCTTGGACTGCCGCCCGCCATGGTATATCGTCATCCGTTTCCTGGCCCTGGTCTGGGCGTGCGCATCCTGGGCGAAGTCAAGAAAGAGTACGCCGATCTTCTGCGCCGCGCCGATGCGATTTTCATTGACGAGCTGCGCAACACCGTCGATCACAACAGCGGTAAAAGCTGGTACGACCTCACCTCCCAGGCATTTACCGTCTTCCTGCCCGTCAAGTCGGTTGGCGTCATGGGCGACGGCCGCACCTACGACTATGTCGTGGCCTTGCGCGCCGTGCAGACCTCCGATTTCATGACGGCGGATTGGGCCGAGCTGCCGTACTCGTTGCTGAAAAAAGTCTCATCTCGCATCATCAACGAGGTGCGCGGCATCAACCGGGTCACTTACGATGTATCGAGCAAGCCGCCTGCGACGATTGAGTGGGAGTGAGGGGGTTTCTTAACTAATTGATTTAATTAGATAAAATAAATGTCATTGATGGTGCTTTTTGCATTATCAATGGCATTTTTCATGGTATGTGAAGAGCGTGCTATGGGAAAAACACCGGTACCATGTTGGGGTACGTAATCCCAACATGGTATCGAGATTAGAGAATGGAACGATAGGTCGCTAAGGCTTTGGTCGTCTGAACCAATCCTTGCCGAAATAGGATCTCCAGATAGCGATCGACATCAATAGGCGGGTTCTTGAGTTGTGCCCGCTGACGCTGCGCAGCGGCTACCACCGCCGCTGCATCAAGATCGAAGAGATTCTCCACAAACTCGTCGGGATGTTGGGACTCTACTCCGTAGGAGGCGAGCACGTCCGCTGGAAAGTCCCGCTGGTTGAAGGTCACGATCACGCTGGCACTGCAGCGGATGCGGGATAGAGAACGCAGGCGTCAAAGATGGCAGTAAAAGGGGAGTGCCTCATTCATACCCCATGCCTGATTCTTGAGCTTGGCGGGCGAGTTCGGCCATGGCCTCCTCGCTAGCGCGGTCGCGTGCATCCTTGTACTGCATCAGGTCCGCAAACCTCACCCGGCGATGCTTCCCCGTTCGATGGAACGGCAGCACGCCATCCTCCAGTAGCTTGACCAAGTGGGGGCGGGAAACGTTGAGCGTGTCTGCGGCTTCTTGGGTTGTCAGCTCTGCATGGACGGGCACGACTTTCACGGCATTGCCATCGGCTAACTCAGCCAGGATATCGACGAGCAAACGCAGCGCGGAGGTGGGCAACTCCACCTGATGGGCCTGGTTCCGGTCATCGAAGATCTGGATGTGTTGTGTTTCAAAGCGAGTTGCCAGGTAGGCCGCCAAAGCGCGTTGACCTTGCACGGCTGCCTGCACTTCCCGTTCGGCGGGCAGCGCCATCTTGGCCTGTGTGATGGTGGTCATGGCTAATTCCTGGACTATGTAGCAATCCCAGGTTTTAATTTATTCGAAATAAACGACAATCGCAATAAACGAAAAGAAGCTGAGCGATGAATGAGTCAGATGGTTATGGCCTAGCTGAGTGGAGTAAGCTTTTCCGACTCAATGGACGTCTGCAGGGGGCAGTCGATGCCGCTGCTCACCTGAGTCACCGGTGAGCAGGCCGATTGGTTCACCATGGTGTTTTGCGTGGTATCGGCTGATGTGTATATTTTAATTGTTTGATTTAAGACAGATTTTTCTTCTTATTGATGACTGAGTTGGAGTGATCCCACGTCTGGCACTTGATGGCATAAAAAGCCGCTAAGCCCGCATAATTGCGGGCTTTTTTGGTGCGCCCAGCATGGGCGCACTCCTGCGGGTGCAAGTCCCGCCATAAGTTGATCACAGCGAATGAAGCGAAGCGCAACTGCGTGATGGCGACCGAGCGTGGGGAGGAAGCGTGGAGCATAAACTGCGAGCCGATGGACAAGAACCGGATAGAAGGCGTTGCCAAGCAGGGCGAGTGGGCCAAAAACCACGAAGCTCTCGTGATCAAGACGAGGTGGCGTAAATCCGGCGGTTGTGCAGTGAAGGAGTGCGTTCTTACCTGGGGAACCCTCGCCTTGATCCTGAAAGGGTAACGGCGTCGAGCCGGAGCGAGGACTCAGCAGAGGTCATAGTAGTCGTAGTAGTGGAGCCGGTGAGGCTGTAAGCGAAGTGACGAAGGACCGAACGAGAACTGACGCGCCGCTCGGGTGGACGCAGTATGCAACAGGTGGTGAGCAAACTGCGTTCCTATCTCCCGGCGCATCACGGCAATTGGTGACATGGGTCAGCCCCTCCTTTGAAAGTGGGAAACTGCGTCGACGATCTCATTTCCGTGTGCTTCCTGCCCAGCACACCTTCAACCCCAAAGCGCACTTCGACGATGAAGAAGCCAGTCGGTGGCGCGCCGTGCAGGAAAGTGCCGAGCATCGCCGGGCGAAGGAACTTGTCGCAGCGGAACTATCCCGGCGTTTGAGTGCCGGACTCGCAATGCCGTGGGCATTCAAGGATGCAGATGCTTCCGAATACCCGCTGGAAGGTAATTTGTTGCTTGGCGCCGACGATGTGGCAACCGAACATTCCCTGGAGACGCCATTCGGCAGCAAATTCCGGCTCGACGTTGCAGTGCTCGGGCCGCCGGTACAGGTAGAGCCGATGGTGCTGGGTGGCGTTGAAATTGAACTCGGTCACGCCTTCGATGGGCGCAGCAGGTCTTGACCGCGACCACCCGGAGCCACGAGAAGGGGCGTCGGCAAACCTACATCTACCTCCACGATCTGCTGTACCCCTCTCTATGTGCAACTGCCGGCATTTCTCGACAGCGATCCCGTACATGCTGGAGGCGTTCATGGCGGGGGATCGAGGATTCAGGAAAGGCAGGGGGGAGGGCGCCGGCCCGTCACCCGATGTAATTGGGTTGAAAGGGTAAAATTTTGAAAATATTTCAATTATCGTATTCAAACTACGAATATTTCTTCTGTATCAAATTGACCTTGGACTGGAAAGAGTGTAGAAATCGTAGTATGGCTACGACTAATCCAAGTAAGCTAAATAAGCTCTACACCCGGCTGGCACCGGGAACGCCGCTGACCTCAGAGGATCTGGCGGCGCTGGGCATCTCCGCCGACCTGGCCGTTCACTACGTCCGGGCGGGTTGGCTCACGCGCCTGGCGCGCGGCGTGTACTGCCGTCCAAACGATGCTCCGACGCTCCATCCCAGCCTGTTGTTGTTGCAGCGCCGATTCGAGGGGCTGCATGTCGGCGGCAAGTCGGCGCTGGACTGGTATGGCGTGCGGCAGTACGTGTCGCAGCAGCCAGTGCTGCATCTGTATGGCTGGACGGCAGGGCGCTTGCCGGAATGGTTCACTGAGCGCTTCGCTGCGGAGTACCACCGCAAGCGTCTGTTTGATGAGCAGCCGAGCGCTCTATTGCACGTCGGCCCATTCGAGAGGCGCAGCGGGGCGCCGCAGGTATCGGCGCCGGAGCGTGCATTGCTGGAACTGTTGAGCGAGGTCGGTGTGCATCAGACTTTGCAGGAAGCACGCGAACTCGTTGAGAGCGCCTACAGCCTGCGTGCTGACGCGCTGCGTGAACTGCTGCAACGCTGCACGAGCGTGAAGACTGTGCGCTTGTGCCTGCAACTCGGCCGAGAGGCCGCACTGCCTTGGGTGGCCAAGCTCGACCCGGCCACGCTGCCGACGGGCAGCCATCGGCCTTGGGTGTCTCGCTCGGCCGATGGCCTTTTGGTGCTCAAGCCATGAATCAGACCTATCTTGATACCGCGCGCCTGCTGACGCAGATCGCGCCGCTGGTGTTCGTGGACGACACCTTTGCGTTGAAGGGCAGCCTCGGCGTTTCCTGGTTGTAATTGACGACATTGATCGGCTCTCGCCAGATGAGGCATTGCTGATTTTCCGGTTGGTAAAGTCGGTAGGTCGCTTGCCGAATGTCATGTACCTGTTGGTGTATGACCGACAACAGGCTGAGAAGATTGTCAGTGAGGCGTTAGGGCGGCGCAGAACGGTCGTACATTGCAAGCCGAGATGTGCGAAATATTGGCTACCGCCGTGAAACCGGAAGGCCGGGTAAAGCTGGGCGACCTGCTGGCAGACATCGGGCGCAAGGTGACATTAACTGACGAAGAAATGGCGGTTTTTGACCGTGACCGTTCACCAGCCTGCGCAGCGAGTTTTGAATGATTTTGCTGGATACAAACGTTATATCGGAGCAGTTTCGAGCCGTACCCGATGAAACGGTGATTGACTGGTTGAATCGTCAGCCGCTGGATCTGGAGAGCATGCGTCGAAATTGGCGCCGAGACCATGATCGGATGGGTGGTATCAGGCATGATATCTCAGGACTCCCGCATAACTGCGTCGAATGATTGCATGGTTGCACTGTCACGCTTGCTCCGCGAGATTGAACGCACGCTTCAACGAGCTACCTGCAAGCTCGAATAAACGACGAGCGCTGGGCGTTACGCCCAGCATATGGATGCAGGCATGCACCATCCCCTGCAGACGATGACTCTCCGTGGCGATACCCGCTTCAGCGAGGCGGCGTGCATAGGCCTCACCTTCATCACGGAGCGGGTCGTATTCGCAAACGATGATGGTGGCGGCAGGAAGGTTTGACAGGCTTGTTGCTCTTAGTGGGGACGCCCAAGGCGAGTCACCATCCGCCTTGTCATTCAGATAGGCGGACCAGCAGGATTCCATTGCGCTGCGAGTCAGGAAGTAGCCCGTGGCAAACTCGTGGTAGGACGTTGACGACATTGCCGCATCCAATGGCGGATACAGCAGCAGTTGGTGCGCAATGGCTGGGCCTCTCGCGTCATCCCGCGCACGCAAGGCCGCCGCCGCAGCCAGGTTGCCACCCGAGCTATCACCGCCCGCCACTAAGCGAGAGCGGTCGACCCCCAGTTCATCCGCATGATTTGCGACCCAGCACAAGGCCGTGTAGTAGTCGTTTAACGGAACAGGAAACTTGTTTTCGGGGGCCAGTCGATAGTCGACCGAGAGGACGACACAGCCGGTGGCGTGAGCCAATGCCATGCAGGGGTTGTTGTACAGATCGAGTGAGCATCGACACCAACCCCCGCCATGTGCGTAGACAATGGCCGGCAGGGGGGCAGGGTGCGCCGTCACCGGGGTATAGGCGCGAACTCGAATCGGATGGTTATCGTTGCTTAGCACGGTATGCGTCCGGATGTCAGCGCAGGGTTCCAGCGGGCCATGCAAGCGTCGCAACTGCATTTCGCCGGCGGCGCGCAAGGCATCCAGTGAAGCGACGGCTCCATCCGCTGGAGGTAGTTTGGCGAGGAAGTCGGCGATGCGTGGGTCAAGTGCCATGTTCAGTTCCTTGGTTCAAGGTGAAAGGAATGCGCTGATGGATATTTAGAAGGTGGATTTTGCGACATGTTATGCTCCGTAGATTGCACTGTATTGTGCAGTGAATGTGCACTGTACAGTGCAGTGCAATTTGTGTCAATAGGAGTCGAGTTTGAAGAAGACCGTCGCCCCCAGCCCTGTGCTGCGTGTTCCACCTACTCAAGAGGCGGTCCTCGAGGCCGCCGTCGCGTCTTTCCTCACGCGCGGCTACAACGGGACAAGCATCGATCTGGTTGCACGCGACGCGGGCGTCGCCCGCAGGACGATCTACAATCAATTCAAGAGTAAGGAAGCCTTATTCGAGGCGGCAGTGCGGCAGGTCTGGCACGACTTTCCTGTACTGGCAATCACTCAGGACGCTGCGGCGTTGTCCGATCCCGCACATGGGCTGAAGCTGGTCGGACAAGCTGTGGCCGACTTCTGGGCGCCGCCGGAGACCATCGCTTTGTTGCGCATGGTCATTGCGGAGGGGGCGGTCTTCCCAGACCTGGCTCAACGCTTCATGGCTGCGGGTAAAGAGCCCGCAATGAAGGCTTTGGTGGCATATCTTGATGCATGTGTTCACCGAGGTACATTGACTTTCGATGATCCGGTGCGTGCTGCCAAACAGTTTCTGGGTTTGATCAACGAACCCTTGTTATGGCTGCGTGTCGTCGGCGCCGACGCAAGAGTGCCTAGTCCAACTGAGCGCAAACGAGTGGTGCAGGAGGCGGTTTCCGTGTTCCTGAGTGCGTACGCAAGACCTCCGCAGTAATAGAGAACGGATCTATCCTGGATCCGGTGGCCTCTTTAGCGGGCATGTACGGCGGCAAGTTGGTGGCGGCAACTTCATAATGGCGCCGACCGAGGTGCCTGGTTCGACGATCGCCCAGTTGCATGACTCTTGCGGCAACATCATCCAGATAACCCAGTTGGCGCGTTGGTAGCATGCGCGGCGCCGACAAGGAGAAGGATGACGGATTGATTATTCGGCTTGACGTTAAGGGTAGATATGGATATCTTATTGATATCCATAAGGGGTTCCGCATGACAGCCCGTACTACCATCAATCAGATTGCCTTTCGCTACCGCTCGGTCGATAGCACCACTGGCGTGACACGTGAAACTGCCAAACGTTTGGCCGAATATCTCGGTGTCGACGAAACGCAGGCAATCCACCGTGCGTTGCATGAGCTGGCTATTCGCGTGTTGCCTCAATATGAGGCGGACGATGGTCCGCTGACTCCCGGGCAGGTTCGCCAGATCAAGAAGCGGGTTCCCCAGGGAGAGAAGCGGTCGGTGAAGTCGAGCCTGTTCGATACGGAAAAGGCGTGATCCCTCAATGGTGGGGGGAGCCCACTGCGGGCGAGATCGTCTGGTGCCATTTTCCGGATGGCATTCATCCTCGGCCGAAGCCCCGGCCCGCATTGATCTTGGTCGTGTTTGATGACGATGCACCACAGTTCACGGTCCGAGTCGCCTACGGTACCAGTCAGCGCGCCACGACCTTATACCAAGGTGAATTCGCGATATTGAAGGATCGCAATCAGGCGGCCTATGCGGCTGCCGGGTTGAGCTACGATACTAAGTTCAATCTCAAGCAGGCCCTAGACCTGCCATATAGTACGGAATGGTTTTCAGTGCCGCCCGCTGCACCTCACGGACAGACACCCAAGCTGGGTATGCTGCATCCTTCTCTGGTACGTGCCGTCCAAGCGGCGTATAACGCGGCCGTCGGAGGAACCGGCGCTTTGGCGTGATGCTCCCAAGCGCAGGCGTATGGGGCAGTAACTTGCCGCGACCGTGCACGGTGTTGGAGTGCATTGGGAGGCTGGAAAATCTGTGGTCTGTACTTGCCCAGTACGGCGACTTGACGGAAAGCGGAGATTCATGTAATTTCAAATAGTACGTAACTTGGAGTGTTACATGAATTCTGACGTCATCATCATTGGCGGGAGTTTTGCGGGTCAGTCCGCAGCCCTGCAACTGGCTCGTGCTCGGCGCAAAGTGCTACTAATCGATGCCGGTCAGCCACGCAATCGTTTTGCGAAGGCGGCTCACGGGTTCCTCGGGCAGGATGGTCAAACGCCGTCGGACATCTTGGCCAATGCCGGGCGGCAGCTCGGTGCGTATCCAACGGTACGACGTCACGAGGAGCGAGCCATTGATGTCGCTGTAGTCGATGACAGCGTTCGCGTCAGGCTCTTTGATGGCCATGAGGCGGTTGGCAAATATCTCATCTTGGCGACGGGGGTCAGGGACGTGCTTCCAGAACTGCCTGGCCTTCGGGATCGCTGGGGTGTGAGTGTTCTACATTGCCCGTACTGCCATGGCTACGAATTGAACAAACGCCCCGTGGGTGTGCTTGCGCGTAACGAGTTGGCCATACATCAAGCCATGCTGGTGTCGGATTGGGGATCAACGACGCTATTCACGCAAGGTGTCTTAGTTCCGACGTCGGACCAGATGACCATGCTCGCGACACGCGGCGTCACCGTTGAGCAGACTCCTGTCGTCGAACTCCTTGGCACGAGCCCGCAGCTTGAAGCGGTCCGCTTGGCGGATTACAGAACGGTACCTCTATCTGGACTTTTCGTCGCACCGCAAACATCGCTCAGCAGTGATCTACCTGAGAAACTGGGGTGCGCTTTCGAGAACGGGCCAATGGGCCCGTACGTCTCGGTCGATGCTCAGCAGCGGACTTCGGTGCCTCATGTCTTCGCGGCGGGAGATATTGCGAGTCCTATGGCAAACATTGCCTTCGCCGTAGCTGCAGGTGCTATGGCGGCCGTTGGTGTCCATCAGACGCTCATCTTTGGCGACAAGTGAGTTGGTTCTAATGCGAGTGCCTCACGCTTTTACTTTGTTGTTTTGAGTGGAGCGAGGTATTTATACCTCGGCATTCGGATTGACAAATGGCATCAAACTCGTTTGCCAAGTCTGCCAAACTAATGGCGCTCAGTTTTCCTATTATGAGTGCCTCAGCCTGAGAAAGCACGTCTCCTAAAGCTGTATTGACCACCCGTGCGACACCGCAAGACGGATTACCATTCTCGTGGCCGATAGCAAAGAGCTTCGGCCCTCCGACAGCGTTGTGAACATCTAGAAGTGTAACTTCCTTCAGATCACAGGCTATTGTCCAGCCGCCACCGTGTCCTTTTTCGGAGCGCACATAACCCGCCCGACGCAGGCCAGCCATCGTCCGCCGCACCACGACGGGGTTGGTATCGAGCATCTTGGCGATCTGCTCTGACGTGAACGGCTGATTGCGTCGCCCCATGTGAAGCAGCACATGGAGCATACGGGATAGCCGACTGTCATTTCTCATTGCACGAGACCTCAATGCGTAGCGTACCAATGTCGGATGGTTATGCGATCTGTCGCTGACCTAACGCGACATGACACATTATAAGTTGCGAGATTCCTCTGTCGCAACCGCCCAGCACTTGACCCGCCGGCTTGGCCTTAGGGCTGCCCTCTCGGGCGGCGTAGCATGCCGCGCTATCAAGACTCCTCCGGGTTGGGCGCGGCTGGCGGGCTTTTGCCTCACTGGCCTTTGATTCCCGCCTTTTTGATGACATCGCCCCATTTGCTCATCTCCGCCGAGATGAATTTCTGGAATTCGGCGGCGCTGCCCGGATGCGGTTCCATTCCTTGCGCCAGCAGAGTCTTCTTCATGTCGGGATCACGCAGCGCACCATTGATCTCGGTGTCCAGGCGGGCCACGATGGCGTCGGGAACGCCGGCTGGCGCGATGAAACCATACCACCCTGCGGCGACCACATTGGGAAGACCCTGGCTTTGCAAGGTGGTCGCTTGCGGATAGATTTCGCTTTGCGACTGGGAGGCGACACCGATGACCCGTAACTTGCCACTCTTGATATGCGGCAGCGCGGCCGTGATGGCAGTAAGGGTGGCGTCGACGCGGCCCGCCAGCAGATCGGTGTAGGCCGCCACATCGCCCCGGTACTGAACCGCCAGGCCTTTCACGCCTGCATCCCTGAGCAATAGCTCTTCGGCCAGATGGGGAAGCGAGCCATAACCCGGGGAACCGAAGGTCAGACCGTTGGTTTGGGATTTCCCGTAGGCTATCAAGTCTTGCGCCGTCTTTATCGGTGTGTCTGCATTCACGACAAGAAAAAGCGGAACCGTGGCGACCATGGCGATGGGACGCAGATCTTTCCTGGGATCGTAGCCCAGCTTGCCGTAGAGCGCCTCCAGCGTGGAGTAAGGTGCTGCTGCATACAGGATTGTATAGCCATCGGGTTGCGCATTCGCCACGTAGGTGTTGCCCACCCGCGTGCCGGCGCCTGTCTTGTTTTCAACGACGAACGGCTGTCCGAGCCGGCGCGCCAGGTAGTCTCCGATAAGCCGCGCCGAGATGTCGTTAGGGCCCCCCGCGCCGTACGGCGAGACGATCTTCACTGCACGGGCCGGCCATTCACCCTGTGCAAAGACACGTGGCACGGCACCGGCACAAAGGCTGGCTGCGGCAGCACGCAGCAGTGTCCGTCGATTCATTTTCATGTTTGTCTCCTGGGCGTTCGAATAGTAGGTGAAAAGCCGGCGCGGCATTTGCGGAAGCGGCTCGGCAAGCCTTCAAGATGCGATAATAGGTGTCCCGGCTCTATTCGGACAATCTGCAAATTCTTGAGAACCTAAAGGTTTTTCTTATAAATGCATTTTTACCTGCCCTGCTAAAAAAGGCGAATAGGATGCTTCATGGCACTTGAGGTAACGTTCAGACAATTGCGCGCATTCGTCGCGGTGCTCGAGTGTGGAAGCTTCTCTGAGGCCGCCGACACCATGCATCTGTCGCAGGCGGCGCTTAGCGGCCTGGTCAAGGAGCTGGAAAGCAGACTGGGCGTGCGGCTGCTGGATCGCAATACGCGCAGCGTAAGCGCATCCGTAGTCGGGGCCGAATTCGAGCCCATGGTCCGGCGAGTGCTGGCCGGCTTGGACGATGCGCTGGAAAGCGTGACCAACCTGAAGGAACTGCGCCGTGGCCTGGTGCGGGTGGCGGCGCCCGAAACCTTGTCGTGCACCTTGCTGCCCGAACTCATCGCCCGTTACGGCGCACTCCATCCCGGTGTTGACGTGCGCTTCGAAGATGTGCCGATAGAACAAGTGCTGGCCGGACTGCATAGCGGCAAGGTGGATATCGGTTTTGGGCCGGCGGGCGTACTCGCCGACGATGCGGTCGAGGCCCATCTGGTTCGCATCGATCCGCTTTGGGTCGCGCTGCGCCATGACGATCCACTCGCGGCCGGCACCTCGGTCAGCTGGAGGGATCTGCGTAAACGGCCGCTGATCAACTACATGCCCAATCTGGCGCTCAATGTGCTTAGCAATGTGTCGCCCCGGCACCATCCGAAAGAAATCATTCCGGTGCATCGTGTCAACACAGCCTTATCCTTGTTGCGTGTGAGGCCCGGCTACGTGATCTGCCCCTCAATGGCGCGATCCTTGGTCGAAGGGTTCGGCGTGGTTTTTCTTCCGGTGCGCCAGCCCACCGTTACTTGGCGCATCGCTATCTTCGTTCGTGGGCGATCCTCTCTTTCCCCAGCGGTGGAGAGCTTTCTCGATTTCACCCTTGAAGCTGCAAAGAATTGGGATGAGGGTCTGTCCGTCCGTCCAGCCACGCAGCGATTTACCCATAAATAATTTCAGCTTATAAATGGATAGTAAATCTCGGCTTGTCTTATAAAAGTAGGGCGGATATCTTTGTGTTCAGGCTTGGACTCCGTACTGGCGGAGGCAGGCAGCAGTTATGCACCAGCATTTCCTGAACCTTTATCAAGTAGCCCCATGATCTTGCCAGACCTCGATTCCTTTCTGTCCCCTCGCTCCATTGCTGTTGTCGGCGCTTCATCCGTTTCCAGCAAAATCGGCGCCGTGCCCGTACGATATCTTGTCGAGCACGGCTATGCGGGAGAGATATATCCCATCAATTCACGAGCCCGGGAGATCGAGGGTTGTCGCGCCTATGTTTCATTGCAGGCGGTGAGCCGCCCGATCGATCTGGCCATCTTCGCCATTCCCGCCTCCAGCGCGCTGGAGGCGCTCGAGGACGCCATCGCCGCGGGAGTGAAAAGTATTGTCATGTTCTCGGCGGGTTTCGCAGAGATGGGGACGCAGGGCGCCGCCGTGCAGCGTCGGTTTGCAGACAGGGCGCAGGCTGCGGGCATCCGTGTACTCGGTCCCAACTGTCTGGGCTTCATGAACGTGGCCCGATCAGTTTATGCGACATTCTCCCCCGTGGTGTCGGTCGGTGTAGCCACGCCCGGCAAAATCGGGATCGTCAGTCAGAGCGGCGCGTTCGGCGCCTATGCCTATGCCATGGCGCAGCAGCGCGGGATGGGCTTGTCCTCATGGGTGACCACCGGCAATGAATCGGACATCGATGTGGCCGACTGTATCGCCTGGATGGCGGGCGATCCGGCCACGCAGGTCATCATGGCCTATCTGGAGGGATGCCGGGATGGCGGCAAGCTGCGGCAGGCGCTGGATCGGGCGCATGCGGCCGGCAAGCCGGTCGTGGTCGTGAAAGTGGGCCGGAGCGAGTTGGGCGCGAAGGCGGCTGCGTCGCATACCGCAGCGCTGGCAGGCGATGATGCGGTTTACGAAACCCTATTTCGCCAGCATGGCGCCTGGCGGGCCGGAACCATCGAAGAGTTTTTCGACATTGCTCATTGCCTGGCTGTGTCCGGTATACCGGACAACACGCGGGTTGGCTTGCTGACTGTCTCTGGCGGGGTGGGCGTCATGATGGCGGACGATGCGGCCAGGGCGGGACTGGACGTGGCCGAACTACCGGCTGCCGCTCAGGAAATCATCCGGGCCCGCGTGCCGTTCGCCGCCACACAGAATCCGGTTGACATCACCGGCCAGGTGACGGCCGAGCCCGAGTTGCTGGAAACCGCCGCCCGCGCCATGCTGAATGAGTCGGGACACGGCAGTCTGCTTGTTTTCCTTGCGGCATTCGGCGGCACGCCAGCCATGCAAGAAATTCAGAGGAACTTGGCACGGGACCTGCGGCGTGATTATCCGGGACGGCTTCTGATGTTCAGCACGCTGGCAGACACCGCCCAGCAACAGTCGCTGGAAGCATTCGGTTGTCTATGCTTTTCAGACCCCGCCAGGGCCATCCGCGTTCTGGCCGCCATGGCCTTCTTCCGGAAACAGGCGGAGCGGCCTGCGGCCGCCCTGGATGCCGCGCCCGAGGTCGTCGCCTTGCGGCCGGAGCCGTATAACGAGGCCGACGCGCTCGATGTGCTACGCGGCTTCGGCATTCCCACCGTATCCGTTCACCGTGCATCCTCCAGGGACGATGCCATGGCCGGCGCCCGCCAGCTTGGGTTTCCCGTGGCGATGAAGGTGCTTTCGGCTGGGCTCATGCACAAGAGCGACATTGGCGGCGTTGTCCTCGACATTTCCGATGCGGACGCGGCGGGCGCCGCGTACGACCGGATCATGGCCGCGGTACGGGTAGCGGCGCCCGAGGCGCACATCGATGGCGTACTGGTGGCACCCATGGTGCGCGGCGGCGTGGAATGCATACTGGGCGTGCGCCGCGACCCCGTGCTGGGCCCGGTGGTGATGCTGGGCTCGGGTGGCGTGAATGTTGAGCTCATGGGGGACGTCTCTTTCCGCCTGGCGCCGGTGGACCATGGGCAGGCGCGGGAGATGATAGGAGAATTGAAAATTGCGCCGCTGTTCAGCGGTTTCCGGGGGGCTCCCATGGCGGACGTTGATGCCTTGGCAGATGCCATTATGCGTATTTCTCGCTATGCCTTGTCGGCCGGCAGCAGGCTGGATTCAGTGGAGCTGAATCCTTTTGTCGTGCTGCCCAAGGGTCAAGGCGGGCTGGCCCTGGACGCGGTGTTGTTGACCCGTGCCGAGCCCTCGGCACCGCCGTCATCCGCCCGGCAGGCGGTGATGGCCACCTTGCCTCTGTTCGAAATGGCGCGCATGCGAGCTTCGAATACGGCCCGCAGGCATCCGGCACAAGGTTTTGCCGGCGACTCTCCCGCCTCGAGGATGCGCTGGGTGAATCAGTTCACCCACACCAGGCGCCTGCGCGGCCCCGAGGACAGGGAGGTCGTCACGCCCAACAATGACACGCTCTTCACCAATGCGTGGCTAGACCTGTCGGCGGGGCCGCTGATCATCGACGTGCCCGACATGGGCGAGCGCTATTGGGTGCTGGGCTTTCTGGATGCATGGACCAATCCTTGGGCTTATGCAGGATGCCGGACCACCGGAAGCAGGGCGCAGCGCCTGTTTGTTCATGGACCCGGCTGGACGGGCGAGGTGCCCGCCGGTATGCATCGCATCAACGCGCCGGGCGACGACGTCTGGATCATCGGCCGGATACTGGCGGATCCCGATCCCGCGGATCTGGAGCGTGCTCATGTGCTGCAGGACCGCTACGCCATCCGCAGGCCCGATGGAACGCCAGCGTTATCCCGCATTGATTGCCTGCTGAGCGATCGTGGCACCGGGGTGCCGGAGGCCGGCGACTATCGACGCGTGCTGGCGGCGATGCTGGCACGTAATCCTTCGCCCACGCTGCTGCCCGAGCTGCCAGGCGGGCTAGGCGAGCTGCAGGACGCTCTGGATGATGTCTACACCGAATTGCGCGAGGTCGCGCAGCCTTCCGAATTGGGCGGCGGCTGGACAACGGCCGTCAGTGTGCGCACCAGCTTTGGCGACGATATCCTGACGCGGGCCCGGGTCGCACGCAACTGGATAGGGACTTTGGGCATCGACGAGGCGATGTACATCATGGCCGAAGTGGATGCCCAAGGCGAAGCGCTCAGCGGCGCGCGGCGCTATGTCCTGCGCTTCGCGCCGGACGCAAAGCCGCAAGTGGGGGCTTTTTGGTCCATCACGCTTTATCGCCGCAGCGACTGCCTGCTTGTGGCCAATCCCATAGGACGGCACTCCATTGGGGATCGGACCCGTGGACTGGTGGATGATGCGGATGGGGGCCTGAGCATCTTCATCCAGGCCGATGATCCCGGGCCCGACGGCAACTGGCTTCCCGCGCCGGCGGGGGAGGGCTTTTATCTGACGATGCGGCTTTACCATCCGGGGCGGGCGCACCTTGAAGCCACCTTCGATTATCCGCCGTTGCAGCGGCTCGGCTGAGCGGAGTGCCACGACAGGCGTTTGGCCGGACGATGGTCGATGATGACATCGAGCGGCTAGTTGTAGAACTTTCAATCCTCAGAGTGGGCTTCGGCGGCTCCGCCCAAGTGTGGTCTGCGCTCGCTCCAATCAAGGCATGCACAAGCGAGTCGCCGCCGCCGCTTGGGCTGTTTTGCGGCATGCATGATGGACCATCGCCGTGACCCATGGGATGCCGTGGATTCAGCTTATCCAGCCTTCAGAACCGGATACCCGTTTTTCGCTGTTGCAACGACCAGTTCGTCGACCTTCGTCGTGAAACCCTGGAGCAGGTGGGTCATATCGGCGACCACTTTGTGGGGAGCCGTCTTGACTGAGCCCGCATTGAAAGGAGGGTCGGGATCATACTCGGCCACGAGTTGGGTGCACTCGGCATAAAAACGGCTGCGTAGCTCCGCGACCATGGCGAGGCCGAAATCGAGTCCGGCTGTCACGCCAGCACCTGTGACGCGGTTGCGATCCCGTACGACGCGGGCGTCGGTCGGGATTGCACCAAATCCGGATAGCGCATCCCTGCATGACCAGTGCGAGGTTGCCTTATAGCCGTCCAGCAGTCCTGCCGCACCGAGCACGAGCGCGCCCGAGCAAACGCTTGTTACGTATTGCGCTCGCGCACCTCGGTCGGCCATGAAGGCGAGGGTATCGGGATCCGACGCCGCGGCAAGCGTGCCATCCGTTCCGCCCGGCGTGAACAGCAAGGTGAGATCGCTGGGGCAGGTGTCGAAGGTGGCGGTCGGCAATAGTGTCACGCCTGCATCGCTGGTCACCGGATCAAGCGATTTTGCGACGAGATGGATTTTCGCTCCCATGAGCGACCCGAACATGCAGTGTGGCCCGATGAGATCCATGATGGTCATTCCCGGGTAGATGAGCATTCCGATCTGCTCGTTTCCGGTCCAATGCGCCGTACTGTCGGGCGTGTACTCGTAAGCGTCGCCAGCGGCGGGCGATATCTCCTTTGCCTTGGCGCTGACGGCCGCGGATAAAGGCGCAAGCAGGCCCATTAAAACCAGGTTTCGACGGTTGGCATCAATCATATTTCTACCTTTAGCGTTAAGTAGACAGAACGAGGTTGGATGGGCATCACAACCGGGAAGGAAAGATATTGGTAGGGCGCGTAGGCGTGGCGATTCGCCAGATTCACGCCTGAGAGCGTGATCGTATATCTGTCGAACGAATATGACGCTTGCGCGTCAATGACTGCGTAGCCCGGCACGGAAACAGTATTAGGCAGGGTGAGTTCGCGACCGCTGTATGCCGTGACACCCGCCCCGAACGACAGCCCTTGAGCAGGCCCGCTCAGCACCCTGTATCGGGCGGCAATACGTCCGCTGTGTCTTGGCACGCGCGGCAGTTTGTCGCCAACGGGAATGGCGTTGTCCTTGGTTACTTCCGCGCGAGTGTATGCGTAGTTCAGGAGCAGGGAGAAAGCCGCTGTGGGTTCCCAGACAAGGTCTGTTTCAAAGCCGCGCGCGCGTTGTTGGCCGCTCTGGATAGAGTAAAGCGGATTGTTCGGATCAGGCGTGACGACGTTATTGCGCGTTTGCCTGAATGCAGCAATCGTGCCAGACAATCCTATGTCGGCCAATTCCAGCTTCAGGCCGCCCTCAATGTTTCGCGAAGTCTCGGGCTCGGGAGTCTGTAGCCCGATAAAGGCGAACGGAGCCCGAAAACCGGTCGCATACGCGGCATACGCCGCGACACCCGGCGCAAGATCGAAGGTCGCGCCTATTCTTGGGGAAACACGGTGATAGGTCACATTGTTTCCTTGCTCTTTCTCGCGCAGATGCAACTGGGTATAGCGCAGCGAACCGGTCAGATGTAGCCGGCCGTAGGTCGCCTGGTCCTGCAGATAGGCGGCGGCCGTTTGATAACGGTTGGTTTGAGTGGCGCTGGCAGGCGCTGGTACGCCAAAGTGGAGGTTGTAGTCTGGATCGGCCAGGTCTATTGTTCCGGCGGGAACACCAGCAAATCCCAAGCCGCTCGCAAAGTTGGTGTGGTCATAGCTGATGCCAGTCAAAATCTCGTGATAACCGCCCAGCATGTCGACTTTTGCCAACAAGTTGGCATCAAACGTACTCTCCGATGTGGTGGTCAGTAAATTGAGGGGGAGGATGGGGTAAATGGTCGGTGTGGCCGGATTGGGAGGATAGTATTCCGGATAGACGAAGCTGCCGTACTCCGGGATCCTGCTGTGGTAATAGCGGCCAGTGGCAGCCAGCCGCAGGCTATTGCTGAATTCATGGCGGAGTGTGACGGTCGCTATTTGGCTGTCACGTTTGGTGCGCGGCTGGCCAATTGGCGCACCCGGAAAAGCGTAGCGGTCAAGTTCCCCCCCCAATGCCTGGGCAGCGGGCAGACCCGAGTACTCAAGCTGGCTGCTGTGGTTGAACAGCCCTTGCACCTGCAGAACCGTTTTGGGGGCGAGCTGGAATGACAGGCTGGGCTGCACTGACCATCGCTCCCCCTTAACTTTATCGATCCAGCTCCCGTTGCGTTGATACTCGCCCGCAATGCGCGCATTGGTTGTGGATGTCAACGGCCCGGTAAGATCAAAATAGGGGTTGAGGGTTTCATAGCTGCCGCTGCGTATTGCTGCATATCCGCCCGCTGCCCCCTCCGGCTGTTCAGATTCGATGTTGATGAGGCCACCCAGGGGCGACCCCAGGCCGCCACCGTACAGCGTCGAGGTTGGTCCCTTGAGTACCTCAATACGCTTGATGCCAACAAGGCTAGCCGGACTGTTGGACGCATTCATGCCGTACATGGGCAATCCATCCAGGTATATCTCGGCGGGGAAGCCTCGTACGATTGGCGAGACAAACAGGCTTTCTTGTGGCTGGGCAGGTGTCAAGCCCGAGACGTTTACCAACGCATCGGACAAGCTGCGGGCGTCCTGCGCCTCGATCAGGGCACGGGGAAGAACCTGCACAGATTGCGGGACTTCGATCAGGGGCGTGGCAGTACGTGTCGCAGAGCTGGAATCGAGCGCGGTGATCGATGCTGAAAAGTGATATCTCGATCCGGTGACTTTGATTGCCGACAAGGTCGACGTATCGGCAATGCGACTTGTCTCCTGAGCATGCAGGGGAGCACCGAATGCGGCGAGCGACGCAACTGTGGCGACTGTCAATTTGATCATGATGTGTGGCTCGACATCGGGCATACCCTGGGTTCAGGCACTGATCCCGAAAGGCCTGCCGGCGTCCATTTGAGAAAAGTCGAGAAGGTGGGGCAGGAGAAAAAACGCATGAAGACGCTTTGCTTGCATTGAAAACACAGCCTCAGTCTAACGATGCATGCTTTGGCTTAAATGACAATAAGTGGTTAATATCTGCCAATGTCAAAACTGCTCAATGTCGCGATCCTTGTTTTCCCAGCTTGCCAAGCGCTTGACGTCACTGGTCCCGCCGCAGTGTTCGAGGCGGGCAACTTTGTGCTGGGCAGTGCGTATTACAAAGTGCACATCCTTGCCGCGAAAAGCGGCGCAATCCAGACGAACAGTGCAGTCCGCCTGATGGCACGTTCCATAAGCGATCTGTCTCCACATTCCGTTGACACTCTGTTGATTGCCGGGGGAAGCGTCAGCGGTCTCGAATCAATGGTGGCAGACGACCGAGTACGTAAATGGGTGGTTTTGGCCAGCAGGACTGCGCGCCGGTATGGCTCCGTCTGCACGGGTACCTTCGCGCTCGCACACTTCGGCCTGCTCGATGGAAAGCGTGTGGCTACGCATTGGTCGGCCTGCGCCGATCTGGCGGCACAGTGGCCGAATGCCGATGTCGATAAGCAATCGCTTTTTGTCAACGTTGGGCGACTCTGGACCTCTGCGGGCGTCACGACCGGAATCGACATGAGCCTCGATATGGTCGCGTCAGACCTGGGCAATGCGGTGGCCAACGGCGTCGCCAAGCGTCTTGTGCTCTACGCGCGCAGACCCGGGTACCAGTCGCAATTCAGCCCTGTATTGAGTGCGCAGTCCCAGGCCGATGCACCGTTCGCTGCGCTTGTTCTCTGGATGCGTGAGAACCTCTCGAAGCAGCTGGATGTGCCGCGTCTGGCAGAGAAGGTCTATATGTCGGAACGCACATTCGTGCGGCACTTTATTAAAAGTATAGGCGAGACGCCCGCGCGGTTTGTGGAGACGCTGCGACTGGATGAGGCCCGCAGCCTGTTCGCCACGAGTATGTCGATTAAGGAAATTGCGGCACGAACCGGCTACGCCACAGGCGCGCAGCTCTCGAAGGCTTTCAACCGGCGCTTCGGCATGAGCCCGCAGCTTTTCAGGGAACTGCATTGTTACAGAGAGCGTGAATAGCTGAAGGAATGCGATCGCACAACTCGATACCAACCTAGGCCGCAGCGAGGTGGCGGGCTAGGCTGCTGCAGCGACAGCAGACGTGTCTGTGAGAAAATAGGGTGGCGGCAATCATGAACGACACTCGGGAGTGCAGCAACCATGGAAGAACGCAAACTTGTCACTTCTGGCTCACCGCTGGAGCCCAAGATCGGCTTCAGCCGTGCCGTCCGGGTAGGGTCCTTCATTGCGATTGCCGGTACTGCACCGATCGGCGAGGACGGGCGTTCGGCGCATCATGGCGACGTCTATGCACAGACAAAGCTTTGCCTGGACATCGTCAGGCGTGCACTTGAGGATTGTGGGGCGTCCATGGACCAGGTCATCCGCACGCGCATCATGCTCACTGATATCGAACGATGGCGTGATGCCGCCCGTGCGCATGGCGAAGTGTTCGCAGCGGTGCGGCCCGCCTGCACATTTGTTCAGGTGTCGCGTTTCATTGATCCGGAATGGTTGGTGGAAATAGAGGCGGATTGCGTGACATGCGGCAAGGCGGCCGATGATCATTGAGCGGCTTTAACCCATCAGGGCATGGTCCGGGCCGTATTTGGCGCAAATCAGTAAACAGTGTGAGCCCTTCTTTGGGGCTACTGGATCGCGGCCGCGTTCTCTACGATGACGCTACACGCCTTTCGCCATGATGAGTTTTCAAACATCTTTCATGAATTGCATTTGCGAGATGCCAGGCGGAATGCTGCCGATCGGCCGATTGGCTTGGCGTGGGCAATCAAGTCATAAATTTGGAGAAATCATTATGTTCGACATGGAAAACACAACCGTCCTTGACAGGCCTATGCTTGATGAGTTGGTGCCGTCCCGCTATGCCTTGAAGATAGGGGAGATCGATGTACTGGTAATCAGTGACGGCGTGCTGCCACTGCCTACCACGATGCTGGCACATAACGCCGAGCCAGCCGTGCGCGAAGCGTGGCTGAACGATATGTACTTACCGAAAGATGCGTTCGATTGGGCGCTGAATGTGATGGTGGCGCGCAGCGGCGGCAGGACCATACTCATTGACGCTGGGCTCGGCCTTGATCCCGACCTGCAGCTTCCGCGCGCAGGACAATTGATGAAGCGACTGGAAGCCGCCGGCGTCAACCTTGGGTCAGTGACGGATTTGGTGCTCACCCATATGCATATGGATCACATTGGTGGGCTGCTCGTCGACGGCGTCAAGCGTCAGTTGCGGCCAGACTTGCAAATTCATGTGTCCGCAGCGGAGGTTGAGTTCTGGAGGTCACCGGATTTTTCCCGTACTGCTATGCCGCCTGGGTTTCCGGATGCGCTTCGTGCGACTGCCAATCATTTCATGGAGGAATATGGCAGTCACCTGCGCACTTTTGAGAGCAGTCACGAGGTCGCACCGGGCGTTGTCGTGCGTCGTACCGGCGGGCATACGCCGGGGCATAGCGTAGTCCGCCTGGCGTCCGGCGGTGAAGGGCTCACGTTTGCAGGAGATGCGGTGTTCGCCGTGGGTTTCGAGCAACCCAACTGGCATAATGGCTTCGAGCACGATCCCGAGGAGGCGGCGCGTGTTCGCATCGATCTGCTGCGCGAACTTGCGGAGAGCGGGGAAATGCTGGTTGCCACCCATTTGCCGTTTCCGTCAGTTTGTCGGGTGGCGGCCGAGGGCGAGGTATTTCGTTGGGTGCCCGTCTTCTGGGATTATTGACTGCTTGCCGGGTCGGGGCGGAATCATGGCGTGTGCGCTTGGCGTCGCTGTGTTCGCGCCCTTGTTGGCACGAGTCTGGGCGGCTGCTGCGGGTGTATACTCGTTTCATCTAAAACGGTCGCGACAGGAGGGGCCGTGGATGCAAAGTCCAGTAGTCCTCCCGATCCCGTGCCGCCCGAGCAGGACGACACGGCCAATAATGATGAGGCCTGGCAGTTTGGATCATTCGTCATATGGGCGCAGCAGCGTCGGGTGGAGTTGGCCGGCCGCCCCATCAGACTTGGCCCGAGGTCGTTCGATTTATTGTTGTTTCTGGTAAAGCGCGCGGGTGAATTCGTCGATAACCGTGAACTGCTGTCTGGCGTGTGGTCGGGAGTGGTTGTCGAGGAAGCCAGCGTACGTGTTCATGTCTCGCTGATACGAAAGGCGCTGGGTGTGCCCGGCGAACGCGATGGCTGCTGGGAGTGGATCAGCAATGTGCCGCTGCATGGTTATCGCTTCAATGGCCGCTTGACACGCAGGCATACCGCAGCGAATACAGCGAGCGGGACGGTCGAACTCCCGAACGAGTCCGCCTTTGGCAGGTTGCCGGCCCGGATGACCCCGCTGGTTGGGCGTGAAGCAGAAGTAAAACAAACGCTTTCCTTGATTGCCCGGCATAGGTTGATTACGGTCGTCGGCTCGGGCGGAATAGGCAAGACCAGTGTCGCGCTATGCACGGCCGCGCGTTATCGAGATGAAACGAACACATCGGTCGGTTTCGCCGACCTCTCCCCATTGGTTTCCTCGGCGCATGTTCCCGATGCCATCGCCCGTGCACTCGGTGTGAGCGCCGATCTGCCGGACACGTTGCGTGCCATCATCCATGTCCTGGAAGGCAGGGACATTCTGCTGCTGGTGGATAACTGCGAACATGTCGTGGATCGGCTTGCGGAAACACTCAGCCTGTTGCTGTCCAGCCTACCGGGCTTGCGAGTGCTTGCCACCAGCCGGGAGCCGTTGCGCCTGCTGGGCGAATGCGTGTTCCGCCTGCCCGCACTGGCGCTGCCCGACGGCCATCAGGCGTCTTTGGAACAGCTTGTTCGGTGGCCGTCGGTTGAGCTGCTTGTGGCACGAGCCCAGGCGGCAGGCGCAGGCCGCTTTCATGAAGACGATGCCCGGCCGCTGGCCAAGATTTCGCGACAGCTTCAAGGTGTACCGCTGGCCATTGAACTGGTTGCGGCGCGCCTGGGTACGCAATCGGCCGCGGATCTGGCTGCCCGGCTGGACGATCACTTGCGCATGCTGTCGATTGCCAATCGGGGCGCGGCAGATCGGCACCGCAGTCTGGCGGCGGCCCTGGACTGGAGCATGGCGCTGCTCGACCAACGCGAATCTCGAATGCTGCGCGCTCTGGCGATTTTCAGAGGGGCCTTCGATACAGAGGGTGCGTTGGCCCTGCTCATGGGAGAGTCGGACCCGGACGATGCGCTCGACGCTCTCGCGTCGCTGGTGGACAAGTCGCTGGTCATGTACGACATGGCGGCGCAAGCGGCGCCGTACCGGTTACTCGACACGACAAGAGCCTATGCTGCATCGTTGGCTGCACAGTACGGTGAGCAGGATTCGCTGACGCATCGACATGCCGCCTATATGCTGGACGCCATGCGCGCGGCGAATATCGAGTTGCCATCATTGACCGAGCAATCCTGGGGAAAGCGGCATATTCACCGCTTGGACGACTTGCGGTTTGCCCTGAGAAACTGTCTGTCCGTGTCTGCCGATGCGCCGATGGCCGCATCACTTGTCGTTGCCTCCGGACCATTATGGTTTCAGGTTTCACAGCTAGCCGAATACCGCGATAGCATCGTTGCCGCATTGGCGGCACTCGACACACAGGGTGAAGGCGAGACGGAGATGAAGGCGTCGCTGGCCACGACATTGCTGGTTGCCATGCTTCATACCAATGGTTCGGATCCCGGACTCGCCGCCGTTTGCGACCGAGCCATAGCGGGCGCGCAGACCGCTGGCCTGCGCGTACTCGAGCTGCAGGCCCGCTGGGGGCGTTGCACCTACGATATGTTTCGCGGTGCGTATGCGTCGGCGTTGGGTCATGCGGACAAGTTGCAGCAGGTTGTGCAGTCCTGGTCGGACCAGGCAGCCTTGAACCTGGCCCACCGGACCAGCGCAATGGCTTGCCACTTCGCGGGCGAGTTTGAGCTATCCAGGCAGCACTCCGAAGCGGCGCTGCGCATGGGAGAAAGCGGTGGCCGTACGCAGACGAACATGGTGGGCGTAGACCCCGCCGTTGCAGCCAAGGCGCTGTTCGCCCGCACACTATGGCTGCAGGGCCATACCGGCCTGGCGTTGGAAACGGCCACTGATGCCGTGGCACGTGCGCTGGTAAGCAGGCATACCTTATCGCTGTGCGCTGCTTTGTACGGCGCTTGTCCTGTGGCGCTATGGTCTGAAGAGATCGATCTTGCCAGGCACTGGGTTGGCTTGATGAAAGACGAGGCCCGCCGAAGGGGGCTGGCGGGCTGGCTACGCTTTGCGGACTGGTTCCATCAGGGCCTGCTGTCGGCCACGGGAAATTCACGGAATTATGTCCTTGGCGTTCTCGATCTGCTGCCGGGCTATGATCCGCCGCACCAGGAAATGCTGCTTACATTTAATGTTGCCTGGCTGACTGCTTCATTGGTGGACAGGGCCAAGGCCGGCGAAGCAGAATGGTGCGCTGCAGAAATCTTGCGCGGTCAAGGGCAGCGCCATCTGGAAGAGGGCGACGACACGGCGGCGGAGGCCAGCTTACGGCGGGCCGTGCACATTGCCCGGCGGCAGGGTGCTCGGGCATGGGAGCGCAGGGCTGCTCATGATCTCGCCCGCCTGCTGCTTGCGCGGGGAGACCCTCGGCAGGCGGCCCAACTCATTCAGGATACCTGCGGTTCAATCTTCCACACCAATGATGACCGCATGCTCGAGCGGTTGGCGGGCCTGCACCAGCGTGCTTGCGCGGCAATCTCCTGAGTTTCGGCCTTCATGGCCGAACAGCAGGGTGTCTGCGTACGGCTTTTACACGCTTTAACGCACAATAACTGGCATTCGCAAATTACCGGGCGCAATCTTGCTGCTACGTTTCGGCACATTGATGCCGACAATGTTTTCTATCGTAGAGGCATGTCATGGCACAACTTTTCCAAGCCCATCCGTATGACGATCCGCTTGCGGTCAGCTTTGCGACCACCTATGCGGGCGTGGTTGCATTCATTGCTGTCGTCACCGAGGGTAACTTCGCGCGGGCAGCCAACAGGCTGGGTATCGGCCGTTCGGCGGTCAGCCGCAATGTCCAGAAGCTGGAAGCGCAGTTGAACGTGCGCTTGCTGCGCAGGACGACCAGAGCCACAACGCTGACTCGTGAAGGAGATTTCTTTTATTCGAGATGCCACAAAGGCGTGGACGGAATCGTAAGAGCCATAGAGGAAATGAGAGACATGCGGGATGGAGCGCCGCGTGGGCATCTGCGTATTTGCTCGGCGGCGGGGTTTGGCCGTCGGGTTATCGCACCATTGCTGCACGAGTTTCGGGAGATGTACGAAGGTGTATCAATAGATCTGGTGTTGAATGACTTGCCGATCGACTTCACCACTGGCCATGTGGATGTCGCGTTTCTTGAGGGTCGCCTCGCCGATTCACAGATCGTCGCTCGCAAGGTCATGCCCATGGGTGTGCGTGTCTATGGCTCACCGGCTTATTACGCTTCGCACGGTGTGCCCGACCGTATCGAGGACCTCATTCATCACGACTGCATCAACCTTCGGCTGGGCTCCGGCCGCATGGCCGATTGGGAGTTCAATGTGGAAGGCGCCATCCGCCGGCTGATGCCGGATGCCAAGATTACCTACAACGACCCTGAGCTGGTACTTCAGGCTGTGATGGAAGGAGGGGGCCTGGCACAGCTGCCAGCTTATCTGACAGCCGAGCCTATGGCCCTTGGCGCGTTGGCGTCATGCCTTGAACGATATGCAACCGATGACAATGGCCACTACATCTGTTATCAAAGTCGCCAGCATATGCCGTCGCGTACGCGCGCATTCATCGACTTCATGTGTGAGCGGATAGGCGCATCCGCCCAGACTCATGCTTTGCGGAAGAACGCGAGCAGGTCTTGATTGATGACATCCGCATGGGTCGTGCACATGCCATGAGGGTAGCCGGCATACACCTTCAGGGTGGCATTGCGCAGCAGTTTTGCGGAGAGCAGGGCCGAGTCGGCGACCGGTACGATCTGGTCATCATCTCCATGCATCACCAAGGTGGGTACGGTTATCTTCTTGAGGTCCTCGGTGAAATTCGTCTCCGAAAATGCTTCGATGCAGTCATACTGCGCCTTGGCGCCGCCCATCATGCCCTGGCGCCACCAGTTCGTGCGAATTGGCTCGGACACGGGCGCGCCTGCGCGGTTGAAGCCATAGAATGGAATCGGGAACGACCAATAGAAGTCTGCGCGGCCAGCGGCCAGCTGCTTGCGCAAATCATCGAAGGTTTCGCGCGGCAAGCCTCCCGGATTGGTGGGCGTACGCAGCATCAGGGGAGAAACTGCGCCGATCAGCACCAGCTTTGCGACCCTGCCGGCCCCATGGCGTGCAACGTAGCGGGCGGCCTCGCCGCCTCCTGTGGAGTGGCCCACATGAATGGCATCACGCAGATCCAGGTGTTCGGCAAGCGCCGCTACATCCTTGGCATAGGTATCCATGTCGTTGCCAGTGAATGTCTGGCTGGACCGGCCATGGCCACGGCGATCGTGGGCGATGACACGGTAGCCCTTGGATAGAAAATACAACATCTGCACTTCCCAATCATCAGAGCACAACGGCCAGCCATGGTGAAAGACTATTGGCTGGCCAGAGCCCCAATCTTTGTAGTGGATTTCGGCGTTGTTTGTGATGATGGAGTGCATGTCCTGGCTCCTGCTGGAAGAAGCGGAGAGGCGTCTCGAGGCGGAGGACGCCGAAGAAAAAGGGATTGCCGCCGCTGCGGCAGAGATGGCGCCTATGGTTAGCAACTGCCGGCGGTTTTTGTCGACCGACCTTGTTGCATCCTCAGGCAACACATCCCCGGGATAGGGTGGGTGTTGTTTCATGAAAGACCTCATTGCAGATGGGAAGCCCGCAGGGAGAATGCCTCTGCGGTAGTGTGCAGTCTAGGTTGGCGGGCTTGTCGGGGGTAGACATCTGCAGGGACGCTTCATGTTGCAGGCGGCGCAACAATTGCGGGCGCCGCGTTAGTTTTGCAGCGCTGCCAAGTCGTGCTGGCTCTGCTAAAAGTCGACGGAAGCGGACAGCATGAAAGTGCGGCCTGCGCCATTTGTTGCAAACGAGCCGTTGGCCAGCCAGTATCTCTTGTCCGTGAGGTTGTCGATGTTGGCACGCAGCACCACTTCCTTGCCCGCCACGTCGGTGCGGTAGCGGGCGCCCACGTCGAAAGTCGTGACGCTGGGCAGCCTCAGGGTATTGGCCGAGCTGATATACGTCGACGAAGTGTGGGAGACGCGGCCGTTCAGGCTCAGCCCGGCAACCCACGGCGTGTCCCAGTCCAGGCCCAGATTGAATGTCCTGCTGGGAACGCCTGGCGCTGTATTGCCTTCGTTGATGCCGCCTTGAGTCTTGGTCAGCTTCCCTTGGGTAAAGGCGGCGCTTGCCATCAGTCTGAGTCCGGGACGCAATTCGCCATAGGCACTCAGTTCGAGACCGCGGTTGCGCTGCTCGCCGAAATAGCCGTACACATTCGCATCGTCGGCTTGCGCGGCGGGTCGGGCCAGTTGGAAGACGGCGGCCGTGGTGGTGATGCGGCCCCAATCGACTTTGACGCCTGCTTCATATTGTTTGGATTTATAGGGCTTCAGAATCTCGCCCGCATTTGCGTAGGAGGGACTGACCACCGTGCCGCGCGTGAGCCCCTCCGTGAAGTTGCCGTATAGGGCGACATCTTCCCGCGGCTTGATGACAATGCCGACAACGGGGGAAACGGCGCTGGCGTTGTAGTTTCCGGTTTTCTCGCCCGTGGCGGTGCTGTAGCTGTCCACATCCACCGTTTGCCTGCGCGCACCCAGGGTAAGCAGGACGCGTTCCTGCGCGAACGAGAGGGTATCGGTGATTGCGATGCTGTCCAGCGTGGTTTCCGCCGCGCGCCGGGTGTCGGCGCGGGCCGGCGCGTTCGGAGGAAGCGGGGCCGGGTCATAAATGTTCGAAGGCACCGCGGTCGTGCCGGGTGAGTAGGCGTTGCCTGTCTCCTGGCTCAGACGTGTCGCGCCCAGCGCGACCAGATGCCCGATGCTTCCTGTGTTGAACCGTGCCTGTAGGCCGGCATCGCCACTCAGGGTTTTGGAATAGGAGTCGTAATAGGAGTTCATGACGCCGAAGTTTCCCTCCGCGTCCACGCCTTGTCTTGCGTGCGTAACGGGATTCACGAAAATCGGGAAGACCTGTTTCACCGTGTTGTCCCTGTACCCCATCCCGACATGGGCCGTAAGGTTCTCGGTAAGGTCATATTCGAGACGTGACGCGATGGTGCGGTCGTGCTGGGTCAGGGTGGTGCCGGGGTAAAACGCGATGCGGCCATCGGGGGCCGATGGGATTTCCGTAATATCGGGCCGAAAACTGATCTGGCTGCGAAAGTCGTCGATTTCGTCATCCTGGTAGATGGCATCCAGCGACCAGCGCAGCCGGGTGCCTCGGTAGTCCAGCGCGAGCGTGCCCAATCCCAGCTGCTGGCTGCCGTCGCGAATGGACGCCTCGCCGCCGCGCAATACGCCATTGAAACGTATGCCCCAGGCATTGTTCTCGCCAAAACGACGGCCCAGGTCCAGATGGCCTTCCAGGTTGGCCTTGTTGGTATAAGTGGCGGTGACACGTGTGAGCGGCGTATCGTCGGCACGTTTTGTAATTATGTTAATGCTGCCGCCTATGCTGCCATTGGGCGGAATTCCCCGCATAAGGGTGCCAGGGCCTTTCAGCAGCTCGACACGTTCGACCATTTCCAGCGGTATGCGGTTCGCCGACAACAGCCCATACAGCCCATTCAGCCCAACGTCGCCAGTGCCAACGGCAAAGCCGCGAATCTGGAAGTCCTCGCCGAAGCCGCCAGTGGATGTCGTGGTGCGTACGGAGGCATCGTTGGTGATCACGTCGGCCAGGGTGCGGGCTTGTGTGTCTTCTATCAGTGCAGAGGTGTAGTTGACGGTGCTGAATGGCGTGCTCATGACGTCGCGGACACCCAGCACGCCCAGGCTGCCTCCTTTTGCCATCTGGCCGCCAGCGTAGGCGGGCGGTAGCTCGTTCTCCTCGTGGTTCGCCTGGACAGTCACGGCCGGAAGTATGGTGGCCGAGCGCGTCGTTTGCGCTGCAGCTCCGCCCGCGGAGAAAGAGAATCCGACGACGATCAGATATGGCAGTACGGAAGGCTTGAAGGAGGAGGAGAGGGAACGCTGTTGTGAAGCAGAGATGGGGCGGGACATGAAGTCGCTCATTGAAAAGTTGAAAGGCAGGGGAGGACGGCGGGATGGAAAGGATGCAGCACCGATCCCGCATCGACAGCAATTTTGTTTTGCACTATATCAATTATTAAAAATACAAACAAGAATCAGTATTAGTAACGTTATTTATTGAAGATATATCCAGCCGACAGCCGCTGCCGGGAAAGAAAAATCAAGACGATGTGCTGCCGGTTCTATACTGCATGCTCCGCAGGCGCTCGATCTATGCGGGTTCAATTGGCTGGGGCGGGCCGGTAAAATGCTCGGCCGCCAACGGTGGCCTTCGCCTCTCGGCGCATATCACACAATAATCAGAGGAGACAGCAATGGCGGTGGACACGGGCGGCGGCAGTCTGGCCCAAGTGATTATTTTGCTCGGCGCGGCGGTGGTCGCCGTACCCTTGTTTCGCAAACTGGGCCTGGGGTCGGTGCTGGGTTATCTGGCCGCGGGCCTGGCAATAGGGCCCTTTGGGCTCGGGCTCATCCAGGATGACGGCACTTTGCTGCATGTCGCCGAGTTGGGCGTGGTGATGTTTCTTTTCATCATCGGGCTGGAAATGCGGCCCTCGCACCTCTGGAGCCTGCGCGGGGAGATTTTCGGCCTGGGAAGCGCCCAGATACTCGCTTGTGGCGGAATGCTTACCGGGGTCGGCATGGCTTTCGGTTTTTCATTGGCCATATCTTTCATCTGCGCCATGGGTTTTGTGCTGACCTCCACCGCCATCGTCATGCAGATACTCAGCGAACGTGGGGATATTGTGCAGCCGCGTGGCCAGAAGATAGTGTCGGTACTGCTGTTCGAGGATCTGATGATCGTTCCACTCCTGGTGCTGGTTGCTTTCCTGGCGCCGGCCGGCGCCGAGCCCAGGGACATGGGCGAGGTAATGGAAAATGTCGCGGTTGCAGTGGGAGCGCTGGCGGTGCTGATTGCCGCGGGACTATGGCTGCTCAATCCCTTGTTTCGCATTCTGGCCAATGCAAAGGCCCGGGAAGTGATGACGGCGGCGGCGTTATTGGTGGTTCTGGGCGCTGCGGTGCTGATGGAGAAAAGCCATTTATCCATGGCCATGGGTGCATTCATGGCGGGTGTGTTGCTCTCGGAATCGAGTTTTCGCCATCAACTGGAAGCCGATATCGAGCCATTTCGCGGCCTGCTCCTGGGGCTGTTCTTCCTGGCGGTGGGATTGTCCCTGCGTCTGGACGTGGTGCTGGCGAGCTGGCAGGTGATTTTCGCCGGCGTTGTCGCGATGATGTTGGTGAAGGGTTCATGTATCTATATAGTGGCGCGCCTCCTGAAAAGCCCGCATTGTGAGGCCATTGACCGCGCCATCGTGATGGCGCAGGGTGGGGAGTTCGCTTTTGTGCTTTATCAGGCTGCGAACCATCAGGGGGCGATCAGCGACCAGGTCAATGCAAACATGACCGCGATCATTGTGCTGTCCATGGTGCTTACGCCGCTTGTGCTACTTGCGTACAAGCGCTTTGCACGGCTGCCCGCCCCGTCGATGGAAGGGGTCGAAGCCGCGCATGATCTCAGCAGCAAAGCGCTTGTCATCGGGTTTGGCCGAGTGGGGCAAATTGCCACCCAGGCGCTGCTGGTCAGTGGCGCGGAGATATCCATTATCGACAATGACCCGGAAATGATACGCGCCGCGGCAAAGTTCGGCTTCAAGGTTTATTACGGCGATGGCACGCGCATGGATGTCTTGAACGCCGCCGGTGCGCGCCATGCCCGTGTAATTCTGGTTTGCGTGGACGACAAGCAGGCAGCGACCCGTATCGTGGAGAACATACGTGAGACATGCCCGCATACCAAGTTGCTGGTGCGGGCCTGGGATCGTGAACATGCCGTGGAGCTGGTCAAGCATGATGCCGACTACGTGATACGCGAAACGTTCGAATCAGCCATGCTGCTTGGCCGCGAGGCCGTGCGCATGCTTGGCGCCTCGGATCCCCAGGCCGACGAGTTCATGGCGTCATTCCGGCGCCGCGATGCGGAGCGCTTCACGCTGGAAACAACAGGCGGCGTCTTCGCGGGACGCGACCTGGTTCTCGGCAATACGGCGAAGAAAATTGAGTAGGCGGCCAATCAGACCGGAGCGTCATGAAAAGAAAGCGTCAGGCCAATGCGTTCGCCACCGCGCACAGTGCCGATGGCATGCTTTAGATTGACCCGGTACCATGCCTTCGCCCCTTTGACGGGGCGCTGCGCTGTGCTGATGATGGCCGCATCGCCGCGGCGCAGCGGCACCACGATGGGGCGCGATTGCATGCGTGGGCGCTGCTCGGTCATCACGAATTCTCCTCCCGTGAAATCCTTGCCAGGTTCCGCCAGCAATGCGACAAGCTGAAAAGGAAAAATCTGTTCGCCGTCAGCACGCTGATGCAGGACCACGTGGCCGGCTCTGCGCAACCGGCTCAGATGCGATACCGTCTGTGTCTGCCCCGCCTGATGACAGCGCGCCACGAATGAGTCCAGATCTTCGGGGTAGCGGCAGCCTGTACCCAGCGCCGTGTTCCAGCGGTTGGCCGCCGACACAAGATGGCAATAGAGTGCCGCGCGCGCTGCCTTCAGTGCTGCCGGAAAGACCGCATCGAAATAAAACAGTTCGCCATGTCCAAGGTTTGATGCCGCCAGCGGCGTTGCGGTCATTTCCGGAATAAGGGCTAGCAGATCATCTGTCTCTTGTGGCTGCAGCAGGCCGGGCAGGAGGGCATAACCCTCGGTATCCAGTTGCTCGTCGATCAGCGCCCAGTCCAGGAGATGGATACCCGCGGGATCAGAAATCATCGGGTCGAGCCTCCACCGCGTGGGCGCTGGGCTTGCAGCAGGCGCGTGTCCGCATCTCTTGCCGGAGATGCCGCAGGGCCGTCGGGGCGGGTTTCTCTGCGCAACAACTCCCGCTTGCGGTCCACGCCCCATCGGTAACCGGAGATGTCGCCATCGCGCCGGACCACGCGATGGCAAGGGATGGCAACCGCTATGCGATTGGCGCCGCAAGCCTGGGCAACAGCGCGCACTGCAGTGGGTGCGCCGATGCGTTCGGCGATTTCGCTGTAGCTGACCGTAACGCCGGGCGGGATAGTCTGCAATGCCCGCCAGACACGCTCCTGAAAAGCGGTTCCGCGTACGTCCAGGGGCAGCCCAAGGCCAAGTCGGGGCGTTTCGATGAAACCCACGACTTTGGCGACCAATCGTTCGAATGCCTCGTCGCCGCCTATCCATTGCGCTTTGGGAAATTGATCCTGCAGGTCGCGCAGCAGCGTGTCCGGATCGTCGCCGAGCAAGATGGCACAGATACCGCGTTGGCTTTGCGCAACCACAATGGCGCCAAGGGAGCACTGGCCTACGGCAAAGCGAATAACGGCCCCCGCGCCGCCGGCGCGATAGTCGCGTGCATGCATGCCCAGGAGTTGTTGTGAAGTTTCGTAAAAGCGGCTGTTCGAGTTGAACCCGGCGCCATAGATTGCGTCCGTGACCGAGGACCTTGCCGTAGCCAGCTCCTTGCGCAATTTTCCGGCGCGGAAGGCGGCGGCGTAGGACCTGGGCGTTAATCCCGTTTCCGCCTTGAAGACGCGGTGGAAATGGAATGGGCTCATGTCGGCTTGCCTTGCAAGGGCATCCAGGCTGGGCGGCGTTTCAGCGGCTTCGATGATGCGACAGGCCTTGGCCACAAGGGCGGCCCGCTCGGCAGCCGCGCTGCTGCGGTCCGCGCCGGGGCGCTTGCTGGCACGATAGCCAGCCGCCTCGGCATCGCGCGCCGAATCGAAGAACTCGATATTCTCGCGTTTGGGCAGACGGGAGGACGCACTGGGGCGGCAATATATGCCGGTTGTCCGTACGCCGTAGACGAAGTAGGCATCGGCGTTGATGTCGCGCGCCTGAACAGCCTGCCAGCGCGCGTCGTCCGTCTGGTAGCGAAGAGGAGAGGGGGCGGCTTCAGTCATGGTGTCTATCCTGGGTGTCTCGGGGCACAATGCCATCCTGAATCTTAGTTCAACCGCAAGCAAGCCGTTTCTTGCGGTTGAATTCGACGATCAGTATCAACCCGCCTTGCGGAAGGTGAAGTTGATGCGCTGGCGCCCGAGGGCGGGATGAGGATTGTCCTTCAGCGGCATTATGCCGTGATACCTCATGCGGTCCTCCGCACCCCACACCGCTATATCGCCGTGATAAAGCGGTGTCTTGAGTGGCCGGTCCGATCGGCGCAATCCGCCAAACAGAAAAATCGCCGGCATGCCCAGGGATACGGAGACGATGGGTGCGCCGAAGTCCTGCTCGTTCTTGTCTTGATGCAAGGACATGCGTGCGCCCGGGACATAGCGGTTGATCAGGCAGGCATCCGGATCGAAGTGTTCAAAGCCCGCCGCCGAGGCGGCATCACGCGCGAGCTGACCGAAGAGTGCAGGCATGGCTGGCCATGGCTTGCCGGTGGCGGGGTCGGTACCTCGGTAGCGGTAGCCGTGCCTGTCGGTGGTCCAGCCCAGCGGGCCGCAGTTCGTCAGTGCAACCGACATCGTAAACCCGCCCGGCGTCGTCATATGGCGAAAAGGCGAGATTGCCTCGATCGCCGCGATGGCGGACAGAAGGCCTTCCACACATGGCAATGCAAATCCACGCAGCACGACGGCACGTGGCCCGATGGGTTCGGGCAGGCCTGGCGCCGGATCCGGGAAGAGGTCGAGAGTGGTCATGCCTGACATGCACACGCCTAACGCGCATCGTGAAAAATGATGCCGACGGTATGGCGTTCGCCACTATGCAACCGGCTGACGCCATGACGCATGACGGCTTTGCGCGTACCGCCGCGTTTGCCCGGCGTGGCCCTGTGGTTGACGGCGAACACCACGGCATCACCCTGGCCCAGGGCGACCACCTCGGCGCGTTGGTTGCTTGATGTGGTTTGCGTCATGACGAACTCCCCACCTGTAAAGCCACTGCCGGGTTCGGACAGAAGAACGGTGGCCTGCAAGGGAAAAACATGATCGCCATAGATATCCTGATGAAGACAGTTGTAGTCGCCCTCGCCGTATTTCAGCATAAGCGGCGTGGGCCGTGTTTGTCCGGCCCGATGGCAGCGATCCAGAAATGCTTCCAGTGTATCTGGGTACTGTACGTCTATGCCAAGCTGACGGTTCCAGCGATTGGCAATGGGTGCAAGGCGCGGATACAGGGCTTGGCGCAGTTGCTGCAACAGTGGCGGAAGCGGGTAGGAAAAGTATTTGTACTCGCCGCGCCCGAAGCCATGGCGGGACATCACGACGCGGCTGCGATACAGGTCATCGACGGGATAAAGCATCGCCAGCGTCCGGCACTGTTCGCGAGTCAGCAGGGCCGGCAGTACGGCATAGCCTCTTTCATCGAGATCCAGTTCGGCGCTGATCCAGTCAGGCTGTTCTGGCATGGCGGCATTGCGGCTGGATGCCTTGCACGCCGTCATTGTCTTCGTTCCTGCTCAATCAGCGCGCGTTTGCGCGCGATACCCCACCGGTAGCCCGTGATCGAGCCATCGCTGCGCACCACGCGATGGCAAGGAATGGCGATGGCCAGGACATTCGATGCACATGCGCCTGCCACGGCGCGTACCGCATCAGGTCTGCAGACCTGCCTGGCGAGCTCTGTGTAGCTGCACGTCTGCCCGGATGGAATATGGCACAGCGCCCGCCAGACTTTTTGCTGAAACGGCGTTCCGCCAATGTCCAGATCAACCGCGTGGGTCGGCGGCATTCTTTCCAGGAATGCAATGACCTGATGCAGGTCTTCTTGCAACGCTGCCTGGTCCCTCAGCAACTTCTCGCGGGGAAATGCCTGGGTCAGTTGGCCGACCAGCGCGTCCGCGCTGTCGTCGATGAAGATGGCGCAAATACCGGCCTGGCTGCGGCCAATCAGCACCTGGCCAAGCGACGATGGTCCGTGTGCGAACAGGATCGGCCCGCGCACCGAAAGACCAGGTGCGCGGAAGTTGTATCTGAATGGTGCAATGGCATGAGATTCCATGATGAGCTGCTCTCTGGTCTTGAATGACAGTGTCAGTGTAGTTAACCTGTCCGCCATTGAAACTCCGCCTCTTGCTGTCGAATTGTTTCGAGCCCTGGCGACAGGCATTCTATACTCTGCCAATCGATCATCCGCCCGCACTTCATAATGCCATGCCAAACATTCTTGTCACAGGATTCGAGCCCTTTGAGGCCGCCCGCGTAAATCCCTCGTGGGAAGCCGCCCGTGCCTTGGATGGCCGGGAGATAAGCGGGGCGCGCATCCATGCGCGCCAACTGCCTTGTGTCCTTGCCACAGCCAATGCTGCGCTGCTTGACGCCATGGCACAGGTCGAACCCGAGCTGGTGCTGTGCCTCGGACTTGCCGCAGGGCGCGCCGACGTTTCGGTGGAACGTGTGGCCATCAATATCGTGGACGCCCGCATTCCCGACAACGCCGGCAGCCAGCCGATTGATGAGCCCATTGTGCCCGGCGGCCCCGCGGCTTATTTTTCCACGCTCCCCATCAAGGCCATGGTGGCAGCACTGCGCGCAAAAGGCGTGCCGGCCTCGGTCTCTCAAACAGCCGGCACCTATGTCTGCAATGCGGTTTTCTACGGGCTTGCTCATCATATTGCGACGCAACGGCCCACGGTTCGCGGCGGTTTCGTGCATGTGCCTTGTCTTCCTGAAATGGCCGCCTTGCTGCCTGGTGCGCCCAGCATGTCGCTGGAAACACTGATATACGCTGTCGCAACCATGGTGGAGACAGCAATGGCAACGGAGCACGACATCAAGGTCGAGGCAGGCGCGCTCCATTGAATGGCGCTATAGTCCGCCCGCCACGCTCAGCACTGTACCGGTTACGTAACTGGCCTTGCCGGACAGCAGCCAGGCCACTGCCTCGGCCACTTCCTGCGGCTGTCCGGGGCGTTTGAGCGGTATGCGCTCGGCCACTCTGCCGGCGCGGTCGGGCGCACCCGCACGGGCATGTATGGTTGTGTCTATGGTGCCTGGCGAAACGGCATTGACCAGAATCCGGTCCGCCGCAAGCTCCTTGGCCAGCCCCACGCTCAGGGTTTCGATCGCGCCTTTGCTTGCCGCATAGGCAACATACTCATTGGGCGAGCCGGTGCGCGCCGCTACAGAGGAAATATTCACAATGGACGATGTGAAAGAGCGGCCCTGCCAGCGTCGAGCGGCTTCTCTGCACAGGCGCACGGGGCCCGCGAGATTGACATCGAGGACGTGTCGCAGATCATCGTCGGTCAGGTCGGTGAATTTCCCGATCTTCCCGGTTACCCCGGCGTTGTTGATCAGGGCAGTCACCGTTCCCAGGGACTCGGCGGCATCAAAGATCCGTGGCGCCGCGTCGCCAGCCGATACATCGACGCGCAGGCCGCGGCAAGGCCTGCCTGGCTGATCCAGCGCTTCCTGAATGCGCTGGGCTTCCTGGTCCGATGCGGAGTGGGTAAAAAGCACGCCGTAGCCATCGCCGTGCAACTGTTCCACAATGCAGCGCCCAATGCCGCGTGTGCCGCCAGTGACAATGACAATGTGATTGCCTGCAAGGCTTGTGTTTGGTTTCATCGCCAATCTCCTTTGATGTCAATGTTGTGTAACATACTCCTCTGTCATTGTGGCAAGAGAACCCATTTGATCAGCCGCCGAACTGTTGTCTGTCTTGGACTTGCCCAGCTCATGTCCTGGGGCGTCTCCTATTATCTGATAGGTGGGCTGGGCGAGGAGATGGCTGCGGCGCTTGGCTGGAGCCGCGATCTTGTGTACGGCGGCTTCACGGTTGCCTTACTGGTCATGGGGCTGACGTCGCCGTTGGCGGGCAGGCTGATCGATCGCCACGGCGGGCGGTCGGTGATGATATGCGGCTCCATACTCAACGCGGCCGGTTGTGTGATGCTCGGTCTGACGCACAGCGTGGCGAGCTATCTGCTTGCATGGATACTGCTTGGCTTGGGCATGCGGCTTACCCTCTACGATGCGGCATTCGCTGCGCTGGCGCGTATTGCGGGTCCTGCTGCGCGCGGGCCGATATCCCAGATAACGCTGCTGGGGGGGCTGGCCTCCACGATCTTTTGGCCGATAGGCCACTACCTGGCCGAGTTGATGGGCTGGCGCGGCGCGCTGTTTGTCTACGCCGCGCTTGCGCTGTTCACGATTTTGCTTCATTTGGCCATTCCCACCGCCCGGCATGATGCGCAAGCGCCTTCGGCAGGCGCAGCGCCGCTGCGGCAACCGTTGGCCCAGGGAAAGCGGGAACTTGCACTGGCAGGCGCGCTGTACGCCATGCTGGCCACGCTGGCGAATTTTCTGAACGCGGGGATGTCGGCCCACATGATTGCGATACTGGGCGGGCTTGGCGTGGCGGCCACGATATCCGTATGGATTGCAACACTGCGCGGTGTCGGGCAGTCGCTGGCCCGTCTGTGCGAAGTGCTGTTCGGACGGCATGTCGATCCGTTGACGATGAATCTGCTGGCCTGTCTGTTGATGCCGCTGGCGTTCATGGCGGGTTTGTACAGTAGCGTGTCGGGCGAGGCTGCCGTGGCTTTTGCCTTTGTCTATGGTGCATGTAACGGCATTCTGACCATCACCCGCGGCACCCTGCCTCTGGTATTGTTCGATCCGCGCACATATGGCACGCTGGTCGGGCGCTTGATTGCGCCCAGTTTCATTCTGTCGGCGGTGGCGCCGCTGGCCTACGCGGTGATCATAGAGCGTTTCGGACAAGCGTGGGGCCTTTATCTATCGCTGGCCTGTGCCCTGGCCATGTTGGCTTCGGCCGTCGCGTTGTGGGTGTTGTTCAGGCGGAAATAGAACAGTCTTTTGCACTGGCGCGTCCCAGGACATTGTAAAGTGCCCGTGTCGACAGTATTTCAACTGGAGGGGACGACATGGACGGCCAGGACAGGCAGCTGCGGTATTTTCTCAGGATCGCGGCGCTTTCCTCCTTGTCCAAGGCGGCCGATGAGTTGAACCTGAGCCAGTCGGGGTTGAGCAGGCATCTGGCCGCTCTGGAGGCTTACCTGGGAAAACCATTGTTCAATCGCACGGGCAGGGGTGTGACGCTGACGGAAGCAGGGCGCAAGCTGGTGGACGCTGCCTTGCCATCGTATGCCAGGATTGACGATACCCTGGAGCTGCTGCGCGATAAAGAAGGCATTACGCAAGGGGATTTGCGTATAGCCACCATTCATACCTTCAGCTATTACTTCGTGTCCGATCTGCTCGCGCGCTTTCTGAGCAAATACGAGCAGGTGAACCTTTCCGTCATGGCCCGCAGCTCCCCCGATGTCGTGTCCCTGGTGGAAAAAGGCAAAGCCGACATAGGCTTTGTATACGACTCGGCGGTGGCTTCCGAATTCCTGGAGTCCGTCCCCCTGTTCGTGGATGAGATGTGCCTGATAGCCTGTCCGGGCCAGTTGCCGGCGGAAACTGATGCGGATCTGTCAACCTGTCATATGCCACTGGTTGGCTTTCCAGAACACTATGCTTTGCGGCGCATGCTCAAGAGCGCCGGGCTGGATGACAGGGTAGTCGTGGTCGCGGAGACAATAGACGCCATGCTTCGGCTCAGTTCGACAGGCATCGGCGCCTGTGTGCTGCCCGAGCATATTCCCACGCAGTTGTTGGCCGACTATGGCCTGGTGAAAGTCAGGCTGGAAAAACCAAGGCTGCAAAGAATGGTGGTGGCCATTGTGCGGCATGATACGGCAGCCGAGACGCTGGCTCGACATCTGCTCGACATGGCGCGCTCGCAGAAAATCTGACACACAGGGCAAGCCACGGGTTTGCATAGCTGATATGAGTCTATGTGCATGGTTCTTTCGCTCTCCCATTCCTAGAATGTCTCAAGGCTTATATTTCCACCTTGAAGGGAGTCGAGAATGGATGCGCCACTCAGGGCGAAGGATTATTTTGATCAGCGGGCCACCCGGGAGATGCGCGAGCACTTGCACCCGGTGCAGCGCACAGTGCAGGAGAGCCTCGCGTATGCCTGCCGGATACTGGCGGCCACCGGGCAGGAGGCTGGGCTGGCAGGGCAGATCAGCGCCCGCTCGAGCAAGCCGGGATCATACTGGACACTGCGGTTCGGGCTGGGCTTCGACGAGGCGACGGCGGAAGATTTCATCGAAGTCGGCCCCGACCTGGAGACAGTGACCGGTGAGGGCATGGCCAATCCGGCGACCCGTTTTCATCTATGGGTATATCAGGCGAGGCCGGATGTAAACGCCATCATCCATGCGCATTCCCCATGGGTGAGTGCGCTGGTCGCCGCCCGGCAGCCCCTGGTTGTGGCGCAAATGGATATGACGCCGTTCTACGATGACTGCGCTTTCCTCGCGGACTGGCCTGGCGTTCCCATCGCCGACCAGGAAGGCGTTCTGATTTCCGAGGCGCTGGGCAACAAGCGCTCCATCATTCTGGCGCATCATGGGTATCTGACAGCGGGTTCCTCTGTTGAAGAATCGGCTTATCTGTCCGTGTACATGGAGCGAGCGGCCAGAATGCAGCTTCGCGCACGCGCATATGGCGAGCTTACGCCGGTACCCGGCCATCTTGCGCAGGAAGCGCACGATTATCTGCTCAAGCCTTCCATCGTCAAGGGCACGTTTGATTACTGGTGCCGCCAGGTGGACAAGAGCGGGGCCTGATTTCGGGTGATATCGCGTCTCTTTTTTGACAATCGACAATAAGCACAGAGTGCCGGAAAACACCGGCATGGAGGCAGACATGGCAAGAAACAATCCTGCGGATTCATCCGCGCGGTCACGCTCGTCCAGACATTATGTGACGGCGGGCATCGCAAGCATGATGGGTACCACAATCGAGTGGTACGACTTCTTTTTGTACGGCACCGCGGCCGCGCTGATTTTCAATAAAATATTCTTTCCAGATTTCGACCCGCTCATGGGTACGTTGGCCGCCTTTGCCACGTACTCGGTTGGATTTTTCGCCCGACCTCTTGGCGGCATCATCTTCGGCCACTTCGGAGATAGAGTTGGGCGCAAGTCGATGCTGCTGATTACCTTGGTGTTGATGGGCGTTCCGACTATCCTGATCGGGTTGATTCCCTCATATGAAAGCATAGGCTATTGGGCTGCAATATTGCTGGTCCTGCTGCGCTTTTTGCAGGGCGTGGCCGTGGGTGGCGAATGGGGTGGTGCGGTACTGATGGCCGTCGAGCACGCACCGGAGGGCAAGAAAGGTTTCTTTGGCAGCCTGCCGCAGGCAGGCGTGGCACCAGGCTTGATTCTTTCCTCATTTGCCATGGCGGGTGTAGCCGCATTGCCCGAGGAGGCCATGCTCAGTTGGGGATGGCGCCTGCCTTTTCTCGCGAGCGTTGTGCTGCTGCTGATAGGCTGGTTCATACGCGTGCGTGTGGCGGAATCGCCCGATTTCGAAGCCATGCAGACCGCCGGAAAGCGCGCTGAGGTGCCTTTGCGCATCGTGGTGAAGCATCATCCGCGCAGCGTGCTTGCTGTGGTGGGTGCACGGCTTGGCGAAGTGACTTGGTTCTACACGGTGGTGACTTTCGCGCTTGCGTATACAACAGGTACGCTGGGGGTGCCCAAGGTCGAGGTGCTGGATGCCATTATCTGGGGTGCGGCGCTATCCTTTTTCACCATGCCGCTCTTCGGCATGCTGGGCGACCGTATCGGGCATAAGCGGGTGTTTATGCTGGGTACGGTGGGCATATTGATCTGTGGCTCGATGTTCTTCGATTTGCTGGCAACACGGGATGCCGGAATGATCACGCTGGCCATGGTGGTGGCGATAGGCATTGTCTATGCGGCACTCTATGGCCCTGAAGGCAGTTTGTTCTCCAGCCAGTTTCCCCCCGAGGTACGCTACAGCGGTATTTCCTTGGCTGTGCAGGTGTCGGGTGCGATTGGCGGCGGGCTGGCGCCCTTGATGGCGACATGGCTGCTGGCATTGGGCGACGGCAGCCCCAGGTATGTCGTTTGGTATCTGGTCGGGCTCGGCGCTATCGCCTGCTTGAGCGCATGGTGCATGCGTGCGAATCCTCTGCCGGAGAAGATCGATGGGGCCCTGCTCGAGAGCCGCACATGAGGGCGTTGATGACGACTGTTGGTTGATTTCGGGCTGGCTCCGTCTTGGCGCCGACAGATGGCAGTGCGGCGCGTAGTTCACAAGGCCCAGCGAACCGGTATCAGCGCGGCAGGCAGGGCGCAGAGCGGCGGCCGCGAAACAGCCGGGTGAAGCGCCAGCCTTGGCGCATGCCGCCCGCAGCAGCCAGTATGGCCACGACACCCAGCCACTGCAGCCATCCTAGTTGATGGGCGAAGGCGATCCTGTCGACAAGAATGGCCACAATGGGATAAATGAAGGACAGTGCACCAGTCAAGGCGGTTGGCAGTCGCTGTATGGCCCCGTACAACAAGACATATACCAAACCGGTATGCACAATACCCATGGCGGCCAGGCTAAGCCAGGACGCAAGCGGCATGGCGCGCCAGCCCCCGACATCCGCAAGCGGCGCCAGCAGCAGTACGCCGGTACAGACCTGAATCAGGGCGATGAGATGCGGGGGGATACCCGACAGACGCTTGACGAGCAGTGCCGCCACGGCATAGAAGAAAGCTGCGCCCAACGCCAAGCCAATGCCGGCTAGATAGCTGCCCATGCCATAGGACGGCGCCTCGTGCTGGCCAGTGACGGCCAGCATTCCGGCAAACGCCATGCACAGCCACAGTATCTTATCGAGTGTGATCCGCTCGCCCAGAAACAGCGCGCCCAGCCCCACCAGCATGAAAGGCTGCGTGTTATACACCGCGGTCGCAATGCCGATGGAGGCGCGGGAGTATGAGGCAAAAAGCAGAATCCAGTTGGCAACAATGGCAACGCCGCTGACCACGGCCCAGGCAAAGCCTGTCCATCCCATGATCCCACGCTTCAAGAAGCCCATGGCGACACAGATGAGCAGCAATGTTGCGGCGCCAAATACGCAGCGCCAGAAGACCACATCATTGACTGGTTGGCCCGAGACCAGCACGAACCAGCCAACCGTTCCCGACACGAGCATGGCCGCAGTCATTTCCAGTGTGCCGCGCCGTATAGATTGATCCATTCCGAACTCCTGATTTGCACAGGCGTAAGTGTGCACCTGGCCCGCTGTTTACGCCATACAAAAAATCAGGAGAAAAGCTATTTTTTCCTTTTTTATATAGGATCATAGTAGAATAGTATTTCCAAGGAAAGGGATAACAGGAAATTCACCGGAAAAGAGGTAGGGCATGGATGATGTGGATCGGATTCTCGTCTCCTCGCTGGTTCAGGATGCGCGCATGTCCCTCAAGGCGCTGGCTCGCGCCAGCGGGCTGAGTTCTCCAAGCGTGTCCGAGCGGCTGCGCCGCCTGGAGGAAAAAGGCGTCATTACCGGCTATACCACTACAGTGGACCCACAGGCTTTGGGATACGGCCTTCAGGCCATTGTGCGCATTCGCCCGTTGCCCGGCCAATTGCACAACGTGGAACGGCAAATTCAGGCCATACCCCAGTTCACCGAGTGCGACAAAATCACGGGTGAAGACTGCTTCGTGGCCAGGCTGTCGGCGCGCTCCATGGCCGAACTTGACGGCATTCTCGACACCCTTGCCGACCGGGCCCAGACGAATACAGCCATCGTCAAGTCCACGCCCGTGGCGCGTCGGCTGCCGCCGTTACCGGAGCGTTAAGCGGCATGCCCCAACGACGCCCGCGCCGGCATGTCAGATTTTTTCCATGAGTCGCTGCGCATCGGCCGGCGCCTGCACCTTTTCATCGTTGTCGAAGTAACAGTAAACCTCTCTTCCTGCACGCCTGCTGCCGCGCTTATCCATAATATGCACGGCGTCATCGGGCTCTCGCCCCTGTGACCAAGTGCGCAGGCGTTCCGCCCACCGGTCCAGTGCCTGATCTCCGTATCTTCCTCCATGTGCGGTATGCGTGCCATGCAGGCGCACATACACGATGCCCGACGTAACATCTTCGGCATAAGGCCAGTTCTTTACGCTGTCCGATATGACCAGGCCGACGTGATGCTTGCGAAGCATGGTAATGAAATCCGGCTCGCAAAAACTTTCGTGGCGTACTTCGATTACATGATGCAGGCGGCGGTTGCGATCGGCTTTCACGCACACGTCTTTTACATGGCCGTCATGCCTTGCGGCCAGGGCTGCCGCCTCGTGAGTCGTATGGGGCAGCGATGCCAGCATGGCCTCGAGGATGTTGCGGTCGAACTTGAAATTGGGAGGAAACTGCCATAGCAACGGGCCAAGTTTTTCCTGCAGGTTTAACAGACCCGATGCCAAGAAGTTGGCCAGCGCGGTGCGGCTGGCATGTGAGTCGCGAAACCGCAGCACGTGAGTCAGGTAGCGAGGGCCCTTCACACTGAAGCGAAAGCCCCGTGGCGTGGCCTGGCGCCATTGCATGAAACGGTCCGGTGTCTGCAGGGAATAATGCGTGCCATTGATTTCTATGGTCTGCATCGCACGCGAGGCATACTCGAGCTCGCGCCGCTGCGGCAGTTCGTCCGGGTAGAAGGCGCTGCGCCAGCCTGCGTAACGCCAGCCCGATATGCCAACGCGTATGCGGGACATTGCATGTGCTCCCTAAAAGCCGCAGGTCAGCAATTTCCGGGCCGGACATGGCGCTCGATTAGGCTGGCGCCGCCATCAATTGGCGCAAATTCACCGCTGGGTCTATTATTTTGCTAACGCGGATTCACCATAAAACAATCAGGCAGGAGGCAATAATGCCCAGTATCTACGATCAGGATCTCCCTCAGACCCCGGCAAACTATACGCCGCTGTCGCCGTTGTCCTTCATCGAACGCAGCGCGCTGGTATATCCCGATCGCCTCGCGATTGTGCACGGCAGCGGCGAATCGGCTGTCCGGCGCAGTTGGTCGGAAGTCTATGCGCGTTGCCGCCGCCTGGCCAGCGCGCTGCAGGCGGCCGGCATACGCAAGGGCGACACCGTGGCCGTGATGCTCCCCAACACGCCGCCGATGGTCGAGGCGCATTTCGGGATACCCATGTTGGGTGCGGTGCTTAATGCGCTGAATATCCGGCTCGATGCCGAGATGATCGCCTTCATGCTCGATCATGGCGAGGCCAAGGCCATTATTGTCGATATTGAGTTTGCGCCCACTGTGGCCAAGGCGCTGTCGCTGCGCAAAAATCAGACACCGATCAAGGTGATTGACGCAGCCGATGCGCTCTACGTTGGCGAAAATCAGCCTGTGGGCGACCTGGACTATGAAGATTTCCTTGCGGGAGGTGATCCCGAATTCGCCTGGGAGCTGCCTGGCAACGAATGGGATGCCATTGCGCTGAACTACACCAGCGGCACCACGGGCAATCCGAAAGGGGTTGTCTATCATCATCGCGGCGCCGCTGCGGCAGCCATTTCCGCGATCCTGGAATGGGACATGCCCAAGCATGCCGTCTATCTGTGGACCCTGCCGCTGTTTCACTGCAACGGCTGGTGCTTTGCCTGGGCGGTGGCAGCGAGGGCCGGCGTGAACGTATGCCTGCGCCGCGTCGAAGCGCAGGCCATTTTCGATGCGATGCGCGAGCATGGCGTGAACCATTATTGCGGCGCGCCCATAGTGCATAGCCTGCTGGTCAACGCACCCGAGGCCATGAAGGGAGGCATTCCAACCGGCGTAAAGGCCATGGTGGCAGGCGCCGCCCCGCCGGCTTCCATGATAGAGGGCATGGAGCGGATGGGTTTCGATCTGCTGCATGTCTATGGGCTGACCGAGACCTACGGGCCCGCCACGGTATGCGCGAAGCATGACGCCTGGGATGCGCTGGACATCGGTGGGCGCGCGCGCCTGAATGCGCGCCAGGGCGTGGCCTACCACCTGGAGCGTGGCATTTGCGTCATGAATCCCGAGACCATGGAGGTTCTCCCGGCCGATGGCGAGAGCATGGGGGAAATCATGTTCCGGGGCAATATCACCATGAAGGGATATCTGAAAAACCCCAAGGCCACTCAGGAGGCACTGGCCGGCGGCTGGTTCCACAGTGGGGATCTTGCTGTCATGGATCCTGATGGCTATGTGAAGATCAAGGATAGAAGCAAGGACATCATCATATCGGGAGGGGAGAATATCTCGTCCATTGAGGTCGAAGACGCGCTGTACCGGCATCCGGCCGTACTGGCTGCTGCAGTCGTAGCGCGTCCGGACAACCGCTGGGGCGAGACGCCCTGCGCATTCATCGAGCTGAAAGAAGGCGCCAAGGTTTCGGTCGAGGACATGGTCGCGCATTGCAAGAAACATATGGCGGGCTACAAGGTGCCCAAGACCATCGTATTCAGGGAGCTGCCCAAGACCGCCACGGGCAAGATCCAGAAGTTCGAGCTGCGCAAACAGGCCGAGGCGCTGGACACGGCCACAGTGGCCTGACCCGTGATGTTTCCCATGCCATAATAAGATGGAGCACAGCGCGTATCCTAGGCGCGCTCATGAACTGGATGGCGGCGCGGCGTATGTTCGCGCCGCCGCCGCATTTGGGGAACAAAGATATGCCATCTTTTGATGTCGTTTCAGAGGTCGACAAGCATGAACTCTCCAACGCCGTCGATCAGGCCAACCGCGAACTGGCCACGCGTTTCGATTTCAAGGGCACCCAAGCCGAGTTCGAACTTGAGGGCTACGTGGTAACACAGTCTGCGCCCAGCGTATTCCAGCTGAATCAGATGCTCGACATCCTGCGAGGGCGGCTTTCCGCCCGCAAGATCGACGTGCGGTGCCTGGATGTCGGCGAGGCGCTGGAAAACGTGGCCGGGGCGCGGCGCAGGATCACGGTGCGGCAGGGCCTGGAGCAGGCCGTGTCAAAGAAGCTGATAGCTCAACTGAAATCGGCCAAACTCAAGGTGGAGGCCCAGATCAACGGCGACAAGCTACGCGTCTCGGGCAAGAAACGCGATGATCTTCAGGCCGCCATGGCGATGATGCGCAAGGCCGATGTCGATCTGCCGCTGCAGTTCAATAATTTCCGCGATTGATCACAGCGCGCCTATGTGGCGCAATACATCGCCGACTTCCGCCATGCCGGCGTCCGTCAATGGTGCCTGCGGAGGCAGCGGCTTGCCTACGTCATAGCCCTGCAGCGTGAGCCCACCCTTTATGCAGGCGGCGAGATTGTATTTTGCGAAAGCCTGGTTCAATAGCCAGAGCCGCCGCTGCAGCGCCATGGCCTGCCCCCAGTTCTGGCCTTTGCATAACTGGTAGAGTTGAACACTCTGCGCCGGGGCCACGCATGCGGGTCCCGCCATCCAGCCCACGCCGCCTATCAGCATGACAGCGGCCGGGATGTGCGCGCTGGCCGCGAAGACCTGCATGCGCCCCTGCACGCGGTTCATGATGGACAGCAGCCGGCCTGTATTGGACGATGCGTCCTTGATGTAGCGGATGTTGGGAATATGGCTGAGGCGCTCCAAGGTGGAGACACTGAGGTCGCTGCGCTGGAAGTTGGGATTGGTGTACAGCACGACGGGTAGCGAGGTGGCCTCGGCAATGGATTTGAAGTATTGGTAGACACCGTCGTCGTCAATGGGGAAATAGGCCTCCATGATGGCCAGTATGCCGTCCGCGCCCAGGTCTTCATAGCGGCGGGCCTGTGCCTGCGCATCCCGTATCGTGGTGGACGCCACGCCAGCCACCACCGGCACGCGTCCCGCGGTGGCCTCAATGGCAGTTCCAACCACTTGTTCCCGCTGCGCCGCGTCCAGATAGGCGAATTCTCCGGTGGAGCCCAAAGGCGCCAAGCCATGTACGCCCGCCGTGATGAGATCCTGGCAAAGGCGGGCAAGCACCTCGCACCGGATGTTGCCCTGATCGTCCGTGGGAGAAACCAGGTAGGGAAATACGCCGTGGAAATCCGTGTGTTGAGTCGTGGTCATGGAAGCCTCTGGAAGGTTTGCCAAGGGTGTGGGTGCCCGGATGCTGCTGGCGGGGATTTCAGGGCTTGAGCCTGTATCCGGTGCGGAAAATCCAGCTTACCAGCAGAATGCATGCAAGCAGGAAAAACAAAGTCATACCCAGGCTGACCGCCACGCTGACATCGGCCTTTCCAAAAAAGCTCCAGCGAAAACCGCTGACGAGATAGACCACCGGATTGAGCAGTGTGACCTTCTGCCAGAATGGCGGCAGCATGTCGATGGAATAAAAGCTGCCGCCCAGAAAGGTGAGTGGCGTGACAATCAACAACGGCACGAGCTGTAGTTTTTCGAAACCATCCGCCCAGATTCCAATGATGAAACCGAAAAGACTGAAGGTAAAGGCGGTCAGGAGCAGGAAGAGCAGCATCCAGGCTGGATGGTCGATCCGCAGCGGAACAAAGAATTCAGCCGTCGCGAGGATGATGGCCGCCAGTATCAGCGACTTGGTTGCCGCGGCACCCACGTAGCTAATGGTAATTTCAAGATAGGATACAGGTGCGGAAAGGACTTCGTAGATGGTACCGGTGAACTTGGGAAAGTAAATGCCGAATGATGCATTGGAGATGCTCTGGGTGAGCAGCGACAGCATGACCAGGCCAGGTACGATGAAGGCGCCGTAGCTGATGCCGCCGACTTCCGAAATGCGGTTGCCGATGGCGGCGCCGAATACGACAAAGTACAGCGACGTGGATATGACCGGAGCAACAAGGCTTTGCAGCAGCGTGCGCCAGGTACGTGCCATTTCGAAGGCGTAAATTGCGCGCATGGCATGCAGATTCATTTTTGTTCCCGCAGCAGATTGACGAAAATTTCTTCCAGCGAGCTCTGTTCTGTGCGCAGATCCTTGAAGGCAATACCCGCACTGCGCAGCGCTTCGAATAGGTCGGCAATATTGTGGTTGCCGCGCTGGGCGTCATAGGTGTAGACGAGTTCACAGGCCTCGGCGCCAGGTTCCAGTGCGTAGGGCGCCAGCGCCTCCGGTATGGTCTGCAGAGGCGCTTTCAGTTGCAGGATGAGCTGTTTCTTGCCCAGCTTGCGCATAAGCTCCGCCTTGCCTTCGACCAGCACGATTTCTCCGCGGTTGATGACGCCCACACGATCAGCCATTTCTTCGGCTTCCTCGATATAGTGCGTGGTCAGAATGATGGTCACGCCCATGCCGCGCAGATTGCGCACCAGCGCCCACATGTCCTTGCGCAGCGACACATCGACGCCTGCGGTGGGTTCGTCCAGGAACAGAATGCGAGGTTCGTGCGAAAGCGCCTTGGCGATCATGACACGCCGCTTCATGCCGCCCGACAGAGTGATGAGCGCATTGTCCTTTTTGTTCCAGAGGGACAGCGCACGCAATATCTTTTCGATGTGGTCCGGGTCGGCCGGTTTGCCGAACAGCCCCCGGCTGAAGCTGACAGTGTTCCACACGGTTTCAAAGGCGTCGGTGGTAAGTTCCTGCGGGACCAGTCCGATTCTTTCGCGGGCATGGCGGTACTGCGTGACAATATCGTGGCCGTCGGCCACAATGCGGCCGCGAGTGGGACTGACCAATCCGCAAATTGTGCTGATCAGCGTTGTCTTGCCGGCGCCGTTGGGGCCGAGCAGGGCGAATATTTCGCCGCGATATATTTCGAGATGGATGTCCTTCAGGGCCTGAAAACCGGACGCATAGGTTTTGTCCAGACCGGTAATGGAAATGACGGGCTGCATGATGATTTTCCTGTGGCTCTGCGGCACAATAGCATATTCGACAACAGGGCCGGATATTGTCCAGGAGACACAGACTCCGGCCGGGAGGCGCGCATGCCGGCATCCGATTTTCATACGTCTGCGCAACAAGAGCATTTCCATGCGGGGCATCCATCGCTACCTGCCTCTGATGACGCCAAGGGCTGTGCGTCGCCCGGTTTGATCGCCCTGCAGCGTCGCGATGCTTTGCTCGATCCGCACCAGATGAGCGAGGCCGACGGCCAGGCCATTGAACAGGGCATGCCAGGCGTTGCGCTCATGGAAGCGGCGGGTGCGGCCGTTGCCAATGCCGTGGCGCGCAGATGGGCCAGGCAGAGGGTGACGGTACTATGCGGTCCAGGCAATAACGGCGGCGATGGTTTTGTCGCTGCACGCCATCTGCGTGGCGCGGGCTGGATGGTTCGCGTGGGCCTGCTGGGCGCGCGCGAAATGCTCACAGGCGATGCTGCGCATCATGCCGCACTTTGGGATGGGCCCATCGAACCGCTGTCGCCGGCGCTCCTGGAAGATGCGGGGTTGGTTGTCGATGCGCTGTTCGGCGCCGGTCTGTCACGGCCCATACAAGGCGAAGCGCAGGCCGTGCTGCGAGCGCTCGCGCGGCGCGATATCCCAGTCTGCGCCGTCGATATCCCCAGCGGCGTGGATGGCGCCAGCGGTGAAGTGCTGGGCGTAGCCGCGCCGGCCGCCTTGACAGTGACTTTCTTCCGCAAGAAACCGGGCCATCTGCTTGAGCCGGGCCGAAGCCTGTGCGGCGCGCTGCTGGTCGAAGACATTGGCATTCCAGCTTCGGTGCTCGACGCCGTGTCGCCGGCTGTTTTCGAGAATACGCCCCGGCAGTGGCTGCATGCCTACCCCTGGCCTCAGGTGCAGGGGCACAAGTACCAGCGCGGCCACGCCATTGTGGTGGGTGGTCGTCTCATGACCGGTGCGGCCCGCCTTGCAGCCACTGCCTGCGCGCGCACGGGGGCGGGCCTTGTGACGGTGGCCGCGCCGCTCATGGCGTTTCAGATCTACGCGACGGCGCTTACGAGCGTCATGGTGCATCCTATACGCGAATCGGGATCCCTCGAAGACATTCTGGCCGATGCGCGCATCAATGCGGTAGTGGTGGGGCCCGGCGCGGGCATTTCCGACATGACGCGAAAACATGCCCTGCAGGCACTCGGCGGGGATCGCGCAGTCGTACTCGATGCCGATGCCATCAGTGTATTTGGTAGCGATGCGCAGGCCTTGTTCGATGCCATTCGCGGTCCTTGCGTACTCACGCCGCACGAAGGGGAGTTCAACCGTATTTTCCACGTGGAGGGCAGCAAACTGCAGCGGGCGCTGGATGCCGCCCGGCAAAGCGGCGCGGTGGTGGTCTATAAGGGACACGATACGGTCATCGCGGCGCCCGATGGGCGGGCCTTCATCAATACCAACGCGCCGCCGATACTGGCCACGGGCGGCACTGGCGACGTCCTGGGTGGCATGGTTGCCGGCTTGCTGGCGCAAGGCATGGATGCTTTCCTGGCGGCTGCGGCGGCAGTATGGATGCACGGCCAGGCAGCGCGACAGTTCGGTCCGGGGCTCATTGCCGAAGACCTTCCGGGGCAGATACCGCGCGTCCTGCGCAGGTTGCAGCGGGAAGCCCGCATCCTCTAGGCGCTTGCTCAAGAGGTTACACTTCAGTCTGTTTACCCCTTGGCAGTCGCCCGATCATGTTATGTCCGATGTAATTGCACTGGTCTTCGACTTCGACGACACGCTCGCGCCAGACAGCACATCCGGCTTTCTGGCCGAGATGGGCGTGGATGTCGCACGCTTCTGGTCCGAAGACGTAGGACCTCTGCTCACGGAGCACGACTGGGACCCCGTACCTGCTTATCTGTACCAGATGATCAAGCTGTCGCATGCCGGCACCCACGGTCCCATTACCCGCGAGCGGCTCGAGAACTGGGGAAGGCGTTTGCCGCTGCATTCAGGCGTTGACACGCTTTTCAGCCGGTTGCGCGCCATGGTGCGCGAGCAGCACCCGCAAGTGCAGATCGAGTTCTATCTGATCACGAGCGGTATCGGCGATGTGGTTCGTCACACCGCCATTGCCAGCGAATTCACGGATATCTGGGCGTCGGAGTTCATTTATGATCCCGAAGACGGGGGTATAGCCTTTCCGCGCCGCATAGTCAGCTTCACAGACAAGACCCGCTATTTGTTTCATATTCAGAAGGGTATTGTGGGGCCTTCCTCACGCAACAAACCCTTCGAAGTCAATCGCAAGGTGCCACCGGAAAAACTGCGTGTTCCCTTCGAACAGATGATTTTCGTGGGCGACGGCTATACCGATATTCCGTGCTTTTCCCTGATACGCCGCTCAGGCGGCGTCGCCTTCGGCGTTTGGGATCCGCGTCACCGCGACAAGCGCAGCCGCGCCTGGGGCTTTATTCAGGAGGGCCGCGTATCCAATCTGAATCAGGCGCGCTACGACGACGAGGCGGAACTCTACCAATGGCTGGAGGAAGCGGTGGAAAGCCTGGCGGGCCGCATTTCCCTGAACAGCAGGATATACCGTGGCTGACCCGGGTCATTCCGCCGTGCCCGCAGATGTTGTGGGCGAGGCCGCTCGAGGCTTGCCTGTTTTTGATAGCGCCGATATCCATGCCATGACGCTTGCGCTGGCTCAGGCCGAGCTGGCGGCAAAAAACGGTGAAGTGCCCGTAGGCGCCGTGGTGCTCGATGTCGCAGGCAATGTGATTGGCGCCGGCTTCAACCGTAACATCTCGGATCACGACCCGACGGCACACGCGGAGATCGTCGCGCTGCGTCAGGCTGCCGCCCATATGAAAAACCATCGCCTGCCCGGAGCCCGCCTGTATGTCACGCTCGAACCTTGCGTCATGTGCCTGGGCGCCATGCTGCATGCTCGGCTTGAGAAAGTGATCTATGGCGCCACCGATCCCAAGACGGGTGCGTGCGGGAGCATATTGGCATTGCAGGAGCAGGCGGCGCTGAACCATCAAACCGCTGTTAAAGGCGGCCTTATGGCTTTCGAGTGCGGCGAGATGCTGCGTGCATTTTTCCGGGCCAAGCGTCAAGCCAGGCGAACGCTCTGACACGCTACGCCCAATGAGGATATTTCAAGGAAGCATTCAATCATGCCACAGGCACCACATTCCCATCATGATCACCACAACCATCACGCTTCTCGTGGCATTTATCTGTTTTCGCCTTCCAGCGCAGTCGCGCAGCCCAAGACAGTGGAGAAGGCGCGGGATCGATTGGGCAAGCTGGGCTTCAAGACGGCCGTCGACAGGACGGCCCTGGCCGTCCATCAGCGTTTTGCGGGTACCGACAAGCAGCGCCTGGCAGCCATATCGCGCGCGATCAAGCAAAAGCATCCCATCGTCATGGCCACGCGCGGCGGCTATGGGCTCAGCCGCCTGCTCCCCGCCATAGACTGGCGGGCCGTGGCGGACAGCGGCAAGATATTCGTGGGGCAAAGCGACTTCACCGCCTTCAATCTCGCCCTGCTGGCGCAGACCGGCGCTGTCAGCTACGCGGGCGTGTCCGCCACGCACGATTTTGGTGGACCGCGCATGGACCCGCTGACGGCGGCCCTGTTCTGCGAAGCCATGCAGGGTGAATTGGAGGTGCTGGGGTTCGAGACCGAGGACGCCGACCCTGTCGATGCCAGGGGCGTATTGTGGGGCGGTAATCTGGCCATGGTGGCGTCGCTTGTGGGCACGCCTTATATGCCGAAGCTGCGTGGCGGCATCCTGTTCCTGGAGGATGTCGCCGAGCATCCATTTCGAGTCGAACGGATGCTCATTCACCTCTGGCAGGCGGGCATACTCCAACGCCAGAAGGCCATCGTCCTGGGCTGTTTTACCGACTACCGTCTCGCGCCTCACGACCAGGGCTACGACATGCCATCTGTCGTGGCGTGGCTGCGGGAAAATGTGAAGGTGCCGGTGGTCACGGGCCTGCCTTATGGGCATGTGAAGATGAAAGCCACGCTACCCATCGGGCGCAAGGTCGGCATTGCCACCGAGCCAGGCATGGCGCACCTGCTGCTCGACGAGCACTTGCATTGACTGGCGGGAGGATCGTGGCCGCCAAGGCTTTGAAATGGGGAACTTGCTAAACTTATATGTTTAGCCACTTCATTCTATCTGTTGCCATAAAGTGATATCCACCGCAAATCTCACCATCCAGTTCGGTCCCAAGCCGCTTTTCGAGAATGTCAGCGTCAAGTTCGGGGAGGGCAATCGCTACGGCCTCATTGGTGCCAACGGCTCGGGCAAGTCCACTTTCATGAAAATCATTGGTGGGGACCTGGAGCCGACGTCGGGCAATGTATCGCTGGAGCCGGGGGTACGTCTGGGCAAGCTGCGCCAGGATCAGTTTGCCTACGAGGATGTGCGCGTACTCGATGTGGTATTGATGGGGCACGCCGAAATGTGGCAGGCCATGACGGAGCGCGATGCCATCTACGCGAACCCCGATGCCAGCGAAGACGATTACATGCGTGCGGCAGAGCTTGAATCGCGGTTCGCCGAATATGACGGCTACACCGCCGAGGCGCGGGCCGGTGAGTTGCTTCTGGGCCTGGATATTCCGGTGGAGCAGCACGAGCAACCCATGCGTGAAATTGCGCCGGGCTGGAAGCTGCGGGTATTGCTGGCACAGGCGCTTTTCTCGAATCCGGATGTCCTGCTGCTGGACGAGCCCACGAACAACCTGGACATCAACACCATCAGGTGGCTTGAGGATGTGCTCAACGGGTATCAGAGCACCATGATCATCATCAGCCACGACCGGCATTTCCTGAATCAGGTATGCACACACATGGCGGATCTCGATTACCGCGAACTGCGTATCTATCCCGGCAACTACGACGACTATATGCTTGCGTCGACGCAGGCGCGCGAGCGCTTGAACACGGCGAATGCCAAGGCGAAGGAGCGTGTCGCCGAGCTGCAGGACTTTGTCCGCCGCTTTGCGGCCAATAAGTCCAAGGCTCGCCAGGCCACGTCGCGGCTGAAGCAGATAGACCGTATCAAGGCGGAGGCCGTCGAAGTCAAGCCGTCTTCGCGGCAGAATCCTTATATCCGCTTTGAGCAGGAAAAAGTCCTGCATCGGTTGGCCGTGACCGTGGAATCGATTTCCAAGTCCTATGACAAGCCCGTCATCAAGTCCTATTCGGCCATGATCGAAGCTGGCCAGAAGGTGGCCATCATCGGGGCAAACGGCGTGGGCAAGACGACGCTGCTGCGTATGCTGGCACAGGACCTTGAACCCGACAGCGGCAGCATAAAATGGGCGGAAAATGCCGACCTGGGCTATATGGCACAGGATGTTTCCGATCAGTTCCATAGCGACAAGAACCTGTTTGACTGGCTTGGCGACTATCGCCAGCCGGGTGATGACGACCAGGCGCTCAGGTCAGTGCTTGGCCGTCTTTTGTTTTCCGGCGACGAGATCGGCAAGGCGGTGAAAGTGCTGTCCGGAGGCGAAAAGAATCGCATGAGCTTTGGCCGCCTTATGCTGGGGCGCCACAACGTGATGTTGCTCGACGAGCCCACCAACCACCTTGATATGGAATCCATCGAGTCGCTGCAGTATGCACTGGAGCTCTACAAGGGCACCATGGTGTTCGTTTCCCACGATCGACAGTTTGTGTCGGGGCTGGCCACGCGCATCATTGAAATCCTGTCCAGCGGCGAGATCATCGATTATCAGGGCAACTACGACGATTACCTCGCCTCACGGGGCATCGACGCTTGATCCCGGCGTGGCCGACACCTATACGCTTGCTGGCTTGGCCACGCACCACGAGGAAATACGAAAAAGCCGCTTTGTGGCGCTTGCGGACGCCGTGCAGGCACCGGATGCGGCATTGGCTTTTATTGACAAACATCGTGTCGCCGATGCCAGTCATCATTGCTGGGCCTATCGAATCGGGCAGCAATACCGTTTCAGTGACGACGGCGAACCAAGCGGTACGGCGGGACGCCCCATTCTGCAGGCGATAGACGGACAGCAATGCGATTGCGTCGTGGTGCTGGTTCGGCGCTGGTTTGGCGGAATCAAGCTTGGCGCGGGCGGGCTCACGCGGGCGTATGGCAACACAGCAGCGCAGTGCTTGCGGCTCGCGGAAAAGGTTCTTATTGTTGATGAAATATTCGTGACGGGTGAATGCGGCTTTGGCGACATGGCGCGCGTTCGCGCCAGGCTGACTGCGCAGGGCGTGCGTTTCGTGGAGGAAGTCTTCGGTAGCGACGGCGTCAGCTGGCGGATGGCCATGCCGCGTGGTCACGCGGACGCTCTGTCACGCATGTTTGCGGACATGACGCGCGGGCAGGGAAGGTGGCGGCCCGATGCAGCGGCGGATTGATACATTAGGGCCAGGCGTTGCTGTTGCCTGCTCGGCCATCAGGTGCGTTTATGCTGTGTTGGGCTGCACCTGCTCGGGTGATCTCCAGGGATCCAGGGGTGTTGCCCGCACACTGCACCAGGCCTCGCGCCAGGATTCCTGATCCGGAGAAAGGCGCAGACCAGAGCCCTTCAGAAACGTGGCCGGCATGGCCGTGAGTTGGGCGAGCGACCGGCGGCGCACGCGGCCTGGCTTGCGATCATGGCGCCAGTCCGTGTTGCCAACGCGCCATCCGGTAATCCTCGGTCAGGGTGCCGCGTCGCCAAGCACTTCATTGCGCAGCATGAGCGTCAGTATTATGGCCAGGCATGCTACGGCGGCCAGCAGCAGGAACACCTTGCGGAAAGCCGCCTGCGCGGCTGTCAGAAGCTGCATCCCCGGCTCCGTGGTGATGGCCACGGTGTGGCCTACCATGTCCTTGATGATCTCGCCGCCGGACATATGGGCGGCCCATTCGGGTGCCGTGGTGTGGAGAGTGGCCAGCAGAACGGCCATGAAAACGGCGATGCCCACTGCGGCGCCCAGCGAGCGGCAGAAAGCGATAATGGCCGTCGCCACGCCAATGTGGCGGCGGGCGACGGCGTTCTGGACACCCACGGTTGAAGTGGGAAGCTGCATGCCTATGCACACGCCAGTCAGCGCGAGGCAGGCCAGCGCCATGCTCAGTGATGACGGCGAGACAAAGGCCAGCCCCAACAGCGCAAGCGGCACGCCTATGGTGCCGCATAGCTGTATGGGCTTGACGCGGCCGGTCCGGGTGGCTACCTGGCCGCCGATAAAGGCGCCGGAAGGAATGAGCAGGGAAAAGGGCACCAGTTGCAGGGCCGCCTGGTCGGCGGGCAGTCCCAGTATCATCTGTGCCCGCAGCGGGATGAGTACCGACAGCGACACAATGATGATAAATGCGATGAACATGACGCAACAGGAGAGCGACACGGTGGAGATACGGAACAGGGAGAGGGGCAGCACGGGCTCCGCGGCGCGCGTCTCGCGCCAGAGGAAAAAGACAAGCGCGAGGATGGTGAGAGCAAACATCTCGATATTGAGGCGGTCGAGCCAGGGGCTGCCTTGTCCCACGCGTGTAATGGCGATCAGCATGGGCGCCAGGGTCAATGTCATCAGGACCGCACCTGCATAGTCGACCGGCCGCTTGACGCGCGGCGTGTGCAGGCGCGCGAGTGTGTGGCGGGAAATGATGATGGCGGCTGCCGCCAGCGGCAGGTTGATCCAGAACACCCAGCGCCAGGACAGGTAGGATGTCAGGAATCCGCCCAGCAGCGGCCCTGACACGCTCGCGATGGCGAACGCGGCACTGATGTACCCTTGATAGCGTCCCCGTTCGCGCGGAGACACAACGTCGGCGATGATGGCCTGGGAAAGGGAAATAATGCCGCCGCCGCCAAGGCCCTGGAGGATGCGGGCCACGACCAGCCAGGTCATGCCCGTCGCCAGGGCGCATCCTACCGACGCCACAAGGAACACGCCCAATGCCCAGGACAGCATTACACGACGTCCATAGAGGTCGCCCAGCTTGCCATAAATGGGCGTGGAGACGGCCACCGCAATCAAATAGCCTGATACTACCCATGAAAGCAGATCGACATTGCCGAGGTCGGCGCCCATCTTGGGCAAGGCGACGGAAACAATGGTCTGGTCCAGCGCACCAAGCAGTATGGTCAGCATCAGGCCGGTGACGACGGCGCGAATCTCCGAGTGGGAAAAGGTATGCGGGACGCTTGGCTTGGGCGTGGTCATTGCAGCAATGCGGGCACAGCCAGACGCTGTGCCGGCCTATGCCACGGTAGAAGTAGCATGAAAAAAGCTTGCCCCGACGCATCCGCGCCGAAGCAAGCCCACATTCTATACCTGCCGGCAGAACGGTGTTGCGCGAAGGCCCCGGGGCCTTCGCGTCAGGCCTGCGGTGTGTCTTGGCCGTCCTGGCTGGCAGCGATCTCCGCGTGAATCTTGGCCATGTCGAGGCCCTTGACCTGGGTGATGAGCTCGTCGAGCTGGCCGGAGGACAGGGCGCCTGCCTGCGAATACAGCAGAACCTGCTCGCGAAACACCATGAGTGTGGGAATGGACCGTATACCCAGCGTGCCCGCCAGCTCTTGATGCTCTTCGGTGTTTACCTTGGCGAAGGTGATGTCCTCATGTTCTTCGGAAGCCTTGTCGAAGACGGGCGCAAAGTTGCGGCACGGCCCGCACCATGGTGCCCAGAAGTCCACGATGAGGGGTTTGTCCGCTTGAATGGCTGACTGGAAGCTGTCGTTGTCGAGATCGATGGTGCTCATGAATACCCCTGCAATAAAAAAAGCGGCCTGACAGCCGCTTGTTCTCGATAGTTTGAAACTCCAGTGTAACGTTTTTTGGCGCATATGCAATGCGGATTAAGAGGGGCGTGCCCGCAAGATACCGCGAGAGGGAAAAAACCGGACGAGATTGCCTCAGTCGGGAAAAAAAGCGTACTTGATCACGAACAGAACCGCGACCAGCAGGGTGGCGGCGTGGATTTCCCTGAACCGGCCCGTGACACCCTTGAGCACCACATAGCTGATGAAACCAAAAGCCAGCCCATTGGCTATTGAATAGGTGAAGGGCATGACGATGGCGGCCAGGGCGGCGGGGGTGGATTCGGTAATGTCGTTCCAGTCGACGTGGACAATTTCCCGCAGCATCAACCCAGCGACGTAGAGCAGGGCGGGCGCGGTGGCATAGGCAGGCACGGCGCCCGCCAATGGAGCGAGAAACAGCGAAAGCAGAAAAAGTATGCCTATGGTCAGCGCGGTAAGACCGGTTCTCCCTCCTGCCTGCACGCCGGAGGCGCTTTCGATGTAGGCGGTGGTGCTGCTGGTGCCCAGGAAAGAGCCAGCCACGATGGCGGTACTGTCCGACAGCAGGGCGCGCCCCAGGCGATTGGGTCGTCCTTCCTGGATGAGCCCCGCCCGCGTGGCCACGCCTATCATGGTGCCCGTGGCGTCGAAGACCTCGACCAGGACAAAGACCAATATGACATGCACAAAGCCAGTATGCAGCGCTCCCATGATATCCAGTTGCAGGAACGTGGGCGCAATGCTGGGCGGAGAGGAAAATACGCCATAGAATGCGCTGTTGCCGGTGAAGATGGACAGCACCGTGATGGCCAGAATGCCGATGAGGATGGCGCCGCGTATCTTCAGTGCATCCAGCGCGGCGATAATGAAGAAGCCCAGGATGGCGAACAGTGCCGGCGCCGAGGTCAGATCGCCCAGCGACACTTTGGTGGCCGGATTAGCCACGACAATACCCGCACTGCCCAGCGCGATTATGGCCAGGAAGAGACCTATGCCGGCGGCAATCGCCGAGCGCAGCGATTTTGGAATGCCTGCGATCAGCCAGCTTCTGACGCCTGTGACCGTGAGCAGCACAAAGATAACACCCGAGATGAACACGGCCCCCAGGGCCTGCTGCCAGGAGTAGCCCATGGCGCCGACGACGGTGAAGGCAAAGAATGCATTCAGCCCCATGCCAGGCGCCATGCCTATCGGCCAGTTGGCTACGAAGGCCATGATCAGCGTGCCCAGCGCTGCGGCGAGACAGGTGGCCACGAACACGGCGCTTTTGTCCATGCCGGTGCCTGAGAGAATCTCCGGGTTGACGAAGATAATGTAGGACATCGTCAGGAACGTCGTGACGCCCGCCAGGATTTCGGTACGGACGTTTGTCCCGTGTTCATGCAGCTGAAACAGGCGTTCAAGCATTGGTCTTCCCCATGTTTGATGGATGGTCGTTGTTTAAACGATAATGACAGCTTGAATTCTAAGGCGGTTTTCCCGCTTCCACACTGTCTCGATGATTATTCTCGGTTTCGAAAGTTCGTGCGATGAAACAGGCGTTGCCCTCGTCAGCACGGAAAAAGGCTTGCTGGCCCACGCCCTGCACACCCAGATCGCCATGCATCAGGCATATGGCGGTGTGGTGCCCGAACTGGCCTCGCGTGATCATATACGCCGGGTATTGCCTCTTACCCGACAGGCCTTGGGCCAGGCAGGCATGACGCTAGACGATGTGGATGCGATCGCCTATACGGCGGGGCCCGGCCTGGCCGGCGCTTTGCTGGTTGGCGCCAGCGTTGCCCAGTCGCTGGCATGGGCTCGCGGTTTACCAGCCATAGCCATTCATCATCTCGAAGGCCATCTGTTGTCGCCTCTGCTGGCCGATCCTCGGCCCGACTTCCCCTTCGTGGCATTGCTGGTTTCCGGTGGCCATACACAGTTGATGCGTGTAGACGGGGTGGGATCCTATGAATTGCTGGGCGAAACGCTGGACGACGCGGCCGGCGAGGCCTTCGACAAGACGGCAAAGCTCATGGGGCTTGGCTACCCGGGCGGGCCCGCGCTCTCGCGTCTGGCCGAGCAGGGGGATGCCGGCCGCTACGACCTGCCGCGCCCGATGCTGCACAGCCAGGATCTGGATTTCAGCTTTAGCGGGCTGAAGACGGCGGTGCTTACACGGATCAAGACGCTGGAAAAAGCGCATGGGAGCTTGCCCGACGGTGAGCGAGCTCACCTTGCAGCCGCCACCGAGGCGGCCATCGTGGATGTTTTGGCGGCCAAGTCGCTGAAAGCCTTGAAACAAACCGGGTTGAAGCGTCTTGTCGTTGCGGGAGGTGTGGGTGCCAACAGGCATTTGCGCGAACGGCTGCAGCAAGCGCTGCGCCGTCTTGACGGCCGGGCTTATTTTCCGCCACTGGATCTATGCACCGACAACGGGGCCATGATTGCCTACGCGGCGGCATGTCGGGTGAACGCCGGCCTGGCAGATCTAGAGGACACCCGCCATGCGTTCACGGTCCGGCCGCGCTGGGATCTGCAGGAAATTTGCCGCGCCTGAGCCGTGCCTGGCGTTGGGGCCGGGATTGTGGGCCTATCGTTTTTTATGCTGCGATGGCGTGCCGCGCGTTGCGCCGGCCTTGGCAGCCGAACCCACCCGGCTTTCCTTGCCGCGCAGCAATCGGCTGATATTGGCCTTGTGCCGGAAAAGCAGCACGACACTGATAATGCCTATGGCCAATGCCAGGCTTGGTTCCATGGGCCAGGCGACATTGCCGCCCAGCAGGAAATACAGCGGCGCAAAAATGGCGGCCACGATGGCGGCCAGCGAGGAATACCGCGTGACATACACCACGATGAGCCAGGTGGCTGCCGTGGCCACTGCCAGCCAAGGGTTGATGGCCAGCAACACGCCCAATGCCGTGGCCACGCCTTTACCCCCTTTGAATTTCAAGAATACCGAGAAGACATGGCCCAGGAACACAGCCACTGCGCACAGGGCCACGACCGCCACGGACAGCGCCAACCCGTCCGCGATACGCTGAGCCAGGTAGACGGCCACCCAGCCTTTCGCCGCGTCGCCAAGCAGGGTGAGGGCTGCCGCCTTCCGATTGCCGGTACGCAGCACGTTCGTGGCGCCCGGGTTGCCAGATCCGAAACTGCGGGGGTCGGCCAGGCCCATGATGCGGCTGACGACCACGGCGAAGGGCACGGAGCCGATAAGATAGGCTGCGAGGGCAAGCGCGACGGCTAGGAGCAGGGACATGGCATGTTCTGAGAGTGAAAGAAAGAGGGTTGCGCCTGCTGGATTCTACCCACTGCGCGGCAGGAATGCCAGAACGTCCCTGGCCCCAAGGGCTGGGCGAACGGGTACAATTCGATACGTCCAAATGAGGTTCTTGCCGCAACATGCACATACTGGTTTCAAACGATGATGGCTACACAGCCCCGGGGCTGCAGGCGCTTGCGCAGGCGCTCGATGGTTTGGGGGAACTAACGATCGTGGCCCCGGAAACGAATTGCAGCGGCTCCTCCAATTCGCTCACCCTCAATCGTCCGCTGTGGGTGCGGCAGGCCCAGAACGGTTTTCACTATGTGAACGGTACACCCTCCGATTGCGTCCATATCGCGCTCACCGGCCTGCTGGATCGCCGGCCGGATCTCGTCGTGTCGGGCATCAACAACGGGGCCAACATGGGCGAAGACACGCTGTATTCGGGCACAGTCGCGGCGGCCACCGAAGGTTATCTGTTCGGCATCCCTGCCATTGCCTTTTCTCTGGTCGAAAAAGACTGGGCTCATCTGGACGGCGCCGTCCGCATTGCGCGCGCCCTGGTGGAGCGTCAGCTGCGCGAGCCACTTTCCGCGCCCATGCTGCTCAACGTCAATATTCCTGCGGTTGATTACCACGCCATACGCGAAACCCGCGTTACCCGTCTGGGGCGGCGGCATCCTTCCGAGCCGGTGGTCAAGAGCAATACGCCTTATGGCGACCCGGTCTACTGGATTGGGCCTGTTGGCAGCGTGTCCGATGCGGCCGCCGACACAGACTTCGGCGCAATCGAGGACAATGCGGTATCCATAACCCCTCTCCGGCTGGATCTGACCCATTACGGTCAGTTGGACGAAGTTCGCGGCTGGGCGGAGCCCCTATGCGCAAACCCATAGGGCCATTTCCCTTTTCCTCCGGCACGCATAACCGTTTCGGCCATTCCCGCCTGGGCGATGGCGTGTCGGCGGCCAACAGCAATACACGCATAGTCAAGCCGGTACGACAGGAAGGTACGGCGCCGATTGCCGGGCGCAAGAATCTGCTGAATAATCCAATACAGGGGGCCTCCCGCACGCCCTTGCAGCGGGCCCATGTCAACGCGGGGCCGCCGGCGGCGAGGGGAAACCTGGGCCTTAATTCGGAACGTTCTCGTACGCGCATGGTAGACCGGCTGCGCGCCCAAGGCATCCAGGACGAGCGAGTTCTGGATGCGCTCAGGGCTGTTCCTCGCCATTTGTTCGTGGACGAAGGGCTGGCCAGCCGGGCCTACGAAGATGCGGCGCTGCCCATCGGCTATGGCCAGACTATCTCTCAGCCGTGGGTGGTGGCCCGCATGATTTCCGCTGTGTGCGAAAATCGGGTTCCGGTTAAAGTACTGGAAGTCGGTGCGGGTTGCGGCTATCAGGCGGCGGTGCTGGCGCAGCTGGTCAGGGAAGTCCATGCCATCGAGCGTGTTCGCGGGTTGCATGATGCGGCCCGGGTGCGTCTCAGGGCCCTGAAGCTCATGGGCCGTGTGCGCCTCATGTTTGGCGACGGCATGGCGGGTCTGCCCGGCGTGGCGCCGTTCGATGCCATCATTGTCGCCGCCGCCGGGATTAAAATCCCCCAAACACTGCTGGAGCAATTGGCAGTGGGGGGCCGATTAATTGCACCCGAAGGGATGGCGGCGCAGCGTCTGATTCTCATTGAGCGTACCGGCACCGCCGCGTGGCGCCGGGATGAGCTGGAATCGGTGCGTTTCGTCCCTTTGCGTCCCGGTACACAGCAATAAATGTTAAGCACAGGAGAGCCATATGCACGCAAGGACTTCAATGTCTGATGCGATTCCAACATCCCTCAGGCGCAATCGCTGCAAGCTTGCGCTGACAGCACTGGTGGCTGCCGCACTGATGGCCGGCTGCGCTTCGCGGACCTCGCGCGCTCCCATTACCGATCTTTCAGCCGGGGGCGGGGTGGCGGCGCAATCCGGTGAAAGCCTCTATACGGTACGGCCAGGCGACACTTTGTACAAGATCGCGCAGGCCCACAACATGGACGTCAATACGCTGGCCCAGTTGAATAACCTGAGCAATGCCAATGTGCTCAGCGTAGGCCAGCAGCTGCGGCTCAATGGCTCCGTGCCGGCGCCCGCCGCGCCAGTGGCGCCGCCCGCCGAGCAGGGGCCGGCAACGCCCATGCCGGTCACGCCGGTGCAGCCGGTGCAGCCCACCACCGTCGCGCGTGCCAGCGATGCCGGGCTTATTTCCTGGGCTTGGCCGGCCTCCGGCGACATCATCCAGGCGTTCAACACCAACACCAAGGGTATAGACATTGCCGGCACACCCGGAGATCCCGTATACGCGGCAGCCGACGGCAACGTGATGTACGCGGGTAATGGCGTGCGTGGGCTGGGCAATCTCATTCTTCTGGGACACAGCGATGGCTTTGTCACCGCCTATGCCCACAACCAGACGCTGCTCGTCAAAACAGGCCAGGTCATCAAGAAGGGTGACAAGATTGCGCTGCTTGGCCAGACCGATACCAGTTCTCCGCGACTGCATTTCGAAATTCGCCGCCGCGGCACGCCGGTCAACCCGCTGTCGTATCTGCCTGCGCGATGATACCGGTCCTGGTCTTTGACCTGGAAACCATTCCCGATGCCGACGGGCTTCGGCGGCTGAATCCGCACTGGCGGAACCTTCCCGACACCGAGGTGATCGAGAAGGCCCTGGAGGAGCGGCGCGCGACGCACGGCAGCGACTTTCTGCCGCTGCATTTGCACAAAGTCGCCGTGGTGGGCTGCGTATTCAGGGATGACAATGGGTTCCGGGTCAAGACGCTGGGCCAGCCGGACGACCCAGAGCCGGCGTTGTTGTCCGGTTTTTTCAAGACGATAGAGCGCTATACGCCGCGGCTGGTCAGCTGGAACGGCTCCGGCTTCGACTTGCCCGTGCTGCATTATCGGAGCCTGATCCATGGCGTGCAGGCGCCACGCTACTGGGACATGGGCGACGATGACCGCGACTTCAAGTTCAACAACTATATCAGCCGCTACCATAATCGCCATATAGATCTCATGGATCTGCTGGCCAAATACAATGGCCGGGCCAATGCGCCGCTGGACGATCTAGCAAAGCTTTGCGGCTTTCCTGGCAAGTTGGGCATGGACGGCGGCCAGGTCTGGCGGGCGTGGTCGGAAGGCAGGGCCGATGAGGTGCGAGCTTATTGCGAGACGGATGTGGTCAATACATGGTTGGTGTATTGCCGGTTCCGCTTTCTGCGCGGCGAGCTCGATCAGGCCGCCTACGACGAGGAAATCACCCTTGTGCGGGACACGCTGCAAGGCAGCGGCGCGGCGCATTGGCAAGAGTACATGGCGGCCTGGAACAGCGCCGACTGAAATGCATTGAAAGAAGGCCGGTCGGTAATGAAATCGGCTGAAAGAAAGCGGTTCTTTGCTGAAACAGGCGCGTAATGGCTTCACTTGCATACTGAGGGCTCCAACAACGCAGAAGGAAGCAGCTATGCAAGCCATCTCTCATACTCTCTCCGTCAAACTGGCTACCCTTACGGCCGCGCTGGCCCTGGGCGGTGCTGCCGTAACGCTCTCGCTGCCTGCAAGCGCCGCGTCAAGTACAACGGATGCCGCTGTCAGCGGGCAGGTATCAGGTGCGGCCGCTGCGCCAGCCGATGAAGCAGGCAAGGCCAGAATGCATCGCCATGGCCATCATCGCCATCATCGTGGTCATCATCACATGCGCGACGGCGCGATGTGGGTGCCGGGCTACGGCGTATTGAACAAGGACTTCGTGGATACACTTTCCTTGACGACCGATCAGTCTAAATTGCTCGAAGATGCCCAGGCAGCACAGAAGGACAACCGCAAGGCGCGTTTCGAAGCAATGAAATCAGGCCAGGCTGAACGTATTGCCGCGCTGAAGTCGGGCCAGATAGATCCGAAGGCGGCCATGGCGCAGCACGAGCAGGCGCGCGAGCAGGCTCATGAGCGGCGTGAGACGCTGGATGGCAAGTGGCTCGCGGTGTGGGATGCGCTGGATGCGGGCCAGCAAGAGAAGGTTGCGACGCATTTTTCGGAGCGGGCCGACAAATTCGCGAAGCGTGCGGAACTACGCAAGCAGCGGCACGCGGAACGCAAGGCGAAAGAAAAATCGGATACTGAGACGGCAGCCCAGCCATCTGCCTGAGGCTGAGGTATAGGCGCATTCTCGAAGGCCTCGCTCTTCAAGAGCGCCGATCAATGCACCGCCATGGGTCGGGCGATTCGACTTTGAATCCATGGGATGTCAAAATTACGGGTTGCCTATCTGGGATAGCCCGAACATGACGCAGGAAGTACTTGAGCTGGATATCGAATCGCTGGATCTGGATGCGCGCGGCATTGCCCGGCGCGACGGAAAAGTGGTGTTCGTCGAGGGCGCCTTGCCTGGAGAGCGTGTTCTGGCCCAGATTGCCCGGCGCAAGCCCTCGTACGATACCGCCAGGGTGCAACGCATACTGCGGGCCTCCTCGCAGCGCGCGATACCGCCCTGTCCGCACTTCGGCATCTGCGGCGGTTGCGCCATGCAGCATCTTGATGCGGCGGCACAGGTTGCCGTAAAGCAGCGAGTGCTCGAGGACGCGCTGTGGCATATCGGTAAGCTTCGAGCTGGCCGCATCATGCCTCCCATGCATGGTCCCAGCTATGGTTACCGCTATCGGGCCAGGCTGTCCGTGCGTCTGGTGCGCAAGAAGGGCGGTGTGCTAGTGGGTTTTCGTGAACGGCGGGGCAGTTATGTGGCGGACATGGAGGAATGTCGAGTGCTGCCCGCGCATGTCTCGGCCATGTTGATGCCGCTGCGGGCATTGGTGGGGAAGCTGTCCTGTCCGTCGGATATCCCTCAGATCGAGGTTGCGGTGGGTGACCGCACTACCGTATTGCTCATGCGCCATATGGCGCCGCTCTCTGCGGCTGATATACACCTGCTGCGCCAGTTTGGAAGCGATCATGGGGTTAGCTGGTGGCTGCAGCCCAAGGGGCCTGATACCGTGCATCCGCTCGAACCCGCCGATGCCGATAGCCTGGCTTACACGCTGCCGGAGTTCGGGCTGCGCATGCCGTACCGCCCCACGGATTTCACTCAAGTGAATCATGCCATCAACCGGGTGCTGGTCTCGCGCGCATTGTCGCTGCTGGCGATACAGCCCAATGAGCGGGTGGCCGATCTTTTCTGCGGGCTGGGCAATTTCACGCTGCCGTTGGCTACGCGTGCGGCGCAGGTTGTCGGGATCGAAGGCAGCAAGGCCTTGACAGATCGGGCGCTGCAGGCGGCGGCAGCGCATGGCCTCCAGGATAGAACGCAATTTTCCACGCTCAATCTGTTCGAGGTGGATGCCGGCTGGTTGCAGGCGCTCGGGCATTTCGACCGCATGCTGATCGATCCCCCGCGGGAGGGCGCCGAGGCTGTTGCACGGGCCGTGTCCGCGCTTGCGCCAGCGGACAGGCCCGTCCGTATTGTGTACGTTTCGTGCAACCCCGGGACGCTCGCGCGCGATGCGGGTATCCTGGTGCATGAAGGCGGTTATGCGCTTAGCGCCGCGGGCGTCGTGAATATGTTCCCGCATACGGGGCATGTGGAATCGATCGCGGTGTTCGATGCCTGCCGGTGACGGCGATACGCAGCTTGCCCGTGGTCAATGGCTGCGCAGGCGTCCATCCACGACTGTCTTGCCGTGTACAGGGTGGCTGGAAAGGGCGGCACCCGGCGCTGGTGTTGCTGCCGCCTAGCTGAATGACGCCGTGTCGTCTAGGACGCGCTCAGCCTCCAAGCGCACGCGATCAGGGGCTGTGCCGCCGATATGCCGCCGCCCCGCCACCGAGCCCTCGAGGGTGAGCACCTGGAACACATCTTGCTGTATCGACGCATGGAAAGCTTGCAGCGCTTCCAGCGATAAATCGGCCAGATCGCAGCTTTGTTCCTCGCATGCCCGGACGGCACGCGCAACGGTTTCGTGGGCATCGCGAAATGGCACGCCTTTCTTGACCAGGTAGTCGGCCAGATCCGTGGCGGTGGCAAAGCCTTGCAGCGCCGCAGCACGCATGGCGTCGGGATGTACGCGGATACCCCCGACCATGTCGGCAAAAATCGTGAGTGTGTCGCGAATGGTGTCGGCTGCGTCGAACAGGCCTTCCTTGTCTTCCTGGTTGTCCTTGTTGTAGGCAAGCGGCTGGCCCTTCATGAGCGTAAGCAGGGCGACGAGATGGCCGTTGACCCGGCCGGTCTTGCCGCGCGCCAGTTCGGGCACGTCGGGGTTTTTCTTTTGCGGCATGATGGAACTGCCGGTGCAGAAGCGGTCGGCCAGGTCGATAAAGCCCACTCTGGGGCTCATCCACAGCACCAGCTCTTCGGACAGGCGGGACACATGCACCATAATGAGCGCGGCGGCGGCGCAGAACTCGATGGCAAAGTCGCGATCGGATACGGCGTCCAGCGAATTGCGGCACACACCATCGAAGCCGAGTGTGCGCGCAACCCGTTCGCGATCGATGGGATAGGAAGTGCCGGCTAGCGCGGCTGCGCCCAAAGGCAGGCGATTGACGCGTTTGCGGCAATCGGCCAGCCTTTCGGCATCGCGTCCGAACATCTCGGCGTAGGCCAGAAGGTGATGGCCGAAGGTAACAGGCTGGGCAACCTGCAGATGCGTGAATCCAGGCATGATGGTGTCGGCATGCTCGAGCGCCAATTGCGCCAGGCGGCGGCGCAGCTGGTGAAGAAGACCGCTGGATTGGTCAATTTCGGCACGCAGCCAAAGGCGGATGTCGGTGGCCACCTGGTCATTGCGTGAACGGCCTGTGTGCAGGCGTTTGCCGGCATCGCCGATCAGTTCGACGAGCCGCTTTTCGATGTTGAGGTGCACATCTTCGAGATCGAGCGACCATTCGAATCGGCCTGCGTCGATCTCCTCGAGGATGCGCGCCATGCCTTGCTCGATGGCTGTATTGTCCTCGGCGCTGATGACGCCGGCTGCGGCCAGCATGTCGGCATGCGCCAGCGATCCCTGGATGTCGAATGCAGCCAGGCGCTTGTCGAAATCGACGGAAGCGGTGTAGCGCTTGACGAGATCGGATACGGGCTCGGAAAAGCGGGCTGACCAGGCCTGGGCCTTGTTTGCAAACTGGTTTTGCAGGTCGGATGCGTTGTTTTTGGACATAGTGGCGAAATTATACGGGACGCGGCATTGCGAGGGGCGGGCCTACGGTATATTAATGCCCTGATCCCGGATGCCGAGCAGGGCGCTGTCCATCGCCGGGTCCGTGCCGCGCCCAGGCTTGGCCACGGCGGCGGCCAGCCATTTTTCCACTTACCGGAGCACGTACATGAAACAGATCGCGGCTATCATCAAGCCGTTCAAGCTCGACGAGGTGCGCGAGGCGCTGGCCGATATCGGCGTCAGCGGCCTGACCGTCACCGAGGTCAAGGGCTTTGGGCGGCAAAAGGGCCATACAGAGCTTTATCGCGGCGCGGAGTATGTCGTTGATTTTCTACCCAAGATCCGCATTGATGTCGTGCTGCCAGCCACCATGGTTGATGCCGCCATCGACGCAATCATCAAGGCTGCCTACACCGGGAAGATCGGAGACGGAAAAATTTTTGTCAGTGCCGTCGAGCAGGCCATCCGAATCCGCACCGGCGAGAGTGGCATCGACGCGCTCTGATTCGGCCCCCGCGCCCGCCATGCCCGCTTGCTGCCGGGTACGGCGGTGGCGTTTGTATTTAAGCCGCCGCTGCAGCAGTGTGACGAGAGAACGCAGCGTTACACATTGCGCAGGCTCAAGCCTTGCGCGCGCAGGCTGCGCGCCGCCAGAGGCCAGAAGCCGGGCAGAAAGCCTTCGGCCACCAATAAAGGTTCACCTGCGCGCCAGAACGTTGAACACCGCGCCAATATACGGTTGGCGCGGGGGCAGTCGGCGCCAAGGATGTGTTCGGCCGCAAAATACAGAGGCATCTGCCAGCGCAGGCGAGCCACACTGAATGACGACCGCGTGATCTCCGGATTGTTATACAACATGTCGGCCAGCGGCCGGGTGCGCAGCCTGCGCATGCGTTGCCATCGGCCATGGGATGCATGCAGCGGTGTGAAGCTACGGGCAAAGACGGCGTCCGTTCCGTCGATGCGCATAATGATTTCTCTTACCCAGATGGCTTCGCGGGGGGCGCGCGCCAGCATCCATGCCTCGGATTCAGGTAGCCCCTGGGCATATTCCCGCGATACCCGAAGCTGTACATCGCCGATCTTGCGTAGTCCGGCTGTAAGGGCGCCCGGGCGCAGCAGCCAATATTGTTGCATGGGCGTGGCGGAGGGCGGCGACGTCGCGCGCCAACCGCTGGATGGGAGGGGATTCGGTTGCATGCCGCGTATTATCGCAAATTACCCCGCCGCGGCGCCGGCGTTCCCGCGCGGAAACGATTTCTTTCCGGGCGCTGGCCTGGCGAACCCGTAGCCATCGTAAAATGAGGTTGTTTTTTTCAATCCTGGGCATCCCGTCACAGCGCGCCCATCCAGCCGGTTTTTCATGGAAAAAGTCAGAATATCCAAACTCATGGCCCAACGCGGCCTATGCTCGCGCCGCGAGGCCGACGCTTATATAGAACGCGGATGGGTGCGTGTGGACGGCGAAGTCATTTCCGAGCTGGGCAGCAAGGCCTGGCCGAGTCAAAAGATCACGCTTGAGCGCCAGGCGCAACGCCGACAAACCGCAAGGGTGACCATTCTGCTGAACAAGCCTGTCGGTTACGTATCGGGGCAGGCCGAACGAGGCTACCGCACCGCTTCCTCTCTCATCTCAGCGGACAGTCGCTACCGGGGCGATCATGCGCCGCAGCGATTCGATCCGTCGCATTTGCGAGGTCTGGCGCCGGCGGGACGGCTGGACATTGATTCCCAGGGTTTGCTTGTACTGACTCAGGACGGTCGCATAGCCCGGCAACTCGTCGGCGAAGATTCCGACGTCGAAAAGGAGTATCTGGTTCGTGTTCAAGGTCGCCTGGCTGACAATGGCCTGGCCCTGTTGAATCACGGCCTGACATTGGACGGCAAGCCGTTGAGACGTGCGCAGGTCAGTTGGCAGAACGACGATCAACTGCGTTTTTTGCTGCGCGAGGGCAAGAAGCGCCAGATACGCCGCATGTGCGAAATGGTGGGACTGAAGGTGGTAGGGCTCAAGCGCGTGCGCATGGGCAAGGTGGTGCTGGGCGATCTGCCGCCCGGCAAATGGCGTTATCTGAAAGAAGGCGAACGTTTTGTCTAGCGGCGCCCACGCGGCGCTTAATCTCCGTGACGGGCCAGTGTGAAGTTGGCACGATCGTCCTGGGCCAACGTTGCCTTCAACCAGGGCAGGGTGGTGGCAAGCGCGTCATGCAGCGTCCAGGGAGGATTCACCACGAACATGCCACTGCCGTGCAGGCCCAGGCCAGTTGCCGCGGGCTTGGAAACAGAAAGGGTGGCATGGAGCCAGGGCGTCGCCAGCCGCGTCAAGGCGCGCTGCAGGTCGGCGACTTCGCGCCGCTGCACCAGGGGGTACCAGACGATGAAGCAGCCTGTGGCAAAACGCTTCAGCCCCTCGGAGAGCGCCTGGACCGTATGCCGGTAGTCGCGCTTGTCCTCGTATGATGGGTCGATGAGCACGATGCCGCGGCGCGGGGCGGGCGGGAGCTGGCTCTTGAGCCCGTTGAAGCCGTCCGCCTGGTAGACGGCGACCTGGCGCTGCGTGCCGGCAGCCTCGCGCTTCAGATTGTCTCTGAGCACTTCGATTTCAGTCGGGTGCATCTCGAACAGTCGCAGGCGGTCGCGGCCTCGCATGGCTTGCAGAGCCAGCCAGGGAGAGCCTGGATAGAAATTGGCCACGCCATCCGGATTGAAATGCTGTACGGCTTGCAGATAGCGTTCTATCGCATCGGGCATGGCTTGCGCCGCAAGAAGGCGGTCCAGGCCGTCGGCGAATTCGCCGCGTTTCGTGGCCCATTCGCTGCGCAAATCGTAGATGCCGGCGCCCGCGTGGGTGTCGATCACCCAGTAGGGCGCATCCTTGCGGTTGAAGTAATCCAGGACGTGAACCAAGATGGTGTGCTTGAGGACGTCGGCATGGTTTCCAGCGTGAAAGGCGTGGCGATAACTGAACAAGACGATGGCCTTATGGCAGGAGGTCGAAGGAGGTGGGCGCAATGCTGGCCACTTCGTCGGTGAACACGGCGTTGCAGCCCCAGTCAAAGAGCGCACGCATGCGCTCGGTGTCATTCACAGTCCAGACGGACACGGTATAGCCGGCCGACCGCATGGCGCGCACGAGGTTTGCGTCGACATGCCGGTTATCGGGGTTGACGCCCGTGCATTGCAGCCTTTCCAGACGGGCCTGCCAATCGTCCGGCACGGGCCCCTCGATCAGCAGCGCGCGTGGCAGCTCGGGAGCCACCTGCATCGCGGCCTCAAGGGAGGCTTCGGAGAACGAGGACAGCAGAGGCGGCAGTGGGGCGTGGCGCCATAGTTTGCGGGCCAGCTCCGCTACGGTGCGGCCCGTGGCCTCCTCGTCGCCTGTGGTCGGTTTGATTTCGATATTGCTGTGGACGCCGTTGGTCAGCGTGCTGGCGGCAACGGCGTAAAGCGTGGGTATGGGCTCGCCGGCATAGGTGGCGCCATGCCAACCGCCGAAGTCGATTTCCGCCAGTTGCGCGTAGCTGCGATCCGATGCGAGGCCCTGGGCATTGCTGGTGCGGTCCAGCGTATCGTCGTGCAGCAGCACCGGCACGCCGTCCTGGCTGAGCTTGACGTCGAACTCCACCATGCGATAGCCATGGCGTGTGCCCAGCCGTATGGAAGCCAGGGTATTCTCTGGCGCCAGGCGCCCGGCGCCGCGATGCGCGATCAGGCGGGGATAGGGCCAGGTGGCGGGCGTGACCGGCATGTGGGAAAGTCCTTGTGTTTCAGTGAGGTGGCAAGGCTGCCATTGTATCGCTGGCCGCCCCGGTGGGCACAGGTGCCGCGGCGGGGGTGATGGTAAACTTCATGAAATTTTTTACCCAACCCCTATTGCGTGCGCCCGCCGGTGCGGCGGGCGCCGGTGAGCCATCAATGTTCGATTTCATTCGTACCCATCAGCGGCTGATGCAGTTTCTGTTGCTGATCCTGATATTGCCATCCTTTGCGCTCATTGGCATCAGCGGCTATACAAACTATGTGTCGGGCGACCATGATCTGGTCAAGGTGGGTTCAGGCGCCGTCACACAGCAGATGTTCGATCAGGCGCGCAGCAACCAGCTACGCCAGCTGCAAAGCAGCAGCCAGGGCGGCTTCGATCCCGCCGTGCTCGACAATCCGCAGGCCCGCGCCGAACTGCTCGATTCGCTCATCAACCGGCAGGCACTCATAGATACCGCCCGTGCGGAGCATTTCAGCGTATCCGATACCGCTCTGCGCCAATCCATCGCGGCCCTGCCTCAACTTCAGGAAAATGGCCGGTTTTCGCCAGAACTGTACAACCGCACGCTCGCGGCAATGGGGTTGGACACCCATGATTTCGAGGAAAGCCAGCGCGCCGAGCTGGCTCTTGGCCGTGTGCTAGGCCCGGTTGCCCGCAGCGCGGCGGTTCCAGCCACAGTCGTGCAGCGGCTTGAAACCATTCTGACAGAACAGCGTACGGTGCGGCTGAAGGCTTTCCCCGCCACCGATTACGAGAAGGATATTTCCGTCTCTGACGACGACATCAAGGCCTGGTACGACCAGAACAAGCAGTCGCTGGAACTGCCGCAGCAGGCCATCGTGCAGTATCTGCTGCTCAACGAGGCTGCCGCCATGAAAGACCTTCCCGAGGTCAGCGAAGACGAGTTGCGCAAGTACTACGATCAGAACAAAAGCCGCTATGTGCGCCCTCCGCGCGTCAACGTGAGTCATATCCAGATCGACGTTCCCGCAGGTGCGACAGGCGAGCAGCGCAAGACGGCGCATGACGAGGCGGTAAAGATCGCCAGCCAGCTCAAGGCGAATCCCGATACATTCGCGGAGGTTGCGCGTGAAAAATCGCAAGACGCCGGCACGGCCAAAGATGGCGGCAAGCTTGGCTGGATAACGCAAGGAACATGGCCGGCGGCGCTTGAGGATGCTGTCTTTTCATTGAAGAAGGGCGCCATTTCGGGTGTCATTGACGGCCCTGGCGGTTTTCATATTTTCCGTGTCAACGATACCCAACCCGAGCATGGCGAGACATTCGAGGAGGCGCGGGCCAAGGTTGAGACCGAAGTGCGGCGTCAACTGGGTTCCGATCGTTTTGCGGAAATGGCGTCCAAGCTGACTGACCTGGTCTATGAGAATCCTGATAGTCTGGAACCCGCCTCCCAGGCCTTGGGGCTGCCCATCAAGACAGCGGCGGGCATTGCGCGCGACCGCCTGCTTGCCTCCGATGAGGTGAAAGCCGACGCTGCGTCGTCCAGCGCAGACGCCTCGCTGCTGGGCGACGTTCGGGTGCGCCGTGCCGTATTTGCCAATGAAGCCCTGGTGGAAAAGCAGAATACAGGCGTTATTGAGCTGTCGCCTGACACGATGATAGTGCTGCACGTCAAAGAGGCTGTGCCGGCCCACATACCCGAACTGGCCCAGGTCAGCGACCATATCCGCGGCGTGCTGGAAGGTCAGCGCGCGCGCGACGCTGCCGCCGAGGCGGGCAAGAAGTTGCTTGCCGAGCTGAGCAAGAGCCCATCGGTGACCGCGCCTGAGGGTTTCGGCGATGCGCAGTCCATCAGCCGCATCGACCCGCGGGGCTTGCCCAAGCAATTGACTGATGCTGCTTTCGCGGCGCCCACCGACCACTTGCCTCAATACGTGGGCGTGGAAGGTCCGCAAGGCTACGTGCTGGTTCGCGTCGAGGATGCCAAGGCCGGCACCACCGACAGCCCCGCGTTGGCGACACTGCCGCAGCAGCTGGCCGCCGCCTGGGGCAAGGCCGAAGAAGATGCCGTGCTCAAGGCCTTGCGTACACAGTTGGGCGTGAAGATGCTGCCGGAGGCGCAGGAAGTCATTCAAGGCGAAAAGAAAAGCTGATTCGCCTTCTTGATGGCGTAGCCGGCTGGGCGCCGGGCTCGCCATTCGGCGGAATCATGGGAGACCAGGTCAGGGCGTCAGCATGGGCGCCAAGTGCCGCCAAACAGTATCAGCCATGATAGGCTGTGCCGCTTCGTTGGGGTGCAGCCCATCTTGCTGGAACAAGCCGCGATCCAATGCTATGCCCTCGAGTAGAAAGGGTACGCGCTCCACATCCTGATCTTTCGCGATATGCGTATATATGTCGCGAAAACGGTCTGTATAGGCGCGGCCGTAATTGGGCGGCACCTGCATGCCCACCAGCAACACACGTGCACCGGCTTTTTTCGACATGATCACCATGCGGCTGAGATTCTGCTGCGTCATGTCCAGTGGCAGGCCACGCAAGGCATCGTTGCTGCCCAGCTCAATGATTACGATCGACGGCTTGAATCGTTCCAGAGCTTCAGGCAGCCTCGCCAGGCCCCCGCTGCTTGTGTCGCCGCTGATGCTGCGATTATGCAGGACGTAGCCTGTGTTTTCCTCGCGCAGTCGCTGGGCGATGATTTCTACCCAACCCGTGTCCCGTTCAAGGCCGTACTCTGCTGATAAACTGTCTCCCACCACCAGTATCGAGCGGGCATCGATGTGGCTTGCATCGTCCTGTGCCAGAACATGAAAGGCGAAAAGCCCAAGCAGTATGCCCACAATCGACCGCCAGCGTATCAGCATGAATTCCACCCATTCCATTGAAGTTGTCCAGTTGAGCCAAAGCGTAGCCGATGCCAGCGGCACGCTGGTCATTTTAGACAATGTCAGTTTCGATGTAGGCCGCGGAGAGGCGCTTGCGATAACTGGAAGCTCAGGTTCGGGAAAATCCACGCTGCTGGGCCTCATGGCGGGCCTGGATGTGCCGGTATCCGGGCAAGTCCGCCTACTGGGACAGGACCTGTTTTCCTTGAACGAGGAAGGGCGCGCCGCGCTGCGGGCCCGGCACGTTGGCTTTGTGTTCCAGTCTTTTCAGTTGCTTCCCAATCTGACAGCCCTGGAAAATGTAATGCTTCCATTGGAGCTGGCTGGACGCCCCGCGCGGCAGGATGCTGCCGCCATGCTGGAGCGGGTTGGCCTGGGCGGGCGTCTGGCACACTATCCGCGCACCCTGTCGGGTGGCGAGCAGCAGCGGGTGGCACTGGCGCGTGCATTCGTCATGAGGCCCAGCCTGCTGTTTGCCGATGAGCCCACGGGAAGCCTGGATGCCCGCAACGGTGAGCGGATCATGGCGCTGATGCTGGACCTGCATCGCGAGCACTGCACCACGCTGGTGCTGGTGACGCACGACGCCCGGCTGGCTGCATTGTGCGAGCGCGAAATCAGGCTGAAAGGCGGGCGGGTGGCAGAGGCCTGAAACGCGCCTTACATCTTCATGTTACGAGGCAGCCATGTGGCGATTTCGGGCGCGGCGTATATGATCAGCAGCGCAGCAATCATCAGCAAGAACATGGGCATGGAAACCCGGGCCAGATAGGGGAGCTCTTTGCGGGTCATGCCGGAGAGCACGAAAAGGTTGAATCCCACCGGTGGCGTGATCTGGGCCATTTCTATGACGAGCACGAGAAAAATTCCAAACCAGATCAGATCAATACCTGCGGCGGTGACGGTGGGCAGCAGGACGCCCATGGTCAGAACGACGATGGAAATGCCGTCCAGGAAACAGCCCAGCACCACGAAAAAGACGGTGAGCGCGCAAATGAGGCCGAACTGGGACAGGCCCAGGGAGCCTATCCATTCGGCAAGCTGGCGCGGCAGCCCGATATAACCCATGGAAAGCGTCAGGAACTGCGCCCCCGCAAGTATGAGCGCAATCATGCAGTAAAGCCGCGTAGCGCCCATGATGGAAGCCTTGAAGACAGACCAGTTGAGCGAGCCTTGTACCGCGGACAGGATCAGTGCACCAATGACGCCCACGGCCGCCGCCTCGGTGGCTGTGGCGAAGCCTGTGTATATGGTGCCCAGCACGATGGCGATGAGCAGAATGACGGGAATCAGGTGGCGCGACTGATAGAGTTTCTCGCCGAGCTTCATTGCCTGGTCTGCGGCGGGAATGCGGCCCGGATGAAGCAGGGACCAAATGATGATATAGCCCATAAACAGGCCGGCGAGCAGCATGCCGGGAAATACCCCGGCAATGAACAGCTTGGAAATTGATACATCGGCTGCCACACCGTATACGATCATGATGATGGATGGCGGGATGAGCAGGCCGAGCGTGCCGGCGCCAGCCAGCGTGCCGATGACCTGATCCTCGGGGTATCCGCGCCGGGCAAGCTCGGGAATGGTCATCTTGCCAATGGTGGCGCAAGTTGCGGCGGACGAGCCCGACACGGCGGCAAAGATGGCGCAGCCGACGATATTGGTGTGCAGCAGGCGGCCGGGAATGCGGTCGAGCCATGGCGCCAAGCCCTTGAACAGGTCCTGCGACAGCCTGGACCGGAACAGGATTTCTCCCATCCACAGGAACAGGGGCAGAGCGGTCAGCGTCCAGCTGGATGCCGCACCCCAGATGGTGATGGCCATGGCGTCGCCGGCGGGACGGCTGGAAAACATGGCCATGCCCAGCCAAGCCGTGCCTGCCAGCGTCAGGCCCACCCACACGCCGCATGCCAGGAAGCCGAATATCGACAACACCAGCACGGTGATCATCAGAACGTCATTCATGGGCAATTTCTTTTGCGGAGGATTCGGGGACGCCGCGCAGGCGCAGTATGGTCTCGTCGATGACGGCAATCAGGAAGATGACTGTGCCCAGCGCCATGGCGATCTGGGGAATCCAGAGCGGCGTGGCGTCCTCGCCTGTGGAAATGTCATGAAAGCTGTGGGAGTCTATGACCAGCTTGACGCTGTACCAAGCCAGATCGGCCGAGATCAGGCACGCCACGACCAGCGCAAAGATATCCAGCCGCAGGCTGCCTCTGGCAGGCAGGGCGGACAAAAGCAGTGTGACGCGGATATGTTCGCCTTGCTTGAAGGTGTGCGCCAGTGCCAGGAAGCCGGCTGCGGCCATGCTGTAGCCGGCGTAGGCATCCAGGCCGGCAATATGTATGCCAAGCTGGCGGGTGGCGATGGAGAGGGTGATGGCCACCAGCACCCCCACCATGAAGACAGCGGCCAGGCCGCCTGCCAGCATGTAGAGCCTGTCGAGGAATAAGCGCATGGCGTGCGCCTACTTGCCGGCGCGGAAGGTTTCGATGATTTGTTTTCCTTCGGGGCCTGCACGCTCCACCCATTCGCTGACCATGGTTTCGCCGACCTTGTCCAGGCCTTTCATGAGCGCATCGGAAGGCTTGATGATTTCCATGCCTTGCTTGCGCAACTGGTCGAGATACCACTGCGTTTTTTCTTCGGACAGCTTCCAGCCCCGTTTTTCCGCCTCGGCGCCTGCCTTCAGCAGCGCGTTGCGGGATGCCTCGTCAAGCTGGTCAAATGCCTTCTTGTTCATGATGACGGCGTTCTTGGGCAGCCAGGCCTGCGTGTCGTAGAATTTTTTCATGTATTCATAGGCCTTGGTGTCCCAGCCGGTGGAGCCCGAGGTCATAAAGGCCTGTACCACGCCTGTGGCCATGGCTTGCGCCAGTTCAGACTGCTGTATGGTGACGGGCTGTGCGCCGACGAGCTCGGCGATGCGGGCTGTAACGGGACTGTAGGCGCGCCATTTGAGGCCTTTCAGGTCGTCGACGGTCTGGATGTCTTTGTTGGCATAGATGCCTTGAGGGGGCCATGCCACGGTATACAGCAGCTTCATGCCTTGCGAGGCGAGCTTTTTATCCAGCGCCTCCTTCTGTGCCTGATACAGCTTCCAGGCGGCATCGTAGCCGGTGGCCAGGAAGGGCAGGCCGTCCAGAGCATAAATGGGGTCTTCATTGGCATAGTTGGTGAGCAGGATTTCACCAATCTGCGCCTGGTTGCTTTGTACGGCGCGCTTGATCTCGGGCGCCTTGAACAGCGAGGCATTGCTGTGCAGCGTAATCTTGAGTTCGCCCTTGGAGTAAGTATCGACATCCTTGACGAATTGCGCCAGGTTCTCCGTATGCAGGTTCGTGGACGGGTAGGCGCTGGGAAGGTCCCATGTGGTGGCAGCCTGAGTATTGAAGCCAAGTGCTGCGGCGCCGGTCGCAGCCAGCAAAGCGAACTTCTTGTTCATTAATGTATCCTCTTGATGGAGCGGCGTCAGCGCGCCGGATAATGAAGCCAGACCCGTCAACGGCATCCGCCACAAGGGTGAATGCCGTCGATACGCAAAGCATGTCGATTGTAATGGTTGGGGTCTGCTTTCTTGACGGTACCGCGCCAAATTAGGGGTTATTCCTAGGCAAGGAGCAAGGTTGTATGAAGTGGCAATTCTGGATAGATCGCGGAGGCACATTCACGGACATTGTGGCGCTCGGACCAGATGGGCGCATACGAACACGCAAGCTGTTGTCCGACAATCCCGGCCAGTACCGGGACGCCGCAGTCGCCGGCATCCGGCAATTGCTGGATGTGCCGCCAGGGCAGGGCATTCCCGTGGAACGTATCGCCTGCGTGAAAATGGGCACGACGGTCGCCACCAATGCGCTGCTCGAGCGCAAGGGCGAGCCGACGCTGCTGGTGGTCACGCGCGGTTTCCGCGATGCCTTGCGCATTGCCTACCAGAACAGGCCGCGGCTATTCGATCGCCATATCGTACTGCCCGAGATGTTGTATGCGCGTGTGCTGGAAATCGATGAGCGGCTGGACGCGCACGGCCGAATCCTGCAGGCGCCGCAACATGCCGCTATCGGCGATGCGCTGTGCGCGGCGCGGGCCAATGGGCTCGATTCGGTGGCCATCGTACTCATGCATGCCTGGCTGAATCCCGAACATGAGCGGCAAGTGGCCGATCTGGCCCGCGATGCCGGCTTCAGCCAGGTGTCGGTATCCCATGAGGTCAGTCCGCTCATCAAGTTCGTATCGCGCGGCGACACCACAGTGGTCGATGCCTATCTGTCGCCCATTCTGCAGCGCTACGTGCGCCAGGTGGCCGCCGAGCTGCCGGGCGTGCCGCTGCTCTTCATGCAGTCCAGCGGCGGCCTGACGCTGGCCGACCAGTTTCGCGGCAAGGACGCGATTCTATCCGGGCCGGCGGGCGGCATCGTGGGCATGGCGCGCAGCAGCGAACGCGCAGGCTTCGACAAAGTCATCGGCTTCGACATGGGCGGCACGTCGACCGATGTGTCGCACTACGCGGGCCAATTCGAGCGTGATTTCGAAACCCGGGTGGCCGGTGTCCGCATGCGGGCGCCCATGATGAGTATTCATACGGTGGCGGCCGGCGGCGGCTCCATACTGCATTTCGATGGAGCGAGACTGCGGGTTGGTCCCGATTCGGCGGGTGCGGATCCAGGCCCTGCCTGCTATCGGCGTGGCGGCCCGTTGGCGGTTACCGACTGCAATGTCATGTTGGGCAAGATACAACCCGATTTCTTCCCCAAGGTATTCGGCCCGCATGCGGACATGCCGCTGGATGCGGACACGGTGCGCGAGCGGTTCGGGGCACTCGCCGGCCAGGTGGCCCGCGAGACGGGCAAGACCATCACCGGCGAGGCTCTTGCCGAAGGCTTTCTTGCCATCGCCGTGGGCAACATGGCGGAAGCCATCAAGCGCATTTCCGTCCAGCAGGGGCACGATGTCACGGCTTATACATTGACCGTGTTCGGTGGCGCGGGCGGGCAGCATGCATGCCTCGTGGCCGATGCCCTGGGCATGTCGCGCATCTTTTCGCATCCTTATGGCGGCGTGCTCTCCGCGTATGGCATGGGCCTGGCGGATCAGATAGAAATCCGGCAGCAAAGCCTGGAAAGGCGCCTGGATGAGACGCTGTTGTCCGCGTTGCGTGAAGCACGCGACAGGCTGGAGGCGGAAGCGCGCGCAGGTCTGGGCTCGCGCTATGGCGATCATGATGCCATTAAGGCCGAGTGCCGTGTTCACCTGAAGTACGAAGGGACGGATACGGCGCTGGATGTGCCTTACTCGGATAGCGAGGATGCCATGCGCGAGGCGTTTGCGCGCGCCTATCGCCAGCGCTATTCCTTCTTGATGCCCGACAGGGCGCTGGTGGTCGAGACGGTTTCGGTGCAGGCCAGCCTGGCTGGTGCCCGCATCGAGGAGCCGGAGGCTGCGGTTCAGCCAGATGCCGTTCGGCCGGCGCCCCGGGCGCGGCGCCAGGTCTACACCAATGGCCGGTGGCGCGATACGCCCATCCATGTCCGCGAGGACCTGGCCATTGGCGCGCAGATCGACGGCCCCGCCGTCATTTGCGAACCGAATCAGACGCTGGTTGTCGAGCCCGAGTGGCGGGCCGCGCTTGCCCCGGCCGGTCACTGGACTCTGCAGCGCATCCGGCCGTTGGCGGCGAGATCCGGCGTGGGGGCCGAAGTTGATCCCATCATGCTGGAGGTATTCAACAATCTGTTTATGTCGATCGCGGACCAGATGGGCGTGCGGCTACAGAATACGGCCTATTCGGTGAACATCAAGGAGCGGCTTGATTTTTCATGCGCCATTTTCGATGTTGAAGGCAACCTCATTGCCAATGCACCCCATATGCCGGTGCATCTGGGCTCGATGAGCGAATCCATCAAAACGGTCATGCGTGAAAATGCCGGACGCATGCAGCGCGGCGATGCGTACGTTGTGAACGACCCTTACCACGGCGGCACGCACCTTCCGGATGTGACTGTCATTACGCCGGTATTTGATCGCGAGGGCAAGCGCATACTGTTTTTCGTGGGCTCACGCGGGCATCATGCCGACATCGGCGGGCTGACACCAGGCTCAATGCCACCCGACTCGCGCAGCGTGGATGAAGAAGGTGTGCTGTTCACCAACTTCCAATTGGTGCGCGGCGGCCTATTCCGCGAACGCGAGGCGCGCGCCATTCTGGCGTCGGGGCGCTGGCCAGCGCGCAATCCCGACCAGAATCTGGCCGATCTGCGGGCGCAGATCGCGGCCAATGAGAAAGGCGCGCGCGAGTTGTTGGCCATGTGCGACCAGTTTGGCCTGGAGGTTGTCGCGGCATACATGCGGCACGTGCAGGACAATGCGGAGGAGTCGGTGCGCAAGGTCATAACACGCCTGCGCGACGGCCACTACGTCTATGATCTGGACAATGGTGCACGCATTCAGGTAGCCATCACGGTGGACCATCAGGCACGCACCGCGGTGGTGGACTTTACCGGCTCCTCGGCTCAGCTCGACAACAATTTCAACGCGCCTTCCGCTATTGCCGTGGCGGCTGTGCTGTATGTATTCCGCACGCTCGTGGACGACGACATTCCGCTCAATGCCGGTTGCCTCAAGCCGCTGGACATTATCGTGCCCGCGAAATCCATGCTGAATCCGTCTCCGCCCGCGGCGGTGGTCGCTGGCAATGTGGAGACTTCGATGTGCATTGTGAATGCCCTGTATGGCGCGCTTGGCGTACTGGCGGCAAGCCAGGGCACCATGAACAACTTCACTTTCGGCAATGATCGCTATCAATATTACGAGACGGTCTCAGGCGGCACGGGCGCCGGCCCGCGGCGCATCGGCGTTTCATTCGACGAGGCCGGCGGATTCGACGGCACGTCAGTGGTACAGGCGCACATGACCAATTCACGGCTAACCGATCCGGAGGTGCTCGAGCTGCGCTTTCCAGTATTGCTCGATTCCTATGAGATCCGGCATGGCTCCGGCGGCGCGGGCCGCTGGCACGGAGGAGATGGCGGTGTGCGCCGCGTGCGTTTTCTGGAACCCATGACGGCTGCCATCCTGTCCAATAATCGCGTTCATGCCCCCTTCGGGCTTGCGGGCGGCGAGCCGGGCGCCTTGGGCCGCAATTATGTTGAGCGCGTCGATGGCCGGCGCGAGATGCTGGGTCCGCAGGACAGTGTCATGCTGCAGGCGGGCGATGTTTTTGTGATCGAAACACCGGGCGGGGGCGGCTACGGCCCAGCGGACGGCGAGGGAGGCGGCCATGTATAGAAGTCTTGTGTTGTGCATGGCGCTGGCGCTGCCCATGCTTACCCATGCGGAAGGCTACATCACGCGGCTGCTCAACCATCCTGTACCGGGCGGCGTGGCCGTGGTTGGCCTGGGCACGAACGCGGGCCCGCCGCCGCGCGTCACCTATGACGGCACGCCAGTCATGGTGCTCAAGGACAGCGACGGTGAGTACATAGCCGTGGTGGGCCTGGATGTGCAAAAGACCCGTCCCGGCCCCGCCCATGTGCAAGTCGGCGGGCCCCAGGGCAAGCGCGCGCTGGGCTTCAATGTGGCGAGCCGCGAATATCCCGCCCAGCATATCCGGTTAAAGAACAAGAAGCAGGTCAATCCCGATCCGGAGCAACTGGCGCGCATCGAGCGCGAGTACAAACAGCAGATTGCCGCCTATTCGCAGTTTCGTGAGGACATCCCCAGCAATATTTCCCTGGATCGGCCGGTGGAGGGCGGCCGGTTGTCCAGCCGCTTCGGTCTGCGGCGATTTTTCAATGGAGAAGAGCGCAACCCGCACTCGGGATTGGACTTCGCCGTGCCGGCCGGCACGCCCGTGAAGGCGCCCGCCGACGGCATCGTCACGCTGGTGGGCGACCTGTTCTTCAATGGCAAGACCGTTTTCCTGGATCATGGCCAGGGTCTGGTGACAATGTACTGCCATCTGTCAGCCATCGATGTCCAGGAAGGGCAGGTTGTCAGCCGTGGACAAGTTATTGCGCGCGTCGGATCCACGGGCCGGGCGACGGGGCCGCATTTACACTGGAACGTCAGCCTGAACAACGCCCGCGTCGATCCCGCCATATTCATCAATGCATATAAACCGTGATTCATCTCCTGTCGCGCCGGTCGGGCGGCTATTCATGACGCGGGCGTTTCTTCGGGGCTTACGCGACAGCCTTTCGATCGCGATCGGCTATGTGCCCGTTGCCATTTCGTTCGGTCTGGCCGCTATCTATGCGGGCATGACGCCTGGCATGGCGGTCATGACATCCATGTTGGTGTTTGCGGGCGCCAGTCAGTTCATTCTTGCGAGCCTGCTGGCGGGCGGCGGCGCGGCGGCGAGCGTGATTGGCGTCGTATTGCTGATGAACCTGCGCCATCTGTTCTATGGGCCTGCGGTGCTCACTCACCTGGGCAACGGGCAGCGACGATTGCCCCTGCCGTTGCTGGCGGCGGGACTGACCGATGAAGTATTTGCCACCGCCATCGCCCGCATGGGGCGTCAGCCCGCGGCGCAGCGCGAGTTTTGGTACGCAGGCCTGCAGCTTGGCGCGTATCTCGCCTGGGTGCTGGGCACGGCCATGGGCGCCTGGTTTGGCGGGGATTGGCTGCAGGCGTCGCCGCTGCTGGCGCAAACACTGGCGTTTGTGCTGCCGGCATTGTTTCTTGCCCTGCTGCTTGAAATGCGCCATCTTGTGCCCTCCAGGGTGCTGGTTGCCGCTGCCTTGGCTAGCGCCCTGGGGCTGTGCATCATGCCATCCCATGCGGCCATGATGGCGGGCATGGCCGCGGGCGCGCTCATGGCGCTGCGTAAGTAGGCGAAGGCACCCCATGGATATGACGACAGTGGGATGGGTGATTGCACTAAGCGGGTTGGGCACGCTTCTGGTGCGGCTGCTGCCCATGATCTGGCATGACAGAAGCCAGGGCGCGGTAAAGGGCACCGGCACGCTGCGGCGTGCATTGGATGCGATTGGTCCTTCGGCCATCGTGGCGCTGCTGGTGGTATCGGTATGGAGCCTGGTGGATGCGCAGGCATTTGCCGGTAGCGTGCTGCCTGTCCTGGCGGGTATGGCGGGGGTGGTGCTAGGCCGGCTGCTGCTGGGCGGCATTGCCTGGGCCACGCTGGCAGGCGTTCTAGCGTATGGGTTGGCGATCTGGCTGTCGGGCGGTTGAAGCGGCCGTCGTTGGAAAACCCCGGCTAGCCTTTGACACGCACGATTTTTTGGACCTGAGGTACGTGACGAATGGCGCGGATGACCTGCGCAAGATGCTTGCGGCTATCTACTTGTACGGTAAGGTGCAGTAGGCCGGTGGCGCCCGCGTCATCCTGCATGGTCAGATGCATGATGTTGGAATCGGCTTCCGTGATCTCGGCAGCCAGCCGGCCCAGTACACCGCGTTCGTTGATGACGGTAACGTCGAGACGCGTGGACAGGTGCCTTGCCGTTTCGGTGTCCCAGACTACCGGTATCCAGCGCTCCGGTTCGCGCGCCCGCTGGCGCTGAGCGGTGGCGCACTCGGCCATGTGCACGACCAGGCCGTAGCCCAGCCGGATGCCGCCGATGATGGCATCGCCTGGCAAGGGGCCGCAGCAGGGGGCGAGTTGTACGGCCTGGCCCTCGTTCCCATGGATGACGATGGGCGCGCCTGACGCGGCCGTAAGTTCGTCGACCGCGGCGGCGGTTGTTGCGAGCAGGGGATTTTCGGGCGCAAAGCGGCGTGCCACCACAGCGGCAAGCCGTTTTCCGAGGCCGATGTCAGCCAGGATTTCGTCGCGTGAGGCGGCGCCCGAGCCCTTGGCGAGTTTTTCCCACTCGGGATCGTCGGGCGCGGGGTGCGGCAGCTTCAGTTGATCGAAGGCCTGGTTGAGCAGGCGCTGGCCGAACGCCACGGACTCTTCATACTTCACCGTGCGCAGATAGTGCCGGATTTCCGAGCGTGCCCGGCCGGTGCGTACGTAGTTGAGCCACTGCGCGCTGGGACGCGAGGCTGGCGAGGTGACAATCTCGACGGAGTCGCCACTCTTGAGTTCGGTGCGCAGCGGAACGAACTCGCCGTTGATCTTGGATGCGACAGCCTGGTTGCCGATATCGGTGTGAATGGCATAGGCAAAATCCACGGGCGTGGCACCTCGAGGCAGGGAAAGAATCTTGCCCTGAGGGGTGAATACGTAGACCGCATCCGGGAAAAGGTCGACCTTGACGTGCTCGAGAAATTCGCCGGAATCACCCGTCTGGCTCTGGATGTCGAGAAGCGACTGCAGCCATTGGTGGGTGCGCTTCTGCAGGTCGTTCAGCGTGACATCGTCTTCTTTGTACAGCCAGTGCGAGGCGACGCCTTCCTCGGCAATGTGATCCATGTCTCGGGTGCGAAACTGGAACTCCACTGGCGTGCCGTATGGGCCCACGACGGTCGTGTGCAGGGACTGGTAGCCATTGAGCTTGGGGATGGCAATGTAGTCCTTGAACTTGCCGGGCACCGGCCTGTAGAGCTGGTGCAATGTGCCCAGGGCGAGGTAGCACTCGGGCAGGGTATGCACGATGACGCGAAAGCCATAGATGTCGAGCACGTCGGAGAACGATTTCTTTTGCTCGGTCATCTTGGTGTAGATGCTGTACAACGATTTTTCGCGTCCGGTGATTTCGGCCTCGATGCCAGCAGCTGGCAGCGCCACGCGCACGGCATCCGAAATTTTTCCTAGCACCTCGCGGCGATTGCCGCGAGCGGCCATCATGGCCTTGCTCAGCACATCGTAGCGGTTGGGGTGGATTGCCTTGAAGCAGAGATCCTGCAACTCGCGAAACAGCGTGTTAAGCCCTAACCGATGGGCGATGGGAGTGTAGATGTCCAGGGTTTCACGCGCAATGCGCCGCCGCTTCTCGGGGCCGACCGCGCCCAGCGTGCGCATGTTGTGCAGCCGGTCTGCGAGCTTGATAAGAATGACGCGCACGTCGCGCGCCATGGCCAGCAGCATTTTGCGGAAGCTTTCGGCCTGCTGCTCGGCCTTGGTGGCGAAGTCCAGTCTGTCGAGCTTGGACACGCCATCGACGATTTCTGCGACGTCCGTGCCGAACTTCTCGGCCAGTTCCTGTTTGGAGACGTCCTGGTCTTCTATGACGTCGTGCAGCAGGGCGGCCATGAGCGAGTCAGCGTCCAGCTTCCAGCCCGCACAGATTTCGGTGACGGCGATGGGATGCGATATATAGGGCTCGCCGCTTGCGCGGAACTGCCCGAGATGCGCCTGATCTGAAAACCGGTAGGCTTCTTTGACGCGTTCGACGTCTTTGGGGTCCAGGTAGCCGGAAATGATTTCCGAGAGCGGCGCCAATGACGCGATGGTATTGGGGGCTGATTCCTGAGGCGCCCGATTGCGTGGCGCTTTCACTGTTTTGCGCCGGCGAAGGCGCGGGCCTTTTTTGAGGGCCGCGAGCAGGCCCGACGAGGCACCACGCAGAGCAGAAAACGCCATGGCCCGCCCCCGTGGAATCAGGTGGGAACTTTACGCAGCATTTCCAGGCCGGTAACGCCCGCGGCGACTTCGCGCAGGGCCGTGACAGTGGGCTTGTCCTTGGTGTCGAGGCGGGGTTCGTGGCCTTGGGCCAGCTCGCGCGCCCGGTATGCTGCGACCAGGGTGAGGTTGAAGCGGTTGGAGATGTGCTCCAGGCAGTCTTCGACGGTGATGCGGGCCATGTTTAACCTTGAGAGATACGATAAAAACAAAAGGTGTCAGGCAACAGTCTTGCTGATGCCCAATTGGGAAAAAAGTTCTGCATTGCGTTCGGCCTGGGGGATATAGCGCAGCCGGGTTGCGGCAACGATCTGCCCGAGCTGCTCAAGCGCCGTGCTAAATTCTTGATTAATAATAACATATTGGCACTCCGAGGCATGCGACATTTCACTGCCTGCGGCCAGTAGTCTGCGTGCTATGACATTGGGTGCGTCCTGGCCACGCTTGGTGAGTCGCGCCTCCAGCGCCTCGATGGAGGGCGGCAGGATGAAAATGCCGATGGCCTGGGGAAAATGCGTGCGCACCTGGCGGGCACCCTGCCAGTCGATTTCCAGCATGACGTCCCGCCCCTGCGCGAGCGCTTCATCGATGCGGTCTCGCGGCGTACCGTAGAAATTGCCATGGACTTCGGCCCACTCCAGCAATGCGTTGTTGTCGCGCAATTGGGCAAACTGCTCTTGGCTGACAAAGCGGTAATGCTTGTCGGCTTCCTCGCCGGGCCGCGGCGTGCGGGTGGTGCAGGAAATTGACAGCGTAATGGACGGGTCGCGCGCAAGCAGTGCATTGACCAGACTGGACTTGCCTGCGCCGCTGGGCGCCACCACCATGAAAATGTTGCCGGAATAGGAGGGCATCTCTGAAGTTATTATCCGCAAAGACCGCTATTTTACAACTGTGACCAATTCTCGCATGGCGGTACCCACGCGGCTTGTCGCCCGTGGTCCTCGCACATCTCACGCATCGCCATTGGTGTCGCCAAGTGGCTGGCTGCCGGGGGCGTTCAGCACGCATAACATGGCTTCGCAGGCCGCGTCGTTGCCGCACAGGAAAACCGCCGTATCGCCCTGGTTCATGTTGAATGCAATATCCTCGAGCTGGCTGGCCGCCTCGGCGGGGTAGCTGACGGCGGTGACGTGCACATCGCCATCCTGGGCAAACTGCGATTCAGGAACAAAATCGGCGACGCGCTCGATGTCCGGCGGGCTCACTACCACGTAGGCGCGGAAAACCAGCGTCTCGATCGTGACGTCGAGCACCTTGCCATGGTCCAGCTCGGCTACCAGCCGGCTTATGGCCGAGGCCGTCATGAGGCGCTCCCGAAGTCGAGCGTGGCAACCACAGGCGCATGGTCGGACGGCTGTTCGTTGCCGCGGGGCGCCTTGTCTATTACGCAGGCGCTGCACAACGGCTGCAGTGCCGGGGACAAAAGCACATGGTCGATGCGCAGGCCCGCATTGCGGCGGAAGGCAAAGCGCCGATAGTCCCACCAACTGAACGACTTCTCCTCCTGGGGAAACTGACGAAAGGCGTCCGAGAGTCCCAGATCAAGCAGACGCTGAAAGGCATCACGCTCGGGTTGCGAAACGAGGACCTCGCCCTCCCATTTGGCCGGATCATGCACATCCCGGTCTTCGGGCGCCACGTTGTAGTCGCCCAGCACGGCAAGCCGCGGGAAGCGTGCAAGTTCGTCGCTCAGCCAGTCGCGCAATGCGGCATACCAGGACAGCTTGTAGGCGTATTTCTCGCTACCGACAGCCTGCCCGTTCGGACAATAGGCGCTGACGATGCGCACGTCGCCCGCGGGGCATTTGAGCGTGGCGGCGATGATGCGGCGCTGGTGATCGTCCAAGGCCGGTATATTACGCTGGATGTCAAGGCAGTCCTGCCGCGCCACGATGGCGACGCCGTTGTAGGTTTTCTGGCCAGCCCACTGCGCCTGATAGCCTGCATCGACAAAAGCCTGCAAAGGGAATTTGTCATCGTCGAGCTTGAGTTCCTGCAGGCATAGCGCGTCGACGGGATTGTCGCGCAGCCAGTCGAGCACTTGAGGCAATCGCACCTTCAGTGAGTTTACGTTCCAGGTGGCTATCTTCATGTAAATTTAAAAAGTGTTTATTTTCAGCAGGTTGGATGGGTTGTTGTGGGCGTAATTTACGTCTAGCTACCCACTTAGCTACCCAGAAATGTCGTGCTGGGTAGCTTGCTGATGCGTTGTTAAACCGCAACCATCATATCAGCCACTTGCAAGGTTGCGCTCAAGCAGCGCCTGGATACTGGCAGCAGTAATTCCACTTGATCGACGCCCGATCTTAACCAAATCCAGCTCATGAGCTTTCACAAGCCGATAGATAGTCGCACGTGATACGCCCAATTTTGCTGCTGCGACATTTACTCTATATATATAAGCGCCAGTATTGGGTGAGGGTGAATAACAATGCTTCCAGCTGTCTGTCGTCTCACTTTTAGCCATGCCGCGCTCTCCAGGTTTTATCCTGCTGATAACTATGTTTTCGCGAGCTGGCTCCCGACAAAGACACTGAAGCGATGTATGGTGGACAGCGCGTTGCGCGATACGCCAACATCGAGACGGTGGCTATGCGCAAGCTGGCCATGTTGAATCGGGCGGCGCGGCTAGATGATTTACGCGTTCCGCCCAACAACAGACTTGAAATGCTGAAGGGCGATAGGAAAGGGCAGTGGAGCATCCGCATTGATGATCAATGGCGCATATGCTTTGTATGGACAGGCCATGACGCGGAGCAAGTCGAAATTGTGGATTATCACTAGGAGATAAGGATATGCGTACCGTACCGTATCCCACGCCAGGAGAGATCCTGCTGGAAGAGTTCCTAAAGCCAATGGGTATCACGCAGTACCGTCTCGCCAAGGAGATCGGTGTACCGCAGCGGCGTATTGGCGAGATCGTCGCGGGCAAGCGTGCTGTGACGGCTGACACGGGATTGCGCCTATCTCGCTATTTCGGCATGTCTGACGAGTTCTGGACGGGATTGCAATTGAGCTACGACCAAGCCAAGGCGAAGGATGCGCTGGCCGATGTGGTGGAGAAGATTCGACCTTTGGAACATGCGTAGATTTTGAGGAGGAGGGCTATCATGTCCCCTCACAGGAGGGCGACATGGCAGATCTACATCCTATGATCCAGCTATTCGAGGACCGGGCAAAAGTGCTGGATGCCAGCGCACAAAAAGCGGATCTGGACGAAGGCATCGTCCTTCTCGCTGGATGGCTTGAGGGCGCCAAAGAATGGCTGTCGGAAGACGACATCGCCATACTATCTGAGGTAGGGGCGATAATGTATCAGGAAGGGTTGTTGGCGCGCAGGATGCGCGGTAAATCCTAACATTAGGAATGAAGGTAGCCTGTAAATCAGGGATACTGCCCATGGATACGAACAGTATCGGCTGTTAGGATTAAGTCACAAGTACGGCTGGCAACAGCCAACTGCCCTTGAACCATTCGGCTCGAGGGCATTTTTTTGTGCACGGAGAACCTTGGCGAAAGGTCGCTGATTGGCCAATCCGGCCAAAGGAGAGCGGGCTGAAGTCGAGTTGAAGCGTTATATCGCGACACTAACCAGGTGCCTGTCGCGTGGAGATTACGTTCCCCATATGTCATCGTGGCGGCGTACCGTTTCTTATTCTGTTGATCGCAGCGGCGAGTATGGAGCCGGGTTGGTGGGGTGCCTGGCGCACTTGGCTACACGGTAAACTGGTGCGCGTAATTTTTATTTTTCGTTAGCGCAGAGACTCAAGTGCTCGAACTCCTTCTGAGGTTGTGCGAGCCTCAATCAAGCGTGCGCCAACTAATGACGCGCAGTTTCTGTAATGTTCTTGTGTTTCCTGCGCTAGATTATTAGCTTCATTATCTGCAGGATGGTCTAAGACCCCAGCGTTGACCAATAAAATTGGCTCAGCATTTCCTTCAAATTCACGTTTCACAGCTTGTAGTCCGAACAGTTTGCTTTCTGCCTCACGACGTAACAAGGTCGCTTGTTGCCGGATATGGGGAAGGCTTGCCATTTGAACTAGCCATCTTTCGTGTGAGTAATCCAAGGTGATTACTAACTTTGCCTCTCTTGTGTAAAGCTGTCGCCTAAACCTATCTTTTAAGTCACGGTCGCCATCCGCGAACCTCTTTCGCACTCTTTGCAAAAAGATGGCGGTAGCCTGGTTTTGACGGCGTAGTGATATTGAAGTTGGTTGATACAAAGCATCTGCGGCGCCTAGCGATGAAATTGACCGTACCGCACCATCCAGCATCTGCTCTACTGTTCGGCCTCTAGCTAACCGAGTCTCACCAAGATTAAATCCGCTAAACGGCATTTCAAGCGTCTCAAGATTAGCACCACTTGCCAGCATATGCGCGAGCAGATCTGCTGTTTCATTCATAATGCCAAAAATATGCTTTGCGGATCGACCAAACATCACTTTGAGCCTATCCAGCGACAGGACAACCCTAGCAGTTGGCTCAATTATGGAGTCAGCGTTGATCGGTTGCACAACTACAATAGAAATAAAACGCTCGCCGACAAAGGGCATTGGCTCCCAGTACACAGGAGCATAACGAGCTTTGATGATTGCAGTTTGCTCAGGCATCCGGTTCGCTCCACAGCAACGATAGGTTTTGCTTCGTGTTGATCCGCTGCTCCACTAGGAGTTCAATAGCTGGCAATCGAAAACCAATGGATCGTAATACGTCAGTGGCAAGTACGAGTACGCTGTTTACTCTAACGTCGGAATTTTGCCATTTCTCGACGCTGGAGACCAGCAAATCGAAGCCTTTTGCGCTGCGAGACATGGTTTTTGAACGTTGTCCTACTTGGGCCATGTCACATCGTCTCCGTTCCATCTCAGAAGCGATCTGATTGCGTGGCGCTTGGTGAGCAACAATAGCAACACGGCTTTCCGTTTCCGTTATGCGCGCATACAGGTCGGCGAGGGATGCCAAAGCTTTGTCGTGATCGTACAACCACCACCGCTCACCATCGTAGGTGAGATTCTCATGATGGCGATCTGGGTTGGCCACCAATTCGTCCCAGGCCGCTCCGGAAGGTGCCACTTCATTTGCGCACACTTTCGCCCAAATCCTTTCAATCACCTTTGGGTTCAATGTGGATGTGGGACGTATTGGATGCTCAAAGATCAGTTGGCTTCCGTAATAAATAAGTTGACCATCGGCAGTCCTAAGTGAGCCTTGTAATACGCCTGGCGGAATTTGGGTGAGAAGCTCGGGGTCACACAGAACAATACTCGGGGCTGGAACAGGCAATCCAAGGTACCTTCCTGCTATGGCGCAGGCGAGCTCTGTCGCCAGCGCTAACGGGGTTAGTAGTGCTTTTATAATCAGTGCTGCGCCGGCCTCGTTCGTCCCATACGGGCATGCGAGGCCCCGCCAAACAGTGTTGATGTGATCTCCAACGACAATAGTTGGCTCTGACATCAGCTCGAAAATGGGCGCGTTTTGATCGACCAAAATCTCAGCCATTCAACCTACCTCCATCACAAAACCACATCAAACTAAATAACCCCATAGAGGATGGAGCCCCTCGCCGCTTCCCATCCTTCCATCTCTTCTTCTGCCAGGCATCCCATATCCATAGCGCTGCGCGCACAACGAGCAGCAGCAAGCCAATCAGGAGGATCAGATGGGTCAAATTATCTTCGTGCATGTGCAACGACTAAATAACCCGCAGCTCTCACTTCCGCTCATAACTCTTCTTCCCGCCGTCCTAGTAGCAGTGCGCTCCATGCAACAATCCCGGCAGGTTGCGCCCACATCAGTGGCAATGCACCTCCCCCTTTTTCTTATCCATGTGGCAGCACTTGCCCGGTGGCGAGCTTTTGCGGCATCCGCCTCCATGGGCACAGGCGTACAAAGGGTAGGTCGCGACGCTAAAGAGCAGCGATGCGATCAGTAGACGAACGGTTTTCATGCTTTGTCTCTTTCTTTTGTGCCAGCGGTATGCGACCTTACACAACCACATCAAACTAAATTCCCACCCCCAACCCTATCGCTGGTGGGGCTTATTAGCCTCTTCCAGAACAGCAATGATCACCAGCGCCACGATTCCACATCGTAGTTCCCTGGAAAGCAGGCCAGCCATTTCCCCAGCAGCCACATGCCCGAAATGGTCACAGCCCCATCGAAGTTCGCGTACCAGTTCATTTGGGCCCCCTTTGGGTTTGCTGGCAGGGAAACGCCTCGCTGATGGCCGATGCAACGAATAGGGAAGCCTCGAGATTCCGCGACTCTGGATTGTTCTTCAGGTATTTGATAGTGATATCTGTAAGTTGTCCTTGGGTGACATTTTCTGGAATGCAGAACCTGGCGGTATTGCTGGTGTACCAAGTCTCCAGTGAGCCGACAACGTAGCCCATGCAGAACATATGTGAATATTCATCCTGGCACGTCGAAAGCAGTTCATTCCCAGTTCTGGCCCAGCTTGCTGAGGGAAACAAACAGGCAGCAACAATAACAAGTGGCGGTATCTTTCGCATCCTATGGCCTCCTATTAACGCTGCCCGTAGGGCATGCTATTGGTACCTGGGGTTCTTCAGCTGGCTACCGTCTTTAAAAACAATCTGGGTAGCCTGAGCCGAAACGGTGACTTTTTCTGGATTTGCGCGAAGGAATCGCGAACTACGGTAATGCCCACTAAGACGGATTGTTTCTCCTGGCGCCAAGTCCTTTTCACTTTTCGGCCCGTATCGGTCCAAGTTGTCCCCAAATACATCCGCGGCGGTTACTACTACCTTGATGCCGGAGATTACTTTATCGGTTCTATTGGTCACAGAGATGGTCACAAACACTGAATCATCATCGTAGTCTGGATCGGTATTTTTCATGGCGGCCACATTAGAAAACTACAGCCTCCTTTAGTTGTGCCAGAACGTCGTCGGCAGACTTCTTGGCCTTCTCTTTCTCTTCATTTACGGCCTTTTGGGAAGCAATTGCCTCGGAAAGATCAACGTCTGATGGCGGCGCCTCGACGGTTGGAATCACGGTGGCTAAATCGATTCTGCGCATGTACTGAATCACAAGCTTGCAATCCTTTCGCGATAGTTTTTCTAGTGCTGCTTGAAACTCTTTATCATGCTCGGCGGCCTGAAGGCTGTATGGAATCTTGGTCGCTGTAGCCTGCCCACTCAGCAAGATACTCATCAGAGCTGACGCGACAAAATTTAGTTTTGTTTTTCTCATGCAGTTACCTTGCGCACAAAAAAGCTTTCAGCCTACTCCTCCTTCTCCATTCATCCCAGAGAAGTACTCCCAACAAAACCACCAAGCACACTATCCCCAGGATGATCATGGCCTGAGAGATGAATTCGGCATGCATAGGACATTTGGCTGCTACTTCCTGATGTCTAGGCCAACTTGGGCAGCGGCGATGAGAATGGCGGCCTGCAACGAAATGGCGGACTCTTTGTCGAGTTGCCTTACTTTGTTCTGATCAACCTGGGGGAAGGGCCATTGGGCCCACATTTCCGTCCCAGCACTCGATGGCAAACTGGCAGGTACAGTGAGCCGCTCAACGTAACCAGTTATCTCGGCAATCCGATTAACTTGTTCAACGCTAGCTTCATGGTGGCCATTCTCCCACGCAGACACGTTTCCCTTGCTCACGCCTAAGCGTTCGCCCAACTGACTTTGGGTGAGCTTTGCGTGCATTCGGGCAGCTCGGATCCATTCGCGCATTTCCATACGCCTAAGTGTAGAGAAAATCTTTACATACATGGTTTATATAATCTAGACTTTGATGTTCAGAAAATCTAGACGTTTGGCATGAATACGCAAATACCCGTTCATCCTCTGGAAGAGGCGGCCCACATATTTGGATCGGAAGCAGCGCTCGCCCGTGAGCTTGGGGTTAGTCGTGGAGCCTTCAATCAGTGGAAAAAAGAGGGTAGGAGGTGCCCGCTAAACACGCTCCCGGAATCGAGCGCTTGACAGGGGTCACATGCGAACGCCTTTGCCCATCCGTGCGATGGGGGTTCTTGAGGTTGCCATCCCTGATAAAGAAAGAGGCCGAGCATGCCTGATCTCATGGATCCCGATTCTCGTCCGTTGCCGAGTCGTCGGTGCTTTCCAGCACATCGAGCGCTTCTCGCATCTGCTGTATCAGATCGCGCAACTGGGTGGCGGTCAGGGCGAAGTTGGGACCCTCGCTCGCTTCTTCGATTTTCTGCTTGGGGCTGGCAATGAAATCGAACTTCATCACAGCAAAGCCCAGACGCGGTACGGGCCCCACGGTCCAGGCGGTTACTGGGAATATCGGTATTTTTTCGTCCATGGTCGGTCCTCTATCCAAAGTTTCAGCGGGTCGGTTCCCTGATTCTAAGGGTTTTGGGCTGACCGCCTCCATTCCATTTATCCATGCAGCCACTGTACGGCAGCCGGCACAAGTGCGACACGCTGAAAAGCCTGGAGATTCATTGCCATGACATGTCTATACACCAACACTGATTGGCGGGATGTTCTCTATAACTGCGTCCGGCGCACCAAGGGCGGCGTAAATGCTGCAGCGATCTTTCTTTCGCAGCGCCGCGGCATCGCCATTCATCCCGAGAGCTTGCGCCGCAAGTTGCGTGGGCTGATCGGAGAGTCGATGGACGTAGAAATGGCACGCCTGCTCGCCGAATGGATGGAGTAGGTAGAAGGCGCAGCGGGGTATGCCAAGGACTGGCTCCAAGCCTTATGCGCACAGGAAGGCCTGCAGGTCGATCACGTCCCGCCGGCACCGGCGACCGGCTGGAGCAATGAGGCTGATGCCTTGCAGCGCAAATTCCTGGAAATCAGCACCGGCATACGCAAGATTGCCGCTGTGACGGCTGACACCGTCGAGGACGGCGTTATCTCACAGGCCGAAGCCGACAAGCTCATACCGCTGCTACCCACCTAGCTACCAGCAGCGCTGGCCCCGGAATATGGGCGATCCCGAGGCGGCGCGGCCGCCGTCGTCCAATGGGTGTGCTCGGCCATTTGCGCTTTTCGAATGCAAATTAACTGAAATTAATAGAAGTTGACTGCAAAATGTTGTATTTTTATTGAAAATATGTTACTCTTTAGAACGTACGGGGCGCACGGTGTGCCCCTGTAATGCATCAAGGAGATCCATATGGCAAGCCAGTCGACTGCCAAGAAGCAGCCATTTGTTATCGAACCTTTGAACTGGGTTGCACCCGATACCGCGCGCAAGGAAGCAGAGCAGCGCGAAGAAGCCAAACAGGCCGCCAAGCAGGAGAAGCGGCAGGACTGAAAGTTCCAGAAAGCCCGCTCATGGAGCCTGCTGCTATGCAGCGCGGCGTTTCTTTGAGCAAGTTTGGCAATGAAAATGCGGCGGTGTTGCACCGCCGCATTTTTTTGCCTGAACGCGTTAATATAAATGCCTGCAATCCAGGCTATTCGGCCTGGCAGACCATTTCACGATGCGTGCCTCACGCATATCGGACAGGAGACTGACAGCATGCAAGATATTGTCGTTGCGGGCGCTTGCCGTACCGCCATAGGGGATTTCGGAGGGGGCCTCAAGGATGTCCCGCCCTGCGAATTGGGCGAGCTGGTGCTGAAGGCCGTGCTGGAGCGCGGCAATGTGGCCGCGGCCGACGTAGGGCACGTCGTGTTCGGGCACGTCATCAATACCGAACCGCGCGATATGTATCTCTCGCGCGTGGCCACGCTCAATGCGGGCATGCCGCATTCCACGCCGGCGTTCAATGTGAACCGGCTGTGCGGTTCGGGCCTTCAGGCCATTGTGTCGGCGGCTCAGGCGCTGCGCCTGGGCGATGCGGAGATCGCCATCGGCGCCGGCGCTGAAAGCATGAGCCGCGCGCCGTACATCGCGCCCGCGCACCGCTGGGGCGCGCGCATGGGCGACAGTACCATGCTGGACATGATGCTGGGTGCGCTGTCGGATCCATTCGATAAGGTGCACATGGGCATTACCGCCGAAAACGTGGCCAGCAAATACGGTGTCAGTCGCGAGGAGCAGGATGCCTTGGCGCTGACTTCGCATCAGCGCGCCGAAAATGCGATCACAAAGGGTTACTTCAAGGATCAGATCGTGCCGGTGGTCCGGCAGACTCGCAAGGGCGAAGTGGTCTTCGACACCGACGAGCATGTGCGCATGGGCGCTTCAGCGGAGAATTTCCAAAAGCTCAAGCCTGTATTCAAGAAAGAAGAGGGTACAGTGACGGCGGGCAACGCCTCGGGGATCAACGATGGTGCAGGCGCGGTGCTGCTTATGACCGCGGATGCGGCGAAAGCGCGCGGCATCAAGCCGATGGCACGGCTGGTGTCCTATGCCCACGCCGGGGTCGATCCCAAGTACATGGGCATAGGCCCCGTCCCGGCATCGCGCCTGGCCCTGCAGAAGGCGGGGCTGGAGGTCGGGCAGATGGACGTCATCGAGGCCAACGAAGCCTTTGCCGCGCAGGCCTGCGCGGTGAGCAAAGAGCTCGGCTTCGATCCGAGCCGCGTCAATCCAAACGGCAGCGGTATCAGTCTTGGTCACCCGGTGGGTGCGACGGGCGCCATCATTACCGTCAAGGCCCTGCATGAACTCCAGCGCATTCAGGGTCGTTATGCGTTGGTCACCATGTGCATAGGCGGTGGGCAAGGCATTGCCGCCATCTTCGAGCGTGCCTGAAGCCGCCAAGACGCGCCGGGCCGGAAGCGCGGGACAACGGTCAGGCGCCTGGCGTACCGCGGCCGAGCCAGTGGACGAACCTACGCTGTCCGAGGAAGGTGGCGTACGCTATTTGCATTTCGGCACCGAGTGGGTCCAGGGGGCCATGCGCCTCAGGGCGCCGGCCGAGCTCGTTCTGGCCTATACGCAGCAGATGATGGCGTGGCTGCTGTTTCTCGAGCCGACGCGCAAGGAGGAGGTTGGCATTCTTGGTCTTGGCGCCGGCGCCTTGACCCGCTTCGTCCTGAAATATACGCAGGCATTGACAGTCACGGTGGAGTGGAATCCCGCGGTGACGGCCGCCTGCCGCATGTATTTTCGTCTTCCGGCACCTGCCCGCTCCCGCGTTGAGCACTGCGATGCGGCCGAATGGGTGGCGGACGGCCGGAATGCCGGGCGCTGCAAGGCTCTGATGGTCGACCTCTATGACGGACTGGCGCAGGGGCCGGTGCGCGACAGCGTGCAGTTCTACCAGGACTGTCATCGCGCTCTGTCCGATGTGGGCGTCATGACGGTCAATCTGTTTGGCAATCATGCGAGTTTTCCGCGCAATGTGGCCAATATCCGCACCGCTTTCGGCAACCGGGTTCTGCAGCTGCCCGAAATCGATGAAGGAAACCGGGTTGTGCTGGCATTCAAGGGGCCGGCGCTTGATGTGACGGTGGCACAACTGCTCCTGAGGGCGCAGGATGTCGAGGCCCGGTACCGCCTGCCGGCTGTGCGCTGGGCTCGCGCCTTGTTGGCGCAGCGGGGCCGCATTATGTCCCTGTCTGTATAGCGCGCCGTGAAGACCGCGCGCGCAGTAGGCTTGCAGGGATATCCATGAGGCAGGCGCGGCTGGGTTCAGGTTAGACTTACGGCCATTGGCGGAGCCGACGCGCTCCGCATATTCAATTCATCAAGGAGTCTTTCATGAGGTTCAGCAAATCGGCCAGCCTGTTCGCAGGCGCGGCGGCCATGGTGGCGGCGCTTGCCCAGGTTCCGGCCGCGGCGCAGTCGGTTGCCGTCACGTCCATCGTCGAGCACCCCGCACTGGATTCGGTCAAGGACGGTGTCAAGGAAGCCCTGAAGAAGGCAGGCTACACCGAGGAAAAAGGCCTGAATTGGCAATTCCAGACGGCGCAGGGCAATACGGCCATTGCCGCCCAAATCGCGCGCAAGTATGTCGGGGACAAGCCTGATGTCATCGTGGCCATCGCCACGCCTTCGGCCCAGGCCGTGGTAGCCGCGACGAAAACCATTCCTGTCGTCTATTCGGCTGTCACCGACCCGGTGGCGGCGCAACTCGTTCCCTCGCTCGAAGCCTCCGGCACCAATGTCACTGGCGTGTCCGACGCGCTGTCACTGGAAAAGCAGATCGAGCTTATCAAGAAGGTCGTGCCAGACGCCAAGCGTGTGGGCATGGTCTACAACCCGGGCGAGGCCAATTCCGTGGTGGTGGTCAAGCGCATGCGCGAATTGCTGCCCAAGTCCGATATGACACTGGTCGAGGCCACGGCGGCACGCACAGTCGATGTCGGTGCTGCCGCGCGCAGCCTGGTGGGCAAGGTGGATGTCATCTACACGAATACCGACAACAACGTCGTATCGGCCTACGAGGCGTTGGTCAAGGTGGGCAACGATGCAAAAATCCCGCTGGTTGCCTCCGACACCGACAGCGTGAAACGTGGCGCCATTGCAGCGTTGGGCATCAACTATCATGATGTGGGCCTGCAGACCGGCCGCATGGTCGTGCGTATCCTCAAGGGTGAAAAACCGGGCGACATTCCTTCTGAAACCAGCGATAAGCTCGAATTGTTCGTCAACCCCGGCGCAGCGAAAAAACAGGGTGTGACCCTGGCTGAGGCGGTCGTCAAGTCCGCGACCCAGGTCGTCGAGTGAGCCGAGCAGCGTAGCCGGCGCCAGTCCCTGAAGCAGGTGGGTTGTCCGCGCAGCCCGCCTGCTTCCGTTCCTATTGCACACACCGCACCATGTCTATCTATTCTCTATGGGGTGCGCTGGAGATCGGCCTGATTTTTGGCCTGGTCGCCCTGGGCGTGCTCATTTCCTTCCGCATCCTCCGTTTTCCAGACCTGACTGTCGATGGCAGCTTTCCACTCGGCGGCGCCACCGCTGCAACGCTGATCAGCGCTGGCATGGATCCGTTTACGTCCACGCTTGTTGCAACGCTGGCCGGTGCGATTGCGGGCATGATCACCGGCTGGCTGCATGTCCGCCTGAAGATCATGGATCTGTTGGCCAGCATCCTGATGATGATTGCGTTGTACTCCATCAATTTGCGCATCATGGGCCGGCCCAACGTACCGCTGATCACCGAGCCCACTGTTTTCACGATATTGCAGCCTGAAGGTCTTAGCGACTATATCGCGCGTCCGCTTATCCTGCTGGCGCTGGTCATCATCGTCAAGCTGATTCTGGACTGGTATTTCTCGACCCAGACGGGGCTTGCCATGCGGGCCACCGGCTCCAATCCGCGCATGGCCCGTTCGCAGGGCGTGGCCACGGGCAATCGCATTCTTGCGGGTATGGGCATTTCCAATGCGCTGTGCGCCCTGGCCGGCGCGCTGTTTGCGCAGTCTCAGGGCGGCGCCGACATTTCCATGGGCATAGGCACCATCGTCATCGGCCTGGCGGCCGTGATCGTAGGCGAAAGCATCATGCCTTCGCGCCGCCTGGTCATCACGACACTCGCCGTTATTGTGGGCGCTGTTCTTTACCGCTTCTTTATTGCGCTGGCGCTGAATGCCGATTTCATCGGATTGAAGGCACAGGACCTGAATCTGGTGACAGCCGTGCTGGTCACGATCGCCCTGGTCATACCGCTGCTCAAACAGCGTCTGCGGCGTGGCACTGTGGGGAGAAGCTGACATGTTGAGCGCAAAGAATTTGCAGATTACCTTCAATGCCGGCACGCCCATCGAGACTCGGGCACTGCGCGGCCTGTCGCTGGATATTCCGACTGGCCAGTTTGTCACCGTCATCGGCTCGAATGGCGCAGGCAAGTCCACTTTCCTGAATGCTGTGTCGGGCGATATTTCCGTCGATGCAGGCACGATCGCCATCGACAACGAGGACGTCACACGCCTGCCCGTGTGGCTGCGCGCAAGACGAGTTGCCCGTGTATTCCAGGATCCCATGGCCGGCACATGCGAGGATCTCACCATAGAGGAAAACCTTGCACTGGCCCATGGCCGGGGCAAGCGACGCGGTTTCGCGCGGGCGGTGCAGCCGGCCATGCGCGATGAATTCCGGGAGCGCGTGGCGGTGCTGGGGCTCGGGCTGGAGAACCGGCTGACCGATCGCATCGGCCTGCTTTCCGGTGGACAGCGCCAGGCGGTCAGCCTTTTGATGGCCGCGCTGCAACCATCGCGCATTTTGTTGCTGGATGAGCACACGGCCGCACTGGATCCGCGCACGGCTCAGTTTGTGCTTGAGCTCACGGCGCGCATCGTCGAGGAGAGCAAGCTGACCACCATGATGGTCACGCACAGCATGCGCCAGGCGCTTGATGTAGGCGAGCGCACGGTGATGCTGCACCAAGGCAAGGTCGTGCTCGATGTATCGGGACAGGAACGCCGCGGATTGGATGTGCCCGACCTCTTGCGCATGTTCGAGCGCGTGCGGGGCGAGAAGCTGGCTGACGACGCGCTGTTGCTGGGTTAGGGAGATGCCGCGACGTGAAGGCTTTTTTGCGGGTACGATAATTGCTGATGCATTGCGGACAACCACAATATGACGCAATCCGAATTCATGGCCGCAGAGGAAACACCGCTCCGACTCAAGATACTTACCGTTAATACGCACAAGGGCTTCACGACCTTCAACCGGCGTTTCATCCTGCATGAACTGCGGGATGCCATCCGCGCCACGGAGGCGGACATTGTTTTCTTGCAGGAGGTCCTTGGCGCGCATCATCGCCACGCTGAAAAACTTGCCCGGTGGCCCGCCACCAGCCAGTACGAATTTCTGGCGGATTCGATCTGGCCCCAGTTCGCCTATGGCCGCAATGCGGTGTATCCGCATGGCCATCACGGCAATGCGGTGCTGTCGAAATTTCCCATTGCCCATTACGAAAATATCGACATCTCGGTTGGTACCCACGAAAAGCGCGGCATGCTGCACTGTGTTGTGCAGCCTCCGGGCCATGACAATCCCGTCCATCTTATCTGTGTGCACATGGGCTTGCGTGAGCGGCACCGCCGCCAGCAGGTCAGTGCGCTATGCTGCCATATCGACGAGCGCGTACCGCAGGACGCACCCCTGATCATCGCCGGCGACTTCAATGACTGGCGCCAGGTGGCCCAGCATAGCCTGGTGCGGCACTGCGGCCTGCATGAGGTATTCCGCGTTTGCCGGGGTAAGGTCGCACGCACTTTTCCCGCACGCGTTCCTCTGCTGCGCCTGGATCGCATTTATGTCAGGAATGTGCGCCATTACGATGCCGTGGCGCTGTCAGCCAGGCCATGGTCCCACCTTTCCGATCATGCACCGCTGGCCGTGGAGCTTGCACTATGAGCGCCAAATGGACAACAGGCAACACGATCACATTGCTGGAGAACGGTGAAGCCTTTTTCCCCGCCGTGTTCGAGGCGATTGGCCAGGCACGGCAATCCGTGGTGCTTGAGACCTTTATTATCTTCGATGACAAGGTGGGCCAGGCGCTGCAGCGGGAAGTCATCGCGGCAGCGCGGCGCGGCGTCCGTGTGGATATTGTTGTCGATGGCTACGGCACTGCCGACCTGCCGGCAGCCTTCATCGAGGCGATGACATCCGAGGGCGTGGGTTTCCACATATTCGATCCGCGCCCGCGGCGCCTGGGTATGCGCACCAATCTGTTTCGCCGCCTGCACCGCAAGATCGTCATCGTCGATAACACGTTGGCCTTCGTGGGTGGCATCAATTTCAGCGCGGACCATCTGGCCGACTTCGGCCCCACGGCGAAACAGGATTATGCCGTGTCCATACGTGGGCCGCTGGTTGACGAAATCGTGCGCTTCATGGCGCAGGTGCTGGCGCCGGTGAATCCGCCGCGCCTGCGCTGGGGACGCCTGCGGCGGCGTGAGCGCAACAGGGCGGCGCCTGGCGGCACGGCCGCAGCGCTGGTGGTCCGCGACAATGACCGCCACAAAGATGACATAGAAGTGCATTACAGGCTTGGCATGCGGGCGGCCAAGTCACGCATCACCATAGCCAACGCCTATTTTTTCCCAGGATACCGCTTGTTGCGGGAATTGCGTGGCGCGGCTCGCCGAGGCGTGCATGTACGGCTCATCCTGCAGGGCGAACCTGACATGCCCGCGGCACGCTTCGTGGCCACCATGCTGTACGACTATCTGCTGTCCGCCGGCGTCGAGATCTACGAGTATTGCGAACGTCCCTTGCACGGCAAGGTGGCCGTGGTGGACGGCGCGTGGTCCACGGTCGGATCAAGTAATCTTGATCCTCTCAGCCTGGCGTTGAACCTGGAGGCCAATGTGATGATTCAGGACACGGCCTTCAGCCAGGTGCTGGAGGAGCGCCTGGACTGGCTGATCGCGAATCACTGCCAGCGAATGCGGCGGGATACGCAACCGCGCCGCAAAATACAGCGCGTGATGCTGGGTGTGTTCGTCTTTCATTTTTTGCGGCGTTTTCCCGCCTGGGCGGGCTGGCTGCCCGCGCGCAAGCCGCAATTGCAATCCATGGCGCCGCTTTCTGAATTGCCGCACGCGGACCCGGTGGGCGAGGACGGTACGGAGCGCATGTCGCATGCGTCGATCCGCGGCTTGGAGCCGGCTCGCCAGGTTGGCGCGGCATCGGACGAAGGTGGGCGCGACGGCGTGCAGGATGCCGGAAGCGGTGCGTGCGGCGCCGCCGATGAAGGCGATGGTCGGCACGTCGGGGAAAGCCGTGGATACTGAGCGTTCCCGATCTTCCTCCGCCTCCTCCGTGTCCGGCATCGTGGACCGCGTCATGTCCAGCCGCGGCGCATCGTGGCTGAAGGCGCACTGGTCTGGCATCCAGCGGACGGTGGGACTGCTTTTCCTCGGCCTGGTTGCCGTTCTGGTTGTTGTGGCTGCGATACAGGTGAAGTGGGACGAGGTGTTCTCGGCCATGGGATCGGTGTCTGTCTGGCGATTGTGCCTGGGCGCGTCGCTGACGCTGGCCGGCTATGCCGCTTATGCCTGTTTCGATCTGATTGGTCGGTGGATGACACGCCATGGGCTGGCCGTGTGGCGTACCATGCTGACCGCCGCCATCTGTTACGCCTTCACGTTGGGCCTGGGCTCTTTGGTGGGCGGGCTGGGGCTGCGCCTGCGTCTCTACACGCGACAAGGTGTAAGTGCGGCCGATGCGGGTCATGTATTCGGCATGTCGGTGATTACCAACTGGACTGGCTATGTGCTCATTGCCGGAACGGTATTCACATTTGGCGACCTGCAGCCGTTGTCGGAATGGGGGCTGAGCGCGGGAGCGCTGCACGCGGCGGGAGCCATAATGCTGGCAGCCGGAGCGGCCTATCTATTGCTGTGCATATTTTCTCGACATCGGAGTTGGACGCTGGCCGGTCACCAGGTGGCGCTGCCGCCGTGGTGGCTCGCCCTGATTCAGGTCACCGTGGCCATGCTGAATTGGGCGCTGATGGGTGCCGTGCTGTATGTCGTGTTGAGCACGCAGTCATCCTATGGGCTGGTTCTGGCGACAGTATTGTTGAGTGCCGTGGCAGGGCTGATCATTCGTGTGCCAGGCGGCGTAGGCGTGCTCGAAGCCATTGCCGTGGCCTGGCTGGCAGCCGACGGCATGGACCAAAGCGCAGCGCTTGCGGGCGTGCTCATCTTTCGGGCACTGTATTACCTCCTGCCGCTATTCGTGGCGGGCCTGGGATACCTGTCGCTTGAGGCGCGAAGCGCCACATCCCGCTGATACGCTGCTTGGCACGCGGGCACGTTGCTTGCTGCGCTATCGTCACGATGTGCGGAAAAGGAGAGGGGAATGGCTCTCATCATAGCTGCTCGCTTCGATACCTTCGATACGGCCCAGGCAGCCGCAGCCCAGCTTATGGATGGAGGGATCGCGGCGGGGGATCTTCATACTTTCTTTGTCAATCCGGCCGGCAGTCATGACCGCTATCCGCTGGGCGGCGACCAGGTGTTCGACCCGGCATCCGAAGGCGGCTCAGTGGGCGCGCTGGGCGGCGCTGCGCTGATAGGCATCATTGGCGCCTGTGTGGGCGCCGTCGTGGGATATGCATTCGGCTCGTCGACCATAGGCATTATCGGTGGCGCTGGGGTGGGCGCCTATGTCGGCTCGCTGGCGGGTGCCATGCGCATGATAGGACGCAAGCGGCCCGACCGCAGCCTGCGTGAGCGTGAGATTGCCAAGGCTTCGGAGGGACGGCCTTCGGGCGTACTGCTGGCTGTTCATGTAGAAGCGGCCGACGCAACACGTATTGCGCGCATATTGCGCGATGCCGGTGGCCAGGAAGTGGAGCGCGCGCAAGGGCGCTGGGAGAACGGAACTTGGCGCGACTTCGATCCGCTGGCCAGCCCCGATCTCGAAAAAGGCGTTTAACCGGCAACCAGCCGCTTGCGCGCCAGTCGCCGGGGCGAGCCGATTGATGTATCGGCTGGCGGCATCGTGCTTTTACTGGTTGCCGATATCGATATCGTAATCAACCGTCTTGACGCCTTGTACCTGGCGCGCTGCCTGGACAGCATTTTGCGCCGCCATCTGGTCATCCACGCGACCGCGCAGCTTCACGACACCGTCCTGCGTGCTTACCTGGAGATTGTCGGCATCAACGCCAGGCACGCCCATGATTGCCGTCTGCACATTTGTGTTGATGGTCGCATCATCGGTATAGGCCGCCGTCGAGGCCGCGGTTGAACTTTGCATGCTGGTGTCGTGCGCACAAGCGGCCAAGCCGGCGGCAAGTGCGGCCACTGCCAGGCAGCGGGATATACGGGACTGGAACATAATACCTCCTTCCATCAATATCACGGCCCTGCGCAACGCAGGGGACTGTCATTTCTCAGCAAACAGTATGCCGCAACATGGCTTGAAATACGTTGAAATGGCTTGGAATGTGATCTATTACGGGTTTTCCCTTTATACTCACGCTTTGCCCAACAACCAGAAGCAACGCAGCGCCGCCCTGGACACGGAAAGGGGCCGTGCTGTACAGGAGCCATAATGCCGAACCTTCGTCTGCCGTCGCGGCAGCAAGTACGCGCTGTAATTTTTCTCACATTTTTATCTTCACTGTTTCTGCTGGCCAGTTGCGGCGATAAAGAACAGGGGAAACAAGGCGCTCCCAAAGTCCCCGTCAGCGTCATCACCGTTCAGCCCAAGCCAACCAAGGTATTCATCGATCTTCCCGGCCGCGTGGACGCCGTGAAGGATGCGCAGATCCGCGCCCGTGTGACAGGCATTGTCGAGGAAATCAACTTCGAGCAGGGCAGCGACGTCAAGGAAGGCCAACTGCTGTTTACCATCGACCCTGCACCTTATATTGCGGCGCGCGATCAGGCGGCGGCGCAGTTGAAGCAGGCACAGGCCGACGTGCGCAGCGCCAAGCTGCTGGCCGAGCGCTATGCCAAGCTGGTCAAGGCCAATGCCGTGAGCCGGCAGGAGTATGACAATGCGCTGGCAGCGGCAAACCAGGGCGAGGCGGCGGTGGCTGCGGCCAAGGCCAATCTTCAGGCTGCGGAAATCAATCTGGGATACACAAAGGTCACTTCGCCAATTGATGGCCGCATTGGCGAATCGTTGGTCACCGAGGGCGCTCTGGTCAGCGCGTCTTCCGCAACCGAAATGGCTGTTGTCCAGCAACTGGATGCCGTCTATGTGGATGTCACGCGTTCCACCGCGCAGCTCATGCGGCTGCGCAAGGCGCAGGCCAACGGCGAGCTGACGCAGTCGGACGATGGGGCCGCGCTGGCTCAGGTGGTGCTGGACGATGGCAGCGTCTACAAGCACGACGGCAAGCTTCTGTTTTCGGGAGTCAGCGTCGACCCCACCACCGGCCAGGTTACCTTGCGCGCAAAGTTCGACAACCCTGAGCATATTCTGCTGCCTGGCATGTATGTGCGTGTGCGCCTGCTGCAAGGCGTGGATGAAAAGGCGCTGATCGTGCCTCAGCAAGCCATACAGCGGACCGCAGACGGCCTGAACACATTGATGGTGGTCAAGGAAGGCAAGGTGGCGTCGGTGGCTGTGGAGGTGGGCTCCCGCGTTCCCGAGGGTTCCATTATCTTCAAGGGTCTCAACCCGGGAGACCAGGTGATCGTGGAAGGCTTCCAGAAGATAGGTCCGGGAGCGGCCGTGCAAGCCGTACCTTGGGAACCGGGTAAAAAAGATGAGCAGGGCAAACCCGGCGCACCGGGCAAACCGGGTGAAGCGGGCAAACCGGACGCGCAGCAAGGCGCGAAACCCGAGAACGGCAAGCAGGCGTCGCCTGCGCCGGCGGGCGATGCGCCCGCCGACGCGGACAAAAAGGGCTGACCCTGCCATGCCACGCGGGCTCAAGAGGCCCGCGGCTTTCATGCATAAAGAAGTGAGCACACATGCCACAGTTTTTTATTGATCGTCCAATTTTTGCCTGGGTCGTTGCCTTGGGCATCACGCTGGCGGGCTTGCTGGCCATCCCCAACATGCCGGTGTCGCAATACCCCGAAGTCGCGCCCACCACGATCAGCATCCAGGCCACCTATCCCGGTGCCACCGCGGAAGACGTCGCAACCACGGTCGCATCGGTGATCGAGAACGAGCTCAACGGCGCCAAGGGCCTGCTGTACTACGAATCGGTCAGTGATTCATACGGCATGGCGCAAATCGACGTGACCTTCGCGCCCGGCACAGACCCCGATCTGGCCCAGGTTGATGTGCAGAATCGTATTTCAAACATCACGTCCAAGTTGCCGCAGGCTGTCACGCAGCAGGGCTTGAGCGTCACGCAGGCGAATACAGGCTTTCTGCTGGTCGTGGCCGTATCGTCCACCGACGGCACGCTTGACCAGACTGCCCTCGCGGACTACATCACGCGCAATATCCAGAACCCCATATCGCGGGTGCCGGGTGTCGGCAACTTCCAGCTGTTCGCGGCGCAGCGCGCAATGCGCATCTGGATAGATCCCGACAAGCTCAGGGGCTACAACCTCAGCCCTTCTGAGGTCAACAATGCCATATCGAGCCAGAACGTGCTCGTGTCAGGCGGTATCCTTGGCGCCCCGCCCAATCCGGATTCGAATCGTGTATCGGCACCCATTGTCGTCAATGGTCAGCTATCCACGGTGGAGGAGTTCGGCAATATCGTGCTGCGGGCCAATGTCGACGGCTCCGCGGTCAAGCTCAAGGATGTGGCGCGCATAGAGGTCGGATCGGACAACTATCAATTTGGCGCCCGGCTCAACGGCAAGCCCACCGCGGCATTCGCCATTGCGCTCGCGCCCGGCGCCAATGCGCTGTCGACAGCAGAAGGTATCAAGGCGAAGATGGAGGAGTTGTCCAAGTTCTTCCCGGACAACATCACCTATTCCATACCCTACGATACGTCGCCCTATGTGGAGATATCGATCGAGCAGGTGGTTCACACGCTGTTCGAGGCTATGGTGCTTGTGTTCGTGGTCATGTTCGTGTTCCTCCAGAACGTGCGCTATACGCTGATTCCGGCTTTGGTGGTGCCGGTGGCCATGATGGGGGCATTTGCCGTCATGCTTGCGCTGGGCTTCTCCATCAATGTGCTGACCATGTTTGCCATGGTGCTGGCCATCGGGATTCTGGTGGACGATGCCATTGTGGTGGTCGAGAACGTCGAGCGCATCATGGTGGAGGAGGGCCTGCCGCCCAAGGAGGCCACACGCAAGGCCATGCCGCAGATAAGCGGCGCCATTGTGGGCATTACGCTGGTACTGACTTCAGTATTCCTGCCGCTGGCCTTCATGTCGGGTTCCGTGGGCATCATCTACCGGCAGTTTGCGGTGGCCATGGCGGTTTCCATCATGTTCTCCGGCTTCCTGGCGCTGTCATTCACGCCGGCGCTGTGCGCCACGCTGCTCAAGCCCATCCCGAAAGGCCATCATGCCACGAAGAAAGGGTTTTTCGGCTGGTTCAACCGGGGTTTCGAACGCACCACCAACAAATATCAGGGCTGGGTTGGCCGCAGCCTGCACCGCGGCGGCCGCCTGATGTTCGTGTACCTGTTGCTGGTTGTGGTGCTGGGCGTGTTGTATTTCCGGCTGCCCACGTCGTTCCTGCCCGAGGAAGACCAAGGCTACATCATCGCCAATATCGAGCTGCCGGCGGGTTCGTCGGCCAACCGCACGGTTGATGTGATCAAGCAGGTCGAAAAATTCTTCATGGACCAGCCACAGGTCCAGGACATCGTGGCGGTCCAAGGCTTCAGCTTCAACGGTAATGGCCTGAATGCCGCCATTGCCTTTGTTCCGCTGAAGGATTTTTCCGAACGAAAGGGCGAGGAGAACTCGGCCCAGGCACTGGCGAACAAGGCTATCGGGAATCTGCTGTTCGGCATTCCCGATGCCATGGTGTTTTCCGTCGTACCGCCGGCCATCTCCTCGCTGGGCAATGCCTCCGGCTTCGATCTGCGCCTGGAAGACCGGGGTGGCCTGGGACACGATGCGCTGCAGGCCGCTGCGGGCCAACTGCTGCAATTGGCCGCCAAGAGTCCGGTGCTGGCGGATACACGCATCACTGGGTTAGCTGGCGGCAAGCAGCTCAAGCTGACCATCGATCGCAACAAGGCTGCCGCGCTGGGCGTAAACTTTTCCGAAGCGGCCCAGCTCATTTCCTCTTCGCTGGGTTCGGCCTACCTGGGCAATTTCACCAATCAGGGCTGGGTGCAGAACATATGGGTTCAGGCCGAGGCCGAGGATCGCATGACGCCCGAGGACATCCTCAAGCTCAATGCACGCAACAATGACGGCAAGATGGTTCCCCTGTCCTCCTTCGTGTCGCTGGATTGGGATACAGGACCGGTGCAGGTCGTTCGCTACAACAGCTATGAAACAATACGCATAGGCGGCTCGGCGGCGCCGGGCTATTCCTCAGGCGAGGCCATGCAGGAGATGGAACGGCTGGTCGGACAGCTACCCGCCGGCATAGGCTACGAGTGGACCGGCCTGTCCTATCAGGAGATCCAGGCGGGCAGCCAGTCGCTGATTCTCATGGGCCTGTCCATCCTGGTGGTGTTCATGGTGCTGGCCGCATTGTATGAAAGCTGGGCCATTCCGCTCTCGGTCATGCTTGCAGTGCCTTTGGGCATGCTGGGCGCTGTTGCCTTGATCTCGCTCATGGGCATGTCCAATGACGTGTACTTCCAGGTCGGCATGGTGACGGTCATCGGTCTTGCGGCGAAGAACGCCATCTTGATCGTGGAGTTTGCCAAGGATCTCTATGCGCAGGGAGGAAGCATTCTCGACGCAACGGTGCAGGCGGCGCGTCTGCGCTTCAGGCCCATTCTCATGACCTCGTTTGCCTTTATTCTTGGCGTGGTGCCGCTGGCTATCGCCACAGGCGCCGGTGCGGCCAGCCAGAATGCCGTCGGCTTGGGCGTGTTGGGTGGCATGTTGGCAGCAACGCCGCTGGCCGTGCTGTTTGTGCCGGTATTCTTCGTTGTGGTGCTCACGCTGTTCAAGACCCGTCCCAAGGTGTTTGGCGATCACGGTATGCCGGCGCCGGCCGCACACGATGCATCCCACGCCGCAGAAGGGGCCGCAGCAGCAAAAGATGCGGACACCCAAGCCAAGCCCGGTCACAACAGTGGGGAAAAAGAATGACAGACCGACAAACTAGCCTGAAAGCGCCCGCAAAGGCCATGGCTGCGCGGCGTGCCCTGGCGCCCGCACTGCTGGCGCTGGCACTTGCGGGCTGCTCGTTTGCACCCGATTATCACCGTCCGGCAGCGCCGGTCCCGGGCCAATACCCCGACAGCGATGCAGTGTCCAATACCGGCCCGCGCAGCGCCCATGCCGTGGCGCCCCAGATCGCCTATAGCGCCAATCTGGGTTGGAGCGAGTTTTTCACCGATCCACGCCTGCAGGCCATGATACGGCTTGCCTTAGCCAACAACCGCGACATGCGTATTGCAGTCCAGCGAGTCGAGGAAGCGCGCGCGCAATACGGCATAGCGCGCAGCGATCTTTTTCCGACCATAGGCGCCGCCGCAAGTGAGCAGGCCACCCGCTATCCCGAAAACCTTCGGATGGGCGGCGCCGATTCGCAAAGCGTGTCCCGCACCTATACCGCGGGCATAGGCATGACCTCCTTCGAGATCGATTTCTTCGGCCGGCTACGCAACCTGAGCCAGGCCGCGTTCGAACAATACCTCTCGACGGCCCAGGCGCGCCGCACTGTGCACATCAATCTGGTGGCGCAAGTGGCCGAAGCCTATTTCCGGCTGCGCACGGCCGAGCAGTTGCTGACCTTGAGCGATAGTACGCTGCGCGCGCGCGAGGCAACCATGCAGCTCGTGCAGGCGCGCTACGACGGCGGTGTGGCGTCGGCGCTGGACTTGAATCAGGCGCGCGGCCAGCTTGAAACCGTACGCTCGGATCAACAGGCACTACGGCGCAGCAAGGCCCAGGCGCAGAATGCGCTGCGTCTTCTGCTGGGAACGCAGCCACCCGCCAATCTGCCCGAACCTGCACCATTCAGCCATGATCAGGTGCTTGCCGCCATACCTGTTGGACTGCCGTCCGACCTGCTGGAACGTCGTCCGGATATCATGGGCGCCGAAAATGTTCTGCGCGCAGCCAATGCGAATATCGGCGCTGCCCGGGCGGCTTTTTTCCCGAACATTTCCATTACCGGCCTGCTTGGCTTCGCGAGCGTGGAGCTTGGAGGATTGTTCAGTGGATCACAACGATACTGGCAATTCTCTCCCCAGCTCCAGACGCCTATTTTTGCCGGCGGCGGCCTGCAATCGAACCTAGATCTGGCCAAGGTGCGCAAGAATATTGCCGTAGCCGAATACGAGAAGACCATTCAGACCGCATTCCGGGAAGTGGCTGACGCCCTTGCCGGAGAAGCAACCTATGCTGAGCAGCTGGATGCGCTGCGTGCGCTCGAGAAATCATCCATGGAATCGCTCCGGCTGGCGGAGCTTCGGTACGAAACAGGCATAGACAGTTTTCTACAGGTGCAGAATGCGCAAGTCACGCTCTATGCGACGCAGCAGCAGTTCCTGCAGACCGGCATGGATTCTCTGCTGAACCGTGTCGAACTGTACAAGGCGCTGGGCGGTGGTTGGCTGGAGGCATCCGCTCACCCGCAAGTCGAACCGGTGGATGCAATACGCGGCGAAGCGCAAGGCAGCAATCCAACGCCGCCTTAGCGGAACGGCATCCGCGTCGGGGCGGCGTGTGTCGCCTCGACGCGCGCACGGCATGGCATAAAAAGGGATAATAGGGGAAACCCTGAACAGGAAACCTATCCCGAGGTCACGCATGATAGAACTGGGCGTCAACATAGACCACGTCGCCACCTTGCGCGAGCAGCGCCATACGCTTTACCCGGATCCCGTCGAGGCAGCCGTGCGCGCCGAAGATGCGGGGGCGGATCTGATCACGCTGCACCTGCGTGAAGATCGACGGCATATTCAGGACGCCGATGTTGCAGCCATGCGAAAAGCATTGCGCACACGCATGAACCTTGAATGTGCAATCACGCCGGAGATGCTGGATATAGCTTGTCGCATCCGGCCCGACGATGTATGCCTGGTACCTGAAAAACGGGAAGAACTCACTACGGAAGGCGGCCTGGATGTCCAGGGCAAATTCGAACAGGTCAAGCAGGCCGTATCGCAACTGCGCGGAGCCGGCATACGTGTTTCTCTTTTCATCGATCCCGAACAGGCCCAGGTCGACGCCGCAGCGAGTGCGGGTGCCACGGTTGTCGAGCTGCATACCGGGGCTTATGCCGATGCTCGGGATGAGGCCGCTCGCGATGCCGAGCTGGTTCGTTTGCGTGCCGCCATTGCCCGGGGGCTAGGGCACGGCCTGCGCGTCAATGCAGGACACGGCCTGCATTACGACAACGTGGCGCCCATCGTCGCCTTGCCGGGTATCGCTGAACTCAACATCGGGCATGCAATTGTGGCGCGGGCCGTTTTCGATGGCATCGAAAAAGCCGTGCGCGACATGAAAGCCCTGCTGCACAAAGGATGAAGATGTCTGCTGAAGCTATTGATTTCCTGTTGTCTCGCCGCTCGGTCAAGTTTGTTCAGGAACCAGGGCCTTCGGGGCCTGAGCTGGCGCGCATCCTGCAGGCGGCCATGTGTGCACCGGATCACGGCCAACTGAGGCCCTGGCGCTTCTCCCTGATACGCGGATCCGCCATCGAGAAGCTGGGCGAAAAGGTGTTCGAGACCATGGCGGCTGCGGGCGTGCAGGTGCCACCCGAGAAATTGGCGGCCAACCGGCGCTGGCTTTCCCAAGTGCCGCTGCTGATTGCCGTTGCGTGCAGACTGGATCACAGCAACGCCAAGATACCGGAGCACGAACGCATGCTTGCCACGGGCGCCGCGGTCACGAACATCCTGAATGCCGCGCATATGCTGGGCTATGCCGCTTTCTGGAGCACCGGTCTGGGTACTTACGTGGACGAGGTGTCGGAAATTCTGGGCTACGACAGCCTGGATTACCGTTTCATGGGCTATATCGCCGTGGGTACGCCCGCAGCGCCGGTGAAGGCGCCTGAGCGACCCGATTATCACCAGTTCGTCAAGGAGTGGACAGACGACTAGCGTCCAGGCAGGCATTTTGCCCGCCATCGGGGAAGGGAGAAGCAGGCATGAAACAGCTCGAGACAGATGTCGCCATCATCGGCGCCGGCACGGCGGGCCTGTCCGCCTATCGCGCAGTGAAAAGGGCGGGCATCAGGGCGTTGCTCATCGAAGGCGGCCCCTATGGCACGACCTGCGCGCGCGTCGGATGCATGCCTTCCAAGCTTTTGATCGCCGCCGCGGATGCCGCTCATGCCGCAAGCCAGGCTGGCGGCTTCGGTGTACATATCGATGGCCGGCTACGCGTGGATGGCGTGCAGGTCATGGCGCGTGTTCGGAGCGAGCGGGACCGGTTCGTGGGCTTTGTTCTCGACAGCGTGCACGGCATGCCAGAAGATGACAAGCTCAGCGGTCATGCTTGTTTTGTTTCCGATAATGTGCTTCAGGTCGACGGCCATACGGAAGTCCACGCTGGTCGCATTGTCATTGCCACCGGATCCGCTCCAAATATACCCGATCCCTTCAAAGGGCTGGGAGAGCGCGTAATTGTCAACGACGATGTTTTTGCGTGGACGGATCTGCCGGCGCGCGTACTGGTCGTGGGCACAGGAATCATCGGATTGGAGTTGGGCCAAGCCCTGGCCAGGCTGGGTGTGCGCGTCACGCTGCTCAATCGCAGCGAAGGCGTGGGCGGACTTCGGGATCCTGCGGTGCTGGCCAATGCGCGCGCAGCCTTTGCTGGCGAACTCGATCTGCAGTTGGGGGCACAAGTTACCGGCGCACGGCTGGCCGATGAGGCGATCGAGGTGCAGTATCGCGACAGCCAGGGCGAGGAGAAAACGGAGCGGTACGACTATGTGCTGGCAGCGACCGGCCGCCGGCCGAATGTGGCTGGCCTGGGGCTAGAGAAAACAACGGCGCGGCTGGATGAGCGCGGCATGCCGGCCTACGATGCAGCCACGCTGCAGCTGTGTGGTCTGCCTGTCTTCATCGCGGGGGACGTCAACGGCGCCTCGCCGCTTCTCCATGAGGCTGCCGACGATGGGCATATTGCAGGCAACAATGCAGCGGCATACCCCGATATCGTGAAAGCGCGGCGGCGCGCGCCGCTATCCATCGTGTTCACCGATCCGCAGCTTGCGCGGGTGGGCAAGCGGTACGACGCATTGGCGCCGCAGGCCGTGGTGTGTGGCGAGGTCGATTTCGCCAATCAGGGGCGTGCGCGCATCATCCGCAAGAACCAGGGCCTGCTGCGCGTGTATGCCGACCGAGGAAGCGGCCGCTTCCTCGGGGCGGAAATGGCTGGGCCTGCCATGGAGCACGTCGCGCACTTGCTGGCCTGGTCGCTGCAGCAAGAATTGACGGTTCAACAGATGCTGGACATGCCGTTCTACCATCCCGTCATTGAAGAGGGAGTGCGTACCGCCCTGCGCATGGCGGCAAAGAAACAGATGGAGGCCGAACTGGATTACGTGCGCGAATGCGAACAGGCCGTGAACAGCGAATAGCCGTTGCCAAGGTATTATGTTGCGCCAAGGGCCTGTTTCTTCCCGACAGAAAGCGGTATCGCGTAGGGCGAATCTGGGGCCCGCTCGCGTGCACAGCATGGTCAGCCGTCTTGCTCATGCACCAAAGTGCGTGCCGCATCTGCCAGTACCTGCACGGATTCCGTATCGGGCGCGAGATAGCGCGCATGACCCTCGGCATCGAAAAAATACACGCCGCGGCTATGTGCCACTTCGTAATTATCCGGGTCGTCGCCTTTGGGTTTTTCTATGCGGTAGGCCACGCGGTATCGGCGCGCCAGATCGGCAATCTGGCTTTCGGTGCCGGTAAGTCCGATGGCATGGCTGTCGAAGGCATCAACGTAGGCCTGCAGTATATCGGGCGTGTCGCGATGCGGATCCACGCTCACGAACAGGATGCGCACTTTGCGCGCATCATTGCCCAGCACCTGCATGACTTGGCTGAGCTGAGCCATGGTGGTTGGGCATACATCGGGACAGCTGGCATAGCCGAAAAACATCAGCACGGTGTCTCCCCGGAAGTCGTCCTGCGTCAATGTCTTGCCGCCGGCGGCCTGCAGCGTGAACTGCAGGTCGGGGAGAAAGCCTCGAATCTTGTGAAGCGAGCCTGCCGCGCCGGCGATACCGGCATATGACAGCAGAAACGCGGTCATTAGGGGCAGCAGAATGCGATACAGAGTGGCCATGAGAAAATCCAGCGAATGTTCGGTGGGATCGGGGCGCTTGCCGCAGCCTGACCCGCTTTCGATTATAGGTCTTCGCTGGCCGCCAGCCCGCTGTGGCGCAACAGGGCCTGCATGGAGGGCGCGCGGCCCCGGAAGGCCTCGAAGGAGGCCGCTGCCGGCCTCGCCCCTCCCACGGCAAGGATTTCTTCCAGAAAGCGGCGTCCGGTGGCCGGGTCCAGTGTGTCGCGTTCGCCATCGCGCTGCGCCGCCGCTTCCTCGAACGCGGCATAGGCATCCGCGGATAGCACTTCTGCCCATTTGTAGCTGTAATAGCCGACGCCGTATCCGCCTGCGAACAGATGAGAGAAATTATGCGGAAAACGATGCCAGGAAGGCGGAAATAACACAGCGACCTCTTTTCTGACCTGGTTGAGCGTATCGAGCACCTGGCCGATGGACAATCCGGAATTCTGGCGGTGGATAAGCATGTCGAACAGAGAGAATTCCACCTGGCGCAGCATCTGCATGCCGCTCTGAAAGTTGCGTGCCGCAAGCAGCTTGTCGAAAAGCGCGCGCGGCAGCGGCTCGCCAGTATCCGCATGCGACGACAAGGTGCGTACGACGGACCACTCCCAGCAGAAGTTTTCCATGAACTGTGAGGGCAGCTCAATGGCATCCCACTCGACGGCTGAAAATGCGGCGGCCCCGGGCTCGTCAACCTGAGAGAGCAGGGCGTGCAGGGCATGGCCGCTTTCGTGAAAAAGCGTAATAACATCGTCGTGGGTGAGCAGCGCGGGCTTGCCTTGCTGTGGGGAGGCGAAGTTGCAGGTCAGGTAGGCAACGGGCAATTGCAGGCTGCCGGTCGTGGCGCGTCGATTGCGTTCGCTATCCACCCAGGCGCCGCCCTGCTTGCCATCGCGGGCATATAAGTCGATGTACAGGTAGCCCAGTATATTGCCCTCTGGCGTGGTTACCTCGAGCGCCTGCGCATTTGCATGCCATGTCGGCGCATTGCTGCGGCGCATCCGGACCCCGAACAGCCGCCATATGACGCCGAACAACCCCTCCAGCACCTGGGGTTCGGTGAAGTACTGGCGCAGCGCATCTTCCGAATAAGCGTAGCGCTCTTCGCGCATGCGCTCGGAAACGAAGGCTATGTCCCAGGGCTCAAGCGCCGGCATATCAAGGGTATCGTGGGCATAATCCCGCAGCGCATCAAGGTCGCGCACGGCGAATGGTTTCGCCTGGGCGGCAAGCTGGCGCAGAAAGCCGAGCACCTGCTCCGCATCGTTTGCCATGCGTGTTTCCAGACGTAGCGCGGCATAGCTGTCAAAACCGAGCAGGGCGGCCTCTTCGGCGCGCAGCGCAAGCAGCTGTTCGATGACTGCGGAATTGTCGAGCTCGGCGGGGCCTTGTTCCGATGCTATGGTGGCATAGGCGCGATACATGTCCTGGCGCAACGAGCGGTTGCGCGCGTGTTGCATGACAGGCAGGTAGCAAGGCATCTTGAGCGTCAGCTTCCAGCCAGGCTTGCCTTCGGCGTCGGCAGCGGCGCGCGCGGCGGCAAGCACATCCTTCGGAATGCCTTCGAGTTGCTGCGCCTCGGTGACAAATAGCGACCATCCGTCGACCGCGTCAAGAACGTTCTCGGAGAACTTCTGAGACGCCTGGGCCTGCCGCTCGCAGATGGCGGCATAGCGCTCGCGCGCCTCGCCCCGCAGCTCGACGCCGCTCAGCCGGAAGTCGCGCAGTGCCAGTTCTATGATGCGCTGGCGCACAGGGCTGAGCGCATCGAAAGCGGCGCTGTCGCGCAGGCGGCGATATTGTGCATACAGGCCCTCATGCAGGCCCATCCATGTGGAGAAGTCGGTAACCAGGGGCAGGCATGCGTTGTAGGCGGCACGCAGTTCGGGCGTGTTGACGACTGCGTTCAGGTGTCCTGCGACGGACCAGGCGCGCCACAGGCGTTCACAGGCGTCTTCGACTGGATCGATGATGCTGTGCCAGTCGGCAGGTAGCGCCGGATCGGCGGCGTATTCGACGGCTGCGCGGGCCTGTGCGATAAGGGTGACAAGGGCGGGCTCGATGTGCGTGGGGCGTATGGCGCCGTAGTCCACGAGCTGGCCAATGGGAGCGAGTAGAGGATTTTGTGACATGAGGCTTGTTCAATACAGGACGGCGCGCCACTGGCGCATATCCTTGCATGGACAGGCGCCGGCGGCTTTCGTTCCCGGGGTCAGGCTGGCTGAAGGGTGGCGCTGCGTTCGGCGGCTTCCAGCGTGTTTACCAGCAGCATGGCGATGGTCATGGGGCCTACGCCGCCGGGCACAGGCGTGATGGCGCCGGCCACTAGGCATGCCGATTCGAAATCAACATCGCCTTCCAGCTTGCCCTGGGCGTTGCGGTTGATGCCGACGTCGATGACCACGGCGCCTGGCTTGATCATGTCGCCCTTGACGATACCCGGCTTGCCGGTGGCAACAACCAGCACATCGGCCCGGCGTGTGTGCGCGCCCAGATCGCGGGTTTTGGAGTTGCACAGCGTGACAGTCGCGCCCTTGGCAAGCATCAGCATGGCCATGGGCTTGCCGACGATATTGCTGGCGCCCACCACGACAGCCTCGGCGCCCCATAGATCCACGTCTTCGGATTCGAGCATCTTCATGATGCCGTAGGGCGTGCAGGGTCTGAATAGCGGCTGGCCGGTCATGAGCAGCCCGGCATTGCTGACATGAAAGCCATCTACATCCTTGGCCGCTGCGATGGTCTCAATGACGCGCGCGGCATTCATGTGCGACGGCAGCGGCAACTGCACCAGTATGCCGTGCACAGCATCATCGTCGTTCAGCGTCCGCACATGGTCCAGAAGCGATGCCTCTGTGATGTCGGCCGCGAGGCGGATGACGCGCGAATGCAGTCCCGCCTTTTCGCAAGCGGCCGCCTTGTTGCGCACGTAGACCTGGGAAGCGGGATCATCACCCACGAGCACCACGGCAAGACCCGGGACGATGCCAGTCTTCTTCAGGCTTTGGACACGTCCCGCAACGTCGGCCTTGATGGTTTCCGCCAAGGCCTTTCCATCGATGATGCGAGCGCTCATGCGGCACCTTCGGCACGCGCCAGGGCTATCTTCATGAGATCGGCGACGGTGGTCACTTCCAGTTTCTCCATGATGTTGGCGCGGTGCGCCTCCACAGTCTTGATGCTGATGTTGAGATCGCCTGCGATCTGCTTGTTCAGGCGTCCGGCAACGATGCGCTCCAGGACCTGTTGCTCGCGCGCCGTGAGCCGGCCAAGCACTGCCTGCTGATTGCGCTGGGCCTGGGCCTGGCTGACACGCTCGGCGGCCTGTTCGAGCATACGTGCCACGATGTTGCGCAGGTCGGTCTCGTTGAATGGTTTTTCAAGAAAGTCCACCGCGCCTTTCTTCATGGTGGAGACCGCCATCGGAACGTCGCCGTGGCCGGTGATGAAAACGATGGGAAGCGGCGCCTTGCGCGCGATGAGCTCTTCCTGAAGCTCCAGGCCGCTCATGCCAGGCATGCGGACATCGGCGATCAGCACGCCCACCTGTTCGGGCTCGTAGGCATTGAGGAATTCCTCGGCCCCGCTGAAGCTGCGCACCCGGTACCCATTGGCCTCGAGCAGCCAACGCAGGGAATCGCGCACTGCTTCATCGTCGTCCACGATGAATATGGTGTTGGGCGCTTGAAGTGTAGTCATGCATGCAACTCCTGTGTGTCTTCTGTCGAGCTGGGCGCTTGAGGCGCGGCGCAGGGCAGGGTGAAACGAAAAATAGTACCCCCTTCGGGGTTCTTGGCGGCCCATAGCCGGCCATGATGGGACTCGATAATAGTACGGCAGATATTCAGGCCCATGCCGAGTCCTTCGGATTTGGTGCTATAGAAGGGTTCGAAGAGACGTTCGGGATCCTTCAGGCCGTGACCGCGATCTATAACCGCAATCTCTACCAGCGGGCTCTGGTCGGTGATGACGAGGTGCAAAGTACGGTATTCGCTTTTTTCCATGGCTTCCACGCCATTCTTGAGCAGGTTCAATAGTACCTGCTCGATGAGAATGGGATCGGCCATGACATCGGGAATGGCTTCGGGCACATGCAGCGCGATTTCCACCTGCCGCTTGCGCGCATCGATGTCCGCGAAGCCGACCGCATTTTCTACGATGCGCATGACGTGCACCCGCTGGCGGCGAGGCTCGCTGCGCTTGACGAACTCACGGATGCGGATAATGATTTTGCCCGCGCGCTCGGCCTGCAGCGCCGCTTTCTCGAGGGCGGACAGCAGGCGCTCGGGATCGGGATTGCCAGCCTTCAGCATGGCCACGGCGCCCATGCTGTAGTTGCTGATGGCGGTCAGTGGCTGATTCAGCTCATGCGCCAGTGACGATGCCATTTCCCCCATGGTGGTCAGGCGGCTGGTCAGCTGGATCTTCTCCTGCTGCACGCGCGAGGCTTCCTCGTGTTGGCGCCTTTCGGTGATGTCGCGGGCAACCTGCAGCCGTACCCGGCGCCCGTCGGTCCAGGCCAGGATGCGGTGATGCACCTCGAACCAGCGCTGCGCGGAATCCGAGAAAATCTCCACGGTCTCGTCCGTGAAACGGCCCAGACGTCCGCCCAGCAGTTCGGCGTGCCCATTGGACTGCGCGCCGAAAAAGCGTCGATAAGTGCGATTGGCAAACAGCAGCTCCAATCCGTCGGTGGTGTCGGCGGCAACCGAAATGGCATCGTCCAGGCCCTCAAGCACCGTCATGAAACGTTCGTGAGCAGCGGTCAGCGCCTCGCGTATGCGCTTGGGCTCGGTAATGTCGGTCATGGAGGTCATCCAGCCTATCTGCTGCCCGTTGGGGTCGCGCAGCGGAGACACGTACATGCGCGCGGTAAAGCGCGAGCCGTCGCGGCGCTGGGCTTCCACCTCCAGGCCGCTGCTGGGCGTGCGGCCTGAAAGCAGCACGTCCAGCGTTTCCTGGTGCTGCGCGTGCCTGCCAGGCACCCAGTAGGGAAACGGTGTGGTCCGTCCTATGAGATCGGCCTCGTTCCAGCCTATCATGCGGCAGAATGCGGGATTGACGTAGGCGATGCGTCCATGCATGTCGAAGACGCGCATGCCGGTTGACATGGAGTTTTCCATGGCGCGTCTGAAGCCGGTTTCAGCGATGAGCGCGGCTTCGGCGCGGGTGCGAAAGCGGGTATAGCGCCATAATGCCAGCAGGCTAAGCACGATCAGCGCCGAAAGCGCCACCACCACCATGATGAGCCGCTGCTGGCGTGTTTCCTGGTCTATCGTCACGAACATGACGCTGTTATTGTGCAGATGTTGCAACCACACGAATACGCCCATCACGCACAGGTACAGCACCAGCACAATGACAGGCGTCAGCCAGTAGAAGCCCCGCCGTGTGTGACGTGCCTGGTCGTAGAAGGTGGTCGGTATCAGCGACTTTCTGGAATCGGCTGGCATGGAAAAGTGCGGATCGAGTGCGCAAAATAGGCTATTGCGCATTTTAGACCGTAACAACGCCTGTAATTTTTCATATTATAAAAACCTATATCATAAAATGAAATTTTCCTTGAACATATGGCAGCTCTTTCCTAGAATGGGCATATGTATTCATGGGGACTGGCGTCGGCATGGCGCGCGGTCCACGTAATTGCCTCGGGCAAGCTATGTGCTGGCGTCTGCGCCGGCCCCCATCATTTGAACAGGAGTTCACTCGATGTCCTCTCTAGATCAGGCTGTCGCGACAGCCGCCTCCAATGACGAAGACCTGGAAACCCAGGAATGGCTAGAGGCCCTGGAGGCCGTACTGGATCGGGAGGGGCCCGAGCGGGCTCATTTCCTGCTCGAGCGGCTCATCGACCTGGCGCGGCGTTCCGGCGCGCATATTCCATTCTCGCCTAACACCGCCTATGTGAACACGATTCCACCGGGGCTGGAGCCACCGCATCCGGGCAATATCGTACTCGAGGAGCGCATCCGGTCTTATGTGCGCTGGAACGCCATGGCAATGGTCGTCAAGGCCAATCGCCACAGCCCGCCGGATGGCGGCGGCCTTGGCGGCCATATTGCGTCCTTCGCCTCGCTGGCGACCATGATAGGCTGCGGCCAGAATCATTTCTGGCATGCGGAAACCGAGGACCACGGTGGCGATCTCGTTTATTTCCAGGGGCATTCCTCGCCCGGCATGTATGGCCGCGCCTACCTTGAAGGGCGACTCACCGAGGAGCAACTGGATCATTTCCGCCAGGAGGTCGATGGCAAGGGCCTGCCTTCGTATCCCCATCCCAAGCTCATGCCAGACTTCTGGCAGTTTCCGACCGTTTCCATGGGCCTCGGGCCGCTCATGGCCATTTACCAGGCGCGTTTCCTGAAATACCTGCATGCGCGCGGCATTGCCGATACCAGCAAGCGCAAAGTCTGGGTGTTCTGCGGAGACGGCGAAATGGACGAGCCCGAATCCCTGGGCGCCATCAGCCTGGCTTCCCGCGAGAAGCTCGACAACCTCATCTTTGTCATCAACTGCAATCTGCAGCGCCTGGATGGCCCGGTGCGCGGCAATGGCAAGATCATCCAGGAACTGGAAGGCGATTTCCGAGGCAGCGGATGGAACGTGATCAAGCTGATCTGGGGTGGCTACTGGGATCCGCTGCTGGCGCGCGACAAGGAAGGCATTTTGCGCCGCATCATGGAAGAGTCGGTAGACGGCGAATACCAGGCCTACAAGGCGCATGACGGCAAGTTTGTGCGCGAGCACTTCTTCGGCAAGCACCCCAAGCTGCTCGAAATGGTCAGCCGTATGAGCGACGATGATGTCTGGCGCTTGAATCGCGGAGGCCATGATCCCTACAAGGTCTATGCGGCATTCAAGGCTGCGTCCGACCACGAGGGCCAGCCCACCGTCATCCTGGCCAAGACCATCAAGGGCTATGGCATGGGCCAGGTCGGCCAGGCGAAAAACCCCACCCACCAGCAGAAGAAGCTGGATATGGACTCGGTGCGAGAGTTCCGCGACCGTTTCAATATCCCCGTGCCGGACGACAAGCTTGAGGATCTGCCGTATTTCAAGCCGTCTGACGACTCGCCCGAGATGAAATACCTGCATGATCGGCGTGCAGCGCTGGGCGGCTACCTGCCGCGCCGGCGCCAGAAGGCCGATGAGCACCTGCCGGTGCCGGGCCTCGACGTCTTCAAGGCCGTCCTTGATCCGACCGCGGAAGGCCGTGAGATCTCCACCACCCAGGCTTTTGTGCGCGTGCTCAACCAGATTCTGCGCGACAAGACGCTCAGCTCCCGCGTCGTGCCCATATTGTCCGACGAGTCCCGCACTTTCGGGATGGAGGGTCTGTTCCGCCAGATCGGCATCTACGCGCCGGAAGGGCAGAAGTATGTACCGGTCGACAAAGACCAGGTGATGTACTACCGTGAAACGGAAAATGGCCAGTTGCTGCAGGAAGGCATCAACGAGGCGGGCGCGTTCAGTTCGTGGATGGCCGCAGCCACCTCGTACTCAAGCAACAACCGCATCATGATTCCGTTCTTTATCTATTACTCCATGTTCGGTTTCCAGCGCGTGGGCGATCTGGCCTGGGCGGCCGGCGACATGCAGTGCCGCGGCTTCCTGCTGGGCGGCACCGCCGGGCGCACCACGCTCAACGGCGAAGGCCTGCAGCACGAGGACGGCCACAGCCACATACTGTCGGGCGTCATCCCGAATTGCGTGTCCTACGATCCCGCATTCGCCCATGAACTCGCCGTCATCGTTCACAATGGCCTGGAGCGCATGGTCCAGAACCAGGAAAATGTCTTCTACTACATCACGGTGATGAACGAGAACTACGCTCAGCCTGGCCTGAAGGCGGGCGACGAGGAAGGCATCATTCGGGGCATGTACAAGTTCAAGTCGGCCGGCGATGCCAAGCAGCCGCGGGTCCAGCTTATGGGTTCAGGCACCATTCTGCGCGAGGTCCTGGCCGCCCAGACGCTGCTGCAGAACGACTGGGGCGTTGCCTCCGACGTCTGGAGCGCCACCAGCTTCACCGAATTGCGCCGTGATGGGCTCGATTGCGAGCGCTACAACATGCTTCATCCTGAGGCCAAGACGCCGCGCGTGCCGTATGTCACCCAGCAACTGCAGGACAATCCCGGGCCAGTCATCATTTCCACCGACTACATAAAGTCCTACGGCGACCAGATCCGTCCCTTCATGCCCAAGGGCCGCAACCTGCATGTCCTTGGAACCGACGGGTTCGGTCGTTCCGACTATCGCGCCAAGCTGCGCGAGCATTTTGAGATCGACCGCCATTTCGTGGTGCTGGCTGCGCTGCGCAGCCTTGCGGACGAAGGCAAGATGCCGCTTGCCAAGGTGGCGCAGGCCATCAAGCAATATGGCATTAATCCTGAAAAAGCCAATCCGCAGTATGCATAAGGGGGAAGGGACATGAGCAACACCACTGAGATTCAGGTGCCGGATATCGGTGATTTCGACGAAGTCGAGGTTATCGAGGTGCTGGTCGCCGAAGGCGATACGGTCGAGGCGGAGCAAAGCCTGATCACAGTCGAGTCGGACAAGGCCTCCATGGAAATTCCGGCATCGCAGGGCGGCGTCATCAAATCCCTGAAAGTGAAGGTGGGCGATAAGGTTCGCCAGGGCTCGGTCATCCTGGAGTTGGAAGCCAGCGCGCCCGCAGAGAGCAAGGGTGAGGCCAAGCAGCCGGAGAAAGAGCCCGCGCCGGCGCCGGAGGTCAAGAATGCGCCTGTGGACAAGGCACCGCGGGACGGCGACAAGGCCGCCCGACAGGCAGCCAAGCCCGCCGAAGGCACGGCGGGCGAAGGCAGCGCCGTCACGGTATCGGTGCCCGATATCGGCGATGCCACCGATGTCGATGTCATCGAAATTCTGGTGAAGGTGGGCGATACCGTCGAGGTAGACCAAAGCCTGATTACGGTCGAATCCGATAAGGCCTCCATGGAGGTACCGTCATCTCACGCAGGCACGGTCACGGCCATCAAGGTCAAACTTGGCGACAAAGTCAGCCAAGGCAGCGATATCGTCGAGCTGAAGGCCGCAGGCGATGCCGCGCCGGCCAAGGCCGCCGAATCCTCGGACTCGGCCCCGACCCCGGGAGAAGCCACGCGAGACGACGTGCCGGCTCAGGAGCAGGAATCATCCCGGCCCTCGTCGCCGCAGCACGCTGCCGTGCTGTCCGGTGGAGATGGCGAGGGCGGCCTTGCCTCCACACCGCCCGAGCGGCATTCGCCCACCGAGTCGTTTGCACAGGCGGATGTCCCGCTGCGCAATTTGCCGCATGCCTCACCTTCAGTGCGCAAGTTTGCGCGCGAGCTGGGTGTGGATCTCAAGCTGGTGCGTGGCTCCGGTGCGAAAAATCGAATCACTCAGGACGATGTGCGTCAGTTCGTCAAACGATCATTGTCCAACTCAGGCAGCGTGCCGACGGCCCAGGCTGGAGCGGGCGCAGGCGGCCTCAGCGTACTGGGCTGGCCCAAAGTGGATTTCACCAAGTTCGGCGAGATCGAAACCAAGCCTTTGTCCCGTATCAAGAAAATCTCGGGAGCCAATCTGCACCGCAACTGGGTGATGATTCCCCATGTCACCAATAACGATCGCGCGGATATCACCGAGCTCGAAGCCTTGCGCAAGACCTTGAACGAAGAAAACAAGAAGTCGGGCATCAAAGTCACCATGCTTGCCTTCATCATCAAGGCCGTGGTTGCGGCATTGAAGAAATTTCCCGAATTCAACGCCTCCATCGATGGCGACAACCTGGTCCTCAAACAGTACTTCCATATCGGTTTTGCCGCCGATACGCCCAATGGCCTTGTCGTGCCTGTTATACGCGATGCCGACAAGAAGGGCGTGCTGGATCTGGCGCAGGAAACGGCCGAACTGGCGGGCCTTGCGCGCGAAGGCAAACTCTCACCTGGACAGATGCAGGGCGGGTGCTTCTCCATTTCGTCGCTCGGCGGCATAGGGGGCACCTCATTCACACCCATCATCAATGCGCCGGAAGTGGCAATATTGGGGGTGTCCCGCTCGTCCTTCGAACCTGTCTGGGACGGTTCGGCCTTTGTTCCCAGGCTCATGGTGCCGCTGTCGCTGTCCTATGACCATCGCGTCATCGACGGTGCCGCCGCGGCACGCTTCAACGCCTACCTGTGCGGCCTGCTGGCCGACTTCCGCCGTATCGCGCTATAGGAGCCGCCATGAGCATCAAGGAGCTGAATGTACCGGATATCGGCGACTTTGCCGAGGTGGAAGTCATCGAGGTACTGGTCGCCGAAGGCGACACGGTCGAGGCGGAACAAAGCCTGATCACGGTCGAGTCCGACAAGGCCTCCATGGAAATTCCCGCAGCACAGGGCGGGGTGGTCAAGGAGGTGCTGGTCAAGGTCGGCGACAAGGTTGCCGAAGGTTCACCCATGGTGCGCCTGGAGGCCACCGAGGAGCAGCCGGCGCCGGCACGGGACGAGCCCGATGCAAGCAAGCAGCCGGCGGAGCGCGACAAGCAGCCGTCGAAGGCGGCGGATAAGGACCGACCGGCCGCGGGCGATTCCACGCCAGCGCAGGCTCCGGCCGCTGCGGCATTCGAGGGCAGCGCAGACGCGCAGTGCGATGTCCTGGTGCTGGGCGCAGGCCCTGGCGGTTATTCCGCAGCGTTCCGCGCCGCCGACCTTGGGCTGTCGGTGGTGCTTGTCGAGCGCTACAGCACGCTGGGCGGCGTATGCTTGAATGTAGGCTGCATTCCATCCAAGGCGCTTCTGCACACGGCGGCAGTCATGGAAGAGGCGCAGTCATTGGTCAAGCATGGCATCAGCTTCGAGAAACCCGCCATCGATCTTGATGGCCTGCGTGCTTACAAGGACGGCGTGGTAGGCAAGCTTACCGGCGGCCTCGCGGGCATGGCGAAGGCTCGCAAGGTCAAGGTGGTGACCGGTGTGGGGGCGTTTGCCGACCCGCATCACCTGACTGTCAAGTCCGCCGACGGCGCAACGCAGACCATCCGGTTTGCATCGGCCATCATTGCGGCGGGCAGCCAGTCGGTGAAACTGCCATTCCTGCCCGATGATTCGCGCGTCGTCGACTCAACAGGCGCACTGCAGCTGGCATCCATTCCCGAAAAAATGCTGGTCATCGGCGGTGGCATCATAGGGCAGGAGATGGGCACTGTCTACTCGGCTCTGGGAACTCGCCTGGATGTGGTCGAGATGCAGAATGCCCTCATGCTGGGTGCCGACCGCGACCTGGTCAAAGTATGGGAAAAGATGAACAAAAGACGCTTCGACCGCGTCATGCTCAATACCCGCACTGTGAACGCCGCGGCGAAAGACGACGGCATCTGGGTCGAGTTCGAGGGAGAGGGCGCGCCTGAAGGGCCTCAGCGCTACGATCTGGTGCTGCAAGCGGTTGGGCGGGCTCCCAACGGCAAGCGCATAGGCGCGGACAAGGCTGGCATCGCGGTGACGGATCGCGGCTTTATCGACGTTGACACCCAGATGCGCACCAACGTATCGCATATCTACGCCATCGGCGATATCGTGGGCCAGCCCATGCTCGCGCACAAGGCTGTGCACGAAGGACACGTTGCCGCAGAAGCCATTGCGGGGCAGAAAAGCTTCTTCGATGCGCGCGTCATTCCGTCGGTGGCTTACACCGATCCGGAAGTGGCCTGGGTGGGGCTCACCGAAGAGCAGGCGCGTGACCGCGGGATCAAGATCGAGAAGGGGCTGTTTCCCTGGGCCGCTTCCGGGCGTGCCATTGCAAACGGCCGGGATGAAGGCTTTACCAAACTGCTGTTCGACGCGGACACACACCGCATCGTCGGCGGCGGCATTGTGGGCACCCACGCCGGAGATCTTATCAGCGAGGTCGTCCTGGCAATTGAAATGGGCGCGGATGCGGTGGATATCGGCAAGACCATACATCCGCATCCCACCTTGGGCGAGTCCATAGGCATGGCGGCGGAGGTGGCGGAAGGCAGCTGCACCGACATTCCCCCAGCAAGGCGCAAGTAAAGCTCAACCGGGCGCCATATGTGGCAGGTGCTAATATCGGCATCTGCCCCATTTCCATTTCCATCTGCATTCACCATGTCCCTTCCTGTTCCAAGTGAAGCCGCCAGCCTGCAGGACTGGCTGAGCTACCTTGAGTCCCTGCACCGTGTTTCCATAGACCTTGGCCTGGATCGCATCCGTACTGTGGCACGCCGCATCGGCATCACCTTGCCCTGCGTGAAGATTACCGTGGGAGGCACCAATGGCAAAGGTTCCACCTGTGCCATGCTTGAAGCCATACTTCAGGCGGCGGGATACAAAACGGGCCAGTACACATCGCCACATCTCATTTCCTTCAACGAGCGTATCCGTGTCAACGGGGTCAACGCGGGCGATGCGTCCATCATTGCGCAGTTCCAGCGTATCGAAGCAGGGCGGGGCGATGTTACCCTCAGCTATTTCGAATACACCACCCTGGCTGCGCTCATGCTCTTCGAGCAGGAGGCGGTGGATGTCGCCATCCTCGAGGTCGGCCTTGGCGGCCGCCTGGATGCCGTCAATCTGATCGACACCGATTGCGCCATCGTCACCAGTGTAGACATCGACCATGCCCAGTACCTGGGCAACACACGCGAAAAAATTGGCTGGGAGAAGGCACACATCTTCCGGCCGGGCAAGCCTGCCATCTGCGCGGATCCGGTTCCGCCCTCCAGCATTATCGACTATGCCGGCGAGATCGGCGCCGATCTGTGGTTGTTCGGCAAGGACTTCAACTACTCCGGCGACAGGCAGCAATGGGCGTACGGCGGCAGAGCGCAACGGCGCAACGCGCTGGCCTATCCGGCATTGCGCGGTGCCAACCAGCTGCTCAATGCCAGTGCCGCGCTGGCGGCGCTCGAAGCCTTGCGCCCCAAGCTCGCCGTGCCGCAGCAGTCTGTGCGCGAAGGGCTGGCGCAGGTGGCGCTGCCCGGTCGGCTGCAGATACTGCCCGGCACGCCGGTGGTCGTGCTCGACGTCGCTCACAACCCTCACGCTGCGGCGGCGCTCGGCCAGAATCTGGATAACATGGGGCATTTCGCGCGTACTCATGCCGTGATCGGTATGCTGTCCGACAAGGATATCGACGGCGTCATCGGCAAGTTGGCCAGCCGTGTCGATCACTGGTATTGCGCCTCGCTCGAAGGCCCGCGTGCCACGTCAGGCGAGGCGCTCGCCGGCCATGTTCGCAGTGTTCTGGCGGCCCGGTCGGCGCTCGTTGCCGCGGATGGCGCCCAGCGGGAGCAAGGCGCAGGCAGCCCGTCCGTGCAAGACGAAACACCGCCCGCTTCCTCATCCCCCGGGGTGCGCGCCCATGCGCCCGCCGCGGTGTCCGCCGATCAGGCCACTGTGTCAAGTTTTGTAAATCCGGTACAGGCCTTTACTGCGGCGCAAGGCAATGCCTCCGGGAATGATAGAATTCTCGTGTTCGGTTCTTTTGCCACAGTTGGCCCGGTGCTTGACGCGCTGGGCCGTATAGATGCTTGACTTTCCAGGCACATCCGGGCTGCCTGGCCGCTGCCCGCATTCAGCATAGGTTTCTGCTCATGGGTCTGTTCTCCCGCAACGAGTCTGCTTCCCGGCCGGAGCGCCGTCCGGCCTCCCGTTCCGCATTGTCCAGCGAGGCACAGGCCAACGAATTGCGCAGCCGCGCCCGTAGCCGCCTTATCGGCGCCCTGGTACTGGTTCTGGCTGCGGTGGTCATTGTGCCAATGCTGTTCGATTCACCCACAGAGCCCGAACAGCCTGCCACGCCGGTCGTTGTTCCGTCCATTCAGCCGCCATCCACCGATCCGGGCTCGCTGGCTGCCAACACACCGGCTGATCAAGGCCAAGTGCCCACACCAGCCCAACCCGATGCCAATTCTGGCATGGTTGAGCCGGACAGCAATGCCAGCGGGCAAGCGGCGGATGCCGGCGCCACGGAAGACGCTGAGCGCACCGACGATGCAATACAGGCGCCAGAAACCAGCCCCGAGCCCGCCGCCAAACCCGAACCCAAGCCTGAGCCCAAGCCCAAGCCGGAATCCAAGCCCGAGCCCAAGCCCAAATCTGAGCCCAAGCCGGCAGCCGGCGATACGCAACGTACCGACGACGGATCCAGGGCGCTGGCCATACTTCAGGGCAAGGTTCCGCCCAAGCCCGCTGCCTCGGCGCCTGAGCGCGGCAACTATGTGCTGCAGATCGCCGCGTATTCCACCGAGGCTGATGCACAGTCGCGCCGCGACAAACTGGCCAGCGCTGGGGTAACCAATGCCTACGTGCAGAAAGCCACCTCGCACGGCAAGCCGACATATCGTCTGCGCGTGGGGCCATTCCCCACCCATGATGCGGCCCAAGCGGCGCAGGCCAGATTGCGGGCATTGGGCTATGACAACGGCTTCATATCAAGTCAGTGACCACTTTCGACTATCTCGTCCTGGGCATCCTGGCACTTTCCGCATTTCTCGGATTGCTGCGCGGCCTGGTCAAAGAGGTGCTGTCATTGCTGGCCTATGTGGTGGCATTCATGGCCGCTATCTGGTGGGGGCCTCGCGCCGCCGAATGGATGGGTGCGTGGCTGGTGAATCCGTTGGTGCGCGCCGCTGCGGCTTATGGGCTGGTATTCATCGTCGTGCTGCTGCTCGTAGGGCTCGTCAACGTACTACTTGGCACGCTAATCTCCAAAACAGGCCTGACGCCCGCCGACCACGGCCTGGGCGCCTTGTTCGGCCTGCTTCGCGGCATGGTTTTCGTTCTTGTGCTTGTTGGCCTTGCGGGCTATACCGAACTGCCCAAGGAGCCGTGGTGGCAGCAGGCTAGGCTGTCGGGGACGGCGGTGCGCGGCATACAACATATCAAGCAGCTTCTTCCGCCGTCGCTGGCGGAGTGGCTGCCTTACTAAGCAGGCAGATTACATTTACCTTCACAGGAATCCAGCATGTGTGGAATCGTAGGGGTTGCAGGCGCCAGCCCCGTCAACCAATTGATCTATGACAGCCTGTTGCTGCTGCAGCACAGAGGGCAGGATGCCGCCGGCATCTCGACCTCACATGAGCAGTTCTTCAATATGTACAAGGCGCATGGACTGGTGCGCGACGTCTTCCGAACCCGCAACATGCGCTCCTTGCCTGGCAACAGCGGGCTTGGCCAGGTGCGCTATCCCACTGCCGGCTCCAGCGACAGTGTCGACGAAGCGCAGCCGTTTTATGTCAATGCGCCGTTCGGCATCACATTTGTTCATAATGGCAATCTCACCAATTGGCGTGAACTGCGTGAAGCGCTCTTCAAGATCGATCGGCGTCACATCAACACGAACTCCGACTCGGAGGTTCTGCTCAATGTTTTCGCGCATGAGCTGCAGATGGCATCCAGCGGCGGAACACTGAACGAAGATGCCATATTCAAGGCCGTTGCCGCCGTGCATCGGCGCGCTCGCGGCGCATATGCCGTCATTGCCCAGATCGCCAGCTACGGCATTGTGGCCTTTCGGGATCCGCATGGCATCAGGCCACTGTGTCTGGGGTCGCGCGAAACCGATGATGGTACGGAATGGATGGTTGCCTCCGAATCTGTCGCCCTGACCGGATGCGGTTACAACCTTGTGCGTGACGTTCAGCCCGGCGAGGCCATATTCATCGATATCGACGGTAAGCTTGCCAGCCGCCAGTGTGCTGAGGCGCCTGAGCTCACGCCCTGTGTCTTTGAGTATGTTTACTTTGCACGCCCCGACTCGGTCATGGACACTGTTTCCATTTATCATGCCCGTCTGCGCATGGGTGAATACCTCGCCGACAATGTCGCCAAGGCATTGCGTCTGGGGGAGATAGATGTGGTCATGCCCATCCCCGATTCGTCGCGCCCGTCTGCCATGCAGCTGGCATCGCATCTGGGCCTGGATTATCGGGAGGGCTTTATCAAGAACCGCTACGTCGGCCGCACCTTCATCATGCCTGGCCAAGCCGTCCGCAAGAAATCCGTGCGCCAGAAGCTCAGTGCCATCGACATGGAGTTCAGAGGCAAGAACGTGCTGCTCGTTGACGATTCCATTGTTCGCGGCACCACCAGCCGGGAAATTGTCGATATGGCCCGTGCCGCCGGTGCGAATAAAGTGTTCTTCGCTTCCGCCGCGCCGCCCGTGCGGTTTCCCAACGTCTACGGTATCGACATGCCCACCCGCAGCGAGCTGATTGCAGTAGGCAGGGATACCGCCGACATTGCCCGCGAAATCGGCGCCAATGGGCTCGTTTACCAGAACATAGAGGATCTCGAGCAATCCATCCGTGATCTCAATCCGGCTATCCGCGGCTTCGAATCATCATGCTTCACGGGTGATTACGTCACGGGCGACATCGACGAGGCTTACCTCCAGCGCCTGGAGCAGACCCGAGGGCACGCTCAACCCGCAGGCGAGATGTCAACATCTGAGAAAGACGACTAATCTTTCCCGCAGCGGCCGGCGCCAGACCGGTCGCCCCCTCTTGTTTTTACTCAAGCCGCACCCTGCGTTTCGCGCAAGGAAACCAGCAGCGCCACCACGCCAAGCACGCCGGTGGCCACAAACAACCCCATTCCCCAAAGCGAATATTCCACGCCCATCAATGCTACCCGCGCATCCGCGCATGTTGCGTAAATGCCGAAGAGCCAGGGCAATGCGGCATCCAATCCCGAGCCGGCAATAAAACGATCCGCGAAGGTCAAATCGCAAGAAAACAGATTCGACGCCACGGTGTATTGATACCAGGCCGCCGCCACGCCGCACACGCTCAGCGCCGCCGCCAGCACGGCAGCCAGCCGCAGTCCCAGGGGGCTGGCGCGCGACAGCCAGATTCCCAGCCAGCACACAACAGCAATCACCAGGAAAACAAGCCGCTGCAACACGCACCATGCACAAGGCATCATATCGAAGACATGCTGGGATACTAGCGCAATACCCACCGCCGTTACGCACAGCAGTGCGACCAGATGGAGAAGGGCGGTAGGACGGCGTAACATGCTCATGAGATTCTCTGTTCAGGAAGATTTGACGGTACGGGCACACAAGGCCGTACAAACAGGTATGGACCGCAAGACGGGCGTTGCGTTCATCTGGTATCCAGCATGGCGAGCAGGTCACGTTCAAAGCGCAACTGCTCGCGCGGGTGGCCAAGGATATCGCCTTCCACAATGAAGATGTCCTCGACCCGATCGCCTAGCGTCATGATCTTGGCCATTTTGAGTTCGATGCGGTTGCGCGCGAAAACGCGAGCCATGCCATGCAGCAATCCCGGGCGGTCGGAGGCCGTGACGGAAAGCCGCCAGGATGCGCTGCGCTCGTCGGGCTGCAGGCTGACATTGGGAACAATCGGGAACACGCGCGCCCGCCGCGATCCGGGGCGCCTGGGCATTGATGCCTCGTTCACATCCACGCCGGACTGCTCGTCGCTGATCAGCGCCTGCGCCAGTTCGTGCTCGACCAGCGATGCATTGGAACGATAGTCTTTGTCATGCGCGGGCAGCAGCACAATAAAGCTGTCCAGTGCCCAGCCGTGCCGCGTCGTATGTACGCGAGCGTCCAGTACGCTCAGCACGCGACGCTCGAAATACCGGCACATGGTTACGAATAGATCGCGGCGATCCCGCGTGTAAACCATGATCTGCAACGCTTCATTCAGGCCCACGACACGCGCCTTCACCACCGGCTCTTCCGAGGCGACACGATAATACAGATGGCGGGTATGCCAGGCAATTTCGCTGGCATCGTGCCGCAAAAAGTAAGCCACATCCAGCTCGCGCCAGAAAGCATCGCGGCTTTCGTCGCGCAGTCCCATTTTGCGAATTTCGGTCGCGGCGGCCTGCTTGCGCTGCTCCAACACCGTGCTCCGGTCAGGCTGCGGTCCGCCCAGCATGACCAGTGTGAGGCGATATAAATCCTCGAGCAGCTTGCCTTTCCAGGCATTCCAGACTTTGGGGCTTGTGCCCCGGATATCCGCTACGGTCAGGAGATATAGCGCGGTCAGGCGCCGTTCGTTGCCCACCACCTGAACAAAATGGCGCACCACGTCGGGATCGCTCAGGTCCCGCTTTTGAGCAACCATGGACATGGTCAGGTGCTGACGCACCAGAAACACGAGCAGCTCCTTGTCCCGCCGTTCTATGCCATGGTCATTGCAAAACCGACGCACCTCGCGCGCGCCCAGTTCGGAATGATCCCCACCACGCCCTTTCGCGATATCGTGGAACAGCGCCGCAACATACAACAGCCAGGGGCTGTCGAAACTGGCCATCAATTGGCTGGCAAACGGGTACTCCTGAGCGTGCTCGGGCATGGTGAAGCGGCGCAGATTGCGCACGACCATGAGGATATGCTGGTCGACCGTGTAGATATGGAAAAGGTCGTGCTGCATCTGTCCCACGATGCGCCGGAACACTGGCAGGTAGCGGGGCAGAATGTTCAGCATGGTCATGCGGCGCAGCGCATGCACGATCCCCCGTGGTTGCTGCAGAATCTGAAGAAATTGTCGCCGGTTGATCGGATTGCGCCGGAATTGCGCATCGATGCGGTGCCGCGCATGCCACATCGCCCGTTGGGTCCGCGCCGTCGTGCCCTCGATTTCCGGGTGTTCCTGCATGACCAGAAAGGCGCGGAACAACAGCGCCGGATTGCGCTCGAACGCATCCTCGCGATAGGTGCCGAGCCGGCCGCGCACGATGCAGAAATCGTCGTCGATACGGCGTGTCTGGTCCTCGCCCAGCGGAAACAGGCGCTCCTCCATGCTTTGCATAAGGATGACATTGAGCTGGCTTACCACTCGCGCCGCCCAGTAATAGCGCTGCATCAGTATTTCGCTGGGCCGGCGGCCACGCGCGGGCTCGAAGCCGTATATCCTGGCCAGGCCGGGCTGCAGGTCAAACAGCACGCGGTCCTCGCGGCGGCCGGCCAGCAGGTGCAGCTCGATGCGCAGGCGTTTGAATGCCTGTTCGGCGCGCCGCAGGGATCGATACTCCGAAGGCATGAGCCAATCGCTGCGCGCGATTTCGCGCCAGCTGCGACCAAGGCCGGCTGCCTGAGCCAGCCACAGCAGGACCTGGAGATCGCGCAACCCGCCGGGCGATTCCTTGCAGTTGGGCTCCAGAGCGTAAGGCGTGTCCTGATGGCGCGCATGACGCTGCTGCATTTCAGCCCGTTTCGCCTGGAAGAACATCTGCACATCCAGTTGCTCCTGCATGGTGCTGCGCAGGTGCTTGAATAGATCCTTGCTGCCGGCCAGCCATCTCGCCTCGAGCAGCGCGGTTTCGACCGTGATATCGCTTGCCGCCTCCTGCTGACAATCGGCCACGGTGCGCACGCTGTGTCCGGGCTCCAGGCCCAGGTCCCACATGGCCGCGATCAGGGCGGCGATACGCGCTGAGTCGTCCTCGCTTGCCGTGCCTCGCAACAGCACCAGCACGTCGACGTCGGAATAGGGGAAGAGCTCGCCGCGTCCATAGCCACCGACCGCCGCCAGGGTGGCGTGCGCGGGAAGCGGGTGCAGTTTCACCAGATCGCGTAGCGTCTGATCGGCATTGCGGCGTAGGGAGGTAAGCAGGGTATCGGGGCGCAAGTGTTCGCGAAAGGCTGCAATGGCGGCCTTTCGGCGGTCGGCGTGCCGTTCGCGCAACGCGTCCAGTGCGGGCGCAATGCTGGCGGCGCGGTGCATGATGTCAGGCAGCCTGGATGAAATCGGGCGGCGCCTGCATGCCTTCTGAAACCGTCAGGACTTCGTAGCCAGTGTCAGTAACCAGTATGCTGTGCTCCCACTGGGCGGAAAGGCTGTGGTCTCGGGTAACGACAGTCCAGCCATCGGCCAGTGTGCGTATTTCCTTTCGGCCTGCGTTCAGCATGGGCTCGATGGTGAATATCATGCCGGGCTCGAGCCGTACGCCCGTGCCGGGCTTGCCGTAATGAAGAACCTGCGGATCCTGGTGGAACTTGCGTCCGACGCCATGGCCGCAGTACTCGCGCACCACGGAAAATCCTTGTTTCTCCGCATGCTTCTGGATGGCGTGCCCGACATCGCCAAGCGTGGCGCCCGGACGCACCTGCTGGATGCCCAGCCACATGCAGTCGAATGTGGTGTTGACCAAGCGGCGAGCCAGAATGGACGGTTCGCCGATGTAATACATGCGGCTTGTATCCCCAAACCAGCCGTCCTTGATGATGGTGACATCAATGTTCATGATGTCGCCGTTCTTGAGCACCTTGTCGCCGGGAATGCCGTGGCAGATGACATGATTGACGGAAGTGCAGATGGACGCGGGGAAGGGGGTGTAGCCCGGTGGCGCATAGCCCACGGTGGCCGACTTCACACCGAGCACATTGGTCAGGTATTCCATGCATAGCCTGTCCAGTTCGCCGGTGGTAATGCCTGGCTGCACATGGGGGGTCAGGTAATCAAGAATGGATGCTGCGTCCCGGCAGGCGGCGCGCATTTTTGCCAGGTCGGCGGGATCGGTGACGAGACTGCTCATGACGAATGAATATTTGCCTGAAAAAATGATAGAATTATAGGCTTTCCTGAAGTTTTGCCCTTTGTAAATCGCGTGCCGGGCAACCAGAGGGTGTCCAATTCAGGCCTTGCCTGTGCCAGGTTGTCGGAGTTCCGATTAACTTGTGCGCATGGCGCAGGCGCTTTGCGGATGCATGTCCCGGCACAAGACCCAACCCTTGGAGAATATCATGTCTTTGATGCGTGAAATGCTGGAAGCCGGTGTGCATTTTGGCCACCAGACCCGTTTCTGGAACCCCAAAATGGCCCAGTACATCTTCGGCCAGCGCAACAAAATCCATATCGTCAACCTCGAGCGTACGGTTGACAAATTCATTGATGCCCAGAAGTTCGTTCGCCAACTGGCTGCGCGCGGAGGCACAATCCTGTTCGTCGGCACCAAGCGCGCAGCGCGCGAAACCATTGCCGCCGAAGCGGCCCGCTGCGGTATGCCCTATGTCGATAGCCGCTGGCTGGGCGGCATGATGACCAATTTCAAGACGGTCAAGACCTCGGTCAAGCGCCTCAAGGAAATGGAAGCCCAGCAGGCCGAAGGCGTCACCGAGTCCATGAGCAAGAAGGAAGCGCTCATGTTCGAACGCGAGCTGGCCAAGCTTAACAAGTCCATCGGCGGCATCAAGGACATGAACACGCTGCCGGATGCGCTGTTCGTCATCGATGTGGGCTATCACAAGATCGCCGTCGCCGAGGCCGGCACCCTGGGCATTCCCGTGGTCGGCGTAGTTGATACCAACCATTCCCCCGATGGCGTCGAACACGTCATCCCCGGCAACGATGATTCCGCCAAGGCCATCGTTCTTTATGCCCGCGGCATTGCCGATGCGGTACTCGAAGGCCGCGAACAGAACCTGAACGGCCTGGTCGAGGAAATCACCGAGGGCGAGGAGTTCGTCGAGGTCGAGGAAGAGCGCGAGTAAGTTCCGCCCGGCGCCCGGAGGGGCGCTCCTGAGCACGTGCGCCGCTGGCCTGGGGCGCGGCGCCGTCGCTTCGCACCTGCCCCGGCCCGACCGGGGCGTGTTTTAGATAATTGGAGAGAATTGTGGCTCAAATCACCGCATCCATGGTTAAAGAACTGCGCGAGAAGACTGATGCGCCCATGATGGAGTGCAAGAAGGCGCTCACCGAAGCCGAGGGCGATATGGCTCGCGCCGAGGAAATTCTTCGAGTCAAGCTGGGCAACAAGGCCAGCAAGGCTGCCGCCCGCATCACCGCTGAAGGTCTGATCGGTCTGCATATTGCCTCGGGCAAGCAGGTCGGCGCCATCATCGAGGTCAATTGCGAAACCGATTTCGTCGCCAAGAACGACGATTTCATCGCTTTTGTGAACCAGTTGGCCCAGATCGTGGCCGAAAAGAATCCCGCTGATGTCGCCGCGCTGAATGAACAGGCAATGGGCGACGGTACCGTGGAATCCACCCGCTCTGCCTTGGTGGGCAAGATCGGTGAAAACATGTCCGTGCGCCGCTTCCAGCGCTTCGAAACCGAAAACCAACTGGCCAGCTACGTGCATGGCGGCCGCATCGGTGTTCTGGTCGATTTCTCGGGCTCCGAGGATGTCGGCAAGGATCTGGCCATGCATATTGCGGCCACCAAGCCCAAGGCGCTCGATGCCGCCGGCGTTCCCGCGGAAGACATCGCAACTGAACGCTCGGTTGCCGAACAGAAGGCGGCCGAGTCGGGCAAGCCGGCCGAGATCGTCACCAAGATGGTCGAGGGTTCCGTTCAGAAGTTCCTCAAGGAAGTCACGCTGTTGTCCCAGCCTTTCGTCAAGAACGACAAGCAGTCCGTTGAGCAAATGCTCAAGGAAAAGGGCGCCGGCATTGCCCGCTTCGCCCTGTACGTGGTCGGCGAAGGTATCGAGAAGAAGTCCGAGGACTTCGCGGCTGAAGTCGCCGCAGCGGCCAGCGCGAGCTGAGTCAGACTGTGCGGGACATAGCCCGGCGTGGCGTGTCTCGAAAAAAATCCGGGCCTGCGTCATGACGCAGGTTCGAGTCTGGCTTACACTTTCGTTGGATTGTTTTCTGGGAAGAACTACCGATGACCTCTCGATCTTATAAGCGCGTCCTGCTCAAATTGTCCGGCGAAGCGCTGATGGGCGAAGATGCGTTTGGGATCAACCGTTCCACGATACTGCGCATGACTGAGGAAATTGCCGAGGTCGTGGCGCTCGGCGTGGAGCTCGCCATCGTCATAGGCGGCGGCAATATTTTCCGGGGCGTTGCGCCGGGCGCGCAGGGCATGGATCGCGCGACGGCCGACTACATGGGCATGATGGCCACGGTCATGAATGCGCTTGCACTGCAGGATGCCCTGAAAAACAGAGGCGTCGACGCACGCGTCCAGTCCGCGCTCAATCTTGACCAGGTGGTCGAGCCTTATATCCGTCCCAAGGCGCTGCGCTACCTCGAGGAAGGCAAGGTTGTCATCTTCGCGGCGGGCACCGGCAACCCGTTCTTCACCACTGATACCGCCGCCGCGCTGCGGGGCGCCGAGATCGGCGCTGAAATCGTGCTGAAGGCCACAAAGGTGGACGGCATCTACAGCGCCGATCCGAACAAGGATCCTGACGCCACGCGTTATGCCCGCATCAGCTTCGACGAGGCTATTGTCCGTAGGCTGGAGGTCATGGATGCGACCGCATTCGCCTTGTGCCGAGACCAGAAACTGCCCATCAAGGTATTTTCCATCAACAAACCTGGCGCGCTCAAGCGCGCGGTGGCCGGCGAGGACGAAGGCACGCTGGTGCACGTTTAAGAAAGGAAAAGCAATGAGTCTCATCGAGGTCAGAAAATCGGCTGAAACCCGCATGGGCAAGTCGATCGAGTCGCTCAAATCAGGCCTGGCCAAAATCCGGACCGGGCGCGCCCATGCGGGCCTGCTGGACCACGTTCTGGTCGAATATTACGGCTCGCCCGTGCCTGTCAGCCAGGTGGCCAATATCAATCTCATCGACGCGCGCACCATCAGCGTGCAGGTGTGGGAAAAAAGCATGGCCGGCCCAGTGGAAAAAGCCATCCGCGATTCGGACCTGGGGCTCAATCCCATTGCCATGGGCGAGAATATCCGTGTTCCCATGCCTGCGCTCACCGAAGAGCGTCGCCGCGACCTGACCAAGGTGGTGCGGACCGAGGGCGAGGATGCCAAGATTGCCATCCGCAATCTGCGTCGCGACGCCAATGACGCGCTCAAGAAAATGGTCAAGGAAAAAGAAATTTCCGAGGACGACGAGCGCCGCATGCAGGATGACATCCAGAAGCTTACTGATCGGCATGTCGCCGAAGTCGACAAGCTGGTTTCCCAGAAAGAAGCGGAAATCATGACTGTGTAGCGTCTGCGCGCCGCCTGTTCCCGAGCCCATGCCAGTCAGTTCCTCGACTCTCGATATTCCCGAGCATTCCTCCGTGCCTCGCCACTTGGCGATCATCATGGATGGCAATGGACGCTGGGCCACCGATCGTTTTCTTCCGCGCACCGCGGGTCATATGCGCGGGGTGCAGGCGGTTCGCAGGGTTGTCGAGTCCTGCGGCCGTCGCGGCGTCGAATTCCTCACGCTGTTTGCCTTTAGTTCGGAAAACTGGCGCAGGCCGCAGGAAGAAGTATCCCTGCTTATGCGTCTATTCATCCAGACGCTCGAAAAGGAAGTCGGAAAGCTCCAGGAGCAGGGTGTCCGCCTGCGCATTGTGGGCGACATCGGGCGTTTCGAACCGCGGCTACAGGAACTCATCCGTGACGCAGAGGAAAGTACGGTACACAACAGTACGCTCAATCTCACCATTGCCGCAAATTACGGCGGCCGATGGGACATCCTCCAGGCCACGCAACGCCTTCTGGCCCAGCATCCCGAATATGCGGCGCATCCCGAGCGCATCGACGAGGCCGCACTGGCCGGTTATCTGTCCATGGCCTACGCGCCCGAGCCCGATCTGTTCATTCGCACCGGCGGTGAACAGCGCATTTCCAATTTCCTTATCTGGCAGCTCGCCTACACCGAGCTTTATTTTTCTCCCGCCTACTGGCCTGATTTCGGCCCCCGGGACATTGACGACGCCTTTGCGTGGTACAAGGACAGAGAGCGGCGCTTTGGGCGCACAAGCGCCCAACTCGCCGACAAGAACTGAGGAGATCCGATGCTCAAGCAGCGTGTTCTGACGGCAATCGTCCTGCTGGTTGTCCTGCTGGCGGCGCTGCTTGCGCCGACGCCTTGGCCGCTGGCTGTATTGCTCACGCTCATGGCCGCATGCGCGCTCTGGGAATGGCTCAGGCTCACGCAGCGCACCGGCAGCCATCTTCCTGCCGGCGTCGCCGCCATCACAGGCATCGTCATGCTGTGCTTTGTGACCGGATGGCTGTCTCAGCCCGCGTCCCCCTGGACCTGGACGCTTCTCCTTGCCCTCAACGACTGGGCCATCCCTTGCATGGCGCTTGCATGGGTGCTGGGCGCTACAACCCTGGTTGTCCAGGGGCAGGCCACGCATGCGGCGCATGGACGCCTGCTCAGTCTTTTCGGCCTCTTGGCAGTGGTGGCTGCATGGGCTGCCCTGCTGCAGCTGTTTCGCATACACGGAGCATGGTTTCTGGTCACGTTGCTGGCGCTGATCTGGTTCGCGGACATTGCGGCGTATTTCACGGGCCGCGCCTTCGGACGGCGCAAGCTTGCCCCGCGCGTCAGCCCAGGCAAGACCTGGGAGGGTGCCATAGGCGGTGTTGCCGCCGCCACGCTCTGGGTATCCTTGACCATGATGTGGCCAGGCAGTTTCGGCCATGAGCTCGCCCAGCACTGGCCAGCCTGGAGCGTGCCGTGCCTTGCGGCCCTGCTCGCTGCGCTGTCCATCGTGGGCGATCTGTTTGAATCCCTGCTCAAGCGCAGGGCGGGTGTCAAGGACTCCAGCCAGTTGCTGCCCGGGCATGGTGGGGTCTATGATCGCATCGACGCATTGTTGCCAGTGGCACCGGTGGCATTCATGCTGATTACCGGACATTCCATGTCATGATTATGCAACAGGTATGTGTGCTGGGCTCAACCGGCTCCATAGGACAAAACACGCTGGATGTCATTGCCAGACATCCTGAGCGGCTGGCGGTCTACGCGCTCAGCGCGCACAGCCGTATCGAGCGCCTTGCTGCGCAGGCGGCGGCCACGAGCGCCCGGGTCGTCGTAGTGGCCGACGACGGCGCCCGCCAGCGATTCCTGAATGCCTGGCCGGGTGGCGCGATGCCTGAAATCCGTGTCGGCGCCCAGGCGCTGGCCGACACTGCGGCCGACCCGGAGGTCACTTCCGTCATGGCGGCTATCGTGGGTGCTGCCGGCCTGCCTTCTGCGCTGGCGGCTGCGCGGGCCGGAAAGCGTGTGCTGCTGGCCAACAAGGAAGCACTGGTGGCTGCGGGTGGCCTCTTTATGCGCACCGTCCGAGAGTGCGGCGCCGAACTGCTTCCCATAGACAGCGAGCACAATGCCATTTTCCAGTGCATGCCGCACGGAGGCAGGGCACAGGCGCCCACCCAGCCCGCACCAGGCGTGCGGCGCCTGCTCCTGACGGCGTCGGGGGGGCCTTTTCGCGCCATGGCACGCGAACAGCTGGACCATGTAACCCCCGACCAGGCATGCGCGCATCCCAATTGGCGCATGGGCCGGAAGATTTCCGTGGACTCGGCAACCATGCTCAACAAGGGGCTGGAGGTCATCGAAGCGCATTGGCTCTTTGCCATGCCTGAAGAGCGCATACAGGTGGTGGTGCATCCTCAGAGTATGGTGCATTCCATGGTCGAGTACGAGGACGGATCCGTACTGGCCCAGCTTGGACAGCCGGACATGCGCACACCCATCGCTTACGCGCTGGGCTTTCCGGAGCGCATAGATAGCGGGGTGGGGTTGTTCGATCTCGCCGCCATGGGCCGGCTGGACTTCGAACTGCCCGATCTGGAGCGCTTTCCCTGCCTGCGTCTGTCCTTCGAGGCCTTGCGTGCCGGGCAGGCCGCCTGCGTTGCGCTGAATGCCGCGAACGAGGTCGCTGTAGACCGGTTTCTCAAGCATCAAATTGGCTATACTCGTATCGCCTGTATCATAGAGTCCTGCCTGGAGCGGATGTCTGCAAAGGCCATGCCAAGGCCAGATACACTGGACGAGGTTCTGGACCTCGACGCGCAGGCCCGCGGCCTGGCCAGCGAGCTTTGCATATCCGGATCCTGACCGGCCGTTATTCTCGAGCGCCATGCTGTATACACTTATTGCTTTCGCGGTCGCCCTGGGTGTGCTGATCACATTCCATGAGTTGGGCCATTATTGGGTTGCACGCCGATGCGGTGTGCGCGTCCTGCGCTTTTCCATCGGTTTTGGCAAAGTGCTTATGCGCCGCGTTGACAGGCAAGGCACCGAATGGGCCTTGTCCGCCATACCGCTGGGCGGGTATGTGAAGATGCTCGACGATGCGCCAGCGGACGCTTCGGCCGCCCAGGCGGCATCTGCCTTCAACAACAAGCCGCTGGCGCAGCGCAGCGCCATCGTCCTCGCCGGCCCCATGGCCAATCTCCTTTTGGCGGCTATTCTTTACAGCCTGTTGAATTTTGCGGGAACGCGCGAACCCGCGGCCATACTGGCTTCGCCACCGGCCGGCACCGCCGCCGCGCAGGCGGGGCTCACCGAAGGCGACCGCATCACAGGCGTCGGCGGCCACGCCGTTCAGTCCTGGAGTCAGGTGCGCTGGCAGCTGCTCGACGTGCTGTCAAGCGGTGGGCAAGTCACGCTCGATGTCGAGTCATCAGCTGGCAACGAGCGCGAGCGTACGCTCGTCGTGCCACCCGCCGCATCCCAATCGCCTGAAGACGCCGATCCCATGGTGCAGGCGGGCCTGAGGCTGGCTGCGCCGCGGCCGCTGATCACCCAGGTCTTGCCCGATGGCGCTGGCGCGCAGTCTGGCCTTCGGAAGGGAGACATCATCGTGGCTGCGGGCAATTTGCAGACGCCCGATGCCAATGCGCTGGTGCGCGAAATCCAGGCCCACCCCGGGCAGACCCTGCCTCTGACGCTCATGCGCGACGGCACGGCCCTTACGCTGCGCATCACGCCTCAAAGGGAAACCGCGAGCGATGGACGTGACATCGGACGCATCGGCGTCGTGCTCGGGCCTGATTTTCCCATGGTTACGGTACGCTACGGTTTGTTCGAGAGCGTGACACGAGGTGTCAGCCGCACTGTGGATACGGTCTGGTATTCGCTCAAGATGATGGGGCGCATGGTCGTGGGCGACGTGTCGCTGCGTAATGTCAGTGGCCCGGTCACCATCGCGGACTATGCCGGGCAGACTGCGCGCATGGGGTTCGCCGCTTACATAGGGTTTCTGGCACTGATCAGCGTAAGCATAGGCGTGTTAAATTTGCTACCCATCCCCATGCTTGATGGCGGCCACCTTATGTATTACTTATTTGAAGCCGTACGCGGTAAACCCGTGCCCGAAAGCTGGTTCGAAAACGGCCAGCGAGTGGGGCTGGGTCTGCTTGCGGCCCTGATGGGATTGGCGTTTTTCAATGATTTTTCGCGCCTTTTCAGTTGATGCTTTCTAACTTACAATCTTCCACCATTTAGTCCAAGGACCGTCCAGGATGTCGTTTAGCCGGAAAACCCCTTTCCTCAGGCGCGGTTTGCCCGCCTTGCTGGTGGCGCTGTGTCTTCCAGCGCTGGCCCATGCATTCACGCCATTTGTGGTGCGTGACATCAAGGTAAATGGCATACAGCGAGTGGATGCCGGCACCGTGTTCAGCTACCTTCCCGTGAAAGTGGGCGAAGAGTTCACTGAAGCCGAAGCCAGCGAGGCTATCCAGCGTCTTTATGCCACCGGCTTCTTCAGCGACGTCCGCATCGACACCGCCAACGATGTGCTGGTGGTTACAGTCCAAGAACGCCCCACCATCGCGTCGGTCAGCTTCAACGGCATGCGCGAGTTCGACGTCAAGGGCATCACGCAGTCGCTCAAGCAGGTTGGCTTCGGCGAGGGCAGGGTGTTCGACCGCTCCATGCTGGAACGCGCGCGTTTCGAGATCGAACAGCAATATCTTTCCAAGGGCAAGTACGGCGTCGAGATCAACCCCATCATCACGCCGCTGCCCCGCAATCGGGTTGGCGTCAGCTTCGAGATATTCGAAGGCGAGCGCGCCCACATCAGTGAGATCGATGTCGTTGGGAACAAGGCCTTTTCCGATGACGACCTGCGCGATGCAATGGACTTGACCACGTCCGGCATGATGACGTGGTACACCGGAACCGACAAGTATTCGCGCGAGAAGCTCGAGGGCGATGTCGAGCGCCTGCGATCCTTCTACCTGGATCGCGGCTATCTTGAATACTCTGCCGAAGCGCCCCAAGTCACGATTTCTCCTGACCGCGAACACATCTTTATCACCTACACCGTGCATGAGGGCGAGCCCTACAAGGTGCGCAGCGTAAAGCTGGCCGGCAATCTGCTGGGGCTCGACAAGAACATCCGGGATCTGATTGCCGTCAAGGCAGGGGAAACATTCTCGGCGGCCAAGACCAATGAAACGGCCAAGGCGATCACTGAATATCTGGGTACGCTGGGGTATGCCTTCGCCAACGTCAATCCCAACCCGGTGCTGGACCGCGACAATCACGAAACCGACTTGACCTTCTACGTCGACCCTGGCAAGCGCGTTTATGTGCGGCGTATCCAGATCGGCGGCAACACGCGCACGCGGGACGAAGTCATCCGGCGGGAAATGCGCCAGCAGGAAGCGGCATGGTACGACGGCAACGCTATCAAGAATTCTCGTGACCGCATCGACCGCCTGGGTTACTTCAACGAGGTCAATGTGTCGTCGGAGCCGGTGCCAGGCTCGACCGACCAGATCGATATCAACGTCGATGTCAAGGAAAAGCCCACGGGCCTGATCAACCTGGGGGTGGGCTATGGCTCCACGGACGGCGTGATTCTGTCCGCCGGCATCAGCCAGGACAACATTTTTGGCAGCGGCAACACCCTTTCGCTGAACGTGAACACCAGCGAATACAACCGCGCGCTTGTGCTGTCGCATACTGACCCATACTGGACCAAGGACGGCATCAGCAAGACCACGTCGCTGTATTATCGCCGCACCACACCCTATGACAGCGACCGCGGCATCGGCGACTACCGCGTCACGTCATACGGCGGTGGCTTCAATTTCGGTGTGCCCATCTCCGAGAATGATCGCATTTTCGCCGGCGTCAGCTACGAGCACAACAAGCTGTCGGACCTGAGCGCCAACTACACGCCGCAGGCTTATCATGACTTTGTCGATCAGTACGGCGAATCCACGAACTCCCTGATCTTCAACCTGGGCTGGTCCAAGGATACGCGCGACAGTGCGCTGGCACCCACCGAGGGCAGTTATACGCGTCTGTCGGCCGATTACTCCATACTCGACCTTGAGTACTACATGCTCAGCGCGCAGCAGCAGTATTATCTGCCTCTGGGCCGCGCCTTCACGCTGGCGTTCAATGGCGCCGTCGACTGGGGCCGCTCGTACAGCGACAAGGACTTCCCGGTCATCAAGAACGTCTATGGCGGCGGCATCGGCTCCGTACGCGGCTACGAGGGCGCGTCGCTGGGCGGGCGCGATACCAAGACGGATGATTATCTGGGTGGTGCGCGGCGCGTATACGGCAACATGCAGCTTTATCTGCCTTTCCCGGGTGCCACGCGCGACCGCACCTTGCGCTGGTTCATCTTTGCCGATGCCGGGAAGGTCGATAATCCGCAGGGCGAATGCGCGAGGGGCCGCAACAACTATGCAGAAGATCCATGCGGCTGGAAGTATGCGGCCGGTGTGGGCCTGTCGTGGCAGTCTCCGCTGGGGCCCCTGCAGCTTTCATGGGGCCGCGCTCTCAACGCCAAGGAAGGGGACGACAAGCAGGCGTTCCAGTTCCAGATTGGCACCGGTTTTTGATGCTGGCTATTTAATGGCACAATAAACGTTTTATCTCTGCTATTTTGCAAGGTAGATTTTTCATGAAGTCTCAATTCGCTTTAAAAGTTTCCTCCACCATTCAAGGCCTTGCCCGTGGCAACCGTGCCCTCGTGCTGGCAGCGGTGCTGGGGCTAGGTGCCGCCATCGCAACGCCGGTACAGGCGCAGGGCACCAAGATCGGCTTTGTGAGCACAGAACGCATTCTGCGCGACTCCAAGCCGGCCAAGGCCGCGCAAGCCAAGATCGAAGCCGAGTTCAAGGGCCGAGACCAGGAGTTGCAGAATCTGGCCAACAAGCTGCGCAGCCAGGCCCAAAAATTCGACAAGGACGCACCGGTATTGTCCGAATCCGACCGCATCAAGCGTCAACGCCAACTGGCCGAACTCGATTCCGACTTGCAGCGCAAGCGTCGTGAGTTCCAGGAAGACTTCAATCGCCGTCGCAACGAAGAGTTCTCGCACATTGTCGAGAAAGCGGATGCCGCCATCAAGAAGATTGCGGAGCAACAAGGTTACGACCTTATCATCCAGGATGCCGTCACGGTCAGCCCGCGCGTGGATATTACCGACCAGGTCATGAAGGCGCTGGGCGGCTAAGCGGTCATGCCAGTATTGCTAGCGCCCGAGCAGGCGCCGACTTTGCAAACGCTGCTGGCCAACGCCAATATCCTGGGCCTCGACTGCAGGCCGCTAGAAACCGACAACGAGCCCAGTCCCCGCATTCGGGGGCTGGGCTCGTTGCTTTCCGCCGGCCCCGAGGAGATTTCCTTCCTCGCCAATCCGCGGCTCAGCCATCAGCTGTCTTCCTGCAGGGCGGCGGCCGTCATCATGACCGAAGCTGATCGGCAGCGCCATGCCGTAGCCGATGCACCTTACAAAGTGGTGCTGTGCCCGGAACCTTATCTCATGTACGCCCTGCTAGCTCAGTGGTTTGATCAGCACCGGCTGGAAGGTCTTGCTGCCGGCATTCATCCCAGCGCCACTATCGCGCCCGATGCGCAAGTTGCCCCAGATGTGTCCGTGGGCCCGCATTGTGTCGTTGAATCGGGCGTGCGGATTGGCGCTGGCACGCGACTTGGGCCCGGCTGCATTATCGGTGCGGGCTCGACATTGGGCCGGGACTGCTTATTGCATGCGCGCGTCACGCTTTATCACGGCGTGAGTGTGGGCGATCGGGCTATTTTGCACGCCGGGTGCGTCCTGGGCGCCGACGGCTTCGGCTTTGCTCCCGATCCGCGCAGCGGGTCCGGTGCCTGGACTAAAATCGCACAGATTGGCGGCGTGCAACTGGGCGACGACGTCGAGATCGGCGCGAACACGACAGTGGACCGCGGTGCGATCGAAAACACGATAATTGGCGATGGCGTCAAGCTTGACAATCAAATCATGATCGCTCACAACGTCAAGATAGGAGAGCATACCGCCATTGCGGCCTGTGTTGGCGTTGCCGGCTCGACCATTATCGGAAAGCGTTGCACAATTGGCGGTGCCGCCATGCTGTCGGGCCATCTGGTGCTTGGCGACGATGTCCATGTTTCGGGCGGCACGGCCATTACATCCAGCGTTTCCGAGCCGGGACGCTATACCGGCGTCTATCCGTTTGCGGCCCATCGCGACTGGCAACACAATGCTGCTGTCATCAGCCAACTGGCGCAACTGCGGCGCCGGGTCAGAGCAACTGAAAAAAACAACTCTTGAAACCCCTTCCAGGCACTGGAAAGACTACAGCGCATCACCCCCGGTGATGCAAACAAGCAGGAATCATAAGATGGAACTCGACATCAGACAAATCATGGACCGCCTCCCGCATCGATATCCGATGCTGCTGGTCGACCGGGTACTGGAAATGGTGCCTGGCAAGCGCGTGGTCGCTATCAAGAATGTCTCCATGAACGAGCCTTTCTTCACTGGGCACTTTCCTCATCACCCAGTCATGCCTGGCGTGCTGATCATCGAAGCGCTGGCTCAGGCCGCCGCGCTGTTTTCCTTTGAGGACGATAGCGAAGTCAATCCGTCCGACAAGAAGATTGCCTACTACCTGGTTGGCGTGGACGGGGCGCGTTTCCGCCGCCCCGTTGTCCCGGGCGACCAACTGCGGCTGGAAGTCTCGGCCGACCGCATCAGCCGTTCGATCTGTAAGTACACGGCGCAGGCGACCGTGGATGGCCAGGTTGCGGCCGAGGCCAAGCTGATGTGTGCAATACGTGTGCTGGAATCGTGACAATGCCTGATCTCATTCATCCCACCGCCATTGTGGCGCCTGGCGCGAAAGTCGCCGACGACGTCAGTATCGGCGCTTACAGCATCGTGGGCGAACATGTGTCGCTGGGTGCCGGCACAGTGGTGGGACCCCATTGCGTTATTGACGGGCATACCACCGTAGGCGCCAATAATCATTTCTATCGCTTTTGCTCCATTGGCGGCATGCCGCAGGACAAGAAATACAGCGGCGAGCCCACGCGGCTGGAAATCGGCGACGGCAACACAGTGCGCGAGTATGTCACCATCAACACGGGTACCGCGCAAGATGTTGGCGTCACCCGCCTGGGCGATGACAACTGGATCATGGCCTACGTACACATCGCCCACGATTGCCAGGTGGGCAGCCACACCATATTGGCCAACGGCGTACAGCTCGCCGGCCACATTCATATCGGCGATTGGGCCATCATAGGCGGCCTATCCGCAATCCATCAGTTTGTACGCATCGGCGCCCATACCATGGTGGGCGGCACCAGCTCCATTCGGCAGGACATCCCGCCCTATCTCATGGGAGCAGGCGACCCCTTCCGGCCGGTCGGCATCAACTCCGAGGGTCTTGGGCGGCGCGGTTATGCGCCCGAAGCCATTTCGGCGCTCAAGGAGGCCTACAAGCTCTTGTATCGACGCAACCTGAAGGTCGAGGATGCCGTGGCGGCTATGCGTACGCTCATGCAAGAGCGGCCGGAAAGCCGTGACGCGGTTGCGCTTATGGTGGACTTTCTGGCCGAGTCCTCCAGAGGCATTGCACGATCATGAATCCGCGCATCGGCATGGTGGCGGGCGAACCATCCGGAGACCTGCTTGCCGCCAGGGTCATACAGGGCATCCGGAAGGGTGCGCCCGGCAGCGTGTGCGAAGGTATAGGCGGACCGGGCATGGAGCGGGCCGGATTCAAGGCCTGGCATCCCATGGACGCCCTGACGGTGTTTGGCTATGTGGATGCCATTAAGCGCCTGCCAGGTCTCTTGAGCACCTACCTGAACGTCAAGCGGCGCTGGCTTGGCGATAGGCCGGACGTCTTTGTAGGCATCGATGCACCAGACTTCAACCTGCGCTTGGAGCATCAGTTGAAGCAGGCTGGCGTTCCCACCGTGCATTTCGTGGGGCCTTCGATTTGGGCCTGGCGCTACGAGCGTATTCATAAGATCCGCGCCGCCGTCTCCCACATGCTGGTGCTTTTCCCCTTCGAAGAAGAGATATACCGCAAGGAAGGCGTGCCGGTGACCTATGTGGGTCATCCGCTCGCCAGCGTCATCCCGATCGAACCCGATCAGGCGGCTGCGCGCAACTGGCTGGGTGTGGATCAGGATGCGCGCGTCCTGGCCATCCTGCCTGGCAGTCGCCGTTCTGAAATCCGGCTGCTCGCGCCTCGTTTTCTGCAGGCCGCCCGCATACTGGCCCAGCAAGACCCCGAACTTCAGTTCCTCGTGCCCATGGTCAACGGTCGGCGTAGGGCGGAATTCGAAGCCATACTTCGTCAGCATCCGCTGCGCAATTGCCGAATTATCGACCGTCAGGCCGGGCCGGCCGGCGCCTCGGGGCAACCTGACGCAGCCGACGCGGATGCGGCTGATGCGGCTCATGCCGATCGCGGCGCCCGCCCACCGGCCTGGAATGTCATGGAGGCAGCCGACGCCGTGCTGGCAGCCAGCGGCACAGCGACGCTGGAGGCCGCGCTGTTCAAGCGGCCCATGGTTATTTCCTACGTGTTATCGGGCGCTATGCGCCGCATCATGGCATGGAAATCGGGCCAGTCGCGCCCCTATGTGCCATGGGTGGGGCTGCCCAATGTGCTGGCCCGCGATTTTGTCGTACCGGAGCTGCTCCAGGATGATGCAACTCCGCAGAAGCTCGCCGAGGCAAGTTGGCGAGCACTCAGCGATCATGCCTATGCGGCGCAGGTTGGCGAGCGTTTTCGTATCATGCACGAATCCCTTCAGCGCGATACGCCGGCCCTGGCTGCCCAGGCCATTCTTGCCGAGGCCGGACGTGGCTAGACGCGCGGCATCCGCCCAGCCCAGCCTGTTTGGTGCCCTGGCAACACCCATGCAACGCATCGCAGGCATTGACGAGGCGGGCAGAGGGCCACTGGCGGGGCCAGTGTACGCCGCCGCCGTGATTCTGGATCCGGGCCGCCGTATTCGCGGGCTGGACGACTCCAAGAAGCTCACGGCTGAGCGCCGCGAAGAGCTTGCGGCCAAAATACGCGAACGGGCGCTTGCCTGGTGTATAGCCAGCGCATCCGTCCAGGAAATCGACAGCCTGAATATTTTGCAGGCAGCTATGCTGGCGATGCGGCGCGCCTGCGAGGGGCTGGCCGTCATACCCGACAAGGCCCTGATAGACGGCAATACCTTGCCGCGCGGGTTGGCCTGCCTGGCTGAACCGGTCGTCGGCGGCGACGCCACCGTCAAGGCGATTTCCGCCGCATCCATTCTGGCCAAGACCGCGCGGGACGCCTATTGTCTTGAAATGCATGCCAGCTATCCCGATTATGGCTTCGATCAACACAAGGGCTATGGCACTTCCCTGCATCTGCAGCGGCTGGCCCTGCACGGGCCGTGTCCGGCACACAGGCGCAGCTTCGCGCCCGTGCGGCTGCTGATCGCATGAAATACATCAGTTCGCGAGACAACGCGCTCTACAAGCAACTCTTGCGCCTGGCCAGCGGCAGGCCTAGCCGGGATGCCGCAAACCTTGTGTTGCTGGAGGGCTTGAATCTGTGCCAGGCGTGGCTGCAGCACCATGGCGCCCCGGTCAGGGCGGTGTTTGACGCCGAACGCCTGGACCGCGGCGGCCCGCTGCGCGCACTTGCCGAGGCGGTGGGCGACGCAGCCAGCATCGCCTGCGAACCGCGATTGGCGCGGGGCTTGTCCCAAGTCGAAAGCGGGCAGGGTATCTACTTCATGGTCGAGGCTCCTCGACCTGACCTGCCCGAGTATATCGATCATAACTGTCTGTGGCTGGATCGCATCCAGGATCCAGGTAATGTCGGCACGCTATTGCGTACCGCGGCGGCGGCTGGTATTCGTCATGCCTATTTGTCTACGGGCACGTGTGCCGCCTGGTCACCCAAGGTTTTGCGTAGTGCCCAGGGCGCGCACTTTGCCATGACGCTGCACGAGCAGGTGGATTTGGCTGCGGCCCACGAGCGCCTGACCGTGCCGCTGGCTGCCACGCTGCTTGAGGGTGGCGAACCGCTGTTCGATGTGCCATTGCCCGAGCGCTGTGCCTGGCTGATGGGCAACGAAGGGCAGGGCGCCAGCCCCGAGCTGGCTGCCCTGGCGCAACTGCGCGTATATGTACCCCAGGCGCCGTACGTCGAGTCGCTGAACGTTGCCGCGGCCGCAGCGATTTGTCTGTTCGAACAGCGTCGGCGCTGGCTGGGCCGTGCAGTGCAAGCTCAATAGATACGACGGTTCAGGCCGACTTCCTCAAGCACTTTGGTGGAGATCTCCTCGATGGATTTGGTCGTCGTGGAGACGCAGGGAATATTTTTCATGCGCATGAGGCGCTCGGCCTCGGCCACTTCAAAGCGACATTGCTTCAGGGAGGCATATTCGCTGTTCGGCCGCCGCTCGTTGCGCACCTCGGCCAGGCGTTCGGGTTGTATGGACAGGCCAAACAGCTTCTTGCGGTAAGGGGCCAGCGCCTTGGGCAGCGAGCCGCGCTGGAAATCTTCCGGAATCAACGGAAAGTTGGCCGCCTTGACTGCGTATTGCATGGCCAGGTACAGACTGGTGGGTGTCTTGCCGCAACGCGAAACACCAACCAGAATGACATCGGCCTGCTCGAGGCCATGGATGAATTGGCCGTCGTCATGGGCGAGGCTGAAGTTGATGGCTTCGATGCGCGCGTGATACTGCTTGGACAGCCCCCCCATATGGGAGCGGCCGACCGAATGATTGGATTTGGTGCCGAGCGCGGCCTCGATATGGCGTACAAAAGTACCAAACAGATCGAGAAAGGTGCAGTTGGCAGCGCGGATTTTGTCGGCGCTGGCGGGATTGACCAGCGTGCTAAAGACCAGAGGCCGCTCGTTTTGTTCGGTGGCACAGCGATTGATGCGTTCCGCGGCAGCCTCAGCCTTGTCGGGGCTATCGATGAAAGGAATTCGGATAACCTCGAAATGAATCTGCTCGAACTGCGACAGTACGGAGTTGCTGAATGTTTCCGCCGTGATGCCGGTGCTGTCGGAGACAACGAAAACAGTGCGTTCAAGGAGGTTTTCGGACATGGTTGCCATGCGAGCGCGATATGCGCCCAGAAACGGTACAATCGCCAAAGATTAACACAGGTCACCGAGCCAGCAGGCAAGGCTGGTTTGCTTAGTGCAGGGTGCGGCCGCACGTATGCGGAGGAGCGTCGTGCGCTAAGCAAACACGCTTTCTTATATTGTCAAAGGTGACTTTTATGTCTTATGTAGTGCCATTCGAGCAGCTCCGCATGACGGATGTGGACTCGGTAGGAGGTAAAAACGCATCACTTGGTGAAATGATCAGCCAGCTGTCCGAGGCGGGGGTACGCGTCCCGGGTGGCTTTGCGACCACAGCGCAGGCTTTCCGCGATTTTCTCAAGTCGACGGGGCTGGACGAGCGCATTGCCGCTCGCCTCGAAACGCTGAATTCCGAAGATGTTCGCGAATTGGCCAATGCTGGGGCAGAGATCCGTCAATGGATCGTGGATACGCCGCTGCCTGCCGAGTTCGAGCAGGCGATACGCGCGTCCTTTGCCGAGCTTGACGCGGACGGCAAGGGCAGTTTTGCCGTGCGCTCCTCCGCCACGGCCGAAGATCTCCCCGACGCCTCTTTTGCCGGCCAACAGGAAACCTTCCTGAACGTGGTCGGCATCGATGATGTGCTCGACAAGATCAAGCAGGTGTTTGCTTCGCTCTACAACGACCGGGCGATATCCTACCGGGTCCACAAGGGCTACGCGCACGCCGAAGTCGCGCTTTCCGCCGGCATCCAGCGCATGGTGCGCTCCGATTGCGGCAGCGCGGGCGTCATGTTCACTTTGGACACGGAGTCGGGCTTCTCCGACGTGGTGTTCATCACATCTTCCTATGGCCTGGGCGAGACCGTCGTGCAAGGCGCCGTCAATCCAGACGAGTTCTACGTCTTCAAGCCGACCTTGGCTTCGGGCCACTATCCCATTGTGAGCCGCCGCATCGGATCCAAGCTCATCAAGATGGAGTTCGACCCCGAACGCGCTTCCGGTCACGCTGTGCGCACCGTGGATGTTCCTGTTTCCGAACGCAACCGTTACTCGCTCAGCGACGACGAAGTCATCGAGCTGGCCCGTTACGCGGTCATTATCGAAAAGCATTATCAACGCCCCATGGATATTGAGTGGGGGCGCGACGGTATCGATGGCAAACTGTACATTCTGCAGGCGCGGCCCGAAACCGTGAAGTCCCAACACGGCAGCAACGACATCCAGGAACGTTACCGCCTGAAGGCTACGGGCGATATCCTCGTCACTGGTCGCGCCATCGGCCAGAAAATCGGCTCCGGCCGCGTCAGAGTCGTGGCCGATGTGTCCGAAATGGACACGGTCCAGGCGGGTGATGTGTTGGTCACCGACATGACGGACCCCAATTGGGAACCGGTCATGAAGCTGGCCTCGGCCATTGTCACCAATCGTGGCGGACGCACCTGCCACGCTGCCATTATCGCCCGTGAACTCGGTATTCCCGCCGTGGTTGGTTGCGCCAATGCTACCGATGTGCTCGGCAGCGGCCGCGAGGTTACGGTGTCGTGCGCCGAGGGCGACGAGGGGCGCATCTACGACGGCCTTATCGAAACGGAAATCGAAGAGGTGCATTGGGGAGAAATGCCCAAGATCGGCGTAAAGATCATGATGAATGTGGGCAACCCGCAACTCGCATTCGATTTTTCCCAGATTCCCAACGAAGGGGTTGGCCTGGCGCGCCTCGAGTTCATCATCAACAACAACATCAATGTGCACCCCAAGGCGGTGCTCGACTATCCCAATGTCGATGGCGAACTCAAGCTGGCCGTCGAATCGGCGGCCCGAGGCTATGCCAGCCCGCGCGCCTTTTTCGTCGAAAAACTTGCGGAAGGCGTGGCCACGCTGGCGGCGGCCTTCTATCCCAAGCCCGTCATTGTGCGTCTTTCCGATTTCAAGTCCAACGAGTATCGTAAATTGGTCGGCGGCTCGCGCTACGAGCCTGAGGAAGAAAACCCCATGTTGGGCTTCCGCGGCGCATCGCGCTACATTTCCGAAGACTTTGAGGCGTGTTTTCGCATGGAATGCGAGGCGCTCAAGAAAGTGCGCGACGATATGGGCCTGACCAACGTCGAAATCATGGTGCCCTTTGTCAGGACACTGTCTCAGGCGGAGCGCGTCGTTAGTCTCCTGGCGCGCCATGGCCTTGCCCGCGGCGAGAATGGCCTGAAGCTGGTCATGATGTGCGAGGTGCCCTCCAATGCCATTCTGGCCGAGCAGTTCCTTGAGTATTTTGATGGCTTCTCCATCGGCTCAAACGACATGACCCAGCTCACGCTGGGCCTGGACCGCGATTCCGGCATGGAGTTGCTGGCTGCCGACTTTGACGAGCGCGACGAGGCGGTGCAGTTCATGCTGCGCCGTGCCATCCAGGCCTGCCTGAAGGCTGGAAAGTATGTAGGCATATGCGGCCAGGGCCCCAGCGACCATCCAGATTTGGCGCAGTGGCTGCGAGATGAGGGCATCCTCTCCATGTCCCTGAATCCGGACACTGTCGTCGATACCTGGCAGCGTCTGGCCGAATAGCCGCTGGACGCCGGCGTGCCATGGCGAGCCGGCGCTGGCGATTTATACCAGGCTTCCGTTAATATGGGCTGGGCTTTCAAACCCAGCCCATATTCAATTCTGGAAGGTGTGCTATGAATGATCGGGCGCTTCATAAAATCGTCATTGTCGGGGGTGGCGCAGGCGGCCTGGAGTTGGCGGCAAAACTCGGCCGCCAGTTCGGGCCGGCGCATGTCACGCTCATTGACCAGTCCGACAGCCACATCTGGAAGCCCTCCCTGCATGAAGTCGCTGCGGGGACGCTGGACATCCATCGCGAAGACCTGTCCTATTTCATGCTGGCGCGCGATTGTGGCTTCACCTTCGTGCTGGGGGAAATGAAGGGCCTGGATCGCCAGGGTCGCACGGTGCAACTCAAGGCTGTGCACGACGACCACGGGAACCCGGTGCTTCCCGACAGATCTGTACCCTACGACACCCTGGTGCTGGCGATAGGCAGCAAGTCCAATTTCTTCGGCACGCCGGGCGCGGACGAGCATGCCATCGCCCTGGATTCCACCGCCCAGGCGGAGCGCTTTCGCCTGCGGCTTCTGCATGAATTCGTCACGCTCAACCGGCGCAAGGCCCAGGCGGACGATGGCGTGCTGGACATTGCCATCGTGGGCGGAGGCGCCACAGGCGTCGAACTGGCCGCTGAGTTGGTGGAAGCCTGCGCCAGCCTGGTGTTCTATGGCTTGAATGCACTCGATCCGCGGCGCGATATCCGCATTACCCTGCTGGAGGGTGCCCCACGCATTCTGTCAGCCCTCCCAGAGAAGATGTCAGCGACCGCGCAACGACTGCTTGAGGAGCGCGGTATCCGGATTCATACGTCGGTCAAGGTGACGCGTGTGAACGAACGCTCGCTGCTTGACAGCGACGGGCGCGAGTATCCCGCTGACCTGTGCGTGTGGGCTGCCGGTATCGAGGCGCCTGCCATGCTGGCAACGCTGGGCCTGGAAACCAGCCGCAATCATCAAGTTGTGGTCGATGGCAGACTGCAGACAACCGATTCATCGATTTTTGCCATGGGGGACTGCGCTCATGCGCCATGGGCGGGCGAGGACAGGCCGCTGCCGGCCCGGGCGCAGGTTGCCCATCAGCAGGCCACTTATCTGAAGGCCATACTGGCGTCCAGGATTCGCGGAGAATGCGCGCCAGCGCAGCCATTTCGTTTCCGGGATTACGGATCGTTGGTGTCAGTGGGCCACACGCGCGGCGTAGGAAGCCTCATGGGCGTGCTGTCGGGCAAGAGCTGGTTCGTGGAAGGCCTGCTGGCCAGGCTCATGTACATGAGCCTGCACCTCATGCATCACCGCGCGGTGCTCGGCACAATGCGCACGGCCGCTCTGGCGCTGGGACGGCTGCTCATGAAGCGTGGTGCGCCGCGAGTCAAGCTGCATTGATTTCATCGACAGGAGACACACTATGCTGGCCGGCAACATGATGCAGGAACCCTTGCTGATTTCTTCAATACTGTCGCACGCCGTGCAAACCAGCCCGGACCAGTGCATTGTCACGGCGTTGGATGGCGGTGAATACCATGAATACGACTACACTCAGTTCAACGGGCGAGTGCGACAGCTGGCACAGGCCCTGCTGCGCCGCGGTATCGCACCTGGCGATCGCGTTGCCACGCTGGCCTGGAATACGTATCGCCATCTGGAAATCTACTATGCGGTATCCGGCATTGCTGCGGTCTGCCACACCGTTAACCCTCGGCTATATCCGGAGCAGATTGCCTTTATCATTAACGACGCCAAGGATCGCATTGTGTTTGTCGACACGCATTTTCGCGATCTTGTCGAGCGTCTGAGGCCGCAGTGCCCTTGCGTGGAAGAATGGGTATGGTTGGAGAAGGGCGACGAGACGGCGCTGACGGCGCCCTTCAGCCGGTATGACGCCTGGCTGGCCGAAGATGATCCCACGTTCGACTGGCCTGTTTTCGATGAAAACACGGCCGCTGGCCTTTGCTACACGTCTGGCACCACTGGCAATCCCAAAGGCGCGCTCTATTCGCACCGGTCAACGATTCTGCACGCTTGGGCCATCTGCCATCCGGACGGCCTGAATGTCTCCTGCAGGGATGTTGTCCTGCCTGTCGTGCCCATGTTTCATGTCAATGCCTGGGGGCTGCCCTACGCCAGCCTGTTATCGGGCGCAAAGCTGGCGTTGCCGGGCGCGAACCTCAGGGGTGAGGCTGTGTACGCCCTGTGCGAACACGCAGGCGTTACCATGTCTGCAGGCGTACCGACTGTATGGCAGGGCGTGCTTGACCATGTCACGCAGAACAGACTACGCTTCAGCACGCTTCGGCGCCTCGTCATCGGCGGTTCCGCATGCCCTGCGCACATGATCAAGGCCTATGCGGAGGCAGACGTCAAGGTAAGCCATGCATGGGGCATGACTGAGGTATCGCCCGTCGGCACGGTATGCACACTGTTGCCCGAACACGATAACCTGCCCGAGGCGAAGAAGCTCGCCATTCTTGCCACACAGGGCCGGCCCTTGTTCGGCGTGCAAATCAAGGTTACGGATGACGAGGGCCATTGCCTGCCCTGGGACGGGCAGACAGCGGGCAATCTGATGATACGGGGCAATTGGGTAATCGAGCGCTACTACAACAAGCCCGATACGGCACTGGACGGAGGATGGTTTGCCACGGGCGACGTAGCCAGTGTGGACGGCAATGGCTATGTGCGCATCACCGACCGCAGCAAGGACGTCATCAAGTCGGGCGGGGAATGGATTTCGTCCATTGCCATGGAAAACATCGCCATGGAGCATCCCGCTGTTCAGATCGCAGCCTGCATCGCGCGCAAAGATGAAAAATGGGGCGAACGCCCGATGCTTGCCGTAGTGCTGCGCCAGGGTATGCAGGCTACCGAGCAAGACATCCTGGATCTGTATCGGGATCGCGTGGAACGCTGGGCCGCGCCCGATAGCGTGTTTTTTATCGAAGAAATGCCGCTGACCGCCACAGGCAAGATACAAAAATCAGAACTGCGTAAACGATATCCGATGTCCTGACGGGGCAGCGCTGTTGCGTTACCATGAACCCATACTATCCCCGGCCAGTTCGCCGTTTGAAACTGCCGGGGCCTACGGAGATTGTTCATGACCTATCATGCGCAACTGGGCTCACCCCTCGGGCGCATACTACTTTGTGCCGATGGCGCCCATCTTACCGGGCTGTATTTCGTCGGCCAGAAGGATTGCCCGGCGATAGCGGGGCTTGCGCCCGTGCAGCATAAAACCGCCAGTCCGGCTTCCGGCACACTGGACGGACGCCCCATACGACTATTCAAGGCGTACAGGTCGCACGCCTGCGGCGATCTCTTCAGCGCCGCCAATCTTGCGCGTACGGAAGGCGATCCTGCACAACAGCAGAGGAAAGGGCAGGCATCCAGCCTGTGCGATGCACAGGAAGAGCAAAGCAATGCCCATACCGATGCAAATTCCGGCGCGGACGATGACGAAGCGTATGCGCTGCGGTCGCTGCAGCCGGGCACACCACCCGATGTCATGGCGATATTTTTGCGCACTCGTGACGAGCTTGCGGAATACTTCGACGGTACGCGCCAGATGTTTTCGGTGCCGCTGCTGCTGGAAGGCAGCGCCTTCCAGAAAAAAGTCTGGCGCGCGCTGCTCGACATACCTTACGGTGAATACGTGTCGTACGGCGACATTGCGGTGGCGGTGGGTATGCAGCGCAAGCATGCCCGGCCGGTGGGTACAGCGGTGGGCCAGAATCCCATCACCATTATCGTGCCTTGCCATAGGGTACTGGCCGGTTCTGGCCGCCTGAATGGCTATACCGGAGGCCTGGATCGCAAGCTTGCGCTCTTGCAGCGCGAGGGATTCGATCTACATTGAGGGAATCAACGGCGATTTCGCGTATCGTGCTTCATGTAGCGCTCTTTCTCGCGCTGCCAGTCTTTCTCGCGAGCCGAATCCCGCTTGTCATGCAGCTTTTTGCCACGGCCAAGGCCAAAATCCAGTTTGACGCGGCCATTGCGGTAATGCAGATTGAGAGGCACCAGGGTGTAGCCGCGCTGTTCCACCTTGCCAATCAGCTTGCTGATCTCATCCGCCTTGAGCAGCAATTTGCGCGTACGGGTTGCATTGGGGTGAATGTGCGTGGAGGCGGTGGGCAACGGGCTGATATGCATGCCGATTATCCAGAGCTCGCCATCGCGCACGATGACATAACTTTCCTTGAGCTGCACATGTCCGGCGCGTATGGCCTTGACCTCCCAGCCCTCAAGGACGAGACCCGCCTCGAAGCGGTCTTCGATGAAATAATCGTGCGTGGCCTTGCGGTTATCGACAATGCTCATGAATCAGTAACGGCCATAGAGGCTAAAATCCATACATTCTATCCAACAACAAGGCTCAATGCATAAAGTTCAACGCTCCGTTCTGGTTCCACATACGCGTGCCCAAATGTTCGACCTGGTGGCCGACGTCGAAAAGTACCCGGAATTCATGCCGTGGTGCGGCGGCACCCAAGTGCACAAGCACGATGAGCACGGCATGGAAGCCTCCATTACCATCAGCATTGCTGGAATAAGGCAAACCTTTACCACTCGCAACGCGCACGATTATCCCTCGCAGATTACCTTCACGCTGGTCAACGGCCCGTTTTCCAGCCTCACCGGCACCTGGCAGTTCATCGAATTGTCTCCCGATGCCTGTAAGGTGGCCTATACCATGGAATACGAATTCTCCAGCCGTGCGCTAGAGGCGGTGGTGGGCCCTGTTTTCAACCGTATTGCCACCAGCTTCATCGATTCCTTCACGCAGCGCGCGCAAGATCTCCATGGAGAATAGGCCGGACATCCAGGTATCGGTCGTCTACGCACAGAAGACGGGTGAGGTGTGGCGCGCGCGGCTTGTCCTGCCGTCCGGGACCACATTACTTGAGGCTGTCAGGGCCAGCGGATTCGAAAAGGCATTTCCGGCCTATGACCTGAACGCGCTTCAGGCAGGCGTGTTCGGCCTGGCGCGCCCGGCCGATGCCCCATTGCGCGACGGCGATCGGGTTGAAATCTATCGCCCGTTGGCGTTCGACCCCATGGAGTCGCGGCGGCGGCGCGCCCTGCATCGGGCAAAGCTGTCCCCGAAGCGCTGATTGTCGCGCAGATGACATCGTTGCGGCGCCGGTAGCGGTAAGGTAATACCCACCCCTGGTGCGCGGGGTTATCTATAATCGAATCGCCGAGGTGGTGATCCCGCCTGGCAACAAGGAGACACATCACATGGATATGCGCCTTAGCGACGAGCAACAGGCTTTTGCCCAGGCGGCGCGCGATTTCGCACTCGGTGAGTTCGAACCGAACGCCGCGCGCTGGGACGAAGAAAGCATTTTTCCGCGTGAAAGCTTCGCCCGCGCCGGCGAACTGGGCTTTTGCGCTATTTATGCGCCGGAATCCATAGGCGGCCTGGGCTTGCCGCGCCTGGACGCAACGCTGGTATTCGAGGAAATGGCCGCTGTGGATCCCTCCACGACCGCATTTCTGACCATACACAACATGGCCACATGGATGATAGGCTCCTGGGCCACGGAAGCGGTGCGCGAGGCATGGGGGCCTGCGCTTGCCGCGGGTGAGAAGCTGGCTTCTTATTGCCTCACTGAGCCTGGTGCTGGGTCGGACGCCGGATCGCTGATTACGCGCGCCGAGAAGCGCGGGGCAGGCTATGTGCTCAATGGCGCGAAGGCCTTTATTTCAGGCGCCGGAGACACCGACGTGCTGGTTGTCATGGCGCGCACGGGAGAGCCCGGCCCGAAGGGGGTATCGGCATTTGTGGTGCCTGCCGACGCACCGGGCATCACCTATGGCCGAAAAGAAATGAAAATGGGCTGGAACAGTCAGTCCACGCGGCCCATCGTATTCGAGAACGTGGAGGTGCCGGCCCAGAATCTACTTGGCCGGGAAGGTGAGGGCTTCAAATTCGCCATGAAGGGTCTGGATGGCGGCCGCATCAATATTGCAACGTGCTCAGTTGGCGCGGCACAGGGCGCCTGCGATACCGCACGGCGCTACATGAGCGAGCGCAAACAGTTCGGGCACGCATTGACGGAATTTCAGGCTCTGCAATTCAAGCTGGCGGACATGGTTACCCATATTGTCGCATCGCGCCAGATGGTGCGCCTGGCCGCTTCCCGCCTGGACGAGGGCGATTCCCAGGCATCCAGCTATTGCGCCATGGCCAAGCGCCTCGCCACCGACCTGTGCTTCCAGGTTTGCCTGGATGCGCAGCAGCTGCACGGTGGTTATGGCTATCTCAAGGATTACCCGCTCGAGCGTCTGGTCCGGGATACGCGCGTACATCAGATTCTCGAAGGAACAAATGAAATCATGCGCGTGATCATCGCGCGGCAATTAATCGAAAAAGGAGCCGATCTCCGATGACATCGTCCGTGCTGTTCCGGGAGCTGGATGCGGCGGGAGGCCGCAAAATTGCCATCGCCACACTCAATGCGCCCAAGAGCCTAAACAGCCTGACCACGGACATGTGTCGGGCGTTGGCTGCCCAGTTGTCCCGCTGGGAGGCTGACGAAGCCATTGCGCTTGTCGTGCTGGATGCCGAGGGCGGCAAGGCGTTTTGTGCGGGGGGAGACCTACAAGGTATTTACCAGGGCATGCTGGCCAACCAGAGCGGCAGCGCCTGGGACAACCCCCATGCGCGCGAGTTCTTTGATGTCGAATACAGGCTCGACTATCAGATTCACACCTACCCCAAGCCCATTCTTTGCTGGGGCAGCGGTATTGTTATGGGCGGCGGGGTTGGCCTGTTCATGGGCGCCAGTCATCGGGTCGTCAGCGAAACCACGCGCTTTGCCATGCCCGAGGTATCCATTGGCCTGTTTCCGGACGTCGGCGGCACCTGGATGTTGTCCCGTCTGCCAGGCGGGATAGGCGTATTCCTGGCACTGACGGCTGCCCAACTGGGCGCGCACGATTGTCTGCGCCTCGGACTCGCAGACTACAGGGTGGAAACCAGCGCTTGGGATACATTGCTGGCGCGCCTGCTGGCGACGGCGTGGTTCCCGGACGTGACCGCAAATCACGCGCAATTGCGCCGCCTTCTGCTGGACTTCGAACCTGAAACGCCTGCTCCACAGGGGCCGCTGGACAAGCATTTTGATCTCATTCGCAGGCTGTGCGATGGCTGGGATTTCAATGCTATTCACGCGCGCATCGCCGAACTTGCGAATCACGAAGATCCCTGGTTGCAACGGGCCGCGCGTACGCTTCTGGCGGGATCGCCCGGGTCTGCCCGTCTGAGCGTCACGCTACTGCAGCGCGTTCGCCTGATGTCGCTCGCGGATGTCTTTCGCGAAGAATATATCGTGTCATTGCAGTGCGGCGTTCAGGGCGACCTTCAGGAAGGCATTCGCGCCCTTATTGTCGACAAGGACAAAAAGCCTAAATGGCATCCGGCCACGCCTGGCGAGGCAACCGAGACATGGGTGCAGCGCTTTTTCCAGGCACCCTGGCCAGCAGATATGACGCATCCACTCGCTGACTTGGGGCAGGGCGCATAACACGATCATCTAAGTATCCACTGCGGAGCCAGCCGATCCTGCGTATCGCGGGGCGGCCGCCATCCGAAGCAGAGCCAACTTCAAACCAAGGAGACAATGTATGAGCCGTATTGCATTCATCGGGCTGGGTCATATGGGCGCGCCCATGGCAATGAACCTGGTCAAGGCGGGATATGATTTGGTCGTCTACGACCTTGTGCCCGCCGCCGTCAAGACCTTGACTGACGCCGGCGCCCAGGCGGCCGAATCGGCCGGCAAGGCTGTTCAGGGCGCCGATACCGTGATCTCGATGCTGCCCGCGAGCAAACATGTGGAGGGCCTATACCTGGGCGATGAAGGCCTGCTGCAGGATATCGCCAAGGGCACGCTGGTGCTGGAGTGCAGCACGATCGCGGCGGAATCGGCGCGCAAGGTTGCCCAGGCAGCCGCCCAGCGTGGTATACGCATGATCGATGCGCCGGTTTCAGGCGGCACGGGCGGGGCAGTGGCTGGAACCTTGACGTTTATTGTGGGCGGGGAGGCGGCCGACCTGGAGGCAGCACGGCCTTATCTGGAGAAGATGGGCAAGAATATTTTTCACGCCGGCGGCGCGGGCGCCGGACAGGTTGCCAAAATCTGCAACAACATGCTGCTCGGCGTACTCATGGCTGGCACGGCGGAAGCGCTCGCCCTGGGCGTCGCAAACGGCCTGGATGCCCAAGTCCTGTCCGACATCATCGCCAAGAGCTCGGGGCGCAATTGGGCAACCGAACTCTACAATCCCTGGCCGGGCGTGATGGACCATGCGCCGGCTTCCAATGACTATGCGGGCGGTTTCGGCGTGGATCTGATGCTGAAGGACCTCGGCCTTGCGGCGGAGTCTGCCCTGAACGTACGCGCCACCGTTCCCCTGGGCGAGTTGGCGCGCAATCTGTACTCGCTTCACAGCGCCCAAGGGAACGGCGGCCTGGATTTCTCCAGCATTCTCAAACTGTATCGGCGTTAGTCGGCATCAACGCCATCGGGAAGCGCCACGTCCTGGATGGCCGGGCCCTCCGGCCCGTCCAGACGAAAATCGGCCTCGCCTAGGTCGGCGAGCCGCACTTCCATCAGCACATGGATGGTGTCACCGGCCATGCTGGTGTTGACGATACGCCCGCATGGCGTGTCGGGGTGGCGTGCGTCATAGGTGTCGGAGCCGGGGTCGGTTCCGGCGTGGCTGGCGGCTTGCCGGACGACGCCATATGCCATGCGCCGCTTGACCGCGCCCCGGTAGTGCGCGCGAGCCACCACCTCCTGGCCTGGATAACAGCCTTTGGTGAAGTTTACGCCCCCGATCAAGTCTAGATTCAGCGTCTGCGGAATGAACATATCCTGCGTTGCAGCCTGCACCCAGGGCAGGCCGGCGGCAATATCGGCTGCCTGCCAGGCGGCTGCTTGCTCGGCCGAAGTGGCCGGGGGCGTATCGGATGGCTGTTCCAGCCCCAGGCGTGGTACCCGCCACCAGCGAACCTTGCCGGCGCTGGCCGACGGCGTTGCAATATCCACGAAATCGTCAGAGACCGTTACCGACCAGGGTTCCGTACCGGCGCCCTCGTTCCCGTCGGACAGGCGGCCCAACACAGCCACAGGCTCCACCCGCAGCCTCACTTTTGCACGCAATACAAACATGGACAGGCGCCTGACGAATGTCTCGGCCAGATCGGATCTCAGCATGGCCCTCAGACATGCGCCTTCCTTCCAGAAAACCAGGGTGGCCAGCACGCGGCCCTTGGCGGTGCAATAGGCAGCCAACCGCGCCTGGCCCTGCTGAAGGCCTTCGACGTCCTGAGTGAGCTGGCCGTGCAGAAATGAAACGGCATCCTCGCCGCTGATCTCAATGACGGCCAGTTCGGGCAGATGTATGCAAGAAATAAGGGAATTATTCATGAAAAACAGGGTCGGATTCGACGATGAAAGATGTATCGGTATTCCTCTATGATAACGGGCCTGCGCGCGCTGCGTGGGCTACACTTCAAGGCTGATGAAAAAATTCAAGAAATTCTCCCTCCTGACCCTGCTGATCCTGTCGCTTGCGGGCTTGTTTGCCTGTGCCGGCGCCTGGTATTGGACCGAGCGTCCGGTTGCCATGGATGGCGAGCGCATCGATTATCTGGTAGAAGCCGGCAACGGGCCAGCAGACATTGCGCGTGTCATGAACGAGGCCGGTATTCATATCCACACTCGCGGATTTTCACTGTTGGCCCGGCTGAGCGGCCAGGATAAGCAGCTTAAGGCAGGCGCCTACGAGGCGCGCCGCGGCGACACGCCAGTCACACTCCTGCAGCGCATGGCAAACGGCGACATGACGCAGTCGCGGCTTACGTTTGTGGAGGGCTGGACATACAAACGTATACGGCAGGCGCTGCGCGACTCGCCTGATGTCCGCCAGACGCTGGACGGCATCAGCGACGCAGCGCTGCTCAAACGCCTTGGATCGAACGCCAGCAGCCCCGAGGGTCTGTTCTATCCCGATACCTACGTATTCACGCCGGGCACCACTGATTTCGATATTCTGCGCAGGGCCTATCATGCGGGCCAGGACCTGCTCGCCCGTGCCTGGAGCGAGCGTGAACCCGGCCTGCCGCTTGCCTCGCCCTACGATGCGCTGGTGCTGGCTTCCATCGTCGAAAAAGAAACCGGCAACAAGGCCGACCGTACCAAGGTTGCAGGGGTATTCATCAACCGCCTACGCAGCGGCATGCCACTCCAGACGGATCCCACCGTCATTTATGGGCTGGGCAGCGACTATTCCGGCCGGCTGCGCAAGAAGGATTTGGCGGCGGACACGCCCTGGAATACATACACCCGCAGCGGGCTCCCGCCCACGCCCATTGCCTCGCCCGGCCGTGCCTCGCTGCTGGCCGTTCTGCACCCCGACAGCCATGGCTACTACTATTTTGTGGCGCGCGGCGACGGCACCAGCGAATTTTCCACCAATCTGGCCGCGCACAACCGTGCCGTATCGAAATTCATTCTGGGACGCAACTGAATCATGGAACCGCAGCGCGGATGCTTTATCACTCTTGAAGGCCTTGATGGCGCCGGCAAAAGCACGCATGTGCAATGGCTGGTCGAGCACCTGCGCGCCAGCGGCCGGCAAGTTTTGTCCACTCGGGAGCCAGGCGGCACAGCGCTGGGCGAGCAGCTGCGCGACATCCTGCTGCATACGCCTATGGAAGTCCATACCGAAACGCTGCTGATGTTCGCGGCACGCAGCGAACATACGCGCACAGTCATTTTGCCCGCCTTGCGCCAGGGCATCTGGGTCGTCTGCGATCGCTACACCGATGCAAGCTATGCTTATCAAGGCGGCGGCCGCGGCCTGGGCGCGGCGGCAATCCAGCAACTGGAGCTGTGGGCGCTGGAGGGGCTGGCACCGGACCGCAGCTGGCTGTTTGACGTACCCCTGGATGTGGCGCGCCAGCGCCTGTCCGCGGCCCGGGAGCCCGACCGTTTCGAGCGGCAGGGTGCGGCCTTCTTCGAGCGCACCCGCCAGGCCTACCTTGTTCGCGCCGCCGAGCAACCTGAGCGCCTGCGCATTATCGATTCCACGCAAACCATAGACGACATACGTGGGCAACTCGCGTCCGAACTCAACGCACTAATTGCTGCCTGGACGGGGCAGCATGCATCGACGCCATGAACTCGCTGCCGCAATTCCTGCCCTGGCATGCCGATACAGCACGGATGTGGCTTGCGCAGCGCGAGCGCTTTGCTCATGCCTGGCTCGTCCATGGCTTGCCTGGCATCGGAAAGCGTGCATTTGCACAAGCCGCTGCCGCCAGCCTGCTTTGCGAGCAGCCCGAACAAGGCCTGGCTTGCGGGCGATGCGCTGCCTGCCGCTGGGTGGCGGGCGGCAATCACCCCGATCTGCGGCGCATACGCCCCGACGCCGTGGCGCATGAAGAAGGCGACCTTGGCGACGAAGACGCTGGCGCCGCCAAGAAAACGCCTTCGCGCGACATCAGAGTAGAGCAGTTGCGCGAATTGAGTAATTGGTTCAATACGGCTACGCATCGAGGCGGATGGCGGGTTGCGGTCATTTACCCGGCTCGGGCGATGAATCTCGTTACAGCCAACGCCTTGCTCAAAGTGCTGGAAGAGCCTCCCGAGCATACCGTCTTTCTGCTTGTCGCCGACGCGCCCGATCGCCTTCTGCCCACGCTGGTGTCACGCTGCCGTCGTTTGCCCCTACCGGTGCCGGGCCGCGAGGCCAGCCTGGCATGGTTGGCGGCGCAAGACATTCCCGATGCTGATCTATGGCTGGCCGCCGCTGGCGGCGCACCGCTGCTGGCGCGCGACCTGGCCCGAAAAGGAGGCACGCCTTGTCCCGACTGGCTGGGAGGCCTGATCACAACGCTTGCCCGCGACGGAACGGCCGATATTGGACAATGGGCGGATCAGCTCGAAAAAGAGCCCGCGGAAGCCTGGATCGACGCCTTGCAGCGCGTATTCGTGGACCTGTCGCTACAGGCATCCGGCGCGCCGCTGCGATATTTTCCCGCATTGTCCAAGCCGCTAGGCCGTCTTGGCGAACGCGCATCGCGCAAGCACATTGCCCAGACCGCACAATGGCTTTGCCAGCAGCGTGCTGTGGCAAGCCATCCTCTCAATTCACGCCTTCTTGTGCATACCGCATTGCAGCGCGTCGTGCTGGCATGCGCCGCCGTCTCGCCGTGACCTGTTTTATTTTTTAATTAAATCATGTACATAGACTCGCATTGCCATCTCAATTTCCCGGATCTGGCCGGAAACCTGCCCGATATTCTTGCGCGCATGACGCAAAATCAGGTCAGCCATGCCTTGGTCGTCAGCGTCAATATGCCTGACTGGCCAGGACTCATGTCGCTCGTCGAAGGCCAGGAAAGACTATACGCGTCGGTGGGTGTGCACCCCGACTACGAGGATACGCCGGAGCCTTCGGTCGACGACCTAATCGAAAAAGGAAAGCATCCCAAGGTCATTGCGCTGGGTGAGACTGGCCTGGATTATTTTCGTTTGTCGGAACCGCTTGAATGGCAGCGCGAACGTTTTCGCACCCATATACGCGCTAGCCGTAAAAGCGGGTTGCCACTTATCATCCACACGCGGGCGGCCAGTGAAGACACGCTGCGCATCATGAAAGAAGAGGGCGCAGATGAAGCAGGGGGCGTCATGCATTGCTTCACTGAATCCTGGGAAGTGGCCCAGGCTGCCATGGATCTTAACTTCTATATATCCCTCTCGGGCATTGTGACTTTCAAGAAAGCAGAGCAGGTTCAGGACGTGGCGCGAAAAGTGCCATTAAACAGGCTACTGATAGAAACCGATTCCCCCTATCTGGCGCCCGTGCCTTACCGCGGAAAAACCAATGATCCCTCATTGGTCATGCACGTTGCCGAGAAAATTGCCGATCTGCGTGGTATTAGCGCTGCAGAGATTGGGCAGGCGACGACACACAATTTTTATAGATTATTCAATAAGATAGACAATTAAATTAATCTAAAATATTTAAAGTAATTTATTTAAATTTAAATATTAAATAATTTATATTGAAAGTTTAATACGAAGATTTTTATTTAAATGTTTTGTATAGAATATCTATCTAATCCATTGTTTTTTTATGAAAAAATATCTAAATAGACCATCTTGGCTTGGCCTGCGCTGGCTTGTTGGCTTGCTGGCTTTTTGCTTCAGTGCCGCGGCAGCAGCGGCAAATCCGCCTGATTGGTGGATCGACATCGCCAACGACAGGGCATCCAATGTGCAGGCCGAACTGGCCCGGGGGGCCGATCCCAACGAACTCAGCCCAAAAGGCAATCCGGCGCTGATGCAGGCGATACGGGATGGCGCATGGAAGGTCTACGATGTGCTGTTGGCCGACCGTCGCACCATCCTCAATGCCATCAATACCCATAAAGAAACCGCCTTGATGTATCTTGCCGTCATTGGCGATACGCAGCGGGCACAGGATTTGATTCGGCGCGGCGCGCTGGTCAACCGCCTGGGATGGACGCCTTTGCAGTACGCCGCCTCCAAGGGCCATCTCGACACAGTGAAAATGCTGATTTCGCAAGGCGCCATGGTCAATGCGCCTGCGCCGGACGGCACCACTGCCTTGATGATGGCCGCGTTTTCCGGAAGCGAGGAGGTTGTTCAGTATCTCCTGGACCAAGGCGCGGACGTCACCACACAAAATCTGCAGCAATTGGACGCCGCCGATTGGGCGCGCTCGAACAACAAGACATCACTGGCCGATAAGCTGGATCAGTTGACCAAGCGGGTACTGGCCCAGCGCGCACAGCGGCGCGGGACGGCGCAAGGCGCCGCTGCGGGCGGCCCTGTAGTCACTCACGAAGATGCCAGCCACCAGGGGGGCGCATGGCTGAACGGACAGACGCCGGATGGGTCGGCATCCGAGGGCAGACAAAACCAAGGCGCCGAGGCGCCTCCCACGCGATCCACGCAGGATCGGGAGCCGGCGCGAACCGACTCCTCGACGTCCAAGTATTTCGATCTGGATCGTTTCAACACCGCGCCGTCGAATTGAGGCGGCCAGGCGAGCCCGCCTCATGCGGGCCGTCTGACGGCTCAGGCGGGTAGGAACGCCGGCTTCAGTATTCCGCCCAAGGCCGAATAAGGAATGACGAGTTCTGGCTGCCCTGACGCATAAGGTGCTATCTCGTAGGCGTTATATTTCACGACCAGCCCGCTATCGGTGAAGCCGAAGTTTTCGCTTTCCTGGAACGGCCACATTCGCTGATAGGCCTGCGGGTCGTTCTGGACGGCGGGGTTGCCGATGAGCCAGCGCTGATAGGCCTGCTTCAGTGCTTGAATGTAGGCGGAACGCTTGCCCGGCAGCAGAATGTCCTGGAGATTCAGGGCACGGCCTGATCGATTGTCCCAGTTAATGAATTGTGTGGCCGGTATGCCATGTGCCATACCGGTCATATATTGCCAGGTATCGAGCTCCACGACGGTCAGGCTGTTATTCCGGTAGCGCGCCTTGGCGACCATCTGCGTCTCATCACGCGGACCAGCTGTTTTCCAGAAATACTGCTCGTACTCGGCAATGGTGGAATAGGGAGGCGTCGTGCTGGCACCAATGCCTGTCATGTAGGCCAACCCTCTGTCAACAAGCTCCGTTAGGCGGGGAACGCCCGGGAACACAACGGAGTCCACGGTAAGCTTGGGGCATTCGCCGTCGCAGCCCGGTTTGGCATGCGTCCATTTGACGGGCTGTGTGAACAGACCCTCGCGCTGTGATTCCTGCCCGACCTGGGCAGGAATCCGGGAAATATTCGACGAGCCTGCGCAGGCAGACAGTACCATGCAGGCAGCCAGCGGAAGCAGCAGCATGCGTGCGGCACGACCTGTTTCATCCATGTGGCGAAAATCCATCAATACACTCCGTTTGCGTCCATTGAAAAGTAGCTGGGAGAAACTCGGCTAACATGTTAGTTTCACGGCAACACCATAGCAGACGCCCTTAAACATGACCAAAATTTATCACAACCCGCGTTGCGGCACGTCCCGTACCGTGCTGCAGACCCTGCGCGATCGCGGCATCGAACCGGAAATCATCGAGTACCTGAAAACGCCGCTGGCGGTTCCCGAGTTGAAGGCACTGATTCAGGCAGCGGGCTTGTCCGTGCGCGAAGCAGTGCGCAGCAAGGAGCCGGTCTACCAGGAACTTGCCCTGGACAATCCGGCTCTTTCCGACGATCAGATCCTCCAGGCGATGGCTGACAACCCCATTCTGCTCAACCGACCATTTGTCACCGCTGACAAGGGCACAAGGCTGTGCAGGCCCGCCGAGGTTGTGCAGGAAATCCTCTGACCGTCTCCGAACAGCCAGCGTGATCTCTAACCGATCATGAGCGCCGAAGCCTTCACACTGGTTGTGATCGCCGCGGCGCTGCATGCGTCGTGGAATCTGCTCTCAAAATACGCCGCCGCGCCGGCGGGTCACTTTGTTTTCGCCTATCGGCTGCTTTCTACGCTGTTTTACGCACCCTGGGTCATCTATGTGCTGGTGGCGGACGGCATGCAGTGGAGTCTGGCCGCCATTCTGTTCATCGCGCTGTCCAGCCTGCTGCATCTGGGTTATTGCCTGTGCCTGCAGTGGGGCTATCATGCCGCTGACCTTTCGGTTGTCTATCCCGTGGGGCGAGGCACAGGCCCATTGTTGTCCAGCCTCGCCGCGTTTGTCCTGCTGGGCGAAGAGCCTTCGGCACATGGTGTTGCCGGTATATTGTGCATTGTTGGCGGCATATTGCTCATTGCATCCGGTGGAGATCTTCGGCGTTTCGCCACACCCAGGGCCTGGGCCGGCGTGCGCTGGGGCCTGCTTATCGGTTTGTTTATTGCCGCCTACACAGTGGCCGATGCATACAGCGTCAAGACGCTGCATGTGGTGCCTGTCATCCTCGACTGGCTCTCCGCCTTCGGCAACGCGCTGCTCATGGCGCCGCACGCCTGGATCCGGCGCCATACCCTGATGCGAGACATGCGGGGCAAATGGCGGTACGCGGTGGCGGTTGGGGTGTTGTCTCCCCTGGCCTATATCCTGGTGCTCTACGCCTATCAACTGGGCGGGAAGGTCAGCTTGATCGCTCCCCTGCGCGAAATGTCGCTCATGCTAGCCACCGTGGCCGGATTCTTCCTGCTCAAGGAAAAAATATCGTTTGCGCGCCTGGCTGGCTGCGCAATCATTGTCGCGGGCGTCATTCTGCTGTCAGTCTGATTGATATGATAGTAGAATTATCCGGAAATGGAGTATAAAATATCCATAATCGGAGAAAACCATGAGCCTTGCCTACGCCTATCCTGCCAGCCGGTTCGAACCGGCCGTCGTGCCCGACTTGAACGACCGGGGCATACGCGAACAGCTATCCGCCTCCGCAATCAAAGGGTTCTTCAGGCTCGCGCAGGCTTGGAAATTGCGCGACGAGGACGCATGCACACTTTTGGGCGGTCTTTCCAGCAGCGCTTATTACGAGTGGAAGAAGAAGCCCGCAAAGGTGCTCGAGGTGGATCGCATCACGCGCATTTCCTATCTATTGGGCATTTACAAGGCGCTGCACATCCTGTACGGCGACGACCTTGCCGACAACTGGGTATCCATGCCCAATACCAATCTGCTGTTCGGCGGCAAGACGCCATTGTCCTACATGCTGTCCGGTGGCCTGCCAGCCATGCAGATACTCAGGCAACTGCTCGATGCCCGTCGCGGCGGGGTATAACATGCGAGAGCCGCCACGCACGGCGCTGCGTCAGGCCGACACCTGCCGCCTGCTGCCATCCCGTTTCGTGGACCAGGAAGACTCCGTCCTGGCTGCCTTGGCCGAAAACGATGCGGTTCTGCACGACATTTTTGCGCTGGACAATGCCACGAATACGCGTCTTGCGGCAGGACGGGGTGCCTTGCCCGGCATAGGGGTGGACGAGCTGGTTTACGGCGTGCCCAATTTCCGCATTATCAACGCGGCCTATACCTACCCCAGGCCCGAGGGCAGCCGGTTCAACGACGGCCAGCGCGGGGCCTGGTATTGCGCCTTCGACACCGAAACCGCGCTCGCGGAGATCGTCTTTCACAAAACCGTCGAATACGCGGAAATCGACCATTTTCACGATTGCGTTCGGTATCAGCTATTGCTGGCCGACTTCAGCGGCACCTTTCACGATATCCGCAGTGCGCGCGGCTATTCGCGCTGTCTGGATCCGAACAGTTACATCGCCTCCCAGACGCTTGCTGTCTCGTTGCTTGAGCAAGGATCCATGGGCATCCTTTATCCCAGCGTTCGCAGAGAGGGTGGCACCAATCTGGCCTGCTTCCGGCCTGCTCTGGTGGGGAATGTCCGCCGCGATGCCATCTACGAATTGCGCTGGGATGGCCAGCCGACGCCGCACATCAAAATGCTGAAGACTTCCCGTCGCCGTGCCGCCAAGCGGCAGACTCATACGTCCCAGTAGCCGGGACGGCGATAGTGCTCATGCAGGCGCTTTTCGTAATCCCGATCCACGGCCTGATCTCCGGCATACTCGGGGCTGTTCTTGATTTGCTCCTGCGTGAGGCCAGTCTGCACCCTTGAGTCTGTCCAGTCCACACGCTCCACCCAGTCGGTAGACAGCAACACATGCTTGCCACCGGGCCACCAGTTGCGGGTATCCACGAGCAGGTAGCGCACAACCCAAGCCTCGTCATCAAAAATGAAATCCTCGACATGCCCGACGTCGCCGTCGGTGCCCGCGATGTGATAGCCGCTGACAGCTGCGCTGCTTCGCAGATGCACGTCTTCTTCGTTGCCGGCGGGCCGCGCCGCAGATTCCTGCTGCGCATCCGGAGGCGGCACGGATGCAGACTCTGGCAAAGGCAGGACGGGGTAGCCACCCGCGCCCCACAGATAGGGGCCCGTCCAGTAATTGTCATAACCGTAATACGTTGAAAACTCGCTTTCGAGCTGGCGGGATACAGGCTTGTCGGTGTCAATGTCGGGGCTGTTCTTCACCTGCTCGCTAGTCAGGGATACGCGAATGCGCTCCCCGTCCTCGTCTATGCCTTGAATTGCGTAGGGAGAAATCAGAACCGAGCGTCCCATCAGCCACGGCCCGGTTGCCACGACCAGATAGCGTACGCCCCATTGTTCGTCGTCGAAGTAGACCTCCCTGACGCGTCCAAGCTCATCGTCTGTCGCCTGAATCGCATAGCCCTTTATTGTGTTTACATTGCGCAGCATGGGAGGCTCCTTGTGTGTTGAGTTTCCAGTTACAGAGCAAATACCATGCCTGCTCTCCCGCTAGGCAGTGAAGCGCATATGCGCTACAGTCGGAACTGCGCCGTGGCGATGCAAGCTTGCGATTTCCCGAAGCCATGCGCACCCATTGCCTCGAAGGAGCTTGCGGATGCTCGATGCGTTGATGCTGTCCCGGATTCAGTTTGGCTTCACCATTGGGTTTCACATCATATTTCCCGCCGTCACCATCGGGCTTGCCAGCTATCTGGTGGTGCTTGAAGCCTGCTGGCTGAAGACCCAGCGCCAGGTATACCGCGAGCTCTATCATTTCTGGCTCAGGATTTTTGCCGTCAATTTCGGCATGGGCGTGGTCTCCGGCTTGGTCATGGCTTATCAGTTCGGCACCAACTGGAGCCGATTTTCCGATTTCGCGGGCGGCATCACAGGGCCCTTGCTGGCCTATGAGGTGCTGACGGCATTCTTCCTGGAGGCAGGCTTTCTCGGCGTTATGCTCTTCGGCTGGCGCAAGGTAGGGCCGGGCCTGCACTTTTTCTCCACCTTCATGGTTGCCGCCGGCACACTCATGTCGGCAACATGGATACTAGCCTCCAATAGCTGGATGCAAACGCCCGCCGGCTACGCCATCATCGATCATCAGGCCGTGCCGATCGACTGGCTAGCGGTCATCTTCAACCCTTCCTTTCCATACCGGCTCGTGCACATGAGCCTTGCCGCATTCCTCGCGACTGCGCTGATAGTCGGCGCCTGTGCAGCCTGGCATCTGCTGCGCGGCACTGACAATCCCTGTGTGCGCAAAATGTTGTCCATGGCCATGTGGATGCTGCTGATCGTTGCCCCCATACAGGCTTTCGTCGGCGATCTGCATGGCCTGAATACGCTTGAGCACCAACCGGCCAAGATTGCCGCAATCGAAGGACACTGGGAAAACACGCCAGGGGAAGGCGTGCCACTGACGCTATTCGGATGGCCCGACATGGAGGCGGAGAAAACCCGCTTTGCCGTCGAGGTCCCGCACTTGGGCAGCCTGATTCTCACGCACAGCTGGAAGGGACAATTCCCTGGTCTCAAATCGTTTCCACCGCAAGATAGGCCTTATTCACCCATGGTTTTCTGGAGCTTCCGAATCATGGTCGGGCTGGGGCTGCTGATGATCGCGCTTGGCCTGTGGGGCACGTGGGCGCGCTGGCGGGGGAGGTTGTTTGACGCCAAGATGCTGCTGCGAGCCGCCTGCTGGATGGGGCCGGCGGGGTTGGTGGCGCTCATTGCCGGATGGATTACCACGGAAGTCGGACGCCAGCCCTGGATTGTCTACGGCCTGCTGCGGACAGCCGAGGCAGTCACGCCAAACACGACGGCCGAAGTCGCCGTGACGCTGCTGCTGTTCGTGATCGTATATTTCGTCGTGTTCGGCGCAGGCATAGTCTACATGCTGCATCTCATGCAGGCAGGCCCCGGTCCCCACAGTATCCCGCCCTCGGCAAGCGGCGATGGCGAGGAGCGCCGGCCGGCGCGCCCATTGTCCGCTGCGCCCGACAACCTGGCGCCGGACAATGCCGCGCTCGATGGGCGGCCGGGTCCCGGGCCAGCCGATCCGACGTCTGGCCCGGACATGAGGACGAGGTGAACACCATGGGTATCGATCTTGCACTGATCTGGGCTGTCATCATTCTCTTTGGTATTCTCATGTATGTGGTGATGGACGGCTTTGACTTGGGAATCGGTATTCTTTTTCCCTTCTTCGGAGACCGTCATGACCGTGACGTCATGATGAACACAGTGGCGCCCGTCTGGGATGGCAATGAAACCTGGCTGGTATTGGGCGGGGCGGGCCTACTGGCAGCATTTCCGCTGGCCTATGCCGTAATTCTGGACGCTTTCATGATGCCGCTCATTCTCATGCTGCTTGGCCTTATTTTCCGCGGCGTAGCCTTCGAATTTCGCTTCAAGGCCAGTGAGGCGCGGCGACATTGGTGGGACAAGGCATTTATTTTCGGATCATTTTGTGCCACTTTCTTCCAAGGCGTGACGTTGGGCGGCTTCATTCACGGCGTCCCGGTGGCTAACCGGGTATATGCCGGCGGGGCGCTGGACTGGTTCTCTCCGTTCTCAGTGTTTTGCGGCCTGGGACTGGTGGCCGCCTATGCCTTGCTGGGCTGCACCTGGCTCATCCTGAAAACGCATGGCGGGCTTCAGGAGCGCATGCGGGTGCTGGCCAAGCCTCTGACGTGGCTGCTTCTGGCCGTCATTATGGTCATCAGCGTCTGGACGCCGCTGACTCATCCGGCCATCGCCGCACGGTGGTTCAGCTTCCCCAATCTGTTATGGTTTGCGCCCGTGCCTGTTCTTGTGCTGCTGGTCACATGGCTGCTGCTGCGCTCGCTGACCGGCGCACCGCACGCTGGGCCCTTTCTTCTGACGCTGGCCCTGGTTTTCCTGGGCTACAGCGGTCTGGGCATCAGTGTCTGGCCGTATATCGTGCCGCCCGGCATCACGATCTGGCAGGCCGCCGGGCCGGCGCAAAGCCAGGGCTTCGCATTGGTGGGCGCCTTGGTCATCATCCCGTTCATCCTGATGTATACGGCCTGGTCTTACTACGTATTCCGCGGCAAGGTTACACAGGAAGATGGATACCACTGAAAAAAACACCGGCGGGCGCCGTCCGTGGCTGCGCCGCCTGGCCTGGCTGGCCATCATCTGGACCGCCAGTGTCGCCGCCTTGGGCGTTTTTTCCTATCTGCTGCGTCTATTCATGAACGCTGCGGGGCTGCACAGCTGATGGCGGGCTTGACCTTCCTACGATGGTAAGCTTTACATTGTGCTTGTCATTCGTTAATCAAGCACGAGATTCGCCATGAGCTCACATTCTCTTTCTCCATCCGGTGGCCCGGCCGCTGGTACGGGCCGTACGGATATCCGGCCGAAAGGCTCACCGGGCGGGGGATCCTACGACTTATCTGTCACCGGCATGAGCTGCGCCTCCTGCGTAGGGAGAGTGGAGCGCGCGCTTGCCGCGGTACCCGGCGTAACCTCCGCTTCGGTCAACCTGGCAACAGAAATGGCGCGGGTGCGGGCCGCAGACGCGACTTCTGTGGCTGACTTGCTGGCTGCGGTAAAGAAAGCTGGCTATGAAGCCGACGTAATGCCTGACCGCGATATGCTGCGCGAGGAACGCGCGGCGCGGCAGGATGCTGAAAGACAGTCTCTCTTGCGCGATTTGCGCCTTGCCGTGGCGCTCACGCTGCCGGTTTTCGTGCTGGAGATGGGTGCGCATCTCTGGCCGGGCATGGCGGCCGCGGTATCGGCCCTGCTCAGCGAGCAAGGCAGCTGGCTGCTGCAGTTTGCATTGACCACCGCCGTGCTGCTGTTTCCAGGGCGACGGTTTTTCACATCCGGGTTGCCTGCCCTGGCGCGCCGCGCACCCGACATGAACTCGCTGGTCGCGGTGGGGGCGGGCGCCGCCTATGCCTATTCGCTCGTCGCCACTTTTATCCCCGGCGCGCTCCCCGTTGATGCGGTGCATGTGTACTACGAAGCTGCAGCGGTCATCGTCACGCTGATCTTGCTGGGCCGCTTTCTTGAGGCCGGCGCGAAAGGCCGCACCTCGGATGCCATCAAGCATTTGATGCAGCTACAGCCGGATACGGCACGTGTGCAGCGCAATGGCGAGATTGTCGAGGTGCCCGCAAGCCAGATACGCCCTGGGGATGTCCTCCTCCTTCGGCCGGGCGATCGGATACCCGTGGACGGCGAGATTGTTCAGGGCAGCGGCTACGTCGACGAATCCATGATTACCGGAGAGCCGGTGCCCGCTGCCCGGAACGTCGGCGACACCCTCGTGGCAGGCACGGTCAACCAGAACGGCCGCATCATGCTGCAGGCGTGCCAGACAGGAGAAAACACCATCCTGGCCCAGATCATACGCACAGTGGAACAGGCCCAGGCATCCAAGCTACCCATCCAGGCGTGGGTGGATCGCATCACATTATGGTTTGTGCCGGCAATCATGGCGCTTGCAGTCATCACCTTCGTGGCCTGGCTGCTGTTTGCACCATCTCCAGCGCTTGCGCATGCCGTGGTAAGTGCCGTTGCCGTGCTGATCATCGCCTGCCCCTGCGCCATGGGCCTGGCCACGCCCACGTCTATCATGGTCGGCACGGGGCGCGCGGCCCAGCTGGGCGTGCTGATACGCCGGGGTGAGGCGCTGGAGTCCTTGCAGCAGGCCAAGGTGGTGGTATTCGACAAGACCGGCACGATGACCGAAGGACATCCTGTGCTGACGGACATGGTCCCGGCGCAGGGGCAGGCCGGAGACACAGTCCTGGCGCTTGTGGCATCCGCGCAGACAGGTTCCGAACACCCGATCGCCAGCGCCATCGTACAGGCTGCGCGCGACCGGGGGATATCGTTGGCCATGTTGGATGAATTCGAGGCCCTGCCGGGACTGGGTATCCGGGCGGCAGTTCGACCCGAGCATCCCGCTGGAGAGGAAGGTACGCTGGCGAAAAAAGAGGGCAGCAGCCTGCGCGTGGATGCTGGCAGCAGCCGGCTGATGGACACGCTGGGCGTGGATGTGTCCGCTTTCCTGCCACAGGCCCGGCGTCTGGCGGAAGAGGGCAAAACGCCGATCTATGCGGCCATCAACGGCAAGGCGGCGGCCATGCTGGCGGTCGCGGATCCCGTCAAGACCGGTACCGAGGCCGCCATCCGTGCCCTGCATGCCTTCGGGCTGAAGATTGTGATGATGACCGGAGACAACCAAGGTACCGCGCAAGCCGTGGCCCGCCAATTGAATATTGATGAAGTATTGGCGGAAATCCTGCCCGCAGACAAGGCCGAGCAGGTGAAGACGCTTCAGTCGCGTTACGGTAAAGTCGTGTTTGTAGGCGACGGCATCAACGACGCACCTGCCCTGGCTCAGGCCGATGCCGGTATTGCGATAGGCACAGGCACCGACATCGCCATGGATGCGGCCGATGTGGTGCTGATGTCGGGTGATCTGCGGGGCGTGATCACTGCCATGGCGATATCCCGCGCGACATTGCGCAATATCCGGCAGAATCTGTTCTGGGCCTTTGCCTATAACACGGCCTTGATCCCAGTTGCCGCCGGGGTGTTATATCCATGGGCGAATATCACACTGTCGCCGCTGCTTGCTGCCGCCGCAATGGCCATGTCCAGTATATTTGTGGTGGGCAACGCGCTGCGGTTGCGGCGCTACGCGCCGCCCGGCTGATCAGGCGGGAACGGGCGTATAGCCGGCCTGTATTATGGCCGCCGCGACGGCCTCGGCGTCGCCCGCACCCTCTATACGCACGCGATGCGCAGCAAGATCTATATCAATCTGCGCTGTCGGGGCCAGCTTCTTGACCGCCTCGGTAATGGCGGCCTCGCAGTGCGAACAAGTCATGTCGGAAATCGTGAATTCGATCATGTGAGCCTCCTGGAGTCATTCATGAATATTGGTGAAGCGGCACACGCATCGGGCGTGACGGCCAAAATGATACGCCACTACGAGCACATCGGCCTGCTGCGCCCCGTGCCGCGAAGTGATTCGGGCTACAGGCTCTACACAGACACCGAAGTACAGGCCTTGCGGTTTATCAGGCGTGCGCGCGCGCTGGGATTTTCCATGGAGCGCATCCGTACATTGCTTGGACTCTGGGAGGACAGCGAGCGTCATAGTGCAGACGTAAAGCGCCTGGCCTGCCAGTACATCAAGGAGTTGGACGAGGACATCCGGAAGCTGCGTTCCATACGCAAGCAATTGCAGCATCTGGCCATGCACTGCGCGGGTGACAAGAGACCGGATTGCCCCATTCTTGAGAACCTGGCCGACGATGCCGGCCAGGACTCGGCGCGAAGCTAGCCCGCGAGCGTGACCTTGCCGGTCATGACAGCCCAGTGGCCCGGGAAGGAGCAAAAGAAGGCGTAATCCTCGCCTTCCGAGAGCTTGGATACATCGAATGTCACCGATGTGGACTCGCCTCCGCCAACGACGTCGGTGTGGGCGATGACGCGCGGATCATCGGGCTTGACATAGTTGTTGTCCAGGCCCGCCGCCATGCCGTCCGTTGCAATACCTTTTTCATCACTCTTCTTGCTGATGACCACATTGTGGCCCATGGCATTCTTCGGCAGTTTGCCTGTGTGTTCCAGCTTGATGGTAAATTCCTTGCATGTCTTGTCTATGCTGATTTCCTTCGTGTTGAACTGCATGGCGTCATTGGCCTCGATAGTGACGTCGCATTGTGCCATCGCGGGCAGGCTCAGCACCGAAAGCAGGGCGGCGAAAGTGAGTTTTGCTAGCATGGAGTTCTCCGGTTGGGGCTAAGAAAACATGGAAGCGGGAAGCATATTTGCACTTTCCCGATGCCATTATTTGAACCTCGAAGTGAAACAAATGTGCGGATTCACGTCAAACGAACAGGGTTATTCAAGGAGCAGCCATGAGTGAGCAGCAAGAATGGGACCGCGTCGACGATTACTTGTCGGACATGCTGGTTCAATCCGATCCAGCGCTCGATCTAGCCTTGCGCAGCAGCGCCGAGGCGGGCCTGCCGGCCATCAATGTTTCTCCCAACCAGGGCAAGCTGCTGCATCTGCTGGCCCGCATGTCCGGGGCGCGCCATATACTGGAAGTGGGAACGCTTGGCGGCTACAGCACGATTTGGCTGGCCCGCGCGCTGGCACCGGGCGGGAGGCTGGTGTCTCTGGAGAAAATACATCATCATGCCCAGATTGCGCGCAACAACATTCACAGTGCCGAGCTGGATGACATGGTGGACATCGTCGTGGACGATGCGCTGGCGTCCCTCGATCGGCTCATTGCCGATGGTGTCGAGCCCTTCGACTTCATCTTTCTAGATGCCGACAAGGAAAACAACGCCGCCTACCTGGAACGCGCGCTAAGGCTGTCACGTCCCGGCACCGTAATCGTGGGCGATAACGTCGTGCGCAAAGGCCGCATTACCCACGAGGGCAACACCGACCCCGATGTGCTGGGGGTGCGAAAATTCCTGACGCTCATGGCCGATAGCCCCGAGCTCGACAGCACGGCCGTCCAGACCGTCGGCAGCAAGGGGTGGGATGGCTTTTCACTGTCCATCGTTTCCGATCGGACATAGTACTTGGGGCAGCATCGTATGCCGCACGCAGCCGCACAGGCACGGCGGCTACGAGAAGGACTTCGCCTGGCCCCCACGGCCGCTAGCGATGTCCCCTGCCAGGCAGCAGACGAGCTCTAAGACTCGCGATTTCCGCCTCCAGCATGTCCACGCGGCGTAGCAGGCTCATGGCCACCGTCAGTCCCTGCAGGTCGAGTTCGAAATCGTCTCGCAGGCGCCGCGCCTTTCTGGCCAGAACCAGACAATCGGTATGAAAAAAATAGTTGGCGCGGTCTTGGTTGGAAGGTTCGAATACGCCCGCATCAACCAGCGCCATCACGTCCTGCTGGCTCAGCCCGGATACCTCCACAACGTGCTCCAGGGAGCAAATATCGGATGCATTGAGCCATATGGCCTCTGTTATATGCACAGTCATTGTCAGGCTCCCGAGTAAAGTTGCGCGCGTGGATCGAACCCAGAGGTTTCGGCAAGCTGCTCGAACAGTGCCTTTTCACGCTCGCTGAGCGAACGTGGCACGTCGACGCGCGCGACGGCGTAGAGATCGCCGGCTGCGCCAGAGGATGCAGGTAGGCCTCGCTTGCCCAGACGTAGCTTGCGCTCAGATGTGGTACCTGGCGGTATGGTAAGTTCCACCGGCCCGCCGGGCGTGGGCACCTGTACTTTGGCGCCAAGCGCCGCCTCCCATGGCGCCAAAGGCAGCTCCACATAGAGATCGCGCCCGTCGACCCGGTAAAGCCGGTGCGGCTGCAATGTCATGACCATATATAGATCGCCAGGCTTGCCGCCATTCAGGCCTGCGCCGCCCTTTCCAGGCAAACGCAAGCGCTGCCCATCGGCGGCACCCTTGGGAATGGACACACGAAATGTACGGGGAATTCGGCGTAGCAAGCCCTGCCCATCGACCTCAGGCAGTGCCACGCTTACCTCGGTTTCGGCTCCAGCGTAGATCTGCTCCACAGTGACGGGAAGCGCAATCTCGAAATCCTCGCCGCGAAACGGGCGCTGCGCCTGCTGACGCTGCCCCTCACGCTGAGCGGCTGCAAACGCCGCCATCAGATCGGCCAGATCGACATCGCCAAAGTCATCCATGCCTTGCGCGCCGAAACCCTGTCGCCAGGATTGCGGCGGAACAAAATCCTCACCCTGCGGATGCCGGCCCAACTGATCGTAGGCTTCACGTTTTTCGACATCTTTCAAGGTGGCATAGGCCTCGGCGACTTCCTTGAATTTTTCTTCCGCGCCCGCTTCCTTGGAGACGTCGGGGTGGTATTTATGTGCGAGCGCGCGATAAGCCTTCTTGATATCAGCGGCGCTGGCGTCCCGATCAACGCCTAGAATCTTGTAATAGTCGACATATTTCATCAATTGCTCCGGGAAATCCACCACGCGCTCAGCGGCACTGTCCATGGCCGAGGACATGCCCTCGAAAACCGGCGCGATTCCGTCATCTGTAAAATAACGGCCAACGCGCCCAGAGACAAGCCAGTCCAACACCGCCTGACAGTCGCCGAATGGCAAATCCCATGCCCGCGCTTGCGTGCATGGAGCGCTCTCCATCCACGCAACGCGTTATGTTCGCTAGGGCTTATACCGTATTTTGAGGGTGACGCCTGCGCAATGCAAAGCCCAGCAGAAGCAGCGATCCGCCCTGTATGCAGAGATCGAAAACCAGCAAAAGACCGAGCATCCATATGCTATTGCCCGGCCAACCCGCCGTTACGATCAAGCCGGCGCAGAAAGTGATCGCGCCCGAAAGTCCCAGCCATTGCCACTGATGATGCCGCCGATTGCGAAACCAGATCCAGAACCGGACAGCACCGGCGCCAGTGAGGACGGCGCCGAGCAGCAGCGTGAGGATGCGCGCGCCAGCAAGCGGGTTGATGATGGCCAGAATACCCGCGCCAGCATAAAGAAGGCCGCCCATGCTCCAGAACACGAAACTGCTCCAAGCCTTGATGCGCCATGCGTGCATGAGCTGGAATATGCCTCCCGCCATCATAACGATACCGACATAAAACACACTGACGAGCGTGGCTACAACAATATGAACCGCCGCTATCAGGCCCAGCGCCAGCAATACGCCGCCCAGTACCGCAAACCAGCCCCATTGGGTGCCCAGCCTGGCGAGCAGGGCGGCAAGGCTGTCGTGATGGTGGGTGGCAGGATGATCGTAATTGGCCATGTCAAACTCCTTGACGATGACACACATACAGCGTTGGCAACAGCGCGATGCATTGCGCCCGTGCGTTTATTCTAGCGCAGGCGAGGTATTCACATCGCGCCATTATGTCGGCAGGGCATAAGCAATAGAAAAACGATTAGTTCCTTTTGCTGCGCACGATAGGCAAGATGATGGCTCGAATCAGAAGACGATGGAGTTGTCATGCAGAGCTTGCCTCGAACCAGCCGGGCGCGCATTGCGGCGTGCGGTATCTTTGTCAACGCGAAAAAAACACATGCCCGCGCGGAAAGAGGCGCGGCATGACCATTCTCGCTGACAACACCCTGCGCCAGGATAGCAGCCTTGAAATTCTCTGGCAGACGCTGTGCGTCAACCTGACCGACATCGCTCAACGCTATCCCAATGCCGCGCTCGCGTCGTCCTTGGCGGCCGAAGACATGGTGCTGACGCATGCGATCCTCTCTCGATCGTTGCCGCTCGCCATCTTTACGCTAGATACCGGCCGATTGCATACGGAAACGCTGGATGTCATCGAGGCCATAACGCAGCGCTACGGACAGCGTATCGAGATATGGAAGCCCGAGGCCGAAGTGGTGCGCGCACACGTCCAGGCGCATGGCACGCATGCCTTCTACGAAAGCGTCGCGTTGCGCAAAGCATGCTGCAATATGCGCAAGGTTGAACCGCTCAAGCGAGCCTTGCAGGGTAGGGGAGCATGGATAACGGGGCAGCGGCGCGAGCAATCCATTACGCGCGATCATCTTCCTCTTGAAGAAGACGATGCAGTATTCGGCCTGTACAAGTTCAATCCGCTGGCGTATTGGCGCCACGAAGATGTATGGGAGGCAATCCGGTATTTCGGTATTCCCTACAACGCCCTGCACGACAAAGGCTACCCGTCCATAGGGTGCGAACCCTGTACCCGTGCGATCAAACCCGGAGAAGATCTGCGCGCGGGACGATGGTGGTGGGAATCGTCCGATTCCAAGGAGTGTGGCCTTCATGCCGGAAACCTGGAAAAGGTGTAGAGCGCGCATCCTGCATATGAGGTCCACCGCCTGCGATGCCAAAGTCCGGGCTTGATGTCTGCATCATCACCTGCGGCACTTGCAGGCCATCACAATTGTTGCGCGGCTGCGTAAGAGAGAATGCGTGCCCACCTGCGCGTCTCCCGCGCCGATGGCATGGGCAGGCGCCATTCCTTTTGCGCGGCATGATGCAGCGTCACTACCAGACTCCAGCCCTGATCGTTCCGGACAGCATGGGCGCTGCCGATATCCGCAAAAATAAAATCGGTACGGTCGGATCCGCGCACAATTGAACCTTGTTTCGACAGTGCATCCAGACGCAATTCTCCCCAGCTCGCGTACAGCGTCAGTACACGCTGGCCTCCGATCTTGACGCCATGGAAACGGCGATACCGAAGGATCGCCAGCACGAAGGGCGAGCAGGCCAGCGCCACCGCCGCCAGCACCGCCATGATGCCGATAGGCCAGCCATACATGGATGTGAAATGCTCGTGCAGGCGCACTAGACCATAGATTGCGAAACCGAACAGGATCGGGATCAGCAGCAAAATCAAGGGCATGGCACGCACCAATGTGATATGCAATCGGTATCAGACATGATGAAAATAGTATTAGACTGGACCTTGCGGTTTCAGGAATAGTAAGACGCATATACCGACGCAAGGTCACCGCTCGTCACCACAGTCTGCCTGGTGTTGCATTGCAATATGACCGCGCCGTCATTGCAGGGGAGCATTATGTCAGACGGTCTCTCGATTACCGGTTTTGAGACAAAACTGATTGTTTTGCCTTTGGAGCGCACCCTCCGGACCTCCATTCATCAGATTTCCACCGTTTGCTGTCTCTTGGTGACAGTCCACACCAACGAAGGCATCACAGGCGAGGGCTATGGCTTCTGCTTTGATATTGAGCGCTTAAAAGCAATAAGCCGCTTCACGCAATCCATGGAACCGCTGCTGCGAGGCCGTGATCCTCACGATGTGGAGGCCTTGTGGATGGATTTTTTGCGAAGCAGCAACTTCTATGGGCAGAGCGGTATTTCCATACTTGCCTATACACCGCTTGACGTTGCCTGCTGGGACATCATCGGCAAGCATGCGGGCAGACCATTGTACAAACTATTTGGCGCTTGCCGGGAACGTGTCCCCGTCTATGCGAGCGCCGGATTATGGTTGTCGTCCAGTATTGATGAGCTGCGTACGGAGGCGCGCGCATTTCTGAAGCAGGGCTTTCGCGCGATGAAGATGCGGCTGGGAATGCGATCGATAGAGGAAGATGTGGCGCGCGTCCGCGCGGTGCGGGAAGCCATTGGTGACGACATCACGCTCATGGCGGATGCGAACCAGGGGCTGGATGCAGCCAAGGCATTAAGACTGGGGCGTGCCGTGGCGCCTTTCAACCTCGCCTGGTTCGAGGAGCCAGTGCCGACCTGGAACGACGAGGCCGCAGCGATGCTCGTGCGCAAGCTGGATACGCCAATAGCGAGTGCGGAAACCGAGTACACCCGATATGGCATCAAACGGATGCATCAGGCCGGTGCGGCCACCGTCTTCATGCCTGATCTACAGCGCATGGGCGGGTACACCGAAATGATGAAGTCCGTGCGCTACCTGGCAGCCAGCGACACGCCTGTATCTCCCCATATATTCACCGAGCACAGCCTGCATGTCGTTGCCGCGTCGGCGAACGCGACCTGGTGCGAGCACATGCCGTGGTTCTCCGCGCTTTTCAAAGAGAAGCTGGCTATTGAGGACGACGGTACGGTCCTTATGCCCGACCGTCCCGGAACCGGATTTTCATTCGACTGGGATGCACTGGAATCCTACCAGGTCAAGAATGACACTTAAGCCGAACTGCGCCGTGGCGCTCGTCGGCAATCATGAAGAAGGAGACAACAACGATGAATCAGATGCGTGGATTGAAACGGTTGGCTGTCTGCGGCGCCACTGCGCTGGCCTTGACAACAGGCATGGGATCCGCCCATGCTGAAGCCGACTCCATAAAAATTGGCTGGCTGTCATCATTGACCGGCCCGCTTTCCTCGGCGGCAATCGCAGAAAACCAAGGGGTGCAATTTGCTGTTGATCAGATAAACAGCGCTGGTGGCGTGAACGGCCGCCAGCTTGAGCTGATTACCCGCGACACAATGGGAGACCCCACCAAGGCCGTCAATTTTGCCAAAGAGCTTGCCTATAACGAGAAAGTGGATTTTGTCATCGGCCCAGTCAACTCTGGCGAATCGCTTGCAACAGTGCCCATACTGACTCGTGCCGGCATCCCCAATCTCATTATCGGCACCGTCGATTCGCTCACTGATCCCAAGAAGTATCCCTATGCCTTCAGGTTGATCAACACCAACACGCAATGGATCAGTGTGGCCAACAAGTACGCCACAGAGCATTTGGGACGCAAAAAAATCGCTGTCATCGGGGATACGACAGGGTATGGCGCATCCTCCGCCAAACGTGCACAGGCGCTGCTAAAAGAGCAGGGCATCGAGCCGGTCTATTCGGTACTGATAGACCCGAACAAGACCAATGTCACGGACGAGATTCAAAAGGCCAGGGAAGCCGGCGCGGATGTCATCATGCCGTGGTCAGCCTCGACTGGTCTGCTGGCGCGGATACTCAATGCTCGCGGCAATAGCCAATGGGATGTGCCTGTCGTGGGCCACCCCGCACTCATGGGCTCGCCCATACGAGATCTGCTGAACAAACCCGAGTACTGGGACAATGTATTCGCCGCAGGATATGTCAGCACCACCTACGACAAGGACGGCAATTTCCAGCCTGCCACACACAAGCTTATGGAAGCACTCCGTCCCAAACTTGGCGGCGGAGAGATCGACTTCACGTTCTGGTGGGTTGCCCTGGGCTACGACTGCGTCAAGACAATCGAGTATGCGGTGCAGAAGACGGGCGGAACCGACAAGGATGAATTCAAGAAACTGATGGAATCCACGAAGGATCTTCCCGGCGTGTACGCAAACTACACATGGACGCCGCAGGATCACAATGGATTTCCGGATTCCGCCATGCAAATGAATCTGGCCAATACCTTCAAGGACGGCAGTTTCCTCGCTGCACCCAAGTAAGGTCGGCATGCCCCAAGCGAAGAACAGTCTCCTTCGGCTGGGGCACACGGTTTTTCTTGTTTGATCTGCAATGGGAGGGGTTCCGCATGCTGATGGTCGTTGTCACTGGATTGGCTGTGGGCGCACTCTACGCAGGCGCGGCACTGGCTTATAACGCGATGTATTCGACGTCCAAAGTGCTGAGCATTACAACGGGGCATCTATTCATGCTGAGCAGTGTGACCGGTGCCTATTTGATTACCGATCTGGGCCAACCTATCGTCCTGGGGCTCGCGGGCGCCATCCTGGTATCCGTTGTCTTCGGGCTGCTTACGGAACTACTGGCGGTACGCCGCATTCTGGCGCGATCGGAAGAGCACCTTTGGCTACTTAGCACCCTGGCGCTCGCCACAATTGTCCAGCAGTCCGTAGCCCTTTGGTGGGGCACGGAGCCCCGCGCCTTCCCCCGCCTGCTGGACCAGGATTTCACGGCCGGACCCTGGGACCAGAAATTCTGGCTGCCGATTGCTGCAGTCATTCTCATTGCTTTGGCATTGGAATGGTTTTATCGCCACACCCTCTACGGCAAAGTATTTCTTGCTGTGGCGGAGGATCCCTTTGCCGCACGCGCGCGCGGCATTTCCACTGACAGAGTCCGATCATTTTCCTATGGCATGGCGGGGCTGCTTGGGGGCCTGGTCGGATTTGCGGCCGGGCAACTGACCTTTGCCTATTTTGCGCTGGGCCTGAGTCTGACCCTCTATGGTTTCATTGCCCTTGCCGTGGGCGGCATGGGCAGCAATCTGGGCGCCATCATCGGTGGCTTGGCGCTGGGCATGTTGTCGACATTTGCAACATACTTCTTTGGCGGGGAATATCAGCAGACTATTGCTGTTGGTATTTTGATGGCCTTCCTGCTGCTTAAGCCCGAAGGTCTATTCGGGAACAAACAGACACGGCAGGTATGAACATGGCCGCTACGCGCAATATCGTCATTCCTGTCGCAGCTCTGGCTGTATTGGCTGCGTTGCCATTTGCGGTTGGCAATCCATATCAATTGCATATTCTGACGCTTATCGGCATTTACTGGATACTGAATGCGGGCCTGAATCTCGCCGTCGGCTATACAGGCGTACTTTCCGTGGGCCACGTTGGCCTGCTGGCCATTGGCGCATATAGCTATGCCATATTGACCGGGCATTACGACATCGCTCCCTGGCTGGCGCTTGCCGCGTCTGGGGCACTGGGAGGGCTATGCGGGTTCCTGCTGGGGTTGCCATCGCTGAGGTTGCCGGGATTCTATTTTGCAATGGCCACCATCGCATTCACCTTGATGGTCACGGAGTTCAGCCTTGCCCAGGACAGCCTGACGGGAGGCGGGGCAGGCTTGAGCGTGCCATTTTTTTCGGCGCCATTCGACAGCCCCAACGGCCTGTATTGGCTGGTGCTGGGATTTGCAACCGTCATTACCTGGATTACCTGGAACCTGGCGCGTCATATGTGGGGCAGGGCAATGATTGCGGTACGCGACAGCACCGTCGCCGCCGCGGCTACCGGGGTTCCAATTTTCCGCATCAAGCTCAGCATTTTTGCGTTCAGCGGCGTTACCGCGGGAATATCTGGCGCGCTGTTTGCCATTCTTCAGAGCTATATCACGCCCGAGACGTTTGTCTTTGAGCTCAGCCTTTTCTTTTTCGTTTGTATCGTCATCGGCGGCCGCGGCACGATCTGGGGGCCGCTTCTGGGCACGGCTGTTCTTGCAGCGCTGCCTGAGCTGATGGGATCCTTGGCGAGATGGAGCCAGTTTTTCTATGGCATCCTGCTGCTGGCGGTGGTCTTGGTTGTACCGGAAGGCATCGGCAGCGTAGTGCGCATCTTTCGCGAAAAATATTTGCTTGGCAAACGTGTAAAACAAGTTGTCGCACCAGACCTTGATCGCCTTGCGAGCGCCATTGCTCTGCGTCGTGGGCAAACGCAGCAGGATCGCAACGAATTTACTGGACTCGCCGTGACGCCCAATGCTCATGACGCATCGGAGGAATCAAAGTGAGTGCGTTGCAATTGCAGAGCGTCAGCAAGCATTTTGGTGGCGTGCTGGCAGTGGATCAGGTGTCGCTTTCATTGCGCCAGGGCGAGATACATGGGCTGATCGGCCCTAATGGCAGCGGAAAGACAACCTTGCTGAATCTGCTGTCCGGCTACTATCCCCTGAGCGGCGGCTCCATAACACTCGATGGCGACGATCTGTCAGCAAAGACTGTCCAACAGAGAGCTTATGCAGGTATCTCTCGCACATTTCAGAAGCCTCGGTTGCTTGGCTCAATGAGCACCCTCGATAATGCCATGCTTGGATGCTGGAAGGATTCGCAGTCCAATATGCTGCAAATCGGCGCCTTTACACCCAAAGCGCGGCGCGAGGAAAGCAGGCTGCGCAGCCGTGCGGAAGAAATATTGCATGGCATCGGGCTTGGAGCAATCATTGATGAGCCGGCGCGGCTGCTTGATCATGCCGAACAGAGATTTCTTGAGATTGCACGCGGCTTGTGCATGCAGCCGCGCTTCATACTTCTTGATGAGCCGGCGGGCGGCCTGACGGAAACGGAAATTGAACGTCTGGCCGATATCGTTGTTGCCATGCGCGATGCGGGGTTGGGTGTGCTGATTGTCGAACACCATACAGACTTCGTATTTCGGGTCAGCAATAGAGTGACAGCCTTGAATCTTGGGAAGCAAATAGCTAGCGGCTCACCGCAAGCTGTGCGCGCAGATGCAGAAGTCATTCGCGTATATCTTGGAGCCTGACATGGATGATCAACGTCCCCATGCTTCCTCTCCCATCGTGCTTGACGTCACCGGCTTGACGGTTGCCTATGGCAAAGCGGAGGTGGTTCACGGCGCCAATCTGCGCGTGCATGAAGGAGAGTTCGTCGTGCTGCTTGGCCGCAATGGTGCGGGCAAAAGCAGCTCATTGCATGCGATTGGCGCCCTTATCCAGAGAAAGGGTGGCGAAATACGATTCTTGGGTCAAGATGTGACGAAATCCAATGCACGCGCGCTGGCACGGATGGGACTGGTTAACGTGCTCGAAGGCCATCGCGTCTTTACCACGCTGAGCGTAGAGGACAACCTGATGCTGGGCACATACGCACAGAACCCCCATGGAGACAAGGCCGCAGTGGAATCAGCCATGGAGATATTTCCCGAACTGGCCGATCTCAGGCATCAATTGGCTTCCAGGTTAAGTGGCGGACAACAGCAGATTCTCGCTGTCGCGCAGGGCATAGCCGCAAAGCCGAAACTGCTGGTGCTTGATGAGCCATCGGGAGGGCTTGCTCCCCTGGTGATAGACCGTATTCTGACGGTTGCCAAGACATTAACCCGGCAAGGCACAGCCGTTCTGCTGGTCGAGCAACTGGTCAAGGAAGCGTTCAAGTTCGCGGACTATTGCTATCTGATGGAGAACGGCAAAATAGGAGGGGAGGGGACAGTCGAGTCGGTTCGAAGCGGCGATCTGATTCAGCGCATTTATCTGGGTGGCGCCGCTTCGGAGCAAGAGTGACATGAAGATAATCGATATAGAAACAATTGTTGTCGCCATTCCATATCAGCACGACGGCGCGGCCACGGGTTTTGGCGGCACCATCTGGCACGACTTGTCCTTTCTTCTCATCAAAGTCACGACGGATGAAGGCCTGACTGGCTGGGGCGAGGCATTCGGGTACAACGCGATACCAGCCACTCGAACAGCCATGCTGGATATAGTCAAGCCGCTGGCCATTGGCCAGGCCATGTCACTTAAATCCATTGCATCATCAGGAAGAGCGCTGCACGACGTTCCAGAGTTCATGGACAGGTTGAAAAAGCCCCTTCATCTGTTCGGCCGCAGTGGGCCTGTTTTTTATGCGTTAAGCGGATTGGATATCGCACTCTGGGACCTGGCCGCCAAATATGCCGGCGTTTCCGTCGGGAGGCTGCTAATTGATCATCCACGCCCAACGGTGCCTGCCTACAAGAGCTTCATGCGTTTGATCGAGCCGTCGGTGGTGGCACGAGCAACCGAAAGAGCCGCTATGCAGGGCTATCAAAAGCTGAAGTTGCATGAGATTGCGATTGACGCCGTTGCAGCCGCAAGAGAGGCGGCGGGCCCGAATGTGGCGTTGATGCTCGACGTCAACTGCGCTTGGCCTGCTGACGAGGCAATTCACCAGGCGCGCCTGCTTCAGCCATTTGGGCTGAAATGGCTGGAGGAACCTATATGGCCGCCCGAAGACATCGAGGGCATTATGCGCCTAAGAAAATCAGTAGAAGACGTCCCCCTTGCGTTGGGTGAAAATGTTGCCAACGCTTCAGCTTTCATGCCTCTTTTGCACGCAGGCGTCGTGGATTATTATCAGCCCAGCATCACAAAAGCAGGGGGGATTACTGAATTCATTGCCGTCGCCGAGGCGGCTGTTCAATTGGGGCGCGCAGTAGCGCCACACAGCCCATACTTTGGTCCCGGGCTGTTGGCTACGCTTCAGATGGCAAGCGCCTATAGGTGCATTGATGGCATCGAAATATTCGGTGTAGAACTGGATGCAACGCTTTTCGGCGGCCGCGGCATGCCTGATGGCATGGGAACGATCACCATTCCCGATGGCCCCGGCCTGGGTTGCGACCCAGATCAGGACATACTGGCCAGATACGGCATCTGAAACAAACCCCTGTTACAGTCCCAGATATTCCCTGCCGGCCGCATCAGCCGGGTTATGGTCATGCTATCTGTCACGAGTGCAGTGTCCGGCATGCAGCTTGCTGGGTCGAGCATGCACTTTCTCAACGCGTCATAGGAGTCGAACACATGACTACAAAAACTGGATCTGCAGTCTGGAAAGGCGGTTTCAAGGATGGCAGCGGGACCATCTCCACGGAGACTGGTGCGCTGAACAATGCGCCTTACGGCGTTGCATCACGTTTTGAATCGGGTCAGGGCACAAATCCGGAAGAGCTTATTGGGGCAGCGCATGCCAGCTGCTTTTCAATGGCCTTCTCTCTTATGCTTGGCGAGGCCGGCTTCACGCCTGATGAAATCCGCACTTCGGCCAAAATCACGCTGGACAAAGTAGCGGACGGCTTTGCGGTAACATCCAGCCATCTCACGGTCGAGGCGCGTATTCCTAACATCGACGAAGCCCGATTCAGCGAGATAGCCAATCAGGCGAAAGCCGGTTGCCCTATATCAAAACTGCTCAATACCAAGATAACCATGGATGCCAGGCTGACCACCTGACACTGTCTTCATGCTGCCGATTTGCGACGATATTTTCCTGGATGAGAACGAACTTGAATTCTCCATGATCCGGGCGCAGGGAACAGGCGGGCAGCATGTCAATAAGGTATCCAGCGCCGTGCAACTGCGCCTGGATATAAACCGATCAAGCCTTCCAGAGGACAGCAAGCGCGTCTTGCTGTCCTTGGCCGACAGCCGCGTTTCCAAGCACGGGATCATCGTCATCAAGGCGCAAACACACCGCAGTCAGGCGCTGAATCGAGCCGACGCTGTTGCACGATTGATTTCGCTGCTGCGCAGCGGGCTGAAGAAGCAGCGTCCGCGCTGGGCGACGCGGCCCACAAGAGCCTCGCAACAGCGCCGGGTCCAACGCAAGCAGCTCCATGGTCAACTGAAGCGGACAAGGGAGCGTATACAGTCGTGGGACTGAGCAACGCCAAGGGTGGCGATTTGCTTTGGCCAATAATCCGCATAATGTATATTATGTAAAGTACCATATTGAACCCCGTAGCAGGCAATCAACATGATCAAACGCGCCCTACGCCTCTGGCGCGTCGATATACACGCACGGGGGAACCCCAAACACCTTGCCTTTACAGCCTTAGCGGACGCTATACTGCAGAAAAATATGTTCTGTGCGCTACTGTCATCAGCTTAGGATTCTCAATGAAGCAGCCACTAAGAGGCATTTCTCCGCTTTCTTTCTATGGCTCGGCCATTATCTCCATCGGCTTGATCATTTATGCCAGCCTAGCTCCCGATGCCGCTGCAACCTTATTCGAACAGGCCAACAACTGGATCATTCTGGAGGCTGGCTGGTTTTATCTGCTGGCCGTCGGCGGTTTTGTCATCTTTCTACTATTTCTTGCGATAAGCCCGCTTGGAAAGGTCAGACTGGGGCCGGATGACGCTGTTCCGGATTATAGCTATAGCACATGGGTAGCCATGCTGTTCAGTGCGGGCATGGGCATAGGTATTGTGTTTTATGGGGTTGCTGAGCCTATCATGCACTTTTCGGCTCCACCGGATGCCCCAGCCCGATCCGCCCAGGCCGCCCGTGATGCATTGGAAATCACCTTCTTTCATTGGGGCGTTCATGCGTGGGCTATCTATGCCGTCATGGGCTTGGTGCTGGCTTATTTCGGTTACCGCAAGGGCGAACCGCTCGTCATCCGCTCTGCCTTTCGCCCTTTGATTGGCGATAAAGTCAATGGCCCCATCGGCGATGTAATCGATATATTCGCCGTGGTGGGAACCCTGGCCGGCCTTGCCACATCGCTTGGGTTGGGCGTGGCACAGCTGAATGCCACGGGGGCTTATCTATTCGGACTACCCCAAAACCTTGAAACCCAGCTCATCCTGATCGGGATCGTCACAATTCTGGCCACCACCACCGTCGCCACGGGACTGGATAACGGCATCAGGCGCCTGAGCGAGATGATTATTATCGTCTCCTTTGTTCTGATGTTTCTGATCCTGGCGCTGGGCCCTACCCGTTTTCTTCTTCAAGCGTTGGTCGAGAACATCGGGCTTTACCTAAATGGCTTTGTGGCGCGTACTTTTCACATCTATGCCTACGAACCAACCGATTGGGTAGGCACCTGGACATTATTCTATTGGGGCTGGTGGATATCCTGGTCTCCTTTTGTTGGCCTTTTCATCGCGCGCATTTCGCGCGGTCGGACTATTCGTCAATTCCTGTTGGGCGTACTCTTTGCGCCAGCTGGCTTCAGTTTCATCTGGTTCACTATTTTCGGTGATGTAGCTATTTGGCTCGATCTGAATGTGGCGCACGGCAGCATTGCCACAACCGTTACCGAAAATATGCCAATTGCTCTGTTTACGGTGTTCGAGTATTTGCCATGGTCCACGTTTCTGGCATGGCTGACCGGTTTGCTGGTAGCTGTTTATTTTGTAACTGCGTCAGATGCCGGTGCGTTGGTCATCGCGATGATCACGTCTCGCGGCGAAGAGGAGCCTGTTTTGTGGTTGCGTATATTCTGGGCATTGGTGTGTGGTGCGGTGGCAGCGTGCCTGCTGCTGGCGGGCGGCCTTGGTGCCGTACAGATGGCTGCGGTCATTGCTGCCCTGCCCTTGTCCATCGTCATGGTGCTTATGTGCTACGGCATCTGGAAAGCGCTGAATGACGAAGTAGCACTTATCGCGAGTGCACGGCTGCAGCCTGCACCCCTGATACCGAATGAAGCAGCGCGCTTCTGGCGCCGGCGCATCAGCGCCATTATCAGTCATCCCGATCGAAGGCAGGTGGATAATTTTATTGCCTCGACAGTGAAAAAAGCGATGGAAACAGTCGCCGCCGAACTGGAGCAGCCCGCTCATATTGAAGCGCATATTGATAACAGCGAGGAAGGATTACGCCTGACAATCAATCATGGAGATATCGCAGCTCCTTTTGTTTATGAGGTCCGGCCAGTTAGCACCCCCATCCCCGCCTTCGTGCTTGCAGGTCCCGCTCGGGACGGCGCACCTCGCAACCGTTATTTTCGAGCAGAGATTTTTCTAGCACGCGGTGGACGCGGGTACGACATCTATGGCTATGCGACCGACCAAGTTATTGCCGATATCATCAACCATTATGATAAGCACCAATATTACATGGCGCTCACAGATAGCCGTGGCAAACCCTGAATTTTCCGTTGCGACCAAGCGCCCTCACCTCTTCGCACCTCATGCTTCGCAATCTATAACTCAGCCATTTACTTTCTACGACGCCACTCGTCCCATATAAGTATTCCGAACAGGACAACTAGGCACACCACTCCCAATACAATCATGGTGTTGGCGACGAATTCGGCGTGCATGGGGAGTGTGCGCGTATTTTCGCATGCAGTCCGGACAAGGACTGGTTAACAAGTTCTTCAGTGGCCTAAACGATTGGATTTCCGCAGTTTCGTCTAATACAGTGCGCAATTATGCTGACGCTGTCAAGCGTTCGCCAAATCAACCGAAGCAGATTTGTTATGCTTTTCTATGCTTCAAACCGACCCCTGATAGTCCGCGCCTGACAGCACATGACGATCAGGAATGGACCTTGCTGGCATGTAAGCTCCCTATTACCTAGTACCTAGGAGAGCACGTCATGAATGCCATCCCCGTCAATCAGAAGCAATGCATCGAATCATGTTTGACGTGTTACAGCACTTGCCTCTCGAGCGCAATGAACCATTGTCTTGAGGCTGGCGGCGCCCATCTGGATCCGTCTCATTTTCGTATCATGATGGCTTGCGTGGAAATATGCCGAACAGCCGCACACTTTATGCTGATAGGCACGGGTCAGCACAAGCAAACCTGCGCAATCTGCAGCCAAGTCTGTCGCGACTGTGCAGCCAGTTGTGAAAGCCTTGAAGGCATGGAAGAATGCGCAAACGCCTGTCGGGAATGTGCGGAACACTGTGCTCAAATGGCTGCATAACCCCAAAATCATTGTTTGGGAACATCGAACGTCAGCGTCGCCGTGTATCGCACCGAGTCGTAAGTTTTGCCGTCGAACTCCACCTCGCCATTGAGCTTGACCGTGGTGTTTAGCACGTATCGGGACGGAAATAGATCGGGGAAGTCTGATGATACCAGGGATACTGTGCCGTCCGGCCCGGCATGCAGCGTACGCCGCCACCCAGATGAAGTCTGTACGCCAACCACTGCAGATGCCACTGGCTTGCCCTTCCAGATGAGGCGGAAGTGATCGCCATTGGGTTCGGTAGGAACCAGTTCCAGATCATTGACGGGTTCTGTTTCCGAGCGCCCCGCTTTGGCACCGAAAATCGTTAAAACGTCATTCTTGTCCAGCGACTTAGCCGTGAAACGCGCATCGCCGGACGTCTCTGATCCAGGTAGTGTCGCCGTATAGCCATCGTCAGTAGCCTGTACTGGCAGGTCTTTGCCGTCGGCCAATACAACGTGCGGTTCTTTCAAAACAGGCATGGGCGAGGATTGGCGTGTCGGAATCAATTCACCGACATGAGCCTCTACGCTGTCTCCTTCGGACGTAACCCAGACATAGGGTGCCGCCCAAGCTGGCAAGGCGGCAAGGGAAACACAAAGAACCAAAGCCGCCCGAAGGACGCGAACGTGTGAGTGCACAAATTTCTCCTTATTACACGGCCAGCCGCCAGCGGACATGCCTCAGGGAGCGTGATCCGCGCATTGACTCAGAATCCCCGCGAGGCTACTGAGCGGACAGTCCACCGCCCCCGTCAAGCAACCCCACCAATGGTTTGGCCTGCCTTTTCTCAATCAACAATGAGAATAATTTCTATTTATTATCAGGCAATCCGTGCTGTTAGGCAACAATATGTCCATACATCGAGCTGCCAAGGCTGGCGCCGCATGCATAGCCTATTCGTCATCTGCTGCAACAATGCTATGCGCCTTTCAGCCTTGTCGGGCTGCCTCTATCGCGGCGATATCAATTTTTTTCATTCCCCATCATGGCTTCGAGTGCACGATTTGCGGCTGCCCTGTCTGTATCGGTAATCGCGCTATCAAGGCGCGAGGCGTGATCTGCCACGACACCCCGCACTTGTCCTTGCACCAGCCACATGCACTTTCCTCGCTGCCATTTAGCTCTTGGTGGTTCTTCGAAGCACGGTCGTCACGGGAGTTACGATATGGCATGCGGGTGTGGGCACCTCGGAGGAAATCTGTTCAAGAAGAATGGAAACAGTAGCTTCGGTCATGGCTTTGACGTTTTGCTCAATGGTGGTTAGCTGGTAGCCCCCCCATCCTGATTGGGGCGCATTATCAAAGGCCACCACCTGCACATCTTCTGGGATCTGCAGTTGTAATTCAATGCGCAAAACATCCAATACCGCGAATGCCATATGGTCGTTGGCCACAAACACGGCATCTGGCCGTTTGCTGGGTGCTACGTCAAATAATCCTCTTGCTGCTCTCGAAGCGGCCTCAAGGCTGTATTCGCCCACACGGCGTCCGAACAGTTGTACACCATTATCATTGAGTTCAGCCAACAGGCCTTGCTCACGCTCTTGGCTGGTGGAGGAATCTTCCAAGCCGGCAATGAAAGCAATTCGCCGCGCCCCTTTTCGAAGCAACAAGCGCGCAGCAAGCCGTCCTCCTTCGATATTGTCCGAGGCAACTGAACTGACTTGATTCATCTTGGATGTGCGATTGAATAGCACCACAGGGATTCCTGATTCCTGACAATGTGCCGCAAGCTCAGAGGACATCATCGTACTGGCCAGCACTATCCCATCTACTTGATATTGCAGCATCTCCAACAAAAAGGTATCGGTTTCACTGTCCTTGGATGTGGATTCATTGCGAATGAATAACAAAACATGGTAGCCACGCGCCTGCAGCAGCTGTGACAGAGCCTCAAGAACGCTGGGATAAAATTGGTTTTCTAGATAAGACACCACAACCGCAATGATTCGTGACTTGCGCGTCGAAAGAGTACGCGCGATTGCATTGGGCCTATAGCCAAGTTGCTGTGCGGCCGCCAATACCCGGCGACGAGTTTCCTTGCCGGCACTGGCGCCAGACGTGAATGTGCGGCTTACCGCAGATATGCTTACACCAGCCAGCGCAGCAACGTCAGAGAGTGTGACGACTGAACTTCGCCCGGGTGATCGTGTTTTTCCTTTGCGCATGGTCGCTCGCGGCAGCGAAACTAATGAATGTCATCGGCTTGACTCATAGCCAGCTTCAAATCCTCGACTGAAAATCCAGGACGCTGCGAAGCTGCGATCAATGGTTTTTCTCTTTCAACGATAACGTCGATTGCGCGCGGCAAGCCTTCCAGAGCCGTAGGCGGAATGATAACCGCGCCATGCCTGTCAGCGTGCAATAGATCATCATTATGAATTTCCAGTCCTGCAATGGTAACTGGTTGGCCTGTTGTCATTACCTGCGCGAACCCATGGCTTGGCGACACTGTTGCTGCGAGGATCTGAAATCCATCCGCCAACATGCCGAAATCACGCATTGCGCCGTTGGTCAAAACGCCTCTTACGCCCAGGCCTTTGAGGACATTGCTATGAACCTCTCCCCAAAACGCACCTAGACCGGGTTCGTCATCAATGTCCTGCATAACACAAATGGTTGGTATTCCTTTCCCTTCCACATGTTCGTACCAAGCTATCCGCCTGGCCTTGATAGCCGCGTCCGAATCAGTGTATGGCTCCGCTGTGCGCAAAGTTGCTGTGCGGGCGAACCCTAAAATAGGACTCATATCGGGATGAGCAGCAAAAAAATGACCGCGAGTAAAGCCTTGATTACTACGGACGCCGGTAACTATTTCTAGCGCATTGCAGATGGTGGGGGTATCCACAGAGAGCAATTTCTCAACGAGATCAACGGTAAGTACGCTGGGATCGATTTTTGTCATTTTGACCGCCTTATTCGAGAGGTGCGGATTGAATAGTGATTTTAAAAGCAGCTAGGCTGCAGTCCAGCCACCGTCCACCATTATGGCGGAGCCTGTTATCAATGCAGATGCATCGCTGGCCAAGAACACGACCGCACCCATGACATCTTCCAACTTTCCGATTCGCCCCAAGGCGATCTTGGATGTGACATAACTACGAAAGGCATTGTCGGCAAACATGGCATGCGTCATTTCCGTATCAATGAAAGTCGGACAAATTGTGTTTACACGAATTGCGCTTGAGCCCAACTCCCATGCCAGCGCCTTGGTGAAGCCCTCCAGCGCGTGCTTGGTTGCGCAATAAACTGTCCGCTTCAGCCCTCCTACGTGTCCCATCTGCGATGAAATATTGATAATGCTGCCAGGCAGTCCACGCGCCTGTAACGCATTTGCCGCCGCACGGCACACATAGAATGCAGCTTTTACATTCAGATCAATGACCTCGTTCAAATCCGCATCGAGAAGATCGCTGAGCAAGGCGGGTCGATTCATGCCCGCATTGTTGACAATGATGTCGAAATAACCGTGCTCAGCGATTCCTTCATTTACTGCGTTCGAGTCTGTAACGTCCAACTGCCACACCGACGCGAGCCCACCATCAGCAACGATGTCATTCATAACAGACTCCAGCGCGACTGCGCGACGAGAGGCCAGCACCACGTGCGCGCCCGCTTGGGCTAGCGCGTGCGCGGCGGCCAGTCCGATGCCACGGCTGGCCCCAGTGACCAACGCCTTCTTGCCATCAATACGAAAGCTGGGAGTTTTCATACCATGCCCAGAGCGCATCATGACGCGCCTGGCTGCACCGGCTCATACCAAGGCAGGTCTGGACGATTTCCATAACGACGGACGCGCAGGTTGGCCTGTTCTCCATGTCCCACGAAGTTTTCCATATGACATAGGCGTGAACCATACTCACCGATCAGCACGGATGCATCATCTGTTGTCACGCGTTGATAGGTGCATGTCTTTAGGAATTTTCCAACCCAAAGTCCGCCTGTATAACGTGCGCTACGCTTTGTCGGCAGAGTATGATTCGTACCGATAATCTTATCGCCGTACGACACATTCGTTCTGGGCCCAAGAAATAGAGCACCATAATTAGTCATGCGCTCCAGGAATATATCGGGGTTTTCTGTGAGAACCTGGACATGCTCGAACGCCAACTCATCAGCGATCTGGATCGCTTCATCGAGCGTGTCGCATACAATGACCTTCCCGTAGTCCCTCCAGGATACGCGCGCTATCTCGGCAGTGGGTAAAATTTGAAGTTGGCGCTCAATTTCAACCAAGGTCTCTCTGGCTAGGCCTTCATCGGTCGTAAGCAAGACTGCAGGCGAGGTGGGGCCATGTTCAGCTTGGCCCAGCAGGTCAATAGCACACATTTCCGCGTCTGCGGTACTGTCCGCGATGACCAGCGTCTCGGTTGGCCCCGCAAATAAGTCTATCCCTACTCTACCGAATAGCTGCCGCTTGGCTTCAGCCACAAACATGTTCCCTGGTCCAACCAACATATCCACTGCTTTGATGGACTGCGTACCCAAAGCCATCGCGCCGATAGCTTGCACCCCTCCTAACACGAGAATTTCATCTGCTCCAGCAAAATGCATGGCCGCAACGATGGCGGGATGAGGCGCGCCTTGATACGGGGGAGCTGTTGATACGATACGCTCCACACCAGCAACCTTGGCAGTCAGCACGCTCATATGGGCCGACGCAATCATAGGGTATTTTCCGCCAGGAACGTAACATCCAACCGCGTTAACGGGAATATGTCTGTGCCCAAGGACCACACCTGGCATGGTCTCAACTTCCACATTGCGCATAGAGTCGCGCTGGACCTGCGCAAATCTGCGGACCTGCGTCTGGGCGAACTGAATATCCTCGATTTCGCGTGAGGAAAGCTGATCTATAGCCTTTTCAATATCCGATTGTGTAAGCTGAAAGTCCTTAGGCATCCAGCCATCAAATTTTTTCGAAAGGTCCCTGACAGCAGCATCGCCCCGCTTTTCAATGTCCTCCAAGATGGCTTCTACCGTAGCGCGAACCTTGGCATCGGCATCGGCGATGGCCTGATCGTCTTTACCTTCCTTGATATATCGGATACTCATTATTGCTCCCAAAAGGGAGGGATCACATACGAGGTTGCGATCCCTGGTGGTTATTACTCTACGACCACGTTGTTCTTCTTGATGACATTAGCGAAGCGAATGTTTTCAGCATCAATGAACTCGCGAAACTGCGAGGAAGACATAGGGCGCGGGGTCATGCCTTGGGCAGATAGCTTCTCTTTAAACTTGGGATCATTCAGAACTGCCACGACCTCAGAATTCAAATAGTCAACCACTGGCTTGGACAAGCCTGCTGGTGCAAGCAAGCCCAGCCAGGTCACTGCCTCAAAATTTGGAATTCCTGACTCAGCCAGAGTCGGGATTTCAGGAGCCAGAGGTGAACGCGTCGAACCCGTTATGGCCAGAGCCTGTATAGCGTCTTGCTTGCTTGCCCCGAGCGCCGTCCCCAGATTGTCGAATGCCATGTCGATCTGGCCTCCCGCCAGATCAACCAGAAATTGGCCGGTACCTTTATAAGGCACATGCAGCGCCTTTGCGCCAATCGCATCCAGAAACAACAAGGTGGTCAGATGCTGGGACGTGCCGACGCCGCTGGTGCCATATGAGTATTTTTCGGGATTGGATTTAAGATCGTTGATAAGTGCGCTGGCGCTCTTGGCTTCTATCTTGTCACTGGCCAATAGCAGCAACGGAGTCGTTACCAGCAGACTGATTGGTGTGAAGTCAGTCTTTACATTGTACGAAAGCGATTTAAGCGATGGCGTCACGGCCAATGCCGTTTGAGTGCCCAGTAATAGCGTAAGCCCGTCGGGCTGGGCCTTCGCGACATAGTCTGTGCCGATTACCCCGCTCGCGCCCGGTTTGTTTTCTACAACAACCGGTGTTTTCCACCGTTCATTCAACGCCTGTGCCAAGAGGCGGCCGAGCGCATCAGTGGCACCACCTGGCACGAAGGGCACAATAATGCTCACCGGCCCGGCGGGATAGCCTTGCGGCGCTTGTGCAATAGCGCCGGATGAAAATGCGGTACATGCAATCACAGCGGCACATGATGCAAAGCGTTTGATGATCCTCATATCCATGTCTCCTTTCTTTTCTTGGTTAGCCCAAAATTGCAAACGTTTGCAATTTTGGGCGTGTAAATTTCCTAGCTGATCAAGGTTAGATTATGTGCCTTTTATGCAAACGATTGCAATATAGGGTAAACGCTTAATATCGCAAAAACTCGTGTAGGCTCCGCTATAAGCGAGAGCTGTAAAATCATGTGGAGCCAAGCCGTTTCGCAAAGTATTTCGCCGGCGGCATGCCGACCGATTTCTTGAACATGGTAATGAACGCTGTAACGGATTCATAGCCCAGTTCATCAGCCACACGCTGAACGGATTGCCCCGAGGAAAGCTGTCGTAAGGCGACAATGAGATGAAACTGCTGGCGCCAGCGGCCGAACGTCAATCCGGTCTCTTGGCGCACAAGCCTGGCCAGAGAGCGTTCGCTCATGGCGACCACCCTCCCCCAATCTGCCAGCGTACGCCGATCCGCGGGATTGCCCGAAAGCATTTTTGAGATCCTGCGCAGGCGCGGTTCATTCGAAATAGGCAGGTGCAGCCTTTCTATGGGCATTTGCGCCAGCTCTTCGAGCAGAACGAAAGCCTTTCTGCCGGTCGCGCTCTCAGCCAGATAATCCGAAGGCGCATCAGCAATATGCAGAATCAACTCTCGGACCAAAGATGAAATCGAAAGGGTGCAGCAATGATCCGGCAGCGCTGCCGCGCCCGGCTGCACGAACAAGTAGCAGATGCGAGCATTGGCGGTGGCGCGCACGCTGTGGGGCAGGCCGCCAGGTATCCATACCGAGCATTGCGGCGGCACCATCCAAACAGCATCTGATACCTCACACGTGACGGCACCCTTCAGCGCAAGCACGAGTTGTCCTTGATAATGCTGATGCACCGGCGCCTCGCTGCTGTGATCCGTCAGATCTACCCGCATGCCAATGACTGGACCATGACTGTGTGTTTCATCCAGCCGCTTGATGAATTGTTCTAGCGACATGTTTCCTGGTTTGCATAAATGGCAGGTTTTACATATTTGTAGTCATTTTATCTAAATTATCTTCATTGCCTTAGGGGTATCTTATTGGCAGAGAAAATGACATGACCTTTGATACAGGCGTATGAATCACCAAAAAACAACTAGTGCGCTGACGCGCTCCACCTTGCTCGTCGCCGGGCTGTTCCTCATCGCGGCCAATCTGCGTGCGCCATTCACCGGCGTGGCGCCAGTGCTGGAGATGCTCCAGTCGGCATTTGAACTTTCCCCGGCTCAGGCGGGTCTGTTGACCACCCTGCCGCTGCTGGCATTCGGCGTTATTTCCCCGTTCGCAGCAATGTTTGCGCGTGAGTATGGGCTGGAACGGATGCTGTTCATTGCCATGGCCCTGGTCGCAGCAGGCGTGGCCATGCGGGCAGGCGGCGCCATGTGGACCTTGTATCTGGGTACTGCGATCATTGGCATAGGCATAGCGCTTGGCAATGTATTGCTGCCCAGCCTGGTCAAGCGTGATTTTCCTTCCAAGGTTCCCACCATCACAGCCGCTTGTGCAATCGCCATGGGCGGCGCCGGCGCGCTGGCTTCGGCCAGCGCCTTCCCTCTGGGTAGCGCATTTGGCTGGCAGGCCGCGCTAGGCGCCGTCCTGATCCTGCCGCTGGCCGCCATGGCTATGTGGATCACTCAGCTGGGCGTGCATTCCCGTCCCGCACAAGGAACAGCAAGCCCGCCGCATGGCGGGCGAGTGTGGCGCTCGGCGCTGGCGTGGCAGGTTACGCTGTTCATGGGCATCAATTCACTTCTGTACTATGTGCTAATTGGGTGGCTGCCGTCCATCTTGATCGAAGCTGGCTTCTCACCCGCTACAGCCGGCTCGCTGCATGGCGAGATGCAGTTGGCATCTGCAGTACCCGGGCTTTTTCTTGGCCCCATCGTCAACCGTATGAAAGACCAGAAACTGATCGCATCGGGCATGGGTGTATTAATGGGCATTGCGCTGTTGGGCCTGTGCTATGCGCGCGATTGGGCATCGATCTGGGTATTTTGCTTCGGATTTGGTTCGGGCGGCGGTGTTTTGCTGGCGCTGATGTTCATGGGGCTGCGCGCCGGCAACGCATATCAGGCTGCCGCGCTCTCGGGGATGGCGCAATGCGTCGGGTATTTGCTGGCGGCAGGCGGCCCTGCCCTGGCCGGTCAGTTGCATGACCTCACACACAATTGGACTATGGCTTTGATGATAGGCATCGCGCTTTCGTTGGCGATGGCGATATTTGGTCTATTGGCGGGCCGAGCCCTTACGGTGGGTAATGAGCGGGCGTAGCAGCATTGCTGCAAAGCCCGGCTTATGCAATAAATAGCGCACCAAACTCTGTATTGCACCGGACTCGAATATCACGGCTACGAATGTCTGGGCAGCACAGGTCCGTGTAAACCCGTATTCCCTCTTTCATCCCGCCATTTGATAATTTGGCTTGTATTAAGACAACTTAATACAAGCCAAATTTCGTCGCGCTACCCAAACCTCATACCCGGTACCCACAGGAGCGACTCCTGAATAGCTACGATCTCAGCCTTCTTCAGCGTGACCAGCTCGATCCCGCTGATTCACAGCCGCTTTATCAGCAATTGGCTGAACGATTGGCCGATGAAATATCGACTGGCAGAGCGGCGCCTGGCATGCAATTGCCCAGCGAAACCGAGCTCATGTCCATTTTCAGCATCAGCAGGATTACCGTTCGGCAGGCGATTGCCTTGCTGGCGCGCCAGGGCCAGGTCACAACGCGTCGTGGGAAAGGGACATTTGTCACGCGGCCCGTGCCGCAGCAAGACCTGGGCAAGCTACAAGGTTTTTTCGACGCCTTGCGCAGTCTTGGCATAGAGCCGCGTACCCAGCTTCTGGATTTTTCCGCATCGGCGGGCCGTGTCGATCGCAGCCTGCCCGAAGGGCTGGATCTGCCCGTACGCATGCGCCGCCGCTATTGCGTGGATGAGCAGCCTTTTGCGGTGGTTGAGGCTTTCCTGCCGGCCGCCGCGGCATCGCTGGGTTCGCGCCGGGCTGGAGAGTTGATGGTGTATGAGATTCTCCAGCAGTTTCTGGGGCTTCACATCGGGCATGCATCCGTCGTTATACGGTGTGCGCGCCCCGATACAGCGATAGCCAGGCACCTGGGCGTCGATGCCCGCAGCAACGTGCTGGTAATGGAAAGAACATCCTTGACCGCGGACGGAGCCACCTGCGAGTTCATGCGCATCTATATCGTGCCCGAGCGATATGCATTTCGATTGAGTGTGCCCGGGCCGCTGGAAATAGCCAGTGCGCTCAGGCCCACCAATCATTACGAAGCAGTCGAACAGCCTCACCCCATCAAATAAACAGGAGGGAAGCATGTCGTACTCGCATCATCGCAGGCAGGTGCTGTCTGCCGGCGCCGCATCTGCGCTAAGTTTGCTTTGGCCATGGTCGGCGTCCAAGGCAGCCGCTTATCCCAGCAACCCCATACGGCTGGTCGTGCCGTTTCCGCCCGGCGGCCCCACGGACATTGTCGCGCGCCCGCTTGCCCAACTGCTATCGGATATCGTCAAGCAGCAAGTCATCGTCGATAACCGCGGCGGCGCGGGCGGTTCCATTGGCGCAGACAATGTGGCCACATCTTCCGCCGACGGATATACGCTCCTCATGGCTACAGTCGGCACCAATGCCATCAACCAGAGCTTGTACAAAAAGCTGCCTTATGACGCTGTCACCAGCTTCACGCCCGTCGCCTCGGTAGCCAGCGCCCCGATTTCCGTTGTTGTCCACCCGAGTTCGGGGTTTACCTCCCTGCAAGATCTGGTCAGCAAGGCGCGCGCCAAACCTGGCACCATTCCATTCGGCTCTGCGGGCAATGGCACGCCAGGGCATTTGACGGGCGCCATGTTCTGTACGGCGGCAGGCATTGAACTCATGCATGTGCCGTATAAAGGCAGCGCCCCAGCCATCACGGATTTGCTGGGCGGACAGATACCTGTGATGTTCGACCCTGTTCAGTCGGTGTTGCCGCATGTGCAAACGGGCAAGCTGCGTGCTCTGGCGGTCAGCAGCCGGGAACGTTCGCCTGTGTGGCCGGATGTGCCGACTATCGCGGAATCGGGCTATGCGGGTTTCGAGGCCACGGCCTGGTGGGCCGTGTTTGGGCCGGCCGGCATGCCGCCGGAGGCAACGGAAGCGCTGCAGGCGGCGATAGACAAAATCCTGCACTCCGAACCCTATATCAAGCAGCTGGCCAGCATCGGCGTCAGTCCGATGAGGGTGCCGCTAGGCAGTTTCCAGAAAGAGGAAATTGCAAAATGGGGCAAGGTTGTGCAGCAGATCGGACTTGTGATGGATTGAAGCAAAATGCGATTGAATGAAGAAGAAAGAGCAATGCTCGCTGGCGAGCTTGGCATCGGTGCCAAGCTGGCGATTTCGCATCAAATATCGGTGGGAGAGTTTTTCGGCGCACAGGATTTTGTGCCGATAACCCAGGCGCACATCATGGCCGACACTGAAAGCCTGGGACAGGCAGGCGTCATGTGGCTGGAAAAACTCGCCGAAGGGGATGGAGGGCGCTGCAGGGTGCGTGTGCCGACCATCACCGATCCGCGCGGCACCGATTTCTCGAAATCCGACATCCTGGGACAGGCCGACTGGATGCTGCACCTTGAGCGGCGAGCCATTGATGCGTTCGTGAAGTTGGGCGTCAGCATGACGGACACCTGTATTAATTATCAGACAGTGTTGTCGGCCACGCGTGGCGAACATGTGGCATTTGGCGATACGGGGGTTGTTATTTATTCCAACTCCGTCAATGGCGCACTATCCAATTTCGAAGGCGGCCCTTCCGCCCTGGCAGCAGGTCTGACCGGACGCACGCCTCGCTACGGTTTCCATCTGCCTGAACAACGGCAGTCGACCCTGCGCATCCGGGTCGACTGGACGCCGCGCACCCTCAACGAGTGGGGCGCACTGGGCGGCGTGGTGGGGCGTCTTGCCGGCAACTACTGGCAAGTGCCGGTACTTGAAGGAATAGACGCTGCGCCGGGCTCCGATGCGCTCAAGCACTTCGGTGCCGCCATGGCCAGTTTTGGATCAATCGCGCTGTACCACATCGTAGGCATCACACCTGAGGCTGCCCGCCTTGAGGATGTGAATGTGCACAATCTATCTGTATCGCACCGCATCGGCAAGCAGGATCTGGACGCATTGCAAGCCAGTTACGCGCAACAGGACAAAGTGGATGTGGTGGTGTTCTCTGCACCCCAATTGAGCCTGTATGAGCTGCGCAGCATAGCGGAGCTCAGTCAGGGCCGCCGATTCAAGGTGCCGCTGCTGGCCATAACCAGCCCGCAGGTCAAGCCCGACGCCGATCGTTTTGGCTATACAGAAACCATCGAAGCGGCGGGCGGCACGGTGATGTCAGGCATGTGTTTCTATCAATCTTATGCGCGGGAAATATCAGAGGCCAAGGGCTGGAAATACCTGGCCACCAACAGCGCGAAACTGGTGAATATTCTGGGTGGTTATGGTTATGTGCCGCGCCTGGCTTCCATGGAGGCCTGTGTCGCAGCGGCGGAAGAAGGAAGACTGACATGACGCAATCGGTATGGCGAGCGCAGCACGCAATGGGCCGCAAGGTCCGGGGCAAGGCTCTGGTGGCGCACGATGGATTGTCGGCACGCTACGACCTGGATAGGCTGCGCGGTATCTTTTCCAGGCCGGCCCACAAGCTTGTGGGCCAATCATACGTGGATTGCATTCTTGTGCTGGACACCGCCAAGGGCGGCGTCGCCAGTGCGTGGATGCTGCACGAAATGCAATCGCGCAACATGGCGCCCAGGGCCATTGTTTTCAATACGGTGAACACGATATTGGTTCAGGGTGCTGCCATGGCCGACATCAGCATGATGGCGGGTTTCGATGGCGACATTACTGCACAAGTGCCGCACGGCTCCATGGTGGAAGTCGATCCCGCCTCCATGTCGCTGCGCGTTCTAGGCGACGATGAAACGGCCGACGCCGGGTCGGAGCAACAGAAAGGCCTTGAGTCCCGCTTGCGCATCAAATCAGTCTAGCACGCTGGGTCAAAGCGCCTTGATGATCAGGCCCAAGGCGACAACAGCTGCCACCACGGCAAAGCCGCGCTGCAGCTGTGGCCCTGCCACGCGGGTCGCGACACGGCGACCGACAAGCATGCCGGCAAGCGCTCCGCTGGCAAACGGCCAGGCGACCGACCAGTCTATGGTGCCAGCCATGGCGCCAGCCGTAACCGCGCTGACCGACACCAGCGCTATGACCGCCAACGATGTGGCGATAATGGACTGCATGGGCAAATCGGTAAAGCACTTCAGGACCGGCACCATGACAAAGCCGCCTCCCACGCCCAGCAGACCGGACAGCAATCCCGCCAAGGCGCCCGAAGATGACAATGCCCGCGCACAACGCCAGGTCCAGGCAAAGCGACCGGTTTGCTGATTGATCATGCACGGTGGACCGCATCCGGTGTCGCTAGCGCCAACGCTCTGGCTGCCAGCGCGGCGATAGGTGCGAAATGCCACCCAGAGCATGACACAGGCAAAAAGAAGGCTCATCCAGCGGTTGTCGGCATGGTGGGCGCCCCAGACCCCGATGGGAGCCAGGATGATGCCCGTGCCAGCCATGAGCGTGGCGGCCTTGTATCGAACTATGCCCTCTTTCAGGCCCAGCGCGGCGCCTAATGCCGCGGCCATGCCAACCGCCAGCAAGCCGATAGGCGCGGCCTGGGATACGCTTATGCCCAAACCAAATATCAGCAGAGGGACGGCGAGAATGCCGCCGCCGGCGCCGGTCAGCGCCATGATGACACCAACCAGCACACCGAGCCCCAGGCCCATCATCAGGCTTGGCCCGTCATGGCCGGCTGGCAACGCCGCCTTGCGCCGAGTGGGCCGCAACTGCATGGCTTCATGCCGGGCGACATGGCGGCCCGCCTATCCATGTGGGCAAGCCTAGCGAAATTTTTCAAGGGCGGGATTATCCTGTTTCTGTTCCGGCAGACCGGTAATCTGGGGCAATCGCGACAGGCGCGGCATGCCTGCCTGAACCTGGATATTACCCTCGCCGTCGCGCCAAACCATGCCTGGCGTGCCCATAAGGCCAAACTTTCGCATGAGATCGTTGTTTGCCCGCACACGGACCGCCAGATCCGGATGCGCCTGCTCGGCATATTCGGCATTGTTTTTCTAGGGTTTGCCAAAATTTTCTTCCAGGTTGCGGAAGGCAGCCGCCGGGTCGTCGGCGGAAAGCACCTGGAGAGCCTTGGGCATGCTGGTCGGACCCAAGGTATCGACGAAGATCCAGCGCACCTGCAGGCCCACCTTCTGGTAAGCCTGCAACGCAATCCATGTGTAATGACAATATGGACAGTTCCCGTCCACGAAAATGTATAGCGTACGAGCGGGATTGTCCGCCGTTCCTTCCTGGATATACCCAGTGTCGGCAAGTTGCGCATACAGGCTCGCCACATCCGGCTTTGGCACGTATTGCGCCTCGTATTGGGCAGTCAAGTCTTCGCCGTGCTCATCAATTAGCGTGCCGGCGAGCAAGGTCTTGTTGTCGCTCGTTGTATAGACGATGGAATAGGTGTCGTCCTGCTGAAGCACCCAACCCTTCAGTCCGGATGCGGCGGGAAAAGTGGTTACGACTTTCACGCCTTTTGCAACGGCATCCTGAATGACTGTGGGATAGGTTTCGGCCCAGGAGGGCGAGGCGCTCAGTGCGACGGCCAGCGCCAATGCCGGCAGGCCGGTGCGGCGCCAATGGCCCTGTCTGGCTGCGTGCCCGCGGTTGCGTGTCAGCATCGGATTCTCTCTCTGTGTTGCCATTACACACTTATAGCATTTGCCCGAGAAAGGCGCGGCTGCGTTCGTGTTGCGGCGCATGGAAAAACTGGGCGGCGGGCCCCTGCTCCACGATGCGGCCTTGGTCCATGAAAATCACGCGATGGGCAGCCTCGCGTGCAAAGCCCATTTCGTGGGTAACCACCAGCATGGTCATGCGCTCTTCGGCGAGCTGGCGCATCGTGCGCAGCACCTCGCCGGTAAGCTCGGGATCCAGGGCGGAGGTCGGCTCATCAAAGAGCATGATGTCCGGCTCCATCGCCAGCGCACGCGCAATGGCCACCCGCTGCTTCTGCCCGCCCGAAAGACGGGTGGGATAATTGTCACGCTTGGCCAGCAAGCCCACTTTGCCGAGCAACGCCTCGGCCTTGGGGATGATCACATCCCGCGGCACCTTTTTTACGGTGAGAGGCGCCTCGATGATGTTTTGCAGCACGGTCATGTGCGGAAATAGATTGAAAGACTGGAATACCATGCCCATCCTGCCGCAGATCCGGCGGATCTCCGGTTCGGGGGGATATTCGCTGCTTCCGTCGATGTGCTGGCGCGCCAGGGAATTGCCCGCAATATCGATACTGCCGCGGTCTATGGTTTCCAGGTGAATCAGACAGCGCAGAAAAGTGCTTTTCCCGGAACCCGATGGGCCGATGACCGCCACCACTTCCCCTTTCTCGAGCGTCAGGGACACCTGGTCGAGCACGAGGTTGTCGCCGAATGACTTGACCACGTCGCGCGCCACGATCATGGGCGGCCCGCCACTTGCAGCGGGCCCTGTGCTATTGGTCGTACTTGTCATAGCGCTTTTCCATGTACTGGAAGATCCATGTCAGAAGCAAGGTCATGATCAAATAGAACGCGGCGGCAACCAGAAAGGGCGTTGTGCTGAAATCGCGTTGGACTATGCCGCGCGCGGTGCGCAGGATGTCATTGAGCGCGAGCACATAGATGAGCGACGTATCCTTGATCAGGGTGATTGTTTCGTTGCTGAGCGGCGGCAGCACGCGCTGCACCATCTGCGGCAGGACGATGCGCCGCAGCGTTTGCAAGTAAGTCATGCCCAGCACCTTGCTGCCTTCGTATTGGCCGCGATCGACCGCCAGGATGCCAGCGCGAAATATCTCCGCAAAATAGGCAGCATAATTCAGCGCGAATGCCACGACGGCTGCGGGAAAATCCGGAAGGCGTATGCCTATCACGGGGACGAAGGGCAAGGCAAAATAAATGAACAGCATCTGGAGCATGAGCGGTGTGCCGCGCATGAGCCAAATATATCCATTGACTGCCTGGCTGAGCAGTCTGAAACGTGATATCCGGGCCAGAGCCAGCACAAGGCCTAGCGGCATGGCAAGCACCAGCGTAACGATGAACAGCGTCAGGGTAACCTGCGCGCCCTCGGCCAGCGGCCCCAGCATGGAAAGAAAATAATCCACCGCGCGGCGTGCTATTTGATAATGTCAGCGCCGAACCACTTGACGGCAATCTTGGTGGCCGTGCCGTCCTGCTTCATGCCGTCCAGAGCCTCATTCAGCTTGTCCAGTAGCGCAGTGTCATCCTTGCGCACGCCCACGCCGTAGTCCTCCGTGCCGAAATTCTCCTCCAGTACGCGATACTCGCCCTCGCGCTTGCTGGCAAGATAGCGTCCGACAACTTCATCCACCACGACAGCATTCAGGCGGCCTGTGGACAAGTCCATCAATGCCGTGACGTTGTCGCCGAAAGTCTTGAGTTCCTTCAGACTATCTGCGACATCGGGCTCTTTTTTGATGGCGTCGACCGCACTGCTGCCCTCCTGGGCCCCCACGATCTTCCCGGCCAGATCGGCTTTTGTCTGGACGGGAGAGTTCGCGGCTACGACGATGATCTGGTGATTTGCCATGTAGGGCTTCGTGAAGGCGATGTTCTTCTTGCGCTCTTCCGTGATGGTCAGGCCATTCCAGAGCACATCGACTCGTTTGCCGTTGAGTTCGGCTTCTTTGCCGCTCCAGTCTATGGGTTTGAATTCCACCTGCATGCCCAGCCGTTTGGTGGCTTCACGCGCCATATCGATGTCAAAACCCACGATATTGTTGCTTTCATCACGAAAACCCATCGGAGGGAAATTGTCGTCCAGGCCGACAACCACGGTCTGCGTTGCCGGCTCTGCGGCAGCTTGTTTATCGGATGCGTCGTCGCTTTTTCCGCATGCCGCGAGCAGGGCTACCGCGGACACCATCAATACAGCAGTCAGTTTCTTCATCTCATTGGCGCACTAAGCGCAGGTAAATACAAGGAAAGGCCTTTCAAAGGCCGAATCTATTATTATATCCGGGTACACCCTCCCTACCCCGGCGGACAACACCTGCCAGGGCATGTGCTCCTCGCGGATGCCCGCTGTACAGCCGCCCTCAGGGCACTCGGCCTGCATGGACCGAGCGCCCGCCTAGTCGGACGCCCTGCTGGCTCAGGTGCCGGCAGCCACTGTATCGTTGCATCAAGGACGGCAACATGCATACCTTTTTTCAAAACAGGCGTGATGCCGGCCATAAGCTGGCCAATGCCTTGCTCCATCATCGTGGCCGGCAAACTGCATTTATCGTTCTGGGACTGCCTCGCGGCGGCATGCCCGTCGCGGCGGAGGTGGCGCGCACACTGGGCGCGCCGCTCGACGCGCTGGTGGTGCGCAAACTGGGCATGCCCGGCCACAATGAGTACGCCATGGGTGCGTTGGCCAGTGGCGCCGTCCTCGTGCTGGACAACCGCCTGATAGCCGCCGCAGGCGTGAAGCGCGAAGCAATCGAAGCCGTGCAAGTGGCTGAACAGGACGAGTTGCTTCGGCGCGAGCAATGCTATCGTCCGGGGCGCCCGCCGCTGGACCTTTCCGGACAAGAAGCCATTCTGGTCGACGATGGGCTGGCAACCGGCGCAACGATGCAAGCGGCTGTGCTGGCGGCGCGGCAGGCGGGCGCGGCATTCATCACTGTCGCCGTGCCCGTGGGATCCGTTCAGGCCTGTGCACGCATGGAAGAGCTCGCCGACAAAGTGGTATGCCTGCACCAGCCGCCCGATTTCCAGGCTGTCAGTATCTGGTATGAATCCTTCCCGCAAACCTCGGACGAGGAAGTCGCGTCGATTCTCGCCCACGCGCAATAATCGAGCGCCGATACTGAGCCTCCAGACATATCCCGAAAGAATGGGCCTGAAGGCGGGAGGCCAGGTCTCTTCGACATCCGCTAGAATGAATGGGACGAACACGGCCCGCCGGCCGCGGATATCCAGCGCGCGACCAGCCGTGGCGACATCAAGGAATTGCAATGTGGAAATGCCTGATTATCGAGGATGACCGGGACAACGCCAATTATGTTGCGGATGGCTTTCGCGAACTGGGCCACGATGCGGTCGTCTGCTACGACGGAGTGGAGGGGTTGCGCCGCGCAACATCGGAGCCCTGGGACGTCATCATTCTTGATCGGATGCTTCCCAATCATATCGATGGGTTGTCCATCCTTACAACGCTGCGCAATCTGGGCAAGAAGGTACCGGTTCTGGTGCTCAGTGCGCTGACAACGCTTGATGAACGCGTGCGTGGACTGAAATTGGGCGGCGACGATTATCTGGCCAAACCTTTTGCGCTCATGGAATTGCTTGCGCGCGCCGAAGCGCTCATAAGGCGCTCCCGCAGCGATGAGTCCGACCGCATTCTCGAATATGCGGATCTGCGACTGGATCTGACGGTTCCGCGCGCCACACGCTATGGCAAGCCCATTGCGCTGCAACCGCGTGAGTGCCGTCTTCTGTCCTACATGATGCTGCACCCCGAGCAAACACTTACGCGCGCCATGCTGCTGGGCTCCGTCTGGGGCTATCAATTCAATCCGCAAACCAATGTCATCGACGCGGCTATCAGCCGCCTGCGTCAGAAGATCGACGGCGACCACGCGCCGCCCTATCTCATCCACACAGTGCGTGGCGCAGGCTACATGCTGGCTGCGCGCAATCAGCCCTCGGGCAACGCCCGCGGCCAGACATGAGCCTCTGGCGGCCGCTCCGCAGCTGGCGCAGGCTGTGGGGCTCGGTCGTCTTCCGGCTGACGCTGAACTACGGCCTGCTGGCAGCGGGCATCACTATTATTGTGCTGCTGGTTGTCTACACACAGGTGGCCAGCCTGCTGCAGGCGCAGTTTGCGCGTCAGATATCCAGCGCTGCGCAGCGCCTGGTCAGCTATTACGATCAAAACGGCCCGCAGGCACTCTATGCCGCTGTGACGGAATTGCTTTCCGATCAGACGGATGTGGAAACCGAGATGTACCTGCTCTTGGACGCCCAGGGCAATAAGCTGGCGGGCAATCTCGATGCCTTGTCCACAAGGCTTACCGATCTAGGCACAACCGAGGCGGCGCTGGTGCCCGTGCTACGCGCTGGCACCGAACGCCAGGGTTATCTGCGCCGTCAGGCCCTGGACAATGGTTGGACACTGATCGTCGGCCACGATGTGCGCGATCTCAGGAATATCAAGCAGGTCGTAGCGCAGGCCATGCTGTTGACTGCCGTGGTGGGCCTTTTTCTGGTGCTCGGTGGAACCTGGCTGTTTCGCCGCGCCCTGGCCCGACGCGTGGGCGCCATACGCGACACGGCCCGGCGCGTCGGAACCGGCGAGCTGGCGCGCCGCATCCCCACCCTGGACGATGCAGACGAGTTTGCGGCGCTGCGTGGCGATATCAACCAGATGCTTGATCATATCGAGGCACTTATGAATGGTGTGCGCAATGTTTCCGATTCCGTAGCCCATAACTTGCGTACGCCTCTGGCCAGAGTCTTGGCGGACCTACACAAGGTACAGGATGAGGAGCTTGATCGCACCGCCAGGCGCGCCGCCGTCGAGAAGGCCACGCAGGAAATCATGGATCTGATCGGGGTCACGGAGCGGCTGTTGCTGATTGCCGAGGCGGAATCAGGCGTGCGGCGCCAAAGTTTCCAGCCGGTAAGTCTTGACGATATCGTGGATGACGTCGTCGAACTGTTCGAACCATTGGCGGGTGAACACGGAATTGTGCTGACGCGTCAGAGCAGCCAGGATATCAATGCCGATGCCGCACAGGCCTGGGCCGATCAGGATCTGCTTGCTGGCGTGGTGGTGAATGTTGTGGAAAACGCTTTGAAGTATGCGGGTACCGGCGCGCAGGTGAGAATAGGCACAGCTGTACGCGAACGGCACGCCATCCTGACGATACAGGACGATGGGCCGGGCGTACCCCCCGAGCACCGAAGCCGCCTGGGCACGCGCTTTTATCGGCTGGACTCCGCCGCGCGGGGATTTGGACTTGGCCTGGCGTCCGTTAAAGCCATTGTGTCGCTGCACGAAGGCAGCGTGCGTTTCGAGGATGCGCAACCTGGGCTGCGTGTGGTAATCACGCTGCCGCGAGCTTGACCGAAAATCTACGGGTTAGCCCTAACATTAACTTTTCATTAATCTTTCAAATACCTTTCATCTTTCTTTCTCTAGCCTTTCATGGGTTTACAGCCTCTCCTCTGACAGAACCAAACATTGCTACTTGGTAATGTTCCTGTAATCCAGCGGCCGGTTCGCAGCGGCTCTTCTCTCCTATCATTGCAGGGCTTTTCAACGGCAACCCGCGGTATGTGCCTGCCGCAGGACAGCCATCCTGTGTCACCTTCGCCAAAGAGCAGAGAGAGACTAACTTCAAATGAAAATCCGAAATAAACAGGACTTCTGGTCCGGCGTCATGTTCGTCGCCATCGGACTGGGGTTCGCCATTATTGCCACCCGCTATTCCATGGGCACCGCCGCCCGCATGGGTCCGGGCTACTTTCCTTTCTGGCTGGGCCTGCTGCTGGCTTTGCTCGGTTTGCTCGTCGGGCTGAACAGCCTGTCCGCCAAGGCCGAAGAGGTCAATCTTGAAAAGTTCGACTGGCCTGTGATGCTCATCATTATCGGATCAGTCACATTCACCGGCGTCATTCTGAATTTCCTGGGCGTGTACATCGCGGTCTTCCTGCTCGTTGTCCTGTCCAGCTTTGCAAGCCATGTGTTCAGCTGGAAAGTGGCCATCATCAACGGCCTTTTCATGTCTGTTTTCGTCTGGCTGGCCTTCATCAAGGGCCTGGGCCTGATCTTCCCGCTGTGGCCCAGCTTTCTTGGCAGTTAATCGGAGCGCATGAACATGGAATTGCTTGATCACTTGTTGTTGGGCTTCGAAGTCGCCCTGTCGGTCCAGAACCTGGCCTATTGTCTGCTCGGCTGTCTGCTGGGCACCCTGATCGGTGTGCTGCCGGGCATCGGCCCTGTGCCCACCATCGCCATGCTGCTGCCCATCACCTATGTGCTGCCGCCGGTGGCTGGCCTGATCATGCTGGCCGGCATCTACTACGGGGCCGCCTATGGCGGTTCGACCACCGCCATCCTGGTCGCCCTGCCGGGCGAGACCTCGGCCGTGGTCACTGTGCTCGATGGCCACCAGATGGCCCGCAACGGGCGGGCCGGCGCGGCGCTGGCCATCGCAGCCCTGGGTTCCTTCTTCGCAGGCTGCGTTGCCACCATCGTCATTGCCGGCTTTGCGCCGCCGCTGGCCGAAGTGGCCTTCAAGTTCGGGCCGGCCGAATACTTCTCGCTCATGGTGCTGGGCCTGGTCGGCGCCGTCGTGCTGGCCTCGGGTTCGCTGCCCAAGGCCATCTGCATGATTCTGCTCGGCCTGCTGCTGGGCATGGTCGGCACCGACGTGAACTCGGGCGTGGCCCGCTACGACTTCGGCATCCCCGAACTGCAGGATGGCATCGACTTTGCCGCGGTGGCCATGGGCGTGTTCGGCTTTGCCGAAATCATGAGCAACCTGGAGCTCCGCGACAAGCGCGTGAACCTGACCAGCAAGGTCGGCACCCTGTATCCGAACAAGCAGGAGTTCAAGGAGGCCTGGCCGGCGGTGATGCGCGGCACGGCCATCGGCTGCTGCCTGGGCATTCTGCCAGGCGGCGGGGCCGTGCTCTCGTCCTTTGCCTCCTACACCGTGGAGAAGAAGGTCTCGAAGAATCCCGAGCGCTTCGGCAAGGGCCACCCGGCCGGTCTGGCCGGCCCCGAGTCGGCCAACAACGCCGGCTCGCAGGCGTCCTTTATTCCGCTGCTGACGCTGGGCATTCCGGGCAACGCCGTGACGGCCCTGATGATCGGGGCCATGATGATTCACAACATCCAGCCCGGCCCGCAGGTCATGAGCAGCCACCCGGACCTGTTCTGGGGCCTGATCGTGTCCATGTGGATAGGCAACCTGATGCTGGTGATCCTGAACCTGCCGCTGGTCGGTTTGTGGGTCAAGCTGCTGAACGTGCCTTACCGCATTCTGTTCCCGGCCATCCTGGTGTTCTGCACCATCGGTGTGTACACGCTGAACTACAATGTGTTCGACATCTACATGACCGCCGCCTTCGGCCTGGTGGGCTATATCTGGACCAAGCTCAAGTGCGAGGGCGCACCGCTGCTGCTCGGCCTGGTGCTTGGCCCCATGATGGAAGAGAACTTCCGGCGCGCGCTGCTGCTGGCCCGCGGAGACTTCACCACCTTTGTGACGCGTCCGCTGTCCATGTGGCTGCTGGTGGCCGCAGCCATCCTGATCGTGCTCGTTGCCCTGCCCTCCATCCGCAAGAAGCGCGAAGAGGCCTTCGTCGACGAAGAGTGAGCCATCACCACGCGCGGCCAGGCAGCTATTAGCCTATACCGGCAAACAACAACAGCCCAGGCGTTTGAAGCGATTTCAACGCCTGGGCTGTTTTTATGTGCCATAGCTCGAGCTTGATTGCACGGCAACTTCGCCGCCGCGCAGATTAAATCTGCTCAAAACGATCGTAGCGCCGCTCCGTTTCCATTGTGCTGTGTTCAACGTCCTTTACCCGCGCCGCGGGCGGGCCGCTATGCAGCCAGGAGAGCAGACGATCGACGCGGTCTGGCGTACCCTGCAGGACAACCTCCACAGAGCCGTCCTCCAGGTTGCGCACCCAGCCCTGAACACCCATCAAATGCGCTTGCCTGACCGTGGCGGCACGAAAACCCACGCCCTGCACACGCCCAGTGACGCGTGCCTGCAAAGTTTCCAGATTGTGGTCACGCGGCAACTTCTTCATGCATGGGCTCTGTTGTGAACCGGAGAGCTGGCGCGATGCAAGTTGAGTGCCGTGTTAATAATGCCGACATGGCTGAATGCCTGCGGAAAATTCCCCAACATGCGCTTGTCGTGCGGATCATACTCTTCGGCCAAAAGGCCGACATCGTTGCACAGGTCCACCAACCGCTCGAACAGCGCCCGCGCGTCATCATCCCGCCCTTGCAGTACATAGACGTCCGCAAGCCAGAAAGAACAAACCAGGAAAGCGCCCTCGCCCGGCGGCAAGCCATCGACATTGTGCTCGGTTTCGTAGCGCAGAAGCAGACCATTGCGCATCAAGCGGTGCTCGATGGCTTTCACGGTACGCACCACACGCGGATCGTCGGCGGGCAGAAACCCGGTGAGAGGAATCTGCAGCAAGCTGGAGTCCAGCGTCTTGGCACCGTAATACTGCACAAAACAACCCATTTCCTCGTCGTAGGCCTCCCGGCAGACTTCGTCGCGGATTTCATCCGCAATGCGGCGGCATTTGGCCGAAAATTCCCGACCGTTCTCCATGCCTTCGGCAACGATGGCAACGCGATCGAACGCCACCCACGCCATGACCTTGGAGTGCGTGAAATGCTGTTGCCTCGCCCGTATCTCCCATATGCCTTCGTCGGGCTGTCGCCAGGCCTTTTCAAGAAAAGGCACGATGACCTGTGCAATGGCCTCGATGCGCAGGTGCCGAGGAAGCCCGCCTTTTATTGCCTGCTCCATGGCATCCGCTACTTCGCCATAGACATCAAGTTGGGTTTGCGTGGCGGCGGCGTTGCCAATGCGGACGGGCGCTGAATTCTCGTAGCCGGAGAGCCATGGCACCTCGTATTCGGTGAGGCGGCGCTCGCCGCCCAGACCATACATGATCTGCATTTGATCGGGGCGCCCCGCAACGGAGCGGGCCAGCCATTCCCGCCAGGCCTTGGCCTCTTCGTAGTAGCCAAGATTCATGAAAGCAAGCAAGGTGATGGTTGCATCGCGTAGCCAGCAATAGCGGTAATCCCAGTTGCGTTGCCCGCCCAGTTGTTCGGGGAGCGACGTGGTGGCGGCGGCGACCATACCCCCCGTCGGAAGATAGGTAAGCGCCTTGAGCGTGATGAGCGAACGCTTCACGAGGTGAGTCCATGGACCCACCTCGGGGCAGCGGCTTGAGAACTCGCGCCAAAAGTACTCCGTTTGCGCCAGCGCCGCATCCACATCGAATGCGGGGCTGGCGGGCTCGTGCGAAGGCTGGTGGGTCAGGGTGAATGACGTGCGCTCGCCCTCGGCGATGGTGAAAGAGGCGGAAGTATGACGCACTCTGGTCTTGAGCCGCATGGGGGTGTGCAGCACAAGCATTTCGGGACCTGCCACGGCCGTAAGCGTATGTTCGTCTGTACGCTCGACCCATGGGGCGGTGCGCCCGTAGTCAAAACGCATGATCAGATCCATATCGAAGGTCACCTTCCCTTTCACACCTTCCACAATACGCGCCACGCTGGAATGCGTGAACGTGGAAGGCATGAAATCAATCAGACGGGCGACACCCTCGCTCGTGGTGAATGTGGTCTCAAGCACCATCGTGCCATCCCGATAGTTGCGTTCGACAGACAGCAGTGGCGCGGTAGGCGAGAGTGTCCAGTGCCCATTTTCCGCCTTGCCCAATAATGCGGCAAAGCAGGCGGGCCCGTCGAAGCGGGGGAAGCAGAGCCAGTCGATAGCGCCCTGTCTTGAAACCAGAGCCGCAGTACGACAATTGCCCAACAGTGCATAGTCTTCGATACGGGCAGCCATAAACCTCCAGATTGATACAACACCGCCGTTGAGCCACGTATGGCAAGCGGACACGGTTTAAATATAAAACACGAAGCAGGCCAGCGCCAACCGCAGCGCCATCGGGGCGCTGCGGCATATACAGTGAACTCATCCGCCCGGCGCCACTTCCATCATCGCCCCCTGGCTGCTGTCCGTCAGGATATAGACTCGGCCGTCGGGCGCCACACGCACATCACGGATGCGCGCCTCGCCAGTCAGAAGACGCTCCTCGCCTACGACACGATCGCCGTCCAGCGCGAGCCGGATCAAGCTCTGATCCTTGAGTGCACCGATAAACACGGAGTGCTGCCACGATGGATAACGCGGCGCATCGTAGAATGCCATGCCGGAAATTGCAGGCGACACTTTCCAGTAATATGCCGGCTCCACCATGCCGGCCTGGCTGGTGCCACGCGCTTCGGGAATGGGCAGACCGGAATAATTGATGCCGTAGGTGGCCAGTGGCCACCCATAATTGCCCCCTGCCCGCACGATGTTGATTTCGTCGCCGCCGCGCGGACCGTGTTCGTTCACCCACAGCTGGCCAGTCCAGGGATTGAGGGCGGCACCCTGCGGATTACGATGGCCGAAGGACCATACCTCGGGACGGGCGCCCGATGCTTCATGAAAGGGGTTGTCCTTAGGAATGGCACCGTCTGGGAGCAGGCGCACCACTTTGCCCTGCAACTGATCGAGCCTCTGCGCTGTGGGACGTTGGTTGTTTTCCCCTAGCGTCACAAATAGATGCCCGCGCTGATCGAATACAAGCCGGGATCCGAAATGGTGTCCAGTGGAAAGCTTGGGCATCTGCCGAAAAATAACCTCGAACTGCTCAAGCCGTCGGCCGTCGCGGGACAGAACGCCGAAACCCACCGCCGTGCCGGCCCTGCCGCCCTCGCCAGGCTCCGCATAGGAAAGATAAACACGCCGGCTTTGCGCGAAGTCGGGCGCCAACGCAATATCCAGCAAGCCGCCCTGATTTTTGGCATAAACAGTTGGCAGACCTTTGATGGGTGCGGACAAACCCGAGTCCGGACGCCACATACGCAAATTCCCCACGCGCTCGGTAATCAGGACGCCTTCATCGTCAGGCAGGAAAGCCATGGACCATGGATGATTCAAGCCCGTGGCAACAGCACGCACGGAGACCCGTGGCGTCTCGGCGGGCGCATCGCCTCGTAGCTCCTGGAGCGATTGTTGAGCCGCCGGTTGCTCGGCCAGCGCCATGCCCGCGGCACCGCACTGCAGGCTGGCAGCAAGCACGCAGGATATGTGCGCGCGCATGTCAGATGTTCCTGCCCGAACCGGAAGAACCCTCGGCAACTTGCGGATTTTGCCAACCGCCGAAGTCGGCCATGAGCGCGTCAGCCTGTTTCGGCCCCCAACTACCCTTTGCGTAGGGCAAGGCCCGCTCATGATGCCGCAATACCGGATCGACCACAGCCCACGCCGCCTCAATGGCGCCTTCACTCGTGAACAGCGCACGATCGCCCGCCAGTGCATCCGCAAGCAGGCGCGCATAGGGCGGCTCCTCCTGCGGGTCGGTGTCAAGGAGCACCAGCTCTTCCTGGTCGCCCACGAACTCTTTGCCCGGGCGTTTCACGCGTGCGGCCAGCGCCACCGCCGACCCCGGAGAGAGCCTGAAACGCAGGTAGTTTGGGGGCTCGCCTAATGTGTCATCAAACAGATGCTGCGGCGGGGCCTTGAGCCGGACAACCACTTCCGCCGCACTTTCCGCAAGGCACTTGCCCGATCGCAAGAACCATGGCACGCCCGCCCAGCGCCAGGAGTCGATGTGCAGGCGCATTGCGCAATAGGTTTCAACATCGGAGCGCGGCGCCACATGGTCCTCCTTGCGGTAGCCGCGATACTGGCCGCGCACCATGTCCTCAGGCCGCAATGGGCGCATGGCCTTGAATACCTTGGCTTTTTCAGCATGCACCGCGGCATAGCCCTGCGTCGCCGGCGGTTCCATCGCGAGCAGGGCCACGATCTGGAACAAATGGTTCTGTATGACGTCGCGCAGGCAACCTGCACTCTCGTAAAACGCGCCGCGACTGCCCACGCCAAAGCTTTCCGCCAACGTGACCTGGACGCTGGCGATCTGGTCGCGATTCCAGATGGGTTCGAGAAACGAATTGGCAAACCGGAAGTAAAGAATATTCATGATCGCTTCCTTACCCAGGAAGTGATCGATACGGAAAATGGCTTCCCGCGGGAAAACCGAGCAAGCGAGCTCATTAAGCGCGCGCGCCGAGGCCAAATCCCGTCCGAAAGGCTTCTCGACGATGACCCGTGCATTGCCGGCCAGCCCCGAGGCATCGAGGCCCTTGATGACTGTTGGAAAGAGTGACGGAGGAATAGCAAGATAATGCGTCGGGCGAGATGCTTTCCCCAGTGCCGTTTTTAAACGATGGAAGCTTTCCGGGTCGCGGTAGTCGCCGCTGACATAGGATACCGAGGCGAGCAGGTGATCGAGTGCAGCTTTATCGCGCGCGCACCCGGCATCCTTGAGGCTGGCGCGAATGCGCTTGCGCAGCTGCGCAAGCGTCATGGGGGTGCTGGCCACGCCGATAATGGGAACATCCAGCCTACCCTGGGTCGCCATGATAAAAAGTGCCGGGAAAATCTTCTTGTAGGCCAGATCGCCGGTAATGCCGAATAGAACCAGCGCATCGGCCTTGGGAAGCCGCTTGAGATTGCTCATGCTTGCGCCTCCCCGTCTTTTTCGACATGGCCGCCAAACTGGTGCCGCATGGCAGACAGGACACGGTTTGCATAATCGGCGTTGCCGCGCGACTCGAACCGGGAGAACAGCGCCGCGCTTAACACCGGCGCAGGCACGCCTTGGTCTATGGCTGCCGCCAGCGACCAGCGGCCTTCGCCGGAGTCAGATACGCGTCCCGCATAACCCGCAAGGCTGTGATCGCTCTGCAGCGCCTGGGCGGTCAGGTCTAGCAGCCAGGAACCGATCACACTGCCGCGTCGCCAAAGTTCGGTGATTTCAGGAATGTCCAGGTCGTACTGGAAGTGTTCTGGATGGCGAAGCGGCGTGGTTTCCGCGTCGATGCCGCGCTCCTGCTTGCCGATATTGGCGCGGTGCAGAATATTAAGCCCCTCGGCGTAAGCGGCCATAATGCCGTATTCGATGCCGTTGTGCACCATTTTCACAAAGTGTCCTGCGCCATGCGAGCCGCAATGCAGATAGCCGCGCGCGGCGGTGCCATGGTCCCGGCGATTGGGCGTGGCCGGCGCCGCATCGGCACCCGGAGCCAATGCTTCAAAGACCGGCTCCATGCGGGTAAAGGCCTGCGCATCGCCGCCCACCATAAGACAATATCCGCGGTCCAGGCCAAACACCCCACCACTGGTGCCGACGTCCATATAGTGCAGGCTTGCATCGCGCAGCTGCTTTGCCCGCCTGATGTCATCGTGGTAGTAGGAATTGCCGCCGTCGATGACGATATCGTCGGCATCGAGCAAGGGAATCAACTCGTCGAGCACGTTGTCCACCACGCCAGCCGGCACCATCAGCCAGACCGCGCGCGGTCGCTCCAGCACATCCACTAGCGCCTGTAGGCTATCGCATGCCGTTGCGCCCTGTTCGGCCAGCGCTTTGCCTGCCTCTGGATGGCTGTCGTAGACCACGCAATCCTGACCGGCACGCAATAGGCGCTGCACCATATTGCTGCCCATGCGTCCCAGGCCGATCATCCCTAATTGCATTCCGTTCTCCTTGTAACTGTGTCTATTCCATTTTCTTGCCCACCAGCGCGCTCAGCAAATCCACCGGAATGGGGAAGACCAGCGTCGAGCTCTTGTCGCCGGCGACTTGTGTCAATGTCTGCAGATAACGCAACTGCATGGCCGAAGGCTGGGCGGACAGTGTTTCAGCGGCTTCCATTAGCGCCTGTGCCGCCTGTTTCTCGCCTTCAGCATGTATGACCTTCGCACGGCGCTCGCGTTCCGCTTCAGCTTGTCGCGCTATGGCCCTGACCATGCTTTCATTGAGGTCGATATGCTTGATTTCCACATTGGTGACCTTGATGCCCCAGGAATCGGTTTGTGCGTCGAGAATCTGCTGCACGTCCAGGTTGAGCTTTTCCCGCTCGGAAAGCATTTCATCCAGTTCATGCTTGCCCAGCACGGCCCGGAGCGTGGTCTGCGCCAGCTGGCTGGTGGCGTCGAGATAATGTTCGACCTGAATGATGGCTTTTTCCGGCGCCATGACCCGGAAATACACCACCGCATTCACCTTCACGGACACGTTGTCGCGCGAGATCACGTCCTGGCTGGGCACATCCATGGTGATCACGCGCAGGTCCACGCGTACCATCTGCTGCAGAATGGGGATCACGAATATGATTCCCGGCCCCTTCACGCTGCTGAACCGTCCCAATGTGAATACAACGCCGCGCTGGTATTCACGCAGTATCTTGATAGCATTGATCAGGACTAGCGCAATAATGATAATTACGACCAGCAGGCCTATATTGAGTCCTAAGTCCATGATTATTCCCCCGTCAGTTAGTTGGGCCGCCGGCGGCCTCGGAATCTCTCAGGACGGACAGCGTAAGGCCGTCCGCAGCAATGACCTTGATTACGTCGCCCTGAGCCAGGGGCTCTTCGGCCCTGACGCGCCACTGTTCGCCTTCGATCTGCGCATATATCGTGCCACCTTTCACGGAAGTCACCACGCCCCGCCGGCCGGGCATGTCATCACGCCCCGTTACGACGGGACGCTTGTGCGAGCGCACAGCCAATGTACCCGTAAGGATAACGAGCAAGGCGCTTGCCACAGCCAGCCCTCCCAGGAAAGGCAGCGAAAGGTCGTAGCCCGGCATGCCGGTGTCGGTCAACATGAGGCCGCCCACAACGACAGCCGCAATGCCCCCTATTCCCAGTGCGCCGAAGCTCGGGACAAACACCTCCGCAATCATCAGGATGGCCCCCAGCGCCACCAGGCCCACGCCCGCCCAGTTCACCGGCAGCATCTGGAACGCGTAAAGACCCAGCACCAGGCAAATGAGGCCGGCGACGCCGGGCAAGGCGGCGCCAGGGCTGGCAAGCTCAAAAAACAGGCCATAAATGCCTATCATCATCAGAATGACCGCTACCTGGGGATGAGCGATCAAGCCCAGCAGCTTTGTTCGCCAGCCGGGCTCCACACGCTCGATGTGTGCGTCAGCGGTATGCAGTGCAAGCTTGGCGCCATTGGCCATTACGACCTCGCGGCCATCGATTTCGCGCAGCAGTTCGGGAATACCGCCGACAACCAGGTCGATTGCGCCTGCCTTCAGCGCTTCGGCGGACGACAGGCTGGTGGCCTGCGTCACAGCCTTCTGCGCAAACTCGGCATTGCGGCCGCGCAACTGAGCCAGGCTGCGAATATAGGCGGCTGCATCATTGGTGACTTTGCGATGCATGGTGCTGCCGCCCTGTTCTTCATCTTGATCGCCTGCTTCCGCAGTCTGCGCTGGCGGCTTTTCGGGATGTCCTTCTTCGTTGCCGCCGTGTTGCGGCTTGTCCTGCGCCCGCTTGCCTGTGGCAGGCTCATCCGCGCCTGCGCCGCCGATGCCGATGGATACAGGAGAAGCAGCGCCCACATTGCTGGCTGGCGACATGGCGGCAACATGGCTGGCATAAAGAATGAATGCGCCTGCGCTGGCTGCGCGGGCGCCTTCCGGGCCGACATAGGTGGCAACCGGTACGGGCGACGCCAGGATCGCCTGGACGATGGCACGCATGGAAGTGTCCAAACCGCCAGGCGTATCCAGTTCCAGCACAAGCAATGCCGCACTCTGCTCGCGCGCCTCGTTCAGGCCGCGCACAATGAAGTCTGAGATAGCGGGATTGATGGCGCCACGCACTTCCAGAACCCGGACCAGCGGTGTGTCCGCTGCCCTGATGGGAGCAATATGCATTGCGAGCCACCCACCCAGCAGCAGGCAGCAGGACATCAGCAGCACTCTTGCCTTGGACATGGCAGCCTCCCTCAGCAATTGTCAGTATAGACGAGTATGGCCGCCGCCCCGCAGCGGCGGCCGCGCGACGGCAATCGATGCATCAGATCGGAAAATCAGCGATAGTGCCGGTTCAACTCATCGGCCAGGATCAGGGCATGGTTATGCTCCGCATCCTTCGCTGCATAGACCAGGGTAATCGTGCGCTGCCCTGCCTTCTTGGCAGCGGCGATAAGTGCCTTCATGCGCTCTATCTGCTCTGGTGCGCGCAGCTCCGTCTGGTAGCTGTCGCGAAACTGCTCCCAGTTTTCCGCCTTATGACCAAACCATTTTCGCAATGCAGGGCTGGGGGCAAGGTCTTTCTTCCATGCATCGTAGGGCAGCTCTTCCTTGGACAAGCCGCGTGGCCACAATCGATCGACCAGTACCCGATAGCCGTCGATACGTTCAGGCGCATCGTAGGCGCGCCGTATTCGTACATGCGATGTCATGCTTGCGTGCTCCTGCAAAAACCGGCCCAACCCAGCCGTGAGACGGTCAACTGGGATGCGTCATGTCGATGGGCTTGATCCATGCCTCATACTGCTCGTCGCTCAGGTAGCCGAGCGCCAGCGCAGCTGCCCGCAGGGTGGTTTTCTCCTTGTGGGCCTTCTTGGCGATGGCTGCGGCCTTGTCATAGCCGATATGGCGGTTCAGTGCCGTGACCAGCATCAGATTCTTTTCCAGATTTCCTTCAATGATTTCGATGTTCGGTTCGATGCCAACCGCGCAATGGTCGTTGAACGCCAAGCATGCGTCGCTGATCAACTGGATGCTTTCCAACACATTGTGCACCATGACAGGCTTGTAGACATTTAACTGGAAGTTTCCCTGGGAGGCGGCGAAAGCCACTGCCGCGTCATTGCCGTATACCTGTACGCACACCATGGTCATGGCTTCGCATTGGGTGGGGTTGACCTTGCCTGGCATGATGGATGAACCGGGTTCATTTTCGGGAATGAGCAGTTCACCTATGCCGCAACGAGGACCGCTAGCAAGCCAACGGACGTCGTTGGCCATTTTCATGAGTGCGCCCGCCAGCGTGCGCAGGGCGCCGGACAGGCTGGCCAAGGCATCGTGAGCCGACAAGGCAAAGAATTTATTCTCGGCGGAACGGAACGGCAATCCTGTAATTTCACCGATGCGGCGCGCAGCGGCTTCTCCGAATTGTGGGTGTGCGTTCAATCCGGTGCCCACGGCGGTGCCGCCAATGGCCAGGTCATAGATACCCGGCAAATTGGCCTGGACGGCATCCAAGGCAAACTCAAGCTGGGCCACCCAGCCGCCGATTTCCTGTCCGAGCGTGATGGGCGTGGCATCCTGCAAGTGGGTGCGGCCCGTCTTGACAAGACTCGCATACTGCTCCGACTTGCTGGCCAACGTATCGCGCAGCTTGCCGACAGAAGGAAACAGTTTGGCTTGCAGCTCCCGGGCAACCGCAATATGCATGGCCGTGGGAAAGGTGTCGTTGGATGACTGGCCGCGATTGACATGGTCATTGGGATGCACGGGCTTTTTGCTGCCCATTTCGCCGCCCGCCAGCTCGATGGCGCGGTTGGAGATGACCTCGTTGGCATTCATGTTCGACTGTGTGCCCGAGCCGGTCTGGAAAACAACCAGGGGGAACTCATCATCACGCTTGCCCGCTATGACTTCGTCTGCGGCGCGCGCTATGAGATCGGCGATATCGCCCGGCAGTTCGCCCAGGTCAGCGTTGGCCTGGGCAGCGGCCTTTTTCAGAATGCCCAGCGCTGAGATGACCGGCGAAGACCACTTGAAACGCGCGACGCCTATCGGAAAATTCTGTATTGATCGCTGCGTCTGGGCTCCCCAGTAATGGTTTGCCGGAACGGCTATTTCGCCCATGGAGTCGGTTTCTTTGCGGGTATCCGCCATGTGTTGCTCTCCTGCGTTGAGACGGGTCATTGGTTGAATGAAAGTGATGGATGCGCATCATGCGCCGACGCTGAGGTCCGCTGCGAGCACATCCGCCCGCGGATGCAGGCGCTGCGACCACGTACAGGCGGCATCAAGCATTCGGTTGGCAAAGCCCCATTCATTGTCGAACCAGACGAAAACATTGGCAATCCCACGGCCGTTGCTACGCGTCTGGCTGCCATCGATGATGGCCGAATGCGGGTCGTGATTGAAATCCACAGAGGCGTGCGGCCGGTCGGAGTAAGCAATAAGCGCCGGATGACGCTGGGATGCGGATTGCATCAATGCATTGATATCCTCCGCCGATGCATTGTGCGACAAGGTCAGCATCATGTCGATCGCCGACACATTGAGGATAGGCACCCGTATGGCCTTGGCTTGAACTTTACCAGTCAGGCCTGGCAACAACCTTTCGACGCCCTGCGCAAGCCCGGTGGACACGGGTACGATGGATTGCATCGCCGATCGTGTACGCCTCAAATCTGTGTGGTGATAGCCGTCTATCATGGGCTGGTCGTTCATGACCGAATGCAGTGTGGTCAGAAAGGCATGCTCCACACCAAAGGCCTGTCCAAGCTCATGCAGCACAGGCACAATGGCATTGGTTGTACATGAGGCGTTGGATACCAGACGCTCACGCCCGGTCAAGCCTTGGTCGTTGATGCCAGGCACCACGGTGTAGTCGACGTCGAGCGCGCTGTTTGCCGGATGGGATACCAAAACCCGCGGGCAGCCGGCATCCAGGAATGCCTGCAACTGACCGCGCGTGCCGAAGCGGCCCGAGCACTCGAGCAATATATCGATATCATGGGCTGCCCACCCCGCCTCCTGCGGAAGGCGCGCATGACTGACGGCGATGGGCTGGCCGTTGATATACAGTACGCCTTCGCCCTCCTCGACGGAGCCGGGAAATACACCGTGCGTGGAATCAAAGCGGGTCAGGTACGCCATGGCGGGAATGTCGGCGGCGGGTTCGTTGATGGCGACGACGCGAAAAGCATCCCGATAGGAAGATTCAAGCAAGGCGCGCAGCACACAGCGGCCTATGCGGCCATAGCCATTGATGGCCAGGCGGATTGGGCGGTTCATCGTTAATCTCGACGATAGCTGTAACAATAAACGATACTTTACACCCTAACGGTGCGTTCACGCCGTCTGCCACCTCTAGCCATGCGCTTGGTACAGTCTCGCACCACCAGGCTTGGCCGCGCGCTTTTTGCGCTGCGGTCAGTCCAGCAGCTCACCGAAGACCGCCACGATTGCGTCCGCCACCGCGCGTACCCTCGCCGTGCGGTTCAGGTCGCCGTGCATGACCAGCCACATGTCGTAGAACTCCGAACGCTCCGGCCAGAGCCGAACCAACAATGGATCGGCATCTGCAAGGACGGTTACCGCCTCGCCCAGCCCCAGTCCGGCCTGCAGCGCTTCCAGCAATACCAGCCCGGTGTTCGCCTCAAGCACAATGCGCGCATTACTTAGCGGCTCGCCGCACAAGGTCGTTTGCGGTCTGCGCAGAACGCCTCGCTGGTAAATCACTGCATCATGACCGGCCAGCGCCGTGCCCCGCACGGGCTCGCCGCGCGCGGCCAAATAGTCCCGCGAGGCATAGATGCCGACCTTGCGGCGCCCGATATGGCGGGTAATGAGATCGGGATTATCCGGCCTTATCGGACGCACAGCGAGATCAGCATCGCGCCGGGTTAGGTTGCTCAGTTGCGTCGAAGCGGTCAGCACGATGCGGATGTCCGGGTGCTCTGCATGCACGCTTTTCACAGCCTGCATCAGTGCATATTTCACGGTGGTATCAGTGCACGCAACCCGCACAGTGCCGGATAACTGCTCGTCTATCCCCTGCGTCTGGCGCTGCAGCTGAAGAGCCGCTGCCTCCATGCGCTCGGCCGCCTGAAAGGCAAGCTCGCCAGCCGGCGTTGGCACATAGCCGGCTGGTGTGCGCAGGAACAGGCGCGCCCGCAGCGATTGCTCGAGGCTGGCCAACCGCCGGCCGACTGTCGCCTGGTCTATCAGCAACTGCGCCGCCGCGCCGCGCAGCGTTCCGCAACGGTAGATAGCCAGGAATATCCGCGTGTTGTCCCAATCCATGCAAGCTCCTCGCTCGAAATGCATTTTTGCATCACGATGCCGCAAGTATATGGATATTTTGAATCATTGAAAATCGCTACCATGGCATTCCGTCAAGCCGGCAGGCGCCGGCGCCAAGTCAGCAAACAGGAAATGCCATGGCCTCAACCCGCTGCAATGCCGCAGTTCTTCCGCAGGCAGTCTCCCAGCCGTCCATGCCCGAAACCTCCGCCGGCCTGCGTGCCGGCAAGCCCGCCACCACCGCGATGCGCGAACGGTCATCATCCAATTTGCACGCGGGCCCTCTTGTCGCCGTCTCGATCGGGTTTGCGATGGCAGTGCTCGACGTAACCATCGTGAACGTTGCGGCATCCCACATTCAATCTGCGCTGCACATGGATTTGCGGGGACTGCTTTGGGTGGTGGACGGCTACACACTGGCCTTCGCCGCCCTGCTTCTGGCTGGCGGCGGCATGGCCAACCGCCACGGCTCGCGCGCCGCGTATCTTGCCGGGCTGTTCATATTCATGCTGGGCTCGCTGTTCTGCGCTGCATCCGTTGAACCCGGAATGCTGGTCGGTGCCAGGTTGCTCCAGGGAGTGGGCGCGGCCCTGTTCATGCCCGCATCGCTGGGCCTGCTAACCCAGGCGTACGAAGACGAGGCAGTGCGCAGAAAGGCCGTCGGTATATGGACCGCCATTGTGTCGGCCGCCGCCGCAATGGGGCCATTCGTTGGCGGAGCACTGGTTTCCGCCTTCGGTTGGCGCAGTATTTTCTGGGTCAATGTGCCTTTCAGCCTGCTGGGCATCGTCCTGACGTTGCAGTATATCCGCCGGTCTCCGACCGGCCGTCATGAGAGCGGCATCGCAGGCCACTTGTCTGCTATTGGGGCACTCAGCGGTCTGGCCTATGCACTCATCAATGGCGTCCACGAAGGGTGGCTTTCCTGCGATGTGTTGATTGCAGCCGGCATTTCCTTATTGAGCGCGCTGGCTTTTGTCGCGCATGAGCGCCTCGCAGCCAAGCCCATTATCCCTGTCGCACTGCGCCGCCAGGCCCATTTCTCCGCCGCCAACGGCGTTGGATTGCTGCTGTGCCTGGCTGGTTACGGGCAGTTTTTCCTGGTCAGCCTGTACTTGCAGCAGTCGCTGGGACTCAGCGCCTGGTACACAGGACTGTCGCTCTTGCCCCTGATGGTGGCGGGCATGTTGGCCAATCTTGCCTCCGCGCGCATCAGCAGCCGTTACGATTTGCGGGCCAGCATGCTATTGGGTGCAGGCGTGTCGATAGTCGCGGGCGTCGTCCTGGTCGCATGGCCTGATGATCTGCCGCTGTTCCCGCTGACTGCGCTCATGTGCCTGTATTATGCAGGCATAGGCCTTGCTATGCCTGCAATGACGGCAGCCATCATGCAGGCTGCGGGACGGAAGCATGCCAATATTGCCGCCGCAACGCTCAATGCCAATCGTCAGAGCGGCGTGTTGATCGGCGTGGCGTTGGCGGGAGGGGCTCTCCATGTTTTGCCAGCATGGCACACCGCACTGCCGACGGCTACCGCCATACTGGGAACAGGACTGCTTCTGGCCTTTCTGCTGGCTTGGCGATACATGGGCACGCCCGTTGCACAGAAACCCATCAAGTAAGCGTTCAAGCACGCATTCGCCGTGTTGCACTTAAATAGGCTTGAAGCCCAATGTCTCCACCGCTTCAGCGAAGCGTGCAATTTCCGACTTCTGAAAAGCCCGCATTTCCCTGGGGCCCAATGCCATGATTTCGCCTGCGTGGGACTCCACGTACTCCCTGGACTCTGGCGCATTCAGGATTTGCAGCAGATTGTCGGACAAAATATTCACCACACTCTCAGGCGTACCCGCTTTGACCCATAATGATGTCCAACTGTAATGTACAGCGCCGTCATATCCTTTCTCTTGGAGGGTCGGCACATCAGGCAAGTCGGGATGACGGTCCACGCCCGTAACGGCTAGCGCCCTCACCTTACCCGACTTCACGATCTGCACAGTCGTCGGAGTATCAACCACGGCGATATCGATCTGCCCGCCAATGACATCGGTGGTGGTCTGCGACAGCCCCTTGTAGTTGATGTCCTGCCACTTGAAACCTGCTTGTCGCAAGAAGGGTGCCGCTGCAAGCTGATAGCCTGCAGAATATGTGCCCATGTTTAGCGGCGGCGACTGTCGGCCGCGATCTACAAGATCATCCAACGTTTGAAGTGGTGACTCTGCAGGTACGATCAGAATAGCCATGGAGCGCGTCAAGCCGCATATTGGCTGAAGATCCTTTACCGGATCATAGGATAGCGATTTGTAGGCAGATACATTCACAGCCATCGGCGAATTACTGCCAAGCAGTATGGTGTAGCCATCCCGGGGCGGCTCCGTCGTCGCTTTGACTGCAATTGCTCCACCGGCACCTGGCTTGTTCTCGACAACCACAGGCTGACCCAGTCGTCCGGCCAGTCTCTCACCGAAATATCGCGCGTAAACATCCGAGCCACTGCCAGGCCCAAACGGCACGTATAGCCGCAATGGCTTGCCAGGATATGCGCTGGTCTGCGCATGGGCAAAACCTGCCAAGCCAAGCATGGGTACGCCGACTACCGCAGCTTGTAAGAGTTGTCTTCTGGTTTGATTCATTCCTTGTCTCCCTGCCTGAAGTTTGATTCGTACCCATCCTAGCCTCCTAAGGCTTGCCTGTCCTATGCCGGAATGAACCTCGGTATAACTTAGGGTAATGAATAGGAAGGAGGATATCCTGCAGACTCAGGCAAATATGGCGCGAACGGCGGAAAGAAATCGTTCCGCCTCGGGAGACAAGCGACCAAACCGGGAACGTACCAGGCTCACGGAAATAGGAATTTCTTCTATCAGCGGACGGACCACGATCCCCTGCCACACGTTATCGGCCACGGAAAATTGATCGACGATGGCTACACCTATGCCCTGCCTGACCAGAGAGCAAGCCAACTCCGCTCTGGGTACGTCGATAACTGGCACGACGTCGCAGTCATGTCTTTCGAATGCCGACAACATGAGCCGTCCGAACGGAATGGTCCGCGAATAGAGAATCAGCCGTTCCTGCGCAATGTCCTTGAGAGACACACGGCTTCTGCGGGCGAGAGAATGATCCTGAGGAATTGCACACACCATGCGGCCACGGATCAATGCCTCCGTTTGCAGATTAGGATTCTCAATTGGCAAGACGGTTATAGCAAGATCCGATTTACCGCTGAGTAGTTCCTGCGGTATATCCTGGATCAGTGCCGTATGAAAATGAATCTTGGTGCCAGGATGTTTAGCCAGAAAATCCTTTATCAAACGGGGCAACAGACTCAGGGCCAGGCTGGGACTGCTGCACAGGTTGATACGGCCAGACGGATGGCGTGTAAGGTTGTCAACGAACTGATCTACACGTGCCGCCGCATCATATACATGGTTAACCTCTTCGAGGAGGCTAAGTGCTTGTGAAGTGGGCACAAGCTTTCCACCGATCCGATGAAATAGTTTCAGGCCAAGTGATGTCTCGGTATGCGCCAGCAGCTTGCTGACCGCGGGCTGCGAGACAAAAAGCAGACGCGCTGCACCGCTGACCGACCCGGCAATCATGACGGCTCTGAACACTTCCATTTGCCTTAGCTTGAATCTCACCATTCGCTCCGAGCCGCCGCATGGATGGCGCGGCGATTGCCAATAACGCAAAGTTATAGCATTGATCAAGATGTCATAGCTGGCTGGCATCACATTGTCGTAGACTGGCTTGGTCGCAGCACTGCATATCACTACATCACCCGCATCAAGGATTTCCATGCGTATTGGATTTATTGGCCTAGGGCAAATGGGTTTTCCCATGTTTCTCAACTTGCTTGGAAAAAGGCTGGATACAAATACCGAAATGGTTGGCTATGACAAATCGTCGGACCATATGGCTGGGTTGCGCCGAGACTGGCCGGACGCCGCCCCCTATCTTGCGCAGGATGAAGCTGCGTTGGCCGATCTGGATGTCATTATCACAATGCTGCCCAATGGCGCCGCCGTGCGGGAGAGTTTGCTGGGTAGCGCGGATAATCCCGCATTGGTGGATAGACTGGCTTCCAACGCTACAGTCATAGACATGAGCAGCAGCTCACCGATGGACACCCGTGCATTGGCCGACATTCTGGCGGAGCGCAACGTGCAACTGCTCGATGCGCCCGTTTCTGGCAGCGTTCCCAAAGCACGGGAAGGCACGCTGGCCATCATGGTGGGCGGTGCTACCGATATTGTTGAACGGATGCGTCCCATCTTCATGGCTATGGGTTCGAAATTGATTCCTACCGGCGCAGTGGGTTCGGCGCACGGCATGAAGGCACTGAACAACTATGTGTACGCTGCCGGCCTGCTGGCCATGAGCGAAGCCCTGCTGCTTGGCAAGGCGCTGGATCTCGATCTATCTGTACTCATAGACGTCATGAACGCTTCCAGTGGGCGCAACGTTGCCACTGAAACAAAGGCCAAGCAGCATATGCTCCATGGTGGTGATTTCAAGGCGGGCTTTGGCCTTAGGCTTATGGCCAAGGATCTTGGCATTGCCGCCAGCCTCCGCGAGCATGCCGGATTCAACCCGCCTCAACTGGATCTCTGCCTGTCCCTATGGCAACAAGCCTGCGAACAGCTCCCCCCAGAGGCGGACAATACCGAAATTTACCGCTATATGGCAGCCCGGTTGGGGGCTTATCTCTAGCCGCCGAACGGAGCATTTGCCTATTCATAATCCACGTCAGTGGATACGGGGCGCTCACACTCAGGAAAGGATGGAAATATGGATATTCAGATACGCAAAAAGGCAGTTACCGTCGAATCCCTTTACAGTGATGGCGGCCCGGCCACGGAAACACCATTATTGAGCGCCGTAGCCTATGCCGTAGTGAAGAATCCTTATGCGAGCCGATATGAACCCGATTTGATCCCGTTCATGAAGGCATTGCGCAAGGTAGGACTTGATTTGGCAACGCAACTGGCCGACCTTTTGGGAAAAGACAAAATAGAAGCCTACGGCAAGGCAGCTATCGTGGGTTTGGACGGCGAAGCCGAACATGGCGCCGTGTGGCACGAGGCGGGAGGCTGGGCAATGCGAGAGGTGCTGGGCAACCCCAAGGCCATGGTGCCCGCCTCCCAGGTCACAGCGGCGGCCGGCTTTCGCCTGATCATGCCTCTACATTACATCCATGCTTCCTACGTGCGCAGTCATTTCAATTCCATCGAAGTGGGCGCCGTGGATGCACCGCGCGCCGGCGAGCTTCTGTTTGCTCTGGGCATGGCTACGGGAGGTCGCCTGCACTCCCGCCTCGGCGGTCTCGCCGTGAACGATGTATCCGTGCACGACGGACAACGCTAGCAGGGACAGGCGGATCGCCCGCGGACTGGCGCCGGACGCGAAAGTACGCTACATCGTCGGCATAATGAACTCGTTGCCCTTGTCGATGTTCTCGGGCCAGCGCTGCATGACGGATTTCTGCTTCGTATAGAAGCGCACACCCTCTTCGCCATAAGCATGCATGTCACCGAACAAACTGCGTTTCCATCCGCCGAAGCCATGCCATGCCATGGGCACGGGAATGGGCACGTTTACGCCTACCATGCCCACCTGGATGCGGCGCGCAAACTCGCGCGCAGTATGCCCATCGCTGGTAAAGCATGAAACGCCGTTTCCGAACTCGTGCGCATTGATCAGATCCACGGCCTGGCCCAAGTCATCAACATGCACGCAAGCCAGCACCGGCCCGAAGATTTCTTCCTTGTATATGCGCATTTCTGGCGTAACCTTGTCGAACAGCGTGCCACCGATATAGAAGCCGTCCTCACGATCCGAGACTTTGTATCCGCGCCCATCGACCACCAATTCGGCTCCCTGCTCCACACCCAACTGAATATAGTTTTCGATGCGCTCCAGCGCCTCGCGCGTAACAACCGGGCCCATTTCCGCATCCAGATGCATGCCATCCTTGATTTTGAGCGACTTGGTGCGTTCCACCAGCGCCGGCAGTATCTTCTCTCCCGCCGAACCGACCAGGACTGCCACTGAGATGGCCATGCAGCGCTCGCCGGCCGAGCCGTAGGCTGCGCCGACCAATGCATCCACCGTGCGGTCAATGTCAGCATCCGGCATGACGATCATGTGATTCTTGGCTCCGCCAAGCGCCTGCACTCGTTTGCCGAAATGTGCCCCGCGCTCGTAAATATAGTGAGCAATCGGCGTGGAACCCACAAAGCTGATCGCAGCCACATCAGGATGAGCCAGCAGCGCATCGACCACGGTTTTGTCGCCCTGCACCACGTTGAATACACCGTCTGGCAGCCCCGCTTCCTTCAACAGCCGCGCCATCAGCAGCGAAGCGCTCGGGTCTCGCTCACTGGGCTTCAGAATAAAGGCATTGCCCGCCGCCAGCGCCACGGGGAACATCCAGCAAGGTACCATGCAAGGAAAATTGAAAGGAGTGATTCCGGCCACAACACCCAATGGCTGGCGCATGGTCCAGTTGTCTATGCCATTGGCAATCTGCTCTGTATAGTCCCCTTTGAGCAATTGGGGGATGCCGCAGGCGAACTCGATGACATCGATACCACGCGCCACCTCGCCTTTGGCATCAGTAAACACCTTACCGTGCTCGGCCGTGATGATGGCGGCCAATTCATCGGTGTGCTCCTCCATCAACCGAAGAAACCTCTGCAATACCCGCGCGCGCCGCAATGGCGCCGTATTCGCCCATACTGGCGCGGCTGCACGCGCGGAGGCGACGGCAGTCTGTACATCTTCTTCCGTGGACAGCACCAGACGGCGCGCGATCTTGCCGAGCGACGGGTTGTAAACAGGCTGCGTGCGTCCGCTTGCACTGAGCACCATCTGTCCACCGATATAGTTGCCCACGTCATGGTCATCAAGATACGCTGGCTGCGGTGCAAGACTGTCCTGGGTATTCTGATCTTTCATTCCAACTCCCCGAAGAAAATAGCAATTTTTCAGAAAGTATAGGCAGGCAGTGGCAGCGTATCAATGCATTTTCTGTGGAAATATTGTTTAATATTTTCAACAATTATCCGGCACACCAAAGAGGAAGGCATGCCTATAGACAAGAAAGAACATCCTTGGTCGCATATTTATTGGCTGTCCATTCTGCGAAGCACCGGCTCCTACACTGCCGCAGCCAAGCGCCTTGGAGTCAGCAAGGCGGCGGTCAGCCTGCGTATCACTGAATTGGAGGAACGCGCGGGCATAGCCCTAGTGACGCGTACCACGCGCAGTGTGCATCTGACGGAAGCCGGGCAGGCACTGGTCGCCAACACGCGTGCCGCATTCGATGTCATAGAACAGGGTTTCGATAGCGTCAAGGATCTAGCCCAGGCGCCTCGCGGCACTGTGCGGGTAACCATGCCCGTGGCGCTGGGTAGGCAGAAAATACTGCCCCTGATCGCGCCGTTTCTGCGGGCGAACCCTCGTGTCCGGATAGAAATCGAGCTGTCGGATCATCTGAGTTCACTGGCCCAGGAGGGCTTCGATCTGGCCATACGGCACACGAGCACGGTGCCCGAGACACATGTGGCCTGGCTGCTGCGCCCCAGCGTCAGCTACCTTTGCGCTGCACCTGGCTATCTGGCGCGGCACGGCACGCCTGGCCATCCCGACGACCTGTCCCGCCATAATTGTCTTTATTATCTGCGCACCAATGCAGCGCCGGCGTGGAGCTTCGCGCGTGGCCGGCGCCCACAGGCGCGGCACAGCGTCGCCGTAAAAGGGAATTTCAGTGCCAACAATAGCGAGGCGCTGCGTCGGCTCGCATTGGACGGTGCTGGTATTGCACTGCTGCCCGATTTTTCCGCTCAGGAGGACATCGAATCAGGCCGGCTGATTCATGTGCTGCCCGCGTGGAGGCCTGCCGGCGCATTCGGCGATGCCATCTATGCTATCCGGCCCTACAGCGCCTATGTGCCGCGACCGGTCAAGGCGCTGGTGGAGCATCTGCGCAGCCAACTGACCATGCCCGCATAGGCCTGCCGGACAGCATGGCATGTGGGTGACCGGCCAGCTTGCTGTCCATGCATGTCGTCAGCTCCGCCTGCCGGCCATCCAGGCAAGCATGCAGTCGCGTGCGCGCTGACGCAGGTAATGTGCCGCCTTGTCGCACGCCTGAGCCAGCGTCACCGGGCCCGGTGTCAGGCTGAATGCAGCACTGATACCTTCGTCATATACAGCCTCATAGCCCTGCCCCAGCGAGCCTGCTATGGCGAACACAGGGATGCCCTGCCGGCGTGCCAGCCGCGCTACGCCCACAGGCGTCTTGCCGCCTGCTGACTGTGCGTCCATGCGCCCTTCCCCGGTAAAAACCAGATCCATACCTCGCATCGCCTGCGCCAGGCCCAGCAGGTCGGCGATCAATTCCACACCAGGCCGAAAACGGGCATTGAAGCAGGCCTTTACGCCAAATCCCAGTCCCCCCGCTGCACCCATGCCTGGCGCATCCCGTTCGTCCACACCGAACTGTTGCGCACAGATATCGGCAAAATGCGACAAAGCCGCATCCAGTGTCGCTATGTCTTTGTCATCGGCGCCTTTTTGCGGGCCAAATATCGCGGAAGCGCCACGTGGCCCACATAGCGGATTGTCCACATCCACGGCAATCTCAAACTGGACTTCTCGCAAGCACGGATCAATGCCCGATGCATCAATGTGCGCCAGATCGGACAGTGCGGCCCCGCCAGGAGGCAGAGGCACGCCGGAAGCATCCACCAGCTTGACGCCCAAGGCCTGCAACAGGCCCGCGCCGGCATCGTTGGTTGCACTGCCACCAAGACCCATCACGATGTGCCGTGCACCCGCCGCCACTGCGGCACCGATCAACTCGCCAACACCATGACTCGTGGCCAGCAGCGGCCTGCGTTCGTTTTCCGGAATGCGTTCCAACCCAGCCGCCTGCGCCATTTCAATGAAGGCTTTTCCCTCGCCCAACCAGGCCCAGGCGGCGTCGCAGGGCTGCCCATTTGCATCCTGCACTTGCGTCTGGCGTAATTGCCCGGAAGTCGCAGCCAGCACAGCGCCCAATGAACCTTCGCCTCCGTCAGCCATGGGCACGCAACGAATCTGCGCATCCGGAGCCGCATCGCGCACGCCTGCGGCAATGGCATCGGCAACGCCTTGCGCACTCAGGCTTTCCTTGAAGGAATCGGGAGCAACCAATACTCGGATCATGTGGTTCAGTCCTAAAATGCCGGCTACGGGCCGGAGCAGCGGTTGAATCAGTGGTGTACGGCCGTGGGCCGGGGGGCATGCGCGTGCAGCAATCAGCCCGCGGCCAGGCCGGCGACCACATTGCGCGGCGCGCCAGCCTGAAAAGCCTCGATATTGTCGATGAGTTGGTCCGCCAGCGCCTGAATGGCCTGCTCACTGGCCCACGCAACGTGAGGCGTGAGAATAAAGTTGGGCAGATCGAGCAGTTTCATGAGCGGATGGTCGGCGGGCGGTGGCTCGGGCGAAGCAACATCGAAGCCGGCGCCTCCCAATCGGCCGCAGCGCAATGCTTCGCCCAGCGCCGCATCATCGACCAGCCCGCCACGGGCTGTATTGATCAGCAGAGGATGACGCGTCATGAGCCCGAATTCTCGCTTACCAATAAGACCTTTTGTCTGCTCGGTAAGGGGGCAGTGCAGTGTAATGATGTCGCTGTCCGACATTACCGTATCGAAAGGGGTATACAGGCTTCCCTGTCTGCCTCCCCCCTTGCGCGCGGCAAATAGCACGCGCATGCCCAGGGCGCGCCCAATGGCCGCCACCGCCTGGCCAAGTGCCCCTTCGCCGACGATGCCCAGTGTGGATCCGGCCAAGTCCTTGATTGGATAATCGAAATAACAGAACTGCCTCGCAGCCTGCCAGCGGCCGGCCTTGACTGAATCATGATAAGCCACGATGCTGCGCCGCAAGGCAAAAATGAGCGCAAAAGTATGCTCGGGCACCGTATGCGTGGCGTAGTTGCGGATGTTGGAAACCACTATCCCTTTTTCATTGCAGGCAGCCAGGTCTACGTTGTCGGTGCCGGTAGCTGCCAGCGCGATCATGCCAAGGCGGGCTGCTCCCTGAATGGCCTCGCGATCCAGCCTGACCTTGTTCGTGACGACAATATCGGCCTGCGCAATGCGCTCGCGCACCTCGCCGGCCTCCGTACGTCCATGGACAATGAATTCATGCGCAAAGGATGGGGCCCGCAGAACGGTTTGCGCAGAGATGGTTTCCCTATCCAGGAATACGATTTGCAGAGGACTATCGGCCATGCTTTACCTTGATGTGTCGTGCACGCGTCGTGCCCGGTATTATGAATTGCCTGCTGGTATCCGATATATTAACGGGATTCATCCTTGACTCAAGCGCATGCCATGCGCCATCTATACAGGACAACGCCTTTCATGCCCAAGCAATACGCCGTCCAAGATTTCTTCCGCAATCCCGAGCGCGCTTTCTACCGATTATCCGACGACGGACGCTTGCTCGCGTTCATGGAGCCGGCTTCCATAGATGGCTGCATGCCGCGCATGAACATCTTCGTGCAATCTCTTTCAGGCAGCGAGCCCACCGGCGAGGCACGCCGTCTTACCGCTGAAACGGAGCGCGACATCTCCCAGTTTTTCTGGAAGGGCAGCGACACCATCATCTACCAGAAGGATTTCAATGGAGACGAAAATTTTCACGTTCTGGCTGTGGATGCCTTGAGCGGCACATTCACCGATCTCACCCCTTTTCCCGATGTACGCGCCGAGATCCTGGACGATCTGGAAGACGACCCCGACCACCTTCTCATCAGCCACAATCGCCGCAACCCGGAAGTTTTCGATGTCTACCGCGTGAACGTGCGCAACGGCGAACTTGAACAAGTGGCCGAAAATCCGGGCAATATTATCGCCTGGCTCACCGATCATCAAGGGCTGGTGCGCATGGCACTTGCCAGCGATGGCCTGGATTCCATCGTGCTGTACCGCGACGAAGAATCCCATCCGTTCCAGACCATTATTTCCACGGATTTCCGCAGCACGGTGGCCCCCCAGTTCTTCACCTTCGATGACAAAGCTATTTACGCGCTTAGCAACCGGGGGCGCGACTGCCTTGCCCTGGTCACCATAGATCCAGCCAAGCCGGACCACGAAGCGCTTGTCTTTGAGATCGAGGGTCACGACCTGGACGGGGCCGGTTACTCGCGCCTGCGAAAAGTGCTCACCCATGTGGTCTTCGCGACCGACAAGCCGGGCCACCATTTCTTCGACGACATCAGCGCGCAGCGCCACGCGCGCATCCAGGACAAACTTCCCGGCTATGAAATTGCTCTGCAGAGTTCAACGCGCGACGAAAGCAAATTCGTCGTCGCCGCATACAGTGACCGCAGCCCAGGTAGCCGCTACATCTACGATGCCTCGATCGATACGCTGCACAAGCTTGGAGACATCAATCCGGCGCTGCCGGAAGACGAGATGGCGCATGTGCAGCCCATCCAGTACACCTCGCGCGACGGGCTTACCATCCATGGATACCTGACCCTGCCAAAGGGGTGCGATGCGCGCAAATTGCCGTGCATCGTCAACCCGCATGGTGGTCCGTGGGCGCGCGATCACTGGGGATTCAATCCCGAGGCGCAATTTCTGGCCAATCGCGGTTATTGCGTTCTTCAAATGAATTTCCGAGGATCCACGGGCTACGGAAGAGCGTTCTGGGAAAGCAGTTTTGGCCAATGGGGATTGGCCATGCAGGATGACATCACCGATGGCGTGCGCTGGCTGATCGACCAGGGTATTGCGGATCCGGCGCGTATCGGCATCTATGGCGGCAGCTATGGCGGCTATGCCACGCTTGCCGGCATTGTCTCCACGCCCGGTCTCTACGCGGCGGCTGTCGACTACGTGGGTGTGTCCAATTTGTTTACGTTCATGACAACCATTCCACCCTACTGGCGCCCTCTGCTCGTAAAGATGCATTGCATGGTGGGCGATCCCGAGAAAGATCGTGAACGGCTGACAGCCACGTCTCCCGCACTGAACGCCGAGCAAATTCGCACACCGCTGTTTATTGCGCAAGGCGCGCACGATCCACGCGTCAACAAAGCCGAAAGCGACCAGATGGTGGCGGCGCTTCGCTCGCGCGGGGTAGATGTAGAGTACATGGTCAAGGACAACGAAGGCCATGGCTTTCACAACGATGAAAACAAATTCGAGTTCTATGAGCGCATGGAGGCTTTTCTGGCTCAACACCTCAAACCCCAGGAAGGCTCCGGCACGCCTGATGCCCTATGATCTCCGGCCATTTCTGATCAATTCCGCAGCGTCACGGGTAACCGTGATGGCCTGCTTTTCTTAATCAAGGAGCCACACCATGAAACTTTATTATCTGCCTGGCGCATGCCCGCTGGCCACCCACATCGCGCTTGAATGGATAGGCGCGCCTTACGAGGCCGTCAAAGTCAGCCGCGAGGAAATCAAGCAAGCGCCCTATCTTGCCAAGAACCCCATGGGTGCTGTGCCCACGCTGGAAGATGGCGATTTCACACTGACGCAAAGCGCAGCGATACTCGAATACATTGCGGAACTGCACCCTGAAGCCCGATTGATGCCAGAGACTCCGCGAGAACGCGCTGAAACGCGCCGCTGGCTGGGTCTATGCAACGCCGACCTGCATCGCACCTTTGCCAACATCTTTGGCGCACAGGCTCTTGTGGATGACGAAACCGGCCGCGCACAGCTCATCAAGAACAGCGCCGCGAAGCTCGTCGCCACATTTGCCGTCGCTGACCGGCAGATGGAAGGCAAGACATGGATATCAGGCGAACGCTCTATTGCCGACCCTTATTTATATGTACTGATGAGGTGGGCCAAGGCCAAGGAGGTGGACATCAGCCATCTGAAAAACCTGGCTGCTTTTTTCGATCGAATGGAAGCGGACGCGGGCGTGCAGGCTGCGTTGAAAGCTCAAGGCCTGGCCTGAACCCCATTCGCCGAGGACGGGCATGCGCCTGACTGTCGCACCGGCAATGCCACGAATCACATTGCCTGCGCCGCCTTGGCCGCGCCCGCGCCACCCTGAGGCTGCGCGCAGCCTCGGCACTATCCGCCAAGATAGGCTTTTTTCACGTCTTCATTGACCAGCAGATTAACCCCACTGTCCGCAAGGACAACCTTGCCGGTTTCCAGCACATAACCGCGATCCGCCACCTGAAGTGCCTTGCTGGCATTCTGCTCCACCAAGAATACCGTGACGCCCTCATCGCGTATGGTCCGGATGATGTCGAAAATCTGCGCGATGATCAATGGCGCCAGGCCAAGTGTCGGTTCATCCAGCAGCAGCAATTGTGGGCGAGTCATGAGCGCCCGTCCGATCGCAAGCATCTGCTGCTCACCGCCAGACATCGTGCCGGCGCGCTGATCCCTGCGCTCCTTCAAGCGGGGAAAAAGGTCGAATACATGCGACAGGCTGGTGGCCATCTCCTGCGAGTTCAGGAAGAAGCCGCCCATCTTGAGGTTTTCAGTGACAGTCAGATCCGAAAATACGCGGCGGCCTTCCGGTGAGATGGCAATACCTCGCCGCATAATCTCGTGGGTGGGACAGTGGGTGATATCCTGCTCAAGGAATGTGACCGAGCCGCTGCTGGCATGCGGCGTGCCGCACACTGTCATGAGCAGCGTTGTCTTGCCCGCGCCGTTGGCACCGATCAGGGTCACGATTTCGCCCCGATTGACTTCGACCGTCACGCCATCCAGCGCCTGGATCGCGCCATAGTGGGTGTGCACGTTTTCCAGCTTGAGCACTATTCTTCCCCCAAATAGGCTTTGATCACACGAGGGTCGCTGCGGATGTCGGCGGGCAGGCCCGTGGCTATGGGCTTGCCCTGCTCCATGACCATGATGCGGTCGGAGACGCCCATCACCAGGCTCATGTCATGCTCGATGAGCAGCACGGCAACGCCGAACTCTTTACGCAATTGATCGATGAGCTGCTGCAACTCGTGTTTTTCTCGAGGATTCAAACCCGCAGCAGGTTCGTCCAGCATGAGAAGACGGGGCTGCGTGATCATGCAGCGCGCAATCTCAAGGCGCCGCTGATGCCCATAGGCGAGATTGCCTGCTTCGCGATTGGCATAATCGCGCAAGCCCATGAAATCCAGCCATTCAACGGCGCGCTTCAGGGCGTCTTTTTCCGACTGACGGTAGCCTGCCGTCTTGAGCAGGCCCTTGAGCAGGTTGGTTTCCATGCTGGCATGCTGCGCCACAAGCAGGTTCTCGAGCACGGTGAGGTTCTTGAACAGGCGCACATTCTGGAATGTGCGCACCAGCCCGTGCAGCGCCACCTTGTGACTGGGCATGCCGGTAATATCCTTGCCGTCCATGGCAATACGGCCGGACGCCGGCTTGTAGAAGCCGCCCACGCAATTGAAAACGGTTGTCTTGCCGGCGCCGTTCGGGCCGATGATTGCGAACACCTCGTCGCGATGGACGGAAAAAGCCACTTCGTCGACGGCCAGCAGGCCACCGAAGCGCATGCTCAGATCCGAGACCTCAAGTAATGTATTGCTCATGTCTCGATTTCCACCTGGGGCCGTTTGACCGGTAGCAAGCCCTGGGGGCGCCACATCATCATCAGAACCATGACCAGGCCAAAGATCAGCATCCGGTACTCGGCGAACTCGCGTGCTATCTCGGGAACCACGGTGAGAACAATGGCGGCCAGGATGACCCCGACCTGCGATCCCATGCCGCCAAGCACCACAATGGACAGAATGAGCGCCGATTCAATGAAAGTGAAAGACTCCGGATTGACCAAGCCTTGCCGCGCCGCGAAGAATGCTCCGCCAAAACCGGCAAACATGGCGCCCATGGTAAAGGCTGAAAGCTTGATACGCGTGGGATTCAAGCCAAGGGATCGGCACGCGATCTCGTCCTCGCGCAAGGCTTCCCAGGCCCTGCCTATAGGCATGCGCACCAGGCGATTGGAAACAAAGAGTGTGACGAGTGCCATGCACAGCACCATGAGATACAAAAATACAATGATGTCGTGCGTGCTGTAATTCCAGCCCACCAGCTCATGGAAAGTGGTGACCCCTTCGGGAGCGCGCCGCATCATGGGAAAGCCAAACACGCTGGGCTTGGGAATGCCGGATATGCCATCCGGTCCACCGGTGAAGCTGTAGAGATTAATCAACAGCAGTCGAATGATTTCTCCGAATCCAAGCGTGACGATGGCGAGATAATCGCCCCGCAGTCGGAGCACTGGAAAGCCCAGCACGAACCCGAACAAGGCCGCCATGGCCCCCGCCAGGGGCAGCGCCTCCCAGAAGCCCCAACCCGCCCAGTGGTACAGCAAGGCGTAGGTATAGGCGCCCACGGCATAAAAACCCACAAACCCCAGATCAAGCAGACCCGCAAAGCCGACGACAATATTCAGGCCCAGGCCCAGCATGACATAAATAAGAACCAATGTAGCCAGATCGACCTGCGCCCGACCGGTAAAGACGGGCCAGATCACGGCAATAGCGATGAGCACAACGATGAGGCCGCGCCTTACCGAGTCAGGCAACGCGGGCAGCGCCTTGACCGTTTTCCGGCGTTTGAGCAGACGGGCCAGCATAGGGCGCAACGCCGCCTGGAACACGAATACGATCGCCATGCCCAGCAGGACGATTTGCCATTCCGGCTTCAGGTAGGTCTGCGCGCCCGCGCGTGCGATCTGCAGGCCGAATATGGGCGCAATGATAATGCCGGCCATAATGGCCGCAATGAATGCGTGCTTCAGATGACTGGTCATTACACTTTTTCCACTTCAGGCTTGCCCAGGAGGCCAGTGGGCCTGAACAGCAGAATCAGAACCAGCAGTACAAAAGCCACGATGTCTTTGTACTGCGAAGAAAGATAGGCCGCGGCAAAGGTTTCGGCCAGGCCCAGCAACACACCGCCAAGCATGGCGCCCGGAATGCTGCCTATGCCACCCAGCACAGCGGCGGTAAATGCCTTGATGCCAGCGATAAAGCCTATGAATGGATTGAGCTTGCCGATGGCCAGCGCAATGAGAACGCCTCCCACCGCTGCCAGCATGGCGCCCACAATGAAGGTGAAGGAGATGATGCGGTTGGTGTCTATGCCCAGCAGATTGGCCATGCCCAAGTCCTGCGAGCAGGCGCGGGATGCTCGGCCAGTGCGCGAATACTTGATGAACAGCGACAGTGCAATCATGAGGAGCACAGTCACGACGATGATGAGAATGCGCGAGTAGGAAGCGGTCACGACGAAATCCGACGTTCCCAGCGTGAACTGGAATGATCCCTTGACCAGCGTGGGGACGGCCATGTCGCGGGCTCCTTGCCCGAGCGCAACCCAGTTCTGCAGAAAAATGGACATGCCGATGGCCGAAATGAGCGGCACCAGCCGCGGGCTCCCGCGCAAGGGCGCATACGCAACCTTCTCGATGGCGTAGCCATAGGCCGCGGTAACGGCCACGGCGACAATCAGCATGGCCAATATGATGAGCGGCACCGGCACCCCGCTTCCCACACCAATGGCTGACAAGGTGACCAAGCCCACATAACCGCCGATCATGTAGATCTCGCCGTGGGCGAAGTTGATCATGCCAATGATGCCGTAAACCATCGTGTAGCCGATGGCGATCAACGCATAGATCGCGCCTAGCGAAAGGCCATTGAATAGTTGCTGGACGAGTTGGGGAAGAATTTCGGACATAAACGAATCAGGTTGTGCCTACCACTGTGCACACCCGTTGTGCAGGCATGTCAGGCTCACGGCGAGCCAGGGTTACCGGCTTGCGTATCGAGGGGCATGCGTATTCTGACGATGCGCTTGCTCTCTGTCACTTCGGATAACCCCTTACAAAGGGCGCTATTTTACCCGACGTGCCGCACCGGCCTGAAGCCCGACCGCTATTGCCGGGACCGCCTGGCGGGCCAATTTGGCGTGGACATCGGAGCCCGTTTGGGGTTGCTTTCGTCCGGAATCAGGAGAACTCCGCCGCCATGGCTGCCGCGCGGGCGCGGGCTGCGTCCATGGCCTCGCCTACGATACCGGCAAAATCCCTGGCCTGGAACACGTCCAGCGCTGCAGCAGTGGTGCCGCCCTTGGAAGTGACGCGCTCGCGCAGCGTGGCCAGGCTTTCATGGGAGAGCGAGGCAAGCTGTGTCGCGCCTGTGAGCGTGGCCAACGCCAGGCTGCGGGCCTGATCGTCGTCCAATCCATGCCGGATCCCACCCTGGATGAGCGCCTCGATGAAAAGAAAGACATAGGCTGGCCCACTGCCGGATAGCGCGGTGACGGCATCAATGCCGGCATCGTCATCAACCCAGACGACCTGGGCCACCGCACCCAGCATTTGCTGGGCCAGCCGGCGTTCGTCTTCACTCACGCCATCGAGTGCCATGAGGCCGCAGGCGCCAGCCCCGATCAGGGCAGGCGTATTGGGCATGCACCGCACCAGCCTGCGCCAGGGCCGGTCGGGCTGCCCGAGCCAGCCTGACAGTGCGGCGCTGGATACGCCCGCAGCCACGCTGATAACCAGCGTGTCCTCGGCAAGGTGGGGCTTGCATGCCAGAGCGACTTCTTTCAGCCCCTGGGGCTTGACGGCCAGAATCCATACGCGCCGGGCGGACAGCTTGCTGTCCGCCTCCGGAGCCACCGCTACGCCCTGCCCCGCCCAGCGGTCGCGCACAGCCTGGTTGGGATCGATGACCAGCACATCGTGAGCGCCGCAGCGTTTCCCGATGAGGCCGGCCGCCAACGCGCTGGCCATGTTGCCACCGCCGATGAATGCGAGAGAAAGTTCTTTGTTCATAGTGCGCCATTGTACGTTTTTCGCGCTACCATCTCGCTTGAAAAGGTTTTCATTGACCGTAGCAAGCACTTTTCGTTACAGTCACGGCCTTGTCACAGTCAAGTAATAAACTCATAAAGTGTCCGGAATCAAAAATCCCGGGGCATCCACTCAAGGAGAAACGCAATGAAAGCACGGCTACTCGCCCTCTCTCTGGTCAGCGCATGTGCCGCCATGGGCAGCGCCCACGCCGCTACCGATATCAATTTCTGGCATTCAATGCAGGGTGCATTGGGCGACCGCGTCAACGAGCTCGTTGACGCCTTCAACAAGAGCCAGTCCGATTACGTCGTCCATGCCGTATACAAAGGCTCATACGGCGAATCCATGAATGCGGGCATCGCCGCGTTCCGCGCGGGCAACGCGCCGGATATTCTGCAGGTATTTGAGGTGGGTACCGCCACCATGATGTACGCCAAGGGCGCCATCAAGCCGGTGCAGGAAATGTCCGAAGAAGCGGGCGACCCCATCAATCCCGACGATTTCCTGGGTGCAGTGGCCAGCTATTACTCTTCTTCCGAGGGCAAGCTGGTTTCCATGCCGTTCAACAGTTCCACGCCCGTCTTCTACTACAACAAAGACCTGTTCAAGAAGGCCGGCCTGGATGCCGAGCACCCTCCAAAGACATGGAAGGAAGTCGGCGAGGCGGCCAAAAAGCTGCGTGCGGCCGGCGCAGAATGCGGCTACACCACTTCATGGCCGGCCTGGATTCAGCTTGAAACCTTTGCCGCCTGGCACAATATTCCCTACGCATCCAAGAACAACGGCTTTGGCGGCGTCGACGCCCGCCTGGAGCTCGACAATCCGGTGTTCGTCAAGCACATGAGCTTCCTGGCCAATATGTCCAAGGAAGGCACTTTTACATATGGCGGCCGCGGCGACGCGCCCAATGCCCTGTTCACATCGGGTAAATGCGGTATGTTCACCGGCTCCAGCGGCAATCGCGCCAACATCATCAAGACCGGTGGCTTCGAATTCGGCACGTCTACCCTGCCTTACTACGACGACGTCGAGGGCGCGCCGCAGAACACCATCATTGGCGGGGCATCGCTGTGGGTGTTCAGCAAGAAATCGCCGGAGGTCTACAAGGGCGTGACCAAGTTCTTCCACTTCATTTCCAATCCGGAAAACGCGGCCAATTGGCATCAGAACACGGGCTATGTGCCTGTCACCAAGGCCGGCTACGATCTCACCAAGAAATCGGGCTTTTATGAAAAGAACCCCGGCACCGAAATCGCGGTCCAGGAGCTCAATGCAACAACGACCGAGAATTCCCGCGGCATCCGCCTGGGCTATCTGCCACAGATCCGCGATATCGAGGACGGCGTCATGGAGAGCATCTTTTCTGGCGAGGTTCAGCCCGAGGCTGGCCTGAAGGAAATGGACAAGCGCGGCAACGAGCTGCTGGCACGCTTTGAAAAGAGCGTGAAGTAAGCCAGCTGTTTCCTCGATACTGTGTACTAAAATCGCCACATGGAAAAACGCGTCGTCTTCAATCACAAGACCTTGCCGTATCTGCTGCTGCTGCCGCAGTTGGCCATCACGGTCGTGTTTTTTTTCCTGCCGGCCGGCCAGGCCATGTGGCAATCGTTCCGCATGGAGGACCCCTTCGGGCTGTCATCGCAGTTTGTGGGGCTCTCCAATTTCATCGAGCTTTTCCAGTCCGACAGCTATATCGAGTCGTTCGAGACCACGGCGCTCTTTTCGATATTGGTTGCGGTGCTCGGACTGGGCATCTCCCTGCTGCTGGCTGTCATGGCCGATCGCGTGATGAAAGGCGCCATGGTGTACAAGACGCTACTCATCTGGCCCTATGCCGTGGCGACCGCTGTGGCCGGCGTGCTGTGGCTGTTCCTGTTTTCGCCGTCGGTCGGCATCCTGGCCGTGCTCATGACGCAGCTTGGCATCAGCTGGAATCCCAGGCTGAACGCTAACGACGCCATGGCGCTGGTTGTGCTGGCATCGGTATGGAAGCAGATTTCCTACAATTTCCTGTTTTTCCTTGCCGGGCTGCAGTCCATACCCCGCTCGCTCATCGAAGCGGCGTCCATCGACGGTGCCAGCCCTTTTCGGCGCTTCTGGACCATTGTTTTTCCGCTGCTCTCGCCCACCACCTTCTTCCTGCTTATCATCAATGTCATCTACGCGTTCTTCGATACGTTTGCCATCATTGATATCATGACGCAGGGAGGCCCCGGCGACAGCACGTCCATTCTTGTCTACAAGGTATACAACGCGGGCTTCAGGGGCCTGGATCTGGGGTCGTCCGCAGCCCAATCGGTCGTGCTCATGATTATCGTGGTAGCGCTGACAGTGGTGCAGTTTCGCTATATCGATCGCAAGGTCAATTATTAGGCGTCCAGCCTCACATAACCGGTCAAGCCGCCATGATAGAACGCCGCCCCGTCCTGGATATTGTCACCCATGTGATCCTGATCATCGGGGTGGCCATCATTGCCTTCCCTATCTACGTGACCTTCGTCGCATCCACGCAGACCGCGCAGGAAGTCGCCCAGGCCCCCATGTCGCTGCTGCCCGGCAGCCATTTCCTGGAAAATTACTGGCGCGTTCTCACCGGGAACGCGGCCAACACGCCGCCCGTCGCGCGCATGATGTGGATAAGCACCGTTATGGCGCTTGTCATTGCCATAGGCAAGATTGTCATTTCCATGCTTTCCGCGTTTGCGGTGGTTTACTTCCGCTTCCGCTTCCGCATGTTCTTTTTCTGGATGATCTTCGTCACGCTGATGCTGCCGGTGGAGGTGCGCATCGCGCCCACGTACAAGGTTGTCGCCGATCTGGGCATGCTCAACAGCTACGCGGGCCTGACCCTGCCGCTGATCGCATCGGCAACGGCGACTTTCCTGTTCCGCCAGTTCTTCCTCACCGTACCTGACGAACTCATCGAGGCCGCACGCATCGATGGCGCCGGGCCCATGCGCTTCTTCTGGGACGTGCTGCTGCCGCTGTCTCGAACCAGCATCGCAGCCCTGTTCGTCATCCAGTTCATCTATGGCTGGAATCAATATCTATGGCCGCTCATCATTACCACCCATGAAAACATGTACCCCGTGGTAATCGGCATCAAGCGCATGATTGCCGGCGGCGACAGCGTCACCGAGTGGAATCTGGTGATGGCAACCGCCCTGCTCGCCATGATCCCGCCTGTTGCCGTTGTGGTATTCATGCAGAAATGGTTCGTCAAGGGTCTGGTGGATGCCGAGAAATAATCGAATCTGGAACTACACATGGCAACCCTGAGCTTTCGCAACGTCACCAAAACCTATCCCAACGGTGTCGCCGTCATACACGGCATAGACATGGAAGTTGCCGATGGCGAATTCATCGTGATTGTCGGGCCCTCGGGCTGCGGCAAATCCACGCTCATGCGCATGGTGGCGGGCCTGGAAAGCATTACGGGCGGGGAAATCGCCATCGGCGGCAAGGTGGTCAACGAGCTTGAGCCGGCCGAACGCGACATCGCCATGGTGTTCCAGAACTACGCCCTGTACCCCCACATGAGCGTCTACCAGAACATGGCCTACGGATTGAAGATCCGCAAGCTGGGCAAGGCGCAGATCGACGAAAAGGTTCAGGATGCCGCGCGTATCCTTGAGCTCTCTCAGTTGCTGGATCGCCGGCCCGGCCAGTTGTCGGGCGGCCAGCGCCAGCGCGTGGCGATGGGGCGCGCCATTGTACGGGACCCCAAGGTATTTCTCTTCGACGAACCGCTGTCCAACCTGGATGCCAAGCTACGCGTCCAGATGCGGCTGGAAATTCAGAAACTGCACAGGCGCCTGGGAACAACCAGCCTCTATGTGACGCACGATCAGGTCGAGGCCATGACGCTGGCCCAGCGCATGGTGGTCATGAACAAGGGCATTCCCGAGCAGATCGGCACGCCGGTCGAAGTATTCGACAAGCCAGCGTCCATTTTCGTGGCGGGTTTCATCGGATCTCCGCCAATGAATCTTATTCCCGTCCAGGTTGATCATGACCTGAATGTACTGGATGGCGAAGGCGGCAGGCTGGACTTCGATCCGGGCGTAATTCCCCGTGCCATGGCCGGGCGCAAGGCAATATTAGGGATGCGCCCGGAGCATATTGTCCTGCATCGCCAGGGCGTGCCTGTCACGGTCGAAATGGTGGAGATCCTGGGCTCGGAACAGCTGATACACGGTCGCCACGGCCCCGCGCCGCTGGTCCTGCGTTGCCCCATCGGGCTGACGAGCGAGTACCCCCTGCAAATCGGCGAGGCGGTTCAGTTCGGCCCCGACCCCGCCCATCCCCTTCACTGGTTCGATCCGGACAGCGGCCGACGCATCGACGTCTAGGAAGCGTGCGGCATACCGCCCGGGTTGCTTGCATTCACCGGGATGCCGCATCAATCAAAAAGCGCCCCGCAAGGGGCGCCGAAGGCGTGAAATGCGGTGCCAAGCTGTGGCCCCGCAATCGCTAGATTATTCGTACGCGGTCTTGCTGCCGTCCTTGTGCCAGGTGAAGACTTCAAACTTGAAGTCATTCAGGTCGCCCTGCTTGTTCCAGGAGATCTTGCCGATGGGCGTGGACACTGTATTTGCATGCAGCCATTTCGCAACGGCAATCGGATCGTCCTTGCCCACGCCCTTGATGCCTTCGGCAATGGACTGCAGCGCCGAATAGGCTGTCAGCTGGAACGCGCCCGACGGGTTGCGGCCCTTGTCCTTGAACGCCTTGACAATATCCGCATTGGCCGGATCCTTGGTGAAATCTGCCGGCAGCGTAACCAGCATGCCCTCCACCGCGGCGCCAGCGATAGCGTTGATGTCAGGATTGCCCACCCCTTCGGGGCCCATGAAGCGCGCCTTCAGACCCTGTTCCGCGCCCTGGCGCAGCAACAGGCCCATCTCGGGATGGTAGCCACCGTAGTAGACGAAGTCAGCATCGCTGGTCTTGAGCTTGGTGATGACGGCGGAGTAATCGCTGTCGCCGGCATTGATGCCTTCGAACATGACGATATCCACGCCGGCTTTCTTCAGCTCGTCCCGTACAGCCGTGGCTATACCCTGACCATAGGACTGCTTGTCGTGCAGCACCGCGACTTTCTTGGGCTTGATCTTTTCAATGATGAACTTGGCGGCGGCGGGGCCCTGTTGGTCATCGCGGCCGATGGTTCGAAAAATCGTGTCGTAGTTCTTGCCGTCGGTCACAGCGGGCGAGGTCGCCGAAGGCGTGACCATCACGATGCCTTCGTTGTTGTAGATATTGGTGGCCGCAATGGTGGCGCCCGAGCAAACATGGCCTACCACGTAGTGAATATCGTCATTGACCACGCGGTTGGCAACCACAGGACCCTGCTTTGGCTCGCAGCCATCATCCATTTGGACGGCTTCGAGCTTTTGGCCCAGCACGCCGCCGGCTGCATTGATACGCTCGATCGCGGTATCGACACCTTCTTTCACCATTGCACCATATTGGGTAACCGGGCCCGTGAACGGCCCTGCAACGGCAATCTTCAGGGTGTCGGCGGCGAAGGCGCCGCCCGATGCGAGCATGCCCGCGGCCAAGCCGATGGCGGCTGCGGCGGGAGTAAATCGAAATTTCATATAGCCTCCTGAAAGTACGCAGCAAAGGATACACCGAAACATATTGCAGTGACCGGTCATGATGCATCAGGGTTTACGCTGAAAAACGCCTGGCCCTCCAGAAGAAGCCAGGCGTCAGGCCGGGCGCTGTCAGCCCCCGGCAATGCGGCAGCCTGTCAGGGCTGCGGCAACAGGCTACTGCAACAGGCTGCGGAGCATCCAGGCATTTTTTTCATGGACATCCAGACGCTGGGTCAGCAGATCGACCGTCGGCTGGTCATTGACTGTGTCCGCCTTCTTGAGAGCAGCCCGGGCAGTCTTGGCGACGGCTTCATTGCCTTTGACGAGAATCTGTATCATGGTCTCGGCATCGGGTACCGCGTCGGGTTCCGCGATGGAGGACAGCCGGGCGTATTCGGCATAAGTGCCCGGCGCATAGTGACCCAATGCGCGGATGCGCTCGGCAATGCTGTCCAGCGCTTCCCACTCTTCGGTGTACTGGGTCATGAACATGAGATGCAGGGTGTTGAACAGAGGCCCTGTGACATTCCAGTGGAAATTATGGGTGGTCAGGTACAGCGTATAGGAATCGGCCAGCATCTTGGACAGTTCAGCGGCAACCGTTGCCCTGTCTTTCTCCGAAATGCCGATGTCTATGGGCAGGCCCTTGCTGCTCATGGGTGCCACTTTGCTGCTGTCAAGTTTTCGTGCTTTTGCCATGCTTTTCTCCAGAACTCATGAAGAGGAAAGATCGGTTTGAGAATACCATGTCCACAGGGTGTTGATGATCAGGCAGCCATGATTATTTCCAATGGAGGTCATAGCCATGGGCTTTCGGGCTCAGGCCATTTGCGCCTCGTGCTCGGCCACGGAATCCAGATAGTGCACACCCGGCAGCCCGCAATGACGTACGGCACGTATCAAGGCTTCGATAGCGGCCGGTCGCGGAAAGCTTTTGCGGCATACAAGCACCACGCGGCGGTCTGGCACCGGTTTCTTGAAAGGGATATAGGTCAGCAGCTGGTTCTCCATGCCGGCCATGGACAGGGAGCTGGCTGGCAACACCGTGACGCCCAGGCCCGCCGCAACCATGTGCCGGATGGTTTCCAGAGAGGAACCCTCGAAGGTGCGTTGTATCCCTTCGCTGGAAGCTGAAAATCGGGACAACTCCGGACATACTTCGAGAACCTGGTCTCGAAAGCAATGCCCGGTACCCAGCAGCAGCATGGTTTCATCCTTGAGGCGCGTCGCGTCGATCTCTTTTTTCTCAGCCCAGGGATGATGTTTGGGCACAGCCACCACAAAGGGCTCGTCGTAGAGCGCATGAATCGCAAGCCCCGTTTCCGGCAACGGTAAGGCAACAATCGCGCAATCGATTTCCCCCTGGCGCAGCAGTTCGAGCAGCCGATGCGTGAAGTTCTCCTGCAGCAGCAGGGGCATTTGCGGGGTGGCTTCGATCTGAGTGGGTACCAGCCGGGGCAACAGATAGGGCCCTATCGTGTGAATGACGCCGACGCGCAGGGGGCCTGCCAGCGGATCGTGGCCCTGGCGGGCGATTTCCCTCAGGTTGGCCCCCTCCTCCAGTACGCGCTGGGCCTGTGCAACCACTCGCAGTCCAATAGGCGTAATGCCCACCTCGGTGCCGCCACGCTCGAACAGAACCACGCCCAGTTCGTCCTCAAGTTTGCGTATGGCGACAGACAGCGTCGGCTGGCTCACGAAGCAGGCCTCGGCGGCGCGGCCGAAATGGCGTTCACGGGCAACGGCAACAATGTATTTGAGTTCAGTGAGTGTCATAGTTGTTCTCGCAATAATCGGGCTGCGCCAGCGCTAACTGCGCAGGAAGTCCTCCTTGCCCCGCATCCAGCGCCGCATGTGCGCCTCGGCATGATCTGGAAACGCTTTCCGCATCAATGCAACGGCTTCCCGGGCCTGAGCGGCAAGGCGTTCGTCGGTGTCCAGGCTGGCGAATCGCAACAACGCCTGTCCCGACTGCCGCACTCCTAAAAACTCGCCCGGCCCCCGCTGTTCGAGATCGCGACGGGCAATCTCGAAGCCATCCACCGTTTCGTACATGGCGCGCAGGCGTTGACGTGCAATGGCGCTCAAGGGCGCCTGGTACATCAGTACACATATAGACTGTGTGCTGCCCCGCCCTACCCGACCCCGCAATTGATGCAGCTGCGCCAGACCAAACCGTTCGGCATGTTCAATAATCATCAGTGACGCATTGGGTACATCGACCCCCACCTCTATCACTGTGGTGGCAACCAGCAGATCGATCCGGCCATCGCGAAAGGCCTGCATGACTTCCTGCTTGGCTGCCGGCGCCATCTTTCCGTGGATGAGCGCAACACGAAGATCCGGAAGCGCTTCGGCAAGCCTGGCATGCGTGTCCACGGCGGTCTGCAGCTGCAGCGCCTCGCTTTCCTCAACCAGGGGGCATACCCAATAAGCCTGTCTGCCCTGCCTGACTTCGGCTGTGACGCTGTCCAGCACCTCCGCTCGCCGGCTGTCGGCAATAAGCTTGGTAATGATGGGACTGCGGCCCGGCGGCAGCGCGTCGATGGCCGAGACATCAAGATCGGCGAAAAACGTCATGGCCAGTGTGCGGGGTATGGGCGTGGCGCTCATGTTGAGCTGGTGAGGCAGTAACGTGCCCGCAGGCGCCTCGCCCTTGCGGCTGAGCTGAAGGCGTTGCCCTACGCCGAACCGGTGCTGCTCGTCGAGCACAACGAGGCCAAGACTGTGAAAATCCACCTTGTCCTGGATAAGCGCCTGCGTACCCACGATCAATTGAGCGCGACCCTCGGCAATGTCCTGCATGGCCTTCCTGCGCAGCTTGCCGGACAGCCCGCCGGTAAGCCAGGCAACGCATACACCCAAAGGCTCCAGCCAGGCCGACAACTTGTGCAAATGCTGCTCGGCCAGAATTTCAGTCGGTGCCATGATGGCCACCTGACTGCCTGCCGATATAGCCTGGGCCGCGGCAAAGGCCGCCACTACGGTTTTTCCGCTACCCACGTCTCCCTGCAGCAGACGATGCATGGGAAATGCCCGCCCAAGGTCGGCGGATATTTCGGCGACGACGCGCTCCTGGGCCTGTGTCAGCCGGAAAGGCAGGCTTGCGCGCAGACGTTCCAGGAGTTCGTCCCGCGCGACCAGAGGTCTTGCCTTTTGGGCGCGGCGGGCTGCGCGCGCCTGCGCGAGCGAAAGTTGCTGCGCTAGCAGTTCGTCAAACTTGATGCGCACCCAGGCCGGATGGCCGCGCTCGATGAGTTCGTCATAGGATACTCGCGCAGGCGGGTGATGCAGCACACGAATGGCCTGGTCAAAGGGAATGAGCCTGTATTTCCGCAGCACTTCTTCGGGCAGCGTATCGGAAAGATCCGCCGTCGCCAGCGCCTGCTCGACGGCCTTGCGCAGGCTGGCCTGCGACAGACCATCTGTGGTCGGATAGACCGGAGTCAGGGCGTCGGGCAAGGGCGTCGCGGCGCTGCCGACCTTGGGATGCACCATCTCTAGCCCATTGAAGCCGCTGCGCACCTCGCCACGCACGCGCAGCGGCTTGCCTGCGGCCAATTGCTTCTGCTGGCTTGGATAGAAATTCATCCAGCGCAATTGAAGCCGGCCCGTTTCGTCGCTCAGCACCGCATGCAGCTGCCTGCGCGGCCTGAACTGCACCTCGCTATGCAGAACGTCGCCTTGCACCTGAGCCGTCATACCGGGCGCAAGCGCCCCTATGGGAAGAATGCGGGTTTCATCTTCGTAGCGCAGTGGCAGATGTACGACGAAATCGGCCGGCTCCCGCAACCCGAGGCGTTCCAGCCGGCGCTGGAGCAGCGCCGCCGGCGTTTGAGAGACGGTGCGCGGCGTCCCGGTCTCTTCGGACATGGAAGCGGACACGGGGTCCAGCCCGTTCAGATGACGACGACCGCTTCCACTTCGAACTGGGCGCCCTTTGGCAGGCTTGCCACGCCCAGCGTGGAACGCGCGGGGAAAGGCTGGGGAATGATATCCGCCATGATCGCGTTGGCGCTGGCAAACTTGCTGAGGTCCGTGAGGAAAAGAGTAAGCTTGACGATGTTATCAAGCGTGCCGCCTGAAGCCTCGACCACAGCCTTCATATTGGCGAAAGCCTGGCGAACCTGCCCTTCAAAGTTCTCGGAGACCAGATCTCCGGTACCGGGCTCAAGGCCAATCTGGCCCGACAGATAGATGGTCTTGCCGCCGGTTACTGCGACTGCCTGGGAGTACGGGCCGACCGCAGCTGGCGCGGCGTCGGTATGAATAATTTCTTTAGCCATGCAGAGCATCCTTTAGCCTGAATTTCAATAGAAACAACTATTGAAGTTTAAACTGCTATAGCTAAAGTTAAAAGCTCTTTATGCCGCAAGGGGCGGCGTACTGAAAGCCCCTTCTTCGCGCGCCGCGGCAAACGCCAACTTACGTTCCGGGCGGCTTTATTTGTCGACGAATGCTCGTTCCACGACATAATCACCCGGCTGCCCCACACCGGGCGACACCACGAAGCCCCGCTTATCCAGCATGCCACCCACATCCGCAAGCATGGCCGGGCTGCCGCAGAGCATGGCACGGTCGAGCCCGGGGTCTAGGGGCGGCAGACCGATATCCTGAAACAGGCGGCCTGTATCCACGACATGCGTGATGCGGCCTTGGTTGCGGAAAGGCTCACGCGTGACGGTTGGGTAGTAGATGAGTTGGTCGCGGACCAGTTCGCCGAAGTATTCGTTGGCGGGCAGCTCCTGCTGGATGTAGTCCGCATAGGCCAATTCGCTCTTGAAACGTACGCCGTGCAGCAGCACTACTTTCTCGAAACGCTCGTAGATGTCGGGATCCTTGATGATGCTCATGAAGGGTGCCAGCCCGGTGCCGGTGGCGAAGAGGTAGAGATGCCGGCCCGGTTTCAGGTCGTCGACTACCAGCGTCCCGACCGGCTTGCGGCTGACCAGGATGGAGTCGCCCTCTTTGAGGTGCTGCAGGCGCGAGGTAAGCGGGCCGTTCTGCACTTTGATGCTGAGAAATTCGAGATTGTCTTCGTAGTTGGCGCTGGCAATGCTGTACGCCCGCATGAGCGGCTTGCCGTCGACTTCCAGGCCAAGCATGACGAAATGGCCGTTGTGAAAACGCAAAGCCGGATCGCGCGTGGTGGTAAAGGAAAACAAGGTGTCGTTCCAGTGACGGACACTAAGAACCTGCTCGGTATTGAAAGCTGCCATATCCAGAAATGAAAAACGGCCCGGCACAAGAAGAAACCCGCGGGCACCGGCCCTATTTTAGCCCACGGCAGCCGACACCCCCTTGCGGGGAATGATACGCGGCCAAGTGGCGAACACGAGAGCAGCCGGCGCGCCGCGGTTCAAGCTTACAAAAAGTTGAAAACATGCGCCGAGTCTGTTATCTTTCCGATATCTTACATGAGAATCATTATTGTTTAAAACCAGGCTTGCGGGCGAGTCAGCCCCGCCCTCTTGCTGTCATTTGTCCCCTTCCCCTGCAACACTGCGGAGTACGCTTCCCCCATGTTCACATCCGTCACGTCCAAGTCCCTGCGCATCGTCGCATTCTCGGGCGCGCTTGCGCTGTCCGCCTTCGCCGCACCCGCTCATGCGGCCGAAGTCAATCTCTACACCACGCGCGAGCCGGGCCTCATTCAGCCCCTGCTTGCACAATTCACCCAGGATACCGGTGTCAAGGTCAACACTGTCTTCGTCAAGGATGGCCTTATAGAGCGCGTAAAGGCCGAGGGAGACAAATCACCGGCCGACATCCTCATGACAGTCGACATCGGCAACCTGCTCGACCTGGTGCAGGCCGGCGTTACCCAACCGGTGGATTCGGCCATCCTACAGGAAACCATTCCCGCCAACCTGCGCGGGGCCGACCATCACTGGTTCACCCTGTCGCTGCGTGACCGCGTTGCCTATGTCGCAAAAGACATAGACCTGAACGCCATTACCTACGAGGACTTTGCCGACCCGAAATGGAAAGGCAAGGTGTGCATACGGTCGGGCCAGCATCCATACAACACCGCGCTCATCGCTGCCATGATCGCCCACGACGGCCTGAAAGCCACCGAAACCTGGCTTCGCGGCGTCAAGGCCAATCTGGGACGCCCCGCCGCAGGCGGCGACCGGGATGTGGCGCGTGACATACTGGGTGGCATTTGCGACATCGGCATCGCCAACGCCTATTATGTGGGGCGCATGAAAAATGCAGAGCCCGGCACCGATGCCCGCAAATGGGGCGATGCCATCAAGGTAGTGCGCCCCACCTTTGCCAACGAGAAAAGCAAAGGCACTCATGTCAATATTTCCGGCGCCGCGGTTGCCAAGCATTCTCCCAATCGCGACAACGCCATCAAGCTGCTCGAATACCTTGTATCCGACAAGGCCCAAAGCATGTATGCCAATGCCAACTACGAATATCCCATCAAGCAGGGCGTCGAGCTCGACCCCGTTGTAGCAAGCTTCGGCGAACTCGTAATCGACCCGTTGCCGCTTACTGAAATCGCAAAACATCGCAAGGAAGCCAGCGAGCTGGTAGATAAAGTTGGCTTCAACAATTAAGCCGCAGCATCACCCAGGGTGGCCTCTGGCCGCCCTTTTCATTGCTGCCTGTGTCCTGGCGCCCGTCGTGGCGCTCGGATGGTTTGCCATGCACGGCGAAGCCGGCCATTGGGCCCATCTGCTCGAGTTCGTTCTTCCGACAGCGCTGCGTAATACCGTGCTTCTGCTGCTAGGCGTGGGCATCCTGGCTGCCTGCCTGGGTGTCGGCAGCGCCTGGCTGGTTACCGCCTACGATTTTCCCTTGCGGGCCATGCTGTCTTGGGCGCTGCTGCTGCCACTGGCCGTACCTACCTATATCGTGGCGTTCGCCTATCTTGACATTCTGCATCCACTCGGCCCCATACAGACACTGGTGCGTGACCTCCTCGGATACGATAGCCCACGCCAGTTTCGCCTGCCCGATTTGCGTTCCCTGCCTGGCGCTATTTTCCTGCTTGGGTTTGTCCTTTACCCCTACGTATACCTGAGCACACGCATCATGTTCTCCACGCAGTCCGCCAGCCTGCTCGAGGCCGCACGCACGCTTGGCGCCACCGGTCGCAGCACTTTTTTCCGCGTGGCGCTGCCCATGGCGCGGCCAGCCATCGCGGTCGGCGTCAGTCTTGCCCTGCTCGAAACACTCAACGACATTGGCGCATCCGAGTTTCTCGGTGTACAGACACTCACCGTATCCGTCTATACCACCTGGATTACACGCAATGATCTTGCAGGCGCCGCCCAGATTGCCCTGGCCATGCTGGTCATCGTAGCGGCGCTGGTCATGCTGGAGCGGCACGGGCGGCGGCGCCAACGCTATGCCGACACCCAGCGCACCCGCAATATCCGGCCCCTGGGACTTCGCGGCGGCGCAGGCGTCCTTGCCTGCCTGCTGGGCAGCCTGCCTGTCATCATCGGATTCATCGCCCCTGCCCTGTATCTGCTCGACGCGACCCTAACGCGCCTGCATCAGGTCGGAGGCGTGTCAGAGCAGTTGCTACGCAGCGCTGGAAATACCTTGTACGTCGCATTGGCAGCAACCCTGCTTACTGTGATCTGTGGCCTCATTGTGGCCTGGGCCGCACGCATCACAAGACAGGCCCGGGCGAGCAAAGGCTGGTTGGTGCGTACCGGGGCGCGCATCGCCACCAGTGGCTATGCACTGCCCGGGACCGTCCTGGCCATTGGGCTGCTCATGCCATTCATATTCGTGGATCGTCTCATTGCCCATCTTTGGACCATGCTGGGGCATGCGGATCCGGGACTGGTGCTCATGGGCAGCAGTGCGGCGCTTGTCGTGGCCTATGCCATCCGCTTCCTGGCTATCTCCATCGGCAGTGTCGAAGCCGGCCTCGCCCGCATCCCCCCCTCCATGGAGCAGGCCGCCCGCCTGCTAGGCGAGCGCCCCGCGGGCGTGTTGCGGCGCATTCATCTGCCGCTGCTCCGGCCAGCGCTGGGCGCATGTGCCCTGCTGATATTCGTCGATGCCATGAAAGAGCTGTCTGCAACGCTGTTATTGCGTCCAGTCAATTTCGATACGCTTGCAACCTGGCTATATGCCGAAGCCGCGCGCGGCACCTACGAGGAAGGCGCGATTGCCGCACTGGCCATTGTCATTGCGGGGCTGCTGCCTGTAATCATCCTGGCGCGCACGCAGTTGCGTGTCACACGCAGATAGCCCGACGCCATCAAGCACAACCCAACTCTGTCATACCGCCACGCCATGCCAGCATTGCTTCATCTGAACGATATTTCGCTTGCCTATGAAACCGAGCAAGGCCTGCAGCCAGCCGTGAGCGGTCTGACCCTCGGTATCGACAAAGGATGCATCGCCTGTCTCCTGGGCGCCTCCGGTTGCGGCAAGACCAGTGTGCTGCGCGCTATTGCAGGATTTGAGCCGCTGCGCTCCGGCAGCATTACGCTGGAAGGAGCCGTACTGTCCAGCGTGGGCCAGGGCGTGCCTCCCGAGCAGCGCCGAGTCGGCATGATGTTCCAGGATTACGCACTATTTCCCCATCTCACGGTAGAGGGCAATATCGCCTTTGGTCTGCGCCGCTGGGACAAAACAAAGCGTCGCGGCCGTGTGTCTGATCTGCTGGCGCTAATCGGCCTCGACGGCATGGCGCAACGCTATCCTCACGAGCTTTCGGGTGGCCAGCAACAGCGCGTGGCGCTCGCGCGCGCACTCGCGCCGGAGCCCGAGCTACTGCTGCTCGACGAGCCCTTCTCGAATCTCGATATAGACACGCGCGAGCACCTGGCTTTCGAGCTACGAGACATCCTCAAGACTACAGGGCATACCGCTATTCTTGTGACGCACAACCAGGCTGAGGCATTCGCCATCGCTGACCGCATCGGCGTCATGCGCGATGGCGGAATAGTCCAGTGGGATACGCCCTATGCATTGCATCACCATCCCATCGACGACTTCGTGGCCGGCTTCATACGTCGCGAAGCCCTCATGGCGCAACGCGCGCAGGCTTATCTGCGGGGCATGCAGGAACAGGCTTAGTCCAGGCCCAATTCCTTGCACTTGCGCGTCAGGGTATTGCGCCCTATGCCCAGGCGCTGCGCCGCCTCCATGCGGCGTCCGCGGCTGTAGCCCAGTGCTGTAGCAAGCAATATCCGCTCGAACTCGCGCGTGAGGGTTGCCATGATGGCAGGTTCCTGACGCGCGAGACGCGTCAAGGCTTCCTGTTCCAGCAGATTCAACCAGGCATGCTCAGCCGCGCTTTCCAAGGGCGCTGCCGGCAAGCCTGCATCGCCCGGTCCATGCGCGACACCGCCCTCGCCCAGGCCCCCATGGTGAGCACTTGCTGCCGTTGCCGGCGCATGTTGCGGTGGTGCACGAAGCAGTTCTGGCGGCAGATCCTTGGCCTCGATGTACTGGCCGGATGACATAACCGTCAGCCATTGGCAGAAGTTTTCCAGCTGCCTGATGTTGCCCGGATAATCGAACGCCTGCATCGCCCGCAAGGCATCGGGCGTAAGGTGACGCACAGGCACGCCGAGGTCCTGGGCGCTGTTGCGCATGAAAAGGCCGATCAGCGCGGGAATATCCTCTTTGCGTTCGCGCAAAGGCGGCAGCCGCAGCCTGATGACGTTCAACCGGTGAAAAAGGTCTTCCCGAAACCGGCCTTCAGCCACACGCTGCTCGAGCGGCTGATGCGTGGCGGCCACGATGCGCACATCGGCATGCACGGCCTGGGATCCACCGACCCGGTAAAAGCTGCCTTCGGCCAGCACGCGCAACAGGCGCGTTTGCAGGTCGAAAGGCATGTCACCAATTTCATCAAGAAAGAGCGTGCCGCCGCGGGCCTCCTCGAAACGTCCGCGTCGCTGTTGGGTGGCTCCGGTAAATGCGCCCCGCTCGTGGCCGAACAGTTCGGCCTCAAGCAAGTCCTTGGGGATGGCGGCCGCGTTCAGCGCAATGAAGGGGCCTTCGGCGCGATTGCTGTGCGTATGCAGCGAACGGGCAATCAATTCCTTGCCGGTACCTGACTCGCCGGTAATCAGCACGGTGACGCTGGATGAAGCCAGGCGACCAATGGCTCGGAACACCTCCTGCATGGCGGGCGCAGATGATTGCATCATGATGCGGCCCACGCCGCTGCGCTGTGAGGCATGCGCTGCCCCTTCCAGCCCTGCCGGCAGCGCTACGCCGGGCTGCCCAGGCTCTTGCCCCCCCGCCGAAGACGGCGTACCCGCATCGGCGGGGCCGCCCTGCGTCCGTGCTCCAGTATCCGGGCTACTGGAACGCAACGCGCGCTGGATCAGTGCGACGGCTGCATTCAGATCGAAGGGCTTGGGCAGATAGTCAAAAGCGCCTTTCTGAAACGCCGCGACAGTGCTGTTCAGATCAGTAAAAGCGGTCATGACGATGACAGGCAAACCAGGATAATCCTGCTTGATGCGGTGCAAAAGGCTCAGGCCGTCCTGTCCGGGCATCCGGATATCCGTTACAAGCACCGACGGCGTCTCGTGCTCTAGGGCCGTCATCATTTCGGCAGCCGAAGCAAAACCCTGCACCGCCAGGTCGGCCCGGGCAAGCGCCTTTTCCAGTACCCAGCGGATACTCTGGTCGTCATCGACGATCCATACTGGTTTCATGATGGATGCTCCATGGGCAGAATCATGCGAAACTCGGTACAGTCAGGATGCGATACGAGCTCAATCATGCCGCCATGCTGTTGGGCGAACTCCTGCGCCAGACTCAAGCCTAAACCTGTGCCATGGGGCCGCCCTGTGACCAGGGGATGAAAAATTCGCTCACGCAGCTCGGGCGGCACGCCAGGCCCGTTGTCGACGACTGAAACAATCAGGCCCAAACGAGCCTGGTGAGTGCCGAGCAGCAGTTGGCGCCCCACACGAGTGCGCAGAATGATACGCGGTGGCGCCGACATGGCGGCCACGTCCCGAGGCGCCGACTCGCTGAGCGCCTGGGCCGCATTGCGCGCCATGTTCAGCAGCGCCTGAAGCAGGCGCTCGAAATCACCGCACAGATCGGGCACGGAAGCATCGTAGTCGCGCAACACGTCAATGTCCGGAAACTCGGCGCTGACCAGCTTATGGACGCGGTCGCATGCTTGATGGATGTTGAACTTACGCTTTTGCAGCGAGTCGCCCTGCGGAGAAATCAACCGGTCGACCAGGCTGGCCAGCCTGTCCGCCTCCGCCATGATCACACCGGTGTACTCGCGCAGCGCGTCGCTGTACAGCTCACTGTCAAGCAATTGCGCTGCACCCCGTATGCCACCTAGCGGGTTCTTTATTTCATGCGCCAGATTGCGCAGCGATTCGCGCTGTGCGGCCAGTTCCTCGCCCAATTGCCGATGCCGATCCAGGAGCAGATGATGCTCCATGGGTCGGGCCTCCAGCAGGGCCGCCCATGGCTGGCCCTGCAACGGCACTATTGCCAGGCTGATCATGTGAGGGCCCGAGGTGCCCGCCATGACCAAATCCTGGCGCAGTGTGCCGAAACGCCCCTTCAGCGCTTCCGGCAGACGAGCCTGCAACGCTTCGTCCGCACCGAGCAACTGCTGTACATTTTGGCCGCGCAACTGGCGTCGCGACTGGCCGAACAGCTCTTCAGCGGCCACATTGGCGTGTTCGATGGCGCCCTGCCCGTCAAGGAACAGAACGGCCGTCGAAAGCAGATCGCAGCTGGTTACATCCATGGCCCGCCCCGCAAGCATACAGGCGGCTTCGGGCCGCCCGCCCACTACAGGCTGTAGTACATGTCAAATTCAACAGGATGGGTGGTCATGCGCAGGCGCGTGATTTCCGCCATCTTGAGATCGATATAGGCATCCAGCATGTCGTCGCTAAACACGCCGCCGCGCGTCAGAAATTCACGATCCTGATCGAGGGCTGCGACCGCTTCCTCGAGCGATGCGCATACTGTCGGGATCTTAGCGTCTTCCTCAGGCGGCAGATCGTACAGATTCTTGTCCGCAGGGTCGCCCGGATGAATCTTGTTCTGCACGCCATCCAGGCCCGCCATCATCAGGGCGGAGAAAGCCAGATAAGGGTTGGCCAGCGGATCGGGGAAACGGGCTTCGACGCGGCGCCCTTTGGGGCTGCCCACATAAGGAATGCGTATGGAGGCGGAGCGATTGCGCGCCGAATAGGCCAGCTTGACCGGCGCCTCGAAGTGGGGCACAAGACGCTTGTAGGAGTTTGTACCGGGGTTTGTCAGGGCGTTGAGCGCACGGGCATGCTTGATGATGCCGCCGATGTAGTACAGGGCGAATTCACTCAGGCCCGCATAGCCATTACCGGCAAAAAGGTTTTGCCCATCCTTCCAGATGGATTGGTGCACGTGCATGCCCGAACCGTTGTCGCCGACAATGGGCTTGGGCATGAAGGTGGCTGTCTTGCCGTATACATGGGCCACATTGCGCACCGTGTACTTCAAGACCTGGTTCCAATCGGCGCGCTGGACCAGCGTGCCGAAACGGGTGCCGATTTCAAGCTGGCCCGGTGCGGCCACTTCGTGGTGATGGATTTCGACCGGCACGCCCTGCTGTTCCAGCAGCAGGCACATTTCGGAGCGCAGATCATGGAAGGAATCGATGGGCGAGACCGGTACGTAGCCGCCCTTGGTGCCCGGGCGATGCCCCAGATTACCGCCCTCGAGATCAAGGCCACGGGACCACGGGCCCTCCTCGGATTTGATCTTGACGAAACACCCCGACATTCCGTCGTCCCAGGCGACGCCGTCAAAGACAAAAAACTCGGGCTCGGGGCCAAAATAGGCCGTATCGCCCAATCCACTGGATTTCAGATACGCTTCGGCGCGCTTGGCCAGGGATCGCGGATCGCGGCTGTAGCCCTTGAGATCGGAAGGATCGACCACGTCGCAGGTAAGATTCAGCGTGGCTTCTTCGCGGAAGGGATCGAGGCGGGCCGAGTCCGGATCGGCAATCAGCAGCATGTCCGATGCTTCGATGCCCTTCCATCCGGAGATCGACGACCCGTCGAACGCAACGCCGCTTTCCAGCTTTTCCTCGTCTACTGTATGCGCCGGCACAGTCAGGTGATGCTCTTTGCCGAGCGTGTCGGTAAAGCGAAAATCGACAAAAGCGATCTCGCGCTCGGTGATCAACTTGACTACTTCTTCTGGGGTGGACATATACGCTCCTGGACCAAGAGGTCGATAAATTGAGGGACATGCATAGCTACGCAAACATCGTGCCACTTTTGACGCAAGAGGACGCCATGCCAGCCACCAGGCTCTGCTTTCCGAATCCCCTGTTTGGTGCATTATGCACTTGTTTGGTGCATATTGTAGTGCAGGGATGAAGCTGCCCAGGTGGCTGTCCGCTAGCCGCGTGATAGCTGCGGCTGCCCGGCTGAGGCGGCCTCAAGGCAGAAACTCGGCCAATAAGTCGTTCAGGAAACGCCAGCCAAAGTCAGTCGCTCGCAGTGCCACGGGATCGGGGTCCAGAAGACCGAGCGCCGTTGCCCGTTCCATGGCACCGGCCACCGCAAGCAAGGGCTGCCCGGTCCTTTCCATGTAATAGGTGCGTGGAACGCCTGCCTTGAGACGCAGTGCATTGAGCATGAACTCGAACCCCAACTCCCGCCAGGGAATTTCCTTCTGTTCGGCAATATGGCTGCCATCGCGCCGCATAGCCTTCTCCATCCAGGATCGCGGATTGCGCAGGCGCGCCTGGCGAAGGATGCGGTCGTGAAACGACAGCTTGCCATGGGCGCCTGGGCCAATTCCCAGATAATCTCCGAACTCCCAGTAATTCACATTGTGCCGGCACTGCTGGCCGGGCTGGGCGTAGGCTGAGATTTCGTATCGTTTCCAGCCGCCCGTATCCAGCCTTCCGGCAATATCCTCCTGCATGGCCGCGCTGAGATCGTCGTCAGGCAACTGCGGCGGATATTTGGCGAAAACCGTGTTGGGCTCCAGCGTCAGATGATAAACAGATAGATGGTCTGTGCCGAAAGACATGGCCTGGTCGAGGTCGTCCATACATCCCTGCAGCGTCTGGCCTGGCAATGCAAACATCAGGTCCAGATTCACCCGCCCCACAGCCGTTTGCGCCGACTCGATCGCGGCACGCGCTTGCCGGCCATCGTGAATGCGCCCCAAGGCCTTCAGGGCAACATCATCAAAGCTTTGAATGCCCAGGGAAATGCGATTCACGCCGCTAGCGGCATAACTGGCGTAACGGCCTGCCTCGAGCGTGCCAGGATTGGCCTCGAGGGTGATCTCGGCATCGGGAAGCAGGTTGAGGTAGGCTCGCAACAAGGCAAGCAGGCGATCTATGGCGCGCTCGGACAACAAACTCGGTGTGCCGCCACCGATGAACACCGAAATGACCTGCCTGCCCCATATCTGGGGCAGGGCCTGCTCCAGATCGGCGGCAAGCGCGTCCAGGTAAGTGTCCTCGGGAATATCGCCCGCCAGCTCGTGCGAATTGAAATCACAGTATGGGCACTTGCGCACACACCAGGGCACATGCACATAGACCGACAGCGGCGGCAGGCTGGACAAGATGGTGCGCCCACGGGGATCCAGCGATACAACGCCCGGCTTGCGGCCTTCTGAAGTGGCATCCATGATCGCTAGACGCGTAACGCTTGTAGCTGCGTCAGCAGCAAACGCAGCGCCTTGGCGCGATGGCTCACCGAATTTTTCTCTTCGGGCGCCAGTTCGGCGGCACTGCAGCCCAGATCGGGCAGATAGAAGAGCGGGTCGTAGCCAAAGCCATTGCCGCCGCGAGGGCTTGACAGGATTTCTCCCCGCCACCGTCCTTCCGCAATGATGGGCGTTGGGTCATCCGGCGACTGCACGTAAACCAGCAATGCCACATAGCTGGCGGCGCGGTCGGGCTGTCCGGCCATGAGATCGGCCAGCTTGCGGTTGTTGGCCGCATCGGATTTCCCGCCGCCATCGAGGGCAGCAAAGCGTGCGGAATAAACACCCGGAGCGCCGTCCAATGCGTCAACGCACAGCCCCGAGTCGTCGGCGAGCGCCGGCAGCCCTGTATGGCGGCTGGCATGCCGAGCCTTGGCCAGCGCATTTTCGACAAATGTCGCATGGGGCTCCTCAGCCTCTGTCACGCCCAACTCGCCCTGGGCGACCATGGTCATGCCGGCCTGGGCCAGAATGGCGGAAAATTCCCGCAGCTTGCCAGCGTTATTGGACGCCAACACAACGCGATCAGTCATGCAATGAATACTCCGTAATTTCAATGACGCGCTCAGACGTCCATATCGGTGATGCGCTCGGCGCTTTCGGGTGGTGGCGCGTCTGCACCCTGGCCGGCGCCGTCTCGCACCAGCAGGGAAACCAGATCCTTGGCGAACACGGGCAGCCTGTCAAATTGACGTACGCAGATGTGCAGACGCCGCAGGGACCAGGCATCATTCAACCCCATAACAGCCAACGGCAACCCCTGCACGTAACGCCTTGCGGCCGTTTCAGGAATAACCCCGATACCGACGTGGGAAGCGATCATGCGACAGGCCGCTTCGAAATTGCTGACCTCGACTCGGAAACGCAGGACGCGTCCCAGATCGTCAGCCGCCTGCATCAGGAAGGAATGAATGGCGCTGGCCTCGGACAAGCCGACATAGTCCCAGCCCAGCGTATCGTCGAAATCGACGGTGTTGTGAACGGCCAAGGGGTGATCTTCGTGGGTGACCAGAACCAGCCTGTCGGTGCGGTAAGGCAGAAATTCGATATTTTCTCCGCCTGAGGCCTGGGCAGTAATGCCGATATCCGCCGTACCATCCGCAACCGCCTTGACCACCAGATAGCTGAGCCGCTCACGCAGTTCAACGTTGACGTCGGGATGCTCCCCCAGGTAGCGCGCCAGGACCGTCGGCATGAATTCGTTCATGGCTGTGGTATTTGCATAGACCCTGATCCGCCCCTTGACACCACTGGCGTATTCGCGGATGTCGCCGCGCAAGTGCTCCAGCTGGCGCAGGATGATGCGCGCATGGCGCACAAAGGCTTCACCTGACGGCGTCAGCGTCACCCCCTGGCTGTTGCGATACAGCAGCGTTGTACCAAGATGCTGTTCAAGGTTCTTGACGCGATTGCTCGCGGCGGGCAACGACAGAAACGACCGCTCCGCGCCTTTGGTCATGCTCTGGGCGCCAGCGACATTGACCATCAGCTGCATGTCGATAAGGTCGAAATGCGTGGCCATTTTATATTCTCTTCATGAATTGCAAACCCCTGCTTAAGCAAGCAATAATTGGCAAGCGACGGCGGTTGAGGCACAGTAACAAGCTTCCATTGTAATAAAACCGAATATCCAGACATGCCGAACGATCCGCACGACTTCCAGGACATCCGCGACGCCATCCGCGACCTCTGCGCGCAATTTCCTCCCGAGTATTTCCGTAAAATAGACGAGGAACGCGGCTATCCGGAAGAATTCGTCAATACGCTCACGGAAGCCGGCTGGTTGGCCGCACTGATCCCGGAGGAATACGGCGGCTCGGGCCTGAGCTTGACGGCGGCCTCGGTGATCATGGAGGAAATCAACCGCAACGGCGGCAACTCCGGCGTCTGTCACGGTCAGATGTATAACATGGGCACGCTGTTGCGGCACGGCTCGCAGGAGCAGAAACAGCGCTACCTGCCCCGCATTGCCAGCGGCGAACTGCGCTTGCAGTCCATGGGCGTCACCGAGCCCACGACCGGCACGGACACTACCAAGATCAAGACGACCGCCGTACGCAAGGGCGACAGGTACGTCATCAACGGCCAGAAGGTTTGGATTTCCCGCATCCAACATTCGGACCTGATGATATTGCTCGCGCGTACCACGCCCCTGGATCAGGTGAAGAAGAAATCCCAAGGCATGTCGATTTTCATTGTCGATCTGCACCAGGCCATCGGTAACGGCCTGGATGTCCGCCCTATTCCGAACATGGTGAATCACGAGACCAACGAGCTGTTCTTCGAGAACCTGGAAATCCCTGCCGAGAATCTCATCGGCGAGGAAGGCATGGGGTTCAAGTACATCCTGGATGGCTTGAACGCCGAACGCACCTTGATCGCCGCGGAGTGCATAGGCGATGGCCATTGGTTCATCGACAAGGTGTCCGCCTATGTGAAGGAGCGCGTTGTCTTCGGACGGGCCATAGGCCAGAACCAAGGTGTACAGTTTCCGATTGCCCGCGCTCATATCAATGTCGAGGCGGCAAGCCTGATGCGCTTTGAAGCCTGCCGGCTTTTCGATGCCCATCAGCCCTGCGGCGCCCAGGCCAACATGGCCAAGCTGCTTGCGGCCGACGCCTCCTGGGAGGCCGCCAACGCCTGCCTGCAGTTCCACGGCGGGTTCGGTTTTGCCAACGAATATGACGTAGAAAGAAAATTCAGGGAAACCCGTCTATACCAGGTTGCTCCCATCTCGACCAACCTCATCCTGTCCTACGTTGCCGAGCATATTCTGGGTCTGCCGCGCTCGTTCTGAGCACTGCGGCCCCGCTTTCAAACCATAGCGAGTCTCAAGATCACCATGACCCATCCAAGCGCAGAACTTGCCGGCTTTGCCGCCGGCCTGACGTACGAGGATATCCCCGCGCATGTGGCGCGGCGCACCGAAGACCTGCTGCTCGACACGCTGGCCTCCGAACTGGCGGGATCCAGTGCCCGGCCAGTGCAGAGCATGGCCAAGCTGGCCGACACCATGGGGCCCGCCAGCGGGCCGTCCGAAAACCTGGTCACGCGCAAGACCACCAGCCCCCTGTTTGCGGCGCTGGTCAATGCCGCCGCTGCACATATGGTGGAACAGGACGATGTGCACAATGGCTCGGTTTTTCACCCGGCTGCCGTGGTGTTTCCCCCTGCCATCGCCACTGCGCAGGCGCTGGGCCGCTCCGGCAAGGAGTTGATCACCGCCTGTGTGGCCGGCTACGAAGTCGGGATACGCGTGGGCGAGTTCCTGGGCCGCTCGCACTACAAGGTGTTTCACACCACAGGCACGGCCGGCGCATTGGCGTCGGCTGCCGCGGTGGGCCGCCTGCTGGGCTTGGACGAAGAACAGATGCTCAATGCCTTTGGCTCTGCAGGCACCCAGGCAGCGGGCTTGTGGGAGTTCTTGCGCGACGCGGCGGATTCCAAGCAATTGCATACCGGCAAGGCTGCTGTCAACGGCATGATCGCCGCCTACCTGGCACAAGACGGCTTCACCGGAGCGCGGCATATTCTGGAAGGCCCACAGGGCATGGCCGCAGGCATGTCTACCGATGCCGATGTGCGCAAGCTCACGGATGGGCTGGGTACGCGCTGGACGGTGGTTGAATCTTCGTTCAAATTCCATGCATCGTGCCGCCACACGCATCCGGCGGCGGACGCCCTACTCAAACTGGTTCTGTCACGCGATCTCAAGGCGCAGGACATCGCCTCGGTAACCGCACATGTCCATCAAGGAGCCATCGATGTGCTGGGTCCGGTAGTCAATCCGACTTCGGTGCATCAATCCAAATTCTCGATGGGAACAGTGCTGGCCATGATCGCGCTGCATCGGCGCGCCGGGCTGCCTGAGTTCGACGCCGCCCTGGGCGATGCGCAGGTCGAGGCATTTCGGGACCGAGTCAGCATGGTATTGGACGACGAAGTGGATACTGCCTATCCAAACCGCTGGATAGGCAAGGTCACCGTACGCACGACGGATGGCCAGGAATACTTCGAGCGAGTCGATGAGCCCAAGGGCGATCCGGGTAATACGCTGTCACGCGAGGAAATCGAAACCAAGGCCTATGCCCTGGGAACATATCGCAACGCGGCAACGCATGAAGAGGTCGAGGCGCTGATACAGCGGGTATGGGCGCTGGCCGACGCGTCGTTGGTCGGCCCCTTTATCCAGTAATCTGCGCTTTCGTTAATCGTCCTCAGCCAGTGCGTCGCGCTGCAGCGCGATGAGAGACTGAATACCCTGCTGGGCAAGATCCAGCAGGGTATTCAAATCGGGCCGGCCAAATGTCTGTCCTTCGGCAGTTCCCTGCACTTCCACGAAATGGCCGGCCCCGGTCATGACGATGTTCATGTCCGCGCCGCAGCGCGAATCTTCGACGTAATCCAGATCCATCACCGGCATGCCTTCGTACAGCCCCACTGACACGGCGGCGACATGATCTTGTATCGGGTTGGCCGCAAGCACGCCCTCGCCCACCAGGCGACGCACGGCCAACGCTGCCGCAAGCCAGGCGCCGGTAATGCTGGCGCAGCGCGTGCCGCCATCGGCCTGAATGACGTCGCAATCCAGATGCAGCGTGCGCTCACCGAGCGCCTGCAGATCGAACACCGCCCGCAGGCTGCGGCCAATGAGACGCTGGATTTCTTGTGTACGCCCGCTTTGCTTGCCGCGAGCCGCCTCTCGGTCGGAGCGCGTATGTGTGGAGCGCGGCAACATGCCGTACTCGGCGGTAACCCAGCCCTGCCCTTTTCCTTTCAGGAACGGGGGCACTCTATCCAGTACGCTGGCATTACAGAGCACATGGGTATTGCCCGCTCGCATCAAGACCGAGCCTTCGGCGTAGCGGATATAGCCCGTTTCAATGGATACCTCGCGCAATTGTGCCGGCAGGCGACCAGAAGGGCGGGAGAATGATGAAATGGAATTGGAACTGGATGCGGACAAACGGCTACCTCATGTTGGCGGGATGAATGACACGCCATTTTCGCATGCCGTGCGCGCTGGCGCCTGCGCACCCGCGCGGCAGCCACCGCATACAATAGTGTTTTAACGACCAATCACATACGCCAATGATACGCAGCATGACCGCTTTCGGGAGCGCCCGGGCAGAATCCCAACATGGCAGCGTCGCGGTGGAATTCCGCAGCGTGAACAGCCGTTTTCTCGACGTCGGCTTCCGGCTGCCCGAAGACCTGCGCATGGCCGAGGGGCTTATCCGGGAGCAATTGGGCCAGTATGTGAAACGCGGCAAAATCGAGGTACGCATCAATTACACACGGCCGGATGCACGCGCAACGCCGGCGCTGGACCCGGAGGTCTTGACGCATACGGCGCGGGCGCTGGCGCTGGCGCGCGAACATATCCCTGACGCGGCGCCGCCCAGCCTGACGGAATTGCTGGCGGCCTCGCGCGGCGCCGACAGCACCGGGGGCTTTGATCCGGACATCTGGCTGCCTTTGTGCGAACAGGCCACGGTGGCAGCTCTGCGGGAGCTGCAGGCCGCGCGGGAACGCGAAGGCCAGCGCCTGGCCGACATGATGCTCGGCTGCGCCAGTACCGTAGCCGGCATCGTGGACGAAGTCTCACAAGCGCTGCCGGGCATACTCGCTGAACAGCAGCGCAAGATTGCGGATCGTCTGCGCGACGCCCTGCTTGCAGCCAGCCCCGACGGCTTTGCCCAGATCAGCGGCGAGGAACTGTCGGCGCGCATCGCCCAGGAAGCTTCGCTGTTCAGCCTGCGCATCGATGTCGCCGAAGAGCTATCCCGCCTGCAATCGCATATTGCCGAGCTGCGCCATCTTCTGGCGCCCGTACCACCAGATAAAGGCGAAGGGCAAATAGGCAAGCAGGGCGGCACCCGCAGCGGCAGCGCGGGCAAACGGCTGGACTTTCTCTTCCAGGAAATGAACCGGGAAGCCAACACATTGGGCTCCAAGGCCGGCGCACTGCTCATGACACGTGCCGCCATAGACCTGAAACTGCAAATAGAACAGATGCGCGAACAGGCTCAGAACATCGAATAATGCATCCCACCGCCCTTTTCATCCTGGGACATGCCGGCGTCGGCAAATCTCATCTCACCAGCCGCTTCGTGTGCCAGCAGCGCATGCAACAGCGCGCCTGGTGCGTGCTGGACAAGGACGTGGTCAGCGAGTGCTGGTCGGGCCCATTGTTGCAAGCGTTGGGCTTTGATCCCCATGATCGCGACAGCCCCGCGTTCAAGGCCCACGTGCGCGACCTGGGCTATCAAAGCACATTGCGCATCGCGCGCGACCAGCTTGAACTGGGACTGGATGTCATCCTGCCCGGCCCCTGGAACCGCGAGCTGGCAAGCGGTGCGCTTTTCGAATCCCGCGCCCTCGGCCTGCCGCCGCCCACGCAATTACGTCACGTGTGGATGGAGCTGCCGGCGCCGGTGCGCCGCCAGCGCATCATATTGCGCGGCGACCCCCGCGATCAATGGAAGCTGGCACATTGGGACGACTACATTGCGGCATTGCGCCAGCCGGATGCGGTTGTCCAGGGGACAATTCCGGTACTGGACGCAAGCCTGCCCCTGGATGCGCAATTGGCCATGCTGCAGGCGCTGGTGGCGTAGGCGATGGCGATGGCGATGGCGCCCTGAGCCTGTGCAAATGCGCAGGCCGCAATCGCCGGGCGGATCAGTCGGATCCCGTGCTGCGCGGCAAATCGCGGCGCGCCCTGCTTCGGCCTTTGCCTTGCGGCGCCGTGGGCCAGGCTGGCTGGGCTATCTGCGGGCCGCTTCGCGGGATGATATTGTCGCCGCCAACCTTGACAATGTCCGGCGCTTCTTCGTGCGTCCATTCGCGCCAGATCGCGACCAGCAACGCCATCAGAACCGGGCCAACGAACAGGCCGACCAGTCCCATGGTCTGCACGCCCCCCACCAAGCCGAAGAAGGTCGGTAGAAACGGCAGTTTGACGGGCCCGCCAACCAGCCGAGGACGCAGTGTCTTGTCGACCACGAAGAGTTCGAGCGTGCCCCAGCAGAATAGGCCAAGGCCTGCCATGGCGTGCCCCGAGCCCACCAGATAGAGGGACACAACGGTGAAAGACAAAGGTGCACCGCCTGGGACCAGCGCCATGAACCCAGTGATGACACCGAGCAGCACTGGCGAAGGCACCCCGGCGACGGCATACGCAATGCCCAGCACCACCCCCTCGCCCAGCGCGATGAGCCCCATACCGGTGACTGTGGAGTTGATGGTGGCGGGCACCACACGCGAAAACCGCTGCCAGCGGCCCGGCAGTATGTGCTCCCCCACCCGGTCAAGTTGAACGAGAAAGCGCGCGCCGTCTTTGTAGATGAAGAACAGCGTGATCAACATGAATATGACTGTCAGCAGCAGATGAAAAATATCGCCTGTGGCGGACAGGAGCATGCGATAGATATTGCCGAGGTGCTCGCCGCTGACAATTTCAACGAACTCGCCCAGGGCATGGGGTTCGCCAAGATAGGTGGCCCAGTATTTGGCCAGATGATCGCCAACGAGAGGCAAGGCGGGGATCCAGGGTGGCGTGGGCATGCCCTCCCGGTTGGCGGTGAGCGCCCAGCCGATGAAGCCACTTGCCTCCCGGATGGCGTAGGTCAGTGCCAGCGACAGAGGAACCACCAGCACAGCGATGACAATGAGCAGCGCGCAGGTGGCTGCCCAGGTATCGGAGCCTGCGCAGCGGCGCAGCAATCGCTGGTAGAGAGGCCAGCTGGCCAGGCAAATGATCAGCGCCGCCAGGACGGGAACAAGAAAGCCTCGCAGGAAATACAGCCCAACCAGCACCACCAACACGAGCAGCCAGCGAGCGATCAGGTTGGCAGGCAAGACGGGGTGCATATAAGGTTTCCGTATGGGACGAAATGAAACGGCTGATGTATCGCCGAAAAAACGACGATAGCACGGATTGCCGCTCATTATGAGCGTGTCCTTACCGGAATATCACCCATTGGCGGTTCATGCCGGCGCAGGCTGGGCAGAGGCATTCTCCCATCCGCCGCCCAGCGCCCGGATGAGGGCAACCGCTGCCTGCGCCCGCTCGCCGTTCAGGGCCACTGCCGCACGCTTTTGCTGCAATACCGCGCGATCGGCATCAATCACATCGAGATAGCCGGCATCGCCCGCGCGGTACTGAACGCGTGACAACTGTGCAGCCCGCTCGGCGGATGCCACCGCCTCATCCTGAACACCCGCCTGTTCCCCCAGAATACGCAGGCCCGACAAACCATCCTCCACTTCGCGAAAAGCAGTCAACACGGCCTGGCGATAGCGGGCCACATCCTCCTCGTAGCGCGCCTTTGCCTGGGCAAGACGGGCATCCCGCTGCCCGCCATCGAAAATGGGCAGGGACAATACCGTGCCAACCAGCGGCCCCAGAATGAAGCTGCGGCTGCTCCATTGCAGCAGATCGCCGATCTGGGAGGATTCGTAGCCGAAGGCGCCGGTCAGCGTCAGACGGGGAAAGAAAGCCGCCTTGGCCACGCCCACACGTGCGTTGGCCGCCGCCATGGCGCGCTCCGCCGCGGCGATGTCCGGCCGGCGTTCAAGCAGCGACGACGGCAGGCCCGCCGGAATGCTCAGCGTCACGCGATCCAGAGGAGCTGGCGCTGCCGCGAAGGACGCGGGGGGGCGGCCAAGCAGGATGGCGAGCGCATGCTCGGCGGCGGCTCGGCGCCGCTCAACCGCCAGAGACTGGGACTGCGCCGACGCGTACTCGGTGCGCGCGCGTGCCAGATCCAGCTCGCTGATCGCGCCGGCATCGAAACGCCGCTGCACCAGGTCCAGTGTCTGGCGTCGCAGCGCTACCGTATCGCGAAACAGCGCAGCCTCGGCATCAAGACGACGTATCAGAAAATGCGCCTGGGCCACATCGGCCTGCAACGCCAGGCGCACAGACTGAAACAAGGCCGCACTCTGCTGCGCATCGGCAGTTGCGGCATCGACCGCCGCCGACACGCGCCCAAACAAATCCGCCTCATAGGAAACGGTAGTCTGCGCACGCCACAGCGTGGAAGGCGGATTATGGGCGTCTTCATCCAGCCCTTGCGAGGCGTTGGACGCTCGCTGGCGGGTCGGACCAAAGCCCGCGTCCACAGTGGGATAACGCGCAGACTCCACATCACGCTGCATGGCGCGGGCCTGTGCCAGCCTCGCGGCGGCGGCCTTCAAATTCTGGTTGGCGGACATGGCCTGTTCTTCCAGCCTGTTCAGCGCCTCGTCGCCAAAGACCAGCCACCACTGCCCCCGCGACATGGCTTCCGCCGGCTGCGCCGCCTTCCAGCGCCGCGCGGCTTCCGGAGACAACGACGCCTCCTTGAAAGCCGCCGGCACGTCGACAGCCGGGCGCTTGTATTCAGGCGTCACTGCGCAGCCGGCAAGCACCAGCATCAGCAAGCCCGATGTCAATAGCAATCGGCTCACCCGCATCCGCAGCAACGCCGGGTAATAAAGCTTCGTCATGAAAAATCCTGTATTTGAGAAGTATGTGCCGATCCACCTGTTGGAGGCTCATCGCCCCGTACGCTGCCCTGCGATGACCGGCGCACCATGCGCTGCGCGAGCGTGCGAAGCAGAACGTAGAACACGGGTGTGAGGAAAAGCCCGAATAGCGTCACGCCCAGCATGCCGAAGAAAACCGCCACCCCCATGTCGTGGCGCATTTCGGAGCCTGCCCCGCTGGACAGCACCAATGGCACCACGCCGGCAATGAAGGCGATGGATGTCATAAGGATGGGGCGCAAGCGCAATCGGCTCGCCTCGATGGCCGCCGCGACGATGGAACGCCCTTCCCGCTCCAGCTCACGTGCGAACTCGACGATGAGAATGGCGTTCTTGCAAGCCAGTCCCACCAGCACCATCAAACCGATCTGGGTGAATATATTGTTGTCGCCGCGCGTCAGCCACACGCCGCCAAGCGCTGCCAATATACCCATGGGCACGATCAGAATAACGGCCAGGGGTAGAGTCAGACTCTCGTAAAGGGCCGCGAGCACGAGGAATACCAAGAGCACGCTAATGGGAAAAACCCAGATGCCCGCATTGCCGGCCAGAATCTGCTGGTAGGTGAGATCGGTCCACTCGAACTTGATGCCGCGCGGCAGCACCTTCTGGGCGATGCGCTCGGCGGCCGCCTGTGCCTGGTCTGAGGAATAGCCTGGCGCCGGCCCGCTGTTGATGTCGGCGGCTGTAAAGCCGTTGTAGCGCACGACCATTTCGGGTCCGAACCCGGGCGAAACATGCACCAGCGAGGAAAGCGGCACCATATCGCCGTCGCGATTGCGCGTCTTGAGCTGCAGGATATCCTCTGGTTGTGCGCGATACGGCGCATCGGCTTGCGCGCGAACCTGGTACACGCGTCCGAAGCGATTGAAATCATTCACATAAAGCGAGCCCAGATATATCTGCATGGTCTCGAATACATTGTTGATGGGTACGCCCAATTGCTTCGCTTTGACACGATCAAGGTCGACGTCCAACTGTGGAACGTTGATCTGATAGCTTGAGAAGGCCTGGCCCAGTTCGGGCGCCTTGGCCGCCTCGGCCAGGAATGCCTTGGTCACGGCGTCTAGTTGCTCATAGCCGAGCGCACCGCGATCCTCGAGCTGCAGCTTGAATCCGCCCACCGTGCCCAAGCCCATGACGGGAGGCGGCGGAAACACCGCAATATAGGCTCCCTTGATCTGCGCATAACGGGCATTGAGCGCGGCGGCTATCTGGCTGGCAGACAGTTCGGGCTTATCGCGGGTGTCAAAGTCATCCAGCGTGACAAAGACAATGCCTGCACTCGAGCTATTGGTAAAGCCGTTGATCGACAGGCCAGGAAAGGACACTGCGCTTTCCACGCCAGGCTGCTCCAGCGCTATCTGCCCCATTTCACGTATAACCTGCTCTGTCCGGTCCAGCGACGCGCCGCTGGGCAATTGCGCAAAGCTGATCAGGTACTGCTTGTCCTGGGCAGGCACGAAACCGCCCGGCACGATCCATGCAACGCCTGCCGTCATGGCAAGCAGGACGATATAGACGCCCATGGAGGATGCTTTGCGGCGGATAACGCCCGCAACGCCAGTACCGTATCTGTCGGAAGCTCTGCCAAAAAAGCGGTTGAAGCGCCTGAAGAAGCCACCCAGCACGCGATTCATGACACGGGTCAGCCAATCGGGCCTGGCATCATGGCCTTTAAGCAGCAACGCCGCCAGAGCGGGCGAAAGCGTCAGTGAATTGAAGGCCGAAATAACCGTGGAAATGGAAATGGTGACGGCGAACTGTTTGAAGAACTGACCGCTCAGGCCGGTCATGAAGGCCAGCGGCACGAAAACCGCCACCAGGGTAAGCGCGATGGCAATAATCGGCCCGCTGACTTCACGCATGGCGCGGTAGCTCGCTTCGCGCGGGCTGTGTCCGGCCTCTATGTTGCGCTCGACGTTTTCTACCACCACGATGGCGTCATCGACGACAATGCCTATGGCCAGCACCAGGCCAAACAGCGACAATGCATTGATGGTGTAACCGAAAAGCAGCATCAGCGAGAAGGTGCCGACAATGGAAACAGGCACGGCCAACAGTGGAATGATGGACGCGCGCCATGTCTGCAGGAACACGATAACGACGATGACGACCAATAAAATGGCCTCCAGCAGCGTTTCGATCACGGCCTTGATACTGGAGCGCACAAACTGCGTTGGATCATAAACAATGCGGCTCTCCACAGAAGGCGGAAAATCCGCGGACAGCTCCTTCATGACCGCACGCACCTGATCGGACACCGCCAGCGCGTTCGCGCCAGGCGACTGCATGATGCCCATGGCCACCGCCGGCTGGTTATCGAGCAGGGAACGTAGGCCGTATTCCGATGCCGCTAGTTCAACGCGCGCCACATCGCCAAGACGTGTCACTCCACCGTCGGGCGATGTCTTCAGAATAATGTCGGAAAACTCCTGCGCGGAATGCAGCCGTCCGCGCGCGTTGACGGAAAACTGCATGGCCACATCGGGAGCGTTGGGCGAGGCACCGATGACGCCGGCCGCCACCTGCACATTCTGTTCACGAATCGCGGCTACGGCATCGCTGGCCGTCAAGCCGCGCTGCGCCATTTTGGCTGGATCCAGCCACACGCGCATGGCATAGTCTCCCGCCCCCCACAACTGCACCTCGCCGACGCCGGGAATGCGCGCCAGCCTGTCCTTGACATTGAGCACCGCGTAGTTGCGCAGATAGGTCGCATCGTAACGGTCGTCAGGCGATACAAGATGCACCACCATGGTCAGTGTTGGCGAGGTCTTTACCGTGGTCACGCCCAGACGCTGCACATCCTCCGGCAAACGAGGCAATGCCTGCGCCACCCGGTTCTGCACCAGCTGCTGCGCTTTGTCCGGATCCATGCCGAGGCGGAAATTCACCGTAATGACAAGATTGCCGTCGCTATTCGCCTGCGACTGCATGTACAGCATGTTCTCGACGCCGTTGATGGCTTCTTCCAGGGGAGCCGCCACAGTCTCGGCAATTACTTTGGGATTTGCTCCCGGATACTGCGCGCGCACGACGACCGACGGCGGCACCACCTCCGGATACTCGGAGATAGGCAGCTGGAACACGGCCAGCAAGCCAGCCAGCAGAATGACGACGGACAGAACCCCGGCAAAGATGGGCCTGTCGATAAAAAATCTGGAGATATTCATGGATGTCCAAAATCAGGAGGAAGACACGGCCTGCTCGGCGCGCGCCTGCGGGGGAAGCGGGCTGCCGTCTGCCATCACCAGATGGGACTGCACCGGATCGCCCGGCCTCACGCGCTGCAGGCCATTGACGACGATGCGCTCGCCCGCATCCAGGCCCGCCAGGATGATGCGCGCGCCGTCCTGGCTCGCACCCAGCGTCACACGCCGATAAGCGGTTTTTCCATCCTTTCCGACGACCAGGACAAAACGCCTGTCCTGATCGGTTCCGATGGCCTTTTCATTGATCAGCACGGCCGGGCGCGGCTCACCACTGCCAAGGCGTATGCGGGCGTATAAGCCCGGCAGCAGCGCACCGTCGGCGTTGTCGAATACCGCCCGCACCCGTATCGTCCCCGAGGCGGGATCAAGCCGATTGTCGACAAACGCGACGTACCCTTTTCGGGGATAGCCATCGCCGTCCCCCAACCCCATATACACGGGCAGATTGGACACGGACGCCTTCATCGCGCGGCCGGCCCGCGGCACTGCGCCTTGCGCTGCACCACCCATATTGCGGGCGCGGCTCAGAAACTGCAGATAGCTTTGCTCGTCGACTTCGAATGAAGCGTACATCCGGTCCACCGATACCAGTGTGGTCAGCACAGGCGCTGCGGATCCCGCTTGCACCACATTGCCTTCGGTCACCTCGGCGCGTGAGATGCGCCCTGAAATGGGCGCGCGCACCTGTGTGTGCAGCAGATCCAGTTGCGCAGCCTGCAGTGCCGCCTTGGCTGCCTCCTCTTCGGCAATGGCCATTTTTGCGGCATTTCGCTTCTGCTCGACATCGCGCCGGGCAATGGCATTGCCCTGCAGTAAACGCTTGCCGCGCTTGAGTTCGGATGCGGTATAGGCGGCACTGGCCTTGGCGCCCGCAAGCCTCGCGCTGGCCTGATCCACCGCCGCCTGGTAGGGGCGAGGATCAATGGTGAAAAGCACGTCGCCTTCGTGCACCAGGCTACCATCCTCGAAATGCACACGCGTAATCGTGCCGGATACCAGCGGACGGATCCGGACCTGGTCCACCGCCTCCAGGCGGCCCGAGTAAGCATGCCAGTCGATAACAGGACGGCTCTGCACCACGGCAACGTCGACAGTGGCCGCCTGGGGCGCGGGCGCAGCCAGGGCCTTGCCGCCGTCATGCGCGCGATACACAATAGTCGCGGCGACCGCCGTCAGCGCAAAGACAACAGGCAGGGTGTAGCGTTTATGCAGCCATAGCATAAGCAAATCCTTTAATGGGGAAATATCAAGCGGCAATGCGCGCAGACAGATCTGCTTGCACATTACGAATCGGAAATAGCTGTTCGCAGCCAGGAAGTGCAGGTATTATTCTTTTTTTGATAAATCTGATAAATACTAATTTTTCGAGAACACTATTTGTTCAGCTTGAACAATTTGGAGAAACCATGGATCGCTTCCAGGCCATGCAAGTCTTTACCCGGGTTGTCGAGGCCAACAGCTTCACACTGGCGGCCGACAGCCTGGGCCTGCCCCGCTCCACCGTCACGACCACCATCCAGAACCTGGAGCGCAACCTCCAAGTACGTCTGCTAAACCGCACCACGCGCCGGCTGAGCCTCACCCCGGACGGTGCGTCGTACTATGAGCGCTGCGTGCGCATTCTGGCCGATGTAGAAGAGGCCGAGGCCTCTTTTCGAGATGTCACCCGCGGGCCGCAGGGCCGCCTGCGCATCGATGTTCCCTCCTCCATGGGGCGATTGATTCTTGTGCCCGCGCTGTGCGAATTTCACAACAAGTATCCGGACATCGAACTCGCCCTGGGCATGGGAGACCGGCCGGTGAATCTGGTACAAGAGGCGGTCGACTGTGTGATTCGGGTCGGCGAGCTCGAAGACTCTTCGCTGGTAGCCAAGCGCATCGGCACCTTCGAAATGGTGAATTGCGCCGCCCCCGCTTATATAGAGCGATGGGGTGAGCCCTCCAGCATCGCTGATCTGGCCAATCACCGCGCCGTGCATTATTTCTCCTCTCGCACAGGCCGCATCATCGACTGGTCTTTCCTGGTCAACGGCAAGGAAGTGAGCGTCCCGCTCAAAGGCAGCATTTCAGTGAACGAAAGCGAGGCTTATGTCACTTGCGGGCTAAAGGGCTTTGGCCTGATACAGCCGTCGCGCTACATGGTTGCGCGCTATCTCGCGTCCGGCGAATTGAAGGAAGTGCTCGCCGACCAACAGACGCCGTCCCTCCCTATTTCCGTCGTCTATCAGCACAACAGGCATCTTTCGCCCAAAGTAAGAGTATTTGTCGATTGGGTGGCCGAACTGTTTCAGCGCTGTCCGCTTCTTAGTGGTCAGCGTTGCAGCGACTTCGACAGCGAATGCAACTTTGCCGGCCAAGGCAAGCACGACATGCACGACACGCTCAGCAAGGTGCTGCGCCGCGAGCCCATGGAGGAAGGCGTGTACTGAAAAATCAAGAGAACGCGTGGGCGACCTAGCCCACAAATGCTTCGATTTGATGTTCAATACACGCCATGACCTCCCGCACAGCGTTTTCGCCCACTCCCGAATCCCCCTACGCCTGGGCCAGGCTTTTCGTATCCCTTCTGCTGATGACGATAGGCGGCTCGGGCATGTATTCGCTTACCGTCGTCCTGCCGCAGATTCAGGCGGATTTCGATATTAGCCGTTCGCAAGCATCCCTTCCCTATACATTGACCATGGTGGGCTTTGGGCTGGGCGGCATTGTCATGGGCAAGCTTTCAGACAGGATGGGCGTCATGGCACCCATTCTGATTGGCGCAGCCGGTCTCGGCGGCGGATACATCCTGGCGGGCGCAGCCGGCGGCCTTTGGGGGTTCATTCTCTGGCACAGCCTTTTCATCGGCCTGCTGGGCACCGCTGCCACCTTCACGCCGCTGGTGGCCGACACCTCCCTCTGGTTCACGCGTCGGCGCGGCATTGCACTGGGCATCTGCATGAGCGGCAATTATGTCGCAGGCGCGATCTGGCCGCCCATCATCCAGCACTATATTGATACAGTAGGATGGCGCGCCACCTATCAAGGCATAGGCGTATTCTGCCTGGTGAGCATACTGGCCCTGGTGTGGATATACCGTCGCCGTCCGCCATCAGTCAATGCAGAGATTAAGCCCGGCGACGACACGCACTCCACGCAGCCGCAGGCGCCACTACATCCCAGCCAGCTGCCACGCCATCTCGAAGAGGCGAAGCGCTCCAACCCTGAGCGCCCGCTGGGCTTCACCCCTGCGGCGTTGACCATGCTGCTGAGCATTGCGGGTGTCGCCTGTTGCGTGGCCATGTCCATGCCCCAGGTGCACATCGTGGCCTATTGCGGCGACCTGGGCTTCGGCGCGGCGCGCGGCGCGGAAATGCTGTCGCTCATGCTGGGCCTGGGTATCGCCAGCCGGCTTGCCTCTGGCTGGATTTCCGACCATATCGGCGGATTGCGCACCTTGATGCTGGGCTCGCTGCTGCAATGCGTTGCATTGTGCATGTTCCTCTTTACGAAGGGCCTGGTTTCGCTGTACGTGGTGTCGGCCTTGTTCGGCCTGTTTCAGGGAGGTATCGTACCGGCCTATGCCTTGGTGGTGCGGGAATATTTTGCCCCCAAAGATGCCGGCACACGCACCGGCATCGTACTCATGGCCACGCTCTTCGGCATGGCACTGGGAGGCTGGCTGTCAGGCGCCATATATGATCTGAGCGGCGGCTATCGCGCGGCATTCGTCAACGGCATAGCCTGGAACCTGCTCAACGGCAGCATTGTCGCCTACCTGATTTTTCGCGCCCGTCGCGGCCTTCTGCCGGTCGCAGGACCGGCCGCCGCCTGATGCGACATATATGGCCTCGCCTCTTCCACGCGGAACAGCATGCCGACAGGACGACGTTTTCCCGTTCTGGAAGAAAACACTGAATGCACATCCAGTAAATCTGCTTTTGCACCATGGTTTTTTACAAAATACCTAAAATTTTTCTGAGGACAACGGTGTAACTACCTAATATAAAGGCATATTTCTGATATCATCTCACCATCCCAGCCTTGCCCAGCCGCTGCCATGCCCGCTTTCCTGACCCGCACTTCGCGCCGCTTGCTCCTACTGGCTCTTGCGCCCATCTGCGCTGGCCTCGCGCTGACCGACTACGATCCCGCCACGGCGCAGTCCGTCGTCGTCAAGACAGTCGTTCATCACGGTGTGCAAAACAGCCAGGAGATGACGCGCCCTCTGGCCGACACCAGCCCCGCTCCCAAGGCCCAGCCCATTGCGCTGGCACCCTCGCATATTGTCCACAGGCAGAATCTGAAACCGGTTGGCTATGCCCCGCTCGACGGCGGGCCGGCAAGCGTGCCCGGCGCCCGCGAAGACAGCGCGGAGTCCAGCGTCGAAGCGCTCACCGGCAAGGCCGTACTGCGTTCTGAAGTCGCCTATGTGCAAGACATCGGCAGCGATGCCATCCTGTATGACAAAAACGGCGATGAAGTCCGCCCTATCGCATCCATTTCCAAGCTCATGACGGCGCTGGTCGTCACTGATGCCCGCCAACCCATGGACGAGATCATCCAGGTCACCGATGCCGATGTTGACCGGTTGCGTTACTCGCGCTCTCGGCTGCGCGTCGGCACCGAGCTAAGCCGTGCCGATCTGCTGCATCTCGCGCTCATGTCTTCCGAAAACCGTGCGGCCCATGCCCTAGGGCGCAATTATCCCGGTGGGCTTCCAGCCTTTGTGCGCGCCATGAACGACAAGGCGCGGGCGCTGGGCATGCGCAATACACATTTTGTCGAGCCCACAGGCCTGTCCAGCGAGAACGTGTCGTCGCCACGCGATCTCGTCAAGCTTCTGCAGGCCGTCAGCAAGCAGCCCATTATCCATCGCTATACCACCGACGATCATTACGAAGTGACGATCGCAGGTGGACGCAGAATCGCCTACAACAATACCAACCGCCTGGTGCGCAACGATAACTGGAATATCAAGATTTCCAAGACCGGGTTTATCAATGAAGCTGGCGAATGCCTGGTCATGCTGACTCGGATCGAGGGCCGCGATCTCGCCATCGTACTTCTCAACTCCTCTGGCCGTTATTCGCGCATTGGCGATGCCGTCCGTCTGCGCAAAGTAGTCGAAAACGCCAGCAGCATCGCAATGCTGTAGGTTCTTGCAGCCATGTGTATTGCCTACCTGGCCATTGCGGCCCACCCGCAATGGCCTTTGCTCATTGCCGCAAACCGCGATGAATTCCATGCACGCCCCAGTCTTCCAGCCGCGCCCTGGCCAGATCGGCCTGACATCATAAGCGGCATAGACCTGACAGGCGGCGGCACATGGCTGGGTGTCACGCGCCGCGGCCGCTATGCACTCATCACCAACTACCGGGACCCGGGCAATGTCCAGCTTGACGCGCCCTCGCGCGGCATGCTCGTCAGCACCTATCTAGAATCGGACCAGGATCCACGCAGCTATGCGGACGAGGTACAGCGTACCGGCGACGCCTACAATGGGTTCAATCTGATTGTGGGCGATATAGGCACGGCCTGCTACGCGGGCAATCGAAACGGGCAGAACCAGGCGCAGATATTGCAGGCGGGCCGATACGTGCTGTCCAATCATTTGCTGGACACGCCCTGGCCCAAATCGACACGGTTGCGCCAGGCCCTGCAATCCTGGCCTGGCGACGGCCTGGCTCAATCCTTGACGCCGCTTTTCACCGCCTTGCGCGACACGACGCCGGCGGATGACCAGGATCTACCCCAAACCGGCCTTTCCCTGGAGCGCGAGCGCCTGCTCAGCAGCCCCTTCATCATCAGCCCGGACTACGGCACGCGGTGCTCGACCATTTTCGCCATTCACGCCAGTGGGCGCGCCATATTCAGCGAATTGAGCTACGGACCCGATGGCGTGCCAGCCGACCGGCATGATTGGCCTTACATCTTGGATGCGCCTGCTCCGGTCCTGCCTTGACGTCTTCCGGCACGCCTCGTGCTGGCAGCATTGCCGATTCAAGCCATGGAGAACACAATGCATATCAAACACAAGAATACATACTCACGATTGCCGGGTCTGGCCCTAAGCCTGGCAGTGCTGTTTGCCATGGGCGCCTGGACTCAGGCAGAAGCGCAGCTGCCACCCGCCCATAAGTCGGGTGACGTGGAATATGTCAGTGGAGGTATCGGGCACGATGAATCCACGGCTTTCAAACAAGCCAAACACGATTACCCGTTGGCATTGACCTTTGCTGTGCACAGCGACGGCAGCGCATCTTCGCCCTATGCATCGGATGTCCAGGTCGTCATTCGCAATGATCAGGACCAGGACATTCTGAATGCAACCACCGAAGGGCCTTATCTGCTGGTCCGATTGAAGCCGGGACATTATCGGATATCCGCAACCTATGAAGGCAAGACGCTATCGCGCGATGTCGATGTCGGGCAGAACGGCACAACCGATATCAAGCTGATGTGGAAACGCCCCGCCAGCGGGCCCGACTGACACTCAGTGCAGTTGATGATTGGTGCCGTTGCGTGATTGTGCCTCGTTGCGCAAGTCGCTTTCCAGGGCACTGAGCGCCTCTTCCCAACTGCGTAAAGGCACGCATGTCTGCAGCCGCACGATCGCCTGTCGTATCAGAGCATCGTGCAATTCATGTCCTATGCCCGACGCAACGTCTAGCGTGGCGTCGGCCTGTAGTTCACCCAGGCGCGCCAGGGTGGACTCGACCTCATCGACAGAAACCTGCTGGTCGTTTGCGCCATGGAAAAAATGCAAAACAGTGGCGGGGGGCACAGCGGCTGGGCGGCGCGCATACAGACCCGAAAAAGCAAGGATGCGGCCTGCCAGGTCGGGTTCGGCATGCGCGGCTTCAAGCGCCATGGAGGCTCCTTGCGAGAAGCCGGCCAGCGCAGTCTGCTGTCCTGTAATCCCATACTGCTGCTGTAGGCGCCGCACCATGGCGGCAAGCCGGGATACAGCCTGATTCATGCGCCGGGCCCGGTGTTCCGCCTCTTGCGCAGCCGTTCGCATCTGGCCTGATGTCAAGGGATCAATCCAGAAATATCCGCTCATGCCGGCCCGTTCAGCGCTTTCGAAGGCATAGGGGATGACGACAACGGCTGATGGAAATGCCTGCTTGATGGCGTCCGACAGCGCAAACAATTGATCCGGTTGTGCCGACTCGCCGTGCAGCAGTACAAAAAGCAATTGCGGGCGAGCAGTGCGCGGAACAAACACATAGGGTGGCGGCGAGGCGGGCTGTACTGCCGTTACCATGGAAAGTGGCCTCCGGCTGAATGCTGGACGGATTCAATCATAAGAAAATTGTACGTCATATCCCTCATGACGGGCGGCCTCCCATTTTCCGCCAAAGGCTTTATACTGTTTATATAGACAGTATTTTGATCTTGGATACAAAACTCACGCCAAAACGCTTATGGCCATCGCGTCTTCTTTTCCGCTGCGCCACCCAGAGCGTGTCCATCCCGCTTTATGGCGCGGCACGCAACTGGCTCGCCCGCAAGGCGCTGTCGTCAGCACAGGGTTCCATGTGCTTGATCGTCAGCTTCCGGGTCAGGGCTGGCCGCTGTCCAGCCTCATCGAGCTCATGCCCAGCCAACCCGGCATTGGCGAACTGCAACTGCTGCGCCCCGCGCTGGCACGGCTTGACGCGCGCAGTATTCTGCTTATCGGGCCACCCTATTCTCCCCATTATCACTGCTGGCGCAACTGGGGCCTGGAAAAGCACCGTCTGATCTGGATCAACCCACAAACCCAAATGGATGTGTTATGGGCTGCAGAGCAGGCGCTCCGGCACCATGCCTGTGCGGCATTGCTATGCTGGGCTGAGGCGGCACGGCTCCCCTCGCTGCGCAGGCTGCACTGGGCGGCCGCACAGAACGACGCCCTGTTTGTCATGCTGCGTCCTCCATGTGCTGCCAATCAGGCCAGTCCTGCCTCGCTTCGTCTGAGCCTAAGCCCTGCCGCCCAGGGAATGAAGGTCCATATCCTGAAACGCAGAGGGCCGGCCTGCAACGCATCCATATCCATTCCCTTCTATCTTTCCCAGGAGACCGAACCCACGGCTTCGGCGCCAGCCGTCGGCCACCTCTACGCCATCCCGGCCGCAGGCGGCACCACTCACAAACATCGACTGCCTGACCGGGGCGGCTTCTCCACGGTCAGGCACACTGCTGCGCATCATGTCACTCTGGATCAGCCTGTATCTGCCAACGCATAGCCTGGATGCCTGCTTTCCTTCGCGGCAACCCGAGTTGACCGCCGCTGTACTACGCAGGGAGCGCGTGCTGACTTGCACGCCCGCCGCGGCCAGCCACGGCGTCATGCCCGGCATGAGCGCCGGTTCCGCCCGTAGCCTGCTGCCCGAAATCAGGCTCGCCTCGGAAAATATCGCTGCAGAACAGCGCTGTCTGCGGGAAATAGCAATGGGCATGCTTCAATACTCGCCCCATATCACATGTCAGTATGAACACGCCGTCCTGCTGGAAGTTCAAGCCAGCCTCAGCCTATTCAAGGGCCCGCGTGCACTGTGCCGACGCATAGGCGCCACACTGCGCAATATGGGCGTACACGCCTGCCTGGGCATGGCGCCCAGCGCGCTGGGCGCATGGATTCTGTCCCGACAGACTCGAGGCCGCCGACGTTTGCTGCAGGCTAGCATGCTGGCGGCAAGACTGGACCGGCTACCGGTCGGCATGCTGCCCGAAGCATTGCCCCATACAGACTGGCTCAACGGCATAGGATGCTTGTCTTTGGCCCAGTTGCGCGCGTTGCCCCGCAAGGGACTGCAGCAGCGCAGCGCTCCCGCGCTCATGCAGCAGGCCGATGCCGCCTATGGTTTTGCGGACCGCTGCCATACCTGGTTCGAAGCGCCTTTGGCGTTCAAGCAGCATCACGATCTGCTTGAACATCTGGAGCATGGTACCGCCATCCTGGCTGTTGCAGCACGTCTGATCGAACAGCTATGTGGCTGGCTGCATGCGCACCAATGCGCCGTGAACAGTCTGAGCCTGACACTGGCCCACGAAAAAGGCCGGCATGCCCGCCCGCCAACGCAATTGGACCTGCGGCTGTCCGACCACGCCTGGCAAGCAGCTGATTTCCTGCGTGTCCTGCGGGAAAGATTGCAGCATCTGACGCTTCCCGCGCCTGTCATTCGCGTCAGCCTATCAGCTTCGGACACGCTATCCAGGCCCGGCGCCAGCAGCAGCCTTTTTCCCGAGCCAGGCCAATGGCTACACGAGGAACATCGTCTGCTGGATTTGCTTTGCGCTCGATTGGGCGAAGATCGTGTGCGCTGCTGCCGCCCCGCCGCCGACTACAGTCCGGAACAGGCCAATCAATGGTATCCCGTGTACGACGACGCAGCGCAAGGCCCTTCCAGTTCGCCCGGCATCCAGCCCCCTGTACTGTCGGATCATGCCCGGCCTTTCTGGCTGCTGGATTCGCCCCAGGCGCTGCCCACCCGAAACAACCAACCGGTATACCAAGGCCGCGCACTGCGCCTGACGCTAGGCCCGGAACGCCTGGAAAGCAACTGGTGGCTCGCCAATCCCATCAAACGAGACTATTTCATGGCCCGGGACGATCAAGGCGCGCGCTATTGGATATACCGCCAGCGTGAAGGCATGCAGGCGGGCAGATGGTTTCTGCATGGCCTGTTTGCCTAGGAGGAAATATTGAAAGCCTCGTTTAAAGCCGACTACGCCGAACTCGACTGCCTGTCGAGTTTTTCCTTCCTGCGCGGTGCTTCGCATCCTGCGCAACTGGTTCAGCGCGCAGCCAGTCTGGGCTATCAGGCCCTGGCGCTCTGCGATGAATGCTCGCTGGCGGGCGTAGTACGCGCGCACATCGAAGCAAAGGATCTTGAGACGAAAGGCGTGCGGATCAAGCTGATCATCGGCAGTCGCTTCAACATCGACGGCATGCACCTTATTGTGTTGGCTTGCAACAAGAAAGGCTATGGCGATCTATCCGAGCTGATTACGCTGGCGCGCAGGCGCAGCACCAAAGGAAGCTACAGCCTGTCGCTGGACGACATAGCCCGGCCGCCGCCCGATCACGCACATCTTCGAGGCCTGCCAGACTGCCTGGTCATATTGCGCCCGGCCTATAACGAAGATGCCGCCACACTGTGCGTACAACTGCAGCGCCTGCAATCCATCTTCCCCGGACGTCTGTGGCTGGGTCTGGCGCTGCATCACAGGCATGCCGACGCCAATCATCGTGCAACGCTCATGCGGGCTGGCGAACGAGCCGGCATCCGCATCGTGGCACTAGGGCAGGTCGAGATGCACCTGCGTTCCTTGCAGCCACTGCATCATGTTCTGACCGCCGTGCGCCTGAAACAGACAGTGAGCCAGTGCGGATATGCACTGCAGTCTAATGCCGAGCGTTATCTGCGCAGCCGGTTTCGACTCGCCATGATGTATCCCGTCGACGCCTTGCGGGAAACTTTGGCGATCAGTGAGCGCTGCGTATTCCGGCTGAACGATATCCGCTATTCCTATCCGCGAGAAATCGTACCCGACGGCATGACGCCGGAAGCCTACCTGCGCCGGGAAACTTTTGCGGGCGCAATGCGCCGCTATCCGAGCGGCCTGAGCGCCAAACTCAAAAAGCAGCTTGAAGATGAGCTGGACCTGATTGTCAAACTGGAATACGAGCCCTACTTCCTGACGGTTTACGAGATTGTCAATTTTGCCCGCAGTCGCAACATACTGTGCCAGGGCCGCGGCTCGGCAGCCAATTCGGCAGTCTGTTACTGCCTTCATATTACTGAAGTCGATCCTAACGACAGCAACGTCCTGTTTGCCCGCTTCATCAGCCTGGAACGCAAAGAGCCGCCGGATATCGATGTGGATTTTGAACATCAGCGCCGGGAAGAAGTCATCCAGCACATTTACGGACACTATGGACGAGACCGTGCCGCGCTCACGGCCGTCGTAAGCACCTATCGCATACGCAGTGTCCTGCGCGACACCGGCAAGGCGCTCGGGCTGGATTCCGACATGGTGGATCGGGTTACCAAATCTTTTCACTATCGCGATGGCAGCCAGAGCCTACAGCAGCGCCTCGCCGAGGAAGGCTTGGATCCCGACGGGCACATCATACACATGTGGGCCAGCCTTGCCAGAAGTCTGTCGGAATTTCCCCGGCATCTGTCGCAACATCCGGGCGGTTTTGTCATCGCGGACGAAAAGCTGTGCCGCCTGGTGCCCATAGAAAACGCCGCTATGCCAAATCGTAGCGTCGTGCAGTGGAACAAGGACGATCTGGATGCCATGGGCATGCTGAAAGTGGATGTGCTGGCCCTGGGTATGCTCTCGGCCCTGCACCGCTGCCTGGACATGGTTGCGCTGCGCCGCGGGCAGCCGTTTCGAATACAGGACATCCAGCGCAACGATGCCGCCACGTTCGCAATGATACAGCGCGCCGATACTGTAGGCGTATTTCAGATCGAATCACGTGCCCAGATGAGCATGCTGCCGCGCCTTCGACCAAGGGAATTCTACGATCTGGTCATCCAGGTGGCCATTGTACGGCCCGGCCCCATCCAGGGCGGAATGGTTCAGCCCTATCTGGAAGAGCGAGACAGACTGCGCGAAGAGGAAGCGAAAGGCAAGAGTGGCGCCACGTCCACGCAAGCCGATGAGAAGCCGAGTGAAGCCCAGGCAAGAATGCGACTGGTTCCCGCGCTGGACAAGATTCTGAAACGCACACTGGGGGTACCGATATTTCAGGAACAAGCCATGCAAATCGCCATGGATGTCGCGGGCTTCAGCGCGGACGAAGCCGACGCGCTGCGCCGTTCCATGGCCGCATGGCAACGTCCGGGGAAGGTGCAAGATTTTCGCAACCAATTGATCCAGGGGCTTGCCGCGGCGGGCTGCGAAGATGGGTTTGCCGAAGGCCTTTACAGTCAGCTCCAGGGCTTCGCCGATTATGGCTTTCCTGAAAGCCACGCTGCCAGCTTTGCCCACCTGACCTATATCAGCGCCTGGCTCAAGCGTCACGAACCTGCGGCCTTTCTAGCAGCCTTGCTCAACTCACAGCCCATGGGTTTTTACCAGCCCGCCCAACTGGTTCAGGATGCCAGGCGTCATGGTGTACAGGTACTGCCTGTGGATGTCATGGTCAGTGATTCGGACTGCACGCTGGAATGGCCTGCGTGCAAGGCAAACACGCCAATCTGTGCCGACGGGCACGAAGGCGTGCACACCCCGCCCTCTCCCGCTGTGCGTCTGGGGCTCAATTGCATCAAAAGCCTGTCCAAGGAGACCGCACTGCGCATCGAACAGGCTCGTCGCCAGCAGGCCTTCTCCGGCGTCCACGATCTTGCCCTGCGCGCCGGCCTGAACCGCCATGCGCTTGATGCCCTGGCCGCTGCCAATGCCCTGCAGACGCTGGCCGGGCACAGACGCCAAGCCCGCTGGCAGGCCGCAAGCCCCATGCTAGCGGGCCTGCTGCGCGCGGCACCGATTCAGGACGGCAATCAACCTGTGCTTCCAATCCCCACGGAAGCGCAGGAAATCAATGCCGACTACCAGACGCTGAGGCTGACGCTAGGCCGCCATCCTCTTGCTCTGCTTCGCGAACAGCTGCAAAGGCGCCGCTTCATGACGGCGGAAATACTGAATCGCGATTATCCCGATAGGCGCCTTGCCCGGGCCTGCGGCATCGTGACGGCGCGGCAGCGGCCTGGAACCGCAAAAGGCGTTGTCTTCGTGACGCTGGAAGACGAAACCGGCCATGTCAATGTTATCGTCCATGAACACCTCGCTGCCCGGCAACGCCGTGAGCTGGCGACGTCACGATTGATGGGCGTCTATGGGATATGGCAGAGCCGGCATGGCACCCCTAACCTGGTCGCTACACGATTGACGGACCTGACGCCGCTGCTGCGGGACCTGCCCACGCGCAGCCGGGATTTTCATTGAACGGACGCCCGGCCGTCTCGCAGATAGGTATACGTACATGCCGGCAGGCCGCCATCATGGCCCGCTTCCTTTAAAATACAGGCTTCTTCACAAAGGACGTCATCATGGGCACTTCGCTCACGCAGCAAATCTCCGAGGCCGTTAAGGACGCCATGCGCGCCCGCGATACCGCTCGTCTAGGCACTCTGCGCTTCCTGCAAGCCGCCATCAAGCAGAAAGAGGTGGACAGCAGGCAAACGCTCAGCGATACGGAAGTCACCGCCATTATCGAGAAACAGGTCAAGCAGCGACGCGAATCCATCGCCGCCTTCCAGCAGGCCGGTCGCACGGAAACCGCGGCTCAGGAACAGGCAGAATTGGCTGTGCTGCAGGAATTCCTGCCGCAAGCAGCCACCGCTGAAGAAGTTGAGGCCGCTATCACAGTCGCCATCGATCAGGTCAAGGCTCAAGGATTGAGCGGCGGCCCCGCAATGGGAAAAATCATGGGGCTGCTCAAGGCCGGGCTGGCCGGCCGAGCCGACATGGCCGCTGTATCCGCACAGGTCAAGGCCAGGCTGATGTAGCCAACGGCCGTCTTCAAACGGCCGTTTTCCCCATTCACTTGCGCATGTACGATGTGCAAAGCGACATATCCATCAACACCGATTGACGCATGGCCTCCAGGGCTTCCTGGTTCCAGGGGCCGCGGCCCCAAACCTGCTGCGTGACTTCGGTGTGGCTGGGATCCAGGGCCTTGAGCTCCGTGCGGGCCACTTCCATGTCTCCCAGTGGCCCGCGTACCGAAACCACGCCGGTCTGCAAGGCCGGATTCACTTGTGCGTAAACATCGTAGGCCTTGTGGCCGCGCAAGCATTCATCCGCCTGGTTTTGCGCACGCAAATAGACTGTCTGGTAACTACGCGGCACGGTATAGGTAATGCTGGGCGAATCATCGTCCGACTCTATGCCCGCACATGCGGCCAGCACCATGGGCACCGCCGCCATCGCGAAAACAAGCGCTTTCACCGCTGCCTCCCGCTTTCATGTCCATTGAACGGCCCGCAGGGCTCCCGGCGGGAGCGCAACAGACCCTTCAGTGAAAGTTATCACGCCGTGGCGCGATATGGCATATTTTTTTCTTCGGGCGCCAAGCAGGCATCGATGGAGGACAAGGCGGGATAGTCGGTGTAGCCTTTGACTCCACCGGTGTAGAAGGTGGCAGGATCCCAGTCGTTCAAAGGCGCGCCTTCTTTCAGCCGCTGAACCAGGTCGGGATTGGCGATGAATGCCTTGCCGTATGCCACGGCATCGGCCATGCCGCTGGCCAGAATACGCTGGCCGCTATCGGCATCAAAGCCCTCGTTGGCAATGATGCTGCCCCCAAACAGGCGCTTGAGCTGAGGGAGCAGGCTGTCCTGGCCCAATGCCTCGCGCAGGCATATGAATGCGATGCGGCGCTCACCGAGCGCCTGGGCAACATGGGAAAACAGCGCCGAGGGATTGGAATCGTGCATGGCATGTGCGCCACCGCCAGGCGAAAGATGCACGCCAACACGACCGGCCCCCCACACGCCCACGCAGGCGTCCACGACTTTAAGCAAAAAACGGGCCCGGTTTCCCACCGAGCCACCATACTCATCGTCCCGCTTGTTGCTGCCGTCATGAAGAAATTGATCCAGCAGGTAGCCATTGCCGCCATGCACCTCGACACCATCAAAGCCCGCTTCCCGAGCCTTGCGGGCTGCTTCGGCAAAATCGGCCACGATGCGGTTGATCTCCTCCGCATGCAGGGCACGCGGCACCACATAGGGGCGCTTGGGCCTGAGCAGGCTGACATTGCCTTCGCAGGCTATGGCGCTGGGCGCCACAGGGATTTCGCCGTTGAGGAACTCGGGGTCGGATACCCGCCCGACATGCCACAGCTGCAGTATTATCTTGCCGCCCTTTTCATGAACGGAACGTGTAATGCGCTGCCAACCCTCGACCTGCGCGCGGCACCATATGCCCGGCGTGTGTGGATAGCCCACACCCTGGGGAGAAATGGATGTGGCTTCAGAAATGATGAGGCCGGCTGTAGCCCGCTGGCAGTAGTAATGCCGCATCATGTCGTTGGGAACGCGACCTTCCGACGCCCGATTGCGCGTCAGGGGTGCCATTACAATCCTGTTGTCGAGTGCCAAGGCACCCAATTTGATGGGATCAAACAAATTTGTTGTCATTGAATCTACAGCCGTTCTGCAGGTCAGCCAAGATGCAAGACTGGCCAAATTTCACAATAGGACAAATTGTCCATAAGGGTTTTTACCAGAATTCAGGCCCTAATGCCAATCGGCTATCGTAGTCAATTCAAGCGCATAACTCAAACGGGAAGGAAAATTGCATGGCACAGTTCGCTGTTATCGGTCTTGGCCGCTTCGGTGCAGCCGCATCGCTCGAACTGATGAAACTGGGGCATTCGGTGCTCGCCGTCGACACCAGCGGCAAGCTCGTGGACAAATACGCCGACCATCTCACCCGTGCTGTCATTGCCGATGTCACAGACAGAGCCGCGCTGGAAGAGCTCGGCCTGGACAACTATGACGTGGTGCTGGTGGCCATCGGTGAGGATGTGCAGGCCAGCCTGGTATGCACAGTGCATTTGAAATCGCTGGGCATCAAGACAATCTGGGTAAAGGCTTCGTCACATGCTCAGCATCTCATCCTGAGCAAGCTGGGCGTCGACCGCATTATCCATCCCGAAGAGGAAATGGGCATACGTGTGGCCCAGGTACTGAGCTATCCCATGGTGAATGATTATATTTCCATCGGCAACGGCGAATTCGTGGTGGAGATCGATGTCAGCGAGAAGCTGGACGGTGTTGCCCTGGACAGCGTCCTTAAGGAAGTGGACGGCGCCATTCATGTCCTGGTCCTCAAGCGCAAGACCGAGGTCACGCCCCACCCTCCCCGCGACACGGCATTGCAGGCCAATGATGTGCTGGTTCTGCTTGGGCAACTATCCGCACTGAAGAATATCGCGCCCAAGCTGGCCTGAAACGATGCGCAATTGGCTTCCCATTCATGGCTATCAGTCCTATATGCGTATGCGGCGCACCGGCCTGCTGCGCGCCAGCCCGCCCAAGATATTGGCCCTGGGCTTCTTTGCCCTGATCGCCCTGGGTACATTGCTTCTTTACCTGCCCATATCGGCGCGCCATCCGCTCGATCTGCTTTCCGCATTCTTCATGGCCTCTTCAGCCGTTACGATCACGGGTCTGGCGGTGGTCGATCCGGCCATCGATCTGACCCAATTCGGCCAGATCGTCCTGATTTCGCTGGTACAGCTGGGGGGGCTGGGCTATGTCACATTTGCCGTTGTGTCGGCCATTACGCTGGGCAAGCGCATGAGCCTGCGCCACCAGGCGCTTGCCCTGGAGGCATTCAACCAGACCAGCGTGTCCAAGCTGCGCCAGACGGCATTCTCTGTCCTGCGCATCTCATTGGTTATCGAGATAATTGCCGCCGCCATCCTGGCGCTCTGGTGGGCCCGGGAATATCCATGGCCAACCGCAATATACCGTGGCATCTTTCACGCCATCGCAGCTTTCAATAATTCGGGCTTTTCCCTGTTTCCAAACAGCTTGGCCCAGTTTGTGAGTGACCCCGTCACCGTGCTCACCATCACCTTCGCCATCATGCTGGGCGGCCTGGGCTTCACCGTGATCAGCGATATCTGGCGCAAGCGCCGCTGGTCGCGCCTGCAGCCCTATACCCGCATCATGGTGCTTGGCACCGTCATTCTGAACCTGGTTGGCTTTACCGCCATCTGGATACTGGAGTATGGCAATGCCAATACGCTTGGCGGATTGACCTGGGACGGACAGGCGCTGGCCGCCTGGATGCAAACGATCACGACACGCACGGCAGGTTTCAGCACCATTGATGTCAATCGGATGCACGACAGTTCAGCCCTGATCATGATGCTGCTGATGTTCATAGGCGGCGGCTCGCTTAGCCTGTCCAGCGGGATCAAGCTGGGTACCTTCATCGTGCTGCTGGCGGCGGCGCGATCCTATATATTCCAGCGCGCAGAAGTGGTGCTGCTCAAGCGCGCAATAGCACCCCAGACCGTCCAAAAGGCGCTGGCGCTCCTGCTGGTGTCGGCGGGGCTGGTCTTTGCAGGCACACTGATTATGACCATCTTCGAGAAGGCTCACTTCGTGGATATTCTGTTCGAGGTGATCGCCGCCGTCAGCACTACCGGCCTGAGCCGCGGCATCACACCTTCACTGTCCGGACCCAGCCAGCTGTTATTGGTCGCATTGATGTTTGCAGGCCGTATAGGCCCGCTGACCTTGGTATACAGCATCGCTACGCAGCAGCGCAGCCGTGTCCGGTATCCGGAAGCGGACTTCCAGGTCGGCTGACGCTAACGCCACAAGCCCCGTATTACAAACCTCAGGACGCAAGCAGCCCGTCCAGGCCTGGAATGGTGCTTGCCGCCTTGTCGACCGATGAGGCATCGACCCGCGCCATGGGCGCAAGCTGTGCAATCACGCGCGTCGCGCCGAAGCGTTCGATGGCTTCGCAATTGCCTGCGGATGGTGGGCCATTCAGAATCACACCCAACACCGGTACGCCGCAACTGCGCAATGCCCGCAAGCTGAGCAGCGTATGATTGATCGTGCCCAGCGTGCTGCGCGCAACCAGCACCACCGGCAAGGCGAGGTGGACTGCGAGGTCTATCATCATGGTGTGCTCGTCAATCGGCACATATAGGCCGCCAGCCCCTTCCACCACCAGTGGCATCCTCGTGACCGGGAGGCGCACACGCCTAGCATCCAGAATCACGTCCTCGAGCCTGGCTGCTGCCCACGGCGCCAGCGCGGCCTGGAGCAGACAAGCCGGCGCATGGACGCACTGTCCGCCCTCCCCGGCTGCGCCACCTCCTGGCAATGGCAAGCCCAGCAGCGAGGCAACGGTTTCAGTGTCACCGGAGGCACTGGCCAGGCCGGTCTGAAACGGCTTCCAGTAATCGGCACCCCAGGCCCGCGCCAGAATGGCCGATACGACCGTCTTGCCGACATCGGTGTCGGTGCCGGTGACAAACACACCACGAGTTGCTTGTTTCAATACAGTAGCGCTCATACCTTGCTCCAGATTCCAAAGCCAATCCGATAACTGACACGGGCTCCCATCCGGTCAAACTGAGTACACACCTGTCGCAGCTGGGCACTGCTCAAGGGCCGACTGCCGGCTGCGGGCATTGTCGCGCCCACATGCCTGAGACCGCGTAAAAAAGCCAGTGCCGACCCGTGCTCCTGCACCATAACCGTTTCCACGATCTGGTTTTCGATGCCCGGCGTCAGGGCCTGGATGTCCTCGAGGCCAGGAAAGGCCGGTGTCGAAGCCGCCAGCCCCAAACGCGCATGCGCGTCGCGCCACTCCGCAAATGTGCCCCTCAAAGGCAAGGCAAAAGCGAGATGTCCGCCGGGCGTGAGCATACCGCCCAGGCGGCCAAGCCCGGCCCGGACGTCATCGAACCACTGTATCGCCATACTGGAGCAGATCAGGTCGTAGTCGCCTGGTTCCGCGTCAGGCTCCTGGTCCTGAAACGCCTGCGGATGCTCCCCATCCAGTATCCGAAAGCGCACTGTGCCATTCAGCGCGACGCGCTGGCTCGCCGCCCGGGTCATGGGCGGCGCAATATCGGTAATCGTCCAATCCGCCTTCCCGAAAACCCCGCCCAGAGCCCGGGTCAGCAGACCGGTGCCGCATCCCACTTCCAGAATGCGCGGATGTGGAGGAAGACGCAGCGCCGCAATATACTGCGCCAGGCGGCCCGCCACCTCGCGCTGCAAGCGCGCATGGGCATCATAGGACCCTGCCGCGGCGGCAAAGCGGCCGGAAATCGTGCGTTTCCTGTCGACCTTATCTGGCAGCCCTCGCAGAAACTCGCGGATGCGCAAGGCACACCATTGCGCATCTGACCGCGGCAGCAGATGGCCTCCATCCACATGCCAGCGCAGGAGTGCGGGCTCGAAGGCTGCACGTGTCATAGACGGCGGCACCACTTCGTCATCCTCGCTCGCCAGCGCCAGAAGCGGCCGGCCCAGGCTGCCCAGATCGGCGCGCCGATCTTCATTCAATAGACGTAATAAATCCCGGCGCAGCGTATCCGCATTAGGTTTCCGCATGGCCGGGCCGGCGGCGCAACGCTGCCTGAATGTATCGACCACTTCGGCCGGATGCGTCTCCATGCGCCGTATCATCCGCTGAATAAGCCTCGGTGCGACGCCTTCCGGAAAAGACTGCGATGCACTGAAGCGAGGAAACCCATTGATGCTGATCCAGGCAACAGCTTGCTCAGGCGCCAGGCCCAGCGCGTGCATGAACCCAAAGGAATGGCCTATGCATACCAGCGGCCCCTCCGGTAAATCAGGTTGCGGTGCATGGCCGTCAAAATAGCCCAGATCCAGCATCGCCTGGGGCCAGTCGGACAAGGCATCGCACAGCGGTTGCCAGAAAGCGGAATCAAATCCCCATCCGTGCACAAAGAGCAATGTGGGGCGCGCCATCATGGGAGCGGCGCGATTTTGCACAACAGCGCTTCGCGCAGCGCATCGACAAGAAACTGGACATCCTCTCGGCTGTGGGCTGCACTCAAGGCAATGCGCAGGCGGCAGCCTCCCTTCGGAACAGTAGGCGGCCGTATGGCAGAGACAAGCACGCCTGCCTGCGCGAGATGTGCGCTCAATGCCAAAGCGCGCTGCTCGTCACCCACGAAGACAGGCACGATCTGCGAGGCCGATGCGCTGGTTTCAAGCCCCATGTCATGGAGGGCGTCACGCAGCATTCGCCCATGGCCGGCAAGCCGGCTGCGCTCGGCATCCATCCGCGGGATCAGATCCAGAGCGGCGTCGATAGCCCCCAGTATGGCTGGTGGCAAGGCCGTGGTGTAGATGAACCCCGAGCAGCGGCTGACAAGGTAATCGCATAACGCCCGCGATCCCGCCACATAGGCGCCGAATCCACCCAGTGCCTTGCTGAAGGTGCCCATCGCAAGATCGACTCCCCCCGGCGCCAAACCCGACAGGCCCATACCTCGGGGGCCCATGACGCCTGTTGCATGGGCCTCATCCAGGTAAAGAAAAGCGTTGTACTTGGAAGCCAGATCAGCCAGGCGCTGCACATCGCTGCAATCGCCGTCCATACTGAATACGCTTTCAGTGACGATAAAACGTTGGGCGGATCGTCTGGCATCGGCGGCCAGCAATGCGTCGAGATGATCCAGATCGTTATGGCGAAAGCGTATCTGCTTCACGCCTGCTGCCTGGCAGCCATGATGCAGACTGGCATGGTTGAGCCTGTCAGTGTAGACCAGCGCTGAACGGCGCGGCTCGCCGCCCGCCTGCAATATGGCAGGCAGGACGGCAGCATTGGCCTGCCATCCCGAGGCAAGCAACAACGCCGACTCAACCCCTTTGGCCGCGGCCAGCTTGCGTTCGATCGACTCATGCAGGTCTGATGTGCCGCATATCAGGCGGGAAGCCTGCGCGCCCACCCCATACTGCGCGACACATTGCCGTACGCGCGAAATGAGATCAGGATGGCGCGACAGCCCCAAATAGTCGTTGCTTGAAAAATTAAGAAGGCTGCGTCCGTCAATGCTGACACGGCCATTGTCCTGCGGCACCATAGCCCTGACGGTGCGGCGTTGATGGCGTTCCTCGGCCATCTTCAGATGCCGAATGAACAAGTGATCGAATCGATTCATGAATGGATGCAGCGGTGGTTCTGGAAGGAAGAGCGGCGGCACAAGATATGGCACTATGCGCCACGCACGCCGGCATGCGATCATAACAAGTTCGTCTTGCGCCAGTCCGGCCGCAGCGCCATTATTTTCCACCAAACATGCACAGAGTGCCACCCATGAATGAACCCTCCTGGATGACTGCGGGCTACCCCCATATCTGGCTGCCTTACGCTCAAATGAAGACCGTTTCCGCACCGCCCCAGGTCGTGCGCACACGCGGCAGCCGCATCGAGCTGGCGGATGGCCGCAGCCTGATTGATGGCGTCGCCTCCTGGTGGACCGCTTGCCATGGCTATAACCACCCCCATATCGCCGATGCAATCCGCATTCAGCTCGAACAAATGCCGCACGTCATGCTGGGCGGCCTCGTCCATGAGCAGGCCCTCACGCTGGCGCATCGCCTGTGCAAGCTGCTGGGAGCCGGCATGGAACGCGTTTTTTTTACTGAATCCGGCTCCGTATCGGTCGAAGTGGCCGTGAAGATGGCCATGCAATATTGGTTCAATCAAGGGGAAGTTCAGCGCAAGCAAGTTCTGGCCTTTCGCCATGGCTATCACGGCGACACCTTCGGCACCATGGCCCTCTGCGACCCAGAAGTAGGCATGCACGCCGCGTTCCGCAGCGTACTGCCAGGTCACACCGCCCTGCCGCTGCCCATAGACGAAGACGAGACCGCCGCTCTGCGGGCGTGGCTCCAGGCCCATGGCTCGCAGTTGGCCGCCATGATTGTCGAGCCTCTCGTGCAGGGTGCGGGCGGCATGCGCATGCACGATCCGGCTGTTTTACGGACATTGCGTCAACTCGCGGACCAGCACGGCATTCTCTTGATATTTGACGAGATATTCACCGGATTCGGCCGCACCGGCAGTATGTTCGCCTTTGAGCAGGCCGACGTGCAACCGGATATCATCACGCTCTCCAAAGCGCTGACTGGTGGCACCCTACCCCTCGCCGCCACCGTAGCAAAGCGCCATATATTTGAAGCATTCTGGTCCGACGATCCCAGTCATGCCCTAATGCACGGTCCCACTTTCATGGGCAATGCCCTGGCCTGTGCGGCAGCCAATGCCTCGCTGGATCTTTTCGAACACGAACCACGCCTGCGCCAGGCGCAGGAAATATCAAATGCATTACGGGAAAGCCTTGCACCGTGCAGCGAACTACCGGTTGTCCGCGATGTGCGTGTACTGGGCGCCATCGGCGCCGTCGAGCTTTCTCGCAGCGTTGATCTGGCTGCACTGCGCCGACAATTCATCGATGCCGGAACATGGATACGCCCTTTTGGCAATGTCGTGTATCTGACGCCGTCCCTGACCATCAACGCCCAGGATCTCGCCTACCTGGCGTCCACAATTCATGACGTCCTCGCAACCCTGGATGCCCGGGACTGCTAAGCGGTGCGCTGATTTGTTAAATCCATTTGGGTAGGATATACTCTCGGTCTTTCGGGGCGTAGCGCAGCCTGGTAGCGCACTTGCATGGGGTGCAAGGGGTCGCGAGTTCGAATCCCGCCGTCCCGACCAGCATTATCAAGGGCTTACAAGTTTTCCAGCTTGTAAGCCCTTGTCTTTTTTTTAGCCTTTGGGTCCACTTTTAGGTCCACTGAAAACAATAGATCGTGAGCCGGAAACTGGCACAGAATAAGGATTGTGAGCGCCAAAAAGTCCTCCAAAGAGGACAGATTTTCGGGAAGTAATATTTATGCGGATCTTATCCATCCACCGCACCTTTAGGGCGTGTCACGACGCCTGAAGCGCACGCACAACCATCTCGGGTTCATTCGCCATAATTTTCAGTAGAGCGGCTGCGGGACCAGTAGGATTGCGGTGGCCTTGTTCCCAGTTCTGAAGCGTCCGGACGCTAACGTGAATGGCCCGCGCGAACTCAGATTGCGACAAATGCGTTTTCTCGCGGGTCGCCTTGACATCAACCGTCTCAACCTTGAACACACGCGATGGCCCCAGCTCGCCTTTGCGAATAGCAACCGCTTGCTTCAGACTGGTTTGCAAATCATCAAATAGGGTATCGCCCTTCTTCATTATCGAAGCTCCTTTACCAGTTCGGTCAGTGCCGCTATCTCACCAAGCGTTAAGTTGTCCTTTCGGGACTTTGGATAGGCGACCAACATGTAGATTTGTTGATCTTCACTAATCCAATAGTAGATCACTCGGATTCCGCTACTCTTTCCCATGCCTTGTCGGCCATAGCGAACCTTCCGAATACCGCCTCCGCCCGGAATGAGATCTCCTCGCGCCGGATTTTCGATTAGCAGATTCTGAAGACCAGCGTATTCCTCATCTGACAACAAGGCAGTGATCAGCTTTGTGAACACCGGGGTTTCAATGAATTCCATTACGACATTTTATACGTCATTGACGTACAAAACAATCCTGGCATGAGAAGAATCGACGCCTATCAGGATTTAGCGAAAGCCGGAAACCTGTAGCGCTACCGGTTACGCTACAGGTAACGTTTCAGGTTACGGGGTGAATTGCATTACGGTTTCTACAGCGAGCCGACGAAGGCTTCCATCTCCCTGTGGCGACCAACCATTTCGGTATGGGTGTAGATATTTGTAGCGCTCAGAGAAGCGTGGCCGAGGTTGTCTCAAGCGGTTATGAGTTTCACATTCTTCTGCAAAGGGTGGGTAGCGTGCGTGTGACGCATCCAGCGCATGCTTGCTTTGCGCAAGGCTCAGCAGCATACGGTTCTTCTTGCATCTGGCCAGCAAGGGCGTTGTATACGTTCTTCATGATTTAATCAAGCTGCGGGGTGTCAATGAGGCCTGCGTCTGGCCCAATGCGATAGCAAGGGTATGTCATCAGGCAAGTCCTGACTAGTGGTGAAGTCGTTGCCCCGGGCATAAAGGTACGCTATGAGAAGCAAAGCACGCCGGATGGAACCGGAAGCACTCGCATTCGCTACGCGGAGCTATCTGTGCATCGATGGTAAAGTCAGTACGGAGAGTAGCTATCAGGCTTACCTGCGCCTGACTGACCGCGTTGATGATCAGGAAACTGAGCTGGATGACGGCATCATTATCTGGCAACCCTTTGAGCATTGCTCATTGTCCGCTCTGATAGAAAAATCGGGAAGATGGCGGCTGTGTTGCTAGCTGATTTCAAGGAGGTTCTTGAAGCGGCAAAGGCTGGCATTGTTGACCAAACCCTTAACGGCCAGCTCGACAGCGATACGAATACTCTCAATATGGCTGGACTTGCAAATATCAGCGCTCACCCCTGATCGTCAAAAAGTCACTTTTTTACACACGCATCGCTGCCTATCAGTGAAGAAGACTGCAACGATTTGATTGAATCAATAAAGTCAGTCGTCGAGCGGTACAACCAAATCTTTCAACCCTCCACCTACGCGACTTGCCAGGGAATGACTCCGTTACCGATCTGGAGTCACCCACGGCAACCTTCGGGTATACCCTTAATTATCCAATTGTCGACAATACTATAATCTATTCTTGATCAATATGAAATTTGAAAGGGACAGTCATGATGCAAATTCCGGTAAAGGGGCCTGCTGTCTGGGCAGGGGCCGAATTGTCAAAGACAGACGACTGGATTACTCAGTTCACGGAAGACGACATACGTGAACTGTCCGAAGCAGTCTCTACTGTTGGGGCCCAAAACTTGGACTTGTTTGACATCACGAAAGAAGATTTTCCTCTTCCGACCTTAGGGCCGCGCATAGCCAACCTCAGGAACGAGATAGAAGGTGGCCGGGGGTTCGCCTTGCTGCGTGGTCTGCCAGTCAGCCACTTCACTCTGGAAGAATCTCGCAAGATCATATGGGGCCTTGCCGTGCATCTGGGGTATCCAGAGCCTCAAGATATGTGCAAAAGCCTTATGCACAGCGTAACCAATACGGGCAAGCGCGTAGAAACCAGCGAATCAACGCGAGGTTATGAAACAGACGACGAGCTCAAATTTCATAATGACGGCGGGGATGCCTTCATGCTTCTTTGCCTCAAAACGGCCCGTGAGGGAGGCATCAGCAAGCTAATGAGCGCAGGTGCCCTGTTTAATGCCATTCTTGATAAGCGCCCCGATCTTGCCCGGATTCTTCAGGAGCCGTTCTATTTCGATGCCAGATCGCAAAATGCACTCGACAAAAAGGTCCAAGTCTTACCTGTGTTTGTCGAACACGATGGTTTGCTGAATGTTCTGTACAAACGACGCTATATTGAACTGGCGCAGCGTTTTGACGATGTCCCCCGCCTGACCTCCCTGCAGCGCGAGGCCCTGGACATGTTCGATAGCATTTGCGCAGACCCGGCCATGCACCTAGCATTCACTATGCAGCCCGGTGATATTCAGATCGGTAACAACTACTCGTTGTTGCACTCCCGCACTCGTTACCAGGACCATGAAGATGTAAATATGCGTCGTCATCTTCTGCGCGTCTGGCTCACATTGGAAAATGGCAGACCGCTGCCGCCTATATACGCAGAGACCCGTGAGTTCGGTCCTTCGTATGCTCGCAGACAGAACAATGCATTTACTTCGACGGTGTCTGCTGCCTCATGAACGAACCGCTGCCAAACCGCTTTTTATCTTTACCAGACCAGATCGTTGCGAAGCTGACTGACGACATCGTTACTGGAGTATATAGACCAGGTGAACGTCTAAAAGAACAAGAAATTGCGCTAAGCATTGGTATTAGCCGGGCACCTCTACGTGAGGCGTTTCGCATTCTTGAGCGTAAAGGATTAATCGAAATCCTGCCTTGGAAAGGTGCGCGTGTCGTAGAGCCTACACGAACTGAAATTGATGAGTTGTTCGATGCCCGCGCCGACCTTTTCGGCCTGTGCGCCAGGCACGTGGCAAAGAGCGGCTCGCCAAATGATATAGCAGCGATACAGGCCGAAATCAAGAGTCTGATTGCTGCCACTGATGCAGGCTGCGACGAGAAAGCCTATAAGCGGCAAACCAACCATATTTACATGATGATGTACAACAGCATCGATAACCGGTACCTCCGGGACATCATGGACAACATACGCCAGAAAATGTTCTGGCATTACTGCTACCTGGGCACATCCACCATCGAACGCCGGCTCGACTCTAATAAATACTGGCGTGAGCTTTCCACAGCCATTGAACAGCATGATGCTCAGGCTGCCGAGCAGGCCGCGCAAAGCATAATGATCGCCTCCAAGGAATTCGCCCTTCAACTGCTCGATCACCCCTTACAAAAGCTATAAGAACTGCACGTACGCAGTAAGTACCATTCATAACCAGTGTGGAGACATGCTATGAAATTCAATCACGCAGTAGCAACTTTGGGCGTATTCGTCCTATTTGGCGCAGCAAGCACACCAGCGATTGGGCAGAACAATTGGCCGGACAAACCAATTAATATCATTGTTCCGTATTCCGCAGGTGGCGCTACAGATATTGTTACCCGCGTCATTGCTACCGAGTTAACGAATCAATTAAAGAGCACGGTGGTAGTAGAAAATAAACCAGGGGGCAATTCGAATATTGCCGCCGATGCAGTTGCCCGCGCTGAACCTGACGGATACACCCTACTGGCCACGGGCCCCTGGCTACTCATCAACCAATTCCTGGAAACAGGCCGCCGCTGGTCCCCCGAGCAATTTATGCCGGTTGCCCGTGTCGGCGTAACTGACAACATTCTTGTTGTACCAGCGAGTTCGCCCGCCAAAACGCTTAAGCAATATGTAGACATGGCCAAGGCTGCCGGCGACAACCATTTACAGTATGGCAGCCCTGGCTTTGGATCAACACAAAGAATGGCCGTAGAAATGTTTGCGAATGCCGCCGGCATCCAGCTGGAGGCCGTGCAATATAAGGGCGCGCCACCCATCATTCCCGATTTGCTCACCGGTCGGGTAGGCATGTCGATACTTGCCGCAAGCAATGTTACCGGGCACGTCCGGGAAGGAAAGCTGCGGGCGCTCGCAACAGCAAGCGATGAGCGCAACCCTGACACACCAGATATCCCCACCGTGATCGAAAGTGGATACAAAAACGTCGAAGCATTGTCTTGGTTTGGATTTAACGCACCAGCCGGCACGCCACCTGAACGAATCAAGAAGCTTGCCAACGCCATGCAAAGGGCGCTGGCCAAGCCCGAAGTGCAAAAGCAGCTGAAATCGGCAGATACGCGTATTGCATTTATGGGGCCCGACGACTTCGGTACATACCTCAAGGACGAAAAAAGGCGCTGGGGTGCTGTAGCGGAATCACTAGACTCGAAAGGTAAGCAATGATCTCTTTGCGCGTAGATGTTACTTATACCGGAGACGCCCATGGTTGCTGTTGAGTGCGTAATCCGTAGCGAAGATACTTTGGGCGAAATGCCGATCTGGTCTGACCGCGATCAGAGGCTGTACTGGATTGATGTACGAGCACCGGCTCTTTATGCCTACGACCCAGCTAACGGTGATGTGCAAACGCACACGATGCGAGAAAATATCGGCAGCTTTTGCGAGCGCGAAGCCGGCGGCATGCTGTTGGCCATGAAGTCAGGTCTGTACCTGTACGACACTCAATCTCGTGCCACAGAGCTTTGGTTTGATCCTGAGCCCACATTACCCAATAACCGCCTGAACGATGGAAAATGCGATCGGCAAGGCCGTTTTTGGGTGGGCAGCATGAACGATGGAGATCGACTACCAACTGGAACCCTGTACAGCATAGAACAAAAAGGCAAGTGCCGAAGTTTTGTCAACGGCATCACAATTCCGAATTCTCTGGCCTTCAGCCCAGACGGCAGCCTGATGTATTTTGCTGATACACCGACAAAAAAAATTATGGTGTATGACTTTGACCCAGATGACGGCGTGCCAAGCAATCCTCGGGTATTTCGTGATATGCACGATCATCCGGGCCGGCCCGATGGGTCGACTGTCGATGTTGACGGATGCCTATGGAATGCGGAAGTACACGCATCGCGGGTTGTCCGGTACACACCTAGGGGCGAAATAGACCAAATTATCGAACTACCCGTGTCTGGCGTGACATCGTGCGCTTTTGGCGGCCCACGCCTGGATACGCTATACATCACGACCGCCAGACAAGGCCTCACATCAGAACAACTGGGTAATCAACCACTAGCCGGCGCACTATTCGCCGCGCTCACCGGTACAACTGGTGTTGCAGAGACGCTTTTACGCGGATGAACTCGAACATGTATACGCAGCAATCAGGCGACAGGAGAACCACTTAGATGGAAAAGCTCATTTCAGGCGGCCGGTTCATTTCAGAAACGCTCGTGGCGCACAAAGTTGACCATGTGTTTTTTATGGACGCCATACTGCGACAAGCACTGGTTGAAATGGAAGATCTGGGCATCCGGCGCATTCTTGCCCATTCCGAGAAAGGGGCAGCCTATATGGCTGACGGCTATGCGCGCATAGCAAGGCGCCCCGCAGTGTGCATGTCGCAATCTGTAGGCGCATCAAATCTGGCGGCCGGCTTACAAGATGCTTATCTTGGACAGTCATCTGTCATTGCGCTGACCGGACGCCAGACAGCCACGATGCAATACCGAAACGCTTACCAAGAGATCCCGCATGAGCCTTTCTTCAATGCATTGACGAAGCGCAGCTCGAAGGTCGAGGCGCCGGAACAACTGTCCTTGCTGCTGCGGCAGGCCTTTCGAGACGCGACCACTGGACAGCCGGGTCCCGTACACCTGGACATCGCAGGACATACCGGCGATATCATCGGATCGGCCAAACACAACTATGGCACAGTGAGTACACCAAATGAGTTCTCGCAGTTTCCAGCGCTGCGATCACCTGGCCATCCAGACTTGATCACCAAGGCGGCAAAACTCATTGAGGCATCAGAACGGCCGGTCATTGTTGCCGATATCGGCGTGACCGTCTCGAATGCAGAGGCGACAGTCCTGGAGTTCGCAGAACAGCTTTCCATTCCGATTGTGTCTTCCCTCGACGCCAAGAGCACACTTACTGAAAGCCACCCCCTTAACGCGGGGATCGTAGGTACCTATTCGCGTGACTGTGCGAACCAGGTCGTTTCCGCTGCCGATTTAGTGATTTTCGCGGGTAGCAATGTAGGCGACCAGGTATCCAATAACTGGACCCTTCCCTGTGAAGGAACACAAATCATTCAAATATATTGCGATCCCGCTGAGCTAGGTCGTAACTATCAGAACACAGTTGGAATTCCTGGTGACGTCCGTCTGATCTTTGAACAGCTCACCGCAGTGATGGCGCCCACCAGCCGTACACAGTGGCTGGCACAGGTGGCGCAGTATGTGACAGCATGGAAAGATGCCGTTGCACCGCTACGCAACAGCGATGCGGTTCCGATTCGCCCAGAGCGCCTCTGCAAGGAGCTTAGTGACTGCCTGCCAGCTGATGCAATCCTTATATCCGATACGGGCTATTCATCACAATGGAGCGGTACGCTCGTGTATATGGAGCACCAGAAGCAGCGCTACTACCGCGCCGCCGGCTCGCTGGGCTGGGGATTTCCTGCGTCGCTGGGTGCGAAATGTGCCCGTCCCGACCTACCAGTAATATGTTTTACTGGGGACGGCGGTTTCATGTATCACATGCTCGAGCTCGAAACCGCACTACGATGGAAGTTCAACACAATTACCGTAGTAAATAACAACAGCTGCCTTGCGCAGGGAGCACGTGCCATCGATCAGGCTTACAAAGGCCGCACTGGCAACAGCGCAGAGATCCACAATTACTTGCCCACGAACTTTGCGGCCATCGCAAATGAAATGGGATGCATGGGCCTGCGTGTCGAGCATCCCGGACAGTTTCCCGACGCTTTCGCCAATGCACTTAGTGCTGACGTGCCTGTGGTCCTGGATGTCGTCACCGATCCTGATGCTCTGGCACCATTACCCTGGAGCCCATCGACGTAAAGATGCTCCTAATCAAATCGGCCTATCTCCCTTATTGACATTCATGATACGGTTATCCTCCGCAACAGCATGCGTGCTGGATTTCGCATGACGACGATATCCAGAACGGTAGGCCCGGTTTTGTTGGAGAGCCCTTGCTCAAAAGCGTCGCCCAGCTTCTCAGGATCTTCCACACCTAAACCCAGGCAGCCCATGCTATTAGCGATGTCGGCATACTTCATTTCGTGCAGTTCGGACGACGACTGATAGTCACCCGCACCATATACCGAATGCTGCAAGGCTTTTACATACCCCGATACCGCACTATTGAAGACACACGGTGTCGGATCAAAGCGTTGGAGGTGGAGAACGTGCAGTCGCGCAAGCTGTTAATGGATCGTGACCTTGAAATTGATGTCATGAAAGAGATCAATGCAAAAATGTGGTGAGCGCGCAGGCTCGGCTCGAACAGGCAGGATATGCCATGTCCCGTGGCTTATCACAACTCTGGACCTGTGTGCTGATGGATGTTTCAGCTTGATCCGCCCTCATACTGATCGAACCAAAAACTTGGCAAAAGTCTGCCAAAGGTCGCATCACGGTCCAGCACTCGCACAAGACAATTGCCCATGAAAAAACCCTCGACTCAAAAAGAGTTCAGGGTCTTTGAAATGAACACGCCAATATAACGGTGACCCGAGCGATTGCCTCAGCATCCGTGCTAGTCTCAATTCCTTGCTGCCCATCGGCAATGCGATCGCGGAGTCGTCGATAACGCGGAATCTCGAGTCCGGCAAGCTTATGCTTTCAAGCAACGAATCGTCATCATCCGCACAGTGGCCAAGCGATAAGCTGCCACAACACCAGTCCCGATCATACGGGCCGACAGCGGATGGTGCGATCATGGCTGACAGTATTATGCACCTGTGTCAAGCCGAGCATAACGCTACGGGTAACGTTTCAGACCCTGCGGACCACGCGCGCATCGCCGCTCGTTCGGATCGCTGGTCGATGGCTGTATCAAGTGCTTCTGGATTTCAGGTGGTTGCCGGCGGCTGCAAGCACAAACTCAATAACCGTAGAATTCCTCGCTACGCACATCATCCTCGTCAATGCCGGCATCGGCGAGTGTGGCGTGCATCGCCTGAACCATTGCCGGTGGGCCTGAAACATAAAAAATCGGCGACGACAATGTCTCTATCACCGACTTTACGAGATCGCCATTCACTGGACTGGCCAAGCCATGCCACGCCTGTGATGACCGATCCATCTGCGTCATGGTGGCAACCAGGCGAAAGGCCGGGTTTTCCCGCGCCCATTGCTGCAGCTGGGCAAGGAACGCGGCGTCCTCGGGCCGACGGTTGGTGTAGATCAAGGTCAGGGCTTGCGGCATTCCCTGCTCCACCGCATTTCGGACAATACTCATAAAGGGCGTGATGCCGATGCCACCCGCGATGAATACCCCGGCACGCTCCATATTCTTGTGCAGAGTCAGCGTTCCGAAGGGGCCCTCGATTTGAACCTCGGCGCCAATGACGAGCGCACCAAGCGCTCGCTTGAAAGCACTGTCGCGCATACGTGTGGCAATGACCAGTTTATTCTCGAAAGGTGCCGTGGCAATGGAAAAGGTGTGACGGGCCTGCGATGAATCGTTGGCTACCCCCTGCTGGGGCACAATCAGATCGATGGCCTGGCCCGGCTTGAATATGAATCCGGCCGGTTTATCGAAGTGGAACGCCACCGTGCCTTCGGCGACTTCATCACGCGCAGTCAAGCGCACTGTATATGTAGTCACGATTCTTCCTTTATCAAAATATATTGCAGAAGCGATGATTACCGAGCATGCTTATTGGTCCCCGACATCCAGTAGACTCAAGAATTCACGACGCAAGGCCGCATCACCCAGAAACGCGCCTCTCATCACGGAGTTTTTCATAAGCGCCCCGTCATCCTTCACGCCCCGCCAGTGCATGCATAAATGGTTCGCTTGCATTACCACGGCCAATCCATCAGGCTTGATGCGCTGCTCCAGCTCATCGGCCAGCATGACCACGGCTTCCTCCTGTATCTGCGGCCGGCTCATGACCCAGTCACAAAGACGGGCGTATTTGGACAGCCCGATGAGATCTGAAGCAGGACTGGGCAGCAGGCCTATCCACACCTTGCCCATAATCGCGCACAAATGATGCGAGCAGGCGCTGCGCACCTTGATGGGCCCCACGATCATCAACTCGTTCAAGCGAGCGACATTGGGAAAAGCCGTCACCGCAGGCGCCGGCTCGTAGCGGCCGCGAAACACCTCCTGAATGAACATCTTGGCCACGCGCCTGGCCGTATCGGCGCTATTGTGATCTCGCTCCGTATCGATCACCAGCGCATCAAGCACCTCGCGCAGCCTGTCTTGCACCTCCACCTGCAGCGCCTGCAGTTCGCCGCTTTCGATGAATGCGGAGATATTGTCGTTGGCGTGATAACGATGCTTGGCGGCGATCAGCCGGGCGCGGATACGATCGGAGACCACTGCGGCCGGTCTGTCGGAATCATTGTCAACGCGGGAGGAAGGGAATGTAGCGAGCATGGGAAGTTTCAAACCTCTTTCTAGTTTGTTCATGAGGGCCAACGCTTCGATGTGTGAATCGCGCTTTTCCCTAGCGCACGCGCCCGACACCATGCAGGTACACCAACCGGGCGCCGAACCAGCCACCTGCAACGAGCGCGGCGAAACCACCCGCATCAAGGATCAAGGACACCGCATCGGGCGCCAAAGGGTGAGCGCCATCCAGACCCCACATTAGGCGCGCACCAAATAGCGCCAGGGCAAGGGCCATTGCGCCCATGTGCACGTAGGCATCGCGCATAGGCTCACCTTCTGGCACACGGGCAAGCTCCATCAGACCCGCCGCCATCGCCAACAGCGCCATGACACAACCGACAGCCAGCAGGCCAGCGGACCAGCGCCAAGCAATTTTCCCAAACCACAAGCCCGCCAGATCAGTCATTGTCGCCAGCGACCAACAGGCAATTGGAAAATGCACGAGCGCGGGGTGTAGTGGGTGGTGGCTCATCAAAGCACCACGCTGAGCAAAGTCAGAAAGCCGACAACAGCTACTGACGCGTGCACGACCACCACCGCCTTCGGAGGTAGTTTCTTACGCACATGAAACGAGGCCAGGAAGAAACCACCCAGCGCTGCCAGCACCAACAGCCCAAACCCGATCCCAGTCTGTGACGAGGGCCCTTCCTGGACCAGTAGAATAATCAAAAGGACAAGGCCAACAGCACCGAGCAAGGCGTGCAGCAATGAAAGAAACCAGGGCGCGAACTGGCCACGCAGGACGCGTTTAGCCAACATCAGTCCACCCAGAGCGGTAATCGCAAAAACTATTAAAGCAGCGTTGAACATCTAATTTCTCCTGAAGCGCTACACAAGGATTTACCCTGACTCAATCGACTCGGGATTGCCGCAAGATATCGCCAAACGTAAATCGCCCCGTCTTACTCATTGGATGCAACCGCAGCGACATTCATTTCATATTTTTTTCCGCCGATGAGATATGGCGTACTTTTCCCGCGAACTGCTTCAGGAAATGCCTGGGCCGTGGACCCTCGTTAGCTGATGGAGTCAGTATCTATGAAGTCATAGATAGGCGGGGGTGATGGTCTTGTTTTGCTCGATGTGAACGACCGATATTCAACCGAAGACAAAAGGCTGCTTGACTCAAGAATGTGCGCCACATATGCCACTATCATGTCTGTCGACATCCGGCGGATCAGCGTCGCCATTCGCGAGTTGGGTCAGGTCAGCCTATGGCGTATACCTGGCCAAGGAGAGGATGCTGTACCGGCTTCGCTGTTGATTCTGGACATCCGTGCGGTCCGGCCCCCCGAACTGCGCATGCAGGTTGCGAAAGCCCTTTGCGCGCACTGTATTGAGATACTGGGCTTGCGCGAGGACCGTCTGAATGTGGAATTCACCCAGCATTCCGGTGACGAAATGTATCATCCGGCCTTGAGTGGCTACAGTCCCAATTGGACGCCTGATGAACAATAAAACGGGCGGCTACTGTACACGCAAAGCGTCACTAGCCACCTAAACCCAGGTTTAAGCCTATGGGCTGAAAGCATAATTACCTGCCCCACCCCGTCATCGCCGGTCCGCCCGCCGCTGTCCATTCCTTATTCTTTCGTCGACCGCCTCATCCCGCCCCTTCCTGCAAGCCGCCTCGGCAAGGCGGCGCTGTTTGCTTCGCGGTTGCCGGCCCCCGCCCCCCCAGACGGATGCCGGATCATTCCCAGCGCCGCAGCCCCCTTCATGCCGGAAGCCATTACGTCTAGGGTTGTTTACCTATCAGCCAAACGATGTAGGCCTGATGCCGCATCACGCTTCCCTTAAATCACCTAAGTCGAAAACCCTCCCACGCCTAAGACGTACAGCGCATTTCTCTTCAGCCTACCTCTCTCTAACATTTTTACTAACTTTTCTGTATCCATAAATTAAATATTTTTCAAAATTTGCAGGAGCCGCTCCGGGTCGGCTTTACCCGGTTCACAACTCCCTCAGGAGGGGTAAATCATGAAGAAGAAACTCATAGTTGCAGCAGCGCTTTGCGCAGTGTCGTCTCTTGCGTTCGCTCATGGTGGCGGTGGCGGTGGCGGCGGCGGTTGGGGCGGTGGCGGTTGGGGCGGTGGCGGCGGAGATCCTGCGCCTACGTCGGGCTTTGCGGGGGTCATCGTCGGCAGCGTAGACTCCACATCCATGGGTGCCGCCGCGGCAGGAACCTATGTCCTGGGTACTGGCATCAGTGTGCAAAAAATCCACTCAGCCACGGCAGGCAACTCCTGGGTCAGTGGCGACATCAGTCCAGATGGCCTCAATGTCTCATCCGGCAATACGCAGTGGGCCAAGTCCGTCAGCATAGGATATACGTCACCGGGCCAGAAACTGGTCAATGAAGAAGGCCAGTTCATGAATGGCACAGGCGGCGTTGCCCAGACTGCGACCAATGCGTGGATTGCTGGCAATTTTGCCACTGCTGAGTTTGGCGGCTTCGGCGGCATGGGCGATATCCCGCCCATTACTGTCTACCGTCCAGTCCAACCCGTTGCTGGTGGTAGCGAATAACAATTAATCCGCACCGCAACATCAGCCGGCTGGCGGGGGCTTACGCCTCCGCCGCCCGCAAGCCCGAAAGGAGGACTACCATGAAGAAAGAGATCGTCGCCGCCATGCTGGCCCTGGCCTGGTTTGGTGTAGCGAATGCCCAGACGACGAATAACACGTCCACGTCGGGCTCCACGGCTTCGGCCAATACCAGCGCAAGCAACGCGGGCAATGCCCAGCAAATTACATTCAACTCAGCCGCAACGCCCCGTACGCAGCGTATAGAAACCACCCCGAGCCTGGGCGGCAACAGCTTCTATGGCTCCTACAGTCCAGACAGCTGCGCGGTATCAGGCGGAGGCGGCGCAGGCTGGACGGGATTCATATTCAACCTCGCCGGCCCCATAGAACAGAAATCCTGCGTATTATTCAGAGCATTCGAACGATCGCAGCAGGCTGCGGCCACCGTGGCATCGATGGATCCGGTCACCGCCGCACGGCTCAGACAGGCATCCATAGACATGCTGTGCCAAGTGTCCGATCAAGTGCGCGAGGCATTGAGCTATCAGGGCCTGTGCTCGAACTTTGACAATAAATACAATATTGCCCCGCCGCCGCCCATCCTGGCCAGCGCCAATATAACTCGCACTGTGCACCAGCGCATTAATCCTGACGGCACCCTGACCACCATTCAATAAAATGCCATTAATTGTGCGCAAATTCGTGGAAACCCTATATTCAATCACATATTTGAAACAATTAATTGCGTAATATGCACCGACGACTTAATATTCCACAAAAGCCCAATATCGCAACTTTGTTGGTAATTGGCTTTGCAAAATAATACTAAGCCTTCGTCAGTCGCAGCGTAGTTTTAGCAGCACCAGATAGAATCGGCCGGGCCCTCACGGACGGCAGCATAGCGTAGCCCTAATTAGTCGTAAGCCCCTGTTGTATTACCCTTAAACCCGGTTTTCCAGGCTGATGGAAAACGGCGAAGGCACTGGGAAAAACTGCCATGATAATAATTAGAGTAATAGAGCCGCATGCGCTTCTGCGCATCGGTATCCTGCAATCTCTGGCCGATATCGGAACCGAGTGCAAGGTGGAGACAGTCGAGTTTCCAGGACCTGGCTCCGGGAGCGCGCAGGAGTGTAATTTACTTCTGCTGTCCATCGATTCTGCGAGAAACATACACACCGCGATCGACAGTGTTGTGAGCGCATATAAGCCCAAAGCCCTGCTGCTTCTGTCCAGTCATGAAGAATTACTGTCGACTGCCGCCGAGCTGCCGCCGGTGGTGTCGGGTTGCATCTCAAGGCATGTCACGCCTGAAGTGCTGCATGCGTCGGTAAAACTTGTGCTGGCAGGCGGCACCTGCTTTTCTTCTCCGTACGGGACGTCTCGGCCAACCTTGACGTTCAGCCGCGCCGCCAGCCCCGACAACCAGATGGACCGCGAGCCTTCTCATGCAGACAAATTCAATCTGGATGCGGAACATCGACTGCTGGGTCTCACACCAAGGCAGTACGAAGTGCTCGTTTTACTGGCGCGCGGCCATCCCATGAAAACCATAGGTCGGTTGCTGGATATCTCCGTAGCCACAGCCAAGGCACATACCGAGACGCTTTACCAGCGATTGGGGGTGCATAACCGCAATGCGGCGGTATATACCGCCGTGACGCGGGGTGCGACGCTCGGCTGGCCTTCTTCCAATGAAATGGAGGAAGCGATACCGACGATGCTTGGCGCACGGGTTCGCCCGCATATGTCGGGCGCCTCGGCTCGTTGATACTCAAGCCGGGCGCGCTTGGCCATTGGGACTGTTGTATTTAGAGCAGCCCCAGTTGCAGGCGCGCCGGCTCGCTGATCATATCCCGGCTCCAGGGCGGGTCCCAGACCAGATCGACCTTGGCTTCGTCAACACCATGGATGGACAGCAGCTTGTCACGCGCTTCATCGGCGATCATCGTGCCCATACCGCAGCCGGGTGCCGTCAGCGTCATTTCAACCTCGACGCGAAAACGCTCGGGCGCCAAAGGTATGACATTGCAGCTATATACCAGGCCAAGGTTCACGATATCGACTGGAATTTCGGGATCGTAGCACGTAGAAAGCAGGCTCCAGGCGGCATCCTTGACCGCATCCGAGGTGACCGGCCCATCGTGTACGTGAACGACCGTTTCCGTTGGCTCAAATCCCAGTGCGTCGCCGTCCGCACCCTCAACACGATATAGATTGCCCTGAACCAGCACGGTATAGGTGCCCCCAAGCTGCTGCGTAATGGTAGCCTCGCAGCCTTTCTCAATGGTGACAGGCGATCCGTAGGGAACGGTGACTGCCGGGCAGTCACGGCTGACAATGACATCTTGACGGGTATAACTCATGTGCTTCTTCTCACTCTGTGCGCGCAATCTCTCTGGCTTGCTGGATGGCATTGTGCAACGTGTGCCAAGCCAGCGTTGCGCACTTGACGCGTGCGGGAAATTCCCGCACACCGCTCAGTACTTCGAGCTTGCCGAAGTCGCGCGACTCGGGTTGTGACTCAGTGAGCATGGCGTGCATATCGCGGAATAGTTCCTCGACCTCTGCAATCGTCTTGCCCCTGACCGCTTCAGTCATGAGCGAGGCCGACGCGGTGGAAATGGCACAGCCATGTCCAATGAAGCTGATCTCCTGCACAATGCCCTCTTCAACCCGCGCATAGACGGTGAGTTGGTCGCCGCACAGGGGGTTATGCCCCTGCGCCACATGGCTGGCATTCTCCATGGCATGGAAATTACGCGGGTTGCGGTTGTGATCGAATATGACTTCCTGATAAAGATCACGCAGGTCACTGTTACTGGTCATGGCCTATTCCGAATAGCTTCTGAGCCTTGCGCAACCCGGCCACCAGGGCATCCACATCTTGCGGCGTGTTGTACAACGCGAACGAGGCACGCGCCGTGCCCGGAATGCCAAACCGCGTCATGAGCGGCATGGCACAGTGATGGCCTGCACGTATTGCGACGCCTTCGGTATCAAGTATCGTCCCCAAATCGTGCGGATGTATGCCATCCAGGACAAAAGAAAGAATGCTGGCCTTACGGGCAGCCGTACCTATGATGCGCACACCCGGCAATGACAGGACAGCTTGCGTAGCTTGTGCCAGCAGGGCCTCTTCATGCGCAGCGATGAGATCCAATCCCACTTGCTCGACATAGCGAATGGCCGCATCCATGCCGACGACGCCCGCGATATTGGGCGTGCCAGCCTCGAAGCGCGTGGGTACATCGGCATAGGTCGTACCCTCGAAGCTGACCGTGTGTATCATGTCGCCGCCCGACTGCCAGGGCGGCATCGCAGCCAGAATATCGTGCTTCGCGTACAGGGCTCCAATTCCGGTGGGGCCGTAAAGCTTATGAGCCGAGAATACATAGAAATCGCAATCAAGCGCCTGCACGTCCACAACCTTGTGCGCCACAGCCTGGGCCCCATCCACCAGAACCAAGGCCCCGGCATCATGCGCCAGCCGCACGATGTCGCCCACGGGGTTAATGGTGCCAAGCGCGTTGGATACATGCGCCACGCCCACAAGCCGTGTGCGAACCCCCAGCAAAGCCTTGAATGCGTCAAGATCCAGCTCACCGCTGTCGGTTACCGGTGCCACCTTGAGATGTGCGCCAAGCTGTTCGCACAGCAATTGCCAGGGTACGATGTTCGAGTGATGTTCCATCCCCGTAATGAGTATCTCGTCGCCTGCCTTGATATTGGCGCGTCCCCAGCTCCAGACAACCAGATTGATGCTTTCGGTGGTGCCGCGTGTAAAGACGATTTCCTCCGGCCGCGATGCATTCAGCAGCCGGCGCACGCTTTCCCTGCCCTGTTCGTACAGATCGGTTGCATGCTGGGACAGCCAGTGCACGCCGCGATGGATGTTGGCGTTCGACTGTTCGTAGAATGCCTTCTCGGCCTCTATGACTGCCAGGGGCTTTTGCGTGGTGGCGCCATTGTCAAGATAGGCCAGACGCTTTCCCTGAACGGGCCGCGACAGGATGGGAAAATCGGCCGTGCGGTCCAGCAGCGCCGCGCCGGCAGGCGTACCCAAGGGTGCATTCATGAAAAATCTCCAAGTTCGGCACCACGAGGGGCCAAAGCCCGTATGGCCCCGATTACGCGGCGGCGCAGGGACTCGGGCTCAATGCGATTGACGGCCTGCGCGGCGAAAGCGTAGGTCAATACATGACGGGCATGCGTCTCGTCCAGCCCGCGAGAGCGTAGATAGAACAAGCTGTCTGCATCGATCTGCCCCACCGTGGCGCCATGGGCGCATTTGACATCATCTGCATAGATTTCCAGCTCGGGCCGCGCATCGGCCTTGGCCAAGCGAGACAGCAACAGGCTGTCGGAACGCTGCACAGCATCGGTCTTGTCGGCACCCGGCGCCACAAAAATGCGGCCACCAAATACGCCGCGCGACGTATCGTCGAGAACACCCCGATAGTATTCGCGGCTGACACATGCCGGCTCGCTGTGGCGAATGACGGTCTGATGATCAACATGGCGGCGCCCGTTGACGTAGTAAAGGCCATTCAGAAGCAGCTCGCCGTGCATGCCACGAAAATCAGCCGAGATATCATGCCGCGCCAGTTGCGCGCCAAATGACATCGAATGGGACGTGAATACAGAGCCCTTTTGAAGCGTGACATCGGTGGCGCCCAGATGGAAGGCGCTGGTGTCTTCGTGCTGAAGCTTCAAGTGGGTGACATGCGCATCGGCCTCGAGCGCCAGGCGTGTAACCGAATTGGTATGGCTGGCGCCATCGCCCTGCCCCACGAAATGCTCCATGATCACCGCCTGGGAGCCCGCCTCCGCCTGTACGAGGTTGCGAGGAAAGCTGGCCAGCCCCCGTCCAGTAGCTATGAACACCAGATGCACGGGATCTTCAAGCGCTACGCCGCGCGGCACATGAATGAACGCGCCATCAGCCGCCAGGGCGAGATTGAGCGCTACCGGCGTGGCACCGTCGCTTTCAGAACCCATCAGTTCCTCAAGCCGGTCCGGCCCACTTGCCACCACATCGGACAGCGGCTGCAGCGCAACACCCGCGGGCAGCGCGCCCACGCGCGACAGTCCTGGCGCATACGCCCCATCCACGAATACCATCCAATGCCCCTCATCGGCATCGGTATAAGGCCGCTGGAGGGGTGACGATGCTGCGGCGTCATCGGGCAAGGAAAACGTCTGTTGCGCCAGCGCGGCCAGCGAAGTATGACGCCATGCCTCCTGGCGCGCTGTGGGCCACCCTTCGTCGACAAAGCGGGCCAGAGCCTGTTTACGCAGGTTGCCCAGCCAGGCGGGACCGGAGCCTGCCAGGCTGGCCTGTCGGCGCGCCATGCCGCCTACCCAGGACTGCAGGTCGCTCATGCCGCAGCTCCTTTGTCTGCGCCAGACTTGATCCCAGGCTGCCTCTTGTCTGCCTGGGTGACCCAGCCGTAACCTTGTTGCTCAAGTTCAAGCGCCAGCTCACGGCCACCGGAACGAACAATTCGGCCCCCCGCCAGGACATGCACATAATCGGGCACGATATAGTCCAACAAGCGCTGGTAGTGCGTAATGACAATCATGGAGCGATCAGGCGAACGCATACGATTCACGCCGTCGGCCACGACTTTCAGCGCATCGATATCCAGGCCCGAATCGGTTTCGTCGAGAATGGCAAGCTTGGGTTCGAGCAGTATCATCTGCAGCACCTCGTTGCGTTTCTTCTCGCCTCCCGAAAAGCCTTCGTTCAACGAGCGATACAGAAACTCTTCACGCATGCCCACGGCTTTCATTTCAGCCTTGGCTCGCTGGATAAAGTCCATGGCGTCCAGTTCGGGCAGGCCCTGGTGGCGCCGCGCGGCATTCACGGCCGCACGAAGAAAATACGCATTGGAAACGCCGGGAATCTCAATGGGATATTGGAAGGCCAGGAACAGCCCCGAACGGGCCCGCTCTTCAATGGGCATGGCCAGCAAATCCTGCTCCAGCCACTGCACCGAGCCATCCGTGACGGTATAGTCCTGGCGCCCGGCCAACACTTGCGACAATGTGCTCTTGCCTGAGCCGTTCGGCCCCATGATGGCATGAATCTCTCCGGCCTTTACCTCCAGGCTAAGACCTTTGAGAATGGACTTTCCCTCGACCGAGGCGTGCAAATTGTTGATGCTCAGCATGTATGCTTCTCCTTAACCTACGCTGCCTTCAAGACTTACGCCGAGCAGGTTCTGGGCCTCGACTGCAAACTCCATGGGCAATTCCTTAAAAACTTCTTTGCAAAAGCCATTGACAATCATGGACACCGCGTCCTCGGCCGACAGGCCGCGCTGCATGGCATAGAACAACTGGTCTTCGCCGATACGCGACGTGGTGGCCTCATGCTCGACACTGGCAGATGGATTCTGGACTTCCATCGTGGGGAAGGTATGCGCCGCGCAGGTCTTGCCTATGAGCAGCGAGTCGCACTGGGTATAGTTGCGTGCATTCTCGGCCTTGGGCGTGATGCGCACCAGCCCGCGATAGGCATTGCTGCCATGGCCTGCGGATATGCCCTTTGAGATGATGGTGCTGCGCGTGTTGCGCCCCATGTGGATCATCTTGGTGCCGGTGTCCGCCTGCTGGCGGTTGTTGCTGACAGCAACGGAATAGAATTCGCCAGTGGAATCGTCGCCGCGCAGAATCACGCTGGGATACTTCCAGGTAATAGCCGAACCGGTTTCTACCTGGGTCCAGGAAATGCGAGAACGGGCGCCACGGCAGTCGCCGCGCTTGGTTACGAAGTTGTAGATGCCGCCCTTGCCATCCTTGTCGCCAGGATACCAATTCTGCACGGTGGAGTATTTGATCTTGGCGTCGTCCAAGGCGACCAGTTCCACCACCGCGGCATGGAGCTGGTTCTCATCGCGCATGGGCGCCGTACAGCCTTCCAGGTAACTGACGGAGGCACCCTCCTCAGCAATGATGAGCGTGCGCTCGAACTGGCCGGTATCCTGCGCGTTGATGCGGAAATAAGTGGACAGCTCCATCGGGCAGCGCACGCCTTTGGGAATGAAAACAAAGGAGCCGTCGGAAAACACGGCCGAATTCAGTGCTGCGTAGAAGTTGTCGCCGGGGGGCACGACTGAACCCAGATACTTCTTCACCAGGTCTGGGTGCTCTTTAACGGCCTCCGAGAACGAACAGAAGATGACGCCAACCTCGGCCAATTGCTTGCGAAAGGTGGTGGCCACGGACACAGAATCGAAAACCGCATCGACCGCGACGCCGGCAAGGCGAGCCCGCTCATGCAAGGGCACGCCCAGCTTCTCGTAGGTGCGCAGCAATTCGGGGTCGACTTCGTCCAGGCTCTTGGGACCGTCCGCCTTGCTCTTGGGCGCAGAATAATAAATGATGTCCTGGAAATCCACCGGCGGGAAGCTGACATGCGCCCACTCGGGCGGCGTCATTGTGAGCCAGTGCCTATAAGCGGAAAGGCGCCACTCGAGCATGAACTCAGGCTCGCCCTTCTTGGCTGAAAGCAGACGAATGGTATCTTCGGAAAGGCCCTTGGGGATGGTGACCGATTCGATGTCAGTGATAAACCCGGCCGAATACTCGCGGTCGAGAAACGACTCGAGCGGATCGGCCGCGGACACCACGGCGGGTTCAGTAGAGGGATTCATTCGGGAAGACTCCATGCTGCGGCGCGGACCGCGCCAGGCTTGGTTTTCGGCCGCGAAAGCGGCCTATGGTTGAGAGAAAATTCAATGACGGCCGGGCGTACCATGTCGGCAATGCTGATGTCTTCGAGCGTGTGACGCACAATGGCATTGATGCGCTGCCAATTGCTGCGGATATGACAGGCGGATTCGACACTACAGGCACCCGGCAAGGCCGTGCATTCAGTAAGGCCGAACGGCTGATCCTCAAGGGCGTCGATGACCTGTGCGATGCTGATGTTTTCGGGTGCAAGGCCCAATGCATAACCGCCGCGCGCGCCCCTGCTGCTGCGCACCAGACCGTGCTGCCCCAGCAGCTTGAGTATCTTGCTGACAGTGGGCTGGCCAAGGCCCAGCGTGCTGGCGAGGTCGGCCGCACTGTACACACGCTCGGGCTCGCCGGCCATGTGTGTAAGCACCAGGGTGCCGTAGTCGATGATTTTGCTGATGCGCAGCACGCGCCGCCTCCGGGCCATTTTCAATAGTCATATAGTACCATTTCAGTACTATATGTTCAACCCGTTTGCCTGCCCGCCTGTTGCATGCGCCACATGCGGGCATAGCGTCCGTCGCGCTGCAGCAACGCCTGGTGCGTGCCGCGTTCGAGTACGCGGCCCTTGCCGAGAACGATGATTTCATCGGCATTGACGATGGTCGACAGCCTGTGCGCGATGATGAGCGTGCTGCGATCACGCGCAATGCGCTCCAGCTCGTCCTGGATATCGCGCTCGGTGCGCGTGTCCAAGGCGCTGGTGGCTTCGTCGAAGACCAGTATGGGCGGGTTCTTCAGGATGGTGCGCGCGATGGCCACACGCTGCTTCTCGCCGCCGGAAAGCTTGAGGCCGCGCTCGCCGACCTGGGTCTGGTAACCCTCGGGCAGCGCCATGATGAAATCGTGTATGCGCGCCGCTTGGGCGGCCCGCTCGATTTCGTCCTGGCTGGCCTGCGGATTGCCATAGGCAATATTGTACCGGATCGTGTCATTGAACAGCACGGTGTCCTGCGGCACGATGCCAATATGCCGCCGCAGACTTTCCTGGGTAAGATCGCGAATGTCCTGCCCATTGATCCGGATGGCGCCGCCGTCCACATCGTAAAAGCGGAACAGCAGGCGGGACAGCGTAGACTTTCCCGCTCCCGACGCCCCGACCACCGCCACCGTGCCGCCTTCCGGAATCGTAAAGGACACCCCGAAAAGAATCTGCCGCTGGGGCGTGTAGCCGAAATCGACCTGATCGAATTCGATCTGCGCGCGCCGAGCGCCCAGGGTGCGGGCTCCCGGACGATCCGCAACTTCCTCGTGCTGGTCCATGAGCCGGAACATGCGCTCCATGTCGGCCAGCGCATGCTTGATCTCGCGGTAGACGAAACCGAGAAAGTTAAGCGGCGCATACAGTTGCGTAAGATAAGCGGAAACAAGCACCACATCACCCACAGACATGCTGCCCTCGACCACCCCGCTCGCGGACAGCCAGAGCAAGGCACTGATGCCCAGCGTGATGATGACGCCCTGCCCCATGTTCAGAAGGTTGAGCGAAATCTGATTCTTGACGGCAGAGTTGACCCACTTTTCCAGATTGCGGTCGTAACGCTCAACCTCGTAGTCCTGGTTGCCGAAATACTTGACCGTCTCGTAGTTCAACAGTGCATCGATGGCCTTGCCATTGGCCTGGCTGTCCAGCTCGTTCATGCTACGCCGATACACCATGCGGCGCTCGGTCACCAGCAGGGTGAACATGACATAGCTTGCGATGGTGCCCAGCGTGACCACGGCAAACCGCAGGTCATATCGCCATAGCAAAACAGCCGCGACCATGCCGATCTCCAGCAAGGTTGGCAGGATATTGAAAACGGTGAAATTGAGAAGAAAACCTATGCCCTTGGTTCCGCGCTCAATATCCCGGCTCAGGCCGCCCGTCTGGCGGCCCATGTGAAATCGCAGCGACAGGGCAAAAAGATGATTGAAAAGGCGCGTCGCAATCCGCCGTATTGCACCCTGCGTGACACGTGCAAACAAGGCATCGCGCAGTTCGCCGAACACGCTGGTTGCAAGGCGCGCAAAGCCATAACCCACCAGCGCCGCCACTGGCAGCGCGAGCAAGGTGGCCGGAACGCTCAGGCTGTCGACGACATCCTTGAGAAAAACGGGGAGAATGACATTGGCGACCTTGGCCGCAACCAGACAGGCCAGTGCCGCCGTCACCCGATACTTGAATTGCCAGATGTAGGGCAGCAGCGACTTGATGACATACAGGTCGTTGCGGTGCTTGGGAGCTGGTCCCGGCGTGAAGGAGCGGCGCATGGGTGATGGGCGGATTGGATTCAGCCCGCTATTGTAGTGGCGTCGGGACCGTGGCGGCCCAGCTCGCTGCGTTGTGCCAGCATGAGATCGTATAAGGCCTGGGCGGCACTGGACAAGCTGCGTTCGCCGCGGCGTATCAAATAGAGCGAGCGCTTGAGCCCGCTGCCTCGCGCCAGCGGCACAACGCATATATGCGGATGCCGAAACTGGAACAGCGTCATGGACGGCACAAGGCTGATGCCCAGACCCTCTGCCACAAGGCCAGTCACTGTTGCCAGATGATCCACCTCCAGAAAGGTGCCCAGCGCCGAGAACGCTGGATGAACGGCCAGGCTCTGGCGTATGCTGCTTCCCTTGCCCAGCTGAATCATCGCACTGCCTTCCAGCTCCTGTAAATGAATCTGCCGCCGTCCCGCCAAAGGGTGATCTTTCCGGCACACCAAATGAAAGTGATCCTCGCACAGTGCGACGCTCTCCAGCCCGCTCATGTCGCGCCCGCGCGCAGCGACGGCCATGTCCACCGCACCCGTGCGCACCAGCTCAAGGCAAGGCTCGAGCAGCGCGTCGTGCAGGACCAGGGTCACGCCAGGATATTGCCCGCGAAAATGCGCAAAGACGCCCGGAATCCAGCCGGCTGCCAACGAAGGCAGCGCAGCGACCGCGGCACGGCCCTTGCGCAAGGCAACATGATCTCGGATGTCCCGCAGTGCCACGTCCATGTCCTGAAGCAAGCCACGGGCACGTGCCGCAAAGACCATGCCTTCTGGCGTAAGTTCGACCCGACGGGTGCTGCGATCGAAAAGACGCGCACCTGCCATTTCCTCCAGCGACTTGATAAGCGCGCTGAAAGCCGGCTGAGTCTGGTGGCATCGTGCAGCCGCACGGGTGAAGTGCCGTTCTTCGGCCAGGGTCACAAAGGCGCGCAGCTGGCGGGACGTCAAATTCATACAAAAATTACTATCAATAGATAATATATTTCTATTTTACTTATTAATACTACGTTTTTATAGTGGCTGCATCGATTTGCAAGGACGACAGGCATGACGACCCCCAATCTGTCCATAGGATGCGCCAGCGGCTTCTCCGGCGACCGCACCGATGGCGTGAGGCCGGTTATCGATACACTGGTGCGTCATGGTGGACAGGCGTTGATTTACGAAACGCTGGCCGAGCGCACACTGGCGCTGGCCCAGCTTGCCAGAAATCAGGACCCGACGCGCGGCTATGAGCCGCTGCTTGATGAATTGATCCGGCCGGCGCTAGAGCCCTGTCTGCGCCACGGCATCCGTATAGTCGGCAACTTCGGCGCCGCCAACCCGCGCGGCGCGGCCAGCCGCATCCTTCAATTGGCGAGAGAGGCGGGACTGCCCGCACCGCGCGTGGCGGTGCTCTCGGGTGACCAGCTCGACAGTCCCGAGCAGTTGGCCTGTCTGCGATCTCAACTGGACGGGCAACTGGATGGGCTTGAAATCGTCAGCATCAACGCCTATCAAGGTGCGCGGGAAATCGCGCAGGCTCTGTGCGCTGGCGCGGATATAGTGGTTGCCGGCCGTGTAGCCGATCCTTCCCTGACAGTGGGCTGCGCCCTCGCCCATTTTGGCTGGGCGGAAGACGATTGGACACGGCTGGGCCGTGCCACCATCGCTGGCCATCTGCTGGAATGCGGCACGCAAGTCACAGGCGGCTATTTCGCCGTGCCCGGATTGAAGGACGTGCCGGGTATGGACACGCTTGGGTTTCCCATCGCCACGCTGGATGCCGAAGGCACGATCTCGATAGGCAAGGCCGAGGCAACCGGTGGTCTCGTCGATACGCGAACTGTAAAGGAGCAATTGCTGTACGAGGTGCATGACCCCGCAGCCTATCTGACACCGGACGTTGTGGCGGATATCAGCAGTGTGCGCGTCACGCAGGACGGCCCAGACCGCGTAGGCGTCCACGATGTCGGCGGTCATGCACGCACGGACACCCTCAAGGTCAATATCTGCTACCAAGGCGGATGGCTGGCCGAGGCAGGCATTTCCTATGCCGGCGTACAGGCCGAAGCGCGCGCACGGCTCGCGGCCGACACCTTGCGCAAGCGGCTGGGCAATCAGATGCCCCTGCGCTTCGACATTATTGGCGCAACCAGCATCTTCGCCGATGACCATGGCGTGTTTCCCGCTGCGCTGACATGCGGCCAGGCCAAGGACGTCAGGCTGCGCGTCGCCGGTACGCATGCGGATCGCCAGGTCGCCGAACGCGTTCTGCGCGAGGTGACGGCGCTGTATACCTGCGGGCCAGCGGGAGGCGGTGGCGTGCGCACATCCATGAAAGCGAGGCTGGGAAGCATCTCGACGCTGATTCCGCGCGAGCTTGCACCAGCGTCCTGGCATTTCGAAGAGGAGGCCTGAAATGCCCGGTCAACACGATTTTATTCAACTGCCGCTATACCGCCTGGCCCATAGCCGCACCGGGGATAAGGGCAATATTTCCAATATCAGCGTTATTGCATGGACGCCCGCTTGCTATCCGGTGCTGCAATCGCAATTGACTGAGACGGCCGTGAAGGAATGGTTTGCACATCGCCGGCCGACACGCGTGAGACGCTATGACATTCCCACACTGCATGCTCTTAACTTCGTGCTGTGGGACATTCTGGATGGCGGCGTGAACAGCGCGCTGAACCTGGATACGCATGGCAAGGCGCTTTCCTTTTATCTGTTGGAGATGCCTGTCGACGTGCCGCGCGCACTGGCAGGACAGCTCCCTGATATCCCTGTGTGACACTTCCCTATAAACAAGGAGACAACCATGTCCATTACCCGCAGATTCGCCGCGGCGGCCACTCTGGGCCTGCTTCTGGGCACCTCGCTTGCATCGCAGGCTCAGGCCGCAACATGGCCCGACCATCCCATCACCTTTGTGGTGCCCTTTGGCGCGGGAAGCGCCACCGACCAATTCGCGCGCGCCATCGGCCAGGGCGTGACCGAACAGACGGGTCAGCCCGTGGTGGTGGAAAACAAGCCTGGCGCCAGCGCCATGATCGGCGCGGGCGAAGTGGCCAAGGCCGCGGCGGATGGCTACACCATTCTCTTTACAACCAATACATCGCAGGCAGCCAACCCGCATCTATACAAGAAGCTGCCCTATGATCCGGTCAGCGACTTTGCACCGATCACACTGCTGGGCACCGGCGGGCAAATCATGGTGGTCAATCCTTCCTCGCCCGCGCATACGGTGGAAGAATTCATTGCGCTGGCGCGCAAGGAACCTGGCAAACTCACCTTCGGCAGCGGCAGCTCAAGCAGCCGCGTGGCGGGAGAGCTGTTTAAACAGATGGCCGATGTCGATCTGCTTCACGTCCCCTACAAGAGCAATCCGCTGGTAATCACCGATCTGCTGGGCGGCCAGATCGACATGATGATGGCGGACATGGCGACCGGGCTGCCGCAGGTAAAGAGCGGAAAACTTCGGGCGCTGGGCGTCACCACCGAACAGCGGTCTGCGCTCGCCCCGGATGTGCCGACCATCGCCGAAGCCGGCGTGCCAGGTTACAAGATGGGCTATTGGTTTGGTGCCTATGCACCGGCTGGCACACCCGCAGACATCGTATCGCGGTTGCACGATCTGCTGGTCAAGGCCACCACGATGGAAGCGGCGCAGCGTTTCTATTCCCAGACGGGCACCCATCCGGAAACCACCTCGCCTGAAGGCCTGGCTGAATTCCAGAAGGCGGAAACGGAGAAATGGGGCGAAATCATCAAGAAGGCAGGCATACAACCGGCTTGAACCACGCGGGCAGGTATCGCGCCTGCCCCTTACGGCGCCAGCCAAATGAGATAATGGTTTTGCAATTTGGAACCTACGACGGCTTCTTCACCTAATACAATAAGTAGTTTAATGGGGTTTCCGCCGCCCTGCGGCCACCCCACCCCAGGAAGAATCCGGAGAATCCATGGCAGCTGCCCCCTTCGATTACGAAGCCAACCTGCGCGCTTGCGCGCAGGGCGACGAAAAGGCGTTTCAACGACTTTATCATCAAGAAGCGCCGCGCATGCTGGCGCTGGGCCTATCCATGCTGGAGCAGCGCGCAAGCGCAGAGGAATTGCTCCGCGATACGTTCACACTCATTTGGGAAAATGCGGAAAGCTTCGATGAAAGCGCCGGAACTGCCAGGGCGTGGATGTACAGTATCCTGCGCTACCGGGCCCTGAAACGCTTACGGCAGGCGGCTCGCAATCCCATGCTCAACACGCAAGCGACGGAGATTCTGCCAGAGGTGCCTTCTGCCAGCGCCGGGACGCTTCTGAGTGCGCTTGGCCGACTCGATGAAAGCCAGCGTGGGCCCATCATGATGGCCTTCTACAAAGGCTATACATACGAGCAGATCGGCGTGCGCCTGAAAGTCCCCGCCAGCCAGCTCAAGACCCGCGTGCAAGTGGGCCTGAGCCTGCTCAGGGAGCTGCGGCAAGCATGAATCGACAAGTCCTTTCAAGCCATAATATCCTCATCGCCGAATACACGCTGGGCCTGCTGGACAGGCACGACATGGCGCGCGCCCACCAATTACTCGGTCACGACGATGCCGCCGTCGCAGCAGCACTTGAGTGGGAACAAAGCTTGCTCGAACTCACAGACCTGCTCGCGCCCGTCGATCCGTCTCCCCTACTGCTTCAGCGCATTCAAACAGCGCTCGGACACGACACCACACCCTCTGCCGCGAGCCTGTTCCGCCAGCCCTCCAGTCTCCAGTCGAGAGACCCGGCCCTGGAAGCACGACAGGATGAAGCTGGCACAGAGAAATCCCAGGCTGGGCAGACGATGGGTGCGGCACCCCGTGCAATGCAACCGCGCCTGCCCGCTGGTGGTAAGGCTGACGGCGCGGCTTCCCATAGTGCCGCGATGCCGTCTCCAATATCGCCAGGGCAAACGCCGACGCCTTCCACTCACACCGGCACCGAAAAGCCGGCTGCGGTCAAGAGCAGCAGCGACACCGCTCCCCGGCACCAGGAAGCGCCAACGGCAAACCCAGAAGCCGACGGCGCGGCATCTCCTGGACACGATGCGCCCGCACCTCGGATTGCATCCGTAACCCAATTGGCCTCGGCACGCGCCGCGTCGGCCGATATGGCTGCACGCAGCCACAATGTGGAACACACGATAGGCAGCCTGGAGCCGACGGTCTCGGCGCCCATCAGGCGTGAACCGTCCTCCATCCAGCCCCGGCCGACGTCGACACGGCCTGCCGAGCCAACCAGGCCCGCCCCAGGCCTGCGCCAGGCATCCCCTCCCTCTTCCCCATCGCCGCGAAAGGACGACAGCGCCACGGCAATGCGCGGCACACCCGTTTCATCACCAGTGCCGCCATCCTCATCCAGCGCATCCAGAGCCACATCGGGCGCCTCGTTCGCCCCGGCAGATATTGGTGCGGGTGCCAGGCCGAGCACGGCAACCCCGACCTCTCCTGCCGGTGAAATGTCCTCCACCAGCCCGCTGCCGCCATCCTCGCGGAGCATGCTGGGTAGTGTCTGGCTATGGAGGGTTACCACACTGGTGTTTGCCGCAATTGCGCTGGCTTTGGCCTTGTTGCCTTCCCAGCCAGCCAAACCGCCCATCAATGTGGTCAAGGTGGCGCCAACACGGGCTGCGATTCTGCAGGCGCCTGGCCAGAGTTCCACGCCAGGCTGGATAGTCACCTTCGATCCTCAGGGCAATGTGCGCATGGCACCGCAGGTGCACAGCGATGTGCCCGCCGATTCATCCGTGCAGCTTTGGACTCACAATGAAACGCTGCCTCAGCCGCGGTCTTTGGGCCTGATAGACCCCAACGAGCCGGTTACGATCCCGGCCAATCTGATGGGCCAACCTGGGAAATCGCAATTCTTCGAAATGACACTGGAGCCTCAGGGCGGGTCGGCCAGCCCCAGTGGGCCGGTGCTGTTCATTGGCCGTGTTGTCACCTTCGGTCAGGCTGCACAGGCGGACGCGGCTGCTACGCCGCCGACAAGCCAGCCTGCCTCCTAGCATCTTCCTGCAGCGCCCGGAGCTCGTCCTCGGTAAAGCCGGCCGCCCGGCGCGCCTCGAGATTGAAGGGACCGCGCAGGCGGGGCGCCTTGTAGCGATGCGCCATTTCCTGGAACTGTGAAACCGGATCCAGCCCTCGCAGCGCACACAGGTAGCGATACCAGCGGTTGCCTATGCCCACATGGCCGATTTCGTCGGCAAGAATGACATCCAGTATGGCCGCGCCCGCCTCATCCCCCGCTCGTGCCAACTTTTCACGCACCACCGGTGAAGCATCCAAGCCGCGCGCCTCCAGCGTGCGCGGCACCAGCGCCAGGCGCGCCAGCACATCATCCCGTGTGCGCTCGGCCATTTCCCATAGGCCGTCATGCGCAGGCAGATCGCCGTAGCGCATGTCCAGTGTGCTCAGATGCTCGCACAACAACTGAAAATGGAGGCCTTCTTCACGCGCAACACGCGCCCAGTCTCGATAGAACGCATCAGGCATGCCCGGAAAGCGCCAGATAATATCGAGTGCAAGATTGATGGCATTGAATTCGATGTGCGCCAGTGAATGAATGAGCGCTGCCCGCCCCTCCCGCGATCCGGCACCGCGCTGTCTGACCCGCTGCGGAGCCACAAGCTCGGGGCGTGCGGGACGCCCAGGAATGCGCGGCGGTGCGCATAACATCACATCGGGCTGCAGCGCAATGTCATCGGTCAGCGCACGGGCCGCGGCGGCCTTGCGCACCGGGTCGCACAGCAACAATGCGTCAAGGGCCTGGTCGCGAAGCAAAAGTGCCTAGCCTCAGAAAAGCTGCGCCTCGTCCGGCCCGCCAGCCGTATCCTTGAGCACGGCACCCAGCATGTCGCGCACCGAGGCCAGGTCGCTGCGCAGGGCTTGCAACTCCGCACCCGAAAGACGAACGGCCGCATCCTGGTCGTGTGGCACGTCATGGTTGTCGCCCAGGCGGTTGCGCGCACCGCTGATGGTGAACCCTTGCTCGTAAAGCAGGTCGCGGATGCGGCGGATCAGCAGTACCTCGTGATGCTGATAATACCGACGATTGCCTCGGCGCTTGACGGGCTTGAGTTGCGTGAATTCCTGCTCCCAGTACCGCAGCACATGCGGCTTGACGCAGCAGAGATCGCTGACTTCGCCGATGGTGAAATACCGCTTGGCGGGGATGGGCGGTAAGGTGACTGGTTTATCGCTTGTACTCATGAGCGCATTGTAAGCCGGTTAGGAGTCTGCGGATTCTCTTTCGGGATCGGGGCGCGGTAATGCCGGAGGCGTATCCCGTCGGAACTTATTCAGCGTTGGCCGCTGGCCGGCCAGCGGTCTCGACCAAGGTCTTGAGTTTCTGGCTGGCATGGAAAGTCACAACCCGGCGGGCCGCGATGGGAATGATCTCGCCCGTCTTGGGATTGCGGCCCGGACGAGGCGGTTTGTCTCTAACCTGGAAATTGCCAAAGCCCGATAGCTTCACTTCGACACCGCGTGCCAGCGACTCGCGAATTTCCTCGAAGAAAGTATCAACGATATCCTTGGCCTCCCGCTTGTTGAGCCCCACGCGATCAAAAAGCAGTTCGGCAAGCTCTGCCTTGGTGAGAGTACGGTCGGGTTTCATGATGCGATGTGCTCCTCATGCACGCAGGCGTACGCCATGGGCGGACACCAGTGCCTCCAACAGACTGGCCATGCAATGCTCGACCGTTGCATCATCGAGCGTTGCATCCCGCCCTTGCAGGCGGAAACGGAAAGCCATGCTTTTTTCGTTTGTCTGCGCGGTCTTGTCGCGCCATACATCGAATAGTTTAATGTCTTTGACGACCCCAAGGGTATCATCAGATTGTATGCTTTGCGTAACTGTATCCAACAAATCACGATAGCTTACTTCTGGCTTGACCCAAATGGCCAGATCGCGCAGCACCACAGGCTGACGCGACAACTCGCCCGGAGCGGGAAGCGCGCTTTCGGAGATGGCTTGCATATCCACCTCAAAAACCACCGGTGCGTGTGCCAGATCGCACAACTGCGCCCATTTCGGATGCACCTCTCCGATGCAGCCTATGGTGCGCCCATGCAACTCCAGCCGCGCGCTGCGCCCTGGATGCAAGGCGGGATGAGGCGCGGGAATGCATGTCAATGCTTCGGCGTTCTTGCCCAGCAGGCTTTCCAGATCTTTCTTGACGTCGTAAAAGTCCACCAGGCGAGCCGGCTCGGCCCACTGCTCTTCAAGTGCGGGGCCCCATGCCGCGCCTGCGAGGCGCACAGGCTGGCTTACCCCGGCCACGTTCAGCTCGCCATCGTCTACCGCTGAATCGCGCAGAAAGACCCGGCCCAGCTCGAACACTCGCACTCTGCTCTGCTTGCGATTGGCATTGTGCACGATATTGGCAAGCAAGCCGCCGATAAGGCTGGAGCGCATGACCGCCAACTGGCTGGCTATCGGGTTCAGCAGGCGGATAGGCTCGTCGTTGCCTGCGTAATGGCGTTCCCAGTCCTCCTCCACAAAAGCGAAGTTGATGACCTCTTGGTAGTCCAGCGCCGCCATCCGGGCCCGCAGCGCATGCGGCCCGACCTTGCTTTCCGTCTCAATCAGCATATTGGCTGGTGCCACCGGTGCAATATCGGGAATCCGCTCGAAGCCATGAATGCGCGCCACCTCTTCGATGAGATCCTCTTCGATGAAAAGATCAAACCGGTACGATGGAGGCGTCACGACAAATGTGTCGCCGTCCAGCTCGAAAGGCAGGCCCAACCGGCCAAAGACGTTCGCAACCTCATCGTGCGATAGATCGATGCCCAACACCTTGCGGCAGCGTGCCAGCCGCATGCGCACGGGCTTGCGGTCTGGCACGCCGATAACCTGGTCATCCACGGGTCCCGCCTGGCCACCGCAGATGTCGAGCAGCAGCCGGGTCATGTACTCGAGATGTTCAGGAATGGAGGAAAAGTCGACGCCGCGCTCGAATCGATGACTCGCTTCAGAACTAAACTTATAACGCCGCGCGCGGCCCATGATAGCCTCGGGAAACCAGAACGCGGCTTCCACGTAGATATCGGTGGTGCCCAGTGTGACCGCGCTGGCATCCCCCCCCATGATGCCAGCCATGCTTTCGATCTGCCCGCCAGCGGTGATGATCCCCACGTCGGGTTCGAGCGTTACTGTCTGGCCATTCAACAAGGCCAGCTGCTCGCCCTGCCGCGCCCAACGAACCGTCAGGCCATCGGCAATGCGATTCAGATCAAACACATGCGTGGGGCGTCCCAGTTCGAGCATCACGTAGTTGGAGATATCGACCAATGCGGAAATGGATCGCTGGCCCGCGCGCTCCAGCCGCGATTTCATCCAGGCCGGCGTTGCCGCCCTGGCATTGACGCCGCGTACGATGCGGCCCGCAAATCGGCCGCATAGATCAGGGGCTTGCACCTGCACCGACAGACAATCATCCAGCGTAACAGGCACCGGGTCGAAAGACGGCTTTGCAAGCGGTGCGCCCGTCAGAGCGCTGACCTCGCGAGCCACCCCCAGGATGGATAGGCAATCAGCACGGTTGGGCGTCAGTTTGAGCGTAAACAGTGTGTCGTCCAGATCGAGCGCCTCGCGCAGATTCTGGCCAACCACAGCGTCGTCATCCAGCACGAGCAATCCGGCGTGATCCTGCGACAAGCCAAGCTCCCGTGCCGAACACAGCATGCCGTACGACGCCTCGCCACGCATTTTTGCCTTGCCTATAGTCATGCCACCGGGCAGCTGTGCGCCTACGCGTGCCAGCGGCACCTTGATACCCTCTGCCGCGTTGGGCGCGCCGCACACAATCTGCAAAGGCTCGCCTGAACCGTCATCCACCCGGCATATGCGAAGCTTGTCTGCATTCGGATGCGGAGCGATGGCCAGAATCCGCGCTATCACCACACCGGAAAACGGTGGCGCAGCCGGCTGGGTCTCCTCGACTTCCAGGCCCGCCATGGTAAGGCGGTGCGACAGACTCTGAGTATCGATATCTGGATTGGCGTAGGCGCGTAGCCAGGACTCTGGGAATTGCATGATCCGCTCGTGATAATTGTGGGAGGGAGGCGTTCAGCGATTGAACTGGCGCAGAAAGCGCAGATCGCCTTCGAAAAACTGGCGCAGATCGTTGACGCCGTAACGCAGCATGGTCAACCGCTCGAGCCCAGACCCAAAAGCAAAGCCAATATAGCGTTCGGGATCCAATCCGAAATTGCGCACGACTTCCGGGTGCACTTGGCCCGAGCCGGATATTTCCAGCCAACGTCCCTGGTTGGGCCCGCGCGTGAACATCATGTCGATCTCGGCGGAAGGCTCTGTGAACGGAAAAAATGAAGGACGAAATCTGACGGAGAGCGCATCGGTTTCAAAGAAAGCGCGCAGAAAGGCGGTATAGACGCCCTTGAGATCCGCAAAGGAGATGTCTTCGGCGATCCACAACCCCTCCACCTGATGGAACATGGGCGAATGCGTGGCATCGCTGTCAACCCGGTAGGTGCGCCCGGGCGCAATGACTTTGATGGGCGGCGTGTGCATCCGGGCATAGCGCACCTGCATGGGGCTGGTGTGCGTGCGCAGCAGCAGGGGAAGGCCCTGCGCATCCTGCATGTCGACGTAGAAAGTGTCCTGCATCGACCGCGCGGGATGGTTCTCGGGGTTGTTCAGTGCCGTGAAATTCGTCCAGTCGTTTTCGATTTCGGGGCCGTCTGCGACATCAAACCCGATGGAGCGGAAAATTGCTTCGACGCGCTGCCAGGTCTGAATGACCGGATGGATGCCGCCAAATCCCCTGCCGCGCCCAGGCAGCGTGACATCAATGGTTTCCTGCGCCAACCTTCTGTCGAGCTCGGCCTGAGCCAGCGCCGCGCGGCGCTCGTTCAGCAATACCTCGATATCGCGCTTGATCTGGTTGATGCGCGCGCCCTCTTCTTTTTTCCGGGCGGGATCGAGCTGGGCAAGGCCCTTGAGCAGCGTCGTCAGCGCGCCCTGTTTGCCTAGAAATCGGGCCTTGGCGTTTTCAAGTGCGGCGGCATCGCCTGCCTGTGCAAAGAGTTCCCTGGCCTGGACAATCAGGTCATCAGCCGAATCAGTCATTGTGTCGAAAGTCCAAAAGCAAACGGAGCCCGACAAAGGCCCCGTTCGCATGTAACAACAGAAGATGCCGGCCGAATTACGAAGCCAGTGCGTTCCGGGCCTGTGCCACGACCGCGGCAAAGCCGGCCTTGTCGTTGACGGCCATGTCGGCCAGAACCTTGCGGTCCAGCTCGATGGCGGCCTTCTTGGTGCCGGCAATGAACTGGCTGTAGGTCATGCCGAGCTCACGGCAACCCGCGTTGATACGGGTTATCCACAAAGCGCGGAAAGTGCGCTTCTTGTTGCGGCGATCGCGGTAGGCGTATTGCCCGGCGCGCATGACGGCTTGTTTGGCAATGCGAAAGACGTTACCGCGACGACCGCGGTAGCCTTTGGCTGCATTGATGACTTTCTTGTGACGGGCGCGGGCGGTAACACCGCGTTTTACGCGTGGCATGGTAAGGTTTCTCCAGTAATCAAGCGAAAGGCATCATTGCCTTGACCGAGGCGACGTCCGAATCGTGGACGGCCGTTGAACCGCGCAGATGGCGCTTGTTCTTTGTGGTCTTTTTGGTAAGGATGTGGCGCTTGAACGCCTGGCCCCGCTTGATGGAACCGCTACCGCGAACCTTAAAGCGCTTGGAGGCGCCTTTCTTGGTTTTCATCTTAGGCATGATGCAAAGCTCATTGATTTATGCATGACAGGTGGCCCCGGCCTCCCGGATGCGCTTGCTTGACCTTGCCATTCACTTATTGGCGTTTTCATGGAAGCCGCGAAAAGTTGCTGCCAGCCAGAAAAGCCCTTGATTATAGAGTGATTTTATGGATTTTGTCCACCTGCATCGGCATCCAGGCATTGCCAGGCCGCACCGCCTCCAGACTCGATTGGCGGGAATACACGCCATGCCGATGTAGGGCTTAGCGGGGCCTGTCGCCCTTGAGCGTGATCCGATACATCAAGCGCCTGAACCCATGATAGTCGTTGACGGGATTGTGCATGGTGCAGCGGTTGTCCCAAAATGCGATGGCGTGCCGCGTCCAGGAAAACCGGCACGTGAACTCCGGCCTGATCTGGTGCCTGAACAGATACGCCAGTATCGGCGCTGACTCCTCATCAGTCATGCCCTTGATGCCGGCCGTGTGGGCAATATTCACGTACAAGCTCTTGCGCCCGGTCTCGGGATGCGTACGCACGATGGGGTGTTCGGCGACGTAGTCTTCGCTCGCCCCCTGCTTGCCGTCCGTTCTGATGCGATCCTCACGCGTACGCGACACATCCGCCTTGGCCGACGTGCTGATGCCGACCAGTCCGTCCAGCATGCCTTTCATCGTGTCGGACAGCGTTTCATAGGCGAGATACATATTGGCAAACAACGTATCGCCGCCATACGGCGGGACTTCGCGGGCCAGAAGCATGGAACCCATGGGAGGAATCTCGAGATAGGTCGTGTCGGAATGCCAGACTCCCCCGAAATTGACCTTCTCGTGCTCCAGCTTCTTAACCTCTATGATCTGAGGAAATGTATCCAGGCCCTTGACAAAGGGATACTCGATCGGCTCCCCCATGGCCCGCGCAAAATCCAGGAAGCGCTCGGGCGTAATGTCCTGGTCGCGCAGGAAAATAACCTGATGGTCAAGCAGTGCCTGACGTGCCTCGGCGGCCTGCGCCGCGCTCATTCCCCCGGACAGGTCGACGCCAGTGATTTCGGCGCCCAGGGCGCCGGCGATTTTCCGTATCTCCATCGCATTTCTCCAGACTGGCGCACGCTTCCTGCGGCATCCATGCCGACCAGGTGCCCGCTGCGCCTCTACAACGTGATTTTTTCCATGCAGGCAAGCAGTTGGTCCGCAATCCGACCCGCATTCTGTTCCACCCGCTGGTTCGGTCCCGCAACAGCCACACCCAAGGCCATGGCACCCCGCACAAGCGGGGCGGCAATGGCCATGACGTCCACCACATTCTCGCCGCGCGTAATGGTATATCCGCGCTGCCTGCTGGCCTCCAGGTCTGCACGCAGACGCTCGGCATCGACGAGCGTATGGGGCGTAGCCTGCTCAAGCGCATGGCCGGCCAGCCACGCCTCGCGCTGCTTCTCGGGCATGGACATCAGCATGACCTTGCCGATGGAACTCGAGTGCAGCGGTTTGAAGTCGCCCACCCGCGATGAATAGCGTATGGTCTGGCCGCTCTCCACAACCAGCAGGTACAGCACACGATCATCCTGCCGCGTGCCCAGGATGACTGTCTCGTTGGTTTGATCGCGCAACGCGGTGAGCGCAGGCAGGCACCGCGTGGCAACCGGATCGTTGGCGTTGATCTCCCGGGCGGCGTCCCAGAGCCAGCGTGTGGGATAGGATTCCCGCCCCGATAAAAAGTACAGAAGCCCGTACTGCTCCAACGAGCGCACGACGCTGTGGCAGGTGGACAGAGGAATGTTCGCCAACTGCGAAATCTCCGACAGGGAAAGCGGGCGCTTGGCTGTGCGGAACGCGTCAAGTATATCGAAGGGGCGCAAGGCGGAACGACTGAGGGTAGCCATTGAGCTTTCTCTATAAATTCATTATATGGAATTTTTAAACGTATATATTCAATATAAAGAAAGAAATGTTTGCCTGTCAAGAAAAAGCCAACCCGGCGAGAAAAGACGCAAGGGCAGGCAACACAGGATTGCCATGGCCATAATTCTCAGTTTAAAATAAATATCATAAAAATTTCCATATACGGAAAAAGGAGACAAACATGGCGTTGAGCAAATGCTTGCTGGTGGCTGCGGCCGTAAGTGCCGGAATGACGGCGTCAATGAATGCAGACGCCATTACGCTGAAGCTGGCGCACCAATGGCCACAGGCGGAATCCGACTACGTAATCGCAACTGCCATCAAGTTCGCCCAGGAAGTGGAAAAGAAATCCAATGGCGACATCAAGATCCAGTTCTTCCCCGCTGAATCCCTCGTCAAGGCCAGCAATACCCACACCGCCCTCAAGAATGGCACCGTGGACCTTTCCATCTATCCGTATATCTATGCGGCGGGCGCCATTCCCGAAATGAACCTGGTCCTCATGCCGGGCATTTGGAAATCCCATGACGACGTCTTCAGATTCCGTAATACGGAGCCATGGAAAAAGATCGAAGCCAAGGCGGAGGCATACGGCTTCAAGACCTTGTGCTGGATACAGATATCCGGCGGCGTTGCATCGACCGGAAAGCCCATCGACTCCGATGCCGATGTGGCGGGCGAAAAGGTACGGGCGGCGGGCAAATACATGTCGTATGCGCTGCAGCAGGCCAAGGCAAGCACCGTGTCCATGCCTTCCTCGGAAAACTACAACGCCATGCAGATGGGCCTTCTGGACGCTGTCTGGACCTCGTCCAGCTCCTTTGGTGCCTATCGTCTCTATGAAGTCAGCAAGTACTACGTGTCGCCTGAAAAATACAGCATCTACTACACCATCGATCCGATTGCGATCAGCATGAAGACCTGGAAAAAGTTGACCCCGGAGCAACAGCAGATTCTGGCCGAAGTCGGCAAAAGCCTGGAGGAAAGCGCACTTGAGGGTGCCCGCAAGGAAGACTCCCGGGTTGCCGCCCTTTTTGCCAGTCATGGCGTAAAAGTCTCTCAGATGTCTCTGGAAAGTTGGAACAAGTGGCATGCACTGTTCGAGCAGCATGCCTTTCCCAAGTTCAAGAAAGACAATCCCTCAAGCGCCGACCTGCTCGATGAAATGCTGGCGCTCTACAAATAAATGACGCAGGCAGCGTCCAGACCCACAAAGCGCCGGCGGCCGCTTGACGCCCTGATCACCCTCTCAGGCCTGTCAGCGGGCCTGGCGACATTCCTGATAGGCCTCTTCGTTGCCTACGATGTCGTCGCGCGCACCGTGTTTCTGATGACCAACTCCTGGGTCACGGAGATTACAACCTATCTCATGGGCTACATCACCTTCGTCGGCGCCGCCTTCGCGCTCAGGGAAGGGTCGCACGTCAGCGTGGACCTGCTGGTCTGCCGGGCACCGCCTCGCGCAAGACGCGTCATGATGTGGCTGGCCGACGCCATCATGGTGCTTGTGGTGGCGACACTGGCTTGGCTGAGCTTCGGGTTTTTCATGGAAGCCTGGGACAGCCAGGAAATGTCCGATACCCTGCTGTCCGTTCGATTATGGAAACCCTACCTGGTATTTTTCATCGGCATGGCCTGGCTGCTCCTGGTGTTGATTCTCCAGATTGGCGAACGCAGGCTGACCAACAAGCAGGGCTCGCATGATTGAACTGTGGATCGGACTGGCAATGTTTGGCGCGCTGCTGGCCGCACTGCTGATTGGCATTCCGGTCGCCTTTTCTCTCATGGCGGTTGGCATTGGCGCCATTACCATTCTGGGCGGCGGCGTGGACGCTCTGGGCCTGGTTGCGCCTACGCTATGGTCGTCTGTGACAAGCTTCACGCTGACGGCAGTGCCGCTTTTCATCCTGATGGGTGCCATTATTTCCGCGTCAGGCATGGGCGCGCGCCTGTATGGCGCACTAGCCACCTTGATGCATGGCGTGCCAGGAGGGCTGTCGGTCGCCACGACGCTGGCCTGCACCATCATGGCCGCGGTGTCAGGGTCCAGCGTCGCTACAGCAGGCGCTATTGGCCGCTTTTCGGTGCTTGAAATGCGCCGTTTTGGCTATCGCGATGAAGTCGCCTGCGGCGCGGTGGCAGCGGGCGGCACGCTGGGTATCCTGATCCCTCCCAGCATTCCGCTGATCGTCTACGGCATTATTGCCCAAGAGTCCATAGGTGCGTTGTTCATCGCCGGCATCATCCCAGGCATCATCATGGCCCTCAGCTTCATTGGCTACCAGGTATGGATCGCACGTAGCGAACAGGCGCGCGCGCCCGCCCGCGACAGCGAGCGCGTATCAACCAGGGAACGGTTGATGGCGCTCAAACACATAGTGCCGGTCGCCATCCTGATCTGGGTCATCCTGGGCACAATCTACCAGGGCATCGCCACACCCACCGAAGCTGCGGCCCTCGGCGTCCTGGCCAGTCTTGTGCTGTCAGGCGCCATATACCGCGAATTGACACGCGAGAAGCTTGTCCTGATCCTTAGGGAGACGGCCAAGGGCAGCGTGATGGTTCTCATGATCATTGCCGGCGCCATGTTGTTTGGCTATGCCATGACAACCAGCAGCGTGGCGCCCACCATATCCCGCGTCGTTGCTGAATTGGACGTCCCCGCCTGGGCAGCATTCATCACCATCAATCTGCTGCTGATCTTCCTGGGCTGTTTCATGGAAACCCTGTCGATCATCGTTATCACCGCCCCCATCCTGATTCCCATTATCGTCGCCATGGGCTGGGATCCCATCTGGTTCGGCATCATCATGGTCATCAATATGGAAATGGCGCTTATCACGCCGCCGGTCGGGTTGAACTTGTTCGTGGTCCAGGGCGTGGTTGAAGACGTTCCGCTTACGCGCATCATTGCCGGCACGCTGCCCTATGTCATCATCATGGCAGCCGTGCTGCTGCTCGTGGGCGTGTTTCCCGACCTGGCCACCTATCTGCCCCAGCATATCAGATAGCAATCGGACGCTATTCTCCCCAGGGGCTGCGCAGGGCTATGGCCTCGGCGAGATGCTGCGCCTCGATGTCTTCGGTCTCGGCAAGATCGGCCAACGTCCGGGCGACACGCATTACACGATGGACCGTGCGCGACGACCACTGCCAGCGCGACTGGCCTTGCCTGAGCAAATCGCGGGCCGGCACGGTGAGGCGGCAGCAGGCGTCGATACGCGCAGCAGGCAGCGCGGCATTCACGACTTCCTGTCGTGCAAGCTGCACGGCCCGGCAGCGCAATACTCTTTCGCGCACTATGGACGAAGATTCTCCTGGTTCGGCATCCACCCAATCCGCATCCGGCGCGGGCAAGGCGATCTGCAAGTCGATGCGATCAAGCAAAGGCCCCGAAATACGGTGGCGATAGCGGCGCACCGCCTCGGCGGAGCATGTGCATGGCTTGCGCGGATGCCCCTGCCATCCGCAGGGGCAGGGATTCATGGCTGCCACCAGTTGAAACGCAGCGGGAAAAGTGGCAGTACGCAGGGCGCGGGAGATAGTCACCTGGCCGGTTTCCAGTGGTTCCCGCAAGGCCTCCAGCGCAACCCGATCAAACTCGGGCAGTTCGTCCAGGAAGAGCACGCCGTGGTGCGCCAAACTTATTTCACCTGGGCGCGGGTGGCTGCCGCCGCCAACAAGCGAGGCCACTGAAGCGCTGTGGTGCGGTGCGCGGAACGGAGGCTGGTCGGACAGCGCCAGGGCATCCCCATGGTGGCGCAACCCTGCCAATGCGCCCGCCTCGAGCATCTGCCCGGAGGACAGCGGCGGCAGCAAGCCCGGCAGCCGCTGCGCAAGCATGCTTTTTCCAACGCCCGGCGGGCCCGACATCAGTAAATTGTGCCCGCCTGCCGCAGCGACCTCCAGCGCCCGACGAGCCAGTATCTGGCCCCGCACGTCCGACAGGCACACTGCCCCGCGCCCCGCGGCCACATCGCCTGCGCGTTCGCCCTGCCCGCTGGGCGTGTCATGTCCGTCAAGCCCCGCCTTCGCCCAGGCCGGAAAAGATCGCGGCTTGGCAACAGGCAAGGGCTGCCCCCCGCCGAAGTGCACCACCAGTTCGGCCAGCGTACTGGCCGCCAGAACAGTGACACCGGGCACGTGCGCAGCCGTGCAAGCACTGGCAGTGGGGAGCACCAGGCGCGCATCGCGGCTCTCGCGGGCCACGGCTAGTGCAATGGCCAGGGGCGCCATAACAGGCATGATCGCGCCCGTAAGGGATAGCTCGCCAGCGAACACATAGTGCCGGAGATCCGGCTCGCATCCTGGCCCTGATGGCACCTGTCCGGATGCCAGCAGTATTCCCAACGCAATGGGCAGATCGAACCGTCCGGACTCTTTGGGCAAGTCGGCCGGCGCCAGGTTGACGGTTATTCTCCCCGCGGGAAACGCGAGCCCGCTGCTGACGATGGCTGCACGCACACGTTCACGGCTTTCACGCACACCGATATCGGCCAGACCTACGATATGAAATGCCGGCAGACCGGGCCCCACATGCACCTCAACCCTGACAGGAAACCCTTCCAGGCCACACAGCGCGCGGCTGGAGAGCACAGCAAGCGACATGAACTGCATCCTTTAAATAGACGGGATGCAAGTATGACAAGGTAATGCGCGCAAGCCCACGAAAGACGGGATGATTCCGCCCACACATCCAGCTGCGCCAATACGCGTTCGCCAAGACGCCGCCGACGCGCCTTGCCGTGCATTCAAATCGGTTGGGTGCACACCCGAAGCACGGCGGCCATCGTCAAGGCCTGCATCAACTGTGCGGCGTACCTTGCTGCAGCGGCGTGTCGGGACGCCCCTCCAGCGCTTGTACGCGTGATTCCAGCACCGTGATGCGCGCGAGGGCGCGCTCGAGCAGTTGGGCCTGTACATCGAACTCTTCGCGTGTGATGAGATCCATGCGCGCAAAAGTCTGCGACATCATTGCCTTTACATTGCGCTCTATGTCGGCGGCCGGGCTCTTTGCGATTAGCTCGGACATATTCTTCTGAAAATCTTCCATCCAGTCGTTGCGTATGGCCATGGCCAGCCCCCTTTTCAAAGACACGTTATGCGCCGCGCGCTCCCGCCTCTAGTGTATAGAAAATCCTCAACATCCGAGGCCAAAAAAGAACGGGCCGTAATGGCCCGTTCGTGGAGGCGCTTGGACACGCCACGAAAATCATCCCTGATTTTCGGGCGGCGGCGTATCAGTACTGGGGCTGCCATCTCCCAGATTATCCTGAATAGTCTTGTCGGCCTTGTCGGCCCCTTCGCGGACGGCCTCTCCGGCGTTGTGGGCGGCATTGCCCATTTTGTCGGATATGGATTGATCTGCGCTGGCCGAGCCCGTGTCGGACGTATCGTCGCTTGAACACGCGCCCAGCAGGCCCAGCGAGGCCACCATGGCGGCAATAGTGAGATATTTATGCGTTTTGGTCATGCTAGTCCTTCGTTTGAGTCGCCAGAAACTGTGCGAATGGGGCTTGCGATACGCGGAATCCTAGCCCCCCGATGATGAGCCACCCATCGAACCGCCGCCGGCATCAGGTGTGCCGCCCGGCGCCGCTGGCGCGGCCGGTGCCGCAGGTGCAGCCGGCGCTGCCGTGCTGTCACCCGAAGCGCTGTTGTCTTCCTTCGAGCATGCGCCGAGCAGACTCATGGAAGCGATCATGGCAATGATGGCGAGATGAGTACGAGTCTTGATCATAGGGTCCTCTCTTGTCCGACGTCGCAGGTTGATGATGGCTGAGTCCGGTGCGACTGACGGTTCAGCAGCGAGCTGGGGTTACAACTGGCTGAAAATCATTCTAGAGACAAGGATGACGTCCTAGTGTAAATCCTGATTTCAAAAATAATGATTTGCATGTCCGGATTTCCTTCTCGGGCCCTATTGTCAATGGCTCTTCGGCTGATTCGACCGGTTCGCAAGACGTACAGACAGATACAAAGCACAGCTGGGGCGAGGGTCTGGTTACACTTTTGTGCGTACTTTCCCTAGCCACGATGCCCTATTTTCGTGCGCTGCGCCTCAGCGACGCACCATTTCGACGCATCTGGCACCAACGCCTGAGGCATAAACGCGCTTCCCTTGGCTGGAAAACTGGCATGCCTTTTGCGTGGATGTGGGCGACACCTCTTACAGGGACATTGCCATGAAACTCATCACCGCCATCATCAAACCATTCAAGCTGGACGAAGTCAGGGAGGCGCTCTCTGATATCGGCATCCAGGGCATGACCGTGACAGAAGTCAAAGGTTTCGGCCGCCAGAAAGGCCATACCGAGCTCTATCGTGGCGCCGAATACACCGTGGACTTCCTGCCCAAGCTCAGACTCGAACTGGCCATCCCCGACGCCATGGTCGAACAGGCGGTCGAATGCCTGACCCAGGCCGCCCACACGGGCAAGATCGGCGACGGCAAGATTTTCGTGACTGACATCGAACAGGCCATTCGCATCCGCACGGGGGAACAGGGGGAAAACGCCCTCTAGACTCCCCTGCCCTTTTCTTTGCATCAACCTTTCCTCTATGGCCGCGCTCAGCGGCCCACCTCAGGAGCATCACAATGGATAAAGCCGATCTGGCCTGGGTAAGCATCTCGACGGTGCTGGTCCTGTTCATGGTCATGCCGGGCCTGGCCCTCTTCTACGGCGGCCTGGTGCGCGCAAAAAATGTCTTGTCTGTGCTTGTGCAAGTCACGGCGGTATTCGCCCTTGCGCTGGTCGCCTGGTTCGCCTATGGCTACAGCTTCGCTTTCACCGAGGGCGGCGCCATATTGGGCGGCATGTCTCGCGTGTTTTTCTCCGGCATGCAGGACCTGACTACGGGCGTCTACCAGATGGCGGGCACCATTCCAGAGCTGTCGTTTGCCACATTCCAGGCTACGTTCGCCGGCATCACCTGCGCACTCATCCTGGGAGGCTTCGCCGAACGCGTCCGCTTCAGCGCCGTGTTGGTCTTTACACTTATCTGGATGACCCTAGCTTATGTGCCCATCGCCCATATGGTCTGGGGTCCCGGCGGCTTCCTGCTCGAACGCGGCGCCCTGGACTTTGCCGGGGGCACTGTCGTGCACATCAACTCGGGCGTGGCCGCGCTGATCTGCGCCTATTATGTGGGCAGGCGCATGGGCTACGGCCGCGAAGCCATGCAGCCGCATAATCTGCCCATGGCAATGATAGGGGCCTCCCTCCTCTGGGTCGGCTGGTTTGGCTTCAATGCCGGCTCTGCCTTGTCGGCCAACGAAACCGCCGCGCTTGCCTTTTTCAACACAGTCATCGCGACTGCGGCCGGCATTCTGGCCTGGGCGGCGGTGGAGTGGAAACTCAAGGGGAAGCCTTCCCTGCTGGGCGCCATATCGGGTGCGGTAGCCGGCCTGGTCGGCGTCACGCCCGCGGCGGGCCTGGTCGGGCCGGGCGGTGCCCTCGTCATTGGCCTGGTCTGCGGCGCGGTGTGCGTCTGGGGCGTCAATGGCCTGAAACGAATGCTGGGTGCGGATGACGCTCTGGACGTGTTCGGCATCCACGGGGTGGGCGGCATCGTGGGCGCCTTGCTCACCGGGGTCTTCAATGCACAGCCGTTGGGCGGTCCGGGGCTGGAAACACTTGGCGCAATTCCGCATCAAGTATGGCTGCAGCTTGAGGGTGTGATAATCACGGTGCTGTGGTCGGGCCTTGTCGCGCTGTTCGCATGCTTCGTCGCCGACAAGCTGACCGGCGGCATGCGCGTGCCCAATGATCAGGAACGCGAGGGCCTGGATATCAATGCCCATGGCGAAACAGCCTATCACTTCTAGCAACGCAAGAGGCCGCGAGTGCCTGCAGATGCCGCCATCGTCACCACTGGCGGCATCCGTTCAACCCGACAGTGCGGACAGATCTATCCGCTCGGCGCGGTTCAGGGCTGATGCTACCTTGACTCTCAGTGCATTGGAGTGCGCTTGGCGCACTTCCTTCTTGACGTCCAGTAATTGTTGCGGGTGCATGGAAAATTCTGTGAGGCCGAGGCCCAGCAGCATGCGCGTCACGCGCGCATCACCGGCAAGCTCGCCGCAGACGGCAACCGGCTTGCCCGCCCGCTCGCCGGCGTTGATCGTGTGCGCGATGAGCCGAAGAACCGCTGGATGCATGGGGTCGTACAGCGTGGCAACGTCGGCATCGCCGCGATCCACGGCAAGCGTGTATTGAATCAGATCATTGGTGCCTATGGACAGAAAATCAAGAGACTCGACAAACGGTTCGATGGCAATGGCAATGGCGGGAATCTCCACCATGGCGCCCAACAGAAAATTTCGCGCATAAGGTGTTCCGCGAGCGTCGAGTTCGCTGCATGCCGAATCGATGGCGCGCCGCGCGGCGTGCACCTCGTGCATGTGTGAAATCATCGGTATCAGGATGCGCACCGGCCCGAAGACCGCGGCGCGCAGCAAGGCACGCAATTGCGTGGCGAAAACTTCGGGGTTGGCTAGGCAATAACGTATGGCTCGCAGTCCCAGTGCCGGATTTGTCGCCACGGTGATGTCGCCGTCAAGGTTCTTGTCCGAGCCAATGTCCAGCGTGCGTATGGTGACAGGCTTTCCCTGCATGGTCTTGACCACCGACGCATAAGCTTCATATTGCTCGTCCTCGCTGGGCAGGTCCGCCCGCCCCATGAAAAGAAATTCGCTGCGGAATAACCCTATGCCGTCCGCCCCCGCCGCCATGGCGGCGTGGGCTTCTTCAGGCAGCTCGATATTGGCCTCGAGCTTGATGACGATGCCGTCAAGCGTGACAGCCGGCGCATCGCGCAACAGCGCCAGTTCGGCGCGCTCGCGTGCAAATTCGGCCTGTCGCAGCCGATACTCGGCCAGCACCCGCTCCGAAGGATTGATCAACACCGCGCCGGTGAAACCGTCCACCACAAGCACATCGCCATCCCTGACAAGCCCGCGAAAGTGCCCCAAACCTACAATGGCTGGCACATTCATGCTGCGCGCCACGATGGCCGTGTGCGAAGTGGGCCCACCCAGATCGGTCAGAAAAGCCGCAAAACGCGCACCACGCAAACGCAGCATGTCAGCCGGAGAGATATCCCTGGCCACCACGATAAGCGGCTCGTCATCCGGACCTGCGTCCAGATGAGACAGCAGCGCACTGGACCCGGACATGACCCGCAGAACGCGCTCTATGACCTGCCGGATATCTGAGCCGCGCTCGCGCAGATACTCGTCGTCCATCAGCGAGAACTGCTCGGCCAGGTATTGCCCCTGACTGGTCAATGCCCATTCGGCGTTGTAATGACGCTCAATGATGAGATCGCAAGTCTGTTGCAGCAGCGTCGGATCGCCCAGCAGCATGCTGTGCACGGTAAGCAAAGGCCCCAGCTCGCGCGGCGCGTCATCGGGCAGCGTGGACACGATGTCGTCAAGTTCGCTGCGCGCAGCCTGGAGCGCCTGCTTGAGACGCGCGCACTCGGAAGCCACATCCTGCTCTGTAATGCGATAATGAGGCACCTCCAGCGTGGCGGCACCCATGACGGCAGCTCGCCCGATTGCATAGCCTCGAACTACGCCCTGCCCCTGCGCGCACAGCATGGCACCGTTGCCTGCATCGACTAGGGAAGGTTGCTGCGTCATGATGGGATCTGAATGATTGCCGTCGCCAGCCTATTCCTGTTCGCCGAACTTGCCGTCGAACAGGGCGCGGATGTCCCGCAGGGCCGGTTCCGCGTCGGCGCCTGTGGCGTCGACCTTGACGGTGACGCCCATACCCGCCGCCAACATCATGACCCCCATGATGCTCTTGGCATTGACGCGTTGCGCACCACGGGAAATGAATATTTCACTGCTGAACTTGCTGGCAAGCTGCGTGAGCTTGGCCGCTGCGCGGGCATGCAGGCCGAGCTTGTTGCTGATCACGATATCAATAGATGGCATAGATTCTTGTTGTGTGAAATGTCCCAGACAGTCAGTTGCTCTGGTCGGCGTTGACGATACCCCGTAGCGCGCCTTCGCGTACGGCTTCGCTAAGTTTATCCGGATTTTCCTGCTGTTCGGTCAAGGCCTTCAATACCATGCACAGATTGGTGCCAGTGATGAGGTGCGCATCGATACCCTCGCTGGCTGCCAGCCTTATCGCGCGCTTGGCGATGTTGAACGGCGTGGCGCCGTAAATATCGCATAGCACCAGCGTCGCGTCACCTTGATGCTGCAGCATGCGGGCCAGGCGCGTCACCTCCGCTTCCGGATCGGCGTCGGGCGCGACATCGAACACCGAAAGGCCGGGCTCACGGCCCAGCACATGGCCGGCGCAGTCGGCGAAAGCCGCTCCAAGCGGCGCATGCATGACCAGAAGTATGCGGGCCATATCAGTGCTTCCCCGCTTCCTCAATCGCGATGGCAAAGCATTCGCCCACATCGAAGCCAGTCTGTTCGGTAATCTCGACAAAACAGGTCGGGCTGGTCACATTGACCTCGGTAAGATAATCGCCAATGACGTCCAGGCCCACCAGCAGCAGCCCACGCTGCTTCAATATGGGGCCCAACGCTTGCGCTATGGCCTTGTCACGCTGTGTCAGAGGCTGCGCCACGCCGCGTCCGCCAGCGGCCAGATTGCCGCGCGTTTCTCCTGCCTGGGGAATGCGGGCTAGCGCATAAGGTACGGCTTGCCCGTCAATGATGAGTATGCGCTTGTCGCCATTGACGATCTCCGGAATATAGCGCTGGGCCATAATAGTGCGCCGACCATTGTCGGTGAGCGTTTCAAGGACGGCTCCCAGGTTGGCATCGGCGGCCTGGAGCCGAAACACGCCTGTGCCGCCCATGCCATCCAGCGGCTTGACGATCACATCCGCGTGATGGGCATGAAATGCGCGCAGCCTAGCCATATCCCGCGTCACAAGCGTGGGCGAAGTGAACTGCGAGAATTCCGTGATGGCCAGCTTCTCGGGATGATTGCGGATGGCGGCGCCCGCGTTATACACCTTGGCACCCTGGGCCTGCGCATACTCCAGCAGGTGTGTGGAATACACGTATTCCATGTCGAACGGCGGATCCTTGCGCATGACCACCGCATCGAAATCGGCCAGGCCATACTCAGCCAACGCAACCCGCTGGCGCCACCACGAGTGGCCGTGCAAATCAGCGTCTTCAACCAACGATATACCCGTGGCAACCGTCTTTACAACGCCTTCGTCTATATACAGGTCTCCCTGGTGCGCCACACTGAGCACATGGCCTCTCGACACGAGGGATCGCATCATGGCAACTGATGAATCCTTGTAGGCTTTCAGCGACAGCAAGGGGTCGATGATGAACAGAATGTGCATGGTACACCTGCATGCGCCATGGCGAGACCCAGGGCCTCGTCATGGCTGGCTTGAGGAAACTGCTGGAAACGATGGAATCAGGATGCCGGTTCGCCCTTGCCCGCGGGTGCCTTTTTGCGGGGCGCCAGGACCATCACCATCTGGCGGCCTTCGAGCTTGGGCATGGCTTCCACCTGCACGAGTTCGTTCAGGTCGTCCCGCACGCGCTCAAGTACACGCATGCCCAACTCCTGATGGGCCATTTCACGGCCACGAAACCGCAAAGTAACCTTGGCCTTGTCGCCTTCTTCGATGAAGCGACGCAGATTGCGCAGCTTGACCTGGTAATCGCCTTCATCAGTACCCGGACGGAACTTCACTTCCTTGACCTGGATGACTTTCTGCTTGGCGCGCGCTTCCTGCTGGCGCTTCTGCTCCTGATACTTGAACTTGCCGTAATCCATCATGCGGCAGACCGGCGGGGATGCGTTGGGCGCGATCTCGACCAGATCCACGTCATTTTGCTCGGCCAGGTGCAAAGCCTCGGGCGTTTTGTATACCCCGAGCTGCTCGCCCTCCGTGCCTATGAGGCGAACCTCGGGTACACGGATTTCACCATTGATGCGATGTGACTTTTCGGTTGCGATGTCTAAGACTCCTATTGATGATTTAGTCAGGCCTGACCAGCTTTTCCGCTGTCTTGCCGCGTTTCGATTTCATGCCGCAAGCGTGCCGAGAACTGTTCCAGCGTCATGACGCCCAGATCCAGGCCCCCGCGGCCACGCACTGCCACCGTGCCGGCTTCCCGCTCTTTTTCGCCCACAACCAGTATGTAAGGCAGTTTCTGCATGCTGTGTTCACGAATTTTACGGGTGATTTTTTCGCCACGCAAATCGGATTCCACTCTAAACCCTTGTTTTTTCAGGCTTCCAGCGAGCTGATCGGCATATTGACCCGATGATTCGGATATGCAGCACACCACCGCATGAACCGGTGCGAGCCATGCCGGCATGGCGCCGGCATGATTTTCTATGAGCATGCCGATAAAACGCTCCAGCGAACCGAGAATGGCCCGATGCAGCATGACGGGCGTCCGGCGCTGATCGGACGCATCGACATACTCTGCGCCAAGACGCTGCGGCATGGAAAAATCAACCTGTATCGTGCCGCATTGCCAATGGCGCCCGATGGCATCCTTCAGCGTATATTCGATCTTGGGGCCGTAGAAGGCGCCTTCGCCGGGGGATATTTCGTATATGCAGCCGGTGTGATCCAGGCTCTCCATGAGCGCCTGCTCTGCCTTATCCCACACCTCGTCCGACCCGATGCGCTTTTCAGGTCGCGTTGCCACCTTGTAGAGGATTTCCGTGAAGCCAAAATCGGCGTAGACCTTCTGGAGCAAGGCCGTGAAGGCGGCGCACTCGTCCTGCAACTGGTCTTCGGTACAGAAAATATGCCCGTCGTCCTGAGTGAAGCCTCGCACCCGCATCATGCCATGCAGCGAACCAGACGGCTCATTGCGGTGGCATTGGCCAAACTCGCCATACCGCACCGGCAGTTCGCGATACGAATGCAGATTGCTGTTGAAAATCTGCACGTGGCCGGGACAATTCATGGGCTTGAGTCCATAGACACGGTTTTCGGACTCGGTCGTGAACATGTTTTCGGCGTAGTTGTCCCAGTGCCCGGTTTTTTTCCATAACGACAGATCGAGGATCTGGGGCGCCTTGACTTCCTGGTAGCCATTGTCCTGATAGACCCGGCGCATGTATTGCTCGACCTGCTGCCACAAAGTCCAGCCCTTGGGATGCCAGAAAATCAGCCCCGGCGCCTCGTCCTGGAAATGAAAGAGATCAAGCTCGCGTCCAAGCTTGCGATGGTCGCGCTTTTCCGCCTCTTCGAGCATATGCAGATAGGCCGCCTGCTCTTCCTTGGTAGCCCAGGCCGTGCCATAAATGCGCTGCAGCATCTCATTGTTGCTGTCCCCACGCCAGTAGGCGCCAGCCACCTTCATCAATTTGAAGACTTTGAGCTTGCCGGTCGACGGGACGTGAGGGCCTCGGCATAGGTCGATGAAGTCGCCTTCGCGATACAAACTGATGGTTTCGTTGGAAGGGATGGACGCAATGATTTCGGCCTTGTAGTCCTCCCCTATGCTCTTGAAGAAGGCGACGGCATCGTCGCGCAGCCATTCCTCGCGCACCACGGTTTCATCTTTCTTTGCAAGCTCAGCCATTTTTTTCTCGATGGCCTCGAGATCCTCAGGCGTGAAAGGACGCTTGTAGGAAAAATCGTAGTAAAAACCGTTGTCGATGACCGGCCCGATGGTGACCTGAGCATCTGGAAACAGCGATTTGACCGCGTAAGCCAACAAATGTGCCGTGGAGTGGCGGATGAGATCCAGGCCATCGGCATCCTTGGCTGTCACAATGGCCAGCTTGGCATCGCGATCTATGATATGACTGGTATCTACCAGCCGAGGCTCGGCGCCATCCACGGTAACCCGGCCAGCCAGTGCTGCGCGTCCAAGGCCTGTGCCTATGGAGTGCGCCACGTCACTGACCGAAACGGGACCGGGATACTCGCGCTGTGAGCCGTCGGGCAAGGTAATTTGAACCATCTAAAAGTCCTGAAAAAGCAAAAACGCGGCCTTGGCCGCGTCATCGGTGTATTGGTTTGCAGAATGCATGACAAAACAGTACGCGGCGGCAATCATGTATGCCGGGTCGTAGTAGTTCGCGTAGTGTTTGTGTTCATGTATCAAAAAGCAAGGTTTTTTCTATCAGTAGTGTAACATCCGCGCACGCGCTGCGCCCTCATAATCGTGCGGACGCAGCACTGAGTGCGGCAGGATGTTGCAAAAATGCCAGCGAGCGGCGCATTAATTCTTCAGCGACAGCCCTGTTTCCTTGACGAAGGTATCCCACCGCTGAAATTGCTCGCGCGCATAACGGTCGGCGCTAGCGCCATCCTCGGCCACCACCTCGAAGCCCAGGTCCATCAGTTTGGCTTCGACTTCCTTGTCCGATAGCGCCTTCTGGAAGGCTTGCGTCAGCGTCTTGGCTGTGTCTTCGGGCGTTCCCGCAGGCGCGAAAATGCCTATCCATGAATAGGCCTCATAGCCGGGAAACCCCGACTCCTCCACAGTCGGCGTGTCTGGCAGGTCGGCAAGGCGCTTCGTACCGGTGACAGCAAGCGGCTTGACCGCCCCTGAAGCGATATGGGCCTTCAGCGCAGCGTAGCTGAGCGTCGTGAAGTTGACGACATTGCTGAGCACCGCCTGCACAGCCGGCCCACCGCCACCGAAAGGCACGTGCAAAATATCCACCTTGGCGCGGCGTTTCAGATCCTCGATGCCAAGATGGTTCAGCGATCCTGCACCCGTGGATGCATAGCTGAATTTGCCGGGCTGCTCCCGGGCAGCCTGCAGGAAGGCCTTCAAATTATTGCCCGGCGTGGCAGGCGATGCGGCAATCACCAGAGGGAAGCGCAACGCAAAGGCAATGCCGCGGAAATCCTTGAACGTGTCGTAGGGCAAGTCAGGCCGGACTATGGGGTTGATGGCGTGCGAATCGAAACTGACCAGCAGCGTATTGCCATCCGGCTTGGAACGCGCCACATACTGTGAAGCGATCTGGGTTGCCGCCCCCGGCTTGTTTTCCACAATGACAGTACGGCCAAGCAACTCGGACAGCTTGGGCTGTATGATGCGCGAGGCGATGTCCGTGCTGCCGCCAGGCGGAAACGGTACCACCAATTTCACCGGGGCGTCATTGGCATGCACGGGGCCCGACAGCCCGGAGGCGAGCAGGCAAGCTGCGCCCAGTTTTAAGATAGCCTCCCTGCGGAACCGGGAATGTTGAAGATATCCGATCATGTTGTATCCTTTGTGCTTGCACGCACCTTATTTGAATAAAGAAAAATGCACCGGTGCATGACGATTGCCATCACGCGCCCGACAAGACAAGTCGCGCCTTCAGGGCACGTTGGTATTGAAGCGCCAGCGTCTGCCCCGACCATCTGTCAGGACAGCCCCATCTATTCTGGCATCTTGCAGGGAAGCATCCGGCAGGATATCGATATCAAGATTGGCAAGCGGGACGCGATAGGTGCCATCCTTCATGTTCCTCGCGTCCGCGTGTGTCAAGGAGCCCAAGGTGCGGGCCACGGTTTCCGGATGCCGCGCCCGTATCTCTATGGCATCAAGCCTCGTGGCGCCATTGGCATGCCGCATGAGATGATCCTGCCAGACATAATCCGGTGTCATATGCTGGCAAAAATATACCCTGAACCCGGCAATCGGCTGCACGGCGAAACGGACCGTCTCAAAACTGGCCAGACAGTTTTTCCCATCGATCACGCAGGGCCGCTCAAGATGCTGTACGGGATTTACATCGAATTGCCGGCGCTTCAAGTGCTCGTACGTTTGCAGCGCATCGCACGTGCGAAACACCAGCGCATCCAGCCCTAGCGGAGACTGCGCGATTTCCTTGCGGGCAGGCGGCTGCCCTCCCGGCCATCCCAGCAGCTCGATATAGCTGCCATGCAACGTGATGAGACGATTGATGGAGCCCAGATTGTGCACTGCCAGGTCGGTCAGGCAATATCCGTCTTCTTCGAACGATGGCGCAAGACTCATCAGCCGATCGCGCAACATCAGAACGAGATGATCGAACGCAAGTGCTTCCATGCAGCAGGTGATCCCCATATTATTGTCCGCGAGCTTTTGAATATACTCCGAAATCTCGCCCCGCCACGCCGGCGATATGCCAGCCCACTTATTTCGCCTCGAAAATCGATGCGGATCGCGCCCGCCCAGGCGCCAGTCCCGCAATTTGACAGTGATCAAAAACCTGGGCTAGAATGCTGTTCCTTCAGGCGGTTAGCTCAGTTGGTTAGAGCGCTACGTTGACATCGTAGAGGTCGCTGGTTCGAATCCAGTACTGCCTACCAATCACACCGTTTTCCGACGCCCGCTCACAGGCGTTGCGAGCGCTTCGAAACCCGCACAGGCCAGATCCTTGCGGGTTTTTTGTTGCCTCAGTTATTGTTATCGCCTTTCGACGCCTGCTCATCAGCCTTGCCAACTGCCTCCAGGAAGGCGGCAATGCGATCGGCCGACTTTATACCCGGGCTATCTTCCACGCCACTGCTGACATCCACAGCATAGGGTCGCACGGCGCGTATGGATGCGCCCACGGTTTGGGGCCTGAGCCCGCCGGACAGGATAATGGGGCGACCATTCGCGGTGCGCTGCACGCCGCCAAGCAAATCGACATCGAATGCCAGGCCACTGCCACCATAGCCTGCGCTATAGCTGTCGAACAGCCATCCGCAAGCCAAGTCGTAGCGATGACACTCAGCCAGCAGGCCCTCAGGCGTATCCATGCCTGGTGCTCCCACACGAAATGCGCGGATATAGGGATGGTCAAACTGCTCGCAATCGCGAGGCTGTTCATCCCCGTGAAACTGCAGCACGTCGGGCCGAACCTGGTCGAGCACAGCCCGGATATCGCCTGGCTCTGCATTGACAAACAAGGCGGCGACGGTCACGAAAGCGGGAACACGCTGCCTCAGTGTCCGAGCGCTTGCCACATCGAGCATACGCTGGCTGGCGGGATAGAACACAAACCCGACAGCGTCTGCGCCCGCTCGAACGGCGGCGTCAATATCCTGCGGGCGGGTCAGCCCACAGACCTTCACCCGTGTGCGCCATAAATTGGTCTGAACCACGCCTCGCCCTATTGGAAAGCAGCGCCAGGGTTCGCCGCGCCATAGGAATCGGACCCATAGACATTGCCCGTGCCGAAATCGACCGTGGATGGGTCGATCTGGACTTCGTCGCTTTTGTAGTGCGTAACGATGCCGGGAAAAATCATGACTGTGGCAACCATGAGGAGCTGGATAATAATGAAAGGGATGGAACCCCAGTATATCTGCCCTGTGGTGACCTTGGGAATGAGCTTGCCGGTCACACGGTCGTGGTAGTCCTCTTTGGCCGCGACCGAGCGCAGATAAAACAGCGCGAAACCGAATGGCGGGTGCATAAAGGAGGTCTGCATGTTAACCGCCAGCAGTACACCGAACCAGATTAAATCTATGCCCATCTTGTCCGCAACCGGTCCCAGAAGCGGAATGATGATGAAGGCCAGTTCGAAGAAATCAAGGAAGAATGCCAGGAAAAAGGTCAAGACGCTGACGACGATCAGAAACCCCCACTGCCCGCCGGGCAGGCCTATGAGCAGATGCTCCACCCAGAGATCGCCATTGACACCACGAAAACTCAGGCTGAATACCGTGGAACCGACCAGAATGAATACCACGAAGCATGACAGCTTGGTTGTGGTTTCCATGGCCTGCTTGAGCAGAGAGAATGAAAGCCGGCGGCGCATCAGGGCCATGCCCAAGGCACCTACGGCGCCCATTGCGCCTCCTTCCGTGGGTGTGGCCACGCCGATGAAGATCGTGCCCAGCACCAGGAAAATCAGGAATAGCGGTGGGATCATCACGAACACGACCCGTTCGGCAATGGGTGAAAGCAGCTTCAGCCGCAGACCCCGATTTACCAGTGCAATCGCCAGCGCAGTCAGCCCCCAGGCCACGAGACTAATGACGACACGCTCATCGATGGGCACTTGATCATGCTCGCTGAAGTAATGGTGCGTGGCAAAGTAAGCCGCCGTTGCGGCAATCAGCGTGAGCACAAGCAACGACTTCAGCCCGCGCGTGCCATCCGGCCTGTCGTAGATGCGCGCCTCGGGCGGCAGGGCCGGTGCGCTGTTGGGTCGCAGCCAGGCAGAAAACACCACATACGCAATGTACGCACCAGCCAGAATCAGCCCCGGCACCATGGCGCCGCGGTACATATCACCGATCGAGCGGCCCAACTGATCCGCCAGAATGATGAGCACCAGTGAGGGTGGGATGATCTGCGACAGCGTTCCCGATGCCGCAATGACCCCGGTGGCCAGCGGCCTGTCATAGCCATAGCGCAGCATGATGGGCAGGGAAATCAAGCCCATGGAGATGACCGACGCGGACACGACACCTGTGGTGGCGGCGAGCATGGCCCCCACCACAACCACGGCTATGGCCAGTCCGCCGCGGATCGGGCCGAACAACTGCCCCACTGTTTCGAGCAGATCCTCGGCCATGCCCGATCGTTCGAGGATAAGCCCCATCAGAGTAAAGAAAGGCACCGCCAACAGCGTGTCATTGGACACGATGCCGAACACGCGCTGGGGAAGTGCCTGGAACAGCGCCGGCTGCATCAAGCCCAGGTCTATGGCCACCAAGCCATAGAGGATACCGTTTGCGGCAAGGGAAAAGGCGACCGGAAAACCCAGAAGAAGAAAGATGATCAAGTTGAAGAACATGATCGGTGCGAGATTGTCGACAATAAACTCCATGTCAGCGCACCTCGTCCTGTTGGCCAGGACTCACGATGCCTTGCGGCGCCTTGCCATCCAGTTCCGCCTGATGCAGGATTTCTTCAGCAAGCTCTTCCTCGGCGGACTTGCCCTCCGGGCGCGCCATCGGGTCTGGACACAACCCCCGCAAATAGCCTATGCACTTGATCAGATGGGAAATGCCCGCCAGAATCAGCAGGAAAAAGCCCACGGGTATCAGGAGTTTGACAGGCCAACGTATCAGGCCGCCTGTATTCGATGAATGCTCGTTCAGTATGAAAGACTGATAGAAAAACGGAATGGACAGCCAGAAAATAAGGCAGCAAGCTGGCAACAGGAAGAAAATGACGCCGAATATCTCGATCTTGATTTGCGTGCGCCTGGGCAGCCTCTGGGCCAGCACGTCAACGCGCACATGCTCGTTACGCAGAAAGGTATAGCCGGCCGCGAGCAGGAAAATGGCGCCGAACAGATACCATTGGAGTTCGAGCCATGCATTGGAACTCACGCTGAATATCTTGCGTATGACTGCGTTGGTGGCGCTGACGAGCACCACAATAAGTGTCAGCCAGATGACTGTTTGGCCTACCTTCGTATTGATGTAGTCGAACAGCCTCGACAAAGCGAAAAAGAATTTCATTGACCCTACCCGGGAAGACAGCAGAAACCTGCGGCGGATGACGCGCGCTGGCCGGCCTTTGCATGACACTTCCGGCTGGATTGGCTGAATGTATCGATACAAAACTGTGGAATTCTATACGATTCAACCTTGAGGCGCCGTCAGTATCTGCCCCAAGTTGCGCGAATCACAAAGCAAGCCCCGTATGGCTGGCCAGCATGCTGGCTGTGTCCATTATGGGCAAGCCAAACTGCGGCGGATACCGTACGTGCGTCAAATACAGCCCATCCGGCGAGAAAGTGGGGGCCGCCATTTTCCGATCACGGACGGCAAGCAGTTCGTCAGCCCAGCCCGGAGGCTTGCGCCCCTGGCCGACATACAGCAGCACGCCCATGAGATTCCTCACCATGTGATGCAGAAAGGCGTTTGCCCTGAAAGTAAACAGGAAATAATCGCCGCGACGAACAATATCAAGCGCCTGCAGGGTGCGGACCGGACTGGCTGCCTGGCATTCGGAAGAACGGAAGCTGCTGAAGTCATGCTCGCCCACGAGACGGGCGGCCGCATCGCGCATCAAACCGAGATCGAGAGCATGATATACCCAGCCGACCTTGCCATGGGTGAGCGGCGAGCGCACGCGATGATTGCGCACTACATAGACATATGTGCGTGCTGTCGCGCCGAATCTAGCGTGAAAACTCTCTGGCACCGGCTTGGCCCATTGAACGGCTATGCTGTCGGGCAAAAGCGCATTGAGGCCGCGAACCCATGATTCGTCGCGCCGTACGGCGTCGGTATCAAGATGAACGACCTGTGCAAGCGCGTGCACGCGTGTGTCTGTACGGCCAGCGCAGACAGTGGCGGCAGGCCTGGCAAGGAACCGGGCAAGCGAGCCCTCCAGCACATCCTGGACGGTCTGACCTCCCGCCTGAGTTTGCCAGCCTCGCCATGGCGTACCGTCATAAGCTAGGCCGAGGGCAACCCGCGCCATGTGCAACTAGTGCTTGGGGGAACGGTCGCTCTCGGGCGGCGAGGACTCGCTCAGATCGAGGTTGATCTGATCAAGCTTCTCTTGCACCATGGCTTCCGTTATGACGCCGTCGCGACCATCACCACGCGCGGCATTCGCTCGACGCAGCAGCCACGCCACGATCAGCACGATCAATGCCAGTATGCCGGTAAGTGTGCCCAATAAATGTTCCTGTAGCCACGACACCTTGGTATCCGCCCCGTTCGAATGAGAAGAATTCGATTCCGCGCCCGCCTGTCCGCCGGCACCCTGCCTGCCAGGTGCTCCGCCAGGCCCCACCTGGCCGTCTTGCTGCTTCCGCGTTGCTTGATTTTCCGTGCCGGACGAGGTGCTCTCCTGGGTCTTGTCGCCAGCGTCCCGCGAGGAGGACTGCGCATCGCCCTCCTTGCCTGCCGGAGACGCGGAGGAAGAGCCGGCCTGCGAAGCGCTCTCTGCCTGAGCAGGCGGCGCTTCCGCGGTACCGCCCGAGCCTTGGCCAGCAGATGTTTGAGCAACCGTGTTGTCTGAGCCCGCCGTGCCATTCGCCGCTTTGTCGGCAGGCAGCGCATTGCCGCTCGCTGCGGCTGCGTCTGCCGCCGCGGCGTCAGTTCCGTTCAAGCTTGCGCCCCCGCCGTTTGCGGCGTTTGCGCCTGTAGTTGCGCCGGAGCCGTTGCCCTGTGCCGCACTCCCTCCAATTGCTGCGCCGCCGTTCGTGGCGCCATCGTTCATGGCGCCATCGTTCGGGGTGCCGCTGTTCGGGGTGCTGCCGTTCGGGGTGCCGCCGTTCGGGGTGCCGCCGTTCGGGGTGCCGCCGTTCGGGGTGCCGCTGTGCAGGGTGTCATCATATGTGCGGGCGTCATCGGCAGCGCCTTGCCGTCCGGCACCAGACTCGACTTTCTTCGCTGCGCGCGCATCGCCCGTGGTGGAGGCTGCCCCGGTACCGTCAACTGCGGCAGAGGCCTCGGCCCCGCCGGAAGCCGCCGCGTTGGCACCCTTGCCTGCCTGGCCCTCATCCGTGTCGCCAGCACCGCCGGTGAAGGCATCGGCCAAGGTATTGCCCAGGCTTTTCGCGCCTTCTGCGACCAGGCTGCTGGCGGCGCCTCCCTGCGCCTGCAACGCCTGATCAAGGTGACGTACATTTTCCTCAAGCTGGGAAACCCGATCCACGGATTCCTGAATATTCTTGTGTGTAGCGGCGTCATTGTCCTCGCTGCCTGCCGCTCCGGATAGCTCCAGCCTGTCTTGTGCTGCCGGCTCGCCGCGCGCCGCGGGCTTGTCCGCACCTTCCGAGACGGCTCCGGATGTAGCATCGCGTTCAACGACAGTTGTGGCGCCTGCCGCCTTCTGTCGATATAGCGCAAAGGCTCGCGCCTGCTCCATGAATATCCGTCTGGCTTCGCGATCGGAAATGGCGGTAAGACTGGCATAGGACGGCATAACAAGCGTAGCGCCCGCCTTGACCAGGTTCAGATTGTCATGAATGAAGGACTTGGGGTTGGCCCGCTGCAAGGCAATCATGAGCTGATAGGCAGTAACCCCCTGAACCGCATTGTGCTCGGCAATGCCGACCATTGTGTCGCCTTGCTCGACCCGTATGCGCCTGCCCGCTTCGTACTGCGCAGCAGGGTTGGTCGCGGCCGGCATGCCAAGGGTCAGCAGGCTGACCTGATAGCGCTGGCGCCCGGCAGGCGTGGTCACATCGAGCAGCAAATCGGCGACAGGCTTGTCGAAGGTCTGCGACGAGCTCAGATGGACAACCTTGGTGCCCGGTGTATAGCCATCGGCAATGCGCAGCTGGATGCTGCCCAGGGAAACCGGGGGCTCCAAACCCGCGCGCTTCCACTCGTCCAACGGAGCAAGCTGGACCGTCAGGTGCCGCGATGCGTCCTGGCTCAGTTGGTTAATCTGGACATCTGCCCGCAAGGGTTGCCCCAATCGTGACACCAGACGCGAATGGCCCAACTGCGCCGCCTGTACACCCGAGCATGCCAGTGCCAGCGCAAGTGCGCCCAGCCATGGCCTGGCCTGTGTAACCATGAATGCGGGCGACAACGCTGATCGAGGACGCATATTTTCCTTTTTAGAGTTCACCCAGGGAGATGCGCAGCATACGGCGCAGCGGCTCGGCCGCGCCCCAAAGAAGCTGATCGCCGACGGTAAAGGCACTCAGATACTCCGGACCCATGGACATCTTGCGCAAGCGTCCGACGGGAATATCCAGCGTACCGGTTACAGCCACGGGCGTGAGCGCCTGCATGGTCGCGTCGCGTTCGTTCGGAATGACCTTGGCCCACTTCGAGCCCTGGGCAATGATGTCGTCGATTTCATCAAGCGGAATGTCGCGCTTGAGCTTGATGGTCAATGCCTGACTATGGCAACGCATGGCGCCGATACGGACACACAGCCCGTCGATGGGCGTGGGTTCGGTACCGAATGCGGCGCCACGCCCCAGTATCTTGTTGGTTTCAGCCTCGGCCTTCCACTCTTCGCGCGACACGCCGTTGCCCAGATCCTTGTCTATCCAGGGAATCAGGCTGCCTCCAAGCGGCACGCCGAAATGCTCGGCAGGCAGGGACGGATCCTGCTGGGCGGCAAGCACCCCACGGTCGATCTCAAGAATGGCGGATGCCGGGTCGTCAAGCAGCCCCTTTACCGCCGAATTGAGCAGGCCGAACTGGGTAAGCAGTTCCCGCATGTGCTGAGCGCCGCCGCCAGAAGCGGCCTGGTAGGTCATGCTGGTCATCCATTGGATGAGATCCTGGTTGAACAACCCCGCAAGCCCCATGAGCATGCAACTTACCGTGCAATTGCCGCCTATGAAGTTTTTCACGCCTCGCTTCAAGGCGGCGTCGATGACAGGGCGATTGACCGGATCAAGCACGATGATGGCGTCGTCTGCCATCCGCAATGTGCTAGCCGCATCGATCCAGATGCCCTCCCAGCCAGCCGCGCGCAATTTCGCATGAACGGCGGATGTATAGTCGCCGCCTTGCGCGGTGACGATGATGGGCAGCTTAGCAAGCGCCTGGATATCGTAAGCGTCCTGGAGCGGGCCCGCTCCATCTGCCCAGCCGGGCGCTTTGCCGCCCGCATTGCTGGTGGAGAAAAATACGGGCTCGAAAAGGGAAAAATCGTTTTCGTCGCGCATGCGCTGCATGAGAACCGATCCCACCATGCCGCGCCACCCGACCAAACCTACTGCTTGGGTCATGGAAATGTCACTTAAATAATATGGTCCGAATCCATTATTCTAATGGAATGGGCCCGCATACTGAAACAATGCCAGCATGCGGGCCTGCGCGCGGTACATCTGCGCAACACGGGGCGGCGATCGCGCCCCCGAATCAAAGTGCCTTGAGTACCGCGTCACCCATGTCAGAGGTGGACACCTTCGTGGTGCCGGGCTCATGGATGTCGGCAGTACGCAGCCCCTGCTCCAGGACTGCCTGCACCGCCTTTTCGATCCGCGCGGCTTGCTCGGGTTCGTTCAGCGAATAGCGCAGCAGCATGGCTGCCGACAGAATCGTGGCCAACGGATTCGCGATGTTCTGGCTGGCAATATCGGGGGCGGATCCATGGCTGGGCTCGTACAGCCCCTGGTTGGAAGCATTGAGCGAAGCCGAGGGCAACATGCCTATCGAGCCCGTGAGCATGGCCGCCTCGTCGGAAAGGATGTCGCCGAATAGATTACCCGTGACGACCACGTCGAATTCCTTGGGGGCGCGCACCAATTGCATGGCGGCGTTGTCCACGTACATGTGGCTCAATGCCACATCGGGGTATTCCTTGGCCACATCCACCATGATGTCGCGCCAGAACTGGGAGGTTTCCAGCACATTGGCCTTGTCCACGCTGCACAGGCGCCCGCTGCGCTTGGCCGCCGCCTGGAAAGCGACATGGGCGATGCGCCGCACCTCGGACTCAGCATAGTGCATGGTGTCAAAACCCTGGCGCTCGCCCTTGAATGCCCCGTCTTCTGCGGTCCGCAAGCCACGCGGCTGCCCAAAATAGATATCTCCAGTCAGCTCGCGCACTATCAGAATATCCAGTCCGGCCACCACCTCGGGCTTGAGCGAGGAAGCATTGGCCAGTTGCGGATACAGAATGGCGGGACGCAGATTCGCAAACAGCCCAAGCGCCTTGCGCAAACCCAATATCGCCTGCTCCGGGCGCAGCGCCCTTTCCAGCTTGTCGTATTTCCAGTCGCCAACAGCACCGAACAAAATGGCATCCGATGATTTTGCCAGTTCCAGCGTAGAGGCCGGCAACGGATGCCCATGCTGATCGTAGGCGGCTCCGCCCACAGGCGCGGTGGTCATGGAAAGATCAAGGCCAAGCGCAGCCAGCACTCGCTGGGCCTGTTCCGTGATTTCGACACCGATGCCATCGCCCGGCAGTACTGCAATGTTGTAAGTCATGAAGGTTTCCTGAAAAGCAAATACAGCGCGGCCGCATGACGCCTGGAACCGTCATGCCAGGCCGCGGGCCCTGAGTGGGAAAGCTCAGGCTATGGGCCGGGACTCCAGCCACGGGAATTTCGCCAGGCGCTCGGCCTCGAAGGCGCGTATCACGTCCGACTTCTGCAGCGTCAGGCCGATATCGTCCAGGCCGTTGAGCAGGCAATGCTTGCGGAACGGCTCGATGTCAAACTTCAACTCGCGCCCGTCAGGAGCGATGACTGCCTGGCGAGCCAGGTCGATCGTGAGCTGGTAGCCAGGAAAGGCTTTCACCTCATCGAAGAGCCGGGAAACGTCGAGCTCCGTCAGGATGATGGGCAGCAGACCGTTTTTGAAACTGTTGTTGAAAAAGATGTCGGCGTAGGACGGCGCAATGATGGCCCTGAAGCCATACTGCGTGAGCGCCCAGGGCGCATGCTCGCGGCTGGACCCGCAGCCGAAATTCTTGCGGGCCAGCAGAATGGACGCGCCCTGGTAACGCGGCTGGTTGAGCACGAAATCCGGGTTCAACGGGCGCTTGCTGTTGTCCATACCCGGTTCGCCGTGATCCAGATAGCGCAGCTCGTCGAACAGATTGGGGCCGAATCCCGTGCGCTTGATTGATTTCAGGAATTGCTTGGGAATAATAAGGTCCGTATCGACGTTGGCACGATCCAGCGGCGCGACAAGGCCTGTATGTGTGGTAAATGCTTGCATGATGCGTCCGATCAGAAGTTTCTCACGTCGACGAAATGGCCCGCTATGGCCGCGGCGGCGGCCATGGCGGGGCTTACCAGATGGGTGCGACCGCCCTGCCCCTGTCTGCCCTCGAAATTGCGGTTGGACGTCGAGGCGCAACGTTCGCCGGGCTCGAGCCGGTCGGCATTCATGGCCAGGCACATGGAACAGCCAGGTTCCCGCCACTCGAAGCCGGCGGCCATGAATATTTTATCCAGACCTTCCTGTTCGGCTTGCCGTTTTACCAGCCCCGAACCCGGCACCACCATGGCCTGCCTGACGTTCGCGGCCACCCGCTTGCCGCGCGCCACTGCCGCTGCCGCGCGCAAGTCTTCGATACGCGCATTGGTACAGGAACCAATGAAGACCTTGTCTATGCGTATCTCGGTGATGGGCGTATTGGGCTTGAGGCCCATGTATTGCAGCGCGCGCTCCATGCCGCTGCGCCTGACCTCATCCTTTTCCTTGTCCGGATCGGGCACGCGCGCATCCACGGGCAGCACCATCTCCGGTGAAGTGCCCCATGACACCTGAGGCATGATTTCGCGCGCATCGATTTCAACGATACGGTCGAAATGCGCACCCTCATCCGAGTGCAGCGTCCGCCAGTACTGCACGGCCTGGTCCCACAGCACACCCACGGGCGCGTACGGCCGGCCGCGGAAGTATTCGATGGTCTTGTCATCGACCGCCACCATGCCCGAACGAGCGCCAGCCTCGATGGCCATGTTGCACACTGTCATGCGGCCTTCCACCGACAAGGCACGAATGGTGCTGCCCGCGAACTCGATGGCATGGCCGGTACCGCCCGCCGTACCGATCTTCCCAATGATGTGCAGGACGACGTCCTTGGCGGTACAGCCGGCGGGCAGATCGCCTTCCACGCGCACGAGCATATTCCGGTTCTTTTTCATGAGCAGCGTCTGGGTGGCCAGCACATGCTCCACTTCCGATGTGCCGATCCCGAACGCCAGGGTGCCAACCGCGCCGTGCGTGCTGGTGTGCGAGTCGCCGCAGACCACCGTCATGCCGGGAAGCGTCGCGCCCTGCTCGGGCCCGATGATATGCACGATGCCCTGTCGCAGATCGTTCATGCGGAATTCGGTGATGCCGTATTTTTCGCAATTATCATCCAGCGTGTCGACCTGCAGCTTTGATATAGGGTCGGCAATGCCCTCGTTGCGCGCTGTCGTGGGCACATTGTGGTCGGCGACCGCCAGATTGGCACCGATGCGCCAGGGCTTGCGCCCCGCCATGGCCAGGCCTTCGAAGGCCTGGGGGCTGGTGACTTCATGCACCAGATGACGATCGATGTACAGCAGACAGGTGCCGTCGGACTCCTCATGCACCACATGTGCATTCCAGAGCTTGTCATAAAGGGTTTGTGGCATGGTTGCGCCTCGGATACATAACGTTGAACGGCAGGGCTTGAGCCCGGACAGAAATTATTATGCCAGCACTTTCCAATAGGACAATACGACTCCTTATACTGGTATCAAAGCTAACAGGAAGACGACGCGACCCATGCCGTCCAAACGGCCAGGGTCGCGCCGGTGCCGTGGGCCTCAGCCTTTTACGGCCTTGGTATAAAGCGGCATGACCTTGTCGGCGGCGGTCTGAATATCCGCGATACGGCTTTCCGCCGAGGGATGAGTGGACAGAATCTCGGGTTGCTGGCTGCCGCCCAGCGATGCCATCTTCTGCCAAAGGGTCACGGCGGCGTGAGGATCGTAGCCTGCCCTTGCGGCCAGCTCGACGCCAATCCGGTCGGCCTCCGCCTCCGCCGTGCGGCTGTTGGGCAGCGTGAACATGACCTTGCTCAAGGTGCCGCCCAGATCGGCAACGCCCGCTCCCGTGAAAGCCGACAGCACCGACAGGCCGAGGTTGGTTGCCATTTGCTGCGACACTTGTTCGCGGGTGTGCTCACGCAGCGCATGGGCCATTTCATGCCCGATAACGGCCGCCAGCTCCGCATCTGTTGGCTTGATCTGCTGAATCAGCCCCGTATAGACCGCAATCTTGCCGCCAGGCATGCACCAGGCATTGACCTCCTTGGATTTCAGTACATGAACTTCCCAGTTCCAGTTGGCGGCATCAGGGCGGAATACGCTCACTTGCTTGATCAGCCGGTTGGCAATGGTCTTGACGCGCGCTGTCTGCTGCTTGTCCTCGTCGAGCGCGCCCTGCGCCTTGGCCTGGCCTATGAGGGTGCGGTATTGCTGCGCGGCCTCCTGCTCCAGCGCCTGCTCCGACACCATGCTCGACATGTACTGCTTGCGCTCCACGCCCACTGAGCCGGTATTCGTAGTCTGCACGGCGGCGCAGGCCGCAAGCAGAACGGTCAGGGACAAGGCTACCGCGATGGACACGCGCCGTAAGGTGACAGTATTTTTTTTCAATTCAGGCTCCTTTTCAGTGGGTAACTCTCTGCGCGGCCGGGATGCCGGATCTGGTTCCTGCCGGTCCTGGTCTATTTCCCCTCTCATCCATCCTGGGCGGCCATCTGGCGCGCACCGCATTGCGCCCGGTCGCGCAAGGCGTGATCCATCAGCACAATGGCCAACAGCGCTTCGGCGATTGGCGTCGCGCGGATGCCTACACAGGGATCATGGCGTCCGAGCGTCTGTACCTGCACCGGTTCTCCCGAGCGATTGATGGAGCGGCGCTCAACCCGAATGCTGGAGGTAGGCTTGATGGCCAGCGAAACCGTAATGGGCTGCCCGGTCGAAATACCACCAAGCACGCCCCCCGCGTTATTGCCGATGAAACCCTCGGGGGTGATTTCGTCCCCATGCTCCGAACCCCGCTGCCCGACGCAGGCAAAACCAGCGCCTATCGACACACCCTTCACCGCGTTCAAGCCCATCATGGCATGCGCGATGTCCGCATCGAGTCGGTCGTAGAGAGGTTCGCCCCAGCCCGCGGGCAGGTGTTCAGCCACGACCTCCACACGGGCGCCGATGGAATCTCCATCGCGGCGCAGTTGATCCATGTAGGCTTCCAGGTCAGGCACGATAGCCGCATCGGGGGCATAGAACGGATTTTTTCCGACTTCATCCCATGAGGTGAACGGGATGGCAATCTCTCCCAATTGGCTCATGTAGCCACGAATGCACACACCATGATGCGTGGCCAGCCACTTACGCGCAATGGCGCCGGCGGCTACCGTTGGCGCGGTCAGGCGCGCCGAGGATCGTCCGCCGCCGCGAGGATCCCGATCGCCGTATTTGCTGGTGTAGGTGTAGTCGGCATGGCCAGGACGGAAGGTGTCGGCAATATTGCTGTAATCCTTGCTGCGCGCGTCGGTATTGCGGATGAGCAGGCCTATGGGCGTGCCCGTGGTCAAGCCCTGATGGACGCCGGACAGGATTTCCACCTGATCGGGCTCGCGCCGCTGCGTAACATGGCGAGAGGTGCCTGGCCGGCGCCGGTCAAGCTGGGCCTGGATATCGGCTTCGTCGAGTGGCAGCCCCGGCGGGCAGCCATCAACCACCGCTCCAATGGCAGGACCATGTGACTCGCCGAAATTCGTGACGCAGAAGATCTTGCCTAATGTATTGCCGGACATGATAGCTAATTCTTGTAGTGTGAAAAGAAACTGGAGTGATGATTCTAGTGGAGGACAGCGTGGCCTGCACGATGCGTCTCATAGCAACACTACGACGAACAACTGACCTCAAGCTGGCTGGCCCATTCGGGCGCGGGCTGTGCGTAGGCTTCGTAGCCTGGCCTTTCGGTATAAGGATCGCCCAACAGGGTCATGAGCGTCTCGATCTCAGAGGCATCGCCCTTGGCTGCGGCGCGTATGGCTGTCTCGGCTAGATGGTTGCGCAGGACATACAGCGGATTGGCCCCATTCATCTGCGCACGCCGCGCCGCATCAGACCGTCCATCTTGTGCAATGCGCGCCAGGTAGGTGTCAAGCCAGGCCCGCGCCGGCTCGTGATCATCGAAGAGCGACAGAAACAGCGAGCTGTCCTGCGTCACGTCCGCCAATCGCCTGAAGCTGAGCGAGAAATCGGCCCTTTGGGTATGCAGCAGCTTCCACCATTCATCCACGAGGGACTCGTCCTGCTCCCGATACGCCGCTAGGCCCAGCTTCCTGGCCAGATTGGCCTGGTAAGGCGCGAGAAAATCCGCCTCGTAGCACCGCAGCTGCGCCTTCAGCCCTTCGGGATCCACGCCCATCTGAAGCAACGCGGCACCAAGACGGTACAGATTCCAGTGCGCAACGGCAGGCTGTGCATTCCAGGCATAGCGCCCCTGCGTATCGCTGTGATTGCAGACATGATTTGCCTGAAAAGAGTCCATGAACCCATAAGGCCCGTAATCAAGCGTCAGCCCGATGATGGACATATTGTCGGTGTTCATGACGCCATGGCAGAAGCCCGCAGTTTGCCAATCCGCCATAAGTCTTGCCGTACGCGCCACAACCGCGCGCAGAAAGCGGAATACGACACCCTGCGCGTCATCAGGCATGCCCGCTTCCGGCTCGCGGCACTGCGGATAATGACGATCCACGACATAATCCAGCAGCAGGCGCATTGTTTCCGGCGCCGCCGACCAATGCTCAAAGGAGCCAAAACGCACGAAACTGGGTGAGACGCGCGTGACGATCGCAGCCGTCTCGACGGTTTCTCGGTAGACCTTGTCGTCGGACACGACCAACGCAAGCGCGCGCGTGGTGGGGATGCCCAGCCCGGCCATGGCCTCGCTGGCAAGGTACTCCCGCACCGACGACCGCAGCACCGCACGGCCATCGCCCATGCGGGAATAAGGCGTCATGCCCGAGCCCTTCAGTTGCAGCTCCCAGTGCCCCGATGGCGCAACCACTTCCCCCAGCAAATGCGCCCGGCCATCCCCCAGTTGACCCGCCCAGACGCCGAACTGATGGCCGCTATACACCGCCGCCAGCGTTTTACCTCCCGGCAGCGGCCGCTGCCCAGAAAACACTTGCAGAAAGGCGGGCGTATTGAGCACAGCGTCCGACAAGCCCAGCAGTGCCGCAACAGCAGGATTGGCATGCAGCAGGCGAGGATCCGTCAGCGGCTGCGGCAAAAGCATCGTGTGGAACTGCCGCGGCAGTTCCGCATACGAATTGACGACATTCAGTTGGTCGAGTGCGGTCTTCAACCCGTCACCTTTGCATCGTCGGCCTGCCGAGCCTTGGCTGCGCGCTTGGCCGGTCTGAGATAAAAAATGGCACAGCAATAGAAAACAACGGACAGGGCAATTTCCAGGCCCGCCATGCACACCGACAAGGCGGCGGGATCGGACATCAGCCTCACCACGCCCTCCATGAAATAAAGCAAAATAAGCATGGCGGCCCATTGTAGGGTATACAAATTGCCCCTGAGTACGCCGCGCAAGGGCAAAAGCAGCGGGAGCGCCTTCAACGCCAAGAGGGAGCCGCCAGGCCTCAATGGCGCAATGAACAACTCCCATGCGATACAGAGGATGATCAGCAGCAGCAGCGAGGCGCTCGCGCCAACGCGCAGAACAGGATTCAATTGTGTAGCCATACTGGTATTATGACTCCAAAGAGGAAATGAAGACGCCCGGACGCGCATGCCGCTCCCCACGAAAAGGTTTCAAAAGCTTTGACTCGCCAGGCCAGACACACCTCGCGCACAACGCAACCCAGCAATCCGTCATCTCCGGACGAGGGCGCGCGCCGCTCTCCTTCCAGCTTCGGAACCATAGCGCGTTTCATTCTGCGCCGCGCATCGGAAAAGAAACTCACCCAGATAGCCTCCAGCCTGACCTTCACCACCGTGCTCAGCATCGTGCCGCTGCTGGCCGTGGTGCTGGCGCTGTTCACCGCCTTTCCGCTGTTCAACGAGTTCCGCGTGGCGCTTGAGGCCTTCCTGACCAGCAACCTCATGCCTCCGTCGGTCTCCGACACGGTCATGCTGTACCTGAACCAGTTCGCAGCCAAGGCCTCGGGGCTAACAGCCGCGGGTAGCCTTTTTCTCTTCGTCACGTCGGTCATGCTAATCATGACCATAGACGAGGCCTTCAACAGCATCTGGCAAGTCGAGCATCAGCGACCCTTCCGGCAGCGCATGCTGGTGTACTGGGCCATCGTCTCGCTCGGGCCCATTCTGGTGGGAGCCAGCCTCTGGGCCACCTCGGTGCTGGCCCGCGCCTCGCTGGGCGATATCGACGCGCTGCCGGGCGCGGTGGGCTTCGCGCTATCCTTCGTGCCGGTGATCGCCACGGCACTCGGCTTCACCGCCCTGTTCTGCGTCGTACCCAACCGCAAGGTTCTGTGGCGCGACGCCCTGGCGGGCGGCGCGGGTACGGCCATTGTGCTCTGGATCATGCGCACGGGCTTCGCCTACTATCTCACGCGCTTTCCCTCCTACACCATCATATACGGGGCTTTCGCCACCCTGCCCATTTTCCTCCTCTGGATTTATCTTTCCTGGCTCGCCGTCCTGATGGGTGCCACGGTGGCCGCCATCTTACCCTCGGTGCGCCAGCGGCGCTGGGCGCTCAAACACTATCCAGGCGAAAACCTGATCGCCGCCCTGCGCGTGCTGCGCATGCTGTGGCATGCCCGAAACGACATACCGCCGGGCCGAACAGTGGCCGCACTGTGCGAAACGCTGACCATGAACCAGGATACCCTGGACTGCGTACTCGAACAGCTCAAACGCCTGGGTTATGCGGTGGACACATTCGACGGTGACGACATGCATTGGGTCCTGGCGGGAAATCACCATGATGCCGATCTGGGGCCGCTGCTCGACGCGCTGCTCATAGACCGATCGCAACCGGCCATGCGGGGAAACCAGCCGTTGCTCAATGCCATATCCGTATCATTGACACACACGCCGACACGGCTGGAAACACTGTTTGACGAACAGGCTCCACTACCCGAATGCCCGCAGATAGGGCAAAATAGAACAACAGAAGTCGGGAGAGGAGAACCGCATGTTGAAAGTCAGTGAAATCCTTAAGGTCAAGGGCAATGCCCTGTATACGGCCTCGCCCGACACGCCGATTCTGCAGGCCATCGAAACCATGAGCGAGCAGGACATCGGCTCTTTGGTCATCATGGATCACGGCCAGTTGGCGGGCATGCTCACTTTTCGCGAACTTATCCGCCATTTGCACGACAACCATGGCACCACGGGCAGCAACACGCTGCGCAGCATCATGGACGATGCGCCTGTCAGCGTATCCCCAAACACCAGCGCCGATGAGGTCCAGCGCCTCATGCTTGACAAGCATGCGCGCTACATTCCAGTCATGGATGGCCCCACCCTGCTGGGCGTCATTTCCTTCTATGACATGGCCCAGGCTATCGTGGCGGCTCAACAGTTTGAAAACGACATGCTGAAGGCCTACATCCGCGACTGGCCTTCGGACACTAGCGACAGCGAGTCCGCGCGCTCCTGATTCAGTTGCCTACGCGGCCACGCCGGGCGCGTTCAGGGCCTGCCAGGCCTGCTCTATCATGCGCGGGTCGTTTGCATTCAACACGGCGGTGTCCGATAACGTACGGCGCCATCTGCGCGCACCGGGCTGGCCCGACATCCAGCCCAGCATCGGACGCACCACCATGCGCAAAGGTACACCCTTGACCACCTCGCGGTCAGCGTAGCGCACCATCGCCTGAACAATCTCGTCGTGTTCCGGCACAGGCTGGCCGGGCGCATCGGCGCGAGTGATATCCGACAGAACATTCGGGTTGTGCCACGCAGCACGGCCCAGCATGACACCGTCAAAATGCTGCTGCTGAGCCGCCACCTCGGCAGCAGTGGTGAGGCCTCCATTCAGCACGACCACACAATCGGGAAAATCCTTCTTGAGCCGCGCGGCCGCGTCATAGCGCAGAGGTGGCTTCTCACGATTGTCCTTGGGAGATAGGCCCTTGAGCACCGCGTTGCGGGCATGCACGATGAAAACCCTGCAGCCGCTATCGTAAAGCCGGCCCACGAAGTCGCGGACAAAGTCATAGGAAAGGTCGTAGTCCAAGCCCAACCTGTGCTTTACAGTAACCGGAACATCAACGACATCCTGCATGGCTTTGATGCAGTCGGCCACCAGTGCGGGCTCGGCCATCAGGCATGCGCCAAAAGCCCCTCGCTGCACACGTTCAGAGGGGCAGCCGCAATTCAGATTGATCTCGTCATACCCCCATTTTTCGCCGAGGCGCGCACATGCCGCCAGAGCCTGCGGTTCGCTGCCCCCCAGTTGCAGCGCCACCGGCTTTTCCGCGGGATCGAAATCCAGATGGCGAGGGATGCTACCGTGCATCAAGGCCCCTGTGGTGATCATCTCGGTATAAAGGCGCGCGCCAGGAGCCAGCAGGCGGTGGAAATACCGGCAATGGCGGTCGGTGACGTCTATCATGGGCGCCACGCAAAGGCGCCAACCGTTGCGGGCAAGTTCGGTGTATTCAGGCATGAGTATCAGATGTGCCGGGCCCGGAAGCCCTTTGTGCTGGCGGCAGTTCGTCGCGCAGGTGCCAGAGCCGCAGCCCCATATGCAACTCCAGCGCCCGACCATCCGCACGCCAGTCGCCCAGCAAGACTTGCGCGACCTCCAGGCGCTGGCGCAGCGTGTTCAGGTGCAGGCCAAGCGATTTGGCAGCCGCGCTCGCATTGTACCCGTGATCAAGGTAGGCCAACAGCGTTCGCGCGAGCTGCTGGCTGCGCGCATGGCCGGGCCGGTAAAGCGGTCCCAATGTCGCGGCCAGCAAGTCTTCGGCTGCCGGCGCATTCGCGCCGGCAAGCAACGGCGTATAGAGTGCCAGACTCTGCTCATCGGCGACAATCTGTCCGCGACCAAGCGCGTCCAACAGATCGAGACAAGCCTCGCATCGGCGCCGCGCATCGGGCAACGCCCTGGCGTCATGCACCGGCAGCGAGATCACGCCGGCGCAGGCATATTGTGCTTCCGCCATGCCGGCCTCCAGCGCGTGGCGGACGCGCGGCGCATCGGCCAAGTTGACCAGTACGCAGACATTCACGCCGTCTTCATCGCACAACGCGTTGAAAGAGGACAGGCCGGATAGCGGCAGCCAGCCAGGCACTGTCGACACATTGCCCGCCACGCGCAACAGCGCAAGCTGCATGGGCCGCTCCAGATCCAATCCGTGCGCTGCCGCACGCGGCGCCAGGGCAAGCACATCGCCTTGCGGCGCATAGGTCAATGCGCGCAATATGGCCGGCGCGTCCGAACGCAGAGAAAACTCCTGCTGCCGACGCAACAGCAACACAATGCCCGCCACCATGCCCGCGCGTTCCAGGATGCGCACCGCCACATCATCGAGGGCCTGGGGCGTATGAATGACAAGCCCGCCAAGCAGTCCACGACCACCCATCACCGCACATATGCGGCATACGTCGCCACGGCGCTCATAGGCCTGCACCGAGCGTCCCCGGCGGCGCGCCTCGTCCAGCACCGTATGGATACCCGCCTCGAAAGCTGCGCGCCTGCCAACTGTTGCTCTTCTGGCTGGCGCCGTGGCCGCACCAGCTTCCGCGCCCGTCTCGCTGACGCAGATTTCCTTGCCTGTTTCGTCGCAGACAGCCACCCGGCCGCCCAGCCGACTACTGATCATGTCGCAGATATCGGACAGATCTCCCCCGCGCGCCACCAGCGACGTCAATGCCTCATGTGCCTCCGCCGCCGCGCGCGCTCCCGCGGATTGGCGCGCGAGCAACTCATTAGTGGCGCTGGCGCGCGCCAGCGCCTCCTGAGCCTGTTCAAAAAGGCGCGCATTATCTATGGCAACCGAAGCATGCGCGCCCAGGGTGGCCAGTATGGATTTTTCCCAGGCGCTATAAGCGCGCAGATAACGGTCGCCGACAAACAGCACGCCGCTGACCCGCTCGCCGGCCAGCAAGGGCACGCCCAGGATGGATTGAATATTCTCATCCTGCATGGCAGCGTCTATCTTCACATCGTGGCTGAAGCGGCTGTCGCCGAGATAGTCGGAAGATGAATAAGGCGTACGGTGACGCGCTACATAGCCGCATACGCCCACATCCATACCCACCCTGACCTTGCGAAACTGTTCTGAAAACGCACCGTCTGTCGCGCGCACATAGAAATCCTGGTGCTTCTCGTCGTAGATGGAGAGATACCCCACATCGCATCCCAGCAGCTTGCGGGCGCGCTGCACAATCGCATGGAGCACCGCATCCGTGTCGGTGATCGCCGTAAGATCCTGGGCCGTCTCTATGACCGCCAGCAGACCCCGTTCGCGCTGTTTATGCTGAACAAGCCGCTCCATGACCGTGATGGCCATGGCGGCGGAAGTCAGCAACCGCTTTTTCCCTTCACTGTCGGGCAGAAGATTGATCTGCTCACGCAAATCCTCGAAGTTCTCACGCTCCGCATCGCGATGCAACAGGCTCAATAAGGCGCCTTCCAGACTTTCCTGGACGGCTGATTGCATGGAGTCCTGAATAGTTCCCGGCATTACGCTCTGTTTATATTAATAATGAACATTAAATATATTATTTATTAGCTATTTTAGCCATATACGCACCCCACCAACGCGTCCAAACTAATGGCTGATTTTTATGTAACGACAAGGCCGACTTTATGGATTCCCGGATCGCCGATTTCCGCTCTCTTTCTCCCGCCGAACGTCTGGCTGCCATTGCCGAGCGTGTGCCGCTGACACGGCAGGAGCAGCAGCAAATCGCCGAACCCGGTGCCCTGCCGCTGGACGTAGCCAACGGCATGATCGAAAACGTGATCGGACGCTTTGAGCTGCCCTACGCCATCGCCAGCAATTTCACCATTAATGGCAGAGACGTCCTCATACCCATGGCGGTCGAGGAGCCATCGGTGGTTGCGGCCGCTTCCTACATGGCAAAAATCGCCCGGCCGCATGGCGGCTTTCAAGCCTGTAGCACCGGCCCCATCATGCGTGCGCAGGTTCAAATCCTCGGATTGAGTGATCCAGACGGCGCTCGCATCGCACTGCTCCTGCGCCGGCAAGAACTCATCGATCTCGCAAACAGCCGGGACGCCACACTGGTATCGCTGGGCGGCGGCTGCCGGGACATCGAGGTCCATGTCTTCCCGCAGACAGCCAGCGGCCCCATGGTGGTCGTGCATCTGCTGGTGGATGTGCGCGATGCCATGGGCGCAAACACCGTCAACACCATGGCGGAGGCCGTGGCTGGGCTGGTGGAGGAGATCACGGGCGGCAAGGTGCGCCTGCGCATCCTGTCCAATCTGGCTGATTTGCGTCTTGCATGCGCCCGGGTGCAGATTCCTGTTGCCAGCCTCGGCACGGCCGATTTTTCCGGCGAGGACGTGGCACAGGGCATTGTGGATGCCTGCGAGTTTGCGCGCGTGGATCCCTATCGAGCCGCGACGCACAATAAAGGCATCATGAACGGCATTGACCCGGTCATCGTGGCAACAGGCAATGATTGGCGAGCAGTGGAGGCCGGCGCACATGCCTACGCAACACGGCATGGCCGCTACACCTCGCTGACCTCATGGGAACAATCTGCCCGAGGCGATCTGGTCGGAACACTGGAAATACCGATGCCCGTCGGACTCGTGGGCGGCGCGACAAAAACCCATCCCATGGCGCGCGCCTCCCTGAAAATCCTGGATGTGCGGCACGCCAGCGAGCTTGGCGAAATCGCGGCGGCGGTTGGCCTGGCCCAGAATATGGCCGCCCTGCGCGCCCTGTCCACCGAAGGCATACAGCGCGGCCATATGGCACTGCATGCACGCAATATCGCGGTTGCGGCTGGCGCACAGGGTGCAGACATCGACTGGGTGGCGGCCCACATGGTGCAGGCAGGCGATGTGCGCAGCGACCTGGCGACACAGCTTCTGAAGGAACGGGCCTCGTCAGGCCATTGAATCACCAGGCATCGCCTCATGCGATGCCGCAGGCAAACCACAAACTACTATCCAGAACAGGGAGACACAATATGAATACCAAATCACTGACGCTCGGCACACTTGCACTCACGCTCGGCCTGGCGGCTGGCAACGCGCTGGCGCACACGGACAGCGGCCCCATACGCATCGGCTTCATTACCGACATGTCCGGCCCGTACACCGATACCGATGGTCCAGGCGGACTGCAGGCGATACGCATGGCAGTGGAAGATGCGGGCGGCGAAGTACTGGGCCGGAAGGTCGAGGTGCTATCGGCCGATCATCAGAACAAGCCCGACATAGCCTCTTCCCGCGCCCGGGCATGGATAGACGAGCAGAATCTGGCTCTGCTGATTGGCGGTGTCAACTCTGCAACCGCGCTGGCCATGAATACCATCGTCAAGGAAAAGCATGTGCCTTATATCAACATCGGGGCTGCCACCGCCCGGCTGACCAATCAGGACTGCACCCCCTACACCGTGCATTACGAGTACGACACCGTGGCGCTGGCCAAGGGCACCGGCTCCGCCGTCGTGAAACAGGGAGGAAAGTCCTGGTTTTTCCTGGTCGCCGACTACGCCTTCGGCCATTCCCTGGAAGCAGATACCAGCGCGGTGATCAAGGCCAACGGCGGCACGGTAGTCGGCTCGGTCAGGCATCCGCCTAATTCGCCTGACATGTCTTCCTACATTCTGCAGGCAGGCGCCTCAGGCGCCCAGGTCCTGGGACTGGCCAATGCGGGCTCCGACACGGTCAACGCCATCAAGGCCGCAAACGATTTCGGGCTGGCCGACAAGATGAAGGTCGTGGGTCTGCTCATGACCATCAATGATATCCATGGCATGGGTTTGCCTGTCGCCCAGAAGCTGCTTATGACGGACAGTTGGTATTGGGATAGGGATGAAGCCACCCGCAAGTTCGCCAAGCGCTTCAAAGAGGCCACGGGCACCATGCCCAGCACGCACCAGGCAGCCGACTACTCAGCAGCCGCTACCTATCTGAAGGCGATCAAGGAGGCGGGCACAACCGATTCCGACAAAGTGATGGCGCAACTCAAGAAGATGAAGTTGAGCGATATGTACAGTCACGGCTATATTCGAGCTGACGGCCGCTACATTCATGACATGTACCTGATGCAGGTCAAGACGCCCGAGGAATCCAAGGGGGAATGGGACTATATGAAAACCATCGCGACCATACCCGGGGAAGAAGCTTTTACGAGCGAGGCGGACTCGACATGCCCGCTGCTGCATAAATAAATCCAGTCCAGCGAGCATTACGCTCGCTGGCTGCGGCGCCGCCGACAGGCCCTCAAGCAGGGTGCCGCGCTATCGTCTAAAATCAATGGCCCGTTCGCACGGGCTTTTTGTTTATCTACGCGACCCCGGTACACTCAGCTTATGGCCGTCTTTACTCCCGTCAGCGACAGCGATGCACGCAAACTCCTGGCACGCTACGACCTGGGCGAACTTGTTTCGCTCCGCGGCATCACAGCGGGCATCGAAAACACCAATTACTTTCTCAATACGACCACAGGCGAGTATGTCCTGACCCTGTTCGAGGTTCTTACCCTCGAGCAGCTGCCCTTCTACATCGAACTCATGCATCATCTGGCAGCGCGTGGTATTCCTGTGCCACAACCCCAGGCTCTGCGAGGTGGGGGCCTCATCACGGTCGTCCACGATAAGCCCTCCACGATCGTCACACGTCTATCCGGCGGCTATGAGCCCGCGCCCAGCGTTGCACATTGTGCACTGACTGGCGACACGCTCGCCCGCGCCCATCTGGCTGGCCAGGGCTTTTCCATCCGGCAGCCCAACCTGCGTGGCCTGCAATGGTGGCGAGAAACCGCGCCCCACGTCCGGCCGTTTCTCGAACCCGATCAGGCAGCGCTGCTGGACACCGCCCTGCAGGAGCAGATCCGGTTTGCATCGACGCCCACCTATCGGGCGCTGCCGGGTGGGCCAGGCCATTGCGATCTGTTTCGCGACAATGTACTGTTTGATGGCACCTTCGAGATGCCACGCATGGGCGGCATCATCGATTTCTACTTTGCAGGCTGCGACACATGGCTGTTCGACCTGGCTGTCGGCGTCAATGACTGGTGTGTGGACCTGGCCACCGGTGTGTTCGACGTTTCCCGGCTTGACGCATGGCTGCATGCTTATACACAGGTGCGCCCGTTTACCGCAGAAGAGATCGAGGCCTGGCCCGTCATGCTGCGCGGCGCCGCACTGCGATTCTGGATTTCCCGGCTCTACGATTTCTACCTGCCTCGACCCGCACAAACCCTCAAGCCGCACGATCCCCGTCATTTCGAGCGCATCCTGCGCGAACGTTTCAAGGCGCCGGTCCGGGCCTTGCAGAATTAATCACGCTCATGCAAGCCGCCAAGCTACCCATTACCGCAGGCTGGTCCTGGATCCACAATGGCCTGGGGTTGTTCCGACGACAGCCCCTGGCGCTGTTCTTCTGGAGCCTCGTCACAGGATTCCTGATCACCGCCAGCTACCTGATTCCCTTGCTGGGACAAATGGCACTGATTGTCTGCACACCCCTGCTTACTTTCGTCATACTCTGCGCTTGCCGCAATGTCGAAGCAGGCCGCGCCATGCAACTGCCCATGTGGCTGCAACCGCTGTCCAATCGCGAAACCCGCAAGCGGCTGCTTGCCCTCGGCCTGGCCTACCTGGCCGCATGCCTGGCGGCGGGCCTTATTGCAACCCTTCCCTTCATCGGTCAATTGGGCCAAGCACTGGATGCACAAGGCAATCTCGACGAAACAGCCCTGCTGGCAGCGATGAAAGGGCCGTTCATCACCTTCGGCCTACTATATGTCGTCATCTCGGGCTTTTTCTGGCATGCCCCCGCTCTCATCGGTTGGCATCATATCCGCATGCCACAGGCTCTGTTTTTCTCCATGGTGGCCTGCTGGCGCAACAAATGGCCCTTTCTTGCCTATGGCGCCAGTTGGATCGCCATTTTTTTCGCCGTCGACTTCACCGGCTCTTTCTTGGTGACACTGGGCCTCAGCCCGGGGGCTGTCCAAGTCGTTCTGACACCCATCAACATCATCGTGGCCGCCATCTTGTATTGCAGTTTCTACCCGGCCTACGTCAGCGTATTCGGCAACACCTACGACATGCGCGAAGACAACAACGGCAGTATTGAAGTCGGCGATGGCACGTCCCACGACCTCGATAACGCTTCGCGCGACGATCCTTCCGACGGCGACAAGCCATCGCCCTGATCCAACTGGCCGGCATCAGACCGGCAAACGCGCTGCGTCGCGCAGGTTGGCCACCGCGGCCATCACGCGCGCATCCATGTCGGCACACGCATCGCAATAGCCGGCAGGCAGTTCTATGGCCGCATGTGCAGCGCGGCACGATGCGCACCGCCAAGGCGGCAACCGGACGATTTTCTTTATTATCCGCCCTTCCGCGTCAATAAACACCACATCGATGGCATACCGCATAAAGCATGTGTGCACGGACCGACAGTGTGCAAAATATAGTCCAGTATGCCAGGCGGGCGACGGCTGGCCGATCAGCCCGAACAGGCGTTGCGCTGTTCCGCGAGCTGAAATAAGCGTCAGGGGATATCCGTCTTGCGACATCATGCGCCCGACGCAATCAGACGCATTGCAATAGGAAATGCGATAACCAGGAAAGTGCAGGGAAAAATGCACAAGGCGAGTGGAAACAGCATTTTCACCGGCGCCTCAAGTGCAAGTTTCTCGGCGAGCAGGAAACGCTCTGCCCTGTGTTGTGCCGCCTGTGCCCGAAACAGGGGCCCCATGCTCATGCCCATTTGTTCAGCCTGCTCCACCAGTTGCACCAATACATGCACAGCTTCAACATCACACCGCTGCGCCATGTTGTGAAGAGCAATCATGCGCGCCGTACCTGCCCGCATGTCAGCCAGCGCATGGCGCAACTCCGATCGCAAGGGGCCTTCCGGCCCATACTGGGCAACTTGCTGCAGCGCACCGTGCAGATTGGCGCCCGCCCCCAGGGCGAGCGTGGCCATGTCCAGCAGAAAAGGCAGTTCGCGCAGAATGTGCGCGCTTCTGTGCATATGCATGCGGCGCAGGTATATCAATGGCCATGCCCCAGCCAGAGCGCCTGCGAAAAGTGCCGCGCACACAACCGTGGGCATCGATGCGTCGACCAGGAACCGCAAACACAGGGCACCCGCCGCCGTGGCGGTCACGGCGCCAAGTATCTGCATGGCCACGATATGCTCGGGCGCGACCTTTTCAAAGCCAGGGCCGGCCCGGCGGACCCGGCGATGCAGCGCCTGGCGCAGCACCCAGGGCGTGTACACGCGGGCCAGGGGGAGCAGCTTGTGCAGCCAGGGCCATATACCGCGCACGACTGCATGATCCATAGGAACTGGCTCATGACACATGCCTGATACGGGGCGAGCAATCAACCACATCAGCAGGCACAATGCACAACCTGCTCCCGCGCAACTGATCCAGAACATCATTCGCACTCAAGTCAGACGCGGATGTCGACAATGCGGCGGATGAACCACAGCCCGGCCGCCTCCAGCAAGACAAGCAGCCCCAATGCCATCCAGCCCGGAGGTGTCTGCCATAGTGGTCTCATGCTGTCGGGATCAAGCAGATACAACGCCGCACCCACCATGAGAGGCATACCGGCCATCAGATAGGCCTGCATCTTTCCCTGAGAGGTCAATGCGCGAACACGCGCTGACAAGTGCCCGCAAGAACGCAGTGTCTCTGCCAGAACATCCAGCAAGGCCGCCAGGCTGCCTCCACTTCGCCACGCCATCCGCAGTGAAGACACGAGCAGATTATTGGCGTCGGTGGGCATACGCACAAGCAGATCCGCCAAGGCATCATCAAAGGACAGCCCCATACGCTGCTGCCGAAGAAGCAGACCGAATTCCTGCGACAACGGTGGCGATTGACGAGGCACAATGCAGGACAAGGCGGCCTGCAAACCTGTGCCTGCACGCAGCGCGCCCGCCAGCGCCATAAGGAAGTCCGGCAACTGTTTCTCATACCGACGCAAGCGTGCGCGCCGCGCCCTGGCAATCAGGCATGGCACTATGGCGAGCGCCACCCCTGCGGCCATTAACATCAGCACAAGGGATCCGGATAGCAGCAAGGCGACGGCTCCAAAGCCCACGCATAATGCAAGATGCACCACCCACACGCGCGTCGGGTCCAGGAACAGGAAGACCTCCGCAAGGCTGCCGGATACCGCCAGACCAAAATGATTGCGATAGCGCCGATGGGCCGTAGAACTCGCACGCAGGCAAATCCAGCCAATGCAGGCGCCCGCGATCGCCGCCATAACGGCTGCAACGGCTACCATCATGCGGCCTCCGAATGGTCATGCAGCAATGCATCGACATGCGTGCATTGATGGAACAGTGCCGCCGCAAGCATGGCCTGCCCGCCTTCCAGCATGCTTTCTGGAACCAGGCCGCAGCCCACGAAGGCAGGCGCAGGATGTTCCTGATAGCGGAATATCTCCTGAGTCTGGATGCAGCCGCTTTCCATGCCCGTTACTTCGACAATACTAGAGATAAGGCGCATGCCATTGCGCAGGCGCGTTTGCTGAACGATGAAATCGATGCTGGCCGCGATATGCTCACGCACAGCGCCAAGCGGAAGATGCATGCCCGCCATGAGAATCATGGTCTCAAGCCGCGCCAACGCGTCGCGCGGACTGTTCGCATGCAGTGTGGTCAGCGAGCCCTCGTGCCCGGTGTTCATGGCTGCGAGCATATCGAATGCCTCAGCGCCACGGCACTCTCCCACCACAATGCGATCCGGGCGCATGCGCAATGCATTGCGCACCAGATCGCGTATCTCGATCCGTCCCAGCCCCTCCTGGTTGGCGGGCCTGGCCTCCAGGGCTACGAGATGATGATGATCAAGCTTCAATTCGGCCGCATCTTCGATTGTTACAACACGTTCGCCTTCATCGATGTAATTGGAGAGAATGTTCAACAGGGTTGTCTTGCCGGTGCCGGTACCGCCCGACACGATAATATTCTTGCGCAGCCGTACGCAGGCAGCCAGGAAATGGCTCATGTTTGAATCAAGCGCGCCAGCGCGCAGCAGATCGTCCATGTTTGGACGCATCGTCGGGAATTTCCGAATGGTAAGGCTGGCGCCCCGGATTGCCACTGGCGGTATCACCGCGTTGACACGGGATCCATCTGCCAGCCGAGCATCCACCATTGGCGAGCCCTCATCCACCCGCCGCCCCAATGGCGCAACGATACGTTCGATAATGCGCCTGAGGGCGTGCTCGCTACTGAAGCCGACATGGCGGCGGCTCAGTTTTCCGGCCTGCTCCACGAAAATCTCACTGTGACAATTCACCATAATCTCGGTGATGCCCGGATCAGAGAGCAAAGGCTCCAGCGGCCCCAGCCCTACGGCCTCGTCCACCACCTGCCGCAGCAATCCATCGCGGTCTATGCCGTCTGGCAACTGCGTGTCGCGTGTAATCAGGCCCAACAAGACTGTGTGCGCCTCCGCGCGTAAATCCTGATCGCTAAGACCGCTGATGTCGCGACGCCTGAGATCCAGCGCCTGGATCAGATCAGCATGCAGGCGCTGCCTGTGCCTGACGGAATCCCCAGCATCGGATGCGGCCCCAGTCGCAGGAAGCGTTGCCTGCACTGGAAATGAGCACGTATTTTCCTTGGGCAGTAAGTCGTCCAGCCCCACGGATGCTCCGTGCTGTTCCGGAAAAGCGCTATCCCTGGCCAAGGGTACGGGCTCCGCCGTTGAAGGCGGCGAGAAAACGGCGAATGCGGATGAACGCGCCGCTGGGGGGGTTGGCAAAGCGCTGCCGGTTGCGTCCGCAAGACGAATAAGGCAGGGGCCTATGCATATTTCATCTTCGCACGTCAGTGGCCCATAGTGCGCCACCCTGCGTCCATTTACCAGCGTGCCTGCAATGGATCCCAAGTCATCCACGAACACCCCGGATGATCGCTGCGTAAGGCGTGCGTGAACGCGCGCCACGCGCCACGATCTGAGGCAAAGGCCACACTCTCCTGAGCGGCCTATGGATAATGGAAGCGCAAACGTCCTATATTCGCTACGGCCGTCCTCGAACCGCAGTTCCAGTTGCACCATATGCATTACTCCGTCGGTTGATGTGAAGTACCGGATGCTGCGCCTGAGTCCACCACCCATTGCGAGCCGGGGCCGCCCCAGGGATCCCACGCCTGGATCTCGCGCCCGCCAAGCGCAGACGCATGGTCGGGCTGGCCATGCACAGGGTGCGTAAGGGTTGTCGGATGAGGGAAGGAAGCATCCAGCACCGCGCGCCCCGCCTCGACGCGCGCCTGCATCGCGGCATCATGGTCTTCGATGAGCACTGGCGTCACGAAGATGGCTAGCTCGGTTTCGGTATCATGCCTGCGCCTGGACCCGAACAAGCCGCCCAGCAACGGCAGATCGCTCAAGCCTGGCAGCCCATCCCGCTGTCTTGCCGTTTCGCGGGATAGAAACCCCGCCAACACCAGCGTCTGTCCTGAACGCACATTGAACTCTGTCATTGCACGGCGGGTCTTGAGCGCGGGCCCGCCAGCCATCGACATACCTTGGTCCACCGCGCTGACCTCGACTTCTATGCGAGATCTGACAATCCGGCTGCGGTCGACCTGCGGCGTTATGCGCAGCGATACGCCGTATGGTTTGAATACAGTGTGTCCGCGCCCGTCGTCGGTGCTCGTTGTATAAGGCACTTCGCCACCAGCAAGGAATTCGGCGGTGGCGCCACTGCGCGCCAGCAATTGCGGCTGCGCCAGTACAACCGCGGAGCCCACTTGCGCAAGCGCGTGGATGTGCGCCGATACCAAGGCATTCATGCCCAAATAACCCACGGCGCGGCTGGTGGTGCCCGAAAGCGAAAAAGGTGTTTCTCCGGGCGATGCACCCAAATGAGCGGCCCCCCTGTCCCAGGCCATGCCGGTGCGCACGCCACCGGCCAGGGGAGATGACCAGCGCAAACCAAGTTCACGCAATTGAGACCTCGGCAACTCGACCACTTGCACGTCCAATAAGACCATGGGCTCCCAGCCAACCTGCCCAGTCAGGTCCACCAATTGCGGATAACGGCTGGCTAGCGCGGCAATACGCTGCCTGTCCTCGTCGGCCAGATCATCGCCCTCGACCACGATTTTGTTGCCTGTCGCCGTGATCCGTGCCTTGGGTATGCGCTCGAGCAGACTATGCAGCTCCTGGCGCGCGCGTTGGGCCTCCTCGGGCACGACCTGAATGCGATAAGCATGGCGTTCTCCCGTGCGTGTCCATATCTGCATGGCGCTGCTGCCTTCGTTCCGCGCAAAAACAATGACCTCTTCCTCTTCAGTGGCGATGGCATGCACCACATGACCGTCGCCCACTGCAACGCGTGCAGCCCCGGGCACGCTCAATACTTTCACTTCCCCTGCCTGCATCTCCAGAAGACGATCTTCCGCCTGAGCCATCGTGGCGCACAACAAAAACAGCGCCAAAGCCATTGACGCCGGCCCAAGCGGGCCCGCGCCCTCACGCCGCGACCAGCAGCGGCGTGTGCTGCTCTTTATCCCCTTCACGGCATTTCTCCTTGCATGGCGGGTGACCAGCGATCATGGGTGGATATCGCGTCAATCAATGCTTCGTTCCATGACCAGCCTGCATCCAGACTGGAAGTGCTGGAAAGCTCGGGCACATAGGGAAGCTGAAACAGGCCCTGCGGGGTGGTGTTCGGCAAGCCAGCCAGAGCCGGCAAGGACCTATTTGTCTTGTTGCCGTAAATCACTCGGGCACGGCGCGTCACAGACGAACGCCGCTGCAGCCCTAGCAGGCTTGCCAGATCGCCCCGGGCAGCCACCTGGGATGTGTCCGCGTCGAAGGGCGATCGCAACACGGCCGTAATGCGCCCGTCGTGGCGGGCGGCAACAAGCTTGACGGCCTCTTCGGGCGTGGCATCCAGTGTGATGGTGTTATAGACTCGGTCCTCGTGTTCCTGCTGAGGCTGTGCATCTGCCCCTGTCGCCAGCACGCGCACACCCTGCAGCAACGGTGCGGTTACCTGTCTGCGCTCGTGTTCAAAGGAGACATAAAGGTCTATGAGATCTCCCGGTTGCAGCAGGCCTCCCAATGCATTGAGGCTGTCCACCGGCAGCGTGATCGCGCGGCGGCCGGCATGCAGCTTGCCTGAGAACGCGGTCGGCCGGGTACGCTCTACATGCGCGGCGAGCACTGGATCACCCGCCCTCAAAGGCTGGCGCAGCCGTGTTCCCTCGAGCTCGCCCAACTCATGTTCCCCGACACTGTCGCTGGAAACATAGTCTGCGGGAAAAGCGCGCAGCGCCAGATGGTGCGGCTGCAGTAGAGTGCCGGCCTGAAGGTGGGAGGCAGCCACAATACGCTCGACCATGGGCACGCGCACCCTTGCCTCGGCGTCCTGTACACGCTGCTGGATGTGCCGGCCCGCGGCCCACGCTGAAATCAACCCGCACACTGCGGCCACCACGAGCACCACGACGGGCCTGTATGCGGCTAGAAAATGCATGGCGGCGCTAATTGCTTTGAATTTGAACATAAAGCAACGTACCTTTCATGGAAGGCTCGATATGAATAAAGAGCTCCAACGGCCCCTTACGCCACGTCTGGCTGTCAAGCGAAACGGGCACGGATGCGGCAAGCCAGCCGTCGAGCTGGAGGCGGGTGGCCATGAAGCGGCCCAATTGCCCGGCAGCCATATTGACCATATAAATGTACTGACTTCGGCCTTCGTTGCCGGATGCAATCTTGGCCGGATGCCGCTGATGCAGCAAAGGCCTGGCATGCGCAGCCAGCCAAGACAGCTCTGCAGCCATGTGCATGGCGGAGACTGACTCACCCGCAAAGTCCAGGACGGACACATCGCCTTCAGACCCAGAGGACGCGGCGCGTATCTGGACGAGCCAGTGACGATCTGCCTCGATGCCCGAGAGGCTCACGCCATCCGGCAACAGTAATACCTGCCGGAACTGCGGAAATGCTGAAAACCGTTCAGCGAGCGTCAACGGATCAAGATTGGAAACAAACGAACTGCCATGAAGCGGCACACCGGCCATACTTGTGGAATAGGGGTAGTGCCACACCAAGCCCTGGATGGTCAAAGAGCCAGGTATTTCCGCAAACGAGGTGTGGGCAAGCAGGCCCAAGGTGGCCAGCCACATGCGCCCACGATACAAGGCATGCTTACCCCTCATGCTCTGCTCCTGATGTGCGCCGCCTATCTGGCATGTACTGCCCATCTGGCACTTCCTCCGCCCATGGCGTGAGCCAGTCGTAAAGAGGCAAGGGACGCTTCCAAGCCGCGTCCACGGCGCTCATGCGACTGCCAAGATGCCGAGCCAAACCCAGCGATGTTGACGCGGGAGACCGCCAGCCCAACCAGGACTGTGCCAGCCGACGTTGCGTCACCGTTGCCGTGTCAGCGTGGCCCGCACCAGCCAGAATGGCCGTGTGCCGGCGAATCGTGGGCGCCGCACCCAAATGGCGAAGGAGAAAAGAGGCATCAGGCCTGGTGTGGCTTTGGACAGTGAGGACGCCGGCATCCTCAATGCCCCAATCGCCCCGTAGTGTCCGTGCCTGTCCGTCGGCGCCGCCCACCTGGACAAGCGTGGGCAATGTGTCATTATGCGTTGTGTGCATGCCCAAGTTCTGTTGTGCGAGCATATGATGCCCGGCCAATGTCCTCCATGCATGCGCAGGGCCGGCAAAAAATCGCGCGACTGTGTCTGGATCGTACCTCCCCGGTTTCATGTTTTCTTCCGTGCGAGCCAGCGCAAAGGCCGCATAAGCGCTTGCATGCTGCGCGGAAAGCGCTATGTCGTGCAGACGGAACAGCAAGCTCCCGGCCGTCCATAACGCAAGCAATAGCACCATGACAATTACCCCCTCTGCCAGGGCTTGTCCCCGCTGGACAAATTCCTTGCGCAAATACCAGGTGGAAGGGTTCATCACGGCTCCCCGAACACTGACAGGGTGTCGGGCCGCCACATGGCCGGTCTGGTGGAGCGTGTCTGACCGGATGTGCCGTTGGCGTGCGGATCTGCCAACCGCGCCTGCCAGTATGGCTGAAACAGATTGGGTTTCGCGTGTTCCTTCTTTTTCTGCAACGGCGGCACGGCGAAATAGGCTTCCGCCCCGCTGTGCGTGGCAATACGCAAGCCGTCAGGGCCGGGCAAATGCAATGTCACGGCAAAACGCAATGCTGCATCTGGGGACGCGGAAGCCAGATCGAAATAATCTGGCAACCCTTTGCCACCCAGGCGCTTGGGCCTGAGCATCGCCCACGAATTGGCCAGCAGATTGCTTCGGCCATTTAGGATTTGCGAAGGCGCGACACGGCGCGCCCAGCGCCAGAACGCTTCCCTTGAAAAGTCGGCAGGCGGATTGGCCTCATGTGGCCCCGCGAAACGGCCCGATCGACCAGGTACCAAGCCCCAGCCCATGGGGTACTCGCGGCTGTAGCAGGCGATCCATCGGTTAGATCGCACAGCGTGAAAGGATTGTGTGTCAGCCGACACCCAATGGCCATGGCCATCCAGTTGCGTACTTCCCCTGCGACGCAGCTGATTGCGGCGGGAGGGACAACGTGCCGATGCAGGCCAAAAACCGCGCTCGGTGTAGTCTCTTCGCCCAAGAAAACCATAGAGCGCCTGAGCTTGCTGAGAGAGCCTGCGTATTCCCGATTGCGGTCCGCGTCCGGGCATGCGTCGTAAAAACCGTGGCCACTGGTCATTCGCGATGTGCAATTGCGCATCGTGCCGGCTGCTCTCCGGGTAATTATGCGCAAGCACTGTCTCTAGAACCGCCATGCGCACTTGCGGCACACTATTTACGATTCCAGCCTGAACCTTGGTCAGCAGACCATGAACAGTGTCGTCGTGAAATGCATAAGCGCGTGCTAGCTCGGCATGAGTACCCGCCGCCTGTCCGAGTCCGGCAGCCCTTGCTGCCGCCATGTAGGCCTGTGCATGCGACGGGCCGAAAAACATGCCAATAACGTGTGCAGGAGGATTGCCTATACCTGCCTGCATGGCCTGGGTGCCGCCCAAGGCGGACCACGAAGCCAGCGTTGCCAGGTGAGCCATGGCCATCTGATGCGCAACGTGCGCCCTATTGATATAGGCCAGCATATTGAGTGCACGGGCCTGGGCAAGCGCCGCACTGTAGGCCGCCGCATCCAGCGCATGAGTCTGGCGGGATTTGGCGGCCACGACTTGGCCAAAACTGAAGTACCGCAACACAATGGCCATGAGAGCGCCCACCAGCAGCATGCCCAGGACCATGGCCTGGCCGTGTTGCGCCATGGTGTCATCAGGACGCCTCATTGGCCCATGCCCGCGTTACCGGTGAATGATTTGAGTGTACGAGTGCCCGAGGACGTTGCCGCGGTATCGGCCGCGGAGGCTGCATCGCGGGAAAGCGCACTGCCGTCTTCTCCGGCAAGTTCCTTGGCCATGGCCGCTGTCTGGGTGCGCACAACGCGGCCAAAAGACTGATAGACGGCGATGGCGGCTACGGCGACAAGCGCCACCACAATGACGTACTCGGTCATGGCCTGGCCGCGCTGCAAATGCATCTGCTTGAACACAATAATCTCCCCTAAACATGGGAGGGACAGTGTGCCGACCTCAATCGCCTTCGCCTAGTCGCAAAAACCGAAAGGGACAAAGCTGCGCTGGCAGCCGAACCCGTTGGCTGCCGAACCTATACAGACAGCCAAACCCACACGCAACAAGGGCGCGCTTCAGAATAAGCGCGCCCTTGATCCGTGCGTGTATATGAAGAGACCGCGGCAAACCCCGACCGATGAGCGGGGCCGCGGGTCAGCCTGCTATACGACTTTCACATGCAATTCGCCAAGTCCGTTTATGGTGCCGACCATATGATCGCCTGCCACGACCGGCCCCACGCCTTCAGGTGTGCCAGTAAAGACAATATCGCCTGCCTTGAGTTCGAACAGCGTAGAGAGATAGGCAATGGATTCCGCCACATTCCAGATCATGTCGGAAAGATCACCCTTCTGCTTGCCTTCGCCGTTGACACCCAGCGTGATAGCCCCCTTGTCCAACGCGCCGGTCTTGCTGCGCGGATGCAAGGGACCGACAGGCGCTGACTGGTCAAACGCCTTGCCCACTTCCCATGGACGCCCCTGCTTCTTGGCTTCACCCTGGAGGTCGCGGCGTGTCATGTCCAGGCCGATCGCATACCCCCAGACACATTCAGCAGCCTGCTCAGGGGTGAGATCGCGTCCGCCCTTGTCCAGGGCGACAACCAATTCCACCTCGTAATGTAAGTTGGACGTGCGCGATGGGTAAGGCATTTCGCCCGTTTGGCCATCGGCTACATTGATGATGGCGTCCGCCGGCTTGCAGAAGAAGAAAGGATCCTCTCGGCCGGTGAAGCCCATTTCCCGAGCATGATCGGCGTAGTTACGTCCGACACAGTAGACACGGCGCACGGGAAATACGGCGGAGGAGGCAGCCACGGCGAGCGCCGGCTGAGAAGGGAAGGCGACGATGGTTTCCATGCTCATTTTGCTCCTTCAGCATAGCGCGCAGCACTATCACGTATTTCCTGCAAGGCAGCCTCAGCCCCCTCCCAACCTTGAACTTTGACCCACTTGCCTTTCTCGAGATCCTTGTAGTGCTCAAAAAAATGCTGTATGCGCGCCAAGTCTTCCTCGGGAAGATCCTGGGGAGACTTGATATTCCGGTAAGGCGGATACAGTTTATCCACGGGTACCGCCAGCAGCTTGGCATCGCCGCCAGCCTCGTCTTCCATCTTCAGCACGCCAATTGCACGCGAACGGATTACCGTACCTGGCTGGACGGCAAAGGGCGCAAGAACCAGCACATCAACCGGGTCGCCATCATCGGAAATCGTCTGGGGAATATAGCCGTAATTGCAAGGATAGTGCATGGCGGTCAACATGAAACGATCTACAAAAACCGCACCGCTATCCTTGTCCACCTCGTATTTGACCGGATCCGCGTTCATCGGAATCTCGATGACAACATTGAATTCGTCGGGCAATTTTGCGCCGGCTGGTACATTGGTCAAGCTCATGCTTGTGTCTGCCTTATATGGAGTGAAATAAAAATCAGTTTCTGCCGGAACTACGACCGGCGCGGTCGGGCGCTTCTGAAAGATCGACGCCAGGTATGGGGGCACTATCGAAATACTCATCCAGCCCCGAGTTGTCGGCCGACGTCGCGACGTTGCCCGATCCCGCTGATGCGGCAGACGGCGAACCCGCATTGCGCGCGTATTCAGACTCAACGGGCGCATCGCGGCCGGGGCGCGCAGGCAAGGGCTCGTAGTCTTCCTCGACGAAATCCGCCGCGCTGGCCGCCAGCGGCGCTTGTGCATGCTGCTCGACCGCCGGAGTCTGGACGCGGCCCGCATCGACGAGCATGGGATCGGCCCGCATATCGGCAGCCGGCAGCGAGCGATCAATGGGCAAGATGGGCAGCGTGCCGACCACGCCCGCAGCAAGCCGCCAGTGTTTCATGGCATCGCCAGTGCGGCCCAGGCGGTCGTAGAGGCTACCTAGCAACGCGTGAATGCGCAGATCGCTACGCAGTTTCATGCTGCGCAACAGGTAGTGTTCGCCCTGCCCCCACAGCTCGCCAGTAAGACATAGCTTACCGAGCGCTGCCAGCAGCGCGGCATCATCTGGATGCGACTTGAGCCAGCCCTCGGCCTTGCTCAGACGGCGGGCCACCTGATCCGGTGGACATTGCGCATATGCGCTCAGCAAACGCGGCTCCAGTCTGGCATTGAGCGCCGCCTCGAGTATGCGGCCTGCCTCTTCGTTGTGGCCAGCAGCTTTCTGCACGGCCGCCCCGGCAAGTGCAATGTCGGGCATGGTGCGTTCATCGGATTTCAGATCGCCCCAAAGCGTCTTGAATTGATCGATGCCACCGGCTTCGAGGCGCGCCGCCGCGGATATTTCGATAAGCTGGCGCGCCTCGGATTTCTCAATAGCGTCGCGGCGCGCCAGCAGGCGCGTAAGCTCGTATATGCGGTCGTGGTTATGCAACTGACGATAGGCACGCAGCAGCAGGCGAGCCGACTGCAAATGGCGCGAGCTGGCGTCCTGCAGAGGCTTTAGGAGCTCGAGCGCCTGCTGGGGCCGATTCTGATCGAGATACATTTCAGCCGCCACAGTGGCCGTCGCCTCCCGCAGTTTGGGGTTATTGCGGGCATTGGCCGACGCAAGCGCCAGGGCCTCGTCGCGGCGCGCAAACTCGCCCTGATGATGACAAGCGCGAGCCGATGCCAAGCCGGCAAGCACCTTGCGGCTGCTTGAACGGGTGCGGCCCAACAGTTTGGTGAGGTCTTTGTCCGCATCGGTGTAGCGGCCTTCCAGTACCTTGATCCATCCGCTCTCGAGCAGGTCGTGGTCGCGCTTCTCGGCGCGCAGCGCACGCCACGAACGAAAGCGTTCAGGCCCGCCGCCTATCCATGCAAGGATCCGCAGCAATACGTACAGAATGACGAAGGACGCAACGAGGAGCAATACAGCAAGCGTCAGGGACAGCTCTATGCGCCAAGGCTGCGCGATGATGAGCACATTGCCGCTGTGTTCGCGCAGCACCAGGGCCAGCGCAACGGCGGCGATGAAGACAACGATGGTCCAGAACCAGGCTTTCATGGGCTATCCTTGCTGCATCATGACAGGTAGGCTGGCGCCGACTAGGCGGCCAGCCCCCGTCCCATCGGAATGCGCGCCATCCGCATTCGTCTGCGGTGCCTTTTCAGAGGCGCGCTCTTGTCCGGACGGCACCGGACCGGCGCCTGCCTGCCCCCCTTCCGCGGGCTCGCCCTCGGGCGACGTGTCCGTCGAAGATGCATCCTGTGCGTCGTCGCCGTGCGTATCATCCTGCCCCGTCGACGATGACTCATCGGGCGCCGGCGGAGGTGCCTGGTCCCTCTGCACATCGTTAGCATCCCCTTGCTCCTCGCTGGCTTTTTCGGCACGCAAGGCGGCCAGCGCTTGCAGGCTGTTGTCCACCGTTGGCAAAGGCGTGTCGATGGCGGTATCCGCAAACTGTCGGGCAAGCTTCAAGGCCTGCCGCGTCTGGCCGGAGTTGCCGTCGTAGCGCTTTTCGATGGCTTGTACAAGGGCATCGGTTTCCGAATCCCAGATGCCAGGCTGATGCATCATCAGGGCCAGTTGCGCTGTCATGACGCGCAGACGCAGGTTCTCGCGAAATCGCGTTGCCTGGTCGGGAGACATGAGCAGCGCGGCGGCATCGTCGACCTTGCGAACCGTGATGAACTGGCCAAGATCCTGGCCCAGCGCCTGCCAGGCATCCGAAGCCCAAGCACCGGCCACATGCAGGGAACGTTGCCACCAGGGTGCATCGGCATCAGGGTTGGGGTCGCTTGCATAGTCCGTCGGCGCATTCGCCGCAGGTTCACGCGCACCTTCGACTGGCTTGGGCGCTGCGTCGTCAGGCACCAGCAAAGGTGCCTGGCTGACGAGGTTGCCCAGTTCGTCGAGCCGTTGAGACAGCATGGCGACGTCGATGGTCGAGGCGGCCCGCAGGCGATCGAGATCGCCATTGATAGTTTGCTGCAAAGAAGCCAGATCCGGACGGTTGGCACGCGCCAACTGCGCCTGCGCGGTTTCCAGGGAAATAATGGCGTTGGCGACATTGCCGCCCAATTGCAGCTGCTGTTGAGCGATCGTGAGCAGGTGATCGATATCGTTGAGCAGTACCAGCTCGGAACCGCTGTCCGTGAGCATCTGAAAAGCCTGCTGCAGATCCTGCTGCTGTTCATGCGCATCGCGCAGCGCCATTTGCAGCTGCGCAATTTCGGCCGATTGCCTTTGAGCCAGCGCGAGGGCTTCCTGCGCCTTGCCTGCAGCGCGCTCCGCCGTGCTGGCGCTGTTATTCGCCTGGCTCTGCAAGCCTGTCGCCACCGTCGCAAACTGCCGTTGCTGATGCCAGAGCGCAGCCGCCAGAACCACGACAATAAACAACAGCACCAGTGCAATCACTGGCAGCTTGCCGCGGGGCTTGCGTGCGCCTTCACCCCCTGCTTTTGCGGTTGCAGCCGTGGGCGCTGGCTTGGCCGTGCTGCCAGCCGAAGCGGGCGACGCGGCACCGCTGCCGGCGGGCGTATTCTTGGCCGAAGGCGTGGCGCCGCTTTCTTTCGCTGGCGGCGTGGAGGCAACCGGAACTTCGGGCCGGGCCGAATCCGGGGCGCTGTTCGCCGTGGAGGCGTGCTTGGGCTCGTTTTTATCAGTCATGGCGCGATTGTAATCCTAGGAGCTTGCTTGACATGATGCCATCTCGAGGATTGACTCGAAAAGGGCATCATCGCCGGGTTGACTTATTTTTACCATTGGTAAGGCCGCCTTGCCAGAAGGTGGCAACCGTGATTGAAGATAATCTGCAATGCGCTCATGCACAACTACAAAGCGCGCGCTGGCCCACAGTCCATCGAGAGCAAGCCTGCGCCCGTTTGCCAGCGCAGCATCCACTCCTTCGCGACTGGTCAGCAGAACCACGCAAGGCTGCGGCGCGCTCATGGCCTGGTGCAGCATTACGCCCTCTTCGGCCGACCAGCGCGCGGCTTCGCGCCGATACAATGCCAGCTTGTCCACGCTGGCACCGGCCTGCTCCAGCCTGTCCGCCAGCCACTCTCGACCCGATTCGCCGCGGACAATCAAGACACGGCGTATCCGGTCCATGCGAGGCAAAAGCTGTTGCCAGAGATGTTCGGAATCCGCACTCTGGTCTGCGGCGGGATGGATGATGGCGGAGCCAGGTACCACGGCGCTATCGTACAGTATTCGGGCGCTCGCCTGCCCGACTGTGGCTGCCAGCGTATCTGGCGGCCATGCCGCGCGCGCTGGCGATGCCGTGGCGGAGGCCTGCCGGGAGGTCGCCTGCGCATCGGTGCGCGGATAGTCGAGCCCGAGCTGCCACTGCAAATAGCGCCGGCAAGCATAGCCGCTGACCAGGACGACGAGGTCATAGCGTACGGGTGCATACTGCGAAGCGGGGCCCGCTTCGCAGTCTACCAGTTTGAGCGCGGGCAATTCGAGCACACTCATGCCTGCCTGCCGCAAGCGCTGCGCCAAGACGGCATTCTTGTCCTTTGGACGCGTCAAGACAACGAAAGGGTAAACGCCAGGGGCCTGCACCCGCCAACCGCCCGTCAGAATGCGGATCGCGCACCGGGCGCGGTGTCGGAGGACATATCGGACACATCCACCAGCCGTGTCAGGATGGCGCCGGCGCCCTGCTCGAGCAGTGATTGCGCGGCCTGTTCACCTACAGCCTGGGCCCGCTCCGCCTCGCCGCTGGCCTGGGCATGCAGCATCCTGGAGCCATCAGGCTCGGCGACACGCGCCCGAATGGAAACGATGCCGCCCTCTAGTTCGGCATACGCGGCGAGTGGTACTTGGCATGAACCGCCCAGCACGCGCGATACGGCACGTTCGGCGTGGGCGCATGCTGTGGCAGCCGGGTCTGCCAGCACTGCAAGCTGCCGCGCCAGATCGCCGCGGCTAGCCAATATTTCTATGCCCAGGGCGCCCTGCCCGGCTGCGGGCAGGCTTTCGTCGGGCGACAGATAGGCGCGGATGCGGTCCTGCAGTCCCAGGCGACGCAGTCCTGCCGCAGCAAGAATGATGGCCGCGTAATCGCCCCGGTCGAGCTTTCCAAGCCGGGTGTCCAGATTGCCGCGCAGGGGCTTGACGACGAGCGACGGATGGCGCGCCCTGATCTGTGCCTCGCGGCGCAGGCTGGACGTGCCGACGACAGCGCCATCAGGCAGGTCGTGCAGACTGCCGTAGTCATTGGACACGAAGGCATCACGCGGATCATCGCGCTTCAGGATGACGGGCAGCGCAAAAGATGGCGCCAGCTCCATGGGCACATCCTTGAGCGAGTGAACAGCCAGATCGGCACGCCCGTCCAGCAGCGCATTTTCAAGCTCTTTGACGAAAAGCCCCTTGCCGCCGACCTTGGACAGGCTGCGATCGAGAATCTGGTCGCCACGGGTTGTCAGCGTGAGCAGACTGATGTCGCAGGATGGATAATGGGCACGCAGCGCGTCGCGCACGTGCTCAGCCTGCCAGAGCGCCAGACGACTGGCACGGGTAGCGATGACCAAGCGTTTTGGCACTTCGGTCATGGGTTCAGACAAAATAATTGACAATGACGGCGGCAACAATGCCGATGACCGCCAGTATGCCCAGCCCCTGGAGCAGGGACAGCCCGGATTCGTAGGGCTTCTTGCCGGCGGACGATTTGAAGAGACTCATGCGGATTTTCCCCTAAGGGACCAGACCATACAAACACCGTATTGTAGTGCAGGAGAAGGCTGAAGGGTGCACGGCAGCTTCGACGTGCAAATCCCACCCGCACCCGTCTCTGGGGCGGCACCCACCGGGACCAGAGGCGGATGATACCGCCCCTTGGCCGTCGGAGTGCGCGTCAGGCGTTGGCGGTCCGGGCCCGGGTTCGCGCGAGCTTGCCGGCTGCAAGCACGATCAATGCACCTATGACGCCCACCGCGATCGCCAAATGATGCACACTGGTGTGGAAAGACTGCGACATCGCCGCGACCGTATCCACCAGCGCCGGATCGCTCACCAGCATTTCTCCCGCGATATAGCCAAGCAGCGCCCCACCCAGCCACACAATGATAGGCAGGCGCTCAATGACCTTGAGCAGCAGCGTGCTGCCGAAGATAACCAACGGAATGCTGATGGCAAGACCGAAGATAAGTAGCACAAGATTGCCGTGCGCGGCGGCCGCCACGGCCACGACGTTGTCCAGGCTCATGACCAGATCGGCGAGCAATATGGTGCGTATGGCGCTCCAGAGGCTGTTGTATTCCTTCGCCGGACCGTCGTCCTCTTTCTCGGGCAGCAGCAGGCTGATGCCGATATACAGCAGGAGCAGGCCGCCGATAAGCTTGAGCCACGGTAGAAGCAGCAGCTTGGCCGCAACAATCGTAAGGATGATGCGCAGCACAATGGCGCCAGTGGAGCCCAGCGCAATCGCGGTGCGCTGCTGCTTGGCTGGCAGCGTACGCGCAGCCAGCGCGATGACGACGGCATTGTCGCCGGATAGCAATATATTGACCCAGATGATTTCCAGCAGAGCCAACCAAAAATGTGTCGTACCGACATCCATGTTTCATGTCCCGTATGAAGATCCCCCTTCATGACAGACAAGCAAAGAGCGCGACGACGCTGCATCCCCGCAGCGCCAAAAAACGAACGAGGGCCATGCCCGGCTGCCCGCACAGCCTGCACATGGCCCCTTGCTCGAACCGTCCCAGCATCAACGCCTGTTTAGCGTCTTGTGCTGTTCACAGCCCGCGGTGCTAGCCGGTTGTCAAAGCACCGATTTGAGCAGGCGACCCATTTCGGATGGATCACGCGTGGTGCGTATTCCGCATTCTTCCATGATCTCGAGCTTGGCATCGGCCGTATCGGCGCCACCAGAGATAAGCGCGCCGGCATGGCCCATGCGTTTTCCCGGAGGCGCGGTAACGCCTGCGATGAACCCTACGATGGGCTTGCTCATGTTGTCCTTGGCCCAGCGCGCGGCATTGACTTCGTCAGGGCCGCCGATCTCACCGATCATGACAACGGCATCGGTATCAGGATCGTCGTTGAACATTTGCAGCACATCGATGTGCTTCAAGCCATTGATGGGATCGCCACCAATGCCCACCGCCGTGGACTGCCCAAGGCCAAGCTCCGTAAGCTGGGCAACGGCTTCATAGGTAAGTGTACCCGAACGGCTCACCACGCCAATGCGGCCTTTCCTGGATATATGGCCCGGCATGATGCCGATCTTGAGTTCATCGGGCGTAATCAGGCCCGGGCAGTTGGGCCCGAGCAGCAGCGTCTTGCGGTTCTGGTCGCGCATGCGATTGCGAACCTCGAGCATGTCGCGCACAGGAATGCCTTCGGTGATGCAGATGACCAGATCCAGGTCAGCTTCCACCGCTTCCCAGATGGCGCCCGCTGCGCCGGCAGGCGGCACGTAAATGACCGACACCGTGGCGCCGGTGGCCTCCTTGGCGTCTTTCACCGTGGCGTAGATAGGCACGCCCTCGAAATTCTCGCCCGCCTTCTTGGGATGCACGCCGGCGACGAACGCGTTCTTGCCGTTGGCGTACTCGCGGCACATATGGGTGTGGAACTGGCCGGTCTTGCCGGTGATTCCCTGCGTGATGACTTTCGTGTCTTTGTTGATCAGAATCGACATTTAACGGATCCTCTGAATTCTTATTTCGCGGCGGCCACGACTTTGGTCGCGGCTTCGGCCATGGTGTCGGCGCTGATGATGGGAAGACCCGATTCAGCCAGCAGCTTCTTGCCCAGTTCTTCGTTGGTGCCTTTCATGCGCACAACCAGCGGGACCGTAAGGTTGACCGCCTTGCATGCTGCAATGACACCCTCTGCGATGACGTCGCAGCGCATGATGCCACCAAAGATATTGACAAGAATGGCCTTGACGCCCTTGTTGGCAAGCATGATCTTGAAGGCTTCAGTCACCTTCTCGGCGCTGGCGCCGCCGCCTACGTCGAGAAAGTTGGCGGGCTCGCCGCCAAACAGCTTGATGGTGTCCATGGTGGCCATGGCCAGGCCCGCGCCATTGACCAGGCAGCCTATGTTGCCGTCGAGCTGGATATAGGCAAGACCGAATTTGCTGGCCTCGATTTCCGCCGGATCTTCTTCCGACAGATCACGGTACTCGACAATGTCGGAATGACGATACAGGGCGTTCGAATCGAAGTTGAACTTGGCGTCCAGCGCAATAATATCGCCCGAGCCGGTCAGGATGAGCGGATTGATTTCCGCCAGGGAAGCGTCCGTTTCCCAGTATGCCTGGTAGAGCTTCTGGAATTCGGCCGCCGCCTTGGCGACAGATGCGTCGGGCACGCCGATGCCGCGCGCGAGCTTTTCAGCATCGGCATCGGTCAGGCCAGCCTTGGGATCGACGAACACCTTCAGAATTTTCTCGGGAGAATGCTCGGCAACCTCTTCTATTTCCATGCCGCCTTCGTTCGAGGCCATGACGCACACACGCTGGGATGCACGGTCAGTGACGATGCCTACGTAGTATTCCTTCTTGATGTCGGCGCCTTCCTCGATAAGCAGCCTCCCGACTTTCTGGCCTTCCGGCCCGGTCTGATGGGTGACCAGTTGCATGCCCAGAATTTCCGAGGCGAGTTGACGCACCTCATCGATGGAGCGTGCCAGCTTCACACCACCGCCCTTGCCGCGCCCGCCCGCGTGGATCTGGGCCTTGACAACCCAGACCGGGCCGCCGAGCTTTTCCGCGGCCGCAACGGCCTCGTCTACGGAAAAAGCAGGAATGCCGCGGGGCACGGTAACGCCAAACTTCTTCAGCAGTTCCTTGCCTTGATATTCGTGAATTTTCATTTGTTACCTGTCAGAACGTAGGATAAGTAAAGAAAGAACGCAGGCGCACGCAACGCGCCGTATCGCCATGCATGAAGCCAGCACTCATTCGCATTTGCCCAGCACCACTGACGGCTTGTGCCACTGCGGATAGAACTCGCGCACAACCTCGCCATCCAGACGCAAGGCATGACAGCCCTCAAGCTGAAACGGCTTGCTTTTGTCCATGCCCATGTCGCGAGCCTGACGCCGGCGGTTGGCCATGGTCTGGACGGCCACGGTGGGCAGGACATAGGAAAGTTCGGTGAGGTGCGTACAGCCGGCGGTGCGGGCAAAGCGGGCCTTGACTGTGTGCCGGAAGTTGCGCAGCAGATTCATGCCTATCAGCGCCTTGTAGTCGGGCGCGATGGCCATGCAATGCTGCTCGTAAGGCGCAGCATCGTAAGCGGCAAGGGCATCGACGATCGTGAAGCGCTCATCGATCGTGACGCGAAGATGCATGTGATGGACGGGGTCGCCGGCGCGTTGCATCGCGCCGGCACGCTTGGGAAAATCGTAGGCCTTGGTGTCGATGAGCTCGGCTTCGAGATCCCAGCAGCCGTCCTCCCGGGCGAACGAATTCACACGTATGGAACGTGTGTGCAGCGGCTCGCGCGCATATTCGGGAGGTGGCAACGGCATTTACACAACATGGGAGAGACGATAAACACTTAAGTATAGCGCAGTGTCTGGGCCGCCTTGACCATGGCCGATAGCGCCGCTTCTGTTTCCGGCCAGCCGCGCGTCTTGAGGCCGCAATCTGGATTGACCCACAGACGCTCCGCGGGCAGCCGGGCCGCTGCCTTCTTCATCAAGCCAACCATCCAGTCCAGGGCCGGAATATTCGGAGAATGAATATCGTATACCCCAGGCCCGATATCGTTTGGATATCGGAACTGTTCGAACGCATCCAGAAGCTCCATGTTGGAGCGCGAAGTCTCGATGGTGATCACGTCGGCATCCATGGCGGCAATCGCCTTGATGATGTCGTTGAATTCCGAGTAGCACATATGGGTGTGAATCTGCGTATCATCCCGCACGCCGCTGGTGGAGAGGCGGAAGCAATCGACCGCCCAGTCCAGATAGGGTTGCCAGTCCGACTTGCGCAAAGGCAGCCCTTCGCGGAAGGCGGGTTCATCGATCTGAATGACAGCAATGCCCGCAGCCTCCAGGTCATTGACCTCATCGCGCAGAGCGAGGGCCAATTGGCGGCAGGTGGCCGAACGCGGCTGATCATCGCGCACGAAAGACCACTGCAGAATGGTGACTGGCCCCGTCAGCATGCCCTTTACAGGCCGCTCGGTAAGGGATTGTGCATACGACGACCACGCCACCGTCATGGGTGCAGGCCTGGCCACATCGCCAAAAATCACAGGCGGCTTGACGCAGCGCGAGCCGTAGCTTTGCACCCATCCATTTTGGGTAAAGGCAAATCCGCCGAGCAGTTCGCCGAAGTATTCGACCATGTCGTTGCGTTCAGGCTCACCGTGCACTAGAACATCCAGCCCGATTTTTTCCTGAAAGCGAATCACCTGCTCGATTTCGCTCTGCATCGCCTTCTCGTAGGCGGCATCGCTGAGCGCTCCTTGCTTCCAGTCCCGGCGCGTCTTGCGGATCTCGGCAGTCTGCGGGAATGATCCGATGGTGGTGGTCGGATAACTGGGCAGCCCCAGACGCTTTTGCTGCAGCGCAATGCGTGCCGCAAAAGGCGACCGCTCGCGGCTGAGCGTATCAATTGCCTGCATGCGGCGTTGAACCGCGGCATTGTGAATACGTGTGGAGTTGCGCCGGGTGCGCAGGGCCTCGCGCTGCGCCGCCAGGGCCTCGATGATGCCGGGCTCGCGGCGCTGGTCGACCGCTGCCGCCAACAGGCTCAGTTCATCCAGCTTCTGGGTGGCAAACGACAGCCAGCTGCGCAGTTCCTGATCCAGGGCCGTCTCGGCCTCCAGATCAACAGGCACATGCAGCAGCGAGCAGGAAGGCGCCAGCCACAGTGCATCGCCCCGCGCCTTCCGCAGAGGCTCGATGCGCTCACTCAGGACATCCAGATCGGCCCGCCAGATATTGCGCCCGTCGATGACACCCAGCGAAAGAATTTGGTCCGGCTTGAGCGCAGCCGCCACGGCGTCCAATTGTTCGGGTGCGCGCACCAGATCGACATGAACGCCCTGCACGGGAAGATCTTTTAGTACATCGATGTTGTCGCCCAGGCCGCCAAAATACGTGGCCAACATCACCGCCGGCCCACGCTGGCAAAGTGCCGCATAGGCCTTGCGAAACGCCTCCCGCCAGGCCTCGGGCAGGTCCAGAACCAGAATGGGCTCGTCGATCTGCACCCATTCCACGCCCTGGGCAGCCAGCCTGTGCAGCACCTCCTGGTACACAGGCAGCAATTGTTCAAGCAGGCTCAGCTTGGCCTCGTCAGCCGCCCCTTGGGCAAAAGCGTCGCCTTTGCCCAGCCACAGCCAGGTCAAAGGGCCCGGAATGACCGGCTTGACTTCATGGCCGGCATGTTGCGCCTCGGCGACCTGATCGAAAAGGTCACTGCGGGCGATGCGAAAGTGCTGCTTCGGCACCAATTCGGGAACGATATAGTGATAGTTGGTATCGAACCATTTGGTCATTTCGCACGCAGCAGCCGGTGTGCCTGTAGGCGCCCTGCCACGCCCCATGCGGAACAAAGTATCCAGACTCACGGGCTCGTCTTCCGGCTGCCCGAAGCGAGCCGGTACGGCGCCAAGCAATGTGGACCACGCCAGGATATGGTCGTACCATGCAAAATCGCCGACTGGCACATAACGTACGCCAGACTGCGCCTGGATTTGCCAGTGGCGCACCCTGAGGGCCTTACCCTGCTCTTCGAGCGCAGCCTGATCAAGATTGCCAGCCCAATAGGCTTCCACTGCGCGTTTCAGCTCGCGTTGCACGCCGATACGCGGAAAACCTAAATTATGAGTGATTGTCATTTTAATAAACCGTAAGTTGAGAAATGTGCGCAAAAATACATTTTGCCTGTAGAATTGCTTGACACAAAATCAAACTCGGCATGTTTATAATGAATATTATTCAATTTGTACTCGTTGGATGCCTTGTAGCGGCACGCCGATATCTAGACCGACAATCACTAGAGGGCAAGGCAATACCATGCTAGAAATCCGCCATCTGGAAACACTGGCCGCCATACGCGACGGGGGCAGCCTCCAGGAAGCGGCCGAGCGCCTGCACGTCACTCAGTCCGCGCTATCGCATCAGCTGCGCGACCTGGAAGTCAGGTTGAAGACCCCCTTGCTCAACCGTCGTACGCGCCCTGCCCGTCTCACCACCGCGGGTTTGCGCGTCCTCGCCGCCGCCGACGACATTCTGCCTCGCATCAGGGCTGTGGAACGCGAACTACAAAAGCTGGCGGCGGGACGCAGCGGGCGCCTCCATCTGGCCATAGACTGCCACTCCTGTTTTCAGTGGCTGATGCCCGCACTGGATATTTTCCGCCGTGACTGGCCCGAGGTCGAACTCGATCTGAGCGCCGCCTTCTCCTTCACGCCACTGCCCGCTCTTGTTCGGGGGGATCTCGATGTTGTCATTACCTCCGATCCCCAGCCCATGGACGCCGTGGAATACGAGCCGCTGTTTCGCTATGAGCTGGTGCTGGCCGTGGCAGCAACCGACCCGCTGGCCGCCCTGCCGTATGTCGAGCCCGCCCAATTGGCCGAACGCGTACTCATCGTGTATCCCGTCGAACGAGACCGCCTCGATGTATTTACCGCCTTTCTGGATCCTTCCGATGTGGAGCCGCTTGCCTTACGCAAAGCCGAGCTGACACCCATGATCATGCAACTGGTGGCCAGCCAGCGCGGTGTGGCCGCCTTGCCGAACTGGGCGCTCACTGAATATTTGGGGCAAGGCTGGATGAAAACCTGCAAGCTGGGCACACAGGGCGTATGGCGCACGCTGTATGCCGCACTGCGGACGGAAGACATGCAGGCCGACTATATGCGCGCTTTTATTTCCCAGGCACGGGAAACCTGTTTCAAGACATTGTCGGGCATCAAGTCGGCAAAGAGTGCGCACCGCGGCACAAGGCATGCCGCAGCCTAAACGTTGTCGTAGGGAATTTCGCCCAACAGGCGTCTTGCAACTTCCGCGGAAAAGCCTCGTGAGCCCAGGAAGCGATATTGTCGGGCATATTCTTTGGTATTCGTGGGCGGCTGACCGAATTTTTTCTGCCACACAGCCTGCGCCCGCTCAAACTCGGTAGCCTGAAGCACTTCGCCGATTTGCGACACGGTGGCGTCATCCAGGCCATGCTGACGCAGCGCCTGGACCACGCGCCGCACGCCCTGCCGGCCAGCTCGACGGTGAACCAAGCTTTGGGCAAAGCGTGCGTCGGAAAGCCAGTTTTCACGTTGGAGACTGTCCAGCAGTTGCTCAAGCGCATCGGCATCGTCGGTGTGCGGTGCCAGTTTGCGGCGCAACTCCTGGCGGGAATGCTCACGCCGCGAAAGATAGCCTATTGCCCGAGCCTTGAGAGACAGGCCTCGCCGGGAAGATGACTTCTGTCCGGCCCCGGCGGTCTTATCCGTGGGATCGGGCGCGGAGGACGCAGGCCTGGCACTCTCCCGCTCATGGACAACCTCACGCCCTGCCCTGTTCGAGACAGGCGCCAGGGTTTCGAAGTCGTCTTTGGGCATGGCCTTTTACCGCCGCAGCCTATTCCCCGGCTTGCGCCGAAACCGCTTTGCTGCCGGCGGCCTGAGTCGCTTTGCTGCCGGCGGCCTGAGGCAGTGTTGCTACACCGAACTGTTCGCGCACGCGGTTCTCGATCTCGAATGCCATGTCGGGGTGCTCTTTGAGATACTCGCGCACGTTGTCCTTTCCCTGGCCGATACGCGTGCCGCTGTAGCTGTACCAGGCACCAGCCTTGTCGACAATACCAGCTTCGACGCCAAGATCGATAATTTCGCCTTCGCGCGAAATGCCTGCGCCATACATGATGTCGAATGTAGCTTCTTTGAAAGGCGGGGCAATCTTGTTTTTGACCACCTTGACCCGGGTTTCGTTGCCGAGAACTTCATCCGCTTTCTTGACCGAGCCTATGCGGCGGATATCCAGCCGTACGGACGAGTAGAACTTGAGGGCATTGCCGCCGGTGGTTGTCTCGGGGCTGCCAAACATGACGCCGATTTTCATGCGGATCTGGTTGATGAAAATGACCATGCAGTTGGCGCGCTTGATGGTGGCCGTGAGCTTGCGCAACGCCTGGCTCATAAGACGCGCCTGAAGCCCTGGAAGAGAGTCGCCCATGTCGCCCTCGATCTCGGCCCGGGGCACCAGCGCGGCGACCGAGTCGATCACGATAAGGTCGACCGACCCCGAGCGCACGAGCGCATCGGTGATTTCAAGGGCCTGCTCACCGGTATCGGGTTGGGAAATGAGCAGATCCTCGAGGTTGACCCCGAGGCCCGAAGCGTACTGCACGTCAAGCGCATGCTCGGCATCAATGAAGGCGCAGGTGCCTCCAATTTTCTGCATTTCGGCGATGACCTGCAGGGTAAGCGTGGTTTTGCCCGACGACTCGGGGCCGTAGATCTCGATGACGCGGCCACGCGGCAGGCCACCGACGCCCAATGCGATGTCAAGCCCCAGCGACCCCGTGGAAACCACTTGGATGTCGTGCTCAATGGCGTTGTCGCCGTAGCGCATGACGGAGCCCTTGCCAAATTGCTTTTCAATCTGGGATAAGGCGGCAGCCAGCGCCTTGTTGCGTTCGTTGGCGGCTTTGCTGTTTTTGTCGTCCATAAGATCCTTGGCTGTAATGGCAAATGAATGGTGTGCCCTGGCCGCAAGGCCAATCTGCACGGAGGCGATAGAGAATAGAATAATTATGGCATCAATTATACTGTATATATAAACAGATTCATAGCTGCATACATCGTTAACCCTGACTGTTCAGTGTCGGCGCACCATGCAAGAATAAAAAGCCTTCCGCACACGCACCTGTATCGATTCCGTATGACATGCATATCCTGATTGCCGAGGACGACAGTATTCTGGCAGACGGCCTGTCCCGCTCGTTGCGTTACGACGGGTATGCCGTCGATGTCGTGCATGATGGCTCCAGCGCGGATTCCGCCCTGAAGGCGCAGGCCTTCGATCTGCTGATCCTGGACCTCGACCTGCCGCAGATGCATGGCCTGTCGGTGCTGCGCGAACTACGGCGGCGCAATACGCTGATTCCTGTGCTCATTCTAACGGCCGCCGACGCGGTGGAGCAACGTGTCATGGGGCTGGATCTGGGGGCAGACGACTATATGGCCAAGCCTTTCGAGCTGTCCGAGCTCGAGGCCCGGGTTCGCGCACTGGCCCGGCGCGGTGCGGGGGTTGCCTCCACGGTTCTCACCCATAAAAAACTGACGTTCGACCTTAACGGGCGCATGGCCTGTATCGATGGACAACCGCTCGAGCTGTCCGCAAGGGAAACCAGCCTGCTGGAAATTTTTCTGTCGCGCTGCGGCCGCATGGTCAGCAAGAATCAATGCGTCGATCTGCTGTGCGAATGGGGCGAGGAAGTCACACCCAACGCCATCGAAGTCTACATACACCGGCTGCGCAAGAAAATAGAGCCAAGCGGCGCACGCATCGTCACGGTGCGCGGCCTGGGCTACTGCCTGGAACCCGAGAATCGCAGCGACGCCATTCCCGCCTGAACGGACGGCCTCGCATGCTGATCGATCCCGACATACTGGAGCAGACCACCGACCAGGCAAGCACGCGGCCGGGCTGGTTCAGGCGCATCCGGCGTCGCAAGCCCCATGGCTCGCTGCTGAACAAAATCATCATCTGGATGTTCGGCCCTTTGTTCCTGCTCTGGACCATCGGGCTGGTCATCACGTACTTCATTGCCCAGAACATCGCCAATGCCCCCTACGACCGGGCGCTCACCGATCACCTGCGCATGCTGCGCCACGAGGTGGAACAGCAGTCCATTCTGAACGGCCTTCAGCTCTCCGCCTCCGCCATCACCATCATGCAGGGTGACCAGACCCATTTCATACACTGGGAAATCCGCGACGCCAATGGTAATTCACTGGGCGGGAATGGCAATATTCCTCTTCCAGACAATTGGACGTACGAACACAACCAGATACGCCTGCGCAATGAAACACTCGACGGACGCAGCATACGCGTGGCCTATGTATGGGGTGGCCGCGACGCCACAGGCATGCCGTTCCTGACGGTGGTCGCCCAATCGAATGAAATGCGCGCCACCCTGCAGCAGGAGATCCTGACTGGCATGCTGACTCCTCAACTGATTGTGCTGCCCCTGGCGGCGCTGCTGGCCGGACTCGGGCTGACACAGGGCCTGGAACCGCTCAATCTCCTCCAGGAACGCATGCGGCGCCGGCGCGCGAATGACACCTCTCCCATCAAGGCCGATCTTGCGCCAGCCGAGATCGTGCCCCTGGTCGCAGCCATGAACAGTCTGCTGGCTCGGCTGGCTGCGGCCAACCAGGCTCAACGCCGCTTCGTGGCCAATGCCGCGCATCAGCTCAAGACGCCATTGGCTGGCATGCGCACCCAGGCCGAGCTGGCATTGCGCGAGCGCAACCCGGAGAAAATGGACGCCAGCCTGAAGCAACTGGTCCGCGGCTCGGAGCGTGCCACCCGCCTGGTCAACCAGATGCTGGCATTGGCTCGAGCCGAAAGTGCGGACACGCCTGGGCATCGTCCCATGCAGGATGTGGACCTGAACAGCCTGGTTGAAAATCAGACTTCGGCCTGGGTTGACGCGGCAATCAAGAAACGCATCGACCTGGGCGTCGAACGCGCCCCGCGGCCCGCATTGATCGATGGCGATCCCCTGATGTTGGCGGAAATGTTGAATAACCTGATCGAAAATGCCATTCTGTACAGTCCCCGCGGCAGCGCGATCACTGTCCGGGTAGGCGGCGACGCACTCTCTGCCTATCTGGAAGTGCAGGACTCTGGGCCTGGCATTCCGGCTCATGAACAGGAGAAGGTATTCGACCGCTTCTATCGCATTCTGGGCAGCGATATCGATGGCAGCGGCCTCGGCCTGTCCATCGTGAAGGAGATTGCGGATCTGCACAAGGCAGGCATTGCGTTCATGACACCCACCGGCAAGCGGGGCACGTCGGGGACGTGCATACGTATCAGCTTCAATTGCATAGACGGGGCAAGACGCCGGCTGACATAGCGGGGCAAAGGCGGCGCGGCTCACGAAAAAAGCGGGCGGCCGGCGTCCCCAGCAAGGGAAACACAAGAAAGGGCATGGAGACACAAGAGCACGTGCGCATCATTTCGGTGCCAGGCGATCCGCACGACATGCAGCCCATCGGCGGCACAAGCAGGCCCATGACGCATGAAGAGCGGCGCGTCATTTTCGCGTCATCGCTGGGCACTGTCTTCGAATGGTATGACTTTTACCTGTACGGCTCGCTGGCCGCCGTGGTGGCGGCTCACTTTTTCTCCGGCGTCAATCCGACCGCGGGCTTTATCTTCTCGCTGCTTGCCTTTGCGGCCGGCTTTGCCGTCAGGCCATTCGGCGCCCTGGTCTTCGGCCGCCTGGGCGATCTGGTGGGGCGTAAATACACCTTTCTGATCACCATCCTCATCATGGGACTCTCCACCTTTCTGGTGGGCGTGTTGCCGTCCTATGCATCGATAGGCATGGCTGCACCGGTCATACTGGTGGTCCTGCGCCTGCTGCAAGGCCTGGCACTTGGCGGTGAATATGGCGGCGCCGCCACATATGTCGCAGAGCACGCACCGGCGCACCGGCGCGGATTCTACACTGGGTGGATACAGACCACGGCCAGCATGGGCCTGTTTCTGTCGCTGTTGGTCGTGCTGGGCATCCGCGCTTCGCTGGGCGAGGAAGCCTTCCTGGCCTGGGGATGGCGCATTCCCTTTCTTATCTCCGTCGTGCTGCTGGGCATTTCTGTGTGGATACGCATGCGATTGAATGAATCGCCGGTATACCGCAAGATGAAAGAAGACGGGCGGGGATCGAAAGCCCCCATCAAGGACTCCTTCGGACGCTGGAGCAATCTGAAAATCGTGCTGCTTGCGCTGTTCGGCCTCACAGCAGGACAGGCGGTAGTGTGGTACACGGGCCAGTTCTATGCATTGTTCTTTCTGACCAAGACGCTGTTTATCGAGGCCAACACCGCCAATGTCATGCTCGGGCTCGCACTGCTGCTGGGCACGCCCTGCTTTGTGCTGTTCGGCGCGCTGTCGGACCGCATAGGCCGCAAGCCCATCATCATGACCGGCTGCCTCCTTGCGGCATTACTGTATTTTCCGATATTCAAGGCCATCACCCACTACGCCAATCCCGCACTGGAGCAGGCTCTGGCCACGGCGCCCGTGACCATCGTGGCCGACCCCGCAGCCTGCTCATTTCAGTTCAACCCAGTCGGCACGGCGTCATTTCGCAGTTCGTGCGACATCCTCAAGGCGTTTATGGCGAGCAACTCGGTCAACTACACCAATGTCGCCTCACCGCCTGGCACCATAGCCAGCGCGCGGATCGGCACGGACGTCTTTCCGTCTTTCGAAGGCCTGGGCATGGCCAAGGCGGAATTCGCCGCCCGATCGGCGGAATTGTCGCGCGCGCTCACCGAGGCCATACGCAGCCATGGCTACCCCGCCCGGGCCGACCCTTCGCGCATCAATTACATTGCCGTTGTCCTGCTGCTGACCGTACTGGTGGTGCTGGTCACCATGGTGTATGGGCCTATCGCCGCCATGCTGGTCGAGATGTTTCCCACCCGTATTCGCTACACCTCCATGAGTCTGCCCTACCATATCGGCAATGGATGGTTTGGAGGCTTTCTTCCAACCGGCGCGTTTGCCATCGTTGCCGCGACCGGCAACATCTACCTTGGTCTTTGGTATCCCATTTCCATTGCGATCGCCACCTTTATCATCGGCGTGCTGTTTGTGCGCGAGACCCGTGGGAACGATATAAACGCCTGATGGCGCGCCGTTTCAGGCGAACGTCAGCGGACCCTGTTTAGAATGCAAAGCATAGAAGGGGATGCTTTCCGGCAACCGACGTCTGATCCCCCGGTCGGATCCGGCTCAGCCCTTTTTATCACCGATGTTGCGCCCCCCGCGAGCCTTTTAGCGCAACATTGTGTGCTCCTCTGATGGCCCGGTGCTTCGACATTCCGGGCCATTTTTTTGTCCACCGACCGACGCCCAGATGGACAAATGCGCGCAGCAGGCCAGACATCGGCAAAAATGCGCTTACAATCATTGCTCTCATTTCGCCAGCAACCACTATCCAATAGACGGCGTGCTGGCATGCCAATCCCAAATCTGCATATGTGGTTCAAGAATCTTCGTTTATATCGCCTGGCCCCCTCCTGGAAATGCACCACCGAGACGCTGGAAACAGCCTTGGCTCGACAGGCCTTTCAGCCAGGGGGCAGCCGTGACATGCAAAGCCTGGGCTGGGTGGCGCCGCGCGAGGACAGCGGTCTTGCATACACCCTCGACGGCCAGTTTCTCATTGCGCTGCGGGCGGAGAAAAAACTGCTGCCCACCACAGTCATCAATCAGTTTGCCCGCGCCAAGGCACAGGAGCTTGAAGAGCAGCAAGGCTTCAAACCCGGACGGCGCCAAATGAAGGAAATCAAGGAACAAGTCACCGACGACTTGCTGCCAAAGGCATTCAGTATTTATCGGGACACACGGGTATGGCTTGATACGCGGCGTCATTGGCTGGTTATCGATGCAGCGGCTGCGGCCAAGAGCGACGAAGTGCTCGGAATGCTCGCCAAGTCCCTTGAGTCGCTACCCGTATCGCCGTTGCATGTTGCGCAATCGCCTGCGGCGGCCATGACCAACTGGCTGATCGGCGATGAAGCGCCTTCTGGTTTCACCATCGACCAGGACACCGAATTGCGTTCGACCAGCGATAGCGGAGCGGCGGTGCGCTATGTCCGCCAGAGTGTGGAGCTCGACGATGTGCGCCGCCATGTGCAGTCGGGAAAACAGTGCACACGCCTGGCCTTGACATGGGCGGACCGCGTCTCATTTGTGCTGACCGAAAATCTGGACATCAAGCGCGTGGCGCCGCTCGACGTATTGAAGGAAAACCCGGACAACGCCGGTCGTAATGAAGCGGAGCAGTTCGATGCCGATTTCACGCTGATGACGGGAGAACTTGGCAATATGATCGAGGCCCTGGTCGAAGCGCTGGGCGGAGAACACCAGGGCGGCTGAAGCCCGGCCCGCTTCTCCGCACCCCAAGACCCGTCGCTCCAGCCCGTTTCAAGGCACTTGCCTGGTGCCGAAATCCTGATCAATCAAGCCCGTGAAATACGCTGTCGTCGGGACCCACATGCGATGGCGGACTCCAGGTCACGTCACGCAATGAATGCTGCACAAGGCCTTCCACGCCCAGCAGCACGGCAAAAATGGCCATGCGTACCGGTATGCCATTGTCGGTCTGACGAAAGATCGCCAGGCGCGGATCATGGTTCAGATCCACACTGAGGTCGTTGGCGCCCTCGCGGCTGTCGCGGGGCAAAGGATGCATGACGATGACATCCGGCCCGCAGCACGCGTCGACAATGGCCTTGTTGACCTGGAAGTCTGGGCTATAGCCTTCGAGCTCCTCGGCGGAAAAGCGCTCTTTCTGCACGCGCGTTGCATAGATGACATCCGCCCCCGGTAATCCCTCCTGCAAAGAATGCGTTTGCTCGATGACATGCCCTCGCGTACTGGCCTGGTCCAGGATATACGGAGGCATTTCCAGCCCATGCGGAGAAATCAGCGTGAACTTGAGCCCGCGGTACAGCGACAATAATTTGATCAGGGAGTGCACAGTACGCCCGTATTTCAGGTCGCCCACGAGGGCAATGTGCGCCCCGTCCAACAGCTTACCCAGACGTGAAAACTCGGTGAGGATGGTGTAAAGGTCAAGCAGCGCCTGGCTGGGATGCTCGCCGGGTCCATCGCCGCCGTTCACAACAGGAATATTTGTCGCACGCGCAAACTCCGCCACTGAACCTTTTTCAGGATGGCGTATCACCATTGCATCGACATAGCCGCTCATGACACGACTGGTATCGTAAATGGACTCCCCCTTGGCCATGGACGAAAAGGTAAATCCGGTGGTATCACACACCGAGCCACCCAGGCGGCAGAATGCCGAGCCGAAACTGACGCGCGTTCTTGTGCTGGCTTCAAAGAACAAATTGCCCAGGACGGCTCCCTCCAGCACACGCGACACTTTCTGGCGACGAGCAATAGGCTGCATCTGATCCGCAACGCGAAATAAATCCTCGACTGACTCACGCGTGAACTGGTCTACCGACAGCAATTGATGCTTGCCTTCCGCCGCAATGCGATTTCGCAGTGGCCCCGACTGCGCCCGCTGCGCGTACTTCTGCAGCAATGCATCGTTTTCCACGATTTCAGTCACAAAACGACCAACCACCTCGGGCATGCTGCGGTATTCCTGGGAGCCCTCCGGCAACAACCAGGTGTCGAGCGCGCGCCGTTTGACGCCGATGCGGCCGGCGAAAACATCGCGAGTGAGGTTGAGGCGACGCATGGCATCGCGAAGAAACACCTGCTGGGAAACAGTCATGATTTGGTCCTGTAGGAAATTCCGCCAAACATATATGCGCAATGCGTATATTTTATTGCGGCAAACAACAGGAGACGAGTATTTTTCCTGCTACAAGCAAGAAAACAACACCAACCCTACAGCGCTTCAAGCAAAGCCTGGAAGAACCAACAGCCGATGCAAAAGGCAAGAAGACTGAAAGCGTAGGCCAACAAGGTACAGAAGAGCGGAATCCAATGCGTGCGACGGGCACGACCATTGATGGCCTGATATAGCAGACTGCCCTGCACGGGATATGACCACAGCAGGCCCAGCACCGCCAAAGCAAGACCCGCCAGGAAAACCGCCATGGGAAAACGCAGCCAGACCGCAGCCAAGTCCACGGCGATGACACCTGTGCCGCAGGCAAAGACAGTTGCCAGGCCCAAGCCATTGGCCCATGCCAGAAATTTGAAGCACAACGTCAGTGTGGACGCCAGCGCGCGTATGGCGCTTTCGCGATGTTCAGGTATGGAGTTCATGACAATATGCGTACATGCGCGATGGCCTGGAGAATAATACTGTGCATTTTTACCATGCCATTGCGATATCCTGCGATGCGTCCCCAGCATGCCATGAAAACGGCGCCCTTCGGGGCGCCGCCATAAACCCACAAAAAACACGGACAATTACTGCGCGCTTGTGCCTGCGCCAGTCGTCCCCGTGCCAGTGGCCGGCGCACCGCCCGTGCTGCCCGCAGGCGCCGTACCTGCGTCACCCGAACCGTCCTGGGGCACGCCAGCGATCGCGCGCGCGGCGGCTGTTGCGTTGGCCTCCGTGCCTACGGCGAAAATGAGATGATCAGAACTGACCGGCTTGGTGTAACTGGGAGCGGCCAGCATCGTGCGCCCAACGACCAATGCAAGGCGTTTGTTAGGGTTTTGTGTGGTGGCGTCGGTGATCTTGCTCTGCCCCGCCGCATTCAACTGCAATGCAAGCAAGCCCTCGCCTTCTTTATTTGAACCTGCCTGGACGCCCGTGAGATCCGCACGCGTAATGACTGGCCGTGGGTTGACATACAGCTTGCCCGCGTTGATGTCTACAGGCGTCCAACCCGTCTGCACCGCGGTATCGGCAATGAATACCGCTACCGGCGCCCCTTGGCGCGCCTGCTCCTGAGGCGCCGGGGTCGTGGGCGCCGTCTGCTGCGCCTGCGAGGTGGTGGTATCGCCCGCCGGCGCCTGCGTGGTCTGCTTTGTGGGCGCAGTCTGGCATGCGGCAAGAACCACCAGGCTCAATGGAGCGACAAAACGACCCAACATGCGAACAGTCTTCATGAATACTTCCCCTCTGCAACGGAATGGCTTGTAAAGTTTAACAGCAAGATCAAGTGATTTACGTCAATATCTGTCAATTCATCAACACACGTAAATATGTTGAACACATAAACGCACTGGTTGCTCGCTACGGCTCACGCGATCGAGCCTTATCAGTCTCACTAGCAGGATTCGTGCCGGCCCTGGCTTGGCGCGGCATGGCGGCGCGCACCTCGATGTGCGCCGTGTCCGCCAAGCGACCTTCGGCATCAAACAGATCAAGGCGATGGCGGCCGGGCCGCGGAGGCCAGGGTACTGCGCTCCCTTCTCCCACCGGCCGCCCATCCACCCGCCAGCGTGCATTCCCTGTTTTTCCGCCTGCAATGTTTGAAGCCTGTAACCACAAGCGTTGATTTTTCCAGGGAATATCTGGGTCCATTGCCAGTATCGCGCCGTCGGCGGGCCGCACGATGTGCATGCGTTCGCCGCCTGGCAGGCTGAAGGATTGCGCCAGTCTCACATGGCCGACCTCGGTATCGTCCAGAAACACATCCAGACGGGCTGGCTCAATGCCATCCTGAAAAGTGACCATCTGCCTGTGCACTGATGCCGGCGCCTGAGGCTGGTTACTAGGAAGGCCGCGATGCAGATAGCTCATGACGTCGTGCCATATGGGGCCGGCGCCCGAAACACCGGACACGTCGTGCATGCTGGCCCCGCCACTGTTTCCTACCCATACGCCCACGGTATAGCGCTCCGACCAGCCCAGGCACCAGTTGTCGCGCATGTCTTTACTGGTGCCCGTCTTGACGGCGGTCCAGAATGGCGTGGAAAGCGCGCTGTCCAAGCCGAATGTACGCGCGCGCGCCTGGCGGTCGGACAGGATGTCCCCCACTATCCACGTCGCGCCCGGCGCCATGATCCGTGTTGTGCTCTTGCCGGTGAGCGCCGCCTCTTGGGCGGCTAAGGTGAACCGGGGCGCGGAATAGAGGCCGAGATTGGCAAGCGCGCGGTACGCATTGGTCAGCGAAAGCAGCGTGATATCGGCGCTACCCAATGCCAGGCTGTAGCCATAATAATCGCCGCTGCGGTCCAGGGGCAGGCCCAACGCCACCAGGCTGCGGGCAAAAGCGTCGGGCGTCACCATGATGAGTACGCGCACTGCCGGTATGTTCAGCGACGAGGCCAGGGCCGTGCGGACGCTGACCCATCCGGCGAATTGCGCATCATAGTTCTGCGGTATGTAGAGCCCATTGCCGGTGTCAAGGTTGAGCGGGCTGTCGTGTAGCAGCGACACAGCGGTCAGGCGCTTCTGCGCAAGGGCCTGTTCATACAGGAAAGGCTTGAGGGCGGAGCCAGCTTGGCGCAATGCCCGCGCATGGTCCACTAGCGGCGCATCCGACAAGCTGCCCGAAGAACCCACGTAAGCCAGAATCTCGCCTGTCCGGTTGTCCTGCACCACCACGGCTGCGTCACGCACATTCGCCATGCCCAGGGCGCGCAGGCGGCGGCTCACAGCGTTCACGGCAAAACGCTGCAGCGCACCGTCAAGCGTCGTGCGCACGGCCTGTCCCGCATGCAGCTGCACCGGCGAACGCAGCAAGGCAAGCCGCGCGTAATGCGAAGCCAGACCAAGGTTGTCCACCCAAGGCGAGGCGCCATGCTGCAGGGCCATATACACGAAATCGGACAGCCCCTTGCATTCGCTGGGCACGCCCATCTCGCGCAACAAGGCGCAGGTGCGTTCGACCAGGGTAGCTTCGGGCGCATTCGGTCCGCGCAGGAAGACAGCGGACAGAGCGGATTCACGCGCATTCAGGCCACTGGCCTGCTTCTGAAACATCACGCGGGCCAACGCATCGATACCAATCAACTCGCCATGAAACGGCGCCAGATTCAGGTAGGCCTCAAGTATCTGGGACTTGCTCCATTGCGCCTCCAATGCCACAGCTTCCAGTGCCTGGTCCGCCTTCTGAACCAGACTGCGCCCGTCAGGACCGCGACGGAAATGGGGGTCGATCAGGCCAAGCAACTGCATCGAAAGCGTGGACGCACCACGATGCCCGCCATGCACCAGGTTATCCCAAGCCGCCGAGGCGATGGCACGCATGTCTACGCCGCCATGCTGATAAAAACGCCTGTCCTCGGAAAGGATAACGGCCCGCTGCATGGCAATGGAGATATCGTTCAAGTCCAGCCAGTTGCCCCGCCGGCTCTGAAAATCGGCGCGAACACGATCCAGCAGCATGCCTGACCGATCCAGCACCTGGATGTCCGATGCCGCATAAGCGGCGCGCACCGTCTCATAGGTCGGCAAAGCCTCTGCTGCCACAGGAATCAGCAGGCTGCATGCAAGGATCAGGCGGCACGCCCGCCGCCCCAGGCCCCGCCAGCTTTCACGTGCCGCGGCTGTCATTGCGCGGCTTGCCCCGCATCCTGGACGGATAGGTCGCCATCCTGCGGCAGCACCGCATACAAGTCGGGTTGATACAACGCTTCGATGCGGGTGGGCGGCAAGGCGAACTGTCCGGCGGTATTAAGCCTGACGGTGTACTCGATATGAGAGATTCCCTTGGGCAGGTAGTCGAAATAGGCACGATAAGCTTCGAAGCTGCGCTCGACAAAGCTGGGTCCGTACCAGCCGTCGAAGGACTGTTCGCCCATGGTTGCAATACTGGAGTCCCGGCCCAGCCCGCTGCCCAACACCGTGGCGCCGGCTGGTATCGGGTCGCTCAGCACCACCCAGTTCATCGGCGCTTCTGATCTGATTTCAAGGCGTACGCGGTAGACGTCTCCACGCGTCCATTTGCCCGGCACGGCCTGGCTGACAGGCGTGATTTCGCGCTCAAGCCCATAGCCCGCGGAAATGGGCTTAATGACGGGCACGGCCGCAAGCGATTGAATGCTCGCCCACGCCGTACCGTCACCCTGCTGTTTCAGCGTCAGCATGCTTTCGGGCTCCTTGCCCCAGGGGAGCATTGTGTCGAGACTGCGCACACCGCCCCGCTCGGGCGCCTTGACCCAATCCATGTCCCTGCCAGACCCCGATCCCAGCATAAGCCGGACGCTGCCCGTCACGTCTTCCTTTTCGAAGACATGGGCAAATTTCTTCAGGGCCAGCGAGCCAAGCAGATTGGCCGTGGTTGTGCGCCAGGCGCCCTTGTCCTGTGTGGAAAGCAAGCCCAGCGCCAGCTTGGGCATATCGTCGGACCACGCAGAATCATCCATGCCAACCAACATGAGCTTGGCGAGATTGGATTGTGGTCCTGACATCATCCACCACGAGTTGTTGCGCACATCATCGGCAAACCACAGCGCCGTGCCGCTGGCGGCCATGCGGGCGCGCAGCACATGCCCAGCTTGCGCCAGTTTCTCCTGCGCATCCGCAATCGATGGGGTGCGGCGCAGGATCGCCATCCAGTCTATGACCGCCGAGGTTGGCCATCGGTCGGGGTCGATCTGTATGCTGTCCAGCAAGCGTGGCGAGATGGGCTCATATCGCGACAAGGCCTCCAGCGCAGCCAGCTTGCGCATATACAGATCACGCACAGGCGACCAGCGGTGGCGCTGCAACTTGCCTTGCACGAACGCCAGTAACCCGTTCTGCATGCGCCGCAGGTAATCCGACGGTATGCTGAAATCCAGGCCCAGCTTGGTCGCCTCGTCGCTGGCCATCAGCATATATGCCGTGAGCACTTCGCTGCCATAGCGCGCACCGGGAAAATAGGATGCCAGCCCATCCTCGTCCAGGTAATCGGGCAGGCGGCGCATGATCTCCGCCCAAGTATCCGTTTGCAGGAGACCCATTGCCTTCGAGCTTTGCTGCTCCAGGCAAGTATAAGGATAGGCCTCGAACCACGCCTGTACCGCGGGCAGGCTGCCAGCAAGGGATGACTGCACATGGATGCGCAGCCCACCTCTCGCATTCCCATGACCATCGGTGATCGCCCCTTCGGGAACAGCGACAGGCAGCTCGACAGCCGGCTTGTCGCCATTGATGGCGAGTAATGTTGCCTGCCGCGTTTGCACGGGCACCGCGGGCTGAAGCGTCTGTATAAAGCGCAGGCTGTCCGATGCAGGCCGTACTGATCGACCGGAATTGTTCTCTTGCGCTGCAGACTGCCCCGTGCGCTGCTCCACCGCCGCCAGCGTCCAGGACAAGCGCGTGCCCGCCGCCCGCCCAGTGGCGTGGGGTGCACTGACATCCCAGGACACGGTCTGCGACGAGCCGGCTGCCACGTCCAGATTCCGCGAAGCCAGCGCTGCGCCTTTGACGCCCTCGCCCGCATACTTCGCCGTAACCTGCAAATGCATATCGCGCTCGGTTGTGTTGCGCAGCGTCAGCATGGCCTTATATTGATCGCCTTCACGCACCAGTGCCGGCAGCCCTGGAATGACTTGCAGATCCTGAGTGCTCACCACATCCATGGAGCCGGTGCCGAATTGATCTACGCCATAATCCGCCACCGCCACCATTCTGAAGCGCGTCAGCGCGTCATTAAGAGGCACGATGAGTTCCGCTTCGCCGTTTTCGTCCAAATCCAGCGATGGCTCCCAAATCAGTAGCGTATCGAGCAGCTCGCGGGTGGCGCTCAGCCCCCCGCCGCCGCCTGCCGGCAGCGCCTTGCGGCCATAATGGCGTCTGCCTACAACCTGCATCTGCGCCGTGGCTGTGCGTACGCCATAGCTGCGTTCGCCGCGCATGGCAGACAAGAGATCCCAGGTGCGGTTGGGTGCCAATTCCAGCAGTGCTTCGTCGACCGCGGCAAACGCAACCGTGCCATTGGCAGCGGGCTTGCCATCCGGCAGCGTCACCTTGATCTTGACATGCACCTTGTCGCGAATCTGATAGCGGTCTTGATCCGCACTCACCTTGACTGTGAGCCTGTCATGATCATCGGTCACGCGGATCTCCGTTACCCCGAAACGAAAAGCCGGCTTGGAGAGGTCCACGAACGGCGTGGGCGCAACAAAAGCATCGTTGTCCGCCGTGAATGCCTTGTACCACTGCATCGGTGCGCGCCAGCCCCAGGTGAAAAAGCTTTGCCAGGGAACATCCCGTATGCGTCCTCGAAGCGCCAGCACCGACACATAGACATTCGGCCCCCATTCCTGTTTCACGGGCAGCCTCACATTCGGCGACTTTCCATCCAACTGAACCACATGGGTTTCCAGCACCCCTTCGCGCTCCACAGCTACCAGGGCCGTCGCATGCCGAAACGGCATGCGAACCTGGAACTCCGCGGTTTCACCTGGCTTCCAGGCCTTGCGCGCCGGAATGATATCGATACGATCATCATTGTCGCCGCCAAACCACAGCTCATCGGCCCCACTCACCCAGACCCGCGACGCGGCACGGGAGATCCGCCCCTGTTCATCCCGAACCCGCGCGACAAGCTCAATGGAGCCCGCCTGATCAAGTTTGATATTGCATTCCAGGATGCCGTTTTGTGCAGTGCTACCCTCGCATACCGTACCCAGGTCGTGGGTTTCTATATGGTTATCGTAGCTGTAGAAGCCTCCCACCATGCGCTTGCGCACCGAGTATGTCGTCGTCTGGCGCGCGCTCACTGTCAGGGCAAGCCCCGCGCTGGGTTCGCCATCGGGGCGCAGCGCCACCGCTTTCACGGCAAGCGTCTCGCCGGAACGCACCCAGCCGGCTGTCTTGATGCCAGCCTGCACAGCTGCGGGCCAAACGGATACAGTATGCGCGAGCGTCTGGAGCTCGCCGTTGGGGTCAAAAAAGCTCGCCTCAAACAGCAGATCCCTGGGCTCCGTAATGGGCGGCAATTCGTCCAGACGCACATGTCCTGCCCCCTGGGCGTCCAGCGTGACCGGCCGCTTATCTAGAAACAACACCCTGTCCTGCCCAGACGCGCGCCCTCCTTCCGCATTTTCGTCCTGACGATCATCAGCAGGCGGACTGAAGGAGTAATCGTCGTAGTCTTCTGGCGCGCGCCACGACGGCGTCTGCATGACGCCGGACAGGCTGACCGGCAATTTCGCGGCGGGGCCGCCCGACACATAGTGAACCTGCACATTGGCATTCAGCCTGTCGGGCGCGACGATCACCCCCGCGTGCGCAGCCTGTGCACCATTGACCTGGATGTTGCCGGCCAGCAGCGGCAGCTTGAACTCTTCGACACGGAACTCGCTGCTGCCATACCATCTTCCCTCTTCGTCGGTCAGGCGTACGTAGTAGCCGCCCAGATGCGCCGACTCGGGAATAGCAAAGCTGCTGGTGGACGACATGCCGCCCGTCGCAGTGGGAATCCAGCTGACAGGCTGCTCATAGCGCTGGCCCGATCCCTGATGTTCGATGATAAGCCGGTCGGGCAAAGGATTCGCTTCATCTGGCGCGGCGAGGCCATGCCGTGTTTCCACGCGGATATAATGCTTCATTGAGACCGTCTCGCCAGCGCGCAGCAGTGTGCGGTCATACACCGTATGCACCGCAAGTGTCGGATCTTCCTGGAAATCGGTGGGAACATTGAATCGCCAGGACTCTATTCCATCGTCCCAGCTGGACAAGGCGAAGGCAAAATCCGCCTTTCCACGCGCAAGGGGATGATCAGCGCCTATCCGTGCCGACACATATATGCCCGACAGCTGCGTGTCCGAGCAGTAGGTATCATCGCCAGCCAGATTCTGTTCGACATGCCAGATGCCATGCTTATCCGTGCGTCCCTGCGCAAGCAGGGTGCCATGGCAGTCGAGGACGGTAATCTGCGCGTCTGCCACCACCTTGCCCTCATCCAGCGTGGTCACCCAGGCCAGTGTATCGTCCCGCCCGCTCTTGATATGAACGGCCAGATTGGTGACCAGGGCCGTGGTGCGCACATACATGCTGGATTCACGTCCAAGTAGCGATGCACCCAGCTGGGGGGATTCGATTTCCAGCACATGAAACCCTGGTTGGGGCAGAGGCACACCTATTACCTCGAAAGGGCGCACCTTGTCGTCAGCAGCGCCAGGCAACTGGAGCTTGCGCGCGCCCGACTCATCGGCAAGTGCCGAATAGCCGCGCACGTCGATGTCCTTTTCCGTTCTGGAGCCGCTGCGCATCTTGCGGTCGTGCATGATGTCCGAAATCTGTCCTGGCGTCAGGTAACGGCTCTCCAGGCGATTGATGCGTGCGTACCAGCGCAGCACGTCCCGATCATCCTTGGGCCTATAGTCGCTGACCTTGCCAGCGGACGCCACCATATCGCGCGTGAGCAAGTCCGCCTCGACGCTGCGCACAGTCAGCGGGATGGCCGGCGGCGCATCGTCCTCGCTTTGCCCGGGATCGACATTGGCAAAACGCTCGATCACGCCAAAAGGCGAGGCTGAAAATTTCACCAGAGGCGGAAATGCCGCTGTATTGATCTGCAGCGGAAACTGATCTGCATTGGCGAGAAGCCGGCCTGCATCATCCTTGAGGCCGTCCGGCAGTGTCAGCGTAAGCGTGGACGATGGCGGGAATGGGCCCTCAAAAGACACACGCGTCATCGTTTCATGCCGGCCGTCCTCGTCCAGCACGGGCTTTATGTCTCCCGAAGATGTTTTAAGACGCATGCGCGCCGCATCGTCAAAGGCAATGGGCGCTGAAAAGAGAACGTCGATTGTCGAGACTGGCGTGCAGGGCATGCTGGCATTCTCACGCAGGCAGGTCATACTCGCCGAAAATATAGGGCGCACCTGATAGTCGATCCCGACCGTCTTGGTGCTGGCGATGGATGGTCTGTCTGGGTGGGCCGGCGTGGCCACGCCCGCGTCCACCACCAGCCGCACTTGGGCATCGGCAGGCAAGGTGCGCTTGCACTGCACCAACTGCAGCGCCGGGTTGTCACGCGAGTCGTCGTCCCAATAGTAGATCGCCTTGATCAGCTCCCTGCGCGTTTCACCTGTGACGAGACGCACGGGCACGGCTTCGCCCAGCCCTTCCACCAGACAATGAGTATGCGCTTCCAATGTATTTGGATCGACATCACCATTGAATGTCAACGCAAAAATCTGGTCCTCGGCAATTCGTCCACCGTAGGGCCGCCGTTCCCGCAGAACGGGCCCGCCCGTCTGGAAACTGAAGTTCGTGGCGCCGTCAATCGCCTGCGTCAGGCTGCTGCGAAATGTCGGATCCAGGCTGGCTGTACACTTCACGCCCGGCCCAGGCGTCTGCTCAAACGCGTAAACCCATGATCGTGCGTCGAGCCAACGGCCATGGCCCTTGAGCTTGGCGTCGTTGCACTGTACTTGCATGGGCGGCGCGGACTGGCCGTCGCCGAACGCGATCACATCCTGATCGAATTTCACGGCGACCTGATTCACCAGCGCCACCGTTCCCTGCGGCGAAAACTGCACAATACGGGCTGCCATGGCAGACGTGGCGCAAACGAGGCAGGAAAACAGAGCTAACAGCAAACGACGCACAAATGCCTCCGGGCACGGAATTTTTGCAAACCATACCACTGCGCAGACGCATCGTCACGCGCACAGGCGCCGTCCGGCGCACAATGGAAGTCCGCTAGGCAATCGAGGCCGGATTATGCGATAATTGCGGGCTATCGCATGGCACCTCATTTTCGATGTCCTGTGATTCGCCCCTCTAGCTCATGCTTGGTTAGAGCAGCGGACTCATAATCCGTTGGTGCCGTGTTCGACTCACGGGGGGGGCACCAGTATTACCCAATAGAATCAGTATCTTAAGGCCGCAGCTTACGCGGCTTTTTTCTTTTCCCCTTCTCTTGTGTCAGTATTGTGACACTCTCGGAGTGGTGAGCGGCTCTTTGCGCGAAAGGATCGCTACCCACAGGCTCTACCCCATTATCGGGTGTTTCGTGCCCAACCGGCGAACGGCAACGCTGAAAGTTAAATCATTGGGATCATGCGGACGATGCGTCAGCGAGAACTTGCTCCTTGGTCTCCTGCATGGGTGCTTCCAAGTGTCTAAGATCAATATCTTTCTCAATCACCTTGGGGAACAGCTCGTCCTCTTCTTCCGTAATATGATGATTGGTGTACTCACCCAACACCGTGAAATGTGCCTCATACAAGTCGTCGGCAGGTTTCATGGCTTGCAACTGGGAAATTAGATCCTTCGCGCTCGCATGTTCGACCTTCGCCTCGTTCAATAGGCTGCCAAACGCTTTGGGATCCGCGTCGCGTAAAAGCGGATAGAAATGCTGCTCTTCAATTTCTGTGTGGGCCGTCAAGGCCATACAGGCCTGTTTGACTATTTCCTCTCTTGCGGCGCTATCCTTGGCGGATTTGAACTCCTTAAACAGCTTTTGGGCTTCTCTGTGATCATCAATAAGCATGCCCAGTACGCTTCTTTGAGCTGCAGGCACGTGCGATTTGTTCATGGCCATTTTCCTTCTCCTGAAATGTAGGTCGCGCCGGAGGTGGCGACACACGTATTAGCAAACCTCATACCCGCATCAAGCATCGGCATATAAATTGCTTGGCAACGGGAGGCTCTGACAATTAGTTGGGAGAACTGAGCATGCATGAACACTTTCGCAAATTCGCCGAGAATACATCTAAAGCGGCAGGTTCCCCTTGGGGGTTCTGTATGGCGGTTGCACTCGTACTCCTGTGGGCGATAACTGGACCAATATTTGGCTATTCGGACACATGGCAATTGATTATTAATACCGGCACTACGATCGTCACGTTCATGATGGTGTTTCTGATTCAGAACACGCAGAATCGGGATTCCCTGACGCTTCAGTTAAAACTGGATGAACTGCTTTGCGCAATGAAAGGCGCACGCTCTGGGATGGTCGATCTGGAGCAACTAAGCGAGGAAGAACTAGCAACATTGCGCGAACAATTTAGGGAACTGGCCCACGCCCAGAGCAAACCGAATGGCTCGGCGCCCACCCATAATGAGACGGTTCCAGCGCGTGCGCCAATAGAGGGCTCGCCGGCGGAATAATCCTTCCTTTCTTACCCGCGGTTGCTTAGAGCCGGCAGAGTACGAGCGCCCTACGTTTCGGGCTCGCCGCCAGATCCTAGATCAGCTCCCGTCGTAGGATCAAGCGTGGGATCCGACGCCGTACGCAATGCCATTTGCTCGACAACGCTAGCTTGCTTCTGCGGCAGTTTTACCTCGGCCGTGCCGTCCCCTCCGTCCGCCGGCATCGTTTTTTCCTCGCCGGCAATGTATTCGAAATTTTTATCACTATTCCATGAGCCTCTCGCATCGCCCTCACCTTCGGACATATTGAAGTACTGATCTGCATGTTCGGGCATGACAGGCAGAATACAGTTAATACTGCCTGCTGCGTCGAATTTCTATGATGATGCTTCGGTCCTGATATAACCGGTTACAACAGTAGAGTACTTAGTTTGGTAATCTAAATTCCCAACGCAGAGATGGAGGTAGTTATGAACGCCGAAAAATTTGCGAATAAATTGGACGCCTCGGTCAAAGAGAAAGTCTTGGCTTACGATGAGCGGGAAAATAGCTGTGTCTTCCATGTGCGAGGCAAAGCATCGCTCACCATTGATCGGCATGATATCGAGGATTCGCCTTTATCGGCTATGGAAGATGTACGAGAGTATGTGGGGCCATAATGCCCCAGGCGCGCATTTTGCTGCTTAGTGCATGCGTTGAATTGAGTCTTATCTGCTGCATGCCAGGGGAGTTTTTTCTCTTTATCTGAAGCCCAGTTACACGACTGCGATACACCAGGAGGCGCTGCATGGCCAAGGATATCTATAGCCTGTTGTCGGATGAACTGAACAACAAGACGAGTGCCGACATCCCCATCAAGAAACTGCAGGAATTCGCTGGCGACGATTGGCTGTTAGTAGTCACTGAGCAGGCTCAACGCTTAAATGCCATAGCCGAACCGAGTCCGGGAGACAAACGATTAGCAAGAATCAGGCGGAGCAAGCAGCCAAAATAGGCATCCATCTCCAAGATATGGATACTGAAATAGTGTTGTAGCTCGCGCGTGACTTAGATGCCACGAGAGCTTTTAGAACGCCTCAAGGGAAGCCGCGCAACGACAATTTGCAGTCAATAGGAAACCAGGGCGCGCAACGAATACGGCGCGATAAAGGCAAAGTAGCAACTCAATAGACTTACGGTAATTGTTAACCGGACACCCGCTCTTTCATTTCCTTGGCCATTTCCAGGTGGTGCTCGAGTATTGGAAGAGTCTTCTTCACATATGACTTAAGGGCAGCATCGGTTAATTGGCTCTGGGCATTCTTAAATAAACTCACGGCTTCCTCATGTGCCGCAACACCAATGTCCTGCGCATACGCGCGGTCGAACTCCACTCCCTGCAACGTGCTCATAGCTTTTAATTTTGCCTTCTGAGCCATGGACGGCTCCGCAGGCGGTGTGTACCCCTTCTTGCTTGAAATTGCGGCCAATTTATCGTTGGCAAGCGTGTGATCCTTGAGCATTTGTTTGGCAAATGACTGGACCTGATTATTCTTGGTCTTCTCCATTGCTACTTTGCTCGCTTCAACTTCCGTATAACCCGATTGTGCTGCCTTGTTAATGAAATCCTGTTCCTGTTGAGTAAACGTTTGGCTTTGAGAGTGCGCTCCGCCCTGTTGCATCTGAGGCGCAGGCGAAGCCGCCTTCGGTTGACCAAGCGCGATGCTTGATATCAGCATCGCGCTGCAGCCCAAAATGACAATCTCTGAGCTACGCACATGTAAAAAAAATAGCTTCATCTATCTTGCTCCTGAAGTTTGGCTCGACAAAAGCCGGTTGCACACCTTTTTTCTCAGCAATTTGCGCGCCGCAACTCATTAAAGGCGTGATTTTTTTTGGTGTCTTTGCATTTGATCAGCGCAACTCGAGGACATGGGCTGAGAATATGGGCAAGCAGATCGAACACGGGCGGATCTGCCTGATAGGCCTTCGCTGGTAAGGGCGGGATCACGACTTCCTGTTCCAAGAGAATAGGAGCGCTACCGGTAAAGCTTATCAATCCTCTCACATGACGACGATGCGTTCTGTGGCATCTATTGCTTTCAATTAATTATTAGGAGATTCGCGCCTTGTAGCGTAGGCAATAAACATGCACACATATAAGGCCCCAAAACCAACGGGCCCCGGTCCGAATACACAGGCCGAAAAAGTCCCGCAGAAAGCAAGAGGAGACAATCGGTAAAAAAGGGCCTGCATCCTGAGATACAGGCCCAAATCCACCGCGAGGTGGAGGAGACAACCAATTGCCGTCCCTAGCGATCTATCGCATCTCGCATTGCACATCCTGCTGCAGCCCGCACGATTGCACGCCGAGTCGCTTCGTAGGGATCGTCAGTGACCGACTCCCTCGCTTCAAATAAGTCGCAAATTGCGCTTACATAAGCCAAGCCTATCGAAATACGCATATCCAGCTTTACGGCCAGTCTGAATGCGTCGCTGTCATCGATAAGCGGGTTCCAGGAATCTTGTTCCGCGCCTGCAGCGTACAGAGCCGATCTACCGAAATGCGGGCTTGAGGGTTCTGCGATGTCATTGGACCAGGCTAGATGCTCAATCATTCCTGCTGCTGCGGCAGCTAGGCCCAGCAATTCCTGTTCCATCATGTCCGAAAGAATAAGCTCCTGAGAATCCGACATTAGCTTCTATATCGCCGCCGACCCGATGTGAATTTGCCAGCAAATTCTAGACCGCAGTGAGTGCCGCGCCAAAAAGTAAACCACCGCCCACGGGTTTATCTATATATTGTTTTATACGTTGAGCGTGGTTTATGGTGGTAGCCGCGATACTGATTTTGGAACTTTCACAACACGAACGGCCATTCGCGTCGGCGGGCTTTTTATCGCTACCTGCCATGCCTGGCGCGGACAAAGATCACGCGCGCCAACTTACCGCGCAACCAAGTGCGCCACGCATTCCACCAACCCGGTTCCATACCTGCTGCGGCGATCAACAGGATAAGAAATAGCGCGCCGCCGGCCAGTGTTGCGAAGGCCACCACAAAGACTGAAATCAGCATCTTGTCCATATCAGCCCCCTATCAGCGTTACAGTACGAACACCTGCACCGCGTTGCCGTGCCGTTTTATCCGAACACGCGGAAAATCTATGGCCGTGATAGCTGCATTAACCTTGGAAAACGACACAGCGCAAACTGTGCCGAAGGAAAAATGGGTCTGCCCCGGGGGTGAACGTAGGGGCCGCAAACCGTGCAAGAATTCAAACTTGCCTCCTCGAATGCGAAACAGCGCCCAGAGCTTCGGCAAAACATATTATTACTACGATGCCGGCGGACCCCTCGTCGAGAGATACCGCTGGGCAGACCCTCCCCTTTATCAACGGCATGTGCGCTCCACCTTGCGACGCCATGGCTGGCCACCATCGACCAGGGCGCTACCATGACCGCCTGCACTACAGGTCTTGTGCTTCTCCAGCAGCATTCAGCGCTTCGGGCAGATCGGGCAATTGCACCCATTCCTTGGTTGCCGGCGCATCGCTTTCGACCAACGAAAGACGGATTTTCCAGACGGTTCCATCATTGGCCAACGCCAATGCCATTGGAATCTGGTTCGGAGTCGCCACTGTCGCAGCGATTTGCGTGATTTTTCGCGCTGCCTTGCGTGCCATTTGAATCCTCCCTTCAAGTGCTGAAAAGCAAAAGTATGCCCCATGCACCTGCCGTCGGACTACCGCAAGTTGCTTCCTATAATCACTTATTACAGTCAAACATATTTGGCCCGACAGCTGCCGCAATCGGTTCAATAGCTGGCGGCTCAAGCGCAGCTTGAAATGACACGGGCGCGCCAGCTTAAGGTCTGTCGGCCGTTCGCATGTGAGCAGTTTTGTAGGCAGCCAGTCTCTTGCCGGATGCGATAACGACAAGAGCCCCCACGGCTTCGGCCAGCAGCTTGGCCAGTGCAGTAGGTTCGCCAAGCCGCTCGACAAAATATACGTCGGTTATCAGCATGCCGCCCGCGATCCATCCGAGCAACCCCGCGCCGGCTGTCACGACGATGGGAAAACGGTCTATCAGCTTCAGAACCAGCGTGCTGCCCCAGATGATGATGGGAACGCTGACCAGCAGCCCAAAAATCACGTAATAGATCTGATGATCGACGTGGGCATTCTGGGCCGCACCGGCAATGGCAATGATATTGTCCAGGCTCATTGCGAAGTCAGCAATAATAATGGTCCTGACTGCGGCCCACATCGAGCTTGCGCCATCGATATCGGCATGCCCTTCCTGCTCCGGCAACAACAGCTTGATGCCGATCCACACCAGGAGAACGCAGCCCAGCACCTTGATGAGCGGGATGTCGAGCAGCACCAGGGCAAAGGCAATGAGCACCACGCGCAGGAGAATAGCCCCCGTCGTACCCCACAAGATGCCCTGCATGCGCTTGGAATGCGGCAAGTTCCTACAGGCCAGCGCAATGACTACGGCATTGTCTCCCCCAAGCAGGATATCAATCAAGATAATCTGGAAAACGGTATCCCAGCGGAACGCAGTGATTAGTTCGAACACTTTTTTCTTGTCTGCACATGTTAGGTATCAGAAGAGATGCTCTGGGCATCTCGGCCGCGGCCATACCCAGGCGATTCTAGGCGTTTTTCTGACAAACACCTGAATACATACGCTCGGAGTGGGGTTACTGGCATGCAGCCGTCATGTCGTTCGCGCCGAGCAAACCGGATTGGCCTCATCACACAGGAGATAATAAGAAAGGCCCGACGTGCTTACCATCCTTGACAGTCGATGCTTGCTCCTCTCCCTATAATTCCGCACACCCTATGGTGAGATGGAGCATCAAATGAGCTTGTCAAAACGTTGCATTGCAGAACTGTTTGGAACTTTCTGGCTCGTGCTGGGAGGGTGTGGCAGTGCTGTGCTCGCCGCAGCAGTGCCCGAATTGGGCATAGGTTATGCCGGCGTTGCGCTGGCCTTCGGGTTGACACTACTTACCATGTGCTACGCCATTGGCCACATTTCAGGCTGCCACATCAACCCAGCCGTCACGGTAGGTCTGGTCGCGGGCGGGCGGTTTCCCGCAAGAGAGCTGGTGCCCTATGTGATTGCACAGGTTGCTGGCGCCATCGTCGCCGCTGCAGTGCTTTACCTGATTGCCAGCGGAAAGGCCAACTTCGATGCCACAGCCAGCGGTTTTGCCTCGAACGGTTACGGAGAACATTCTCCTGGCGGCTATGCGCTTTCTTCAGTACTGCTTTGCGAGATCGTACTTACAGCCTTCTTCATTTTTATTATCATGGGTGCAACAGACAGAAGGGCGCCCGACGGGTTGGGCGGCATTGCGATCGGTCTGGCGCTTACCTTGATTCATTTAATTTCGATTCCCGTAAGCAATACCTCGGTGAATCCAGCGCGCTCCACCGGCGTTGCACTATTTCAGGGAGATTGGGCCATCCATCAGCTATGGCTGTTTTGGCTTGCCCCCGTAATTGGTGGGCTGATCGGCGGTCTTGTCTATCGCACTGTGCTGGAATCCCGGCAAAACAGCTGACCGCTGCAGCATTTCCGCCTAAGCATCTAAGAATCGGGAAGGCGCGGATATGGCCTTCCCCTTGCTTCGTATAATGGGCGCTGCCCTTGTACGCTTTCTTGTCGCCACCCCGGCAACTGTCATTCATGACGCAAACCAGGAAATCCATCACTGAACGCTTTCTTCATGCCTTTGTTTTCGAGGCATTGGCCATAGGCATCACGGCCCCCGCCGCGGCATGGATCATGGATAAATCCTTTATGCGCATGGGTGTGCTGACCATTGCCATCGCATGGATCGCCCTGCTTTGGAACATGATCTACAACGCTGCATTCGACCGACTGGAGAATCATCGCGGATGGCAGCGCACGCTATGGTTGCGCGTCATGCATGCCTGTGGTTTCGAGGGTGGATTGATACTGATCGCCATTCCGCTCGCGGCCTGGTGGCTGGACATAGGATTGTGGCAGGCCTTTGTGCTTGACATTGGGTTAGTGCTTTTTTACCTACCGTACACGTTCCTCTTCAATCTGGCCTATGACCATCTGCGCGCCCGCTGCTGGGGCGCGCCGCGCAATAGTACTCAATGACGCAGTTATCCCCATGAATTGTGCATAACATTGGGGATATTCACTTGAAACCTTGCGCAAGCCCACGCAGGCAGGGGCTGCGAGGTACAGTGATCAATGGAAGGCCATTTGCGCGCAGGTGCTCAGACTTTGCCCTTGGCGGCGAGCCAACTGCGCAATGCTGCGTTCATGCGGGTTTGCCAGCCCGGCCCTTCAGCCCTGAAGGCGGCAATGATGTCGGCGTCGTAACGCACCGTGAGCAGTACTTTGCGCTGACGCTGCTGCCTTGCTAATCGCAAGGCAGGGCAACATGCGTCTGGAACAGCGTTGGATTTGTCATGCACATGAATACTCGCGGATTAATACCAGGCGGCGGTCGCCGCAAATACCGCATCATGCTATATCCGGCCATAACGCCGATTGATAGATGTCAATTACGAGGCGCTTCATGGCCGTCAGATGGCTCGATTCAATAGTTGTGGGGCACCTGAAAAGCCTTCAGGACATCCATATCAGGACGCAACCCCAGCCCTGGAGCATCGGGCAGCGCAACAACGCCCTCGCGCACAGGAAGTGCGGACATGACCATGTCGCGCAGGGGATTGGGATTGGCATCCACTTCCACGTATCCCGGGCCGCCCACGGCTGCCTTCAGATGCATGGACGCCAGAAGGCCTATGCCACCTCCCAACCAATGCGGGCAGAATAGAATGTGCCGGGCAAGCACATTCTTCGCCACCGCCAGACACCCCGTAAATCCTCCCCACTTCCCCAGATCGGGCTGCATAACGGCAAACGCGCCGCTTGCGCCAGCCGCCTCGAACTCCGGCACACCCCGCATGTTTTCGCCTGCGGCCAGCGGTATGGCGCAGTCACGGGCCAGCGATTGCCACGTCTGCAAAGGATTGTCCGCGGACAGCGGCTCTTCTAGCCAAACAGGATCCATGGGCGCGAGCAATCTGCTCATTGTTACTGTTGTATTGACATCCCATGCCTGATTGGCATCCACCATCAACTGAGCAGCAGGTCCGAACATGTCGCGCAAGGCGCGCAGGTTGGCCACGTCGCGATCGGCGCCGAAACCAACCTTGATCTTGAATGCGCGATATCCTTCATCATGCTTGCGCGCAGCCAGCTTCTCTGGCTCGACGGGATTGAGCCCCGAAGCGTAGACGTTGACCTCGCGCCCCGCGCCGCCCAGCATTCGCCAAAGCGGTTTCTGCTGCCGTCTGGCGGTCAGATCCCACATCGCAATATCCGTGGCAGCGATGATCTGCGCAATGGTGCCAGGCTCGCCACTTTGTATGCCCAGCACACGCAGTCGCGCCACCAGCGTTTCAAACAACTGGCTCGGGCTGTCCCATGCGCGTTCTGTGAGTATCGGTGCCACGCAGCTGTCGAACATGCGTGCGCGATGCTCCGCCCCGACGGCTGGGAAGTTGCACCATGCCTCGCCCCAGCCGACCTCGCCATCCACATCCTCGACGCGAACCAGTACGGCGGGCCGGTCGAGCATGGTGCCGAACGACGTCCGGACTGGCTCGGAAATCGGGGCGCGGAAGACCAGGGCTTGAGCCCTGGTCACGCTCAGGCGGGCGCTCAAGATTTCACCACGTCCAGGTAAAGAGAAGGGTCGAAGTATTTGGATGCCGGCACGGCATTATTTATTTTGGCAAAGTCGATGAAGAAATCGGTAACCTGCTGCAGCCACTTGGTGACCGTTCCATCTTCGTAGAGTTTCACCCAGTCCTGCGAAGTGAACATCTTCTGTGCCTTGTACTGCTCCTGGATGTCCGAAAGCGGAACATTGGGATAGTATTTTTTCTGCAGCAGTTCGATCGACTCCTTGGCGTTATTCACCATGTGATCATTGGCCTGAGCCCAGGCCTTGATGATGCGCTTGAGCGCGTCCTTGTTGTTCTCATAATAATCGTTGCGCGCCGCCCATCCGCCCACGATGGCTGCCTCAGGATAAAAGCTTGACGCATCCACCAGCATCTTGGCGTCTGGGTTGCGCTTCTTGACCGAAATATTGAATGGGACCCACAGTGCCACGGCAGGCACAGCCTTGGAAATGAAGGCAGTCACGGCATCCGGCATGCGCTGATTCACGATGTCGACATCCTTGGCCGGATCCAGGCCGTTTGCCCGCAATGCCTTGTCAAGAAAGACATGGGCCGTGGTTCCCGTGGTTGTGGAAATTTTCTTGCCTTTGAGGTCCTGAATGGAATTCACCCCCATGTCCGGGTGCACCCACAATTGAGCAGTTGCGAACTCAACATCGTTAATCAGAAACACCTTGCCTCGCCCGCGCGCCGGAAAATTGGACATCACCGCGCCAGTGGCCAGGACATCGATGCTGCCCCCGCTCATGGCCTGGAACAGCTCCAGGCCGGTCTGGAACTTCACGAACTCCATGTCCAGCCCCGCCTTTTCCCACAAGCCCATGGAATCAGCCAGCCAGATCTGACCATCAACCGCGAGGGTATGCAGATAGCCCGCCTTGATCTTGACTTTCTCCTGCGCTAGCGCCAGGCCTGGATACGCGCCGGCGAGCGCGGAGGCACCAGCCAATTGAATAAATGTACGACGCTTCATCTCGAGTCTCCTCATCTGTTTTTGAAGGTCCTGCCTTACTGCAGAGTCGCTTTGCCCAGCGCCTCTTGTGCTGCATATTCCTGCATGACCGAGTCGTATATCTTGGAACGCAACGCATTGAACTCCGGCGTTGACAGCAGGCTGCGATCACGCGGGTATGAAAATGGAATATCAACCACCTCGCGTATGCGCGAAGGCCGGGCCGAGATAATCATGACCCTGCTCGATAGATAGACGGCCTCTTCAACCGAATGTGTTATCAGCAATACCGTCTTGCCTTCCTCGGTCAGCACGTTAAGCAACAGGTCATGCATGGCGCTGCGCGTCTGGGCATCCAAGGCGCCGAAGGGTTCATCCATAAGAATGAACTGAGGGTGAACGGCATAGGTGCGCGCCAACGCCAGGCGCTGGCGCATCCCGCCCGACAATGTCTTCGGATAGGCTTTGCGAAAATCCGCCAGACCCATGAGATCCAGGTATTGGTCAATGGTGCGCTTTTTCTCATCGGCTGTAAGATGCTTGTTGATCTTTAGGTTCAAGCCAAAGCCTATGTTCTCTTCCACTGTCAGCCAGGGAAACACGCCGTATTCCTGGAACATGACGCCTCGGTCTGGCCCTGGTTCCGAAATTTCCTTGCCGTCGATGGTGACGGAACCGGAGGTCGGTCGTATGAAGCCGGCTGCCATGTTAAGCAGCGTTGTTTTGCCGCACCCCGATGGCCCCACCAGAGAAATGAACTCGCCCTGCCTTATCGACAGGCTCATGTCGCGAACCACCTCCAGCAATCCTGCATCGGTCTCGAATTGCATGGATACATTGCTGAACCGTATACGCTCTACTTTTTCCTGCATACCCTACCCCGTGTGCTTGTCCTGCCAGCTAACCGCCACAGCCGAAATCTTGCGCAATATGAGGTCCATGAAAAGCGCCAGGGCACCTATGCAGATAATGCCCAGATAGATTGTGGTCAAGTCAAAAAAAGACGATGCATCCTGTATCATCGCACCCAGCCCCTCCTGAGCGGCCACCAGCTCGGATGCCACCAGCGTGGCCCATGCCACACCGAGCGCTACGCGCAAGGCGGTCAGCATGTGCGGCACCGACATCGGAACCATCACCTTGGAGAAAATCTCGAAATCGCTTGCGCCAAGCGTGCGCGCAACACGCACATAAACCGGGCTGATCTGCATCATGCCTTCGTACATGACGATCACGGCCGCAAAGAACGCCGCATAAAACAGGATGGCAACCTTGGCGACTTCACCGATGCCTAGATACACGATGGCCAGGGGAATCAGGGCAATGGGCGGAAGCGCTCGAAAAAAATTGATGAGCGGATCGAAGAAGCGGCGCAAAGGTCTATACCAGCCAATCAAAAAGCTCACAGGAATGGCGGCCAGCATGCCAAGAATCAGGCCCAGCACCACGCGCTGGCTCGACATCCAGATATTGAGCAATAACTCACCCTGCGTAAGCCGCTGCCAGAACTCCGCCAGGACGCTGCCTGGTGACGGCAGCAACCCGGGGTTAATCAACCCCGAAGCGCGCAGCAGCGCCCAGAATGCGACAAGGCAGGCGAAGGGAAACACCGCCCAGAACACTGTGCGCAATGCAGGAGCGCGGTTTTTTCGTTTTGCCATGGCTCAGCTTCCGGTCGAACGTTTTCTGACGCCTTGCATGAGATCAAGGTCGATATAAATCATCTGCGCGGGATACTGAATGTGCGCGAAATAGACAATGCAGCCCTTGGCATCCAGCAGACCCCGCGTCACATCGGCTATTGGGTCTCCTACGCCTATGTCCAGATGCGCAGCGGTGTCCTCGTTGGAGACAGTGATCCGCATCATCTGCCGCGCCTGCGACACCGTCATGTCGGGCAGTGCAGCGATCTGGGGCACCACCGGGTTGCTGCTGAATCCTTCCGGATCCCGATCAAACAGCCGCTGATCGAGATAAATGTCGATCAGGCAGTAAGGAATATTCTCGTGATAATGCACACGGCGCATGCGCTGATACGCCGGGGCCGGCTCGCCCGACTCGAAAACCGGCGTCAGGGCCGGAATGCTCGCATCAATAGGCAGGCGGCGTATTTTGAGATCCGCGACGGCGTCTACCAGTTGGTCCAGATTATTGGGTAATCGAAACCACCGCTGCTGCGACAGATCCTTCGCCACGAATGTCCCCAAGCCACGGGTACGATGGATCAGCCCCTGTTCCTCGAGTTGCGTCAACGCCGCACGAAGCGTGATGCGCGACACTTTGTATTCGTTTTCCAGCTCATCCAACGTGGGAATCTGCTCTCCGTATCGCCAAGCCTGATTCTCTATTTCCTGCCGCATCAACTTGGCCACCTGCAGATACAGCGGCATTCGGCTCTTGCGAAATATTGACGCTTTGTTCATGGCAAGACGCTACATCTTAAAGTTATTAATTTAAGCACAATGTGATTGTGGCTCGCCATTGTGAAGAATGTCAATGGTTACTTTTCCTAGTCACGCCCTCTTTCAGGTACGCCACTTGCTGATCGTCGCCGCAGCAAGCACTGGAGATACAACATGGAACAGTCTTTCATTCCGTTCATACTATATGCGGCGAGTACCGTATTGTTCAGCGTACTCGGCGTACTTTTCTGGTTGGATTACGCCCGGCGCGGCACCCTGGACAGCGACCACCGCCAGGATGCCACGCGTTGAATGTGCAATCTTGTCATGCCCATTCCTGCGATCAGTCAGGCGGCAGGGCATAGGCAATCACATCATCGCCGACCTTGGTGCCCAGCGAGCCATGCCCGCCGGCCACCACAACAATATACTGGCGGCCATCGCTGCCCATATACGTCATAGGAGTGGCTTGCCCGCCAGCGGGTAAACGGCTTTCCCATAGCTGCTCACCCGTGGCCATGTCGTAGGCGCGAACGTAGTTGTCGATCGTTCCAGAAAGAAATGCCACGCCACCCCCGGTTACGAGCGGCCCTCCAAGAGAAGGCACACCCATGCGAAACGGCAACGGCAGCATAGAGCTGTCGCGCACGGTGCCATTTTTGTGCATCCAGACAATTCTGCCTTCATTCAGATCAACGCCAGCCACATAGCCCCAGGGCGGGGCCTGACACGGAATCCCCAGTGGGGACAGAAAAGGATAAAGCTGTACGGCGTATGGTGCGCCAAAGTTTTCATTCAATGCCGGCAGGCTGCCAAAGGGTCGCTTGTTTCCCTGGACATAGAAAGTCTTGTCATCTTTGCGCGGCACCAGCCTGGAAACAAAGGCGAGGTAAGCGGGCGTGGTAAAGGCGGCCTGACGCTGGGGATCCACGGCAATACCACCCCAGTTGAATACGCCAAAGTTGCCAGGGTAGATCAGGCTGCCGCGGGTGCTTGGAGGCGTGTAACGCCCCTCGTACCGAAGCCGTTTGAACTCAATGCGGCATGCCAATTGATCAAGAAGCGTGGCACCCCACATTGAAGCTTCGGTCAGTTTGGGAGGATTGAATGATAGCTTAGAGACTGGCTGAGTCAGCGAAACATGATCGCCCTGCTGGGATCGACTAGGCGCCGGCTGCTCCGTGACGGGCAAGGCCGGCTTGCCGGTGCGTCGATCCAGCACATACAGTTCTCCCTGCTTAGTGGCTTGCACCAAGGCGGGTACGGTTTTGCCGCCAATCTTCAGATCTACCAGGCTAGGCTGCGAAGGGACGTCATAGTCCCACAAATCGTGGTGTACGGTTTGAAATACCCAGCGCACACGACCTGTCTCCAAGTCCAGTGCCACAACCGAAGAAGAATACTTCTCCTCGGACTCGCTGCGATCAGCTCCCCACTGATCTGGCGGCGCATTGCCCATAGGCACATAGACCATACCCAAGCTTTCATCTACACTGGAAATGGACCAGCTGTTAGGCGAATTGGCTGTGTAGGTTGCTCCCTCGCCCAGAGGCCGAGTGCTGTCGGGATTGCCGGAATCCCAGTTCCAGACAAGTTCACCGGTTCGCACATCGAAGGCCCGAATGACACCTGATGTCTCGTGAGTGGACACATTATCGAGGACCGTGCCACCTACAATGATGAGTGACCGTGTCACTACGACCGGAGAGGTTGAGTAGTAAGAGCCAGGCTTCACGTTGGGCATATGTTCCCAAAGATTAATCTGCCCGGTGCCGCCACCGAAATCCTTACAAACTTTGCCATCATCGGGATTCAATGCAATGATGCGGCCATCTGCGGTGGGCATGAAGAGCATGGCGTCGCAGCGATCCGAAACGGGGCCGATGCGAGCGGCAGTCGCGTGCCTCGCAGCGCTGGCGGTCGGAACATCGGTACCAGAAGACATTGTCTCAGCGCCGCCCGATGGTGCCGCAGGACCTCCTCCGAAATAGGACAACCCACGGCAGGTAAGATGCTGCAGTGTCAGATCTTTCGCCACCTGCGTGTCGTAGCGCCAGATCTCATCGCCACTACTGGCATCCAAGGCAATCACCGACTGATGGGGGGTGCAAAGAAACAGGCGTTCACCTATTTTCAGCGGCGTTGCCTCGAAAGTCGTTTCTTCGGGATCGGACTTTCCCCGCTTCACATCGCCCGTATGATAGTGCCAGGCGATATCCAGCCCGCGCACATTGTCGGGAGTAATTTGGGCCAGTGGTGAAAAACGCTGCCCCTTGCCCGTGCGCCCGTATGCGGGCCACTCTCCCGCTGTCATGCTTCCCCCGGGCGCATCCAGCACCGCGTGCCGGTCCGGTAGTCTGCCCTCGATCGTATGCGGTTGTGTCAACCAGGATGCAATGCATACGCCTATTGTGACGACCAGCACGGAGGCGAGAGGAATGCGCACGCGTCTATATGCCGCTTGATTGCGCTGCTGAGTCGTCTCGTCGCTTCCCCCCCCGTGTTCGCGAGTGAGCGAACGGACCGTCCATGGGGCAAGCAATAGAAGGCCGAGAACAAAGACCAGATCAAGACGTGCGGCCAACGGCCACCAATCAAGGCCCACTTCCCATACGGACCAGGCCAGAGTTGCCAGCGCCAAGGCCGCGTACAGCCAGAGCGCGCTCGCCTTTCGCCTATACAGGAGCACGGATATCGCTACAAGCACCATACCCGTACAAAGATAAAACCACGACCCGCCCAGTGCGGCCAGCCACACGCCGCCAATGAGAAGCGCCAACCCAAGTCCAAAACATAGAACGGCCATGGCGATCAACCATGGGCCAGGTCGGGTATGCTGCATGATGTGCCTCCAGTTGCGAAATTGGCGAGCCTGCTTCGGAAGCTGCCAGCAAGTGCAATACCTGGTGACTGACCATGTATGATGGATGCTGTCGCGCGGCAGGCGCACAGCACCTGCCGCAATTGCCCCGCTTTCTATCCCGTCAGTAGCTTACGCTGGCGCCCAGCATGAGGCGTCTGCCGGGCAGCGGCGCTTTGTTGGCGATGAACGAAGCATGGTTGTATGCTTTTTCGTCAAACAAATTGCTGGCTCTGAAATAAACCGTATAGTCGCTCGCGCCCATCCGGCCTTCGTAGGCTATGCCCAGATTGACCATGTTGTATCCGGGAGTCTTGGACTCGTAGTCCGCCACATGGTCTTGCTTGAACACGCGATAAGCTTCGATATCGGCCGACCAGCGGTTCCAGTCGGCGCGCAGGCGCAGGCCGGCGCGGGCTGCAGGAATGCGGGGCAAATTATCGCCACCCTCAAGTTTTCCATGTACGAGATCACCAAAGACGCCCCAGGTCAGATGGCGATTCTGACGGTAGTTAACCTCCGCTTCCAGTCCGTCGAACGTGGCATCGCGCTGGGCATAGGAGATAAGACGAAAATCTTCGTGGCGGTCCAGCGTGTCGGCATAGATATAGTTTTTGACATGATTGTGGAACGCTGTCAGCGTGTAGCGCAGGCGTCCCGCTTGCTTGCGTAGGCTGATTTCCAGATTGTGCGAGGTTTCGCGATCAAGGCTTGCGTTGCCCAGTTCATATGTATTTGTCGCTAGATGGATGCCGTTGGCATAGAGTTCCTGGGCGGTAGGCAGGCGTTGCGAACGCGAAGCCGACAAGGCGAGTGCATATGCCGGCGCGAAATGCCATGTCGCGCCGGCCGATAATGAGGTTCCCTCCATATTTCTTGCCGGCTGGCTTGAATCAGGATCGACCGACTGCCAGTCGTGGCGGGCACCAAGCTCGAACTGCCAATCTGCCAAGGCATAACGCTCAAGCAGGAATATGCCGGCGCTTTGCGTCACGGATCGCGGTATGAATCGCTCTTCGCCCAGGGCACTGAAATCGCTGCGCCCTTCCTGTAGGCCCAGCACGCCTCGCCAGCCTGCGAGCGGCTGGTGTTCCAGCTCGATGCGGGCATCATGGCCACGGTTCTTGAATGTGGTGGCCACCTCGCGGCCCTCGATCTCTTGGTGTTGGTAGTCGGTCAGACCCGCGCGCAGCCGAATCTCGCGCACGCCAGTGAATGGTTCGCGATAGGCAGCACGAAAATCCATGCGGTCGCTGCGCAGTTTCACGAAAGGAGCATCGTGTTCTTCGTGCCCATGGCCATGATCATGATCGTCATGCTCCCCGTGCTCGTCATGGTCGTCGTGATCATGATGCCCGCCGCAATGCAGGTGGGAGCCATGAGGGTGGCAGCCCTCGTATTCATGTTCGTGCCCCGGCAGCCCATACTTACGATAGGTATGGGTGTAAGCGAGCCCCGCGTAGCCGCGGCTGCCTATCCAGGACAAGCCTACGCTACCTGTTTCGGTCTGTTCGAACGAACCCTTAAGGCGCCCTCCAGGCCAATCGGGCACTTGATAATCGGAGGCACGGCGCTTGAGGCCTTCGACGTGCACGGCAATATTGTTGCCCCCGGCAGTCAGGCCAAAGGCCCCCGTTCGTTCGTCCGAGCCCGTGGCTCCGCTAACACGGACCATGCCCTCAAGACCGTTTTCGGGCATCGCCTCAGGAATACGGTTATCAAGCACATTGACCACGCCGCCAATGGCTCCTCCGCCATACAACAGGGTTGCAGGCCCTCGCAGGACTTCGATGCGGCGTGCAAGCATGGGCTCGCTTGTGATTGCGTGGTCGGGAGATACGCTTGAGGCGTCCATGAGCTCCGAACCATCGGACAGCACCTTGACGCGCGGCGCCGTCTGTCCACGTATCACGGGCCTGCTTGCGCCGCCGCCGAAAGTGTCTGAATGGACACCTGGCAACCCGTCAAGAGTCTGGCCCAATGTGGCCTGGCCTGCCAACAGCAGCGACGAGCCGTCCAGGGTATCCGCCGATATAGCCGTACCACCGTCGCCACTCAACGGATAGGCCCGGACCGTAACCGCGGACAGTTCTGTAACGCCTCTCCCGGTCTTCGCATCGCCCTGATGGGCATGCGCCTGTGCTGCAAGCGCGGAGGCAATTGCAATGGTTAGCGCGCGGAGTTTTATCGACATGTCATGCCTCTTGTCTATTTAAAAAATGCAATGTTATAACATATCATTTAAAAGATGCCATCCAAGACCGCACACGCCTCAACCTCATGCTCCTGCCGGGGTGATAGCATAACGATCTCGCCACAGGCAGCATGACGGATATGAAGTGAACAACGTGTTCCGGATCTCTCACCTCTCAGCGGGCTTCATTGCCGTACTGGTTGGCTACACCAGCTCCGTGGCCATTATTTTTCAGGCGGCCAGCGCCGTTGGCGCGACCCCCGCCCAACTCAATTCCTGGATGTGGGCATTGGGCATAGGCATGGGCGCGAGCTGCATCGGCCTGTCGCTGCGCTATCGCAGCCCCGTCCTTACCGCGTGGTCCACACCTGGCGCGGCCCTGCTGGCCACCAGCCTCTCAGGCCTCGACATGGGTCAGGCCATTGGCATTTTTTTGTTTTCATCGTTGCTTATCACACTGAGCGGGGTAACGGGCTGGTTTCAGAAACTCATGCAATACATGCCGCGCCACATCGCGGCTGCCATGCTCGCGGGCATCCTGCTGCGCTTCGGCATGGATCTCTTTATTGCCATGCAAAGCCGTTGGGCCCTGACTGGTATCATGTTTCTGGCCTATCTGGCCGGACGCCTGTGGCTACCGCGCTATACAGTACCCGTTGCCTTGGCGGCAGGAAGTATTGCCGCCGTAGCGCTTGGCCTGGTGCACACCGACACGCTTTCCTGGGCGATTGCATGGCCTGAGTTCACCATGCCTCGATTCTCATGGCAGGCGCTGCTGGGCGTCGGCCTGCCCCTGTTTGTAGTAACCATGACATCGCAGAACATACCCGGCCTGGCAGTGCTGCGCGCCAATGGTTACCAGACACCCGCCTCGCCATTGATTAGCTGGACGGGCCTTACCGGTCTTGTTCTGGCGCCTTTTGGCGGCTACGCATTCAACCTCGCTGCCATCACGGCAGCCATTTGCATGAGCCCCGATGCCGACCCCAACGCAGACCAGCGTTACAAGGCTTCGGTTTGGGCAGGCACTTTCTATCTGCTCACGGGCGTGTTCGGCGCCAGCGTGGTTGCATTGTTTGCAGCCTTTCCCAAGGAGCTCGTTGCCGCCATCGCGGGGCTGGCGCTGCTCGGCACGATCGGCAACAGCCTGTCGGCAGCCCTGGCTGACGAACACGGGCGCGAAGCGGCCCTCGTGACCTTCATGGCCACGGCGTCGGGTCTCGTTCTGCTTGGCATAGGCAGCGCATTTTGGGGTCTGATCCTGGGCATGACGGTGCACTGGGCATTGTGCGGCATGCGCCGTCGCAGCCGGCCAACCATCTAAGCGTCGACGGTGCCCACACCGATATCGGCTTCAGCCAGCGCCTGCCGTATCACTTTGGCGAATTCTACCGCCCCAGGTTGATCACCATGTATACACAATGTGTCAGCTTGAACTGAAATATCGGTTCCCTGCTGGCTTCGAATTTTGCCTTCAGTCACCATGCGCAGCACCTGCCTGACAGAAGCGTCCACATCCTCGATCATGGCGCCAGGCTGCGTGCGCGGCGTCAGGCTGCCATCGTCCTGATAGCTGCGATCGGCGAACACCTCTTGCGCCACGGCCAGACCGACCTCGCGCGCCGCATCGACCTGCGCGCTGCCTGCCAGAGCGTAAAGCACCAGGGTATTGTCGACATCATGCACCGCCTGGGCGATGGCCATCGCCAACTCCCGCTGGCGCGAGGCCATGTTGTACAAGGCGCCGTGTGCCTTCACATGATGCAGCCGCGCATTCTGGCTGGCTGCGACGGCCGCCAGCGCCCCTACCTGCACCACAACCATGTCATAGGCCTCATCGGGCCTGACGGGAATGCTGCGGCGTCCGAATCCCATGAGATCGGGCAGCCCTGGATGAGCGCCCAGGGCGACGCCGTGCCGTAAAGCCGCCTCGACCGTCTTGCGCATTGTGGCGGGGTCCCCCGCATGGAAGCCGCAGGCAATATTAGCCGAGGTGACGTGCGGAAGCACATCCAGGTCATGTCCCATGACCCATACGCCAAAACTCTCGCCCATATCGCAGTTCAGGTCTATGGTCCAGGCCATGGTCGTCTCCTAAAAACGTTGCACCCATTGTGCGTAATGTTCGATGAAACTGGACAGCAGCGCCTGTCCCGTTTCAGTCAGTTGCCCGGCGGGATCGAAGAGTTTGTCGGCTTGGCCCAGGTAGGTTTCAGGGTTGGGCATGGTCAAAACGTTCAGGCATGCCAGGGACTGGCGAATCTGCTGGCTCGATCCGAAGCCGCCGACCATGGACGGCGACGCGGTAATGACGGCGCCCGGCTTGCCGGACCACACGCTTTTCCCGTACGGACGCGATCCGATGTCGATTGCGTTCTTGAGCGCGGCCGGCATACCCCGGTTATGCTCCGGGCTGACAAACAACACGCTGCCAGACGCCAGAATTTTCTGTCGGAACGCCGTATAGGACTCGGGTGAGTTGTCATCGTAATCCTGGTTGTAGAGTGGAAGATGGCCTATTTCCACAATCTCGAGCGACAGGCTGGCTGGGGCAAGCTGCTGGAGGCCCAGCGCGATCTTGCGATTGATGGATGCCTTGCGCAGGCTTCCCACCAGGACGGCAACAGTAGTGCTCACTTGGTCCATGTCTTCTCCTCGGTGTCTCAAAGTAGAGACATTCTAGCGCGGCCTGCGGTGCTGCCAACCCGAGACATTGCATTCCCGCTATCATTATCACTATGGCACAACAGGATGCTCCCGCGAGATAACGCAAGGTTCGGCATCGCCCGGACCGCAGAGCATACGTCCGCAACCGCCATCCGTTTTAATTCAGACAAGGCAGCCGATGTTTCTCAGCATATTCGACGTCTTCAAGATTGGCGTGGGCCCGTCCTCCTCGCACACCATGGGCCCCATGACCGCGGCGGTACGCTTTCTCTCGCTGCTACGCGATCACGACGCCGCGCGCAATGCAGCCCGCGTGCGCGTAACGTTGTACGGATCGCTGGCCTACACTGGCCGCGGCCATGCCACGGACCGCGCGGTCTGCCTGGGCTTGCTAGGCCATGCCCCCGCCACACTGGATCTCGACGCGGCAGATTCACAGCTCGTCGCACTTCGCGAACACAAGGTATTGCGGCATTCGGGCCTGCCCCACCTGGCGTTCGACCCGCAAGCCGATATCGTCTTTAACTACGGCCCGGCGCTGCCCGGACATGCCAATGGCCTTATCTTCGAAGCCTTGCAATCAGATGGGCGGGTCTGTGTCAGTGAAACGTATTACTCCATCGGTGGGGGCTTTGTTGTCACCGCCAGCGAGCGCGAACATCCCACGGCTGATTCCGGAGACCGCAGGCAGCATTGGCCATATCCATTCGACAGCGCCGCGCAGATGCTGCAGATGGCGGAGGAAAGCGGCCTTACCATCGCCCAGATGAAGTTTGCCAACGAATGCTCCGAGCGCCCTGCCACGCAGGTGCAGGCAGGCGTTACTGCACTATGGAAAGCCATGGATGCGTGTATCGAACGCGGGCTGAACGCCGAAGGCCAGTTGCCAGGCGGCCTCAAGGTCAATCGGCGAGCCGCGGCCATGCGGCGTCAGCTCGAAAGTGAACGAAATAGTCAGCGCGCCCAGCCCCATGCGGCCAATGACTGGCTCAGTGTCTATGCCATGGCTGTGAACGAGGAAAATGCCGCCGGTGGCAAAGTGGTGACTTCACCCACCAACGGCGCGGCGGGTGTGCTGCCGGCCGTACTGCGGTATTACCTGGACCACTGCAGAGGCGCCGATCCCCAAAAGGTTCCCGATTTTCTGCTTACGGCGGCAGCAATCGGCGGCTTGATCAAGTATCGGGCATCGATTTCTGGGGCAGAAGCCGGATGTCAAGGTGAAGTGGGTTCGGCAGCCTCGATGGCGGCGGCGGGCTTCTGTGCGGTACTGGGCGGAACACCCCGTCAAATCGAGAATGCTGCTGAAATCGCGCTGGAGCACCATCTTGGCATGACATGCGATCCGGTGGGCGGTCTGGTGCAAGTACCCTGCATCGAGCGCAATGGGATAGGCGCCACCAAGGCCGTAACCGCGGCATCGCTGGCCTTGAGAGGCGATGGTACGCATTTCATGCCGCTGGACAATTGCATTGAAGCCATGCGCCAGACCGGTGAGGAAATGAGCACAAAATACAAGGAAACCAGCCAAGGCGGGCTGGCAGTCAACCTCCCCGAGTGCTGACCAACCAGCTGATGACATCCAGGCGCCAGCCCTCACCGGACAATCCTGTCGCTAACTTCAACTAAAACAAAAACCCCGGCGATGAAACATCGCCGGGGCGCTTTGCGCGGCAGGTCAGGCCTGTCCGCGACGAACGGATCCAAGAAACACTACTGCCCTTCAAGAAAGCTCTTGAGCTTGTCAGCCCGGCTGGGATGACGCAACTTGCGCAACGCCTTGGCTTCAATCTGGCGAATGCGTTCGCGCGTGACATCGAACTGCTTGCCGACCTCTTCCAGCGTCTGGTCGGTGCTCATTTCAATGCCGAAACGCATGCGCAAAACCTTGGCTTCACGCGGGGTCAGGGAGTCCAGAACCTCCTTGACCACATCACGCATCGAGCCATGCAGCGCCCATTCGGAGGGAGACAGCGTGCCCGTATCTTCAATGAAATCGCCCAGATGGGAATCGTCATCATCCCCGATGGGCGTTTCCATGGAAATGGGCTCCTTGGCAATCTTCAGGATTTTGCGCACCTTGTCTTCCGGCATGTCCATCTTCTGCGCCAGGGTCGCCGGATCGGGTTCCGCTCCCGTTTCCTGAAGAATCTGCCGATTGATCCGGTTCATCTTGTTGATGGTTTCGATCATATGGACCGGAATACGGATGGTACGGGCCTGATCCGCAATGGAACGCGTGATGGCCTGGCGTATCCACCAGGTGGCATACGTTGAGAACTTGTAGCCGCGCCGGTATTCAAACTTGTCCACCGCCTTCATCAGCCCGATATTGCCCTCCTGGATAAGATCCAGGAACTGCAGCCCACGGTTGGTGTACTTCTTGGCAATGGAAATGACCAGTCGCAGGTTGGCTTCCGTCATTTCACGCTTGGCCTTGCGGGCCTTGGCTTCGCCCGTGGCCATGCGCTTGTTGACGTCTTTCAGGTCCTTCAGAGGCAACACCACGCTTGCTTGCAGGTCGATAAGCTTCTGCTGCAGTTCCTGCACGGCCGGCACATGCCGTTCCAGCGTCTCGGAATACGAATGCCCCGCAGCCACTTCCTCGAGCACCCAGTCGAGATTGGTCTCATTGCCTGGGAAGGCCTTGATGAAATGTGCCCGTGGCATGCCCGCGCGATCCACACATGTGTGCAAAACCGCCCGCTCGAGCTTGCGCACTTCTCCAACTTGCTCGCGCAGGGTGTCGGCAAGCTTCTCGACCATCTTGGCGGTAAAACGTACACCCATGAGCTCGGTGAGAATGGCCTCCTGTGCCTGGACGTACTCGGACGACTGATAGCCGTCGCGCTCGAACGCCTTGCGCATCTTCTCGAACCATTGACCGATGATCTCGAACTTCTTGAGCGACTTGCTGCGCAGATATTCAAGCTGCTTACTGCTCATGCCACCGGCGGGGCCATCATCCTCGCCATCGCTATCCACGGACACGCCGGCACCTGCGTACTCCTCGCCTTCCTGGTCGATGAGGCCGTCGACCACCTCGTCGATCTGGGCCTGCCCATCCCGCACGCGCTGCACATACTGCAGGATTTCATTGACCGTGGTCGGGCAGGCGGCAATGGCCATGACCATATGCTTGAGCCCGTCCTCGATGCGCTTGGCGATTTCGATTTCGCCTTCGCGCGTGAGCAGTTCGACCGTGCCCATTTCCCGCATGTACATGCGAACGGGGTCGGTCGTACGGCCGAAGTCGGAATCGACAGTCGTCAGCGCAGCCTCGGCCTCGTCCTCGACATCGTCGTCACTGGACGCAACAGGCGCATTGTCGCTCATTAGCAGCGTCTCGGCGTCGGGAGCCTGGTCGTAGACCGAGATGCCCATGTCGCTGAAGGTACTGATAATGCCGTCAATGGCTTCGGCATCGACGAGATCATCGGGCAGATGATCATTGATTTCGCCGTAAGTGAGGTAGCCGCGGTCCTTGCCCAGCTTGATCAGGATCTTGAGCCGATTGCGACGCGCCTCCTGCTCTTCCGGCGTCATCTGGCTGCGAGTGGGCACATCCTTGTCACCTTTGCCTCGCTTGCCGCGTTTTGGCAGAGGCTTGAGATCGGGGATTACCTCGGCGTCACCGTTGTCATCATCCGTGAAATCGACGCCATCATTGTTGGCGTTCTTGGAGGGACGCCCCGGCCGACGACCTGAGGGAACAGGCCGGGTTGCAGCCTTTGCCGTACCTGCGGCGCCAGACTTGGCCGCGCGCTTGCGTGCCGGCTTTTCGGTCGCATCGGCGCTCTTGGACGTCTTTCGTGTCGCGGCCTTCTTGACGGCCTTGGCCCCTCCCGCAGCGGCTGTCGCCTTGTCAGCACCCTTGGCCGCTGCTGTGTTGGCTTTCTTGACAACCTCGTCGGTTGCCTGGGAGGTGTTACCGGTATCTTTGGTCATAATGTTTTCCGTAGACACAGACACGCGCCGCAGGAAAATTACCTGGCGCGTGCCGCGGTGCAAATACGTTTCGCGCCCGCACACCCATCGCAATGGGCCGATACCAACCACTGCCGTCCTGTTATCCGGTAACCCTTCCTTGGCTTATTGGCATGCAAGGCAAAATGGACTGACGAGGTCAATACCCGCTTTTTTGCTACTTGGGTGCACCGCTAATGCACGAAACTTTCTATTTTACTGTACTTATTGCGTCGGCACATTTGTATTCAACAATGTAATACGACGCGTCAACTCCTGATAACGCCTGCGAGAAAATTCGTCTTTCAAGCCTGATTCGACCAATGCGGACTGCTCAGCCCTGATCGCGGCAAGTTCCATGCGCAGCAAGGCATCATTCCACTCGGCCTGCGGGTCAGGTAGTTCTTCCTCGGCAAGCAGCTCTGGTGTGAGAGATGCCAGCACATCCGCCAGCGCCGAGCCCGGGTCCGCCGCTTGCAGCAAAGCGCCCGCATGCCTGGCACCGCTCATATTTGCCAGCGTAATCAGGTCTCTTACCAGTACAAGATGGGGGCCTTGTTGCAGAATTTCAAGCTGCTGGTCCCCCAGCGCGTCGACGATCTGGGGATGTGCAAGCAGCAGACGAAGCAGGCGCTTGGCCAGCGGTGTGACAGTGCGCGCCCCCCTGGTCGGTCGCCCGCGCCCGGTGTAGCGCCCAGTTCCGGGATTGTGTGCGCCCGGGCTGCCGTGATACGGGGCCGCCTGGCTGCTTTCTTCCGAATAGCCTGGCAAAATACTGTCCGCTGCCCATTGGCCGTGCCCTGACACCAACGCGTCAAGGCCCTCGTCCAGATAGGCGGGAGGCATGCCGGCTTCACGACTGACCGGCTCGCTGCGAGAAACCGGAGCGATACCGCCGCGCCCGATATCGCTGGGCACTATGCCCTGCGATGGCGGATGGATTTGCAGCGGCTCTGCCTGCACCGGGGAGGCTTCCAGCATCGCAGCCAGTTCTTCCGGCGTAAGCATTACCATGCGCGCAAACTCGCGTTCTATCTGAAGCCGAAGTGTACCTTCGGGAAGCAGCGCAAGCAGCGGCTTCGCTTCGTGCACGCAGGCAGCACGGCCCTCGGCCTCGTCCATGGCGTGACGCGATGCCAACTCCTCCAGCATGAACCGGGACAGCGGCATGGCCTCGGACACAGTGGCCCTGAAGGCCTCGGCGCCGAAATTGCGGATATAGGAATCCGGGTCATGCTCGGCGGGCAGAAAGAGAAAACGCATGGAAATATCGTCGCGCACAAGCGGCAGGCATGTTGTAAGCGCGCGCCATGCCGCACGCCGTCCAGCCTTGTCGCCGTCAAAGCTAAACACAATACGGTTGCTGGCCCTGAGCAACTTTTGAATGTGATGGGGCGTGGTCGATGTGCCTAGTGTCGCCACGGCATTGCCCAGGCCGTGCTGTGCCAGCCCCACCACGTCCATATACCCCTCTACGACCAGTACATGGCCTTCGCTGCGGATGCCGGCACGCGCCTCCCACAATCCATACAGCTCGTGCCCCTTGGAAAATAGCGTGGTTTCCGGTGAATTCAGATACTTGGGCTCGCCTTTGCCGATAATGCGCCCGCCAAACCCGATGAGCTTGCCACGCGTATTGCGGATGGGAAACATGACGCGTTCCCGAAATCTATCGTAGCGGCGGCCGTCCTCCGCCTCGATAACGAGGCCGGACTCCACCAGAACGGCATCTTCATAATGTGGAAAAACCGAGGCCAGCCCACGCCTGTCGTTACCCGACCAGCCCAGTCCGAAACGGGCAGCCGTCTCGCCACTCAAGCCACGCTGCTTCAGGTAATGGATGGCAGGCTGTGAGCGCTTGAGCGCATCCGTGTAGTGGGCTTGCGCCATATCCAGCACCTGCTGATGGCGAGAAATTTCTTCTTTCTGACGCTTGTCGGCTTCGCGTTGGCGCGGGCTGCGAGGCGTTTCGGGTACGGCGAGACCCACACTTGAGGCGAGTGTGCGAACCGCTTCGGGAAAGCTGGCCCCTGTATGCTCCATCAGGAAGGTAATGGCGCTACCATGGGCACCGCAACCAAAGCAATGATAGAACTGCTTGGTGGGGCTTACTGTGAACGAGGGGCTTTTTTCGTTGTGAAAAGGGCACAGGCCAAGCAGATTGGCCCCGCCCTTGCGCAACTGAACATATCGCCCGACGACATCAACGACATCAACACGGGCGAGGAGTTCCTGAACGAAGGATTCAGGGATCAATCAATACAGGCGCGGGGGCAGTTGTTGGCTGCGGATGCGCTTGTAGTGGCGCTTGACGGCCGCTGCGTGCTTGCGCTTACGTTCCGCCGTGGGCTTTTCGTAGAACTCGCGCGAACGCAGCTCGGTCAGCAGACCGTTTTTTTCGATGGTGCGCTTGAAGCGGCGCAGCGCAGCTTCAAACGGCTCGTTTTCTTTCAGACGAACGATAGGCATGTAGTCTCTTGAGCCTTATGGAAAAGGAATGGTTTTACGACAACCTGAAATTTTAGCATGAAAGACGCGCTCTTGGCACCTGATTGCGCGCTGCAACAGGGTGAACCGCCCCAGTCTTCCACTGGCTGTGCTGGATTTCGCAGGAATATTCAGGCCTCAGGCTCTTTCACCCTTGCGAACCCAGGATTCGAGTTGATGGGGACGCAGGCTGTCGTAGTCTTCGAACGGTTGATGTATCCAGGGATTGGTAGGAAGCTTCTCCACGAAATAATCGGGCGTGGCTTGGGAATGCCCCTTCCACCAGAGGACAGCCGTGCGCATTTCGGTAATTGCAGGAAATTGCTTGAGCAGATGGTCGCGTACCCGCGAAAAAGTCATGCCGGTATCGACCATGTCGTCCACAAGCAACACTTTTCCGTCCAGCGTGCCACGCGTAATGGTAATGAACTGGGCGATATCCAGTTGGCCCTGCAGAGTGCCGGCAGCCTCCCTATAGCTGCTCGTGGCCAGGATACCCAGCGGCAGATCGTAAATACGCGACAACACGTCTCCGACGCGGACGCCGCCCCGGGCAAGACAGAGTATCTTATCGAACTGCCACCCTGATTCGTGCACGATAAGAGCGAGGCGCTCTATAAGGCGATGGTAGTGGTCCCACGTGACCCACAGGTCTCGGTCGGTGCTGGGTGGCAGGCTCATGTGTCTATCATTCCGATGCATTGAAGGATCGTAATGATAAACCCGGATGCACCGTGCTGAAAAGAATCAGCCCGTGAACGGATGGCGCAGCACAATGGTTTCCATGCGGTCGGGGCCCGTGGACACCATGTCGATCGCGACGTCGCAAACCTCGGCAATACGCTCCAGATAGCGGCGGGCGTTGACCGGCAGCTTGTCGTACTCGGTAATTCCCACGGTGGATTCCGTCCAGCCTGCCATTTCCTCGAGCACAGGCTCCGCCTCGGCGGCCGCATGGGCGCCGTAGGGCAGGACATCGAGGAATTCGCCCTTGTAGCGGTATCCGACGCCTATCTTGATTTGCTCCACGCCATCGAGTACGTCAAGCTTGGTGATGCACAGGCCAGAAATGCCATTGATCATGACAGAACGCTTCATGGCCGCGGCATCAAACCAGCCGCAGCGGCGCGGGCGCCCCGTGACCGAACCGAACTCCTTGCCCACTGTTGCAAGCCTCGCCCCCGTATCATCGAGCAATTCGGTTGGGAATGGGCCACCGCCCACGCGCGTGGTGTAGGCCTTGGCAATGCCTAGCACGTAATTGAGCGATTGAGGCCCTATGCCGGCACCGGCGGAAGCGGCACCAGCCACGCAATTGCTGCTGGTCACGAAGGGATAAGTGCCATGGTCGATGTCCAGCAGCGCGCCCTGCGCGCCCTCGAACAACAGCTTATGGCCCGATTTCCGGGCATGGTAGAGACTGTGGGAGACATCGGCCACCATGGGCTCGATCTGGGGCGCAAGCGACATGGCCAGGTCGCGCACCTCGTCCGTTGACACAGCCTGGGCGCCGAGATACTGCGTAAGTACAAAATTATGATAATCAAGGACTTCGGCCAGTTTCTCGTCGAAGATCTCCGGGTCATAGAGATCTTGAACCCGCAAGGCCCGACGCGCCACCTTGTCTTCGTAGGCCGGGCCTATGCCCCGGCCCGTAGTGCCGATCTTGCCCTCCCCTTTGCGCGCCTCCCGGGCCTGATCGACCGCGATGTGGTAGGGAAGGATCAGCGGGCACGCCGGCGAAATCTGCAGCCGCGAGCGCACTTCGAGGCCCGCCTGTTCAAGTTCGGCGATTTCCTGCAACAAGGCCTGCGGCGAAATGACCACCCCATTGCCGATGTAGCAGGTTACGTGGTCGTGCATGATGCCCGAGGGAATGAGGCGCAGAATGGTCTTCTTGCCGTTGATCCACAGGGTGTGGCCAGCGTTGTGGCCACCCTGGAAACGCACAACGCCCTGGGCGGACTCGGCCAGCCAGTCGACGATCTTTCCCTTGCCTTCGTCACCCCACTGGGTGCCGATTACCACGATGTTCTTGCTCATGTTCATGCTTCAATAAAAGTGGCCCCGCAAACCCCGAGCCTGATACATTAATCCAATACGATACAACGCCCGATGGGAAGGGGCTAGTGTATCTCCCTGACAAGCCATTTGCCCTCTTCCAGCGCGACTTCGCGATCGACATGGAATTCGTCCAGCCGCTGCGACTGCCCTGGCAGCATCTGGATGACGATCTCTCCGCTGTCGCGCAGGGCACGCAGCATCTGCAGCAGCGCCGGGTCGCTGCTCCATGGGGCGCGTATTGCGCTGGCCAGCGGTGCGGGCGGCAGGCCCGAAGAGAGCTTGCGCAAATCAAGGCTGAAACCCGTGGCTGGGCGCGCGCGCCCAAACTCCCGGCCCATGCCGTCGTAGCGGCCGCCCCGCACCACGGCCTCATGCCATCCCTGGGCGTAGATGGAAAAAACCGCGGCGGAGTGATAGCCATAAGCACCGCCCAGATCGGCCAGGTCCACGCTGAAGGCGTGGCCAGGGAGGGCACGCATGAGTGTTTCCAGGCTGTCGAGGGCCGCCGCAATGGCCGGCAGCGCCGGGAGCTCCCGCCGGGCGCGGTCAACGACATCGGCGCCACCATATAGCGACACCAAAGCCACCAGTGCGTCCACGGTGGTGGACTGCACTTCGGGCCAGCGTTGCTGCAGGCCCTCCAGCGCCGGCCTGTCCTTGACGCTGAGCAACTCGAAAACTGTTTCACCGACCTGCGCCAGCGCCGGATCGGCGTCGAGGATAGCGCGCGCCACACCAGGATGATTCAAGTCAACCCGCGCCTCGGCAAGCCCGGCTCGGCCCATGCTCTCAAGCGCAAGCTCAATGATCTCGATGTCCGCCTCGTGACCAGCATGGCCGAACAGCTCCACGCCGATCTGCAGCAGCTCGCGATCGGAAAGCAGCCCTGCCGGTCGCGCATGCAGTACAGATCCGCAATAGCATAGACGCGTTACACCTTCCCGATTCAACAGATGGGCATCAATGCGTGACACCTGCGGCGTCATATCGGCTCGGACACCCAGGCTGCGGCCCGACAGTTGGTCCACCAGCTTGCAGGTGCGAAGCGCCAGATCGCTACTGCCCGACGATAGCAGCGAATCGAGATACTCGACCAACGGCGGAGCAACCAGCTCGTACCCATAGGTACGGTAGAGGTCCAGCAGAACACGCCGCAGCTCTTCTATGCGGCGCGCTTCCGCAGGCAAGACATCGGCAAGGCTTTCTGGCAACAACCAAGTGGACATGTGTCGTCCCAAACAAAAAGCGACCTGGGGCGTAAGCCCGCCAAGTCGCTTGCGGATAAGGTAAACAAAAACTTACGCGTTAGTATAAACGAATAAGCGGCAGGTGCAAACGCGCGCGGGCACGACGAAGCCCGCGCACAGTCACTGCGCCGGCGAAGGCGCAGCTTGGGATGTGGCTGCAGCACCATTGGGCGCCGCAGCCTTGCCCTGGGCGGAGCGCCAGTATTTGAAGAAATCGGAACGCGGGCTCAGAACCAGCGTACCGTCGCCATTGGCAAATGCGTCTTTATAGGCTTCCATGCTCTTGAAGAATGCAAAGAAGTCGGGGTTCTTGCCATAAGCCTCGGCATAGATGTGCGCCGCCTCGGCGTCACCCTCGCCGCGTATGGCCTGCGCCTTGGAATACGCATCCGCCACCAGTTCCGCACGTTCGCGATCAGCCTGGGCGCGGATGCGCTCGCTGTCGGCGGTACCCGTCGCCCTGAGCCTGTTTGCTTCCTGCTTGCGTTCGGCCTCCATACGGCGATACACGGACTCGGATATCTCAGGGGCGAAGTCGATGCGGCGCAGACGCACATCGACGACCTCCACGCCCAGAGGTTTGGCTCGCGCCGCCACGTTCTGGAGCACTTCCTTCATGATGGTATCGCGTTCGTTCGCCACCACCTCCTTGACCGTGCGCACGTTGACCGATGCGTTCAGTGCATCACGTATCTGGGCGGTCAGGCGCTCGACGGCGGCGCGGTCATTGACACCGAACGTGACGTAGAACAGCCGGGGATCGGAAATGCGCCACTTGACGAAAGAATCGATCAGAAGATTCTTTTTTTCAGCGGTCTGGATACGCTCCGGGTCGTTGTTTTCAATGGTCTGCAGCCGCTTGTCCAGCCTCACGACGTTTTCGAACGGAGGAGGCAGCTTGAAGTACAGGCCCGGCTCAGTGATGGTTTCGCGCACCTCGCCCAGTGCAAAGACCAGTACGGCGTCACGTTCGCGGACGACGAAAACGCAGGACGACAATACGGCCAGCACAATGACCAGACCGACCAATACGGGAAAGAAACGTTGCATCTGGACCTCTTAGCGCGAATACGGATTGGCCGACAGCGGCTGGCGGGGTGCCGCCTGCTGCCCATTGCTGTGCGACGCGCCGGTATCGCCTGACGACGCCTGCGAGGCAGCGGCGGCAGTGGACGAGGTGGCGGTACGGGAAGAACTGCCGCTCTTGCCTGCCCCCCGCGCTACGCCATCCATAATCTTGTCCAACGGCAGATATAGCATGTTGCTGCTGGCCTCGGTGTCTATCATGACCTTGCTGGCGCTTTCCAGGATATCTTGCATGGTCGCCAGATACAGGCGTTCACGGGTGATGTCGGGCGCCTTCGCATACTCGGCTTCTATGCTGCTGAAACGCGCGGTGTCGCCCTTGGCATCGCCTATGACCTTGGCGCGGTAGCCTTCGGCCTCTTGGATCATGCGCGCCACTTGGCCCTGAGCCTCGGGCAGGACTTTGTTCGCGTAGGCGTTGCCCTCGTTGATAAGACGTTCTCTGTCCTGCCCCGCCTTGACTGCGTCATCGAATGCAGCCTGCACCTGCTCGGGAGGCTGCACGTTCTGGATGGCTACGGTACTGATCTGGATGCCCGTCTGGTAGCGGTCAAGCATTTGCTGGGCCAGCTTCTGAACGGCTGCCGCGACCTCGGTGCGGCCCGAGTACAGCACGAAATCCATAGGTTTGGTTCCAACCACCTCGCGCATTGCCGTTTCTGCAGCCTGCCTCACCGACTCATCGGGCTGGCTGGTCTTGAACAGATAATCGGGCGCGCCGTTGGACATGAGCCGATACTGCACGACAAACTGCAGATCAACGATATTTTCGTCGGTAGTGAGCATGAGCGATTCGTTCAGCACCTTGTTACGCGCCGAACCGCGGAACCCCACCTCGAAGGTGCGCAACTGGGAAATATTGACCATTTGATGGCTTTCAATGGGATAAGGCAGGCGCCACTGCAGGCCCGGAGGCAGCGTCTTGGTGTATTGCCCAAAACGTGTCACGACCGCGACCTGGCCTTCCTGGACGATCATGAAACCGCTGGCCAGCCACAATGCGACAACGACCAGCACGATGATGCCGATAACTTTTGGCGACCCTTTGGGCACACCCATGCCGCCGCCGGAGCCATTGCCACCGCCCCCGGAATTCTGCCCGCGGCGCGGCTTGCGGCCAAACAGCGAGCCCAGCCGGTTGTTGAAATCGCGCCAGACTTCGTCGAGGTCGGGCGGCCCGTCCTGCTTGCCGGGGCGACGCGGCGGCTCGGAACCATTGTTGTTCCCGCGCCCCCAGCCCGGGTCATTCAGATTGAAGATTTTCGATATTAGACGCATTGTTTCCCGCGATGTGACCAGATTCGACGATTGCGGCCCGCAAACCGTCCAAGCCCTGGCGCCCCAGAGCACTGACAAAAACTCGTGCAATCGTACCATGTTCGTTACGCTCGACCCTTGGTTTGTAACCGGCCTGATCGATTTTGTTATAGACCAGGATACAGGGGATTTGTGCCGCGCCGATATCATCCAGCACCTTGTTGACCTCCATTATCTGCTCGTCCCGCTGGGGACTGGCCGCATCGACGACGTGAAGCAGCAAATCGGCCTGGACGGTTTCCTCCAGGGTGGCCCGAAAGGCAGCAATAAGTGTTGGCGGCAGATCACGGATGAATCCCACTGTATCGGATATAACGACCTGCCCTGCCCCTTCTATCCATACCCGTCGCGTGGTGGTGTCGAGCGTCGCGAAAAGCTGGTCGGCTGCATAGGCGTCAGCCCGCGTCAGCGCATTGAACAATGTGGACTTGCCAGCATTGGTGTATCCCACCAACGACACCGACAAGGTCTTGCCGCGCGAACGCGCGCGCCGCTGAGTGGTTCTTTGGCGCTGGACGCGCGCAAGTCGTCCGCGCAGCAAGCGTACCCGATCTCCAATCATGCGGCGATCCATTTCCAGTTGTGCTTCACCGGGGCCGCGCATGCCTATGCCGCCCCGTTGCCGCTCCAAGTGGGTCCACATGCGAGTAAGGCGGGTTGACAGGTGCTGCAGCTGGGCGAGCTCCACCTGAAGTTTGCCTTCGTGGCTTTTGGCCCTGAGCGCGAAGATATCCAGGATAAGTGTGACGCGGTCCACCACGCGCCGGTTGAACCGCCTTTCGAGATTGCGCTGCTGGGCGGGTGTGAGGGCCTGGTCGAACAACACGATGTCGGCACCCGCCAAATCGGCCGACAGTATCGCTTCGTCGAGCTTGCCGGCGCCGATGAAATGTGCCGCATCGGGTCGCGACCGCCGGGCCACGACCGTAGCGACAATATCCGCCCCGGCGCCCCGGGCCAACATGGAGAACTCTTCTGCGTGCGCGGCGTAGTCGGGCTCCCCCAAGTCCACGCTGACAATCAGCGCTTTCATGGCCTGCCGCAAAACGAAAGGCCCGCCGGCGCGTGGCGCACGGCGGGCGAGCGAGAGATCGTGCTGTACAAATCAGGCGGCAGAATCATCGACCTGGAAATTGACCGGGCGTGCAGGTACTACAGTTGAAATAGCGTGCTTGTATACCATTTGCGTGACTGTGTTGCGCAGCAGGACAACGTATTGATCGAATGACTCGACCTGGCCCTGCAGCTTGATGCCATTGACCAGATAAATGGATACGGGTACATGGTCCTTGCGCAGGGCGTTTAGGAATGGATCTTGTAGTGTTTGCCCTTTGTTGCTCATTAGCTAGGCTCCAATTATGTTGTTTTTAAGGTGGACTGGTGAAAGTATGTACTTTACAGGGTTTTCCCTGTAACCGCAGCACTGCGGTGTAAAAAATATCGAGTTGTTAAATGAAATGCCGGCTGCTTACCCCATGATGCGCTTCAGTACAGAGCATAGACGCCGCGAGTCGTCAGGGGTTCCCACCGTGATGCGCAAAAACTGATCTATGCGCGGCAGGTTGAAATGCCTCACCAGTACATTCTGCGCGCGCAGCGCGCGCGCCAGCTCGCCACCATCGTGTTGCGGGTGGCGAGCAAACACAAAATTGGCCATGCTCGGCAATACTTCGAAACCAAGGGCCGCAAGTTGTTGCGTCAGATCATCGCGCTCGCGCATGATTGCCTGCCGGGTTTCGTCAAAGTAGGACGGGTCCTCCAGCGCAGCGACAGCCGCCGCCTGCGCCAATGTGTCCAGCGGATAGGAGTTAAAGCTGTCCTTGACCCGGTTGAGCCCCTCGATGATTGTGGGGCTGGAGATGGCCAGGCCGACACGCATTCCAGCCAGGGATCGCGACTTGGACAACGTCTGCACCACGACCAGGTTGGGACGCTGCTCAAGCAGGGTCACCGCCGACTCCGCGCCAAAATCCACATAAGCCTCGTCGACGACAACAGGTATGTCTGCATTGGCGGCGGCAATGCCCGCGATCTCCGCGAGCGCCAGAACGCGGCCAGTCGGGGCGTTGGGATTGGAAAATATAATACCCGCCGGCGGCTGACGATGAGGCCCGGCGTAGTCATCCGGCACAATGGCGAAATCGTCCGACAGCGGTACGAGCTGGACGGGGATGTCGTAAAGCTGGCAATACGTGCGGTAAAAGCTGTAGGTAATGTCGGGCAGCAGCAAAGGGCGCCCCTGGCGGCGAAACAGCGCCTTGAAAACGTGCGCCAATACTTCATCGGATCCGTTGCCGGCAAATACACAGTCTGGATCAATGTCGTACAGCTGACCCACGGCCTGGCGCAGCGCCTTGCTGGTGTTGTCGGGATAAAGGCGCAGGTTCGGGCCCGCCGCCTGGCCAATTGCCTCGATGACCCGCGGTGAGGGGCCATAGGGATTCTCGTTGGTATTCAGCTTGAGCAGCCCTTCGGCCTTGGACTGCTCTCCGGCGACATACGGCGATAGACTGGCGACCTCGTCGCCCCAATAGCGGCTCACTGTTCCCCCTGAATGTATGGGTTGCGTGATGATTTGAATTCTATGCGCAGCGGCGTGCCGTCAAGCTTGAAGGCCTCGCGGAACCGCGCCTCGAGATAGCGCCGGTAAGACTCCGGAATCGCATCCAGCGCATTGCCATGGATAATGACCAACGGAGGATTCTGGCCCCCCTGGTGGGCGTAGCGCATCTTGGGGCGGAAGATGCCTTTGCGCGGCGGCGGCTGCTGTTCCACCGCCGCCTGCAGCACGCGAGTCAGGCGTGGCGTAGACAGTTTGGCGTAGGCCGCCGCATGCGCTGCGTTCACGGACTTGATCAGGGTGCGCACGCCCTGCCCTTTCAGGGCCGAGACGGTATGCATGCGTGCAAAAGACAGAAAACGCAACTTGCGTTCGAACTCGCGCAGCACCATCTGGCGGCGGTCGGCATCGACCTGATCCCATTTGTTAATGGCGACCACCAGGGCGCGACCGGTTTCCAGGACAAAACCCGCAATATGCGCGTCCTGGTCGGAAATGCCTTCGTGGGCATCCAGCATCAGCAACACGACATTGCACGCCTCGATCGCCTGCAAGGTCTTGATGACAGAAAATTTCTCGACCGCCTCGAACACTTTGCCGCGACGCCGCAAGCCAGCGGTATCAATCAGCGTATAAGCGTTGCCGCCGTGCTCGAACTCGATTTCAATGGCGTCGCGTGTCGTGCCCGGCATATTGAACGCAATAACACGCTCTTCGCCCAGCAGCGTGTTGATCAGCGTGGACTTACCGACGTTAGGCCTGCCGGCAATTGCAAGACGTATGCGATGCGAGCGCTGGCTGGCATCGGGTGCGTCAGCCTGGCCCTCGGCGGGAACGGGATCGATGTCCGGGGCATCTGCTTCCGGCGCCGTGACCAGACCTGACAGGGCCTCTTCGACCAAGGCCACAACGCCGTCGCCATGGGAAGCTGAAATGGGATGCGGTTCGCCCAAACCCAGCTCATGGAACTCGGCCGCAGCCGAACCATGGCGCATGCCTTCGGCCTTGTTGACAGCAAGCAGCACGCGCTGGCCGCTTTTGCGCAGCAGACGCGCGATTTCGTGGTCGTGCGCATTGACACCAGCGCGGGCATCGACCAGGAAAATGACGACGTCGGACTCGGCAATGGCTTGTTGAGTCTGCCTGGCCATCTCCAGCAAAATACCCTGCTTGGCAACGGGTTCGAAGCCGCCGGTGTCCACCGCAATGAACGGATGGTCGCCTACTCTTCCTTCACCATAATGCCTGTCACGCGTCAGGCCGGAGAAATCAGCGACCAGCGCGGCGCGGGAACGGGTGATCCGGTTGAAAAGCGTGGATTTGCCAACATTGGCACGCCCCACCAGGGCAACCACCGGCTTGAATGCTATCTGGGTCAATTTGCACCAACCAGTACCAAGTCTCCGTCGCTATTCTGCACCAGCACGCCCCGAGTGGTAGCAACCAGCGGCGACACCAGCGGATCACCGCCCACGTCAAGCCGCCCGAGCAGGTGACCGTCACTGCGCGACAGAAAATGCACATAACCTTCGAAATCGCCTACGGCAACGCCGGCTGCGATCACCGCGGGTTGCGTGAGACGGCGATTACGCAGCGCGTTCTGCGACCACAACTCATTTCCGGTTCCAAGATCGAAGGCATGCACGGCGTCGTGCGCATCAGCCGCATAGGCCTGCCGCGCGTCGGTAGTCATACCCGTGTGCGAGGAAAACGGCCTGTCCCAGATGGGGCGCCCTCCCTGGGAAACATCGAAACACACCATGCGGCCCTGGTACGCCACGCCGCACAGCAACGGACCCTGCACCTGTGGCGTTCCGACCACATCGCGTATACGCTCGAGATCGGTTGCGCCCTGCGAAACGGACACTGCGCCCTCCCACTGAACGTTGCCGCTGCGAGCATCGATAATCATGATGCGCCCATTGGGCATGCCTGCAATGACAACACCATCAAAAACCAGGATCTGCATGTTGGTCTTGAGCGCCAGCGCGGGACCGGGACGCTGTACGTTCCAGCGGGGCTCACCCGTGGCTGCGTCAAAGGCCTGCACGCGGTAATCCGTGCTGCGCACCACCACGAGGCCCGCGCCAACCGCCGGCGGGATATTCACGGCACTGGTCGCCTTTGTACGCCATTTCTCTACACCCTGGTCATCCAGCGCAATCACGGTGCCGTCGTTGGCAGCCACGGCCGTAGTGCGGCCATCGGAGCCCACGCCGGCCGACAGCGTGCTGTCGGTATCAGTCTGCCATTGAATGGCGCCGGAACCCAGATCCACCTTGGACACCTTGCCGTTGGGCGTGGCGGCGTAGACGGTGTCTTCGACGACGGCGGGTGCGAACCCGTATCCGCCATCGCTGCCTATCGAGGTCTTCCATGCGATGGAGGCGGATATGCCCGGCGCATAGTCGGTGAGCGGGGCCGGCGCGTATCGCGGGTCGTCGTTGGAAAACATGGAGCAGCCGGCAAGGCCCAGCAGGCCCAATGTCAGAACAGCACTGGCGGCAATTCGACGGGAAAGAAGAATACGCATGGATCAGGCCTCGTTCAGAGCGTCGATCTTGAGTTGTACGATCTGGGCGACGGGATCGGCGCCGAGCGTCTCGAGTGCAGTCTGCCAGGCCGCCTTCGCCTCCTCATGCTTACCCTGCGCGAACAGAATGTCGCCGCGCCGGTCGGCATAAAGACCCGCAAAGCTCTCAGGCGCCGGATCCAATTGAGCAAGCGCCTTGTCGTACTGCTTGAGTTCGAGCAACACGCCAGCAAGCCGCAGGCGCGCCAATGGAACGAAGGAGGGATCGGCGCTGTTTGCCACCAGCCACTCGAGCTGCTCGCGCGCGCCGTCCAGATCGCCCTGGCGCTGCAGTGACTCGGCCGCTACGAGAATGCCGCGCGGGGTATAGCCCGAGTCGGGGAAATCGTCGCGCAATGTGGTGCTCGCCGCCTTGATGCGCGCTTGGGCATCGTCGCCCTCCTGCTGCGCGGCATTTTCCAAGGCTTCGAAATAGCCCATGGCCTGATTGGCCTTATGCCCCTCATACCATTGCCAACCCCGCCATCCGACCACCCCTGTGACAACAACGAAGACCAGCACGGCGCACGCCGTGCCGTAGCGGTCCCACCATGCGCGCAGGGCGTCCAGTTTTTCCTGTTCTTCCAAGTCGTATGCCATGCTTCAAATCCTGGTTTTCAATATAGTTGCCAATTGATCGAACGGTACGGGTTCCTGCTGGCCCTGCCCTTTGTCATCCTGGTCGCGCAGCCATTTGACACTGGCGAGCGCAGACTCGAGCTCGCTGTCGCCAAGGACCACCGCCGCATGCGCGCCGCTGTTATCGGCACGCTTGAATTGCGCCTTGAAGCTGCCCGGACCGGCATGAACAATGACACGCAAGCCTTCATCGCGCAAGCGCTCGGCTAGACGCATGCACTGCCGCTGGGCCGCCTCGCCTTGATGAACCATATATATGTCGCACTCTGGGCGGCTGTCCGCCGCCTCTTGCTGCTCGCAAAGATCGAGGAGACGCTCCATGCCAATGGCGAAGCCCACGGCCGGTGCCGGCCGGCCGCCCAAAAGCCCGATAAGACCATCATAGCGCCCGCCTCCGCAAACAGTACCCTGCGCGCCGAGCTGGTCGGTAACCCATTCGAAGACAGTCAGATTGTAGTAGTCGAGCCCGCGGACCAGGCGAGGATTCAGCGTGTAGGGGATACCCGCGTCGTCCAGCCTGTCACAAACCCCCTGGAAATGAGCCAGAGACTGCTCGCCCAGGAAATCGTAAAGGCGCGGTGCGCTGTCGGCCATGCTCTGCATGACGGGGTTCTTGGTGTCAAGGACACGCAGCGGGTTGGTGTGCATGCGCCGCAGCGCCTCTTCGTCGAGAACCGACTTGTGCTGCTCCAGATGGCGCACCAGCGCGGCGCGATGCGCCGCTCTTTCTTCGGCCTGCCCAAGGGAGTTGAGCTCGAGCCGGATCGCATTCAGCCCCAGCAGCTTCCAGAGCCTGGACAACATGACAATGAGCTCCGCATCGATGTCCGGCCCCGCAAATCCCAGCGCCTCGACATCGATCTGGTGAAACTGGCGATAACGCCCCCGCTGCGGCTTCTCGTGCCGAAAGACCGGGCCCATTGCGTAGACACGCTGTGGCCTATCGTAGAGCAGGTTGTGCTCAATGGTTGCGCGCACCATGCCGGCAGTGAACTCCGGACGCATGGTGAGGTGCTCGTCATTCAGGGCATCGTTGAAGGAATACATTTCCTTCTCGACGATATCGGTGACTTCGCCGATGCCGCGGGTAAACAGGCGAGTATGCTCCAGCACCGGGGTACGCATGTTGCGATACCCATACGAGGCCAGCCAGGCCCTTATTGTGGCCTCGAGATTTTCCCAACTTGCGCTGCTGTCCGGCAAGAGATCCTTCATGCCGGTAAGGGCACGGACTTTCTGGAACGATGATGTCATGATTGTGAAGCGTGTGCGCTGCGCCCATAGCGGCGCTGTACGTAGTTTTCGACGATGGCCTGGAATTCAACCGCGATATTGTCGCCCTTGAGGGTGATGGTGCGCTCCCCATCGATGTAGACGGGCGCCGAGGGCACTTCGCCAGTGCCCGGCAAGCTGATGCCAATATCTGCGTGGCGACTTTCGCCGGGGCCGTTCACCACGCAGCCCATGACGGCCACATTCATGTTTTCGACACCGGGGTAGCGCGTCTTCCAGAGTGGCATCTGTTCGCGCAAGTAAGCCTGGATATCGTTGGCCAGCTCCTGGAACACCGTGCTGCTGGTGCGCCCGCAGCCCGGGCAGGCCACAACCATAGGGGTAAAGGCGCGCAGCCCCATGGTCTGCAGTATTTCCTGGGCGACCACCACCTCGCGGCGCCGGTCACCGCCCGGTTCCGGTGTGAGCGAGATGCGTATTGTGTCGCCGATGCCCTGCTGCAGCAGCACGGCAAGGGCGGCCGTGGATGCCACGATGCCCTTGCTGCCCATGCCGGCCTCGGTAAGACCCAGATGTAGCGGATAGTCGCAACGCGCGGACAGATCCCGATACACCGTGATGAGGTCCTGAACATGACTGACTTTGCAAGACAGGACAATGGCATTTGGATTCAGGCCGAGTTCCTCGGCGCGGCGGGCATTGCTGATCGCTGAAATTACCAGCGCATCCCGCATTACCGCCTGGGCCTCCCAAGGCTGCGCGCGGCGCGCGTTGTCATCCATCATGCGCGCCAGCAACTCGTGGTCCAGACTGCCCCAATTCACGCCGATGCGTATAGGCTTGTCGTGGCGGCAGGCGACTTCTATCATCTGCGCAAAATTATCGTCCCGCTTCTTGCCGCCGCCCATATTGCCAGGGTTGATGCGATATTTGGACAGCGTCTGCGCGCACTCGGGAAACTGGCCCAGAAGCTTATGCCCGTTATAGTGAAAATCGCCGACCAGCGGCACGGACACGTTCATCCGATCCAGCTGCGCGCGGATGGCGGGCACGGCGCGCGCAGCCTCCGGCGTATTGACCGTTATGCGGACGAGTTCGGAACCGGCCTGGGCCAGTGCACGCACTTGGGCGGCCGTGGCGGCGGCGTCGGCCGTGTCAGTGTTGGTCATGGACTGGACCACCACAGGCGCCCCGCCACCCACCTGTACGGCGTGACCGCCCCAGCGCACGACCGTGGCGCGGGTCTGGCGCCGCGGCGCGGCGCCAACAGGCGGTGGAACGTCTGAATTTGAAATATCAGTCATTGCTGCAGTGATTTTAGCCACTCGAATATCAGCCATGAGTCGGGAACCCAGCCACGCTCTATGGCATAAAAGCCAGCCACGAATAGGACTACAAGTATGATGACCAGCCAGCCCCAGGGGCGGGACACCGATTCGGCCTGCAAAGGCACGTCGGGCAGCCCCAGCGATGCCGCGCTGGCTACGTCGCGAGCCTGCGTGCCGCCTACCTGCTGGTCGAGCATGGCCAGCGCGGCATCGACGTCAGCATCGAGAAAACGGGCGTAGTTCTTGACCATGCCGCGCAGGGAAACGCCCTGCGGCAGTTGGCCCCAGCGCTCATCCTCAAGCGCCTCTATCTGGCGGGTGGAAAACTTCAGCCTCGCAGATACCTCGTTGCGGGTAATACGCCGTGTTTCACGCAAGGCACGCAAATGCCCGCCTATGCCCTCGACGTGGTCCGCGGCCTGTTCTGCCTGTTGTAGGGGATCGGACTGGCCGGCATCCATCTCGGTGGCGGGGTCGTGACCCGCATTATGGGTACGCGTGGGCCGGGTTGCATGAGGCGGCGCTTCTTCGCTGAACAGAGGTTGAATCATCGGCGCTCCTGGTGGATGGCTATGACGGCACGATCGGGCAGGCGTTCGTTGATGCGAGTGCGATCCTTGACATCGCCCGCCAATTGGCCACAGGCAGCGGCGATATCATCGCCGCGCGTCTTGCGTACCGTGGTGACCACGCCGCCGTCCATAAGGCGCTGCGCGAACAGGCGGACTCGAGCGGCAGGCGAGCGCTTGAGGCCCGACTGCGGAAAGGGATTGAAAGGAATGAGATTGAACTTGCAGCGAATCCTGGAGGCAATATCCAGCAGCTCGCGCGCATGTTCATCGCTGTCGTTGACGCCATCGAGCATAATGTACTCGAAAGTGATGAAATCACGTGGCGCATGCTCAAGATAGCGATTGCAGGCGTCAAGCAATTCGTGCAGCGGATATTTACGATTGAGCGGCACCAACCGGTCGCGCAGGCTGTCGTTGGGCGCGTGCAGGGAAACCGCCAGCGCCACGGGGCAATCATGCCCGAGACGATCGATCATGGGCACGACGCCGGATGTGGACACGGTGACCCTTCGACGCGACAACCCGTAAGCGTTGTCATCCAGCATGAGACGCAAGGCACCCAGCACCTGGTCGTAGTTCAGCAGCGGCTCGCCCATGCCCATGAACACCACATTGCTGATGACGCGCGATGGATCGGCCTGCTTTGCATCGCCAACGCGCGCGGCCTGCCGGTCTGCCTCGAGGGTGCGGCGGGCATGCCAAAGCTGCCCGATGATTTCAGCTGTGGTGAGGTTGCGATTAAAGCCCTGGTATCCTGTCGAGCAGAAGGGGCAGGCTACGGTACAGCCAGCCTGGCTCGAGATGCAGAGTGTGCCGCGGTCGTCCTCGGGAATAAAAACCGTTTCAACGGCGTTATTGCGGCCTACGTCAAACAGCCATTTTCGCGTGCCGTCCACCGAGCGCTGCTCAGTGGCCACGGCGGGCGCATGGATGGTGCAGTGCCCGGCAAGTCGGGCGCGGAAATCGCGCGCCAGATCCGTCATGTCGTCGAAGGAGTCGGCCCCGCGCTGATGCATCCAGCGCTGCAGTTGCCGGGCGCGAAATGGCTTGCCGCCCCACTGACCGACAAGATCGGCCAGTGCGCCGGCGTCCAGGCCCAGCAGATTGACAGGTTCGGCCGGATCGGCCTTGACGAGCGTGCGCTGCATGACGTTATGCGCCGGTATCAACGGCTATGGATGTTGCTTTCGGGAAAGAAAAAGGCGATTTCCACCGCAGCGGTTTCAGCCGCATCGGACCCGTGCACCGCATTGGCATCAATGCTTTCGGCGAAATCTGCGCGTATCGTGCCTGGCTCGGCCTTCTTGGGATCGGTCGCCCCCATGAGGTCGCGATTCTTCTGGATGGCGCCTTCGCCTTCCAGAACCTGCACGAACACAGGCCCCGATACCATGAAATCGACCAGGTCCTTGAAGAACGGGCGCTCTTTATGGACGGCATAGAAGCGCTCGGCCTCGTCTCGCGAGAGCTGCTGCAGGCGCGCGGCGATGACCGTCAACCCTGCCTTTTCGAAGCGGGAGACAATCTGACCGATGGCGTTCTTGGCAACAGCGTCGGGTTTGATGATGGAAAGAGTGCGTTCAATAGCCATGAAGTATCCAGAAGTGATTGTGAGCGTCCGACCTTTCGGCTGCAAGCCGATGCGCATGCCGCGCGAGCGGGGAGGAAGAAAAGGGCTCGGACATTGGGTTGTTAAAATGGTTTCTTCGGTTCACTGCGAACCCTGGGAGAAATTCCAGTAAAAACAATAACTTTCACGAAGTTTATGTTAACCGGGCATTTTACCACGCGCCAGGCTCGCCTCTCCAGCATAAAATAGCAGGCTTACGTTACATCCAGGCCGCGCCACAGCCCGTCCCTACTCACAGAACCATGACCTCCAACTCCGCACCCAGCAGCACCGATCAACTATCCAAAAGCTACGAACCCCAGGAACTCGAATCGCGCTGGTACGCGCAATGGGAGCGTGGAGGCTATTTTCGGGGCGGGCAGCACGTACAGCCGGCAAGCGGCCACGCCAGCCAGCCGTTTGTCATCCAGTTCCCGCCTCCCAACGTCACAGGCACGCTGCATATGGGGCACGCCTTCAACCAGACCGTCATGGACGGGCTGGTGCGCTACCACCGCATGCGCGGCGACGACACAGTCTTCATTCCTGGCACCGACCATGCCGGCATTGCCACACAAATTGTTGTGGAGCGCCAGCTGGACGCGCAGGGCGTCTCGCGCCATGACCTCGGCCGGGAGCGATTCGTCGAGAAAGTATGGGCCTGGAAGCAGAAGTCGGGCAGCGCGATCACCGAGCAGTTTCGGCGGCTCGGCTCTTCCTGCGACTGGCAGCGCGAATACTTCACCATGGACGACAATCTGTCGCGCGGCGTGGTGGAAACATTCGTCCGCCTGCACGAGCAGGGCCTCATCTATCGCGGCAAGCGGCTGGTCAATTGGGATCCCGTTCTGGGCACGGCGGTATCCGATCTGGAGGTCGTCAGCGAGGAAGAAGACGGCAGCATGTGGGAGATCCGATACCCGCTGGCCAAGCCGGCCAACGGTGTGACGCATCTCGTGGTTGCCACGACCCGTCCTGAAACCATGCTGGGCGACGTCGCGGTCATGGTTCACCCCGACGACGAGCGCTATGCCCATCTGATAGGCGCGCGCGTGGTTCTCCCGCTGGTGGGCAGGGAAATCCCCATTATTGCCGACGATTACGTCGATCGTGAATTCGGCACGGGCGTGGTCAAAGTGACGCCGGCGCACGATTTCAACGACTACGCCGTGGGCCAGCGGCACGGCCTGGACATGATCAGCGTACTGACGCTGGACGCGAAGGTGGCGGACACCGCGCCGGTAGCCTACCAGGGTATGGATCGCTTCGACGCGCGTAAACAAATTGTTGCCGACCTGCAGGCCCAGGGCCTGCTTGAACGCGTCAAGCCGCACAAGCTCATGGTGCCGCGCGGAGACCGCACCGGCACGGTCATCGAGCCCATGCTCACCGACCAATGGTTTGTCGCCATGAGCAAGCCCGCCCCTGCGGGAACCTTGAACCCTGGCAAAAGTATCACAGACGTGGCGCTTGAGGTTGTGGCCGACGGCCGCATCAAGTTCTACCCTGAAAACTGGACCACCACCTACAACCAGTGGCTGGAGAACATACAGGATTGGTGTATTTCCCGACAACTGTGGTGGGGCCACCAGATTCCTGCCTGGTACGCGGAAGATGGCCGAATTTTCGTGGCACGCAACGAGGACGAGGCCCGTGCCAAGGCACAGGCTGCCGGCGTTACGGGTCCACTTACGCGGGACCCCGATGTGCTGGACACCTGGTTCTCATCGGCCCTGGTGCCCTTCACGGATTTGGGGTGGCCGGAACAAACACCCGATCTGGCCCGCTACCTACCCTCCAATGTGCTGGTCACCGGCTTCGATATCATTTTCTTCTGGGTAGCGCGCATGGTCATGATGAGCATGCATCTCACGGGCCAGGTGCCGTTCCGCACGGTCTACGTGCATGGGTTGGTGTGCGACATGGACGGCAAGAAAATGAGCAAGTCCAAGGGCAACACCATAGACCCCGTGGACGTCATCGACGGCATTAGCCTGGACGCGTTGCTTGAGAAACGCACCAGCGGACTCATGAACCCGAAACAAGCCGCCAGCATCCGAAAGAAGACCAGCAAAGACTACCCGAACGGCTTTGCGGCGAACGGCACCGACGCGTTGCGTTTCACCATGGCGGCCTACGCCACGCTGGGGCGCAACATCAATTTCGACATCAAGCGTTGCGAAGGCTATCGCAATTTCTGCAACAAGTTGTGGAATGCCACCCGCTTCGTGCTCATGAACACCGAGGGGCATGACCTTGCTCGCGATAACTGCGACGTCGACGGAAAACAGGTGCCGGCGGCACTCTCATTCGCCGATCGCTGGATCATCGGCCAGCTGCAGTTGCTGGAAGCCGATGTCGAGCGTGGTTACGCCGACTACCGCTTCGACAACATCGCCAATGCGCTCTATCACTTTGTATGGGATGAGTACTGCGACTGGTACGTGGAGCTGGCAAAGACACAGATCAGCGCGGGAAATCCGGCCGAGCAGTTGGGCACCCGCCGCACATTGATCCGCGTGCTCGAGGCCATCCTGCGACTGGCTCATCCCATCATTCCTTTCATCACTGAGGAGTTGTGGCAAAAGGTGTCGGTGGTTGCAGGCAAGCGTGCCGCGAATGAAACCACCAGTCTGTGTATCCAGCCCTATCCCAGGGCTGACCTGTCCGCTGTCGATACCCAGTCCCAGGCGCAGATTGCGGAGCTCAAGGCGCAGGTCGATGCCGTCCGTGCGCTGCGAGGCGAAATGAATATTTCTCCCGCGCAGCGGGTGCCGCTGGTCGCACAGGGCGACCAGGCCACATTGACGGCCAATAGCCCGTATCTTGTGGCGCTGGCCCGGCTTGAAAGCGTGGAAATCGTTGATCAATTGCCCGATATCGGTGCACCCGTGCAGGTCGTTGGAAATAACCAACTCATGCTGAGGGTGGAAATAGATCGCGATGCTGAACGCGCGCGGCTGGGCAAGGAAATTGAACGCCTGGAAAAAGAAATAGGCAAGGCGCAAGCCAAGCTTGCCAATACAGGTTTCATTCAACGTGCCCCGGCACAGGTCGTGGAGCAGGAGAAAACACGCGTGCAGGATTTTGGCGCAACGCTGGCCAAGGTGCAGGAACAATTGGCCAGGCTGGGCTAGGTTATTGCTTCCGGTTTGGCTTTGCCGCCTCGGCCAGGACGCGCTCGTCTTCCCCGGAGAGCAGGCCGGCGCGCCGTGCGCGCTCGATGAGGTCCGGCCGCCGCGAGGCGGTCAGTATCAGCGACTGGCGCCGGCGCCAAGCCGCAATATTCCCGTGATGTCCCGATAACAGCGCCGCAGGTACGACCGCCTCTTCGAAACATTCTGGCCGCGTATAGTGCGGGCTATCGAGCAAGCCTGCCAACACAGGATTGAACGAGTCCTGCAGCGCTGACTCCGCATCGTTCAGCACCCCTGGCAAAAGACGCACGGCGGCATCGATGATAGCCAAAGCGGCGATTTCGCCGCCAGACAGCACAAAATCACCCAGGGATATCTCATGCGTGACGCAACGATCGATGAAACGCTGGTCCACACCTTCGTAGCGGCCACAGACCAGCACGGCCCCGTCGCTGCTGGCCAAGGCCTGTGCCCTGGCCTGATCGAACACCTGGCCGGCGGGACTAAGCAGAATCACCGGCACCCCGTCCTGCAACACCTTGTTTGCGGCAGCAAGCCCCCTGCCCTCGGGGCGGCCCTGGCTTGCCGCCAGCGCGGCGTCCACTGCCTGCTCCAGGGGATCAGCCAGCATGACCATGCCGGGTCCTCCGCCATAGGGGCGATCATCCACCGTCCGATGCGCGTCCTGCGTAAAGTCTCTTGGATTCCATGCCCGCAAGTTCCATAGACCTTGCCTGTGGGCGCGACCGGTTACACCCGCATCGCGGACGACTGAGAACATGTCGGGAAAAAGAGAAACAACGTCGAAGCGCACGACCATCTGGAACCCTTTGTGATAGGTGGAATGCAGGGCCTTGAATCAGAACACCGCCGTTCAGCTTCAGAACGCTGCGGGCCAGTTGCTGACCAACCGCCTGTTGGCTAGGTCAACGGTGTGCACATGCGCGGCCACGAAGGGAACCAGTACATCCATCGGCTTGCCACGCGCCGAAAGCACCGGCTGGCACTGGCCATCGGCGTCCTCGATTTGGCGGCTGACCCGAAGAACGCCATGCGCGCCATTGTCCACGACATCTTCCACGATGCCTATGAGAGCAGCCTCGCCCTCGTGTTCACCGTACAGGCGGCAACCGATCAGATCGACCCAATAGTATTCATTTTCGTCGGGCTGCGGAAACTGATCCCGAGGCACCCATACCGTATATCCCTTGAGCGCCTGGGCCTGATCTCTATCGCCTATGCCTTCGAGCTGGGCCACGACATGCCCGCCATGGAGCCGGCAGGCTGCGACGCGTATTGCCAGCGCAGACGGCAAAGCGCCCGTACTCCCTGGAGGGACGGGCGCTCTAAGCCACCATGCCTTTACCCCAAGCAGGGTGTCGCCGTCTGCGGCATGCGGCTGCACTTTGACCCAGCCGCGTATGCCATAGGCCGATACGACGCGCCCGAGTTCGACAAGGTCGGACGGCATCGGTATTGCCGCTGCGCCGTCAGGCGGCAGGCTGCGCGGCGTATTGCTTGACTAGACGAGCTACTGCGGGAGACAACTGGGCGCCATTGTCGGCCCAGTACTGCACACGGTCCATAGACAGGCGCAGGCTTTCGGCGCCGTCGGCGGCCACAGGGTTGTAAAAGCCCACGCGCTCGATAAAGCGGCCATCGCGGCGATTACGCGAGTCGGCTGCCACAACGTTGTAAAACGGACGCTTCTTCGAGCCGCCACGGGCAAGACGAATCACAACCATGGTAATCCTTTGAAAATACGGTGAAAAACAAGAGATTCTAGCATTATTTGGCTACTTACGCCAAATATTTGACCTGTGAAAGACCTTGCGGGCACAAAAGGCAACACCGACGTCAACGCCTGCGCAAAAAATGCGCCACGCTCGCGCCCTGGTCGTGCTGCGCCTCCAGCGTGTTGCCGGTCTGCCGCGCAAAAGCTTCGAAGTCGCGGACAGCATGTGGGTCAGTGGTAATCACCTTGAGCACCTGGCCGCTATGCAACTGCGCCAAGGCTTTCTTGGCACGCAGAATGGGTAACGGACACTTCAGGCCGGACGTGTCGATTTCCATGTCGACGGCAGGCGGCGGATTCTGTGTAGTCATCATAAGAATGTGTCGCAACGGAAAGTCAGGCAAGCCTTTCGCGCACCCACGCCTCGACGCTGGCCGTGGCGTCGGGCAACGAAGCAATATCCGAACCCCCGCCCATGGCCATCTCCGGGCGGCCACCACCTTTGCCGCCAATCTGCGCAGCAACCATTGATACGAGTTCCCCGGCCTTGACCTTACTTGCAAGATCCGCCGTGACGCCGCCAACAAGGCTGATTTTGTCGTCGGCCACGGTGGCCAGCAATACGACGGCGGACTTCAGCTTGTCCTTGAGTTGATCGACCATGCCTCGCAGTGCTTTCGGATCGGCCCCGGCTATATTGGCGACAAGCAACCGAGCATCGCCTGGCATGGCAATGGCCTGCGATGCCAGATCGCTCCCTGCCGAAGCGGCAAGCTTGCTCTTGGCCTGATCCAGATCGCGTTCGAGTTGCTTGATCTGCCCCTGCATCTGCTGAATGCGCTCAGTCAGGCCCGCAGGCTGCGTCCGAAGAAGGCCAGCGGCCTGCGCCAGGGTGTCGCTGGCCTGCTGTACCCAGCGAACCGCATTGTCGCCGGTAATGGCCTCGACGCGCCGCACGCCGGCAGCTACGCCGCCCTCGGACACTATCTTGAACAGGCCGATATCCCCGGTGCGTGCAACGTGGGTGCCGCCGCACAGTTCCCGGGAAAATCCGATATCCAGGACGCGAACGGTGTCTCCGTATTTTTCACCAAACAGCGCCATCGCACCACCCTTTACGGCCTCGTCGTAAGGCATGACCCTGGCGTTCGCGGGCTGATTGGACAGCACCTCGTCGTTGACGATGCGCTCGACCTCGGCAATCTGCTGCGCCGTCATGGGTGCATCGTGCGCAAAGTCAAAACGGGTCTTCTCGGCATCGACAAGCGAACCGCGCTGTTGGACATGATCGCCCAGGACCTGTCGCAGCGCCTTGTGCATGAGATGGGTCGCGGAATGGTTGCGAACCGTACGAGCGCGCCTTACTGCATCCACACGAGCATCGACCGTATCGCCCACTGTGAGGGTGCCTTCCATGAGGGTGCCGTGATGGCCGAAAACATTGCTTTGAATCTTCTGGGTGTCGTCTACCCGAAAGTGCACGCCTCCGCCCTCAAGCACGCCCGAGTCGCCAACCTGCCCCCCAGACTCCGCATAGAAGGGTGTGGCATCCAGGACCACTACCGCCGCCTGGCCTGCTTGCACCGAGGACACCGACGTGCCATCGATATAGAGTCCTGTCACGGTGCCAAGGCCCTGCAGGTGCTCGTAGCCCTCGAATCGCGTGTCCACGCCACTGTAGGACAGAGACCCCGCCGCCTTGAACTTGCCTGCCGCGCGTGCCTGCTCACGCTGCTGGTTCATCGCCGCCTCGAATCCTTCAAGATCCACATTGACATTCCGCTCACGGCATATGTCGGCGGTCAGATCGACTGGAAATCCATAGGTGTCGTATAGCGTGAAAAGGGTCTGCCCATCCAACACACCATGCTCGGGAACATCCGCCAGGGCGGCATCGAGGATCTTGATCCCATGCTCCAGCGTTTCGCTGAATCGTTCTTCCTCCTGGCGCAAAACATGTTCGACCCTGCCCTGCTGGGTGGCAAGCTCCGGATATGCCTGCCCCATCTGTTGAACCAGGTCGCCAACCAGGCGATGGAAGAAAAGGCTTGACTGGCCCAACTTGTGGCCATGGCGCAGCGCTCGGCGAATGATGCGGCGCAGGACATAGCCGCGCCCTTCATTGCCGGGAATGACGCCGTCAACAATAAGGAAACTGCAGGCGCGGATGTGATCCGCAATGACCTTGAGCGAGTTGTTGCCTAGATCGGACGTGCCGGTTTCACGCGCAGCCGCCTTGATAAGGGCCTGAAAAAGGTCAATCTCGTAGTTCGAATGCACATGCTGCAGCACGGCGGCGATGCGTTCCAGGCCCATGCCGGTGTCGACGCAGGGGCTAGGCAGCGGCGTCATTGTGCCGTCTGCGGAACGCTCGAATTGCATGAACACCAGATTCCAGATTTCAATGTAGCGGTCCCCGTCTTCCTCCGGCGACCCGGGAGGGCCGCCCCAGATTTCCGGTCCATGATCGTAGAACACCTCGGAACAGGGCCCGCAGGGGCCGGTGTCGGCCATCTGCCAGAAGTTGTCGGAGGCATAGCGCCCGCCCTTGTTGTCACCAATGCGAATAATGCGTTCGCGCGGCACGCCGATTTCCTTGTCCCAGATATCGTATGCCTCGTCGTCTTCCTGATAGACGGTGACGGTGAGCTTGTCAGCCGGCAGGCCATATACCTTGGTAAGCAGCTCCCAGGCATAATGAATGGCGTCGCGCTTGAAGTAATCCCCGAAACTGAAGTTGCCCAGCATCTCGAAGAAAGTGTGATGCCTGGCGGTATATCCGACATTCTCGAGATCGTTGTGCTTGCCGCCCGCGCGCACGCAGCGCTGTGCCGTGGTCGCGCGGCTGTATGGGCGGCTCTCCTTGCCGGTGAATACGTCCTTGAACTGAACCATGCCTGCGTTGGTGAACAGCAGTGTGGGGTCATTGGCCGGAACGAGCGACGACGAGGCGACGACCTGATGGCCTTTCGATTCGAAGAAAGACAGGAATTTCTGGCGTATTTCGGATGTTTTCATTGCACAACGCACGTGTATCAGGTAACCGTTCATTATAGAGTGTGTTTGCATTCGCCGTCATGCCAGACCAGCCAGATCGCCCATAGGCCACATCGTCGGCCGGGCTCAACGTATGCAGACAAAGCCCGCAGCCCGATCGGCGCCCGATGTGCCGCCGGCGCTCGAGCGGCGGACATTCGCCAGCGCCACCGGATACATGTCGGCCGGGCAGTCGCAGTGCGTCAGCCCGGCACCCGCTGCCAGTCCGCCACGGGCCGGTAGGCAATGACCAGCCTCGTCCTGAAAAAATGGGCCCAGAATGTCCAACGTTTTTGATCCAGACGCTATCGACGTCTGGCCGCGGGCGGCGACCGCCGAAACGCTGAGAGCCACCGTTCCCGGCGGCAATGGCGGGCCTTCCCACGCGGGGTTGGGCCAGGAAAACACCGGGCCTGCGACGTACTCTGGCCGCCTCGGATTGACCCATCCTCCCTTGCCGCCGGCGGCAAGCAGCCAGTTTGCGACCAGACGCTCGTCGACTTCGGCGCGCAACACGGCCGTGCCAACGCCCCTGAAAGCCTCTTTCAAGAAAGGTGTTTCGCTGTGGACCAGTGCCTGCATCGTGCATGCAGGCCCCGGGCAGCCCCGGCCCCGCAAAATACGCACTCGCGCCCCACCGCCCGGCTTGACGTGCAGGGGAAATCCCGGAGGCAACAAGCCCTGGGCACGCAATTCGGCAACAGTCGGCGCGGCCCAGTCGGCATATCCCGATTCGGCCAGCTTGCCGGCCGCTCCTCCCACGGTCAGATCATGATCATGCCGCGAAAGGTATCCAGCCGCGGCATCCTGCACTGTAAGCATCCATTGTGCGCTGGACTGCGCACGCATTTCGTCTACCCGGGCCATAAGGGCTGAAGCGCTCCATGCGGCGATCAGCGTGCTCAGCAGCACCGCCAGGCTCAGTTCAAGCAAGGCGTAACCGCGTTGCCTCCACATGGCATGCCAGGCCATCCCGTCTCAACCCATGACAAAGGTGAACGTGTTCGCGTCTCCTTTCGCGCAGTGCGCCGCCGCCTGCACGGCGCTGTATGCCACACCCGCATCCTTGAGTGTCACATGGCTGCGCCCCGCGGCCGACAGCGTAATGCTCGAGGCCATGCGCTGCAGGACCGATGCGATGCCCGGGCACGCCGCACCGTTCACTCGCGTGAACGTCACCGTCATGCCTGTGCCTGAAGCATGCTCCCCAACGCGAATTTCGCCGTCGCTTCCCAGCCCGTGCAGCACACGCACGTTGGGGCCGTTGCCGAGCACGGTCAGCGCGCCGGATCCGTCCGCCAGCGCCGCCAGCATATGCGTGCCGATACCGCGATATGGCGCCGTTGACGACTGCGCGGCGTTTACCCGCGCGTGCAGCGCAAAGCGGGCAACTTCCTCGCCTGCCTTGGGAACCCTGCTTTCGATGACATGGTTGTTGATGGCAGGTATGCCTATGATGGCAAGCAAAAGTATGACTGCTGTCGCAATCGAGACCTCCAGAAGCGAAAAACCGAACTGGACACGGGCCTGAGCGCAAATAAGGGCGTTAGTCGAGTGCATCGTGGCTGCTTTGCGGGTATCGTGCATGGAATCTCCGTCGAAGGAATGGAACGGGCGCCGGGTGCCTATTGGCCGGCATGGAAAAGTGTGATCGTGCGGCGCATCTCGTCGATGGCGGCATAGTGCCAAAGGCAAAGCCCCAGCATGGCGGCCAGCACCCCAAGCAGCAGGACCCAGCGCAGCGCCACAGCCAGGCGCGCCGCATTGCGCAGCATGTGTATGCACAACCGATTCACAGTGAACGACAAGCCTTCGCGCAGGCCGCGCGCGCATATCATGTCATCCAGGAACCAACTGTCTTCCCTGTCGAGCAGACCCGTACGGAAAATGGCGCCGCCTGTATAGCCGGCATCGACGCGCTGGCGCAGCCTATTGGCGCAATAGGCCAACCAGGGCGTTGCGCCTTCTCCCAGCAGCCGCAAGGCGGTGCGCAGGCGCATGTTGGCTTCGGCCCCCTCCCCCAGCAGGATTACCAGCAGGGACAGCAGGCGCGTGCCTTGCATATGGCGATACAGGCGCCAGAGCGCAAATTGGTCCAGCCATGAGCGCACCGGCCCCACCGCGTTGGGCAGGGACCATCGCACCCCTATCCATGCTGCGATGGCGGTCAACGCGAGCGGGATGCACCAACGATCCACCACCGCTGCAAAGGCGATCAAACCCTGGACGGTCTGCCCGTGCAATGCGGGAGGAAGGCTTGAGAACACCTGCATCAAGCGCGGTACGGTAAACCAGGGCACAGCCAACAGCATGAGAACCAGCAACGCAATGGCCACGCAGGCAGACCAGAGCGCGGAGGCAACAATGCGCCGCAACCTGGATTCCATATCGGCCGCGCCTGCAAGCGCCCGGAGCGTCTGGGTGAGCGCCTCGTTGCCCACGGCCTGAGCACTGCGGATGGCCGCCAGTTCGCCTTGGGGAAAGCAGTGCCGCCAAGTCATGTATAGATCCGCGCCGCTTGCCTCATAGGCTTGCAGCCAGGCTGCCGATAGGCGTCCGCGCACAGATCGTCGCCCATGGCGGCGAGCGTCCTGGCGAAAGATCTCTCGCAGAGTCTGGCTTCCGCGCTGCCCTTGGAGCAGGCAGGCCAGATAGTCGCAATATTCTCCTCGACCTGACCTGAAGCGATATGCGTCAAGATGCATGCGCAGACCGGACCACCAGGGGCGGTGGAAAACGACGCGGTTCGACTGGAGACCCATCATGTATGCTCCAGCCGCGACGCGGGGACAGCCGTCCTCGCCATGGGCAGCCCCGGCCAGTCCAGGACTGCCGGATGCCCTACATGCGGAGAATGTCGTCCGGCTTTCTTTGCAACAATCAGTTCGGTTTCAAACGCGCGAAATCGTGGCTCCACATCCCTTGGGTCCACCATGCCGGCGAACGCCTTATCCACGGCGCATGCCATAGCCGACATCTCGGGCGCACACGCCATGGCCGGCTCAACCACCTCCGCCGCCAATGTGTGGCCTTCATAGCCTCGCAGCTCAACAGGCTTGCCGAGCGAGCAGGCCTCACACCCTTCGGGATTGCGAATGCGCAAGGTATCCGTCGAACGCTCGTAAAGCTGGCACAGAATATCCAACCAGCGCTGCCAATACCTGCCGCACCGATTTTGTCCATCGGCGCCAGGCGCACCAGCCAGCAATCTATCGGCAGGCTGGGCGCAGCGCTGGCAGAGCGCCGGGATTAGCGCCTGATAAACAAGCAGGCGCAGCATGCCGGGCGTCGCAAGAAAATCCTTCGACACGCCGATGAAATCGGAGGCCAGCCTTGCGGGAATCAAGTCGGCGGAAAGGGCATGCACAGTGGCATATACGTTGACACCGGATGAAGCCAGATCCATGAAGGCCCTGCCTGTTTCCCGGTCACGTATTTCTCCCAAGAGCACATCGTGTGCCGCCGAACGCTTCACCGCACGCAGCTTTGCTGCATAGGCTTCGTGCGCGGCATGCCCGAGGTCGCGGGCTATCGAGTTCTGAATGGCGCCGGGAATGGCATACTCGACAGGATCTTCTATCGTGACCACTTTCCGGTGCTGCGCCAAACCGTGCAGCAACACGGCGAGGGTGGTGGACTTCCCTGCCCCCACCGCCCCTGCGAAGATGACCGCGCCTCCTTCCGCGTTCAACGCGCGCTGGATCTGGGCAGTCTGATCAGGCAGATAGCCAAGGCCGTCAAGACTTTTGGCGAGCATATTCCCGCGGCTGGAGAGAAGCCGAAGGCAGACGCTCGGGCCGGACTCCGCGGCCAGGGAAGACCAGCGAGCACGACATGGGGCGCCATCGATATTGAGCGCCATGACCCCTTGCTGTTCTCGGCCAGGGTCAAACACGGCGCCATTCCCGCCTCGTATATCCATCCAGGCGACCGAAAGCATGTCAAGCAGCACGCTGGTTGCAATGCCCTTGAAGCAGTCGGGCTGAACATACCGGCCATCGATGGTGTACCGCACTTCAGAAACCTCGCGATCCCTGTGCACGTTCAGATGGATGTCGGTCGCACCATGCCGCACGCCCCATGACACCAGATCGTGAAAGGCGCCGCCAAGCGCGGGCCTGGACGGATCCGGCACATCTGCTATGGATTGGCGGCCCGCAACCATGCCCTGCCCGCGCAGAACAGCCTGCAGCATGGGCGCCGTCACAACGTAACGCTGCGGCGATGCCGTCAAATAGCCGTTTGCCTTTACGCGTCGCAATACTTCCTCTGCCTGATCGCCGGCCACATGCTCCGCCAGCGCGAAAAGCGCGACATCGCCGCTCTCCAGCAACACGGGCGCGAGCCGGCCCGACAGCATCTCCAGTCCAAGCTCGGCGGTGAGCGCACGTAACGCGCCGGGCTGCATGGCCAGTAGTGCCTCGCTATTGGGCAACACCACAGCATCGGCCGTATTGAAACGCGGCTGGATATCCGATGAGCCCGAGAGCCCGGTCGCAGGGCGTCGGCGTCTAAGGTAACGCCGTATCATGGCCGTACCTGAAGGTCGGGGTAAACGCATAGCGTATGGGAATCTTGTTCGCCCTCAAGCCGTACGCACGACGCCGACATTTCACGCAACAGGTAGGCGGGCTCTTGCTGCACCGGCCCCAAGGGCCGCGCGCGGCCGCGCACATAGACCATGGGCTGTCCATTGACCGACACATGCGCCAATAGCCTGTCGCCCGAACCATAGAGCGCGAGCAACTTCGGCCGGTCGGCGCTCGGGCTTGTTTCCATGCCATCATGTCGCCCGGCACGAAGCACGCCTGTGCGCGCCTGATTGAGCGCGGCGTCGGCTTCCAGCTGCATCAGCTCGTACACCAGCATCCTGTCCGCTTCTTCTTGTGCGGCGATGGATGCAGCGCTCGCCGCCGATGCATGCGTTGGTGCGGCAGACGGACTAATCGCCAAGCAGACCATGGTCGCCCGCCAACGACGCGTCCAGAACCTGCGCGGACTCGGAGATAATGGCGGCGGCATGGGGACTCCAGATTTCATACAAGGCTCCAGAAAGAGAAATCATCAAGGCACTTTGCCTGGCATCGGGTTTCTCCAGGGTCCGATGGCCAAGGTGGACGGTCTGCCAGCCCATGTCCATGGCGAGCGGTACCATGAGGCTGACAGACCTGAGCGGCCCCTCGACACGCAAGTGCCTGGATCGATACCGCCGATCAGTGGCATTCGCGGCGTGGGGCGGCACAGGCGACGCCAGCATCTCGGACGGGCCAGTGTCGAGCACCGTAAAGGCCGGGCGTATCGTCTGAAGCGCTGGCAGCAGGGCTCTGTCGTTGTCTGCAGCCAGGCTGACACGCCCTCCATGAAGCGGGCGGCCTGGCGAGGGCATCTGCCATGTCGCCCGAGCCACGTCCAGCCCTTGGAACGCAATGTGCCATCCAGGCAGGGCGGGTCGCAATAGGCTTTCATTGCCAGGCGTGCCATGGCGCGTGTACTCTGCGCTGCAATCCCAGCGAAGTAAGATGGCCTCGCATCGCATTGTAGTGAGCAGCCATCCATCAAGTCGCACCGGTAGCCGGTGCAAAGATTGCAGCAAAGCCCGCAGTCCAGCCGTCCCATGAATGATGGGCGTGGGTGGTGCATCCCTTGCTGGCGCATCATGCATGGGATCTGAGGCCGATGCGGACGGACTGCCAACCATGGCCACCCGCAGGCCGGCCGGCGCTGCGCCAAACCACAGGGCGAACACGGCGCATAGCAGAAGAAGCCCTGCGCAAGCCGCGGCGATGGGAATGGGCTGGAAGGCATAGGACACCTTCCGCAACGTCGTCGCGGTGTCTGCCGCGCGGGCCAGAGCTTCGATATTGGGCATTGGATGCGACGAAGCTTCGTCCAGTACGCACAGATGAGGAAACGATAGGCGCAGCTCCGCCAATGCCTGCCGCGCTTCTTCCATATCGCGGCAAAGACGGTCGGTACTGGCCACGACCATGCCTTCGTGAGCCGCCACCAGCCAGATCGCATCGGAACCGACAGGCATGGCCATGGCTGTGGCTCCGGTTGGATACAAGGCGGCGAAAATCGCGGCTGCCGAATTCGGCAACGGTACATGCTGAGGCTGGCGCAGCACCGCGATGCCCACAGCAGAAAGCTCGGGTCCGGTAATCACGCTGTGCGTGGCGCGATATCGCCTTGCAATGCGCATGCCCGCTTTCGCCGGCTGCGCATCAAGCACCGTAAACCACGACATGCCAAACAGCAGTGTGCAGCGCCCTGTGGGTATCAGCAAAGGCTCGTGCATGGACACCGCTAGCCCTCTTCGATCTGCGCTGTCACGATGATGATGGTGCCGAGGCGGTGGGTGGACGCTGCCTCGCTGCCACCCAGCGCCAGGGGCAGGCCAGGGTTAAGCCGTCTGCTTTCCGTTTCACGGCCCTGGCGGTCAAAGCCAGAGATAAGCAATGGCTGCCCTGGCTGCAGCGCCACCTGCTGCACGATGCCGTTGCCATCTATCGTGATCTGCTGCAATTGCAGCGGATTGTCCTTGCTGCCGAAAGTGACCGACCGCAATGGCTGTGCCACGGTATTGTCGTACGCGATGGACAGCAACACCCGACCATTGTCCATGGCTTCGGGCACAAGCGTAATCAGTGATCCGACGGTCTGTTCCCGTTGACTGACCGATACTGGCGGCATCGCCATGCCCATCCCTTGCGTCACGGGTTGCACCTGCACCTGATCCACATAGGAAAATGTAGTGCGCACGGCGTGTGTGACCGGGCGTCGGTTGAGCGTCAGTACGGGCATACTGGTATGCCGCACAATTTGCCCTTTTCTGCCCAGTGCTTTGATCAATGCCGCGGAGCCCTTATAGATGCCTTGCGATATGCTAGCCTCCGCGCTGGCGCTCAGTGCGACCGGCGGTGCGGAAACACCTACGCCGGTAAGGCTTGCCGCGGCATGCGCACTGGAAAAGATGGCTTGCCAGTCCATGCCCAGCTCGGCCTCGCCACTCGCCTGGATGGTCAGCTCTTCGAACACCAGGCGGATGCGGCGGGTCAGCGCGCGGTTTTCTCGCGCCAGATAGCGGGTAATGTTTTCCAGCACATCTGGCGTATCGGTGATGACAATGGCGGCCCCCGCACCCGGCTCCGCAACCATGAACCCCGCGCGGGAAAGAAATGGCTCAAGACGGGCACGTATGGTCGCCAGCGCATCCTGGCCGCCGCCTGCCAGTCGCGTGCCCGATGCACTGGCGAAGCTGCCTGGACGGTCGCCTTCGGCTTGTCCGAGCGATGCCTGGGCATGCGCGTTGAGTGTCAATGCGTGCACATCGAAGACGCGCGTTTCAGTGCGGTAGAACTCGATGCGGTCTTGCTGGTAGCGCCAGCGTATGCTTAGCCTGGCGGCGATGCGATCAAGAATTCGGGCCAAAGGCTCCGACACATCGACCAGATCGATGCCCAACGGCGCCGGCACAGCCAGCGCCGCATCGCCAGCCGCCAGACGGGGCAAAAATGCTTCAGCCGGCAGCAATGCCTCGGGGCTGATATGAACCGGAATGCCGGTGGCGGCCATCAAGCGTCTTGCAATACCAGGCAAATCAATGGGCCCATCAGCGAAAACGAGCGTCGTTCGGACATCCGCGCGAAGCGCGGCGGGCAGCGTGACATCGCGCCCCAGCGGTTGGGGCGCGCCCGCCAGCCAGGGCCGGTCCACATCCTGGGCTTGCTGGCGCTCGGCGCCATCGATTGTTTTTCGGCCAAACCCTTGGTGTCCAGCATCGATGCGCTGGCGCGCCGACGCGAATACGCCGGAAATCTCTGCTGCTTGCCTGATGACTGTGCAACCCTGTAGCGCCAGGCACAGAACCAGACTCAATGCGATTCGTGAACTCATGATGCGGCACCTGCCGCGAGGCTTCCGCTGCATGATTGCGCATGGGGCACCACACGCAGGACATGATTGCTGTAGAAGCATGGCTGGAGGGGGTGGCTGCCCATCTCGGTGGCGGAAAGCAATGCGCGGACAGCAGACTTGAAATCGCCTTCGAAGCGGGCGGAGCCTGAAAGCGGAATATCGAACTCGGCATGCCAGTGCTCCGGACGGAAAGTCCAACCCGCATGCGAAGCCCAGCGTGCCAGCACGAGGCGCATATTTCCATCCTCGGGGCCTGCGTAGTAGGCATAAGGTTGCGCCACGGCAAAGCTGGCTGCGGTCATGTCTCCCGCCAATGACCCGGTTCCGGTTGCATCGGGGCGCTGCCGCAGCGGGGCGCCCGATGGGCCGGCAGCCATAGGTAAGCGCGCTACCGTGGATGTAGCGGTGGCGTCCTCTTGCAAACCCACGGGCGCTTCGGACGGGACTGGCGTCCCGATCGCTGGCAAAGCATGCGGTGCCGCCACAGCTGCGGGCTGCTGCTGCGACGCTGTGGAAGCGGCCTTGGTCACATGCGCCTGGAGATGCCCGCCGCGCAGTAGCAGGCGGGACCAGACACGCGACAGAACCACATAAGGGCCGTCCTGGCGGTAGGATAGCGGGCGGCTTCCGGACTCGGGCGCGAAGATGGCTGGCACGGGCGTGCCTGGCGCGAACTGCAGCCACATTTGTTGCCCATTGTCGAATGCCTGAAGCGGCGCAATGGCACGGTCACCTTGAAGACGCCAGTCAAAGTTCAGCAAGGAGGCGGGTGTTGCGACCGCACGGAAAGATTGCCAGCCTGGCGCGGCCAGGCATCCAGGCAAGAGGCACAAGGCCAGAATGGCGAGAGAAAAGCGAGGCATTGGCGTGTTCAGTCACGGATCAGATCTCGCGCATCAAAAACCGATGCGCAGCCACATCCTGCACTGGCTTCGGGTTGGCCGCCACGCCGGGTACTACGAATGGAAAAATCAGTCCTTGCGCTCGCCGGTCAGAATGCTCTTTGAACACAAGGCACTGACACTGCGGGCGCGGCAAAAAAAAACCGCGCTGCCCAGGCTGATTTTGCCCAGGCAGCGCGGCTTGCGCCATCCGCGTATGCGCTACTTCTGCCGCATGAGCCGGCTTGCTTCCGCGGAAGCGGTCTTCAGCGCAGTCACAGCTGGCTCCTTGCCGTCCAGGGCCCGGTCCAGCGTCCTGCGGAACATGGCCCGGATGGCCGGATAGTTGTCGATGCGGAAACCCCGTCCGTTGGCCGTTGGCGTCGATTGCTGCGCCGCCACCAGTTGCCGCCAATTTCCCAGCTTGTCGTAATAGTTTTCCCCGGTCAGGCCAAAGGCCTGGTCGGTCAGAGGCAGGAAGCCGGTTTCCTGGTACCACCTGGCGGCGTGCTTGGGCTGGGCCAGCCAGTTGAGAAAAGCAAGGCTTGCCGCATCGCTCTTGTCGGGATGGCCAGCCATGAGCCAGAGGGCGGCGCCTCCGACAAAGGGATTTCCCGGCTTTCCTGTAACCTGCGGATAATAAGGCAGCCCGGACACGCCAAAATCCAGCTTGCGCGTGTCCTTGAACCACCCGATATTGCTGGAGGACGACATCAGGACGGCGCATTCGTCATTGGCAAACCGCTTGGTGGCCACACTATCGAACTCGGGACGCACCATGAGTTCGCTGCGCACCCAACTGATCATCATGGACAGATGCCTGATATACATGACATCAAATGTAAAAGCGGGATCCCCCTTTCCTTTCAGGCCGTTTTCATTCGACGCATACAACTGATTGTTCACGGCTGCCAGATTTTCCAGATTGACGGACACAGGCTGGTCGGAGGTCAATGGGCAGTTGCGCGATCCGTTGTTGGCAAGCGTGACCAATTGCGCCTGCAATCCGCTCCATGCCCGATCCGGTACCGCATTGGCGAGCCCTGCTTTCTTGAAGGCCCCCACGTTGTAATACATGACGGGTATGTCGGCCATGTAGGGAAACGCGATCAGGCGGCCGCGGCTGTCGCGGGCAAAGGTATTCTTGTCCGACAGAAACCATTTCGCATCCTTGATGGGATGCTTGTTCAGCAGTTTGTATAGCGGAACGATGTCGTCGGCGTGCGCCAGCTTTTCTGGGGTGCGCTCGTCATCCAGTTGCACGAGCTGCGGCCTGTCGGCTGCCTTCTTGATCGCCAGCAGCTTGGCCTGCAGATCGCTCTCGCTGGTGAAGCTTTTGAGCTTGACCTTGATGTCCTTCTGGCTATCGTTGAAATCGTCAACCAGATCCTTGAACACATCGGCGTTGTGCGCATTGAGCGTGTGCCAGACCTCGACATCGGTAGCCGCCCAAGCGGCACCCGGCCCGCACAACAGCAATCCGGTAGCCAGCCAAGCCAGTGCGCCCCGGAAGCCGTGGGCACCATAAAGCCGATTTATCTTCATCGAATGTTCAACCTATAAAAGGAAACTCGGGTTCAGGCTGCCTGCCCGACATAATGTCTGCAAGCGCTCGCCCGGAGCCGGCCCCCATGGTCCAGCCCAGCGTGCCATGCCCGGTATTGAGGTAAAGATTCGGAATCCTGGTCTTGCCCACGAGCGGCACGTTGGATGGCGTGGAAGGACGCAGGCCCGACCAGAAACGTACGTTAGCAAAATCCAGGCCAGCTGGGAACAATTCGCGCGCCTGGCGCACCATATTATCGCAACGGATTGTATTGAGCGCCCGGGAATAACCGGACAATTCGGCAGTGCCGGCCATGCGCAATTGATTGCCCAGTCGGGTGAAGACAATCTTGTGCGCGGCATCGGCCATGCTGACCCTGGGAGCGGCATCTGGATCCGTGATGTCAAAGGTGGCCGAATAGCCCTTGGCGGGATACACGGGGCAATGGACGCCAAGCCGCTCGACAAATGCAGGGGTCCAGGCACCCAACGCCGCCACGTAAGCGTCGGCAGTGAGGGTTTCGTACAGGCCATCGGGCCGGATGAGTTCGGCACCGGCGATGCGCCCATCTTCCGGGAGCAGCCGGCCTAGATGAGTATTGAAGCGGAATTCGACGCCTGCCTGCTCCGCATGCCGGGCCAGTTCGGTTGTAAACAGATACACATCGCCGCTTTCGTCATCGGGGGCGTACTCGCCGCCGGCTATGAGATGACGCGCGGAGGCGAGCGCCGGCTCGAGCTCAATGATTTCATCCGTCGTTACCACTCGCCGGTCCACGCCCAGATCCCGCAGCAGGCTGGCCATGTCCTGGGACGCCTCGAAGCCGGCCTGGTCCCGGTAGAGCGTGAGAATGCCTGTTTCCGACTGATGGTAGGCAATATCAAGCTCGCTGCGTAAAGCATGCAGCGTGGATCTGCCATATTCGGCCATGCGCAGCATGGCGCGGGCATTCGCTGGCACCCTGCCGGGCAGGCATTCACGCAGGAACCGCAAGCCCCACGCCCATTGGGCGGGGTCAAGCCTCAGGCGAAACAGCAGCGGCGCATCGCTGCGTATGAGCCATCGCAGCATCTGCAGCGGCGCTTTCGGATTGGCCCATGGCTCGGCATGAGACACCGCAATCTGGCCGCCATTCGCCCTGCTGGTTTCGCATGCCGGCCCCGCCCCACGCTCCACCACGACCACGTCGTGGCCTGCCTGTCTCAGCCACCATGCTGTCGATACACCAATTATGCCGCTGCCCAAAACCGCTACTTTCATGGCTGGTCCCCCTGTCGCTGTTGGGAAAAACGATCGCGCCCCTGCCGCCCGCGGCCGCTAAACGGTGTCGGCCTCGGATGTGAAAGCGTCCGCATAGAATTCGTCTTCAGGAAGCCCGGCCTGAGCGAAATCTCGCCGCGCACTGTCGACCATCGCGGGGGCGCCACAGGCGTACACCTGGTAGCCCGAAAGATCCGGTATGTCCTGCAAGACGGCCAGATGCACAAACCCCGAACGCCCCTGCCAGCCGTCCTCGGGCTGCGCGTCCGAAATCACAGGCACATAGTCGAAATCGGCGAGGCTCCGCGCCCACGCCTGGGCCATGGCGTCCATGTACAGGTCTCGGGGCCGTCGCCCTCCCCAATACAGCGCAGCCTTGCGCATGGTTCCCTCGGCGATCATACGTTCGACTATTGCCTTGATGGGCGCAAAGCCAGTACCGCTGGCCAGAAAAATGACCGGCTTGTCGCTGTCCTCCCGCAGGAAAAACGAGCCGAACGGGCCCTCCACACGCTGGATTTCGCGCACTTTCATTTGCGTGTCACCTGCGCCGAAAACGTGATCGGTAAAGGCGCCGCCAGGCATATGGCGAATATGCAGCTCGACCTGATTGTTCTGCGCCGGAGGGGACGCCATGGAATAGCTGCGCCTGCGCCCGTCGCGCATGATGAATTCGAGATACTGCCCCGCATAGAAACGGAACGGATCGGCAGGTGGCAACTGCAAGGTCATGAGCATGACATCGTCCGTGGCCTTCTCCAGCCCCATGACCCGGGCCGGCATTTTCCGTATCTGGATATCGCTCGCCATGCGGATCTCATGCGCTTCAATCTGAAGGTCGGAACTCGGCCGGGCCTGGCAAAACAAGGTATAGCCCTGTGCGATGTCTTCGGGCGACAGGATTTGTGCAGGCGCGGCCCCGGCATCATAGGTGCCCGCGAGCACCTTGCCCTTGCAGGTCGAGCATGCCCCATTGCGGCAGCTGTATGGAAGCACGATGTCGGCGGCCAAGGCCGCGTCGAGCACAGTCTGCCCTTCCTGTACCTCGAATTCGTGCTTGCTGGGAAAAACCGTAACCTTGTAGCTCATGTTCCTGACGATGCCTGAATGGAAACAAACGGGGCCATTTTATGCCAGCTCGCATCAAACACTGGAAAGACGCGGATTCTTGATCTTTACCGACAACAACCGGCCCTTGCGGGCGCGTTTGCCGAGATATTCATCCAGGTCGGCCAGCGACAGCGTGAGCACCGTGTGCTTGTTGCGATAAACCCCTTGCATCAGCAGCCCTCCCTCGCCCAGGGATGCCCATTGATCCAGCGCGTCGCCCTGATCCAGGCCCATGAGTATCGTGCCGCGCCCGCCGCCTGAAAGCGTCTTGAGTTCGGCAAGACCCACGACAAGGAATTTGCCCTTGCGCGTGAGCATGGCCAGATGCGTGTCCGTTGCCTGCAGCAACGCCGGCTTGAGCAGCACATCGCCCTTATCGAGGCTGATGAACTGTTTGCCCGCGCGCTGTCGCGTTGTGCAGTCGCCCAGCGTTGTGATGAACCCGTAGCCGGCGCGCGTGCCCAGGACATAGCGCCGGCCTGCCGCTCCGGCGATCATGTGTACGATGCGTGCGCCCGGCTCAAGTTCAATCATGGCGGTGATGGGCTGGCCGTCGCCGCGCGCCGACGGCAGGCTGGAAACTGCTACGGTATAGACTCTGCCCTGGTCGGAAAAGGCCACCAGCTCATCGGTGCTGAGACATTCGATGGCATCGTACAGCGCGTCGCCAGTCTTGAAGCCGAATTGCGCCGCATCGTGTCCGTGCCCCTGCCGCGAGCGCAGCCAGCCTTTCTGGGAAATGATGACGGTAACGGGCTCTTCGACCACCTTCACCTCCATGACGGCGCGTTCCGCTGCCTCGATAAGCGTGCGCCTGTCGTCGCCATAGGTTTTGGCATCCGCCTCGATTTCCTTGATCATGAGGCGCTTGAAGGCCCGGGGATTGTCGAGCAGCTCCTGCAAACCGGCCTGCTCGTCGCGGCGCTCGGCGAGTTCCTTTTCGATCCTGAACCCTTCGAGGCGTGCCAATTGCCGTAAACGCATCTCGAGGATATCCTCGGCCTGGCGCTCGGTGAGATCGAATCGCGCCATGAGCGCGGCACGCGGTTCATCCGACTCGCGGATGGTCTGTATAACCTCATCGACATTCAGGTAGACCACCATGCGGCCTTCGAGCACATGGATGCGGTCGCTGACCTTGTCCAGGCGAAAGCGGGTGCGGCGCGTCATGGTATGCGCGCGGAACTCGAGCCATTCGGTAAGAATATGGCGCAGCGAGCGTTGGCCTGGCCGTCCATCGGTGCCGATACACACCAGATTGATGGATACACTGCTCTCCATGCTTGTTTGGGCAAGCAGCATGGTGACGAATTCGCTACGGTCCACCCGGCTGGTCTTGGGCTCGAACACCAGACGCACCGCCGCCTCTTTGCCAGACTCGTCGCGCACCGCATCCAGCATGCCAAGCACCAGCGCCTTGGTTTGCTGCTGTTCGGCGCTCAAGCTCTTTTTCCCGGCCTTGACCTTGGGATTGCTGCGATCCTCGATCTCCTCAAGAATCTTCTGCGCCGAGGTACCCGGTGGGAGCTCCGTCACAACGAGCTGCCATTGACCGCGGGCGAGTTCTTCGAACTTCCAGCGCGCCCTCGCCTTGAGCGAACCGCGCCCCGTGGCGTAGATCGCGGCAATGTCCTCGGCAGTGGAAATAATCTGGCCGCCACCCGCGAAATCGGGGCCTGGAATGAGATCTGCCAGCGTTTCGTCGGACAACTTGGGATCGCGTATCAGTGCCACACATGCCTGCGCAACCTCCCGCAGATTATGCGAAGGGATTTCGGTTGCCATACCCACGGCAATGCCGGATGCGCCGTTGAGCAGCATGACAGGCAGGCGGGCCGGCAGTTGAAGCGGCTCCTTCTGACTGCCGTCATAGTTGGCAATGAAGTCGACCGTGCCCTCGTCCAGCTCATCCAGCAGCAGGCGGGCGAACGGCGTGAGCCGAGCCTCGGTATAGCGCATGGCGGCAGCATTGTCGCCGTCGCGAGAACCAAAGTTGCCATGGCCGTCCACCAGTGGATACCGCAGCGTGAAATTCTGGGCCATGCGCACCATGGCGTCATAGGCAGCCTGATCTCCATGGGGATGGTATTTACCCAGCACATCACCGACCACGCGCGCCGATTTCACCGGCTTGGCGCCGGCAGCCAGGCCCATGGCGTCCATGGCGTAAAGAATGCGGCGCTGGACGGGCTTCTGACCATCGGTCACGTCGGGCAGCGCCCTTCCGCGCACGACGGACACGGCATAATCGAGGTACGCCTGTTCGGCATAGTGGGCCAGGGTGATGCCGTCTCCATCGCCCTGGCTGTGATCGAACAGACCCGCTTGTGTACTATCCATTGCTGATTTCCATAATGCTTATACGTCGACTTCGGCGAGATTGCCCTTTGCCTCGAGCCATGCCCGCCGCTGGGCCGACTCACCCTTGCCCATGAGCATGTCGAACATCTGCGTGGTGGCGGCCACGCCAGGCTCGCCGTAGACAACCGGCATCAGGCGCCGGGTGTCCGGATTCATGGTGGTGTCCCACAACTGCTCAGCGCTCATTTCGCCCAGCCCCTTGAAGCGGCTTATGCTCCACGCCCCCTCCCGCACGCCCTCGGTGCGCAGCTTGTCCTGGACCACCTGAAGCTCTTCATCATCGAGGCAGTACAGCTTGCGCGCGGGGCGCTTGCCCGATGCGGGGACATCAACCCGAAACAGCGGCGGGCGCGCCACGTAGACGTGGCCGGCCTCCACCAGTTTGGGGAAATGGCGAAAGAACAAGGTGAGCAGCAGCACCTGTATGTGCGAGCCGTCCACGTCGGCATCCGAGAGAATGCATATGCGGCCATAGCGCAATCCGGACAGGTCGGCGTTGTCGCTGGCTCCGTGCGGATCGACGCCGATGGCCACGGCAATGTCATGTATCTCGTTGTTGGCAAACAAGCGGTCGCGATCCACCTCCCAGGCATTGAGCACCTTGCCCCTCAGGGGAAGAATGGCCTGAAATTCTTTGTCGCGGCCCATTTTGGCCGATCCTCCCGCCGAATCGCCCTCCACGAGGAAGATTTCCGTCTGCGTAACATCCGTGGATTCGCAATCGGTCAGTTTTCCCGGCAGCACCGCCACACCCGAGCTCTTGCGCTTCTCCACCTTCTTCGCCGAGCGCGCACGGGCCTGGGCCTGCCTGATGGCACTTTCCGCCAACTTGCGGCCGTATTCGACATTGGCATTAAGCCAGAGATCAAGCGCGTTCTTGACGTAGCCACTGACCAGCCTGACGGCGTCGCGGCTGTTGAGTTTCTCTTTGATCTGCCCCTGGAACTGCGGATCGAGCACCTTGGCTGACAGCACAAAGCTGGCATGGGCATAGACGTCGTCCGCCATCAGCTTGACGCCCTTGGGAATCAGCGAATGCAGTTCCGCAAAGGCGCGAACCGCGTTGAACAGACCGTCGCGCAACCCGGCCTCGTGCGTGCCGCCGGCTGTAGTGGAAATGAGGTTGACGTAGGATTCACGCAGGACGTGGCCTTCGGTGGTCCAGGCTACCACCCAGTGGGCGCCCTCACCTTCGGAAAAGGACTCATCATCTTCGCCGGCGTACTGTTTGCCTTCGAACAAGGGGATGATTTTTTCCTCGCCCTGCACGGCTTCCTCGAGGTAGCCGCGCAATCCGGCCTGATACTGCCACTCGCGCACCTCGCCGCTCTTCTCCACGACCAGAACCACCTTGACGCCATCCAGGAGTACAGCCTTGCTGCGTAAGGCGTGGACAAGTTCGGCCATGGGAATGACCGCACTGTCGAAATACTTGGGATCGGGCCACACACGCACCAGCGTGCCGCTTTTGCGGCGGGCTGCGGTGTCCACCTGTTTCAGTGGCGTCTTGACGTCGCCGTCGGCAAAAGCGAGCTCATGGACGGCTCCGTCACGCCAGACGCGCACCTCCAGGCGCCGCGACAGCGCATTGGTTACGGACACGCCGACACCATGCAGGCCGCCCGAAAAAGCGTAGGCGCCGCCCTGCTTCTTGTCAAATTTCCCGCCGGCATGCAGGCGGGTGAACACCAGTTCGACAACCGGCGCATGCTCCTGGGCGTGCATGCCCACGGGAATGCCTCGCCCGTCATCCTCGACGGACACGCTGCCATCAGTGTGCAATGTGACTTTGATCTGGCTTCCAAAGCCAGCCAAAGCCTCATCGGCGGCGTTGTCTATGACCTCCTGGATGATATGGAGCGGGTTGTCGGTGCGGGTATACATGCCGGGCCGCTGCCTGACGGGCTCCAGCCCTTTGAGCACCCTTATGGATGCTTCGTCGTAACGTGGTGTAGCCAATTTGAGTCCGGGTTCGTGATGTGAAAACGGTATATTTTACGAAGTCGGCGGGCAAAGGGTGATGCACCGCCAAAGCTGCGCCGCCGGGATGGGAATGGTATGCTTGTCGGAAAGCGGCAACGCACACAGGCGAAAAACCAACAGAATACATTGTGCGATTGCCCCGCCGTCCCGTATAGTTTTCCTGTACCGATCATCCTTTTTTCTTTTTTATCATGAGCGATTCCATCAAACACGTGACCGATGCCTCGTTCGAGGCTGATGTTCTCAACGCAGACCTTCCCGTACTGGTCGATTACTGGGCGGAGTGGTGTGGACCCTGCAAGATGATTGCGCCGCTGCTCGAGGAAGCCTCGAAGCAATACGCCGATCGTGTTATCATAGCGAAGGTAGATGTCGATGCAAATCCCGACACTGCTGCCCGGTTCGGCATACGGGGCATACCCACCCTCATGCTGTTCAAGGATGGCAAGGCTGCCGCTACCAAGGTCGGCGCAATGTCCAGGACACAGCTCAGCGCTTTCCTAGACGAAAACGTTTAACCAAATACAAAATTCTCTTTATCAGGCAAACCCTTTTTGCGCGCGGGCCCTTTCCTGGGTCCGCCATCTCCGCCAAATACCCCTCCCTTCTCTTCTCTCATGCATCTCAATGAATTAAAAACGCAGCATGTCTCCAAGCTGCTGGAAATGGCCGCCGAGCTGGAAATCGACAACGCCAGCCGCCTGCGCAAGCAGGAGTTGATGTTCGCCATCATGAAGCGCCGCGCCAAACAGGGCGAGCAGATCTTCGGGGATGGCGTGCTTGAGGTGTTGCCCGACGGCTTCGGCTTCCTGCGCTCGCCCGACACGTCCTATCTCGCCAGCACCGACGATATCTACATCTCGCCGTCGCAGATACGCCGTTTCAATCTGCATACCGGCGATTCGATCGAAGGCGAGGTGCGGACCCCCAAGGATGGCGAACGCTACTTCGCGCTGGTCAAGGTCGACAAGGTCAACGGCATGCAGCCCGAGGCGATCAAGCATCGCATCATGTTCGAGAACCTCACACCGCTGCATCCAGACGAGGTTATGACGCTTGAGCGGAACATCAAGAGCGAAGAAAACATCACCGGCCGCATCCTGGACATCTTTGCGCCCCTGGGCAAGGGCCAGCGCGCGCTCATCGTCGCCAGCCCCAAGTCGGGCAAGACGGTCATGATGCAGCACATTGCGCATGCCATCACCACCAATTACCCCGACGCATTCATGATCGTGCTGCTGGTCGACGAACGGCCCGAGGAGGTGACGGAGATGCAACGCACTGTGCGCGGCGAAGTGGTGGCGTCGACATTCGACGAGCCGGCCACGCGCCATGTGCAGGTTGCCGAAATGGTCATCGAAAAGGCCAAGCGCCTGGTCGAACTCAAAAAGGATGTCGTGATACTGCTCGACTCCATTACGCGTCTGGCGCGCGCCTACAACACGGTCGTGCCGGCTTCTGGCAAGGTACTGACCGGCGGTGTGGACGCGAATGCGCTGCAACGTCCCAAGCGCTTCTTTGGCGCGGCCCGCAACCTGGAGGAAGGTGGCTCGCTGACCATCATCGGCACCGCCCTGGTCGAAACGGGCAGTCGCATGGACGAGGTCATCTACGAAGAATTCAAGGGTACCGGCAACTCCGAAGTACACCTTGAGCGGCGCCTTGCCGAAAAGCGCGTATACCCCGCCATCAATCTGAACAAATCCGGCACCCGCCGGGAAGAATTGCTGATCAAGCCGGAGCTGCTGCAAAAGGTATGGGTTCTGCGCAAGTTCATTCACGACATGGACGAAATCGAGGCGATGGAGTTCATTCTGGACAAGATACGCGCGACCAAGACCAATGCCGAGTTTTTCGACATGATGAAAAAGTAGAATTCCTTTCAACCTCAACCGAGTTTGCCTTGATGAAACTACCTACACTCGATCAATTTCTAGACCAGATACGCGCCCGCGACCCGAACCAACCGGAGTTCATGCAGGCGGTCAAGGAAGTGATGACCAGTTTGTGGCCTTTCATCGAGCAGAACCCGCGCTATGCCGAACAGGGCATCCTGGAGCGGCTGGTCGAGCCCGAGCGTGCCATCCAGTTTCGCATCAGTTGGGTTGACGACAAGGGCAACACACGCGTCAATCGCGGCTTTCGCATCCAGCATAACTCGGCCATCGGCCCTTTCAAGGGCGGCATGCGATTTCACCCGTCGGTAAATCTTTCCATCCTCAAGTTCCTCGCGTTCGAGCAGACCTTCAAGAACGCCCTGACAACGCTGCCCATGGGTGGCGGCAAGGGCGGTTCCGACTTCGATCCCAAGGGCAAGTCCGATGCTGAGGTCATGCGGTTCTGCCAGGCGCTCATCATCGAACTGCACAGGCATCTCGGCCCGGATACCGATGTGCCGGCCGGCGACATCGGCGTCGGGGCACGCGAAGTCGGCTTCATGGCCGGCATGATGAAAAAATTGTCCAACTCAGCCGCGTCGGTGTTCACCGGAAAGGGACTGAGCTTCGGCGGGAGCCTGATCCGGCCCGAGGCCACAGGCTATGGCACCGTCTATTTTGCGGAAGAAATGCTGAAACATGCCGGCCAGTCTATCGAAGGCTTCACCGTATCAGTATCCGGCTCGGGCAACGTGGCGCAATACGCCATTGAGAAATGCATGCAGCTGGGCGCCAAGGTGATTACGGTGTCAGACTCTCACGGCGCGGTGATAGACAAGGCGGGGTTCACGCCGGCCAAGCTCGCCGAACTGATTCGCATCAAGAACGAAGAGCGGGGCCGGGTGCAAACATATGCCGAGCGCCTTGGCCTCGTATACGAAGCCGGAAAACGTCCCTGGCACGTCCCTGTGGATGTCGCACTGCCCTGCGCAACGCAGAACGAGCTCGAGCTCGAAGACGCACAGACACTGATCAAGAACGGCGTACGATGCGTGGCGGAAGGCGCCAACATGCCCACAAGCCTGGACGCCGTGGAGGCCTTCGTGAATGCGGGCATTCTCTACGCGCCGGGCAAGGCAAGCAACGCCGGCGGCGTGGCGGTATCGGGCCTGGAAATGAGCCAGAATGCGCAGCGTCTGATGTGGACACGCGAACAAGTGGACAACAAGCTGCATGCAATCATGCGCAATATTCACGAGAACTGCGTACTGCACGGCAAGCAGCCGGACGGCGGCGTTAACTACCTGAACGGCGCGAATATCGCGGGCTTTGTGAAAGTGGCCGACGCCATGCTGCAACAGGGGCTTTACTAGTTTTCCGGTTGCCGGTTCATGGCGCAAGAAGGCTCTTCATCGGAAGCGCCTTTTTTGTGCACGCGCAATGCATGCGCGAGCAAGGCCTGAGCAAGCTCATGGGATTGCAGCGTGCACGATGTGCTCGCAGGACGCGGCTGTGAACGGTGGGCGAGCGCCGGGGGGTTGGACCACATGAAAAAATCCGTGCTGCCTTCGGGCTCGCCCAACTGGGCGTACACCGCAGGCATGATGGGCACATGATCGCCGAAGACCGCCAGCGAGGCGGAGCGCTCGTGTTTCTCCAGACGGGCTTTCAATTGCTGAAGCATCCGGTCTGTGTTGGCGATATGGCGCGCATATACAACGGCGTCGTCGCATCCGGTGGGCAAGCCTTGAGGGAAATAGAAGTGCTGCTCGCCCGGATCAAACTGCTCCCATTGCAGCGGGCCATGATTCTCCATGGTGATCACATAGATGAACAGCGGCGGGCGAGGCGCGCCCGGCTGGCCTTCGTCGTCCAGTAGCCGGCACACCTTTTCGGCGACCGCGCTGTCGGCAATGTAGGGACCGAATCGCGCCGCGTCGGGGAAGTCGTCCTGCGCAAGAAAAACATCGAAACCCAATGCGGGAATGGCTTTGTCGCGTCGATAAAACGCGCGGGCATACGGGTGCACGCACAGGGTTCTATAGCCCAGCCGACGCAAATAATGGGCCACCGTGGGCACGGCATGGCGGCCAAGAGAGCGATAAGGGTTGTAGCGGTGCACCGACATGACCTCGGGCGCAATGCCCGATAACACCGCATACTCGGTACGCACGGTATTGGCGCCCCAGGAGGGTACCCGCAGGTGACCGTGCGGCAGCCCCTGTTCGGCGCTTTCCGCAAGCATGGCGTCAAATACGGTCAGAATGTCGTGTCGCAGGCCCCGGAAGGTGCGCCTTGGGTCGAAAAACGACTCGCATTGCACCATGATCAGGTCGGGCAGATGCTCAGCCTCCTTGTCCGGCGGCGTGGAAAAAGGCGCGTGGGCGCTCAGATCAAGCTGCCGCCCTTCTTCCTGGCGGTATCGCCACCATGCGCACAGCATGCCCAGGACTTGTTGGTCGCGACCGCCTTCCGAGGAGATGGATACGGGCCGCCGCCCCGCGCACCACAACAACACCGCGGCGGCGACAGCAAGCGAGGCGGCCAAGACCAATGACTGGGCCCAGGTCTCGCCCAAAGCTGGCTCCAGCATGACGCCGGCCACCATGGCGGCCACATAGGCGGCCGCGCCCATGATGGCGTTGCCGATGCCGAAAAATGGGAGATAGAACTGCGGATGCCTGATCGCGTCCGTGAAATACTCGAAATCGGGATAAATGAAGGGCTCGCGCAAAGTAATGTACTTGATGTTGCCGATTACGGTCAGCAGTACAAGCAGCGCCAGCAAATTAACCGTGGCCACCCAGGGGCGCTGATAAATCGCCAGCAGCGCGGCAAAACCCAAAGCCCATAGCCCTGCATGCACGGCCAGGCAGCGCCAGTCGCGGCGCCACGGGGCAACAGGGCGCGGCCGAGCAAATGCCTCGACGACGAAGCCCAGCAGCAAGCCCAGCACAAAGGGAATGCACCACGCGGACAATGGCGGCACGGCGAAGAAGGATCCCGGCAAGTCAATCACCGAAGCCGAAGCGCTTCAAAAGCCACGATGACAAGGCCGGATGCGCCAGCCCCAGAAACCAGCAGCTGAAATTGAGCGGAAACGGAAAGCTGATGCGGGCGCGGTTGCGGTCAAGACCGCGCCGTATGACGCGGGCCGCTTTTTCCGCGGTCCACAGAAAGGGCTTGGGGCCCGGCATGTCGTGACACATTTTCGACTCAACATAGCCCGGCATGATCACGTTCACCTTGATGCCCTGCGGGCCCAGCCAATCTCGCATACCCTCGCCATAGGCATTGACAGCCGCCTTGCTGGCGCTGTATGTCGGCGTGATGGGCAAGCCGCGCTGGGCTGCCAGCGAACTCATCAGCGCGATCTGGCCGGATCCACGCGCACGCATGGCAGGCAGTACGCCCTGAACCGTGGCCAAGGCCGCCCTGATATTCACATCCAGCAATACCTGCATCTCATCCCAATCTTCCCCGCTGCCATCGGGCTTCCCATGGATATTGACGCCCGCATTGACTACAACGAGGTCAAGACGCATGGTTTCCGACATATACCGAAGCCAGTCCAGCAGCGCGGCAGTATCGCGCACGTCCAGTCCCTTGACAACGACACGCGCGCCCTTCGCCTGACATGCTTGCGCAAGCGGCTGCAGATGCGACGCATCGCGCGCGTGGAGTACAAGCGTGACGCCCGGCGCAGCATACTCGCGGGCCAGAGCGCTGCCAATGCCCCCAGCCGCTCCCGTGATCAGAATGCCGCGGGACGCTGCCTCGGCGCCAAGAGGGGGTTGCGCGCCGGCGGCTGTCATGCCAGGACGTCCAGCCGCGAGCGAACCGCCGTCAGCCTGCCAACCGATTGCTCCACGCCCATGTCGATGCCCTTCTCTGTGTAAAAGCCGCCATTGACCTGGGTTGTATGGATTACGACATTGCGGAAGTTGTGAAACAAGCCCATATCCGGCGGCTCATGATCATGCCAGAATGCATCCAGCGTGCCCTGGAAGGTCAGGCCGGGAATACCGTAGATGGGCTGCCCCAGAGCAATCAGCGGGCGAGAATGCACAAGCGCGGAGCCACCGACCGTGCTGTTTACGGTGACCACGCCCGTTGCATTGCTCAATAAGGTGGGCAAATGTCCGGTTTCGAGGAAAACGATACGGTCGGCTATGCCATAGCGGCCAGCCAAGTCGCGGGCAATGCGTCCGTGCGGAACAAGGCCGGGGTCCAAGGGGTGGTTCTTGACGACCAGCACGGCATCGCTTGCGGCATGCGCGGCAAATGACTCCATTACCTGCTCCATCAGCTCAACCATGGTGCGAAAACGCGAATGCGTCCGGATCTGCGCGTCGCTGTCCAATTGTAGCGGTAACAGGTAGAAAGCACGGTCGTCGTTGATCAGGCGGGCGATATTTGCTGCATCGACCTGCTTGCGGCGTGCAATGCGCGTCGATCGGACAAGATAGCCGCTGTATTCTTTCCATGCACTCACGGGAGCATGGGTTTTATATTCGGGAAAAGTCCAGCGATTACCCAAATTGCAAATGTGATATCGGATGTCGTGCCAAGCTCTTGCCTTGAAAGACGGCCCGAGCGAACGCCCGTTGCGATAACGGGGTACTTTCCTGGCCGCCTCCCGATACCATTGTGGGTCTCGCGGCAAGGTCGAATGGCCATTGACACCCTCGCGCTCGAGGGTGAGCCAGTTGGGTCTGAAATAGCCTTCCTCGTAGACGTGGACACGCACTTGCTGGCGCTTCGCCAGATCGATGGCCGGACGATGTACTGGTCGCTGGTCGCCGAAGAGAACAACATCGGTCACGCCATGCTTGTGATAGATGTCCTGGTAGAAATCCGTAAGGCCGTCCACACCACCACGCCAGGGCACAGCGCCACCGGCGTTCCAGAACGCCGCGTCGCCCCCATTGAAGTTCACCTTCACCACCTGGTGGCCTTCTTGATTAAGCCGCTTGCCCAGCCTGGAAAAGAATGGCGAACAGACCCCCTGCAGAAACAGAAACGAACGCGTCATTTACATGGAACTATTAGTGTTTTTCTGCCTGCTGCTCATCCCCGGAAGGCGCAAGCAACCCCGCGCCGGACGGTTGGCGGATTAAAGAGCATTCTCCCAGCAATTATTGTATCAAATAGGCAAATATAGCTATTTACAGTGATTTGTTAATAATTTGAAATTTTAGGCTTGTGTGCGCCGTGAGGCGCGGGAAAGTGTCGCCCAGCCTGTTCAGCGGCCACAAGCCGCGAAGCGGCTGGGTCGCAAGCCAATGGAGACGTCTGGGTCAGCGCGGGCTAAGCGGCCGCGCCCATGCGCCGGGCTGCTGCGTCGGCCCAGCGGTACGCGACCGCGGGCGAGGCCACGCAGCAGGCATGCTCGGTCACGACTCGCACGGCCCTTTCCAGTAGTTGAATATCCGCCTCATGCTGCCGGGCAACATGCGGATCCTCGAAAAAAATGACACGCTGGCAGCGCCGCTCGAGCACTTGATCGGCTATTTGCGCATCGCCGCCCAGGGGGCCGCTCAGGTAGGCATGAACCCAGGGCGCGGAGCGAGGCCAGCCGCGCGACCATGCGAGCTCGTTGAGCCGCCCGCTGGTTGTGCCGGTGCCGACACGCCGCGCAAACCGCGACAGCAAATCGAAATGCCTGCTTGCAAACTCTACCATCTGATTCTTCAGCGCATCATGGGCGATCAGCGCCAGGGTTTGATGTGAAAAATCGAACAAATCATCAACAGCCGTGTCCGCAGGCAATCCGGCTGCGATACGTTCTATCTCCACCCATTCCACGGCACCCATAAGCGTGGACACAAAAGGACGGCCATGCGTAATGCATTGCCGCTTCAGAGCCAAGGCCTCGGGAAAAATAGAGGATGGGTCGACAGGATCGATGAGATAAATGGCGCCGTCAAACGGCTCGGAGCCGTCTCGACCTTCGGTTACGCGCGCCACCAGCTTCATGAGCCCGCCTTCACGGCCATAAGGATAGCGGATCAGGCCAGAGTAGTTTTGCAACAGACCGGAGCGCTCGATGGCGTCACAGGTACGGCCCACGGTATGGAACTGTATGCCCAGTTCGCGCACGCCCCCAGCCGATCGTTCGAGCCATTTGAAAAGCGCAGCGCCGTAGGTTTCATGGTGGAGCCGGTTGGCCGCCAGGCCGAATCGCAACACAGGCATGGTTCAGAGGCCGCGCAGGGCCTGAATTGGTGAGAGAATGCCTTGGAAATGCAGCGAAATCCAGGGCCGTGCCTGGCTAGACCGTGAAAGACTCGCCGCAGCCGCAGGACGCCTTTTCGTTGGGATTGGCAAAACGGAAGCCTTCATTCAACCCTTCGCGCGTGAAATCGACCTCGGTGCCCTCCAGGAATGGCAGACTTTTGGCGTCTACATACAGCTTGATGCCATGCTGTTCAAAAAGCAGATCGCCGTCTTTGGCCTCATCAACATAGTCAAGTTTGTATGCCAAGCCGGAGCAGCCTGTCATTTTGACGCCCAGGCGCAAGCCCAGGCCCTTGCCTCGCCTTTGGATATAGCGTTGGATGTGATCCGCTGCGCGTTCTGTAAGCGTGATAGCCATGATCCTCAACCTTGATACTTCTGCTTGAAATCCTGCACGGCTGCCTTGATGGCGTTTTCGGCCAAGATGGAACAATGCAGCTTGACCGGCGGCAAGGCGAGTTCGTGCGCGATGTCGACGTTGCTGATGCCCAGCGCCTGGTCGGGCGTCTTGCCGGTTACCCAGACTGTGGCGAGCGAACTCGATGCGATGGCGCAGCCGCAACCATAAGTTTTGAACCGTGCTTCCTCGATGATACCCGATTCGCCGACGCGAATCTGCAGCTTCATGACTTCACCCTGGGACGGTGCACCCACCAGACCTGTACCCACTCGGGCAACCGACGCATCGAACGAACCGACATTGCGTGGATTCAGGTAATGATCGAGAACTTGTTCAGTGTATGCCATTAATGTGAGGCCCATGTGACAGAATTCAAGTCTATCCCCTGCTCGACCATTTCCCAGAGGGGAGAAATTTCACGCAGGCGATCGACCTGTCGCCTGATGATGTCGACTGCCGTATCGATATCCTCGCCGCTGGTAAAGCGTCCCAGCGTCAGCCGCAATGAACTGTGGGCGAGCTCGTCGGACCGGCCCAGGGCACGAAGAACGTAGGACGGCTCCATACTCGCTGAAGTGCAGGCTGAACCACTGGACACTGCCAGCTCAGAGAGGGACATGATAAGGGCCTCGCCCTCGACATGATCGAAGCTGATGTTCAGATTGTGGGGTACCCGCTGCGTCATGTCGCCATTGATATGGATACCGGGTATGCTGGAAAGGCCCGCCAGCAGGCGATCTCGCAAGGCGCGAATGCGCTCGTTCTCGGCTGCCATCTCGCGGGCCGCCAACTCGAATGCATAGCCCATGCCCACAATTTGGTGCGTGGGCAGCGTGCCCGAGCGTAGCCCGCGCTCATGCCCGCCGCCGTGTATTTGGGCCAGGACACGCGTACGCGGCTTCCGGCGCACATACAGGGCACCCACGCCCTTGGGCCCATAGGTCTTGTGAGCGGAGAATGACATCAAATCGACGGGCAGCGTCTGAAGGTCGATGGCGATCTTGCCGGTCGCCTGGGCAGCGTCCACATGAAACACGGCGCCCTGCTCCCTGCAAAGGGCGCCCAATGCGGCGATATCCTGGATCACACCGATCTCGTTGTTGACGAGCATCACTGAGGCAAGAACGGTATCCGGGCGCAACGCGGCCCGGAATGCCTCGATATCGATCAGGCCATTGGGCAGCACATCGAGATAGGTCACTTCAAAGCCCTCGCGCTCCAGCTCCGCGCAGGTATCCAGAACAGCCTTGTGCTCTGTCTTGACTGTGACGATATGCCTGCCTCTGGCTTGCGCTGCGTGAGCAGCGCCCTTGATGGCCAGGTTATCGGACTCGGTGGCGCCCGAAGTCCAGATGATCTCCCGCGGCTCAGCCTTGACCAGCCCCGCAACCATGGCACGCGCACGCTCCACAGCCTCCTCCGCGTCCCAGCCGTATGCATGGGTGCGCGAGGCCGGGTTGCCGAAGCGCTGATTGAGCCAAGGCACCATCTGCTCCACTACGCGAGGATCCACGGGCGTGGTGGCGGAATAATCCAGGTAAACAAGCGGCGTGGAAGGCATAAAAGACTCCTGCGGGATGGCGGCTAGATCGGCACAGGGCCCACCATAGGGATTTCGCGGGCAACACCGCGCTGTTGCGCGACCTGCTGGCTGGCTTCCTGCAGCTGGCGCATGCGCTGCTGATCGACGAGATCTTGCAGGGATACCGAATCTAGATAATCAATCATTTTACGATTAAGCGATGCCCAGAGCTCATGGGTCATGCATTTGCCGGTGCCTCCATTCAGGCCGACCGTGCAATCTTCTTTTCCGCCACAACTGGTTGCATCCATGGGCTCGTCCACCGCGAATATGATGTCGGCGACCGTGATTTTGCGCGCCAACCGCCCCAGGGAGTATCCCCCGCCCGGACCGCGCATACTTTCGACCAGTTCGTGCCGGCGGAGTTTGCCGAATAATTGCTCCAGATAGGACAGCGATATATTCTGCCGCTTGCTGATCGTGGCCAGCGTCACGGGTCCGCTGTGCTGGCGCAGGGCCAGATCGATCATGGCGGTAACGGCAAAACGCCCTTTGGTGGTCAAACGCATGATGACTCCTGAAAAGGCGGGCGCAACAGGCGCCCGGCAATAACCTAGCATTTCAGTCAAGTATAGCTAATATCCGACTAATTTGCTAGGGAATTACCATGACCAACAGCGACACCTCATGGGTGTTCGCACACAAGCGGTCTCAGGCATAACGGCGTGCAGACGGGGAAGCGGAGCGCTAAGAGGCGCATCACGCGCCGACCCCGTTTTGGATTGGAGTTTGGGTGCTTCTGGTTCTGGAGGTGCTGTAGCGGCCGGATAGGCTGATCAGGCCGCCTGGTACTGGAGCGCTCGCTTGCGAACGAGTTCCAGCACGCCCTGACAGGCGTCTTCGAGGTAATCGAGCACCTTGTTGAAGCCCTCGGGCCCGCCGTAGTAAGGGTCGGGCACCGTAGCTTCCTCGAACTCGTTTGCAAAGCGCATGAGCAGCATGAGCTTGTGCTGATAGACCTTGGGGCACTGCTGCTGCAGCGCGGAAAGATTTTCCCAATCCATGGCCAGAATGAGGTCGAACTCGCGGAAATCCTCGGGCGTGATCTGGCGCGCCACGCAGTGGGAGAGTTCGTAGCCACGTTTGCGCGCTGCCGCCTGCGCGCGCGCATCAGGCGCTTCGCCAATGTGGAAGCTGTGGGTACCAGCAGAATCCGACCCGATCACCCCGGAGAGGCCAGCCTCGTCAACCAAATGACGAAAGACGCCCTCTGCGCTCGGCGAGCGGCAGATGTTACCCATGCAAACGAAAAGTACCTTAGTCATAATAGGCGAAAGTGTGAGGGAAAACCCGTTGCAAGGCAAGGCTTTTTGCAAGACCACATTTTTGCTTGCATCAGTGTTGACAAAGGCAAAAAATTAATGCCTGCAAACGATTTAGCGACTATTTTCCATGTGAAAACGATACGGCTGGAAGACGGAGGAAAATGCCGGCAGGCCCAATATTCATGCACTGCAACAAAACCGCGGACCATGCAAAAAAACCTCGAAGTAATAATGGTAAACCCTAGGTTATACAAAGGCAATACTACGTTTGCCAGAAGGCCGAAGGTATATTACGGGATGATGAATTTCCCGTGGAGTGTTGGCCTTTACCAACATTGCCTGCCTGACCTTATTGGACTCGCACAAAGCAAATCGCGTTCCCGCGGGATGGCCTCCGGCCCGAGACGTCCTGCGTCAGCGATCAATAGCACCCCGCTTTCGCCGTCAGTGTGCCCCTTGGCTGCGCCGGGTATTCGCGCCTTGGCACCGCGCGCCTCCTCCAGGACACCGAGGACGAATCGGCATTGCAGTTTCAGGTCAGCAGGGCCTTTTCCTTGAGCCGATTCAAGGCATCGCGCGCCGCGGCAGCCTGCTCAAACTCCAGATTCTTGGCGTGATCGGTCATTAGCTTCGTCAGCCGCCGTATTTCTTTCGCCAGCGCCTTGTCGTCGCGCAGAATTTCCGCCGGAATGTCATCTTGGGCGGCCTGGGGCTGCGGCGCGCCCATGACGCCATCAATGAGCTCGCGCACCGCCTTGGATACGCCGCGCGCAGTAATTCCGTGCTGCATATTGAAAGCCAACTGTTTCTGCCGCCGCCTCTCGGTCTCGTCCATGGCCCGCCGCATGGAATCGGTAACACGATCCGCATACAGAATGGCCTGACCATGGATATTGCGCGCGGCCCGGCCCACCGTCTGAATAAGGCTGCGCTCGGATCGCAGAAAACCCTCCTTGTCCGCATCGAGTATGGCAACCAGTGACACTTCCGGGATATCCAGGCCTTCGCGCAACAGGTTGATCCCCACCAGCACATCAAACACGCCGAGCCGCAGATCGCGGATGATTTCCACACGTTCCACGGTGTCGATGTCGGAGTGGAGATATCGCACCTTCAGGCCATTTTCAGACAGATAGTCGGTAAGATCCTCCGCCATGCGCTTCGTGAGGGTGGTGACCAGCACGCGCTCGCCCACGGCAATGCGCTTCTTGGCCTCGCCCAGCAGGTCGTCCACCTGGGTGATCGCGGGGCGAACCAGCACTTCCGGATCGACCAGCCCGGTCGGCCGCACGACCTGCTCCACGATGCTGTCCGCATGCTCCTGTTCATAGTTGGCGGGTGTCGCGGACACAAACACGCACTGACGCATGCGCTGCTCGAATTCCTCGAGCTTGAGCGGCCGGTTATCCACGGCCGAAGGCAGGCGGAAACCAAACTGCACGAGCGTGGACTTGCGCGACATGTCGCCGCGATACATGGCGCTGAGCTGGCCCATGGTGACATGGCTTTCATCGATGAACATGAGTGCATCCCTCGGCAGATAGTCGATGAGCGTCGGCGGCGGCTCGCCCGGCGCCGCACCTGACAAGTGGCGCGAGTAATTCTCGATGCCCTTGCAGAAGCCCAGCTCCTGCAGCATTTCCAGATCGAATCGGGTACGCTGCTCCAGGCGCTGCGCCTCGACCAGCTTTCCCTCATCAACGAAAAATTTGAGGCGATCCCGAAGCTCTTCCTTGATGGTGCCGATAGCCCGCAATATGGTGTCCCGCGGCGTTACATAATGCGAGCTGGGGAAAACGGTGAAGCGCGGTATTTTCTGCCTGATCTTGCCCGTAAGCGGATCGAACATTTCCAGAGACTCGATCTCGTCATCAAAGAGCGTGATGCGCAAGGCCAGCTCGGCGTGCTCAGCCGGGAACACGTCGATGACCTCTCCGCGCGCCCGAAAAATGCCGCGCGCAAACTCCACATCGTTCCGCTCGTACTGCATCGCTACTAAGCGGCCGAGCAGTTCCTGCCGCGGGATGCGGTCGCCCTCGCGCAGCGTCAGCACCATGGCATGATAGTCGCCGGGATTGCCGATACCGTAAATACAGGACACGGTACCGACGATAATCGTGTCGCGCCGCTCCAGCAGGCTTTTGGTTGCAGACAGCCTCATCTGCTCGATGTGCTCGTTAATCGAGGAGTCTTTCTCGATGAACAGATCACGGGCGGCCACATAGGCTTCGGGCTGATAATAGTCATAATAGGAAACGAAATACTCCACCGCATTGCGAGGGAAAAACTCCCGCATTTCCGCATACAGCTGCGCCGCCAATGTTTTATTGGGCGCCAGCACAATGGCTGGCCGGCCACAACGGGCAATGACATTGGCCATGGTGTAGGTTTTGCCCGATCCGGTGACGCCCAGCAGGGTTTGGTACATCAGGCCGTCATCAATGCCCTCCACCAATCCATTGATCGCTGCAGGCTGATCGCCAGCCGGCGGATAAGGCTGATAAAGCTTGAATGGGCTGTCGGGAAAGTCGATGAAACCGGGCTTGGTGGTGGTCATGCTGCCGTTGTCCGTGTAATGAGGGAGGGGGATGGCGCGCAGCGCCGGGCGGAAAACTACCGTTTTGCCGTCACCGCGATGCCGCAAATTGCGCGCCCATACTGGACACTATCAGGGTAAACCCCTTATTATCTCATTCATATATTCTTTTTCCCACCCTTCTTTTTTCTCGCACCCAGGCCTCCTTGAAAATGACATCCCTTTTCGAATCCGTCGAACTTGCTCCACGCGACCCTATTCTGGGTTTGAATGAACAGTACAACGCCGATACCAGGCCCAACAAAGTCAACCTGGGCGTGGGGGTGTACAGCGATGATGAGGGCCGCATTCCGCTGCTGGACTGTGTGCGCCAGGCCGAAGAAGCCCGTGTGGCGGCACATGCCGCGCGCGGCTATCTGCCTATAGATGGCATTCCCGGCTACAACTCCGGCGCCCAGAAGCTGCTTCTGGGCGAGAACTCTCCCTTGGTCGGTTCCGGCCGCGTCCTCACGGCACAAAGCCTGGGCGGCACCGGCGCCCTCAAGATAGGCGCCGATTTCCTGCGGCGCCTGCTGCCCGGCTCCAAGGTTGTCATCAGCGATCCCAGTTGGGCCAACCACCGCGCGCTGTTTGCCGAAGCAGGCTTCACGGTCGAAACCTATCCCTACTACGATGCCGCCACCCATGGCTTCAATTTCGAGGGTATGTTGGCTGCGCTGCGCGCACTGCCCGAAAAGACCATCGTCGTCCTGCATGCATGCTGCCACAATCCGACCGGGGTCGACCCGTCCGCCGAGCAATGGGCGCAAATCGCCGATACGGTTCGCGATCGCAATCTGGTGCCCTTCCTGGACATCGCCTATCAGGGCTTTGGCGACGGGCTGGAAGAGGACGCGTCGGTGGTGCGCCTGTTCGCGCAGCGCGATCTCACCATGCTGATTAGCTCGTCGTTCTCAAAATCCTTCTCCCTGTATGGCGAACGAGTCGGCGCGCTCACCATGGTGTGCTCCAGCAAGGAAGAGTCGGCCCGTGTGCTCAGCCAGCTCAAAGTCGTCATTCGCACCAATTACTCCAACCCGCCGACGCACGGCGGCATGGTCGTTTCGTCGGTGCTGAACACGCCCGAGCTGTTCGCGCTGTGGAAACAGGAACTAGCCGGCATGCGCGACCGCATTCGCAGCATGCGTACCCAGCTTGTCGACAAGCTGAAGGAGCACGGCGTTTCGCAGGATTTCAGCTTCGTGAAATCGCAGCGCGGCATGTTCTCCTACTCCGGCCTTACCGCCGACCAGGTCGAGCGCCTGCGCGAGGAACACGGCATCTACGCCGTCGGCAGCGGGCGCATCTGCGTCGCCGCCCTGAACAGCGGCAATATCGATTATGTTGCCAAGGCCGTGGCGAGCGTTATTGGCTGACCTTGCGCCCGTAGCTTGAGTGGCGGGCACGCAACGGTGTCGCAGGCAGATCGCAGGTCGGCCCATGGCTTGATCTTTGTTCAAAAATGCCGCAGAATCGAGGCTGTATATAAACACAGTCTGGAAAGCCATGGCCCTCAAGCTTACAGAAAGACAGCAACAAATCCTCGATCTCATCCGCAGCGAAATCGCCCATACCGGCTTTCCGCCCACGCGCGCTGAAATCGCCCGTACGCTTGGCTTCAGGTCAGCCAATGCGGCGGAAGACCATTTGCGGGCTCTCGCGCGCAAGGGCGCCATCGAGCTTACCGCGGGCGCTTCGCGAGGCATCCGGCTAGTGGGGCCGTCCACGGCCTCGGGCGATGCCTCGCTTCCATCACGTGCCATGGCGGCCGCATCGCAGCTGCTGGTGCCGCTGGTTGGACGTGTCGCCGCCGGCAACCCCATTCTCGCCGCCGAGCATGTCGAGCGTGAAATTGGCATCGAAGCCAGTCTTTTCAGCCAAACACCCGACTATCTGTTGCGGGTGCATGGTCTGAGCATGCGCGATGCCGGCATTCTCGATGGCGATCTACTTGCCGTGCGCAAAGCCCCCGAGGCCCGCAACGGGCAGATTGTGGTTGCCCGCATCGGCGAGGAGGTCACCGTCAAGCGCTTTCTGCGTTCGAGCAAGCATATAGAGCTTCTGCCCGAGAATCCCGACTTCCAGCCCATCATCGTCACCGAGGACCAGGAGTTTTCCATCGAAGGCATCGCGGTCGGGCTTATTCGCAATACGCCCCTGCATTAGGTTCGGCCACCAGCAACACTGGCATCCCTGGCTTAGCCAGATCAATATTCCGCTGGAATATGAGGATGCCGAAAAGGCAGCTTCGACAGATCCTGGCAGGCAGGGCCAGGTGCGTCGCAATCAATGATTTCCACGCAACGATCGGCAAACGCGGCTCGGAAATGGTTTTTGGCCTTCACACAGATCAACCGCAGCACGGTCAGATCCAAGCCGTTCATTGCATAGAATGCCGGGTCATCGGCGGCGGCAACACGCTCGGTCACAATCACCCTGATGAACGGTTGTCGCACGACACGCAATACCACGCTAAAGCCGCAAGACCGCTCGACGCCGCGCTGCATAGGGCCTGTATTGCGGAAAAAGCCATCCGAAACATGCTCCACGATAGCCTGCAACCTTATGCCTTCGCCAAACTGCGGGCCATGTCGGCCTCCCAGGAAAACATCAACCTCATGTCCCAATCCTGCCGCGCGCGCAGCACGCACGGCATCAGGCTGTGCAAAGCTGGCGAAAAGGCACGGCACTTCGGGTTCAATGTCGAGCAGTGCACGAAAGAGTCCGGGCGTATCTGCACTGCCGCCCGACAAAGGGTTGTCTCCGGAATCTGTGACTGCAAGTAGGCCGGGCTTGCTATTGGCCAATGCCGCAGACACCGCATCCGCCGCGCTGGGTAATCGAATGCGAAACTGTTCAGCAAGCGCATGAATGCGCGTCGTTATCTGACGCGCCGCATCAGCCGCCTGTTCGCCCTGTGGATCCTGTTCCCGATCGCTGGTCACAAACACCGACGCCCCCGTCCATGCCGTGTCAGAATACGGAAACCCACCAAATACCGACACGTCGAGCACTGCGCCAACAGTAAGGCCGCGCGCTTCGCGCTCCAATTCGGCCATGGGGCCGGCTGCGGTACGCATGTTGATGCTGGGCAGTATGACGCGCTCATTGATCAGTACACGCCGCGTCTTCAAACCGCTTTCGACGCAGCGCCGCAATACATCCAGGACGCGGCGCGCGGTTTCAGCCAGATCGACATGAGGATGCGTCCGGTAGGCGCTGACAAAATCAAGCACCTGCGCCCATTCAGGCGGGAGATTGCCATGCAGATCAAAGCTGGCGCCCATGGGTACGCCGGGCAACAGCATGCGTACGGCCCGGGCCAGGTCCAGTTCGGGCGTTTCGCGACGACTGGTTATTGCCGCACCGTGCAGTGACAGATAGACAGCATCCCATCCACCATTCTGCTTGCCATCCAGCAGATCCTGCTGCAAGTCCGCAACAAGAGACGCAAATACCTGTTCGTCTATCGGACCGGCGGGCGCCGCTGCGGCACAGCGAAGCATGACGACTTCCCAGTCGGGGTGCGCGTTCGCGAAATCTGCCACGGCCCCCAGCTCATGTGCTGTGCCGCGCATTGCATCAAGCACTGCGTCACCCTTCTGCCATTCGTAATTCATGAATTCCGCCAAACCAACGGGCATGGGGCTAAAGGCGTTGCCCTCAAACCAGAGCCGGGCGACGGCCAGGCGTTTACGACTCATTTGGCCGCCCTTAGGTTTTCCAATATGCCGCCAAATCGCTTGCGTTCCGAATCAAGATGGGCGGCCAGCTGCGCCGGTGTCCCACCCACAGGCATGGCACCAAGCGCCTTGAACTTGTCCTTGATCTCGGGTTTTTGCTCGAATGCGTCGATTTCTCGAGCGAGGCGCGCAATGATGTCATCAGGTGTGCCGGCCGGCGCGACGATCACAAACCAGGACGATAGTGCATAGCCTTTCACTGTGTCTGCGACGGGCTCGACATCAGGCAGGACATCGAGCCTCTGCTTGCTGGCCACGCCCAGGGCCACGACTTTGCCAGCGCGGATATTGGCCAGGGCGGTAGGCACATTATCAGCGGCGAGCTGGATATTGCCAGCGATCAGGTCCGTCGTAGCCTGGGCCGCGCCCTTGTATGGGACGTGCGTGATATCCACGCCTGACAGCTGCTTGAGCAGCTCGAGCGCTATGTGCCCTGTGCTGCCCACACCTGGGGACCCCCAGTTCAGTTTTCCCGGATGCGCCTTTGCTTCCTCGAGCACATCCCGCATGTTCTTCAGGCCGGAACCGGGATAGCCCAGAATGACGTTGGGAACATCCGCCACATGCGATACCGCGGCAAAATCCTTTGCCGGATCGAAACTCATTTCTGGGTAAATATACGGATTGATCGCCAATGGGCCTGGCGTGCCCATCAACATTGTGTAGCCGTCGGGCGTGGCCCGAGCAACTTCCGCGGCACCGATGTTACCGCCGGCACCAGGCTTGTTCTCGACCACTACAGACTGGCCAAGCTGCCTGGAGAGACCATCAGCCACCAAACGGGCCAGCAAATCGGTGGTGCCGCCGGGCCCGAATGGCACGATAAGGCGGATGGGTTTCGCCGGCCAGCCATCGGCAAGAGCAGGCGCGGCGCACAGCGCCAAGAACGATGCCAGAGCGCAGACAATAATTCCACGTTTCATGATGTGCCTCTCTTTCAATTGGATAAGCATTTGATCTATTTATTCGTAATATGCATCATATGATCTATGCGGAAGGGAAACAAGCGAAGCAAAACAAAGGCAAAGGCAAAGGCAAGGCGCAGGGAACAGGTAGCTTAGTTGGCTATCAGGCGCACCGATGCGAATCAGGCGGCAATTGCGCCCGATGCATTCACCAGACCAGACGGACGCCAGCGTGCGAGCATCCAGCAAAAGGCTCGCTTTCAGGGCGGCTGGACGGATCGAACAAGGGCATTATGGGCAGCGCTGTGGACATATTCATGGATGGCGTTCGGGACATACAATGAGACGCCCTCAATTCAACAGGAGAACGGGTGGACAAGGCCACGGTCGATCGCCTCATCAAGGAAAAATTCGTGCTGCTGCCGCCCACGCTGCAGCGCGCTGCGCGCTATGCAATCGATAATCCGCGCGCAATCGCCCTGCACTCCATGCGGACAGTCGCCGGCAATGCAGGCTTGCAATCCAGCGCAATGCACCGGCTGGCCCGCCACCTGGGATTCGATGGCTATGAGAGTCTGCGCAATGTATATCGCGAATGGCTTTCACGCAGTGCCGGTCCATTCACGGATAGGGCGACGGCGCTTCAGCAGCGCAAGGGCCGCGACAAGACGGACACGCTCATCAGCGAGATGATAGCCGCCGACAGCAATAACCTGCATCAGATGAGTAATGCCGACACACTGGCCGCGCTTCGGACGGCGAAAAATCGGCTTGCGACATCCGGTCACATCTACACGGTAGGCCTGCGCAGTCTGTTTCCCGCAGCTTTCTATTTCAACTACGCCTGCAGCATGTTCATGCGCAACACCACGCTGCTATCCGGCACCGGCGGCATTTCTTTCGACGAGTTGCGCCATGCCCGGCCTGGCGACACACTCGTCATATTCAGTTATGAGCCCTACGCCCGAGACGCGTTGTCCGCCGCACGCTTCGCCCACGAACAGGGCCTGCACATTGTCGCTATTACGGACAGCGTCATTTCACCCGTTGCCCCGCATGCGGAAGCATTAATCGTCGTGGAGAACACCACGCCATCGTTGTTTCCATCCATCGTGCCTGTCATGGCCATAGCGCAGACGCTGGTCGCCATGCTGGTGGCTGACGGCGGAAGAAACAGCCTGGGCAAGATAAGAAAGAGTGAAACCCAGCTGCGGGATCTGCAGATTTACGTTCAGCCCGGAAAGTCGCTTCCATCCGGGAAGTCGCATCACCGCCCGTAAGCGGCGTGCATCACAGATAAGTGAAGCCCGCCGGAAAAATCGCGTATCGTTATGCGCCGCGCGCTGGCTTGCTGCCTGTGCCATCGCGCCGTCCTGTGCCATGGCTTGGGGCCAGATCGTCACCAGCCAATTGCTCCATCCATGCCAATGCATCCACATAGGCAATGAAGTGGTCCAGATAATCGGGCGCGGCATCACGCATTAGCGACAGCATGCGATGCACGAGAATACTGGAGTTCAACGGGCCCGCATTGTCGGGGACCTGCTCCAATGCATGCCGCAGTTGGCGCCGGGTATTGGTACCTGCCCAGACCTGGCGGAAATAATCCATGAAAGGTGGTTCGGGACAGGTCTCTCGCGGCAGCGCTCCGTGCTGCGGCGTACGGCCGCTGGCGGCGCGCGGCGCGTGGCTGGCAATGTGTTGCATGAGCGCGAGCAAAGGGCCGCCGGACGGTTCCAGGAGGCCATCAGACGCTGATGCGCTTTCGGCTGGCAGCGCCGTTGTTGCGTCCACATCGCGCTGAAATGCCTGCAGCAATGCAGCAAGCCTGTCGTCCAGGACACGTCGGGCCTCGCCTTCCAATGCGGCGGCGCGATTTGACAGTGCTTGAATGAAATGAAACCGCACCGGATCGACATTATGCGCATCACTGCAGCGCCACGCATCCAGCGTGGCCTGTACATCAAGCTCGATCCCCTTATTCACGAGAATCGGCCGCTGCAATAGAAGGCTTGGGAATCAGCGAAATTTCCACTCGCCTGTTTCGGGCACGGCCGCTTTCATCATCGTTGGATGCCACGGGCTGCTCGGAGCCAAAGGCCGCCGCAAACACCAGCGACGCGGGGATTCCTTCGTCGATCAGTGCGCGCGTAACGGTCAGGGCGCGCTCGGCTGACAGTTCCCAGTTGTCCGCGAATCGTCGATTATCCTCGTGCACGCGCTGGTTGTCGGTGAATCCGCTCACCATCAACACCTCATCATGGGAATCGAGATATCCAGTGAGTGGCGCTATCAGCGATTTCAACACCTCCCTGCCCTCGGGCTGCAACGCATCCGAGTTGAGCGCAAACAACACGCTGCCGCTGATACCGATGCGGCCATTGACCAGGGTGACCTGACCTTCGGCCAACGGCCTGGCAAGTGCCTGTTCCAACGCCTTGCGTCGCTGTGTCTCTTCCTGGCGATGCTTGATTTCATCGCCAAGCCGGGCAGACAACTCGAGCTGCAAACCAATTACCCCCACCAGCACCAGCACAAAAGCGCCCAAAAGCACCGACATGAGGTCACCAAAGACCGCCCATACCGGTACGGTCGCTTCCGCGCCCGCGTCGATGTCGTCGTTCATGCTGCTTCAGTGCCGGCGGAAGCGGCTTGGCTGGAAAGGTTCTGCAGATCGTCAAGAATCTGCTTCTGGGACAGTAGGCTCAGATCAACGACCTCGCGCGCCTGAGCGACGTAATAAGCAAGCTGCTCGTCGCTGCGTGTGAGCGATTTCTCGAGCGCGGCTTCAAGACGCTGTAAATGACCGACCAGTGTCTCGCTGGACTGGCTGAACAACCCCACGGCCACGCCGAATGCGTCGCCCAGGCTCGCCACTTCGGCCGCGCCACCGGTAATTTGCGCCGCGGCGCTTGTCAGCCTGCCGGCTTGTGTCTCAATACTGCCCGAGAACTGCTCGCTCATGCGCGCCAGCATCTGCGCGGATGTCGCCACCAATGCATCCACAGCGCTACGTTGCTCGGACGATGCATGATTGACGGCGTCGAGCAATGTATTTACCGTTTCCAGCATCTGTCCCCGCTCTTCGAGCAATGCGTTGTCCCGCGCCATGCTGTCGGACAGCTTCTCGCGCACTTCAGCAATGACCTGCGCAGCCGCCTCGGGAGCCTGCGCGGCAGCCTGCGCCAGTGATGCGATCTCGGCCATGATCCTGCCAGCCTGTGCCTGAGTTTCGGCGGACACATCCTGCGCAGTCTTCGCCAATGCATCGCACGTTTTCTCTTGCTGACTCGCAGCCCGTTCCGCCGCGGCCTCCCATTGCGTGCACATGGATGCCGTGGCTGTGTCGAGCGCCGCAGCCCATGCGGCCAGGCGCTGTTCATCCTGTGCCATGAGCTCGGCGCGCAGATCGGTGTGGCTGTCATCCATCTTGCGAAGCAGCGAGGACGCCTGCTGCTCGAAAACAGAAACCGAATCCACCAATGCCCGCCGATGGTCGTCGGCGAGCTTTTCACCGCTTGTCTCGTGGCGCGCCAGCGCTTCCTGCCAGGCCGCAGACATGGCCTGCGACGTATTGCCAAGGCGCGTATCTACCTCGCCAAGCAGGCGCACGATACGCTGATCGAATTCCTCGATAAAGCGATTATGGGCATCGTGCAGGCGCCCGGCCAGCGACTCACTGGTCTGCTGATGCGCCGCCAGCTTGCTATCCCAGGTTTGCGCGACCGATGCAGTTGTGGTTTCAAGATGTGAGGACAATCCGTCGAGCTGCTGCTGCATGGCACGCGTGACAGTATCATGCATCGTGGCATTTTCGCGTGCCAGCGACGCCATGGTGTTTTCAACCAAAGGCTGGATGACCGTGCCGGCTGCCCGCGTTCCGTCGGCAATGCCCTCCCTGAGCGACTGCGCCACCGAGGAAGCCAGCTGTGTATAAGCCGTTTCGATTCTCGCGTGAAAAGCGTCCTGGCTGGCAACAAGCTTTTCATTCAGAGTCTTGCTTTGCTGCGCCATGGCTGTCATCAAATCCTGAAGACGATCAACGACCGTCGGCATGATTTCCGCCTGTCGCTGCAGAAGCCTGAGCTCTTCCTCGCGCTGATGTGTCTGCGAATGAATGCGTAGGGTGGTGGCGATTTGCGTATCAAGCCGTCGAGCCGCCAACATGCGTTCGCGGCGCAAAAGCGCCGATAAGAGTCCCAGCATGGCAGAGGTCGCCACACCCGCCACCGATGTGCCGAAGGCGAAACCAAGACCTTGTACCGGCGCTGCCAGCGAAGCGCGTATCGCCTGCAGATCTGTCGAGCTTTCAAGCGCCAGGCCGGTGCCCCGCAGCGTGCTGACCATGCCCAGAAAAGTCCCCAGCATCCCCAGAAGTACAAGCAGACCAAGCAGGTAAGGCGTGATTGATGGACCGGGAAGGCCCACGCGTTGCCCTTCGACCCGCAGGCGGACGGCATTGCGCAAGGCCGGGTTGAGCTCGGCGAGCCAGTCGCCCAGGCTGGCGGGCGCACCGGAAAGGCGGGACAACGCACGGATCAGTGAGGAGGTGGCCTTGTGATAATGATATAACTCAAACGCTCCCGCGAGATACGCCACGATGATGAGCACGGTGACGGCCAGGGCAAGCGGATTGGCAGCCACATAGCCCCTGCCGATCCAGAATGCAACCGCAAGGCCCGCGGCAAAGATGACTATGTATAAGAGTCGGGTCATAACCTTCCGGTCAACAAGTGCGAAGCGCCGCAATCAGCCCTTCGATGGGTTTCAAACGTATATCCAGTTCGGCCAACAGTACGCGCTGCATATCCCTGCGAAAAACGTCCTGCCACGGCACCGGCGCCGTGGACGTGGCATCCCGCCCTTCGCCTCCGTGCTGCGCATCTGTCGCCGCATCGCGCAGATGCTCGAAATGCGATTCAAGCAGGGCCGGTACCTTCAATAGCAAGCGTTGCTCGCGCCCGCCCAATGCCTGCTCCATCGCGGCATCGACCAACGCGAGCCTCGCCATGGTGGGAGACCTCGCTGCCAGCACAGCGCGCAGTCGAATGCGCAGATTGGAAATACTGGTTTCCATACGCTCCTGCAGCGACACATACCGCTGCCGAAAAGCCGGGTACTCGATGGGTGCCGCAGGCTTGCCGTCAGCCGCAATGACCGAACGCCGGTATACGCGCTGGCGCCGGGTTGCCGGCGATGCATCCTGGCCCAGGATGGCTTTTTCCAGCTTGTCGCGCAGTTGATCGTATTCCGTCGCCGCCTCACGCGCTGGGTCATCGCCAAGCCCGCCGGCTTGTACGGCGGGTGGCGGGCCATTCAGCACAGTGGACAACCCAATGGCATCCGACCAGTCAAGCCATTGGCTCAGCTGACGGGACAGCGGCTGCCTTGACGCCTGGACATCAGTATCCGTAAGGCGAACAAGCAGGCGAATAAGCGCCGGACCGCCAAAGCCCGTGCGCTGGGGCAGCTCTTGCACCATGCCAAGGTCAAAAACCAGTGATTTTACACGTTGGCGGCCGCCGCATGGCGGATCACCGGGGAAGCAGCGCAGTATACCTAGCTGTGATCCTTGGCATGAACGTGATCGAGCGTCTGCAAGGCCAGCGCGGAATGCGCAAATGCGCCCCCGGCACGCATTTCAGCCGCAACCCAGATTGCCTCCATGATCTGCTGGTCTGTCGCGCCCGCGCGGACCGCCGCCTCGGTATGCCCCTTGATGCAGTACGGACATTGAGTCACATGCGCCACGGCAACGGCAATGATTTGCTTGGTTTGCGCATCCAGGGCACCGGGCGCGAACACCGCCTTGCTGAAGGCCTTGAACGCGGCCATGGGTTCGGGGGCAAGCTCCTTGCGCTTGTTGGCAATTTCCCGAGTTGGGTTGGGATACATCGCGTCGTCCATGTATAGGCTCCTGTGTGGTTGAATGGCATGCTTTATATGATAGACCCAAGCGGCATCGGCCCACCCGCGTACCCCTGCCATTAGCAATGCCTGGCTCACAGGAAGCCGGCGCCCGGCCGCTATGCAAGCTTGTCCGCGCGCTCCAGTTTTTCGCATAGAAAGTCTATGAACACTCGAGCGCGCAAGGGCATTAGCCGGGAGGGAAATAGCGCAACCAGCGGAATGGTTTCAAACTCCCATTCGGGAAGAATGCGTCTGAGCGTATCGGCTTCGGTACTGTGCGCCAGCCTGTGGCTGGACAAGGGTACGATACCCGCGCCGCGCACTGCCATGCGCGTAAGCATCGCGACATTGTTGACGGCAATACGTCCCTTGACATGGACATGTTCCATGCGCTCGCCCGAGCGCAGATGCCATATGGAATCCTCCCGGCTGGTGGAGGCGCGCAGGCATTCATAGCGAGCCAGTTGGGCCGGTGTTCGAGGCACGCCATGCTTTTCAAGGTAGTCGTCCGACGCGTACAGCCCGAGCCTCACCAGCCCCAACTGGCGCGCGACCACACCCGAGTCAGGCAGGCGGCTCATGCGGATCACGATATCGTAGGGCTCGGTCACAAGATCGATGGGCTTGATGCTCAGGTCGTACTCGCATTCAATCTCGGGATAGCGCTGCGAAAACTCCTTGATGGCATCTGGCAAAAAAGAGAGCGCGAAGCTGGACGGGATGGACATACGGAGCAGGCCCTTGGGCTGCTGGGCGCCTTCGAGCAGCTGTTCATGCGCAATGCGGGCCTCTTCGACGATGTGCTGACAGCGCTCGAAATAGAGGGCCCCCGCCTCCGTCAGCTCGACCTTGCGGGTACTGCGGTTCAGCAAGCGCACACCAATACTACGCTCGAGCTCGCTGATGCGGCGGGAAATAGTGGAAGCTGGCATGTTCAACGTGTCGGCGGCACGAGTGAAGCTGCGACCACGGGCCACTTCCACGAACAAGGCAATATCGTTCAGGGATGCCGACATATCTATTCCAATTTTGCCAACAATAATTCCACCAAAATCACATGTTACCGCTTTATTACTAGTTATTTTGGAAAAATGAATTCGTGGATTAGGTATTTATCCTTATATCGTAAACCCTCATACTTCATCCCATCGAGACAGGAAATGCGCAAGCCAACAACCGCCATTCCCGGCCCTTCGAAACAATCTGAACTTACTTGATGGAGTATGAATATGAAATCCCTAGCTACTGCCGCCATGATTGCCCTGAGTTTCTCCGCCGCCGGTTTCGCACAGGCTGCCGACACTACGCCGGTCACCCGCGCGCAAGTCATTGCCGAATTGCAGCAAGCCCAGGCACAAGGTCTTGTCACCATCGGCGAAGAAGCCTATCCCGCCGACGCACTGCCGACCAGCACCAAGAGCCGTACGGAAGTTCTGAATGAACTTGCTGCAGCGCAAGTTGCGGGTCGGGTTTCCGTGGGAGAAGCGGCGCAATATCCGGTCGTTCGCATTGACCAAGGCGCTGAAAAATCCCGCGCCGAAGTCCTGCAGGAGCTGCATGCCTACGCCGCATCGGGCAATCACCACATTCCTGCCTGATTGACCGTTACCATGCTGTCCCCTTTTGGAAGGCCCTCGCGGCCTTCTTTTTTTGTGGTGTTTCGGCATGGGCCATAAACGAAGGCCGGGGCTGGCCGCAATACGTCAGCCAGCCCCGGCCGCACTGATCCGGACAGCAGGATCAGTGCTTCAGGCGATTGTCGGCGCCCGCCTCGGCGGGCTTGGCGTTGGCCACAGCTTCAGCGGCCAGGCGCGCCACCTCTTCGTCTGAGAGTGGTGTTGGCATACGCTCCAGCGCCACCTCAAGTACGCGATCTATCCAGCGGACCGGAATGATTTCAAGGTGGTTTTTCACATTGTCTGGAATATCCGCGAGATCCTTCACGTTTTCTTCCGGAATCATGACCGTCTTGATACCGCCCCGGTGAGCTGCCAAGAGTTTTTCCTTCAGGCCGCCAATACCGAGCACTTCGCCGCGTAGTGTGATTTCGCCTGTCATCGCAACATCAGCGCGAACAGGAATACCGGTGAGCGCCGACACGACAGCCGTGGTGATGGCAATGCCTGCCGAGGGGCCATCTTTGGGTGTGGCCCCTTCCGGGAAGTGCACGTGCAGGTCGCGTTTCTCGAAAGCGGTGTTGGCAATGCCCCATTTCTGGGCGCGGGCCCGCACCACCGTGCGAGCGGCCTCGACCGACTCCTTCATGACATCGCCCAGCGAGCCAGTTCGGATGATGGCGCCCTTGCCCGGCATGTCGGCCACCTCTATGGTAAGCAGATCGCCACCGACTTCTGTCCAGGCCAAGCCGGTCACCTGCCCGATCTTGTTTTCCTTCTCGGCCATACCGAAATTGAAGCGGCGCACGCCCAGGAAGTCGTTGAGATTTTCGGACGTCACGACAATGCGCTCATTGACCCGGGCAGGTGCACCCTTCTGGCCTTTGGCCTTGCCTGTTGGATTGGCCGCCAATAGTTTCTTGACCACTTTGCGGCAGATCTTGCTGATTTCGCGCTCCAGGGCTCGCACGCCGGCTTCCCGGGTGTAGTACCGCACAATGTCGCGCACCGCCGATTCTTCAATGGTGATCTCGCCTTCCTGCACACCGTTGTTCTTCATGAGCTTGGGCAGCAGGTGATCGAAGGCGATATGCACCTTTTCATCTTCGGTGTAGCCGGACAGCCGGATGACTTCCATGCGGTCCAGCAGCGCGGGCGGAATATTCAGCGTATTGCTGGTTGCCACGAACATGACATCGGACAGATCGAAGTCCACCTCGATGTAGTGATCCTGGAAAGTGTGGTTCTGCTCGGGATCCAGTACCTCCAGCAAGGCCGACGAAGGATCGCCACGAAAATCCGCGCCCATCTTGTCGATTTCATCAAGCAGGAAAAGCGGGTTGCGCACGCCGACCTTGGCCATGTTCTGCAGAATCTTGCCAGGCATGGAGCCGATATAGGTGCGCCTGTGGCCGCGGATCTCAGCCTCGTCGCGCACGCCGCCCAGCGCCATACGCACGAACTTGCGGTTTGTGGCGCGCGCCACCGACTGCCCCAGCGAAGTTTTGCCCACGCCCGGAGGTCCCACCAAGCACAAAATAGGCGCCTTGAGCTTATCGACGCGCTGCTGCACGGCCAGGTATTCAATGATACGTTCCTTGACCTTTTCAAGCCCGTAGTGGTCCGCATCCAGCACCTGTTCGGCATTGGAGATAGATGAATTGATACGGTTTTTTTTGCGCCATGGCAATCCGATCAATGTATCGATGTAGTTGCGCACCACAGTGGCTTCGGCCGACATGGGCGACATGAGCTTGAGCTTCTTGAGCTCCGCATCCGCCTTCTTGCGCGCTTCCTTGGGCAAATGAGCAGCCTCGATCTTGCGCTCGAGCTCTTCGATGTCGGCGCCTTCCTCGCCTTCGCCCAGTTCCTTCTGGATGGCCTTGACCTGCTCGTTCAGGTAGTAGTCGCGCTGGCTCTTTTCCATTTGCTTCTTGACGCGCCCGCGAATACGCTTCTCGACCTGGAGAATGTCGATTTCGGACTCGAGCTGCGACAGCAGGCTTTCCAGCCGCTGGGAGGTGCTGACCACTTCCAGCATCTGCTGCTTTTGTTCAAGCTTGAGCGGCAGGTGCGCGGCAATGGTGTCGGCCAAGCGGCCGGCATCATCGATGCCGGTGAGGGAGGTGAGTATTTCCTGCGGGATTTTCTTGTTGAGCTTGACGTACTGCTCGAACTGGGCCACGACGGCGCGGCGCAATGCCTCGGCCTCGGCGTCTTCACCCTGATCAGGCTCGACAGCGCTGACGACGGCCATGAAATGGGTCTCGGCATCGGCTACGGAATGGATACGTGCACGCTGCACGCCTTCGACCAACACCTTGACCGTGCCATCCGGCAGCTTGAGCATTTGCAGAATGCTGGCCGCACAGCCTATTTCATACAGGTCGTCAGGGCTTGGGTCGTCTTTGCCAGCGGACTTCTGGGCCACCAGCATGATGTTGTTGCCGCCTTCCATGGCGAGTTCAAGCGCCTTGATGGAGCGAGGCCGGCCGACAAACAGTGGAATCACCATATGCGGGAACACAACCACGTCGCGCAGGGGCAACAGAGGCAGTTCCATCGAATCGGTGGAGAGGATCTGGCTCGCAGACATAGTAACTTCCTTAAAATTTACCCGGAGATGAAAAAGGGAAGCATCCGGCCCCCCTTCTCACCTCTACTGTCACTACATATAACGGCAAACGCTCCGATTTCAAGAGCCCGCCGTGGATGCCTGCTTGTAATAAATCGGGCTATTTTCAGGCTGCCGCATCTTTGAGCTTGCGCGATGCGGCCGGACGGCCTTCGGTCTCGGGCGCCGCCTCGTCTTCGTAGATGAGGATGGGCGTTCCTTTGCCGACGACGGCGTTTTCGTCCAGTACCACTCTTTTGACGTTCTTCTGGGAGGGAAGTTCGTACATGGTACCCAACAATGCCTGTTCGACAATGGAACGCAGGCCCCGCGCGCCCGTGCGCCGCTTGATGGCACGCTTGGCAATTGCCTGCAGCGCACCCGGGCGCACGTCGAGCTCGACATCTTCCATTTCAAACAGTTTCTGAAACTGCTTGATAAGGGAGTTCTTGGGCTCGGTAAGGATGCGCACCAGCGTGTCTTCCTGGAGTTCCTCGAGCGTGGCGACCACCGGCAGACGCCCAACCAGTTCGGGAATAAGGCCGAACTTGATGAGATCTTCGGGTTCGACCTCGGAGAAAAGCTCGCCCACCCCCCGCTCGGTCTTGGCCCGCACAGAGGCGGAAAAGCCGATGCCGGAACGCTCTGTGCGGTCGCGGATGACTTTTTCAAGGCCGTCGAAGGCCCCCCCCACGATGAACAGAATATTGGTAGTGTCGACCTGGACAAAGTCCTGGTTGGGGTGCTTGCGCCCGCCCTGGGGCGGCACAGAAGCGACCGTGCCCTCGATGAGCTTGAGCAGTGCCTGCTGCACACCCTCGCCGGAAACATCCCGGGTAATGGAAGGGTTGTCCGCCTTGCGCGAGATTTTGTCAATTTCATCGATGTAGATGATGGCACGCTGGGCCTTCTCGACATCGTAGTTGCAGTTTTGCAGCAGCTTCTGGACGATGTTCTCGACATCTTCGCCGACATAGCCCGCCTCCGTGAGGGTGGTGGCGTCAGCCATGACAAAGGGAACATCGAGCATGCGCGCCAGCGTCTGGGCAAGCAGGGTCTTGCCTGATCCCGTGGGGCCTATGAGCAGAATATTGCTTTTGGAGAGCTCGACGTCGTCGCCTTCGACCTGCCCGTAGCGGATGCGCTTGTAATGGTTGTACACGGCCACCGCCAGATTACGCTTGGGCGTGTCCTGGCCGATGACGTAGCCATCGAGGAAGGCCTTGATTTCGCGCGGCGTGGGCAGCTCGTTGCGGATGGCATCGCGCGCGGCTTCCTGGCTCTCTTCGATGATGATGTCGTTGCACAAATCGATGCATTCATCGCAGATGAACACCGACGGGCCAGCAATGAGCTTGCGCACTTCGTGCTGGCTCTTGTTGCAGAAAGAGCAGCGAAGTGTCTTTTCGTCCGCCGATCCTTTTTTCTCGGGCATATATCTTTCAGTCCATGGACAGGACGAACCTGTCGATAATGACACCGGCAGGACACAGGCCCTGCCAGCCTGATGCAAACTCAGGCCTGGTCGAGACGCGAGACCAGGACCTTGTCTACCAAACCATACGATACCGCATCTTCGGCTGACATGAAATTATCACGCTCAGTGTCGATCTCGATGCGCTCAATGGGCTGCCCGGTATTCCGGGAGAGGATCGTGTTCAGGCGCTCGCGCAGGCTGATGATTTCACGCGCCTGGATCTGAATATCGGAGGCCTGTCCCTGCGCACCGCCCGATGGCTGGTGAATCATGATGCGCGAATTAGGCAGCGTATAGCGCTTGCCCTTCGCGCCCGCAGCCAGGAGGAAGGCGCCCATGCTCGCGGCCAGCCCCGTGCACAGTGTGGAGACATCGGGCTTGACGAACTGCATGGTGTCGAAGATGGCCATGCCGGCATAAACCGACCCGCCCGGAGAATTGATATACAGAGAGATATCCTTCTCGGGATTCTCGGATTCCAGGAACAGCAATTGCGCCACCACCAGATTGGCGGAGTGGTCTGTGACCGGGCCCACGAAAAAAATCACGCGCTCGCGCAGCAGACGGGAGTAAATGTCGTAGGACCGCTCTCCGCGGCCCGACTGTTCAATCACGATGGGCACATAGCCCAACCCCGTGGGGGTCACCGAGTCCCCGCCATGCATTGATGCGTAAAAATCGGTAAATCGCGATATCGACATTTAGTTTGTCCCCATGATTTCATCGAAGCTGACATTCTCGTCGGCCACCTGGGCTTTGGATACGACGTGATCTACCACGTTGTCTTCAAGCACGATCGCCTCGATCTCGGCGCGGCGCTGCCGGTCGGACAGATAGTAGGCCACCACCTGCGCAGGCTGTTCGTAGTTTTGCGCGAACTCTTCGATGCGGGCACGCACCTGCTCGGGCTTGGCCTGCAGATCGGCTGTACGCACCAGCTCGGATACGAGCAGGCCAAGGCGGACGCGGCGCTCGGATTCCGCGGAGAAGGCCTCAACGGGGATGGGCACCGAATCGGCGTTGGGTACGCCGCGCTGCTTGAGCTCCTCGCGCGCGGCCTTGACCCGGCCCTCGGCATCGTTATTGACAAGCGCCTTGGGAACGTCAAAATCGCAGGCGGCGGCCAGGGCGTCCATGACGCTGCCCTTGGTGCGCTGCTGCACACGGGACTTGACCTCGCGCTCGATATTGGCGCGGACATCGGCAAGCAGCTTGTCGACATCACCCTCGGCTTGACCCAGGGACTTGGCGAAGTCGGCATCCACCTCGGGAAGAATGGGCTCGGCAACCTCAGTGACCGTAATGCTGAACTCGGCCGTCTTGCCAGCCACTTCCTTGCTGCCGTAGTCCTGCGGAAAGGTCAGCGGGAAAGTCTTGCTTTCGCCGGCCTTCATGCCACGGACAGCCGTTTCGAATTCCGGCAGCATGCGGCCCTGGCCAAGCACGAACGGGAATTTCTCGGCAGTGCCGCCCTCGAAAGCCTCGCCATCGATGGTGCCTGTGAAATCGAGCGTCACGCGATCATCGTCCTGCGCTGCGCGGTCTTCGCGGCTCTCGTAGGTAGCGCGCTGCTTGCGCAGAATCTCGAGCGTGCGCTGCACGTCGGCGTCGGTGACCTCGGCATGGGCGCGCTTGACCTGCAGGGCGGCCAGATCGGGCACCTTGACGTCGGGATAGACTTCGAACGTGGCCGAGAAGGCCATGGTGCCGTCTTCGACGCCCTCGGTCTTGGGCTCGAGATTCGGTGTGCCAGCGATGCGCAGCTTGGCTTCCTCGATGACCTTGTCAAGGTTGCGGCCCACTTCGGAATTGATGACGTCGTAGCGGATGCCAGGCCCATGACTGCGCTCGATGAGGGACAACGGCGCCTTGCCCGGGCGAAAGCCCTGTATCTTGGCGCTGCGGGCGACGCGCTTCAGTTGTGCCTGGACCTGTTTTTCGATGTCGGCAACGGAGATCGCGACGTCAACACGGCGCTCCAGGCCGGACAGAATTTCAACCTCGGGCATTCGGGACCTATATAGTAAAAGAGAGTGAATTGAAGAAATAAACAGGACATTTTACCGGAAACTTGAAGCGCGTTTTGGCGCCCGGGCGCGCTCGCCGGCAACCGCCTTCTCCATGCCCCTGATCGGCCACGCCCCCGATGCACGCGCACCAGCGGTTTCGACCTCTGCGGGGGCAGATCCGCCGGGGGCGAAACCGTTCCCGCCCCTGTGGCCGCAGGCCATGCGGTACAGGCGCGGGGAGGCTTGGGCGCGTTGCGGGCACCATAAAAGTCGCTATAATGGCAGGCTGTCTCTTGCGAACGTGGCGGAATTGGTAGACGCACCAGATTTAGGTTCTGGCGCCGAAAGGTGTGAGAGTTCGAGTCTCTCCGTTCGCACCAGTGGCTATCCTACCCGAACATTCATTGCGCCGCCCGGCGCCCCGGGGCCTGCGGCGCGGTCAATCACGCTGCCATGAATCCGCACCTCAGTGCCCTGCACCCCTACCCCTTTGAACAACTCAGGGCTCTGATGGCCCAGGCTGGCTCGCCGCCGACGGGCCTCGCGCCCATCAACATGTCCATCGGCGAGCCCAAGCACCCCACCCCTGAATTCATCGCACAGGCACTGCGCGACGCCACGGGCGGCCTGTCGGCATATCCGCCCACCAAAGGGGCTCCCGCGCTGCGCGCCGCCATCGCCGACTGGATTGCGGCGCGCCACGACATCGCCCGCCCCGATCCGGAAACCCAGATTCTGCCCGTGCAGGGGTCGCGCGAAGCGCTGTTCTCCTTCGCCCAGGCCGTCATCGATCCCTCGGCGGGAGCCTTCGTCGTTTGCCCCAATCCCTTCTATCAGATCTACGAGGGCGCCGCGCTGCTCGCCGGCGCGCAGCCCTACTACATCAATTCCGATCCCAAGCTGGGCTTCGGATATGACTGGGACGCGGTGCCGGCCGATGTCTGGCGCGACACGCAGCTACTGTACATGTGCTCGCCAGGCAACCCCGCCGGCAACGTCCTGACCCTGGACGATTGGCGCACGCTTTTTGCACTGTCCGACGAGCACGGCTTTGCCATCGCCGCAGACGAGTGCTACTCCGAAATCTACTTTCACGAAGACAGCAAACCGCTTGGCGCAATGCAGGCCGCCGTACGATTGGGCCGGCCAGACTTTCGCAACCTGATCTGTTTTTCCAGCCTGTCCAAGCGCTCCAACGTACCGGGCATGCGTTCGGGATTCGTGGCGGGCGATGCGGCACTGATCGGTCAGTTCCTGCTTTATCGCACGTACCATGGCAATGCCATGAGCAATGTAATGACGCAGGCCAGCATAGCCGCCTGGCGCGATGAGGCGCACGTGGTCGAAAACCGCCGCATGTATCTTGAGAAGTTCGAGGCGGTCGTGCCCATTCTGGGGCCGCTCATGGACACTGGCTGGCCGGAGGCGTCATTCTATCTCTGGGCGCGCACGCCGGGCAGCGACACCGACTTCGTGCGCGATCTGTATGGCGCCACCGGCATTACCACCCTGCCCGGCAGCTTTCTCGCGCGCGAGGCGCACGGCATCAATCCTGGCGCCGGCCGGGTTCGCCTGGCCCTGGTCGCCTCCAAGAACCACTGCATAGAGGCGGCCGAGCGCATCGCCGAGTTTCTGCGCAAGGGTGGCTAGCTGCTCGCGGCGCATCCTTGTTTTCCATACCCGCTCCGGCCAGGCCGGCCGGGCTATTTCAACAGACCCACACCAACAATACAGTAGGACGCCATGACAACAGACTTGAAGACCACGATTGAACAGGCCTGGGAAAACCGCGCCGACCTATCCCCCGATTCCGGACACGGCGATGTGCGCGATGCGGTGCAAGCCACGCTGGCCGCGCTCGACGCCGGCAAGTTGCGCGTGGCGGAAAAAACCGGCGGTGACTGGGTGGTGCATCAATGGGTCAAGAAAGCCGTGCTGCTGTCATTTCGCCTGCAGGACAACGCCGTCATGGGCACCCCTCCCCTGCAGTTCTATGACAAGGTATCCACCAAATTCGATAGCTACGACGCAGCGACGTTTGCCCAGGCGGGTTTTCGCGTCGTGCCGCCCGCGGTAGCTCGACGTGGCGCTTTCATCGCACGCAACGTCGTGCTCATGCCATCCTATGTCAACATCGGCGCCTATGTCGACGAAGGCACCATGGTCGATACATGGGCCACGGTCGGCTCGTGCGCCCAGATCGGCAAGAATGTCCATCTCTCCGGCGGCGTCGGCATCGGCGGTGTTCTGGAGCCGCTGCAGGCCAATCCGACCATCATCGAAGACAACTGCTTCATTGGCGCGCGCTCCGAAATCGTGGAGGGCGTGATCGTCGAGGAAAATTCGGTGCTGGCAATGGGCGTTTTCCTGTCCCAGAGTACCAAGATCTACGATAGGGCCACCGGGGAAATAAGCTACGGGCGTGTGCCCTCGGGCTCGGTGGTCGTGCCGGGATCGCTGCCATCGGCGGATGGATCGCACAGTCTGGCATGCGCGGTCATCGTCAAACGCGTCGACGCGCAAACGCGCGCCAAGACAAGCATCAACGACCTGCTGAGGGCCTGATGGCAACACAATCAGCTGTTCTGGACCTGGCTCGCGCGCTGATAGCGCGACCATCGGTCACGCCGCAAGACCATGGTTGCCAGGCGCTGCTGGCAGAGCGGCTGGAGGCCGCCGGCTTTCGCTGCGAGACCATGCAGTTCGGAGAAGTCACCAATCTGTGGGCACGGCGCGGCAATCAAGGCCCTGTGCTGGTGTTTGCGGGGCACACCGATGTCGTGCCAGCAGGGCCTCTGGAACGCTGGGACAGCGATCCGTTCACGCCTGTCATACGCGGCGGCCGTCTGTACGGCCGCGGCGCATCGGACATGAAAACATCCATTGCGGCCTTCGTGGTTGCAGCCGAAGAGTTTGTCGCGGCGCATCCCGATCACGCGGGGTCCATTGCCTTGCTGATCACATCGGATGAGGAAGGCCCCGCCGTGAACGGCACCGTGAAGGTTTGCGAAGTGCTGGCGGCGCGCGGAGAAACACTCGATTACTGCATCGTGGGCGAGCCCACGTCCGTCGAACAGCTTGGCGACACGGTCAAGAACGGGCGTCGAGGCTCTCTGTCCGGCCATCTGACCGTCAAGGGCAAACAGGGGCATGTGGCATATCCTCACCTTGCACGCAATCCTATTCATTTGCTCGCCCCTGCGCTGGCCGAGCTGGCCGGCCAATCCTGGGACGAGGGCAATGCGTACTTCCCGCCCACCACTTTTCAAGTGTCCAACCTCAATGCCGGCACAGGCGCCACAAATGTCGTGCCAGGCACCGCGACGCTGGATTTCAATTTCCGTTTTTCCACCGCCAGTACACCCGGCGAGCTGAAACAGCGCCTGACAGGCATACTCGATCGTCATGGGCTGGAGTACGATCTTGATTGGACGCTGGGCGGGGAGCCTTTCCTCACGCCGCGCGGCGATCTGAGCGACGCAGTAGGCCGCGCCATCAAGGCCGAAACCGGCGTCGAGACACAGCTCTCCACCACCGGCGGCACCTCCGACGGCCGGTTCATCGCGAAGATCTGCCCGCAGGTGATCGAGCTAGGTCCCAACAATGCCAGCATCCATCAGGTCAACGAGAATATTCCGGTCGATACACTGGAGCCGCTCAAGAATATTTATCGCCGCACGCTGGAACAGCTTATGCCGCTGCGCTGACAGGAAACCCATATGCCGGACAATGCCTTTGCCGAACTGAAAACCCTGCGCGATCTGCTGCGCTACAGCGTCAGCCGGTTCAACGCAGCCAATCTGTCCTTCGGCCACGGCAGCGACAACGCCTGGGACGAGGCGGCCTATCTGCTGCTGCATACGCTGCGCCTGCCGCTGGACACCCTGGACCCTTTCCTGGACGCCCGCGTACTGCCGGAAGAGCGAGATCAGTATCTGGCCCTGCTTGATCGCCGCGTCAATGGGCGCACGCCCGCCGCCTATCTTACCGGCGAGGCATGGCTGCAGGGGCATCGATTCAAGGTAGATCCGCGCGTCATCATTCCCCGTTCGCCCATCTCAGAACTGCTGGCCGATGGCCTGCGCCCCTGGATACAGAATGCCGACGACATCGATTTCGTGCTGGATCTGTGCACCGGCTCGGGATGCCTGGCCATTCTGGCGGCGCTGGCCTTCCCGGCCGCGCAGGTGGATGCCGTCGACCTCTCCGAGGAGGCCCTGGAGGTGGCGGACGAGAATATTGCCATGTACGGCCTGGCCAGCCGCGTTTCCACCCACTGCAGCGACCTTTTCAACCAGCTGCCCGCCTGCGAATATCCGCTGGTACTGTGCAATCCGCCCTACGTGAACAGTCTTTCCATGCAGCAGCTTCCGCCCGAATACCGGCACGAACCCGCCGGAGCGCTCGCCGGCGGCGACGACGGCATGGACCTGATCCGCAGACTGCTGGAAGAAGTACCGGCCTTTCTTGCGCCAGGCGGTATGCTGGTGTTGGAGATCGGCAACGAGTATGACAATTTCGCAGCCGCTTTTCCCCATCTCGATCCGGTTTGGCTCAGCACTGAAAACACCGAGGATCAGATCCTCATGCTCACACGGGAGCAGTTGGTCTCGTGATACGCGCTTCAGGCCTGACCGTACGCAGGGGCACCAAGGTGCTGCTGGAGGACGCGGATTTCATCATTAATCCCGGCGAACGGGTAGGCATCGTGGGCAAGAACGGCGCAGGCAAGACCACGCTGTTTGCTCTCATGCAAGGGCGACTGGACGCCGACGCCGGCACGCTCGACATGCCTGCCGGTTGGCGCCTGGCCAGCGTGGAACAGGAAATTTCCGCGCTCGAACGACCAGCGCGCGAATTCGTGATCGATGGTGACACACACCTGCGCGGCCTGCAGCACGAACGCGCCCAAACATCGGACGAAAATGGCCATCGCATTGCCGAGCTCGAATCCGCGCTGATCGAGGCCGATGCATGGAGTGCGCCTTCGCGCGCGGAGCAACTGCTTGCAGGGCTGGGTTTCGAACCGGCGCAGTGGATGCGGCCCGTAGGCAGCTTTTCAGGCGGCTGGCGGATGCGTCTGGCACTGGCGCGCGCCCTGATGGCACCCTCCGAGCTGCTACTGCTCGACGAACCCACCAACCACCTGGATCTGGATGCCATGCTCTGGCTGGAGCGATGGCTGTCGGCCTACCAGGGTACAGTCATGCTGATCTCGCATGACACCGAATTCCTGGACGCGGTGGCGCGTGGCGTCCTGCATTTCGATCACGGCAAACTGGAGCGCTATCGTGGCGGCTACAGCGACTTTCTGACCCAGCGCGCCGAACGCATCAGGCAGACGCGCCTGGCCTGGGACAGACAAACACGCGAAGCGGCGCGGCTGCAAAGCTTCATTGACCGCTTCAAGGCCAAGGCTACCAAGGCCAAGCAGGCGCAAAGCCGCGTCAAGGCTTTGGCGCGTATGGAAGCGCTTGCACCGCTGCATACCGAATCGGGCATCGACATACGCATACCCGAGCCGCCCAGCATGCCCGATCCGCTGTTGACGCTGGAAAAAGTAGTCACCGGCTATGCCGATGCGCAAGGGGGGGCGCCGCGCAAGGTATTGACCGGCCTCGATCTGATGGTGCGCGGGGGAAGCCGCATCGGCGTCCTGGGTGTCAACGGGGCCGGCAAAAGCACCCTGATCAAGACGCTGGCGGGAGAGATTGCGCCCTTATCTGGAACGCGGCTTGCGTCCCGGGGCCTGCAAATTGGCTACTTTGCGCAACACCAGCTTGACATGCTGGACCTCGACGCCACGCCCTTGCAGCATCTCATGCGCATCGCGCCGCAGGTGCGCGAACAGGAACTGCGCAATTATCTTGGCGGCTTCGGGTTCGGAGGCGAAGCCGCGAGCGGTTCGGTCGCACCCATGTCGGGCGGCGAAAAAGCGCGCCTGGCGTTGGCACTGATCGTCTGGCAGAAACCCAATCTCCTGTTGCTGGACGAGCCCAGCAATCACCTGGATGTCGATACGCGCGAAGCCCTGGCTACGGCGTTGGCCGAATTTCCAGGCAGTGTACTGCTGGTCTCGCATGACCGGCATCTGCTGCGGACGACCGTGGACAGTTTCTGGATCGTGGCTGATGGTCGGGTTCAGGAGTTCGATGGCGATCTGGAGGATTATCGGGAATGGCTGGCAGCGCGCGGCGCGTCGGCTCGATCCCAGGCCAGGGCGGACGCCAGGGCTCAGGCCGCTGTTGCCAGTCCGGACGGCGAAAACAAGCCCGGCAAGCCCAATGCCGCCATACCTTCCGCCGATGCCGGCGGCACGCCGGACCGCAAGCAGCAGCGCCGCCTCGAAGCCGAGGCGCGCCAACGCCAGGCCGCCTTGCGCAAACCCATCGATGCAAAACTCAAGCGCATTGACGCGGACATGGACCGCAGCCGGACGCGTCTCGCGTCCCTGGATGCCCGTATAGCCGACACGGACCTGTACTCAGACGAACGCCGCAGCGAGCGCCTGCAGATTCTGGCCGAGCATGGAGAACTCAGCAAACGCATGGCGGAACTCGAGGAACAGTGGCTGGAACTCCAGATGGCCCTGGAAGAGATCGCCCAGACAAATACAAGCGAATAGCGCCGGGCGCTTACGCCAGCCAGGCGAAACCAAGCGCGCTACTCAATCACCTTGCGCGTGAATGCCGCCAGATAATCCATGAGCGCCTCGACGCCCTGCAACGCCTGCTCGGACCTGCCTTCGGCAATCCCGCGGGCAAGTTTCATGTGGCTAGCGGAGCCCTCATCCAGATCGCCATCGTACTGATAGGCGTACCAGAAGCGGCGGCACTGGATGATCAGGGGCTGCACCGCCTGCACCGCAAACGGATTGCGACAGGCCTCATGATTGACATGATCGAATGCCCGGTCGGCATCCATATAAGCTTGAATATCTCCCACTGCAGCCGCGTCCACCATGGCCTGCGCATGCCTGATGATGGCTTCGCGCTGCGCCGGCCGCGCATGCTTGGCCGCTCCCAGCGCAATCAATTGCTCCAGCACCCGGCGAGTGTCGATGAGCACCAAGTGCTCCGCCACGTGGATTTCGCTGACGCGCAGGCCCCGCCGCGGCTGTTGCTCTATGAGTCCCGCGGCAACCAGGCGCATGAGCGCCTCGCGCACCGGCGTACGTCCCAGACCCGTCATTTCGGCCAGGCTGCTCTCCACGATGGCTTGGCCGGGAGTCAGTTTCAATGTTGCAATAAGGTCTTCCAACCTGTCGTAGGCCACTTCCGCAGCCCGGGCTTTTGGGATATCTACCGTATTCATAGGCGCCGACTTGTTCTTGATATATTATCAGTATACTAACGATTGGATCATTTGCCATCGCACCGTTCAACTTCGCAACCCAACATCATGGCCACACACACTTTTTTCTGTCTGGACGGACACACTTGCGGAAACCCCGTGCGCCTTGTGGCCGGTGGCGCGCCCACGCTGCAAGGCTTGGACATGGTCGAAAAGCGCGCGCATTTCCTGCGCGACTATGATTGGATCCGTACCGGACTCATGTTCGAACCGCGTGGCCACGACATGATGTCAGGCGCGATACTCTATCCACCCACTCGCGGCGACTGCGACGTGGCCTTTCTGTTCATAGAGACTTCTGGCTGTCTGCCCATGTGCGGCCATGGCACCATAGGCACCGTCACCATGGCCTTGGAAAGGGGCCTGGTCACGCCGCGCGAGCCGGGCGTGCTGCGCATCGACACACCGGCCGGGCTGGTCGAGGCCCGATACACCATGCATGGCCCCTATGTAGACAAGGTGCGCATCACCAACGTGCCTTCCTTTCTTTATGCAAGAGGCCTGACGGCGGAGGTGCCCGGTCTTGGCACACTGACCGTGGATGTGGCATACGGGGGCAACTTTTATGCCATTGTAGACCCGCAACCCGGATTTCCTGGCCTGGAGTTCTGGCAGCCATCGCAGGTGTTGCACTGGAGTCCGCGTGTGCGCCAGGCTTTCTCGGCACAATATACGTTCACTCATCCAGAGAATCCGCGCATTCAGGGCTTGTCGCACGTACAGTGGACAGGCGCGGCGCGCCATCCCGATGCGCATGCACGCAATGCCGTTTTCTATGGCCAGAAGGCCATAGACCGTTCACCCTGCGGCACCGGCACATCCGCACGCATGGCGCAATGGTTCGCCCGCGGCCAGCTTGAGGTGGGCGACGAGTTTGTCCATGAAAGCATTATCGGCACCCTGTTCCGAGGTCGGGTGGAAGCGGAAACGCGCGTGGGCTCCCACAAAGCCATCGTCCCATCCATCGAAGGCTGGGCCCGCCTCACCGGCTATAACACCTTGTTCATCGATGACCGGGATCCGCTTGCCCACGGCTTCCAGCTTGCTGATGCGTGATCAGGCATCAGGCCACGATATCCAGCCTGGCAATGCCCAGCGCCAGCGTCTTGGTGCCCGCCTCACGAAATTGAATTCGGGCCTGGGCGTCCTCCCCCGTACCGCTCAAGGCGATAACAGTACCTTCGCCAAACTTGGCATGACGCACACCGGTGCCGATGCGAAACTGCTTGTCGCCGACCACGACGCCGCTGGTCTGGTAGCGCGGTTCGCGCGGCGCCACTGAGCCGGAGTCTGGCCGGTTGTAGGCGTCGCCGCGTCGAAATGCGCCGCTCCAGGTGTTTTCACGCACCGACGTACGGCCCGCCTTAGGTGTCAGCCATTTAAGGTGTTCATCGGGAATCTCGTCCAAAAAGCGCGAACGCAGGGCATAGCGGGTCTGCCCATGCAGCATGCGGCTTTGCGCCAGCGTCAGGTACAGACGGGCGCGGGCGCGGGTGATGGCCACATACATCAGCCGGCGCTCTTCTTCAAGCCCTGCGGCTTCAAGGAGGCTGTTTTCATGCGGAAAAAGCCCGTCTTCCACGCCCGTAATGAAAACGGCGTCGAACTCAAGACCTTTGGCGGCATGCACGGTCATCAACTGGACAGCATCCTGCCCTGCCTGGGCCTGGTTATCACCCGCCTCCAGCGACGCATGAGCGAGGAAGGCCGCCAGGGGCGACATGGACACGCCTGGGAAGCCATTTTCCGCGGAATCGCCGGGTGCCACGGCCGGTGTCTGTGCCACGGCCCCCGAAGAAGCAACGGGATCGGGCGTAGCCGCGGCCGGGCTGCGATCCAGCGCAGGAGACAGATCTATAGCCCATTCCGGTATGCGTCCGGCGGGCAGGCCTTCGAAATTCTCTTCAGCCACGAATGCCGCCGCGGCATTGACAAGCTCCCGGAGATTCTCCAGGCGCTCCGCGCCGTCACGATCGGCCTGATAATGGGACAGTAAGCCGCTGTGATGGATGACATGCTCGATGAGCTCAGGCAAGGAGAGGACTTGGGCCTCGTGCGCCATCTGCTGGACAAGGTCGGCAAATCGCGCCAGATTGGCGCCGCCCTTGCCCGCGACGAACGGTACGGCTCGAAAGAGGCTGAAATCCTGCTGGCGAGCCGCATCGGAAAGTTGTTCCAAAGTGCGGGCCCCAATGCCGCGCGCCGGGAAATTGACCACGCGCAGCCAGGATGTATCGTCATGCGGATTGTCCATGAGTCGCAGATAGGCAAGCGCATGCTTGACCTCCTGGCGCTCGAAAAAACGCAGGCCGCCATAGACCTTGTAGGGAATGCCGGCGGAAAACAGCCCGTGCTCGATAATGCGCGACTGGGCATTGCTTCGGTAGAGCACGGCAATTTCTCGCCGCTCGCTACCGTCGTGGATGAGTGCCCTGATTTCATCGATGATCCACTGCGCCTCAAGCTGATCAGACGGCTGCTCGATGACGCGCACGGGTTCGCCCTCGCCCTGCTCGGTCCAGAGATTCTTGCCCAAGCGGGCCGCATTATGCGCAATGAGAGCGTTGGCGGAATCCAGGATATGCCCGTATGAGCGATAGTTTTGCTCCAGGCGTATGACATTGCCGCGCGCATAATCGCGCTCGAAATCGGCCATATTGCCTACATTTGCGCCCCGGAAAGCATAAATGGACTGATCGTCGTCGCCAACGGCGAAAATGCAGGCGCCACCGGCGGCCAGCAACGTCAGCCAGCGATACTGCAGTGAATTGGTATCCTGGAACTCATCCACCAGAATGTGTCGGAAACGACGCTGATAGTGTTCTCGTATAGGCGCGTTGCGCTGCAGAAGCTCGTAGGCACGCAACAGCAGTTCGGCAAAGTCCACCACGCCTTCCCGCTCGCACTGTGCCTGATAAAGGCCGTAGATTTCAACCAGCCTGCGCCGATATGCATCCCACGCATCCACGTCCCCCGGGCGCTGGCCCTCTTCCTTGGCACCATTGATGAAACGCTGCACATCCCGGGGCGGAAACTTGTCGTCATCGATGCCCGCACCCTTGATAAGGCGCTTTATGGCAGCCAACTGGTCGGCGCTATCGAGAATCTGGAAGGTTTGCGGGAGTCCGGCGTCGCGATAGTGCGCCCGCAGCAAACGGTTGCACAGGCCATGAAAAGTGCCGACCCACATGCCGCGCGCGTTGATCGGCAGCAAGGCGGTCAGGCGCGTGAGCATTTCACGCGCCGACTTGTTGGTAAAAGTAACGGCCATCAGGCCGTAGGGGCTGGCCTGGTGCGTCTGTATCAGCCAAGCCATGCGGGTGGTGAGCACCCGCGTCTTGCCGCTGCCTGCACCAGCCAGAACCAGCGCGTGCTGCGCTGGGAGTGTTACGGCGGATTGTTGTTCTGGATTGAGACTATCGATCATGCCGCGTAGCGGCGCAGACGATAGGCAAACTGTTCAAGGCTGTCGATGCCGCTTTGCTGCGCACGCTGGCACCACGCCTGCAGATCAGCCAGCAATTGCTCGCTGCTGGCGCTGGAGCTTTCCCAGACACGCGCCAGCTCACGGCGCATGTGCACCAGCGTGGATAGCGAGGCGTTCTGGGCAAGCACCGTGTCGACTTCAGCACGCTGCGCGGGCTCCAGCACATCGTCGTTGCGCCAAATCCATTTCTTGCAGCGGCGCAATACAGCCCAGTTGCAGTCGGGATTGTTCTTGCTGCGCGTGGGTTTCAGGCGCTCCAGTTCCTCGGACGCGGCATGGCGGACCATGTCGGCATAGCGGGCCAGAATTTCATAGCGGTGCGTGATGACCCCCTGCAAGGTGCGAGCATCAACCGCTGTCTTGTTGCGCTCGAGCTTGAGCTTGGGCGCCATCTTCTTGACCTTGGCCAAGCCCAGAGCGCTGAGGATGCGGATGTAGCACCAGCCCAGATCGAACTCGTACCACTTGGTGGAGAATTTTGCGGACGTGCCGTAGGCGTGATGGTTGTTGTGCAGCTCTTCGCCGCCAATGATGATGCCCCAGGGCGAGACATTGGTGCTGGTGTCGGGGCTGGCATAGTTTCGATAGCCCCAGGCATGGCCCAGGCCATTGACAACGCCGGCCGCCCAAAAAGGTATCCAGGCCATCTGCACGGCCCACACGGTAAGCCCAAGCACGCCAAAAAGCGCCAGGTCTATGCCCAGCATGATGAGCACGCCAAGCAGACTGTGCTTGCTGTAAAGATTGCGTTCGAGCCAGTCGTCGGGCGTGCCATGGCCGAAACGCTTGAGCGTCTCGGCATTGGTGGCTTCTTCGCGGTAGAGTTCGGCACCGCGGAAGAACACCTTGCTCAGACCGAAGACCATGGGTGAATGAGGATCACCTTCGCGCTCCACCTTGGCGTGGTGCTTGCGGTGGATGGCGACCCATTCCTTCGTGACCATGCCGGTGGTGAACCACAGCCAGAAGCGGAAGAAATGCATGACCGCGGGATGAAGATCGAGACCGCGGTGCGCCTGGCTGCGATGCAGGAATACCGTTACCGCGACGATGGTGACGTGGGTAAGAGCAAGCGTGATCAGCGCGACTTCCCACCATGCAAGATGAAGAAAGCCGCCCGCCAGGAAATTGAGAATTTGTTCCATAAACCTTTGTAAGGCCTCATGTTGTGACCTGAAAAGTGTAGCCCACTTGGCCGCCGGATAACAGGGAAATTTAAGCCTGGCTTAACGCGGATCAAAGAATTCCGTTGCAGTCTGCTTCAAAAAACGAGGCGGGCGCGCTCTCAATTCGATGCGCTCCCGATTCACTCCGCCAGCAAACAGGGTTTAATCCCACAATATGAGATGACTTACCCTGCTTCAACGGCGCAGGCCGCCAGATGGGCCTGCGAAGGCTACGCGGCGTCCTTGCGCTCAAGCACCGCGGCAAAAAAGCCGTCGGTGCCGTGGAGATCGGGCCGCATGCGAAGGTAGGGCCCCGAAAGTGTCAGGTTTTTACAACGATCTGCCGCTATTTTGCTGGCATCGAGTAGAGTAAATTCCGGATTTTCCGCCAAAAATGCTTCAACCTGTTTTTCATTTTCCTCAGGCAGGATGCTGCAGGTGGCATAAACCAGCCGGCCGCCCGGCGCAACGCAGGACGCGGCCTGCTTCAGGATATCCGCCTGTGTTTGGACCAATGCGGCGAGGGAATCGGGATGCTGGCGCCACTTCAGGTCGGGATTGCGGCGCAGCGTACCCAATCCGCTGCAGGGTGCATCCACCAAGACACGATGTGCCTTGCCACGCAGGCGCTTGACGCGCGTATCGCCGCCCGGTGCGATGACCACCGGCACAATATTGGACAGCCCGCTGCGCGCAAAGCGCGGCTTTGCCCGGGCCAGCCGCGCAGCCGAGACGTCAAACGCGTAAAGGCGGCCCGTGGACCGCATCAGGGCGCCCAGCAGCAATGTCTTGCCGCCAGCGCCTGCGCAGTAGTCGATAATCATCTCGCCACGACGCGGCGCCACCAGCGCCGTCAGTATCTGACTGCCCTCGTCCTGGACCTCGATCTGCCCTTTCTCAAACATGGGCCAGCGATTGATCGCGGGGCGGCCCTGCAGGCGTATGCCCCAGGGTGAATAAGGCGTGGGCTGCGGATCGTGGCGAGCGGATGGCCCTTCGCGCAGTTGGGCCAGGATGTCGTCCCGCTCGCCCTTCATGAGGTTGACGCGCAGATCAAGCGGTGCAGGCTGGTTGAGAGCCTGCATCAGGCTGTCGCGCTCGGGGAGCGCTTCTAGCCGCCTATCGAGCCAATCGGGAATACTGTCGCGCACGGCACGCGGCAGACTGGCCGGATCAATGGAACGGACATGGTCCAGCCAGGCACGCTCTGTGTCGTCAAGACCGGACTCCAGAGCAGGCCGGGAAAGCACAGAGGCCAGGCCAAGCACGGCCAGCCTGCGCGACGATGGCCCGGTGCCGCTTTCCGCAAATTGCCGGTAGCGCCGCAGATGGCGCAACACATCGAATACGGCCTCCGCCACCTCGGCACGGTCGCGCATGCCCATTTTGGGATGGCTTCGCATCCACCGCGACAAGACCGCATCAGCCGCATGCTCCCATTGCAGCACCTCGCCCAGCACGGCATGCACCTGTCCGATGCGCACGGCCGCCGCATTGTGCGGCGCGCCCGTACCTCCCTGGGCGGCACCCCGACGGCTGGCGGGCTGGGGCGATGCGCTCCTGTCACCAGCGCTCCTGCCGCCCTCCCCGCGCCGGCCGCGCCCGACCGGCTCATTCCGCGCGTGTCCACTGCGCGCGCGGCGACGCTCTGGCATCTTGCTCATAGCTCTTGCGCCGAAGCCACGCCTCGCGGCGTCAGCACAAAGGCGCGGCTGTCGACGCCACGCACCTGGACGCGCTGCATCGCGTCCAGCGCGACGCGTCCCTCGGCAAGCCAGCGCACCACGTCAGCATATAGCCTATGCTCAACCTGCAGCAGGCGCGCAGCCAGATCGTCCGGCGTATCCTCGGCCAGCACAGGCACCAGCCCTTGGGCCAGGATGGGGCCGTGATCCAGCACCGGCGTGACAAAGTGCACCGTACAGCCATGCCACTGCACCCCGCCCGCCAGCGCCTGCTGATGCGTGTGCAGTCCTGGAAAGGCGGGTAGGATGGATGGATGGATATTGATCAGGCGCCCGCTGTAGCGCTCGACGAAGACTGGAGTGAGCACACGCATGAAGCCAGCCAGCAGCACATAGTGCGGCTGCCATGCGTCAATGGCGTCGGCCAGCGCCGCATCGAAGGCTTCTCGCGAAGAGTAGTCGCGATGGGGGACTGCGACCGTCGGAATGCCCTGGTCTCGCGCCCATGCCAGCCCAGCGGCATCCACCTTGTTGGACACCACAGCGCACACCTGGGCCGCCAGGCCGCCCTCGTGTACCGCGTTGACGATGGCCTGCATATTGGAGCCCCGGCCCGAAATGAGCACGACGAAGCGGCAGCCGGAAGAAGAAATAGTGTCCAAGGGGAAACATCCTGAGTGATTCAACGCAAAATTGTAAACTCTCGGCTGTGAAAAAATCTCTGTCTCTCTATCGCACCCTGCCAAGATACGACAGCGCACAGCCCAGCGCCGTCACCATTGGCAATTTCGACGGTGTTCATCGTGGCCATCAGGCTATTCTGGAGCGCGTGCGCAAACTGGCCGCCGACCGTGGCCTGGCTCCCACGGTCATGACCTTCGAGCCGCATCCGCGCGCCTATTTCGCAAGGCGTGGCCAGCGCCCCGAACTCATACCCACGCAGATCAGCAGTCTGCGCGACAAGCTGACAAGCCTGGTTGAACACGGAGCCTGTCAGATCGCGCTCATGCGCTTCAATCAGCACCTGGCCGACATGTCCGCTCAGGACTTCATTGAAAAACTCCTCGTGCAGGGCTTGAATACGCGCTGGCTGCTGGTCGGAGAAGATTTCCGCTACGGCCATAAACGCAGCGGCGACATCGACCTGCTGCGCAGCGAGGGCCGGCGCCACGGTTTCGAAGTGGATACCATAACCGATGTCGTCGACGCGCACGGGCACCGGGTGTCGAGTTCGGAATTGCGCACGGCGCTGGCGGTGGGCCAGTTGGCGCACGCGGCGCATCTGCTGGGACACCGCTACCGTATCAGCGGGCATGTCGTGCATGGGCAGAAGCTGGGCCGTGACATCGGCTTTCCCACGCTGAACATTCATACACCCCAGCAGTGCGCGCTGCGATCGGGCATTTACGTCGTTCGCGCGCACGGCCTGGGACCCGATCCGCTGCCCGGCGTAGCCAGCCTGGGCGTGCGGCCCACCGTGACACAGGCCGGACGGCTCATGCTCGAAGTGCATTTGCTCGATTGCCAGGTCGACGCATACGGTAAACTGGCGACTATTGAGTTCCTTGAGTACTTGCGGGACGAAGAAAAATTTCCGGACCTTCCTACCCTGATCGCAGCCATCGAGCACGATGCGCAGTGCGCTCGCGACTATTTTGCCTTCCATGGACTATAGAAACACCCTCAATCTGCCAGAAACCGCCTTCCCCATGCGGGGAAACCTCGCCAAGCGCGAACCCGGCTGGATCGCCGAATGGGAAGAAAATAAGGTCTATGCCGCAATCCGGGCTGCAAGCAAAGGCCGGCCCCGTTTCGTGCTGCACGACGGGCCGCCCTATGCCAACGGCGACATTCATATCGGCCATGCGGTCAACAAGATACTGAAGGACATTATCGTCAAGAGCCGCAACATGGCGGGCTTTGATGCCGTGTATGTGCCGGGTTGGGACTGCCATGGCATGCCCATCGAGATTCAGATCGAAAAGAAATACGGCAAACATCTTCCGGTTGCCGAAGTTCAATCGAAGGCGCGCTCCTATGCGCGTGAGCAAATCGATCGCCAGCGCAGAGACTTCAAGCGCCTGGGCGTGCTGGCCGACTGGGACAACCCTTATCTCACCATGAATCACAGCAACGAGGCCGACGAGCTTCGGGTGCTGGCGCGCATCATGAAAAAGGGCTTTGTGTTCCGCGGCCTCAAGCCGGTCAATTGGTGCTTCGATTGCGGCTCGGCGCTGGCCGAAGCGGAGGTCGAGTATGCGGACCGCAAGGACCCTTCCATACACACGGCTTTCGCGTTCGACGACAAGGCGGCGGTGGCAGCCGCCTTCGGACTTGACCGGGTCGACGACGGCGCGATTGTCATCTGGACCACCACGCCCTGGACCATACCCGCCAACCAGGCGCTGAACGTTCACCCCGAGTTCGAGTATGCAATGGTTCGACTCGATACGCCGCGCAGCACCGGCCCGCTTGTGCTGCTGGCGAAGGACCGGGTCGAACCCTGTCTCGAAGAATGGAAGCTTCAAGGCCAGATCATTGCCACAGCCAAAGGTGAAGCGCTCGCGGGACTGAGCTTCCGTCACCCGCTGTACGCCGCGCACGAAGGCTACCGGCGCCTGTCGCCTGTTTATCTCGGCGATTATGTGACGCTTGATACGGGTACCGGCGTCGTCCATTCCTCGCCTGCCTATGGTGTGGAGGATTTTGTTTCGTGCAAGGCTCATGGCCTGCAGGACAGCGACATCCTGAACCCGGTCATGGGCGATGGTCATTACGCGCCGGGCTTGCCGCTGTTCGGCGGCATGAATATCTGGAAAGCCAATCCGGTCATCATCGATGCGCTGAGAGAGGCCGGCGCCCTCCTTCACACAGAGGAAATCTCCCACAGCTATATGCATTGCTGGCGCCACAAAACGCCCGTCATCTACCGCGCGACCAGCCAGTGGTTCGCAGGCATGGATCGCCAGCCCACCAGTGGGCGCACGCTACGCGAGACCGCGCTCGAAGGTGTTGATAACACCGCCTTTTACCCCGCCTGGGGCCGTGCGCGCCTGCATGCCATGATCGCCAACCGCCCCGACTGGACGCTGTCCAGGCAGAGACAGTGGGGCGTACCCATGGCGTTCTTCGTACACAAGGAAACAGGCGAACTGCATCCGCGTACGGCCGAACTGCTCGAAGAGGTGGCGCAACGCGTCGAGCAGCATGGCATCGAGGCATGGCAGTCGCTGGATCCCGCCGAGCTACTGGGCGACGAAGCCAGCCAGTATGAAAAGAACCGCGACACGCTGGATGTCTGGTTCGATTCGGGCAGTACCCATGCGACCGTCCTGGGAGGCAGGGACCACGATCTGAAGGGCTCGCATGCGGATCAACTCGCATGGCCGGCAGACCTCTATCTCGAAGGTTCCGATCAGCATCGCGGCTGGTTCCATTCCTCTTTGCTGACCAGTTGCATGCTGTACGGGCAGCCTCCCTACAAAGCCCTGCTCACTCATGGCTTTGTCGTGGATGGCGACGGCAAGAAAATGAGCAAGTCGGTGGGCAATGTGGTGGCGCCGCAAAAGGTATCGGACACGCTGGGCGCGGAGATTCTGCGGCTATGGACGGCATCCACCGATTATTCAGGCGAACTCTCCATCTCGGACCAGATACTGCAGCGCGTCGTGGAAGGCTACCGCCGGATCCGCAACACACTCAAGTTCCTGCTGGGCAATATCAGCGACTTCAATCCCGCCCATGAAGCCGTGGCAGCGAACGAGATGTTCGAAATCGACCGCTACGCCCTGGCCATGACGAATGCCATGCAGACCGAAGTGCTGGAGTGCTATACCCGCTACGAGTTTCACCCGGCGGTGGCGCGACTGCAGGTGTTCTGCTCCGAAGACCTGGGCGCCTTCTATCTGGACGTGCTGAAGGACCGGCTGTATACAGCGGGCAAGACAAGCGTGGCGCGCCGCTCCGCACAAACCGCGCTTCATCACATCACACATTGCCTGCTGCGGCTGATGGCGCCCATCCTGTCGTTCACGGCCGAGGAAGCCTGGAAGGACCTGCATCCCGGCCAGGATGCCGGCACTATCTTCACCCAGGTCTACCACGATCTGCCCGTACAGCGCGACGCGCAGGCGCTGATCGCGAAATGGGACCGGCTGCGCGAAATACGTGCACAAGCCATGCGCCGCATCGAAGAAGTGCGCGCGCGTGGCGAAATCGGCTCCTCGCTGGCAGCAGGCCTCGACATTCATGCCCCCGAGGCAGACTACGAGCTGCTGTCCAGCCTGGGCGACGATCTGCGGTTCGTGTTCATCGTGTCGCGCGTGGCGCTGCATGCTTGCAGCGACGCACTGCGCATCGATGTGCAGACGCTGGACGCGGCAAAATGCGAGCGGTGCTGGCATCATCGCGACGACGTGGGAAGCGATCCGCAGCACCCAGGTCTATGTGGACGCTGCGTGCAAAACCTGTTCGGCACAGGCGAGCCCCGCAGCCATGCCTGAGGCGAACAAAGGCCGGAAGCCCGCGCCGACGGGCCTTGCGCGCGCTGGCTTGCCCGACCATGGCGGTAACGCCGGCGCGCAGGCACCAAGCCCGCGCTGGATGGGTCGATTCGCGGGCTGGCTGTTGCTTGCGCTGGTCCTGGTGATCGTCGATCAACTCACAAAGGCCTATTTCGACTCGCATCTGGTCTACGGCGAGCGCTGGCACCTGCTGCCTTTCTTTGATTTCACGCTGCTCTACAATCCGGGCGCCGCATTCAGCTTCCTGGCCGGCGGCCAGGGCTGGCAACGCTGGCTATTCACCGCCATAGCACTTGGCGCCGCCGTGCTCATCCTGTATCTGCTCCGTCGAAATACCGGGCAGCCTCTGTTCTGCGCCGCGCTGGCCTGCGTGCTGGGAGGCGCTGTGGGCAATGTCATCGATCGGATACTGCACGGCCATGTGGTTGATTTTCTGTTATTTTATTGGCACGACTGGTTTTTTCCGGCTTTCAATATAGCCGACGTTGCCATTACCTGCGGCGCCATTCTGCTGGTACTCGACGAGCTGCTGCGTATGCGGCGCGAACGCCGGGCGGCATCCGTCCGCTGACCAACTCTTCTTCCGGCGCCGGGCGCCACACCTTGCACATGGCCGAGCTTAGCAAAAAACGTATAGTACTTGGACTGACCGGCGGCATTGCCTGCTACAAGGCGGCTGAATTCCTGCGGCGTGCCCAGGATGAAGGCGCCACCATCGATGTGGTCATGACTCAGGCCGCAAGCCGTTTCATCACACCAACTACCATGCAGGCACTATCGGGGCGCCCTGTTTATCTCGATACCTTCGATGCGCGCATGGCCAACAGCATGGCACACATCAACCTCACCCGCGGCGCGGATGCCATCGTCGTGGCGCCCGCCAGTACGGACTTCATGGCCCGTGTGGCGCATGGCATGGCAGACGATCTGCTGACCACGCTTTGCGTGGCCCGCGGCGCATGCCCGTTGCTGCTTGCGCCGGCCATGAATCGGGAAATGTGGCTCAATCCGGCCACGCAGCGCAATGTGACGCAGCTGGCCCAGGATGGCGTGCGCATGCTTGGCCCCGCCGAAGGCGACCAGGCCTGCGGCGAGACAGGCAGCGGCCGCATGCTCGAGCCGGATGAACTGCTGGCGGAAGTCATCGCTTTCTTTCAACCCAAAGTGCTTGCGGGCCGGCGCATACTGATTACCGCGGGCCCGACCAGCGAGCCCATCGATCCCGTGCGCGTCATCACCAATCGTTCCTCGGGCAAGATGGGCTATGCGCTGGCGCGCGCGGCGCGCGAGGCGGGCGCCGACGTACTGCTGGTTTCGGGCCCAACAGCCTTGCCCGCCCCTTATGGCGTGCAACGGGTCAATGTGGAAACCGCCCGCGACATGCATAGCGCCGTCATGCGGAGCGCGGCTGATATGGATGTTTTCATTGCCGTGGCGGCGGTGGCGGACTGGCGTGTGGCCAACAGCAGCCAGACCAAAATCAAGAAGCAGGCCGATGGCCATGCGCCCTCCCTGCAATTCGAACAGAATCCGGATATCCTGGCCGAGGTGGCTGCCATGCCGTCGGGCCCTTGGTGCGTGGGCTTTGCCGCGGAAACCGAGAAACTGCACGAGCAGGCGCAGGCAAAACGCGCACGCAAGCACGTTCCCCTGCTGGTGGGCAACCTTGCCCAGCAGGCCATGCATGCCGATACGACGGAAATCGTGCTGTTTTCCGACGAAGGGGCTGATGCGCTCCCACCGCTACCCAAGCTGGATGCGGCACGTGAAATCGTGCGGCAGATAGCCCGCCGACTGCCCGCCACCGCGACGCAGCGCCAGCACTGAAGGCGCGCCGCGCGCCCAGCGGCCCGGCCTCGGCCAGTCAGTCCCATTTTCCATCAACAACATGATGCAGCGTGCTGCAAGCCCGAGCAAATCGTGAGAAAAATCGCCCTGAAAATCCTCGACCCACGTATGAACGACTACCTTCCCGCCTATGCCACGCGGGGATCAGCCGGCCTGGACTTGAGGGCCTGCATCGAAGCGCCGTTGACCCTCAAGCCCGGTACCACGGAACTCGTGCCCACCGGCCTTGCCATTCACATCGCCGACCCCGCCTATGCCGCCATCATTCTGCCGCGCTCGGGGCTGGGTCATAAGCACGGCATTGTGCTGGGCAATCTGGTGGGACTGATCGATTCGGATTACCAGGGGCCCTTGATGGTGTCCGCGTGGAACCGCGGACAACAGGATTTCGTGCTGGATCCCATGGAGAGGCTGGCACAGTTGGTTGTCGTGCCGGTGCAGCAGGTGGCGTTCGACGTCGTCGATGAATTTGCGGACAGCGAGCGGGGAGAAGGCGGCTTTGGCAGCACGGGACGCGGCTGACGGCCGCGCCCCGGGCCGAAACCCTATCAAGCGGCCTCTTCCTCGCCCAAGTATGCCGCCCGGACCTTCGGATCATCCAGCAATCGAGACGAAGGTCCTTGCAGAATGATTTCCCCAGACTCCATGACATAGCCGCGCTGACTGGTTTCCAGCGCCAGCCGCGCATTCTGCTCGATAAGCAGAATTGTGACGCCTTCCGCCGCGATGGTGCGCACGACCTCGAAGATCTTTTCCACCATCAGCGGCGCAAGCCCCATGGACGGTTCGTCCAGCAGCAGCAGTCGCGGACGGGAAATCATCGCCCTGCCCATGGCCAGCATTTGCTGTTCACCGCCCGACAGTGTGCCGGCCGACTGCGCGCGCCGCTCGGCCAGGCGCGGAAACAGCTCGAACACATGATCCATGTCGCGCCGTATCTGCGCACTGTCCTTGCGGCTATAGCCTCCCATGGCCAGATTCTCGGAGATGGTCAACTGGCCGAAGATGCCACGGCCTTCCGGCACCATTACCAGGCCCCGCCGCACAAGCATATACGACGGCGTGCCGGTGATGCGCTGGCCGTCGTACAGGATGTCTCCCCCTGCTATCGGCACCAGCCCGCAGATGGCACGCAGTGTCGTACTCTTGCCAGCGCCGTTGGCGCCGATCAGGCTGACGAGCTCGCCTTTCCCCACTTGAAGGTCCAGACCGCGCACGGCCCGTATGCCACCGTAGGCTACTTCGATCTGGCGAATGTCGAGCAGGATGTCGTTCTGGTTCATGTCGCCTCCTTTTTCTGGGGAACCGGCGCGGCCGCACCCGCGCCCAGATAGGCTTCAATGACGCGCGGGTCGCGTTGCACATCGGCCGGCTTGCCTTCGGCCAGCACCTTGCCGTACTCCAGCACCAGCACCCGGTCGCACAAACCCATGACCAGCTTCATATCATGCTCGATCAGCAACACCGTGATACCGTCGTCACGTATCTTCTCGATGAGACGGCGAAGAACCAGCGTCTCGGATGCATTCATGCCAGCCGCCGGCTCGTCCAGAGCCAGCAGTGCGGGTTCGGTCGCTAACGCGCGAGCAATCTCGAGGCGCCGCTGATCGCCATAGGGCAATGCGCTGGCGACATCATTGGCGCGATGCGCGATGCCGACATACGCCAGCAGATCAAGCGCACGCTGCTGGATGTCCGCCTCTTCCTGCAGCGTGGCGCGATTGCGCGATATGGCACCCCATAATCCCGCGCGCGTGCGGATATGGCGGCCTATCATGACGTTCTCGATGGCGCTCAAGCTGCCGAACAGGCGGATGTTCTGAAAAGTGCGCGCGATGCCCGCAATGGCAATCTCATGCGGCTTGAGCCGCGTCAATTGATGCCCCATGAAATTGCAGCTGCCTGACTCGGGAATGTAGAGGCTGGTCAGCACATTGAACAGGGTCGTCTTGCCGGCGCCATTGGGGCCGATAAGCCCGTAGATGTCGCCCTTGCAAATCGAGAAGCTGACATCGGACAGCGCCTGCAGGCCGCCGAAGCGCTTGCTCAGCTTGTTGGCAATAAGCAGCATGTCGGGCATGGAGCGCGCCATGGCATTGGGTGTTGCCTGTTTCATGCGTTCTCCTTGCGCGCGCCAGCCAGTTCGCGCTTGCGCGTGGCGGAGGGCCACAAGCCGGCGGGACGGAAAATCATCACCAGAACGAGTGCAAAGCCGAACAGCAGCATGCGTATGCCTTCAGGATCGAGCAGGACATCGCCAAAAATGGTTTGCTGTACAGGCACCACGATGGCGCGCAGAATCTCCGGAAAGACAGACAGAATAAGTGCGCCCAGAATGACGCCCGGAATGTTGCCCATCCCTCCCAGCACGACCATGCACAGGACGGAGATGGACTCCGTCAGGCTGAAACTTTCGGGGCTGACAAAGCCCTGCATGGACGCAAACATGGCGCCGGAAATACCGCCAAAGCTGGCCCCCATGGAAAAAGCCAGCAGTTTGATGTTGCGCGTATTGATGCCCATCGCCTTGGCAGCCACCTCGTCTTCCCGCACAGCCTCCCAGGCGCGCCCAATTCGCGAGTTCTGCAGACGCACGCAGATCAACACGATGAGAAGCGTGAACACCAGCAGCAGGTAATAGTATTTTTCCGGTCCCGTGATGCGCATGCCGAACAAATGCTGCGACTTGCCAAAAAGAAAATCGCCTACGGCAAAAGTGTCGACGCGGTTGATGCCTTGCGGGCCATTCGTGATGTTGATGGGCGCATCCAGATTGTTCATGAAGATGCGCACGATTTCACCAAAGCCCAGCGTGACGATGGCCAGATAATCGCCGCGCAGCTTGAGCGTGGGCGCTCCGAGCACTGCCCCAAAAAATGCCGCCAGCACGACGCCTATGGGAAGAATGGCCCAGAATGGCAGGTGCAGTCCGAAGTGTGGGGAAGCCAGCAGCGCCCAGGTATAGGCACCCACGGCATAGAAGGCGATGTAGCCCAGGTCGAGCAAGCCCGCGAACCCCACGACAATATTCAGGCCCAGGGCCAGCATGACGTAGATGAGAGCGAAATTCAGCGTGCGTATCCAGCTTTGTCCCGCCATGCCCAACAGGAAAGGCAGCACGGCAAGAACCACGCCGAGTATGGCCACGCTCAGCCAGACCCGGGTGGGTACGCCGTTGCGTGTGGTCGTGTTCGGATTCATGCGCGGTCCCCCACTCTTTCACCCAGCAATCCCGAAGGCCGGAACACTAGCACCAGAATCAGCACAATGAAGGAAAAAACATCCTGGTAGTTGCTGCCGAACACGCCATTGGTCAGGTCGCCAATGTAGCCGGCTCCGAGCGACTCGATGATTCCCAGCAGCAGCCCGCCCAGCATGGCGCCGCCCAGGTTGCCGATGCCGCCAAGCACCGCGGCCGTGAAAGCCTTCAGTCCCAGCATGAAGCCCATGGTGTACTGGGCCACGCCGTAGTAGGTCGTGACCATGACACCGGCCACAGCGGCCAGCGCCGAGCCGATGAGAAAGGCGGCGGAAATAACGGTGTGTATGTTGACGCCCATGAGCCCCGCCACTTCGCGGTTCTGAGCGGTAGCCCGCATGGCCGTGCCCAGCCGCGTGCGATGCACGACCATAAGAAGGCCCGCCATGATGATTGTGGCGCCGAGGATGATGATGATCTGCAGTTGGCTGATGCGCGCGCCGCCCAACTGATAGATGATGGGTTCAATGATGTGGGGGAAGCTGAGATAGTTGCGGCCCCAGATCATCATTGCAAGATTCTGGATAATAAAGGAGACACCGATCGCGGTGATAAGGGCAGCCAATCGCGGGGCGCGCAGCAAGGGGCGATAAGCGTAGCGCTCCGCTATCCAGCCTACCACCATGCATGCCGGGATCGCCGCCAGCAGCGACACAATCACGGTAAACCAGGCGGACGAACCGCCGGGGTCGCTGCCTACCATGGCCAGGACAACCGTCGTTGCCAGCATGGCCCCGACCATCACAACGTCGCCATGCGCGAAGTTGATCAGGCCTATGATGCCATATACCATGGTGTAGCCCAGTGCCACCAGCGCATAGACGCTGCCGACCGTGATGCCATTTATGAGTTGTTGTATGAGTATGTCCATGCCTTGGATCTCTCTGCTTGGGCCGGCCGGCGGCCGGCCCGTGGAGGGGACGGCTTATTGGCTTGCTTTGCTGACCATGGTCTTCACCATTTCCCACTTGCCATCTTTCACTTCATAGATGGTGACGGCGATCTCCTTCAGGTCGCCATTTTCATCGTAGGCAATATTCTTGCTGGTGGCGCCCGCGCGCTGCAGCGAGGCAAGCTTGGGCAGATACTTTTCAGGATCGGAAGACCCCGCTTCCTTCATGGCGGTAATCATATTCCATGCGCCATCGTAGGCATAAGGCGCGTAGACGCCAGGATCTTTGTTGAAGCGCGCCTTATAGTCAGCAGCGAACTTCTCGCCAGCCGCCATTTGCTTGAGCGGCACGCCCGCCAGCGAGGCATAAGTGCCATTGGCAGCATCGCCAGCCAGCTTGATAAACGTTTCGCTGCGTGTCATTTCGCCGGACATCAGCGGCGCCTTGATGCCCAGGCGGACCATCTGGCGACGCATGGGACCCGATTGCGCATCCAGACCGCCAAAGAAGATGACGTCGGGCTGCTTCTCCTTGATATTGGTGAGAATCGCCGTGAAGTCGTTGGCCTTGTCATTGGTGTACTCGCGCGCAACGACCTCGCCTCCGTTGGCCTTGACGGCGGCGGCCACCTGATCGGCCAAGCCCTGGCCGTAGGCGGTGCGGTCGTCAATGAGTGCAACCTTCTTGGCACCCAGGTCCTTGACGATGAACTCCCCGTCCGCCGCGCCTTGCTGCGTGTCGCTGGTCATCATGCGAAAAGTGGTGTCGTAGCCTTGCTGCGTGTATTCCGGTGACGTAGCCATGGCGATCTGCGGCAGGCCCGCATCGTTGTAGACGCGGGATGCGGGAATAGTCGTGCCCGAGTTGAAATGGCCAAGCACGCCCTGCACGTCCTCATCGACAATCTGCTGGGCAACCTGTACGGCAGTACGGGGATCGGCTTGATCGTCCCGGGAAACAAGCTCGAACTTCGCGGTCTTCCCATCCAGTTGGATGTTCTGCTTGTTGGCTTCCTCCAAAGCCAGGAGCAGGCCGTTCTTCATATCCTCGCCGTAATGCGACTGCGGGCCGGTAAGCGGTGCTGCAAAGCCAAGCTTGACTGTTTCGGTGTCGGCGGCGTAGCCCGGCATGGCTGCCAGGCCCGCGGCAAGCGCCGCAGCGGCCGCCAGCAACTTGACTCCAGTGGTGGATTGCATAGTGATCTCCGTTGGTGATTATGAAAATATGGCTGCATCGGCGCATTGTGTGTGCCGACCCAACCCGGGAAGCTTTCCGGCGCCGTGTACAGGCGCCGGAAGCAGAAACTGTCTTGCTCTCCAGTGGCGCGCTCAGCCTATCATCATGAGGCTGGCATTGCCGCCGGCCGCCGTTGTGTTGATGCTGATGGATATCTCTCTGAGCAATCGTTCGGGGCGGTATACCATGCCGATGGCCAGGTCGTCGCTGCTCAGACCTTGAACGGAAATGATCGCGCCGGGACGTGCCGCAACCGCGCGATTCAATTCACGCAGCGCATCGCCGTCTCCCTCGAACAGCACGCCTTGGTAATCGCCTTGGCCGACATACGCATCATCCACAAGATCAATGCGCGCGCGCGCATCCGCATCCAGCCTCTCAAAAAATTCATCCGCGGCTTTGCCGCGCATCAAGGCTGCTCGATTGCCGGTCAGGCGGCAGGCATCGTACTGCGCCTGCGCGCCCGCGCGGGTGGCGGGGATGCATAGGACAATGCCGCGTGGCGCGACGTTGTACAGATTGCTTTCTCCTGTCGGTCCGGAGAGCGTCACGGGCTTTTCCGGCATACCCGACGCCAGGCATCCAGGCATGCCCGCAGGCTGACGGCTCAACATGCGCAGCATATACAGCGGGCCGCCCGCCTTGGGGCCCGTCCCCGACAATCCTTCGCCGCCAAAAGGCTGCACGCCGACCACGGCACCCACGATATTACGGTTGACGTAGATATTGCCCGCATGAATCCGCTCGGACACGCGTGCCATGGTTTCATCGAGGCGGGTGTGCACGCCAAAAGTCAGCCCATAGCCCGACGCATTGATGGCGTCCACCAGGCGATCGAGGTCGCTGCGCCGGTAGCGCATCACATGCAGCACGGGGCCGAATACCTCCTTCTTGAGGTCGCCGGCCTTCTTGATCTCGATAAGCGTGGGGGGCACAAAAGCGCCGTGGCGGCATTCGAGGTCGAGACTCACCTGGTCTACCCTATGCCCCGCCTCGCGCATTGCCTGAATATGCCCCTGGATAGCCGCGCAGGCCTGGGCATCGATCACAGGCCCGACATCAGTACCCAGCCTGTCCGGATTGCCGACACGCAGCTCCTGCATGGCGCCGCGCAGCATGGCCATAAGATGATCGGCACAATCCTCCTGGACGCACAGCAGCCGCAGCGCCGAGCAACGCTGGCCGGCCGAATCGAAGGCCGATGCCAACACATCGCCCACCACCTGTTCGGCCAGCGCGGACGAATCGACAATCATTGCATTCAATCCGCCCGTCTCGGCGATCAGCGGGATGGGATGTCCGGCGTCGTCGAGCCGGTCGGCCAGCTGGCGCGAGATAAGATGCGCCACCTCGGTGGAACCCGTGAACAGCACACCGCGCACCGCCGGACTGGCGACCAGCGCCGCTCCGACTGTCTCTCCCTTGCCCGGCAGCAGTTGGACGGCATCGTTGGGAATCCCGGCGCGGTGCATGGCCGCCACGGCCGCCGCCGCGATGAGGGTGGTCTGTTCCGCCGGCTTGGCCAGAACGGTATTGCCTGCCGCAAGCGCGGCCGATACCTGGCCGGTAAAAATGGCCAGCGGAAAATTCCAGGGACTGATGCAAAGCACTGGCCCCAGCGGGCGATGGGTATCGTTGGAAAAGTCGCGTTCGATTCGGCCCGCGTAATAGCGCAGGAAATCAACGGCCTCGCGCACTTCGGCAATGGCGTTGGGCAGCGACTTGCCCGCCTCCCGCACGATAAGCCCCAGCAGCATCTGCATATCGCCCTCGAGAATCTGCGCGGTGCGCCGCAGGCACGCTGCACGGTCGCTGACCGGTGTCGCCGCCCAAATGGGCGCGGCGTGACGAGCGGCAGCCAGCGCGTCGCGCACATCGTCCTCATTGGCTTCAATGACGTGGCCGACAATATCGCGATGATCAGCCGGATTGACAACGGGCTTCGCCTGGGACTCGTCCCAGACCTCTTCCCGGCCCGCCAGGCGCGGCATTGCGCGCCAGGCATGGCTTGCACCGCTGAGCAGCGCGGGTGCCAGCGATCCCAGCCGGTGCTCGTTGCTGAGGTCTATGCCGGCGGAGTTGTCGCGCCCTTCGGAGGCCGCGTAAAGATCGCGCGGCAAGGGAATCTTGTCATGAGGCGCGCCCAGGGGGACGATGCGCTCGGCCGCCTGCACCGGATCGGCGATCAGCGTATCCACGGGAATGTCCTCGTCGCCAATCTGATTGACAAAGGAGGTATTGGCACCGTTCTCGAGCAGTCTGCGCACCAGATAGGCAAGCAGGGTCTCATGGGTGCCCACGGGTGCGTAGATGCGGCACGGCCGGTTGAGTCCACCCTGCGCCACCGGACCGGTGACGTGTTCGTAGAGCGATTCGCCCATGCCATGCAGGCATTGGAACTCGTACTGCCCCGGATAATAGTTCTGTCCTGCCATGTAGTAGATGGCGGACAATGTATGCGCGTTATGGGTTGCAAATTGCGGGAACACCGCCTGCGGCGCGGCCAGCAGCTTGCGTGCGCAAGCGAGATAGGACACGTCGGTATGGATCTTGCGAGTGAAAACCGGATACCCCTCCAGGCCATCGACCTGGGCGCGCTTGATTTCCGTATCCCAGTACGCGCCCTTGACCAAGCGCACCATGAGGCGGTGCTTGCTGCGCGCGGCGAGGTCGATCAGGTAGTCGAGCACGAACGGCGCGCGCTTCTGATAGGCCTGCACCACGAATCCGATGCCATTCCACCCCTCAAGTTCCGGATCGAAGCACAACGCTTCCAGCAGGTCCAGCGACAGTTCGAGCCGGTCGGCCTCTTCGGCGTCGATATTCAATCCGATGTCATAACGGTGCGCCAGATGCGCCAGCGCCCGCAGACGCGGCAGAAGCTCGGCCATGACGCGGTCGCGCTGGCTGCGGGCGTAGCGTGGATGCAGCGCCGAAAGCTTGATGGAGATGCCCGGCCCCTCGTATATGCCCCGTCCCTGCGCGGCCTTTCCAATGGCATGAATGGATTGCTCATACGACGCATAGTAGCGATCGGCGTCGGCCGCCGTGGTGGCCGCCTCGCCCAGCATGTCATATGAATAGCGAAAGCCTTTTTCCTCATGCTTGCGGCTGTTTGCCAGCGCCGACGAAATGGTTTGCCCGCAGACGAACTGCTCGCCCATCATCCGCATGGCCAGGTTGACACCCTTGCGGATAAGCGGCTCGCCGCCCTTTCCTATCATGCGCGTCAGCGCGCGGGAAAGCGACTGCTCACTGTTCACGCTGACCAGCCGGCCCGTAACCATGAGCCCCCACGCCGCCGCATTGACGAAAAGAGAAGAAGACTCGCCCATATGCGAACGCCAGTCGCCGCGGCTGATCTTGTCGCGTATCAAGGCATCGCGTGTGGCACGGTCCGGAATGCGCAGCAACGCCTCGGCCAAGCACATCAGGGCGACCCCTTCCTGGCTGGACAGGGAGAACTCCTGGATCAGGTTTTCCACGCCGCCACTCTTGCGCCTGCCGCGCATGGTGGACACCAGTCGGTGGGCCAGCGCCTGCACATCGGCGGGTCGCGTCGTGCGGGCCTGATCGATGAGTATGGGAAGACACTCGGCTTCAGGTCGCCTATAGGCGGCCGTAATGGCCGCGCGCAGCACCGATTGGGGCTGCACATCCTGAGCGAACTCATAAAACGGCGGCGCGGCCTCTGGCGTGCGGGGCAATTCGGCCCCCTCTTCGGCGCTGTTGTCGAAACGGGCGATTTCGGCTGGAATCTGGCCGCGCTCTATGGCGTCTATATAGGCAAACAAGGCTTGTTTGTGCAGCCAGTGCGGCGTGCATCCGAGCCGCGATGCTGCCAGCCGAAGGCGCTCGCGCAATGTATCGTCGACTTTGACGCCCAAAGTGGTGGTGGCCATACCGTACTCCGAATCCCCTGCATGGAAATGCGAAATACTAAAGGAGTTATACCTTTTTATACATTCAGGTTAACCCGAACCTGATTGAAACATGGAAAAGGTATAACCGGTCACGGAAAACGTATCAGGCGCATTGGGCCGCGGCGTGCTTACCCGAGGGCGGGCTCCCGCCCCGCATTCCCTCGGCAATCAAGCCCGACAGCTGCCATAACGCCTGCCTATGCCCCTCGACCAGCGCGCCAATGCCGTCTCCGACATCGACCATCAGGGTCGCCCGGCAAAACACCGGCTTGCGCTTGAGGTTCGACGGTGTCAACTGCCATGTAGCCTGCAGGACGGCCCGCTGGCCGTATAGGGACTCAAACCGCTGCACATTGACAGCCACGTTCCACAAAGAAAGCCTTTCCGGCACAGCCTGTCCGTCGGGCAACTGCAGGACCCCGAGGCGGCGCACCAGGTCGTCAGCCAGTGCCCTGCGTATCTCATCAGGCAACGGCGACGCCCAGAGGTAGGTATTGAGTGGCGTAACCTGGGTGGAGTCGGCCTCGGTCAGCATGATCTGCTGGCGCGCAACCTGCTCAGGCACGGTCACCGCCTGCATGCGCATGGCATAACCAGGTTCGCCGGAAGATGGCGCGTCCTGCCGCACGGCGGCGGGGCTTATCAGTGTGTAGTAGTGGCTGGGCGGCGACGAGGCGCAGGCAGCCAGCACACAACTGCTTGCCACCAGTACCAGGGTTTTGATCGCATTCATCCAGATTGCTCCGTGAACTTTCCGGCTACGCCCGGAAGCGGTCGATGGGTCATGGCGTGATGAACTCCGGATCCTTGGCGGTACCCCTCACCAGCGAGGCGGGGTGCGCCTGCAGATAATCCGCCAGGTCCCGCAGGGATTTGGCGGCGCGGCTCAGCTCCCGCATGGTTTGCTGCAGATTGCCGCTCAGGGATGAGTCGTCGCTGAGGGTGCGATTGACGCTATCCAGCGATTTCTGCGCCGACTTGAGCATAGCGGTAGCCTGCGGCGCCAATGTGCCATCCATCGTGCGAAGCAGGCCATTAAGCGCGTTCAGGCTGTTACGCAACTCCTTGCCGATATCGTCGAAGGGCACGCCCTCCAGCTTGCCGACGATGCTGCTGATCTGCTGCTGCAGGCGGTCGAAGCTTCCTGCGATAGTCGGCAGGACGATGGGACTTTGATCGATATCGATGGTGACGGGCTCCGCCTTGGGGAAGAAATCCAGCGCCACATACTGCTGGCCTGTGAGTAGATTGGAGGGCCGCATCTGGCCGCGCAGGCCATGCTTGACCATATTGGCCAGCAGTCGCTCGCCGGCGACATCGCGATTCTTGCCCACCTCTACCATTTCCCGGTACAGGCGGCCCAGGCGCAGCGGATACAGCCGCGTTCTCACACGAGCGAAAAACGTCTGGTTGTCGCGATCGTAGTCGATCTCGATACCGGTCACATTGCCCAGCTCCATGCCGCGGAAATCCACAGGGGCGCCAACCTTGAGGCCGCGCACCGACTGCGTGAAATGCATTTCCAGATCAAAGGGCGGCCCGTCGGGGTCGGCCATGGCCTCCTCCCGGGTATTGGCCAGCGGGAAACGCGCATTGGGTTCGGCAGGCTCCGTGCTGCCGAGTCCCGCCTGCGCAAAAGCCACACCGCCCGCAACCACCGATACGAGCGAGCCCGTCTGCACATTGAAGCCTTCCGCGCTCAACGACAGATTGATGCCGCTGGCATTCCAGAAACGCGCATTGCGCGTTACGAACTTGTCATTGGGCGCGTCGATGAAAACCTGGACATTGACGGAATTGCCGCTCTTGTCCAACGCATAGCCAACCACCTGCCCAACCTGGATTTTGCGATAGTAGACCGGTGACCCGATTTCCAGCGACCCCAGGTCGGGCGCCACCAGCGTGAAGCGAGTGCCCGGGCGGGTGCTGCTGATTTCGGGCGGCGTCTCCAGGCCTTTGAATTCATAGACGGGTTCAGCATCCGGATCAGGTTTCTCGGGTGCATCCACACTGATATAGGCCCCTGAGAGCAACGTATTCAGGCCCGTGACCCCGCTGATGCCGAGCCGCGGGCGCACCACCCAGAAACGCGTGCCGGGCTGTGTGACGTAGCTGGCGGCATCCCGGTTCACATCCACCTTGACCAGCGCCTTCTTGCGATCGGACGACACTTTGATATTCGACACAATCCCGATATTGACGTCCTTGTAGCGTACCGTGGTTCGCCCCACCTCAAGCCCTTCGGCCGTATCGAAACTGATGGTAACGGTCGGACCGGCATGCAGCCAGTCGCGAAACAGCATGGAAGCGCCGACAATCGCGGCGATCAAAGGCACCAGCCATATCCACGAAATACGTGCACGCCGGGGCGACCTGACTTGTGGTCTTGGCGGGCGGTCGCTGGATGACGGGGTCGGAGAGGTATCTTCGGATTCTGTCATAGGATGGCTTCATTCCTGCACGGGCATGGTGCGGCTGGAGGACGGCTCGGCGCGGTCCGGCACATGGGCGCGGTCGGGCGACCAGCCCGGCTCGAGATCCCACACCCTCCGGGGATCGTAGCATTCCGCGGCAAGCATGGTCAGAACGACGACCAGTCCGAAGCTGGCAGCGGCGGGCCCGGCGGTCACCTGGGAAATGCCGGGAAAGTTCGCCATGGCGGCCATCAGAATAACCACGAAAACATCCAGCATGGACCAGTGGCCAATGAAGTTGATGAATTCATAAAGGCGTGTACGCTGGCGCGCCAGATCCCTTCCCGCCCAGCGCCTATGCAGCAACAGCAACATCAGGATAAGCAGCTTGGTCACCGGCACGACAATGCTGGCCACGAAGACGATCAGGGCGAGATCCGGCGAACCCAGCCGCCATAGCTCTAGCACGCCGCCCAGAATCGTGTGGGCGCTGTCGCTTGCCAGCGTCTGGATGCGCATGACGGGCAGCAGATTGGCGGGCAAGTAGAAAATGGCAGCGGCAATCAGCAACGCCCAGGCCCTGCGCTGCGCATCCTTCTTGCGTTTGTGCAGCGGGCTGGCACAGCGGCCGCAGACCGGATAGGCCAACAGATCGGGCACGGCTGCATGTTCATGCGCGATGAGCGCATCAGCGGCGGGCTGCACATAGCCGCAGCCATGGCACGCCACCATGTGCGAGGCGGGATGGCTCAGCGCGTGGCCCGACACCGGCGCAATGCCAGCGTCTTCGGCATACTGCCATATACGTTGCGGCGTGACGCGTTCCATAGCGGTCATGAGGAAGGCGAGAATCGCAAAGCCGAAGGCGGCGGGCCGCAGTTCCACGACGGCAAGACCCGCGAACTTGACGACGGCCACGATGATGGCCAGCATGAGCACGGGAATCATGCTCCAGGGAATGACGAAGCGCAGCAGCCGCATGCCCTGGCGAAAATCGCCAGGAAGGCGGCCCGAGCGCACGGCCATCAGTGCCCACAGCATGGCCAGCAACTGCGCCAGCGGCATCCAGAAGCCGAACATGCCGGTCATGATGGCGAGAACGCGGTGTCCGTTCGTCCATGTCAGCCAAAGGGCCTGCGGCAGCGTTGCCTCCAGAAAATGCCCCTGAATATTGAGCCTGGCAATGGGGTAGTAATTGGACAGCGCGAATACAATCAAGCCTGTCAGCGTGAGCGCGATCCAACCGCCGAGCGAAACGCGGCTATTGCGATAGAGCTCGGTGCCGCAACGCGTGCACGACGCCACCGCGCCCGCCGCAATGGGAACACGCTCATACAGCGTATCGCAATGCACGCAAGCTATGAGCGGCCTGCCCGCCATCAATCGACGAGCTCTGGTTCCGGTCGCGACGGGGAAGGCTGGCTGGCAGGGCCGGATTTGCCATGGTCGTCGGGGAATACCAGCACGACCTTGCCATCGTCATCCAGGCCCACTTCGACGCGCCCACCATCCACCAGCCGCCCAAACAGCAATTCGTCGGCCAGCGCCCGGCGTATGGTGTCTTGAATGAGACGCTGCATGGGCCGCGCGCCCATCGCGGGATCGAAGCCGCTCTTGGCCAGATGATCCCTCAACGCGGACGTGAAGGTGACCTCGACCCGCTTCTCGTGCAACTGATCCTCGAGCTGCATCAGGAATTTGTCGACTACGCGCAAGATGATCTCGCGGGAAAGCGGTGTAAAACTAATCGTGGCATCGAGCCGATTGCGAAACTCGGGCGTGAACAGCCGCTTGATGTCCGCCATTTCGTCGCCGGTTTTTTCCGGGCTGGCGAAACCGATGGTGCTGCGATTCAGCGCCTCTGCACCGGCATTGGTGGTCATGACGATGATGACATTGCGGAAATCGGACTTGCGGCCATTGTTGTCTGTCAGCGTCCCGTGATCCATAACCTGCAGCAGGATGTTGTACACGTCGGGATGGGCTTTCTCGATTTCGTCGAGCAGCAGCACGCAATGCGGTTGCTTGCTGATGGCTTCGGTGAGCAGGCCGCCCTGATCGTACCCAACATATCCCGGCGGGGCGCCGATAAGCCGCGACACGGTATGGCGCTCCATATACTCGGACATGTCGAACCGCAAGAGCTCGATACCCAGAATGAACGCCAACTGCCGGGCAACCTCGGTCTTGCCCACGCCGGTGGGGCCCGAGAAAAGGAAGGAGCCGATGGGTTTGTCTGGCCGGCCCAGCCCCGAACGGGCCATCTTGATGGCGGCCGCCAAGGCCTCGATGGCCTTGTCCTGGCCGAAAACCACCGTCTTGAGATCGCGTTCCAGCGTAGCCAACTTGTTGCGATCGTCATGCGACACGGATTGCGGCGGAATGCGGGCGATCTTGGCCACCGTGGCCTGAATCTCGCCCTTGCCTATCGTCTTCTTCTGGCGCGAGCGCGGAAGCAGGCGCTGCGCGGCTCCCGCCTCGTCAATGACATCTATGGCCTTGTCAGGCAGGAAACGGTCATTGATATAACGTGCGGACAGCTCCGCGGCGGCGGAAATGGCAGCGCTGGAATACTTGACGCCATGGTGTGCCTCAAAATGTCCTTTGAGGCCGCGCAGTATCTGTACTGTTTGCTCCACCGTGGGCTCGGGCACATCGATTTTCTGGAACCTGCGGGAAAGCGCATGATCTTTCTCAAAGATGCCGCGATACTCGTTATAGGTGGTGGCCCCCAGGCATTTCAATTGGCCCGACGAGAGTGCGGGCTTGAGAAGATTGGACGCATCCAGCGTGCCGCCCGACGCGGAACCTGCACCTATCAGGGTATGGATTTCGTCGATGAACAGAATGGCGTTGCTGTTGTCCTTGAGCGATTTGAGCACGCCCTTGAGGCGCTGCTCGAAATCACCACGATACTTGGTACCCGCCAGCAGGGCTCCCATATCCAGCGCATAGACCTCGGCGCTCTTCAAGACCTCGGGGACGTCGTCGCGCGTGATGCGCCAAGCTAGCCCCTCGGCAATGGCCGTCTTGCCGACGCCGGCTTCGCCGACCAGCAACGGGTTGTTTTTGCGGCGGCGGCAAAGCACCTGGATGACCCGCTCCACCTCGAGCTCGCGTCCGATGAGCGGATCGATGCGACCTTTGCGCGCCTCCGCATTCAAATCGGTGGCATAAAGTTCAAGCGGTGATTTCTGCTGATCGGGCTTGTTGTCCGACTCGGCTGCCTGCGCCTTCGCCTGCTCGGCGGGGGGGTCATCGGCCTGCTTGGTAATGCCGTGCGACAGATAGTTGACGACATCCAGGCGGCTGACTCCCTGCTGTTGCAGGAAATACACGGCATGCGAATCCTTCTCGCCATACATGGCGACAAGAACATTGGCGCCCGTAACGGTATTCTTGTTGGAGTTGCCAGAAGAGACGTGCATGATGGCACGCTGGATCACACGCTGAAAGCCCAGTGTGGGCTGCGTGTCGACCTCTTCCTGGCCAGGAAAGATGGGCGTGTTCTCGCTGATGAACTTGCGCAACTCCTGGCGCAGAACATCGATATTGGCCGAGCAGGCGCGCAGCACCTCCGCCGCCGCCGCGTTGTCCAGCAAGGAAAGCAGCAGGTGCTCCACGGTAATAAATTCATGCCGGGCGCTGCGCGCTTCGACAAAAGCCATATGCAGGCTAACTTCAAGTTCTTCGGAGATCACGCTTCCTCCATGCTTTTCGGAGCGGACGACAATTCGATAAATCCTATTCTATGACTAAATCGAAGTTGCGTATCAACATTACTGAATTAATAAAAAGGCCGCAACTTTCCCGCGCGGCGGACGGGGCCGGCAAATGCAGCTCACGCATCGGGCGCCGGCTCCATAATGCACTGAAGCGGATGCTGGCGAGCCTGCGCCATGCGGCGAACCATTTCCACGCGCGTGGCCGCAATATCGCGCGTGTAAACGCCGCATACGCCTCTGCCCTCATGATGCACTTTCAGCATGATGCGCGCTGCCTCATCCTCATTCTTGCCAAAAATCCGCTGAAGCACCACCACGACGAATTCCATGGGGGTGTAATCGTCGTTCAGCAGAACAACTTGATACATGGGCGGCGGAGCCACCTTGGCCGGCTCCCGGTCCAGGACGATTTCACGCTGGTTATCGAGCTGAGTTGCCATACAAAATACTAGTGGTTTCCATAGTTGACTGCACAGGGGCAAATGCGCATCATCGTGCTATTCTGGGTGTCTGGAAGTTGCACGCATGCCAGAATCCGAAGGCTAAAGGTAACCCTTGTAGTCAAGTTTCAATTTAACACTATAGTCGAGAGGCAGTTCGCATGTCCGATTCAACCGCAACCTCCGCGCCCGAGGATACCCAGAAGCTGACCGGTACCGTCAAGTGGTTCAATGATGCCAAAGGGTTCGGCTTTATCACCCCGGACAACGGGGGCGAAGACCTGTTCGCGCATTTCTCCTCCATCCAGATGAATGGCTTCAAGACCCTGAAAGAGGGCCAGAAAGTAGCGTTCGAAATCGCACAAGGCCCCAAGGGCAAACAAGCACTCAATATTACTGCTGCCTGATCCATTATTTTCAGGAAGCTGCTGCGTTTAATAATAATGTATAAAATCTACCGGTCTGCGGGGCTTTTCAGCCCTGCTTTTTTTTGCCCCTCGGGCTGGCGCGCGGCCGCACGTGCCGCGGTCTTTTCCGGCCTGCTCGCGGCGCCAATATGGGCCTGCGCCCAAGCGCTGCTGCCCACGAGCACACTACAAATCAAGGGACAAGCGGTCGAGGCCGAGATCGCTGCCACGCCCGAGACCCGCAGCTACGGACTCATGAATCGGCAGTCCCTGCCGGAAAACCATGGCATGCTGTTCGTGTTTGAGCAGCCCGACATCTATTGCTTCTGGATGAAGAACACGCTGCTGCCCCTGTCCATTGCATTCGTGGACGCACAAGGACGGATCGTGACGCTCGCCGACATGCAACCGCAGTCGCTGGATACCCATTGCCCCGCCGAACCTGTGCAGTACGCGCTGGAGATGCGGCAAGGCTGGTTTACGGCCCGTGGCATCCAGCCCGGCGAACAGGTAAAGGGATTGCCCCGGGCAGGTCAGCCCCGGGCAGGCCAACCCGGAGCGGTTAAGTAGGCGACCGCAAGGCGGGGACGGTTATCCCCATCGCGCGGTTAGGCATGCGGAATGGGGCGCTGTGTTTCGCTGTCGGGACATCGAGGCCATGAGTACGCCTTCGGCGCCGACCAGCCGCCTGCTCAGACTCTTTCCAGCACCACGGCGATCCCCTGCCCCACGCCTATGCACATCGTGCACAGCGCGTAGCGCCCGCCCTGCGTGTGCAACTGATTCACCGCCGTAAGCGCCAGGCGCGCGCCGCTCGCGCCCAGGGGATGTCCCAGGGCAATCGCGCCGCCATTGGGGTTCACGCGCGGGTCGTCGTCCGCCACACCCAGCATGCGCAGCACGGCCAGCCCCTGGGCCGCAAAAGCTTCATTCAGCTCAATGACATCCATCTGGTCTATGCCGAGCCCGGCCAACTCCAGTACCTTGCGGGACGCCGGCGCAGGCCCGATGCCCATGATGCGCGGCTCCACCCCCGCCGTTGCCATGGCGACAATACGCGCGCGCGGCGTCAGCCCATGCTTGCCCGCGGCCGCTTCCGAAGCCACCAGTAAAGCGCAGGCGCCGTCGTTGACACCCGAGGCGTTCCCGGCTGTCACGGTACCGTCCGCACGCACGATCGGCTTCAAGCGCGCCAGCGCTTCGAGCGAAGTGGCGCGAGGATGTTCATCCTTGTCGACGACCACTGGATCGCCCTTGCGCTGCGGAATCACCACAGGCACGATTTCCCGTGCGAAGAAACCCGACGCCTGCCCCTGCGCCGTCTTGGTCTGGCTGGCCAATGCAAATGCGTCCTGGTCCTCGCGGCTGACCTTGAACTGGTCAGCCACATTTTCCGCCGTTTCAGGCATGGAATCGATGCCGTACTGGGCCTTCAGTTTGCGGTTGACAAAACGCCAGCCTATGGTGGTATCGAAGATCTCAGCACTACGCGAAAAAGCGGTTTCGCCCTTGCCAATGACAAAAGGAGCCCGCGACATGCTTTCGACCCCGCCGGCCAGGATGAAGCTCGCGTCGCCCGCTCGGATCGCCCGCGCGGCCGAGCCCACGGCATCAAGACCCGAGCCGCAGAGGCGATTGATGGTCGCACCGGCGACCTCGACGGGCAAGCCGGCCAGCAGGGTGGCCATATGGGCCACATTGCGGTTGTCCTCGCCAGCCTGGTTGGCACATCCCAACAAAGCATCGTCCAGCGCCGCCCAGTCCGCGCCGGCATTGCGCTCCATCAGGGCCTTGATCGGCGTGGCGGCCAGATCGTCTGTGCGAACCGGGGACAGTGCGCCGCCGTAGCGGCCAAAAGGCGTGCGAACAGCGTCGCAGATGAAGGCTTGTGTGCTCATGGAAGAACCCGTTGTGAGATTGACGAAGGATAGTGAGCCATATTAGCGACGGCCGATCCTCATGCAAACGCCCACAGCGCGGAATGTCCACGCTGTGGGCGTCCCCGCCGGCCCCGAAGGCCGACACCCGGCCTTCGGGGCCGGGCTTTGGAACCATCAGCCCAGGTTGCTGGCGGCGAATTCCCAGTTCACCAGCTTCCAGAAGCTTTCAAGATATTTTGGCCGCGCATTGCGGTAATCGATGTAATACGCGTGCTCCCAGACGTCGCAGGTGAGCAGGGGCACGTCATCGCCAGTGATGGGTGTCTGGGCATTGCTGGTATTGACAATGTCCAGCGAGCCGTCGGCCTTCTTGACCAGCCACGTCCATCCGGAACCGAAGTTACCGGCAGCGGATGTATTGAATGCTTCGATGAAGGCATCGACGCTACCCCATTTGGCATTGATCGCCTCGAGCAGCTTGCCGGTTGGTTGTCCGCCCCCATTGGGCGACATACAGCTCCAGTAGAAGGTATGGTTCCAGACTTGGGCTGCGTTGTTGAACACGCCACCCGAGGCCTTCTTGATGATTTCCTCAAGCGAGGCGGAAGCGAACTCGGTACCTTCGATCTGCTTGTTCAGATTGGTAACGTATGCCTGATGGTGCTTGCCATAGTGGTACTCAAGTGTTTCCTTGGAAATAGTGGGCGCCAAAGCGTCCATTGCATACGGAAGTGGGGGAAGCGTAAAAGCCATGATTCAATTCCTTCAAAAAAAGCCGTTTCAAGGTACCGAAGAAATGCAGCAGGCGGAGCGGCGCATACCCTCCGCCGGCAACCGGTGCATAACACGGACGCAGACACCCGGCCGCTCACAGCAGACCATGCGCTTGCAGCACACGCACCTGCAGCTCGCCCTGGCCCAGTTCCACACCGAGTTGATCGCCGACTTTTAAGTCTAACGCATTTTTGACAATCTTCCCGTTCGCCTGACGCACGATGGCATAGCCACGGTCAAGCACTGTGTGCGGGTCGAGCGCGCGCAGCGTCTGCAGCTCTGCGGCAAGACGATGGCGGCGGCGTTCAAGCAGCCTTTCAGCGCTTGCCGCCATATCCCTGCGCAAACGAGCCAGCCGGTCGCGACGGATCTGCATATCGGGTCCGGCCATGGCCAGGCGCGCCTGGATGGCTTGCAAGCGCTGTGCCCGCGCCTGCGCAGGCTGGCCGGCGGCGCGTGCCAACCGCTGCGTCAGCGCGGCTAGTCTGTCGCCCTGCTGGCGCAAACGTTCCTGGGGCGAAACCAGCATGGCGACCGCCCTGTCCAGCCGCATGGCGGCGTGCTCGAGAAAACGCGATTGGCGCGATGTTAGGGCGCGCACCAGCGCTTGCAACTGGTCTGTGCATGATGACAAGCTGCGGCAGCACAGTTCGGCAGCCGCGGTAGGTGTGGGCGCGCGCACATCCGCCACGAAATCGGCGATGGTGAAGTCGGTCTCGTGACCCACCCCGCTGATGACAGGAATCGGGCTGGCGGCCACCATGCGCGCCAGGGTTTCGTCGTTGAAGCTCCATAGATCCTCCAGACTGCCTCCGCCGCGCACCAGCAGCAGCGTGTCGACCTCTTTGCGGTCGATCGCCCGGCCAAGCGCCTCGCAGAGCCGCCCCGCCGCGGCCATGCCCTGCACAGGCGCGGGATAAATGATGACACGCACATGCGGCGCCCTGCGGGCCAGCGCGGATAGCACGTCACGCAAAGCGGCGGCGGCCAGGGAGGTAATCACGCCCACCGCGCACGGCATGGACACCGGCGCACGTTTGCGCGAGGGCTCGAACAGGCCTTCGGCGGCAAGGCGCTCCTTGAGCGCAAGAAACGCTTCGTGGAGATCGCCGCGACCGGCCCGGCGCATGGCCTCGACTTGCAGCTGATAATCGCCGCGCGGCTCGTACAGCGTCACCGTGGCCCGAAATTCAAATTTCTCGCCTGCGCGCGGCACGAAGCCAACGGCCTGCGCCCTGCCCCGGAACATGACGGCGCGTACAGTGGCGCGCTCGTCCTTGATGGAAAAGTACCAATGCCCCGATGCGGCCTGCGTGAAATTCGAAATCTCACCGCGCACCCACACGCGGCTGAACGCGCCCTGCAACAGTTCGCCCACACGGCGATTCAGTTGCCCGACCGACCAGATCTCCTGGCCTTCCCGGTCATCCCGGCCGGCCGTAAAACGGGGGAAATCATCCATATTCGCCATCACTCTTTCCACAGCGGATTCTTTCTTGTCAAATCAGTGAAATATCAATCCAATTCAGCCCAATGATTAAACCTTGCTTTAGATTTTCTCTGTAATAGATTGATTTTTATGAATTTTCTAAAAAGTTTCCATTTGAATGCAAATTAACCATTGAACCGCAAAGTCCCATGAATAGCGCACATCAGGGAAGTTCTGCACAGAATTATCCACAGATTCTGTGGATACCCGACGGAAAGCCAGCATCGACGCCATTCGCGGTACCGACGACAAGGAATCGCCGGGTTCTTCAGCCCTTCGATCTGGCATCATTCGCATTCGCGCGGCTTCCATGTCACGACCACTTCCGCAACTGGCCCCGCCACGCCATACCGCCGCCTTTGACGCAACGCGGCACGCGCACCCCTGTAAAATGCCGCTGACAGACATCGCACTGGCAGACATTGCAGCAACTCATTATCTTATCGCGGAGAAAACATCTTGTTGGATATCCTCGAAGCCGCCGGTTGGCCCATCTGGCTGCTGGTTGCCACCTCCGTGCTAACGCTCGCCCTCATTATCGAACGCTTGCTGTCGCTGCGCGCAAGCGTCGTCTTCCCCAAACGCCTTCCCAGCCAGGCGTTAGACCTGCTGCGTCAAGGCAATATCAGCGGCGAGGCACTGATGCGTCTGTCTGACCAGGCACCATTGGGCCACGTCCTGGCCGAGATCCTGCTGTATCGGGACGAAACCAACACCTATCGCATTGCCGCCGCGGAAGACGCCGGCAAGGACGTGGCCTACAGGCTGAACCGCTACCTGCCGGCCCTCTCCACGATCGCTGTCGTTGCCCCCCTGCTGGGACTGTTTGGCACGGTTGTCGGCATGATAGACATCTTCGCTTCGTACACGCCCGAGGGCGGCGATCCCGCTCAATTGGCCCGGGGCATTTCAATTGCACTCTACAACACGGGTTTTGGCATCATCATCGCCGTGCCTGCACTGGTGTTTCATCGCTACTTTCGTTCGCGCGTGGAAGAATACCTGCACCGCATGGAGCGCGAGGCCAGCGCACTGAATCGCATCATCAACCGGGGAGGCCCACGATGAATTTCCGGCGCCACCCATACAATGACGAGCCGGAGATCAACTTGATTCCGCTTATCGATGTATTGCTGGTCATTCTCATCTTTCTCGCCGCCACCACCTCCTTCACCCGCTACCAGCAGTTGAGACTGGACCTGCCGCAGGCGCGCGGCGATGCGCCGCAACGCCATACGCTCGACCTCGCCATCAGCCAGGAAGGCATGTATGCGCTGGACGGCCAGTTGCTGGACGGCGCCAGCATACAGGCCATGGCCGAGGCGCTGCGCACGGCGCGCCAGGCGCGCGGGCTGGATATACTGGTCATCGAGGCAGACGGTCAGGCTCCGCATGCCTCGGTGATCCGGGCCATGGAGGCGGCGCGCATGGCCGGCATCGGGCGCGTGAACTTCGCTACGCGCAGTCCCGAGTAATGACGACGTCCACGCCCGCCACAGCGTCTCGGCGCAGCCCGCCACCCCGTTTTGTGGAGCGAGCGAGGCGATGGACCGCCGCCGGCAGGAAGGAGCGGCGTATATGAACGGTGTGATCGAGCGTCTGCATACCAGTCTGCAATCCGCATGGCAGCACAAGGGCATGCTGTCCAACCTGCTGTACCCCCTGTCGCTGATTTCCCGCGCCGTTGCCGAATACCGGCGGGTGCGCATCTCCCGTGACCCGGGCCGAGTGTGCATCGGCCCCGTGCCAGTAATCGTGGTCGGCAATATCTATGTGGGCGGCACGGGCAAGACGCCCGTCGTCATAGCGCTCGCGCAATCCCTGCGGCGTCAGGGCTGGCGGCCCGGCATTATCAGCCGCGGCTACGGCGTGCGCGTCGGCACCCATCCACGCTGCGGCCAGGGCAGCCTCGACGCCGCCCGTTTCGGCGATGAGCCGGCGCTCATTGCCGCAGCCACGGGCGCGCCGGTTTCGGTGCATCCCCGGCGCTGCCTGGCCCTGGGCGCAATGATCGCGCATTATCCTGCCGTGAATGTCGTCATTGCGGACGACGGCTTGCAGCACCATGCACTGGGTCGCCATGTCGAGATTCTGGTTCAGGATGCGCGGGGCACCGGCAACGGGCGCATGCTGCCGGCAGGTCCGCTGCGCGAGCCGCCAGACAGGATTGCTTCGGTCGATCTCGTCGTGACCAACCTGGGGCCCGCCGACACACCGCCGACCATGCCTGTCGAGCCGGCGCAGATGGTCGTCATGCGGCTGACTCCCGCAAGCGCCGAACATCTGGTATCGGGCACGACAATGCCCTGGGACGCCTGGCTGGCCAAGCATGGGTGTGCGCCTGCGGCCGCAGTCGCGGCCATCGGCAATCCTGCCCGCTATTTTTCCATGCTGCGCGAATCGGGTGTCACGCTCTCCGAATGCATCGCGTTGCCGGACCACGACGACTATGCCCAGCCCCCCTTCAGCCAGATTGATGCCGAATGCATACTCATCACGGCCAAGGACGCCGTGAAATGCAGGAAGGTGCGCGACGACCGCCTCTGGGTGGTGCATGCCGCCCCCCGGTTTTCCGACCCTGCATGGACCCGCCGCATCGACGAGCGACTTCGCGCCCTGCCCCGCAGTGGAGCAGCAATGGCCGCAAGCCCGCCCAGGGATTAAACTCTCCTTTTGCCTCTTCGTTCTGGAATCGCCCATGGAATCCCGTCTGCTTCAAATCCTGGTCTGCCCGCTCTGCAAGGGCCCGCTGCGCGTGGACCGCGGCAGGCAGGAACTGGTGTGTGGCGCCGACAAGCTGGCGTTTCCCATACGAGACGGCATTCCCGTCATGCTGGAAAGCGAAGCCCGCAAACTGACCGCCAGTCGCCCCCCAGACGGCTCCCCAGGCCAGGCCGATGCCTGGGGTGCGGCACCGGGCTCATCCTCCGAATCGGAGAACAGCGGCACGGAAGACCGGCAATGAGCTTCATTGCCATAGTGCCCGCCAGGGCAGCTTCCTCGCGCCTGCCCGACAAGCCGCTCCTGGACATCGGAGGTCTGCCCATGGTGGTTCGCACCGCACGCCAGGCTGCGCGCTCCCGTGCGGAGCGTGTCATTGTGGCCACCGACGATGCGCGCGTACAGGCAGCAGCCCGAGAACATGGCATCGAGGCGGTGCTCACGCGCGGCGACCATCCCACTGGTACCGACAGGCTGGCCGAAGTCTGCCAGCAACTGACGCTGGCGCCCGATCGCATCGTGGTCAACGTGCAGGGCGACGAGCCGCTAATCGAGCCTGGATACATCGACAAAGTAGCCGCTGCGCTCGAAAAAGACGCGAGCGCAGCCATTGCAACCTGCGCCGCGCCTATTTCCCGGCAAGACACGCTTTTCAATCCCAACGCCGTCAAAGTCGTGTGCACGGCCGACCGGCGCGCCCTGTATTTCTCTCGCGCACCCATCCCGTGGGCGCGCGATGCCCTGGCTGGCGGCGCGCACGTCCTGGCACCAGGCCTGCCAGCCTTGCATCATATTGGCCTATACGCTTATCGGGCGGCGTTCCTGCTAGGCTTTCCCTCGCTGCCCGTAGGGCCGCTGGAAACCTTCGAGTGCCTGGAACAGCTCAGAGCGCTGGAAAACGGCCACGCCATCACTGTTCAGCAGGTGGACGCACTGCCTGCACCGGGCGTGGACACCCCTGAAGACCTGGCGCATATACGCGCGCTCTTTGCAAATCGGTTATAAAAACATGTTTTGCCCGAAATTCGCATGCTTGGCCCTGATTCCGCACGCCCATGCGTGCCTAGCGGGCCAAGCAGATCATGCTGCATTGCGGCATAATCCATAACTTAAAAAAACGACACACTCCTGGAGAAGAAAACATGCGACTGATATTGCTCGGTCCTCCCGGCGCTGGCAAGGGAACCCAGGCTGCCTACATTACGCAAAAATATGGCATCCCGCAGATTTCCACCGGCGACATGCTGCGCGCAGCGGTCAAGGCAGGCACGCCGCTGGGTCTGGAAGCCAAGAAAATCATGGATACGGGAGGCCTGGTATCCGACGATCTCATCATCGGTCTGGTCAGAGACCGTCTTGCCCAGCCCGACTGCAGTCAAGGCTACCTGTTCGACGGCTTCCCTCGCACCATTCCCCAGGCTGATGCCCTGAAACACGCAGGCATCCCCTTGGACTACGTCGTGGAAATCGTGGTGCCGGAGGAAAACATCATCGATCGGATGAGCGGCCGGCGCGTACATCCGGCCAGCGGGCGCACCTATCATGTCACGTTCAACCCGCCTCAAGCCGCCGGCGTCGACGACATCACCGGCGAGCCGCTGGTCCAGCGCGACGACGACCGGGAGGAAACCGTGCGCAAGCGGCTGGCGGTGTACCGCGAGCAAACACGACCGCTGGTCGACTATTACTCGCAATGGGCCGCGTCGGGCGACAAAGATGCGCCCGCCTATCGCCAGCTTTCCGGGTTGGGCACGGTGGACGAAATCCGCGAGCGCATATTCGAGGCCCTGCAGCGCTGATTCGCGCCAGAATCTGCCACACACTCAAAGGACAGAGACAGACATGGAAATAAAGGACAAGGTTTTCATCGTGACCGGCGGCGCCTCCGGCCTGGGCGCCGGCACAGCGCGCATGCTGGTCGGGGAAGGCGCCCGCGTCGTGATCGCGGATGTGCAGGACGAAGCGGGGCAACAGCTGGCCGCAGAGCTGGGGCAGACCTATGTACACTGCGATGTCACGCAGGAGGCCGATGGCCAGGCGGCCGTTGACGCCGCGCTGAAGGCCGGCCGCCTGTTCGGTCTGGTCAACTGCGCGGGCGTGGCGCCTGCTACCCGCACCGTGGGCAAAAACGGGCCCCATCCGCTCGACATGTACCAGAAGGTCGTGATGATCAACCTGGTGGGCACCTTCAACATGATACGGCTTGCGTCGCAGGCCATGAGCCAGAACGAACCGGAGCCTACAGGCGAACGAGGCGTGCTGATTAACACCGCATCGGTCGCCGCCTACGACGGCCAGATCGGGCAGGCTGCCTATGCATCATCCAAGGCCGGCGTGGTCGGGCTCACGCTGCCCGTGGCGCGCGATCTGTCCAAGCTTGGTATCCGCTGCGTCACCATTGCGCCGGGCATATTCGGCACGCCTATGGTATTCGGCATGCCCCAGGAAGTGCAGGACAGCCTTGCCGCCAGCATTCCCTTCCCTTCCCGCCTGGGACGACCGGACGACTACGCCAAGCTGGTGCAGAGCATCGTGACCAACGAGATGCTCAATGGCGAGACCATACGGCTCGATGGCGCCATCCGTATGGCGCCAAAGTAAACAAGGACAGCGTACAGCCATGGGCCTGCTTCGCTCGGCCGCAACCGTCAGCAGCTTCACCCTGGTTTCCCGTATCACGGGCCTGGTGCGCGACGTCCTGATCGCCGGCATATTCGGGGCGGGCGCACTCACCGACGCCTTCTGGGTGGCGTTCCGCATCCCGAATCTCCTGCGCCGGCTCTTTGCCGAAGGCGCCTTCTCACAGGCTTTCGTGCCCATTCTCGGTCAGGCCCGCACACAGCGCAGCCAGTCCGAGGTGCGCCTGCTGCTCGATCGGGTCGCATTGCTGCTTACCTTTGCACTCATGGCGGTCACTGCGGTCGGCATACTCGCCGCGCCCTGGGTGGTCAGTGCCATGGCCAGCGGTCTACGAGCCGCTTCCCGCCAGCCCGAGTTTCACGCAGCCGTATGGATGACGCGCGTGATGTTCCCTTACATTATCTGCATGTCGCTGGTGGCATTTGCGTCGGGCGTGCTGAATACATGGAGCCGCTTTGCCGTACCCGCCGTCACGCCCGTACTGCTGAACCTGTCCATGATCGCCTCAGCCTTGTTGCTGGCACCGCACCTGCAGGTGCCCATATATGCACTTGCCGCCGGCGTCATGGCGGGTGGTGTGGCGCAGCTTGTAGTGCAATGGGCAGCCCTGGCCCGCCTGGGCCTGCTGCCGCGTTACCGCATCGACCTGCGCGGAGCCTGGCGCGATCCAATCGTCAAACGCATCATGCGGCAAATGCTGCCAGCGGTGTTGGGCGTATCGGTTGCCCAGATATCCCTGCTCATCAATACGAATATCGCCACATGGCTTGCGCCGGGCAGTGTCAGTTGGTTGTCGTTCGCGGATCGACTGATGGAGTTTCCGACTGCCCTGCTTGGCGTGGCGCTGGGCACCGTGCTGCTGCCCAGTCTGTCGGCCGCGCATGCGAGCGCCGACCAGGGGGGCTACAGCGCCCTGCTCGACTGGGGCCTGCGCCTGGTATGCCTGCTGGGACTGCCGGCTGCGCTGGGCATGGCGTTGCTGTCCGACGGACTGGTTGCAACATTATTCAACTACGGCGCTTTTTCGGCCCATGACGTGGCGCAGACAAGACTGGCCGTGACCGCCTATTCGGCCGGCCTCATCGGCCTGCTTGCCATCAAGATCCTTGCCCCCGGTTTCTACGCCAAGCAGGACATACGCACGCCGGTCAAGATTGCGCTGGGCGTGCTGGTTCTCACCCAGCTATTCAATGTGATATTCGTGCCCTTGTTTGCCCATGCGGGGCTGGCACTGTCCATCGGACTCGGAGCCAGCGTCAACGCCCTGTGCCTGGTGTATCTGCTGCGCCGCCGCGGGGTGTACCAGCCGCGACCCGGCTGGATGGTCTTTCTTCTGCGCTTGGTTCCCGCTCTGGCGGTGCTGGCCGGCATTCTGTGGCTGGCTCAGGTCCACCTCGACTGGCTGGCCCTGGGCACGCATCCCGCGCGCCGCGCCGGATGGCTCGCCCTGGTCGTGCTGGGCGGAATCGCAGGCTACTTCGCCATGCTCCTGCTGTGTGGTTTCAGAGCCTCTGACTTTACAAGACGCGCCAAATAATCTAGAATAGCGGTCTTTGCCAGATTAGACCTTTACTAGGATTGCACGCATAACATGGCCAATTCAGCACAAGCCCGCAAGCGCGCCCGCCAGTCGGTGCAGCGCAACAAGCACAACGCCAGCATGCGTTCCATGCTGCGCACGTCCATCAAGCGCGTTCGCCAGGCCATTGCCGCCGGCGACAAAGCCGCCGCGACGGAAGTTTTTCAGAAAACCACCAGCATCATCGATCGCGTAGCCGACAAGAACATTATTCACAAAAACAAGGCGGCCCGTCATAAAAGCCGTCTTGCCGCTGCAGTCAAAGCCCTTGCCTGACAGCACAGGAAAGGTTTGATACGGCAAAGACGCCGGCCCGGCCGGCTACCAAGGAACAGGACGCACCGCGTCCTGTTTTTTTTGGCTGGAGTATAGTTGCGAAAGACTGACTCCATGCCCCTGCCTGGGCACCGGACCATGCACTCGAGCCACGACACGCACACAAACGCACCACCCAGCAATCCGCTTGATGCGGCCGGCCCTGCGGGCCATGCAGCTGCCGCCACTGACTTGGCGCCCACGCACGAGCCTTCCCCCCCAGCCGACAAGCGGGAAGTCGCACTGACCATCCTGGCCGCCATCGCCGTCATCTTTGCATTGCAATGGGCCGAGGACTTTTTCATTCCCTTGGTTTTCGGCATCTTTATCGCCTATACGCTCAATCCCATTGTGGCGTGGCTGGAGCGCTATCGGGTGCCCCGCGTCGCCGGCGCCAGCCTGGTCATGCTCGTGCTCCTGGGATCCGGTGCAATGGCGGGCGCCACCGTCTATCGCGAAGCGCGGTCCATCGTGGATGAACTTCCCTATACCACCTACAAGATAACGCATGCTATGCGCGAAGTCCGCAGCAGCGGCGAGCTCAGCACGCTGGACAAGTTGCGTCGCATGGCTGACGAACTGAAGAAGGCGGCAAGTCCCGAACCTGCGCAGACCACACCCCCGGCAGTCGTCAAGGACGGACAGACGATACCGCAGGTTGTCATTCAGCAGCCTGAGAAGGATCTGGACGATTGGCTATGGGCGGGATCGCTAAGTGCGGCCCGCTTTGTCGGCCAGATGATCATGGTGCTGTTTCTGGTGTTCTTCGCGCTGGTGTCGGGCGATATCTTCAAGCGCAAGCTGGTCAAGTTGACCGGGCCCTCGCTGTCGCGCAAGAAGATTACCGTGCAGATTCTGGACGACATCAATATGTCCATCCAGAAATATATGTTCATGCTCTTGGTCACCAACGTCTTGCTGGGCCTTCTTGCCTGGGTCGCCCTGCATCTGATCGGCCTGGACAACCCGGGCGCGTGGGCTGTTGCCACGGCCTTGTTGCACATCATTCCCTATTTTGGCGTGCTTATTGCCGCCTTGGCCGCGGGCGTGGCAGCCTTTCTTCAATTCGAGTCTTTCTCCATGATGCTACTGGTCATTGCCGTGACGGTGGGCATTTCGTCTTTTGTGGGTACGCTGGTCACCACATGGATGACGGGACGCATTGCCAGGATGAATGCGACCGCCGTATTTGTCGCACTGCTGTTTGGCGGCTGGCTGTGGGGCGTCTGGGGATTGCTGCTGTGTGTGCCGGTAATTGTGGTGATACGCGTGATTGCCCAGCATGTGGATGCCATGCAGCCGATTGCAGAGCTGCTGAGCGACTGACGGCCCTGCTCTGCATCCTGAGTGCCAAGGCCCAGCCTGCTAGGAAGGCTGCCCAGAAGACATCAGGCGTTCGCCGAGAAAATCCAGAAAGGCGCGAACCGCCGGCACCATGCCCCGTCGCGAACTGAACACGGCATGCACGATGCCGGGGGCGGTCGACCACTGCGGAAGGGGTTGCACCAGCCTGCCCTGGGCAATCTCGTCGACGCACATATAGTCGGGCAGGAGCCCCGCCCCGACGCCGCCCAGAATGGCATATTTGAGCGTCAACATGTCATCGGCCACAAGGCGGGGCCTATGCGTCAGGCGGTACTGTGCGCCGTTGGGCCCGAACAGCGTCCAAATGGCCCGCTCATCGCTGACGGACATGGCCACGGAATCGAGCAGCGTCAGGTCGCTGGGCTGACTGGGCACGCCTTGGCGTTCCAACTGTCCCGGACTGGCCACCAGGAGCACCTGCGATCTGCCCAGGTGCTTGACCACCAGGCTCCCGCTTTCCGCGAGCGACACACGCACGCGCAATGCAATATCCACCCCCTCTTCCACCACATCCACAACACGGTTGCTGACCGCCATGTGCACCTGAACCAGCGGATGAAGCTGCTGGAAATCGGGCAGCAAGGGCCCGACCATGGTCTGGGCTACCGTCACGGGACACGCAACACGTATGATGCCACGCGGCTCCACCTGCACTTGCGCCACCGCCGCCGATGCGGCCTGGGCCTGTTCGCACATGGCCAGGCAGTGCCTGTAATACAGTTCGCCCGCCATTGTGAGAGAAAGCTTTCGGGTCGTCCGCTGCAACAGCCTTACCCCAAGCTCGTCCTCCAGCCTGGCGACGCGCCGCGACAGGCGAGACTTGGGAATGCCCAAGGTGCGGCCTGCCGCCGCAAAACTGCCCTGGGTCACCACTTCGGCAAAATACATCATGTCATTCAGATCCTGCATGATCGTGCCTCTCGATATGTAACCTCAATAGCGTTCAAATTCAGGACAATCTATCGCATCTGCGCCTACTTATAAATATTATTGTATCTATTCATAATTCAACATACCAGGTCGCTAATTAGGCCATTCCTCTAACAAACGGAGCGCAACACACATGAAACTGCTGCATATCGACTCAAGCATCAATGGCACACAATCCATATCCCGCAAGTTGAGCGGCGATATCGTTTCGCAGTGGCTAGCCGGTCACCCCGATACCGAGGTCCAGTATCTGGATTTGGCCGTGGACACGCCCAACCACTTTTCAAGCGATGCCATGGGCATCCGGGTGCCGCAGGATGACCGGCAAACCGAGGCCCAGCGCCGCGAGAACGCGCTGTCAGAAGCGCTGGTCAGCCAGTTTCTGGATGCCGATGTGGTCGTTGTCGGGGCGCCGCTGTACAACTTCTCGATTCCCAGCCAGCTCAAGGCATGGATAGACCGCATTGCGCAAGCCGGGCGCACGTTCCGCTACACAGAAAGCGGTCCCATTGGCCTGTGCGCGGGCAAGACCGTGATTGTGGCGCTTAGCCGCGGCGGCATCTACTCCACGAGCGAGGCGGGCCAGGCCATGGAGCACCAGGAATCCTACCTGAAAGCGATTTTCGGCTTCTTCGGCATAACCGACCTGCGTGTAATACGCGTGGAAGGCACCGCCATGGGTGGCGAGGTTCTTGCCAATGCCATGAGCGCGGCGGCGGTCAACATTCCGAAAGTGCTGGCTCAACGGCTCCCGGCGCAGGCAGACGTCCAGGCCGCCTGACCGCGGCCAGGGACGCCACGCCCCCTAGCTGCGATCTTTGAGCCAGTGCCCGAGCTTGCTGGCCTTGGTAGTGAGATAGTTTTCGTTGTACGGATTGCGGTTGACCTGCAGTGGCAACCGCTCCACAACCTGAATACCCAGCTTTTCCATGGCAGCCACTTTGCGGGGGTTGTTGGTCATGAGACGCAGCGAACGGATGCCGGCGTGATCCAGCATGGGGCGACAGAGATCGTAGCGCCGCATATCCGCCGGGAAGCCCAGGCGCTCGTTGGCTTCGACGGTGTCGGCGCCCTGATCCTGCAACTGATAAGCGCGTATCTTATTGACCAAGCCTATGCCGCGTCCTTCCTGGCGCAAATACAGCAAAGCGCCGCGCCCCTGCTTCGCAATCGCCTGCAGGGCCGCTTCGAGCTGAGCGCCGCAGTCGCAGCGCTGGCTGAACAACGCGTCGCCGGTCAAGCATTCTGAATGTACACGCGCCAGGACGGGAAGGCCGTCGCCGACGTTGCCCAGCGTCAGTAGGAGGTGCTCCTTGGCTGTGGCGGGATCCACAAATACATGGATGTCGAAGACAGCCCAGGGCGTGGGCAGCTTGCTGGCGGCAATGTAGTCCAGCCTGTACGCCGCCCCGTGCTCGCTGGCCGCAGCCGCGCGCTGATGGTTTGTCAGGTCGGAATCATCGCCGGGAGTGGAAGGCATCGTTTACCTCTGTCGGAAAGCAGGCAAGCTTAACACTGTCTGCCATGCAGCGCCTCCCGCCGCCGGGCGTGCGCCCGGCTGCGTCCCTTCCATCATACTGCTATACCTTCACGCCGAGATATTTCTCGATTACTGAATTATCTGCATGCAACTGCTCAGGTGTGCCGTCGAACACCACATGGCCATTATTAATGATGTAGCAACGATGCGCCAGCGACAAAGCCGCCCGCCAGTTCTGCTCCACCAACACTATGGTGTGGCCACTTTCGGCCAGCTTGCGGCACACCTCGATGAGATCCTGCACAATAAGCGGCGCAAGGCCCTCGAATGGCTCATCCAGCATGATAAGCCGGGCATTGCGTATCATGGCGCGGGCAATGGCCAGCATCTGCTGCTCGCCGCCCGAAAGCTGCTTGCCACGATTGCGCCGCCGCTCAGCCAGGCGTGGAAAGGTTTCGTAGATCTCATCGAGCGTGCGGGCCGGCTTGGCCGTCATGGCCGCAAGCTGCAGATTCTCCTGTACCGTGATGGCCCCGAAGATGCGTCTTTCCTCGGGCACCAGTTGTATTCCACGGCGCGCCAGCTGGTATGGCGGCAAATGCTGCACGGCCTCACCGTTGTGCCGAATGATGCCGCTCTTGGGCGGAACCATACCCATCAGCGACTTCAGTGTCGTGCTCTTGCCCGCGCCATTGCGACCCAGCAAGGCCACGACCTCGTTCTCCTCCACACGCATGGAGACATCGAAGAGGATATGCGAATCCCCGTAATAGCTGTTGATTTTTTCGACCTCAAGCAGACTCATGCTCGTCCATCCCTCCGAGATAGGCAGCCTGTACTGCCGGATTGGTCCGGATTTCGTCCGGCGTGCCTTCCGCAAGCTTGCGGCCTTCGTACAGCACCGTTATACGCTCAGCCAGCTCGAACATGGCATCCATGTCGTGCTCGACGATAACCATGCTGCGCCCTTGCCGTATGGACTTGAGCAGCGCCACGACATGCACGCGCTCCTCGGGGCCCAGCCCCGCCAGCGGCTCGTCAAAGAGCAGCACATTGGCGCCCGTGGCAAGCGCCAGCCCGATCTCCAGTCTGCGCTTCTCGCCGTACGACAGTTCCGAGACAAGGGTGTCCGCCTGGCGCGTCAGATCCACCAATGCGATGGCGGCATTGACCTGCTCGTCCATCTCATGCGAATGATGCAGGCTGCGTAGCAGGTCGATGCGGAAGTGTCCGCGACGACGCGCCAGCACCGGAATCATGACGTTCTGGCGCACCGAGAGGTGTTCGAACAGCTGGTTGATCTGGTAGCTCTTGCTCATGCCCAACTGGCACACCGCCGTGACGCCGATGCCCGTGATTTCTTGTCCACGAAAGAACACCTGGCCCCGCGTGGTGGCAAGCTCCCCGGCCAGCATGGCAAAGAACGTGGATTTGCCCGCGCCGTTCGGCCCGATCACCCCGCGCATCTCGCCTTCGGCCAATGAAAAGTCCACATCGCTGACCGCCATCAATCCGCCATACTGCTTGGTGATGCCACGCGCCTCAAGCACCGGCGCGCCCGGACGCGATGACTGCGTTGGCGTGACGATATCCAGTTGTGCGATGGCATGCGTGTCGGCATCGAGGTCCACTACCTGCGAGCTGCGATGCCGGCGCTTGTACCAGGCAATGACGCCGCCTGCGACACCGTGCCTGAATACGGTGACCAGCACCACGAACACGATACCGAGTATCAGCTTCCAATATGCGCCGATCTCCGCGATCTGTTGCAGGCCGTCATACAGATACAGCCATATGGTGGCGCCGAATACCGGGCCCAGCAATGTGCCCGCGCCGCCCATCACCGTCTGTATCACCAATTGCGCGGACGTGTCGAGCGAAAAGGCATCGGGTGGCATGTACGACTGAAAGACGCCAAGCAGCCCTCCTGCCAGGCCGCCGTATGCCGCCGCAATGACAAATACCATGAGCTTGTAACGCTGGATTGCATGCCCGAGGGCCAGCGCGCGCTTGGGATTGCCGCGGATCGCCTTGAGCACCGCGCCCACGGGCGACCGCACGATGCGCCGCGCGATCACATATCCTATGAAGAAAAAGATGGCCACGAACCAGTACATCGGCCACCCACTGGAAATGTGGATTGTAGTAAAGCCCAGCGATATCTCTGGCGGAGGTACGCCGGCAATGCCGTTTTCGCCTCCGGTGTACTCCTTGAATGCGGAGTTTTCCAGGAAATAGAACATCTCGCCGAATGCCAGCGTACTCATGGCGAAGTAGATGCCTGTGCGCCGCAGGGTCAGATAGCCGATGACCAGTCCCGCCAGCGCGGCGACGATGACGCCGATCAGCAGGGCCAGCAGCATATGCGGCACGATACCGGATGTCAGCAGATAAGCGGACACAAAGCCGCCCGTGCCATAGAAGGCCGACTGCCCGAAGGAAAGCAGGCCCGTGTAGCCGAACAGCAGGTCAAAACCCAGGCCGAACAGGCCCCAGATGAGTATGCGGGTCAGCAGATCGGCACTCATGCCGAGATACGGCAATACAAAGGGCGCAGCCAGCAGACAGACGCCGACGATCATCTCGGGAAGTTGACGGCGCGCAAGGGAAACGGTGTGCGTGCTCATTCGCGGCCCTCCTGGCCCATCAGGCCTTGGGGGCGCAGAATGAGAACGAGTGCCATGACCACGAACAGCATGACATGGGAATAAGCAGGATTGAACATGGATGTCAGACTCAGGATTTCACCGGCAATGATGCCGCCGATAATGGCGCCCGGAAATGATCCGACTCCGCCAATGACGACAACCACGAATGAATCGACCAGCACGCGGTGGCCCATGTCGGGCGACAGCGTGACAATGGGTGAATCGATGACGCCGGCATAGCCGGCCGCCATGGCACCAATACCGAAAACGAGCAGAAAGGTGCGCTTTACATTGATACCCAGCACGTTGACCATCTGCGCATCCTCGATGCCCGCGCGCACGATGAGTCCCAGACTGGTGCGATAAAGGACGTAGTACAGCACAGCAAGCGTGGCGGCGGCGATGCCGAGGGCCTGAAGCCTGTATAGGGGATAGATCAGCGATCCGATGCGGGCAATGCCTTGGCCCCATTCAGGCGTGGGCACCGACAGGCTGATGCCGCCAAATATGGAGCGCACTATCTCGACCAGAATAATACCTATCCCAAAAGTCACCAGGATTTGGTCTTCGGGCGGCCTGCTGTAATACATCCGCATCAGGCCGCGCTCGATGACCAATCCCAGCACCAGCGCCACGGCTGCGCCGATGACAATGGCTGCCACGAAGGACTGCGTAATGCCATAGGCGGTGTAACCCGCGTAGGCGCCCACAACAAACAGAGCGCCATGCGCGAAGTTCACCACCCCCAGCGTGCCGTAGATGATGGTCAGGCCCGTGCTGATCAACGCCAGCAGCAGGCCCATGGCCAGCCCATTGAATAACTGGGAAAAAAACAACGACATGCTTGGCATTCAAAGTTCCTCCTTTTCAGCTCATATGCCTCTCAGCCAGGTCGTTGCGTCAGATGTAGTCTCCGAGCTTGCATCCGAGCAGGCCTACCTCGGGCAGCGCCTTGCGGCCATCAACGACTTCGACCACTTCGAAGTAATCGTCCTCGTTCTGCATGTCGGCCTTCTTCTTGCCGCGCACAATGGGGAAGTTGATGACCCCCTGGTGGTCTTCGGCGCGGAAGGTGACATCGCCGATCGGCCCCTGCCGTACTTCCCCGGCCTCATAGGCCTTGATGACATCAGGCGGATAGAAGGAACCCGCCCGCTCGCACGCATCCGCCCACAAGGCCGTCTGCAGATAAGCGATATAGGCTGAATCGCGCGGCTTGGCCTTGTACTTCTTCTCGAACGCCGCCACGAAGTCCTTGGCAATGGGATACTTGTCCTGCAGCGTCCACCAGAAGCCAGTGGCGGCATAGACGCCTTGCATGATGTCCGCGCCGATTTCCTTTTCCAGGAAGGCCGACATGTAGGGCACCACAATCTGCATCTTTTCCAGCAGCCCAAACTGCTTGGCCTGCTTGATGGAGTTTGCGGCATCCGCGCCGTAGGCGATGACGACCAGCGTATCCGCGCCGCTGTTGGCGATATTGATAAGGAAGGAACTGTAGTCCTTGGCACCCAAAGGGTGAACTTGTTCGCCCACGGTGGTCCAGCCCTCTTTCTCGGTGAACTCCTTCATCGAATCGAAGGTCGTGTGCCCATAGGTGTAGTCAGGCACCAGATAGATGGCCTTGCGGTCCTTGCCCATGTTCTTGGCCAGCACAGGTGCGATGGCTTTGCAGGCGGTGTATGCGAAGTAGCAAAGGCGAAAGCCGTAACGCTGGCAGTCCACGCCCGTGGTTTCGTTTGAGCCGCTGATGGCGGGAAGATAAATGGTGTGCTCGCGGTTGCACACCTTCTGCAAGGCAATGGCCACTGCGCTGCTGGTGCTGCCCGACACCACCATGGCCTTGTTGTCGTGAATAAAACGCGTAGCCGCCTGCACGGCGGTATTGGGCTTGGTTTCCGCATCCGCCACGCCGAACTTGACCGTCTTGCCCAGAATGCCCTTCTTGGTCAGCGGAGAAATCTTCTTGATTTCCGGCGCGCCCGCATTGAGCTGCTCGATCGCCAGTTCGTAGCCCTTCTGCTGGTCGGCGCCTTGCGCCGAATATGGGCCGGTGATATCCAGTGTCAGGCCCATAAAAACCGAATCACCTTCCGTGCCAGCGGGGTAGTTTCCAACCGGCTTCTTTTCATCCGCGGCCATTGCGGATGCGCCATGCATCAGCATGCCGCCGGCCGCCGCGCCGGCAACCCCCATCTTCAACATGGTGCGCCGATCAATGAATGTATCCTGCACCGTGCCTGTTTTCTTGTCTTCCATCCTAATATCTCCTGTTTGTCATGCCTGATTTGAAATCACATGGGAGTACCGATCTGCGCCGATTTAATGTCCCGTCTGCAGGCCTGCGTCCCTGGTTGCCAGGTCGCCAGGTATTTCCTGATATGCTCGGGTGCAATAGAAATACAAATTGAAACTTACGTAAAACTTACGCTTCCTCTTCTGTCAAGGAAAACCCTGCGTGAAAGTCTGGATGGTTTTGCTCAGTCTTGCTGCCATGGCGGCCAGTTGGTGGTGGCACGCCCGGCGCGGCGCCGATGGCCGAGGCAAAGTGACGACCCCGCGCATTCTGCTGCGCAGTGTGGCGGCAGGCGTCGCGACCTATTTCGTATTGATGGCGTGCGCGCTGACCTATCTGCTGGCGACCGGCCGCGTCTGAGAAGAATACGCCTGAGAAAAAGATAAGCTGGGCCTTGTCAGATAGGCCGCTTGCCCGATTTGCATCGGCAAAAAGAAATGTAATATAAATTACAATGTATCAACGTATGCACTTAATTGTAACAATCTTGTCTTTTGCTGTGAAAAGGACATCGATATGAACGTTCTTTTGCGCATCTTCATTCCCCTGGTAATGCTGCTGGCTTGCATGCCGGTGCGAGCCAATTCGCCCCAGACCTGGCCGGTAAGCCCGTCCCGGCTGAGCCTGACCACGCCCTACGGGCGGCTGCATATCGACACCAATGAATATATCTACGAATCGCGCCTGCTGATCGATGATGCGGAGGTGCAGCCGCATGTGCGCGGCATCCTCAATATCACCTACGCATTCAAGCGGCCCGATGCGCTGATCGCCCTGGTATCCATCAATGATGGCAACGGAGACTGCCCCATTTCCTATCGCTGGGTGATATTGAAGAAATCAGGCTATACCCTCTCTCCCTCGTTTGGCTCCTGCTCCGAACGCATTGCCGTAACCGCCAAGGGCCACAAACTGACCATGCGCACCCCCAGTGCCATGAAGCCGGATAAAATCGACGTATACACGTACGACGGCAAGGAAATCCGCCGTACCACGACATCGAACTGATCCGGGACAGCATATTGACGACCGAAAAGAGAGAATGGGGTTTTCTGCATCCTGAATGCCATGGGCGCAATGCGCTTATGTTCTTCAGTTGGGATCTTGCCCGCTGCATCGAAGAGCAGTTTCGCCTGCATGAATCCGCGTCGCTTGAAACGCGTCTTGCCGAAGCGCAGAAGGCAGTCGACCGGCTGCTCAATCAATATGTGCAGATTCAGGCCAATCCTGATGCCTTCGAGGGCCAGAGCATCACCCTGCATCTGGAGCCGGATGAAAACGAACCCGACAAGCCGGTTCTGGCGTTGCATACATCGCCACATCTGGAGCAATTGATCCTGGACGTGCAGTCTGAACAAGGATCTCAAAGCATCAATTGATCCGCGCAGGAGCAGGCATGAGTAGCCATTCAGTCAGGGTCTGGGATCTGCCCACCCGCATTTTTCATTGGGCGCTGGCCGCATGCGTCGCAGGCGCCTACATCAGCGTGAAGGTGGGCGGGCTGTGGATGGACTGGCATGTCCGGTTCGGCCTTGCGGTGTTGGCGCTGCTGATTTTCCGCCTTGTGTGGGGATTTGCCGGGCCGCGCTATGCGCGCTTTGGACAGTTCGTACGCGGTCCTTCCACCGTATTCGCTTACCTGCGCGGCAAAGTGCCTCATACCCTGGGGCACAATCCGCTGGGTGCCTGCTCGGTTATTGCGCTGCTGCTGGTATTGGGGGTGCAAGCGGGCAGCGGCCTGTTTGCAAACGACGACATCATCACGACCGGCCCGCTGGCCTATCTGGACGACACTTGGTCGGCGCGCCTGACGGCGCTGCATAACCTGAACGAATGGCCGATCATCGTGCTGGTCGCGATGCATGTGGCGGCCATCTTCTGGTATCAGTTCCGGCGCAGGCAGAATCTCATCGGCCCGATGGTGACAGGCGATACTATGCTGCGCGACGAGGAAATCGGGGCATTGGATCCGGCGCAGGCACATGCCCGCGACAATCTGTGGCTGCGCCTGGCGGCGCTGGTGCTCTTGCTCGCCATCTCGGCGGGGGTCTGGTGGCTGACGACGCTTGAACCGGTGGGCGACTATTCATTCATGTAGGCCGCCCGCAGCCATGATGAAACCTGCGCCAGGCCTGGAATCTCGCCCGATCTTGCCGGCCTGTGAGTTCGTTTGGCTCATCGCGCGGAATGTTAGAATTCAGGCTGAATTTTCCATCCTGAGCCGCCATGCAAGTCAACCCGCAATCCACATCTCTCAACGCCTTGTCTCCCCTGGACGGCCGCTATGCCGCCAAGTGCCAGCCGCTGCGCCCATTTCTATCGGAAGCGGGCTTCATGGCGCACAGGGTCGAGGTGGAGATCGCATGGCTCATAGGCCTGTCCGAAGCCGGCCTGCCTGAACTCACGCCGTTCTCCGATGCATCCAGAACCGCACTTCAGAATCTGGTGCGCAATTTTTCCGAGGATGATGCTGCGCGCATCAAGGAAATCGAGAGAACCACCAATCACGACGTCAAGGCCGTCGAATACTGGTTGAAGGAACGCGTGGCCGACAATGCCGAGCTGGCCAAGGCGGCGGAATTCATTCACTTTGCCTGTACGTCCGAAGACATCAACAACACGTCGCATGCGCTCATGCTTTCGCGCACACGCTCGGCGTTCATCACCCCAAAAATCGGCGAGCTCAATGACACACTGAAAAACCTGGCACGCCAGTTTGCGCATCAACCCATGCTGTCGCGCACACATGGGCAGCCTGCCAGCCCCACCACACTTGGCAAGGAATTCGCCAACGTGGCCGCCAGACTCGAGCGCGCTTTGGCAGCCATTGAGTCGGTGCAGCCGCTCGCCAAGATGAACGGCGCCACCGGAAACTACAACGCGCATATGTCGGCCTATCCGGAAATCGACTGGCCGGCCTTCAGCCAACGCGTTCTGTCTGGACTCGGCCTGACCCAAAACCCCTACTCCATCCAGATCGAACCGCATGACTGGATGGCCGCACTGTTCGATGCTGTCGCACGCGCCAATACCATTCTGCTGGATCTGAATCGCGACATATGGGGCTACATTTCCCTGGGCTACTTCAAGCAGCGACTGAAAGAAGGAGAAGTCGGCTCCTCCACCATGCCGCACAAGGTCAATCCTATCGACTTCGAAAATTCCGAAGGAAATCTCGGTCTGGCCAACGCCATGCTGCGGCATCTTTCCGAGAAGCTGCCCGTTTCCCGCTGGCAGCGCGATCTCACCGATTCCACGGTACTGCGCAATCTGGGCGTGGCCCTCGGCTACTGCGCGGTGGCCTACGACGCCTGCCTGCGCGGCCTGGCGAAGCTGGAGCTGAATGCCGCCGCTATCGACGCCGATATCGACAGCTGCTGGGAAGTCCTGGCCGAGCCGGTGCAAACCGTCATGCGCCGCTACGGCTTGCCCCAACCCTACGAGCAACTTAAAGCGCTCACCCGCGGCAAGGGCATCACGCAGCAAGCACTATCCGAATTCATCGCCGGATTGGATCTGCCCCAGGAGCCTAAGGCCCGCCTCATGGCCCTGACGCCGCGCAGTTATATCGGTCTGGCTGCAAATCTGGCCAGCGACATCTAGTTTTCCCCGACCCATGCCGTTTTGGCGGCCTGCTTCCCACGACCGACCTTCAGGAGATCACGATGAAAACCAAGCTCGCCCTCCTTGCAGCAACCGCCCTCATCGGCGTTGCCTGTATGCCGGCGCACGCCGAATCGAAAAAAGCCAAGGATGCCCATCAGTACCGGGAGTCCGTCATGCATGTGATGGCCTACCATTTCGGCAGCATGGCGCCAATGGCCAAGAAGGAAATTCCCTTCGACGCGGAAGTCGTCCGCAAAAACGTCGCTGTCCTTGACGTCCTGGCTACACTGCCCTGGAAGGCTTTCGGCCCGGACACCCAGGCAGGCGATGCCAAACCCGAGATATGGAGCGATCCCGAGGGCTTCAAGCAAGCTCAGGAAAAATTCCTGGATGGCATGAAGAAACTGGACGCCGCCGCCGCATCCGGCGACTTTGACGCGTTCCGCGTTGCCTTTGGTACAGTCGGCAAAAGCTGCAAATCCTGTCACGACTCCTATCGCGAGAAGGATGATTGACCTTTGAGGTGGCGCCCTCACACCCGATTGGCGCGATGGAAATTTTTGCGCTAAAATTTCGTTCTTTGCAGCACACGGGCTGTTAGCTCAGTTGGTAGAGCAGCGGACTCTTAATCCGTAGGTCGAGTGTTCGAGCCACTCACAGCCCACCAAGAATTTTCTTGTAGATCAGTACGTTAAGGCCGCTCTCTCAAGCGGCCTTTTCTTTTTTGTCCATTTCTGGGCCTGTCAGTGTCAAGAACTGGCCTTTGCCGGAATTTTGCCGGAACGGAAGAATGCCAACCCAAGCGATCGCTAAACCTATCGCATGGCGTCTTCTGGCATGGCATATATCAGTCAGCGCGACCAGTTGTTAACGATGTCTCGGGATGCACAGCATCAAGCCCCTAAGCAGATAACGCCATCCTGGCCAGGGTGTCCGGCCACCCACTACGTCGCAATGATGAGCGAGGAGCGCCACCCAGCTGGCCGCGCCCTTTTCTCTTTTCCCGATGCATCTTGCGCTAATCGCGCGGCCCGCCGCCGGGGGAATGAGGATGATCACACTTACGTCAGGATATCCGCCCCCTTATGGCCTTCCGCCACGCCTTGTACCAGCAGCACGTCACCTTCGGTATTGGCGGTCCGAAGCGGGCGAATCGCAGCATAGGCATCGGAGTTATACCAGGCCTGTGCCTGCTCCATCGACGGAAATTCGATTACCACCAAATCCCCAGACCAGGCGCCCTCCAGCGGCTGATACGGGCCACCGTGAATCAGATACTTGCCGGAGAACGGCGCCAGCGTCGCATCGATACCCTGCAGATACCCGACCACTTCGTCATTGAATCGTGTTTCCCGAATCACAGCTACAGCATAAGCAGTCATTACTCCCTCCAAGAGATCACAAGCCCATTTTTATATCACGCTTGCACAGCTAGAAGCGGGACAGCGCCACGCGCCAATTAAAAATCAAAGACGAAGTAAAAGTATTAAAGGTCAAGCAAAACGGGGAGACCTCTCGAGATTGGGTGCCATAATCGAGTCAAGCAAAACTGGGGTGCTCTGCATTTATTTCCAACAGAAGGGGTCTCCAGTTCCGCAACAGAATCGCATCATGTCATGGGCGCATCAGGCTGAACGGATGGGCAGGCGCGACGGCTCAACGACTCAATAATGCGGCATTCGTCAATAATGCCGCCATGGCAATTGGACAGCAGGCGTTCCAACTCCCGCTCGAGATCTTGCAAATCATGGATGCGCACCCTTACTTGGTCCAGTTGCGCCGCCACCTTCCCATCAACCCGAGCGCAAGAATCCTCATGAAGCCCCGCCAGCTCCAGCAACTCCCGAATATCGTCGAGACCAAACCCCAACGCCCGACAACGACGAATGAAGAGCAAGCGATTACGGGCCGCTTCGGAATACTTTCTGTAGCCAGAGGCATTGCGGGAAACCATTGGAAGCAAGCCGACTCGCTCGTAGTACCGAATCGTCACCGGTTTCACGCCGGTCGCGCGGGCCAGCTGTCCGATGCTGAAAGCGATCTTGTCCATGGCACTTGACCTTATAGCGGCTATAACCTTCATTGTAATAGGCGTCATATGCTTCAGTGGAGATCGCCGCCATGGATAGTTGCTGTCAGGACAAATCGGCCGAATTGGCCCAGTTGCGTGTGCGGCAGGGCCGGGTACTGTACGCGGTTTTCGCTATCAACGCGGTAATGTTTCTTGTGGAATTCATTGCTGGCTGGCTGGCGCGGTCAACCGCCCTGTTGGGCGACTCGTTGGACATGTTCGGCGATGCCGCCGTCTACGCACTGACTTTATTTGTCCTCCACCGAGGCAAGCGCGCCCGGGCCAGGGCGGCGATGGCCAAGGGAGGGCTTATGCTGATGTTCGGCACTGTGGTTATTGCCGAGGCCATTCGTAAACTGCTCGTACCCGAGGTGCCGGCGGCGGACTGGATGGGTGGAACCGGCGCGCTGGCGCTGCTGGCCAATGGCGTATGCTTCGCGCTGCTTCATCGCCATCGCGCCGACGACCTGAATATGCGGTCGACCTGGATCTGCTCGCGTAACGACTTGCTGGCCAACAGCAGTGTCATTGCTGCTGCCATTCTGGTCGCTTTCACCGACAGCCTATGGCCCGACCTACTTATCGGCGTGGCGATTGCCGTCCTGTTTCTGTATTCAGCCCGCCAGGTGACCAAGGAAGCCTGGTTGGCATTGCGGCCATCCTCGCCAGAGAGCGCATCGCACAGTTGCGATCACGCCTCCAACGGAAAACCCGGCTGCTGAACTGAAGGGGCATAGTCAAACGCAATTTATGCGGTGGCCGCTGCATGCCGAACCGCGCCGCACCTGCCTGTGGCCAGCCAAGCGAGCACCCGCAATTATGTTCTGTTACCAACAAAGCGTTGGATCAAGGAATTTTAAGCATACCGGCCCGGGTCACCAGTCTGCACTGCGCCGCAACCGGGCCGAGGCCGCCTTGTTGAGACGTTTTGCCTCCTCTTCTGCATAGCCCCGTTCGCCGGGCTCATACCGCCCCTCGTACATGCAACTGCTGCGATCCCGTTTGCATGCATTTGCCCGGCCATCGTCGCCATCTGAATCGCCAAGTCCAATCAGAGAACACCCCGAAACAAATGCGGCGGCGAACAGCACGGCGCCCCATCGGCTTAAAGTTTGAATGGACATGCTCGCTGGCCTCAAAAAAGACGGTACAGGCGTTTTTATACCAGACGCATGAAAGAACGATTGCGCCTGCCGTAAATGAAAATGTAAAGCGATGTCTCCAGCACGGATGCAGAGGCCCTGGCAGCGATGATGCAAGTCAGGTCACCAGGCCGCGCACGCGAAATCTGTCCTGGTCCCATTCTCGATCCTGCAGCACTGCCTTCAGGTTCTGCACTGCATGCCATATGTCGCTGTAGCCAAGGTAAAGCGGGGTCACACCGAAACGCATGACCTCGGGCTCCCGGTAGTCGCCGATCACGCCGCGCGCAATAAGCGCCTGCAGCACGGCGTACCCTTGCGGGTGGCGAAAGCTGACATGGCTGCCCCGGTGTTGGTGATCAAGCGGCGTGATCAGCATCATGTCCAGGCCGGCGCACTCCTGCTCCACCAACTGAATGAATAAATCAGTCAATCTCAGCGACTTGCTGCGGATGATCTGCATGTCCGTTTGCCGGAAGATGTCCACACCGCATGCAATCAGGCTCATGGAAACGATGGGCTGCGTCCCGCAAAGAAAACTGCGTATGCCCGTGGCAGGTACGAATTCGGTCGACATATCGAAGGGGCGTGCATGGCCCCACCAGCCAGACAGCGGCTGCCATAGGGCGCCATGATGCCGCGGGTTGGCCCATAGCATGGCCGGCGCGCCCGGCCCACCGTTTAGATACTTGTAGGTGCAGCCGATGGCAAAGTCCGCGTCCGCGGCTTTCAGGTTCATGGGAACAGCGCCTATCGAATGACATAAATCCCAGATAATCAGAGCATCATGCGCATGTACCAATCCAGTGACGGCCTCCATGTCGTACAGGTAGCCTGTTCGATAATTTACATGTGACAGCACCACCACTGCCGTCTGCTCCGTGACTGCTGTTGCCAGATCTCCGGGTTCATCCAACAATTGCAGAGCATAGCCTTGATCAAGGAGTTCGATCAGTCCCTGAATCATGTACAGATCAGTCGGAAAGGCATCGCGCTCCGCCAGGATGATTTTCTTTTCCGGATGGCGGCTATTCTGGATGCGCACCGCATTGGCCAGAACCTTGAACAGATTCAATGAGGCGGTGTCGGTGACGACGATTTCACCCGCCCCGGCACCTACCAAAGGGGCGACATGATCGCCCAGTCGGACGGGGAGTGACCACCACCCTGCCTTGTTCCAACTGTTGATGAGGTCGGCGCCCCATTCCCTGCGGATTACATCCTGGGCGCGACTCATTGCGCTCCGGGGCAAGACCCCCAGGGAGTTTCCATCCAGATAGATGATGCCATCGGGCAAATCAAATTGCTGCCTTAGCGCCGCCAGTTCGTCTGCCTGATCCCAGACTCGACATTGCTCCAGAGTAATCAACATGCCTCCCGCGCATCATTGTTTCCTGAAAATAGTTTAGCATCGGCAATGAGGTGAAGGATTCGATTATTCGATTAAAAATATGGTTTTATTGAATATAATCCCACTAATATTAAATTTATTCGAATAGAATTCGAATCATGCAAATAGATCCCGTCGATCTGAAAATTCTGGCCATCCTGCAGCAGGATGGACGCCTGAGCAATCTGGACCTTGCCGAACGCGTTTCCCTGTCCCCTTCAGCCTGCCATCGGCGCGTGAAACTTCTCGAGGAGCAAGGATTCATCGAAGGCTATGGCGCAGTTCTAAACGCAAAAAAGCTGGGATTCGACATCCAGGCCTATGTCGAATTGAACCTAGGCCAGGTCAGCGATGCCGAACACCGTTACTTCACGCGCGAAATCAGCGCCATGCCCGAAGTCGTTAGTGCCAGCATCGTTACCGGAGAGGCCAATTACATGCTGTACGTGCGTACCCGCAATTTCGAAGAATTTTCGCAATTTATTGTGAACCGTCTGAGCAAGCTCAAGGGGGTGACCAGGATACGTTCACAGCTAGTTCTCAGCGAACTGAAGGCCCACGAGGGACAGGTGCCGGTCTGATTATTTCGCAGTCGGATCGACGTGCGGCCAGACGGCCTTCGCCGAATTACGGTATTTGCAATGTTTGACACCCCTGGCCAAATGACGCATTGCAAAATACCGTCAAAAATGACACTATCCTGTTTCATCCAGACTACTGTGACGAGCGACAGGTGTTCTATTCCGAAAACGTGCCTGGGCTGCTTTATTGCGTTGCCGCGCTTGCCTGGGGATTGCTCTACCTGGTATCCAGAAGATAGGCACACTATGGCATCGCGCCAAACCTGGCGCGGACCAGGGGCGCACTCTACCCTTCAAGCGGCATCCATATTCGCAGATAAACGACAGTTTTGTTAAACAAGGGCAATTCAGCCTTCTTTAGCTGCCGCAGCGCAAGGATCGCGTCGCTATCCTGCTATACTTTTTTCGCCCCCTGAAACTCATCGACCTACTCATGAAACTCATAGGCTCGTTAACCAGCCCTTACGTGCGCAAGGTGCGCGTCGTCATGGCGGAAAAAAAGCTGGATTACGAATTCATACTCGAAAATGTGTGGGCCGACGACACCAGCATCCAGCAGCACAATCCGCTGGGCAAAATTCCCTGTCTGCTCATGGACGATCACGGCAGCCTGTTCGACTCGCGGGTGATCGTCGAGTATCTGGATACGCTGTCACCGGTGGGCCGGCTTATTCCCCAGCCTGGCCGCGACCGTGCCGCCACCAAGTGCTGGGAAGCCATTGCAGACGGCATGCTGGACGCGGCCGTGGCCATCAATATCGAGAACAACCGCCGGGAGCCGCAATTCCGCAGCGAAAAGTGGATAGCTCGCCAGCGGAGCAAGATCGAATCGGCGCTGGAGTCCATGGACAAAAGCCTGGACGATCAGCCATTCTGTATGGGCGTCAATTTCAGCCTGGCTGATGTCGCCGTGGGTTGTGCCCTTGGCTATCTCGATCTTCGCTGCCCTGAGCTCGATTGGCGAGCCGGCTATGGCAATCTGCACAGGCTGAACGAAAAACTGCAGGCCCGGCCCTCTTTCAGCAGCACGGCACCCGCGCAGGCCTGATTCACGCGGCGGGTCGAATAATGCCCAAAGGCGTCAGATGATGATGCCGCCTCCCAGACAGATTTCGCCCTCGTAGAGCACGGCCGACTGCCCCGGAGTAACCGCCCATTGGGCCTGAGGAAATGCGAGCGCACAATGCGCCGCATCCGCCGAGACCAGATCGCACGCCGCATCGGGCTGCCGGTAGCGCGTCTTGGCTGCATAGCGCCCGGCCTGCGGCGCATGACCCGCAACCCAGCTCACATCTTGCGCATTCACTGCCTGGCTGAGCAGCCATGGATGATCGTGACCCTGCACCACATACAGTGTGTTTTCATCCAGATCCTTGCGTGCCGTATACCAGGCGTCGGCCGTGCCATCGTCGCGCTGGCGCCCTTTAACGCCGCCAATACCCAAGCCTTTGCGCTGGCCCAGCGTATAAAACGAAAGCCCTTGATGCTGTCCCACCACGGCGCCTTCCGGCGTCTTGATGGGGCCGGGATGCGTCGGCAAATAGCGGTTCAGGAATTCTCGAAATGGCCGTTCACCGATGAAACAGATACCGGTGGAGTCTTTCTTGGCCGCATTTGGCAAGCCCAGCGACCGGGCAATGCGCCGCACTTCCGTCTTGTGTATTTCACCCAATGGAAATAAAGTGCGGGCCAACTGTTCCTGGTTAAGCCTGTGCAGAAAATAGCTTTGGTCCTTGCTGCCATCCAGCGCTTTGAGCAACTGGTACGTGTGGCGGCCATCAGGGCCCTGCACCTGCCTGACGCGCGCGTAGTGCCCAGTGGCGATATGCTCGGCACCCAAGGACATGGCATGATCCAGAAAAGCCTTGAACTTGATTTCGGCATTGCAAAGCACATCGGGGTTGGGTGTGCGGCCTGCGGAATACTCGCGCAGGAAATCGGCAAACACGCGATCCTTGTACTCGGCCGCAAAATTGACGGCTTCGATGTCAATGCCGATGACATCCGCGACGCTGGCCGCGTCGAGCCAGTCCTGCCGTGTGGAACAGTACTCCGAGTCATCGTCGTCTTCCCAGTTCTTCATGAACAGGCCAAGAACGTCGTAGCCTTGCTCCTTGAGCAGCCAGGCGGTAACGGACGAGTCGACGCCGCCCGACATGCCGACAACGACTCGTCTCTTTGAAATGGTGGTATTGGACATGTCTGTATTGTAATCGGTGGCAAGCCGGGAGCCCGCCGTCAGTGGCGGCCCGTACCGCGCTGGCGGCGCCGCTCAGGCGGCATTGCGCATGCCGCCATCTCCCGCGGAAAGCGCCTCGTCAACCACCTCGATCCAGTGGCGCACAGGCGTTTCGGTGCCGGCCTGCAGATGCGTTATGCAGCCGATGTTGGAAGAAACGATGCAGTCGGGCTGCGTCTCGCCTATGGCCTGCAGTTTGCGTTCGCGCAAGCTGCCCGACAGCGACGGCTGTGTCACTGAGTAAGTCCCCGCCGACCCGCAGCACAGATGGGACTCGTTGAATGGCTGCAGCGCAAAGCCCAGGTCGGTGAGCAGGCGCTCGCTCACCGACCGTAGGCCCTGCCAGTGCTGCAATGTGCATGGCGGATGAAAGGCCACCCGTGCCGGCAGGCTAGCCATTCGCGCGCGTAACTGTTGCGCATGAGGCGCAAGAATCTCCGATACGTCACGCACCTTGTCCACCACACGCAGCGCCTTGGCCGCGTAGTTTGGATCGTGCCGAAGATGATGGGCATACTCGCGCACCATGCCGCCGCAACCGGACGCGTTGATAACAATCGCTTCGACCTGGCCGCTATCCAGCAGCGGTAGCCAGGCATCGATATTGGCCCTCATTTGATCCAATGCCCTGTCCTGCGCATCGAGATGGAACTGGATGGCCCCGCAGCACCCCGCGGCGGGTACATCGCGCGCGCCTATGCCCACGGCATCCAGAACACGCAACGTTGCGGCATCGATACTGGGCAGCATGTCCGGCTGTACGCAGCCGCGCGGCATCAGAACCTGCCGCGCATGACGCCCACCATGGCGAGGCACAGCGCCTGCAGGCCGCCGGGCCGGAATCTTATTGCGCAGCAGCACGGGCAGCATGGGACGCATCAGCCTCCCCAATGCCAGTGCCGGCCCGAACAACCGGGAGGTCAGCAGCGTGCGCAACGCGCCGCGTTGCAGGCGCTGTGCGAGCGGGCGTTCCACGCGCTCATCGACAAGCTTGCGGCCGATATCCACCAACGCGCCATATTCCACCCCCGAAGGACAGGTTGTTTCGCAGTTCCGGCATGTCAAGCAGCGGTCGAGATGCTGTTGCGTGGCGCGCGTGGGTTCTGCACCTTCCAGAACCTGCTTGATGAGATAAATGCGGCCGCGCGGGCTGTCCAGCTCGTCCCCAAGTATCTGATAGGTCGGGCAGGTGGCCAGACAGAATCCGCAATGCACGCAGCGGCGCAGGATTTCCTCCGCATCATTACCTTCGTTCGTGCCGCGCGCCCAGGATGCCAGATTTGTTTGCACGTTATTGCCTCAAAAATCGGGATACAGGCGGCCGGGATTGAAAATGCCGACCGGGTCCAGCTCCTGCTTCAGGCGCCGGGTAATGTTTCTCAATGCGGGGGCCAGGGGATGAAACACGGTTACGCCCGCCGGCCGCTCCTCATAGCGATAGAGCGTGGCGTGGCCGTGATGCCGGGCCACCGCATCACGCAAGCCGCCGTCGCGTGGCCCATTGCCCGGCTGGGCGGCCAGCTTGGCTGGCCCCGCCACCCAACGTAGCCCGCCATTCCACTCCAGCATGGTGTGGCCAAAATCCAGAGCAGGGGTTCTTGGCGGCACCGCAATGCGCCACAGGGGACGGTGCCCGAAGAAGGGCAATGTCTGGTCGCGCAAGGCAGTCCAAAAAGTGGCGGCCTGCGGCGCAGCCAGCACCGTCCCGCCAATCTTACGTGCGGCGGCAGCCACGGCCGGATCACTGCCCGACAGCCGCAGCAGCAAGCATCCCTGCCTCTGGAATGATGGCGCGTCCCCATTTGCGGTATCGCGTTCGGCGTCGGGAGACACTATGCTGGCCAGGTCAGCCTGGCCCAGCCAGCAGCTCGCGCTGATGGGTAAAGGCTGGCTGCGCCATTGGTTGAAGAGATCCAGCGCCTGGGCCTGATCCACCTCCAGCACTTGTGTCTGCTCACCCTGCGGCAAAGGCAGAACCTTGAGCGATACCTCGGTCAGCGCGCCGAAGATACCCATGGAGCCGGCCAACAGGCGCGAAATATCAAAACCTGCCACGTTTTTCATGACCTCGCCGCCAAATGACAGCACCTCGCCCGACGCCTCCAGCAGCTTGGCGCCCTGAACAAAGTCGCGCAACGGCCCCGCCGCCACACGCCGCGGGCCAGACAGACCGCTTGCCACCGCGCCGCCCAGTGTGGATCCGGCGCCAAAGCGAGGCGGTTCGAAGGCCAGCATCTGACCTTCGGCATGCAGTACCGCCTCTATTTCTTCCAAGGTCGTGCCGGCTCGCGCGGTGATCACAAGTTCGGAAGGCTGGTAATTGACAATCCCCTTGTAGCCCGACATGTCCAGTACCGCCGGCCCCTCGGGGTCGGCCGGACAGGGTTCGCCGTAGAAATCCCGGGTGCCCCCTCCTCTTATGTAGACAGGCCGCTCCGCCCCGTGGGCGGTCATGACGTGCTCACATAATTCCGAAAGCATGTATTCCATCTTCAATCCTAGAAACGCGGCAGATCGGGGAAACGCAGTTCGCCGCCATGTACATGCATCTTTCCGTACTCGGCACAGCGCGCGAGCGTCGGCACGACCTTCTCCGGATTCAGGAGACTGTACGGGTCAAAGGCGCGCTTGAAGGCGCTGAAGAAATCCAGCTCGGGGCGGGTGAACTGCACGCACATCTGATTGATCTTCTCTATGCCCACGCCATGCTCGCCGGTAATGGTTCCGCCCACCTGTACACAGAGCTCCAGGATGGCGGCGCCGAATTTCTCGGCGCGCTCGACCTCGTCGGGCTTGTTCGAATCGAACATGATGAGCGGGTGCAGATTGCCGTCGCCGGCATGAAAGACATTGGCGCAGCGCAGGCCGTATTCGTCTTCCATCTCTTCGATGGCGTTGAGCACCCGCGCCAGGTGGCGGCGCGGAATAGTGCCGTCCATGCAATAGTAGTCAGGCGAGATCCGTCCCGCAGCGGGAAAGGCATTCTTGCGGCCCGCCCAGAATGTGAGTCTTTCCTGCTCGCTGGACGATACCTGCAGGCGCGTGGCGCCGGCTTCGCGGAATACCGCCTCCATGCGCTGTATTTCGTGCTCCACTTCTTCTTCCGTGCCGTCTGACTCGCACAGAAGCAAGGCATTGGCCTCAAGATCATAGCCAGCATTGACGAAGGGCTCGACCATATGCACGGCGCGCTTATCCATCATTTCCAGCCCAGCGGGAATGATGCCAGCGCCTATGACGTTGGCGACAGCGTGCCCGGCTGACTCGACGCTGGCAAAACTGGCCATGACGACGCGCGCGCACGCGGGCTTGGGAATGAGCCGCACGGTGGCTTCGGTGACGAAACCCAGCATCCCCTCGGAACCGATGAAGGCGGCCAGCAGCTCCAGCCCCGGACTGTCAGGCGCCTCGGAACCCAGCTCCAACACCTCTCCGTCAATCGTAATCACGCGCGCGCGCAATATGTTGTGCACCGTCAGCCCGTACTTCAGGCAGTGAACGCCGCCGGAGTTCTCGGCGATGTTCCCGCCGATGGTACAGGCGATCTGGCTGGAGGGATCCGGTGCATAGTACAGACCGAAAGGGGCCGCCGCTTCGGAAATGGCGAGGTTGCGCACGCCCGGCTGCACGACGGCGCTTGCCGAAGCCGGATCTATGCTGAGAATGCGGTTCAGCTTGCTCAAGCCCAAAATAATGCCTTGGGCGTGCGGCATGGCTCCGCCGGAGAGCCCTGTACCCGCCCCGCGCGCCACAATGGGAATGTTGAGCACCTTGCAGGCCGTGACAACAGCAATGAGCTGGGCTTCGTTTTCGGGCAGGATGACTACCGGCGGGAGCGTACGGTAAAGCGACAGGCCGTCGCACTCGTAGGCACGCGTGTCCTCGACCCGGGACAGTATGCAGTGCTGGGGCAGCTTGCCCGCAAGACGCGCCAGCAGTCCGGGAAAGTCGGGGGTCTGCTGGTACGCTGGGCTGATCAGGGTATCAGTCATTGTCTCTCGTTATGCGCTCATGTCGCGCCTCCGCCCGCAACCGTCGCATGAGGTTGGCTCGGGCGACAGGCGTTCCGGCTGGTGGGTCTACGCCCGCGGAATCATCTTGCCGGGATTAAGGATGTCATGCGGATCGAACGCCCGCTTCAGGGAAGTCATTAGGTCCAACGCATCCTGGCCGTGCTCGGCCAGCATGAATTCCATCTTGTGCATGCCCACCCCATGCTCGCCAGTGCAGGTGCCCTCCATTTCGATGGCACGCTGCACCAGCCTTTTGTTCAGTCGCTCGGACTCTTCCCACTCCTGCTGGCTGTCGGGATCGAGTAGCATGAGCACATGGAAGTTTCCGTCTCCCACGTGGCCGACGACGGTATAGGGAAAGCTGGCGTTGTCCAGGTCTGCCGCAGTCGCTGAAACACAGTCCGCCAGGCGGGAAATAGGCACGCAGACATCGGTGGTGCTGGCTCGGCAGCCCGGGCGAAGTTGCAGGCCGGCAAAATAGGCATTGTGCCGGGCAGTCCAGAGGCGGCTGCGATCCTCGGGGCGTTCGGCCCAGTCGAAATCCATACCGCCATTGCCGCGGGCAATTTCCTGCACCACCTCGGCCTGCTCTCGTACTCCCGAAGGCGTACCATGAAATTCGAACAGCAGCAGCGGCGTCTCTTTCAGTTCGAGCTTGCTGTAAGCGTTGGTGGCCTTGACTGCCCAGGCATCCATGAACTCGACCCGCGCCACCGGCACGCCCATCTGAATGATCTCGATAACGCTTTGCACAGCCGCATCCAGCGACGGAAAATTGCAGATCGCGGCCGAAAGCGCCTCGGGCTGAGGATAGAGGCGCACGGTCACCTCGGTAATGATGCCCAGGGTGCCTTCGCTTCCGACAAAAATTCGAGTCAGGTCGTAGCCCGCCGACGATTTGCGGGCCCGGTTCGCGGTTTCAATGATGCGCCCGTCGGCGGTCACGACTTTGAGCGACATGACGTTTTCGCGCATGGTGCCGTAACGCACGGCATTGGTGCCCGAGGCGCGCGTGGCCGCCATGCCGCCAAGGCTGGCATCCGCGCCGGGATCTATGGGGAAAAACAGGCCGGTGTCGCGGATTGACTCGTTTAGCTGCTTGCGGGTGACACCCGCCTGCACGGTGACGGTGAAGTCCTCCGCGTGCAGCGCCACAATATGGTTCAGGCCCGACAAGTCCAGGCTGATGCCCCCATGCAGCGCAAGCAAATGGCCCTCAAGCGACGAGCCAGCCCCATAGGGAATCAGCGGCACGCGGTATTCGTGGCAATGGCGCGCCACCCAGGCGACATCCTCGGTGCTTTGCGCAAACACGACACCGTCCGGCAGCATGGGCGGATAGGGAGACTCGTCGCGCCCGTGATGTTCGCGCACCGCCTCAGCAGTTGAAAACCGGTCTCCGAATCGCTCGGACAACGCCTGCAGAAACCCCGCGGGTATGTCTCGACGCAACCCTTGCGCCTGGGCTGGGGCATTCATGGTAACTGGACCTCCTTGTGTCAGGGCGGGCGCCCCCCATGATCATAGCGCCAAAGACGATTTTCATGCAGCCTGGCTGTGCGCCGGCGAGGATTGCGCCTGCCGGCGTGCTCGCACCGCCTCTGCCAGGCGATCAAGCACCTGCACGGTGGTGTCCCAGTCTATGCAGCCGTCGGTAATGCTCTGGCCATATACCAGAGGCTTGCCCGCAACCAGATCCTGCCGCCCCGCAACGAGATGGCTTTCGATCATGACGCCACAGACCGAGACGCTGCCGGATTCAAGCTGGCCCGCGATGTCGTCGATGACGCGCGGCTGATTGCGATAGTCTTTGTTGCTGTTCGCATGGCTGGCGTCAATCATGACACGGTTGCCCAACCCAGCCTGCGCCAGGGTCTCGCAGGCGGACCCGACGCTGGCCGCATCGTAATTGGGCTGCTTGCCGCCGCGTAGAATAACGTGGCAATCATTATTGCCCACAGTGGAAACAATGGCCGAATGACCGCCCTTGGTCACCGACAGGAAATGGTGCGGCTGGGAAGCGGCCTTGATGGCATCAATGGCAATGCGCGTATTGCCGTCTGTGCCATTCTTGAACCCCACGGGGCAAGAAAGGCCGGAGGCAAGCTCGCGGTGCACCTGGCTTTCGGTGGTGCGCGCTCCTATGGCGCCCCACGATACCAGGTCGGCAATATATTGGGGCGTAATCATGTCAAGGAACTCGCAGCCGGCTGGAAGCCCCAAGGCATTGATGTCAATGAGCAATTCGCGTGCTGTGCGCAGCCCCTGGTTGATGTTGAAGCTGCCGTCCAGACCCGGATCGTTGATCAGGCCTTTCCAGCCCACGGTCGTGCGGGGTTTTTCGAAATACACCCGCATGATGATTTCCAATTCGCCCCGCAGCCGGCTGCGCTCGTTGGCGAGACGACGGGCGTACTCGAGGCCGGCCTCCGGATTATGGATGGAACACGGGCCCACGACGACCACCAGGCGGTCGTCTTCGCCATGCAAAATGCGGTGTGCCGCACGACGGGCATCGTAGACCGTCGAGGAAATGGCAGTGGTGCAGGGAAATTCGCGCATGACATGGGCAGGCGGGCTGAGTTCCTTGATTTCGCGGATTCTTAGATCGTCAGTATTGTGCGACACGGTTCAACTCCAGGGTGTTTGCCAGCCAGTATGCGGAACAAAAAAGCCGCCTAGCGAAGCTGGCGGCTTTTTGGGAATTTGATGATTTTTTACTGCGTACAGCGCTTCCCTTCCTCCACCAGCGGTTTTGGAAAAGCAAAATAAAAGAAAAAAAACGAAATGGCGCGGTACATAGTCGATAATCCTAGCACAGAGACCCCGCTTTGCCAAGCCCGGCGCACAGCGGGCTTGGCCCTCATGACGCTTGGCATGCCCCTTGCTGCCGGCGCAGCATTGCGGCGCGATGCAGGCACGCCGATCCGGCCTGTTTTCCACAAAGCAAATATGTCGCACGATAATCATGCGCTATCAATTGATTTGAACTCAAATAATTATGTAGTGTATGATTTTCTTCGAGACTATTGCACAAGAAGGGGCTGGTCGCCGGCCCGTGCAGCGAGCTTTCGCATCGAAACAACGATAAGGACGACATCTATGCTCAATATCCGCCGAACCACATTCATCGCCCTGGCAGCATTGCTCACGGGCGGCGTGGCTGCGCAGGCAAGTGCCGCCAGCCTGAAGGAAATCAAGGACAACGGTACCATCCGCATCGCCGTCGCCAACGAAATACCCTATGGCTACATGGATATGAACGGCCAGGCAAAGGGCGCCGGCCCCGACGTTGCCAAACACATCATGGAGCAGCTGGGCATCAAGAACATCAAATGGGTCACTACGAATTTCGGCTCCCTCATTCCGGGGTTGCGGGCCAATCGCTTTGACATGGTGGCTGCCGAGATGGCCATTCTTCCCCAGCGCTGCAAGGAAGTTCTTTTTTCCGAGCCCAACAGCTCGTATGGTGAAGGCCTGCTGGTAGCCAAAGGCAATCCCGACGGCCTGCATTCCTATGACGCATTTGCCAAGAACGACAAGAAAATCGCCATCATGGCAGGTGCGGACCAACTGGAAATGCTGCAGAAACTGGGCGTGCCCGGCGACCGCATGGTCACCATCTCGAGCAATGCGGACGCTATTTCAACCGTATCCACCGGCCGCGCGGCGGGCTATGCCGCCACCAGCCTGACAGTGGCCCAATTGGCGGCAAAGAGCGACAAGGTCGAGGCCGCAGCCGAATTCGAGGATCCCGTCGTGGATGGCAAGCCCGTGCGCAGTTGGGGCGGCTTCACATTCAGCCAGGATTCCGGGGCGCTGCGCGACGCTGTCAATGCCGAACTCGCCAAATTCAAGAAGACGCCCGAGTGGCAGAAGATACTGACCGGCTACGGCTTCAGCGAGCACGACGCCAAGGCTTCGTTCGACCAATCCACCAAGCAGCTCTGCACGGCCGAGTAATCTCGTCCGCCATGGACGCATCCAGGCACCCCATCGCGCGGCCAGCCTTGCCGGCCGCGAAGTGGGGTGCGCGTCTTCCATTTGCTTGAAACCAGGAAACAACCCTGATGGAATGGATCAGCTACCTGAATCCCCTGTTGCAGGGGGCATGGGTGACCGTGGAGCTGACGGTGTACTCAACCATCCTGGGCGCCATTGCCTCGTTTGCCTTCGGCATAGGCAAGCTGTCCCGCAACTGGCTGATCAAGGCGATCTCCGTATGCTTTATTGAAGTGTTCCGGGGTACCTCGCTACTGGTCCAGCTCTTCTGGCTGTATTTTGCCCTGCCCATTCTTGGGCAGAAAATCGGCGTGGACCTGCGCCTGGACCCGGTGATGGCCGGCACGCTGGCGCTGGGCCTGAACATTGGCGCCTACGGCGCGGAAGTCGTGCGCGGCGCCATCCAGGCCGTGCCCGGCTCCCAGCACGAGGCGGCCAAGGCGCTGGACTTCACGCCCAGACAGGTACTGTGGCGGATCGCGCTGCCGCAAGCCATCCCGGAAATGATGCCCAGCTTCGGCAACCTTGCCGTGCAGAATCTGAAGGATACGGCGCTGGTGTCGCTGATCAGCCTGGGCGACATGGCTTTCCGCGCGGAACAGATTCGCAACTTCACCCAGGACAGCATCGGTGTGTACACGCTGCTGTTGTTCATGTACTTCGGCATGGCCCTGGTGCTGACGGGCGTCATGAAGCTGCTGGAGCGCTCCGTCGGGCGCTGGCGCGTGGGGAGGACCTGACATGTTGTTCGGCATAGAATGGGACACCAGCAGCAACTGGACGCTCGCCGTCTCGATCTTCCCCATCCTCCTGCGCGGGCTCGTGGTGACCATCGAGGCCACGGTGGTTGGCTTCTTCATCGCCAGCGTCCTGGGTCTGGTCCTGGCGGCGCTCAAGTCCGCGCGCCTACGCATCATTTCATGGCCCGCCCGCTTCATCACCGAGTTTCTGCGCGACACGCCACTTCTTGTCCAGGTCTTTTTCCTGTACTACGTGCTGCCGGAATACGGCATCCTGCTGCCAGCCTTCCTGACCGGCGCGCTGGCGCTGGGCCTGCAATACAGCGCCTACACATCCGAGGTCTACCGGGCGGGCATCGAATCTGTGGCCCACGGGCAGACCGAGGCAGCGCGAGCGCTGGATCTTTCACCCTTGCGGCTGTTCGGCGTCATCATCGTGCCGCAGGCGATTCCGCGCATCATTCCCGCTCTGGGCAATTATCTGGTCTCCATCATGAAAGATGTGCCTGTGTTGTCCGTGGTGGCCATACTGGAAATGCTCAATGTCGCCAAGATCATCGGCGATCGCACGTTCAACTATCTGATCCCGCTGTCCATGGTCGGCGGCCTGTATCTTGTGCTGACACTGCTGGCATCGGCCGCCGTGCGCCACCTGGATCGCCGCCTGCCCAAGCAAGGAATACCATTACGATGAATTCGACCGACACCGCCAACACCGCCTCCCCGGAAACGGGCCAGACCATCGCGGCACCCGACCAGGCCGCGGCGGGCGAACCCATCATCAAGTTCGAAAAAGTCATCAAGCGCTTTGGCGACATCACCGTTCTGGACGAGCTGGATTTCCAGGTGCGCAAGGGCGAGAAAGTGACCATCATCGGTCCGTCTGGATCGGGCAAGTCCACAGTGCTGCGTATTCTCATGACGCTGGAAACCATCAACGACGGCGTCATCCATGTTGCGGGCAAGCCATTGTGGCACGAGGAAAAAGATGGCCGGCTTGTGCCCGCAGGCGAGGAGCACTTGCGCGAGATGCGCAAGGAAATGGGCATGGTTTTCCAGCAATTCAATCTGTTTCCGCACATGACGGTGCGGCGCAATATCACGGAGGCGCCAGTGCATGTACTGGGGCTGTCCAAGGCAAAAGCGGCGGAACGCGCTGAAAAATACCTGGATCTCGTGGGATTGGCCGAGCATGCGGATAAATTCCCCAGCCAGCTCTCGGGCGGCCAGCAGCAGCGCGTGGCTATTGCGCGCGCCCTGGCCATGCGGCCAAACATCATGCTTTTCGACGAGCCGACCTCGGCGCTGGATCCAGAGTTGGTGGGCGAAGTGCTCAATGTGATTCAGCGCCTGGCGGGCGAACACGACCTGACCATGCTGCTGGTCACGCACGAAATGCAGTTCGCCAAGCAAATTTCCGATCGCGTGTGCTTTTTCGACAAAGGCCGCATCGTCGAGGAAGGTCCGCCCGAGCAGGTGCTGGTCGCCCCGCACGAAACCCGCACGCAGGAGTTCCTGAAGGGCTTCATCAATCCGGAATGATGTCCTGCGAGAGCGGATTGCACGAACAGGCTTTATAGAAAACACCCCGCGGGCCAGGCCGGCGGGGTGTTCGTTCATCGGCACCGCTATTCGATGCCGGGCCGTCCAGTTCAGCCCGCGGTGGCCGGCGCCTCGACGGGCTCCAGCGCCTGGAAACGCTTACGCGTGGCGATGTGCTCCGGACGCGGCTTGAGGCCGTACTTGGGCGGCTGCAAGGTATTTTCCATGCTGTTGTAGACCATGAACACATTGGCGCGCGGCCACGGCGAGATATTGCCGTTCGATCCGTGCATGGTATTGCAGTCGAAAAATACCACCGAGCCCGCCTTGGCGGTCATCGGTTGAATGCCGCCCTGCTCCACCAGAAGTTGGAGGCTAAGCGTATCCGGTACGCCATACTCCTGCTTCTTGAGCGATTTCTTGTAGTGGTTCTCAGGCGTCTGGCCCTGGCAGGAAATGAACTGCTGGTGTGAACCCGGTACCAGCATGAGCGGCCCGTTGCAGGCATTGTTGTCGGTCAGCAGCACCGAGCAGCTCAGGGCCCGCATGGCCGGCATGCCATCTTCAACATGCCAGGTCTCGAAGTCAGAGTGCCAGTAGAACTCCTTGCCCTTGAAACCGGGCTTCATATTGGCACGGGACTGGTGCATGTACACCTCCGAGCCGAGTATCTGCCGTGCCACATTGATCAGGCGCGGATCGCGCGCCAGAAGGCCGATCCGTTCGCTGAGTTCGTGGACTCTGAATATGGAGCGCACGGCATCGCTGCCAGGCTCCGTAATCGCTTCCTCCAGCACCGTGATGGCGGGATCCGCGCTCATGCGCTTGATTTCGTCCAGCAGCGCCTGGACTTCGTCCTCGCTGAAAACATCCTCCAGCAGCAGGAAGCCATCGCGCTCATAGCTGGACAGTTGCGCGGGCTCGATCGCCTGCGCATAGCTGCCGCCACCATATACGACAGGATCTTGGCGGGCAATAATGGCCGCCGTCCTGTCGGTGCGCGAGGCGTACAGGTCTTGCATCGTATTCATGGCAACTCCTTTCTCGCGATGTGGCCTGCGGACTTACGCCGCAGTCGACTCAAGAGGATAGACCCCCTTGTCGTCATGCACCTCATAGCCTGTCAGCGGCGGGTTGAACACGCAGATGACACGCAGCGGCTCCTTGCCGCCGCGCAGCCAGTGCTCGTCGTGCTGGTCCAGGGCATACACGACGCCAGGACCCAGTGCGTATTTCTTGCCGTCGGCAATGGTTTCGACTTCGCCATCGCCTTCTATGCACCACACCGCCTCGAGGTGGTTCTGATAATGAATGTGGGTTTCGGTACCGGGAAAGATGACCGTTTCATGAAAGGAAAAACCCATGCCATCCTTCTTCAGCAGGACCCGGCGGCTCAGCCAGTTTTCCGTCTTGACCTCGCCATCGGTTCCAATGACATCCTTCACGTTTCTCACGATCATCGTGCTTGACCTCCAAATTTCAATACACGGGCACTGACGCCCTTCTCCGACAGAATTTCACCCACGCTGCGTTCAATGACCTCGAGCCCGCGCGCCAGTAGATCGTCCTCAATGGTCAATGCCGGCAGCAGCTTGAGCACTTCATCGTTGGCGCCCGACGTTTCGATGACCACGCCATGCTCAAACGCCCTATGCGCGATTTCGTTGGCCAGATCGTCGCCCACCGGCGTAACCAGACCTTGTATCAGGCCGCGCCCGCGCACGCTGAGGCCAGCCATGGGATAGCTGTGCACCAGGTTCTCGAGCCAGTCGCGCACCATATGCTCCTTGCGCGCCGTCTCTGCGGCAAAGCGGTCGTCGCTCCAATAGCTTTCAAGCGCCTGGGCCGCGGTCACGAAGGCCAAGTTGTTGCCTCGGAAGGTGCCGCTGTGCGCGCCCGGCTTCCAAATATCCAGTTCTGGCTTCATCAGAACGAGGGACATGGGCAGGCCAAAGCCCGACAAGGACTTGGACAGCGTGATGATGTCTGGCTGAATGCCGGCGGACTCGAAGCTGAAGAAGCTGCCCGTGCGGCCGCAGCCCACTTGGATGTCGTCCACGATGAGCAGCATGTCATGCTTGCGGCACAGCTTTTCCAGCTCCTTGAGCCAGCGGCGGGTCGCGACGTTGACCCCGCCTTCACCCTGCACAGTTTCGACGATGACCGCCGCCGGATGGTCCATGCCGCTGCTCGGATCATCAAGCATGCGCTCGAGATAGGCCATGGTGTTGACATCGGGCCCCAGGTAGCCGTCGAAAGGCATGAATGTGGTATTGCCCAGCGCCACGCCCGCCGCCTTGCGGAATTTGGCATTTGCCGTGACGGCCAGCGAACCGCCGCTGACGCCATGGAAACCATGGGTAAAGGAAATGACGTTCTGGCGGCCCTTGACCTGGCGGGCAATCTTGAGTGCCGCCTCCACCGCGTTGGTGCCCGTGGGGCCGGTGAATTGAAGGGTGTATTCCATATTGCGCGGCTTAAACAGCACGCGCTCGACGGTTTCAAGAAAGTACTGCTTGGCGCTGGTGGCCATGTCCAGGCCATGCACCACGCCATCAGTGTTCAGATAGTCGATGACCTTCTGCTTGAGAATAGGGTTGTTGTGACCGTAATTCAGTGTACCGGCACCGCTGAAAAAGTCGATGTATTCCTGGTTTTCCTCATCTGTCAGGATCGATCCGGTGGCTTTCTTGAAAACGACGGGAAATGACCGGACGTAGCCCCGTACTTCCGACTCCATCCGGTCAAAAATTTTCAAATCCATCATGTTTTCTCTCCTATTTTGAGAAACGCCACGTTCTGGCAGCCCAGTGCGCTGCCGGACGTTCCGGTTTCAGACTATCGGCCCGATCCTGGGGATCACAGGGGCTGCAGAGGGCCGATACGCAACAATGGCTCGTCGTCATGTCCCTGCGCGCCAAAGAGGGCGCGATCGAACAGGGGGCTTTCATGTACGGGAGCCTTGTACAGACGGGCCAGACTGGCAAACATGGCACGCGATGCGCCATTGTCCGGACCCACGGTGGTTTCGATATAACGCACGCCGGCCAAGCCAGGACGGTGCAGCAGATGCGCCAGCATGCGCTTGCCCAGCCTCTGGCCCCGGGCATCGGCATGCACGGCAACCTGCCAGACAAACAATGTATCCGGGCGTCCGGGGACAAGGTATCCCGAAATAAAGCCCAGGAATGCGTCCGCCCTGCCCGCCACCACGCTGGTGGCGCTGAAGTGCTCGCAGAGCAGTAGATAACTGTAAAGTGAATTGAGATCGAGTGGCGGGCACTCGGAAATCAGGCGATGGACAGCGGCGCCGTCCGTTCTTTGCGGCGGCCGCAGCCAGGCAGCGGCGGCCTCGCCCTCGTGTTTGGCGAGGAGGTCAGGGGGAGATCGAAGAGGTTGCGCGGTTGTTGGGCAATTTGTCACACCACCAGTCCCGATTCGGGAAGCGTCCCGCTGGTTGTCGGTACATCCAGTATGGGCGAGGCTTGCTCGCCGGGCGCTTCGGCCGGCACGACGCCATCGGACTCCATGAGATCGACGATGCGTTCGAGCGACATTGTGATGGTGGCCTGCTCTAACTCGGGCAGCGCCTTGAAAGCCTCGGACAGCTTTTTCTGCAGCGGCGAAGGCGTATCGGCCGCCAGTTTCCGGCCGGCATCGGTGGCGGACACAAAGACGATGCGGCGGTCTTCGCGGCCTCGTTCGCGCCGCACCAGCCCCTTGTCTTCCAGGCGGTCAAGAATACCCACGACCGTGCTGGCGCTGACGTGAATTTCACGGCTGATGGCCGTGGCTGTAAGCGGGCCATGGTCGATGACCGCACCCAGGCACACCAACTGCGGCGCGGTAATGTTGCTGCATGCGGCCAGTTGCCGCGAGTGCAACGCAACCGAACGCGTAATGCGGCGCAAAGCACGCAATATGCGCAGGTCGTAGTGTTGGGAAGGCATCAAGGGCGTAGTCATTTACGTAGTGTTATAAAGAATTCAATAAAATTGATTTCTACTGAAATCATAAGAGTATCGAACAATTAAGTCAAGCCGCGGCGCCGGCGTTTCCCGCTCCGCTCGCCAGGGAAAATGAGGAATTCCGTGGGCCAAACGGCCATCGCCCCAGCGCCGCGATTCATGCGGCGGCTGGGGCGATGCTTCCAGGACTAGGCGCCCAGGTATTTGCCGCTACGGGCGGGAGACCTAGGCAGTCCCTCCCACCGTCAGGCCGTCCATTCGGACAGTCGGCATGCCGACACCAACCGGGACGCTCTGCCCCTCTTTGCCGCAGGTGCCTACTCCCGAGTCCAGCCGCAGGTCGTTGCCGATCAGGCTGATGGTATTCATGGCATCGGGGCCGTTGCCGATCAGCGTGGCTCCCTTGACCGGATAAGTCAGCTTGCCGTTCTCGATCATATAGGCCTCCGACGCGGAAAAAACGAACTTCCCGCTGGTGATATCGACCTGACCGCCTCCGAAATTGGCTGCGTACAAGCCTTTGCCTACCGAGGCAATGATCTCCTCGGGCGGCACTTCGCCAGCCAGCATATAGGTGTTGGTCATGCGCGGCATGGGCAGGCAGGCATAGGACTCGCGCCGTCCATTGCCCGTTACGGGCATGTTCATCAAGCGTGCATTCAGCGTATCCTGCATATAGCCCTTGAGAATGCCATCCTCGATGAGCACATTGCGCTGGCTGGGGTTGCCCTCGTCATCGATATTGAGTGAGCCGCGGCGGTCGGCCAGCGTGCCGTCATCCACCACCGTAACACCCGGCGACGCCACCCGCTCCCCTATCCGGCCCGAGAACACGCTGGCCCCCTTGCGATTGAAGTCTCCCTCCAGGCCATGCCCCACGGCTTCATGCAGCAATATGCCTGGCCAGCCTGAGCCGAGCACCACGGTCATTTCACCCGCCGGCGCTGGGCGGGACTCCAGATTCGTCAGCGCTTCGTGCACGGCTCTGTGCACATAGCCGCGCAGAATGTCGTCGGTAAAATAGGCCAGCCCGGTGCGGCCGCCGCCTCCGCCCACGCCGACTTCGCGGCGGCCATTGCGTTCGGCGATCACAGTCAGCGACAGCCTCACCAGCGGACGCACGTCGGCAGCCAGGCGCCCGTCGCTGCCTGCGACCAGCACCACGTCGTACTCGGCGCCAAGGCTGGCCATGACCTGGATGATATGAGGATCTGCCGCGCGCGCCATGGCTTCGAAACGCTCGAGCAGCGCGACCTTCTCAGGCGCGCTGAGCGTGGCCACCGGATCCAGCGGCGCATACAGGCTGGATCGCGCGTGGGCAGGCTCCGCCAGTACCTTCTGGCGCCCAGCACCGCGCCGCGCAATCGTGCGCACCGCACGCGCGGACGACAACAGCGCATCGGGCGACAGGCTATCCGAATAGGCAAATGCGGTTTTCTCTCCACTGACAGCCCGCACGCCCACGCCCTGCTCTATGGAAAAGCTCCCCGTCTTGACGATGCCTTCTTCCAGGCTCCAGCTCTCGCTGCGCGTGTACTGAAAATACAGATCGGCATAATCGATTCTGTGAGTGAAAATGGTGCCCAGCGCCCGCGCCATATCGGATTCGCTCAAGCCCCAGGGATCAAGCAAAAGCGTTTTGGCAGTAGCCAGAGATGCGATGGAAGAATCAACTATTTTCATAAATAAGGGAATCAAGTGCGATTAATTCGCGATAATCTGGATTTATAAATAAATATAAACAAATATATTCAGAAAAATTCATCAAATAACAATTAATATCATCCAGATAATCGCCAGATCAGTCGGGATGCCCATGCGCCCGCATATGCGTGGCCTTTACACCTTTACATCGTTCTATGCCTGAGTGCCGGCAATGCCGTGCGCACCTCCTCCAGGCGCTGCTCATTTACACTTCCAGCAACAATGCCGGGGCCTTCCGGCAATACGTCCACAATATCGCCCCATGGGTCCACCAGCATGGAATGCCCCCAGGTGCGGCGTCCGTTTTCATGCTTGCCGCCCTGCGCCGCCGCGAGCACATAGCATTGATTCTCGATGGCGCGCGCGCGCAGCAACAGCTCCCAATGGGCCGATCCAGTCGTATAGGTGAAGGCCGCGGGTACAAGAATTAGCGTCGGCGTGGCCAAGGCGCGATAATATTCGGGAAAACGCAAGTCGTAGCAAATGGACAGCCCCACTGTTCCGCAAGGCGCCTCGAAGCACTGGGGCCCGTTCTCTCCTGGCCGTATTGCCACGGACTCGTCATAGGACTCCTCGCCCTTGCGAAACCCAAACAGATGGATCTTGTCGTAACGGGCAACCCGCTGCCCGTCGGGGCTGTAGACCAGGCATGAATTGTAGATGCGGTTCGAGTCGGGGCTTTTCAAGGGCAGCGTCCCGCCCGTCAGCCATATGCCGTGCCGCTGGGCCTGCACGGCCAGGAAATCCTGTATGAGGCCGCCGCCGGGCTCCTCCATGATGGCCAGCTTGTCCTCGTCCTTGCGGCCCATAAGGCAGAAATATTCCGGAAGCAAAACGAGCTTTGCACCCTGGGACACCGCCTGGCCAATAAGCACCGCCGCCTGCTCGAGATTATCGTGGACATTGGTGGAAGAAACCGTCTGTATTGCGGCAACCTTGAAATCAGTATCTGCGGTCATAATGCAATATTAGCTGTTGGTAATATAAATAAACGCCTCGATAATCCATTCAAATTAATCCGAACAGTCAAGCTGTCAACGTTTACAGCTGTTATCAAAGGCTTTGACAATAAAAACTGCGATAGAATATCCTACCTTTTTACGGACGCATTTCCATTTACAGGAATATTAAATGACCCGCGAAACAAATTCGGCCATTCAGAAAATCGAAAAAGAAATACAAAAGTTGCAAAAACAGGCCAAGGCATTGCAGGCCAAGCAACGCACGCCCGTCATAGCATCCATTATCCGCTCAATGCGTGAGTACGATATCACGCCTACGGATATCGCCGCGGCCTACACCCGTAACAGCGGCCGCAAGACCGCCAAAAAGGCGGCGGGCAGCGCCCCCAAGCGCGTGGTGCCGCCGAAATACCGGCACCCCGACAGCGGCGATACCTGGACCGGCCGCGGCAAGGCGCCACGTTGGATAACCGAAGCCGAAGCCCAAGGCAAAAGCCGCGACGAGTTTCTCATCAACAACTGACCGGCCCGAACCCGGCCCGGCGTCTGTCCGGAGCCGGATTCGAGCGCCCGGCGAGCGATCCCGGGTGCGATTGAAAATCATCACGGCAGGCGCTCCAGACCTGCGCGCGCCTGCCTGCCGGTGGCACCGCCGCCTTATCGGCCGCGCTCGTACTCCACTTCCCTCACCTGTCCGTTGTTGCCCGGGAAGCCGTCAAATACGGCGCGGGCAAGGTAGGGCATGGCCTGAAGCAGGTTGTCGTCCGTGCTGACATTGATGGCGCTGGAGCGGTATACCTCTTTGCCGCCCTGGGATTTGTCATCAATGACGACGGTAAGGGTGTTTTTGTACACAACCACTGGCACCGTTGCCACCGGCGGCGGAAAGTAAATCGCGCCGCCCCAGCTGCGATAGCCCCCATACCACCCAAACGCAGGGCCAAATCCCCATCCGTCATAAAGATATGGGTCGGCATAGCGCTGCACATAGGTGCGCGACGTGGGGTTGTCGTACTGTATATGGACGGCGAAGCGGGACGCGGAAGCGGAAGGCGCCTCGACAAGGCCTATGGGCCCGATGTTGGCACGCACCATGTCGGCGATGCTCTGGAATTCCAGGTTGTTTTCCTGTCCCGCCGCGGTCACGATGGCATATGTGGCGCCCTGGCTGTCCGCAGGCCATTTCTGAAAACTTGTGACCCGGGCGGACAAGGTCGAGGCGCAGCCCGTGACGAGCGTGATCGCGGCCAAGGCAAACCAGAATCGCATGAATGTGGCAAAACGCCCTTTGGATATCGGCATAATGTTCCCCGCGGGCGGTCGCCCGGCGCCCATGCGCCAGGCGCGACAATGACTCGCCCGTTGTTGCCATGAGACCACCAATGCGGCCGCAAGGTTGCATCTTTATTATAAAAACGGCAACACGCGGCAAACACTACAATAAGGCACATTGGAACCCGTTGAAACAGCTACCATGCGCACAGAATCCTCGCCGACAATATCACGCAACGATTATCAGCCCTACCCTTACGCCTTGCCCAGGGTCGAGCTGACATTCGACCTCGATCCCGCCTGCACGCGGGTGTACAGTCGGCTGCATCTTGAACGCCAGTCCGAAAGCCCCGAGCCCCTGGTGCTGAACGGCGAGGAGCTGGCATTGGAGTCCGTCTCGCTGGATGGCCGGCGCCTTGCCGTATCCGACTATCGGCTTGAGGATGGACGCCTGACACTGTTTCCCGAAGCGGCCCGCTTTGTTATCGAGTTGGTGAGCACCTGCCGGCCGCAGGAAAACTCTACCCTCATGGGCCTGTATGTCTCCGGCGACCACCTGTTCACGCAATGCGAAGCGGAAGGCTTCCGACGAATTACCTGGTTTCCCGACCGGCCCGACGTCATGGCGCGCTATACGGTGCGCCTGCGCGCCGACCGCGCGCGCTACCCGCTTCTTTTGTCCAATGGCAATCTTGCCTCTAACGACGAACTGCCGGACGGCCGCCACGAGGCCGTCTGGGAAGACCCCCATCCAAAACCGTGTTATCTCTTCGCGCTGGTGGCCGGCAGCTTCGACTGCCGCGAGCAGTCCCTGGACAAGGACGGCGGGGGCCAAGCCCTGCTTCAGGTCTATAGCGACCGGGGCTCGAACAGCAAAACCGCCTGGGCACTTGCCTGCCTCGAACACGCCGTACGGTGGGACGAAAGGCGATTCGGACTGAAGCTGGATCTCGACCGCTTCATGATCGTTGCGGCCCGCGACTTCAACATGGGCGCCATGGAAAACAAGGGCTTGAACATCTTCAACTCGGCATACGTCCTGGCCGACAAGGACACCGCCACCGATGCCGCCTATCGGGCCATCGAGGCTGTCATCGGCCATGAGTATTTCCACAACTGGACGGGCAACCGTGTCACTTGCCGCGACTGGTTCCAGCTTTCGTTGAAGGAAGGGCTGACTGTATTCCGCGACCAGGAGTTTTCCGCCGACATGCTGGCGCAGGGTCTGACCGGCACCGAGGCCCGCAGCGCCCGCGCAGTCAAGCGCATCGATGACGTCAGCACCCTGCGCATTGCGCAGTTTCCCGAGGATGCCGGTCCCATGGCCCACCCCATCCGCCCTGAAAGCTACCAGGAAATCGGAAACTTCTATACGGCCACCGTGTATGAGAAAGGCGCGGAAGTCATACGCATGCAGCATACACTGCTGGGCGAAGCCGGATTCCAGGCCGGCATGGCTGAATATTTCCGCCGCCACGACGGGCAGGCAGTCACATGCGACGACTTCGTCAGCGCCATGGAGTCGGTCTATACGCGGCTGCATCCGGGCAAGACGCTGGCGGTTTTTCGCCGCTGGTACAGTCAGGCCGGCACTCCGCGTGTCACGGTCGAGGTTTCCTGGGATCCGGCGCAGCAGGCCTGCAACATTACGCTGACCCAGCGCAATGCGCCGGCGGGCATAGAGAAGCTGCAGGACCCGCCCACAGCCAAGCCGCCACTGCACATCCCCTTTGCCATCGGCCTGCTGACCCGCGAAGGCAAGCCCATCACACTGCATCACGAAGGACGCCAAAGCGATACCGCCCTGCTTGAACTGACAGAGGCTTCGCACACGTGGACCTTCACGGGAATTCCGGAAAGCCCCGTTGTGTCGCTGCTGCGCAATTTCTCAGCGCCCGTCATCGTAGAGTATGAACGTCCGGACACCGACCTGGCACTGCTCGCCAGGCATGATGCCGATCCCTTCGCGCGCTGGGAGGCTGGGCAGGCGCTTGCCAGCCGCCAATTGCTGGCCATGATGAAAACCGGCGAAGCGCCCAGCGCTCTGTTCATCGATACCTGGCAAGCCCTGCTGCTGGACGCTGACATCACCGACGCCTATCGCGCCCGTGTGCTAGCCCTGCCCAGCGACCGGGAGCTCCTGGAAAAGACCACGCCGATGGATCCGTTGGCTGCCGTGCGCGCATGCCGCCACCTGCAATCGGCTTTGGGCAACAGGCTGACGCCGTACTGGATGGATGTCTATCGCAAGACCGCCGCGGACGCACAGGCCGACTACAGCCCCGATCCCGCCAGCGCCGGCCGGCGCGCCCTCAAGAATCTGGCGCTCTCCTACTTGATGGCCGCAGGCCACCCGGATGCGGCCGAGCTGGCCCGCATGCAGTACGACGTCGCCAGCAACATGACGGACCGCATGGGCGCTCTGTCCTGCATGCTGCGCTACGGCGCCTCCGGCGTGGCCATTCAGGTGCTCGATCATTTCTACCAACAATGGCAACATGACCCCCTGGTCATGGACAAGTGGTTTGCATTACAGGCAACGGCACCCGACGCCACGGTCGAGACAGTGCGCTCACTGATGCTGCACCCGGCCTTCTCGTTGCGCAACCCGAATCGGGCCCGCTCGGTCGTGTTCCAGTTCTGCATGAACAATCTTCAGGGCATACATGGCCCCGGCGGCTACGATTACTGGGCTGAACAGGTTCTGGCCCTGGACAGCCTGAATCCCGAGATCGCCGCGCGTCTGGCACGGGCCTTCGACAGCTGGAGCCGCTATGCCGACGCGCCGCGTGAGGGCATGCGTGCGGCGCTCGAGCATGTGCGCGGTCACGCGGGCCTGTCGCGCAATGTGTCCGAAATCGTCAATAAAGCCCTGAAAATATAATTCCTGGAGCACACATGTCACGTAAAACCCTGACTCAGTATCTGGTCGAACAACAACGCAAGGAGCAGGCTGTATCGGCCGAGGTCAGGCTCCTTATAGAAACCGTGGCCCGGGCCTGCAAGGCCATTGGACATGCTGTCAGCAAGGGTGCGCTGGGCGGCGTGCTGGGCAGTCTCGATACTGAAAATGTTCAAGGCGAAGTACAGAAGAAGCTGGACGTCCTGTCCAATGAAATTCTGCTCGAAGCCAATGAATGGGGCGGTCACCTTGCCGCCATGGCGTCGGAGGAAATGGAAACCATCCATCTGATTCCCAACCGCTACCCCAAGGGCGAATATCTGCTGCTGTTTGATCCGCTGGACGGCTCATCGAATATCGACGTCAATGTCTCCATCGGCACGATTTTCTCCGTACTGCACGCGCCGCACCATACCTCCGGCCAGGAAGTTGGCGAGGCGGATTTCCTGCAGCCGGGTTCGCAGCAAGTTGCCGCGGGCTATGCCGTATACGGCCCCCAGACCATGCTGGTCCTTACTGTCGGCACAGGCGTGGTGGGCTTTACGCTCGACCGGGAAATGGGGTCCTGGGTGCTCACGGATGAAGACATCCGCATTCCCGAGCAAACGGCGGAATTCGCCATCAATATGTCCAACATGCGGCACTGGGAGGCGCCCGTAAAGCGCTATATCGACGATTGCCTCGCGGGCAAGACCGGCCCGCTGGGCAAAGACTACAACATGCGGTGGATTGCCTCCATGGTGGCCGACGTGCATCGCATCCTGACCCGAGGCGGTATCTTCATGTACCCCCGCGACGAGCGCCCATCGGGCAAGAAGGGCAAGCTGCGCCTCATGTACGAGGCCAATCCCATGAGCTTCATCGTCGAGCAGGCTGGCGGCGCGGCCATCGACGGCAACTGCCGGATCCTGGATATCCAGCCCGACGCCCTGCACCAGCGCACTGGCGTGGTGCTGGGTTCACGGGAAGAAGTCGAGCGTGTCCAGCAGTATCACGAAACAGCTTGAGCCAAACCCGCGCTGCCCACGGACAGCGGCCCCAGGCGAACCGGAACGCAAGCGCCCCGAATCGAATCATGACGGATTCGGGGCGCCTGGCTCGTCTGCCCTGCTGTTCATCCGGCGGGCTGCACTGCGTCAGTCCAGCGTCAGGATGGTGGCACCGGTGGTCTTGCGGCCAGCCAGGTCTTCATGCGCCTTGCCGGCATCCTCGAGCGCGTAGCGCTGGCCGATCGCCACGCGTATCTTCTTCTTGACGACCAGGCTGAACATTTCGTCGGCGGCTGCCTGCAGCTTCTCCAGCGTGGCCACATGGTCGCCCAGCTTGGGGCGCGTGACGTACAGGGAGCCCTTGGCCGATAGAACGCCCAGGTTGACACCCTCGACGGGGCCGGAAGCATTGCCGAAGCTGACCAGCAGCCCTCGCGGCTGAACCAGGTCGAGCGAGGTCGTCCAGGTGTCCTTGCCCACCCCATCGTAAACCACGGGCAGCTTGTTGCCACCGGTGAGCGCCAGTACGCGCTCGACCACGTTCTCGCGTGAATAGTCAATGACCTCCCATGCGCCGTTTTCCTTCGCCAGCCTGGCCTTCTCGGGCGACGATGCGGTGCCGATAAGCTTGACGCCCAGGGCCTTGGCCCACTGGCAGGCAATTAGCCCCACGCCGCCCGCAGCCGCATGAAAGAGGATGGTTTCATTGCCTTGCAGGCGATAGGTTTGACGGAACAGATACTGGACCGTAAGCCCCTTGAGCATAAGGGCTGCCGCCTCGTCGAAACCGACGCCGCGCGGAATTTTTACCACGCGGTCGGCTGGCACGTTGCGCGCCTCGGCATAGGCGCCGATCGGACTTTGCCCATATGCAACGCGATCACCCACCTTGAGATGCCTGACCTTGCTGCCCACCGCCTCGACCACGCCGGCGGCCTCAAAACCCAGGCCGTGTGGCAGCGGGCTGGCATACAGCCCCGTGCGGTAATAAATATCGATGAAATTAAGGCCTATGGCCTTTTGTCGTATAGTTACCTCGTTTTCCTGCGGCGCGGGCACGTTCACCACGACTACCTTCAGAACCTCGGGGCCGCCATGCTGCTCCATTCGTATTGCTTTGACCTGGTTTTCCAAGACACACTCCTTCCATTAATAACGCGACTTGCTGCCGATAAAATCCCGCACTTCAACAACACGCTAGTTTAAATCCTTCCTCTCCGCCATTCAGCAAAAAATGCATCGCCAGCGCGCTCTTTTCGCGATTCACATCGCCGCCGTCCTGTTTGGGCTGACCGGCATCTTCGGCAAACTCATCGAAGGCGACGCCCTGGCCATCACGGCCGGCCGCGCGGGCTTCGCCTCCGCCGTGCTCTATGCGGCCATGCGCTGGGGTGGCGTGCCGCTCCGACACAACATGGGCCGCCGCCACCTGGCTGTTCTGGCACTCGCCAGCATCATGCTGGCCATACACTGGGCAACGTTTTTTGTTTCTGTGAAGATAGCAGGCGTGGCGGTAGCGACCCTGGGCTTTGCCAGCTTCCCGGCCTTCATCACCCTGATCGAACGCATCGTATTCAAGGAGCGGGCCAGCCGCACGGAATGGCTTATCCTGGCGCTGGTCACCACAGGCCTTGTGCTGGTCACCCCCTCCTTCGACTTTCGCAACCACGCCACAATAGGCTTGGCATGGGCCATCCTGTCTGGGCTTACCTTCGCGCTCTTCACGGTCATCAACCGCCGCGCGGCCTCCAGCATTCCCGCGCAGCAGGTTGCATGCTGGGAGAATCTCTTTGTATTCATATTGACGCTGCCCTTTGGATGGGCATCGCTGGGCACACTGGGCGCGCTGGATTGGCTATGGCTCGCGATACTGGGCATCGCCTGCACGGCGCTGTCCCACTACCTGATGGTCAGCAGCCTGATGGCGCTCAATGCGCGCAGTGCCGGCATTGTCATAGCCCTGGAACCCGTCTACGCGATTGTGTTCGCCGCGCTGCTGTTCGGTCAATACCCCTCCCTACGCATGGTCCTGGGCGGCGTGCTGATGGTGGGCGCCATAATCTGGGCGGGCCTGCGGCAGGCATCCGCAAGGAAAACAGCCTAGGCCGGGGCAAACGGCATGACGGGCCTTCAGCCCGCCATGCCTGCATGCCTTCCAGGGTTGCCGGACACGCCGCGCCAAGCGGCGCAACGGTGCTTTCCTAACGCCCGGCGATGATATCCGCAATCGCCTTGCCGACGTCCCGCGTGCTGGCCTTGCCGCCCATGTCGGGAGTCCGCGGCCCTTCAGCCAGCACAACTTCGATGGCATGCACCACCTGCGCGCTGGCTTCGGGGTAGCCCAGGAAATCGAGCATGAGCGCACCGCTCCATATCTGGCCGATCGGATTGGCGATGCCCTGACCGTAAATATCGGGGGCCGAACCATGCACCGGCTCGAACAACGAGGGAAAGGTCCGCTCAGGGTTGAGGTTGGCGGAAGGTGCGATGCCGATCGTGCCGGTGCAGGCCGGACCCAGATCGGACAGGATGTCGCCGAACAGATTGGAGGCCACCACGACATCGAACCAGTCGGGATGCTGCACGAAATGTGCACAGAGAATATCGATGTGGTATTTGTCCCAGCGGACGTCGGGATACTGATTCCCGATGTCCGCCACCCGCTCATCCCACCAGGGCATGGAAATAGAGATGCCATTGGACTTGGTGGCGGCAGTCAGATGCTTGCCGCGCTTGCGCGCCAGATCGAAAGCGAATTTAAGCACCCGGTCGGCGCCGATGCGGGTAAAGACGCTTTCCTGGATGACGACCTCGCGCTCGGTGCCCGCAAACAGGCGCCCGCCGCTATTGGAGTATTCGCCTTCCGTGTTCTCGCGGACAATGAAGAAATCGATGTCCCCAGGCTTGCGGTTGGCCAAGGGCGAGGGGATGCCCGGCATCAGCCGCACCGGTCGCAAATTGATGTATTGATCGAACTCGCGCCGGAATTTGAATAGCGACTCCCACAGGGCCACGTGATCAGGTGCAATATCGGGCCAACCGATGGCGCCGAAAAAGATGGCCTCGTGGCTGCCGATCCGCTCCTTCCAGTCCTCGGGCATCATGCGGCCGTGCTTTACGTAATAGTCGCAACTCCAGTCCAGCTCGTCCCAGTCGAATCGAATACCGTGCCGCGTCGCCACGGCATCCAGCACCCGCAGTCCTTCGGGCATGACTTCCTTGCCGATGCCATCACCGGCCATGACTGCGATTTTATGAGTTGTAGACACGTGTTCCTCTCTTTGCATGTGTAAGCGCCGTGTCTTGCTGCACGGCAAAAAACGAGTGTGATTGCCCTATCGGCTGCGTCGCCGGCCGCTGACCAGCGAGCCCAGCACGCCGCGCACCAGCTGTGTTGCCGTGCTGCGAATGGCGCTGCGGACGGCAGACTGCACTACCCCCTCGCGCCGTCCACCGCGCGGCCCGACCGAGCCGAACAGAAAATCGCTGACCGCACCCATCAGCCCGTCGTCTTCCTGCGCCTTCTGCCTGGCGGCGCCAGGCGCCGTCTGGGCCTCCTGGCCTGAAGCGCCGCCGGGCGCGGCCTGGCCATTGGCGCCCGCCCGGGCAGCCAGATTCTCGTAGGCGGACTCCCGATCCACAGCCTTGTCATACTTGGCGCCAAAGGGGGACGCCGTGCGCAGTTGCCGTCGCTCGTCCTGCGTCGCCGGCCCGATGCGGCTGCCCGGCGCCATCATCCATACCCTTTCCGTCGGGCAGGGGCTGCCCTTGGCGTCGAGCAGCGATACAAGCGCTTCACCCACGGCCAGTTCGGTGATGGCCGCCTCGATGTCCAGCCCTTCGTTGGGCCGCATGGTTTCCGCCGCCGTGCGCACCGCCTTCTGGTCGCGCGGCGTGAAAGCACGCAGCGCATGCTGGATGCGGTTGCCGAGTTGACCGAGCACGGTGTCGGGAATATCCAGCGGATTCTGCGTAATGAAGAAAACCCCCACACCCTTGGATCGGATGAGCCGCACGACCTGCTCGATTTTTTCCAGCAGCGCCTTGGGCGCATCATTGAACAGCAGGTGGGCCTCATCGAAAAAGAACACCAGCTTGGGTTTCTCGGGATCTCCGATTTCCGGCAGATTCTCGTAGATGTCCGCCAGCAGCCAGAGAAGAAAGACCGCATACAGGCGCGGCGCTTGCATAAGCTTGTCAGCGGCCAGTATGTTGACCACGCCCTGGCCGTTCGCATCGACGCGCATCAGGTCGGCGACATCGAGCATGGGTTCGCCAAAAAACCGGTCAGCGCCCTGGGACTCCAGGCGCAGCAGACTACGCTGGATGGCGCCGATGGAGGACGATGAGACATTGCCATACCGTGTGCGCAGTTCCGCGGCACGGTCGCCGACATTCTGCAGCATGGCGCGCAAGTCCTTCAGATCGAGCAATAGTTGGCCTTCGTCGTCAGCCACCCGGAATACCAGGCTGAGCACCCCTTCCTGTGTGTCGTTGAGCTCGAGCATGCGACCAAGCAGAAGCGGCCCCATATCGGACACCGTGGCCCGCACCGGATGTCCCTGCTCCCCGAAGACATCCCACAAAACGGTGGGGCAGGCGCCGACAGCAGGTTCGGGCAGCGCAAGGCGGGTCAGTCGGTCCTTCAGCTTGGCGCTGATGTCTCCGACCTGGGAAATACCCGTGAGGTCGCCCTTGACATCGGCCAGGAACACCGCCGTACCCATGCGCGAAAAGGCTTCGGCCAGCACCTGCAGGCTCACCGTCTTGCCGGTGCCGGTGGCGCCCGTTATGCAGCCATGCCGGTTGGCCAGTTGGGGAAGCAGGCGCGCCTCGGCGCGCGCGTTCTTGGCAATAAACACGGGATCAGCCATATTTTTTCCGCCTTCCACTGGAAATCTGGGAAGCCCAAGTGTAATTCGATTCCCAAGTCCGTGTACTTGGTAGAATGGCTCTTTAACGTTCTATGGACACATCGCATTTCTATGGCCGGACACAGTAAATGGGCGAACATCCAGCACCGCAAGGGACGTCAGGACGCCAAGCGCGGCAAGCTCTGGACCAAAATCATACGTGAGATCACCGTGGCGGCGCGCGCCGGCGGCGCGGATCCCGATGCCAATCCGCGCCTGCGCATGGCCTGGGACAAGGCCACGGCGGCCAATATGCCCAAAGACAATATCCAGCGCGCCATCCAGCGCGGCGCTGGCGGCGCCGACGGCGCCAATTACGAGGAAGTGCGCTACGAAGGCTATGGCGTGGGCGGCGCGGCCGTCATCGTCGACTGCATGACTGACAACCGTACCCGAACCGTGGCCGAGGTCCGGCATGCGTTCACCAAAAACGGCGGCAACCTGGGGCAGGAAGGCTCCGTGGCGTTCATGTTCAAGCATTGCGGCCAATTCCTGTTTGCCCCGGGCACGTCCGAGGAGCAGGTCATGGAAGTGGCCCTGGATGCAGGCGCCGAAGATGTACAGACGGACGAAGAAGGCATGATAGAAGTCATCACGCCTCCCGCCGATTACGCGGCGGTAAAGCGGGCTTTCGAGGCCGCCAGCCTGGTTCCCGAGGTACAGAACGTCATCATGAAGCCCCTCAATGAAACCGAACTGACCGGCGACGACGCGGCGACCATGCAGAAAATGCTGGACATGCTCGAAGGGCTGGACGACATACAGGAGGTCTACACGACCGCTGTTTTCGACGAGGCCGAGTAAGGTCAAGCACACTCTCACGCCGCGCAGCGGTCAATATTCATGAAGATACTCGTAATTGGCGGCGGTGGCCGCGAGCACGCCATGGCCTGGCGCCTTTCCCGTTCCCCGAGGGTGCAGACGGTCTATGTTGCCCCCGGCAATGGCGGCACGGCCCGTGATGAATCGCTGAAGAACGTCGCCCTGACGGACATCGGCGAACTCGTGGCCTTCGCTCTGGCGGAAAAAGTGGCCTTTACGGTCGTGGGGCCCGAGGCGCCGCTGGCGGCCGGTGTGGTGGATGCCTTTCGGGCGGCGGGCCTGCGCATCTTCGGACCCACTCAAGCGGCCGCTCAGCTGGAAAGCTCCAAGGATTATGCCAAGGCGTTCATGATGCGCCACAGCATTCCGACCGCCGCCTACCGGACATTCACCGACCCCGCCGAGGCCAAAGCCTATATCGCCGAACAGGGCGCCCCCATCGTCATCAAGGCCGACGGCCTGGCCGCCGGCAAGGGCGTCGTGGTGGCTGCAACCATCCAAGAGGCGGAACAGGCCGTGGACCATATGCTGGGCGACGGCGCCTTCGGCAGTGCCGGCGCGCGCGTCGTCATCGAGGAATGCCTGCAGGGCGAGGAAGCCAGCTTCATTGTCATGTGCGACGGCAAGAACGTACTGGCTCTGGCCACCAGCCAGGACCACAAGCGGCTGCTGGATGGCGACCAAGGCCCCAACACTGGCGGCATGGGCGCCTACTCGCCCGCTCCAGTCGTAAGTCCCGCGCTGCACAACCGCATCATGCGCGAGGTCATCCAGCCCACCGTGGCCGGCATGGCGCGCGATGGCCTGCCGTACACCGGCTTCCTGTATGCCGGGCTCATGATAGGCGGCGGAGCCGACGCATCGCGCCCGCTGAAGGTACTGGAATTCAACTGCCGCATGGGCGACCCTGAAACCCAGCCCATCATGATGCGCATCAAGAGCGACTTCGCCCGCGTCTTCGAACTGGCGCTGGAAGGCCGGCTGGACGAAGCCGACATCGAGTGGGACCGCCGCTGCGCCCTGGGCGTGGTCATGGCCGCGAAAGACTACCCCGCCACGCCGCGCACTGGCGATCTTATCGATCGCGTGGCCCCCGACACCGACGATGTCACCGTGTTTCACGCGGGCACGGCCCTGCGGGACGGCGCGCTGCGCACCAGCGGCGGCCGGGTTCTGTGCGTGACGGCCCTTGGCGACTCGCTGCGGCGCGCGCAGGCGGCCGCCTATGATGCCGTTGCGCAAACGCATTTCGACGGCCAGCAGTTTCGTGGCGATATCGGCTGGCGCGCATTGCCGGCCGCCACATCCACACCTTGACCCCACCCCGGCTTTCGCGGCCGGAACCCGCATCATGACCGCACCCATCCCAGACGCCCACGATTACTTTCTGAACCTGCAATCCCGTATAGTCCAGGCCCTGGAAGATGCCGGCAACGCCCCCTTCGAGCGTGAATCCTGGACCCGGGAGGAAGGCGGCGGCGGCCTGTCGCGCTACCTGGAAGGAGGCCAGCTGTTCGAGCGCGCCGGCGTTCTGTTTAGCCACGTAAAGGGCAAGACTCTCCCCCCTTCCGCCAGTGCGCACCGCAAGGAACTGGCTGGCCGCAGTTGGGAAGCCATGGGCGTATCCATGGTGCTCCACCCACGCAATCCATACATCCCCACCACGCACATGAATGTCCGCCTGTTCGTGGCGCATGCGCCGGCCGATACGCGTGAAGAAGATGTCTTCTGGTTCGGAGGCGGACTGGACCTCACGCCCTACTACCCCTTCGAGGACGACGCCAGGCATTTTCACCAGATCTGTCACGACGCCGTCGCGCCTTTCGGCGCGGACAGGTATGCGGCCTACAAGCGCTGGTGCGATGAATACTTCTACCTGAAACATCGCGGAGAAACACGCGGCATCGGCGGCCTCTTCTTCGACGACCTGAACCAGGACGGCTTCGCGCAGAGCTTCGCGCTTACGCAGTCGGTCGGCAACGCCCTGCTGCCCGCCTACATGCCCATCGTCGAAAAACGACGCACACAGGCCTACGGTGAACGCGAGCGGGCCTTCCAGGCATATCGGCGAGGCCGCTATGTGGAGTTCAATCTGGTCTACGACCGCGGCACGCTGTTCGGCCTGCAATCGGGCGGGCGCACCGAGTCCATATTGCTTTCCATGCCCCCTTCGGCAGCGTGGCGCTACTGCTACACGCCCGAGGCCGGCTCGCCCGAGGCCGAGCTGGCAAGCTATCTCAGACCCCGGGACTGGCTGTGAAAATCGGACTGCTGGGTGGCAGCTTCGACCCCGTGCATTGCGCGCATATAGCGCTGGCGCTGGCAGCCCGCCGGTCGCTTGGCATGGACCGCGTGCAGTTGATTCCTGCCGCAAACCCATGGCAGCGAGAGCCGCTGGCCACCAGCGCCCACCACCGGCTTGCCATGCTGAACATCGCCGTACGCGGCCACGAGGGCCTGGAAATCAATCCGCTGGAAATAACCCGCGGCGGCAAGACCTACACAGCCGACACACTCTCGCAACTGCCGCCGGGGCCTGACTATACATGGATACTCGGGGCCGATCAGCTGGGCAACTTCTGCAGCTGGCATCGATGGGAAGCGATTGCCGCCACGGTGACGCTGGCGGTTGCGCGCCGGCCCGGCACCGAACTGGCCGTTCCCGCTGCGCTGCGCCAGCGCCTGGAAGCCCTGAATCGCAGGCTGGTCGAGCTGCCTTTCGAGCCCATGGATATCTCCGCCACCGCCATACGTCGCCGGCTGGCGCTGGGCTTGCCCACAGACGGCATGCTCGATGTTGCTGTCGCGCAATACATCAAGGAAAATCACCTCTACCAAGGCCCTTGATCACTGGGTCTCGCGGTATAGTGGCTACATGGATATACAAAAACTGCAACGACTTGTCATAGATGCACTGGAAGACGTCAAGGCCCAGGACATCAAAGTATTCAACACGACCCATATCACCGGCCTGTTCGACCGCGTGGTCATCGCAAGCGGTTCATCCAACCGGCAGACCCGGGCCATCGCATCCAACGTGGTCGATAAGGCCCGTGAAAGCAAGGTTCCCATCGTCGCCTATGAAGGCGAGGACACCGGCGAATGGGTGCTGGTCGATCTGGGCGACATTGTGGTCCACTGCATGCAGCCCAGCATCCGGCATTACTACAATCTGGAAGAGATCTGGGGCGGCAAGCCTGTTCGCGTCAAGCTCCTGCCGCAGTCCACGCAGCCTGTCATCGCCGAAACCTACGACGACGCCTCCTGAGCGCAGGGTCCATCGTGAAGCTCATCGTCGTGGCTGTCGGCATCCGCATGCCCGCATGGGTGGAAGCCGCCTGGAAAGACTATGCGCGTCGACTTCCGCACGATTGCATGCTCGAGTTGCGCGAAGTCAAACCCGAACCGCGCACATCCGGAAAGACAGCACCCCAGATGATGCAGGCCGAGGCCAGGCGCATCGAATCCGCCGTGCCCGCCAATGCCTTGCGCATTGCGCTGGATGAGCACGGACGGGACGTTGATACGATGACGCTTGCGCGCGAGCTGGAGCGCTGGCGCGGCGGCGGCCAGGATGTCGCCTTTCTCGTGGGCGGGCCAGACGGCCTGGATAGCGGACTCAAGCAAGCCTGTCAGTCGCGTCTGCGTCTTTCGTCCCTCACCCTTCCACACCCCATGGTGCGTGTGCTGCTGGCGGAACAGCTATATCGCGCGTGGGCTATCATGACCGGACATCCCTACCACCGCGCCTGAGCGCATACATCAATGGCAAGGACAGACACAATGACCATGCGGCGCACCAAAATCGTGGCCACACTGGGGCCAGCCACATCCAGTGCGGAACAGATAGAACAGCTCATCCTCGCCGGCATGGATGTGGCCCGACTGAACTTTTCCCACGGCGAAGCCAACGATCACCGTGAACGTGCCCGTCTGGTGCGCGAGATCGCCGAGAAGCACGGCCGCTTCGTGGCGGTGATGGGCGATCTGCAAGGTCCCAAGATCCGCATAGCCCGCTTTCTGAAAGGCCGCGTCGAACTCGAAGCCGGCCAGCCGTTCACGTTATCGAACCTACACGATCCGGAGGGCGGAGACGAACATATTGTCGGCATCGACTATCCCAGTCTGGTACAGGACTGCCATCCCGGCGATGAGCTGCTGCTGGACGATGGCCGTGTCGTGCTGACAGTGGACAGTGTTGATGAAAACGCCGTACACACCATCGTGAGCGTAGGCGGCCCCCTGTCCAACAACAAAGGCATCAACCGCCGTGGCGGCGGCATCTCCGCGCCCAGCCTTACCGACAAGGACAAGGAAGATATCCGGCTTGCCGCGGAACTCGACATGGATTATGTCGCCGTGTCATTTCCGCGCTATGGCAGCGATATACAGCAGGCGCGCAAGCTTGTACAGGAAACGGGCAGCAAGGCCTGGATCATCGCGAAGATAGAACGCGCGGAAGCCGTGGCCGATGATCGCGCGCTTGACGCCATTATCAAAGTCAGCGACGGCGTGATGGTTGCTCGCGGAGATCTGGGTGTGGAGGTGGGCGATGCCCGTCTGGCGGGCATACAGAAACGCATCATCCAGCATGCGCGCACACACAACAAGCTAGTGATCACCGCCACGCAGATGATGGAATCCATGATCAGCAGCCCGCTGCCCACGCGGGCCGAAGTATCGGACGTGGCGAACGCTGTGCTCGACTACACTGACGCAGTCATGCTGTCGGCCGAAAGCGCGTCGGGCAAGCACCCGGTGGCAGCGGTGGCGGCCATGGCCCGCATTTGCGTGGGCGCGGAACAGGAGCCCACCAGCATGCAGTCGCAGCATCGCCTGGGCGAGACGTTCACGCGTTGCGATGAAACCATTGCGCTGGCCACCATGTATGCCGCCAATCACTTTCCCGGCGTTAAAGCCATCATCGCATTGACCGAAAGCGGCCACACGCCGCTCATCATGTCCCGCATCCGCTCGGCGGTACCCATCTACTGCTACACACGTCATCCGATCACGCAGCGTCGCGCGGCGCTCTTTCGCGGCGTCTACACCGTGCCTTTCGATGCCGCCAAGCTGGATCCGGCTGAAGTCAGCGACAGGGCCATAGACAGGCTCAAGGAACGCGCGCTGCTCAAGAAAGGTGACTGGATCATCCTGACCAAAGGCGACTTTTACAGCAACAGCGGCGGCACCAACGGCATGAAGATACTGAAGGTGCGCTGATGGCAAGCAAGGAAGCGCGTCCATGAACCTGCCCGCCATCTATCTCGCCTCGGCCAGCCCGCGCCGCCATGAAATCCTGGTCCGCATGGGCGTCGAGCACGAAGTCCTGCATGTGCCCGCCCCCGAGGGCGAGGACGAACCCCGCTTGCCCGGCGAGCCGCCAGAGGACTACGTGCGGCGCACAGCGAGGGAGAAGGCGCAGCGCGCGGCGGACTGGGTGCGCACGCCGCTCGACACCAGCCGCCCCATCCTCGCCGCCGATACAACAGTCATTCTCGAGCACGACCTGCTCGGCAAGCCTGCCGATCTGGACGACGCCCGCACCATGCTGGCACGCCTCTCGGGCAGCATCCATAGCGTTCATACCGCAATTGCCGTGGCATACCAGGACAGCCTGCTGGAAGACGTGTCAATAACCCAGGTGCGGTTCCGTGCGCTCACGCCCCAGGATATCGACAGCTACTGCGCCAGCGGGGAGCCCATGGGCAAGGCTGGCGCCTACGGCATCCAGGGGCGGGCAGGCATGTTTGTCCAGCATCTGTCGGGCAGCTATACCGGTGTCATGGGCCTTCCCATGTTTGAAACAGCAAGGCTGCTGCAATCGCTGCCGTGAGTGCCAGGCAGCGCCGCCTGCTATTTCATCGGAGTACAATTCATATAATCGCAATGCGATAGAAAATCGGCTTGCGATCTTTTTCTCTGACAAAGACCAAACGGAATACGCGTGCCGAGAAACAAGCAGCCGGACATCAAGCATGCAGCACGGACGGAACAGCATGCGCCCTCCCCGGCATTGTCCTATGCCGGCGGGCGCTCGACCCTGTTCATCGGATCGATCGAGAAAGCCTTCAAAGTGCTGCATGCTTTCGACGGCCCCCGCCGCCACATGACGCTCGCCGATATTTCGCGCGTTACCGGCCTGGACCGGAGCGCCACGCAGCGGCTGGTTCATACCCTGGCGGAACTCGGATATATCCGGCGTATCCCCGATTCCCGCAACTACGGGCTTGCGCCCAAGCTGCTTCAGCTGTCCTACAACTACATACGCGCCAACGAGCTTATCGACAAGGCCTCCCCGTATTTGCTCGATATCAGCCGAACCGTTGGGGAAACAGCCAATCTGCATGAGCTCGACGGCACGGACATTGTCTTCCTGGCTCGCTTTCCCGGACAGCATCTGGTCAACGTCGACATTACGGTAGGCAGCCGGCTGCCAGCCTTTTTCACCGCCTCCGGCACGGCAATTCTATCCCGACAGCCCCTGGCGCGCCGGCGTGAAATACTCGCGCAAACCGATCTACGGCCGCTTACGCCTTATACAGAAACCGATCCGGACAAGCTACTGCGCAGAGTGCAGCGGGCCGCAGAGCGCGGCTATGCCATCGTCAAGAATGAAACCGTCCTCGGCGACATTTCCGTGGCGGCGCCCGTCATGGATCTGCGCGGCAACACAGTCAGCGCCATCAATATCGCCGTGCCCACGACACGCTGGACACTGGAGCGCGCCGAGGCCGAGTTGGCACAACATGTGCAGGTCGCCGCGGCGTCCATCTCCAAGTCCCAGTTCAACCGCTACGCCCCCTGAAAGTCTGGCTCCGCCCTCAGGCAGCAGGCGCTTCGCCAAACGCCTCGATCTGTTTGCGCAGCTCCGCCCTCAACTGGCTTTCCAAGGGTGCCGCAGGCCGAACCAAGGGGCGCAGCACATGCGGAGCATCGATGCCGATCAGATCCATGACCGACTTGAGCGGCCCTGGATTCGTTTCGGAGAATGCCAGATTCAGGAGAGGAATAAGACGCCGGTGAAGGGCAAGCGCATCGGCGATCCTGCCCTCCTTCAGCAGGGCATACATGTCCAGCCATGGGCGAGGCAGTACGCTGGCCGTGACCACGATGCCGCCGCGCGCGCCCGCCGCGATATGCATGGGGAATAGCGTATCCTCGCCGCTGAGCACGGCAAAATCGGCATCGACGCCGGCGATAGTGCGCAGGAAGTGATACATATCGGTATTGCAGGCCTTCATGCCGATGATGCGCTCATGGGCCGACAGCACATGCAGTATATCCGGGCTGATGGAAACCTGAGTACGGTAAGGGATTTCGTAGATCAGGACGGGCAGCGGCGACTCGTCCGCAAAGCGCAAAAAGTAGTCGCGTATGCCCGCCTGCGTCGGGCGCGTGTAATACGGGGTCAACAGCATGACTGCGTCGGCACCCGTTGCGGCAAACTCCTGCGCCGCCTGCATTGCGTCGTAGTATCCCGGATCCAGCACGCCGGGGATAACCGGCACTCTGCCCCCGGCGGCCTGCACGCACGCCTGCGCCATGCGGACACGCTCGGGGCGCGAAAGCGAACCGTACTCTCCCGTTCCGCCAAGCGGCACAATGCCATTAACCCCCCGTGCGATCAAGCCATCGACCAGGCAACGGGTAGCCTGAACATCGATGCGGTCATCGCCGGTAACCGGTGTGGGAATGGCCGGAAGCACTCCGTGTAAATTGCATGAATCTATCATTGTCCTAATCCAGAAAATACAAAACAGCCGCTATGCCAGGCTGCGTCGCCGCATCCGGTCCGCAATCCAGATCAGAATGGCGATGAATGCGAAAAGGCAGGTGGACACCGCGGCAATCACAGGCGAAATCTGCAATGTGACCTCGTCCCAGAACTGCTTGGGCAACGTCGCGCTGATGCCACCGGATGAAAAGAGCGCGATGGTCAGTTCGTCGAAAGACGTGGCAAAGGCGAACAGGAAGGACGACAGCATGCCGGCGCCCAGAATGGGAAAAGTGACGTGGCGCAGCGTTTGCCATGGCCGGGCGCCCAGGCTCTGCGCGGCCATATCCAGCCGCGTATCATAGTTGCGCAGCACCGCCATCATGGTAATGACGACATAGGGCACCGCCACGACCGTATGGCCCAATACAAGCCCAATCGAGGTTCCCACCAGGCCGACGCGCGCAAAGAAGTAGAACAGCCCGACCGCAATAATCATGCGCGGCACGACAATGGGCGAAAGCACGAAGGCCATCCAGATTCCCGGCCTGCGTACATTGCCACGCACCAACATGAATGCCACGGGCGTTCCGATCAGCATGGACAACACGGCCGTCCCCACGCCCACGATCAGCGAGCGGACAATGGCATTCATCCACATGGGCGAGGCCAGCATTTGCTCATACCACTGCAAGGAAAAGCCGCGCGGCGGCCAGCTCAACCCGGAATCCGCGCCGAACGAAAGCGGCACCATCAGAAAAGCGGGAAGACTCAGGAAGATCAGCACCAGCACGACCAACCACCACATGAACCGCGACTGCCCCGCATCGGCGTTGCGGCGCAGTCCTCGCGGGCACATGGCCAGAATACGGTCCGAAATGCGGGCCAGCGCGTCAAGAAGCGCCTGACCGGCACGGTGCAGATATCCCTGTCCGCCGCCTGCATTCCTGTCCACCGCTGCCCCGGTCATGGTGGACAGGCCCAGAAGCTTGTCGTATATGCCAAAAACAATCAGCACCACCAGGAGAAGCAGCACGGATATGGCGCCCGCAAAACCCCAGTTCAGCGTTTGCTGGATCTGGACGATGATCAATTGCGTAATCATGGTTTCATGGCGGCCGCCCAGCAGGGCCGGTGTAATGAAGAACCCTATCGCCGTCACGAAAACCATGATGCCCGCCGCGGCAACGCCGGGAAGCGCCAGCGGGAAGTAAACCTTCCAGAACGCGGTGCCGGGCCGCGCACCCAGGGTAGCCGCTGCCCTGGGGAGGTTCCGGTCTATATTCTCCATGACCGACAGCATGGTCAGCACAGCCAGTGGCATCAAGGCGTGCACCATGCCCACAATGACACTGCCCAGCTGGTACAGCAGATTGGCCGGCGTATCAATCAGGCCCACGGCCTGAAGAAGCTGGTTCAATGGGCCATTGCGTCCCAGTATCACCACCCAGGCGAACGTTCTCACAAGAAAGCTCGTCCAGAAGGACAGCACAACCCAGAACAGCCACTGCCCCTTGCGCTGCCGGGGCAGCGAAGAAATCAGATAGGCAACGGGGAATCCTGCCAATACCGCAAACAGCGTGGTCCACAATGAAATCTTCAGCGTGATCAACAGTACGTCCAGATACACTGTCGTATGAAAAAGCCGGGTGTAGTTTTCAAGGGAAAATCCACCGTTCTCGTCCAGCACGCTCTGCAGCAACAATTGCCCCACCGGGTATACCAGCAGCACCAGCAGCACCACGCACAGCGGCGCGCTCATGAAGATGTGCTTGAGTCTCGGAGTGTTTATTCGGCGAATCGGCGTCAGCATGCGCGCCCCCTATGCCGGCAATGCCACAGCATCGCTTTCGTGCCAGCCCAGCATCACTTCCTGGCCGACGGTGAATCCTGGCGCGCCGGCACGCGTGGGGAAGGCCGCGATAAGGGCATTCTCGCCCTTTCCCTGCACATACAGCTTGGTGAGACTGCCAGTCACCATCACGTCAAGCACCTTACCCGACAAGCCCGGCCCTCCGTGCATGGCGTCGGGCGCATGCTCCCCGGGCATCATTGGATGCACATTCTGGGGACGTATCATCACCTTGACGCTGTCACCCGGCTTCAAGTCGTCATTGTGCAGCGTCGCACGACCCATTGCTCCCATGGCGAGCCGTATGCCGGCGCTGCCACGCTGCACATCGGTCAGGACGGCATCGAACATATTCGACTCGCCCAGGAAGTCCGCCACGAAAACCGAACATGGGCGGAAGTAGAGATCGGCGGGCGATCCCAACTGCGCGATGGCACCCGCATTCATTAGGCAAATGCGGTCAGACATCGTCATCGCTTCCTCCTGATCATGCGTGACGTAGATAATGGTCGTGCCCGATTGCCTGTGTATGCGCTTGATCTCCAACTGCATCTGGTCGCGCAGCTTCTTATCCAGCGCGCCCAGCGGCTCGTCCATCAGAATGATGGACGGGTTATAGACCATGCAACGCGCCAGTGCGATGCGCTGCTGCTGTCCGCCCGACAATGCCTTGGGATAGCGCTGCGCAACGTGCGGAAGGCGGACGAGGTCCAGGACATCGGCCGTTCTGCGCCGCATCTGCGCGCCGTCCATGTTGCGCATTTTCAGGGGGAAGGCAATGTTTTCCTCTATCGTCATGTGAGGAAACAAGGCGTAGTTCTGAAACACCATGCCGATGTCGCGCTCATAGGGCGCGCCATCAGTGATGTCCCGGCCATTCACAATCAGCCGTCCTTCATCCGGCCTGGACAAGCCGGCAATCAGGCTGAGCAAGGTTGTCTTGCCCGAGCCCGATGGGCCAAGCAGGGTGAGGAACTCGCCGCTGGCGACTTCCAGATGCGTCGGCGCGAGCGCAACGAAATTGCCGTAACGCTTGGCCAGGCCTTGTATTTGCAGATTCGAGGCAGCCATTGATCTATGTGTGGTTGGAGAACGAAACGCCAGGCGGGCGGCTAGACCAGAATCCATGCATTGAAACGCTCTATCGCTTCGCGCTGATGGTCAAGCCAGAACTGCGCATTGATGGGTACACCGGTCTTGATGTTTTCAGGGCTGGTGGGGCAGTTCTTTGCGATCTCGGGTTTTATGTAATCAAACGCCCGTGGCTGGGTGACGCCCGCCGCAAAATACTCGACCAAGGAAGCCATACGTTTCGGATCCGATGCAAATTTGATGAATTCCCTGCATGCGTCGGCATTGGGCGTACCCTCGAGAATGGCCCAGTTGTCGCAGCCCCAGATATTCTGGTTCCAGATAATGCCCACGGGCGCGCCATTGGCAATGGCGGACTGCGCGCGCGATACCCAGGTGGGCACCATATCCACCTCTCCCGACCCCAGCATCTGCTCCACCTGTGCGCCGCTGGTCCACCAGACTGCAACCTCCTGCTTGATGTCGTCCAGTTTCTTGAAAGCCCTGTCCATGTCGCAGGGATAGACCTTGTCTCCTGGAACGCCATCGGCCATCAAGGCTTCCTCCACCGTATCGAAGGGATGCTTGCGCATCGCCCTGCGGCCTGGAAAATCCTTCACATTCCAGAGATCCGCCCAGGACTCGGGAGCCGCCCGGCCCTTGAACGCATCCTTGCGGTACGCCAGCACCGTGCTATACACATTCGTTCCCACGCCATAGTCGTTCTTGTATTGCGCGGGAATCTCCGCGACAACGGGATCGGATTCAAGACCATGCTTCTGGAGATACTTCTTCTTGCCGCTGGTCAGGATGAGAATGGCGGGATTGCTGATTTTCGCCATGTCCCACGTATAGCTCCCCGTCTCAACCATGCTCTTGATCTGCGCGGTCGGCTCGGCATTCGCTGCCACGCCAACCACTTCAATCCCCGTCTTCTCCATGAAAGGACGGTAATACACAGCGCCATAAGCCTTGGTGTATATGCCGCCGTCGTCACGCACCACGATGCGCTTTCCCGCGGCGCGCGCGGGCGTCCAAATCAAGGGCATGGCCAGGCTGGCCATGCCCGCGGCGGCGGCCTTGATTGCGCTGCGGCGCGAAGGGCTGAATCTGCTGTTCTGTTTCATGATGTCTCCTTGTACTGGCTATTAAAGGCCTCGTCAGGGCAAGAGCCGCCCCGGGTTCAAAAGGTCATGTGGATCAAACGCCTGCTTCACCGCCCGCATCATGGCAAGCTCCACGGGTAATTTATATCTGGCCCTCTGCGACACATATACCTGGCCAACGCCATGCTCGGCGCTGAATGTGCCATCCAGAGCGTAAGCTGCATCATTGACGGCGCGGCGTATCGACTCGGCCGTCGCTTCGGGTGCGTCAAGCGACGCCCATTGCTTAAATGAAAAGAAGGGAATGAAATGCACGTTGCCGTCTCCCAAGTGGGCTACCACCACAACGCCAATTTCAGGGACGATCTCGCGCACCGCGGCGGTGGCCTTGTCGATAAAGTCAGGCACCCGTGAAACCGGCACAGCCGTGTCCGACGTCAACCCCACGCCCGCTTTTTTGTTGGCCTCCGACACGCTGTGCCGCACCTGCCACATCTCATGGCGATGCGCCTCGCTGACAGCGATGGCGGCGTCCAGCAACAGGCCTTGGGCATATGCCTTTTCAAGCAGGCGCTGCATGTCCTGGCTGCCCTCGGCGCCTTCCTGGTCGTCCGCAAGCTCCACCAGGACATGCCAGTTGTGATTGCCCGCAAGCGGGTTGCGCCGGCCAGGCACATGCTCCAGCACCAGGTTCAGTTGAGCCGCATTCATCATTTCAAATGCCGTCAGGCGCGGGCCGAATGCCGCCCTGCATTGAGTCAGCAGTTGCAACGCGTCATGCGGGCTGCGCACGGCAACCCAGGCAAAGGCGTAGGCGCGCGGCAGGGGATGCAGCTTCAGGATCGCTGCAGTGACAATGCCCATGGTCCCTTCCGCGGCAATGAACAGATGCTTCAGATCCAGACCGGTATTGTCCTTGCGAAGACCGCGCAATCCATCCCAAATCGTGCCGTCCGCCAGAACCACTTCCAGGCCCAGAATATTCTCCCGAGTATTGCCGTAGCGCAGCACGCCCGTGCCGCCCGCATTCGTGGAGATATTGCCCCCAATCTGACATGAGCCCTCAGATCCCAGGCTGATCGGATAAAGCAGGCCATGCTGCGCCGCAAGCGCCTGGATGTCGGCCAGCACGCAGCCAGCCTCGACTTCCATTGTGTGGTTGTCAACATCCACACTGCGCACATGACGCATGCGCGCCAGGTTGACAACAACGGGAGCCGGCTCGCCGCCGGACGGCACCGCGCCGCCACACAAGCTGGTATTGCCCCCCTGCGGAAGAATGGGTATTTGTTCCCTTGCGCACAGTTTGACTATGGCGCTCACTTCCTCCGTCGAGGACGGCAGCGCCACGCACATGGCCTTCCCCGCATGGCGACCCCGCCAGTCTTCGACATAGGCTGCCATTTCACGGCTTCGCCACACCACAGCGGAGGAGCCAAGCACATCAATCAGTCGTTCAACAACAGGGTGCATGTTCATGGGATATCCTGCAGACCGGGCAATTTTCCACCGTTGCCGTATGCGAGGAGAATAAATCTATTTATATTGCAATACACACTTAATAATCGCATTGCAATTGATTTACGGGTATACACCGACCCGATTAATCTATTGGCATCCGCCTGGCCATACCCAGGCTCGCTTCGCCCGACAGGCCTGCACGCCACAATAATCGCCGGAGGCGTGCTGCGGCTTGCCGGTGAGCGAGCGCGCTTAGTATGATGAGAGACTAACCCTGTTCCGGAGACAAACAAGAATGAAATTCCCACGCCTTGCCGCGGCGCTTGCCGCCGCCACTCTGATGTTCTGCGCCCCGCTGGCCAGCGCCCAGGACGCCTGGCCCAGCAAGCCGTTGCGCCTCATCGTGCCTTTTGGCCCTGGTTCCACGCCGGACACGCTGGCACGCATCGTGGCAGAAGGACTTACGCCGGTGCTGGGGCAATCTGTGGTGGTCGAGAACAAGCCCGGTGCGGGCGGCAACATCGGCACCAACACAGTGGCAAAGGCCGAGCCAGACGGCTATACCTTCGGCGTCACCATTTCAGGGCCTCTGGCGGTCAACACCATACTTTTCAAGGACCTGCCCTACGATCCGCAAAAAGATCTGGCCTACATCACTATCGCCGCGACACAGCCCAGCGTGCTCGTGGTTGCGCCCAGCCTTGGCGTGAACGACGTGCCGTCGCTCATCAAGAAATTAAAGGAGAACCCCGGCAAATATAACTTCTCCTCCATGGGCACCGGCGGCATTTCCCATCTGGCCATGGAAGCCCTGGCTGCGCGCAGCGGCACGCAGATCGTTCACGTTCCCTATGCCGGTTCATCGAAAGCCATGGCCGCTATTCTGGCAGGCGAAACCCAAATGGCGGTATTGCCCGCGGCGGCCGTCATGGCCCAGGTCGACGCCGGCAAGCTCAAGGCGCTGGCTGTGGCAACAGCCAAGCGCTCGGCTGTGCTGCCCGACCTTCCCACCCTTTCCGAATCTGGGCTGGAAAATATCGAAGGCGATGCATGGATGGGCTTTGTCGCGCCTGCCGGCACACCCGAGCCGGTCATAACGCGTCTGCATGATGAAATCGTGAAGATCATGAACCAGGATGCCGTCAAGAAAAAACTGGCCAGCATGTACATGGAGCCTGTTGCCAATACGCCCGAGGAAATGCGCGCCACGGTACAGGCCGACCTCGACCGCTGGAAACCGGTCATCGAAGCCAATCACATTCAGATGAGCCAATAGATCGTCTGACGGCAGTCTCGCCTCGCGCGCCGGCGTTCACTGCGACGTCCGGCGCGCCGCATTTTCACAATCGCAGCACGACAAGTCGCAGCACAACACAAGGTATCAAGCTTATGGCCTCCCTTTCATCTTCTGTTCACGAGCCGGCTCGCGATATCCCGCTGTTCGGTGAATATGACGTGGTCGTGCTGGGTGGCGGACCTGCCGGTCTGATGGCGGCGACGCGGGCTGCGCGCCAGGATATGTCGGTGCTGCTGGTGGAGCGGTACGGCTTTCTTGGCGGCATGGGAACAGCGGCTGGCGTCACCAACTTCTGTGGCCTGTACGCCAACGTTCATGGTGAAAGCAAGCAGGTTGTGCATGGGTTGGCGGACGAGCTTCTTGATCGCATGCGCGCACTTGACGGCCTAAGCGTGCCCCACCTCATCTTCGGCAAAGTCCATGCGCAGGCCTACGATATGTCGGCGCTCAAGTACGCGTCCGATGGCATCCTGGTCGACTCTGGCGTACAGATCCTGTTCCATGCGCTGGGCGTGGGTGTATCGCTAAAGGAAGACGGCGAGATAGACTGTCTCTTTCTGGAAACCAAGTCCGGCCGGGTGGCCGTGCGTGCACAGGTATTCATTGACTGCTCGGGCGACGGCGACCTGGCAAATTGGGCGGGCGCGGCCTACGAAAAAGGCACCGGCCCTGGACAAATGCTGTATCCCACCCTCATGTTCAAGGTGGGCAATGTGGACAATGCGCGCGCCGGCGAGGCCTGGCGCGACATTCCCCAGCGCATGGACCAGCTCAGGGACAGCGGCGCGTATCGGTTTCCCCGCCACGGCGCCATCGTGCGCCCCATGAAGAATCCCTACGAGTGGCGAGTGAACGTCACACAGTTGTCCAACCAGGACGGCACGGCCATCGATGCCACGGACGCGCGCGCGTTCAGCCGCGGCGAACTCGAAGGCAGGCAACAGGCCATGGAATTCCTGCGTTTCCTGCGCGAGCAGATTCCAGGGTTCGATCAAGCCTATGCACTCGAAATCGCGCCCCAGATAGGTGTGCGGGAAACCCGCCGTGTGGTGGGCGAATATCAACTCACGCGGGAAGACGTATTGGGCTGCGCCGATTTCGATGATGCCATAGGCGTGAATGGCTGGCCACTGGAAAAACACGTGGCCGGCGATGTGCACTGGGAATGGCCCCCTATACCGGAATCCCGTGGCTACAACCAGTTGCCCTACCGCATGCTGCTGCCCAGGCGCTCAAGCGGCGCGCCGGGCAACCTCCTGGTGGCCGGGCGCTGCGCATCCATGACGCACGAAGGCCAATCGGCCGCCCGCGTGTCCGGCGCCTGCTTCGTCATGGGCGAAGCGGCTGGCACGGCAGCTGCGCAGGCACTGAAGACCGGCACCAGCGTGGCCGCCATTGATATACGCGGCCTGCAGCGGACGCTGGCGGAACATGGCGTGTTTCTGGGCTGACCGGAACAGGCACTACGGCGTCGCCACGCTCGCCCGCACCGCAAGGCCTGCGGTCAATGGTCATCGCCCGTGGCCGCCTATGGCTGCTTGACAACACCGCAGGCGAATCGTCCGCCGCCGCCGCCCAGCTTCATGGGATGGTCGGAGTAGTTATCGCCCCCCTCGTGCAACATCAATGCGTGCCCTTCGACCTGGCTCAGCTTGTTCAGGCGCGGTGCGAGCACGGGGTGCGTGGCAGTGCCATCCTCGGCAACATACAGTGCCGGCAGGTCTCCAAGATGCCCATCTCCCCATGGCGCGCCGTGCTTTCCCGCGCCATCGGGATCGAGGTGCGGGCCCGCCCCGCCAGCCGGCGTCATCTTGCCATCCTTCTCGGCGGGATCGCAGCTCGGCTTCTCGTGCACATGGAAACCATGCAGGCCTGGCTTCAGTCCCTTGATATCGGGTGTGAAAACCAATCCGTATTCGCTTTCTGAAATGGTGATCTGGCCCAGCGCTTTCCCCGGACCATGCTCAGTCGCTTGTGCGATGGGTACGGTAAGGTCCGCCTGCGCCGCACTTGCGCCACACAGCACGCCAATCGCCACTATCGCCATGAAGCCGCTGCGAAGGTGCGGAAAATGTTTCAGCTGTACAAGCAAACCGAATCCGTTCTGAATCGTCATGATCTGACCCCTTGCTTCCTGGCCGGATGCGCCGGCATGCGCCCCCAATCGATGGAACGGGTCCGAAAGGCCAGCAATAGCCATGCCCGACGGCGCAGCGAACACGGCGGCCGGGCGTGTGGACGGACCCGATCGGCCGCGAGCCAGGTCAGCGACTGACTTCGTCCAGTGGATAAACCGGCCGCCTTATCTTGCGAAATGGAAACAAGTCATAGTTCGAGCTAGTGACACCCGCGCTGTCGCACTCGACATAGCCCTTGGCAATGGGAAAGAACACCGGCCGGCAGTACATGCGCGACTTGAGCAGGAGATAATCCTTGGTGGATGGATCGACACCCACGCATGTGAACACGCCCAAATCCCATGGTTCCTGTGTTTTCTCGGTCACCACGACTTGCACGCCATCGAACTCGAACAGCGCCGTGCGTCCCATGCCGCATTTCATGCCGGTATAGGTGGGGCCGCTGATCACGTACTCGCCGCTGCCCAGACGCCTTACTGTGCCTTCAACACGCAGCGGCGCCTTGACAATACCCAGACTCTCCAGCGGGCGCTTGTTGCCCAGGTCCACGGTCACCCGCGCACCCTCGCCCGCCTCGAACAGCGCAGCCACCGTTTCCGGATCGCAGACGGGTCCCACGGCAATATTACTCAAGCCTTGCGCCAGCGCCTCCTGCAACACATCCATGGTATCGCAGGTGCCGCCCGACATACAGTTGTCGCTGTGATCCAGCAGCAATACCGGGCCATTGGCGGCCCCGCAATCGGGATGGGCAAGGCCTGGCACATCATGGGCATGGCGAGCCCGGGCGATCGATTCCGATAATGGGGGACTGTGATACACATAGCCTTCGCGCTGCGCCCAGATGTCATCGGCCAGGGCGTCGGCGTGCGCCTGGGCACTGGCCTTATCCTTTCCGACGATGATCACGCTGAGGCAAGGCGCAGGAATATCAGCCAGCGCAAAACCGGCCATGACCGTGCCCGCGAGAATTTCGCCGCGCTGCTCCAGCGCTCTCGCCTTCTCGACCGCGGCATGCATGGCGGGCGACTGTGTGGCACTCATGAGCGTGTGCGTCATGAGCGGCAGCTGGCGCCAGGCAAGTGCCGGTGAGGCTTCCCCTTTTAGCTTCGTAATGAGCACGCTGCCCGCCAAATGTCCAGCCTCATACATGTCCACGTGTGGATAGGTCTTGAAGCCCGCGATGACATCGGCGTTGTCTATCATTTTCTGTGTAACGTTGCCGTGCAGATCCAACGCCACGGCCACGGGCGCATCCGGACAGACCATCCTGAGCCGCTCCAGAAGATCACCCTCACCGTCATCCGTGCTCTCGGCCACCATGGCGCCATGCAGATCCAGCATGACAGCATCACACCCTGCCGCCGCATCGACAATGTGATGCGTCATGATCCGATACGCATCCCCATCGACGGGGCCGCTGGGATTGGCGGTGGCCGACAGAGGCGTGACAATCTGGGCGCCGAATGCTTCGGCCAGATCTATATAGGCGCCCATGGCCGTGCGCGCCCCCTTGTTGGCGGCGTAGGCGTCTGCATCGTAGTCGGGGCCGTTCAGGCCAAAGTCCTCCAGCCGCGTAGGAACAGGAGAAAATGTATTCGTCTCGTGATTCAGGCGTGCAATCAATATCTTCATTGATGTCAAGTCTCCGCGTGGCCTGGCGCGACGCCGGCCTGTTCAAGCACTGCATGCAGCAGGACGTTGCAGCCCGCCTCAACATGCGCCTGGCTGGCTTCTTCGATCTCATTGTGGCTGATGCCGTCCTTGCAGGGAATGAAGATCATTGCCGTAGGCGTGACACGCGCCAGATATACCGCATCATGGCCCGCGCCGCTGACAATGTCGCGATGCGGCAGCGACAGCCGCTCGCTGGCGCATCGCACAGCTTGCACCTGCGTCTCGTCGAACGGTTGCGGTGGAAAATACACCACCTGCTTTACCTGCACATCCACCCGACCTTCCTCCGCCAGCGCCCGGCACGCGGCGGCAAGCGCGGCATCCATGGCGTCGAGTACGTCATCATCGGCAGCCCGCAGATCCACGCTGAACTTCACGGTGCCCGGAATGACATTACGCGAATTGGGGTAGGCATCGATCCACCCCACCGTCGACCGCGCATCCGGCGCATGATCCAGTGCAATCTGGTTGATCGCCGTGATCAGTCGAGCGGAAGCGAGCAAGGCATCCTTGCGCAAGTCCATGGGCGTCGGCCCTGCGTGCGCCTCCATGCCTGTCACCGTCACATCGTACCAGCGCTGGCCCAGCGCGCCCTTCACGACACCGATGACAGTGTCGGTGGCTTCCAGTATCGGACCTTGTTCTATATGCGCCTCGAAATAGGCCTTGATGGGAAAATGTTTCGCGGGCACTGACCCCGCATAGCCGATCCGCCGCAACTCGTCCCCAACGCGCTTGCCTTCGGTGTCCTGCTGCGGCAGGACATCCTCCAGGCCAAAGGCGCCTGCGAACACGCCCGAGCCCATCATCACCGGCACGAAGCGCGAACCCTCCTCGTTGGTCCAGGCCACCACCTCGATGGGCGCCAAGGTCCGGATGCCCGCGTCGTTGAGCCTGCGAACCACTTCCAGGCCGCCCAGCACACCGAAATTGCCGTCGAACTTGCCACCTGTGGGCTGCGTGTCGATGTGGCTGCCCATCATTACTGGCGGCAAGCTGTTCTCGACACCCGCGCGCCGCGCGAAAATATTGCCGATCTGGTCCACTCGGACCTCGCAGCCCGCCTCGCGCGCCCATTGGACAAACAGATCACGGCCCTGCCGATCCAGGTCGGTCAACGCAAGGCGGCATACACCACCTTTAGGCGTGGCGCCAATGCGCGCCAGCGCCATCAGTGAATCCCATAGGCGCGCCGAATCGATGCGCAGCATGTGCGTCTTGCTTGCCACAGTATCCATGCGGAAACTCCGTTCAAAATTAGCGCGGCGGCGTCTCGGCGCCCACGCTCAAGTATTTGTCCTTGATGCCGTTGTCGGCCGTAAAGCCTGCGTTGTCGTTCTCGTAGACGATGCGCCCGCTCTCCAGAATGTAATGCCGATCAGCCAGTTGCGTACAGACCTCGAGATTCTGCTCGATAAGGAGAATGGCGATGCCACGCTCGCGTATGAGTTTAAGACGCTCGACGATCTCGTCGACAATGACCGGCGCCAGGCCCTCGACAGGTTCGTCCAGGATGAGTAGCTCGGGAGCGTTCATCAACGCGCGGCCGATTGCCAGCATCTGCTGCTCTCCGCCGGACAATTGGCCGCCGCCATTGCGCCGCCGCTCGTGCAGCCGGGGAAATACCCGATAGATATCATCCAATGACCAGTCCGAGCCCGCATGCGCGGCAAGCTTGAGGTTTTCCTCCACGGTCAGCAGCCGGAAGATACCCCGATCCTCGGGCACGAAACAGATATTGCGATCGGCGATGCGGTGAGTGGGCAGCGCGGTGATATCCTGGCCTTTGAATACAATCCGGCCGCCGCGCGCCGGTACCAGCCCCATGATACTTTTCATGGTGGTGGATTTTCCCGCCCCGTTGCGCCCCAGCAGGCATACCACCTCGCCTTGCCGCACAGTCAGCGACACGCCCTGGATGACATGGCTTTGTCCATAGAAGACATGAATGTCCTGAACATCAAGCATGGATCAGCGCCCTCCGGTCATCATATTGCCCAGGTAGGCGCGGCGCACGGCCTCGTCCTGTCTCACTGCCCTGGGCGTCCCTTCCACCAGCACTTTGCCCAAATGCATGACGGTAATCGTATCGGAAATATCCATGACGATACCCATATTGTGCTCGATCAGCACCACGGTCAGGTCGCTGCGCAACCCCGCAATAATGGCCTTCATGGAATCGATATCATCGATGCCCATGCCCGACGTGGGTTCATCGAGAAAAATAACCTTGGGCCGCGCCGCAAGTGCCAGCCCGACTTCAAGGCGGCGCTGCTGGCCATGCGACAACTGGCTGCTGGTTCGATCCAGCACCCGCAGCAGGCCGAGGCGCTCGGCAATGGCGCCAATGAGATCGCCATGTGCGTCACGCCCCAGGGGGCCGGACCAGAACCGCATTGCCTGGCGCGGCGCCACGCCCTGCGCCGCCAGGCGCAGGTTCTCGCGCACCGTCAGGCTGGGAAACAGCGATGTGACCTGGAAAGAGCGCGCCACGCCCAGTTGAACGCGCGCATGATCCGGCAGGTGGCTGATGTTGCGGCCATCGAGGTGAATGGCGCCCGAGGTCAGCGGAACGGTGCCTGTGAGCGTGTGAAACAGCGTGGTTTTCCCCGCGCCATTGGGCCCGATGACCGAATGTACGGTATTGGGCTGCACGGACAGGCTGACGCCGGACAGCGCCTGGAATTTCCCGTAGCGCTTGACCACATTGTCTGCCAACAGTAGGGGGCGGCCCGCGTGCACCGCATTGCGCGGCCCGTCCGGCTGGCGGTTTTCGAATGCCTCGCGCGCATCCATCATGGCGCCTCCTTGCCGGCGGCCTGCGCGCCGGAATCGGAGCGGGGCCGCAGCCTCATGGCGGCCAGCCGGCATGCGCCCCACAGGCCGCCCTGCATATACAGGCTCACCGCCATGAGCAAAAGACCGAAGAGCAGCAGCCAGCGCGGCCACAGGCCCGACAACCAGTCGGACACCAGCACATAGAAAGCCGCACCCAGCATGGATGCGATCAGGCTGCCGGTGCCGCCCAACACGGTGATCAGCAAGATAACCTCGCTCATGTGGTAGCTGATGCTGCTGAGCGGCGCGATATTGGTCATCATCGCGTAGAGCGCGCCGGCCAGCGCGGTGACGGCGCCCGAGATGATGAAGGCGGCGAGCTTGAAATGCACGACATCGTAGCCCAGGGCCGACGCCCGTGCCGTATTGTCGCGGATGGCCAGCAATGTGCGGCCGAAAATGGATGCCACGATACGCTGCATGCCCCAGAAAACCAATATGAACAAAATAGCCACAAAGGTGTAGTAGGCCCAGGCGGAATCATTGGGCAGCAGCACCATGCCACCAACGGAAAGCGGCGGCGTGGGAATATCCATCAATCCATTATCGCCGCCCGTCCATTCAGGCACGGAATAAGCGATGAAATAGAACATCTGCGCCAGGGCCAGCGTCAACATGACGAAATACACGCCTTTCTGGCGGATGGCGAGCCATCCCACCACAGCGGCCACCACCATGCCTGCCACGCATGCCGCCAGGAGCGCGGCCGGCATAGGCAGGCCCGTGCGTGTCAGGAGTATGCCCACCGCATAGCTGCCCACCCCGAAGAATATGCCCTGCCCGAAGGACAGCAACCCCGTATAGCCGAGCAGAAGATTGCAGCCCAGCCCCGCCATCGCGAAGATGAGAACCTCGCTGGCCAGCGAACCGGACTGCAGGAACAGCGGCAGCAGAAGCACGCCGGCCACGGCTGCGGCAAGCGACAGATAGCGGCGCACAATGGCAGTCATTGGCTCCTCCCCATGAGACCGTCGGGCCGCAGCAGCAGCACCAGCGCCATGGCGATGTAGATCATGAGGCTGGCACCCTGAGGCCAGAGCGTACTCATGATGCTTTGAACTATACCGACCAGCAGGCCGCCGATGAGGGCGCCGCTGAAACTGCCCATTCCGCCCACCACCACGACCACGAAGGCCACGGCGAGCGCCTCGACACCCATGAAGGGCTCAACCCCGCGCAGCGGCGCGGCAAGCGCGCCAGCCAACCCCGCCGTGGCGGCACCCAGCGCGAAGACCAGACCGAAGACGCGATAGACATTGATGCGCAGCAGCATGACCATGTCGGCCTGCTCACTGCCGGCCCGCACGATGCTGCCCAGGCGCGTGCGTTCGAGCAGCAGCCATATCGCCAACGCAAGCAGTGCCGAGAAGGCAATGAGAAACAGCCTGTACTTGGGATAGATGAAGCTGCCCCACATGACCACGCCCTTGAGCAGGTCGGGCGGCGGCACATTCACACCCACCGGTCCCCAGTACAGAATCACCAGCTCCTGTATAGCCCATGCCAGGCCCAGGGTGAACAGAATGTGGAACTCATGCGGCAGGTCGTACATGCGCCGCAGCAGCAGACGCTCGGCCAACCAGGCCGCTGCCCCAACCAGAATGGGCGCAAGCACGAGCGTGCCCCAGAACCCCAGCCCCTGCTGCATGAGCGCGTAACAGGCATAGGCGCCCAACAGATAGAAGGCCCCATGTGCAAAATTCACGAAGCGCAGAAGCCCAAAAACGATGGACAGCCCGACAGCGAGCAGGAAATAGATCATGCCTATTCCCACGCCATTGATGACCTGCAGTACGTAGACGTTCATGCGGAGCGTCGCGTGCCGGCTCGGTGATCAGGCAGGCATTTTGCAGCCGGCCTGCTCGGGATCCAGGAACGACTGCCCGCCCTGGATGATCTCGCAATAGTCATCCTTGTCTTTCATCTGATCCTTGGGTTTTCCCTTGAGCAAGTAGTAGTTCTTGATGACCTGGTGGTCCTGCTTGCGTATGGTTTCAGAGCCTGTGAGGCCGTCGTAAACCGTGCCTTCCATCGCCGCAATGACTTTTGCCGGATCGGCATCGGCAGCCTTGGCGATGCCGTCCACAATCATCTTGGCAATGATGTAGCTGCCAGCCAGACTGTAGTTGGGCATGCGATTGTACATGGCCTGGGTCTGCTCTACTAGATTGTGATTGAGCGGGCTGTCGATGGTGTGCCAATACTGGACGCCGAAATAAACATCCTGGCAAAGGTCGGCGCCCAGCGATTCGAATTGTTCCAGGCCCGACGCCCATGCCAGCAAAATAGTGGCCTGGTTCTTGATGCCAAAGCTGACAGCCTGGCGCAGGGTTTCCGAACTCTGGGAACCGAAGTTGAGCAGAACCAGCACGTCGGGCTTGGCCGCCATCGCGTTGGTCAGATAGCCGCTGAATTCTCTCTCGTCCAGAGAGTGATAGCTGTTGCCCACATGCTCGAGCCCATGCTCCTTCAGGATATCCTTGGTGGCGGAAAGCAGGCCCTCGCCGAACACATACTGCGGCGTGATGGTGTACCAGCGCTTGGCATCCGGCAGCCGCTCGATCAGCGGGCCTATCGTCTGCCGTATGGCACCGTAGGTGGGTACCGACCAGCGGAACGTGGCCTTGTTGCAGTCTGATCCGGTGATTTCATCCGCGCCGGCGGTGGTGACGAAGATACCGCCCTGCTTGGCCAGGCTCTTGCCCATGGCCAGCGCCCCGGACGAGAGTATGCCGCCGGCAAAAAAGCGGGCATGCTGCTGCTCGAACAAGTCTTGCACCTGGCGCACGGCAATGGCCGGCTTGCCCTGCGTGTCCAGCACCCGGTACGCCAGGGGGCGCCCCAGCACCGCCTTGGTTTCCTCCACGAAAAGCTTCATGCCCATTTCGGCAAACTTGCCATTCGCGGCAAACGGCCCCGACATGGGGTTGGGTGCGCCAAGCAAAATGGCGGGTTCAGCGGCAAAGACGGCTTTGAAAGGCAAGGGCGTGGCCAGCGCGGCCAGGCCACCCAGCTTCAATAGATTTCTTCTGTTCATCTGCTCATCTCCCGAGGCGGTTGCGCGTTGTGACAGCTCGACCGTTCCGCATCATGCAGGCATGACGCCGCCTTGCGGGCCGCGCGCCACAGCGCTGCATTGCGGATGGTTAAAAATGAGTATCGGGTGTTTTCAGGATGCTGTAAAGCCTGCAAGGGCCGCATCCTGTACAACGCCCTCCTTGCAAAAGGCATCGATGTCCGCGTCGTCATAGCCGTATTCAGCGAGCAACTCCCGCGTATGCTCCCCGAGCACCGGGGCATGCCGGTCTATGCGCGTGGGCGTGGCCGAAAAATGGATCGGGCAGCCCAGGGCGCGTGTGGGACCCGCCTGCGGATGCGTCAGATCCACCACCATGCCGCGTGCCTTGGCCTGCGGGTGCGACAGGGCCTGGCCTATGGATGCCACCGGCCCCGCGGGTACGCCCGCCTGATCGAATGCGGCCAGCCAGTCGGCCTGGTCGCGCTCGCGCAACACGGTCTCCATGTCTGCGGTCAACGCCGGAAGGTGCGCCATGCGCGCCGTGTTGGTGGCGTAGCGGGGATCCTCACGCCACTCGGGATGGCCCAGCACATTGGCAATGCGCTCCCAGTTCGCCTGATTGGCGCCGCCTATGTTGATCCACCCGTCCCGCACACGGAAGGCCTGATAAGGCGCGGCAAGCAGGTGGGCCGAGCCCGTGGGCCCGGGCGATTCGCCCGTGGCGAAATACATGGCGGCGTGCCAGTAGGTCTGCTGCAGGCCTGCTTCCATCAACGAGGTGTCAACCACCTGTCCCTGACCGGTCTTCAGCTTGTGCGCATAGGCCGCCGTGATGCCGACGGCGGCCAGAATGCCGGCATTGATGTCCGCAATGGAATTGCCGGTCTTGACGGGTGGCCGGTCGGGTTCTCCCGTTATGGACATCAGGCCGGTAAACCCCTGCGCGATCAGATCGAAGCCCGCCTTGTTCTCGTAGGGCCCGTCGCGGCCATATCCTGAAATGGCGCAGTAGATCAGCCCTGGATTGACATGCGAGAGCACATCGTAGCCCAGGCCAAGTTTCTCCATGGTGCCGCGGCGATAATTCTCGGTCAACACATCGGCATCGCGCACCATCCGCAACAGTATCTCGCGCCCCGCTTCTTTCTTCAGATTGAGCGCAATGCCGCGCTTGTTGCGATTCAGAATCATGAACGGCGCGGATACGCCGTTGACACGCGGCTCCTGATAGCCCCGCGAATCATCGCCGCCCGGCAGCTTCTCCACCTTGACGACATCGGCTCCCATGTCGGCCAGCATCATGCCGCAAGTGGGGCCGGCCATGATCTGAGCCAGTTCGAGCACTTTCATGCCGGCCAAGGGGCCTGGATGGGAAGAATAAGTTTTCACGTCGGGTTCCTTGTCTGCCGTGAATTGCGCCATGCCCGCATTCGGCACGGCCTGCCCTGCCGCTGCCGGACAACACGCCGCCCACGGGGTTAGCGCCCCGAGAACACCGGCTTGCGCTTGGCCAGGAAGGCGGCGTAGCCTTCGCGGAAATCCTCGGTATCGAAACAGTCAAAACAGGTTTCATACTCGCTTTCGGTAATGGGCGATGCATCGGCCAGGCGGCGCACAAATTGTTTATGCCATCGCGCCACCAGGGGCGCCCCGTCGGCAATCCGCTCCGCGGCGCGCCATGCTTCCTGCGCCACCTGCGCATCCGGCACGACACGCGTCACCAGCCGCTTCTCCCGCGCCTCGTGCGCACCGAAGATGCGACCCTCCAGAAGTATCTCCAATGCCGTATCGGGCCCCGCGAGACGAATGAGCGGGGCCATTTCCTGGTATGCCATTACCAGCCCCAGGTTCTTGATCGGCGCACCGAAGCGGCTGGACTCGCCGCAAATGCGCAAGTCGCATAGCGCCGCAATCTCCAGCCCACCGCCCACACAGATGCCATGTATCTGCGCCACCAGGGGGTGTGGGCATTCGGCCAGTGCTGCGGCGGTCGCATGCATAATGCGCCCGTATGCCATAGCCTGCGCCTTGCTGGCGCGCTGGGTTTCAAATTCGGAAATATCGTTGCCGGGCGAGAAAGCTTTATCGCCCGCGCCCCGCAGGATGATGCACCTCACCGTGTCGTCGGCCGACAGCGCCTGTATGCAATCACCCAGGCCCGCCCACATATCGCGCGTCATAGCGTTGAGCTTGTTCGGCCTATTGAGCGTTACCGTGACGATTGCGCCCTCGCGTCCGGTCAATATCAGTTCGCTCATTGCACCCCCCGGGCATTGGCGGGATTCACGGCAGCGCTCTCTTCAGTGATCGGCGGCTTGCCCCGCATCCTGCGCCAGCCCCATGAAAGCAGCGGCCATACCAGCATGACAAGGGCCAGCGTGGTGATGGTGCCCACAAGCGAATTGGACCAGAAAACATGCATGCCGGTGCCTGGCCCCAACATGGCCTGCCTGAAGGCGTCCTCCATGCGGTCTCCCAACACCAGCGCCAGAATCATGGGCGCCAGTGGATAGCTGAGCTTCTTGAGCACATAGCCGATAAAACCGAAGAGCAGCATGAACCACACATCGAGCATGGCATTGTTCACCGAGTAGGCGCCGATCGCACACACCACAATAATGATGGGCGCGACGATGGCAAAAGGGATGCGCAGGATGGCCGCAAACAGCGGCACAGTGCTGAGCACGATGATGAGTCCTACGAAGTTGCCCAGATACATGCTGGCAATCAGGCCCCAGACAAAATCCTTTTGCTCCGTGAACAGCAGCGGCCCCGGCTGCAGGCCCCAGATCATCAGGCCGCCAAGCAGCACGGCCGCCGTGGCCGAACCCGGAATGCCCAGCGCCAGCATGGGAAGCAGCGCGGAGGTGCCCGAGGCGTGCGCGGCCGTCTCGGGCGCAACCACACCCTCCAGCTCGCCGGTACCGAACTTGTGACCGTTGCGCGAAAAGCGCTGCGCTAGTCCATAGCCCATGAAGGATGCCGCTGTGGCGCCGCCTGGCGTGACGCCCATCCAGCATCCCACAACAGTGCTGCGTACGAGGGTCACCCAGTAGCGCGGCAGCTCACGCCATGTCTGCAGCACGACCTTCAGGTTGATGCGCCCGCTCTTGCCCTCGAACTTCAGGCCCTCCTCCATGCTCACCAGAATCTCGCCGATGCCGAACAGGCCAATCACAACAACCAGGAAGTCCACGCCGCGCAGTAGCTCCGACCAGCCAAAGGTCATGCGCAGTCCGCCGCTGACCGTGTCCATGCCTATGGCGGCCAGGCCGAAACCCAGCATCATGGAGATAATGGTCTTGAAGGGCGTCTTGCGATCCGTGCCCACAAAGCTGCAGAAGGTAAGCAGGAACACCGCGAAAAATTCCGCGGGCCCGAAGCGCAGCGCGAAGCGCGACACCATGGGCGCCAAAAAGGTGATGAGCAGCACGCCTGACAGTGCGCCAAAGAAGGAGCCAGTAAACGATGCCGTGAGCGCGTTGCCGGCCTTGCCCTGCTGCGCCAGGGGATAGCCGTCGAAAGTGGTGGCCACCGACGAGGTTTCCCCTGGAATATTAAAGAGTATGGAGGTGATGGCGCCGGCAAACAGCGACCCCCAATAAATGCAGGACAGCATGATGATGGCCGACGTGGGCGGCATGGTGAACGTGAGCGGCAGCAGAATGGCCACGCCGTTCGGTCCTCCCAACCCTGGGAGGACGCCGATGATGACACCCAGTACCAGGCCCACCAGCATCATGCCCAGGTTGTACCAACTCAGAACTGTCGCGAAACCGTGAAAAAGAAAACCCAGTTCATCCACGTTCGATCTCCTGTTCGATCCTCAGTAGCCCAGCCACAATTCCAGGGGTCCCTTGGGCAGCGGTACCATGAACTGAATCTCGAACATCCAGAACAGCAGCACGCTCACGCCGACACTGATCAGCACGGTCTTGAGCCATCCGGTCTTGCCCAGCACGCGCATGAAGCCGCCAATGAAAAGCGTGGAGGCCACGTAGATGCCAAGAAACTGGATGAACAGCACGTAGACCGCCGTCGGCAGCAGCACCATCAACACAAGCCGGAAGCAAGGCCAAGTCACGAAAACTTCATTGTTGCGATGCTTGCCGAATACCGATTTCAGGAAAACCGCCACGCCGGCGAAGCACAGAATCATGCCGATGTGATACGGAAAGTAGCCTGGTTCCGGGCCGCCTGACCCCCACGCCACGCCAATGCGATGATTGTCCACCATCATCACGGCACCGATGATGACCACAACAACCGCGGTCATGGCGTCCACGCCGCTGTATGTGAAGATGCGGCTTCGTGTCTGCTCTTTGTCCATGGTCCGGCTCCCGGGTGCCTACTTGGCCGCCAGGCCGGCTTCCTGCATCAATGTTTGATGGTATTTCTCGTCCTTCTCCAGGAATTTCACATAGTCATCCCCGGTCAGATACTGGCCATTCAGCGCCTGCTTGTTCAGATAGGCTTTCCATTCCGGCGTTTCACTCACTTTCTTGAGGACATCGGCGTAGTATTTCGCCTGTTCGGCAGTGGTCTTGGGTGGAAGGAAAAAGCCGCGCAGCATCTGGTACTGCACGTCATAGCCCGCTTCCTTGCAAGTGGGAATGTCCGACCACGACTGCGTCTTGGTGACCTTGTCCGTGTAGGGCATGCGTTCATCGGAAAAAACGCACAGCGCATCCAGCTGCCCCGCCCGCCACTGCGCAATGTTCTCGCTCGGATTATTGACGTTGGAGTCGGTGTGCTTGCCCACCAACTGGGTTGCCGCCTCGCCGCCGCTCTTGTAGGGCACGTAGGTGAACTTGACGCCCGCGGCCTTTTCCAGCGCCACCGTGATGATCTGGTCTTCGCGCTTGGCGCCAGTGCCTCCCATCTTGAATGTCCCGGCAGGCTTGGCCTTGACGGCGTCCAGATAGTCCTTTGCCGTCTTGTAGTTGGCTTCAGCGTTCGTCCACAGCAGGAACTCGTCCTTGGCAATCATGGCCACCGGATTCAGGTCACGCCAATTGAACGGCAGCTTGACGGCGATGGGCAAGGTATAGATGGCTGAGAAAGCCACCATGAGCTTGTTCGGATTGCCGGCGGATGCCTTGGTATCCATGATGCCTTCCGCACCGCTCGCCCCGCCCTTGTTCAGCACAAGAATGGACTGATCCATGAACTTGTGCTTGAGAATGATGCTTTGGATGGTGCGCGCCATCTGATCCGATGCGCCGCCGGCTCCGGCCGGCACAATGATTTCCACCGGGCGCGTGGGTTCCCAGGCGTGCGCGGGAGCGCAGGTCGCGCCCAGCATGAGGGCCAGTGGCGCCAGGCGCCAGAATGTCTTCGATGTACTGCGGGTAGCGTGCTTCATGGTGTCTCCTCCATATCGTGCTGCGTATGCGCCCCGTCTTGCGGGACCCGTGGATGTTTGAGTCGAAGTGATGCTGCGGGTACTGCCTCCTGAGGAAAATGAAAACAGATCTGATCAGGCGCGCCGCTTGACGTCGTCGCTGCCGGACTGCCCCTCTTGCGATGAATGGGCCGTGTCGGCCAGCATTGTCATCGCAGCCTGCACGCCGCCCTGGCGATGCGGAACGCCCGCGAGCGACAAGCCCATCTCTATACCGGCCAGCGTCCCGCAAAGCGACAGTTCGTTGAAATAGCCCAGATGGCCGATGCGGAACACGCGGTCGGAAAGCTTGCTCAGGCCTTGACCAAGCGACATATTGAAGTGCTGCAGCACTGTGGCGCGGAATGCATCCGCCCCGTGCCCCTGCGGCATGACCACCGCCGTCAGCACAGGACTGTATTGCGCGGGATCACTGCAGAGAATGTCCAGTCCCCATGCCTGGACGGCAGCCCGCGTGGCCGCCGCGAGACGCTTGTGGCGGGCAAAGACATTGTCCAGCCCTTCTTCGAACAGCATCTCCAGCGCCTCATGCAGGCCGTAGAGCAGATTGGTGGCGGGGGTATAGGGGAAATAGCCGCGCGGGTTGATTGCCAGCATGTCATGCCAGTCCCAATAGGCGCGGCGCAGGGTCGCTGTTTCAGACGCCTGAAGCGCTTTTGCGCTGATCGCATTGAAAGACAGGCCCGGCGGCAGCATCAATCCCTTCTGGGAGCCCGATACCGTCACGTCCACGCCCCATTCATCATGACGGTAATCGACCGAGCCCAGCGAGGAAATCGTATCGACCATGAGTAGCGCGGGATGCCCGCAGGCATCGATGGCCTTGCGCACAGCGTGCACATCGGTCACAACACCGGTTGCGGTCTCGTTGTGCACGACACACAAAGCCTTGAAGCGATGCCCGGTGTCGGCCCGCAGGACGGCCGTGACGGCGGCCGGATCCACGCCGTGGCGCCAGTCCCCCTCCATGAATTGCACATGCAGCCCGAGCCGCTCGGCCATGCGCTTCCAGAGCGTGGCGAAATGGCCGGTTTCCGCCATCAGCACATGGTCGCCCGGGGACAATGTGTTCACCAGCGCGGCCTCCCACGCCCCCGTGCCCGAAGCCGGATAGATCACCACGTGGCTTTCCGTCTTGAATATTTTCTTCATGCCAGCCAGCACCGCCTTGCCCAGTTCGCCGAACTCGGGGCCGCGATGATCGATGGTGACATTGTCGATCGCGCGCAGAATGCGGTCGGGCACATTGCTTGGCCCCGGGATCTGAAGAAAATGGCGGCCGGATGGATGCGACTGGAGAGGAATCATGCAGCACTCCTGATATTTTTGGTATACAAAATGCCAACTGTGAGGAATAATAATCACCGTGTGCCATCGAAAGCAAGTAAAATTTTTTTGCTTACCGGCTTTTTATTTCCGAATACAGCCTTATCCAGGCTACGCCATGGTATCTCCGCCCAACCGGGCGGACATTGATCCCCGCATGGCGCTTTGACACACAACATTTTGGTATACAAAATGAAAATAAATGACGCTCACGATACGCTCGCATCGGCAGCAGAAGGAGAAACCGAAACCGCCCCCGTGGCCATAGACAGGCGCACCCTGCCGACCGCAGTGGCCGAGCGCCTGCGCGATATGATCATCGAGGGCGAGCTGGCCGCAGGCACGCGGCTGAACGAGCGCGCGCTGTGCGAACGCCTGCAGGTGTCCCGGACACCGCTGCGCGAGGCGTTCCGCTTGCTATGCGCGGATGGCCTGGTGCGCATGCAGCCCAACCGCGGCGCGCAGGTCATTGCCCTGTCCGAAGACGATATCCGCCAGAGCTTCGAGGTCATGGGTGCGCTCGAGGCGCTGTCGGGTGAGTTGGCATGCCTGCACATCAGCGACCGCGAAATTATCGAGATACGCGCGCTCACCTTCGAGATGCAGGCCTGCCACGCGCGTGGAGACCTGTCCTCCTACTATCACGTCAATCGCGAGATTCACGACAGGATCAATGCCGCCAGCCACAACCCCTTGTTGTCCGAGGTCTACCGCAGCATCAACCTGCGGCTGCAGAATCTGCGTTTTCGCTCAAACCTCAATCACGATAAATGGGACCGCGCCATGCGTGAGCATCTGGACATGGTCGATGCGCTTGAAGCCCGCGACGGCGCGCGCTTGTCCGGGATCATGCGCGAACACATGAAGCGCAAGGGCGAAGCCGTGCTCGAAGGCTTGAGACAGGAGACCCGCCCCCCAAACCCCGCAGGCTGATCGGCCTGCTCCCGCTACGCCAGGAATCACATGAACGCGCCGCACCCCCGATTTGCCACATCCGAACATGGCCGCCAGGCAGAACTCTCCGGGCGCCTGCGGCGAGCGGTGGCCGGCGAGGTTCTCTTCGATCCGGCATCCCGCGGCCGTTATGCTACCGACGCATCCATCTACCAGATCGAGCCGGTCGGCGTGCTGGTGCCTCGCAATGTTGACGATATCGCGGCCGCGCTGGCATTGTGCCGTGAACTGGAGGTGCCCGTGCTGGCCCGGGGGGCGGGTACATCGCAATGCGGACAGACTGTTGGCGCCGCGCTGGTCATCGACAACAGCAAGTATCTGAATCAGATCGTGGACTTCGATGCACAGGCACGCACGGTGACGGTACAGCCGGGCATCGTCCTGGACCACTTGAATGCCTGGCTGAAACCGCATGGACTATGGTTTCCCGTGGATGTGAGCACGGCCGCCCAATGCACGCTGGGCGGCATGGCTGGCAATAATTCCTGCGGCTCCCGCTCCATAGCCTACGGCAATATGGTGCACAACGTGCTGGCCATGGACGTCACACTGATGGACGGCACCGCGGCGCATTTCACGCAGGCCGACGACATGACGGACGCCCCGCGGCGGGTGCGCGAAATCATGCAGCGCGTGCAGGCCATTGCCGAGCGCGAGCGCGACGAGATCGCGCAACGGGTACCCGCCGTGCTGCGGCGCGTCGGCGGCTACAACCTGGATATCTATAATCCGCAGAGCCCGCGCCCCTACGGCCCACCGGGCACACTGAACCTGGCCCATTTGCTGGTCGGCAGCGAGGGCACGTTGGCCTACACGCGCCAGATCACGCTGAAGCTTGCGCCACTGCCCGGCAGCAAGGTGCTGGGCGTGGTCAACTTCCCCACCTTCTATCAGGCCATGGACCTGACGCGCCACATCGTCGCACTGGGGCCGTGCGCGGTCGAGCTGGTGGACCGCACAATGATAGATCTGGCGCGGGACAACCCCGCTTTCCGGCCCGTTATCGACAAGGCCCTGAACGGCGAGCCGCAGGCCATTCTCCTGGTGGAGTTTGCCAGCGACGATCACGAGCACGATCTGCGCAAGCTCGCCGATCTGGTCACGCTCATGGCCGACCTCGGGCTGCCCGGATCTGTCGTGGAAATGCCCGATGCGCCAGCCCAACAGGCCCTGTGGTCGGTGCGCAAGGCGGGTCTGAACATCATGATGAGCATGCGCGGGGACGGCAAGCCGGTTTCCTTCATTGAAGACTGCGCGGTGCCGCTCACTCACCTGGCCGAATATACGCGCCGGCTGACGGAGGTGTTCGCCCGACACGGCACACGCGGGACATGGTATGCGCATGCCTCTGTGGGCACGCTGCATGTCAGGCCCATTCTGGACATGCGCCGCGATGGCGCACAAAAGATGCGGGCCATCGCACAGGAAGCCGCCGCCATGGTGCGCGAGTACAAGGGCGCATTCTCGGGCGAGCATGGCGATGGCCTGGTACGCAGCGAATGGGTGGCCTGGCAGTTCGGCCCGCGGCTGCTGCAGGCGTTCGAGGACATCAAGGATGTCTTCGATCCCGATGGCTTGATGAATCCGGGCAAGATTGTGCGCAGCACGCGCATGGATGACACGGCGCTCTATCGCTTTCCTCCCGATTATCGCACCATCGGATTCAAGCCCGCGCTGGACTGGTCTGCCTGGAATGTGCGCAGCGACCCGGCCGCCAACATCGTGAGCGCGCCGGGTACAGGCAGTGACAATACCGGCGGTTTCGCCAAGGCCGTGGAAATGTGCAACAACAATGGCCATTGCCGCAAGTTCGACGCGGGCACCATGTGCCCAAGCTATCGCGTCACGCGGGACGAGCAGCATCTCACGCGCGGCAGGGCCAACACGTTGCGACTGGCGCTCTCCGGGCTCTTGGGGCCGGACGCACTCACATCTCCCCAGGTACATCAGGCGCTGGATTTGTGCGTCAGCTGCAAAGGCTGCAAGCGCGACTGCCCCACCGGCGTGGATATGGCGCGCATGAAGATTGAAGTGCTCAATCAGCGCAATAAAAAATATGGCCTGAAACTCAAGGACCGACTGATCGCCAGCCTGCCGCATTGGGCGCCTTGGGCAGCCAGCCTGCCATGGCTGTTCAATCTGCGCAACACCGTGCCCGGCGCGGCATCCTTGACGGAAAAACTATTGGGCTTTTCCGCGCGGCGCAGCCTTCCGACCTGGCGGCGCGACACTTTTCTTGCTTCGCCGCAGGCGCGCGCCGCCTGTGCAAGCCGCGATGCGGCGCAGCCTCCGGGCCATGCGGACGTGGTGCTGTTTGCCGACACCTTCAACAACTATTTCGAATCGGAGAATGCGCTGGCGGCGCTGCATGTTCTGCAGGCGGCGGGCTATCGCGTTCATGTGGCGCGCCCCGCATCCGGCGATGCGCATGCGAACAGGCCGCTGTGTTGTGGACGCACCTACTTGGCCAGTGGCCTGGTCGATCAGGCGCGCGAGGAGGCCCGCCGTGTTGTGGATGCATTGCAGCCCTATGTGGAGCTGGGCGTGCCCGTGGTGGGTCTGGAACCTTCCTGTCTGCTCAGCCTGCGCGACGAATTCCTGGTCATGGGACTGGGCGAGCAGGCTGACGCACTATCCCGAAACGCGCTGCTGTTCGAGGAATTCCTGGCCCGCGAGCTCGACGCCGGGCGCCTGGATTTGAAATTGGCCGCCTTGCCCCAGAAGCGCGCCCTGCTGCATGGCCACTGCCACCAGAAGGCGTTCGATGCGATCAAGCCGATCCAGCGCATCCTGGCGCTGATACCGGGCTTGGAGGTGGAGCTGATCGACTCAAGCTGTTGCGGCATGGCCGGCAGCTTTGGCTACGACGCATCGCACTACGATGTGTCCATGCAGATGGCCGAGCTGTCGCTGCTTCCGGCCGTGCGCAAAGCGGGGCCCGACACCTTGCTGGTTGCCGACGGCACCAGCTGCCGACACCAGATAGCCGATGGCACTGGAGAACACGGCGGCATGCAGGCCTTGCACGTTGCGCGCGTACTGGCGCGCGCCCTGGCCACCGATCCACTGCCCTGACGCCCGCCGCATCCGCTACGCATGACGGGATGCGGCGGCCAGCCACAACCGTCATGTATCGCGTACTGCGGCCGGCGGGCCTCCCCTCGGTTCAGGCCTTGTCAACGGCCTGCAATATTTGCGCGAATAGATCATTGGCGTGGCTCGCCTCCAACCAGCGCACAATGACCACCAGCCCGCTCTCCGGCTCGACCCAGGTAAAAGAACTGCCCGCACCGATACCGAAAAAGCTCGACGCCGGCAGGCTGGGGAAAATCTTGCGCTCATGGTTGAGCCAGATCAGATAGCCATAATACGGAGCGATATCGCAGGGCTGGCGCATTTGCTGTATCCATTCGGCGGACAGTACGCGCTTGCCTTGCGACATACCCTCGTCAAGCAGCATCTGCCCCACCTTGGCCTGGTTGCGCGCACTGATGGACATGCCGCCGCCCCAGTGCGTGCCGCCCGTCACCGATTGCACGCGCCGTCCGTTGATCTGCACCCAGGCATTGTCGTACCCCACCCATTGCCAGTCCTCGGTTGCGCCAACCGGACGCATGATCGCCTCGCGGAACACCTCCGGCAGCGGTTGCTGGAATAGATGAAGCAGGGCCAGTGCCAGCTGGTTGATACGCACATCGTTGTATTCCCAGTAGGTACCCGCCGCCTGCAATGGGCGCGGATCGCCCTTGCGGCCATCGGGCGGGGTGCCGAAGGTTACCGCGCGATAGCGGTCGGCCTGGTCGGGGATATCCCAAAGCGTACCCTCCCATTCACTGGTCTGCTGCAGCATGTGCTTCCATGTGATGTGGGCATTGTTGCCTTCGTCAAAGCCAATGCCCGGCAGACGCTCGCCGATGCGCGCATCCACATCGGGCAACAGGCCGCGGTCATGCGCCACGCCGGCCAGTAGCGCCAGGTACATCTTCGCCACGCTGAATGTCAGATCGGCCCGATCAGCCTCCCCCCAGGCGGCCAGCTCCCTGCCTTCGCGCAACACGACACCCGACGCGGGGCCGCGCGAATGGATGGGTCCGTACAGCCTGTTCCATGGCGGCGGATCATTCAGGTGCACCCCGAATTTTCCTTTGGCATCGCGATCCCATGTGGACTCATGCGCCTGTGCAAAGGCGATGGCTTCGTCGAGTTTCATCATCGTTTTCCTGATCTTGCCTAGTCGTCGATTAGTGGTATACAAAATTATTTTGTGTACCCATAATATGCATAGCATGTCCAATTAGGCAAGACGGGGCTGCGATACTTCACTAGTTCATGGCGCAATAAAGCGCCAGATTGTATACAAGGCCAGTCAGGCCATAGGGAGGAAGAGACATGAAATCACTGCTGCATGCCATGACAACAAGCCGGCGTTGCGTCCTGCGCGGCCTGGCCGCCAGCCTCATTGCCGCCGGCCTGTTGGGCGCCGGTGCGCCGGCATTGGCCAACAAGGCTGACGATACGCTGCGCATGGCCTACGACCAGGCGCCGGAAAGCATAGACCCCTATTTCAACAACGTGCGTATCGGCGTCATCATTGCGGCCAATGTCTGGGATACGCTGCTGTACCGCGATCCGCTCACCAACGAATACAAGGGACAACTGGCGGAAAGCTGGAAGCAAATCGATGACCGCACGCTGGAATTCAAGTTGCGCCACGGCATCAAGTTCCATAATGGTGAACCATTTAATGCCGATTCGGTTGTCTATACCCTGAATTTCGTATCGGACCCCGCCAGCAAGGCCACCACGCAACAGAACGTCAGTTGGATCGATCATGCGGAAAAAATCGACGACTACACGGTCCGCGTGATTAGCAAGGAGCCCTTCCCCGCGGCCAAGGAGTTTCTCTCGACCACAGTGGCGATACACCCCGCCAAGTATTACAAAGAGGTCGGCCCCAAGGGCATGAGCGCCAAGCCGGTAGGCACCGGGCCCTACAAAGTGACCGACTATGATCCCGGCAAATCCATCACCCTGGAACGCAACCCCGACTACTTCAAGGAATCGCCGAAGCGCCAGCCCACGATAGGCAAGGTCGTCATCCGTTTCATTCCCGACCGCCAGACGCAAATGGCTGAAGTCATATCGGGCGGAGAAGACTTCATCATGCATGTGCCCAAGGACCAGGCCGAGCAGCTCAAGTCCATGCCCAATCTGCAGGTCAAGAGCGGCAATACCATGCGTATCGTCTTCATGCAAATCAACATCCGCGACGATACGCCCACCCCGCAGCTCAAGGATGAGCGAGTGCGCAAGGCGATAGCACATGCTATCGACCGCAAAGCCATCGTCAAGAATATTGTGGGTGAAGGAGCCGAACTGCTCGAAACCATCTGCACACCCTCGCAGACGGGGTGCACGCACGAAGGGGCGCCCATCTACGATTACAACCCCGAACTGTCCAAGAAACTGCTGGCCGAGGCAGGCTATCCCAACGGCTTCCAGACCAGCATTGTTGCCTACCGCGAACGCAACCAGACTGAAGCGATCATCAGCTATCTGCGCGCCGTCGGCATCGACGCCAAGCTCAATTTTCTTCAGTATGCCGCCATGCGCGACATGATACGGTCGGGCAAGGCATCGCTTACGCACCAGACGTGGGGCTCCAATCTGGTGAACGACGTTTCGGCCTCGACCCCCGTGTATTTTGGCGGCGGCTCGGATGACGTCACGGGCGACAAGGAGGTGCAGAAGCTGCTGGCCGAAGGCAATACCACCATAGACGAGGACAAGCGCAACGGACTGTACAAGAAGGCGCTCACGCTGATCGCCGACCATGCCTATGCCATTCCGCTCTGGTCTTTGCCCGTGTATTACGTGGCCAACAAGGAGGTGAACTTCAAGGCCTATCCCGACGAGCTTGTACGCTTCTGGGACATGAGCTGGAAATAAGAAGGTAATCGGGAAAATAGGGCCAACACATGCCGATATACATGCTGAAACGGCTGGGCTTGTCGGTGCTGGTGGCATTGACGGTGTCCGTCATTGCCTACCTGCTGCTACATCTTTCGGGCGATCCCGCCATTGCCCTGGCCGGCGAAGGCGCGCGTCAATCCGACATCGAGATGATACGCAAAGCTTACGGCCTGGACCGGCCCGTAGTCGTCCAGTACGCGGACTGGCTCTGGCATATCGTTCGCGGAGACTTCGGCACATCGGTGTACTTCAAGACGGCGGTGGGGCCGCTGATCCTGGAAAAGCTGGCAACCACCGTCAAGCTGGGCTTGTGCGCCCTGGCTTTTTCCCTGTTCATATCCATACCCTTGGGCGTGCTGGCGGCGATCTATAAGAACTCGTGGATAGACCGCCTGTGCCTGACCATTGCCGTGCTTGGTCAGGCGCTGCCCAACTTCTTCTTTGCTCTGCTTCTCATCATGCTGTTGGCCATTACCTGGCATGTGTTGCCCGTGTCGGGCAGCAATACCTGGAAGCACTTCGTCATGCCCGCCATTGCGCTGGGCTACTACGTGGCGCCCGCCTTCATGCGCTTGATACGCGCAGGCATGATAGAGGTACTGAGCGCCGACTACATCCGTACGGCGCGTGCCAAGGGTCTGCCCGCGTCGCGTGTGGTATTCAAGCATGCGCTGCGCAACGCCATCGTTCCCGTTGTGGCGTTGGCGGCAGTGCAATTGGGCTACCTGCTGGGCGGCTCGGTTGTCATAGAAACCATTTTCGCACTGGACGGGCTAGGCTATCTGGCCTACCAAAGCATTACTTTCAAGGACTATCCGGTCATGCAGTCCATCGTGTTGCTGCTGTCCGTCATCTACGTGCTGCTGACATTGGCAGCGGATCTGGCCAATGCCTGGCTTGATCCTCGCATACGGGTATCGTGAAAAATATGGCAGGCATCCCTCCCGTCGCAACCATCGCCGCAGGCTCGCCGCCCGCGCCCGCCACCAATGGCCGCAAGCCGCTATGGCGTCGGGTGCTTGCCAACCGCGCACTCACCGTCGGCGGCGGCCTGCTCATTTTGATTGTACTGATCGCCTTGCTGGCGCCATGGCTGGCTCCCCACGACCCGTATGTTCAGGATCTTGCCTATCGCAATGCCCCGCCCTTCTGGTACGACAAGGGCACCTGGCTGCATCCGCTCGGCACGGATCAGCTCGGCCGCGACTATCTGTCCCGGCTCCTGTATGGCGCACGCATATCGCTCATCATCGGGGCAAGCGTGGCACTCATTTCGGGCACGATCGGCACCACCATGGGCCTGCTTGCGGGCTATTTCGGCGGCCGCACCGACATGTTCGTTTCCTTTCTGGTCACCACACGCCTGGCCATGCCGGTGATACTGGTGGCGCTGGCCACGGTTGCCATCGTGGGCGGCTCCCTGGGGGTGGTGATATGGGTACTGGGCCTGCTGAAATGGGACCGTTTCGCGGTCGTGATGCGTGGTGCGACGCAACAGGTGCGCACCCAGGAATATGTGGCCGCGGCGCAGGCCGCCGGCGCCTCCACGCTGCGCATCATACTCAGTGAAGTCCTGCCCAATGTCATTCCTCATCTTATTGTGATCGCCACATTGGAGGCCGCCAGCGCCATTCTGCTTGAGGCGGCCCTGTCCTTTCTGGGCCTGGGCGTGCAGCCGCCGCTGCCTTCGTGGGGGCTGATGATCTCGGAGGCCAAGGCCTATATGTTCTTTTCCTTCTGGCTGATCGCCATTCCGGGTACGGCGCTCGCCGTGCTTATTTTCGCGATCAATCTTGCCGGCGACGGCCTGCACCACTTCCTGACTCCCGAGGAGCGCGCCTGACCATGCAGGATGAAGAAACTGTTCTGAGCATAGAAGGCCTGCAGGTGGATATCCACACCGCGGCCGGCGTATTACATGCGGTGCGCGGCATCTCGTTCGATGTGAAGCGTGGCCAGACCCTTTGCCTGGTGGGCGAATCGGGCTGCGGAAAATCGATGACATCGCTCGCCCTGATGGGCCTGCTGCCCCGTCAGGCCCAGCGCACGGTGACCCGCTTTACATTTCAGGGCCAGGACATGCGAACCGCAGGCAAGCGCCAGATCAATGCCTTGCGAGGAAACAAGATGGCCATGATCTTCCAGGAGCCCATGACCGCCCTCAACCCGGCCTACACCATCGGCGACCAACTGATGGAGCATTACATGCTGCATAGGCAGGCATCGCAGGCCCAGGCCCGCGAGCGCGCCATCGAGCTGCTGGAAAAAGTCGGCATCGCCTCGGCCGGCCGCCGCCTGGGCCAGTATCCCCACCAGCTTTCAGGCGGACTGCGCCAGCGTGTCATGATCGCCATGGCCTTGATGTGCGGACCTGAGCTGCTGATTGCCGACGAGCCCAGCACCGCGCTGGATGTCACCATTCAGGCACAGATCCTGCGCCTGCTTGCGGATCTGCAGGCGGAACTGGGCATCGCCATGATACTCATCACGCACGACCTGGGTATCGTGGCCCGCATCGCCGACCGGGTGGCCATTATGTACGCGGGAGAGATTGTCGAAGAAGGCGAGGCGGCAAGCATATTCGGCGAACCACATCATCCCTATACGCTTGGCCTCATGCGATGCATTCCCATACCAGGACGGACCGAACCGGGCGGCAAGCTGGGCACGATTCCAGGGATGGTGCCCTCCCTGATAGGGCCGCAGCAGGGCTGCGCCTTTCGGGACCGCTGTGCCTATGCCCAGCCCTGTTGCAGCGAGGCAATCCCCGTGCAAGGCAATCCGGATGGGCAGCGGTGGCGCTGCATACATGAAACGCTGGAGGTTTCAGCATGAGCGCAATGCTTGCGGCGCAGGATCTCGTGCGCGAGTTCTCCGTGGATGCCGGGATGTTCAGGCCTCGCCAGACCCTGCATGCCGTCAATGGCGTCGATCTCGCCGTTCAGCGCGGGGACGTGCTGGGCATCGTCGGTGAATCCGGATGCGGCAAGTCCACGCTCGCACGCATGCTGCTGGGCCTCACACCGCCCACCAGAGGCACCATCCTGCTGGACGGCCAGGACATACGCACCATGGACAGGCGATCGGTGTCGCGCCGCGTCCAGCCTGTTTTCCAGGATCCTTATTCCTCGCTCAATCCACGCCGCATGGTAGCAGACATCGTCGCGTTCCCGCTGGACGTGCATGGCTTGGGCACGCAGGCCGAACGACGCAGGCAGGTCATGGACATGCTGGAACGCGTCGGCCTCAGTACCCGCCACGCCAACAGTACACCAGGCCAGCTGTCTGGAGGACAACGCCAGCGCGTGGCCATTGCACGCGCCCTTGTCATGCGCCCGGACATCGTCGTGTGCGATGAGCCCACATCTGCCCTGGATGTGTCGGTGCAAGCACAGATTCTCAACCTCTTGCTCGATCTGCGCGAGCAATTCAATCTGACCTATGTGTTCATCAGCCACAATCTGGCTGTAGTGGAACATATCGCCACCCATGTGGCTGTCATGTATCTTGGGCGCGTCGTGGAATACAACCGCACTCACACGCTTTTTGGTCAGCCGCGCCATCCCTATACACAGGCGCTGCTGGCATCCGTCCTGACGCCTGAAACCGGCCTGGGCATACCCGACATAGGTCTGGGCCTCTCCTTCCCTGATCCGATCAATCCACCGCCTGGCTGTACTTTCCATCCGCGCTGCGCCCAGCGCATGGCATGCTGCGACCAGCAGGCCCCTGCCGTCACACAGGATGGGGAGGCGCTGGTTTCCTGCCATCTATATTCGCAAACACTTGAACAAGGACTTGTATCGTGACACGCGAACGCGCGCTTTCGCAGACCGCCGACTGTTTTGATTCCGGCACATTCAAGGCAACACTGGCCCGCCGTATTGCAATGCCCACCGAAAGCCAGAACCCCGAGCGTGGACAGGTCCTCGCCGAGTACCTGGACGCGGAAATGCGCCCCGCCTTCGAATCCATGGGTTTTACATGCAGGACACTGACGCATCCCGACGCCAAGGCACCGTTTTTATACGCGGAAAGGCTGGAAGGCCAGAACTTGCCCACCGTCCTCGGCTATGGCCACGGCGACGTTATACGCGGCCTGGATGCCGAGTGGAAGGCAGGTGTCGGCCCATGGGCGCTGACGGAATCAGACGGTATGTGGTATGGCCGCGGCATCGCGGACAACAAGGGTCAGCATACCGTCAACATGGAGGCCATGCGTGCTGTGCTGGACACGCGCGGCCGCCTGAATTTCAATGCCAAGTACCTGATTGAAATGGGTGAAGAAACCGGATCTCCGGGCCTGCGGGACGTTTGTGACGCGCACCGCGAGATGCTGCAGGCTGACATGCTGCTGGCATCGGACGGCCCGCGGTTGAACGCCGAACGACCCACAGTTTTTCTTGGCTCGCGAGGCAGTCTCAACATCGATTTGGTAATCGATGCCCGCGAAGGTGGGCACCACTCGGGCAACTGGGGAGGACTGATTTCCAACCCTGGCATACAGTTGGCCCACGCCTTGGCCAGTATCGTCTCGGCCAACGGGCAAATCCGTATCCCTGAATGGGTGCCTGACTCCCTGCCCGATTCGGTGCGTCGGGCGCTGGCCGATTGCGAAGTGGATGGCGGCACCAGCGGCCCGGTCATCGAGCCGGAATGGGGCGAACCGGGCCTCACGCCCGCGGAACGCGTATTCGGCTGGTGTTCGTTTGAAGTGCTGGCATTCAAGACAGGCAACCCGGCCACCCCGGTCAATGCGATTCCACCGCGTGCCTGGGCGCGCTGCCAGTTGCGCTTCGTGGTCGGCATAGATCCCGATCAGATCGTTCCCGCCCTGCGCCGTCATCTGGACCGGCAGGGCTTTCCCATGGTGCGCATCGAATCAACAGGCGAAACAAGATTCCAGGCCACCCGGATAGACCCGGACGATCCATGGGTGCAATGGACGGTTGCATCGCTTGCGCGCACCACAGGTAAAAAACCCGCCATCCTGCCCAACCTGGGTGGGTCGCTGCCCAATGATATCTTCACCGATGTCTTGGGCCTGCGCACCGTCTGGGTGCCACATTCCTACCCCGGCTGCTCGCAGCATGCGCCAAACGAGCATCTGCCGCCTGGCGTACTGCGAGAGGGGTTGCTGGGCATGACCGGCGTCTACTGGGATCTGGGCGAAGGCGGGCCTGCCTAGGCGCATAAGCCCTGGCTCTATGGCGGGCTCAGGTTCGGGTTTTGACCAGCAGCCCCCGCAAGAACAAATCCAGCGCCGCTGTTGCCTGGATCAATCTGCTGTCGCCATCCTCATTACCCGCAATCTAGAACGCCACTTCAGCCAAAATGCCGTAGATCAGGGATGCCAGCGCCTGGGGGAGGAGCGCGCCTGCACCTCACCGTCGCAGTCGGCCAGGCGCGGGGGCGCCGCAGCGGGCGGGGGGCAATAAAAAACCCCCGAGCCGGTTGGGCACGGGGGTTTTGGCAATAAGAGCCTGACGATGTCCTACTTTCACAGACGAGCTGTCCACTATCATCGGCGCTAAGGCGTTTCACGGTCCTG